>CAWKCL010000001.1:0-407937 GCA_963848155.1 uncultured delta proteobacterium
CGCGGGCGCCTCCGCCAGCACTCCCTCGCAGCGCCCTTCGTAAGTGAGCGCCGGCCCCGAGGGCACGGCAAGCGAGATCACGCACCCGAAGGCCGCCTTGCGATCGGTCCGGCCGCCCATCTCGGCGAGCAACTTGTTGCGGCGGTCTTCGTCGGAGGCGTTTTCCCCGCCATAGCGGGCGGAATCACCCCCGGCGCCCCGTTCAGGGCCTCCACGGACAATCCCGGAGTCGTCGGCGATCGCCGGAAAACCGAGCACACGCGCCGTGAAACTCGCCTTCTTGTAAGCATTGGCGTCGAACGTGTCTCCGTCCTCTTCGACCTCGGGAATCGGCCCGAAATCGGACAGGCTCTTGATCTCGACCGGAAACCCTTGAGCAGCTCGCGGATTTCAGCTGTCTTGCCGGGGTTCCGTGTCGCCATCACCAGAATCGGCAACTTTCCCATCGGTTCGTGTTCTCGCTTTCACAGAGATTGATTGCGCCGGGTACCGACCGGCGCATGCCAGCCACATTAAGAGCTTTGACGCTCATCATTCAAGATTTTTTGAACCGCGAAGGCGAGCGATTTAGCACGAAGCTTCCCTCTCCGCCCGATGCTCACCACCTGCCGTGGTCGCTGTGCTTTCGAATCGGCCTGCGCCTGGCCCTCAGGGGGGATCCGAGGTTGTGAACCACTTCTATTCACTTTAAGGGCTTTGCGCTCATCATTCAAGGTTTTTCGGAAGCACGCGTTCTGCATCTTTACAACACGCCCGGCCTGTGTATAATGACCGCCGTCGCAACCGTTCACCCCAGGCGGCTTATGCTGAAAGAACTTTCGATCCGCAACTTCGCCATCATCGACGACCTCCACATCCGCTTCGACGCGGGGCTGACGATTCTCTCCGGCGAAACCGGCGCCGGCAAATCCATCATCATCAACGCCGTCAATTTGATCCTGGGCAGCCGCGCGTCCACGGACATGGTGCGAACGGGCGCCGAATCGGCGGAGCTCGAGGCGCTCTTCGACATCGCCCCGCAATCCCGCACCGCGCAGACGGCGGCCGACATGGGTTACAGCCTGACGGAGGGGCTCCTGGTGCGGCGCGTCATCTCGCGTGCGGAGGGCAACCGCAGCTACGTCAACGGCCGCCTCGCAACCCTTCAGGTGCTCTCCGCCATCACCGAAAACATGGCCAGCATCTCCGGCCAGCACGCCCACCAGGGGCTGCTCAAGGAAGACCAGCACCTGCTCATGCTGGACCAGTTCGCTGGGCTGATGGCCCAGCGCGAGGCCGTTTCCGCCCTGGTCCACGAGATCATCCCTGAGCTGAAGCACCTCAGGGAACTCCGGGTCCGGCAGGCCCGGCAGGCCGAGCTCACGGAGTTGCTGGAGTTCCAGCAGAAAGAGATCGAGGCGGCGGGCATCGCGCCGGGGGAAGACCGCGAGCTCGAGCAGGAGCGGACGCGCCTGAAGAACGCCGGCGCCCTGGTCGAAGCCGTCCAGGGCGGCGTCGACACCCTCTACAGTGCGTCCGGCTCCGTTGCGGAGCGCTTGACCGAGGTGCGCCGGAATTTCGAGCGGATAGGGCGGATCGATCCGCAGGTGGTGGCCAAAGCCGAGGCCTGCGCCGAGATCGCCTACCGGGTCGAGGACCTCGTGGAGGGGCTGCGCGCCTACCTGAAGTCGGTCGAATTCAACGACCGGCGCCAGGAGGAGGTCGAGGAGCGGCTGGATGCGCTGAACCGGCTCAAGCGCAAATACGGCGGCTCGCTTGAGGCCGTGTTGGAGAAGCTCGCCAGCTCAACGGCAGAGCTGTCCGCCATCGAAAACATCAGCACCGAGATCGCGGCGGTGGAAGACCGGCTGCGCGAGCGGCACGCCGAGACCGCCCGGCAGGCCACGCTGCTTTCGAAGAAACGTGAGGCGGCGGCGAAGCGATTCGCCGCGCGCGTGGCTGCCGAGCTGTCCACGTTGAAAATGGCCGACACGAAATTCGCCGTGGCCCTGAGCGCCACCCCGGCGGACGCGGACACCGACCCGCACCTCGTCGTCGGCACGAACGCAGTCTCCGAGAGCGGAATCGACCGTGCCGTTTTCACGATCGCGCCGAATGTCGGCGAAACACTCAAACCCCTGGTCGCCATCGCCTCGGGCGGGGAGTTGTCCCGCGTGGTGCTGGCGCTGAAGTCGATCCTCGCCGCCAGCGAGTCCGTGGCCACCATCGTTTTCGACGAGGTCGATGCGGGCATCGGCGGGGCCGTCGCCGAGGTGGTCGGCCGCAAGCTGGCGACCCTGGCCCAACATCATCAGGTCATCTGCATCACCCACCTGCCCCAGATCGCCAAGTTCGGCGACAACCATTTCAAGATCTCCAAGCACGTGGCCTCCGGCCGCACCCGGACCGCCATCACGCTGCTTTCCGCCGACGATCGCACCCGCGAGATCGCGCGGATGCTCGGCGGCGAAAAGATCACCCGCGTGACGCTCGAGCACGCCCGGGAACTGCTCAAAAAATGATCCCCCGCCGCGCCGAAGCGTGAACGGGGGATCGATGGGGCATACCAACAGTTGTTTGCAAGGGTTTTGAAAAACAAGCATAAGGCCGTCAGCCAAGAGCGTGCGGCAGGTTGAGGCTCAAAACAAAAGACCGCACCAAACTATCTCAGCTTTTATAAGCTGTGAGCATTTACAAAAGCCGCACAACGCCGGATCACGGCGCGCGGCGCAGTTTTTCAGGGGAGTTTCTCCACCTCGGCCGCCGCCGGGCCCTTGGCACCCTGCTGGACTTCAAATCGCACGCGATCGCCCTCCCCCAGCGACTTGAAGCCCTGGCCCTTGATGGCGGAGTAGTGGACGAAAACGTCCTGTCCGTCTTCTTTTTTGATGAACCCGAACCCTTTTTTCTCGTTGAACCACTTGACGACTCCTTCCGGCATACGCTCCTCCTCCCGATGGTTGAATTGACTCTCCTCGCGACCCTCAAACAAAAAAAGCAGAACCATTTCTGGCCCTGCTTCAGAAGCCTCAACACGAATGAATCGGGAGTATGGCAAACCGATGGATCTCACAAAACAACTTCACCACGAGTACCAATATCCAGCAACTTCAACGTGATTTGAATATCCCGAAAAATAACCGGGTTGTCAATAAAAAAACTGGCGCCGCGGCTTTTCGCCTTTTGGGGGCTGCCATGTTAGACTGTTGCCGTGACGGATCATCGCATGACCGGATTCCGGGTCGCCGGAATCGCCGCCGCCGTTGTCTTCGCCGTTCTGCTCGGCATCCGGCTGGATGTCTGGGAGAGTTTCGCTGCGCGGCCGCGACCCCTGTCGACCGATGCGGGTGAACGCGCCCGGCCCCGGGAGTCCTGGATGAACATTTTCCAGAACAACCGCAAGATCGGCTTCGCCCACAGCCGCCTGCAGCCTACGGACACCGGCTATGAGCTGGAGGAAAAGGTGGCCATGCGGATCAATACCATGGGCATGATCCAGGACCTTCACCTGCAGACCCGCTCACGGCTGAACCGGAACCTCGTTTTGGAACGCTTCGAGTTCGGGATCGAGTCGGGCCGGTTCCGCTTTTCCGCCCGGGGCGAGGCGTCCGGAGGCGTCCTGTCCGTCCGCACCGAGGCCGCCGGCGACCGGCGCAGCATCGAGATACCCGTCCAAAAGGGCATCACGCCCGCGGCGGCCGTCATCGACGCCCTGGCGATGGCGGAGCTCAAGCCCGGCAACCGCTACACATTCGATGTGTTCGACCCGGCGGCGCTGGCGCAAATACCCGTCCTGGTCGAGGTCATCGGGCCGGAGGACGTGCCGGTAATGGGGCAACGTCTCCCCGCCACCAAGGTGACCATGAATTTCCGGGGCATGATCCAAACCGCCTGGATCGGTCAAAACGGCGACCTGCTCAAGGAACGCGGTCTGCTGGGCATGCGCCTGGAAAAAACCTCCCGCGCGGATGCCCTGGACGATCTGGGGCTCGCCGCCAGCCAGGACCTGACCGAACTCGCATCGATCACGCCCAATCGGCCCATCGGGAGCCCCGAGGCCCTGGAGGTGCTGCGGGTTGCGATCGGCGGCGCCACGACAGAGGGCCTGCAGCTGCCGGGCGGGCGCCAGAGGGTTTCCGACGGCGTGCTCACCGTCCGCAAGGAGTCGCTCGAAGAGCTGCCGGACGTGCTGACGGAGGAGAGCTTGCCCGCCCTCGAGCGGGTGTATCTGAAGCCGGAGCCGTTCATCCAGTCCGATCACGCGAAGATCCGCGCCCAGGTGCGCTCGATCCTCGGCGACACCTCCCACATGCCGCCGCTCCTGAAGGCCCGACGCCTCATGGACTGGATCCGCGCCAACATCGAGAGACGGCCGGTGCTGTCCCTGCCGGATGCCGTGGCCACTCTCGACAACCGCATGGGCGATTGCAACGAGCACGCCGTGCTGTTCGCCGCCCTGGCGCGGGCGGCCGGGATACCGGCCCGCGTGGAGGCCGGCGTTGTCTACCTGCGCGGCAAATTCTACTACCACGCCTGGAACCTGCTGTACCTGGGGCGCTGGGTCACGGCGGATGCCCTGTTCGACCAGCTCCCGGCGGACGTGACGCACATCCGGTTCGTCACCGGGTCGATGCAGCAGTCGCTGGACCTGGTGGGGCTCATGGGGAGACTGACCATCGCCATCCTGGAATGACGCGGCGGCGGAGCGCGCCGGAAACCGGCATTTCCCGGGCGTCCGCCTTGGCACACGCCTGCGATGTGCTATAATGAGGAATCGAAAATGAGCGGCTTAAGACCGATCGGTCATTGCCTGAAGCTGAACGCTTCGATCACAAACCCGCTTCCGATGGACCCACCCCGGGAATCGGGCACCAGGCCATCCTCGCACCCATGATCGAGTTGACCCAGCTGACCAAGATCTACAACGGGTTCACCGCCGTCGACCGCCTTACCCTGAGGGTCGGCCGGGGTGAAATTTTCGGGTTCATCGGGCCCAACGGCGCCGGCAAGACCACCACCATCAAGATGTTGGGCGGCGTGCTGGCGCCGACGGCGGGCTCGGTCGCCGTCTGCGGCATCGACCTGCAGGCGGAGCCGGAGCGGGCCAAGCGCAAGATCGGCTTCATACCGGACCGCCCCTATCTCTACGAGAAGCTCACCGGCCTCGAATTCCTGCGGTTTACGGCCGACATCTACGGCGTGCCGGTTTCCGAGTTCCAGCCGAAAGCAACGGCCACCCTGGAGATGTTCGCCCTCTCGGACTGGTCCAACGAGCTCATCGAATCCTACTCCCACGGCATGAAGCAGCGCCTCATCATGGCCTCGGCCGTGCTGCACGACCCGGAGGTGCTGATCGTGGACGAGCCCATGGTGGGGCTCGACCCGCTGGCCATCATCATGGTCAAGAAGCTCTTCCGGAAGCTGGCGGCGGACGGCGTCACCATTTTCATGTCGACCCACACGCTGAAGGTCGCCGAAGACATCTGCGACCGCATCGGCATCATCACCCGGGGCCGGCTGATCGCCAACGGCACCGCCGCCGACCTGCGGCGGGAGGCCAACGCGACCGAGGCCGACCTGGAGCAGGTTTTTCTGAACCTGACGACGAATGGGCCCGCCCCCGAATGATTCGCTGGCGGAAGGGTGTCATGAATGGATTGTTCGCCGACATCGGAATGCTGCTGAGGCCACGGCTGTTGCCGGTCCTGAGGCGCGGCCGGTCCCGGAGCTCCCGCGGCGGCACCGCCCGGCTGGCGGTGCTGGGGGGGGTGGGGGCCGCCTTCTGGTGCGGGCTTTTTGTTGTCTCCTGGCGTGTCCTGCGGTACTTCAAGGGCATCGAGGACATCGGCGACATCCTGGCCTTCAAGCTGCTGTCGATGATCCTGATCGTCTGCTTCGCCCTGCTGCTGTTCAGCAGCATCCTGACCTCCCTCTCCACGCTCTACCTTTCCCGGGACCTCTTTCTCGTCCACTCCACGCCGGTCGCGAGCCACCGGGTCTTCCTCGCCCGCTGGATCGACAGCACGGCCGACAGCGGCTGGATGGTGATCCTGTTCACCCTGCCCGTCTTCCTGGCCTACGGCATCGTGTTCGCGGCGGGGCCGGGGTATTACGCGGCGACCCTGCTCTCCCTGATCGTGCTGGCCGCCATCGCCTCGGCGCTGAGCGCGCTGGCGGTGATGGCCGGCGTCATGCTCGTTCCCGCCGGCCGGATGCGCAGCATCGTCGTCATTCTGGGGGTGCTGCTGTTCGTAACGCTCTACCTGGCGATACGCCTGTCCCGGCCGGAGCAACTGGTCAACCCGGAGGTGTTCGACACGGTCATGGCCTACGTCGCCTCGCTGCAGGCCCCGGTCTCGCCGCTGCTGCCGAGCACCTGGGCCTATGACAGCATCCAGTCGGCGCTCGCGGGCTTCACCGCGAAAAGCCTCTTCCACACGGCGCTCGCCGCCAGCTTTGCCGTCAGCCTGATCTGCGTTCTGGCCCTCGCCGCCGACGCCCTGTATTTCAAGGGCTTCTCCCGCACCCAGACCGCCTCCGTCCGCCTCATCCGCCGCGACGGGATCAGCGAGCGCCTGTTCCGGTTTCTTCCCGGGCCGGCCCGGTCCTTCACGGTGAAGGAGATCAAGACCTTCCTGCGCGACCAGACCCAGTGGTCGCAGCTCTTTCTGATCGCCGCCCTGGTGGTCATTTACATCTACAACTTCGCGGCCCTGCCGCTGGAAAAATCTCCCATCCGGACCGCCTACCTGCAGAACCTGTTCTCCTTTCTGAACATGGCGCTGGCGCTCTTCGTGCTGACGGCCGTGACGGCCCGCTTCGCCTACCCGGCCGTGAGCCTGGAACGCGAGGCCTTCTGGCTGGTCAAGACCTCGCCGGTGTCCCTGCGCACGTTCCTGCGCATCAAATTTTTCATCTACTACCTGCCGCTGCTGGTGCTGACCGAAGTGCTGATCGTCGCCACCAACCTCCTGCTCCAGGTGACCCCGTTCATGATGGCGCTTTCGACCGTCACCGTTTTTTTCATCGTGCCGGGAATCGTCGCCATGGGCATCGGCCTCGGCGCCGCCTTCCCGGACTTCAAGGCGGAAAACCCGGCCCAGACGGTGACGAGCTTCGGGGGGCTGGTCTTCATGATCGCCTGCGCCCTCTACATCGGGGTGGTGGTCCTGCTCGAGGCCGGCCCCGTGTACCGGATCTTCATGGCGGACCTTCACGGGAGCGCCCTGTCGACCGCGGTCTGGCTGTGGACCGTTGCCTCCTTCGGTGCCGCCTTCGTCCTGAGCATCCTTGCCGTCATCCTGCCCTTGCGCTTCGGCGAGAAGCGGCTCTCTCGCATGACTATCTGAGAATGTAATTGTTGGCGGCATCGGGATCAGCCGGAGGCCGATGGTTAAGCAGGATGTAATTGACCTGGGCCACGGCCACCAGTTGCTCCTGCGCGTCGAACAGGTCGATGGCCACCGGGCAGAGGGTGCGTCCGAATTTGATCACCCTTGCCCTGGCCGTCACGTCGGTCAGGCATGGCGCCAGAAAACGGATGTTCATGTCGGTGGTCGTCAGTCGCGTATCCGGACCGGTGCGGGTCAGAATCGCAAAACAGGCCGTACTGTCGGCGAGGGTCATCAGCAGCCCGCCGTGAAAGGATTCGAAGACCCCATCGTATTTCCGCCGGCGCGGAACGCGGGTTTCGCAATAGCCGTCGTCAAACCGGACAATCTCAAGCTCCAGCGTTTGAACGATAGGGATGCTGTTGATTCTGGCGAGAAGGGCGTTCTTGAACTCGGGCAGCATATGCAGTGTCCTTATACATTGATCGAGGTAGTCTCTTGCTTCGACGCTGACTCCCATCCAGACATTAGCCGGCCAGTTGGGCTGACCCATCGCGTGCAATCGTTTCGCCATGCGCTCCGCATAGCAATGTTTGCATCCATGGGTTTCTTCATGGGGTGGCTCCTCTCGGGGCATGGTAGCTCAAGTTGGATTTACACGCCGAATCTTCACGACAGGAGATACCAATCCGGGACCGCCCAGATATTTTTTCTGATCTCCACGACATCGCGCCCCTTGTACACCACCAGACCTATCGTGCTGACCCGGGGGTGGTCTTTCAGGAAGGATTCGATGCTGCGGCCGTCGGCGGCGCTTACCTTCGCATGCGCCTTGGCTTCGATGGGCAGGATGAAATCCTTGCCGGCGATGAGAAAATCGATCTCCATCCCGGCGCCGGTCCGGTAAAAATACAATTCGGGCTCGATGGGCTGAAGCTCCTTCCATTTCATCAGCTCGGTGAAAATCCAATTCTCATACAGTGCGCCGGGGCTCACCCCGAGGTCGCCCAGCACGGCCTTGATCAGCCCCACATCGGAAAAAAAGAGCTTGGGGCTCTTGATGAACCGCTTGCCGGTGTTTTCAAAATACGGCGGCAGCAGGAATCCTTGAAACGTCATCGTGAGCAGGCCGAGATACCGCTTGACGGTATTGACCGCCAGCGCCAGGTCTCTGGCGGCTTCGCTGATGGACAGGATGTTGGCGATGCGTGAACAGAGAATTTTCTGGGCCAGAGCGAACGTGTCGATATCGGCCACCTGGCCGACGTCCGCGATATCCCGCTCCAGATACGTCTTGCGGTAGTTTTTCAGCCAGCTGATCTTGGCGTCGTTTTCTTTCCTCTGCCAAACCGGGGGATACCCACCCCAGGACAGGTGTTCATCCCGCAGCTTCACGGCAGTCCTCAACGCCTGCGCGGGAAGCACCTGCGGGTTCTTGATATCCTCTCGGCCCAGTCGGCGCGTCTGCCACAGCCGGGTCAACAGCGGAATGCGGTCGTGGCCGGAGACCTCGCGCAAGGAGAACGGATACAGGTGGAAAAGGGCCACTCTGCCGGCCAGGGTTTCTCTGACGCCCTTCAGCAACAGGAGCTGGGAGGAACCCGTGACCAGGTAAATCTTGCGAGCTGCCTTTTTCTGCTCCCGGTCGACAACCAGCTTCAGAGGATCAAAAAGCGAAGGCGATTTCTGCACCTCGTCCAGAATGACGAGGGGCGTGTCGATGGATTCGAGGATCGACACGGCCGAGGACTGGAAACGCATGCGCTCGTCCGGATCGTCAAAGGAGATATAGGTGTAGGGCAAATCCAGATGACGCGGGATCTGGGATTCGCAGAGGGTCGTCTTTCCCGTCTGGCGAGCGCCGCTGACCACAATGACCCGCTCATGTTTCAGCCGGGGCAGGATGGTGTCGAGAAGGTTTCTTCGGAGCAGATCCATGGCGAGAGGCTATCAGTGACATTGCAAATTTACAAGGTAAATTTGCAACTGTGCTGACAATACGTTTATGTGCATGGGTGCATTTCAACGGAGAATTTCGCACCGACACCGATGAGCCCACCGGCTCGAAGGCCTTGACGGCGGCAACCTAATAAGATAGCTTTAAGGCAATCCAGGTTGCTGGAGATGGATCGCCCGTATGGGTGAGCGTGATGGGGCCCTTTCATTTTTCAGGGTCGGGTGGGAGGCTGCCTTCAGCGTTGCTTGCCGAAGGTTGTTTTGTATAGCGCTCCCCCTCCAGGGAAGGCTTTTATACAATTATAAGGATTCGTAATAACAATGTTTTGTTGGCTTTTTTGGCCGGCCAATTGTGTAAAAACTGCCTTAACTATTTCTTTTTGAAGGGAGCTTACACAATTCCCATTTCGCCCCCTTTCCACGTTTGCCTTTCATCGGCTGAATGATCCCTTTGCGCCGCATCTCTTGGAGTAGGTTGGTGATGAATTTTTTTTCTCCGTGTTGTTTGAGAATCGCCGGGACGGGCGCCTTGGGTCACTTCGTATCGGCCGTGTAATGCGGTGGCGAATCTGCCCTCCAAGATCGAAGATCTCTACCTTGTCCAGGATCTCCGCCGGTGGCGGCGTCTCGTCGGGCACCGGTGTAGCCGCGAAGGCAAACTCGATGCCGTGAACGAGCATCAGACTCCGGCGCCAGCATTGGCTATGTCGTGCCATTGGGCAACCATCTGGGGGTTGGGGCTCGACTTCTTCCCCATCAGAAGCCGCGCATGCAAACCCTGACCGGTCCGGATGAACTCTCGGGCTGGATCAAATCTCGCATCCAGCACGTAGGCGCGTCCCTTTTCAAGGGCCATTCCGCCTAAAGCAGCCTTGGCCTAGCACGCGGCCCAAGGAGATGTGGTCAAACCGAGAAGACGCAGTGAGGTTGAACTTCACCTTCCCGTCGCGAGCCTCTTGGGCGTCAGGGAGGCCCGCCTTCCCGCTAAAAACATCCATCCGGAGATGGTTGAGCTTCGTCTTGTAGTAGTGGATTTGCCCGAGCTTGGCCTTCGGGAATCTGCCAGCCTTGGTGTGTTTCGTAAAGACAACTTGGTCATGGCAAACGGGAGGGTCTCCATGATCTTCGCCTCCACCGGGGCCATGATGTCCTGGCATTTGTCGCAGCAGTATCCACGGGGCAATACGCTGTCGGTATTGCCAAGAGCCTCTGGCAACGTGTGTTCCGCCTTCGTGAAGTGAACATCATCGCCTGAGCGGCAGCAAGTAATGCAAATGTAGTCCCGGGACGCGCCTTTGGGCAGGAATTCCCCAACTTGAGCGTCTCCTGCAGCCGAATCAGGAACCGAATCATGTTCATGCTGTAGCCGTAGAATTGGAACAGGAGCAAGTCCCTGAGAATCGGATCACGGTTCAGGCTCTCCTCGTATTCGCGCGCCTCGATGTCGCCGACGTTTACCATTTTGTCCATGAAGCGCTCGTAAACCCATTCGGGTGTTCGCTCCTGGTTGTTGTGGACGAGTTGCATTCCCCCCTCTTTAATTCCGGCCACTTCGGTGGTCGCCTTCTCGTGGAGCGCAACCAGTTCGGCGGATTCGTTCTGCGAGCGGCAGAGTTCAAGGATGGCATCGTAGTGGATGTCAGAGGACTTGCGAACAAGGGGTTCGATCACGACTGCAAGTTCCGTGGCTGTCTGGATGTCCGGCTGTCGGAACTCCATCTGCAGCGGGTCGCCTTTCTCTGCCTTCATCTGGATTCCAAGGCAAGGTCCTTTCTTTAGAAGCCGCTTGGCAGTGTCCCGGACGATGTTAATCTGATGGAGGAACCGGTAGATGCGAGTCTCTTGCTCTATCTCGTCCTTCGATAAGTCGCGAACTCCTGTCAATCGCCTTCCTCCTAAGAAGTTGCAATGGGGCGGCTTCGTAAAGGCATCAAGCGGGGCTGGACGCCCCACCTCGCCCAGCGGCTCGCCGACAATGATTAGATGGTTTCTTTAACCCCCTTGCATGATTTTCGAATATGCGCAGTATGAAAGGTTTAGTGACGTCCTCATGGAATACGTCGTTAATCGAATTGACGAAGATGGTCTGTGGTTTCTTCCACTTGAGCGGCAGGGCCAGGGCGCGCTCATGGAGCGAGACCCGAAAACCGTCCCTGTAGTTGGGCTGCCCCATCGCCTGAAGCCGCTTTGCCATGCGCTCGGCGTAGCAGTTCTTGCAGCCCGGGCTGATTTTCGTGCACCCGGTTACCGGATTCCATGTGGAGTCGGTCCTTCCGATATTGGAACGTGCGATTACATAACTCATCGGAAGGTTATTAAAAAATAGCGGCACTATGTAATTTCAACATGCTGAATAAATTTAGTTTAGTCGATCCTGAAAAACTCGATTTTAGGTGCAGGCGACCATCGCCGTTGTTCTTTGAGAGTATAGAAGCCAGCAGAAAATTTGGCGCAAAAATGCTGCGACCCACCGCAGCAGCTTGTGGAAGTTCATCCCCACCGCGCTCAGGATGGCATTGAACCGATCGCCCTCAACCCCGCTGAGACGGTTGCGCTCCATTCGATGCTCTCGTTTCAGGTGCCCTATCCCCGGCTCGATCGCCGCTCGCCGTTTCATCCACCGCCACAGGCTCCGATCGATGCGTCCGCGATGGCGCTTATCCACATGGACTTCGACATCTCCCGAGTATCCATGCCCGCGGTAGCCCATGTCCACAAAGACCTGCTTGGGGTCTGCGCCAGCAATCCGCTGAACCTGCTCCAAAGCGGCCTTCAACGTGTGACCGTCGTAGGGATTGCCGTGAAGGGCCTGGGCCCCGACAAACCACCCGCCGCGGCTGGTGGCCGCCACGCTGACCTTGCATCCAAACTCGTAACGTTTGTGCGCCTTGCCTTTGCTGATGCACTCTACCAGCGGTTCATGAACGCTGTAGACTTTGTTCTTGTCATGCCGTTGCTGGTGGAAGATGCGAGCTGCGGTCTCCAGTAGGGACTTCAGCTCATCGTCCGGATGAGGCATTGCGCGTTCGATATCCCGCAGGACCCGTCCCAGATAGGTTTTGAGCTTGCGGGTGCACCGCTGGGCTCGTTTCATTTGCTTCGCATGCGCATACCGACTCTGCTGGCAGAGCAGGTGCTTGGAGGTGCGGTTGTAGTTTTGTCGAAGGCTGATACCTCGTTCCTTGGCACAGTTTACTAGTCGCTGTCGCGCACGATCATACAAACGGGCGTCAGTAGGAAAACGAACTTCCTTTTCCTGCACCGTCGTATCGACATTGACGCGTTTCAACTGATGGGGTTTTACGGCCTTGGTCTTCAACCCGGCTTGGATCGTCTCCTTCAGCAGTTCTTCGGCACCGGCCTCCCCGATGCGCTTTCGCCACCGGGTCATGCTCGAGGGATCGATGGGCGCCTCGTGCTCGAAGAACTTCATCCCGCTGAAGCAGGCGGGCATCGTGCTGTTCACGCTGCCGCTGTGGGCGCTGTACCAGACCATCGTCGGCTCGCTCGCGGTGAGCCTGCCGATGTCGATCATCATGATCGTCGCCGGGTTCCTGTTCTGCTCGGTGTCCGCCTACATGGCGGGCCTCGTCGGCTCGTCGAACAACCCGGTGTCGGGCATCACGATCGCGACCATCCTGTTCGCCGCCGTCGTGCTGCTGCTGCTGATGGGCCGCAACGCCGAGCTCGGGCCCGTGGCCGCGATCATGATCGGCGCCGTGGTCTGCTGCGCCGCCTGCATCAGCGGCGACAACCTGCAGGACCTCAAGTGCGGCCAGCTGATCGGCGCGACGCCGTGGCGCCAGCAGACCATGCTCGCGATCGGCGCCGCGACCAGCGCGCTGGTGATGGCGCCGGTGCTGAACCTGCTCGCCAAGGCCTATGGCATCGGCGTGCCGACCGCCGAACATCCCGACCCGCTGCTCGCGCCGCAGGCGACGCTGATGGCCTCGGTGTCGAAGGGCCTGTTCGGCGGCTCGCTGCCCTGGGGCATGATCGCGATCGGCGCCGCCATCGGCGTCGCCATCATCGTGGTCGACGAGATCCTGAAGTCGCGCGGCTCGACCTTCCGCGCGCCGGTGCTCGCGGTCGCGGTCGGCATCTACCTGCCGCTCGAGCTCTCGGTGCCGATCTTCGCCGGCGGCCTGCTGTCGCACCTCGCGACGCGCAAGCTCGGCGGCGCGGGCGCCGATGCCGAGACCGCCGAGCGCCTGAACCGCAACGGCATGCTGTTCGCCGGCGGGCATGATCACCGGCGAGGCGCTGATGGGCATCCTGATCGCGATCCCGATCGTCACCACCGGCCGCGCCGACGTGCTGGCGCTGCCGGAGGCGCTGCACTTCGGCGGCTGGCTCGGGCTGCTGGTGCTCGGCGGCCTCGCCACCTGGCTGTACCGCATCGCGACCGATCGCCGGCCCGCGCCGGCCGGCTGAGCGGGCCGCGGCGATGACGACTCCCGGAGCGCCCTGCTGATGGCGCGCGGCTGGAGCCGCCGTACGAAGCTGGTCCTCAGCCTCGGCGTGCTCTATCTCTTCTGGGGCGGCAGCTACCTCGTCACCTCGATCGGCGTGCAGTCGCTGCCGCCGTTCCTGATGGGCGCGGTGCGCTTCACGCTCAGCGGCCTCGCGCTGTTCGGCCTGGCGCGGCTGTTCGGCGAAGACCGCCCGCGGCTGAACGCGACCGAGTGGCGCCACCTGGCGATCGTCGGCTTCCTGACCGTGCTGGTGTCGAACGGCTTCAACGTCTGGTCGCTGCAGTGGCTGCCGTCGAACCAGGCCGCGCTGCTGAACGTGTCCTCGGCGTTCTGGATCACGATCCTCGGCACGCTCGGGCGACGCGGGCACCCGATCACCGCGCTGGTCGCCGTCGGCCTCGCGATCGGCGCCGGCGGCGTCGCGCTGATCCTGTGGCCGGGCGGCGGCGAGATGGCCGCGCCGGGCGCCGCGGCGCTGGTCGGCAGCACCGTGAAGCCGTACCCGCTCGGCTCGTCGCTGGTGCCGCAGCTCTCGATCCTGCTCGGCTGCTTCGGCTGGGCGGTCGGCACCGCCTACCTGCGCAACGTCGAGTCCGGCCTCGGGCTGCTCACCTTCACCGGGCTGCAGATGTTCGTGGGCGGCCTGATGCTGTTCGTGCCTGCGACGCTCGCCGGCGACTTCGCCGCCTGGCACTGGTCGCTCGCCGGCGTCGGCGCGCTGTTCTACCTGATGGTGTTCAACTCGCTGCTCGCCTATACGGCCTATGCCTGGCTGTCGAAGCACGCGACGCCCGGCCAGACCGGCAGCTATGGCCTCGTGAACCCCGCCGTCGCGACGCTGCTCGGCTGGCTGGTGCTCGACGAGCGGCTGAGCGTCGCGCAATGGATCGGCACGTTCGTGATCCTCGCGGGCGTGCTGATGGTCAACTGGCCGCGCGCGACGCCGCCGCCGGCGGCGTCGGTTCCGGCGCCCGCGGCGGAATCGCCGCAGTAGGTCATCCGCGCGTGGCCCGCGACCCGACATCCAGATCGAGGCGACCCCCACCCGAGCCGCGTCCGGCGTTCTTCGAAGCGGCATCCGACTTCCGCGCCTGGCTCGAGGCGAACCACGCCACGGCGACGGAACTGGTCGTCGGCTTCCGCAAGGTCGGCACCGGGGTGCCCAGCATGACCTGGCCGGAATCGGTCGACGAGGCGCTCTGCTTCGGCTGGATAGACGGGGTACGGAAGCGGATCGATGACGCGTCGTACCAGATACGTTTCACGCCGCGGCGGAAGGGCTCGATCTGGAGCCTGGTCAATGTCGGCAAGGTGAAGGACCTGGTCGCGCAGGGGCGCATGCGGCCCGCCGGCGTCGCGGCCTTCGAGGCGCGGAAACACGCCAGGACGGGTGTGTACGCCTTCGAGCGGAAGGACGCCGCGGAGCTGGCGCCCGCTGAGGTTCGCAGGTTCAAGCAGGACCGGCGCGCCTGGACGTACTTCGAGGCGGCCGCACCGGGCTACCGACGGGTCATCACGCACTGGATCGTCAGCGCGAAGCAACCCGCGACGCGCGCGCGTCGCCTCGAACAGCTCGTGCAGGCGTGTGCCGCGCAACGGCGCATCCTCAGGTGATGCCCGCGCGCCCCGCGCTCATTTCCGCCGCGGCAAGCGCTTCGACCAGCTCGTCCATCGCCCGCTCGCGTTCCGCCACATCCGGCTGACGCAGCACGTAGGCCGGATGCCAGGTGGGCGTGAGGCCGAGCGCCGCGCCCGCGGTGCGCCCAGCGCGACGACGGCCGCGGGCCGGACCAGCTCGATCTCGCGCCGCACCCACCAGCGGCAGTGCTCGACGATCGTGCGCGTGGGGCTCTTGTGCAGCCGCGCCTTGCCGCGCTGCGCGAACTGAAATGCTTGACCGCGTTGGTCACGTAGAGCGCGCGCGCGATCGAGCCCGGCGCGCCCGAGGGCGCGTCGAGCACCGCCCCGGCGGGGCCGACGAACGGCCGGCCGCTGCGTTCCTCGACGGTCGCCCGGCTGTTCGCCGACGAGCACGATGCGCGCGTCCGCCGGGCCTTCGCCCGCGACGGCGCGCGTGCCCTGGCAGCCCGCGGGGCAGGCGCGGCAGGCGGCGATGCCCTGCGCCACGTCGGCGAGTGAACCGCAGTCGCGCCGCGAGCTGCGGCACCGCCCGCGCGCGCGTGCCCTGCTCGACCATCGCGCCCGAGCGCGGCTGCGCGCCGCGCGATCAGCCCGGGATCAGCGGCGCCTCGGGCAGGTTGCGCCAGTAGCGGCGCGGCATCTCGCGCACCATCGCGTTCAGCCTTCAGCCGCGCGGGGTTGAAGATGTTCGCGTAGTAGGTGCGCCACAGGTGCTCGCCGGGATCGTCGGCGCGCCTGCCGCGGCGCCGCGCGGTGCGCCGGGGCCGAAGCGCAGCCGCTCGCCGTCCCAGCGCAGCTGGCGTCGGGCGTCAGGATCGGCCAGCGCATCGACGCGAAGCGGCGCGCGAAGAACGGCGCCAGCGCCTCGAGCGACGTGGTGGTCCGGCTCGAACCAGGCGACGTAGCGGCTCGTCCGCGGCGTCTCGCGGAAGCGCACGAAGGCCTTCATCTTGTGTGCTCGCGCGCGACGACCTCGCGCTCCCAGGCGTGCAGCGCGCACGTCCGGGTCGGCGGCGGCATCGAGCAGCCGCGGCTCGCGCTGCAGGCGCCACCAGCAGCCGGTAGAGCACGGCGCGACGGCGGGCATCGCGATGGCAGATCACGCGGCGCGCGAGCTGCCGGAAATCCGCCGGCATCGGCGGCGCCGACGCGTCGGGCGCACCGCATCGATCGCCCCGGGCACTCCGCTCGGCCCGGTCGCGCCGGCGGCGGATTCCGCGTCAGCGAAGGCGCCGGCCGCCGCGCGCGCGACACCGTCGCCCCCCGCCGCCGCGAACAGGTCGTCGACGCCGTCGCCCAGCTGCCAGGTCAGCGTCTCCGGTGACGCGCCGCTCGCGCAGCGCCGTCGCCGCCCGCGCCAGCCACGCGGCGAAGTCGTTGCCACGCTCGAGGCGCAGCGTCGAGCGGTGCCGCCGCGTTCACAGCGCCAGCGCAGTTGCGCGGTGGGCGACGACGCGTGCGCGCCGCGCACGTGGCGGCCACGCGCGGCCGCCAGTCGAGCGCCACGATGAAGGGCTGGATCTTCGCGAGCGAGGGCACGACCGCCGCCAGGTGCGCGAGGCGCAGGCGCTGCAGCCGCCGCATGCGCAGCAGCTTCGCGACCGACTTGACGCCCGAGGCCGGGCACGCGCAGCAGCTCCTCGCGCGGCGCGCGGTTCACGTCGACCGGGAAGCGCTCGCGGTGCGCGCAGCGCCCAGGCGAGCTTCGGGTCGATGTCGAGCGCGAGCATGCCGTCCGGCGCCGCGGCCGACGATCTCGTCGGCGCGCGAAGCCGTAGAAGCGCAGCAGCCAGTCGGCCTGGTACAGCCGGTGCTCGCGCATCAGCGGCGCGGGCTTGCAGCGGCAGCGCCGAGCTGGCGTCCGGGATCGGGCTGAAGGCGCGAGTAGTAGACGCGCTGCAGCCGGTAGCCGCCGTAGAGCGAGGCGCTGCGTCGCAGGATCGTGCGCGTCGTCGGCGTCGTCGGCGCCGACGATCATCTGCGTGCTCTGCCCGGCCGGCGCGAACACGCGGCGCGCTGCGCGTGGCGACGCGCGTCGCGCTTCGTCGATCGATCTGCGCGCCGATCTCGGCCCATCGAGCGCTCGGATGTCGGCGCGCGTCCTTCTCGCGGCGCGAGCGCCGCCAGGCTCGCTCGCGTGGGCAGCTCGATGTTGATCGCTGAGCCGGTCGGCGTAGCGCCCGGCCTCCTCGCACCAGCCCGGGTCGGCGTCGGGGATCGTCTTCAGGTGGATGTAGCCGCGGAAGTCGATGCGTCTCGCGCAGCGTCGCGCGCGACGTCGACCAGCTGCTCCATCGTGTAGTCGGGGCTGCGGATGATGCCGGAGCAGAGGAACAGGCCCTCGATGTAGTTGCGCTGTAGAAGTCCAGCGTGAGGCGCCACGACCTCCTCGACCGTGAAGCGCGCGCGCGGCACGTTGCTGAGGACGCGGTTGATGCAATAGAGGCAGTCGTAGACGCAGAAGTTGGTCAGCAGGATCTTCAGCAGCGAGATGCAGCGGCCGTCCGGCGCGTAGCTGTGGCAGATGCCCATGCCGTCGGTGGAGCCGAGGCCCTTGCCGGCGCGCGAATCGCGCTTGGGCGCTGCCGCTGGAGGCGCAGGAGGCGTCGTACTTGGCGGCGTCGGCGAGGATGGCGAGCTTGGCCTGGAGGGAGGCGGCCGCGCGCACGGCCGGCGACGGGGCGGCGGCGGAGCATCGCGCTCGGGAGTCGGGCAACGGATCGGGCGTCGGATCAACCACGGGTCGGGCCTCCCTGCCTTTCCGGCGAACGTCATGTATGGATGAACAGGCTGTATGAGTATACAACCCCGTCCCGCCGACGCGGTGCCGACGAGGCCGACGCGCCGTCGCGCCGCGGCCATTCCCGCAAGGCTGCCGTGCGCAGCGGAATGAGGCCGCGGCCGTTGCCCGCTTTCGCTGACGCGGACGCGGGTGATCCGCTGACACGAGGCCCGCCGCGTTGGAGGAAGCTGGCGCTGCCTGAGGGGGCTGGACCGAGATGCGATCCGCAGCAGCCGCGCGATCGCCACACGATTCACGCTGACCAGAGCACCGTCATGCCGCCGTGCGCGCCTGCCATGCCGTCCGGTCCGACAGCGGTCTTGCCCGACATCCGCCGACGCAGCGGCATCGACAACCCGGCGACCGGGCCGGACTGGAGGCAGACGTGATCGAGACTCACAGCCCATTCGCGCCGACGTTTCGGCGGGACGTCATCGCGCCGCTCCTGGTCCAGCGGTGCGAGCTGTTCGTCGGGATGCGCCTGCCGCTGCCGGAAGATCGCCAGACGCCGCCGCCACCGTCGCTGGTCGAGCGCCCGGTCGTGCACGACTCGCTGCATGCTCGACCCGCGACGCTGCGCGACCTCTCGATCCTCGCCGTCGACGACGACCCGACGACCCTCGAGCTGATCGAGATGGTGTTCGAGGCCTACGGCGCGCGCGTGACCGGCGCCGTCAGCGCCGAAGGTGCGCTCGCCTCGTTGAGCCGCATGCCGGAGAACGCCCCGTACGGCCTGCTGCTCAGCGACATCGGCCTGCCGGGCATGGACGGCTATGAATTCCTGCAGCAGGTGCGCCACGGCCTGAAGATCGTGCCGCGGCGCCTGCCGGCGATCGCCGTGACCGCCTATGCGCGCGCCGAGGATCGCGCGATGGCGCTGCGCTCGGGCTTCCAGGCGCACCTGCCGAAACCCTACGACGCCGAGCAGCTGGTCGCGATGGCGCTGCGGCTGATCGGCCAGGCGGCGCGCTCGAACCCCTGATCAGCCGCCGTCGCAGCGCGCCACCAGCGGCACCGCCTTCTGCGCCTCGAGCGCCACGCCGCCGGCGGGCAGCGCGCGTCGCTCCTTCGCCGGGAACTCGATCAGCGCCACGAGGTTGCGCGCCCTCGGCGTCGCGGATGTTGGTGAGCCCCTTGTAGCGCATCAGCACCTGGTCGGTCTTGCGGTAGCTGACCTCGATGTACGGCAGGAACCAGCCGATCACGCCGGAGAGGTTCAGGCGGATCACCGACGTGACCGCGCCCTCGACGGGCTCCTCGCGGTTCTTCTTCACCTTGAACGTCAGGAAATCGAGCCGGCTCGGGATCAGGAACGGGAAGCGCACGGTGCGGCCCGCCTCGAGGTCCGCCCAGTGCTTGCGGACGAACTCGTCGAAGCCCGCGTCGGAGACGATCACCACGTTCGCCGGCACCGCGGCCTCGCGCACCGGTGCGCGCGCGGCATCACGCTGGAACACGACCGGGCCGCGGGCGGTGCGGCGCAGCCCCTCGGTGTAGCCGCCGCGCCCGTCGACGAAGCTGAATTCCGGCTCCTCGCGGACCTCGCCGTAGGTGAGCTCCTTGCGGGCGAAGGTCTGGGTGCCGTTGGCGCAGCGATAGAGCACGACGCGCGCCTCGCCCTTCTCGCCGAAGTTGCGCACGAAATGCGACTCCACGTAGAGCACGCGGCGCGTCTCGAGGTCGCGCGCGTAGCCCGGTGAAGACCAGGTCCCCGGCGGCCGCCGGCGGGGTGCGCGCCCCGGCGACTAGGATCGCGAGCGCGATCATCCCCCGAACCCCAACGCGTCCCTGCGTCATCGGCTGTCCACCAGGCTGCAATACAGTCTGGCAAGGATGGGGCACGGCACCGGCGGTGTCGAGTGCGAGGCGGTTGCACGCTGTGCGCCCTCACGAACGGACCGGCGCGGGAAGCGCCCGCTAGATTGGCCAGCCAGGGAGGCGCCGCCATGAGCATGACCGTCGAACCGACCGATCACGTGCAGGGGCCGCCGCACGCGCGCACCACGCTGATCGAATACGGCGACTTCGAATGCCCCACCTGCCGCATCGCGGTGGAACCGGTGCACCTGCTGCTGCGCCGCTTTCCCGGCCAGCTGCGGTTCGTGTTCCGGCACTTCCCGCTGGAGGAGGCGCATCCGCATGCGCTGCTGGCCGCCGAGGCCGCCGAGAGCGCCGGCGCCCAGGGCCGCTTCTGGGAGATGCACGACCTGCTGTTCGCGCACCAGTCGCACCTCGCGCTGCCCGACCTGCTGCGCTACGCGGACGAACTCGGCCTCGACCACGCCCGCGTCGTCGACGACCTGCACCAGCACCGCTACCTGCAGCGCGTGCGCGAACACCTCGAGAGCGGCCGCCGCGCGCACCTGCGGGCGACGCCGTCGTTCTTCGTCGACGGCCGGCTGCAGGACGTGTCGTACGGCATGCAGGGACTGCACGACGCCGTCGCGGCGGCGGTCGGCCGGCAGGACGCTTGATCGCCTCCGACGCGCAGGTCGAGGCGGCGCTCGGCTCGCGCGAGGGCCTGCTGCACGAGCTCTACGAGGCGGCGGAGCTCGAGCACAACCTGCTGTGCACCTACCTCTATGCGGCGTTCAGCCTGAAGTCGGGCGAGGCGGAAGGCCTGTCGCCGGAGGAGGCGGCCGCCGTCGCCCGCTGGCGCAAGACGATCATCAGCGTCGCCGTCGACGAGATGAGCCACCTGGCCGCGGTCTGGAACATCACCGCGGCGCTCGGCGGCACGCCGCGCTTCGGGCGCACGAACTTTCCGCTGGACCCGGGCTACCTGCCGGCGCACGTGGTGGTGCGCCTCGCGCCGTTCAACGCGGACGTGCTGCAGCACTTCATCCACCTCGAGCGCCCGGGCGATTCGGACGAGCCCGACGGCGACGGCTACGCGCCGGAACGCCTGTTCGAGCGCGGCACGCCGGTGCGGCGCCTGGTGCCGATGGGGCTCGACTACGCCACCGTCGGCGAGTTCTACGCGGCGCTCGGCGACGGCCTGCGCGCGCTGGTGGCGCGCCGCGGCGAGGCGGCCACGTTCTGCGGCGACCCGATGCTGCAGCTCTCCGCCACCGAGATCGACCTGCCGGGCGCGCGGCGCGTGGTGTGCCTGAAGAGCGCGCTCGAGGCCTTCGACGCGATCGTGATCCAGGGCGAAGGCGCGCGGCAGCAGGCGGAGGATTCGCACTTCGAGCGCTTCTGCGCGATCCGCGCGGAGCTGCAGGCGCTGCGGCGCGCGAATCCGCATTTCGTGCCCGCGCATCCGGCCGCGACCAACCCGGTGCTGCGCCGCCCGCCGAAGCCCGAAGGCCGCGTCTGGCTCGAGGGCGAGGCGGCGATCGCCACCGTCGACCTCGCGAACGCGGGCTACGGCCTGATGCTGCGCCTGTTCGGCCTGGCCTGGTCGGTGCCGGCGCCGCATCCGGACAAGGCGCTGGCCGCGGGGCTCGCGATCGACCTGATGCGGGCGATCGCGGCGCTCGGCGAGCGTGCCGCGCGCCTGCCGGCGGGCCCGTCGAACCCGGACTGCCATGCCGGCATGTCGTTCACCAACCTGCGCGACGCCGCGCCGCTCCCGGTCGGCGCGTCGGGGCGGCGCTTCGTCGCCGAGCGCTTCCGCGAACTCGCGGACGCGGCGAGCGCGCTCGCCGCGCAGGAGGACGACCCGCGCCTCGCGCGCACCGCCGGCGCGATGCGGGACATGCTCGCGCAGGTCGCGAACTGGGAACGGGGCGAAGCCGCGAGCTGATCGCGGACGGGGCGCCGGTTCCCGGCGCCGGGCGGCCGCTCGACCAGCGGCGCGCGTACTCCGTGCGCGCCCGCTCGCCGCGGTCAGTCCTTGCGGATCCGCTCGAGCCCCTTCGAGCCGATGAACCACGAGCCGACCCAGCCGGTCAGGCCGACGATCAGCGCGCCCCACAGCGCCGGCCAGAAGCTCGCGATGTGGAAGCCGGGCAGCAGCCACGCGACCAGCGCCACCATGCCGGCGTTCACGACCAGCAGGAACAGCCCGAGCGTGACGATCGTGATCGGGAAGGTGAGCACGATCGCAATCGGGCGCACGAAGCCGTTGACGATGCCCAGCAGCAGCGCCGCGAACAGCAGCGTGGTGGAGTCGTCGATCGTGAAGCCATCGACCCAGCGCGTCGCCAGCCACAGCCCGAAGGCCACGATCACCGCGCGCAACAGGAACCCCGTCATTTCGCACCCTCCGGGACGCCGCCGTCCATGTTCTTCTCGAGATAGACCTTCAATCGCGCCAGCGACAGCCGCCAGCCCGCGTGGTGACGCCGCATCGCCGGCTCCCAGGCCGGCTCGGCCGGGAAGCCCGACCCGAGCACGCGCAGCAGCGTGGACGCGCCGCGGGGCTCGAGCATCAGGTCGTCGACCACGGCGGCGTCGCCGGCCGGCAGCGCCGGCGACGGCAGGTGGATCAGCCGCAGCCGCCGCTCCGGCAGGAAGACGTCGATGTGCGCCAGCATCTCGGTCTCGCGATCGACGCTGGCGCGGAACGAGCCGCCCTCGCGCGGCGAAACTTTGGCGTTGCTCGACAGCCAGCGCGCCAGCCGGGCGTTGTCGGTGAGCGCCGCCCAGACGCGCACGGCGTCGGCGTCGACGTCGATGCGCAGGGCGTAACCGCGGGTCTTCTCGGCCATGCCCGCATTGTGCCACCGGGTTATGCTGCGCGCCGTCGCAACGCACCCACCCACCGAAGGTAAAGGCTCATGTCCCTGGTCTATGTCGTGATGATGCTGGCCGTGATCGAGTATTTCGCCTTCGGCATGGCCGTCGGCATGGCGCGCGGCCGCTACAAGATCCCGGCGCCCGCGGTCAGCGGCAACCCGGACTTCGAGCGCTACTACCGCGTGCAGATGAACACCCTGGAGCAGATGATGGTGTTCCTGCCCAGCCTGTGGACGTTCGCCACCTTCGTCAGCGCCAGCTGGGCCGCGGGCCTCGGCCTGGTGTTCGTGATCGGCCGGCTGGTCTATTTCATCGGCTATACCAAGGCCGCCAACAAGCGCGGCATCGGCTTCGGCATCTCGGGCCTGCCGACGATGATCCTGATGATCGGCGGACTGATCGGCGCGGTGATGGCGGCGCTCAGGTAGGCCGCCGGCGCCGGCACCCGGACGCCGCGACGCCGGGCGGTGATCCCGGCGTCGCGGCATGGCGGACGTGTCGTTCCGGAACGTCCCGCATGGGCCGTCTCAGGTCCCGACGATCCCGCCGTCGTCCTTGGTGACCACGACGACGGCCGAGCGCGGCCGCGCGGTGCCGCCGTCCGGCCAGCCGAGGACCACTTCGAGCCCGCCGGCAGCGGCCCTGCTCGCCCGGGTGCTGGATGTCGCGAACATCGTCGGCCGTCCGGCGTGCGAGATCACGCCGGTGACCTCGCAGCCCGGGCGCCGGTGAGGAAGCGCCGGATCTCGCCGGTGTCGGGGTCGGCCGCCAGCATCTGGTTGTTGCCGAAAGGGTCCGCCGTTCAGCTGCGTAGCCGCTCATGTCGGTCTGGATCCAGAGCGTGCCGAACTGGTCGAACCACAGGCCGTCGGGGCTGGCGAAGATGTTGTCGGCGTCAGCGCCGGGCCGCGCTGGCGCCGGCGACCGGATCTGGCTGTCGGCCTCGGGGCCGGCGAGCACGAAGAGGTCCCAGTGGAAGCGCGGCGCGCGGCGTCGTTGCCCGGCTCGCGCCAGCGGACGATCTGGCCGAAGGGGTTCGGGCCGCGCGGGTTCGCCGCGTCGACCTGCGCCGCGGTGCGGCGGCTGTTGTTGGTGAGGGTGAAGTAGACCTCGCCGGTCGTGCGGGTGGACGGCGCCCCATTCCGGGCGGTCCATCTTGGTCGCGCCGACCACGTCGGCGGCGAGGCGGGTGTTGACCAGGATGTCGGCCTGGATCGGCGAAAGCACGTTCTCGCGGCGTCAGCGGCGCGGAAGTCGGGTCGCGTGACGTCGAGCGCGAGCCAGTCGCCGGTGCCGTCGGCGTTGAAGCGCGCCACGTAGAGCGTGCCCTCGTCGAGCAGGCTGCCGGTCGGCGGCGGCCGGGTCGGTAGCGGCTCGCGCGAGACGAACTTGTAGATGTACTCGTTCTGCGAGTCGTCGCCCGAGTAGCAGACCAGCGGGCTGGCCCGGCGGTCGGCCGGCGCGAACCACGCGCCCTCGTGGGCGAAGCGGCCGAGCGCGGTGCGCTTCACCGGCGTCGCGCGTCGGGTCGAACGGGTCGATCTCGACGATCCAGCCGAAGCCGTTGGGCTCGTTGCGGTAGTCCTGCGCCGCCGTCGGCGCCGGTGGCCGGGCGTCGAAGCGGACGAAGCGTCGTCGGCACCGCCCGCGGCATGTCTCCCAGCCGTAGCGGCCGAGGCCGGTCGGCGACGCCGTAGCGGGCGTGCTCGCGCGGCAGCTGGGCTGCCGGCTCTCGTTGACGAAGTAGCCGGCCCAGTTCTCCTCGCAGGTCAGGTAGGTGTCCCAGGGCGTGTAGCCGTGGGCGCAGTTGTTGAGCGTGCCGCGCGTCCGGGTGCCGTCCGGGCTGTACTTGGTCTGCACCTGCGGTCGCGCCGCGCACCGGGCCGGTGATCTCCATCGGCGTGGCGCCGGTGATGCGGCGGTTGTAGCGGCTCTGCACGAGCTCCCACTCGCCGCTGCGGCTGCTCGCCGGATCTCGACGATGGCGACGCCGTGGGCGTTGATCTCCTTCAGCACCTCGTCCGCGACGGTGCGCTGGCCGCTGACCAGCGTCGGCGCCGTTGGGCGTGCAGCGCGTCCTGGTCGACGTACTCGTGGTTGACGCACAGCAGGCCGCGCGGTTCGCCGACTCGCCGGCTCGAACGGGAAGTAGTGCATGCCGTCGTGGTGCTGCCCGACCTGCTGCGCCTGTTCCGCGCCCGTGTTGCTGCCATCGGGCATGTAGGGCGGATAGGTACCGGTGATCGGCGTACCGGCGCCAGGAAGGCCTGCGCCGTGTAGCCAACGGGAACGACGATCCGATCGAGGCGGCTGACCGGGACGGGCGTGAAGTCGTGCACGAGCCGCTGCCGGCGCGCCGCGGCGACCGCATTCGCGTCCACGGGGCCCGCCTGCGCATCGACCGGCCGGGAGGCGAAGAGTCCCGCCGCGGCCGCCAGCCCGAGTCCGGCGCTGCCCTGCAGGATCTCGCGCCGACCGAGGCGCTTCGCCAGCACGCTCGCGAACTCCGCGTTGTCGGAGCCGTTGCAGGGGGTGTCGGCGTCGTTGTCGATCGCGGGAACCGGAGTCGGGTCGGTCGGCTTCGCATCGGTAATGTCTGGTACCTCGGGCTGGGGGGAGTTCGACTCCGACACATGAAAGCACGGCGCTTTGCGGCGCGGTGACACTGCCGTGACGGATTTGTAGCAGAAGGCAGGTGGACGCGCGCCGACCGCGGGTCGCGGGCCATGGCGCTGCCGCGCCCCGAGGCCGGTGCAGGGGGTACCTTGACCCAGGTCGATATTTCGATCATTCTGGAATCATGGAATCCAAGGACGCCGTCACCGCCCTCGCCGCGCTCGCCCAGGAGACCCGGCTCGCGCTCTACCGCCTGCTGGTGCAGGCCGGCCCGGAGGGCCTGTCGCCGGGCGCCATCGCGCGAGCGGCTGGACATCCCGGCGCCCACGCTGTCGTTCCACCTCAAGGCACTGAGCCACGCCGGCCTGGTCGACGACCGGCGCGACGGGCGCAACATCTTCTACACCGCCAACTACGCGCGCATGAACGCGCTGCTCGACCTTCCTCACCGAGAACTGCTGCAGGGGCAGCGCGAGCTGCGGCAGCGCCGCTGCGCCCAGCGCTGCACCCGCCGCGACAGGAGGAGAGCGTCATGAAACGCTTCCACGTCCACGTCGCGCGTCAACGATCTCGACCAGAGCATCCGGCTTCTACTCGCACGCTGTTCGGCGCCGAGCCGACGGTGCGCAGAAGCCGACTACGCCAAGTGGATGCTCGACGATCCGCGCGTCAATTTCGCGATCTCGCAGCCGCGGCGCGCACGCCGGCGTCGACCACCTCGGCCTCCAGGTCGACGTCGGCCGAAGAGCTCGCGCGCGCTCGCAGGCGCAACTCGCGCGAGGCGGATGCCGGTCGCTTCGAGCGAGCCGGGCACGACCTGCTGCTATGCGAAGTCGGACAAGCACTGGGTGACCGATCCGCAGGGCATCGCCTGGGAGACGTTCCACACCCTCGAGCTCGGCGCCGACTTCTCGGCGCCCGAGGCCCGACAGTCGCCGAGGCCGACGAACGCAGGCTCGGCCTGCTGCGCGCCGACGGCAAGGCAGTCGACATTCCCGTAGTCGCTGCCAGGTCCTGCTGCTCAGGCGTCGCGGCCTGAGCGCCGGCCGATGACCGAGCCCCATGACACCGCAACGCGTCTACAACGTGCTGTTCCTCTGCACCGGCAACTCGGCGCGCAGCATCCTCGCCGAGGCGATCCTCAACAGCGCGGCCGCGGCCGCTTCCAGCGCCTTCAGCGCCGGCAGCCATCCCAACGGGCGCGGTCAATCCGCTCGCGCTCGAGCTGCTGCGAGCGCATGGGCTATCCGACCGACGGGCCTGCGCAGCAAGAGCTGGGACGAGTTCGCCGCGCCCGGCGCGCCGGCGATGGATTTCGTCTTCACCGTCTGCGACAACGCCGCCGGCGAGGTCTGCCCGGTCTGGCCCGGCCAGCCGATGACCGCGCACTGGGGCATCGCCGACCCGGCCGCCGTCGAGGGCACCGACGTCGAGAAGGCGCGCGCCTTCGCGCGAGGCCTTCCGCGTGCTGCGACAACCGCATCCGCGCTCTTCTCAGCCTGCCGATCGCCACGCTCGACCGGCTGGCGCTGCAGACGCAGGCTCGACGAGATCGGCCGCGACGGACGGCGCGACCGCGCATGACGACGTCCGGACGCGGCCGAGCGCTCGAGCGCCATGTCCATCTTCGAGCGCTATCTGACCGCTCTGGGTCGCGCTGTGCATCGTCGTCGGCATCGCGCTCGGCCACTTCTTGCCCGGCGTCGTTCCAGGCGATCGGCGCGGCCGAGATCGCCAAGGTCAACCTGCCGGTCGCCGTGCTGATCTGGCTGATGATCATCCCGATGCTGGTGAAGATCGACTTCGCGCGCGCTGTCGGCAGGTCGCGCGAGCACTGGCGCGGCATCGGCGTCACGCTGTTCATCAACTGGGCGGTCAAGCCGTTCTCGATGGCGCTGCTCGGCTGGCTGTTCATCGGCTGGCTGTTCCGGCCCTATCTGCCCGCCGACCAGATCGACAGCTACATCGCCGGCCTGATCCTGCTGGCCGCCGCGCCCTGCACCGCCATGGTGTTCGTCTGGAGCAACCTGACGCGACGGCGAGCCGCACTTCACGCTGAGCCAGGTGGCGCTCAACGACGTCGATCATGGTGGTCGCCTTCGCGCCGATCGTCGGCCTGCTGCTCGGCCTGTCGGCGATCACCGTGCCGTGGGACACGCTGCTGCTGTCGGTCGTGCTCTACATCGTCGTGCCGGTGATCGTCGCGCAGCTCGTGCGCGGCGCTGCTGCTCGCGCAGCGGCGGCGAGGCGGCGCTTGCAGCGGCTGCTGGCGCGCCTGCAGCCGCTGTCGCTCGTCGGCGCTGCTGGCGACGCTGGTGCTGCTGTTCGGCTTCCAGGGCGAGCAGATCCTGCGCGCAGCCGCTGGTCATCGCGCTGCTGGCGGTGCCGATCCTGATCCAGGTCTATTTCAACGCCGGGCTCGCCTACCTGCTCAACCGCGCGACCGGCGAGGCGCATTGCGTCGCCGGGCCCTCGGCGCTGATCGGCGCCAGCAACTTCTTCGAGCTGGCCGTGGCCGCCGCCATCAGCCTGTTCGGCTTCAAGTCCGGCGCGGCGCTGGCCACCGTCGTCGGCGTGCTGATCGAGGTGCCGGTGATGCTGTCGGTCGTGCGGATCGTGAACCGCACGCAGCGGCTGGTACGAGGCGGGCGCGCGCCGTCGCGCCGCACGCAGCTCGCATCGGAAGGCCGAGCATGACCATGAGCCATCACGATCTATCACAACCCGGCCTGCGGCACGTCGCGCAACACGCTGGCGCATGATCCGCAATGCCGGCGTCGAGCCGACGGTGATCGAATACCTGAAGACGCCGCCCGATCGCGCGACGCTCGAGTCGAACTGATCGCCGCGATGGGCATCACGCCGCGCGAGCTGCTGCGCGAGAAGGGCACGCCCTATGCCGAGCTCGGCCTCGCCGATCCGAACTGGACCGACGACGCAGCTGCTCGACGCCATGCTCGCGCACCCGATCCTGATCAACCGGCCGATCGTGGTCACGCCCTGGGCACGCGGCTGTGCCGGCCGTCCGAGGTGGTGCTCGACATCCTGCCCTTGCCGCAGAAGGGCCCGTTCACCAAGGAAGACGGCGAACTGCTGATCGATGCCGGGGGGCGTCGCGTCGGCTGACGCGCGCGGCGACGCCTCAGGCGGCCTTCTTCGGCTGCAGCAGCACCAGCGCGATCGGCATCAGCGACACCACGATGATCCCGATCGTCACGATGCCGAAGTTGTCCTTGATCACCGGGATGTTGCCGAAGAAGTAGCCGCCGAGACGAACAGCAGCACCCAGGCGAGCGCCGCCGACCGACGTTGTAACAGCTGGAAGCGGCCGTAGTGCATGTGGCCGATGCCGGCGACGAACGGCGCGAAGGTGCGGATGATCGGCATGAAGCGCGACAGCACGACGGTCTTGCCGCCGTGCTCGTCGAAATAGGCCTGCGTGCGCTGCAGGTAGTCGACCTTCAGGAAGCGGTAGCTTGCCGCTGAAGGCCTGCGGGCCGATCCAGCGCGCCGATGGCGTAGTTGACGGTGTTGCCGAGCACCGCGGCGACGATCAGCAGCGCCGCGACCAGCGGCGCCGACAGCGTGCCGCTGGTGTCGATCGCGGCCAGCGCGCCGACCGCGAACAGCAGCGAATCGCCCGGCAGGAAGGGCGTGACGACCAGGCCGGTCTCGCAGAACACGATCAGGAACAGGATGCCGTAGATCCAGCCGCCGTACTGGCGCAGCAGCTCGACCAGGTGCGCGTCGAGATGCAGCACGAAGCCCAGGAACGCCTGCGCGAGCTCGATCACGGTGCGGTGTCCTCAGCGGGACGCGGCGGCGGTGCGCGCGAGCCGCGCGCCGCGCGGCGGGAACGCCGCTCTTCAGGGCCTGCAGCGCCTGCGCGCACCTCGCCATCGCGGCGCGGATCGGCGGGCGGCTCGTCGGGTCCCTCGACGCAGCAGGTCCGGGTCGATGCCGCGCTGGTCGATCATCGCGCCCGAGGGCGTGGAGTAGTGCGAGGTGGTGAGCTTCATCGCGCGGCCGTCGGCCAGCGGGATCACGGTCTGCACCGAGCCCTTGCCGTAGGTGCGGCGCCCGACCAGCACGGCGCGGCCGTTGTCCTTAGCGCGCCGGCGAGGATCTCCGCCGCCGAGGCGGAGCCGCCGTTGACCAGCACGGCGATGCGCGTGCCCGCGAGCAGCTCGCCCGGGCGTGGCGTCCATCCGGAAGCGCGCCTCGGGCGTGCGGCCGTCGGCGGTGACGATGACGCCCGAGGTCGAGGAATGCGTCGGCGACCTCGACCGCGGAGTCGAGCACGCCGCCGGGGTTGTTGCGCAGGTCGATCACGAGGCCCTTGCAGCGGCTCGTCGCGCTGCTGCGCGAGCAGGTTGCGCAGCGGCGCGCGTCACGTCCTGCGCGGTGGTGTCGCTGAAGCTGACGATGCGCAGGTAGCCGAAGCCGGCGTCGAGGCGCTGCGGCGACGACGCTGTGGACCTCGACCTGCGCGCGCTCGAGCGCGAAGTCGACGACGCTGCGGCGCGCCCGCGCGCCGCACGCTGAGCTTGACCTGGCGTGCCGGCGGGCCCGCGCATCTGGTCGATCGCGGCATCGACGTCGGCCTGCACCGGCGCGTCGTCGATGCGCACGATCACGTCGCCGGTGCGCAGGCCGGCGCGGTCGGCCGGCGAATCGGCGATCGGGCGCAGCACCTTGATGCCGTCCTGCTCGGCCGCGACCTCGACGCCGATGCCGGGATAGCTGCCCGCGGTGCTGAGGCGGATCTCGTCGTATTCGTCGCGATCGAGGTAGGCGGAGTACGGGTCGAGGCCGGAGACCAGGCCGCGCACGGCGTTCTCCATCAGTTCGTGGTCGTCGACCTCGTCGACGTACTCGGGCTTGACGCGCTCGAGGATCTCGGCGAGCAGGCGCGCGTCTTCCCAGGGCATGCCGTCGACGCGCGGACTGGCGCGCGGCGGCCGTGGCGAGCGCGGCGCGGCCCCGCACGACCTCGTCGCGCGGCGCCGGCTCGCGATCGGCCAGCACCGTCCGGCCATCGACACGGCAACGCCGAGGACGATGCCCCCGAGCAGGGCGAGCATGGTGCGCGAGCGGACCGTCATGGGGAGGCGGGACCTGGAGCTGTGAACCGGGACCGTCCGATGGTACAGGCCGGCCCCGGCGCGGGCTATCGGCCGCGCCGGCCCGGCTGAGCGGCGACCGGGCGCGCAGGCCGGCGCCAGCCGGGGATCGCCGACGCCGGGCATGGCGGGCCACCGCCGAGGCGTCGGCGGGCGCACGATTCGCACTGCAGAGGACGGCAGCTCCTCGAGCAGCTCGGTGAGCGGCGCGGGCCGGCCGATCGCGAAGCCCTGGCCGTAGTCGACGCCGAGCGTCACCAGCGCGGCTCTGGATCTCGTCGGTCTCGACGTATTCGGCGACCGTGGCGATGGACATGGTGCGCGCCAGCTGGGCGATCGCCTGCACCATCGACTCGGCGCGCGGGTCCTTGCAGGATGTCGCGCACGAAGCTGCCGTCGATCTTGAGCAGCGTCACCGGCATCGCGCGCAGGTAGGACAGCGACGACAGGCCGGTGCCGAAATCGTCCAGCGCGACGCCGCAGCCGAGCTTGCGCAGCCGCCGCATCAGCCCCTCGGCCTTGGCGATGTTCGCGACCGCGTCGCTCTCGGTCAGCTCGAAGCAGAACACCGCCGGGTCGATGCCGCAGTGCTCGAGCAGGTCGAGCACGTCGAAGTCATAGGTCAGGACGGCCGCACGGTTCTCGGCAACTTTGACCTGGACAACGGTGAGATCATCCAGCTTTCCGGCGGCGGCACGTTCTACCTGACCATATATTCCAACCGGGGCGCCGGCAACTGGACGTGTTCATGGTAGCAGCCATATATAATAGAATAAGAATGAGAATTGGGAGGAATAGTATGAAAAGAGTTACCCTGTTGCTTATTATCGCCGTCCTGGCGGCCGGTCTTACCCTCTCGGGGTGTAACGCCGTCAACGACATGTTCGGCAAGCTCTTCGGCAAGGGGCAGCCCAACGCACCCCAGGGCCCCGGTGGGCCGATGATGCCGGGCGGCGGCCCGACGGTGCCGTACGGCGGCGGCGTTACCGAGGGCGGCTACCTCTCCGGCCCGGGGGCGTCCTACACGTTTACGATAAACGCGGGAAGCGTCCAATACCTTGAAGTTCCCTTCACCTACCCGGTTGGGACGGTGGACTTCTGGGTTAAGGTCGTGGGGCAGGACGGCTACACCGTTCTGGGCGATTTCGACCTGGATAACGGGGAAATCATCCAGCTTTCCGGCGGCGGTACTTTCTATCTCACGGTCTATTCAAAGATGGGCGCGGGCAACTGGAACGCCACGTATAACCTCGCTGGCGGCGGCGGAGGCGCGATGATGCCACCTGCCGGCGGAGGCGGGGGCACCGGCAACTGCACCGTCATCGGCAACGCGGTCAACGGCTATCTTTCCGGCCCCGGTGATTCGTGCAAGTTCACCATCAACGCCGGTTCCAAGACGTATGTCGAAGTGCCCTTCACGTACCCCGTCGGCTCGGTCGATTTCTGGGTCGAGGTCGTGGGCCAGGACGGCTACACGGTGCTGGGCGATTTTGACCTGGATAACGGCTCGGTCATCCAGCTTTCCGGCGGCGGGACCTTTTACCTGACGATCTATTCAAACAACGGTGCAGGCGCCTGGTCCTGCAACTGGCAATAACATCAAAAAGGAGATATCATGAAAAAGCTATTTACCGCTATTATGCTCGCGGCGGTCGTTTTTGCCCTCGTTCTTCCCGGCTGCGGAAACAAGGAACCCGAGGTTCCGGTAGGACCCGCCCCGGGCGCGCCCCCGGTGGGCCCGGTAGCCCCCGGTTCCCACTATGAGGGCGGATACCTGGCCGGCCCCGGCGCCTCCTACACGTTTACCGTGAACGCCGGTAGCGTCACCTACCTCGAAGTTCCTTTCACGTATCCGGTTGGGTCGGTGGACTTCTGGTCAAGGTGGTTGGGCAGGACGGCTACACCGTTCTGGGCGATTTTGACCTGGATGCCGGCGAGGTTATCCAGCTTTCCGGCGGCGGCACGTTCTACGTGACGATCTATTCAAAGATGGGCGCCGGCAACTGGAGCGCGACCTACTAATCGGGACCTGAAACAGAACGAAAGGGGGGGCATCAGCCCCCCTTTTTTTATCAGGCCATTCGGGTATTTATTCGAACTCGATTTCACCTTGCCTTGACCCGCGGATTCCTTTCGCCTGGAAAACCCCACGGAACAGCCGTTTCTCTTGTTAACGCCGAAAAAAGGCCGCCGGTTCCGGCAGCAAACACAATTGACCGTAAATGATTACCGACTTAAAAAACCTTTAGTATCTTGACTTATCCGTGGTATGGTAATATGGATTATCAATCTCTTTTTGTTTATACCTAAGAGTAAAGCCATGAGCGATATGATTCTACATTTGGCCATCAGGATTCAGGTACATTCTGTCAACCTGTCGGCTATTTTTGACAGAAGGGAATGATCCCTGATTTCTAACATAGTTTAAATTTAGGGAGGTAATAAGCACATGAAGCTAAGAAGAATCGCTTTTGCTGCAATTCTGCTGGTGTCGCTTCTGACTATCGCTACTACTGGTGCGTTTGCCACTACCGAGAGCGGGCGTCTATCCGGTCCCGGGAAGTCAGATACATTCACGGTAAACGCGGGAAGCGTCCAATACCTTGAAGTTCCCTTCACCTATCCGGCGGGTTCGGCGGATTTTTGGGTTAAGGTCGTTGGTGAGGACGGCCGCACCGTGCTTGGCGATTTCGACCTTGACAACGGTGAGATCATCAATCTTTCGGGCGGCGGTACGTTCTATCTTACTATCTACTCAAAGAGTGGGTCCGGTAAATGGTCCGCAACGTATGACCTTACTTCTCCCGTAATGAATAATAATCCTTTTATCGTTACCGAGAGCGGGTTTTTATCCGGTCCTAAGAAGTCGTATACGTTTACGGTAAACGCCGGGGACATCACCTACCTCGAAGTTCCCTTCACCTATCCGGTGGGCTCGGTGGATTTTTGGGTTAAGGTCGTTGGTGAGGATGGCCGCACCGTGCTTGGCGATTTCGACCTGGACAACGGCGAGATCATCCAGCTCTCTGGCGGCGGCACGTTCTACCTTACTATCTACTCAAAGCGTGGGTCCGGTAACTGGTCGGCAACGTATGATCTTTCTCCTGCCGAAGCGAGGAAGTTCGGTATTACCGAGAGCGGGTATTTATCCGGTCCCGGGAAGTCAGATACATTTACGGTAAACGCCGGGGATGTCACCTACCTCGAAGTTCCCTTCACCTATCCGGTAGGGCCGGTGGAATTTTGGGTTAAGGTCGTTGGTGAGGACGGCCGCACCGTGCTTGGCGATTTCAATCTCGACAACGGTTATACCATCGAGCTTTCGGGCGGCGGCACGTTCTATCTTACCATTTACTCAAAGATGGGTGCGGGTAAGTGGAGCGCAACGTACTAACCGGGACCTGTGAGAGAACGAAAAGGGGGGCATCAGCCCCCCTTTTTTTATCTGCGTGTCGTTATTCGCATATTTTCGGACCCCGATGCGTATCGCGGATCCTCAGGTCCGGTGCTTTCTCGTAGTCCCTCTGCGCCTCGTTGTGCCCCCCATACGTTCCAGTGCCCGCAGGGTTCGGCCCTACCGCATATTGCCTGCCGCGATCTTCAGGTGCCGCTCGATGACGTAGCAGGAATCGTCCCCCTTCCTGCAGAGGTCGACCGCGTCTTTCAGGACCGTTTTGGCCTCCTCCACCCTTCCCATCTTCAGGAGCACCCACCCCTTTGTATCGAGGAAGGCGGCGCTCTTCGGATCGGTTTTCAGCGCGGATTCGATAAGTGCGAGGGCTTCGGTAAGTCGGTCCCCCTTCTGGGCGAAGCAGTAGGCAAGGAAGTTATTGACCTGCGCCGGGGAGATCACGTCCTCCGGAAGCGGGGATTTGCGGTAGTCCTCGATAAAGGCGATGAATTCGTCGGTAACGTCGAGCATCGGCCCGGACAGCCCCAGACGGTCGTAAATATCGAGTATCGAGCCGTAGGCCCCGAAGATAATCCTGGCGGCCTTTTCCCGATCCATCACGATCTCCCGCTTCGCCCGGGCGAGCGCCTCGTGGTAGTTGATGAGGGCGGTGTTGTCGTTGTTCAGCATGACGTAGCAGCGCCCCAGCTGCATGTGTATAAGGGCGATCAGGAGGCTCTCTTCGGGCGCCTTGGCCGTTACGAGAGAAAGCCCCTCCTCATAATAGAGCGAGGCCGAGCGATAGTCTCCCTTTTCGAAGAGCTTGTCGCCCGTCGCCATCAGGGAATCCAGGTCCTGGGCGTGCGCCGCGGCGGCCGCCAGCCCCAGCAGGATAATGCAGATAATTGTTGATCGTTTCACCGGTTGTTTGCCTTTCAGTGGTTTGTCGCTATTGTACCTGTTGTACCTATTGTCCTTATTGAACGGGCGTCCTGTTGAAGTTTATGATCGACTTATCGAGGTCTATCTCCTGCACCCCGTGGGGGGGCGCCAGCGAAAAGCGGGAATCATCGATCGGCGTGCCCGCTTCGATATCCTTGTAGCTGATGCCGATCGTGACAAAGGTACCCGCATCGGGGACCTTATACGAAAGGGTCATGGGAAGGGACTTGCCGCCGATTTCAGAGAAATCGTCGAAAACGCCGTCGATAATCAGGTTATTGTCGGCGTCATAGAGCCGCATTTTCACGATCGAAAAGGTCCTTCCGTCAACGGTCAGCACCGCCATGCCCCGCGGGGGGGCCTCGGGCAGCAGCGTCAGCTCATACATGCCGGAAAGCGCGTCAAACGTCATCTCCTTGGCGTAGTAGCCGGAAAGGTCCACCCGTCCCTGCAGGAGCCCGACGATATCGGTCGCCTTGAACGGGAGGGGGATCAGGAGCGAGAGGTTCTTCTTAGACGCCAGGCCCGAATAGTACCGGTTTTCCATCGGGGAATATATGAAGACCCTCTTGAGATCGGTGGTCAGAAAGAGGAGGGTCTCCCCGAGGGGGCCCGTGGTCTCCAAGCCGCAGGAACGAGGGCTTCTTTGAGAAGATTATCTCCGTGACGCGGTAGTTGTCGGCCGGGGAGGAGACGGATACGCGGGCCTGTGCGCGCAGCGTATCGTGGATGGGATTGGCCAGACGCGTTTTGTCAAGAAGCTCCGAGACATCTTTTACGACGACGACGGGAAGCCGGGGGGGCCTGGGTTCGACCCCGGTACAGGCGCCGATCAGCAACACGAGGAAGATAGACGTGAGAAACCGGACGCGCCTACAGGAGCTCATCGATCTTCTTGCCTTCCTTGAGGTGGTCTATCTTCATCTTGAGTTTTTCGATCTGGAAGTCCTCCGGTCCCAGCTCCCAGGCCTTCAGATAAAAGGGAAGGGCCTTATCGACCTCACCTAATCGGTAATTCACGTCCCCCATATGCTCGTTTACCACCGGGTCGTCCGGCATGAGGGTATACGCGCGGGAGAGCTCGGTGAAGGCCGCGGCGTAATTGCCCTTCCTGAAGTAAACCCACCCGAGGCTGTCGATGATATAGCCTTCCTCCGGCTGGAGGCGCAGCGCCTTGTCAATGAGCTGCTTGGCTTCGTCGAGGTTTATGCCGAGATCGGCATAGGTATAGCCGAGATAATTGAGGGCGTCGGCATTCTCGGGGTCTTTGACGACGACCTCTTTAAGCACCGTTATGGCGTTCGTCTTATCTCCCGAAAGGTCCAGGACGGTTCCGTAGTAGAAGAGGTGCCGGACCTCATCGGGCTCAAGCTTCATCGCCTTGTTGATCTCAACGATGGCCTTATCATACTGCTTGGCCTCGACCCAGAGGGAGGAAAGTATATGATGCAGCCCGGCGTCGCCGGGCTTTACCGCCAGTGCGTCCTCGATAGCCTCTTTCGCGCCATCGATGTCTTTCTGCTCCTGCCGGATATAGGCGGTATGGATCTTGGCGTCAACGAACAGCTCCGACGACCTGGGGATCGCGTTAAACTGAGTGAGGGCTTCGTCGCTCCTTTTCAGCTTCTCGTAGGTCGCTCCAAGGTAGTAAATGACCTTCTCGGCCCCGGGGTTTTTGGCCAGCAGTTTTTCGAACTCTTCGGCGGCCGCTTCGTACCGCTCCATCTCGAAGTAAATGAGCCCGAGCTGCAGCTCCACGTCGTCCTGCCCGGAGCCCCCAAGGCCCAGCTCCTTGAATTCCCGGACGGCGTCCTCGAGGCGGTTAAGCTGAATGTAGATCCTTGCCAGGTGTTCCCTCAGAAGGGTATTGTCGGGATAGATAGAAAGGATGCTGGAAAAGGTCTTGGCGGCCTTTTCATAGTCTCCCCGGTCTTCGTAAATAAGGGCAAGGCCGAGTATGGCCGTCTCATTCTCCGGGTCCAGGGAAAGCGCCTTGAGATAGTATTTCTCCGCCTGATCCTTATCTCCCCGGGACAACTCGATCTTGCCCATGAGATAGTAGATATCGGAGTTCTTCGGATCGATCGTCAGATATCTCCTCAAGGTAGCGATACCGGCGCCGAATTCCTTGTTCTCGGTCTGGATTGCGGCCAGTTGTATGTACGGGTCCCTATCCTTCGGGTCCAACATAATGAGCTGCTCGAGGATCCTCTTGGCCTTTTCGACGTTCCCAAGGCCCGAATAGATCTCCGCCAGGAGCGTCAGCAGTTCTTTATTATGAGGTGAAACGGCCAGCCCCTTTTCGGCCGCGGCCGCCGCCGCGTTAAGGTTCCCGGTCTTGGCGTACAGCTCCGCCAGCTCCAGGTGGAGCATCGTTGCCTGGGGGTCGTACTCTATGGCCTTCTCGTACTCGGCGACCGAGCGGGAATAGTCGCCTTCCCACAGCGACGTACGCGCCGCCAGGAAGTAATAGTAGGCCATACCCTGGGGCGTGGTGACGCTTTCCGGCACCCAGATATCCTGTTTCGTATAGGTGGAGCCGGTGGAAAGGGAGCATGAGGCGCTCAGCGCGCCGAGACAAAGGACAACGGCCAGCGTTCTCCAGTAGTTCATGACAGTGCCTCTACGTTATTTTGACAATTATATCGAAGATTTTCCCATGAGTCAATTGATTTAGGGTCTGATGCCATGTAAAGGAGGGGGAAATCCCGAACAGGGCGGTCTCGGGCGTTACAGGGATGAGACCGGAGCGATCCTTTTCCGATACTCGCACGTGACCGGTTCCGACAAACAGGATGGTTTTGACTAACGTCTGATGCGCCGGCGGCCCATCATTTATGAAGAAACGACAATAACCGCCGTTTTCTCGACATATTTTCCTTGACAGTGGGGGGTAATGGGGCTATAGTTTGGTAAATAGTGGTATAAAGTGGGATAAAGAGGAGACGGGAGGTAGAAAAAGCCATACAGCGGGGTTGCAGGGTACATAGCGGGGAGGTAAACCATATCGGATTGGGGATAGCGTGGCGTGCAGGGTAAGACGGCCGCTCGACCCCATTACGGCCGATAGCGGGGCCGGGCCGATAAGCCGCACGCGGCGGCAACAGTCGGAGGGATCGTGTTTCGGGGAAACTTTGAGCATGTGATAGACCAGAAAGGTCGGGTCAGCATCCCCTCCCGGTTTCGGGAGGTGCTCAGGGAGAGCTACGCCGAGACGCTGGTCATATCCCGGTCCGACGGGTGCCTCGTGGCGTATCCCGAAGCGGAATGGGCGAAGATGGAGCAGAAGATCGCCGATCTTCCCCAGCTCAAGAAAAACGTCATTGCCGCCCAGCGGTTCCTCATCTCGTCGGCCGTTGAGTGTCCCGTGGATAAACAGGGCAGGATTCTGATCCCGCAATACCTGAGGAGCCATGCGGCGCTCGTCAAAGATGTCGTGTTTGCCGGTATGATCAACCGGGTCGAGATATGGGCCAAGGACCGGTGGGAGGAGGAACTGAAGAAGACCTCCGATATCTTCAGCGATATCGGGGAGACCCTCGGGATTTAGGTTCCGGTATGGATGAGACGTCCCACCGGCCGGTTATGGTACGGGAGGTGCTACACTACCTCCAGCCCCGTGACCAGGGTGTTTACTTCGACGCAACCGTGGGTATGGGGGGGCACGCCGCGGCAATCCTGGAGGCCTCGGGGCCCGGGGGCAGGCTCATCGGCGCGGACCTGGACCCCGACGCCGCGGCCACGGCCCAGGCAAATCTCGCCCGTTTCGGCGAGAGAACGAAAATTTATCATGCAAATTATACGCAACTGGAGTATATTTCCCGGTTGGCCTCGGTTGGGCGGCTGGACGGGATTGTAATGGACCTCGGGGTCGGCTCCCATCAGCTGAACTCCGGCGACCGGGGGTTTTCGCTCGATCTGGACGGCCCCCTGGATATGCGGTACGACAGGGGCGCGGGGCGGTCGGCCGGAGAGGTCATCGGCCGGCTTAACGAAAAGGAGCTTGCCGGCATAATCGACCGCTACGGTGAAGAGAGGAGGGCGCGGGCGGTCGCCCGGGCCATCGTCAGGGCGCGCGAGAAAAAGAAGATAGAAAGCACCCGGGAGCTTGCCGCGATCGTCGTGCGGGCGATCGGGACGCCGGGAAGATGGCGCATCCACCCCGCCACGAGGACCTTCATGGCGCTGAGGATCTCGGTTAACGATGAGCTGGGGAGCCTGGAGCGATTCATAGGCGACTCGGCGCGCCGCCTGGCCCCGAACGGCAGGATGGTCATCATATCGTTTCACTCGCTGGAAGACCGGATCGTAAAGACGTCTTTCCGTGAGCTTGCGGCCAAGGGCGACGACGGCAGCCCCCCGCTGTTTGCGATCCTGACCAAGAAACCGATAGTGCCGGACGAGAGCGAGGTCGCTCAGAATCCGAGGGCGCGCAGCGCCAAACTCAGGGCTATTCAAAGGATACCGGATGGATAACGCCGTCTCATATGCCTCCATCATCCGCATCGATGGGCTCAATCGGATGCGGCAAAGTGAGCTTATCAGGCTCACTGCGCCATACCTGATTGCGCTTGCTGCCGTCGCCTTTTCCCTTTTTCTCTATCTCTGGACCCGAGTCTCAGTAACCACCCTTAACTACGAGATAGCTCACCTTAAAGAGCAGGAGAGGGCCCTCGCCCGGACCAACCGGGAGCTTACCATAGAGCTTGATACGATAACATCGCCGGCAAATCTCGAACGGATAGGAAGGGAGCGTTATTACCTTACCTATCCGGACGATTCGTCGGTCATCATAGTACGGTGAGACGTGGTGCTCAAGGACCGTTCGATACGAGAGCGAAAAAAGAAGGAAGCCCGCATATGGCTTCACTTCCGATTGCGGATCATCCTCGTGGTCTTTCTGATCCTGTTCGCGGCGCTGTTGATCCGGGTTGCCAAGCTTATGCTCGTCAATCGGGAAGAGCTCTATTCCTACGCAGAAAAGCAGCACCGGATCATATCCACGTACACGACCAAACGGGGAAACATCTACGACGTCAACGGCATGGACCTGGCGGTGAGCCTCGAAATGGACTCGGTATACGCCTGTCCGTACAAGATCACCGACCCGCGGAAAACGGCCCGCCTCGTGGCGAGGACTCTCTCGATGGACGAGGACGACCTCTATGGACGGATCACGTCCGACAAGAACTTCGTCTGGATAAAACGCACGGTTTCTCCTAAAACAGCCGAATCGGTAAAAGACCTGAAACTCGAGGGGATTGGATTTGTCAATGAAGATAGGAGGTTTTTCCCCAACAGAAACCTCTGCAGCCATGTAATCGGATTTGTCGGGACCGACTCCCAGGGTCTGGCCGGGATAGAGTATGAGCTGGATCGGTATCTCAAGAGCACGGTAAGCCACTTTATCGCCGTCAGGGATGCGCGGGGAAACAGCCTCTTTGCCGTGGACCCGGCGGATACGGAGGCGCTGAAGCGTTACGACGTATACCTTACCATCGACACGATGGTGCAATATATCGTCGAGCGGGAGCTGACTGCCGCCATCGAGCAGTATCGGGCCGAGGGCGGCTGCGTGATTGTGATGGACCCAAATTCGGGGGAAGTTATCGCGATGGCCTCCCGGCCGGACTATGACCCCAACAGGTTTCTCGATGCAAAACGGCCGTCCTGGAACAACCGGGCGGTCACGATGAACTTCGAGCCGGGGTCCACGCTCAAGATCTTTCTGGCGGCCGGCGTTATCGAAGAGGGTCTGGCAAAAAGGGACGACCGGTTCAATTGCGAGGGCGGCACGTATCAAATAGATAACGTCGTCTTCCACGACCACGGAGGGAGTTTTGACGCCCTGAGCTTTTCGGATATCGTTCGATACTCGAGCAACATCGGAGCCATAAAACTGGGGCGGCTGCTTGGGCCCGATAAGCTGTTCAGCTACCTGGGGGCCTTCGGGTTCGGAGAGCCGACGGGGATAACGCTGCCGGGCGAAGAGATCGGGATGATCATGCCGAAGAATTCCGTGCGGCCGGTGGACCTGGCCTCGATGTCGTTCGGCCAGGGCCTCTCGGTGACCCCGCTGCAGCTGATTACGGCCGCCTCCGTCATCGCCAACGGCGGATTGCTGATGGAGCCGTACCTGGTGGACCGGATCGTGGATGAAAACGGGGATGCGGTCGTCAAAACGTCCCCGAAGATAAAGAGACGGGTCATATCGCCCGAGACGGCCCGGATGGTCACGGAGATGATGGAGGGCGTGGTGGCGTCGGGAACCGGGGTATACGCGCGGGTCGCCGGCTTTGACGTGGCCGGCAAGACCGGTACGGCAGAGGTTTACGACCCGGCGACACGGACCTACTCGGAGACCGTCTACACCGCCTCCTTTGTTGGGTTCTTGCCGGCCAAGAGCCCGAGGTTAATAATCCTGGTGGTCCTGGAAAATCCCCACACGAGCATTTACGGCGGCGACGTGGCGGCCCCCGTATTCAAGAATATCGCGGGGGGGTTGATGAAGCGTATGACCGTCAATCCCGGCGGGCCGTATCATAACGGGTCTAACGTAATCGACGCCGGACGGGGATCGGCGGACTTTACTCCGCTGATGTAGAGATGAAACTGAGACGTATCATAGGTGATGTTGAGGTGCTGGCGCACCGGGGGGATCTCGATGTCGAGATCAGCGATATCTTTTACGATTCGCGCGCCGTGGCCGAGGGCGGCCTCTTCGTCGCGATCAAGGGGTTGGTTACCGACGGCCACCGGTACGTCGGGGCCGCCGTCGACCGGGGTGCGGCGGCAGTCGTGGTAGAGGATGACGTGGATATTCCCGGGGCCGTCGTCGTCCGTGTTCGGGATTCCCGCGCCGCCCTCGGGCGGCTCGCCGACGCGTTCTTTGACTACCCCTCGATGAAATTGAAACTGCTGGGCGTCACCGGCACGAACGGTAAGACGACCATATGCTATATCGTGGAAGAGATACTCGCGGCCGCCGGCAAAACCCCCGGCGTCATCGGCACGATCAACTACCGGTACGGAAAGACCTCCATCACGCCGCCCCACACCACTCCGGAATCGCTGGACCTGGTGAGGCTGCTTTCGGACATGGTGGACGCGGGGCCGATCACGCGGTCATGGAGGTGTCTTCCCACGCACTGGACCTCCGCCGGGTGGATAGCTGCATGTTTGACGCCGCCCTCTTCACGAACCTGACGCAGGATCATCTCGACTACCATCAAACGATGGAGAACTACTTCGAGAGCAAGGCACGGCTTTTCCGGGAGTTGATCAACCGGAACAAGGAGACGACCTCGGTCATTAACGCCGACGACCCGTGGGGTAAGCGGCTCATCGATGAGACGAAGGGAAGGCTCATGACGTACGGGTTGGGCGACGGGGCCGATATCAGGCCGACCGCCTTTACCGCGGATACCCGCGGCGTCCGGGGGGAAGGGGTCACCCCCTACGGGAAGTTCCGATTCGAGTCAAATCTCCTGGGCAAACACAATATCTACAACCTCCTGGCCGCGCTCGGCGGCGCCCTCGGCATGGGGATCGACCTGGAGACGGCCGTCTCGGGGATCAACCGGCGCATCGTCGTGCCGGGGAGGCTTGAGCCCGTCGAGGGGACCGGAGACGTCTCGGTGCTGGTCGACTATGCCCATACCGACGATGCGCTTACCAACGTCCTTTCGACGCTGGCGCCGCTGGCGAAAGGCCGCCTCATCACCGTCTTCGGGTGCGGCGGAGACCGGGACAGGAAAAAGCGGCCCAAGATGGCCGCGGCGGCGGCCGCCGGAAGCCACAAGGTTATCGTCACCTCGGACAATCCCCGTACCGAGGACCCGGCGGCCATCATCGAGGAGGTCCTCGCCGGGTTTGAGGGCACGGATTATTCGCGTGTCGAACCGGGAGGCTCATTCTGGCAGGATTCCCGAAAGGTCTATACGGTCATCCCGGATCGGCGCGAGGCCATTCGGTTTGCCGTATCCCGGGCAACGAGCGGGGATATCGTCCTGCTGGCCGGCAAGGGGCATGAGGATTACCAGATCATCGGGACGACAAAGTACCCCTTCGACGACCGCATCGAGGCAAAAGAGGCCCTTACGGAGAGGAGGCGGAATGGTTGATTCGGCCCGCATACGCCTTTCGGTCTCGGACGTGCGCGCCGCGCTGGGGATCGCGGCTCCGGGCGCGCCCGGCGACATGGTATTTACGGGCGTCTCGACCGATTCCCGCACCGCGGCCGGGGGGGATCTTTTCGTCGCGCTGTCCGGCGATACAATTTGACGGCCACGATTTCATCCCGGCGGCGCTGGCCAACGGCGTCTCGGGGATCGTCGCCCGGAAGGCGTTAAACGGCGGGCCGCCCGCGGGAGTGTGCGCTGTTTGCGGTGACCGATACGCTGGCGGCCCTGGGGGAGCTTGCCCGGTATCACCGGCGGCGGCTTTCCGCCCGGGTCGTGGGGATTACCGGCTCCAACGGAAAAACGACCACCAAGGAGATCGCGGGATCGGTGGCCCGGACGACGTTCCGAACCGCGCAGACAGAGGGTAACCTCAACAACCTGGTGGGTATGCCGATGATGCTGTTGTCGACACCCGACGATACCCAGGCGCTCATCCTCGAGATGGGGATGAACGTGCCCGGCGAGATCGGCCGTCTTGCCGAGATCGCCCGCCCCGGATATCGGGGTCGTCACGAACGTCGGGCCGGTTCACCTTGAGGGCGTCGGATCGATCGACGGGGTGATCGCCGAGAAGGGAGCGCTTCTGGCGTCGCTTCCGGCCGACGGCGTCGCGATATTCGAGGGGAATACCGACTATACCGACAGGCTCAGAAAGATGACACGGGCGCGTATCCTTACGTTCGGCATTGACGGCCGGTCGGACGTACGGGCCGAAAAGATCGAGGACCTCGGGCAGGCGGGGACCCGGGCGCGGTTTGTCCTGCCCTCGGGCTCGTTTACGGCGCTCCTTCCCATACCCGGCCTCCATAACCTTAATAATGCCCTGGCCGCGGCGGCCGCAGGCATTGCCCTCGGTATCCCGGCCGACCGGATCGCCGAGGGTATCGAGGCAGTCCGCCCGGTCGGTATGCGCATGGAGATTTCGAAGGCCCCCGGGGGATGGGTGATCCTCAACGACAGCTATAACGCCAACCCGGTATCGATGCGGGCGGCGCTGGAGTTTCTCGCGCGGCAGCGCGAGGCAACCGGGGGACGGGCCGTCGCGATCCTGGGGGACATGCTCGAACTGGGGACGTTTACCCGGTCCGGTCACGAGGAAGTCGGCGCGGCCGCCGCCGGGCTCGGGATCGATCTCCTTTATCGTCATCGGGGATTTTGCCGGCGACGTGCGCCGGGGGGCGATCTCGGCGGGTATGGATGAGGGGACGATAGTCGCCTATCCCAGGGGGGCGCACGATACGCTGATCAACGACCTGCTTGACGTCGTCGGTCCCGACGACGTGATCCTCGTCAAGGGCTCGCGGGGGATGAGGATGGAGCGGATTGCCCAGGCGCTGAATAAACGGTAAGGAGAGGCTTCACATGATCTATCATCTGATGCTATGGCTCTCGGACTATTACTCGTATCTGAATGTTTTTCGGTACATCATCGTTCCGGGCGATATACGCGGCGCTGACGGCCCTCGTTATCTGCCTGATCCTGGGACCATGGATGATCAGAAAGCTGAAAGAATTGCAGGCCGTCCAGCCCATACGGAACGACGGCCCGGCAACGCATCTCAAAAAGGCCGGCACGCCGACGATGGGCGGGCTCCTGATCATATCGGCAATGACGTTCTCGACGGTGCTGTGGGCCGACGTCGCCGATTTCTATATCGTCCTGGTGCTTCTCGTCACCGTCTCGTACGCGGTCATCGGCTTTATGGACGACTGGCGAAAACAGATATTGAGAGACCCCAAGGGTCTGCCGGGACGCTACAAGTTCTTCTGGGAGCTGATCGTCGGGATCGTCGTGGGCGTGATGCTCTACTTTGCGCCCAACTACAACACGGAGCTGTCGGTACCGTTTCTTAAGGCGCTCCACCCCGATCTCGGCTGGTTCTATATCCCCTTTGCGATATTTGTCATCGTCGGGGCGGCAAACGCCGTTAACCTGACCGACGGCCTGGACGGCCTGGCGGCGGGCCCCGTGGTGGCGGTCTCCATCACCTATCTGGTCTTTGCCTACTGCACCGGAAACGTGAACATCGCCGACTACCTGTTGATTTCGTATCTTCCCGGTACGGGAGAATTGGCGGTGTTTTGCGGGGCGATGGTCGGGGCCGCAATGGGTTTCCTGTGGTATAACTCCTATCCCGCCGAGATCTTCATGGGGGACGTAGGCGCCCTCTCCCTGGGCGGGGGGATAGGCACGGTGGCGGTAGCTACCAAGCATGAACTGCTGCTGGTCATCGTGGGGGGTCTCTTTGTGGTGGAGACGCTGTCGGTCATCTTCCAGGTCGGGTTTTTCAAGTGGAAGCACAAACGGATATTCAAGATGGCGCCGCTCCATCATCACTTCGAGCTTCTGGGGTGGCCCGAGCCGAAGATAATCGTGCGGTTTTGGATCATATCAATTATCCTTGCCCTTCTGGCATTGAGTACTTTAAAAATACGATAGGGAGGCATATTCATGGCGCATCATTATTACCAGAGAGAAAAGGCGGCGGGTCTGGTGGGTTGCCGGGTCTTCCTCGAGGAATTCGAGCTTACCAGCTTCGGGGACGCGATGGTCGGCGCCGACGTTGTCGAGTCGGCCGACGGGATAGTCGTACTCAAGACTAACCGCGACTTTGCCCCGGGGGCGCTGGTTCGGATTGATCTCTCGTCCGGCCGGCAGACGAAAGGCATAAACTTCGACGGCTTTGTCGTGGTCGGGTGCGTCAGGGATTCCCAGCGGATTTCGGCCGACGAGGTCTACCGGGTCGAAGTGAGCCTGCTCAGGCTGGAGAGCGACCGGTACAATATGATGATCTCAGAGATCGAGGCGATGTAGCGGGTATGACGCGTAAGGCAAAAGGGGACGGCATCGGGCTTTCCGGGGCAACGGTCGTTGTCGTCGGCGGAGCCAGGACGGGGATGAGCGCCGCGCGATTTCTCGCCGGGCGGGGCTCACGGGTGACGCTGACCGATATGTCCGATCTTGCCGGCAAGAAGACCGAGCTTGCCGAGCTGCGCGATTTGGGGGTTGTCACCGACCTGGGCAGGCATGACACCGCGGCCTTCCTGGCCGCCGACCTCATCGTGGTCAGCCCGGGCGTGCCGCTCTTCATGGAGCCGCTGGCCGAGGCGCAAAAGAAGGGGGTCAGGATCATCGGTGAGGTCGAGCTTGCCTTCAGGTTTTTCGATACTCCGGTCATCGCGGTGACCGGGACCAACGGGAAGACGACGACGACCGCGCTGCTGGGTACGATCCTCGAAGCCTGCGGTAAAAGGGTCCTCGTGGGGGGAAACATCGGGACGCCGCTTATCGAGTTTGCGCCCGGTCCCGGGGAGGAAGGTCCCGCCGTGGATTATATCGTGGCGGAGATATCGAGTTTTCAGCTGGAGGCGGTGGAGACGTTTGCACCCAGGGTGGCGCTGCTGCTCAACATAACCCCCGATCACCTCGATCGGTACCGGAGCTACGAAGAATATATCGCGGCAAAGCTCGAGATATTCACCCATCAGACGGGCGAAGACATCGCCGTGCTCAACCGGGACGATGACCTGGTCATGTCGCGGACTCATAACATCGCCGCGGCACCGCTCTATTTTTCGCGCGCGCGGGAGGAACAGGGGGGGGTATGGTATGACGGGAAAGAGATCATCTGCACGGTTAACGGCACCCTCGACTCCTACGACCCACGGGATTCCCGGCTCACAGGGGTCCACAATATCGAGAATATCATGGCGGCCGTGGCCGGGGCGGCCTCGGTCGGGTGCAGGGGAGAGGCGGTCCGGCGCGCGATCCGGCAGTTCGTACCCCACGGCCACCGGCTTCAGCACGTGCTGACGACCGGGTCCGGCGTGAGCTTCTACGACGATTCCAAGGCCACCAACGTGGGGGCGGCGCTCAAATCGATTGAGAGCTTCGCCGGGGGGCTCCACGTCATCCTGGGCGGGGTGGACAAGGGGGGGGCATACGCCCCCATGAAGGAGGCGCTTAAAAAGCGGGTCAAGGGCCTGTACCTGATCGGTGAGGCATCGCCGATCATCGAACGGGAGCTTTCGGGGGTTGTCCCGATCGTTGCCGCCGGCACCATGGGGCAGGCCGTCAGGATCGCGGGCGAGCGGGCAGTTTCGGGTGATACGGTTTTACTGGCGCCGGCCTGTTCGAGTTTTGACCAGTACAGGAATTACCAGGAACGGGGAGAGGATTTTATACAGCACGTCAAGAGGTTTTTCGGCGATGGGTAGCAGGAATGAATATGACCGGGTCCTTATCGTCCTGATCGCGGTCCTGGTCATATTCGGCATCATGATGGTCTTTTCGGCGAGCTCCGCCGTCGCGTACGACGAGAACGCGGATGCTGCATTCTATCTTAAGAAGCAGCTCCTGTGGGCCGTCCTTGGGCTGACGGCGATGGTCGCGATGATGCGGATCGATTACCATCTGCTGAGAACCTATGTCTACCCGATATTCCTGGTGAGCCTGTGCCTGCTGGTGCTTGTGCTTGTGCCGGGAGTCGGCAAGAAGATAAACGGGGCGCGCCGATGGATCGACTTGATGGGATTTACGTTTCAGCCGGGAGAGCTCATCAAGCTTACGCTTGTCATCTATCTGTCATACTCGCTCACGAAGAAATACGAAAAGATAAAGACCTTTACGGTGGGGTTCGTCCCCCACATTATTCTGCTGCTGGTCGTGGCCGCCCTCATCATGCTTGAGCCCGATTTCGGGGCGGCGGTCACCATCGGGGCGATCGTGATCATCATGATGTTCGTAGCGGGCACGAGGTTCTATTACCTTGCGGCGACGGTGATCGCGGCGGTGCCCGTGGTCTATTTCTGTATCGTCCATTCGGCCTACCGTATGCGGCGAATTATGGCCTTTATGGACCCCTGGGCCGACCCGCTGGATACCGGGTATCACATTATCCAGTCGTTTCTGGCCTTCGGGTCGGGGGGGATCGTGGGGGCCGGGCTGGGGGAGGGCACGCAGAAGCTCTTCTATCTCCCCTTTGCCTATTCGGATTTCATATTCGCGGTCATCGGCGAGGAGCTGGGGTTCATCGCGGTGGTTGCGGTCATCGCCGCATTCGGGCTGTTGTGCATGCGGGGAATCAGGATCGCCAAGAGGGCGCCCGATCTCTTCGGCTCCTACCTGGCGGTGGGGATTACCGCGCTGATTACCATTGAGGTGATCCTCAACATCGGGGTGGTGACGGGGCTCTTGCCCACCAAGGGGATGACGCTGCCGTTTATCAGCTACGGCGGGTCCTCGCTTCTAACGAGCCTGGCGGCGATGGGCGTGCTCCTCAACGTATCGGCCCAGGGGGAGGCGAAATGAAGGTCGTCATCGCGGGAGGGGGAACGGGAGGCCACCTTTATTCGGGGACGGCCGTGTACGATATCCTTACCCGCGGGGGGAAGCACGAGGTCTCTTTCATCGGGACACGGGACGGCATAGAGGCGCGGGTACTGCCCGGCCGGGGGATTGACGTGAGATATATCCCGGTCGTCAAGTTCCGCAGGAGCGGGGCCGGCGCGAAGGTGATGTCCGTGGGAGTGCTGCCGCTTTCCGGGATATGCGCGCTGGCGGCGCTGTTAAAGATCAAGCCGGACGTCGTGTTGGGCGTGGGCGGATACGCCTCGGGGCCGGTGGTCGCCGCCGCGGCGCTGCTGGGGATCAGGCGGGCCGTCATCGAGCAGAACTCGGTGGCCGGGTTTACCAACCGGGTTCTCGGGCGGTTCGTCCGGCGGGCGTTTCTGGGCCTGCCGGGGGCTGTCTCCGACTTCCCCCGCGGCGTCGGCGTCTTCGTCGGCAACCCCGTCAGGGAAGCCCTCTTCTCCGTGCCGCCGGCAGACCAGACGTCGCTGCCGTTCACGATCCTGGTCTTCGGCGGGAGCCAGGGCGCGCACCGTATCAACGGGCTGATCACCGAAGCGCTGCCGTTTTTGGCCGATATGAAAGGGACGGTCTCGTTTATTCACCTTGCGGGCGGCAACGACCTCGCCGCCGTTCAGCGGGCATATAAGGAGGCGGGGATATCCGCCGAGGTCCACGACTTCCGGGAGGATATGGAGCATCTGTACGGGCGCGCCCACTGGGTTATCGCGCGGTCCGGCGCGATGACGGTATCGGAGCTGGCGGCGGCCCGGCGGGCCTCGCTCCTGATTCCCTATCCGTTCGCGGTGGACGACCACCAGGCAAAGAACGCCGCCTACCTCGTGGAGGCGGGGGCGGCCGATATGATCAGGCAGGAAGACCTTACCGGCAGGCGGCTTTCCTCACTGATCCGGGAGGCGTTCGGCAACAGAAAGCGCCTTTCGGTAATGGGAGACAGGGCCGGCGAGGCCGCACGGCCCGACGCGGCGCGCCGGATCGCCGAATGGATAACCGGCCGGGACGACAGGACAGAATGATTAAGAACCAGACAAGGACATACCGTGGATTTCACAAGGTCCACTTTATTGCCATCGGGGGCATCGGGATGAGCGGGATAGCCGAGGTCCTCCTCAACCGGGGATACGAGGTTTCGGGCTCGGACATCAGAAAGAGCGACATAACCGAGCGCCTCAGGTCGTTGGGGGCCGTCGTTCACTACGGCCACTCGGAGAAGAACCTCGCGGAGGCAGACGTGGTCGTGGTCTCCACTGCGGTAAGAAAAGACAACCCCGAGGTCCTGGAGGCGATCCGGAAGAATATCCCGGTGATCCCGCGGGCCGAGATGCTGGCGGAGCTCATGCGGATGAAGTACGGCGTGGCGGTGGCCGGCACCCACGGCAAGACCACCACTACCTCGATGATCGCCACTATCATGGGGATGGGAAACCTCGACCCGACGATGGTCATCGGAGGCAAACTCGACTACATCGGCTCCAACGCGAGGCTCGGCGAGGGGCAGTTCCTGGTGGCCGAGGCCGACGAGAGCGACGGATCGTTTCTCCTGCTGTCGCCGACCATCGCGGTTGTCACCAATATCGAAGAAGAACACATGGACTACTATCGGGACCTGGCCCAGATAAAGGACGCCTTCGTTACGTTCATCAACAAGATCCCGTTTTACGGCCTGGCGGTGCTCTGCCTGGATCACGAGAACGTCCAGGCGATCATACCCGAGGTCAAGAGGCGCTTCATAACCTACGGGGTATCCCCCAGGCGGATTTCACCGCGTCGGGAACTGCATTTCGGGGAGGCCGGTCGACCTTTACGGTGTCGTATCACGGTGAGCCGTGGGGGGAGGTCGATCTTCCCATACCGGGTTCGCATAACGTCCTCAACGCGCTGGCGGCTATCGCCGTCGGCATGGAGGTGGGGCTCGATTTCGATACGATAACACAGGCCCTCTCACAGTTTTCCGGGCCGCACCGGCGTTTTCAGATCAAGGGCGAGGCGTCGGGCGTTACGGTGGTTGACGACTACGGGCACCACCCCACCGAGATCGTGGCGACACTGGCAGCCGCCAGAAGCTTCTGGGGCGGCAGGATCGTGGCGGTCTTCCAGCCCCACCGTTACACGAGAACCCGCGACCTCTTTGATGCCTTTTTGACGGCGTTTTTTGCGGCCGACGTCCTCGTGATGACCGATATCTACGCGGCCTCCGAGGACCCGATACCCGGAGTGGACGCGAAAGGCCTCTTCGAGGAGATCGGAAAACGCGGGATGAGAGAGCGATACTTCGTGCCGAAGAAAGAAGAAATCGCACCGGAGTTGATGCGGATCGTCCAGCCGGGGGACATGGTAATCACCCTCGGGGCCGGAGATATCTACCGGTCAGGAGAGGAACTCCTGGCGCTGCTGAAGGAGCGCGATGCGAAGCCTTGAACAAGAGATCAGGGGCACGGTCCTGTTTGACGAGCCGATGGCGCGCCATACCTCGTACCGGATCGGCGGGCCGGTCGATATCTTCATTGTGCCGGCCGACGCCGATGATCTCGGGGCCGCGCTCACAATCCTCCGGCAACGCGATATACCCGTTGTCATCCTCGGGAGGGGAACCAACCTCCTGGTGCGGGACGGCGGGATCAGGGGAAGCGTGGTCTCGATGGAGGCGATGGCGGGCGTCGAGCGGACGGGCGAAAACAGGGTGACGGCCCAGGCCGGGGCGCCCCTCATGGAAGTGATCAACCGATGCGTGGAGTGGTCCCTGGCGGGGCTCGAAAAGCTGGCGGGGATTCCCGGCAGCGTCGGGGGCGCGGTCGTCATGAACGCCGGCGCACACGGCGCGTATATCGAGGGCGTTGTCCATGCGGCGACTATCCTGGGAGCGGACGGAAAGGTCTATAATAGGACAAGGGATGAGCTCGGTTTCGGCTACCGGACGTCCGGCCTGGACAGTAGCGAGATCATCCTGCACGTAGATATGACGCTTGAAACGGGAGACCCGGAAGAAATCTCCCGGATCGTCAAGGAAAAACTGGATTGGCGGCGCGACCGGCAGCCGTTGTCTCTGCCCTCGGCGGGGTCGGTCTTCAAGAACCCCCCCGGGTCGCCCGCCGGCAGGATTATCACGGAGCTCGGCCTCAAGGGAACCAGGGCAGGGGGGGCCGAGGTATCAACGCTGCACGCCAATTTCATCGTGAATCGCGGCGGGGCGCGGGCGGCCGATGTCCTTTCACTCATAGAGCTGATCGTTAAAAAAGCCCGCGATGAGCGGGGGATCGAGCTCGAACCGGAGATCAAGATAGTCGGGGTGGACCGGTGACCAGAGATCTCAAAAATATCGGACCGTCGGAATTCGGCGTCAAGAAGGAACAGGAACGGGTCACAAAGGACGGGCCGGGAAGGAGCCCGGCGACCCTGATCGTTGCGGTCTGCGCCCTCGCGTTAGTGGGTATGATCCTCTATGGCGCCGTCCGGGTACTGCCCGGGATCGGCAGGAAGATCGGCGACTCATCATATTTCCGCCTGGAGGACGTGGACGTCATCGGGGTCGTGAGGGCGGATCGTGACGATATCGGCCTGGCCATCGGGTTTGCGGCGGGCAGTCCCCTGCTGGAGACGGATCTCGCCGCCATACGGGACCGCGTTGCCGCCGTCGACTGGGTTAAGGACGTCGAGGTTTCCCGGGACCTTCCCAATAAGCTGATCGTCAGGATCACGGAGCACGCCCCGGTGGCGGTGGCCGTGACCGACGAAGGCCGGCGATTCGTCGACCCGGACGGTGAACTGGCCGAAATCGATGCGGACATCGGTGGGCTTCCCGCCTTTGCCGGAATGGCCCTGCCCGATCAGTACGTCGAGGGCGCGCGGCTTTTGACGCTGATGCGGGACGGCCGGATCATTGCCGACGGGCACGTAAAGGCGGTGAGATTTGACGAGGTTATGGGGTATACCGTTATAACCAGTGAAGGCATCGAGATACGTCTCGGGCAGCCGCCCTTTGACGAGAAGGTCGCGCGGCTGACCCGGGTGCTGGACGATGCCCAGAAACGGGGTACTATCCGATATATCTATATGAACATCGAAGACAGGGTCGTGGTGAAAGTAGGGGCGCCGGTGATGTAACGGACCTCAAGGCAAGGAGGTGAAACGATGACGGCAAACGGTAACATATTCGTCGGTCTCGATATCGGGACTACCAAGATCTGTGCGATTGTGGGCGAGCAGGTCGACGGTGAAATCGAGATAATCGGGATCGGCTCAGCGCCGTCGCGGGGATTGCGTAAAGGGGTGGTAATCAATATCGAGAGCACGGTCGCCTCCATCAAGAAAGCGATAGGAGAGGCGGAACTGATGGCGGGCCTCGAGATCAAATCGGTCTTCGTCGGTATCGCCGGCGGACATATCAAGGGTTTCAACAGCCACGGGATTATCGCGGTAAAAAGCCGTGAAGTGACCGAGAGCGACGTGAAACGCGTCATCGATGCCGCCCGCGCGATCGCCATACCGGTGGATAGGGAAGTAATCCATATCCTGCCCCAGGAATTCATCGTGGACGAGCAGGACGGCATACAGGAGCCGATCGGCATAAGCGGCGTGCGGCTGGAGGCCAAGGTGCACATCGTAACGGGCGCGGTGACCAGCGCCCAGAACATCATCCGCTGCGTAAACCGGACGGGCATGGACGTATCGACCATCGTCCTGGAGCAGCTCGCCTCTGCGGAAGCGGTGCTCTCAGAGGACGAAAAGGAGCTCGGCGTCGTCATCATGGATATCGGCGGCGGGACGACCGACGTGGCGGTTTTCTCCCAGGGCAGCATAAAGCATACGACCGTGCTGGCGCTGGGCGGTGATCACCTGACCAACGACATTGCCGTGGGGCTGCGAACTCCGCTCATAGACGCGGAGCGGATAAAGAAGAAGAGCGGCTGCGCGCTCGCCTCCCTCGTGGACAAGGACGAGACCATCGAGGTGCCGTCGGTAGGGGGAAGAAAACCGAGGGTCGTTTCCCGGCAGATACTTGCCGAGATCATCGAACCGCGGGTGGAGGAGATACTCTCCCTGGTCCACCGGGACATCGTGCGGTCGGGATACATGGACGTCATGGCGTCCGGCGTGGTGCTGACGGGTGGGTCGTCGCTCCTGGAGGGGATCGGGGAAATGGCCGAGCAGATCTTCAACATGCCGGCCCGCATCGGATATCCGGGCGGTATCGGGGGGCTGGTGGACGTAGTCAACAGCCCGATGTACGCCACGGGCGTCGGGCTGGTGCTCTACGGTTACAAGAACGGGGGGCAGGCGCGCTTTCGGGTGGGCGAAAAGAACGTATTCAATAAAGTGACCGATCGATTTAAAGAAATTATCAAGGATTACTTTTAATCCCGGAGGACCCAACCATGGATATGTTCGAGTATGTGGAAAATAGTCTGGGAGGGGCCAAGATCAAGGTGGTCGGCGTGGGCGGCGGCGGCGGTAACGCGGTCGATAACATGATCGAGATGGGGCTTGCCGGGGTCGACTTTATCTGCGCGAATACCGATGCCCAGGCCCTGGCGGCCTCGAAGGCCTCCATGAAAATGCAGCTCGGCGCCAAGCTCACCAAGGGGCTGGGCGCGGGGTCGAATCCGGACGTCGGTAAACGGGCCGCGGAAGAAGACCGGGACAAGATACGCGAGAGCCTTGCCGGCGCGCACATGGTCTTTATCACCGCCGGGATGGGCGGTGGGACCGGCACCGGCGGGGCGCCCGTCTGCGCCGAGATCGCAAAGGAGGTCGGGGCGCTGTCGGTAGGGGTGGTGACCAAGCCTTTTGCCTTCGAGAACAAGAAACGGATGCAGCAGGCCGAGGACGGGATCGTTGAGCTGGCCAAGCACGTCGATACGCTCCTGTGTATCCCGAACCAGAGGCTGCTGGAGTATGCCGGAAAGGAAGTAACCCTCGTCACGGCTTTCAAACGGGCCGATGAGATCCTCTATTTCGCGGTCAAGGGTATCTCCGACCTGATAACCGTCAGGGGGCTCATCAACCTCGACTTCTCCGACATCAGGACCGTAATGGAAGGGACCGGGATGGCCATCATGGGAACCGGCAAGGCCGGGGGCAGCAACAGGGGCATGGAGGCGGCCAAACGCGCCGTCACGAGCCCCCTTCTGGAGGATCTTTCCATCAACGGGGCGCAGGGTGTGCTGGTGAACCTGACCGGCGGAGAGAACCTCACCCTGGAGGATGTCGAGGGCGCCATGACCTACATCCAGAAGGAAGTGCACCAGGATGCCCATATTATCTTCGGCGCGGTCATCGATAAAGCAATGGGCGACGAGATGATGGTCACGGTAATCGCCACCGGCTTCTCGAGGGCCGACGACAACCTGAACCGTGAGTTGTTGAAGATCGGGCCCGCGGCCGTGATAGGGCAATCGAAGGGCGACCTGGATATGCCCACCTTTATCAGGAAGGATCGGGAGGCCATAGCGATTGATAAGGTGACCCGAAAGAACCTTTCGGTCAACGGCGAGGATTCCGAATACGATATCCCCACGTTCCTGCGGAAAAAGGCCGATTGACGGTTGCCTGAAGGACGGGTGATACGCGGACGTGTCTTCCTATGAGCGGCATCTCATCGAGCTCTTGAAACGGGAGCGGGGCCTTCGGGCCGCCGGCGGAGGCGGACTTAAGACCGCCGTCATCTATCCCAACCGATACGCCGTGGGCATGAGCAACCTGGGCTTCCTTTCGGTCTTCAGGCGGACGGCCGAGCAATTCGGCGTCTCCGCGGAGCGCGCCTTTCTTCCCGATCCCGCCTACGAAACGGCCCTCAGGAGGGCCGGCAATCCGGTTCTGACCCTCGAATCGCGCCGGGGCCTGCGCGAAATGGACCTCCTGCTCTTTTCCGTATCGTTCGAAAACGACTATCTCAACCTTCTTAAAATACTCGACCTCTCAAAAATACCCCTGCGCTCGCGCGCGCGGGACAAGGGGAACCCGCTGGTCGGCGCGGGCGGTGCGGCCGTCCAGATCAACCCCGAAACGATATCACCGTTCGTGGACTTCTTCGCCCTTGGGGAGGGCGAAGAACTGGTGCCGGATATCCTGGCCGTCATCGGGGACCTGGGGGGGGCCAGGGGAGACAAACGGGAAATCCTGGAAGCCCTCAGTTTGATCGAAGGGGTCTATGTGCCGGCGCGCTTCGAGGCCGCCTACGACGGCCGGGGGAGGCTCACGTCGTTTGTCAACGTGTCGGGGGGGCGCGACCGGGTGACGGTGCGGAAACGGGCCGATCTTTCCGGGATGGCGCTCTGTTCGCCCATCGTGACCGGCGAGGCCGAGTTTTCCGACATGCTGTTGGTGGAAATAGAGCGGGGGTGCCCCTTCGGGTGCGCCTTCTGCGTGGCAAGCGCCCTCTATGCCCCGGTGAGGATGCGCCCCGAGGAGGATATTATTTCAGACATCGAGTCGGGGATTGCCCTGACCGGGACGGTGGGGCTATTGGGGCCGGCCGTATCAAGCCATCCCGGCCTGATCCGCGTCCTCGATACGATCAGGCAACACGGAGGATCGGTCGGTCTCCCGTCTATCAGGACCGAGCTTTTGACGGACGAGGGGATCGGGCTTCTATCGGGGCTTTCCGTCAGGAGTCTGACGATAGCGCCGGAGGCGGGGAGCGAGCGGGTGCGCCGAAATATCGGCAAATCCATGTCCGACGGGGAGATTCTCGACCTCGTCCGGCGGGCCGCCTCGGCAGGGATCATGAGCGTCCGGGCCTATTTCCTCGTGGGGATGCCCGGAGAGAATGATGACGATATTAAGGCCATATCGGAACTCGCTAAAAAGATACGTCATACGCTCATCGCCGCCACCAGGGGCGCGGGAAAAACGGGCAGGGTAACGGTATCTCTTACGCCTCTGGTTCCCAAGCCCCATACACCGCTCCAATGGATGGCGATGGAAGACCGCAAGACCCTTTCGGGAAAGATCACGCGAATCCAGGGGGCGCTCAAGGGGGTCGGGGGACTATCGGTTATTTTCGAGCCGCCAAAGTGGTCCTACCTCCAGGCGCTGATTGCCCGGGGAGACAGGCGCGTTGCCGATATCCTGGAGCGCGCCGCAACCGGCGACGGCGACCTGAATGCCGTCTTTCGGGAGACGCCCGTCAATCCCGACTTCTACGTCACCAGGCCCCGGGACGACGATGAGCTGTTCCCCTGGGACTTCATCGACCTGGGGGTGGACAGGAAGAAGATGTTGGCGCGCTACAAAAAGATCATCGGGGAAGGCCGGTCCGGGTAGGCTCTTCGCACCATCCCGCCGGCTTCCCGGGCCGTTCACGGATTCCGGGGAAGGCCTTCTTGACTCAATCCTCCTTTTTTGCTATCCTGAAATAAAAAAAGATAATGAACGAACTCTGGAACAAGGCCTTCGGCTCCATGACCCGCGAGACCGATATCCGCGCGGTCGTCGTCAAGTCGACGGTCCTCACGATCCTTGCCGCCGGATCGGCCGCCGGCTATTTTCATTACCTGGTGTTCGTCGTATCCGCGGGCGTTGCCCCGGCGGGCCGGGACCCCTGGGGTTTCATGACGGTCGAGCTTGTCCTGCTGGGGCTTGTCCTGTTTCTCTCGGCGCTCATCGGATTTTCCTTCTCGGCGCGGCTGGACCTCCCCGGATTCGGGAAGATACGCGAGTTTCTTACCGCGCTGCCGGTATTGATCGTCGGCGGGATTGTCCTGGTGGCGCTATCGTATGTCGTATTCGACCGCTACTACTTCGCGATCGTCCCCATCTCGTTTCCACGCGAGACGGTCTACCTGATAGCCATACCGTTCAAGGCCGCGCTGGCCGACGAGACGATCCTGCGCCTGGGCCTGGTTACCATCGGCGTGGGGCTGACGAAAAACAAGGGGGCGGGGGTCGTGCTGATGTCGGCCGTCTCGACACTGTTTACCGTCAAGTACCTCGAATTTATCGGGATGCCGTTTGCCCTCGACAATTTCTACGTCGTCTACCTGCTGTTATCGTTTCTCGGCAACATCATGTTCGGCTGGCTGTTCGTGACCAGGGGGCTCCTCTATTCGATGACGCTTAAATTCGTGATCGGGTGCAAGTACCTGTTAATCCTATGGCTTGGCGTATGAGATGAAGACCCGGCTGGCCCTCATCCTGATACTCTTGATTGCCCTTCCGGCGATTGCCGGGGCCGAGGAGGTATGGCTTCGGGCGGAGCTGATCAGGGGGATCGACCTCATCTTCAACGCCCGGATATCGGAGGGCGAACGGGTCTTCGCGGCGATCGAAAAAAAGGCCCCGGCAAATCCGGCGCCCTCTATATACCGGGCTATGGCCCTCATGTCCTACCCCCCCCGGGAGGGCATGGCCGGGATCGACCGGGCACTGATCGAGCGGCTCCTCAATAAAGGGATCACGCTCGCCGAAGGCGGGCGATGGGAAACGGATACGGGAAGGGTGAAGCTGTTGATCGCCACCGCGTATTCGCTGCTGAGCCAGCTATACCTCGAACAGCACGATTACCTCAAGGCCTCGCGCGCGGCCGTCACGGGAAAGCGATACCTCGACGAGGCGGCGCGTATATCTCCCGATGATCCGGACGTACGGTACGGGGTTGGGCTGCTTTCCTACGGGGTCGCGGAAATGCCCGAGCCGGCGCGCCTGGTCCTTTCGGTCCTTTCCATCCCGGGCGACAAGGAGCGCGGAATCGAGGACCTCAAGGCGGCGGCCGAGCACGGCATCTATACGAAGGCAAGCGCCGAGGCGGCGCTCCTGATGATTACGGCAAATATCGAGGATCGCTACGGCGACGCGGTTGTCTACGGGCGGCGCCTCATCGCCCGGTATCCGGACAACCCGGAGCTCTATTTCCCCTACGCCAACGCGCTGTCGGAGACGGGGGACTTCGACGGGGCACGGGCCGTCGCCGCCACTCTCAAGCGGAAGATGGACGAGGGACTTCCCTATTTTGACGGGGCCATCGTCGCGCGGTATCATCACCTGAGGGGCAAGCTCCTGATGGACGAGGGACGGTATGACGAGGCGGACGTGGAACTGAAACAGGCGCTCGTGGTCGACGACGAAAACTACGCGTGGGTCAGGCCCCTGGCGCTGGCCCGCCTGGGCATGATCGAGGACGTCTCGGGAAGGAGGGATACCGCGATCGGCTATTATCGGAGGGCGATAGATACCGGAATCGAGGGTGCGGGGGTCATACTCGCCGGGAAATACCTGGAGCAGCCCTATCGACCGAATGGTGGAAAATAGTTTTAGCTGTGGTATAATCCGTGTCGAGGTCTTTTATCCCATAGGGTTGACGAGCGGCCGGGAATTCAGGTAGCCGCGTTTACCCCTCCGCGATCGTAACGGCGGCGTGGGCCGGCGGCCTGGGGGATATGCGGGGGATAGTCAGGGATGCCCGCTGGATGGCCGTCCGATATCTTACAGCACTAGATGAGGAGTTGTTATGCAGCGGCTCAGCTACGATCAGAAGAACCCGGTGTATGATATCTTCGGAACGGCCTTCTCGCTGGAGATATTCACCCACGAGAACGTCTACGGTATCGATCCCGGGCGCACGGAGCTCACAATCGAGGGCGATCGTGCGATGCTCACGGCCCGGGGTCTGACCTGGGCGGGCGGCAGTGAATCGTGCGAGGGCGGGGCGATGTTCCTGGTGGAAAAGACCGCCTCGGGGCTCACCTTTAAGCTGGAGGCCGCCCATCGCGAAAAGCTGCGCGCCGCAAAGGTTATCGTACACCGGCAGCGGGGAGTGAGCGTCACCAGCGACCATTCCGAGGACTTCCCGATCATGCCGGGCGGCATGACGTTTGACTACCCTCACTGGAATATCTTCATGCTCAAGATGCCCATCGTCTTCCTCAAGGGAGACGACGGGTATATCTCCTTTTCATCTCTCGACGACGAGGTAACTCCCAAACGGTTTTCCTTCATCCCCGAGGGAGACGGGGTGGAGGTGGAGCTGATCTACGAGGCCCCGGCGACCCGGTTTGCCTCCGCGATTGTCACCGCGCCGTGGGAGATGTCGCGGGTAACCGATCCCCAAAAGGCCGCGGAGGAGTTTCTGGGACGGATCGCCAAGACGTACGGCTTTGGGCCGTTTGATACGCGGCCGGATGTCCCGGACTGGATGAGGAAGATCAGCCTGGTGCTTTCGATCCACGGGATGCACTTTTCCGGGTACGTCTTCAATACGTATAAGGAGATGCTCTCGGTCATCAAGTGGTTTGCCGACCGGATGCCGGCCGATCAGCTGCTGGCCTATCTGCCCGGCTGGGAGGGGAGGTACTACTGGCAGTACGGCGACTACCGGCCGGAGCCGCGCCTCGGCGGGCCGGACGGGTTTGCCCGGCTCATCGAGGGGGCCCATTCCCTCGGGGCGCGTGTGATGCCGATGTTCGGGGCCAACTGCACGAACCGGGAGCACCCTGACTTTCCCGAGTACGGGCCGATATCGCTGCTGCACGACGCCAGCGGCGCGGTCTTTTTGGGCAACAAGCCCGACTGGAGCGGTGACCGTTCCTACGACCCCGGCTGGCAGATCTGGCTCAACCCGGCCGCCCCGGCCTGGCAGGAGCGGCTGATGGAGACCTTTGACGGCCTGATCAAACAATTCAAGTTCGACGGCGTCTTCCTGGACACGGACAACGCCTGGACGAACGACCCCTACTACCCGCTCTACGGCGGGTATACGGCGATCAAGGCGGAGCTGAAGGCGGCGTTTCCCGAGCTCCTGATCGCGGGCGAGGGGTGGTACGACGCGCTGCTTGGCCGTTACGCCGCTCACCCAGATGGGGGGGCCGCCCCACTGGCCGGGCCTGTTCGAAAAATACGCGCGGTCAACCCCGCACCTGTCGGTCCCGTCCCCCTGCCGCGGCAGCACGGGGGTCCACGAGCTTGGCTACGCGCCCTACGCCAGGCCCGCGCTCAAGCCGGGGGAGATCCCGATGGTGACCATTGTGGACGGAACGCTGGCCGCCGCGCCCGACGCCCTCATGGAATACGTGAAGCTTGCCGAGGAGTACGCGAAGAAAAACCGGTAGGGCCGCCCACTGTTACCGGCCGTGATCCGGCCGCCGCGCGATCGAAACCGGCGTCATGCCGGCGCGGCGGGTATGATATAGGGCATAAAAAAAGGCCGGCATAATGCCGGCCTTTTTTGGTGTTGTCGTGAAGCGCTGCTACCAGCGGCCGCCTCCGGGACCGTAACCACCCATCATACCGCCGCCCCTCATGCCGCGGCCTCCGCCGAACCCCACCCCGGCAGAAGCCGGGACCGGTGAAGGCATACGGATTGGCCTTGAGCTGCTCATCGGTCAGGAGAGAGCGCGCGCTGTTGCGGAACTCCCTCTTCAGGGCGAAACGCTTGTCCACCAGGGCCCTGATCTGATCCTCGACCTTGTCGATGGACTTGATGTCCGGCGTCTCGCTGACGTAGAGCTTCCTCAGCTCCCGGCTCTTCTTGGTGATCTCATCGGTGATGACGTCGTCCTTATCGGCGTATTTCTCCTGGAGGTCGATCAGCTTCTTCTCCTGATCGGCGGTCAGGTTCAACGTATCGTCTCCCGCGCCGCCCGGATAGTAGGGGCATCCCCAGGCACCGTCCCTGCCTGCCCCCGGACGATCGCCCCAGGGCTGGGCCGCAACGGCCCCCGCGAACATGAGCCCCGCAACCAGGATTGCGGCAGCACTTACAGCCAGTATGGTCTTTTTCATAGCATCCTCCTTGTTTTTTTTCTTCTCGGTATCGACATGTCGATAGTTAGCCAAAATTATTATCTATTCGGTCCGCCTCTGCCCCAGCCGTGGCCTCCCCTTCCCATGCGGGGGCCCGGGCCCATCCCGCCGAAGGGCGGGCCGGGCGGCGGCGTCATGCATCGTCCCATGTAGTCGAGGAGCAGCTTTTGCTGCTCGGGTGTCAGCACGCCCCTGATGTCGATGATCTGCCCAACGATGAGCTTTTCTATCTGTGCCTGGATGACGGATATCTCCGTGATCTTCGCATCGATGGCCGCAAGGTCAGGGTTCTGCGCGGCGATCAACAGGTGCAGCTCGCACCTCTTTTGGTAGAGATCATTCCTGAGCGTATCCATCGATCCAATGCCTTCCTTCACAATGACCTTGATCCGGTCTTTCTGGTCGGGAGTAACCCCCTCGACCGTGTCAAACCAATGCGGGAGGGGACCACGGTCACGGAAAAGACGCGAGTGTTTGACCGCGCCGTAGCCCATGAAACCCAGCAGCCCGAGGTTAATGCCGATGGAGATAATCAGAATGATCGTCAGCGTCTTTCTACTCATTGGCCACCTCCCCGGTATCACCGTAATAAAGCGTGATCAGTGAGTCGGGCGGCGCTTCCGACAGGTACTGGACCGGCAGCGGGTCGGACGCGGCCGTCGTTGAAGTGCCCAGCGACGAAGAGGCGATAATACCGACCGCGATCCCGAAGAGCGCCGCCGCCCCGTAGGCGAAGGCGGGCTTGAACGTTCGATGGAACAGGCGGGCCGGACCGTGAGACCTTCGCTGCTTCTCGCGGTTGAGGGCAACGAGGACGTCGGCGAGTATATCGGGAGTCTCCCCCTTATGCAGGGCTGAGGCGATCGTTGAGGATAACTGCCTGCCCGCGGCCAGCTCCGCGCGACACCGATCACAGACTTCGAGGTGGGCCATGAGCCGCCGTGTCCTTGTCCGGTCAAGCTCGCCGTCGAGATAGACTGATATCAGCCGTCTCATCCTCGATTTTGTGTGTGTGATAAAAAACATCGTTCTTACTTCCTTTGTTAGTCTTTATCGGTAAATCATTTCAGATTGCCCGTGAATAGCGCGCCGTTTCGTGCGCGCAGACTCTCTATTCAATACTATAAACCGTGACCGGCTGAAAAACCTTCGGATTATCATTCCCGGCCCTTATCCGGCGCGCCGCGGAGGCGGACGCGCATCTTATCTTTTGCGCGCGAAAGCAGCGACTCCACCGCCGGAACGCTGGCCCCGATGATTTCGGCGATCTCGGCATAGCTGAGACCCTCCGTGTACTTCATGATCATGGCCGATCGCTCACGCGCATTAAGATGCCCGAGGGCGTCACGGATCTTCCGTTTTTCTTCCCGGCCGATCAGGTTCTCTTCGGGGCTGTCGCCCCCCGATGGGGTCGCGTCGACGGCGTCGTTGCCGTCGGCCGTTGATTCCGGCCGCTTTTTTATAAAGACCTCGTTGACCAGAAGGTTATGGGCGATGGTGAAGAGATACGTGGTGAATTTCGAATCGGGACGATAGCGGAGACGGGCCGTATAGAGCCTGAGAAAGACCTCCTGGGAGAGCTCCCTGGAGGTATCAATATTCTGGGTGAAACGGAGGAAATAGTTGATCAGCGATCCCTGGTGTTTCCTGACCAGGTATTCAAAGCCCCAGGTTTGGCCTTCAGCGGCCGCCTCCATTGCCTCGAAATCTTTATCGTGTTCTTGCTGGCTGTTGCGTTTCACGTTATGGAATGTAACAGGGATGTATGGTGAATCCTTCGGTAATTATAACCCAAAAATCACCGCCGGAGAAAAAATAGTTTGAAAAACAGACAACCGGTGCTATCATATACACGTATACCAGTGACGATGGGGGGATATGTGGGCAAGTTAATTCAACGGTCCATCCTTTTTCTTTTCGTGATATCGTATTGTTTAGTTCCCGTGACCCTTCTCGCCGATGACTACACGGCGGCATGTTCCCTTCTTTTGGACGCCAAGGAACGCGTCGATTCGCTATCGGACTATACGCTTGACGCTGACCAGCCAGGAGCGGGTGGGAGGGAAACTGCTGCCCGAGGCGACGATGCTTGTCAAATTCAAGCGGCCTTTTTCCGTCTATATCAAGAACCTCACCGGAAAACACGTCAACCGCGAAATCATCTACGTCAAGGGAAAGTATAACAACAAGATGATCGTAAGCCCCGGGGGCATTTTGGGGATGCTTACCGCCCGTGTCTCTCCGTACACGAAAGGGGAGAGCCGCCATACCATAACCGAGGCGGGGCTGCCAAACACGATAGGCCGGATGGTTACGATACTCGAAGAGGGAGAAACGAGCCCGGCCTGCCGGGCGGCGGTTACGTACCTGGGCGAGGGTTACTCCTCGTCGGAAAAGGTAATCCGCGTCCGAATCGTAAACAGCAGCTACGCGCCGAAAACCGAGCTGGCGCTCAACGCGGTGACGCTTTTTCCCGTCGAAATAATCTCGTACGATACGAGCGGCTCGGTGCTGGAATCCTACCGGTATCACGATATCAAGCCGAACGTCGGCCTGACCGACGCCGATTTTGACCCCAAGAATCCCGGGTACCATTTTTAACAGGCAGGGAGCGGCCGGCACCATTCGGAAGTCGCGAGTGGTGCAGTCTCTTCGAGCCCGTTCCCGGTAGAACCTTTCCTTTGAACCCTATATAAAATAGATACCCTCCGGTCGTCTCCTGTTGCCCGCCATTGAATTTAGTATTTCTCGAACAGCTCTCCCCATTTTGTATGCCGGATTACTTCCATGATCCTTTTGCCGTGCAGGGGCCACCAGTAGTAGTCGTGGTATAGAAACGAGGCAAGGATGAAGACACCCACGAGGGGGGTATGAAAGAGGAGCTTTTGGGCCCACCTGAGCGGTCCAAACCACGTGAAGTGTCCCGCACGGCTGGCAAGGTTATCCCCCACGTAGAACTTCCAGTTAACGGTGGAGATATCCTCACCGGCCACCTCGATCTTGTCGGGATCGCCGATGCCCAGTCCGGCATCGTGGGCCATCCTGATGAAGTCAATATCCTTCAGCGGGTCAAATCCCATTAATTTCGCCGAGATCGCATCAACGGCCACGCTATCGGCCCCCGCCAGGATCAAATCCTTTTCCACGGGGATCATCGTCCGGGGGCCGGGCCCGCATCCTGCCAGTGTCCCATCCATGACCGTAAATATGCCGGTATGGATCTCCTTTTGGATCGTGAGCAAATCGACCAGCGTTTCGTGTATCCAGGAATGGGTATAGTGGCGCCTGGTGTTCAGCAGCCCCCCAAAGGCGTTTTTCATTGACCCGGTCATCCGCGTATAGATGTGGGTCTTGACGGTGGGGAGGTGGACGATGTTCTTGTCGAAGAAGTAGTCCGGTATCATGATGCCGTCAGGGAATATCCTGTTGAGCACCCGCATGGTACCCCTGGGAGTGTAGGGGACCCACGACATATCGGCTTTCCTGAAATTGTATTTCACGGCAATGCGATGTTTTTCGAGCACGGTATCGTATTTATTGAGCCGCTCTCCCCTGGCGGCGTTGGTCACAACGGTCTGGTTTTCGACGCATACCAGGTCGGCGCATCCAAGCTTCCTGAGCGCCTGGATAGTTCCGTCGAGCTGCCATGGGGTGGTGTTGGCCGAAAGAAACGGCATGTGCCACGAGATGTTGTTCTTGAGAATCGTGGTCTTTGTTACGTCGAGGTGATCGGCCGCCCCGGCGTACCTCATCGCCCGTTCGATATCGGCCAATACCGTCTCGGGGGTTGTCTTGATTACGGCGACAACGGCATTTTTCATGGTCAATTCCTTTCCCTGTGCGGAGCGTTCATTCAATATCCTCGATAATCACCCGGGCCATTTCGTCGGCGATACGCACGCTCTCGTTAATAGAGCGGTCTTCCGGGTAGGAGTGAGAAGTATCGGCGATATAGAGCCCCGGGATATCGCTCCGGTAGCCGGGAAGACGCCCGCCGAAACCTACGGAGCATATCGGTTGAGCGTACCGGTAACGGAACGTTATCCCCGAAAGAACGGAGCTGCTGCTAAAATCGGGATTTATCATCGAAAGGTACCGCGCAGATTCGTCGATGAAAGCGTCTTCTTTCATGCTCCATCGCGGATGATCGGGGGGAACGTACGAAGGGATATAGACGATATGAACGTCCCGTCCAAGGGGCCGCAGGTTCGTGTATTCGATAATGCCGGGGGTTTGGATGCGGTGATCGTTGGTATTTATCCAGAAATACGGGGAGAGCCGCCTGTCCAGCTTGAGGACCGTACATACTACCCCGATGTTTCGGATTCGGGCGATGCGCCGAAGGTGTTGTGACGGCGGCCCCGAGACGAGGGCCGGGAGGTATGGCAGCGGTATGGTGGACGCCACAATGTCGTACCCGCGATTGCCTCCCGAAACCCGCACCCCGGCGATACCCCGTTCGGTGGCCTCTATTGCCTCGACCGGATTTGACAGGAAGATAGACCCTCCCAGCGAGGTAATACGAAGGCTCAGAGCGCCGAGCAGCGCGTCGGTGCCGTCCCTCAGATATCCCATCTTCTCCGCGAATATGCTCGATCGTGAGCGGGCGACCCGCCTGATTCTGGAGGCAATCCACGCCGCGGAGACGGACGGGGCATGATCGAACAGCTTTTTATCCATCAGGAATTTCCAGGTTACATCGAAGCACTCTTCACCAACCCATCTCTTTATCCATTCGTAAGCGGGGACGCCGTCCAGGGACGAGAGGTCCCCCCGGGAACCGGCGTAGGCCGTAAAAAGCCCGTACCGGAGCTTTTGCAGCAGCGTCAGCCGGGGAAAGTGCGAGCAGCGCAACGGGGTCGTCCCATCGATAGAGGGTGCCGTCATAGAAGAAACCCATCCCGGTTTCGGCCCACGTGAGCTGGTCTCCGATACCCAGCTCGTCGAGGAGCCGGAACGTGTGGGAATCCGGGCCGCAGACGAAGTGGTAATACCGCTCCAGACGAATTCCGTCAAGATCGAAGGAGGCCGACATCCCTCCCAGACGGTCGTCCGCTTCAAGCAGGTCGACCGCATGGCCGTGCTGCAACAGCCGATATGCCAGGGCCAGCCCCATAGGGCCGCCGCCGATAACGCAAATCTTCTTTCCCATGGTGCTCTTGTTGAGATGACTCGTTACGAAGTCCGTTTCAAAACAATACGGCAATAGGGCTCGCCGCAAAAGGTCTCCATCAGGGCCGCGTCCAGGGAGGTCGGCGTGACACCAAACTCCTGAACAATATCCACTCCCTCGAATATATCGCCGGCCGTAAGGCTCTCAAGCTGATCGGCGGTAAACGGGGGATTCTTTGAGAACAGGGCGTAGGTCGAAAGCAGGAACGAGAAGAGCCGCGACGGGATACGAACGATGGGGGTATGGAGCCCGTTTATCTTTTTAATCTTCCGGATTATATCGATGTAATAGACCCGCTCATGCCCCGTTATGTCGTATACGCGGTTCTCCGGCCTCTTCTTACAGCACGAAATGATAATCCTGCAGAAGTCCTGCACGTACAGGGGCTGGCGGATGAACCTTCCGTCACCCGGGACGGGAAAGATCGGTGTCTTTTGCATAAAGCGTGACAGCCAGCCGAGATGCTTGGGATCAAACCAGCCGAACATCAATGTCGGCCGTAAGACACAATAGGGTATCCCCGAGGAGATCACCATCCGTTCCTGTTCGGTCTTTGAGGCAACGTACTGGTCAAACGCTACCGATTTGACGACCGATGAGCTGATATGAACGATATAGGATACGCCGGCACGTTTGGCGGCGGCAATCACCAGGCGGGTGGAGTCCAGAGTGTTCTTCCGGAATACATCGGGGGTCTTGCCGCTGATCTGCGCCTGGAGGACCACCAGGCAATCGGCTTTGTGGAAGGAATCTTCCCACGCGCCGTGTTCTGAGAGGTCGGCGCAGATAGTCTGAGCGGACGGATGAAGCTTTTTCAGGATCGAAAGGTTGAAGTCGTTTTTGTCTATGCAGATCGGGAGAAAACCGCCATCTTCCATGAGCCTGTATACGAGGTTCTGGCCGACGAGACCCGCGGCGCCGGTGATGACAATCTTTCTCTGCATACACTGATCTCTTATCCGTTAGTAAAAATATATAATGTATAGATAGCACAGAATCCATGCGAGAAAGACGATTTGAATAAAACGATCGGTCAGGAAGACTTCGACCGGGTCGCCGGTCCTCTGCTCAACCAATGCGATCTGCAGATATCTGAGGATCCCCAGGATTACCCAAAAACCCGTCAGGTAAAGATACTGGGTCCCGTATCGCTCAATGACCTCGGTTTCGGTGGTAAAAAGGATATAGCAGACGATCGTAACGCCTGCCATGAGAACCATACACGCGGAGACGAACTCGAGGGTGTAACCATTGAGACTCTTCCGTATATCGCCGGGACTATTGATGAGCAACAGATCGTCCCTTCTTTTTGCCAGTCCCAGGAGCATTGCGAGCAGGAACGTCATGATGATTAGCCAGTTACTCAGGCCGATACCGGCCTCCTCCATTCCGATGAATATCCGCAATACAAACCCGATGGCGATACACGTGATGTCGATAATGGGCAAGCCCTTCAGCACGATGGAGTAGAGGACATTCAGGACGAAATAGGAAAATAGCAGGGCGAGTGTATACGCGGTGAAAAATGGGAAAAATGAGACGCTCGCCCCCGCGAAGAGGGCCATGAGGAAATAGGCCGTCCTCCTGGAAACTCTCCCGCCTGCCAGCGGCCGGTCTTTCTTTACCGCGTGGTTTCTATCGTATTGAATATCCCTGAGATCGTTAAAAATATACAGAGAGCTCGAAAGGAAACAAAACGAGATAAAGGCGATCAGGCAGGAAGTCAAGGACCCGATATCGAGTAACTTCCCGCCAAAAAAGAGGGGCGTGAAGATAAAGAGGTTCTTCACGTAATGCCGGGGGCGCGCGATCGCAATGATATCTCTAATAACCATTTCTGTTGATGTATAGAGGTTAGTGATACATTTTCAATTTGTCGTATCAATCATAGTATCGGTAAGAATACCATATTCGACGATAATGTCACTCTTATAATAACGGAGACCCGCACCGTGCAACCGTAATAACGAGAATTCGTTCGGACTCTTGTCATATGATAACAGTGTCTTTGTTTCATCAAGACCTTCAGGGAGAAAATTGACGAGTAGCCCGTCCTGAAGCGTATCGGGAACAATCCTCATATCGCACTTACGTGATGACGAGAGCAGGGTAACCCTAACCTCCGGAACCCTAAAGATGACTTCCATGATTCTCCCGTATAGTGTTAAGTCGATCGGGATCTTTATTATAACCGGATGGTCCGAATGGGGTATTACAATGATGCTATCAGTCGTGTATCTCCTGCTATCGATTACGGTGGGGTCTCGAAACCTCGGTTTTACCCGTCGCTGCAGTAGGAGGAGGTCGTCCTTTTCATTAACAACGTCATACCATTTATAAATTGAAAGCCACATGGCGGGAGCGTCGGTCAACGGGTGGCGCCCGTCGATCGCGTCCCAGTGCATGAGTATGAACCGCGGGGCTTTTTCGGTGTCACCGATAAACCTGGAGTTTATGGTATCAAGCAAAGCGGTATAAGCCGAATAGGATTGGAAGATAGGGAAGTTTACATATCGCAGGTGATTGGCCGGCGCGTAGTTTAACATGAAGGGGAATATTCCTGTTGGTTCTTCTCCTATCGTGTCCGCCCAGTCCTTTGGTATCCGTAATCCTGCAAGCCTTTCTTCGGACTCCTCAAACTCTTTTCTCATTATGTCGGGATGGAGTAACTTGTCAATCCTATGAAATGATGACTTGAGCCCAATACCACCTTTCAAGAAATCAAGATGATGATTATACCCCTGACGATCAGTTATGTAAACGGTGCTCAATATAATGACCAGAGAAAACAAGCATAATGACCTGACGGTCATCCTCTTAGTGTCTTCAAGGGACAGCAACGCTAACGAGAAGACGCCTGAGAACATGCCGAAGAAGTTGAAAGAATGGAGGTCCTGCCTGACGAATCCGTGTTTGAAAGCAAAGAACAGCGGTATCGAAAACATTAGAAGCAAAAAGAAAACCCTGCGTTCCTTTATGAAGGTGCTTATCAGGAACAGGAAATAGAACATGATAAGGCCTATCGCTGCAAACAGTACCACTCTAACGCCGGTATAGCTCATTGCCGCGCTGTAGCCGGACGAAATCTCATAGATACCTCGTAAGTAGTAAGCTATGTGTGAGAAGTCCTTGTACTTATACAGGTACAGGACTATAAAACCGACTGCGAATGACAATAGCCATACAATCCCCATCCTGATTCCCTTCTTATAGTCCAGGAAGGTAGTGATCATGACTAAGAGGACCCCGGTGGATAGCAGGAGCAGCCCGTTATTAAATTTTATAAAGAAAACTATAACGGATAATAACACCCCTATGGTGAATGGAATGTACCACCTATCTTTCTCAATAGAGGTTATCAAAAACAACGTCAGAATAGTATAGATGCTGAAATACTCTATAGATGAGATAATAAGAAAATTTATAAATAATACCGTAAAAAAGACAATCCGCATGACGCCAACCGTCTTCTTTCTAAATAGATATATAAGGCTCGAGACGAAAACAACCCATATAAGAATCTGAAAACACAGGGCGATTTCCAGGTTCTTGCCAATGTGCATCGGTAATATGAGAAATTCTAAATAACCACCCGTCCAAACCAAATCATTACCCATCCCTGTATCATACAGGTAGTTAACGCCATATATCCATGAGTTATCAAGGTCGGGATTATAGGATCTGTAGGTTGGCGGAATAGTGAGTAGGGCAAGGTATATCAGCACGACGGATAAGAGGCAGAGTCTTACGTGAGGGATTCTTGATAACCATGAAATGACCGTATCCCTTTTGAATGATACGAGAAGGCCCAAAAGGGACAGGAGGAACGAGAGGAGATAGAGAAAGACCCGCTTGACCCGGTTTGCGGCGGGTATGGGGGAGGCCGCCGTGGTTTCGAATTGCGGGCTGTTACCGGTCGATTCTATAGAAACAATTCCGTCTTTGATGGCAAATTGCCCGATATCCCTTAACGGGCGGAAATCCCGTGCAATTTCCTCCGCCCCCCACGTATGGCGGAAAAAACCATACTTCTCCAGCGCGATGCCCTTGATCTCGACCGTGCCGCCCGCGTTACCCGGGTCTATACGCAGTCTCCTGATCTCCCGCGGCGGCAGGGCGAAGCCGAGCTCGGTAAAGGTATCGGATTTCGTATAATTGACGGTGACGGATTTCTTTTCCTGCCATCCCTTTCCGGTGTCGTAATAGACCCGGTACGGGACTGTCTCCGGACCCCTGACCGTAATGATGATTCTTGTTGGCACGTATACCGGAAGAAAGGTGGACGCAGAGGCAAGCACAATAAACACAACGCCCGCGACAAGGAAAGGCAACATCCGGGGGGGTATTCGAGTCAAGAGGGAGCGCCTCCTTAATACCAGGATTATCGCTCACCATATACGTAAACTATAGATATGTAAAGACGTTTATTAGCTTAATCAAGTGGTGGTATTGAGGGGTACGCCGCATAGGATCTTTATAGACCTATGCGGCGTGGAACGGACGCGTCTCATTCTCTTTTTCCGTCGAAGTGTTTTAGCGTCTATAATCGGCGGGGAGGGGGGCTGGGTCATCCCGACATGTCTATCTCACCACGTCATAGGGCCACATCACAATGCCCCCGTCCATGAACTTCACGTCGGTAAACCCGAGACCCTCCAGGATCTTGGCGGCCTCGTAGCCCCTGAGGCTTACCGCGCAGTAGGTAATGATCTCGGTATTCTTCGGCAGGTCCCGGGCCTGCTCCCTGAGCTTTCCGAGCGGGATATGGACGAACTTATCCGAGGGGAGCCTCCCGTCCGTTGTGATCTCAGACGGCGTACGGACGTCCAGGAGCACGAAATCATCGCCCCGCGTGATTCGCTCCATCACCTGCATCGGGGTGACGCTTTTAGCGATGCCGTCCAGTTTGTTCCTCATGATGTTTGCCGCGGTGATGATGTTATCCATGGCCGAGGAATAGGGCGGTGCGTAGGCGAGGTCGAAGTCCGCGGCCTGATCGACCGTCGCGCCGAAACCGAGGGCGACGGCCGCCACGTCGATGCGCTTGTCCACGTCTCCGGGTCCGATGATCTGGGCGCCGAGGAGCCTGCGGCTCGCCGGCGTCGGCCACGAGCTTTATCACGACCGTCTGTGCCCCCGGGTAGTAATGCGCCTTATCCGGCGAGGGGGAAAGGACGGTCTGCACAACGAAGCCCGCCTTTTTTGCGGCCGCCTCCGAAAGACCCGTGGCCGCCGCGGTATAGTCAAAGACCTTGACGATGGCCGTCCCGCAAACGCCCTTGAATCGTTCGCTGCCGCCGGTAACGTTAGTCCCGATTACGCGGCCGTGCTTATTGGCCGTTGAACCCATGGGGATGGTAACGCGCCTGCCATGCACCAGGCCCATCTGCTCCACGCAGTCACCCCCGGCGTAGATATCGGGGTCCGAGGTTTTCATCTCTTCATCGATGAGGATGCCGCCCAGCTGGCCGATCTCAATGCCGCTGTCTTTGGCCAGTTTGGTGTTAGGCTTCATCCCGACGGCCACGAGAACGAAATCGGCCGGAACCTCGCCCTTATCGGTGACGACGGAAACGACGTTACCCCGGCCGTCGCCCGTTATCCGGGTGACCGTGGTACCGGTCATGACGCCGACGCCCTTCTGGATGAGGTGACGGGTCAGATATACGCTCATCTCCGCGTCCAACAGGCCGGGAAGGATACGGTCCATCATCTCGACGATGGTGACCGAAAGCCCCCTCCTGACGAGGGACTCCGCGATCTCCAGGCCGATGAGCCCGCCCCCGATGATCACCGCGTTTTTAAGCTTTCCTTCCATCAGGGCCCGGTCGATCTTTACGGCGTCTTCGACGCACGCGTGAGAACAGAGGGTAAAGACATTATTGACCGAATCGCGGCCGGGGATATCGGGCAGGAACGGCTGGCTGCCCGTCGCCAGCACTAGTTTGTCGTACGGAATCCGGGAGCGGGAGCCGTCGGCGACATTAACGACGTGGACTATCTTATTATCCCGGTCGATAGATTCGGCAAGGGTCTTGTTGAGGACGGTAATATTTTTCACGTTCTTAAAAAAGTCCGTGTCCCGCGCGACGCCGAGAGGCGTCTCCGTCAGTCCGCTTGCTTCCTTTACGTCTCCCGAGAGGAAGTAGGGTATCCCGCATCCCGCGTACGACAACGTCTCTCCCTTTTCTATGATGGTAATCCGGGCATCGGGATCAAGCCTCCGGGCCCGGGCGGCGGCCTTGGGACCGCAGGCGACGCCGCCGACGATAACAATCCTCTGGGGCATTTTACACTCCGTTGTTAAACTAAAGGCGTATAATCGATACATATGGGATTAAGGTTCCGCCGGTGCATATCGGTGAGATTTAACTTTAGTATAAGATGAGGCGATGGGCCGAAGGATTCACTGCGCGTTGCTACGATCGCGCTATCCCGGCTGTAGAGAACGGAGGCCGAAGAACCGGGCCGGGGATGGAAATAAAAAGGGCCTTATCGGCCCTCGATATGATTTCTGGGGTGGGTAAAGGGACTTGAACCCTCGGCCTTCGGGGCCACAACCCGACACTCTAACCACTGAGCTATACCCACCATAAGCATGTAATAATAGTAATTTAGCGGAGACGCTGTCAACTTAATTTTGACATTTTACGAAAATATGATATATAACAGGCTCACTTCCGGAGGCCGTTTATGGATACACAGAAGCGTGGGAAAGACCTCCTGCCGAAAGACACGATCAAGTTTCGGCACGCCGAAGACCTCTTCCTGGAAGAGGCGATCCGCTGGGGGTATCAGGAGATCAGAACATCGACCGTGGAGCCGATATCGCTGTTCACTGCTGCCGGTACGCTTGACCCGCGCATGTTGGATAACCTCTACTCCTTCCTGGACTGGGACGGCTGGAGCGGGCAGCGCGTGGTGCTGCGGCCCGACGGTACGATCCCGGTAAACCGGCTTTTTATCGAGCGTTTTGCCGATACAGGTGATCCCGTTCGGCTCTGCTATATCGCCGATATGTTCTCGTACGACGAGGACGGCACCTCCGAGCACCGGCAGTGCGGCGTGGAGCTGATCGAGAAAAATAACGGCAGCCCTGCCGCTTCCGACGCCGAGGTCGTCGAGCTTTCCGTCTCTATCCTGATCAGGATGGGCTACGAATCGCCGCTGCTTGAGGCTCGGCTATCCGCCGCTGGTCCGCGAACTGCTGGATGCCGCGGGGCTCTCCGGCGAAGAGAAGGAGGCGGTGCTCAAGCTCATCCACGAGAAGAATCGGGATGAGCTGGCGCGAGTCTGCGCCAGGAAAGGCCTCGAAAAACTCCTCGGACTCCTCGAACTCCGCTCATCATCCCGGGATTTTATCAGAAACGTGGGGGCGTTTCTCCCGAAGACGGCGGGAATCGAGGCGGCGCTTTGTGCCTTCGACGATTCCATCGCCGCGATCGGGCAGGCCCGCGTGCCTTTCGAGATCAGCTTTTCGCTTCCCCTCAATTTTGAATACTACACGGGGCTTGTCATGGAGGCGTACCCCGACTCCGCACGGACGGCCCGCAGTGATATCCTCATGTCGGGCGGACGGTACGATAACCTTACCTCTATCCTTTCCAGGGGCCGGGTATCGACCCGCGCCGTCGGCTGGGCGCTCAAGATCGACCGGATCGTCGCCGGCGCCGAGTTTACGGCGGCACTGAGCAAGCGGGCCGTGCTGGTTATCCCCGGCGCCGACCGCTCGCTTGCCCGAAGGATCGTATCGGCCCTCCGGGACCGGGGGATAGCCGCCCACATCGCGTCGGCGGGCCAGGACTCCGGCATGTTCCGCCGGGTACTGACGGTTGATCGAGATGCGGTACGGATTTCTGATTCGTCGACCGGGAAGATTCTGGACATCCCCAAGGAGAAGATCGGTGATATCCCCGACCTCATCGGACGCTGATATCCGCCTCAAGGTGGCCCTGCCGAAGGGCGCGCTCACCGGGCCCGTTGCCGACCTGATGGAGCGGGCCGGCATTGTCGTCCCGGGCTACCACGACGGCTCCCGTGTCTATCGGCTCGTCAGCCAGTCGCCCCCCGGCGTCTTCGTGAAGGTCTTTTCACCCCGGGATATCCCCATCCAGGTGGCGGTGGGAAACTACGACATCGGCATATCGGACCGTCTCTGGGTAGACGAGCTGATAACGTCGTACCGGAAGATCGCGCTGGTGGTCGTCACGGAGCTGGGATTCGGCCACGAGCGCCTCTACGCGGCCTCGGCCCCGGGCGGCGCGGCCGGCGGCGCGTTTGCGGGGACGTCTCACGGTCCGGTGAGGATCGTGAGCGAATATCCGAACCTGGCGGAGGCATACGCGCGGTCGATGCGGTTTTTCAACTACCGGGTTTTCCCGGTATGGGGCGCGGCGGCAAGCTACCTCCCGGAGGCGGCCGACGTCGCCGTGGTGAGGGGCGCGAACGCGGCGGCCGTCCGGCGCATGGGGCTTGAGCCGGTCGCCGAGATCGTCAAGTCGCAGGCGGTCGTCATCGCCAACCGGGTCTCGTTCGAGACCAGGGATCTCTTCGATATACTCTCCCGGCTGGGGGGGGCGTTATGATCAGACTGGCGCTACCCGACGGACACCAGCAGAAGCACGTCATCGGTCTCTTTGATAAGACCTCGCTCGCGCTTTCCGGCTACCAGCTCGGGACGCCGGAGAAGCGGCCGGGCATTTCTCTTGCCGGTATGGCCGTCACCGTTATACGGCCCCAGGACATGCCCGGCCAGGTAGCGGTCGGCAACTTCGACCTGGCGGTGACCGGGCTCGACTGGCTGCTGGACCACCTGTGCCGTTTTCCCAAGAGCCCCGTGGAGGCGCTCCTTTCGCTCGGCATCGGGCGGGTGCGGGTGGTGGCCGTGGTGCACGAAGCAGGTCGGGGCGGAGTCCATGGACGACCTCAAGCGGCTCCTGGCCGAGGGGTCGATCGGGCGGCCCTTCTTCAGGATCGCCTCCGAATACGTCAACCTTGCCGACCGGTTCGCCCTGCACCACCACATAGTCGATTACCGGGTAATCCCTACCTACGGCGCGACGGAGGCCCTCATCCCGGAAGACGCCGACCTGATCATCGAAAACACCGAGACGGGAACGACGCTCGTGAAAAACCGGCTCAAGATCGTCGGCGAGCTCTTCGTCTCGACGGGATGCCTCATCGGGAGAAAGGGAATCCTGGATGAAAAAAAACGAGCCGTCAAATCGTTCGTTGACCAACTCGCGCGAATACCGGGGGTGACGGCGTACCGCGAGGCGGGACCGGGAAAAGGGGAGTAGTGCCTCCCGGGCCGGACGGCCCCGGTACGCTATCTCCGTCCGTAAACAATCCGAAAGGCTCTCGCTGCCGCCGGCGGCCGGCAACGTCCCGCGCGCCGCGCGACAGCGGCGCGTTCCTCCGCGGCCTATCCCGGCAGCTCGGCCTCGAGCAATCCCTTGCCCAACAAACCCAGGAAAAATGAGCAGATAAAGGCGCCGATATTGAGCAGGACATACGCTTCGAGCAGCCCGCGGGCGGGGAAACCGGGCTGGAGCGCCAGCACGAGCATACCCACGGAGAAGACGAAGAAAGAGATCGCGAGGATCAGCTTCCTGATCAAGACCGGCGTGGTAATGCGGCGGAACCGCACCTTGGCGTCCATGATACCGGTCAGGAAAGACAGGAGAACGCCCAGCGGCGTAAAGAGGGATATCGTTATGAGGGTGTCAAACAGGTACGTGTCCAGCCTGCCCCTCAGGAAGAGACCCGCGATAGAGAAAACCAGCGTTGAGACCGTAAAGGCCTGGGGGAAATGATCGAGGACCGGGTGGATATCGAGGGAAAGGAACCTCCTCCTCTTGGCCGACACCGGGTCCGTATACGGAAGCATGTTACCGGCGGGGACCCCGCACGCGGGACAGACGTCCTTTACCCGCGACTTCCTGGTAATATAACCGCACGACCTGCAACGGACAAGCTCTATCCATCTCTATACCTCCCGATATCCGTGGATTTGCTATTTTAGAATTATACACCGGAATCCGAGATCCTGGCGAAAAAATATTCAGATTAGCAGATAATTATTGCAAATAGCGGCGCGCGTCACCTACAATATTTACAGTATTCGAGGAGGTGTGATATGGACGCACTGTTGCTGGCGCGTATACAATTCGCACTGACGGTCGGCTTCCACTTTCTCTTCCCGGCGATGACGCTGGGCACCGCCCTTATTATTCTCATATCCGAATCGATCTACCTGATCAACGGCGACGAAACATTTCGGAGGATAACCGACTTCATGGCGCGGCTGTTGGGCGCGATCTTCGTGGTCGGCGCGGCCACGGGCATCGTCATGGAGTTTTCCTTCGGGACCAACTGGTCGGGGTACTCGAGAATGGTGGGGGACGTCTTCGGGCCGCTCCTTGCCGCCGAGGGGGTCATCGCCTTCTTCCTCGAATCGGTCTTCATCGGCGTGCTGCTGTTCGGGCGCGGCAGGGTCTCCAAGGGGGTCTACTGGACCAGCGCCTTTCTCGTCTTCCTCGGCGGCCACCTGTCGGCCTTCTGGATTGTCGTGGCCAATTCCTGGATGCAGACGCCGGCGGGTTTCATGATAACGCCGGAAGGAAAGCTCTATCTGACGAGCTTTACCGAGGCGGTCTTTAACGCCTCGACGCTGCCCCGTTTTCTGCACACGGTCCTTGCTTCCTGGATAACGTGCGGTGTCATGGGCGCCGGCATCGCGGCCTATTGGCTGCTCACAAAGCGGCATCTCGATACGGCAAAGAAGCTCATGAAGATCTCGATGATCCTGTTTCTCGTTACCCCGCTCCTTCAGCTCGGCACGGGGCACCTGCACGCGAAGCAGGTGATAGACACGCAGCCCTCGAAGGCCGCCTCGCTCGAGGGGCATTTCGATTCAGAGAAGGCGGGGGTGCCCCTCTACGCAGCAGGGTGGGTCGACGAAGAGAACGGCAAGACCTACGGCATCGCCATCCCCGGCCTCCTGAGCTTCCTGAACGACTGGAGCTTTACCTCGAAGATGACGGGACTCAACGACATCCCGCCCGACGAGCGGCCGCCCGTCAATTTCGTCTTTCAGACGTACCATATCATGGTGGGCATCGGGATGCTGCTTATCGGCCTGGGGCTTGTGGGGGGATATCCTGCTGGCGACGGGGAGGCTCTACACGGCGCGGTGGTATTTGATGATACTGCCGTTCCTCATCCCGCTGCCCCACATCGCCCACGAGACCGGGTGGATGAGCGCCGAGCTGGGCAGGCAGCCCTGGGCGGTATATCACGTGCTGAGGACCGCCGACGCGGCGTCGGTCGTGGTGCCGGCGGGAAGCATCGTCTTTTCGCTGATCATGTTTTCGCTCATATACACGCTTCTGTTTACCGTCTTCGTATCCATCATCGTCCGCCTCGTCAGGACCGGACCGGGCAAATGATAGGGAGGCAACGGCATGAATAACGTGGAAACGTTCCAGGGGTTATGGTTCGTCCTTATTACGATCCTGTTTGCCGGGTATTCGATCCTCGACGGGTTCGACCTGGGGATCGGATCGCTGCTCGGTGTCCTCGGCAAGACCAAAGAGGAAAAGGATACGCTCATCAATTCCATCGGCCCGGTGTGGGACGGCAACGAGGTGTGGCTCATCACGGGCGGCGGCGCGCTCTTCGCCGCCTTCCCCTTGGCCTACGCCACCGCGTTTTCGGGTTTTTACCTGGCCTTCATGCTCCTGCTCTTCTGCCTGATCTTCCGGGCGGTCTCCTTCGAGTTTCGCGCGCACAGCCAAAAGCGCGCCCGCCTGTGGGAATGGGCGCTCTCGGGGGGGAGCGTCGTCGCCTCGGCGCTCTTCGGCGTGGCCCTCGGAAACGTGGTCTACGGGGTCCCGCTGGACGCGCGGATGGAATACGCCGGGACGTTCCTGACCCTGCTCAGGCCCGTCCCCCTCATGTTCGGCCTCATGGGGGTGTCGGCCTTCCTCATGCAGGGCGCGGCCTGGGCGATCCTCAAGACCGAAGGCAAGCTCCAGGAGCGGGCGTACCGGACGGCGTCGATACTGGCGGTCATCGAATTGATCGTCTTCCTGGTCTTTTTTGCCGTTTTTGCCCTGGCGGTTCCCGGAAGCATTACCAATCCCCTCTATATCGCGGGCGCCGTGCTGGCGCTCCTGGGTATCAAGGGGATAGGCTCCTCGGTCAAGAAGCGAAACGAGCGCGCGCCCTTCTGGGAATCGTCCGCGGCGCTCGTCGGCCTCTGGATCATGGTGGCGGCGACCCACTTCCCAACCTCATCACGTCCTCCGGCGACCCGGCGCTCTCGATAACGATCAGAAACGCATCGACGTCGCTGCTTACGCTCAAGATCATGTCGGTCATCGCGCTGGCGGGGATGCCGGTGGTCATCGCGTACCAGATTTTCGTCTACCGGGTCTTCAAGGGCAAGGCGGGCAAAAAGGCCGGGATACTGAGGGGCCGAAAGGACCATACGGTCAAAATTCCTCGGGCCTGCCCGCGATAGCGCGGGCAGGCCCGTTTTGATTCCGTTCACGCGGTCTTCGCTTGCCTGTTTCCCTACGCCCTGAGGACACGCCCCGGGCGGGACTTCTCCTGTAGTTTCGCCCCGTCGACGACCGGCACCCCGTTGATGAAGACGTGGGCGATCCCGGCGGCGGGGGCGGGGCGGCCGTCGTTCGTCGAAAACCTCGTCCACGGTCTTCGGGTCAAAGACGGTGATATCGGCAAACGCGCCCTTCCTGAGCACGCCCCTGCCCGTGAGGCCGTAGGTCTCGGCGGGAAGCGAGGTAATCTTCCTGATCGCCTCTTCGAGGGTGAAGAGCTTCAGTTTACGGCAATAGTGGCCGAGCACCCGCGGAAAACACCCGTAGGCCGACGGGGGCGGCGTCCCGACGACGGGCAGGATGGAATCTGCCCCGATGCTCATGCGCGGATGGACGAGCATCGTATTGAACATCTTTTCCACCCAGGGCCGCGCCGGGAAACCGAACACGAAGGAGGCCTCGCCGTCTTCCTCGAGGGTGAGCCGGCAGAGCGCGGAAAACGGGTCGGTCTTCCACCGGTCGGCGATCTCGATGAAGGTCTTCCCCTCCGCCCACCGGTTCTTGTCTCCCTTGACGGACAGCACCCTGATCGGCCGGTAGCCGATGGCCCGGATGTAGGGGTCGGACCACGACCCCTCTTCCCAGTGGGGCCATCTGGGGACGATCGTCTTGATATCGCGCTCCATGCGCGCCCTCGTTTCCGGGTCTTTGAGGCGCTCCAGCAGCCGGGCGCGTCCGCCCCGGTTTGCCCAGGGCGGGAAGAGGACCGTGACCGTGGTGTTGCCGAGGGTGTAGGGGAGGGCGTCCATCCCGATATCCAGGCCCTCGTCGACCGCCTCGTCGATAAGGGCAATGCCCTTGCCGAGGACGGGGTTGGGGAACCCCGGCATGGGGATGACCGAATTGACCGCCTCGAACAGGGAAACCATCGGCGGGATGAACGGGGCCGCGCTCCCGAAGAAGGGGACGGCGTGCAGGTGCGATATCTGAACCCTGACCTTGGCCTCGCGCGCTATCGTGACGGCCTCGGCCATCGAATTGGGCAGCGTCGTGCAGTAACCCCTCAGGTGCGAGGCGTAGGGCCTCTTGAACTCGGCCGCGACGCGGGCCAGCGCGACCAGCTCGTCGGTATGGGCATACATGCCGGGGTAGTACATCAACCCGGTGGAAAAGCCGACGCATCCCGCCTCGAGGCTTTCTTTCAGCATCCTCTTCATCTCTTCAAGCTCTTTCGGCGTCGAGAAGCGGTTATCGTCGCCCATGACCGACAGGCGTATCGGCGCCGTGGCCGACCATCTGGGCGACGTTTAAGAGGAGCCCCCCCTTTTCGATGTGGGACAGGTATTCGGCCATGCTGTTCCAGTAGAGCCGCTCCATGGGAACGCCCATGCTCCTGATGAGCTCCAGTACCATGTCCTTGTGCTTCGGCGGGCTGGGCGCGAGCGTCCAGCCGCAGTTGCCGACGACGGAGCTGGTTACCCCCTGGGCGGCAAACGAGCCGAACCGCTTGACCGGGTCCTGGTCGACGATGTAGAGGTCGTGGTGGGAATGGATGTCGATAAAACCGGGGGATACGGCCATCCCCTCGGCCCGGATGGTCCGCCTGGCCTGCGCCCCGTCGAGCCTTCCAACCTCGGCGATCCGGTCCCCCGAGACGGCCACGTCGGCGGAAAAGGCCTTTTTCCCCGTCCCGTCAACGACGGACGCCCCGGTGATGATGAGATCGTACTCCATAGTTACCTCCGATATCCCCGTATAATTCAAAAAACGCAGGGGCTTGATCTATAGCGTGATGGTTCCCGATACCCGGTAACGGTTTCGGGCGTCGTGTCACGTACGGGTGTGAACGATACGGGCGCATTGCCGGTGGGCCCGCGCCTCGTGCCGTTCAGAAGGCCGCCTTCAGCCACCGCTCGAACCGGGCCGCCAGGGCGTGCATGCCGTAGACGGCCCCGACGATAATCACGAAGCGCCGCCACGGACCACACGAGCGTCGGGACCGGCGGCAGCGGGTGCCGCCCGTTGACGACGACAGCGCCCAGACACAATAAGGGGCCGTGACGAGGCTCGTGACGACAACCGGGACGTAGCGCCTGACGACCAGAAACTGGGTGACATGGATGACCAGGTGGATGAAATAGCCGATCACGGCGCCGGCCCAGAGGGAGTAGAGGTCCAGCTCCACCGAAATAAGGGTAACGGCCGATACGATCAGAAACATCCCGGCCACGGCCAGGGCAAAGGACGACGTCGAGAGGCCCTCCATGTGGGGCAGCATCCGCGCCGCCAGGCGCGGGAAGCGCTTCTTCATGAAACCGGCGTTCTTTGTTACCCACGGCTTGAACATGATGACCTCTTCGAAGTCGTGGATCATAAATATGATCGGAAATAGCCACATGATGGTCTCGGTCTTCATGCTCTATGTCCTCCAAAACGGGCGGTGGCCGTCACCTAAAAGGGCTGGCGACGGTGCACGTATAATGTGATACTATACATAACAGGGGTTGATTTGTCATCATAGAATCCTGTATGTAGTGCAAAGAGATTCGCGGCCGACCGGGCCGGGGGAGGAACACGTCATGCTAAATAGAGAATCGACGATATGGAGGGCCGGCGCGGCGGCGCTGATTGATCTGGTCGCTTATGCTGACAGGCGCGCTTGCCGCCGACAACGCCGTCATCACGGGGGACTCCGTGCGGGTGCGGACCCAGCCGTCTGTCTGGGAGGACGTCAGGGGGACGCTCAACAAGGGGGCGCGGGTCGAGGTGATCTCGCGGACCGATTTTACCGACACCATCGACGGCTATGCCGCGCCCTGGTACGGGATCGACTACGGCGAGTACGGCGGTTTTGTCTTCGGGCGCTACGTGAAGGTCGACCCGGGCGCGACGGTGCTGCCGCTTCCGACGAATGATATATACGGCGACCGGGTCAGCCGCTTCATCGCGCGCGGCCTCTATAAATTCGGCAAGGGGACGCCGGACGTCATCAAGACCCTCGGGCAGCCGACTTCCCGCGTCCACGAGAAGGCAAGCGGGCTGATCGTCGGGGTGGAGACGCTTACCTACACCGGGCTGGTGATCGGCGCCCGGGAGATCGAGGGCGGAAAGACCTTCGTCTACACGGTTGAGTGCACGAACCCCGCATACGACTTTAACGGGGTTAAAGTGGGGAGCACCTTTTGGGACATGCAGCGGGTCCTCGGCCCGCCGGTGCAGCCCTACGCCACCGGCGACGAGACGATCAGCTACTACAACGTCACCGGGCTTGACTGGGTGACGTTCACGATGCGGGGTGAGACGATCACCGGGATCGCATTCTACTCCGCGATGGCGGATTAGGTGAGCGGACGGGGGGGGGGTGTTTATAATGGGGTTCCGGGATTACACCAAGATCCTGCCGCCCTCCCGCTTTAGCGCGAGTAGATCATCGCTATGACCATGCCCGTCAGGGTAAAGAGGAGCGTGACAACAAGCCGCATGATATCGGCCTGGTAATACGCGGCGAGCATACCGAAACCCTCTGCCGGGGAGAGGCGGCCCGTGAACGCGAGGTGGTACCACGCGAACAGGAAGAACTCCCCCAGCAATACGGTCAGCGCGGTACAAAAGAACGAGAGCAGGATTCCCCCGCGGGTGACCGCCCCCATCCCCCGTTTCACGCACGTCCCGCACAGCCAGCCCGCCGCGGCGGCCATGATGATGGTGTATATCCCGGTAAGGGCCTGGAAGGCCGCCCAGACTGCGCCGCCGATTAGCGCCGCGGCAAGGCCGTATGCCGCGGCCCGGCCGTAGTTGGGGATCGGCCCGGACACGCCGCCCCGTTTCCCGTCACGCTTCAAGGTTCGTCTCCTTCAGGTTTACGAGAGGGTTTCGTCCGCATCGCTTTTTTACCACTTTTAGGCGCCGCTGGGACAGGCATACCCTCCTTGCAGACGGCGACCCCAATCCAGCAGGCGGCCAGCGCAAGGCCACAGTAGAGCGCCAGGAACTTGAAGTCCCTGAGCGCGGTCAGGAACGTGGCCGTGATCCCCTCGATGGTAACGGTTCCTCCCTGATCGTGGATGATAGAGCCGATGTAGAGGCAGGTCCCGACGAGTATGCCGAGCAGGGTGCCGTAGAGGGTTATCGCCACCCCCACCCGGTCCACGGTCCCCATACCCCACCTGACGGCCGCGCCGATGAACCACCCGATGGCCAGCATGAGCCCGATGTTGAACTCCTCGGTAACCTCGATGAGGACCGCCCATCCGATCCCTGATACAAGCATTGCGGTAAGCCCGAAAAACGCGCCCCGGCCGTAGTTGGGGATGGGCGTACCGGAGGGGTCCGGGGCAGGTGTCTTACGAAAGATCATCGCCTTTCGCGTCCTTTTCCATCTTCGAGAGGGTCGCCACCCCGATCCACACGCCGGCCAGCGCGAATATGATCGTGAAGATCAGGGTGCGCGGGTTATTCATCATGATGTTCATATAACCGTGGTAGGCCAGCGAGGTATCGAGCCGGCCGGTCGCCTTGCCGATAAACCAGATATTGGCCAGTATCTCACCGGCGAATATCGACGCGAGGACGAGCACGGCGGCGATCACGTACCCGATGCGGTCGACCCGTCCCATCGCCTTTTTCATTAAGAAGGCCACCATCACGCCGATCCCCACCGAAAGGATGAGGTAGGTACTCTTGAACAGGATGATGACAAGCGCCCACGCGAGGGCGCCCAGCGCCGCGCCGATCAGCCCCGCGATGATCCCCTTGATATACGCGGGGCTCGACGGCCTCGTAGACCATCCGCCGGGTAAAGCGCTGTGCGCGCAGGGTCTCGGCGCAGCCGGGGCAGACAATGGCAGGTACGGCGCCCCTCGCGACGAGGTTACCCGACTCCGGCCGGTTGCAGACCTCGCAGGCCTTTGGCGGCGGGCCGTAGTGTGCGGTTACCGCCGGTACCAGTAAATCGAGGGCGGCGACGACGGTTGCCTTGAGTTTTCCCCTGAAGATCGAATAGGGGATGAGGTACTGGAGCGCGCCGTTCCCGACGGACTTGAGCATCGAGGCCTTGAGGCCCTTGATGCCTCTGACGGCTTTCTTAAGGGCGGCAAAATCGCCCGGCGCCGTCCGTACCGTGATGGAGACGGTGTTGAGGTTGCCGTAGTCGATCGACCGCACGAACACGGGAAAGCCGCCCAGCATCCCGATGAGCGAGCCGTCGTCCCGGACGGTGAGCGAGCGCTCGCGCCCGACGTCTTTGAGGATATCCTGGATCTTCATGGATGCAGTCCTGCAATCGTCATGATACGAAATCGGCGGGGCTGCGTCCGCCGCCCCGCCGTAAAGATGGAATCATTTGTCAGGTCATCTGCTTGCGCAGCTCGCGCTTGAGGATCTTGCCGACGGCGCTGGTCGGCAGCGTATCCATGAAATCGATCCGCTTGGGGACCTTATAGGGCGCGACCTTCTCTTTCATGTAGGCCAGGATCTTCTCCCGCTCGGCCTCGCTCTTATCGATGCCCGGCTTGAGGACGATAGCCGTGGCCACGATCTCGGAGCCCGGCTTGTTCGGATCGGGAAGCCCGATCGTGGCGGCCATGTCGATATCGGGGTGTTCCATAAGGGTATCGTCCACCGTGCGGGTAAAGACCTTGAAGCCGGAGACGTTGACCATGTCCTTGAGGCGGTCCACGACGTAAAAATAGCCGTCCTGGTCCATCGTGCAGACGTCGCCGGTGTATATCCAGCCGTCGCGCAGGGTATTGGCGGTCTCCTCGGGCTTATTGTGGTAGCCCAGCGTGAAGACCTGGGGACCCTTGGCGACCAGCTCTCCCGGCTCCCCCTGGGGGGCGGGTTTGCCCGTCTCGGGGTCGATGAGCCTGACCTCGGTATCCGGATAGGGGATGCCGACCGACCCCGCCTTCTTCATCCCGTAGCGCGGCAGGCTCGTGAGGACCGGCGTGGTCTCGGTCATCCCGACCACCTCCACCAGCTTTCCCTTGCCCACGACCTGTTCGAACTCGTTGATGTACTCGGGAGGGAAGGGGGCCGCCCCGGAGACGAACCATTCGACGGACGAGAAATCGAGCGCGCGGAACCCGGGATGCTTGAGAAGCTCGAGGAAGATCGTCGGGACGTTGATGATGCCGTTGGGCTTTTCGGCGTTGATCGTCTTGATGATGAAGGCGATATCACGCGGGTTAGGTATGGCGATCTGGGTCATGCCGAGGGCCATGGACATCATGCCGATAAAGAGCCCCGCCTGGTGAAAGAGCGGAAAGGCCGAAAGGACCTTATCCCGGCCGATTTCGAGGTCCATCCACGCCTTGATCTGGGCTATGTGCCGCACGAGGTTCGAATGGGTCAGGAGCGCTCCCTTGGGGGGCCCGGTCGTGCCGCCGGTATACTGCATGAGGGCCGGAGCATTGACCGGTACGGCCCGCTCGACAGGATCGGCAGCGGTCCCGGGGACCGCGTCAAGAAAGCGGGAGACCATGACTCCTTCGATCGGGCCGATGGGGCCGGTTGGAATCTTCTTGAGGAGCGTCCCGAGGAATTTCTTTACCGGGGGGAGAAAATCTGCGATCCCGGCGACGAGCACCGTCTTGACCGGCGTCTTTGCGGCGACCTCGGCGGCCTTGGGGAATAGAAGATCGAGCGTCACGAGGACCTTTGCGCCGGAGTCGTTGAGCTGGTATTCGAGCTCCTTTGCCGAAAGCAGCGGGCTTACCCCGGAGAGGACGCAGCCGGCCTTCATGATACCGACGATGGCTACGTAGTAGGCCGGTATGTTGGGGAGGTTGACGCCGACCGTATCGCCCGTCTTCAACCCCCGGTCAATAAGAAACCGGGCAAACCGGTTTGACAGGGCATCCAGTTCGGCGTAGGTGATCGACCGTCCCATGTACTTTACGGCGGTATGTTTGGGCAGCCGTTGCACGGCCTCGGAAAAAAGCCGGGCGTATGACTTGTCGTCGTAGGTCAGGTGCTCGGGAACGTGGGGATCGTAGAATTTTAGCCAGGGCTTCTTGGAATAGATGTCGTCCATGTATTACCTCATACTATATAATTAAGAAAAATACGGGTAAAGCATCCAGTGCATGTATTCCTGTTTTGTGTCCTGTCTTCCGGCTGCGCACGAATGGGCCCTTTTCCTGTCGGCGGCCCGCCCGCGCTGCCACCCGCGACCGGCTGTTTCCCGGGCGGTTGATGGATCACGATTTCTTTTCTTTCACCACCTCTTTGAGCGCCGCCCGGGAGCGGTCCGGGTCTATGACTTCGCGCCATTTCATGAACTCCCGGGCCTCAAAAGCCATCCCGTCGGCGAGCGTAAGGCGCAGCCCCCCGTTGATCATCTCCTTGATCTTCAGGAGCGCTCCCTTGTTGGTCTTTCTGATCTTTCCGGCGATATCGAGCGCCGTTTCCATGAGCTTGTCGTCCGGCACGACCCGGCCCACCAGCCCAAACGACAGCGCCTCGGCGGCGTCGATGAATTCGCCGGTAAACGACATCTCCCGCGCCTTGGCCGCCCCCACCAGCCGCGGCAGGATCTGGCTCATCCCGGCGCCGGGGACGATCCCAACCCGGGCATGCGTGTCGGCGAACCTGGCCGACTGGGCCGCGATGATGATATCGCACGAGATCACGAGCTCCAGCGCCCCGGTAACGGCGAACCCGTTGACGGCGGCAATCGTCGGCTTTTTTGCCTCTGCCAGCGCCATGAAGGTCTCCTGCCCGGCAAACAGGCCCGTAAACGACGGGTCCTGTTCACCCAGCCTGAAGCTGTCAAAATCCTTAAGGTCGATACCGGCCGAAAAGGCGCTACCGGCCCCCGTGAGGATGATGACGTCAACGTCCCCGGCGGCATCCGCGGCCAGCAGGGCGTCGCGCAGCTCCTTGAGGAGCGCCAGCGACAGGGCGTTTCTCACTTCCGGCCTGTTCAGGGTGATGACGGCCACGCCGTCGGTGATTTCCTTCTTAATAAACTGATAGCCCATCGGATACTCCCTTCCATATGAATAAATGATCGCGCGGTTACGTGTGGAGCCGGATGACGCGCCCCCCGTCGATTTGCACCTTACCCTGCCGGGCAAGCCGGACCGTGACTCCCCTGACGAGGTTGAGGGCATTGGTCAGGATCGGGCCGAACGCGTTTGGATAGACCATCCCGGTCAGGGACGCGATAGTCTGATCACCGTTCGCGCGCATCGCCTGTTCAACCTGTTCGGTTACGCGCTCCTGGACGGCTATGATCCTCTGGGAGAGCCGCCGTGCCTGGGAGATGGCCCCGCCGTGGCCGGGAAACAGGAGCGCGGGATCCAAATCGGCCACGAGATCGAGAGAATCGCGGAACCGGTCGTACATATTGAGCCAGCCGTCGGCCTCTCTCTCAACCATGACCAGGGGAAGAGGGTCGTAGGCAGTGGATATCAGGTCTCCGGAAAAGAGGATATTGTCCTCCTCGAGCAGAAACGAAACGGACCCCTTCGTGTGCCCCGGCGTTTCGACAACACGGATCGGCCCCGCGCCGCTCTCGAATCGATCGTCAGCCTGGATAAAGCCGCCGATTATCTCCCTGTTGTCTTTCCCGGCCTCTTCCCGGTAGTGTTCCTGTTCGCGGACTGCGGACAAACGTATCTGCCGGATCTTCTCGGGCTCGATTCCCATGTCGTGGTAATAGGCGAATACCCGATCGAAATAGTCCGAGAAAGAATGAGGGGCGAGCAACCGGGCGTCGCGCTCATTGAGCAGGACCTTGGCACCCGAGGCCCGGTGAACCTTTCGCGCCAGTCCCGAGTGATCGGGGTGCCCGTGGGTGAGCAGCACGATCCCGATATCGGCCACGTCCTTCCCGTAAGGCGAGAGCCCTGCGGCGAGCGCCGCGAAACAGGCCTCGCCGAAAAAGCCGGTATCGATGAGGACGGGCGTAGGGCCGTCGATATAGCAGACGTTGATATGATCGATGATAAGGGGGATCGGAATCCGGATCGGTATGATCCCCCGCTCACGGAGATAGGCCTTTCTTTTCTCTTTGTCGGAAAAGTCCATGAGATATCGTTATCGGGTCGGGCCGAGAGACTACCGTTACCCCTTATACAGGTGCGCCATGCCCGGTATCTTCGCGGTGGTCTTTGTCTCGTATCCGTAGACCATGTAGTAGATGAGGTGATCGAAGAAATTGACGACCCGGTTGTTTATCTCGAGGACCTGGTAAAGCTCAAAGGCTGTCGAGAGGAACCCGTGAGACAGGACGAAGAGCCATATATGCCGCTTGAGGAGGAGGTGGGCGGAGACGATATCCTCGATAGGAAGTCCCTCGTCGGCCCGCTGCTTACCCAGTTCGATGTACATATCCTTCAGCTCCGACGGCTTCTTCTTCTCGTCAAGCCAATCGCCGAGCTGGTGCAGCACCGTCGTGCCGTAGGGGACGCAAACTTGCGCTTCAACGCTGCGAAAAGCGGGGGTCGTCTCATTCTCATGGATCTCGCTGCACCAGTACTTAACGATCTCGTCGATGTTGTCCTTGATGAGCCGCACGAATTTTTCGGATATCATGATTGCCTCCGCGTTGATGGATTATGCCTATTATTATAGGGAGTCACGGGTGACTTGTCAAACAATTCTCCGCGGGTAGCGGATAATTTGTCAAATATGCTATCGTTCCCGCCGACGGAACAAATCGGGCAATAAGAACCGTTTTTTTCGATATACGGCCGTCGGCGCCGGTCCCTCGTGGGCCGGGCCGGGACTAACGGGGCCAAAAGCCGCCCCGTGGTCATTGACAGACCGGGAGAAATGCGGTACGGTTATCAGGAGGCGCCATGCCTCTCGCTTTTTATTTTTCCGGGTGAATGACGAATGAAGATCCTTGCCCTCATAGGAAGCCCGCGCAAGGCGGGCAATACCGACCTCGTGGTGGATGCCGTCATTGACGGCGCCCGCTCACAGGGACATGCCGCCGAGAAGCTCTACCTCTACGGCCGGGACATACGGCCCTGCGTTGACTGCCGGGGCTGCAAGCGCGGCGACTTCCAGTGCGTCCTTAAAGACGACATGGCCGCGATCTACCCGCGGCTCCGGGACGCCGACGTGATCATCTTCGGGACGCCGGTCTACTGGTACGGCCCCACGGCCGTGATGAAGCTCTTCGTGGACCGGCTGCGGCCGTTCATTGCCGACGGCGGGCTGAAGGGAAAGAAGGGGCTGGTGGTGGTCCCCTCCGAAGAGGGGCCGGGATGCTGCGGACCGCTCCTGGAGATGTTCCGCATGTCGTTCGGCTACCTGGGCATGGAGCCGGCCGGGGAGATCATGGTTTCCGCTTACGAGAAGGGAGAGATACGCCGGCAACCCCAGGAGCTCGAACGGGCCTATACAATCGGCGCCGGCCTGTAGCCCTTCCGGCCCGCCCTCCCGCCTTTTGTGCCCCCACCGAACGCGGGATACGCGCCGCCGGGGCGTACCGCTCGGTATCCCGCGACACTAAATTTCTTCCGCAGACTCGCGTCGATTATCAGCAGTTCCGACACTCCGCCATTTGCCCGAAAAAGCGGTTCACCCCCTTGACACGCCGATTTGCATGATTATCTTAAAATCCAGGATGAGATATATCTATGAAAAGGAGGCAGGCCATGACACGGTACAGATGGTACATTGACCGGAGCCCCTTCGTCTCCGAGTTCGGAAAACTCCAGCGGGAGATGACGCGGCTCTGGGACCAGGCCTATCCCCAGAACGGGTCGCACGAGGGGATGGGGATTTTCCCGCCCGTCAACGTCCGGGAAGACCGGGACAACTACTACGTTACCGCCGAGATCCCGGGGGTCCAGGAAAAGGACCTGGAGGTCACCGCGGTATCGGGCAGCCTTACCATCAAGGGGGAGCGCGCGATCGATGTCCGGGAGGGCGTCAGCTATCACCGCCGCGAGCGGGATGCGGGCAAGTTCTCGCGGGCAATCACCATGGGCGACCGGATCAACCCCGATAAGGTTGAGGCAAACCTGAAGAACGGCGTATTGACCGTCGTAGTCGGCAAGGCCGAAGAGGCCAAACCCAGGCAAATAACGATCACGGCGAGCTAACAGGAGGCAGCCATGAAGAATAAAGAGATAGAGCTGAAAGACAAAGAGCAGTCCGATATCATGAGCGCGGCCGAGATCACGCGTGAGGGCCCGGTCTATACCCCGCGGGTCGATATCTGGGAAAACGAAAAGGAACTCACGCTCATGGCCGATATACCGGGTGTGGAGCCAGACGGCCTGGAGATCGACCTTCGGGACAACGTCCTGACCATCATGGGCAAGGTCAAGCCGGAGGAAGACCACCGCTATATCCTCAAGGAGTTCGGCGTCGGCAACTACTACCGCCAGTTCACGCTCTCGGAGGTAATCGACCAGGAGAAGATAGCCGCCGGTATCAAGAACGGCGTATTGACCCTCACGCTGCCCAAGGTGGAAAAGGCCAAACCGCGCAGGATCGAGGTTCACTGAATAATCGGCGCGGCACGCGCCGCGCTAAAACCCGTCAGCAACGCCGCCCGCAGGCAGACTCCATGGCCGCGGGCGGAAGCATCTTTATGGAAACCGGGCGCCGATGGGACGTTCGCCGCGCTTCCGAAAACCGCTTTTCATCACGACGATTCCGGCGTACAATATCAGTTCGTGGGCCGAAAAGGCCGGTGTCGTACTCGACGGTCGCCGATATCCGGTTACGACGTGACTTCACCTGACCCGGCAAATCCTCCGGGTGAATGGGGGCTGGTCTGATGGAGCGGGATTACTACCAGGTCCTCGGCGTCGGTCCGGACGCCGACGAGAAAGAGATCAAGAAGGCGTATCGGACTATCATCAGATACTGCCATCCCGATTCCCCCGACTGCCGCATGACCAAAGACGAGATGCTCGAGGTGCAGGAGGCCTACGAGACGCTGTCGGACCCCGAGAAGCGGGCCCGGTACGACCGCAGGAGGACTACGCCCTCCGTCCGCCGATCCGGACAGGGCGGCACCCGGAACCGGCCGCAGAACGGCCTCCCACGATCCGTTCTACCAGGACGACTCCCTTTCCGACCTCTTTTCTTTCTTTCGCGACCCGTTTTCAGATTCCCTTTTTACCCGCCCGGGCGGACGCGGCTTTGCGCCGGAGCGCGAGCTCGAGATCACGCTGACGCGCGCCGAGGCCCGGCGGGGAGGGGCGTTCGAGATCGCCGTGCCGGGTCCCGGCGGGATACCGGCCGGAAGTATCGTGGTCAGGGTTGCCCCCGGCGTGCGGTCCGGGACAGAGGCCGTGGCGGATCTCTCCGAGACGATCGGTATCCGCCAGCGGCTCCGCATCACGATCATCGTCGAGGATGACGGCGGATAACCGCCGGACCGCTTCACGCGCGCCGCGCCGTATCCCCTCCCGCTTTTTCATTGTCGTTTCGACGGGCTTCTGCTACAATCAGATCAGTTCTATTCGTTGATACCGGGCGAGTACCCTCATCCACAATGGGAGTAAGACTATGCATAAGAATGCACGTATTCATACACATGCGAAGTCCAAGCCGGGGGTGATGGTGGGCGGCGCGCTGATAGCCGCGGCGCTCATGATGATCCTTCTCTTCGGTGCGTGGGACACGGCCCGGGCCCAGGCGGACGTGGTCAATGACCGCGACGTGGTATTGGTGACGATTGAGACGGTCTTCGAGGGCTGGCGCAGGCTCGACCTCGGGCTTTATATGAGTGTCTGGGATGGGACGGCGGTCCAGTACCTGCAGAAGGGAATTACCCGGAACTACAGCCAGATCCAGGCCAACCGCGCCGAGGCCTTCATGAAATACAGCCGGGTGGACGCCACGTGGACGGCAGACAGCATCGAGATCTACGGCGACCGGGCTACCGTCGTCGCGCGGTACTCAATGACCTTCTACCGGAAGGACGGAAAGGTCATCACCGAGAACGAGAAGGAATTCTACGTCCTCAAGAGGCAGCCGGATACGTCGTGGCGCATCGTGGAAAACTACGACTACCTGCCGCGTTAGGGAGACTATGATCCGTAAACCGGCATGTCTCTAAACGGGCATCACGGACCGGACGAAACCCCAGGGGGAGCACAGCATGAAACAGCGCAGCGCTATTTCCTTTTTTACGGCGGTAGCCGTTATCTCGGCATTTCTCGTCCTCGGGACGGCCGGCCGGGCGTCGGCCGCCGAGGTTATTATCAAAAATGTGACCTCGCTCTATACCACGTATCTCGGGGTCGACCTTACCGGCGCGGCGAAACGGGCGATTGCCGGGGCGGGCTACCGCATAAAGGAGACGATGGAGGTCTCGGCCTTCCGGTTCGAGAGCTTCATACACTATAGTCCGGCCAACAGGGCGGACGCCGAGCGGATACGGTCGCTCATCGGCGTGGGCGCGCTCGTCGAGGACCGGACGCTTGACCCGGGGCTGATCAAGGTGATGCTCGGTGCGGACTCCATCGACGTCTTTTTTGCCGGGAAGCCCTACGCGCCGGGGATCATAATCCTCGACGCGACCGGCAGGGGCGGAAACGGCCAGTCGGTGAGAAAGAGCATCGAGGCCGCGGTGCCGGTCCTCTCGGTCTTTTCCGTCAACAAGGGGATGACCGAGCAGACCACGATCTTTTACCCCAGGGGAATGGAGAAGACCGCCGAGACCATCCGGGTCCTCCTGGGCCGCGGGGTCAAGAAGGAGGTCTCGTCACCGCACCTGTTTGTGGTCATCGCCCCGGACTATATCGGCGACCCGTACCGGGCGATACCGGCCTTTACGCCGGTTGCCGGTGAGGTCTATTCGATCGTCGTCCGCAAGACGATGGGGATTCTGGACCTGGTGGACTCGTCAGGGAAGACCGTCGTGCGTTACCCGGTTTCGATCGGGGCAAATCCCGATCTTGCCGATAAGAAGGCCGCCGGCGACCGGCGCACGCCGGAGGGCACGTACGTCATCTCCGCGATCTCGGAGAGCTCCGGCTGGAAGTTCGAGGGGGAGCTGGCCTACGGCCCGTGGTTCCTGGCGCTTTCCACCCCGCCGTGGACGGGGTACGCCATCCACGGCACCAACGAGCCCTACCTGATCGGGGCGCCGGCCTCACACGGCTGCATCCGGCTCAACAGCGAAAACCTCCTCGTCCTCAAGAAGGCGGTGAAGGCGGGGACAAAGGTGACCATCGTCCATTGACTCGACCGGCGTTTACGCGTTTAAGTAATTCCGCGTATAATAGGAACCGTTCATGAAAATCGCGCGATGGGCGATCGCCGCCCCTTTATTGTTGGCTTTTTCGTTCGGCCTTTCGGCGGCCTTCGCGGCGGGAGACCAACCGATCACGGACGTGACGTTCGTTATCGAGCCCGCGTTTGACTGGGCGGGGCCGTTTTCGGACGGCCGGGCGCCGGTCAAGACCGCCGGCGGCTGGGGCTACATCAACACCTCGGGCAGGATCGTCATCGGGCCGGCCTTCGAGGAGGCCGACCCGTTCCGCGACGGCGTAGCGCGCGTCGTCTCCGGCGGCATGATCGGGTTCATCGACCGGTCGGGGGATTATCGTCATCGAGCCGTCGCTTGAGGAGGCCTTCTCCTTTTCGGAAGGTATGGCGCCGGCCCGCCGGGACGGCAGGTGGGGGTATATCGACTCGTCGGGCGACTTCGTGATCGAGCCCGCCTTCGAGTGGGCGACCTCGTTTGACTCCGGCCGGGCGATGGTGCGGCTGTGGGGCCGCTGGGGCTATATCGATAAGACCGGAAAGCTGGTTATCGACGTCGCCTACGGCATGGCGCGGCCGTTTTCGGAGGACCTTGCCGCGGTGATGGCCGGCGGCGGCTGGTCGTACATCGACACGGACGGCTCCGTCGTGATCCCCGGTCCCTTCGAGAGCGCCGGGAGATTCTCCGAGGGGCTGGCGCAGGTGACCGACGGGACGGGGCGGTATATCATAAACAGGAAGGGGGCCGTCGTCGCGACGCTCCCGTTTGCGGGCGGCGAGGGGATGGCCGGGGCCGAGTGGTTCTCCGGGGGGCTGATGGCCGTGGACAGGATTATGGAGACGGTTGGGTCCCCCGTTGTGGAAGGGAAGGAAGCAGACGAAGGGCCGGGACTGGTAGCGGGCGAGCCCTTAATCAAGATGGGCTACGTCGACAAGACCGGGGCGGTCGTGATTGCTTTTATCTTCGAGGACGCGGGACCGTTCGTCGAAGGCCTGGCCCCGGTGAAGGTGGACGGGAAGTGGGGGTATATCAGGAAGCCGTGATAATTGCCGGAGAATCCGTATATAATGAGATAAAGCCCGGGTAAAGCCGGGCTTTATTTTAGCTGCGTCTTGACGGCTTCGTGCTCACGCGTCCCGAAACATCCTGATCTGCCGGTAGTGCTCGTAGACCCGAATCCTGAACTCGGCCAAATACTTCGGGATGTCGTACTTCTCCTCGATCGATACCCCTTCGGAGAGGTCGCGCTCCAAGGCGGCGGTGGGGATGACGGCGACGGCGGCCATCGTGGAGGCCTCGCGCTCGAACCGGTCTTTCAGCCCGACGGCGGTATAGTGGTGGTGGCCGCCGGGGTGGAAGCGGTGGTGGAAGTATTCGTGAAACCCCACGAAGGCCCGGTGGCCCGCCGAGAGCCTGCTGTTGATGATGATAAAGGGCACGTCTTCCTTGACGAAGTACCACCCGCGGGCGGGCATCCGGTGCTCGAACGACAATATCCCGTCCCGGGCGCAGAGCGCCTCGAAATCGGCCAGCGTCAGCGCCCGGACATTATATCCGGGGATGACCGCCTCGAGTTTTTCGATGATCTCGTAGGTGAGGGGCATAGATTGTCCTGTTTCCGGGGACGGCACGGTAACTTATCCCGAGTATACACCACACAGCGAGATTGATGAAGCATTTTTCGTATTTTTTATTGACATTGGCGGCCGGAGGAATATAATCTGGTCCTGTTCAATTGTTCTTTTTACCCGTGACGCCCGAATCCTTCGGGAGATTAAGGGAAGACGGTTTAAATCCGTCGCTGCCCCGCAACTGTACGGGGGGATGAAATCCTCACCCCAGCGCCACTGGAAAGGCGGCAAGCACAGCCGCCGCCGGGAAGGCCGAGGAGAGTAAGACGATCCCCAAGCCAGGAAACCTTATCGGCGTCACCTACGGCCATGATGACCTTCCGAGGGGGAGGGCGGCCCGTGTAACGCAGTGATCTCCGGGATCACTATCATCGCACGAACGCCCCGACCTGCCGAAGGCCGGGGTTTTTTATGCGGATAGTCCGCTCATTGCTTGCCGTCTCTATCGTGCTTCTGGCGTCCGTCTACTCGTCTGCCGGCGGCTATACCGTCGTCGACCAGGCGGGTCGGACCGTGACCGTCCCCGTCAAATCCCGCCAGGATCATATCCCTTGCCCCCAACATCACCGAGATACTCTTTGCCGTGGGCGCGGGCGATACGATCGTCGGCGTCTCCGAGTTCTCCAATTACCCACCCGAGGCCGCCGGGCTGCCCCAGGTCGGCAGCTACATCAAGCCGAACCTCGAAGCGATCATCGCGCTCAAGCCGGACCTCGTGATCGCCACGGCCGACGGGGAAAAACGGGCCGAGATAGACCGCCTGGCCTCCCTCGGCATCCCGGTCTATATCATCAACCCCAGGACGATCGCCGGGGTCATCGCCACCGTCCGCGAGATCGGGCGGCTTTCCGGACGCGAAGGGCAGGGCGAAGAGAAGGCGCGTGAGATGGAGGCGGCCGTGGACCGGATACGGGCCCTCGTCGCCGGCCTGCCGCAGGTGACGGCGCTGTTGGTGCTCAACACGAATCCCCTCATTACCGTAAACGGCAACACCTTCCAGGACGAGATGATCAGGACGGCGGGCGGAATAAACATCGCCGCGGCAGAACTCATCAGGTACCCGACCCTCACGTACGAACAGGTGGTCGTCCGGGCGCCCGGCGTCATCATCATGACGACGATGTCGCCCGATGAGGATTACCGCTCCGTGATCGCCGGGTGGGCGCGCTTCACAACGGTGCCGGCGGTCAGGAGCGGGAGGATCTTCGTGGTCGATTCTGACATCGTGGACCGCCCCTCGCCGCGGATGGTCGAAGGTCTGGAGGCGCTGGCGCGGCTGTTTCACCCGGAGGCCTTCAGGAAGGCACCGGGAGGGGGGCGCTGATGCGGCTGGGCGTACGAATCGGTCTATCGGTGCTGGTCCTTTCGGTCCCGGCGGCGGCCGCCGTCGTTATTTCCCTTGCCGTCGGCTCGGCGCCGATCGGGATTGCCGAGGTCGTGAGGGCCTTCTTCTCGCCGGACCGGGTATCCCCCGAGGCCGCGATGATCGTCCGGGACCTTCGGCTGCCCCGGGTCTTGATGGCGCTCGTGGCCGGCGGGGCGCTGTCCGTGGCGGGCGTGGTCTTCCAGGCGATCCTGAAAAATCCCCTGGCCGACCCCTTCATCCTCGGGGTCTCCAGCGGGGCCGCCCTGGGGACCGTCATCGGGGCGCTGCTGATACGCGTCCCGGCAAGCGCCATAGGGTCGCTGCCGGCATTTATCGGGGCGCTTGCGACGGTTCTTATCGTCTTTTACGTGGCCCGGATCAAGGAGCGGCTCTATCCCAATACGATGCTCCTGGTCGGCGTCATCATCAACGCCTTCTTTTCGGCGGCCATCATGGCCGTCGTATCGCTGTTCGGCAGCAGCGGGCTTCAGGGGATTTTCTTCTGGCTGATGGGTGACCTTTCGCTGGTCTCGATGCGGGAGGTCGCCGTCGTCGCCTCCGTATCCGTTGCGGCATCCGTCGTCGTCTATTACTACGCCCGGCCGATGAACCTGCTGCTGTTCGGGGAGGAGTCGGCCGCGTCGGGCGGGGTGGACGTGGAGCGGACCAAGCGGGTCCTGTTCGTTGCGGCCTCCCTGATGACGGCCGCCGTCGTATCGGCGACCGGCGTCATCGGGTTCGTGGGGCTCATCATCCCCCACATGATCAGGATGGTCCTCGGGCCCGACCACCGGGTCCTGATCCCGGCCTCGATCCTCCTGGGGGGGACGTTTCTGCTTGCCTCGGACACCGTCGCCCGCACGGTGGTCTCCCCGCTCGAGCTGCCGGTGGGGGTGCTCACGGCGCTCCTGGGCGCGCCCTTTTTCGTCTACCTGCTCCGGAGGCAGCTGTGACCGCGAATGCCATCCAGGCCACGGGCCTCACGTTCCGCTACCGCGACGAGCTGGTGATCTCGGGGATCGACCTTGCCGTGAAACGCAACGAATCCATCGCCGTTATCGGGCCGAACGGTTCGGGCAAGAGCACGCTCCTGAAGCTCCTTTCGGGGATACTGACGCCCGAAGAGGGCGGCGTGACCGTCGAGGGGTTGCCGTTACCGAGCCTCGGCAGGAGGGCGGTCTCACGGCATATGGCGCTGGTTTCCCAGGAGGGGTCGGGGCAGTTCCCGTTTACGGTGGCAGACGTCGTCCTCATGGGCAGGGCGCCGTACCTCTCCGGCTTTCAGATGGAGCGCGCGGGCGACCACGAGAAGGCGCGCCTGGCCATGGAGACGACCGACATCGCCGGGCTCGCCGACCGGCCGATCGGGATGCTTTCGGGAGGCGAGCGCCAGCGGGCCTTTATCGCCCGGGCGCTGTGCCAGGACACGCCGATCCTGCTGCTGGACGAGCCGACGGCCTTCCTGGATATCGCGCACCAGGTTTCGCTGCTGGCGCTCATCGGGCGGCTCCACACCAGGCATCACAAGACCATCGTCTCGGTGACCCATGACATCAACCTGGCCGCCTCCTTCTTTTCCCGGATCGTTATCCTCGACCGGGGCCGGGTCTTTGCCGACGGGCGGCCCGACGAGGTGATCACCGAGCGCACGATCAAACAGGTATACGGGACCACGGTCCACATCGATACAAACCCGGTTACTTCCCGGCCGCGGGTTACGCTGCTGGGAGAGGACGATAGATAAGCAGGAAGACCCCAAAGATGCATGGGAAGACGGTGAGAATCCGTCGCTGCCCCGCACCTGTGATGGGAACGAAAGCCGCATCGAAACGCCACTGCGAAGCCCCAGGCCCGCCGAGGGCATGGAGATTCGTGGGAAGGCGCGGCCGGTAGGACGCCCAGAGCCAGTAGACCGATCTTTCGGGGATTGTTCAGACCCTTTTCGCGGGAAAGGAGGCAGGACATGAAACGGTACGGTTCGTGTGCGAAGGCGCCCTGATCGAGTCGCTTCCGGTAACATCACTTTTATTACTATTCTATTGGAGGAAGCGATGAAACGGTGCGCCGTTTTTCTTTTCGTAGTTCTGACGGTCTGCTGGGTACCGCCGGTGTTCGGGCAGGACGGTGAGACCGTGGAAGTGCCGCCCGTTACCGTCACCTACACGCGGACGGAACGGGACCCCGACCGGATCCCGGCCGACGTAACGGTCATTGACAAAAAGGAGATCGAGCGGTCGGGGGCCGAGTCCGTCCCCGATCTCCTGAGGCGGGAGGCGGGCGTCAACGTCACCATCTTTTCGGGCGTGGACAAGTTCAGCTCGGTGGGGATGCGGGGATTTGCCCGCGGGCTGGATACGGTCGTCATGGTCAACGGGGTGCCCCTCAACACGCCCACCCTTGGGGAGATCGACTGGTCGATCATCCCGATTTCCGCCGTCGAGCGAATAGAGATCACCCGCGGGCCGGGCGGCGTCCTGTACGGCGATAAGGCCGTGGCCGGCGTCATCAACGTGATCACTAAAAAGACCTTCGATAAACCGTTCGTGGAGCTCAGCGCCGGGGGCGGGACCGAGAACACGTTTGACAGCTCGCTCTCGATGGGATACGGCAACGACTGGGGACGGATCTCCCTTTCGGGCGGCTACCACTATACCGACGGCTACCGGGACAACAACTATTACGACCACAACGTCTGGTCGGTCTCGGCGGGCTTTTTCCCCACCGATGTCTTCGAGCTGACGCTGGACACGGGGTACTCGGTGGACGCCTGGGGCGACCCGGGGGCGCTCTTCGACGCCCAGAAGAGGGACCACGGCAGGAGGTACACCAATACGCCCAACGACAAGGGCGAGGGGGGGAACTTCTACGGCCTCTTAGGGGTAAACCTTGACTTTGAACGCTACGGGCGTATCGAGCTCGACTACGCGTACAAGACCAACAACACCCACAACCGGTACGTCTACACGGACTTCGGCGGCTACCGTTATCTCTACGATACCAACCTCGACGAGCACGGCGTGTCGGTAAAATACATCCTCGATCTCGACTACGACGACGTCGATAACCGCCTCACCCTCGGGGTTGACTATAAAAACATCGGCTATCGGAGCGATTCCGTCATCCCCGAGTGGGGCACCTGGTCGAACGTGAACGCGCAGCGCGACGTAATCGCCGGCTATATCTACGACGAGCTGACGCTGTTTGACCGGCTGATCACGAGCGTCGGGTACCGGTACGAATTCATCGATACCTCGTTTGACTCCGCCTCGGGGCCGCCGGCCGCCGCGGTATCTCTCGCCGAAGACTTCTCGGAGTGGGCCGTCAGCGCCGGGCTTGCCTACCGGTACGGCGACGGCAGGAAGGTCTTTTTCCGGTTCGAGCGCGGCTTCCGCGTCCCGGCCCTGGACGAGATCTTCCAGTACGCCCCTCCCTCCTGGACGCTGACCAACACGCAGCTGCCGACCGAGCACGTGACGAGCTTCGAGGTCGGCGTCGAACACGCGTTTTCCGAAATTATCTCGGCCCGCGCCACGTTCTGGTGGCTGGGGCTCGAAAACGAGCTCTACTACAACAACCTGACCTTCGTCAACGATACGTACGAGCGGACGATCCACCGGGGGTTTGACCTCGGCATCGAGGCCCAGCCCTTCGATTTCCTGAGCTGCTCCCTGACCTACAGCTACCAGGACGCCGTCTTCGACGCCTCCCCCTACCGGGGCAACACCGTCCCGCTGATCCCGCGGCACTCCGTGGGCTTTGCGGTCGGCGTGGACTACAAGGGGATCTCGCTGGACCTGGACGGTAAATACGGCAGCGACCGCGTCCGTGACGGCGATTTTGCCAACGAATACGGGCGGTTGGACGGCTATTTCGTCATGAACACGCGGCTGGCGTATACCTGGCGGCAGTTCGAATTCTTCGCCGGGGTCAAGAACCTCACCGACGCCTACGGGGCCGATTTCGGCGGGTACCGGATCGGGGACCCCCGGGGGTTCTATTATGACTACCCGAACCCCGGACGCTCGTTTTACGGCGGCATCACCATGCGCTTTTAGGACCGAAGTCAGACGCCGTGTTTCCCACGCCCCCGGCTAACCGGGGGCTTTTCTATTCTGGAAACGATTGGTGATTGACACGAAGGGCCAACGGTGATAGATAGACGTGGGGGGCGTGGAACGGACGGGGCGGCCGGGTGTCAGAATAGCATATCTCATTGTAAAGGATGATCATGTCGGGTAGATGCACAATCGGGGTCATTTTCGGCGGACGCTCCGGGGAGCACGAGGTCTCCCTGGTCTCGGCGACCTCCATCATGGGGGCGCTGCCCCCCGACCGGTTCACGGTCGTCCCCATCGGGATTTCCAAGGAAGGCAAATGGTACGCCGGAAACGGCGTCATGGAATTTCTCAAGCGCGGGGCGTCTTCGGGCGTCGTCAGCCCCGCCGCGCTGTCCGCCGATAACGAGGGCGGCCTGCTCAGCCTCGATAACGGGGGCGCGAGCGCCAGGATCGACGTCGTATTCCCGGTGCTCCACGGGCCGTACGGCGAGGACGGCACCGTCCAGGGGCTGCTGGACCTGGCGGGCGTGCCCTACGTGGGGTGCGGGGTGCTGGCGTCGTCCGTCGCCATGGACAAGGTCGTCAGCAAGGAGCTCTTCATCGCGCGCGGCATACCGACGGCGCCCTACGTCTGGTTCTTCACGTCCGAGTGGCAGAGCAACCGGGACGCGCTCATCGGCCGGATAGAGCGGCTGCTGGGGTATCCCGTGTTCATCAAGCCGGCCAACATGGGCTCCTCGGTGGGGATATTCAAGGTCAAGAACGCCGACGAGCTGATCGCCGTCGTCCCGGAGTCTGCCCGCTACGACCGGAAGATCGTCGTCGAGCAGGCCGTGCCGGACGCGCGCGAGATCGAGGTGGCGGTCCTCGGCAACGACCGGGCCGAGGCGTCGGTCCCCGGCGAGATCATCCCGTCAAACGAATTCTACGATTACGACGCGAAATACGTGGACGGCAAATCGAAGGACGCCATCCCCGCCGACCTGCCGGCCGAAACGGCCGAAGAGGTCCGCCGCCTGGCGGTGGAGGCCTTCGCGGCGGTCGACGGGTCGGGGCTGGCCCGGGTCGATTTCCTGGTCTCCCGCGCCGACGACAAGGTCTTCCTCAACGAGATCAACACGCTGCCCGGCTTTACCTCGATCTCGATGTACCCGAAGCTCTGGCAGGCATCGGGCGTTTCGTATCCCGAGCTCCTGTCGCGGCTGGTGGACCTCGCGAAGGAGCGGCACCGCGAAAAGCAGGGGCTGTTGACCTCGTACCAGCCCAAGACCGACTGGCACAAGGGATAGGCCCGGCGGGTAGCTGAAAGATACCCCCGTATAAGCGGGCCGCCGTCTGTATCTTTTTTATTGCCCGGGCCTTAAAAAGCCGCAGTTAGCGGGTGACAAGCGGCCGTGCCGGTGGTACGATGGGCTCACATCCGGCCGCCGCCCGTTTTTTTGCCCGCACGTCCGGTTCGTTCGCGTTTCCTTCCGCCGCCTTCCACTTTCTTACGGGGATGCCCGATGGATCAGAAGCTCTCCGAGACGCTCCACGCCCTCTTCTACCCGACCAACGCCGCCGTCGTGGGCGCGTCGACCAATCCAGTCAAGCTCGGCTTCCAGGCGCTGCTCGCCCTCAAGACGGGGGGGATGGCCGGCAAGATCTTCCCCATCTCGCCGTCGCTCAAGGGCCAGACGGTGCTGGACCTGCCCGGCTACGGCGCGATCGAGGACATCCCGGAGCCGGCCCAGCTCTTCGTGCTGGCGGTCCCGCACGACCGCATCGAGGGGGCGCTCGTCTCCGCGGCAGCGAAGGGCGCGCGCGGCGCGGTGATATTCGCCGGGGGGTTCCGCGAGGTCGGGGGCGAGGGCGCGGCGCTCCAGGCCCGCATCAAGGAGACGGCCGACCGGCTGGGCATAAAAATAATCGGGCCCAACTGCGTGGGGGCGCTCAACCTCCCCTACGGGCTCAACGCCACCTTCGGCTCGCCGCTGTCGCAGATGAAGCGGGGGCGGGTATCGCTGGTCTCCCAGAGCGGGGGGACGGGCTCGGCCATCCTCACGACGATGATGGATAACAACGTCGGCATATCCAAGTTCGTCTCCATCGGCAACCGCGTGAACCTCGATTTCCCCGACCTGATCGAATACCTGGCCGAGGACAAAGATACCGACGTGATCTGCCTCTTCATCGAGGGGATGGACGACGGCAGGAGGTTTCTCGAAGCGGCTCGCCGGGCGTCGGCCAAAAAGCCGATCATCGCCTACCAGGCGGGCTTTACCGAGACGACCCGGCGGCTGGCGCTCTCCCACACCGGCTCGATGAGCGCGTCGCGCGATATATACGCGGCGGCCTTCCGGCAGGCGGGCGTGCTGTTCGTTGCCGACTACGAGGAGCTGGTGGATACGGCCAAGGCCGTCTCGATGCTGCCGCCTATTGCGGGCGAGGGCGTGGCGATCTTCACCCATACCGCCGGGCCGGCCCTGATCGTTGCCCAGACGGTGGAGGAGGCGGGCGGCAGGCTCCCGGACTATACGCCCGAGAACAAGAAGAAGATCGTCGAATTCGCGCCGCAGTTCACGGTGCCCGCCAACCCGCTGGACATGTTCGCCCACGCCTGGTTCGACACGTCGATGTACCTCAAGGGGGCCGAGCTCGCGCTGGCCCAGCCCGACATCCACCTTGCCTGCGCCTGCTACAGCTCGGGGATCGACGTGGGGATAGAGTTTCCCGCGGCGAAATTTGCCGAGATCGCCAAAAAGCACGGCAAGCCCGCCGTCGCCTGCCTGATGGCGACGCACTTCGGCAGCGGGGCGGTGGAGCTTGCCAACGCGGACGCCGCCGGCGTCCCCACGTTCAACAGCCCCCACAAGGCGGGCAAGGCCATCGCCAACCTGATACGGCTGCGGCGCCTGCGGCAGGGCAGGTGATACGTACTGCCCGTTCTTCGTCGAAGGGGCGTGCTACGGGAGATTACAGGGGGTCAACGATATGAAGAAAAGAACCCGCATCCTTGGTCTCATTATCGCGATACTGGGCGGTATCGGGGCGGTCGGCGCCGCCTACAACGTCGCCTCCGCTTTCCGTTCCCAGCCCCAGGAGCCGATGCTGCCGGCCGTCGCTATCGCCGTGCTGGCGCTGTGCGTCATACTGCTTGTCTGGGGGATCGTGCTCCGGAAAGGCAGTAAACGGGCGTGGTGGGTCCTCGTGGCCGCGCTTGCCGCCCTCCCCGTGGTGGTCATCTGCAACGATTTTATCCGCACGGACGACGTGCTGTTGTCCGACGTCTTCCTCGTGGTGCTGTGTCTTATACTGTTCTTCCTGCTTCTCTCCGATCCGCCGAAAAAATGGGGATCGGACGTAACGTAAGGCCGTGCCGAGGACCCGTGGGGCGTCGGACCTCGTCGTCCCGGTTATCTCACCGTCATTGCGAGGAGGCCGTTAGGCCGACGTGGCAACGCTTAACGATGTCGCTCATGGCGACGATTGCTATTGTCATTGCGAGCCCCTTTAGGGGCGTGGCAACCTTCTGACTGTCACCGTGAGCGTATCCCGTCGTCGTACAAAGTCCGATCACCCGAAAGCCCGCCGGAAACCGGCGGGTTTCTTTTTGCGGGCGTATGTGCGATTTTTAATTGCCTTTTTTACGGTCTATAGTATACGATTTGCCATAGCTTCAATAAAATTTCCGCAGGACTTCCGATGCTGATTCTATTACCATAGAAGAGGTGCGCCATGGAAGACCGGTTAATCAGCAACATGACCTTTCGCGTGGTGCTGTTGGGCATCCAGGACATCATCGGGGAAAACGGCCTCAACACGATCCTCAACCACGCAAAACTGAAGAACTACCTCAAAAACCTCCCCCCAAACAACCACGAGAAGAGCACTGCCGCGCCTCCGAGGTGGCTGCGGTTGACCGGGACGTGGCCTACATCTTCGGCAACAACGGCAGCGCGGCGATACTCTTCCAGGTGGGCAGGATGCAGGCCAAGTGGGGCCTGGAGGAAAATCCGGATACGGTGACGGCCGCCCGGAGCCTGCTTGCGGGAAAGGACGAGTTCGATACCGCAAAGACGGCGATGGAACTGGCCGCGGGCGTCGTGGCCGCCGAGACGCAGTGCAAGGCGTGGGTCGAGGTCGACGGCGGGGACATCCTCTACCATATCGACGAAAACACGCACTCGTTCGGCATAAAGAGCGATAACCCGGTCTGCCACGTTACCTCCGGGTTCGTGACGGGCATCGTGCAGTGGGCCACGGAAAAGACGGACTGGATCGGGAAGGAGGAGCGGTGCATGGCGCAGGGCGCGGCCCACTGTACTCATCGGGTGAAGAAGGGGAGGGAGTAGGCAAGAGGGGTGGGGGGCGTATTGGACGGGCTATGTTACGGGGGAGAGACATGATACCGGCGGACGAGCGGGAAGGCTACATCGAGCTTCCCAACAGCGGCACGCAGGGACTGCTTCGGGTGCGGCCCGAAGAACGCCTCGGGGCTCAAGATGAAGTTCTACACCAACCGGAGACGTGGACGCGGTGGTGTCGTGGCTCGCGGTCCCGGCGCAGTTCTGCGGCTGGGGCACGCTGGTCCACGGGGGGATCATCACGACCATGTTGGACGAGGCGATGGGCTGGGGGGCGCTGGTGATACTTCGGCAGGCTCGTGCTCTCGAAAACGATCTCGGTGGAGTTCATAAGCCCGGTGCTCGCGGGGACCGAGATACGGGTGGAGGGCAGCGTGCGCGACGTCGTCAGCGACAGGAAGGGCGTGATGCAAGGGTTCATCTACAGCAACAAGGACGTGCTCTGCGCACGGGCGACCAGCGAGGTATCGCTGTTTACGCTGGATTATATTAAGAAGATGGGGGCGATGGACGAGGCGGTACTCGGGGATTTGGAGACGCTGGTGAATTTCAGGGAGACGGTGGGGGGGTGAGGGATAAGCGGAGATTAGAGTCCCTCGCCGTTACTGCTTATCCTATATGGTACTGAAAGTATGGCAATCTACTTTTTTTATAATGCCTCAGATCCAGTTCCGTTCCGTTATCTAACTCCAACGCGACAAGTCGGTCCACTACCACCACCCTACGAGTCCGATATGAGCCCGGGGGACTACCTGGAATTCGCGCTGGAGGACCTCGCATGTGAAACAAGCAGGGGTCTAATTAACTCCTTCAGCAACGCGAAACGAGCGTTTCATCTCCTAATTGACAACCTGTTGAACCAGTACGGCCTATTTGTTCACTCTCGAAAGGCCCGCTTCCCAGATAAGCTAAAGCTTATCGACGCAGTAGGAATGATACCAATAGGAATTATGCGGAACCTAAATGTCGACCGGAATCTCCTGGAGCATGAATACACCGTACCTTCTAAGACCCGTGTTACAGAGGGTGTCGATGTAACGAAACTACTGTTGCTTGCAGCGGAGAAGCTTGTTGAAAATACCCCGCATGAAGCGGTGGTCGGTTGGCGAACGCCGCCCCTACACCTGCTGATGCAACTTGAGCCACATGCCGGTGAACTTCGGTTCTTCCGTATCAGCGGACCGCGTAAAAAATCGCACGGGATTTCACACATTTCTGGACCGATTCGAACCTTCGATGGTAGTGATTTCAACGATGGCATCAAAGTCTCAAAAAAACCTTGGAGGATTATACCTCTTGACAAGGCGCACACAAGCGAGTGGCAGCCGATCATAAAGGAACTAGTGGCGGTCCAAAGACGGCGGAGAACTCAAACCACTATCGTGGATCGCGAACACCTTACTATGACGATGTCGGTAACCCTTCCATACTCTTTACCAGAGGGCATTTCATGGCATCAGTTACTTGATGCGGTGTTCAGTAAACGACGGTTGGCGAAGGCGGAAGATGAGCCATCGGCCGAAAAGAAGGCGGATTCCTTAGAACCGGATGAAATGAAGGCTGAGGGAAAGGATCATTGAAATGGGCGAAGGGGCCAAGTCTCCGTTTATCACTTATACTAAAAAGCCGGAGCGTAATAAACTAATATATAATTAGATCGTTGACCCCGATTTACTCCACTAATAAAGGTAGACTATGACTGAGAAGATAATTACTATTGACTACCTAAAGAAAGGGCAGAAAGAGCAATTATTCACGGCTCTGAGAAAAATGGGTAAAAGGTATCTAAAATCTGGTTTCGGATCCGGCTGGAGTTTTGAGAACCCCGCGGAAGGGTATTGCTATGTTATCTCAGAGGTACTGATTAACTATAACTTGTTTGGGCTGTCCCCCGAGGGTAGTAGACCCTACTGCATAGTTAAAAAATCATTCATCTTGGGTGATAGCAGTCACTGGTTTATTAGAAACCCTCGGGGTGATATTATCGACCTGACTATATCCAGGAATGACAAAACGCATAAGTATGATAAAGGCAAGCAGAAATCCTTTATGAAAGGAACACAAAAGGTATCGAAGAGAGCACGAATGCTGGCGCATCTTTTGAAACTGACTGCTATTGTCGACGAAGATATTAAGAAGGATATTGACCGGATAGAGAAAAAGGTTTCATAGGTGGGTCTTTCTTTGGCGTAAAAATCCCACTCCCTCTTTCGAAGGAGTGGGTAATCTGTTATTAGTCAAGCGGTAACGTTTAGAATACGCCAAAGAGCCTCAGCAGCCAGATAATCAGCAGGATGATTACAACGATGTTGATGATTTTCTTGATCTTCTTGTCGATCGGGGCATACGCGTTGATCAGCCAGAGAATGACACCGACCACGACCAGGCTAATTAAAATGTTTAACCACGGCATATCGTATCACCTCCTTTTTCGTGATATTTTACGCTCCGGTTTACACCCGGAATGCAGCGCTATTTGCTCACGATTCGGTCATTATTTATAAATACTATACCCGTTTTTCCCCCGTGTCAAGGGGCGGCCACCGAAGCGCGCTTACACTGACAGGTAGTGACTATACTCGTGACATGTCGAGGAGGCATTTAGCCACGCGGCCTAATCGGCCTCCTCGCAATGACGATAGAATCGTGGAGAGCGGACGGACAGGCGGTGTTTGCCACGGCCCCTGACGGGGCCTCGCAATGACAATAATAATCGTCGCCGAGGACGACAATCTTAAGCATTGCTTCGGCCCCTACGGGTGCTACCACGCAACGGACGGATTAACACATATCCCTATAACAGGCCCGGCATCAGTTCGACTATCCGTAGAGGTCGACATATATGCGATCCGTGTCCGCTATCGTTACTCGAACAAAAACGGGCACCACAGGTTGCCCGTGGCCCCCTCAATTACGTCGAAGGATCGGAAGCCTCCTTCCGTCAACTATCGTATATCCACCCTCGCCAAATATATAATATCTCCATTTTCACCAATACCCTGTTTAGTCATAAAATTTAATGAATAAAGTGCAGTTTGCTGTTGAATAGCTGTCCGGGAATGTACTACAATGCAATATACAAAATCCAAACGTTAACGGGAGAAGGACACTCGGGCCGGCCCTTTTCGAAGCGCCGGCGGGCGCTTCCGGGTGAGTTCTTAATCGATCTCCCACTATTACATCTTTCTTGTTCTATCTGGATATGAAAACCTGTATAATTTGAGGAGGGAGAAGTGGCCGAACAAGAAAACACGCTCACGTGGGACCCGGAGAAGGGCTCCATACACCTGGCCCGGGGGGGAATAGCCACCGGGCATTCCTGATGCGCAAGGGGTTCATGGACTCTTTCTTTGACGAGATCCTCAAGGTCGAGGGGAAAGACGTCCTCTCGATGACGATCCGAAAGATCCTTGAAAAAACGGGGGCGGTCTCTACCGACGCCGAAAAGCCGACGGTCGAGACGCTGGTGAAACTGAGGGACAGTTTCGTGCTTCCCCTCTCCGCCGCCGGCAGCAACATCCCCGACCTCTTCACCCATGACGACAACACGAGGGAATTCGTCCTGTTCGGGTCGTCGGTCTATTTCGTCGAGATGGTGCGGTTTGCCGCCGTCTTCAAGGAGGTCACCGCCGATATCCTGACCCCCCGCGGGGCGCGGGCGATAATCAGGGCCGTCGGCAGGCGGGCGGGCATGACCGTGGGGGACGCCGCGCGGGCCAACTACAGCTGGACCGACATAGACAGCACAACGGCCGCCCTCGACCAGCAGGTACGGTTCATCTTTCCCCTCATGGGGTGGGGAAATACCTCGGTGTCCGCCGTGAAGGGGGCCGACGGGAACTACCTGATGTTTTACCGGTGCATGAACACGTTTGAAGCCGACGGCGTTACGTCGGAACAGCCGACCTGCATAATATTCGCCTCGTTTTTGGAGGGGATCAGCGAAAGCATCGCCCTGGCGCTCAACGGGCAGGTCGCCGAGTGCCACGAGGTCAGGTGCGCCGCCACGGGCAGCCCGCACTGCGCCTTTGCCGTAAAGCTCAAGGAAAAGGGGAGCCCGCCCATAGACTGGGCGGAGCTGAAGGGAGAGTGGGCGGCACTCGATACGTAGCCGGTCTCCCGAGCGTCACAAGGGCGTCCGCCGCCGCCGGAGTACGCTCCTCGTTATGCGGTGACAGTCGGAAGGTTGCCACGCCCCCTAGGGGCTGCAATGACAATAATAATCACCGCCAGGGGCGACATAACTAAGCATTGCCACGGGCCTTTCAGGCCCTCGCAATGACGGCGAAGTGAGGGGAATTTAAACTCTCTGGGAGTGCCTGAGATGAATAAGACACAAACATATTCCTCCTTTCCCCTCCGGTACGTCGTTGCCTACAACGCCTTCAGCCTGACGGTCTACGCCCTCGGGGCCGCGATCGTCGCGCCGGTGGGGTGGTGGGCCGTGGGGCTGTATCTCCTCTTTTGCCTGGGGATCGAGTTCAACGTCGTGCGGAGGAGCTGCGTCGACTGCTTCTACTACGGCACGACCTGCGCCTCCGGCAGGGGGCGGCTCTGCGCCCTGCTGTTCAAAAAGGGCGACCCGGCGCGCTTTGCCGCGCGCGAGATTTCGTGGACGGCGCTCATCCCCGACTTCCTGGTCTTCATCATCCCCGCCGTCGTGGGGGTTGTGCTGCTGGTGATCGAGTTCTCCTGGTGGCGGGCCGCGCTGGTCGGGGCGATCATCGTCGTCTCGTTTGCCGGCAACGCCATCGTCCACACGGCGTTTGCCTGCAAGTACTGTAAACAGCGCGAGATCGGCTGCCCGGCGGAACGGCTGTTCGCGAAGAAGGGCTAACGAAAGCGGCGTCCCTCGTGAAGGAGGGAACGCCGTATCCTCAGGGAATATCGTTCAGGTATGTGGAAATAATCGGCGCCCGGTCTCCGGGCGCCTTTTTTTATTCTGTGATATAATAACTCGCGTGCTGCGTTATCTTCGCATATATTGAACAGGGGAAAGGAGGATCCAATGAAACGGCGTTCTCTGTACTGGGTCCCGGCGATCGTTTGTCTTTCTCTTATATTTCCCTCGATATCTTTTCGGACGACACTTCGGACTTATATCGCTCTTATACCGAGGAAAAGGCCGCGGTAACGAAAAACGGCGCGGAGGTGACCGGGCGGGTCTTCACCATGACCTACGACCCCGAGCCGGAGGAGCTGCTCGTCCTGGTGGACGAGAAGGCGTTCATGCTCAAGACCACGGGACTGTTCATGCAGCGGATGGGGCTTATAAACGTCTATCCCGTCGGCGTCAAGAGCATGGACGAGACGGCCAAACCCGTCATAATCGACTGCACGGTCGGCCCCGGGATAACCGGCTCGCTGCTCGAAGAGCTGGGCGGCGGGGCATACGCGTTTACGGTAACAGGCGGACCGGTACGAGGTGCGGCTCGCGGGCCCGGTGGTGCGCGACCCGAAGATGTTCGTGAACCTCCCGGGCATCCTGCTGTCGCGAACCGAGCGGGTCGGGACGAGGTCGGAGGGGCCGGAATATTACCTCCTGACCGACGACGGGCGCGAGGTCCACGTGGTCAAGAACGCGCTGCCCTGGAAGAAGGATAAGGTCCTCCACAAGATGCTCGACCGGGAGGTCTGGATACCGGGCGCCCTCGTGGACGGCGAGCTGGTCTATAAAGAGGTAAACCCCAACCTGAAATAGACGCGGGCGGCGGATTATGGCAAAAGAGACAAAGACCGATATACGATTTTCCCGGAGGGCCGCGGGCGGGTCGGAAACGACGCTGCACCGGGTCTTCGTGGCGGCCGCGGCCAAGGGCGTCATCTCCTTTGCCGGCGGCTTTCCGAACAAGCGGTTTTTCCCGGCGCGCGAAATCGGGGAGGCGGCCGCACGGGTGCTGGCCGAAAACGCCCACGAGGCCCTGCAGTATTCGATAGCCGAGGGGTACCTGCCGCTGCGCGAGTATATCTGCCGGCGCTATCACGAAAAGCAGGGGCTTTCGGTAGACCCGGACGAGGTATTGATAACCAACGGCTCGCAGCAGGCCATCGACCTGATCGCGCGGGTGATGCTGGACGAGGGGGATTTCGCGGCGATCGAATGCCCCGGCTACCTGGGGGCGATCGACGCGCTCTCGTTTTACCGGCCCCGGTTTCTCCCCGTCCCGATGCTGGAAGACGGGCCCGACCCGGACGCGCTCAAGGAGGCGCTCTCCAGCCGCGACGTGAAGATATTCTACGGCGTGCCCAGTTTCCAGAACCCCACCGGCATCAGCTATTCGGCCGGACGGCGGCGGCAGGTCGCCGAAATCATCCAATCGACCCGCACGCTCCTGGTCGAAGACAACCCCTACGAGGAGCTCAGGTTCATCGGAGAGCCGCTCCCGCCGATAAAGGGCATCCTCGGGGGGCAGGGGGTGCTGCTCGGGTCGTTTTCTAAAATCATCGCGCCGGGGCTGCGGATCGGCTGGATCTGCGCAGACCGGCAGATCATGCGGCGGCTCACGGCCGCCAAACACGCGGCCGACCTCCATACCGACATCTTCATCCAGCACGTGCTGTACCGCTACGTGACCGACAATGACATCGACGAGCATATCACGGAGATCCGGGAGGTGTACGGCAACCAGCGCAACGCCATGATACGGCTGATAGAGGATCACTTCCCGTCCGAGGTGGGCTTCACGCGGCCCGAGGGCGGGCTCTTCCTCTGGATGACGCTGCCGGACGGCGTGTCGGCGACGGCCCTGTTTGAGCGGGGGCTGGAGAACGGCGTGGTGGTCGTGCCGGGGACCGCGTTTTACCCGGGGGGCGACGGCGGCGATAACGCGATCCGGCTCAATTTTTCGGGCGTGGACGAGGACGAGATCAACGTGGGGATGCGCGTGCTGGCGGGCGTGGTCAGGCAGATGATTCCATGAGCCGCTCCCGGCGGGGGCATCACATCAAAAAAACGGGGAGGGGGCGGCTATGCCCCCTCCCCGTGCGTTGACCGGCGACTTGATGATCCGTTTCACCGACCGGTGAAACGACGAACGCGCGCGAAGACCGGCGCTATTTAATGACCACGTTTGCCCGCTTGATGACTTTCGCCGGGATGGTCACCCCGTATTTCTTGGCCGCGGGAAGGCTCACGTAGAGCAGGAATTCATTGAGGATCTCAACGGGCATATCGCCCGGTTTTGCCCCCTTCAATATCCGTATGGCCATCGCGCCGGTCTGCCTGCCGAGGCGATAGGGGTCGATGGCGACGGCGGCCATAGCCCCCCGCTCGACCGAGAGGACGCTGGAGGCAAAGAGCGGGATACGGTTTTCTTCGCACACCTTGGTCACCGATTCGAAGGCGGAGGTCACGGTGTTGTCGGTGGGGATGTGGATGACGTCGACCCTGCCGACGAGGCTTTCGGCGGCCGCCATAACGTCGCCTGAACTCGTGACGGTCGCCTCGATAAGCACCATCCCGAGCCGGGCGGCCTCTTTCTTGGCCCAGGTCATGTAGGTGACCGAGTTAGGCTCGCCGGCATTATAGATGATCCCGATCCTTTTCGCGTCGGGAGTGATCTCGCGGATCAGGTCAAAGTGCCGGTCCACCGGGGTAACGTAGGATGAGCCGGTAACGTTCTTTTTCCCCCCGTCAAGCGACGATACCAGGCCCGCGTCGACCGGGTCGGTCACCGCGGCAAAGAGGATCGGGATCGTTTCGGTGGCCCGCACGAGCGGCTGGGACGACGGGGTGCTGATGGCAAGGATCAGGTCGGGATTCATCCCGACGAGCTTGTTGGCGATGAGGGCCGAGGCGCCCATATCACCCTGGGCGATGTTGATATCATACGTGACGGTCGAGCCTTCCTTGTACCCGTTTTCGGCAAGGTAGTCGATAAAGCCCCTGCGGATATCGTCCAGTGACGGGTGCTCGACGATCTGGGTTATGCCGATGAGGACTTTTGCCTTCTCTTTTTCCGCCGCCCGGACGGGGACGGATACGAGAGAGACTATCATGAGGGCCGCGACAAATAGCGCAATTCTTTTCATTTTCCACACCTCCTCCTGGGTGATGAGAGATTACGACGCCAAACGTGTCACAATTCTATCACGTTATTTCTAAATGTAAATACGGCCGCGCTGTTTTGGGGCATTTCGTTTGCCCCGATCGGGCCCCTATTTTCGGTTTGTATCGGCGGGGCGGTGATAGTATACTTATTACATTCGCGCAATACCGTTCAGGAGGTACGCTCCGATGGACAGGAAAAGATCGGCAGGCATATCCGGTATCATTATTGTATCAGCGCTGTTCCTCTTCGGGGGTTTTTGCCTCGAATCGCCGTCGGCGATGTTGGTCGGCGTCGCCAAGGGCCAGGCCGGACGCGGGGAGTATGACAAGGCGATCGTGACGTTCGACACGGCGCTGGAAAAGTCGCCCAACTCCTGGTACGTCCTCCTGAACCGGGGCGAGTTTTTCCTCGAGATCGAGCGCTACAAAGAGGCGGCCGCCGACCTCACCCGCGTCATCGAGCTTCACCCCAGGTACCACTCCATCTACAATATCTACGCCGAGCGGGGCGACGCCTACCGGAAGCTCGGCCGCCATTACGACGCGATCGCCGATTACAAGACGGCCCTTTCCATCAGGCCGAACCATGCCCCGGCGCTCTACGGGCGGGGGTTGTCTCTGGCCGAGATCGGCATGCGCACGGAGGCGCTGGCCGACCTGGGCGGCGCCTGCGGGCTGAAGCTCGAAGCGGCGTGCGACGCGTACAGGGAGCTTGCGGCGCGCTCCCCGGGGGTAACGCCGTGACCACCCCCATCGCACCGGCCACTAATATCACGTATCGGACGCTCACCAGGGACGACATCGCTTCCATCCGGCCGCTGTGGGAGGCGCTCAACCGGCTCCACCAGGAACGATCGGCCGATTTCAAGGAGCATTTCAGGACCAATACCTTCGAGCGGCGGATCGAAAAGTTCCTCGCCCTGCCCGACGACCGCCTGTACGTACGCGGCGGCGGAAGATTCCGGCGTGATCGTCGGCTACCTCGTGGCAACAGTATCGGCCGGGGGCGCCGGCGAGATCGACTCGATATTCGTCGAAGATGAGTACCGCGCCCGCGGCGTTGGCAGGGCGCTGATGGAGCAGGCGCTCGCGTGGCTCTCCGAGACGGGGTGCGGCGAGATCAGCGTTGGGGTCGCCGAGGGAAACGAGGAGACGTTCGGGTTCTACCGGCGCTTCGGCTTTTATCCACGGATGACGATCCTTGTGCGGAAAGGGACGGGGGATTGGGGCGGCCGTTAGCGGAGAGGGTCGGTTACGAGAAGACGTTTTGTTCCGGCATTTTCGTCGGTCGGCGGGGACCATGTGGCGTGGGCCCACCCCGGCCGTGTCAGCGGGTTTTGACACGGCCCGCCGCGTGAAGGGGGTAGCGAGACGACGGCATGTATCTCCCGTTGATGGCCGTGGCGGGGTTATCTGCCCGAACACCGTTTGCCGCGTATAAATTATATATAAATAATAATGCTTTACATCATACATTATATATGATAATATTTAACTCTTTTGTACGCCAATCAGTAATTAGTGAGGAGGCACTGTATGAAATCTCTTAAAGTGATAGTCATCCTGGCGTTTACTGTTCTTCTGGCAGCGGCCCTGTTGCCCGGGTGTAAGAAGGCGCCGGAGACGATGACCCCCACGGCCGTCGTCGACGACATTTCGACCCAGAGGGATCAGTATATCCAGGAATTCCAGACCAAGGTAGACGAATACCAGGTTAAGATCGATGATCTCAAGGCTAAGGCCGAGTCAGCGTCCGGAACGGTAAAGGACGAACTGAACCAGAAGATCGAGATGCTAACGGCCAAGCAGGAGGAGGCCAAGAGTAAGATCGAAGAGATAAAGACCGCCGGCGCCGATACATGGGAAAACGTAAAGGCCGGCAGCGATCTCATCCTATCCGACCTCGAAAAGCTCTATAACGATGCGATATCGCTGATCAGGTAGTACGCATAGAAAAGGCCGCGCAACGGTTTGTTGCCCGGGCGGATGCAACAGCCGCCGGAATACCGGCCATGCTATTGACTATCAGGGGAGAGCAGTTTTCGCTCTCCCTTTTTTTATGGGGTCGTTACGACGGGGGAGGGAGGTCTTTCAACCCGATGATCTTATACAGGTTAACGGGAGTGTCCTTTCCCTTGAGCCTCGCGGGGGACCCTTCTTGCCGACACGACGTCGGTCGCGGCCTTCGGGCAGTTATGCGGCTTATCGGGCGACCATCAGGTCATAAGTAATTTCGAGGATCGTACCGGGGCCGCCCCGTACGGTAACGACGTACGTACCCGGATCGAGGTCCATATAATAGAGCCCTTCTTTCAGGTACTGGAGGCCGGCGGGGTCGTCGGCAATAGACTCCTCGTATGAAAAGAACTCCCGGTTACGATCCGCCGCCGAGACAATGGAAAAACCGATGATAGAGCCGTAGCCGCCGTCCGGGCAGGGCGTGAAGCTCGAATCGAAGCGAACGATCGTGAAATGCGTGGCGGCCGACCCGGCCGGAACGGTCAGGGTGCCCTCCGTTTTCACGCACCCTTCGGAGACGGCGGAATTAACGGTGTATCCGCCTGATACGTCCTTCGGCCTCGGGGCATAACCGGGGGGATCGAAGACCGGGACCGTCACGCCCGGATCGACCAGGAGGACCGAGCCATGGAGGTAGCCGGTAACCGGCGCGCCGCCGCGTGCGAGCCCGACGTTGTACCAGTAGTTCTCCGGCACCGCGGCGAGGTAGTCGGTAAACGAGGTACGCGAGAGGACCTCGATGCGCTGCCCCTTCACCGTCGCAAATCCGGGGACCTCTTCGACGATAAAGGACGGCCCCTTCATCAGGGGGATGGAGCCCTCGGTGACGGTCCCGTTTTCCGAGGCGCGGGCGCCCTGATACGTGAAAAACAGAAGAAACAGGGCCATCAGGGGAAGAAGGTATCGTTTCATAGGAGAGATCCTTTCGGGCGGATTGAAATGGGCCGATCTACGTCTATATATCGGCGCGCGGTTACCACAATACCGACAGGCACGTCAGGCCGCCGTCGGCCTTCGCGAACTCGGATATATCGCAGGCGATCACCGAATATCCCGCCCGCGCGAGTCCTCACGCCGTTTCCGGGAAACCGTCGGCCATGATAACGCTCCCGTTTAGCGGCGACCACGCACGCGGCGGCGGCCTCATCGTCCGGGACGACGACCTTTTTGGTCCCGTCAAACGCCGGGTCGGCCAGGAACGCCGGGAGGCCGAGCACCGCGCCGGGCGAGAGGGGCGTGACGGCCGACTTGAGGTGCAGGCCGAAAGGGACCTCGACGAACCGCGTATCGGCGCCGTGTTCCTTCACGATCCGGCCGAGCTCCTCGGCGCCGCGGATGTCTGTGCGTTCCGAGAGCCCGATGAGGTAGGTGCGCCCCAGCCGCAGGATGTCTCCGCCGTCCAGCGTCCCATCGCCGCTCATCCGGTAGACTTCCTTATGGCGTGCGATCTCCCTCTCGATAGAGACCGTCTCTCCCCTGCGGGATGGGGCCCCGGGGTGCGTGATAACTGCGAGGTCCGGCAGCATAACACAGGTGTCTTCCACAAAACAGCCGTCGGGAAAGGCGGGCTCGGCGGGCAATTGAATAAGGTCAATGCCGAGGTCAGCGAGAATCCTCGCATATCGTGTGTGCTGGAGCAGGGCGAGCTCGAAATCAATGCCGGCCGCGGCCCCGCTGCTGCTCAGCGCCCCGGTCATCTCGGGGCCGGGACGCCGGACGATGCCCCTGGTGTAGCGATAGGCGAAAAATTCCGATTCGTCTGTGCTCATGCGCGGGCTCCGTTTGGCTCGGCGGGCGCGTATATTCGTCCCATACGGGCGCCGTGATCAGGACGCAGTGGGGTTGTTCGCAAAGTATTCGCATTGATGGCGGATTGGGCAGACGGGGCAGAGCGGCTTCTTGGCCTTGCAAATCGCCCTCCCGTGGGAAGTCAACAGCAGAGAGAAATGGGACCAGCGGGACTCCTTGATGGTCTCCCGCAGCTCAAACTCGATCTTCTCGGAATCGCTTTGATTGGTAAGGCCGATGCGCCGCGACAGGCGAAATACGTGGGTATCCACGACGATACCGGCCTTATTGAACCCGCAGGTCAGCACGAGGTTCGCCGTCTTGCGGCCGATCCCCGGCAGGGCCACGAGCTCCTCCATCGTTTTTGGGACTGTGCCCCCGTGGCGCTCCTTGATCATGCCGGCGCATTCCCGGATGGCCTTTGCCTTGTTCCGGAAGAACCCCGTGGAATGAACCTCGTCTTCCAGGACACTGGTTTCGGCGGCGGCGTAGTCGGCGGCGGTCTTGTATTTCTTGAAGAGCCGGGAAGTTACCTCGTTGACGCGCTCATCGGTGCACTGGGCCGAAAGGATGGACGCGACCAGGAGCTCCAGGGGATTGGTAAAGGTGAGGGCGCATCGCGTGTCCGGGTAGGTGGAATCGAGGATCCGGTAGATCGCGTCGATCTTGTCTTTCATAGGGATTTCCCGTTGGGGGTGGAAACAAAAACACATCTATCTATCACTTTAGGAGCGATCTTATCAAACGTTTTAATTATTCGAGGCGGGAGAAGGAGCATTGACAATATCGGACGATCACCGGGCATAGAATAGGAGCACGCCTGTTTCATGCCCCCGCTCATTCTGCAGCTATTTCTGACGGAGATATACGTATGTTTCGGAAAATGAGAAGGAAAAATCAGCAATTATCCCGGGAAGAAGCCATCGGAATCCTGCAAACGTGTCCGACCGGGATACTCGGCCTAATCGGCGACGATGACTACCCCTACACGGTGCCTCTCAACTATGTTTATGGCGACGATAAACTGTTCTTTCATTGCGCAAAACAAGGCCATAAGATCGACGGGATGAGGAAGAATGACAAGGTAACCTTCTGCGTAGTCGAACAGGACGAGGTCGTTCCGAAGGCCTTTGCGACGAAGTACCGCAGCGTCGTTGTTTTTGGAAGGGCGAGGATTCTGACCGACGACGCCGAAAAGCGAGATGCCCTCGTGCGGTTAGTCGAAAAATACTCGCCCGAATACCGGGAAGAGGGAAGGCAGGCGATTGAAAAGGAATGGGATCTGGTATGCGTGGTGGAAATCAAGATTGAACACGTGACGGGAAAGACCGCGATAAAAGGCGTAATGGATATGGAGCAATAAGACGGTCAAGAAGGCGCCTCCGTCATATGACGGGACAGACTGAAAACGAACGCGGCCCATGAATTGCTCATGGGCCGCTTCAATCACGTATATCATATGCCGTTTCCGTGAACTCCGGGGCGTTTACACCGCGTCCTTGAACTCCGCGTCGACGACGTCGTCATCGGGGCCGGGCTTGCGCGCCGGCGGAAGGTCCCCGGCCGTGCGATCCCTGGCCCGGCTGCCCCTGGCTCGATGCATAGAGCCGCTCGGCCATCCTCTGGGAGGCGGCCTTGAGGGCCTCGACGGACCGCTCGATTGCCGCCGTATCCTCGGCCTTGATGGCCGCGGTCGCTTCGTCTATGGTGCGCTGGACCTCGTCGATGTCGGCGGGGGTCAGCTTTTCGCGGTTCTCGGAGAGGGTCTTGCCGGCCTGGTAGACGAGCATGTCCGCCTCGTTCCTGATCTCGACGGCCCGCTTCTTTTGCCGATCCTCCTCGCCGTGGCTCTGGGCCTCGCGAACCATCCGCTCGACCTCGTCTTTGGCAAGACCGGAGGAAGCCGTAATCGAAATCGACTGCTGCTTTCCGGTGGCCATATCCTTTGCCGATACGTTGACGATACCGTTTGCGTCGATATCGAACGCCACCTCGATCTGGGGAATGCCGCGGGGCGCCGGGGCGATGCCGGAAAGCTGGAAGTTGCCGAGGGTCCGGTTGTCCCGCGCCATCTCGCGCTCGCCCTGCAGTACGTGGACGTCCACGGCGGGCTGGCTATCTTCGGCCGTTGAAAATATCTGGCTCTTCCTGGTTGGAATAGTCGCGTTACGCTCGATGAGCCGGGTCATCACCCCGCCAAGGGTCTCGATACCGAGAGACAACGGCGTCACGTCCAGGAGCAGCACGTCCTTCACGTCGCCGGTGAGCACTGCGGCCTGGATGGCCGCGCCCATGCCCACGACCTCATCGGGGTTTACGCCCCTGTTGGGCTCCTTGCCGAAGATCTTCTTTACTTCTTCCTGCACCCGCGGTATCCGCGTGGAGCCGCCCACAAGGACTACCTCGTCGATGTCGGAGGGCTTCATTCCCGCGTCGGCCAGCGCCTTTTTCACCGGTTCGATCGTTCGCAGGATAATGGGCTCTGCCAGGGCTTCGAACTTGGCGCGCGTAAGCTTCATGGTCATGTGCTTGGGGCCGCTGCTGTCAGCCGTAATGAAGGGAAGGTTGATTTCGGTCTCCATGGTGGAGGAGAGCTCGATCTTGGCCTTTTCCGCCCCTTCCTTGAGCCGCTGGAGGGCCATCTTGTCGTTTGAAAGGTCAATGCCCTGGTCGCGCTTGAACTCGCCGATCAGGTATCCGATGAGGACGTGATCGATGTTGTCGCCGCCCAGGTGCGTGTCGCCGTTGGTGGACTTGACCTCGACCACGTTATCCCCAACCTCGAGGATGGATATATCAAACGTCCCGCCGCCGAAGTCGAAGACCGCAATCTTCTCGTCCTTCTTCTTTTCCATCCCGTAGGCCAGTGCGGCGGCGGTCGGCTCGTTGATTATCCTCAGGACGTTGAGCCCCGCGATTGTGCCGGCGTCCTTGGTGGCCTGCCGCTGGCTGTCGTTAAAATAGGCGGGGACGGTGATAACCGCGTCCGTCACCTTCTGGCCCAGGTAGTCCTCGGCGGCCTTCTTGAGCTTCTTGAGCACGAGGGCCGAGATCTCGGGCGGGGCGTATTCATGAGAGTCTATTTTAACGCGCACGTCACCGTTGGCCGACTTCGTGACCTTGTACGGGACCATCTTCATTTCTTCTGTTACTTCGTCAAGCCGCCTGCCCATGAACCGCTTGATCGATGAGACGGTACGCTCCGGGTTAGTGACGGCCTGGCGCTTGGCGGTCTGGCCCACGAGGATCGTGTTGCCGTCGGCAAACGCGACCACCGACGGGGTCGTCCTGCCGCCTTCTTCATTTATTATGACCTTGGGCTCCGTTCCCTCCATTACCGATACGACGGAGTTGGTGGTGCCCAGGTCTATTCCTATTGCCTTTGTCATGAGAAATCACCTCTCTATTGATCTATGTAACTAATATAGGCATGGTTTTTTTCATGTCAAGGAAAGGCAATGCATTTTTATTGTTGACAAAATCGACAGAAGTGCTATTCTTCGCTGTGAGTGAATGCTCATTCATTTAGAGTCTCCCGCTCTTATACGTAATCACTGCTAAAGGAGGAAGGGATTATGGCAAATCTGTTGGTGGATATACGGGATCAGCAGTTCAATCTATATGAGATGCTTGACCTCGATGGACTGACCAAATATCCGAAATATGGTGACTATTCGAAGGACATGTTCAACATGGTCCTCTCCGAGGCGGAGAAGATGGCGGTTAACGTCATCTTCCCAACGAATGCCGAGGGCGACAAGGAAGGGTGCAGCTTCGCAAACGGGAAGGTGACCATCCCTAAATCATTCGCGGGCGCGTACCAGAAGTTCGTCGAGGGCGGCTGGATTACCATCTCCGATGACGTGGAGGTCGGCGGCCAGGGGTTCCCGGAGCTGATCAACGCGGCGACCAAGGAGCTCTTCGGCGCCGCTAACTTCGCCTTCATCATGTATCCCGGGCTGTGCCACGGCGCCGCCAAGTTGATCGAGATCTACGGCTCCGAGCAGCAGAAGCGCACGTACATGGACAAGATGTACGCCGGCCAGTGGGGAGGCACCATGTGCCTTACCGAGCCGGGCGCGGGATCGGACGTCGGCGCGCTCAAGACCGCTGCCAAGCCGATCGGCGACGGCAAATTCAAGATCACCGGGACGAAGATATTCATCTCCGCCGGCGACCATGACCTGACCGAAAACATCGTCCATCCCGTCCTGGCCAGGATCGATGGGGCGCCCGCGGGCACGAAGGGTATCTCTATCTTTGTCGTCCCCAAGTACCGCGTCAATGCAGACGGCAGCCTGGGCGCCTTTAACGACGTCAACACCGGCAACGTCGAGCACAAGATGGGAATCAAGGGCAACGCCACGTGTACCCTGAATTTCGGCGACAAGGACGACTGCATCGGCGAGCTCCTCGGAGACGAGGGGATGGGAATGCGCGTCATGTTCAACATGATGAACGAAGCGCGCCTCGGCGTCGGCCTGCAGGGTCTTGCACACGCGACGGCCGCCTATCTGCACGCGGTGGATTACGCCAAGACCAGGCTCCAGGGATCTGACCTGGCCAACTTCCGCAATCCCGATGCACCGCGCGTTTCCATCATCAACCATCCGGACATCCGCCGGATGCTCCTCTGGATGAAATCCCAGGTAGAGGGGCTGCGCGCCCTGATGTATTTCGCGGCGTACGCCGTCGACATGGAGCACAGCGTCCAGGATCAGGTGGAGAAGGACAAGTGGCACGGCTACCTTGAGCTCCTCACCCCGATCTGCAAGGCATGGGGAAGCGACATCGGCTTCCGCGTTACCGAATACGCCATCCAGGTCTACGGCGGATACGGGTTCACGTCGGAATACCCGGTCGAGCAGTTCATGCGGGACTGCAAGATCGCCTCGATCTACGAGGGAACAAACGGCATTCAGGCGATGGACCTGGTCGCCCGCAAGCTGGGCCAGAACAAGGGGATGAATTTCATCAACTTTATCAGCCTCATGACCGATACCTTCACCAAGCACAAGGTCGACGGCTCCCTCAAGGATGCCCTGAGCGAGTTCGAAAAGGCAAGAAACACCCTGGGCGAGATCGGCGGGTTCTTCGCGCAGTGCGGGGCGTCGGGCAAATTCCTGGTTCCGATCGGCAACGCGTACCAGTTCTTGGAGTTGATGAGCACCGTTACGCTCGGCTTCTTCCTCCTGTGGCAGGGGGCCATAGCGGAAAAGAAGCTGGAAGCTATCAAGAAAGAAAAGAACGTCAAGGACGACGACTGGGTGGCGGTTGCGGCCCTTTATAAAGACAGCAAGGACGCCGCGTTCTACCAGGGCAAGGTGGCCGCAGCCAAGTTCTACTGCGCCTACGTCCTGCCCCACGTCGAGTCGATGGCCAAGGCGATCAAGAAAGAAGACATGAGCATCATGGAAATCGCCGAAAGCGCCTTTGCGTCGGTCTAAGAGAAGGCCTGCTAAGGGGGGGGCATCCGCCCCCCTTTTTTATTTTACAAACCCTTTACAGCAATAGACTATCCTGATACACTCTCCGGTAAAAAACCGGTGCCGCTTCCCCTGTATCCGAGGACTGGAAACTACCGTAATGATCGACCTGCACAACCATACCCATTTCGGCGACGGTTCCGACCCGCCGTCCGCAATGCTCCAGCAGGCCCGGGAAAAGGGAATAACGGTTTTCGGCCTTTCCGAGCACTTCCCGCGGCCCGAGGGTTATGACTACCCGATCGAGAGCTTCAATCACCGGATGCTGGCGGGCCGCTGGTTCGACTACGCCTCGGAGGTGCAGCGTCTCAAGGCGGCCGGAGACGGAGACCTGACGCTTCTCTTCGGCGCCGAGATCGACTATATCCCCGACAGGGAGGAGTGGATACGGGCGGAGGTGGCGGCGTTCAACTTCGACTACGTCATCGGCAGCGTTCACATGATCGATACCTGGGGATTTGACTACCTCCACGACGACTGGAACAGCAGGGACGTCGACGCCCTCTATACCCGTTACTACGAAATACTCATGAGTCTGGTGCGGTCGGGGATCGCCGATTTCATCGGTCACCTCGATCTCATCAAGGTCTTCAAGCATACCCATCCTCCCGGGCGCGATCACCGTGACGAGGCAATCGGGGTGCTCGGCGAAGCGGCCCGGGCGGGTACCTTTATCGAGATCAACACGGGGGCGCTCAGAAAGCCCTGCAAGGAGCTTTCGCCGGCGCCCGACCTGATCCGTGAGGCGGCGCGTCTGAAGATCCCGTTTACCCTGGGGTCTGACGCCCACCGCAAAGGGGACATCGGCTATCATTTGACCGAAGTCGTCGGCATATTGCAGGATCTTGGTGTCCATGAGATCGCCTACTTTAAAAACAGAAAGCCCCGGTTTATCGGCCTGTCGGACCTGTAGGATACAGACGAGACGGGGGCCGGACCACCTGGGCGTAAAACTTCCGATGCGGGCGCTTTCAGCCTGCCTGACGTCCGTTGTTTACGTGCGAATTCATCCCAGATGAATACCTACTGACGGTATAGGGGCCGCGCGCCGTGGCGCGCGGCAATCGTATCGGCCTATTTCGGGTATACGCGAGAGGTGAAGATGATGCTGAAACGGTTCCAGTCTGCGATCAGCGAGGTATTCCTTTTCGTCCTCGGCTTCGTCATGACGCGGACTCCTCTCTGGTTCAACCGGTGCTGTTCCGATGCTATTTTTGTCTGCTTTTATCCGCTCATCCGCTTCCTTCTCTCCTACGATAAGACCCTCAAGAAGAATCTCACCATGATCTACGGCGATTGCCTGACGCGGCGGCAGGTCAGGCGCCTCGCCCATTCATGCATGAGGAATATCGTCAGGATGCCCGGGGATATCCTCTACTACGGGTCGCCCCGCCACCGCGGACGTCTTCTCAGGGATATCTCCATTACGGGGAAGGAACACTCGAACAAGCCCTGGAAAAGGGCAAGGGCGTGATCGGGCTCGGGGCGCACATGACCAACTTTCTCCTCCTCTGCGTGAGGCTTGCCCAGTCGGATCTCCCGTTCGTCGTACTTATCAAGGATCCCAATAACACGGCAATAAGAGAAAAGCTTAGCGAGTGGCGTGATACCAGCGGGGTATTATCCATCGATGTCGGCGTCGAGGACAGGGCATGTCCGCTATCCTCAAGGCGTTGGAAGACAATCGGCTTGTCTACTTTGTCGCCGACGAGCGCAGGAAACGCAACGCCATGGTCGTGCCGTTTTTCGGGAGGCCCGCGTATACCGCGGTAGGTCCCGCGGTCTTTTCCAAGAAGACCGGCGCGCCGATCGTCCCGATCTTCGTTGCGCAAAGAAACGGGGGTATCTGTGTCGATATCATGCCGGCCGTCGAAGACAGCTCCACCGGCGATCATCAGGAGGATATCAGGATTATAACGGAGCGGGCAAACCGCGGCGATCGAGCAGTACATCAGGAAGTATCCCGACCAGTGGCTCTGGACGAGGCCGCGGTGGAAACCGTAATCAGCCGTTATGGTTTTGAGCGGACGGCACTAATCGCTGAATAAAAAAGCCCCTTCAGGTTTCCCTGAAGGGGTTTTTGCGTTCGCTTGTCTTACGGCTTAGAAGTCGTAGGTAAGGACGTTGTTGATCATCCAGATCGGGCCCCATTCCTGGTGGGTGCCGCCGACGTTATAGTCAAACGAATCGCCGGTGAACAGCACGCCGCCCGCGAAGGTGTAGGTCAGGCCTTCCATGATCACGTACTTCACGCCGAGGTCGATCTCCCACCCGAGGTCCATGCTCCCGTTGTACCACGGGGTATAGGTGGTGGCGGGGTTGTAGTAGTTCATCGGGTGTCCGTAGGCCCTGGTGGCGCCTACCGGCTCGGTCCACTTGGCCCAGATGACCGCGGCGGAAAGCGTGAGCTTGCCGTCGCAGCAGAGCGGGGTGGTCTCGAAGTAGAGCTTGACGGCGGTCAGGTTCTCGATGTCGTTGGCAAAGCCGAGGCCCCTGACCCACGGGTCGTTCAGGCCGCCGCTGCCGTATCCGCCCGCGATGATGTTGCCGAAGTAAAAGTTATCGGCGGTGATGAAGTTCATGTTCCAGCTATCGTCGTCGTTCCAACGTTGATCTTGCCGCCGCTTCCCAGTATGAAGGCCAGGCCGGCCCGCAGCATGTCGTTGTGGTACGACGCGTCGAGGTAGACGTTGATCCCGCCGTTAAACGTGTGATCGGTACCGCCCGGCCCAATATTCGTGGCCGAAAATGCCGCTGACCTCGCCCTTGAGGGTGATCATGTTATCGATCTCGCCGGTGTAGGCGATGCCCGCAAAGCCGAGGTCCGCGTGTGCACCAGAAGGCAGAATCCGTCGAATGGCCTATCGCGTAGCTCGATCTGTAGTTTGACGTATCCGCCGAAGAGCTCGATGGCGTGGTTCGCGTTCGGGGTGTACTTGAGGTCCAGCGCCCAGATCTCGTTGTCGCGGTTGTAGAGCGTACTCGCGCCGCCCAGGACGACGTTATCGCGCCACTTGAAGTACATCGCCGAAACGCCCACCGGGCCCCACTTGTTGGACCACTTGAGGCCGTCGAGGTTGCCGAGGCTGTCGGAGAACGCGAGGCCGTAGCCGAGGGTCACCGGCTGCTTGCCGACGGTGAACGTCCCGATCTTGGGCAGCGCGAACTCGATATAGGCCTTCCGGACCATTCACCGGTGGTGCTGTTGTTAATCCGGAAGTTCCTCTGCTGTCCCCAGGTGTCCTCGACGAGGTCGAACTGGACGACGGCCTTGAGGAAGTCGCTGCTCTTGTGCGTGATGGTCAGCCGGAACCTCTGGTCGAAGTAGCCGGTGTAGAGGCCGCGCTCGGAATCCGGGGCGGTGACCTTCTTGTCGAAGTTCCAGTTCGAGAACGCCCTGATCCGGTACTGCCCGTTGAAGGTCGTTTCGGCCGCGAACAACGGGGCGGTGAAGGCGACCGTCAGAATAACTGCTACCGCCAAGAATAAATAGTTTCTTCATCCAATTACCTCCCGGTTTTTGTACTGCATACGTATATACTATAAGTCCGAATCGAATGACAATACAACATTGTTATATTTTTTACCATCTCAGTGGCAGGGATGTCAAGAAAATAATTAGAACCCTCTAATATTGAAGGCATAAAAAACCCCCCTCAGGTTTCCCTGAGGGGGTTTTCGGGTTCTTTTGTCTTGCGACTGAGAACTCTTAGAACTCGTAGATCAGGTTGTTGTTGACGGTCCAGATCGGGCCCCATTCCTGCTTCACACCGCCGATGTCGTAGTCAAATGATCGCCGGTGAACAGGACGCCGGTTGCCAGGCTGTAGGTCAGGCCTTCCATGATCTCGTAGCTCAGGCCGAAGTCGATTTCCCATCCCAGGTCCGTCGAGGCATAGCCGAACGGAGCATAGGCGGTTCCCGTAGTACTGTACCGGATGATCGTACGGGGTGCCGAGGCCGACGTCTTCCGTCCACTTGGCCCAGATAACGGCCGCGTTCAGCGAGAGCTTGCCGTCGCAGCAGAGGGGGTAGATCTCGAAGTAGAGTTTGGCCGCCGTCAGGTTCTCGATGTCGTCGCAGAAGCCGAGGCCGCCGCCGAAGGCGTCGTTCAGGCCGCCGTTGCCCGAGGCAATGATGTTGCCGAAGACAAACTCGTCAGCCGTGATGAAGTTCACGTTGTAGTGGTCGGCGCCGTAGCCGCTCGAGGTGTCGCCGCTGCCGTATACGAACGCCGCGCCGATCGTCATCAGGTCGTTGTGAAACGCGACATCCAGGTAGAGGTTGTGCCCGCTGAGGCGCGAATCGTTGGGTCCGCCGAGGAACGCGAGGTCCGCCCGGCCGAAGAGGTAGCTGAACTCGCCCTTGACGGTGATCATGTCCGCGAACTCGCCGGTGTAGGCAAGGCCCACCAGGCCGAGGTCGGCGTGGATATTATCGATAGCGCCAAAGTTGAACACCCAGTTATGAGTGGCAGGGGCGCCTGTCGCGTACTTGGCATAGCCGCCGAAGAGCTCGATCGTGTGGTTGTCGTTCGGGGTGATACGCGAGGTCCAGCAGCCAGAGGGAGCTGTCGCGGTTGTAGAACTCGGACGCGCCGCCCAGCAGGATGTTGTCATCCCACTTGAAGTACATCGCCGATACGCCCACCGGGCCCCACTTGTTGGAGTACTTGAGGCCGTCGAGCAAGCCGCCGCTGTCGGCGAAGGCAAGGCCGTACCCTAAGAGGGCAGGCTGCTTGCCAACGGTAAACGTCCCAACCTTGGGAAGCGTGAACTCGATGTAGGCCTTGCGGACCAAGTTGCCGACCGTGTGCAGTTGTTGATCCGGAAGTTCCTCTGCTGTCCCCAGGTGTCCTCAACGAGGTCAAGCTGTACGACGGCTTTCAGGAACTCGCTTCTCGTGTGCGTGATGGTCAGGCGGAACCTCTGGTCGAAGTACCCGTCGTACCGGCCCCTCTCGGAGGTCGGGTTGGTAACCTTCTTGTCGAAGTTCCAGTTGCTCCATCCGCGAACCTTGTACTGTCCGTTGAAGGTCGTCTCGGCCGAGTAGGCAACGCCCACCGCCACGACCAGGAACAGCATCGCGACTAAGATTGTCAATGCCTTTTTCATTAAATTCCTCCCTTAAATTTCTTGGTCTTTATGTTCTCGTAAAAACCAATTACAAACGCCCGTCCTAAAACTCGTAGGTAAGCGTATTGACCCACCGGTAGATGTTGCCCCAGTCGTGGTCCTGGCCGTCGAGCACGCTGAAATAGTCAAACGCGTCGCCGGTGAACAGGACGCCGAACTCCGAGTTGAGGCTCAGGCCTTCCATGATCTGGTAGGTCAGGCCGAGGTCAACTTCCCATCCGAGGTCGTGGCTCCCGTGCGCCGGGACGTACTGGCCGCCGGCGCCCGTGCTAGGAAGCGTGTAGTTCATCGGGTGCCCGTAGAAGGGCTGGATGAACAGGCCGTAGGTCGCGCCCGCATAGCGGCCGACCGGCTCGGTGTACTGCGCCCAGATGACCGCGCCGTGGATGTCCAGCTTCTCCATCGGGTTAAACGAACCGTAGACCTTCACGGAGGTCACGTTCTCGGGGTTGTTGCCCAGGCCAAGCGCGAAGGGTCCCGAGGCCAAGAGGGACGCGTCTCCCGGAACGATGACGTTGCCCCAGTGGAAGTCGTCGTTACCGGTCGTGTTGAAGTTGTAGTGGGTCTGGCAAACGGACGCCAGTGCTTCTCGCCTGAGCCGTACAGGAACGCCACGCCGACCTTGGCCACGTCGAAGTCATAGGAGACGTCCGCGTAGACCGTGTGCCCGTCGACCGTGATGTCCTTGAGCCGGTAGATGGCAGGAATACCGCCAAGCGTCGCATTGTACGCGTCGCCGCGGCTGTTGAGCTGCCCGCCGCCGAAGATCCGGTCGTATTCCGCCTTCACGCGGAGCTTGCCGTCCATGAACTTGAGGTCGGCGTACACGGCCGCGACGTGCAGATACGCGTCATACATACCCGCGCGGCCGAAACCGAACGCGCCGAACGTGGCACCCGGGGTCGGCCAGTGACCGGCGGCGCCGAAGGCTCCGTACGCCGTCGCTTCACCCGCGAAGAAGCCCGAGTCGGAGATGCCGCCGACCAAAAAGGCCGCGCTGATCGTCTTCGGGTCGTGGATCATCTGGTACAGGAACCCGAACTTGTAGTTGCTGGTGATGTAGTGGGCCGTCATGACCCACGTGTTGAGGTCGTCATTGTTGAACTTGGAGCCGGGTCCGCCGATGGTATTAGGGCCGCCGGGAGGTCCAGGATATACCGTGAACGGAACACCGGTCTTGTTAGCGAAAACCGTGTCGACCAGGTCAACGTACTTGACGTAGCTGACGGTGGCCACGAAGTTATCGATCTTCATGCCCCACGTGATGCCGGGGTTGCCCGCGTTGCCCGCGTTCATCCCGCTGTCCGACCACGTCCCGTGTCCGAACCGGCCGCCGAGGTTGTCAACGCCGAGCTTAAAGAGGCCGACCTTGGTGATCGCCTCGATGTAGGCCGTGTTGATGAAGCCGTCGGTGGCGCCGTTCGAGTAGTTGCCCATGAAGTTCCTCTGCTGGCCCCAGACGTCTTCAGCGATGTCGACGCTGACGACGGCCTTCAGGAACTCGCTGCGCTTGTGCGTGATGGTCATCCGGAAGCGCTGGTCGAAATACCCGGTATAGAGGTTGTGGTCCGTCGCGCCTATCAAGCCGAGCGCGCTCCAGCGATTACGGAGACTCTATTGCCGTAGTTCCAGTCCGACACTCCGCGGATCCGGTAGCTGCCCGTGATGGTCGTCTCGGCCGCAAACGAAGGCGCGGCAACGGCGACAACCAGCATGGCTGCTACTGCTAAAATCCATAGCTTCCTCATAAAATTACCTCCTAAAAAACTGTGCCAATGCAGAAATCGGTATGTAACTGCCAAAACTCCTGCCGACGTTCTATCATCCCGGCGGCACGGCTGTCAAGAAAATAATTAGGATAATCTAATATTTACGGCGGGAACGGCGGCTCTCTTTGCCCCCGTTGCGTGAAGACGCACGAGCGGCTACGTCGTGATATCCCTGATCGCCACGATCGTTTTGACGATCTCGTCGACGTCGTCGATCTGTTTAATTATCCCGATATCGGCGGGCGCGATGTTCTCGTACTTCAGCATGGTCGAGCCGATCCAGTCCAGCAGGCCCTTCCAGTAGTCACGGCCGACCAGTATGACCGGGAACGGCTTTATCTTGTGGGTCTGGATGAGCGTGATGGCCTCCGACAGCTCGTCGAGCGTGCCGAAGCCGCCGGGCAGCACGATGTAGGCCATGGCGTACTTGACGAACATCACCTTCCGGCAGAAGAAGTAGCGGAACGAGAGCCTGACGTTGGCATAGTCGTTGGGTTTCTGCTCCATGGGCAGCTCTATGTTGAGCCCCACGGACTTTCCCCCGGCCTGCGCCGCGCCCTTGTTGGCCGCCTCCATGATCCCGCAACCGCCCCCGGTGATCACCGAAATCCCGTTCCTGGCGAGCTCTCCCGCAAGCCGCTCGGCGAGCTTATAATAGGGGTCGTCGGGCTTTACCCGCGCCGATCCGAAGATGGACACGGCCGGCGTCACGTCCGGCAGGGTCTCAAAGCCGTCGACGAACTCCCCCATGATGCGAAACATCCGCCATGAGTCCTTTGACCCGATGGCGTCGATCAGGTATTGCTTTTCAGAGTTCTTATCCACTATCGGTATTCCTTTAGATATTAATGACTGCGGCGGCCGGTGAGGCGGCGAGTGGGTGAAGGCCGTCAATATCCGTATTGTAGTATATCTGCGTACAAAAGGAAATCCTAATGTGGATGAGCAGCGGTTTTTTCGGCTTACCGGTTGCCGGGTCGGCATTACTATTGACAATTCGTGCGTTCTGATTTAGGATTTAGCCATGAAGATACTACAGAACACACGGGGGGCTTCCGCCCTCGGCATTCTCGGCTACATCATCGCGGTAATCCTCATCCTCTGGGGATTGATCAATCTCTATTCCCTGGCGGCCCCCGGCGCGGGCAACCCCACCGGCAGGGTTATCATCGGCCTCGTGTTGATAGCCATCGGCGGCGGGCTCCTCTTCTTCATCCCGAAGTGGGAATCGCGGCGGCCCCAGCAGATAGAGATGACCCAGAACGTGGATCTCTCCGGGAACATCAACGCGCAGAAGCTGAAGTGCCAGAACTGCGGGGCCGACCTGGACAAAGACAGCGTGGCGGTGAGGGCAGGGGGTATCTTTGTCAACTGCCCCTACTGCAAGAGCGCCTACCAGATCACCGAGGAGCCCAAGTGGTAGGATGCCGGCCTCTGCCCGGCCCGGTCGGGTCTAGTCCAGCCGGCCGTTCGGTGATCGAGGGCGGGACCTGCCGGCGCATGCTACTGCCGTTCCTGTTCCCGGGCACTTTCGCCGGGATTCGTCGGATAACCGTCTGTATACTATGGGGAGTGAGCCGTGAATATCAAGAGGGTGCTTCGTGTCGTCGCCCTAATATCGGCGGCCGTTGTTTTTTCGGCCGCCCCCTCGTTTGCCCAGACCTACTACTTCTCAGTCCCGTCCAACCATTCGGACGTCTTTATCAACCAGGACGGGTCGATCACCATCTCCTACGCGATCACGTTCGCCAATGATTCCGGGGCCTCTCCCATAGACGTCGTCGACATCGGCCTGCCCAACGACAACTACGACCTGTCCACGGCAAAGGCCTGGATCGGCAGTCAGCCGATCACCGAGATCTATAAATCGACCTATATCGATACGGGGGTGGAGGTGCGCCTGGGGGCCCTTAGCATCGCGCCGGGAAAGACCGATACGCTCTACTTCCAGATCACCAACCCCCACATGGTTTACACCGACGACGAGAAACGGACTACGCCTCGGTGGAGTTCTCACCCACGTGGTACGGTTCGGATTATACCTACGGCACGACAGACGTCATGGTCAATTTCCACTTTCCCGCCGGCGTAACGGCCGAGGAAACCATCTATCATTACCGCCAGTACGACGCCTATTCGTTCGATAAGGAGGGGCGCATCGTCTTTACCTTCCAGGAGCCCGCGGGAAGCCCGTCGTCCCAATACATGTATGGCGTCTCGTTTCCCAGGAAATACGTCACGACCGTCTTCGAGCCGTACCGGCCTTCGTTTATCGTCAAGGTGCTCGAGTTTTTCGTTGGGCATATCTTCCTCTTCTTCTTCCTCGGGATGATCGGGATTATCGTCCTCAACCTCTTCCGCAAACGGCAGCGCAAGATGCAGTACATGCCGGCGAACGTGGCCATCGAAGGGGTGGGGATCAAGCGGGGGCTCACGGCGCCGGAGGCGGCCCTCCTCACGGATACGCCGCTGGCCAAGGTCGTCACGATGATCCTGTTCGGCCTCCTCAAAAAGGGGATCGTCCGCGTGGAGACGGTCCCGGCACCCAAGGTCTTTAAACTTGACGGGGCTTCGACCGAGGCGCTCAGGCCGTACGAAAAGGCCTTCCTGGCCTGCGTAAAGGCCGACGGCACGCTGGACACCGGGCCGCTCAAGCCGGCCATGGTGGACATGATAAAGGAAACCAACAAGGCCCTCAAGGGATTCTCCCGCGCGGAGACCACCGACTACTACCGCGCGATCGTCGACCTGGCCTGGAAGCACGTAAAGGCCGCCAACACCCCGGAGCTGCTCGGGCAGGAATGGGATAAACAGCTCGAGTGGACGATGATGGATAAGGACTACGACAAGAAGATGGAAGATACCTTCGACGGCCGTGACGTGGTAATGCCGAGGTGGTACGGCAACTACGCCGGGCCGACCGCCCGGCCGAGCGCGGCGGGCACCGGCGGCAAATTCGGGATGCCCGGGGCCAAACTCGCCAACGAGATGGTCTCATCGGTGGAAGGTTTCTCCGGTAAACTGATAACCAACGTCGAGAGCTTCGTGACCGGGGTATCGCACGTGACCAATCCGCCGCCGCAGACCAGCAGCGGCAGGAGCTGGCGGCGGCGGCGGGGGCGGTTGCGCCTGCGCGTGCGCCTGCGCCGGATGTGCGTGCGCCTGTGCGGGGGGAGGGAGATAGACCATGAAAATTTTTGACTCGATTGCCGGGCTCTTTACCAGGGAAAAACCCCTCGGCGCGGGCGTTTACCACCGCCGGGTAACCGGCGAGGACGGAAACAACTACCGGCTCCACCTGCGGGTGGAAGAGGGGGGCGCCGGCATCCTCTCGATCAACGCCGCCAAGATCCTCCACCTCAACCCGACGGCGGCGGAGCTGGCAAAGCTCATCATCGAAGAGGATACCGCGGGAGCGGGCCGTCAAGGAGATCACGAGGCGCTACCGGGTCGGCACGAAACAGGCCGCCGCCGACTATGACAAGCTCATGGACGTCGTCCGGGCGCTCGCCACGACCGACGACGTCTGCCCCATCTCGTACCTGGACGTCTCCCGCATCGAGCCCTTTTCCACCCCGGTGAGCGCCCCCTACCGGATGGACCTTGCCCTCACGTACCGGTGCGACAACGGCTGCGGCCACTGCTACGTGAGCAGGGACCGTAAGGTCGCGGAGATGGATACCGCCTCCTGGAAACGGGTTATCGACCGTCTCTGGGAGATCGGCATCTACCACGTCTCGTTTACCGGCGGGGAGGCGACGCTGAGGGACGACCTGGCCCAGCTCGTGGCGCATACCCAGGACGTCGGGATGGTCTCGGGGCTGCTGACCAACGGGAGGAGGCTTTCGGACAAGAAATTCCTGAAGACGCTCGTGGACGAGGGTATCGACTATTTCCAGGTCACGCTGGAATCGGCCGACAAGTCGATCCATAACGCGATGGTCGGGAGCCGACGGGTGGGACCAGACCGTTGCGGGCATAAAAAACGCCGCCGGGACGGCGCTCTACACCATCACCAACACCACCATTACCCGGCATAACATCAAAACGCTTTCCAAGACCGTCGATTTCATCGCCGGGCTGGGTGTCAACGCCTTTGCCATGAACGGCATCATCTACAGCGGCGAGGCCAAGTCGGGCAAGGACGCCGTTACCGAGAAGGAGCTCGAAAAGGCGCTGCGGGAGGTGTCCGACGCGGCCGCGAGAAACAACCTGCGCTTTATCTGGTACACCCCGACCCAGTACTGCAAGCTGGACCCGATGGACCTCTCCATCGGGATCAAGCAATGCACGGCCGGCAAGTTCAACATGCTCGTCGAGCCGGACGGCACGGTGCTCCCCTGCCAGAGCTACTTCGAGCCGGTGGGAAACATCCTGAAGGACGACTGGAAGGCGATCTGGAACCACCCGCTCCTGGTCTCGCTGAGGAACCGGGACTTCGTGATGGAGAAGTGTCATGTCTGCGATAAGCTCAATGTATGCGGGGGCGGCTGCCCGCTGGAGCTCCAGAAAGACAGCTACTGCTGCCCCGACAGCCTGAGCAACCCGTAGGCGATTCTCAGGGGACCGTGCCCGTCAGGGGTTTCCCAGCGAAGACGAATAACGCCGAAAAATTACTAAAGCCGCCCGGAAAGAGGGCGGCTTTATCGTTTATCGTATCTGACTGCCGGGCGCCGGCGCGGCCGGGCTAATAGACCCGTTGTCCGTTGGCCACCTGCCGGTCCACCGACAACAGCACTATCCCCGAGTAGCTGTCTACCCCGAGCACCAACACCTCCGACCTGACACCCGCCACCTGCTTGGGCGGGAAGTTGACCACGCAGATCACCTGCCGCCCGACCAGCTCGGCGGCGGAGTAGAGCTTCGTGATCTGGGCGCTCGACATCCGCGTGCCGAGGTCGCCGAGGTCGATCTCGAGGATGTATGCGGGCTTGCGCGCCAGCTCGTTCAGCCGGGCCGACTTTATCGTCCCCACCCGCATGTCCACCGAGATGAACTCTTCATAATCTATCATGGGTATGCTCCTGGCAGACAATTATGAATTGATTGAAATATCTTGTCAAAGGAAAAGAATTGACAGGGACGCGAAAAGCGGGAATGATAGGCACATGGCGCAGAATCACGGAAGACCGGGAGCTTACCTACCTCGGCCTCCAGGCGGGCTGGACGAGGGCCATGCGCGTCCATCTCTACCGCAGGATCGCGCTTATGGGTCGCCGGCGTATCCTTGACATCGGGTGCGCCGACGGATTGATCACCGCGGAGATCGCGGCGCGGACCCGGGGAGAGGTCATCGGGATCGATATCCGCCCGGAGCGGGTCGACGAGGCCCGCAGGAACCACCCGGACATCGCGTTCCGGGCGGCCGACGCCCACGACCTTCCGTTTGACGACGGGGCGTTTGACGCGGTGATCACCAACTTCACCCTGATGTGGACGGAGCGCCCCGACCGGGTGCTGGCCGAGGCCGCGAGGGTCCTGAAAAGCGGGGGGGCGTTCCTCGCGTCGGGCGAGCCCGATTACGGCGGCAGGATCGACGAGCCGGAGTCCCTCTCGGCGCTTGCCGGGGCCTGGGCCGAATCAATCGGGGCCGACGGGGGCGACCCCTTCTTCGGGCGGCGGCTGAAGGGCTTCATGACCGGATCGGGCCTTTGCTCGGTGGAGGTCGGGGTCATGCCGTCGGTCTGGGAGCCGTCGCCGGGCGATGAATTTGAGGCGTACCTGGATTGCCTGAGGTATTTGTTTTCCGGCCGGGCAGCCGGGGGGCTTGATATAGACGAGATTATCAAGCGCGAGCGGCAGGCCGCCCGCGCCGGCGCGCGCCTGGTCTTCCTGCCGATCTTCTGGGGGATCGGGGAAAAGCGTGAAAAGCGATCGCGCCGTCGCGCCCGGTCGGAACTCTCCCGCCACGGTGTCCGTCCGGCGGGAGACGAACCCGTCAATCTGCCCCGTCCGCCTTTCCGCCGGGCCTTTCCGGTCCCTTCCTTGCGGTTCTTTCTCGGGAGAAAAGTCACAAGCCCTGCCGGCAAGAGAAACAGGTCGCCGAAGATCGCCGTGATCATCGTAATCCCCGAAAGGAGGCCGAAGTACATCGTCGGCCTGAAGCTCGCAAACAACAGGCACCAGAAGCCCAGCACGAGGGTGAGCGAAGTGATGACCGCGGCCCTGCCGGTCGTCCTGAACGTGGTGGCGATCGCCTCCTCGTGGGAGGCGCCCGCCCGCACCTCGTGCCTGAAGCGGCTGAGGAAATGGATCGTATCGTCCACCGCGATGCCCGTGGCCACCGAGGCGATCATCACGGTCGCGGTATCGAGGTTTATCCCGAACAGGCCCATCGCCCCCATCGTCATCGCCACGGGGATGATATTGGGGATGATGGAGATCAGCCCCAGGCGGACGGAGCGGAGCTGGAGCGCCAGGATGAAGAAGATCACCAGAAACGACGTGGTGAACGAGGATATCTGGCTCTGGATGATGTAATCGACCATGTGGACGTAGAGCGGTATTATGCCCGTGACGCGCCCCGTCATGCCCTCGGGGAGGTTTGCCGAAAAGTAGTCGTCGAACTTCCCGATGAGCCGCTTGGAGGTATTGGAGGTCAGGCCTCCGCCGCGCACGCTGACCCGCAGCTCCGAGGCGTCGAAGTTGACGAAATAGTCAAGCTCCCCTTCCTGGGAGGTCTCGTAGAGGAGGAGGAGCTGCGCCACGCCCTCCCGCGAATCGGGGATGGAGTAATGCCCGGGGTCGTTATTGAAAAACGCCATGTTCAGCCGCTTGATAAGATCGGTGGCGGCAACCGAGGTGGAGACGTTGGGATCGGCCAGGACGAAGCGCTGAAACTTCTCGACGGCGGCCAGCGTCCGGGGATCGTGGGCGCTGCCCGGCTCCCCCGCGATAACCACCTCAACCGGCGAGATATACCCGAGGTTCTTCTCGATAAACACGTAGGCCCGGCGCAGCGGCTGGCCCTTTTTGAGATAATCCAGGTTCTGCGTCTCGACCGTGATCCGGGTGATAAAAAAGACCGAGACGGCAAATATGAGCGCGCCGACGATAAGGATCGGCACCGGGTGCTTCAGGTCGAAGCGGCAGAGAGCGGCGGTGACCCGGTCGATGACGCCGCCGGCGCGGTGGGCTTTCGCCCGCGGTTTGGGCTTCGGCATCAGGCTCAGCGCGATCGGGACAAACGTGACGTTGATGATATAGGCGATGGAGAGCCCCAGCCCGGAAAAGAAACCGATCTCGCGCAGGGGAACGATCTTGGCAAAGAGAAACGAGGAAAACCCGACGATGGTCGTTATGGCGGTCATCAGGCAGGGCGTCCCCAACAGGCCGATCGTCTCGACGACGGCGGCCCTCCGATCCATACCCGCACCGATATCGTCCAGATAGTGGTTGGTGATGTGGATGCTGTCCGAAACGCCGATGACCATGACGAGGGGGGGCACCATCGTGGTGATCAGGCTCATGGTAAAGCCGAGGGCGTTGTATATCCCCATCGAGATGATGACGCTGGAGGCCATCGAAAGGGTGGAGAGGATCGACGTCGACCAGCGCCCCATCAGGAAATAGAGGACAAAGATGTTAAGGAAGATGGTCAGGGGAACAAAGACGTTGAGATCCCGGAAGGTCAGGGCGTTCATGTCCACGTTGAGGACGGGAATGCCCGCGACATAGAGGGTATCGCCCCATAGCTTTTCGTACTTCTCCGCGACCGCCCGGACCTCGCCCACGATACGGGGCCGCTCCTGGTCCAGGGAGCCGGTCTGTTTAAGCCGCGCGGTGATAAGGGCGGTCGTGGCGTCTTCGGAAATCAGCGTCCCGATAAAAAGCGGGTTACTGAAGACGCGCGTTTCGAGCTCGGCTAATCCCTTGTCGGACCGGGGGATTTCGCCGGTCAGTTTTTCGATAACGATGCCGTCCGTTGTTCCCCAGACGTCGACCGAATCGGTAATGCTGGCGACCCGCGAGACCCCGTCGATCTTCGCCAGGTCGGTCCCGATGTCCCGGATGATCTCGAGGTCGCGCGTATTGAAAACGCCCCGCTCATCCTTCAGGGCGATCACGACGAACTCGTCGCCCCCGAATGTCTCCTCGAACCGGTCATAGTCGGCAAGGTTGGGATCGTCGCTGACGAAATAGATCCGGACGGCGTTGTTGATCCGCATGTCCCTGGCTTCATGGATCGAGAAAGCCAGGATGACGATAAAGGCCGCCAGGATCGGCCAGCGCCACGCGAGCACCAGCTCGGCGAATCTCTTCATATCCTGTTCCTGATGAACCAGCCGGTTCTGATGGCAACGGCCCCTTCGGGGCAGATCTCCTGACAGCAGAAACAGCGAATGCAGGCGCTATAGTCAATAGCCATGCGTCCCGGCGGCATCGCCGCGCGCCGCCTGGACGGCGGCGGCCCCGTGATGGCCCGGGCGGGGCAGATCTTCTCGCACCGGCCGCACCGGGTGCAGGTCTCGGGTATGATGACGGGCCGGGGAGTCAGGATACGGCGGGCGATACGCGACAGCGCCGCGGGCATGGCGGTGATGACGGGGCCGGTGGGCGGAAACCGAAAACCGGTCACCGAGACGTCCTCGATTTTTTCACCCCGCACGGTTATGCGGGAAAGATCGGTCATGCCGAGGCGCGCCTTTTTGGCCTCGACGAGGGTATAGAGGAGCGACGGGTCAAGGCCCACGATCCCGCAGGAAACGGCATCTATCGCAGAGGCGTCGGCGCCCGCGATTATTAGGCCCAGGTCCACCGGGTCGCCGCTCCCGGGGCCGTTACCCTCCATGGCGGTAACGGCGTCCATGATGGAGAGGACGGGGGCCACCCGGTAATGGAGGTCTACGAGCATCCGGGCGAAATGAGCGGGCTTATTGCCGACCCTGAGGTGCCACTGCGTCTTACGCACGCCCGGCACCAGCCCGAAGGTGTTCTTGACGGCCATTGTCATGACCATCTGGCCGTGGGTCTTGAGCTTGGGCAGGTTGATGATTGCATCCACCTCCAGGGCGTCTTTCGCCACTTCGAAGGTCTTGAAGGCGGCGTCGGGGCTTTTAACGGTAACCGGCTTCTCGCAGGCCAGCAGGGGAACGCCATATTTCTTCAGGACGGGACTAAAGCCCCCCTTTTCGGCGCAGGCCCTGGCCGATCCCAGGGCCGGGCTGTCGCCCACGAGGGGTTTTGCGCCGGCCTCCAGCACAAGGCGTATGGCCGCCTCCAGCACGGCGGGGTGGGTCAGCGCCGCGCGGTCGGGGGTCTTTGCCACCAGGAGGTTGGGCTTTATCAGGACGCGGTCATTTCTGGAGACAAACGCGCCGATCCCCCCGACGAGATCAACGGCCTGTTTCACCCTTTCGTAGACCGTCTCGTTTTCATATCCGTCGCATCGGACGATCGAAACCGCTGCCGGTTGCATATATGTTTCTCCTGCAGGGACGGCGCACCGGGCGCACGGCGGCCGGTGCGAGAAAAAACTACATCAGGTAGACAAGCACCACACCGGCCGTCATCAGGGCCGCCCCGATAAAGCGGGCCCTGAAATGAGGCTCATCGAAGAGGAGTCTCCCGAACAACACCCCGAACAGCAGGCTCGTCCGTTTGACGGCCACCATGGAGGCCGCCTCGACCAGGCGTATCGCAAAGAAGTGCGTGACGACGTTTACCGCGCCGACAAGACCCAGAAGGACAATGATACCCCAACTGCGGCGGATTCTGCCGGCCGACTCCTGCCGTGAAGGCCCGAGCCAGAAGACTATCGGGGTCATCGCGATCGTGAGAAGCGCCGTATAGGACACCCCAAAAAAGAGGGGATTGCTCAAAACAACCGCCTTCTTGCCGAGGGTGCCCGTGACGCCGTAGATCAGGGCAACGATGATCATCAGCAGGGAACCCTTCTCCCTTGAAATCGAGAGTATGGGCTGAAGGACCCCGTCCCTGATCGTGTGGATATTGATGAGATAGGCCCCGGCCGCGATCAGGACGATCCCGATGATCTGGGCGGGCCTCAGCGTCTCGCCCAGGAAGAGATAGCCCGTCAGGATCATGACGATGGGTGTCAGCGAGAGGAACGGGAGCGTTACGTTGAGGGGGGAAATGCGGATCGCCTTCATGTAGAGGACCAGGGCGAACACGTCCAGCGGAACCAGGACGCCCGTGACCAGCCAGAACTCTCCGGAGAGGGGCGGGATCGTGACAAAGGGGAGGCAAAACAGGAGAAACGGAATCGAAGAGGCCCACCTCAGCCACGCGACGAGCAGCGTTCCGGTGGAGTCCGCGATCTTCTTGCTGAAGACGTCCTGCAGCGTCATCGCAAGGGCGGAGACAAGGGTAAGGATGAGCCACAGCATCGATCGGTCGTGACCTCACGCGCGCTGTTTGTATTGGGACAGGCATTCCTGACTGCAGAAGTAGAGGGTCCGGCCGCCTATGGTTTCCCTGACGGCGTCGCCCTTGGGAAGGTAGAGGCCGCAGACCGGGTCCTTTACCATAACGTCGATCACGGGCTCACCGTCCGCGCCCATGACGACCTCCTTTGTCCCGGCCTTTCTTTTAAAGGGAGAAAAGAGGAGGTTCAGGGCCCTCAGGAGAAACGAGGCCCCGAGAAGGGCGATAACAAAGACGATGGCCACAAACAGGATAACGACAATAAAAAAAAACGCGAGAAGCGCCTGCATACTTTTTTCACCCGGATTAGCCGTCGGCCGCCGGAGCCTACGTCTTGTCGGAATATCTGATTATCTGCTGAAAACCGCTCTGTATCGCGGCCGCGACCCGATCACCGTGAGCGGGTCTGAACATTGTCAACATACATATCACGAAAACCGTGGTATGTAAAGAAGATGTATCTTCCATGTGTCCACATTCGGCAACCAGGTGGGCGGGCCACGTGCAGAAGCGGGAAAACGATATTTTTATGAAGTGCAGGGATAGTCCGCCGCAGACAGTCGCAAAGGAGGGCCGAAAAATAGTACTTGCAATTTGGCAAGAAATAGTATAACATTTATCAAAATAGGGAGCGCGGACGCGGTCCGTCGTAATAAAAAAGACGAATTTAAGACGCGTATCCGGCTATCGTGGGTTATTGTGATATTTCAATTGTGCGGGTTGCCCCGTATGGGGCGTGAGTAATAATAAACAGTATCCTTTAAGGAGGTGTCTTATGAAGCTCTCCGCACCGAAAAAGATTACGTGGTGGATCGGCCTGATCCTTTTGATCGTGGGCGCGATCCTGGTGATCCTTCCCCTGCTGGGCGTGGCACTCCCGTTCATGGGGGCCGGGGTTTGGCTGCTCCTGATCGCCGCGCTGCTGTATGCGATCGCGACGTCGATGAAGGGAATTTGACGCTGATCTGAAGATTGTATCGGTCTTTTTAACATTTCAGAATATCGTTGTGGACGGGGGGCAGAAAGCCCCCCTTTTTTAACAGGACTTTCGTAAGCAGAACAGACAGACGTACATCGTACGCACTGCTCAGGAGCCGATACCGTGACCTACGACCAGATCAAGAAGAACCTCGCCCCCTGCGGGCTCAACTGCGTCAAATGCATGGCGTACGCCGAGGGCGACATCAGGCGCCACTCCACGGAGCTCAAGGGTCTTCTCGGCGACTTCGAAAGTTACGCCGAACGCTTCTCGAGATTCGCCCCCGCCTTTTCCAACTACCCCGCCTTTAAGGAGCTGCTGGCCCATTTCAGCGCCGGCTCCTGCCGGGGCTGCCGGTCGGGCGACTGCGCGTATCCCAACTGCGGGGTCAGCCCCTGTTCCCGCGAAAAAGGCGCCGATTTTTGTTTCCAGTGCGGCGAGTTCCCGTGCGAGAGGAGTAACTTCGACCCGAACCTGAAGGCCCGCTGGATCGCCATGAACACGCGGATGAAAGAGATCGGCGTCGAGGACTACTGGGAAGAGACGAAAGACCAGCCGCGGTACCGGTAGTGGTCAACCGGGAGGCGCGGTCCGTGATCCTGAATCAGCCGCCTCTTGTATCCGGTATCTCGTCTTAGCGGGCAACCTTTCCCTCTATCGAGTAAAGAATCCCATTTATACTCCTCTATATAACCAACCTGCGTCCAAATAAGACCGAAAAAAGGCCGGAGAACTAAGAATTCGCTTGACTTCGGCACGGAATATAGGTAAATAAATAACTATTCTATTAACTTATTTAGTATCCTGCCATGCCGCGTACCACCGATATTACCCCGGAAGCCATCCTGGACGCCGCAATCACCCAGTTTTCCCGCTACGGCTTCAAGAAGGCGAGGCTCTCGGACATCGCCGCGATCCTCGATATCTCGGCGGCGGCGCTCTTCCGCTACTTCCCGGACAAACGCGCCCTCTACGACGCAGCGGCAAATCGGGGGCTCTCCCGCTGGCAGGAGGCGGCCTTTTCCGTCACTACCCGCCACGGCGACCCCATCGCGGCCCTTACGGCGCTTGCCCGGGCCAGCTTCGATTACCTCTCTAACGACCCGGAATTCGCGGCGATGCTGAAAAACGATCCGGGGATATTCCCGCTGTTTTCCGGCGACCACTTCGAGGCGATCAACGACGCGTCAAAAGCGATGATCCGCCGCCTCATCGAGGAGGGGCAGCAAACGGGGGTCTTTCGACCCGTCGATATCGACCGGGTGAGCCACCTCTTTTTTTCGGTCTACAAGATGTTCATCGTCGGAAGCTACATCGAGACGGGTACCCAGACTTCGCGGGAGGCGTTCGACCAGTTCATCGATATCGCCGTGCGGGGGCTCTTAACCGAGAAGGGGGCCGAGGCATACGGCCGACTGGATAGATAATCCGCGGCCCCTATCGGGCCGGATCGTGGTGTTGACCGTCACGGGCAAAGGACAATCCGCCCGTGCAACCGATACGTAAAAGGATTTATTATCTGACGAACGGAAGGAGGAATCGCCATGATGGTCTATATCAATTTCCCGCAGCGGATCAAGAAGATCCAGGAGGAGCTGGCGGCAAAGGGCGTGGACGTCCTGGTCGGCACGCGGCTCAAAACCATCACCCACTGGTCGGGCGGGTTCGTCCCGTGGCGCAGCGCGCTGATCATCCCGGCCAAGGGGGAGCCGACGCTGATCACCCCGCTTCTGGACTCCGGCCGCCTTGCCAGCGAGAGCTGGATAGCCGACGTGTCGGGCTACGGGGCGCTGCCGGGTATCGACTTTTTCGACGTGATCAAGATGAAGATCGCCGACATCGCGTCAGACGGCGGCACCATCGGTATCGAGGACGGCACCACCAACTACCTGCCCGAGGGTTTCATCACCAACCACGAGTACCAGACGCTGAAGGGCATGTTTCCCAAGGCCGAGCTGGTCAACTGCGCCGACATCACCGACCGCCTCTGCCTCATCAAGGAGCCGGCCGAGATCAAGCTGATGCGGCAGGCCACCGCCATCGTCGACAAGGCCCACGAGGCGGTGAGGCAGGCGCTCTCAATCGGGATGAGCGAAAAGCAGATCGCCGGCATCGCCGAGAAGGTAATGCGGGACGCCGGCAGCGAGTTTGCCTGGACGTTTACCGGCGGCCAGGAGATCGCCACGGGCGAGCGGACCTGGTGGCCGCTGGGGGGCTGTACGCCGGCAACCGACCGCCTTGTTCAGCTCGGGGAGCCGGTGCTGGTCGACCTGCACGGGATGTACGGCCTCTTTTTGGGGGACGTCTCCCACAACTACATCATGGGCAGGCCGACCAAGGAGCAGCGCGAGGTGATGACCGCTTACACCGAGACGGCCTATAAAGTCATCGACGAGATGAAGCCGGGTAAATCCCTCAAGGAGGTCACCCTGACCGTCCACGAGTTCGTGGCCAAGAACAACTGGAGCGCCTGGGTGCTGCCGGGCTACGGCCACGGGATCGGGCACCTGGGCAACGAATGGTACCCCTGCGTGGCGGACACTCCGTCTCCCGGCAACAACGAACCGGACTTTATCCTGGAGCCGGGGTACATGCAGATGATTGCGGTCGTCTGCAACCGGGCGGGCGCGGCGGGGTTCCGGCTGGAACGGCCGCTGGTGATCACCGAGACCGGAAACGAGGTGCTCAGCAAACTCCCGATCGAGCCGGGGGTTATCGAGTGCGATACGGGGATGGTGTTCCGGGACAGGTAGTGAGACGCTGATTCGGATCAACGGGGCGCCCGACGGGCGCCCTTTTCATTTGCAGGACCTACTTCTCGGCAGGACCTCTCGTCCCGTCATTGCGAGGACGTGTCCTTGCCGGAGCCGTGAGGAGCAATACGACGTGGCGGCGGGTGGCACGGGCGAACCGGTAGGTTGCCCGTGGGGGAGGGACATTACATATCACAACCATCGATTAAAAATCCGTAGGGGCACGACATGTCGTGCCCGTCTTCCTAAATAAATTGACTCTTTTTTAAACTTCCAATATAATACTTTCGGAAGTGGATAGGTCACTGGTGGGCCTCCCGGACTTCAAATCCGGTGATGGGCGCTAATAACGTCCATGGTGGGTTCGATTCCCATGCACTTCCGCCAGCTCATTATACTATCGGCGGGTATTCGAATACGGGGCAGGCCCGTGTTGCTCCGCCCAAAGGAAAGGAAATGTTTGGATTGGGTGTTACGGAGATTATTCTCATCCTCGTCATCGTCCTGCTGATCTTCGGGGCAAACAGGCTCCCTCAGCTCGGCGCGGGCGTCGGCAAGGGGATCAGGAATTTCAAGAAATCGCTCAAGGGCGAAGACGAGATCGATATCTCCCCCACGGATAAGGAAAAGATCGGTAAGTAACGATCAGACTGCGCTGCCGGCGGGAAAGCAGCCGGCGCGCGGTGGTCATGATAACCTCGTGGAGCGTCGAGTCGGCGGCGATCTCGGATAGATCCTGTTGCTTCAGGAACAGCATGAGGCCCAGGGCGATCGGGACCGGCGCGTAGGGATTGCGGACGATGGCGGTCTTGACGTCGTACGAGGATACCCAGCGGTCGTTCCGGTAGATGGTGACGAGCACCCGTTCATGGTTGGGCCGTCGGGACGCCATCTTGAGGACATCCGGCCCGGTCAGTGACGGGTTTTCGAGGATATTCCTGACCACCAGGGGGTTCGTGTCATATAAGAGCCGATCCAGTCTGTCCTTCGTATGGGTGCGGGCAAGGCTCCGCTTCTCGCCGAGCGTCAGATAGTCCAAATCTCTCCCCTCAACAAAATCATATTCACCGTATGGTATCTTCTTGGGTGACGGCGCCATGAAGATATGCGCGGTTGTCGCGTATCCCTTGCTGATCGACCGGTGGTAGAGGGCCAACAGCCGCATCTGCGGCATTCCCGAAAGACTGAATATATCCACGCACGACAGGATGAATTGCGCCCGGTCGATATCGCCCGGCTTGGCCCGCATAAAGACATCGTTGACGATATCGGTCAGGAGATCATCGGGCAGAGGGAGCAGCTTTTCGGAAAGCCTCATGGTCCGCATCGTTCGCTCGGGTATCACGGCGTGGCTTGCGACAAGCCGGTCGGCATACCGGCCGGTTTTCGAGGGGATAAGGGCCTTGAGGAGGGAGACGAGGCGATCGACGGGACGGCCCGCCGCGCCGGCGGAGCGGCCGTCCGGCGGATGAAGAAGGTCGGCCATATATTCTATCCTTGGGACTGGGCTGGGCACACAGCCTTTTATTATCATACCAGAAAACGGCCGCAGTGGCAATCCCGGTCAGGCCGCCGTATCGGCAAAAAGGTATTACTTGACAACGAACTTATCGACATCGTAGTATACGATTAAAATCAATCGGAACAGACGATGTGGCTATTTCCCGTCATCGTAACGGCGATGTTACTGCCGGCGCTTGTCGCTCTCGTATTGTATCTGCGATCGCTTGCCGCCGGATCGACGATCCCGAGATCAAGGCGCGGCGCCGCTGGCGGATGATAAGCCGGGGTAACGCCGTCTGGATATGGCGGTTATCGCCGGGCTCATCGCCATCGCCGAGGCGCCGGTCCGGGATTTGCGCCCGCGGCGCGGGCCGCGGTCTCGATCTTCTTTGTCGTCATTGCCTACTGCCCTCTCGTGACTGTCCTGGGGATTATCGACAGGAGGATCAGGGGGATCGACTACCCCTGGCGGGATACCTGAGGTTCCAATACTCGTTCTTCTTCTGCCGCTGGTCTTCCTTCCTGGTCGTCGTGGTCCTCCTGTACGTCCCGTTTGGCTACCGTGAATCGGCAGGGAGAGGTCTCGTATCCGCGGCGATCGCCTGGCGGTGCCGGGGCCGCCCTATTTTCATCGCGGTCCGCTCTATCCAGATGCGGCTTGTCGGCCGGGTCACCGGGGTGCTCGTGCCGGTCAATCCCGACGAGGAGCCGGCGCGGACGGTCAGGCGAGCTGGCGGCCCGTGCCGGGCGTGAGCGGCGTCCGGGTATCGGTCATGGAGACCTTCGGGTATCCCTTCTACAATGCCTTTGCCGCCCCCGGAAAGACCATCTATATCACGCGGCCCGTCCTTTCCGCCCTGACCCGGGAAGAGCTTTCGGCGATCGCCGCCCACGAGATCGGCCACCTGGCGACGATGAAGACAGAGGACCGCTTTAATCCTTACCCTCTTGACGGCGGTGCGTCGTCGCGCTGTGGTTTCTGATTCCCGGTTGGCCCGGATACTGTCGGATCATCGGCTCGTTTGTCGTCGAGATCGCGGTCGGCCCTGATCATCCTGGCCGTCGCGATCGTGCTACTCGGCGCGGTGAGCCGCAGGTACGAAACCCGGGCGGACGCCACGGCGACGGAGCTCATGGGCGGGACCGAGGCCGGTTATCAGCGCCCTTGAGAAGATATACGCCCTCAGTATGCTCCCCCGGCGGTTTGACAAGAAGGGTTCGGAGAACGCGTCGCACCCGAGCCTCGAGCGGCGGATCGCACAATTGAAAGGGGAAAAGCTCCCCAAACCGAAAAAGAAGATTGGGGTGCTGCTGGTTATTGTCATTTCAGTTCTGATTCTGGTGTGCCTGAGGCTGTTGTCGTATTTTGGTGAACGCTCGTTAGCGCCGTCTTACCCCGGTTACTCATACGGAGACGTGATTGGCTCCCTCGAAGAGCGGCTCGCCGAAGACCCCGATGACTTCGAGGCGCTCAAGCGCCTGGCCAATGAATACTATTTTCTCGAGGAAGACGGGCTGGCGCTCAAGACCATCGACCGGGCCCTGGCGGTAAAAAGAGATCCGGGGCTTCTGCTGCTCAAGGGAGTCATCCTGGAATGGATGGGAGACCTGGGCGGCGCCCTTGCCGCTGTCGAAGACGCGTTGGGGGCCGGGGCCGGTCCCCAGGCATTCCGCTGGGCGGCGGCCGTGGCCGTCGAACTCGGTGATATGAAGAAGGCGCACGACTATCTCTCGGCCCTCCGGGCGATCTATCCGGAAGACCCGTATGGCGAAAAGATGGAGCGGTATCTCTCCGGGGACGGGGGAGAATACCCGTTTCCCGATTACACTATTGTTTTCCAGGGTACCGGCCGTTAGCCGCGGAGGAGCGTTTACGATACACATCTGAGGGAGGAAACTATGACCGAAAGTAAGGACGGCTTCTACCTGATGATCGCAAAGGACATCATGGTGGCGTTTGCCGACAGGATGGAGTTCACCACGAAGAGCCCGGAGGGATACGCAGAAACGCTGGGGGCGATATTCAATATCCTGGCCCGGGAGATCAAGAAAGCCGATATAGACCTGAAACAGGTCAAGGAGTAGCGGGGGAGTATCACTCGGCCAGGCGCTCGACTGACGCCCGGTCGACCCCCGACACCGAGATCCTCTTTTTCTTTGATTTTTCCCCGGCAACAATCGATACCCGGGAGGGGGCGACGTCAAGCGACCGGGCGATGAGCTTGGTGACGGCCGCGTTGGCCTTCCCCTCGACGGGGGGGGCGTTCACCTCCACCCGGAGGATGCCGTTTTCCTCCCCGACGATCCGGGTCTTACCCGATGAGGTCTTAACCGAAATGCCGAAAGATACGGCGCCGCCTTTTTCGGAGATCTCGATCATGCTCAGAGACCGAAGAAGCTGGTGACGCCCATATCGACGGAGACGCGCATGAGGGTCGGGACGAGGAAATAGCGCAGGAAGATGAGGATAAGGATCACGATGACCGGCGAGATGTCAAGCCCGCCCATATAGGGGAGCCGGCGGCGGATGGGACCCAGGACCGGTTCGGTTACCGCGGTCAGGAACCTGACGATGGGGTTATAGGGATCGGGACTTACCCAGGACAGGAGCGCCCGGATAACGATAATCCAGATGTAGGCGGTAATGGCGATATTCAGGACCATGGCCAGGGCGTAGATGAGATTTCCCAGAACGTACATATTTCGGCGTGCCTCCCCTTTTTGACGGTATCGTACCTATTTTAACCTCAATAATCAAGTCAAAAACTATGTGACGAAGCGACGGCACCGTGCGGGGCGCGCCGTCGGGAACGGACTTTTTTCGCGGCCTCCCGAGTCCATTTATGATACAATAAAACGAGTACCCGGATTATGAGAAGGGCGCCCTGCGGCGGCCGTTCTCTAACAGGCGGCCGTTCTATGACGAGCGGGATTTCCGGCCTCTTGGGCAGGCCGCCTCTTCGGAGCGTTTAGATGCGCGTTATCATCGCAAAGAGCGCCGGTTTCTGCATGGGGGTCAGGCGGGCAATGAGCAAGGCCTTCCTTACCCTTAAAAAAGAAAGCGGGCAGATCTATACCTACGGGCCGCTCATCCATAACCCGCAGGTCGTCAGGCTCCTGTCCGAGAAGGGAGTGTCGTCCGTTGCCGACGTATCGGGCACCGACCGGGGGACGATCGTCATTCGCGCGCACGGGATATCGCCGCAGGAGCGCCGGCAGATCGGGACGACACACCTGAAGATCGTGGATGCGACCTGTCCCAAGGTCATGAAGATACACGCCGCCGCAAAGAAACACCACAAGCAGGGCTATCTCGTTGTCGTGGTGGGCGACAGGGACCATCCCGAGGTCTCGGGGATACTCGGATACACCGAGGGCAAGGGGGTGGTGGTGGCAAGCCCCGAGGAGGTCGCCGGCCTGCCGGACGCCGAACGCGTCCTGGTGGTGGCGCAGACCACGTTCAGCCAGGAGGTATTTTCGGGCATCCTCGAGTCGATCGCGCGGAGGTATCCGCAGGCCGAGGTTGAGGCGGTGGACACCCTCTGCGATTCTACGAAGCGGCGCCAGGACGAGGTCAGGGAGCTTTCGGAGCGGGTAGACGCGATGGTGGTGGTCGGCGGCAGGGACAGCGGCAACACGCGGCGGCTCTACGAGACGGCGTTAAAGAGCGGGGTGCCGTCGTTCCAGATAGAAGACGAAACGGAGCTCGACCCCTCCGACTTTGCCCGATTCAAGACGGTGGGGCTTGACCGCCGGCGCCTCCACGCCCAACTGGGTGATCATGCGGGTGTGCGACCGCCTGGCGGATATCGATCGGGAGCGGCGCTCCGGACCGATCGAGGCGATTTCCGACATGCTGCGCTTTGTGGTTAACGGCTATCTCTGGGCGGGGCTTGCGGCGGGGGGGCTCGCCACCGCCGCGTCGCTCCTGATGGGGGTGGCCTCCTTTTTGTGGGTCCCGGTCGTCTCCGGCCTCTACGTCTTCTCGATGCACCTCATAAACCGCGTTATTGATACGGAGGCAACGCGGTTCAACGACCCCGGCCGGGAGAGCCTTTTCACGAGGAGGCGGGCGCTCTTTATCGTCACGGCGGTCGTCTCGGCCCTCTGTGCGGTCTTTCTCGGCTGGCGTCTTTCCGGGCTCGTCGGGATACTGGTGGGTATTGCCGTTCTCCTTGGGCCGATCGTTACCGCCCAGATCATTCCACCGGGCCTGCAGCGGCGGCTCGGCTACCGGCGGATCAAAGACATACCGGCGTCAAAGACGTTCCTGGTGGCCACGGCGTGGGCGGCGGTCTCGGCGGGGGTGCCGTATCTCTCCGATATGTCCCGGATAGGCCCGGTGACGTTTCTCACCGTTTTCGCGTTTTGTTTCCTGGCCGTCTTTATCCGGGCGTCGCTCTATGACATCCGGGATATCCAGGGGGATGCCGTCGTCGGAAAGGAGACGATTCCCGTTATCATCGGCAAGCCCTGGACGCAAAGGCTCGTCCTCATCCTGACGGGCGTCATCGCGCTGCTCCTGGTATGGGCGACGCTGGCGGGTGTCGTAACCCCTCTCGGGTGGTGGCTCATGGTGGTCCCCGCCTATTGCCTGTTGACCCTCTGGCTCTATCACCGCCGGGTCATATTCCAGGGGGTCGCGTTCGAGGCGGTGGTGGACCTCGAGTTTATCCTGGCGGGGGTTATTTCGACGGCCTGGTTTTTGACGACATAAGCAGTCCTTTTTCGGCGGGGGTGGCGGCGGAGAAACTCTGCGTCTTCGAATATATCGAAAACCTGTATAGGCTAATATGAAGATATTGCTCAAATCCTTTGAACAGAGATTAGGGAATTTACTTGACTCTGAAGAGATCTCGAAATAGAACTATTTCGAAAGGATTTAGGTAAGGAATTTAGTGAACCTCAATTGGCCGATATAAAGATTTTACAGCAAATCCTTTGAACAGAGATTAAGGAATTTACTTGATTCTCCAAGATTTGCAGTCGAACTATTTATAAAGAATTTGGAGGACTTAGGTATCGAATTTAGTGAACCTCAATTGGCCGATATCGAAGCTCCAACTTACACGTTTCGGAAAGGGGGAAAAGACACTTTACTTATACACTAGAAGATAATCAGCTTAAAAAAGCAGGGTATAAATCTGAAGAAGAATTTCATAAAAGCCCTGGAAGGAATGCCTAACGATTTGATCTCGTATCTTAACGAAGGCCCGGACGTAAGCCAACTGATCGGTAGCCCGTCTCCTGCAATGGAGACCGTGGATTGGTTTTTAGATATTATCTTAGATGATCTAAAAAGAGATTCAGGAGAGTATATTAGCGGAGCGTGTAAAATATAATTCAGACTTTGAGTCTAATCTGTTTAATCTGTGGGGTGATGCTCTAAAGCTGTTAGAAATGATTATTGTCATATCGATAGAAACCGCGGAGTCCCACCACGCTGAAGATGGCGCGGCGTCATTTAAAAAGAAAGGCTATATTTTTGAAGCCCTGATAAGGTTACACGCCAGAGCATGTCAAATAGCATGTGAAATCTTGGTTTTACTTAAGTCGGGATTTGCAGACAGTGCCCATGCGAGGTGGCGGTCGTTGCATGAAGTCGCGGTTATAACCGATTTGATACGCTCAGGTGGAGAGGACCTGGCCGAAAAGTACCTATTGCACGACGGAATTGAATGTTTCAAGGCTGCCGAAATATATCAAGAACGTTGTATAGAGCTTGGGGAAGAGCCTCTCACAGATGCGGAATTCTCGGAGCTTAAGAAAACTCATGACGACTTAATAGAGCGTTTCGGTGAGAACTATCGATATGACTATGGTTGGGCATCAGACGTTGTTAAAAAAACGAAAACATCTTTTCAGGATATCGAAGACTTTTCGGATATAAAATATCGCAAGCCAGACTATAAGATGGCGTGCCATAATGTCCACGCAAATTCCAGGAGCTTGTTCTTTCGGCTGGGTCGTTAACCCTGAATCTAAGAATGTTCTCTTGACGGGGCCAAGTTATCATGGGCTATCCGTTCCCGGGCGTTTAACAGCCTTATCACTTGGTCAGATAACAGATGCCTTATTATCATATCAAAGCAATTTTGATGCTAATATGACCTCTATGATTTTGTTTAAACTGCAGAGGGAAGTTAAAGAGGTTTCCACGAGAATAGAAAATTCTCTTATGGATAAATAGCGGGGATAAGGAATAGCTATAATTTCGTAAAAACGAAGTGCGGTAGTAGACTATCATCTCGCTACGCATAATCGACAGGCGGTCCGCAGCATGAGAAGTTGAGCGTGCGGCGTAAGGGGGTGGAATCAATCGGAGTAGCCGTGGAATTCATACAATCTGATCGGAAAGCGAGGTACAGAAATGGATGTGATGGAAGCAATCAAGACCAGGCGCAGCGTCCGCCGGTTCAAGCCTGACGCAATCCCCGATGAGGTGATGAGCGAGATCCTCGAGGCGGCCCGATGGTCGCCGTCGTGGGCCAATACGCAGTGCTGGGAGTTTATCGTCGTCACGGACCAGGCGACCAGGACGCGGCTCTCCGAGGAGGTGCTGGCCCAGGGCAATCCCGCCAAGCGGGGTGTGGCGGAGGCCCCGGCCGTGGTCGTGGCGCTGGGTAAGGAGGGGGTCGCCGGTTTCTACAAGGGGCCCTCCACCGACAAGGGAGACTGGTTCATGTACGACGTGGGGGTCGCGATGCAGAACCTGTGCCTGGCGGCCTGGGGGTTCGGGACTCGGCACCGTCCACGTGGGGCTCATGGACGCCGTCAAGGCCCAGGAGATCCTGGCGGTCCCCGCCGGGGTGCGGGTCGTGGCCCTGACCCCCCTCGGGTACCCCAGCGTAGTGGGGGGCAGCCCGCCCCGGAAGGAAATCAAGGATTTCGTCTGGCACGAGAAGTACGGCGGGAAATAGCGGCCGTATCGCAAAGACCGGAGACTATAAACTAAGGGGCGGCTCACGGGCCGCCCCTGCGCTATTCAATCATTCCCCGTACCGACAGGCACGGTTACCCCTTACGCCCCTTTTTATCCAGCAGCATCTCCATGAAGGCGTCCACGCGGGTCTCGAACTGGGCGGTCGAGAAATTGCGGGCGTCCATGTGGTCGGCGTCGATGACCACCGACGGCACGCCCAGCTCGCGCTCGAGCGCGCGCTTGATGTCCATCTGCCCCAGCGTAATGGGCGCGCACGACTTGTTGGAGTGCAGGATGGCGCCGTCGATCTTGTAGTCGCGGCACGCCTTGACGACCATTTCTTTTCTCCGCTGCATCGAGACGCAGGAGACCAGCGGGTAGGACATGAGCGACTTTACCGCCAGGGCCTCGATCGGTTTATCGACGTCCAGCCGTATCGACCAGGCCGCCGAATAGGTCTCGGCCACCACGACTCCCCCCATCTTCTCGAAGTAGTTGAATATCCCCATATTATACCAGAGGGGGATATTGTCCCAGAAGAGGCGCAGCCGTTCTTCCTCGATCATCCCGATTCCCTGCTCGGCGCGCTCCCTTACCTCGTCTCGCACCTTGGTGAGGAAATCGACGGCAATCTGGGTTCCCTGCCGGGTGACCATGACGAACATGACGCCGATCTCGGCGGCCGAGATCGGGGTGGGGATATACCGGCGGAACGTCATGATCTCGTCCCAGAGGGCGCAGGCCCGGTCGGAGAGCCGGACCGTCTCCGCGAGCCGGTCCATGTCCAGCTTCCTGCCGGTCGTTTCCGTTACGAACTCGATGACCCGTTTGATCTCGCTGGTGGCATAGTCGATATGGTAGCGGCGTATCTTCTCGACCGGGACCTGGGGGAGATCGGCGTGAAAGACCTTCGCGCTGGGGAACCGGCGCGCAATGAGCTGGAGTATCTTCTGCGCCGGCACGCACCCCCCGCCGGCGGTAAACACCATATCGGGCTCCGGCAGGCCCCCCAGGGGAATGCCGTCGGCTCCCATGAAGCCGTGTATATAGCCCACGATGTTGCGCAGGTAGCCGCAGAGGTCCTGGGAGTATCCCATCGATTCGGACAGGGCAAAATCACCCTCGGTCAGGCCGAAGGCGGCGCACACCGGCGACCAGTTCTCCGGGAAGACCGGCATCAGGTCCATGGCGTAGAAGATCTCGATGAGGCCGTTCATCGGGGGCATCCAGCCGACGGGGATACCCTTCCGTTTCGCCTCGTGCCCCTCGAGATAAAAATCGGCGACGACCTGCCTCAGCTCCTTTGCCGTGGCAAGACGCTTATGTGATTTCTGAGTCTTATCCATGCTATGCCCCGATCATTTCGAAGAATCCCTCAAGACGGGTCGTGAGCTGGCCCTCGTTTATGCCGGTCTCCTCCATCTCCACCAGGAGCATGGGGATCCCGGAGGCCTTGAGGTCCTCACGGAGGGCCGGATAGTCGGCCAGGTGAGGCGTGCAGAACTTCTGAAAGAAAAAGACGATCCCCCGCGCCCCCGACCGCTCGATGAGCCCCCTGATGGGATCGGTGCGCTCCCCGACGACCGACCGGGCGGGGCAGGGGAACCGGCGCTGATAGCGGTCGATGAGCCGATCCATCGGGGTGGGGCCCGAACCGTCGGCGGGTTCAATAAAGCGGTATCCGGTGCACAGGTCGTCGGCGGCGGTCCTGCCGCCCGCCTTCTCGACGGCGTCGAAGATCCGCATATCCTCGATGAGGCTTCCCGAGATGAGTATCGGAATGCCCGGACGGCTCGAGGTGTTGCCCTCCCGGGCCGATTTAACGAGCGCCGTCATGAGCGGGAGGGATTCTTCGGGCGGCAGGCAGAGGCAGGCCTCCAGGACGGTATAAAACTCCCGGCCGGACAGCGCCAGCCGATTATCGTAGCGAAGCTCGTAGAGCTCGCGCAGTAACGCGCGGATCTCCCCGAACAAATCTAATGAGCGCGCGAGGGATGAATCGTCGATTTTCCCGCCGGCCGCGGCAAGCCCTTCGGCGAGCTCACGCATCGTCTCGCGAAAGAACGTCGTCGCAGGCCCGTTGGTATGATAGGGCAGGGGGATGGTCTGGAAGAACTCGGCGGGGACGTTTTCCTCCCAGATGTTGATCATCCCGCAGGCCGCGTCGCACGTATAGGCGGTGATGACGCCCGCGAGGTAGTCGTACCGGCCGTTCAACGCGTGTTCCAGGCTGGCGCGGAGGTAGGGACAGACGAAGCTCGGGACAAGCGTATTGGCCTTCTCTATCCTGGTGGCGCCGCCGGATATCCGCACGGGAACGAAACCCGCTGCGTGGATCATCTCGACGGGGGTATAGGTGCAAAACCACCCGAATATCTTCGTGGTCTGTCTCAGCTGCCTGAGACGCTCTGTTCGGTTGGTGACGGCTTCCTGAAAGGGCGAGATATCAATCGATGACGCGGCAATCGGCGACATGGCGATCGGTGACATGGTAACTCCCTCAAGTGCGGTGGAGGGTCCGGGCCGGCGACTCTACCGTATCAGGATACCGGCAATACGCGGGCGGTGTCAAGACAAATAGATCACGTCACTTAGGGCTTGATTTTATCGCGTTTTTTTCTTATTATCAAATGAAAGGGTCTTAGCAAAAAAGGAAAGGAAACCATGCCCGCGAACCTCACGCCCGAATACCGCGAAAACGAACGGAAGTTCCGCGAAGCCAAAGACCCCGAGGAGAAGCTGCGCTACCTTGAGCTGATGCTCGCCACCATCCCCAAGCACAAGGGTACCGACCATATGCAGGGGGATATCAAACGCCGTATCTCCCAAACCAAGGCGGCCCTCGAAAAGAAATCCGGCCTCAAGCGCTTTAATCCTTTCAAGGTCGAGCGCGAGGGGATCGGCCAGTATGCCGTCGTCGGCGCCGTCAACGTCGGCAAGTCCGCGCTCGTGGGCAAACTGACCAACGCCAGGACCACGGTGGCCGACTACGCGTATGCCACCACAAAGCCCGTTCCCGGCATGATGGCCTTTGAGAACGTCCAGATCCAGATCGTTGACCTGCCGCCGGTATCGGAGGAGTTTACCGAACCGGCCATGGTGGGGATGATCAGGAACACCGACGGGGTAATCCTCGTCTGTGACCTTACGTCGCCCGATCCGACGGCCCAGATCGAGGGCGTCCGCGAGATACTCCTCAGATACAAGGCCGAGCTGTGCCCCCGCCCCGAGGAGAAGTATACGCTCGACGGCTTCGCCCACCTGCAGGCCTTCTTTATCGGCAACAAGCTGGAGACCGCGGCGGCCGAACGGAACCTGAAGATCGTCACCGACCTCTACGGGGCCGATTTCCCGGTCATCGGGGTCTCGGTAGAGCGGGGGGTCGGCCTGGAGGAGGTCAGGCGCACGGCCTTCGAGATGCTTGACGTGATCCGGGCATATACCAAATCGCCGGGCAAGAAACCCGACTTCGACGAGCCGGTGGTCCTGAAACGGGGGGCAACGGTGATTGATTTTGCGGCGACTATCCACAAGGACTTCGCGAAGTCGCTGAAATTTGCCCGTATCTGGTCAACGGACCCCGATAAATTCGAGGGGCAGAAGGTAAACCGGGAAGACGTCCTCTACGACGGCGATGTCATCGAGCTGCATCTATAACCGGCCGGGGGATGAGGCCGTCCTCGCCCGGGGAAAGCGATACGATTCGAAGAACCTATTTATGCCGAGGTTCCCATGACAGAGCAATGCGAAATCCCGGCGGGAAATCCCGACAGCGCCGAGATCGACGAGATACTCAAAACAGTCAGGACGATCGCCATAGTGGGCCTCTCGCCAAAGGAGGACCGGCCGAGCTACCGGGTCGGCGCGTACCTCAAGTCGGCGGGCTACCGGATCATTCCGGTCACGCCGGCGGCCGAAGAGATCCTCGGTGAGCGCGCGTACGGCGACCTCTCCCAGATTCCTCCGGACGTCACGATCGATATGGTGGATATATTCCGGCGGGCCGAAGACGTCGTGCCGATCGTCGAGGCGGCCATCGCCCGGGGCGACGCACGGGTCATCTGGATGCAGGAGGGCATCGTAAACAACGAGGCGCGGGAGCTGGCCCTCTCAAAGGGTCTTCGGGTTGTTATGGACAGGTGCGCCATGAAGGAGCACCGGAGGATGCGGGAGGAAGCAAAATGAAGGGAACGTCGCTCAGGGCCGTCGTTGCGATGGCGGTGCTTGCCATTGGCATCTACTTTTTCGTGATCAAGCCCCAGGAAGAGCCGAAAGAGGCCCCGGCCGTCACGGAGACCAGGATCTGGCCGGACAAGGTGGACGCCATCGCGAAGATGAAGACGACGATGTACGCCATCGTCGGGGCCGAGAGGAACCGAAAGGCCCTCGGCGGGATCGTATCTCCCGTGCGCTCCGAACCCGGCCGAGGTGCCGGATACGCGGATCACCTGGAGAATAAGTGACGCAGAAGGCTGGAAAGAGCTTGACGTGGCAATGCCCAGGGAGTCCTGGTTCCAGTACGAGGTCGTGGTGACGGGGGACGATACGTTTGACGTCTATGCCCGAACGAATGCCGAGGGGAAGCCGCTGGAGTTCGTCATCGATCAGGATATGAATTTCCGCTGATCCGATTGCCGATTATCGGACTGCGGGTACGCACTGGGCAGGTAACACGCCCCTTTTGCCCGGTCGGGCGTACGGCGTCGATCATACATACGATATCTTGTGGTTTCTTTCTCCCAGCGTCCGCTTTCTGATGCTCGTGGATTTATCCACGTATTCCTCGATATACTTCCGATCCTCCAGGTCAAGGTTGAGAAACTCGAGGGCCATCCCGGAAAACAGGCCGAGCTTTTCCCGGTCCTTTACCGTGACAACTTTCGTAATCCGCGCCTCTGCATGTATATCCCGCCTCGGGATCGGGACGGTGAAGTGGACGGTGTAGGTCTGGTTGGCCGGCAGGGGATCGTCGGTTTCGACGAATATGCCGGTCACGGAAATATCAACGCTGTCGTATCTTTTTACGTTCGCCCACATACCGCAGGTACACCTCGGTCCTCAGGAGCGCCCTGGGGTAATAGAGGGAGCCGCGGACCTTGAGGAGCTTGCCTACGGCCTGGATGAACTCCGCGTGGTCGATGGGTTTGGTCAGGTAGTGGTCGGCGCCCGCCGCCAGGCAGTTTACGCGGGCGTCTCGCCTGGTGATCGCCGGAGACGATCATGATGGGGATGTCTTTAAAGCGGGGATCTCCCTTGATGATCTCGCAGGCCTTGTCCCCGGTAAGGTCGGGCAAGTTATAGTCCATGAGCACCAGCTGCGGCTTTTCTTTTTTTATGACCTTGAGGGCCTCGAGGCCCGAGCGGGCCGTGAGGATGTCGCAGTCGATGCGATCCAGCATCTCCTGCTGCACGTCAAGAAAAAACCTGGCGTCATCTACGATAAGGATCTTGTTCTTCATGGACCGCACGTTCTCCTGCCGCGTTGTGCGTAACCATACCACACGAATCCGGGAAAGTAAATAGCCGGCTCAATCGAATCTATGCAGGCGCCTCTCTAAAGTGCTTGATTTTCGAGTTCATTATCGGTAGCATAGTATAATGGGTAAAGATCAACAGGGACAATCAAAGTTCTTCTCGTGGTATCACCGCTCGGTCATCGTGCGGTTTCTCCTCCAAATAACCCCGTGGGTCATGCGGACGTTCTCCCGAAAGGGAGTCCACCGAATCCGGTATCCCTTCATCTTTCTCTATTACTGCCTGGGGACACGATTCAGGAGGGCGGTCAGGGAAAACCTGAGAATCGCCCTCGGGAGTACCGTATCGGAACGGGAACTACGGCGGGTAACCAGGCGGGTTTTTGACAACGTGACCAAGTCGTTTGCCGATTCTTTCTATGTAGCCGCAATCCCGCCGGAGCGATGGCCGGAAATGATGGACCCCCCCGTCGGCAGAGAGAACATCGCCAAGGCCCTCGAGAAGGGGAAGGGGGCGATCATCCTGACCGGCCACATCGGCAACTGGGAGGTCGGGGGGATTACGCTTGGCCGCGTCGGGGGAGAGACCCACATGGTCTATATGCCCGACCGTTTCACCGCGTTTGAACAGGCGCGGCGCAAAGCCAGGGACCTGCAGAAAGTCCACGGGCTGCCGATGGGAAGCTCTTTTGATACGTCGCTCAGGGTAATACGCCTGCTGGCCGAAAACAAGATCGTGACAATGAAGGGCGACCGCTCCCTGAACGGGGAGGGGATCGTCATACCGCTTTTCGGGAGAGATACGGTTTTTCCCAAGGGACCGTTTTTGGTTTCGTACATCTCCGGCGCCCCGATCCTGCCCGCATTTGTGGTCCTCAACCGTGATGAGCGGTACGTGCCCATCGTCGAGGAGCCGATATACGGGCAGCGGACCGGCGACCGGGAACGAGGATCTCAAGGGGCTTACGCTTCGCATGGCCCGGGTCATCGAGGAATATATCAGGCGGTATCCCGACCAGTGGTACATGTTCTATCCCTTCTGGAAACAATAGTGGCCGGCCGGGCGGGCGCACGAAGCGGCCGAAGACCCGAACGAGGCGGTGAACAGAAGTATGGACCGAAAACCGACCGATAACAAACGTCTGCTGATGATCTTTCCCACCTTTGAGGGGACCCCGCTCGCCTACCGGGCCTTTATTCCCCCGCTGGGCCTCCTGACCCTGGCGGCCCTGACGCCGCCCGAGTTCACCATCGGTTTTGTGGACGAACGCAGCGATACCGTGGATTTCGATGCCCGGGCGGACGTCGTGGCCGTTTCGGCCATGACCCCGCAGGCGGCCCGCGCCTACGAGATCGCAGACCGGTTTCGCGCCCGGGGCGTTCCGGTGGTTTTGGGCGGTCCCCATCCATCTCTGATGCCGGAGGAGGCGCTGCTCCATGCCGATGCCGTCGTCGTGGGGGAGGCCGAGGATATCTGGGCCGGAGTCCTGCGTGACCTTTTAGAGAACCGGTCGGAGGGAATCTACGTCTGCCGGCACAAGCCCGACCTTGCGGGACTGCCGTTTCCCCGCCATGACCTGCTCAACGACGACAACTACCTGCCGATCCGGTCTATCCAGGTGACGCGGGGCTGCCCCCTCAACTGCGAGTTCTGCACCGTGCCCAGGAATTTCGGCCGGGAATACCGGATTCGCCCCATCGACGACGTCGTTTCCGAGATCGAGCGTTTGGGCAGCCATATCTATTTCGTTGACGACAACCTCATGATCAAGCGCAGGAGTTTTGCCGGCCTCTTTGACCGGATGGCCGATATGCAAAGGGGATGGACGGGCATGGCGCCCCTCGCGATCGCCTCGGACGAGAAGTACGTGGGGCTGCTGGCACGGTCCGGCTGTTGGTCGATGTACGTGGACGTGGGGCCGTGGCTCTCGGTGGGCCTGAGGGGGGACGTCTCGTCGCTCAAACAGCAGGTGTCCCGCTCGGTGGGCTACATCAGGACGCTGCAGGATGCCGGCATCAAGGTGATGGGGTCGTTCGTCTTCGGCTTCGATTACGACGAGGAATCGATCTTCGACGCCACGTTAGAGTTCCTTCAGAAAAGCGGGATAGTCGAGGCGGAGTTCCTGATCCTGACCCCGTACCCGAATACCCCGCTGGCCGAGAAGCTCGGGGCCCAGGGACGCATCTTCAATCGGGACTGGTCGAAGTATAACACGACCCACGCGGTCTTTCGGCCGGCCCGCATGAGCCCGGAGCGTCTGGAACAGGGGGTGGACTACCTCTGGCGGGAGTTCTATCGCCGGGCAGACCGGACCGACGGTTTTGCCGTTGCGGGGCATCGACGGCCGAGGGGCAGCAGGCCCATGAGCGGATACTCTCGGCGGTGCCGATCCTTTTTCGCGATATAGCCCATGAAGTCCGTGGTAGAGGGGCTTGATGGTGATTTCCGGGGCGATCGGGGTAGCAGAGCTCGTGCAGGCATGGAGGCGCCACACGCCGGCCGTGTTCGGCAAGATCGTGGGCCGGGTATACGAGGAGCTTGGGTACTGATTACCTGTTTTGCCCGGCGGGCCGTTAGAACGGAACGTCGGGGATCACATAACCGTTTGAATGCAGAGGAGAAATCGTCATGAGAACCGGTCACGGACGGCGATATGGGGCGGCCATCGGCGTGCTTTTCATCATCGTGCTATTGGCCGTCACTGCGCCCGCCGCCTTCGGGTGCCCGGCCTGGCCCGCCCAGGCCACGCGCTACCTGACAAACGCCGACCTCGCCGATTGCGGCTGCGGCGACCTGAAGATCCTGCGCAACGAGATATACGCCCGGCACGGGAGGATATTCAAGGCCGATTACCTGCGCAACTACTTCATGGCGCAGCCCTGGTATTCCCCCGATCCCTACAACCCGGAAGGAACCGGCGGGCAGAACGTATACGAACAGTATAACCGGGGATTTATCCTCCAGTACGAAAAGGGCAGGGGATGCAATCCCCAGTAGTCGCCGCAAACGGGTCGATCTGATCGCCGTTCCGTTCAATACGGCGGCCCTTCTTCTCGAGCGCACACGCCCGGCCGCGTCGATCGGCCGCGAGGCGAACCATGAATACTACGATACAAAACCTCAGGGCGGAGTTAACCGACAGCGCCGACGAGAAAACGCGGGCTGCCACCCAACGGTTTTTCAAGGAAGAGGTGCGCTGTTACGGCGTGAAGTCCGCGGCCGTTAAAAGTATCGCCAAGAGGTACTGGAAAGATGTCGCTGCGCTGGACAAGGGCGAGGTATTCGCGCTCTGCGAAGAGCTGTTTCGGTCGGGCCTCTGCGAGGACGCGTTTGTCGTCGCCGAGTGGCTCCCCCGCATGGCCGATAGGTTTACGCCGGGAGATCTGGCGATATTTGAGGGCTGGATCGGGCGCTATATCAATAATTGGGCCACGTGCGACACCTTCTGCAACCACACCGTGGGCGATTTTATAGAGATATATCCCGAGTGTATGCCACGAATCATCGAGTGGACCGGGTCGGCCAACCGGTGGATGAAACGGGCGGCGGCGGTCTCCCTGATCATCCCCGCGAAGCGTGGGAAGCACCTTGCCGAGGTCTTCGTGATAGCCGACCGGCTGCTGACCGACGGCGACGATATGGTGCAGAAGGGATACGGCTGGCTCCTGAAGGAAGCAAGCCGCCTCCACCAGAAAGAGGTGTTTGACTACGTGGTGAAACACAAAGACGTCATGCCCCGCACGGCGCTGCGCTACGCTATCGAGCTGATGCCTAAAGAGATGAAGGTCGAGGCGATGAGACGAACGTGAAGAGGATGTGTGGGCGGTTCACGGACCGCCCCTGCCGATACGCTGTTAGATTCAATTACCCTTAAGCGGCGGTTTATATGCCGCCGCTATACGGTTATAACGCCCAATATACTCCCCGCAACACCGATGAATAGACGGCCGCCGCTTCTTACTGGTCGTATCCGCTGTCCCGGTTGCCGAAACCGCCGGATCTGCCGTTGCCGAAGCGCCCCCCCGGCCCGAATCCCCGGGGGCGTCTCCGAGAGAACCGGGGCATCGGCGCCGATCCCGGTCCTTTCGTATCCATTGCCGTACCGGTGAGGGCCGGAGCCTTCCGGTCCCCCGACAAACAGCAGGGCTACCGCGACAAGGGCCGCCGCGGTGGCCGCGATAATCGCGGAGCGATTTTTAAAATGCGCGATAAACGTCTTCCTGTTGAGCGCCAGGTGGACGGCGCCGGCTATTATAAAGACGATCCCCATCACGACGTGCAGAGTTTCAAATCCGGGCGGGTATCGAGGTGCAGGAGCATTACCAGGCCCGAGATACCCAGGGCCGCGAAGGCCACGCCCACCACCGCGCAGATCCAGCTTTTCCCATTTCGTACGTCCGACATTTCAGTTCTCCTTTCATTTCCAAAATGCTGCGGATTCTTTTTATTACATCCGGCCGCCGGTCCGTCCCGATACGGGGTATCGGGAGACGCGAAGCCGGCCGTGATCCTTAGATATCGGCGGCGGTCCCACATTAAGTTTGACACCGCCGTTGAATATGCTAAAATCACCCTGGTGCTCAAGCGCACCGATTTTTTTTCTGAATTGAACAGGCAATCATGACAATACCTTCGGAATTTCACCGGATAAAGCGCCTGCCCCCGTACGTCTTCGCGGAAGTGGACGCGCTGAAAATGGAGGCGCGGCGGCGCGGCGAAGATATCATCGACCTCGGGATGGGAAATCCCGACAAGGCCACGCCCCCTCATATCGTCGAGAAGCTCGTCGAGGCAGTCGGCAACCCGAAGAACCACCGATACAGCTCATCCAGGGGGATCTACCGGCTCAGGTGCGCGGTCGTCGAATGGTACAAGCGGCGATACGGGGTCGAGCTTGACCCGGATTCGGAGACGATCGTCACGATAGGGGCAAAGGAAGGGCTTGCCCACTTCGTGTTGTCGGTGATCGAGCCGGGCAGTTCCGTCCTCGTCCCCAACCCGACCTACCCGATCCACACCTATTCGGTCATCATCGCCGGGGGCGACATCCGCAGCATTCCGCTCTCGCCCGAGCGGGACTTCTTCTCCGACCTCATGATGGCCCTCAAGCTCATCTGGCCCCGCCCGGTAATGATGATTATCTCGTTTCCCCACAACCCCACCGGGCGCGTGGTGGAGCGGGAGTTTTTCGAGGAAGTGGTGAGATTTGCCCGCGAAAACGACGTGATCGTCGTGCACGATTTTGCCTATGCCGATATCGTCTTCGACGGGTACGTCGCCCCGTCGTTTCTCTCGATTCCCGGGGCAAAGGACGTAGGCATCGAGTTCACCTCGATGTCCAAGAGCTTCAACATGCCGGGGTGGCGGATCGGTTTTGCGGCGGGAAACCCGAAGCTCATCGCCGCCCTGGCGCGGATGAAGAGCTATTTCGACTACGGTATTTTCCAACCCATCCAGATCGCCTCCATCATCGCGCTGACCGAAGACCAGGCAGCGGCCGCCGAGATCGCGGCCAACTACGGCAAACGGCGTGACGCGCTGGTAGACGGCCTTGTACGGTCGGGCTGGGAGATCGAAAAGCCGAAGGGTACCATGTTTGTCTGGGCGAAGATCCCCGACCAATACCGGAAGATGGGCTCGCTGGAATTCTCGAAATTCCTCCTGAAGGAGGCCAAGGTAGCCGTTTCTCCCGGTGTCGGTTTCGGATCGGAGGGAAACCAGTATGTTCGGTTCGCGCTCGTCGAAAACACGCACCGCATTACGCAGGCGGTCAAGGGGATAAAACGGATACTGTAGAAGCGGGAGTCTGGCATGACCAATAAGCCTCGGGCGATTAACGTTGGGATCATCGGCTACGGGACGGTTGGATCGGGGGTAGTGAGGATCCTCGTGGAAAATCGCGGCCTGATAAAACAGCGCCTCGGCGCGGAGATCGTTATAAAAAAGATCTGCGACATCGATATCACCCGGGATCGGGGTATCGGTGTGGACAGTTCCGTGTTGACGACGAACGTCCGGGAGGTGATCGAAGACCCCGGCATAGACATCATCGTGGAGACGGTTGGGGGTATCGATATCGCCAAGGAGATCATCATGGCGGCCGTCGGCTCCGGCAAGCACGTGGTGACCGCCAACAAGGCGCTGCTGGCCGAGGCCGGCGACGATATCTTCGCCGCGGCAAACCGGCTGGGTGTGGACGTCAATTTCGAGGCCTCCGTCGGGGGAGGGATACCGATCATCAGGACCCTCAAAGAGGGGCTGGTGGGAGACCGAATACAGTACATATTCGGGATCATGAACGGAACCTGCAACTATATCCTGACCCGTATGACCGACGACAACATGGAGTTTTCCGCGGCGCTTGCCGAGGCCCAGCGGCTGGGGTACGCCGAGGCGGACCCGACGCTCGATATCGAGGGGTACGACACGGCCCATAAGCTTGCCGTCATCATCCCGCTGACCTACGGCGTTAAGATCGACTACACGGATATCCACATCGAGGGGATATCACAGATCCAGGCCATCGACATTCGATTTGCCCGGGAAATGGGTTACAAGATAAAGCTGCTGGCGATCCTGGTTTCCACCTCGGACGGGATCGAGGCGCGGGTGCACCCGACCCTCATCCCGTTTCGGTACCTGCTTTCCAACGTGAACCTCAACATGAACGCCTTCTATATCCGCGGGCTGGCCGTCGGTTCGATCCTCCTGTACGGCCAGGGGGCCGGGAGGATGCCCACGGGGACAGCCGTGGTCTCCGACCTCGTGGAGCTTGCCCGGAATATCTCCTCCGGGATCAAGCGGCGGGTGCCCCCCCTCTCCTTTTCGGACGAGGACATCGAGCGCATCAAGCCCAAGAAGATGGAGGAAGTGATCACGAACTACTACCTGCGCTTCTCCGCGCTGGATAAGCCGGGCGTGCTCTCCAGGATTTCGGGCATCCTGGGCGACCATAAGATCAGCATCGCCTCGGTCATCCAGAAGGGGAGGGCCGAGGGTGACCGGGACGTCCCGGTCGTCATCATGACCCACGAGGCCCGGGAGCGGGACATAAAGGCGGCGCTGGCCGAGATAGACGCGCTGGACATCATCGCGCGGCCGTCGATCCTGTACCGGGTGGAAGACACGGCGATGAAAGGGGGTGCGTGAATGCAGAGGTATCAGGGGCTCATCGATCGGTTTTTTAGCCGGCTGCCGGTCAAGGACCGGGCGCAGATCGTCACCCTGCTCGAGGGCAACACCCCGCTCGTCCGGGCGGACCGGCTCCGGGATCGGATCGCCCCCGGCATCGAACTCTACCTGAAGTACGACGGGCTCAACCCCACCTGCTCGTTCAAAGACCGGGGAATGACCGTGGCGGTTACCCGGGCAAAAGAGGAGGGAAGCAAGGCCGTCATATGCGCCTCCACGGGCAACACGTCTGCCTCCGCGGCCGCCTATGCCGCCCGCGCGGACATGAAGGCCTTCGTCCTCATACCCGAGGGCAAGATCGCGATGGGCAAGCTCTCCCAGGCGGTGATGCATGGGGCCACCGTCATCCAGGTCAAGGGGAACTTCGACGAGGCGCTCGAACTGGTGCGCGAAATCTCCGAAAAGCACCCGATTACGATGGTAAACTCCCTCAACGAGGACCGGATCGTGGGCCAAAAGACGGCGGCCTTCGAGATCATCGAGGTGCTGGGCGACGCCCCGGACTACCACGCGCTTCCGGTCGGCAATGCCGGCAATATCACCGCCTACTGGATGGGATATACCGAGTACCATCGGGAAGGAAAGGCGAAACAGCTGCCGAAGATGATCGGTTTCCAGGCGGAGGGGGCCGCCCCGATCGTGCGGGGAGAGCCCGTGAAGAACCCCGAGACAATCGCCACGGCCATCCGCATCGGCAACCCCGCCTCGTGGCGGCGGGCCGTCGCGGCCCGGGATGAGTCGGGCGGGCTCATCGATATGGTCACCGACGAGGAAATCCTGGCGGCCTACCGGATGATCGCCTCGACCGAGGGGATCTTCTGCGAGCCGGCCTCGGCCGCATCGGTGGCCGGCGTCATCAAATCGACCGCCAGGGGCCTGTTCAAAAAGGGCGACGTGGTGGTCTGCACCCTGACGGGCCACGGGCTCAAGGACCCCGACACGGCGATCAAGGTTTCGCCCGAGACCCATATCGTCCCGCCCAGGATGGACGAGGTGCTGAGGGTGATCGGATTCTAATCCTCGTTTCGGCCGGCTGACGCGCCGCGGAATATGATCATCGGGCTGCCGAATGGGATCAATTAAATATATTATCCTCCTGGGCGACGGCATGGCCGACGAGCCGATCGAGGGTCTCGGCGGCAGGACGCCGCTCGAGGCGGCCCACACCCCGAACATGGACCGGATCGCCGCCGGCGGGATTGCGGGCATCGTCCGGTCGATACCGGAGGGCTTTGAGCCGGGATCGGACGTGGCAAACCTCTCCATCATGGGCTTCGACCCGGCCCGCTACTACACCGGCCGGGCGCCCATCGAGGCGGCAAGCCTCGGCATAGAGCTTGCCCCGTCGGACATCGCCTACCGGATGAACCTGGTTACCCTGAGCGGGCGGGAGGGACCGGCCGGGCGGCGCACGATGGTCGACTATTCGGCGGGCCACATCCCGGACGCGGATTCCCACCCGCTGGTCGAAAGCCTCGAACGCGAGCTGGGCAGCCACGAATTCCGGATGTATCCCGGCAAATCCTATCGGCATATCCTGGTGTGGAAGAACGGGAATAAGGACATCGCCACGACCCCGCCCCACGACATCACCGGCAGGGAGATCGGGACCTACCTGCCCCACGGCAACGGCGCGGGCCGGCTCCTGTCCCTGATGCGGGAGGGGGAGCGGGTGTTGGCCGACCACCCCGTGAACCGGAGGCGTATCGCCGGGGGGAAGCACCCCGCCACGTCCCCCTGGTTCTGGGGGCAGGGAAACAGGCCCGCGCTTGTCACCTTCAAAGAGCGCTGGGGGATCTCCGGCGCCGTGATCTCGGCAGTCGATCTTATCCAGGGGCTGGGGGTCCTCTCCGGGCTCGAGGTGATCAGGGTCCCCGGCGCTACCGGCTGGATCGATACGAACTATGCGGGGAAGGTCGCCGCTGCGCTGGAGGCGTTCCGGCAGGGGACCGATTTCGTCTACCTCCACGTGGAGGCGCCCGACGAAGCGGGCCATTCGGGGGAGGCCGCGGTAAAGGTCAGGGCGATCGAGGAGTTCGATTCACAGGTCGTCGGCCCGATCCTCGCGGGGATGACGGCGTTCCCGCGGTGGCGCTGCCTGGTGCTGCCCGATCACCCGACGCCTATCGGGATCAGGACCCACAGCAGCACCCCGGTGCCGTTTGCGGCCGCGGGCCCCGGCCTTTCGAAGGGTGGCGCCGGGGGGTTTTCGGAGGCGGCCTGCCGCAAGACCGGGCTTTTTATCACCGAGGGCCACACGCTTATCGAGCGCTTTCTGAAGGGGACGCTGTGAGCGGGCGGGAACACATCAGCCGATACCCGGTACGGGTCCGGTATGCGGACGTGGACCCGATGGGTTTTACCTATTACGGCAACTACCTGCGCTGGTTTGAGATCGGCAGGACCGAGTTTCTCCGGGAGCTCGGGACGACCTATCGGGACGTCGAGGCGTCCGGCGTGCTCTACCCGGTCACGGAGACCCACGTGAAATACGCCGCGCCGGCGCGCTACGACGAGGCGATCGTCATCGTCACGAGGCTTGCCTATGTCAAGAAGGCCTCGCTCAGGTTCGACTACGAGATTATCGGCGCAGACGACGAGACGCTTCACGCAACGGGCTGGACGGTGCATGCGGCGGTGGACAGAACGGGTAGAATTATACGGATTGCGGACGAATTGCTGCAACTCCTCGACCGATGCGGCGGACCGGGCCTGAGCGGGGGCGGTCCACCCTGGCTCAAGCACGTCTCAAGCAGGGCGCGGCGGGACAACCGGGGCCGGCCGAAAAAGATTGTTTTTTCATGCGCGGCATGATATATTATTAAAATAACGTAAAAGGAGTCTCACTATGTTCGGGTTAGGGACAACCGAACTGCTTGTCATCCTCGTGATCGCCCTGGTCATCTTCGGGGGGAGTAAGCTCCCGGAGCTCGGGGCGTCCTTGGGCAAGGGGATCAGGAATTTCAAGAAGGGTTTTTCGGCCATCGACGAGGACGACGAGAAGAAAGAGATCAAGTCCTCCGAGGACCATAAGAAGATCGAGCCGTAATAGTATCCGGCTAATCGTCCGGCTGCCGGACGTCCGTGCCGGCCGCGGTTCGGTTGGTTCTCCGTCGATCCCGGGCGCGGCTTTTTTATTCATGAAACCGGCCATTTTAGTTGACAGGGGAGGCGCAGCCTGTTATAGTCACTGAACATTATCGCGGGGTGGAGCAGTCCGGTAGCTCGTCGGGCTCATAACCCGAAGGTCATAGGTTCGAATCCTATCCCCGCTACCAACGATCTCAATGAAGACAGGCAGTTACAAATGACGTAGCGCCTGTTTTCTTATTTACCCCACCGGGACCGCTAAGAGAGACCGATACAATAGGCAAACCGGAGGTTTTTGCGTTAACCTATACGGCGGTCACTCTTACCTATATCCACTGCCGAGCCACAATCTAATTGAACGGCCACATATACAAATCGACCGGCACCGAAAACCAGCCGAATAACTCGTGAATGACGTACACTATATCGTACGGGAATGCCGACCACTTGGGTCCTCCCCACACCCATCCCCAGGGGACGATACACCAGAGCAATAGGAGCCAGGCGACGAGCTTATCACTGAGAGAGGCGAGAAAATCCTTATTGAGGATCCAGAACGACGCGACGAGCGGAAAGGTCACAATAGCCAGCACTCTTGTCTTATCTCCGACGGGCACGAGCAGCAACAGGAGGGCGAAGAAGGGGAGCAGGAAGGGTATGGCGTCTTTCTTCTTGTCGAAGTATTTAATGAGGACGATCCAGCCAAGCCCGAGTACCGAAAATACGACGTAATGGAAATGGTAATAGAGACCGGTAGCCTGAAACAGAAATTCGCCATGCAGCTGTCTATACAGATTACCGGAGTTGACGCTCACGCCCAGGTAGCTGAACATGGCAACAAGCATGAGCTTCCCGCAAATCGCCCCAATCAACAGGCCGAGGGCCCACTTCGGGGTGAATTCCACACGGGTCTTATAGAATTTCGAGCAATATATGGCAACAAGGACCCCGGCATAGGCGAAGAAGGCCTGGCCAAAACGCTGCATCCCAATAATAATCCCGAACAGCAGGGGCAGGAACAGGCGACCCGGAAACGCAAGCGCCGCCATCATGAGGAAAAGGGTAATGGAGTCATAGCTTACCCAGAAGTAGGCCGTGGCGGAAACCGGCAGCAAAGAAAAGAGGACCAGCGATACCCGGGCCTCGCGGCCCGGCAGCAGGACAAAGGCGGTCCGTATAAACAGGACCGTAAAAGAGATCGAAAAGAGGAGGTGCAGAAGGAAAAACGACAATATTCCTTTAATGCCGATCACCCACCCCAGGAACGCCGAAATCCAGATCCAGCACAGGTAATGTGCGTTCGGATCAGGATAAGGATTGGTGAACGGGTTCTGGGCCATCGCGAGGGAACTGGCGAGGTTTGGGATGTACCAGACCCCGGTCTTGAACAGCATGATGAGCTGGATGACCAGGATCAGTTTCCACGCCGGCGAATAAAAAACAAACCTTTCGATACTATCGAGTGCTTTCATATACGCTCTCCACTAATCCGATATATATATCGATAGCCTCTTGGGTAGCCGGGGAGAGGCGAGAATAACGGGTAAGACAAAGATATACGTATGGATCTCAATGCCGCTACCACACACGTTTATCACGGTATCAAACGTAGTATATTCTGTCAAGGATACGGCATGGGCGGCGGCCGATTTTCCCCACATAACAATGCGGCAGGTGCGCCCGTTGTTTCCCTCGCTTTAATAATAGACCAGCCTTATGGCGGCGTGAGAGGACTGTTATAGCCGCAAAAACATGTCGCGGGGTGGAGCAGTCCGGTAGTTCGTCGGCTCATGACCCGAAGGTCATAGGTTAGAATCCTATCCCCGCTACCAGAATAATCAAGGACTTACGTGAAAGCGTGGGTCCTTTTTTTGTATTTGTCCTATAGCTATAGGTTCAAAATTAGTACTATTTCGAGTTTAAGTAAGCGAAGCTCTTGACAGTGAAGTGGCGGCGGGAGTATAACACCATCAGGCCGCATAGTTCCCTGGTTACCATCCACCGGCTCCCGGAACCATACTCCCGTGGCCTTTGGAAGTTCAACATACAACCTAAGCCTATGGACTAATCTAAACAGTGGTGCCGTTAGCGGGGGTAGGTCACTTTGCCGGAAGATTATAATCCTTCAAACTTTTTAATTTTTTTTTCCATTATTCCATGACAAGGAGCTATTATGGAAAAGACCCGATGTCTGATAAAAGTTGACGCAGGCGCAGTTCTTGATCCTGTCGACCCTCGAATTTACGGCCAGAATATAGAACACATGGGCAGGCAGGTTCTGGGAGGCCTTATTGCCGAAACGGGATCGGAGGCCCCTCAGGATGGCGACAATTTCCGGCTTGACGTCCTGGAATCGATCAAAAGCCTGAATCCGTCTCTGCTGAGATGGCCCGGAGGCTGTTTCGCCGATTCATATCGCTGGAAAGACGGCGTCGGAGCGAACCGCCCCACAGTAAAAAACCGCATGTGGGGAAGATTCCTTGCACAGCATTTCTTCGGCAATCCCCCTTTTCCTGTCGGCCCTGTTGAAGACAATCGCTTCGGAACCGATGAATTCATGAATCTCTGTCGAAAAACCGGCGCCGAGCCAAGCATAACAGCAAGCCTGGGAGAAGATGATCCTGATGAGGCGTCAGCTTGGATCGGCTATATAAAAGAGAGATACGGAGCGGGAGCCGTTCCCGCTTGGAGCGTCGGGAACGAGCAGTGGAATCCCGTAGAACCGGGAGGCTGCTTCCTCAGGCCTCGTAAATATGTGGAGCGTTTCCACAGGTTCGCTGGAAAAATGAGAGAAGCCGACAAGGATATAAAGCTAATCGCATGCGGAGGCGATGTCCTGATTTTCCCGGGCTGGAACAGGGAAATCATAGGGGGAATAGGCGAAAGCATGGACTATCTGTCCATGCATCTGTATACGCCTGCCGGAATACCCTTTCTTTCTCGTATAAACGACTCCCCCGGAAATTATTATGCTGTCGCTGCATCAGGACTTGCGGTTCAGGAACAAATCCTACGCATTGAAGATCTTGCTGAGAAACTTATCGGCAAATCAATCCCCGTTTCTTTTGATGAATGGAACATTCTCGGACCTCTTCGCAGTTTCATCAATCCGTGGCGCTCAATGAGGGAAGCCATAGGCGTAGCAGGAATCATCCACGTGTTTCACCGTCATGCCAACTATGTGAAGATAGCCGCAATGTTCGCAATGCTCAACGCAGCAAGCCCTCCCATCATAACGACAAGAGACGGCGTCATACTCACTCCGGTTTCCCATATTCTGAAGCTTTACAGAGAGTTTACGGGAAAATTCAGCGTACGCAGCGAAACGGCATGTCCGACAATCGACATTCCCAAACTCATTAACCTGCCCGAGCGCAGGTCATTTCCTCTTCTGGACGCCAGCGCCTCGATAGACGGCAATCGTCTGACCGTGTTCGTAATAAACCGCGACCATGCAGCAAGCCATGAGGCGGAGCTTGAAATATCAGGAGCCTGTTTTTCAGGAACGGCTGAAATTCACACGGTGGCGGCGTCGGGATATCTTTCTCAAAATTTTGAGAACCGGCCGGAAACAGTCTGCGAAAAAACTGAAGAAGTCGAACTGAAAGAGATCTTTTCATTTCACCCCTGTTCGGTAACCGCGATTGTAATGAAAAAAACGGAAACGAAGTGACCTGCCCCCCAACAACGAGTATCTTCCAAGAACGGAAGGCCGGCACAATGACGAGGTCATGTAAACGCGCTCGGGCCTCCACCCTGCACGGAAGTATGCGCCTGAATGTGGCATAAGCAATAGATTCTTAACTCTCAGCGTCCGGTCGTTTTCTCTATTTCCTCGGGATACCGGGCCCCTTCTACCATGATTGCTGAGGCGGCGCTTTTGATCTCATGCAGGTCGTCGGGTGTAAGTTCAACGGTAACCGCCCCCAGGTTTTCCTCCAGGCGTGAAAGCTTTGTGGTGCCTGGAATTGGAACAATCCACGGCTTTTGGGCAAGGAGCCAGGCGAGCGCCATCTGTGCGGGGGTCGCATTCTTCCGTTGTCCGATTCTGTTCAGTAGATCAACGAGGGACCGGTTCGCCTTCCGGGCCTCCGGCGTAAAGCGGGGAACGATGTTGCGGAAATCGGAGCTGTCGAAGGTTGTGTTTTCGTCGATCTTCCCCGTGAGAAAACCCCTGCCCAGGGGGCTGTAGGGGACAAAGCCGATCCCAAGCTCCTCGAGGGTCGGCAACAGTTCTGCCTCGGGTTCCCTCGTCCAGAGTGAGTATTCGGTCTGGACCGCGGTAAGCGGCTGGACGGCGTGGGCGCGACGGATCGTCCTTACTCCCGCTTCCGAGAGGCCGAAGTGTTTGACCTTGCCTTCGCGAATCAGGTCCTTGACCGCGCCCGCCACGTCCTCGATCGGGACGTCGGGATCAACGCGGTGCTGATAGAAGAGGTCGATGACATCGGTCCTGAGCCGCCTGAGCGAGGCCTCCGCAACCTCCTTGATGTGCTCCGGCCGGCTGTCCCACCCCACTCCCCATGGCGAGCGGCCGGTTGGATCGAGCTTGACCCCGAACTTGGTGGCGATCACCACCCGGTTACGGAACGGAGAGAGCGCCTCGCCGATAAGCTCCTCGTTCGCGAACGGGCCGTAGACCTCCGCCGTGTCGAAGAAGGTGATGCCGCGCTCCACGGCCGTCCGGATAAGTGAGATCATCTGTTTCTTATCTCCGGCCGGACCGTATGCGACGCTCATTCCCATACAACCGAGCCCGAGGGACGATACCTCCAGGCCGCTTCTTCCCAGTGTACGTTTTTTCATTATTTTCTCCTTTTACCTGTCCAGGATTAAGGCGATTAATAACCTTTGCTCGCCTCTTTCTTCCGCTTTGTTGAGAGATATATTACCCCTTAAAAAGCAAAGGAGATAGACCGATCCTGTTAGTTTCTTGCCTAATCCTCCGAGCCTTTCAATAAACGGGTTGCGCTACGGGGCGGTATCTAGTAGTATTAACCAGAAGAGATCAATGGGTGGGAGCAGGAATCGGGTATACGAGGGGAGTAACATGGAAGCGGCGCTTGAAGCTTTGGGAAAAGGAATTGCCCGATGGACCGACAGGGCCGACATATTCGAGACCGCGGTTGGGGGCTTGTCGCTCTTTCGATGGGACGAACCGACCGAGCCCACAAGCAGCATGTACGGGGCAAGCATCTGCGTGATTGCACAGGGGGCCAAACGCGTATTACTCGGGGAGGACTCATATATATACGGCGCACACCGCTATCTGCTAACGTCCGTGGATTTGCCAACGGTCGCTCAGATTATCAAGGCGAGCCGGGAGAAGCCGTGCCTGGGGTTTGCGCTGAAACTCGATCAACGGGAGATTTCACAGCTGATGGTGGACAGCAAGCTTCCCCCGCCGCGTGCCCGGCAGTCGAACCGCGGAATGGCGACCGGGGAGGTCACGCTGCCGCTGCTGGCCGCATTTCAGCGGTTGATCGACCTACTTTCCGAGCCGAGAGATATCCCGATCCTTGCGCCGATCATCCAGCGGGAGATTTTCTACCGGATGCTTGTGGGCGATCAGGGTTTGCGCCTGCGGCAGATCGCGTCGGCGGGAAGTCAGTGCCAGCAGATCGCGCGGGCAATCGATTGGCTGAAAGGTAACTTCGCCCGGCCGTTACGTATCGATGATCTGGCCAATCACGTCAACATGAGCGCGTCGACTTTCCACCATCATTTCCGGGCGTTGACGGCCATGAGCCCGTTACAGTACCAGAAGTGGCTGCGTTTAAACGAGGCGCGACGGCTGATGCTCGCCGAGCGTCTGGACGCCACGAGCGCTGCGTTTCAGGTAGGATACGAAAGCCCATCCCAGTTCAGCCGCGAGTATAGCCGCCAATTCGGGGCACCGCCGTCGCGCGACATCAGAAGCCTCAGTCAAATGACTGCCGGTGAAATGGTTTAGATTCGCCTGTCAGGGTTATTTGAGTTTCATCGAGAACCGGACCGGGGATGGTAGGTAATCGGCTATTCCTTTCAATCGGATACTGTCCCCGCTACCGGCGCCATTAAGGACTCACGCGAAGGCGTGAGTCCTTTTTTTGATCTACGTATTCCAATAACGATTAAGAAAATGATATCAAGAAAGACTTTACAGGCAGAATGAAGAAGTGTTATAAACTCGAAAGGGATAGCGTTCTTCCGTCATAAGGAGAAGGTATCGATATCTATAAAAAATCATTTAATAAGGAATAAAACCATGAATGCCCACGAACGAGTACGAGCCGCCCTGGCTCATCAGGAACCGGACCGCGTTCCCACGATCTCGTGTATAGATGTCCAGAGCCATGTCTATGAGATCCTTGGGGGAAAACCGGACAACTCATACAAGTACATCACCAACCCCATCACCGCGAAAATTATCGATTTCACATCCCCGGTCTTAAACGCGTTAAACGTTTTTGATCGGGACGTTACCGAGTTTATGCTCAAGAAACTCGAATCGGATGTCATCATGGGATATGATGCCACGTGGGCGATATATGCCAACATCTTTCTCTTTAAAAACTCGAAATACATGACCGATATCTACGGCGGGCGGCTCTATAAGATCGGGGATGACGGCCACGGCAATATGGATACTCCCATGTACCTGGATGGGACGTTCCGAACTCCCGATGATTGGCGGCGTTTCAATAAGAAAAGATGGGAGGCGCTCCCCGATAAGATGTTTCAATTCAACACGCTTATAAACAAAAAATTCGGAAAAGATATCTATATCTTCGGTTCTCTCTTCATGGGCCTCTTCGAAAACGCCTGGCAACCGTTCGGTTTCCCCTGGTTTGCCCGCTTCGTAAAAAAAGAGCGGTCGTTTCTCGAAGAAGTCATCGAATACAACAAAAACATCTACCTCAGGGTCATCGACGCCATCGCCGATGCGGGTCTTCCCGGTTTTATCATGTCAGACGACATGGCGTATAAATCAGGCCCCATGCTGAATCCTGTAACCACCGATGAGCTATTCGGCTACGCCTACCGGGAGGTCAACGATTATGCCCACAAGAAGGGCCTTGTAACGATAATCCACACCGACGGCTGGACGATCCCCCTGCTCCCGTATTTCGTCAAATGGGGGTTCGATGGTCACCACTCACTCGAACCAACCGCGCACGTTGACCTCGGAGAGGTCAGGAAGGTGATCGGGCACAAGCTCTCTCTGCTTGGTCATCTCGATATCGCCCATGTCCTCTCGTACGGTACTAAAGAAGAGGTCTTCGACCATGTTCGGGACTCCGTGAGGAAGGCGGGCGCGGGTGGCGGGCTCATCTTAGGCCCCTCCAATTCCCACGCCGATATCAAGGTCCAAAATATCCGGTGGATGATGGAGGCGATCGATAAATACGGAAGATACCCACTCTCCTCATGAACGCGCGGTACGTAATTTCGAGTTAGTGATCCCTGATATGCGTATCAGGGAGATGCTGCAACCAGACCCCGAAAACGAGCCCATGTTGGCATTAAGCCTCTCGGACAATTGGTTCGATTGGGAGACTCAGTTGTTTTTGGGTTTAGTTCCGACATCGGTAACTCATGTTCTGATAGAGAAATCACGAGGGAATTGTCACGGCATTGTGGCATCGGGTATTTCCCTCAGGATCATCCGGTTTCCGAAACCATACTCGCCGGGTTTTAGAATGGGGCTCACGAGACGTGAGCCTATGGTTAATCCGGATACCGTACCGCTTCTGGCGCAGGTAAGTGCACAATGAATCCAACACTGTGGAAAATACGGGTAATCGTAAAAAAGATCGCCTTACTCCTTGGGAGAAGATTACGCTCTCTCAGGCATCCTTTTCGGATCTTAAAAAGATGCGGATACTTGGCGAAACAGACTCTAGTAATGAACTGGTAACTAATGGAGCCAAATCCGCAGTATTTTAGTATAGTCCGGTTTATCAAGAGAAGAGTAGACGAGCAAGATATCTATGGTGATGGCTTTAATGCGGCAAGAATCCGCGCTACTATGCAAAGCTTCACGTGTAGGCCGCTGATAAGCATAATCATGCCCGTCTATAACGTCGATTCCAAATGGCTTACGGCCGCCATAAAATCCCTCAGAGATCAATTCTATGGAAACTGGGAACTATGCGCGGTCGACGATGGGTCCACAAAAGGCCATGTCAGAAAGACGCTCACCAGGTACGCCAGGAAGGACAAAAGGATCAAGGTCCGCTTCCTGGTTAAGAACACCGGGATAGCCGGCGCATCCAACGAGGCCTTGTCAATTGCAGCGGGCGATTTTGTCGGGTTTCTCGACCATGATGACGAACTTACTCCCGATGCCCTATATGAATCGGTCAAAGCCATTAACGAAACAGGGAAGGACTTATTCTATTCCGACGAGGATCATGTAACTATAAATGGAGAGTACATAACCCCGCGCTTCAAGCCGGATTATTCTCCGGATTTCATTCTTTCGCAGAACTATATTTGTCACTTTGTCGTTTGCCGGAAATCTATTATCGACGAAATCGGTGGATTTAAAAAAGGATTTGAAGGCTCCCAAGATCACGAGTTAGTCTTAAGAATACTCGAAAAAACCAAAGAGGTACATCACATTCCAAAGGTGCTCTATCACTGGCGGCAACATCCCGAATCGACCGCGACAAGCCCGGATGCGAAACCGTATGCCTGGGAAGCGGGCAGAAGGGCTATCGAAGCGGCCCTGAAAAGGAGAAACATAAGAGGGGAAGTATCGCTCGGTAAAACGCCCGGACTCTATCGCGTCAAGAGAGAGATAATCGGGCGACCCGCTAGTAAGCATTGTTATTCCTTTCAAGGATAGGCCGGGGTTTTTGAAGGACTGCCTGGACTCGGTTCTGGAAAGGTCTTCATATCCTCATTACGAAATTATCGGCATCAACAATGGCAGCAGCCTTGAAGCGACGCGGGACCTGATGAATTCATACAGAAGGCCGGATGAAAGAATACGATTTCTCGAGTATGATGTTCCCTTTAACTACTCTGCTATCAACAACTACGGGGTGAAGCTTGCGAGAGGAAGCCACATAGTCTTAATGAATAGCGACATTGAGATTATTACGAACGATTGGATCGAAGCAATGCTCGAGCACTCGCAGAGACCTGAAGTTGGAGCCGTAGGGGCGAAACTGTATTATCCTAATGATACTATACAGCACGCAGGAGTAGTAATCGGATACGGACGATGTGGAGCCGGCCATTCCTATTACCGTGATCGGAGGGATGCGGGCGGTTACTTCGGGAACATAAACTGTATCCATAACGTTAGCGCGGTGACGGGAGCATTAATGATGGTACGAAAAGGAGGTCTATGAAGGGTCGGAAGGTTTAAACGAGACCGATTTTCCCGTGGCGTTCAATGATATCGATTTTTGCCTGCGTCTTATATCAAGAGGATTTCTTAATGTTTTTACTCCGTACTGCGAAGCATACCATCACGAGTCTATTTCGCGCGGATATGACACTACCTCTGAAAAGCAGGAGATATTTATAAGAGAAGCGGAACTATTTAAGAAAACGCATCGACAACTCCTCAGTAAGGGCGACCCGTACTATAATCCAAACCTGACGCTCACCGGAAAGCTGTGGGACATGAAATGGGGCATTGACGAGCAACCACTTGCCTAAAAGACTGCTATTGAAGCCTGCAGTGATCCGTTCCCCCTGAAATGAGTCCATATCAGGAATAAGGCCCGCGACACGATGCGCGGGGTCATTTGAGGTTCGCGATAAAATTGCCGGCTTCGGCAGTATCTCGTCAAAGATGTTTCCTTTTTGGCTGAATCCCATCCCCGCTACCGGCATAATCAAGGACTTACGCAAAGGCGTGGGCCTTTCTTATTTTAGTGCTTACTATCAGGCGGGATGGCGTGATAAAAAATGGGTGTAATAAGGGTCAGGCGACACGGGAAAAGCATGGACCGGGCCGGTTAAGCGTATCGCTGAACGAAGGCCTACGATACTTTACGCAATATGAAGAGGCAGGTTTTCCCTCCCGTTGCGCGACATTCCTCTTCCATTACCGAATATACCTTCTTCCCCTTCAGGTTATCGACTAACGCCTGCAGCGCGCCCGCATAATGACTGCAGAACGGTTTCTTGCTTGTCACTCCGCTGCAGTGGATGCAATCAAAAGTGTCAAGGGCAAAAACGCCCGGTTCCGCCTCGACAACCTTCCCCTTGCCAACAAGGAAATGAAAAAAGTCTATGAGTTTAGACAACTGCTCGGGCTCAGGTACGTCTTTGAGGTGGTCGGTAATCCCTTTTTCGGAGGCGAGCGCGGCGGCCCTGTACCCGATCTGCCGGAGAATCCCCTGGGCGCCCATATCCCCGAAATACTCGACAACGGCAAGATAGAGCTGCGCCTGTTCGGGTATCGTAAAGGCCACCGTAAAATCGTAGGGGGGCGGCTCATCGATGATCTTCTCGAGGCCGGCCTTCCTGAGCACCATATTCCTGCCGTTCTTTCCGACGAGCTCCGTGAGAGAATCGTACGCCGCGCGGATTGAAATGTTCGTTACCTTTTTTTCTTCTGACATGTGTTGGTACCTCACAGATGATCGCAGACGCCGTGGAATCGGGTGATCACTCTAATCTGCCGAATCGTCATTCCGTATCTGCCGTCTTTAAACGTTAACAGCACTCCTGTCGTGTTGAACAAGATATAATTATACCTTAGATTAATTGTCAAGTAAAGCCCATTGATATATAAACGTTCATTGCTGCCATTTTATCAGTGACCTGAGGGGCTATGCGTGATAACCTCACGAAAGAAGGGCATCCATCATTCGACTGAAGATCGATAACGGCACAGGCTATTTCCCGCCGATCGGGCGTATGCGGACGAATAGATAAATCATGCGGAGCAGTTGAGGCGATGGAACCACGATTCGATCAGGATACGACATACCCGGCCGACCGGGCGAGGATGGAGGAGTACCGGCGCCGGTTCGCCCGCTATAACCGCCTCAAGCGGTCGTACCTGCGCTGGTATTTCAGGCTCTATCACCGGCTCGAAATCATCGGCATCGGGAATATCCCGGAGGGTGGGGCGCTTATCGCCGCCAATCACGGCGGCGGATTTGATCTCGATATCATCTCGCTTGCCCAGTTCGCTCACCCCGACCGCCCGATTCACCCGCTCATCGCGCAGGAGTGGCATTACCTGAACAGCCCGTGGGGGCGTTACTTTATCGGCAGCGGTATCCCGCTCCGGACGCGGGGCGGCATCCGGTGGGAATATATCGACCCGTACTTGGGCGTAAACGGTAGCGACTATCCGGGCCTCGTCGCCATCTTCCCGGAGGGCAACTCGAGCACCTTTTCGCGGAGGCGCGTGCTGGGTACGTTCTTTCCCGGCGTGGTCAGGATCGCGCTCAGGTACCGGGTCCCGATCGTGCCCGCGGCGATGATCGGGTTTTCCAAGGCCTCGCCGATATTCAAGGAGATCGAGCGCGACCACACCGCAAACGACGTCATCTGTACGCCGTTTACGTTCCCGGTCAAACTGAAGATAGAATTCGGAAGGCCGATTGTGTTGGACGATTACTATGGCATGAGCTTGAGCCGGGCGGAGGAGTATTGGGTGGCCAACGAGGTCGTGCGCCCGAGGCTGGCCGAGCTCCTGGGCCGGCACACGGAGGTGGAGCCGGCGAAGGCGGAGGTCGAGATGCGGGAGCCGAAACGCCCGGATCGCGGGCGCTGAAAGGGAAGGGGCGGCTTTTGGCCGCCCCTCTTTGCTTGTACACTGTTATCGAGATGTTTTATTTAGAGCTCATCGGCTCCAGCTTCGGCTCGATGACCGGCGCGGGGGCTCGGGGCGGGCGCCGGTTTCGCGCAGAGGTCGAACATATAGCCGACGCCGGTCTCGAGGCCCCAGCCGTCGGCGAAGTCCGAGCGCCCCTCCACGTTGAGGTAGAGCCGGTCGTTGAGGAAATAATCGGCCCCGGCGTATATGCCCCACGGGTGCTTCAGCTCGTAGTCGAACTCGTTGCCGCCGGGTATTGTAATCTCGGTATGCATCCGCGCCCACGTGTAGTCCACGCCGGCGTACGGGGTCAGGCCGGTGTTCCCGATATGCCAGCCCGCGTGGAGGTCCGCGGTCAGCTGGTAGATATCCGTGCGGAAAATGTCGCCGGTGTCAACCTCTATGATAATGGGGGGGGCCGGCGCGAATTTCGATACTTTCCCAAAAGGCAATGCTGTAATCGGCGGCGCGGGTATGGGTGAAGAGCGCGCCGCCCCCGACGTAGAACCCGCCGGCGGACCGCCAGAACGTCCCCCTCGCGCCGATCCCCCACATGAACGAGTCGGCCCATTCGGTCTTTTCGCTGGCGGTCAGGATAACTATGGGCGGGAGCCCACCGGTCATGGAGTCCTCCATCATGAAGCTCTGGCCTCCGGCCAGCGCCACGAGCTCGACGTTGTCCAGGATCCCCCAGTTGACCTGCGCGTAGTAGCTGTGAAACGAATAATCCGGGCTGGGAAGCAGCCAAAACAGCCAGCTATCGTGGGTCTTCCATGCCGAAACGGAGTAGCCGTAGCGGAGCTGGGGCAGGAGCTTACCTCCCCCGACCGTGTCGCTCCCCTCGCCGGCAAAGGCGGATATCGACAAAGCCGTCAGCAGGAGCGCGGTTAAAACAATCTTCTTACACATCAGTATGCCTCCCTGTCACGAGTAAATAGAATTGCGGTAGTAAACGCCCGATTGTTCCCGACATATCAGGAAGGATTCTCGACTTCCCGCATTATCGACCCCCTGCGGATAACAAGCGGAGTCGGAGGGCCGGGCGTGCGGGTGGATCGAGGTGTTTGAGCAGGGGGCTCTCCGGGGTCGGGAAACATCGCTATTAAAATCGATTAACAGTAAGTAGATTTTCGCGGGAAGTCAACAAAAAAGTAAACGTGCACTAAGTCACGAGGGAATGTCAGGCTCACTTCCAACAGGGCGGCACCGGGAGGTCGAACCGTCCGGGACTGTTCTACTTTTACGTTTTACGCGCATGGGTTTTTGTTTGATTTCCGCTCGTGAATACGATACTATCATCGGCAAAACAGCGACTCAGCCACGGATGGGACATAAAATCACGCCGTTCGGAACGCTGGAATAAGCGACTCCACGCCGGCTCTTGATGCGTGACGTTATTTCCGAAACGAAAACGCTTTATGACGGAAATAGTTTACCCGGCGAGTCAACCACACATCACCCGATCCATTCCGGTTATTATGAAGCGCTGATCCATAACCTTCAGCCAAAGGGAAGACGCAATGGCTTCATTTACTCATCATGACAGATTCTCAAAGAAGGCGGGAATCGTTCTAAAGGAGATCCTTGACCGTTTTCGTGTTAAGCGGCCGGATATACGGGTCCTGGACTTACCGGCGGGCGCGGGTTGGTTAAGCGTTAAGCTTCGTGAAGAGGGTTTCAGGGTTGTTTCGGCTGATATTAATCGCGCAAAAGACGATTACGTTTTTGCCGACATGAACGAAAAGCTGCCCTTTGCCGATGAACAATTCGACGCCGTCGTGTCGATGGAGGGCATAGAGCATATAACGAACTACGAAGGCTTCATCAGCGAAATATCCCGTATTACACGAAAGGGGGGTACCATTGTACTGTCTACCCCGAATATTTCCTGCTTCTATTCCAGGCTCATGTTCGCGTGTACCGGAAATTTCTTCCAATTCTGGCCCACCTCGGCGCATCTTAACCTTAACAACGAAAAGGTATTCGACTACGGCCACATCACCCCGCTCACCTGGCAAAAGATATACTTCCATTTCGCGCATCACCGGATGACGCTGGCCGCCATTCGGGGAAACAAGGTTAAGCGTAAGATACTTCTCCCCCTGTACATTCCCTTCCTGATCGTGGGCTTCCCATGGACTGTATACCGCCTGGGCAAAGTGCGAAGCAGGGTCACGTCAGACGTACGCGAGAAAACGGATTTCTACGAAAACATACGGAAATTCTCTTTCTCGTTCCCTACCATGTTTTCCCGGAACATTGTGATGGTGTTGGAGAAAAAGTAACCGGTTGTTTCTATTTCCGAAACGAATCGACGTTACGAGTTAGACCGCGGCATCATGTAGAGGCTCATTGGAGCTTCGCGATAAACCTGGCCGGCTCCGGGGCGATCTCCTCCGCGTATTCCTGAGCGTAGGACTAACGTCAAGCATTGGTACAGTTCTCGGGGGCAGGTCACATTTAGTACCACTAATTCTCGGGAGATTCGGTGATATCAAGGTATTGTACTATCCCGCATTCCCCGGATAGCTCACAAAATATCGTGTCGCAGGGGACGCAGCGTTCCATAATTCAAAGCATAATGAAAGCAAAAAGAGTTTCGAAAACGTCTCAAGGGGAAGGAGAAAGCCTGAAGGTCGGTTTCCATAGCGTTTTCGCTTGATTTTTACCGGTGACGAGGATAATATTTATCATTGTAACAATGACCTGAACACAGTCGAGCGTGTAGAACCGGATCTTTCGGGGACATTAAACTAGACGAGCCCTTGTCAGCGGTTGATATGGGGAATCTCAGGGTATACACAGTAGCCAGGCGGGCCGGGGGCACCGCTTTGCTGCATGAGCACAAACACGCACGCTCAATACACTATTTCCTGTCCACATATTTTTATTTCGAGATTATTGAAGGGGGAACGTATCGAATGAACATCTCACATTTCCGTGTTTTATTTGAAAAAACTTTCCCGCCCGATAAAATTTCCAAGCCAACCTTTATTTACGGAAACCGACTGACTCGATATTTTATTGATCCTTGCCGTAGTGTTAAGGGGATGCTTTCAATTAAAAAGCAGAAACTATTAAATATTGCCTTCGCTTGCGTGGATGTCAATGAATGTTATTTGGAAGTGGGTACTTATTTGGGCAAAAGTCTTATTTCCGCAATGCTGGGGAACCCGCCACGTCATGTTTTTGCGTGTGACAATTTTTCGGAAGGCGTCAAAAGTAATTCCTATGAGGGTTTAAAGCGGAATCTGAAAACATACAACCTACTAGAAGGAGTCACGTTTTTCGAAGCTGACTTTAGAGGTGTCCTCAACAAAGAAAAGATTCCCGTGCCGGTTGGCGTCTATTTTTACGACGGTTCGCATGATGAGGAAAGTCAGTACCTTGGTATCAAACTCGTCGAACCTCTTCTGTCAAGTGAAGCGCTTGTTATCATTGATGACTGGCGCTTTGCACCAGATTCCGGATCGTACGCCAGAGTCGCAACCCTGCGGGCGATTGCTGAATCCGTTAATGAATGGCAATTGCTCAATGAGCTTCCTGCTGGTTATAATGGTGATCGTGCAATGTGGTGGAACGGAGTGGCGGAATATGGGTTCAAACGTCACGTATAGCCTATTATCATTAAAAGGCTACAAAACGTCGTTCCTTTTCGTATCAAACACGGGATATAGCTTTCAACCTATTTGGGCCGGAGACGGATTTTCATATACCTTAGAAGGATCATTTAGAGTATCTATTTAGTTGCCCGAAATAGGTGTTGGTTTGAACCCAACCGATAATATGATAGATTCTACGGTAAAAGGATATCGTGGCCGTGACCAACGAGTGAGTGGGACCGGGCTTTTGAAAGCATTTAACCGAATGGCTCCACGTTAGTGGTTGGTGCGGCCGACTATGGATAACTGAGACGACCGCAAGAATCTCAACCTACAACATAGATCTTCCATTAACGGTATCGCGCCGACCGGTTTATAGGAGCCTTATTGCCCGCTTCCGTTGATGATGTATTTTGGACGCTATAAAAAGGGTGTACCAAACGTGATGAAAAATGACCGCTATTTCGACAACCTAATCAATACCGGACTATTCCGATTTCATCGTCTAGTAGTAAAAGGCATTGATAATAAAACGATCGCCGAGCGCAATGGCGATTCGATCCTTGAGCAGGAATACTGCCTTTTTTCCGGCAGAATCGGCAATGGTGATGAATATTTCCGTCTTTTACACGACAGGGTAGTTGGGGCGATGCAGGGAAAGCAATCACTGCCAGTGGTAAGATTTGCCGATGGAGAGTATAAATTCTATGGCTATTCACTGAGTTGCAACGGCCGCTATAAGCAGGCCGAATCCGTCTCAGCCATTAAAAGGGCTATGCCTATGCATATCGGCGCGATACGATACGTCATCGACCATGGTATTCTTGCCCCCCTTATTTTTCCCGGTAATTCGCATGCTGCCTCTCGAAGTATATTTTCATTCCGGAAGAAAAAGAGCGATTCGCTTGGCGCGTTTTTTTTGGATTTCCTACATACACATGGCAACAACCTGAACGCCGAAAACTATATTCCTTTTTACCTGGTCTATGCGTACTTAAGTTCGGCAGAATTCGCCGCGGCGATAAACGGAAAGAATATCTGTATCGTGAATTCGGGATACAACAAAGAAAGCTGCCGGCAATGGTTTGCCCGGTTTAATAGTTCGCCGGAATTAGAGTTTGTGGATATTCCCGACGAATATGTAGCGACGCAATGGGAAGTGATCAAGGCGCCGATCCTGCATAAAATACCGGCCGGTACAGATTTATGCATCGTCGGCGCAGGCATCGGCGCACTTCTAATCTGTAAAGATATCGCGCAGAACTATTCCGTTCCGGCTATTGATGGGGGTAATGTTTTAGATATGATCAATAACCGAATGGATAAGTCAAAAGGGAGACACAGGCTGTACACTATTCATAAGTGACAACAGGTGCTACCGTGATTGTCTGCAACAACGTATAGTAATTGTAAGGGCCTTAACGACACGAGGCGGTTATTCATGGCTATCAAAGAAATCGGAGGAATTACGGGGACAAACGAAAACATAGTCCCGCATTCCCCGTATCGCCCCTAAGATATCCGCTGTCAGGCGCCGTAGTATTTCATGCTTTGTATTAAGAAGAAAGGCCGGCATTATGATTATTAATTATAGTGAAGTGCGTGAAGTTGACCTATCTCGGTTGATAAAGATCGTTTCAAAGAAGCATCGAGAAATCGTTAATGGCGAAGCAGGTAAGGAACATTATAAATTACTCGCCTACTTAAGCAAAATGACAAAAGGATTAATTATAGAACTTGGGACTCATTACGGTACCAGTAGTATGGCATTGGCCGAGAATCCTTCGAATATTATTATAACCTATGATATTAGAGATGTTTATACTATAAAGCATCAACCAAAGAATGTTTTTAGGATAATTGGAAATATATTTGACTTAGGTGAGGAAAGAATACTCCTAAAAGCGGACCTAATATTCTTAGATGCGTCGCATAAGGCTACTTTTGAATGGCAGGTGTTTAATTACCTAAAAGAGAATAAGTATAAAGGTGTATTGTTACTCGATGATATTTGTTGGTCGGATGAAATGATAGAATTATGGAATAAGATCAATGTACGAAAATACGATCTGACGGATATTGGGCATGGAGGTGGTATTGCACCAAGCGGAAATGTTACTGGAACGGGGCTTGTTGATTTTTCGGGTAAAGTTAGAATTACGAAATAAGCTACAGGCATACTGGGTTTATTTGGGAATCACCAGATGAGGCACTTATCTATCTAATTCCCTCAGCAATTCCCGTGACGTATCGATAATAGCCTGGTTGCGGATAATCTGTTCTCTTTTCTTCTCGGACAGCACACCCAGCAGTTTACCTATCTTCAGGAAGAGCAGCTTTCGCCGGGCGTTACCGATCTTCTTTCGGACGATAAATTCTATCTGGTCTTTCGTATAGTGTTTTTTGTAAAAGACCTGCTTCCCCCGCTGCCTTCTGATCCGAACATCCCTGGAAGGCAATGTTGCGGAGCTTACGCCGCCGATATGGTCAACGGTGACGTCCCGATACCAGAGTACAACGAGCCCCTGCCTTCTGATACGTAATGCCAGGTCGGTCTCCTCGGCATATAAGAAATAATCCTCGTCAAAGCCGCCGACGTTTTTATAGACATCGTACGGTATCATCATGCAGGAACCGCTTATCCACGCGATTTCGCCCGGCAGACCCTTAATCATATGGCCCGGGTGAATTTCGCCGGGGTAATCATAGTGCGGCACCAGCTCTTTCCCGTCGTGGGCTACCGAAGGCCCCATCAACCCGCATTCCGGGTGGCTTTCCATGAAATTGACCATCCGGCGCAGGGCGTCGTCGCTGCGCAGCTCAATATCGGGATTGGATACCAGTATAAAGCGGCCTTTCGCGCTCCGAAACCCCAGATTACAGCCACGGCCGTAACCGAGGTTTTCATCGCTGGAAACCAGCTTCCCCGGGAAGGCTGTTTTCTTCAGGACCTCAAGGCTATTGTCCGTGCTGGCGTTATCGACGACGATAATCTCGAAGGTAACGTCCTTTTGCCTCAGCACCGAATTGATACACGGCACGATGACGTCGGCCGAATTGTAGCTGACGATTACGACACTTACGTCCATTATATAAACCTCTCAACATGGACTCGTTTTGGGGGGGCAGGTCAATTAGATATATAAGGGATTAGATGCCATCTGGGAGTGGCGAATCTTTATCGGTCAAAGTGTGGATGTTTTTTCAATCCACCCATAGAACAGTTAGATGCTCCTCAGGAACTCAGACAGGTAATCTAGATTTCTTAGATTAAGCAGGTTCTTCCTATCATTTTCAAGATCATCGTAGGTCATTACATCTATTTGCGCTTTGGTTAATTTCAGATAGGTATCGGCCTTCCCTCGCGTAACCATACCCATCCCGAAATCATGGTCAAGCACGAATACATTCAAATCCTTCCTTTGACTTCTTAAGTAACAGATCGTCTTCCATACGTCTCCACACCATTCTTTTGTCCATCCGGGCAGCTCTAAATCAAATGCATGTTTGAGAGAATCGGCCGGATATGCTGATGCCTTATTCGGTGGGTTGCAGTCATGTAAAAGCATTACGCCGGTTTCATTTAGGCAATCGAGGGAATTCAAAACATCTCTGAGAGCCTGATCATAGGTATGGAGCCCATCAATAAAAACTATATCAAAGCGATCAGATGGTTTCTTTTGGGCGAAAAATTCGTCGCTCGTACACTCGTAGTACTTTGCCCTTAAATTATAGGGATTCTTAAAAAACCATTTGAATCTGCGAGTCTCGAGAATGCGAAGTTTGGATCAACCGCAGATTTGTATTTCGCCTTTATTCTGAAGAAATTCTTACCGCCGGATATCCCGATTTCAAGGTAAGTACGAGCCTTTATCACGTCGACTATTTTCTGGATCAAATCAGACCTTTTCATGACTCCCCCTTTCGGTTGTAGTTGAGGGTTTGGGAACGTTTGATGGATTAAGAGGTTGAGATTGAATCAATCCTGATCTCGTAATTATGCGTTTCAACAGGCCCGCTATCGGGCATTTTACGAATTGTATTGAGAATATTGATTTGTCTCAGTACCGGCCCGGCCGCTCCCTTACGGATGGTATCGCTAAAAAGAAAAGGGCCGCGCTAAATTTCGCCATTTTCGACCGCGCGCAGGAAGGCTTGAGTATCGGTACTCAGCATAAAAGGGATGGCCCTGCCAATACGTTCGTCATCCCAATCCCACCAGCGTATCTTTAGAAGTCGATCGACTGTTTTTTTTTCGAACCGCATCTTAACGATTCGTGCCGGATTACCAGCGACGATGGCATAGGGGGGGACGTTACGGGTTACAACAGCCCGCGCACCCACGACCGCTCCGTCGCCGATGTGCACTCCGGACAAGATGATCGCTTCCGTGCCGATCCATACGTCGTTGCCGATGATAACGTCGCCCTTTGACGCCGGGTGACCGGTGATATGACGGTAGTTCCTCCAAATGAAATTAAAAGGGAAAGTCGTTATCCAGTCAGTGCGATGCTCACCCCCGACGAAAACCTGAACACCCCGTGCTATCGAACAAAACGATCCTAGCTCGAACGTATCATCAGTCGCCGCGGAGCGCCTAATCCGCAAATCGCCGTAGGACCATCTGCCAATACTGTAACGTTCGGAGTATCTCTCGTGTAGAGTCTTCCGTTTCTTCTTGAAAGGATTCCGAGTTACCTTTTTCAGGAGGTCCTTCATATTGTACTTTTCCTAAAATCGACTTGTATCCGAGGTCGTATCACGGGCTACTTCCCGAAAGAGCCACGCCAAAGATATGGGGACGAGCGCCTATACCTGTTATGGAGAGAGAACCCGCTCGTATATCTCCTGGAACATCCTGGCGTTTTCGATCTTGGTGTATTGCGTATAGACTTCCCGGGAAACGGCCAGGGCCTTCATCCGGGCTTTCTCCGGAAAATAGCATGACAGGGCCGCCGCCATAGCCTCGTGATCTCTCGGATCGTCGAGCACCCGTCCCATTATTTTGGATTTAACGAACACGGACGCACCGGCGTTCCTGGTCGTCACTACCGGAAGTCCCGACGCTATTGCCTCAAGGATAACATTCCCGAACGTATCGTAAAACGTCGGCAGGAGAAAGATATCCGCGGCGGCGTACAGGGGTGCGATGTCTTCCACGTAGTTCATAAATACAACGCGGTTAGAAACACCAAGGCGTTCGGCTTCCTTCCGGTATGGACGGTCGTCGTCCCTGCCTGCGATAACCAGCCGAAACGGTTTCTTGACCCGTCTCTCGAGGAGCGGTAACATGCGGATTGCGGGAAATATCCCCTTGAGCCGGTAGTTGTTGGTCGCGGTCAGGATCATGATCTCGTCTTCGGCAAGGCCCAGCTCTGCCCGCGCCGATTTCCGGTAACGATCGCGGTTTTGGGGTTTGAACCGTGTAATGTCGATACCGTTGTAAATAACCTGGATGCGGTTGGCTTTAATACCGTGATACCGCATAATATCGTTTTTAACCTTGTCGCTGTGGGAGACAATAGCCCTGACTCCTTTATCCCGGTACTGCTGCCTCTGGAGTGAGAGGATGAGTTGCCTGCGCGGGGATAGGAACCGGTGGATACGGCCCCAGAGCAGGGCCGGTAGCGACTCGCGGGACTTGTCGTCTGCGTCAAACCACGCCTGTTCGACGCCTGTATGGGAATTAAGCACCGTTACTCCCGGGTTATGCCCGAGACCGTGGATGATGTCGTAATCCTCTTTCTTGACGTGTTTCCTGACCCCCCGCACAAACGTCAGGAGTCTCAGGAACTTGGGATGGTCGATCGTCGGGATTTCGTGAACGACGATGTCCTTATGGGAGGAACTACCGCGCCGGCAGAAGATGTGCAGCTCGTGGCCGTCGTCCGTAAGGCTTTCCGCCAAATACTGGGTATACCGCTCAACGCCCCCCGACCGGGGGTCGAATTTATCAATAATCAGGGCTATCTTCAGTCTCTTCATAATGCCATGGTCTCCTCGTGCCGGGTAGCGCCGGCGGCGTGGTGCCCGACACCACGTATTTGTTTCCCGCCGGACCCATGGTTAACGGGGCCGCGACCTCCGACGCTGGCAGGAGCGCGGGGCCGGTTTTGCCTAACCACGGAACCATATCATTTTTCGGACTGGGCGAATTCAGATCTCACGTGCAACAGGTTGATTAAAGAATACCTCAAACGATGAAATAATGGCAAAACTGTTACTTATATTACTGTATAAGGTTCGCGTTTTCAAGAGAAAACTCGGCTTTCCAGACGGAGTGAGGAATACAAGAATTGCTGCAACCATAATCAAGGACGTGCACGAGAGGCGTGAGTCCTTTTTTTGGTTAACGGTGAGGTAATTCGTGATACTGTAAGAAATAGAGGAATAGGTCGGGTCGTGACGTATCGTCGGGAGTAGTCACATGTACGCGTTCGCATTGCGGTTTATCCGGCCCTATTGGAAGTGGCTGATCGTCGTGATCGTCGCGATGCTGATCGAGACGGCCATGAGCCTCGCCTCGCCGTGGCCGCTCAAGATCGTGCTCGACTCGGTGCTCGGCCAGCAGCCGATACCCGGCTGGCTCAGCTGGCTTAACGTACCCGATGCGGGACAACTGGCCGTACTCCTTGCGGCCGTCTTCGCTACTGTCAGCATAGCGATACTCGAGGCGGCTGGAAACTATCTCAACACATTCTACACGAGCAACATCGGCCAATGGGTCGCCCACGATCTGCGGCAGACCGTGTACGCGCACCTGCTGCGGTTGTCAATGTCGTTCCACGACCGTCAACAGGTCGGCCCGCTTGTCAGCACGATCACGGAAGACATCAACACGGTTCAGGACTTCATCTCCAATTCCCTGTTGAAGATCCTGGTTGACCTCTTGAGTATCATCGGTATGCTCGCGGTGATGCTCGCGCTGAACCTTCGCTTTACGCTGGTGGCGCTCCTGGTTACGCCGTTGATAGGCCTATTTGTGTATCGCCTGCGGTACGTCGTCAAGCAGGCCACGCATGACGTCAGGCGTCGCCAGGGAGAGATGGTCACGATCGTCCAGGAGGGACTGGGCGCGATCAAGCTGGTGAAGGCCTTCGCGCAGGGTAAGTTCGAGCGGCAGCGGTTCGACGAGAAGAGCCTGCAGAGCGTGAAGGCGGCGCTGTATGCCAGGCGGGCGCGCTCGCTGGTCGGACCCGTCGTGACAATCCTTGTCGCGTGCGGCACGGCCGCGGTGCTCTGGTTCGGTGCGCGGCTGGTTATCGACGGCGCTATGACGGCGGGCGTGCTGGTCGTGTTCATGACGTATCTCGGCCGGCTTTTCCGGCCGATTCAGGACCTCGCGCGCGTCAGCACCAACATTGCGCAGGCGGCGGTAGGTTTAGAGCGGGTCATGACGATTCTTCAGACCGATGAGCGGCTGCCGCGGGCGACCCAACCCCGAACCCTTACGGACGTTAAAGGCGTTGTCGAGTTTCGCGACGTGACGTTCGGCTACGACCCTGCGCGGCCCGTCCTTCACGATATCTCGTTTCACGTCGATCCGGGGCAGCGGGTCGCCCTGGTCGGACGGAGCGGCAGCGGCAAGTCCACGCTCGTCAGCCTCATCGCCCGTTTTTACGATCCGACGTCCGGGGTTGTCGCCATTGACGGGATCGACGTGCGGGACGTCACCTTTCGGTCGCTGCGGGGGCAGATCGGCTTCGTTCTGCAGGACACCCTCTTGTTCCATGCGACCGTCTGGCAGAACATCGGATACGGGCGCATGGATGCCACGCGCGATGAGATGGAGGCCGCGGCGCGGCTGGCGCACGCGCATGAGTTCATCAGCGGGCTGACCGACGGTTATGACACCGTCGTCGGGCCGGGCGGTTTCACGCTCTCCGGCGGCCAGAGGCAGCGGCTTGGCATCGCGCGCGCAATCGTACGCAACGCGCCGATTCTTATCCTCGATGAACCGAGTTCCGGGCTCGATCTCGAATCGGAGCGACTCGTCCTGGACGGGCTTAACCGCCTGCAGGCCGGCAAGACAACATTCGTGATAGCTCACCGGCTGTCGACGATTCGTGACGTTGATACGATTTTTGTGCTTGACCAGGGGCGCATTGTCGAGCGCGGCAGCCACGATGAGCTGCGCGCGCGGGGCGGCCTGTACGCGGAGTTATTATCGGAGGGTTCCTCGTGACCCGGTGCAACCGGGCCGGCCCCCCGGGGGTGGTCTCCTCCATCTATTCTTGAGGGTATCCAATCCCGCTATAAACACAATCAAGGACTCGCGCAAAGGCGTGAGTCCTTTTTGTTGTGTTCCCTCGTATTACCTAACAATACTATTGCAGTTAAAAACATGTGATATACTTATATAACAAATTATTAGTGAGGTTGAAGAATGAAGAAACTGTCTTTCATTTTTCTTGGAATGACGCTCTTGATCATCCTTTGCACCGCGGGCGCGGCCCTGGCGGCGCCCCAGCAGGGATTGCTGGTGGACAAGTACGGTGATCCAGTTGAGGGATATTCCAACGTCTGGATTGTCGACGGTGTAGCGCAGCCTATTTATAACCCTACAACCCACCTCTGGTATTCCGTGTTTATCCTCGGACCCGGCGAAAATGGGGTTATTCTCTGCGCCGTGGGGGCTCCGCTGGGCACCAAGGGCGACTATAGGGGCGGGCATGAGAATGAGCCGGTTATTAGGCAGTTCGTTGATGCATAGAGTCGACAGTCCGTCGGTAAATAGTCGCTATCGTGCTGTAATTGCCGCTTTTTACGGGCATTGACCCGCTGTCGGGGCCGGGAGACCGGCCCCAATCTTTTTTAATACGATAAATAGTAGCGATTTCGGTAATTTTGCTCTATATGACCATACGATGGTATCTCGCAACTGCGTGAGCAAAGTCACTGACTTCTATAAATAGTGCTATAATTGTATACATCATGGGTTCTATCTGAGAGGGATTAGCTCACGACGGGAGGTTCAGGACTAACCTTACGGGCTTAGTTGAGACAGCTTGGCGCGGGTCTTAATTTATGTTCAAGATTCGAATGATGATAAACATATTCTCGAGGTCCTTTTATAGGTCATTGAAGAGGTAGTGATATGAAGAACATCCTAAGAAAAAGATCTTTCGTTTTATCTGCTTTAGTATTGACGGCAATTCTATGTCTCTTCGTTGCTTCCGCCTTTGCCGAGCCCGACATCTCCGGCCAATGGCAGAGCAACCTCGGCGTTGTCTATAACATCGCCCAGATCGGCGATAAATTCACGTGGCATATGCCGTCCACCAATCAGTCGGGCTTCGGGGACATAGACGGCACCAACGTAAGCGCCGTATGGCCGATAGGCTTCGCAACGGGGGTGATCACCGTTGACGCGGCCAACCGGGGTATCGCCATCAATTGGAGCAACGGGGTGATATTTACCCGTCCGGCCGCGCCGCCCCCGGCTCCGCCGGCCCCGGCATATACCTGGGAGCAGATCGGCTCGGCGGCCTCCGCGATCTACGCCGGCGGCAGCCGGCTGTTTGCCACCAATCCCTCCAGCGGCGACATCTACGAGTATAACGGCGCGCCCAACTCGTGGACGAAGGTAGGGGGTCCCGGCAATATGTTTGCCGTTGGCGGTAACGGGCAGCTCTACGGGCTTTCACCGGACCTGAGCGGCGTCTGGAAATACAATAATGCTCCGATGAACTGGACCCAGATCGGCGGTCCCGCCTCAAAGATTTACGCCCGCGGTACGCGGCTTTTTGCCACGAACCCCTCCAGCGGCGATATCTACGAGTATAACGGTACGCCCAACTCGTGGACGAAGGTTGGAGGGCCCGGCAATATGTTTGCCGTTGGCGGCAACGGCCAGCTCTACGGTATCTCGCCGGATATGAGCGGAGTCTGGAAATATAACAATACGCCGATGAACTGGACCAAAATCGGCGGTCCCGCGTCGAAGATCTATGCCGGCGGAAACCAGCTCTTTGCCACCAATCCCTCAAGCGGCGATATCTACCGGTACAACGGTACGCCCGATTCATGGACGAAGGTGGGGGGTCCCGGCTACTTCTTCACGGTCGGCGGCAACGGGCAGCTCTACGGGATCTCACCGGATATGAGCGGGGTCTGGAAATACAGCGGAACGCCCATGATCTGGTCAATCATCGGCGAAGGCGCGTACTCTATCGCCGCAGCCGGAAATAACCTCTTCGGTATTCAATCGGGGACCCTTACCGTCTGGCGTTACATACCGTAGGGCATAAAGACACCGGCAGGGCATCATTTCGAATGATGTAGGAAGGGCGAATCCTCTGCCCGCCACATAACGTAATCAAGGGCTCACGCAATGCGTGGGCCCTTTTTTTGTGGCCTATAGGGGTAGACGGGATAACGTGACAGAAAAGAGCGTCAGCAATGACGCGGAGAATCGGAGTTCGAATAACCGTTTACAAAGCAGAGAAAGGATATTACACTACTTATTATAGCAGACTATTCAAAATGAAACTCAGTGAGAGGGCAGGTAATGACAGACCGCACGAAGAATACTAAACGTTTCTGGCCCATCTTTGGTAAAGCTATTCTCGTATTTCTTATCGTGCTGGCGGTTCTTGGTTTCTTCTACCGCAAAGAGCTGGGGCGGCTCTACAACGTGATCACCCTGTTTGAGCCCAACGTCATCGTGGATAATTTCAGGAACATGGATACCATGTTCGACTACCGAACGGTGCACCGGGGAGAGGCCGTACTCGAGCTTAAGGAGGGAAAAAGGGCGCTCCCCGAGACCTACGTCTATGAGGGAAAGGTACAGAATACCGCCGAATTCATCGACGAGACGTGGACGACGGGGCTTATCGTGCTCAAGGGTGATACCGTCGCGTTTGAGGAATACTACCGCGGCAACGACAGGGATTCAAAGGCGATATCCTGGTCGGTGGCCAAATCCTTCGTGTCGGCCCTGATAGGGATCGCGGTGGAAGAGGGGTATATCAAGGACATCGAGGACCCCGTAACCGCATACGTGCCGCAGCTTACGGGAACGGGGTATGACAACGTCGCCATCAAGGACGTATTGGAGATGTCGTCGGGAGTCCGCTTCGACGAGACGTACGCCGACTTTTTCTCCGACATCAACCGCATGGGGAGGGTCATCGCGCTCAACAAGTCCCTCGATTCGTTCGTCGCCTCGCTGGAGAACGAGCGGGAGCCGGGCACCTTTAACCATTACGTGAGCATGGATACGCAGGTGCTGGGGATGGTGCTTCAGGGAGGCCACGGGCAGGGACATCTCGTCCTACCTCGAAGAAAAGATCTGGCAAAAGACGGGGATGGAGTCGGACGCGTACTGGCTCACCGACGGCGACGGGATGGAACTGGCCTTCGGGGGGCTCAATGTTATCCTGAGAGACTATGCCCGATTCGGCCTTCTCTATCTCAACGGGGGAAAGATGATGGGTCAGCAGATAGTCCCGGCAGACTGGGTCCGGGCATCCGTCAACCCCAGTGAGCCGCACCTCCTGCCGGGCAAACGGGACTCCTCGGACTGGGTATTGGGATACGGCTATCAGTGGTGGATCCCGGAAAATCCCGAGGGAGATTTTCTGGCCATCGGTATCTATAACCAGTTTATCTACGTTAATCCAAAATATGACGTGGTAATCGCCAAGACTTCGGCATATGCCGACTATGACCTGGACGGCGAGGCAAAGGAGCTGGAGACCATCGCCTTCTTCCGCGCCATTGCCGCAGTCATTGCAGTAGAGTTCTTTCTTCTTAGTCTCGCGCATAATCAAGGGCTCACGCGAAGGCGTGGGCCCTTTTTTTATCCGGCGCGGTGCTATGTATGGTTCGCGTCGGGGATTGTTGTCCCTTGACAGGCGACGAATGCTTCGTGTATTAGTGGGCGTAGGTAGTACAACTCGTGGAGGGCAGACATGGCGGACAAGGGGATAACGAGAAGAAAGGTATTGGGGGCGGGGCTGGTGCTTGGCGCCGCGACGATCGGCTACGCGAACATGCACCGGCTCCCTTCCATCCTCGACGGTATCGGCCTGGACGGAGCCCGTGCGGCCGATACGGTGAAGACGATACCGATAGCAAAGGCGCCCGGTTTCAGCGGCGAGAGGCCGAACATCGTGCTGATTCTCTGCGACGACATGGGGTACGGCGACCCCGCCTGCTACGGCGACAGGGTCCTCAGGACGCCGAACATCGACTCCCTTGCGCGGGACGGCATCCGGTTTACCGACTCATACGCGTCGGCCTCGCTCTGCACGCCGTCGCGGATCGGGCTTTTGACCGGGAGATACGCCATCAGGACGGGCCTTACCTTCCCTCTCCAGCCGGGCGGTACTCCCTTCATGAAGTCCCTCTTCAATAAGGTGGGCCGGGCGATGGGGAGGTTCGGAGCGCTCGATCTCTCTCTGCCGAGCTCGGTGGAAGGCATCCCCGAGGACTGAAATCACGATCGCCGACGCGCTGAAGGTCGCCGGATATCGAACGGGGATGATAGGAAAATGGCACCTCGGCGATTTTTCCGTTGACCCGCAGTATCACCCCATGAGGCACGGATTCGACGAGTTCTTCGGCACGCCCATGACCAACGACGAGCTGCCCAACCCACTGTACCGAAACGAGACGATGCTGGAAGAAGACATCGGCCTGAACCAGGCGAGGCTTTCCGGCCTTTCCACGAAAGAGGCGATTGACTTCATCACCAGGTCAAAGGATAAAGAGCCCTTCTTCCTCTACATGGCCTACCACGCGCCGCACCTGCCCCTTTACGCGACCGATGAGTTCAAGGATAAATCAAAAGGCGGCATTTACGGCGACGTCATCGAAGAGCTCGACGCCAATATCGGCAAGGTCCTGGATTGTCTCAGGGAAAACGGCCTCCAGGATAACACCATGGTGATATTCACCAGCGACAACGGCCCCTGGTACAACGGCAATCCGGGCGACGAGTTCAGGGGGAGGAAGGGGCAGAGCTACGAGGGCGGGTTCAGGGTGCCGCTCATCGTCAGGTGGCCGGGGCACGTCACGACAGGGGCGATATGCGACCGAGCCCACGATGAATATCGACCATTTCCCGACGCTGCTGGCGCTGGCGGGGCTTGAGCTTCCATCCGACCGGATCATCGACGGCAAGAGCATCGCCGGGTTGCTCTCCGGCAGCGAGGCGGAGTCTCCCCATGAGGCGCTCTTCTTCTATCACCACGAGCAGCTGGAGGGGGTACGCGCCGGGGAGTGGAAGTACTTCAGGTATATTAACCACTACACATGGCCGATCCCCACGGATAAGCCGACGACGTTCCTCGGCAAGGCCTCCGGCGGGGAATTCCTCGGGCAATGGCCGAACCTCTATAACCTCGATACCGACGAAGGGGAAAACTACGATCTCGCGTCCCGATACCCCGAGGTATGTAAGAAACTCGATCAGGTAATGGCCGACTGGGAGAAGGAGCTCGAGGATAACCCCGGGGGATGGGTTAAGTAACACGCATGGCGGATAAACGGCCCCTGAGGGATATCCTGGCCAAACCGGCGGGGCCCGACTGCAACATGGCCTGCGCCTACTGCTTCTACAGCGGGAGGTGCGCCCTCTTCGGCGGGGCCCCGACGCACCGGATGAGCGCTGCCGTGCTCGAAGAAATGATACGGCAGGTAATGGAGCAGTCGGGGCCGGAGGTATCGATCGGGTGGCAGGGGGGAGAGCCCACCCTGATGGGACGCGAGTTCTTCGAAAAGGCGGTCAAGCTCGAAACGCGTTTCGGCCGCGGAAAGGTCGTCGGCAACGGCCTCCAGACCAACGGGATACTCGTCGACAGGGCATGGGCGCGGTTCTTCAAGGAATTCAGCTTCCTGATCGGGCTTTCTATCGACGGGCCGGAGCATATCCATGACCACTACCGCCGCACGAAGCGCGGGCGCGGCTCATGGGCGCGGGTGACCGACAGCGCACGGCTCATGCTCGACGAGGGCGTGTCGGTGAATGCGCTGACGGTCGTCAACGACTATTCGGTCCGTTTTCCCGAGGAGATCTACGAGTTTCACAAGGGGCTCGGCCTTACCTACATGCAGTTTATTCCCTGCGTGGAGATTGACCCCGAACGTCCCGGTGCGATCGCCCCGTTCTCCGTTTCGCCGGAAGCGTACGGGGCGTTTCTCTGCGCCGTCTTCGACCTCTGGCGGGCCGATTTCGTCGACGGTGTCCCGACCACCTCAATCAGGTTCTTCGAGTCGCTGCTTTTTGCCTACGCCGGATTCCCGGCTCCCGAATGTACGCTTGATCGGGAGTGCGGACCATACGTCGTCGTGGAACATAACGGCGACGTCTACTCGTGCGATTTCTTCGTCGAGCCGCGCTGGAAACTCGGCAACATCATGGACGAAAGCCTCACCGCGATGCTCAATTCGCCCGCCCAGCGACGAATTCGGCGGGCGGAAATCGGACCTCCCGCCTTCATGTACTGCGTGCACATGGCATGGCGTTCTGCCGCGGCGGGTGCACAAAGGACCGCGTCCACAACCCGGGAGACCCGAAGGTCAACTACCTCTGCGGGGCGTTCAGGCGTTTCTTTGAACACGCCGACGGCGATATGCGGCTCTTGGTATCAGAGTGGCGAAAGAGACAGGGGGGCCGGGGCCCGGCATAACCGGGGCGTAAGGCGCCACGAGAATCAGAAGTATAATGAGAGATCCGTGATTTCCCATGGAAAACAGGGTTAATAGATTCGTATACTGGACGCCAAGGATCCTATCGATACTATTTCTTCTTTTCCTGGCGATGTTCTCCCTGGATGTCTTCGATATGGATTTAGGTTTCTGGGGGACCGTCGCCGGTTTACTCATGCATAACATCCCCACGTTTATTTTGCTGGCCGTTGTGATAGTATCATGGAAACGTGAAATTGTGGGCGGAGTGGCCTTTATCCTGGCCGGGATGGCGTACATTGCCGTATTACTGAAGACTATCCTGGAAAATCAACCTCACCAATGGTATATGCTCTCCTGGTCGCTGGTAATAGCCGGGCCGGCGTTCCTGATCGGGATTCTGTTTATCGTCGGCTGGTACAAAAAGAAGAAAGGCTGAAGCACAGGCTGCCGTAACAGTCTCAAGCTCGGACGACCACGAAGTGGGCGGCCTTTATTGGTTTAGCGGGGCATGACAATGAAATTGTTCAAAACAAAGAACGCGGATTTTCGCGACATGCTCGACTGGGGCTTCCGGGAGGTGCCGTTTCTTAAGCACGTGGGGGTGAAGCTCTCGGACGTGGGGGAGGGGTGGTGCGAATCCGAGGTCATTACGCAGCCGCATCATCTTCAACAGGGGGGCTATATCCACGCGGGCGTGCTCTCCACGATGGCGGATCACACCGCGGGGGGCGCAGCGACGACCCTCGTGGCCAAAGACGAATTCGTCCTCACGCTCGACTTCTCGGTGAACCTGCTCCGCGCCACGCAGGCCAGGCGGCTCAGGTGCCGCGCACAGGTGCTCAAGCCGGGCAGCAGGTTTTCCGTGGTCGAGTCGGAGGTCTACGCGACGGGCGAGGACGGCAAGGAGGTCCTCGCCGCGAAGGGGACGTTCACCATGGCGGTGCTGAAATTTCCCGGCTCGGCGTCTCACGCCGCGGAGTGACCGCCGGTAACCTATTTGAATAGCTTCATCACCCACCGGTAGAAGCCGAGCGGCATCCGGTACGGGAGATACCGCAGCGTCAGGTCAAACAGGAAGGTCTGCTTCAAGACGCTCTTATAATGCGTAAAGGTATCGAACGACGCCTTACCGTGGTAGCTTCCCATACCGCTGGCGCCGCTCCCCCCAAACGGGAGGTAGGGAGACGTAATCTGGATGATGGTATCGTTGATGCCCACCCCCCCCGACTGCGTCTCCCGGAGCACCCGATCCTGTTTTTCCTTATCCCGAGAAAAGAAGTAGAGAGCAAGGGGCCGCGGACGGGAATTGACGAAGGCGATAGCCTCCGAGAGGTCGCTATACTCGATGACCGGCAGGATCGGCCCGAAGATCTCTTCCTGCATGACCGGGTCGCCCGGCGCGACGGTATCGATAACCGTCGGGGCGATATAGCGTTCGGCCTTGTCTTTTGCGCCGCCGGAAATGATACGCCCCCGGGAGAGGAGCCGCGCGAGGCGGTCGAAATGCCGGTCGCTGACGATTCGGGCGTAGTCGGGGCTCGCGGCGGGATCGGACCCATAGAACCGGGCGATCGTATCGGTGATTCGGGCAAGGAGGCGGTCCTTGATTGCGCGGTTGACCAGCAGGTAGTCCGGGGCTATGCAGGTCTGCCCGGCGTTGAAGTATTTTCCCCAGACGATACGGCGGGCCGTCTGGGTGATCTCGACGTCATCCTCGACGATACAGGGGCTCTTGCCCCCCAGCTCGAGGGTTACCGGGGTGGGGCCTTCGGCCGCGGCCTTCATGACGAGCCTTCCGACGCTCGTAGAGCCGGTATAGAAGATATAGTCAAACCGTTCCTTCAACAGGCTCCCGGCCACCTCCGGCCCTCCCTCGACGCAGGCAACGTAGGCGGGGTCAAACAAATCGGCGATAAGCCGCGCCAGGACGTGCGAGGTGTTCAGGGAGATCTCGGAGGGTTTGAGGACGGCGGTGTTTCCCGCCGCGATAGCCCCCACCAGCGGGGACAGGAGGAGCTGGACCGGGTAATTCCACGGCGCGATGATAAGGGCCGTGCCGTACGGCTCGGGATAGATGAAGCTCTTCGTGTATTTATGGATCAGGGGGTTCTTCACCCGCCGGGGCCGGGCCCATTTCTCGAGGCGCCGCATAACGAACTCGATATCGGCAAGCACGATGCCGAGCTCGGAGGTGTAGGCCTCCACCGGCGGCTTCCGGAGATCGGCGTCAAGGGCCTCCAGAATCTCGCGTTCGCGGGATATCAGTGCGGCCTTCAAGAGGTTGAGCTGTTTGAGGCGAAATGAGACGTCCCTGGTTACCCCGGTGGAAAAATAGTCCTTTTGCCGCTTGACCAGATCAGCGATTCGTGGCGGTTTCATTGCCATCCCCCATATATGAAGACCGATACAACCGGCAGATATCGCGGCCGCCGGGCTGAGCTGCCGCCGCGCGCGGCCCGTCGGGACCGCGGCGTTCTGCCGGACTATCCATACCTTATAGTATAATTATACCACGAGATTCACCGTCAAATCCGAACCGGTGCAATATATCGACCGGGAATAATCGGGAGAAACGAGAGCTTCCTTTACGGTCGTAACGCGGCCGTGGGGAGGCAGTCCGGCGGGATGGGTAAAATAAGGGGGCGGCCTACGGCCGCCCCCCTGATTTCATGCTATAGAAAGTGTGCTTTACTTCATGCTCATCGGGACCAACACCGGCACCGGTACGGGGGCGGGGACCGTCGCGGGCACTAACGGGCACGGCGCACAGGTCAAACATATACCCGACGCTGAAGCTTCCGCCCCAGCGCTTGACCATCTGGGCCTCGAGGTTAAAGTAGAGCCGGTCATTTGCCATGTAGTCCACCCCGACGACTACGCCGACGGGTTTTTCGATTCCATCCTGTAGTCGTTCACGGAATTAGCATCGCCAAGCTTATAGGCATAGAGATATTCCTGCTCATAGCGGTATTCAACGCCCAGATAGGGGGTCAGGCCGGTATCCCCGATATGCCATCCCGCATGGAGGTCGGCGGTAACCGCGTAGTCGGTATCCCGGTACTTAATCGGGGCGTCAACGTAAGGGCCTCCGTTCGTGCTCGTCCTGAAGTTCACGTGATTATCGGTGACCGCAAACGTAAACGAGAGCCCGCCGCCGAAATAGAACCCGTTCGGCGCCCGGTAGAAGGTCCCCTTTACCCCGGCGCCGCAAATGAACCCCGAGCCGAGGTCGAAGACGTTCTCCTGAGGGAGTCTTCCCGTGGTTCCGATAATCATTGAAGATGACCCCGTTTTTTCGGCGCCGAGGCGGGCGCCCAGGAACGTGTAGACGTCGATGTTATCGGTCAGCCCGTACGTCACCTGGAGAGTCACGTCGTGCTCCTTCAGCCTCCAATTGTCGTCATACGAGGGCAAGAGGATTGAGGATTCCGGGTTAAGGGTAACCCTCATGGGGGTCTCGTAATACGAATACCGGAGCTCCGGCAGGAGCCTGCACGCCCCGATCGTATCGCTCCCTTCACCGGCGAACGCCGATACCGAGAAGATCATCACAAACAGGGAGATAAGAAAGAGTTTCTTCATCATCTCATTACCTCATTAAAGAAGTTCATGCCATTATGGCACCATAACCGCAACACGCGCCTTCTTGCCGTCCGGATCGCGGTCAGACTACTCATTGTTGCTTCCGGATAACAGGGAAGGTCGGCCTGGGTGCCGGCCGCGCATCATTGAGGTGTCGGTATAGATGTCCCTCGGGGATAGGGAGAATTATATTAGAATATACTAATAATAATTGTATCTATGACGATATGTCAAGCAAAATCGTTAATTATCGGGAAAAACGATGATAGAATCCTTAACAATATCTTACAACGGTATTGAAATTACGCATGATGCGGTATATACTGTGACAAACTACTGGAGAGGTTGAACGATGAAAAAGACGCTTTTTATCTTCCCGGTATTGCTGCTCGCAGTCGCCCTGTTCGGCGCGGCGGCGGCCCTGGCGGCTCCCCAGCAGGGGGTGTTGGTGGACGAAAACGGTGCTCCCCTCGAGGGCTTTTCCAACGTCTGGATTGAAAACGGCGTCGCCTATCCCGTCTATAATCCCACAACTCACCTGTGGTACAGCGTGTTCATCATCGGGACGGGCGAAGACGGCGTCGTCCGATGCACGATCGGCGAACCGCTGGGCGCCAGCGGCGACTTTGACGACGGAGACGATCACGGAACGGACGACAATCTAAGACCGGACGCAGTTCGGATGATGATAATACTAATCCCGTTTAGGTAACACTAAGGCCGTTGACGAGCGATATTAATCGCCCGGGCAATACCGGTCATTATGATTGCGGTTTGTAATCGGCCGCACTTTCCGGTATTGTGTAATCCTCTCGCCCATATCCGCCGCACCTATCGGGGCCGGGAAACCGGCCCCGATGGTTTCAGGGCCAACTCGTACGGCCGGTCCACTCTCGTAGAAGCAATAACGCGGGAGGCTGCCGGCGGTTTCGAGCAAAAAAAACGGGGGGATTTTGTCCCCCCGTTTTATTGTCTGGTCGTATTGTCGGGCGCGGTTAGAACTCGTACCGAATGCCGACCGTGAACCCGTGGGAATCGTAGTTTCTGCGGAGCTCGGCGTTGTAGTCCCCGTATACCGAAAATCCCTTCCCGAAGTAGGCCGTCACGCCCAGCCCCAGCAGCGCGCCGTCCCTATCGGGCGTGACGCCGTCCACCGCAAACGTCGTGTGGCCAACCGCTACCAGGCGGGAGACGATCGTGCGGTCGACATCGAGATACTCGTGGGCCCACTCGGCGCTTGCCTCCGGCACGATCGTGACGTTATCCAGGTCAAATTCGTACGAGAACGTGAGGCCGATCCGCGAAACCAGGGAGTGCGAATCGAAACGATGGACGAAAAGGTTGGACGAGCCGGCCCCATCTTCGGAAAAGCGCGGCTGGTTGTAGTAGGTATAGGTCAGCGAAACGATCCGGGGTAATGCGCGCCTTGCCGAGGTCGATGTTGTACCCACCTCCAAGGTACGGTGGCGAAGAGGTCGCCGTGATACTGGGCCTCGGCCGTGGCAGCGGCAAACAGGTCATACCGCTCGGTATCGTGCCAGTTGCGCGCCCAGGTGAACGACGCGTCGAGATACCACGCGCCCGGCGTATAGCTGCCGTAGAGCCCCAGGTCAAACGAGTCGACGTCCCCGTCAAAGTATACGTCGTTGAAATCGACGCGCGAGTGGGAGTATCCGGTGACCACGCCCACGATAAACTTGTCGCCGATGGCCCTGTCGGCCCCGATGGAAAAGCCGTAGGTGTCGTAGTCGTACCCGAATTTATCGCCGCGGTTGGCCTGCCTGGCCGAAGAGCCCGAAGGTCTCGCCCCATACGCCCCAGCCGCCCGTGCCGTCGGTCACCGGGGCAGCGAGGATCGGGCTTGAATCAAGCATGATCGCGCCGGAGTCGGCAAACAGGAGCGGCTTCGCATCCCGTGCCACAACACCGGGGGTGCGCAGGGCCGCCAGGCGCCCGTGCGTCAGGGAGTTGAATTGCCCGAACGCACCCAAGTTGATATCGGGAAAGGCAGCATATCCTTCCGGCGAGAAGCTGTCCAGGGCCGGAAGATAGTACTGGGTAAGGCCAAGTATATACCAACCGCCAAACCTGTTGTGGAGTGCGGACCAGAGATCGGAAGGCAGGCTGGGGTCGTCGACCTCGTTGAAATATTCGCCGATGGCATGCTGGTTCTCCGTGACCGTGGGGTCATCATACAGACCGACATATGAAAGTCCATAGGCAAGGCCGGAACCGGCAAGCAGGATGATCGCCGCTAAAGCCGCCATGATGCTTCGTTTCATTATCAGCTCCTCAAAGGTGGGATAATAATTGTATTTTGTATATACCCGGCAATATATTCTGTCAATAAGAAACTGTGATCTAAGTCACATTCTGAGGGGTCGGGTATGTATGGTGGGCAGGGGACGGACGTGCCGCCGGTTTTCCGAATGAACGGGGGCCGGGCGGACGGCTACAGCTACCGGTTCACGAGGGTGATCGAGACTATCTCGGGGTGGGTGAGGATGCGCACGGGCGGCCCCCAGGTACCCAGGCCGCTGGTGACGTAGACCTGCATCGGGCCGATGCGGGCCTGTCCGTAGCTCACCGTGTAGACGAAGTCGGTGATTATCGTAACGGGGAAGATCTGGCCGTGGTGGGAGTGGCCGGCGAGCATCAGGTCGATGCCGGCGGCAGCGTACGTCTCCAGATCGACCGGGCGGTGGGCCAGGAGGATCGTCGGAAGCCCCGGGTCACGGCCGGCCATCAGGTCGGGCAGCGGCGTCCTTTTATTGCGCGACCGCGGGTCGTCCAGCCCGACGATCGTGACGATCCCCGGGATGGTCACGGCCTCGTCCCGCAGCACCGTAATCCCGGCAGACTCGATGAAGCGCAGGGACGTTTCGCCCCCCCCGTGGTACTCGTGGTTGCCGGGTACCGCATAGACGCCGCAGCGGGCGTGGAGGCGGGAGAGTATCTCGCCCGCGCGGCCCAGCCCGTCGACGCTCCCCTCGACGAGGTCGCCGCCGAGCAGGATGATGTCCGGGTTCTCGGCGTTGATCGCCTCGACGAAGGCCTCGACCCTGCTTTCGGGAACGGTCGGCCCGATGTGGAGGTCCGAAGCAAATACGATGGTCGTGGGATTATGGGCCTTCGGGAGTTTTGCCAGCTCAACCGTTACGGGCTGGACCCGGATGAACCGCGTGTTGAGCCAGCCGAAGAAGACGATCAGGACGACCAGCGTGATGGACCCGATAAAGAGGTTCGTCCCGGTAAACCGGCGGTGTTTCTTGACCCGTGCGGGGATGACCGGCACTATGCGGTCGATGAGCCTCACCAGGTCCGACAGCAGGGCGATCAGGAAGAAATAGACCATCGCCACGACCCAGAGCGAGCCGACGACGTTTACGACGTTCCAGACGGGGCCGTACAGGGTATCCTCGAGGGAGTGCATGAGCGGGAAAGCCGACGGCCAGCGCGACGAAGAGGAGCTTCAGCCCGGTTACCCACCGGCCGCGGCCCTCGACGGCGGCAAAGCCGCGGAAAAAGATATAGGCGTTTATGAGGAGGTAGATAACCAGGAAGCGCGCAAAGAACATGAGAATTATCCCCCGCTTGTTACGGCATCTGCTCGATGGGCCGTTCTATAACTCTACTATTATACTATACGTTTGAATTCGACGACACAAAAAATGGTGCGCCGGAAACAGGACAATTGTAAAAGTCGCGGCGCTGTGGTAAGGTATGCCACGGGTTTTCTCGGAGGAATAGCCATGATCTTTCGATCCAAAGACGCTGTATCGGTTGCCGAAGGGGGTCCAGACGCGCTGGGCCAGTCCCGAAAACTGGGGCGGCGCCCCGGGCGCGGGCGGCACGGAAAACGCCGGCCGCAAGGGCTCTCCCTTTTTCTACCTTCCGGCCGGGGCAAGCAGGTCCTTGCCGAGGTCCGCCGGGCAAGCCCGGCACGCTCAGGCGCATCTGGATAACGATTTCGGACCGGAGCCCCCGGATGCTCCGGGGCATTCGCCTTGATATCTTCTGGGACGGCTCGGACAACCCGCGGTTTCGGCCCCCCTCGGCGATTTCTTCGGCCACGGCCTCGGGCGCATGCGGCCCTTCCAGTCGTGCCTCTTTTCCAGCCCCGAGGGCAGGAGCTTCACGAGCGTCGTCCCGATGCCGTTTCGGACCGGCATGAAGGCGGTCGTGACCAACGAGAGCGGCACCGACCTGACGCTCTTTTACTACGACGTGGACTACACCGTCGGGGACGAGCACCCGGACGACACGCTCTACTTCCACGCGCACTTCAGGAGGGAAAACCCGACGACCCTTAAGCGGGACTTCGAGATACTGCCGCGCGTAGCCGGCGCGGGGCGCTACCTCGGCGCCCAGATCGGGGTCATCGTCAACAAGAAGCTCTATGCCGGCACCTGGTGGGGGGAAGGCGAGGTGAAGATCTACCTCGATGGTGATAGGGAGCTGCCGACGCTCTGCGGCACGGGGACCGAGGACTATATCGGCACCGCCTTCGGGCAGGGCAGGTACGACAACCTCTTCCAGGGGTGCCCCCTGGCCGACGAGAAGAACATGCAGTTCGCGTTCTACCGGCTCCACGTCCCCGATCCGGTCTATTTCGCAAAGGATGTCCGCGTCACCCTTCAGCAGATGGGGATATGGGAAGAAAAGACGAGGGCAGAGCTTGAAAAGGCCTCCCCGAAGGTCTTTCGGGCGGGCCCCGGTATGGAAGAAGTGGATCTCCGGGAGCTCGGCGACGCCTGGCCAATCGGCTACTTCGAGCGCGCCGACGACGTGTCCGGCTGCGCCTATTTCTACCTGGACCGGCCGACAAACGGTCTCGGCCCGATCACGGCCGCGCCCAAGCGCATGGAGGGGCTCACCGAGGATACCGATATCAAGACCCACGAGGGGATCTGAGGTTACGCGATGGTCCTGTCCGCAGGGCCGTATCAGACCGCGCAGCCCTTGATACCCCGTTTCTGATAGTAGCGCTGGTGGTAATCCTCCGCCGGATAGAAGGCTCCCGCGGGGACGATCTCGGTGACGATCGTCCGGCTGTGGTCTTTCTGGGCCGCTTTCATCGATTCGACGGCCTCTTTCTTCTGTTCTTCGTCGAAGTAGAATACGGCCGACCGGTACTGGGACCCCACGTCCGGCCCCTGCCGGTTGAGCGTCGTCGGGTCGTGTATCTTCCAGAACAGGTCAAGAAGCTCGCGGTATGATACCACGCCGGGGTCATACTCCACCAGCACCGTCTCGGCATGGCCGGTCGTGCTTGAGCAGACGTCCTCGTAGGTAGGGTTTTCGGTTCGTCCGCCCATGTAGCCCGCCGTCGTATTCACGACACCCGGGACCGTCCTGAAAGACTCCTCCACGCCCCAGAAGCACCCGGCGGCAAAGGCGGCGGTGCGGGTCGGGGCGGAGGCGGCGCCGCGTTCCTTAAAATCGAGGGAGACCGAATTGATGCAGTAACGCTGTCCCGTCGGTTTTGGCCCGTCGTCAAAGAGGTGGCCCAGGTGGCTGCCGCATTTGGCGCACACGACCTCCGTGCGCACCATGCCGTGAGACGTGTCGCGCCGGAGATCGACGGCGTCTTTAGCGACGTCAAAGAAGCTCGGCCAGCCGCTGCCCGAGTCGTATTTCCTGTCCGAGTCAAACAGCACCGCGCCGCAGACCTTGCAGGAATAGACGCCCTTTTTCTTGTTGGCATTGTAGGCGCCCGTGAACGGGGGCTCGGTGCCCTTTTCCCTCAGCACGCGGTATTCCTGCGGCGTCAGGCGCTCCTTGAGCTCCTTTTCATCTATCGTTTCTGTTGATTTCTTCATTGTCCGGCTCCCGGGATATCCCAATGAGTAATCAATACTATTTAGCTATAATATAGTCATCGGCGGGCGAAATTCAATCCGCACGCGAGAAACACGGCGCTCCCGTTCTTATATCGGGTCAGGAGAAATAGTTGACTATTGGCTACGTCAAAGCGTTACTATGCAAAATTCAGTGGCGTAAGCGCCAGTCGTCAGATGATCCGACGTATATGGGGTTATACCATGGAATTCAGGCTATTTGACCTCCTGCTGCCCAGGGAGGTCGCATTTTTTAAGTACCTCAACCAGCAGATGGACCTCCTGTGCCGCGCCTGTGAATCCTTCAAGGGACTCATTTCGCAGATCAAGCACCTGTCTCACGAGGAGATTCATCACTATACGGCCTACATCAAGGAATACGAGTCCAAGGAAGACGAATTTGAGCGCGAGATCATCATTCAGCTCAACAAGACCTTCATAACGCCCCTGGACCGGGGAGACATCCACGAGATCGTCATCGGCATCGGCCACTCGATGGACCTCCTCAATAACGTCGCCCAGAAGATAGATAAATACCGCGTGACGGAGGTGCCCGAAAACCTCACGAGGTTCGTGGATATCATGGTCCAGGTGGCAGACGAGCTGAAAAAGCTCATCGGCTCACTGGAAACGAGGAAAGGGCTGCCGGCGTCGATAAACAAGATACACGCGCTGGAGGTGGAGGCCGACACGCTTACCCACGCGAGCATGGCCGAGCTCTTCCAGATGAAAGATCCGATCTATATCATAAAATTCAAGGACGTCTATGAGCAGCTGGAGGACATCATCAATTCCATGGACGACATAGCCAAGCTCATCAGGGGAATCACGCTCAAGTAGGTACCGTATGCACCTGACGTTCGCCGTATCCATCATCGCCCTGGCGCTTATCTTCGACTTTTTCAACGGCTTTCACGACGCGGCAAATTCCATCGCCACGGTCGTGGTAACCAGGACGCTCTCGCCCTTTCAGGCCGTCCTCATGGCGGGGTTTGCCAATTTCATCGGTTTTCTCTTCTTCGGGGTGACGGTCGCCCATACCGTCGGCAAGGGGATCGTGGACAGCAGCGTCGTGACGCTGCCGATCATTTTTGCGGCGCTGGTCGGCGCCATCGCCTGGAATATCCTGACCTGGCTCCTGGGCCTTCCCACGTCCAGCAGCCACGCGCTCATCGGCGGGCTGGTGGGCAGCACGGTTGCGGCCGTTGGCGTAAAGGCGGTTCACGTCAGCGGGGTGCTCAAGGTCGTCGCCTTTATCTTCGTTGCGCCGCTGCTGGGGATGCTCGGGGCGATCCTCTTCACGCTGCTTCATCATCTGGATCTTCCACCGGTTCAACCGGCAGCGGACCAGAAGGTATTCAAGAGGCTCCAGCTGGTCTCGGCGATGCTATATAGCGTCGGCCACGGGACCAACGACGCCCAGAAGACGATGGGCATTATCACGCTCGTCCTATTTTCCTCGGGGATGATCCCGACCTTTGAAGTCCATCGATGGGTCGTGTTCGCGTGCTATTTTGCCATCGCCCTGGGGACCGTCTTCGGCGGGTGGCGGATCGTCGAGACGATGGGCACCAACATCACGAAGATACGGCCGATGGAGGGCTTCTGCGCGGAGACCTCTTCCGCGGTTGTCCTCCTGGGGACGGCGCACTTCGGCATACCGGTCAGCACCACCCACGTGATCGCCGGCTCCATCATGGGGGTCGGCACGGTGGAGGGGGCCAGGGGCGTCAGGTGGGTAACCGCGCGCCGGATCATCTGGGCGTGGTTATTGACCATACCGGCGACAGGCATATTTTCCGCCCTGGCTTACTGGGCCGTATCCCTCGTTATATAGGGAGCCGAAACGGCCGCACGATCCAATCCTACCCGTGGACGTAATCCCCGATAGTCCGGAAGCGTTTCATTTCCTCATCGGACAGCGGTCCCTTTCTTCAGCGCGGCTAGCCCCTCGATCATCTGCGATTCATTGCCGGGTCCCATCATGCACAGGTCGACGTGGGGGTCGGTCAGGACGAACCGATAGCAGTCCGACGCCGTCATGGGTTTTTGGCCGGCCGGCATCTTCTTCGGGTTCAGGAGCTTGCCCCACCGGGTGGCCGTATAGGTGGTCAGGCCCGGGCGTTTTGCGCCGGAGAGAAACGGGAATATCTCCTGCTCGGCCCCGCGATGGGCGGCATTGTACCTGACCATGAAGATATCGATGGGTGAGTCCGCCGTCTGGGCGATCCGGCCGAAGAGCTTCCGGTTGTGGCCCGACATGCCGATGAACCGGATCAGGCCTTTCTCCCGCAGCTCAAGCGCCGCGTCGATAATCCGCGCCGGCGGATACCAGTTGTTCCAGCCCAGCAGCAGCACGTCGGCCCGGTCGATGCCCAGGGCCTTGATGCCCGTGCGCACGGAGCGGCGCACCGTCAGGCCGAGGTGGTCGTACGACTGCAGGACGATGACGATCTTGTCCCGGTTGGCCCTGACGAGGTTCCTGAGGCCGTCCCGCATACCGGCCTTCCGGGGGGTGCTCCAATAGAAATAGTTGATCCCGTATTCATGAAAGGCGCGCTCGACGCCGCCGGCGCCGATCCCGTAGCCCCCGGCAAGCCCCAGCCGGCTCACCGCCAGCCCGGTCCTCCCGAGGACCCGTTTTTTCATAAAATCCATTATTATATACTCCCGTACTTAAAGAATCTGACAGTCATGGCTCTTGCCTCGACCGCGCGGATCGAGGGACAGTACCGTAACCGGCGATAGAGGACGGCGCACCGCCGCCCGTCATACCGCTCAGCCGCCCCCGAAGCCGACGGTTACCGTCCCGTCCGCGTTGACCACTACCGGCACGATGCCGTCTCCGCCCGAGAGCCTCGTGACGGTCTCGCGCGCCGCGGGATCGTCGTCGATGACGATCTCCACGAAGGAGACGCGCCGCTCGGTCAGGTCTTGCAGGGCCTTTTCGCAGTAGGGGCACCCGCGCTTGGTATAGACGGTTACCTGCCCGGCCGGCTCTATACGTCCTTCCTGCCGGGCAGCATCGTACACCTGCTCGACCGCAAAGCGCACGTACGCCAGGCACTTTTGTTTCCAGACGCCCGATTCGAGGAATTCCTGGTAGGCGCCGGGCGCCGAGAAGTCGTATCCGACCAGCTGCCGGCACGTGAGTCCCGAGAACGTCCCGGTAAACCGTTTCACGAGCTCGCCTGAGGCGAGCCGTGCGCGGTGCCGCGCCTGCTTGACCGCCGGCTTATCTTCCTTCGGCGCGCGGGATACGAGGCCGACGGCGATGACCGCCGTGGAAACCGCCCCGCAGGGCGCATCCTGGCTTCCCCCGATACCGCCCAGAAAGGGAATACCGGCCCAGAGGATGGACTCATCTCCGAGATCGAACGCTTCCCACAGGACCTGCAGGACTGCCGGTCCTCAGTGGTATCCTTTACCCAAAAGCTCACTAACCCTTTGTTTTGCCTCATCGACGGGAAATGAAGGGATCATCTCTATCTCCTTTTGTACGGGGGAATAAACCCAATAGCGCGGTTAAAAGGCGGCGGTGCGCCGCCCGGACCGGCTACCCTATATCAACGAGCGAAAGCCTGCCGGCAAACCGGGACATCAAGACCTCCCGGGCCGCCCGGTTGGCCGGGTCCGACAGGGTGGGGTCTCGTTCGAGGAGGGACTCGGCCTCTTTTCGGGCGGTGAGCAGCGTCCGGTAGTCCCTCGTGAGGTCCACCGCCCGGAACGCGGGCAGCCCCGATTGCCTGGTGCCCATAAACTCGCCCGGCCCCCTGATCTTGAGGTCCTCCTCGGCAATCTCAAAACCGTCGGTCGTGCTGGTCATGATATCCAGACGCCGCGCGGCGTCCTCGGAGCGGACGAAATCGGCCAGCAGGATGCAGTAGGAACGCTGGCCGGCGCGCCCGACCCTGCCGCGCAGCTGGTGGAGCTGGGACAGGCCGTAGCGCTCGGCGTGCTCGATGACCATGACCGTCGCATTGGGGACGTCCACCCCGACCTCCACGACGGTCGTGGAGACCAGGATGTTGATCTCCCCGCGCGAGAACGCCCCCATGATTTCTTCCTTCTGGGGCCCCTTCATCCTGCCGGTGATCAGGCCAACCCGGTATTCGGCAAAGACCTTTGTCAGCTCCCCGGCCATACGCACCGCGTCCTTGAGGGGAAGGGCCTCCGATTCCTCCACGAGGGGATACACGAAGAAGGCCTGCCTGCCTTTCGCGAGCTCTTCCCGGATGATCTCGTAGGCTTTCCGCCTCGTGGCTTCGGAAAGCAGGATCGTGGTGGGGGGAATCCTCCCGGGAGGCATCTGGTCGATGACGCTCACGTCCAGGTCCCCGTAGACGGTCAGCGCCAGCGTCCGCGGGATGGGGGTCGCCGTCATGACGATCATCTCGGGGGCCAGGCCCTTTCCCTTGAGGGCGCCGCGCTGCAACACCCCGAAGCGGTGCTGCTCGTCGATTACCACCAGGCCAAGGTCATAAAAGAGGACGTCTTTTGAAATAAGCGCGTGGGTGCCGAAGAGGATGGAGATGCTCCCGTCGGCAATCCCGGAGAGGATCTCGTCGCGCCTCTTTCCCTTTACCGAGGCGGTGAGCAGGGCGGAGCTAACGCCGACGGCGGCCAGCATCCCGGAGAGGTTACGGTAGTGCTGCTCGGCAAGGATTTCGGTGGGGGCCATGAGGGCGGCCTGGGCCTTTTCTTCTACGACGGCCAGCGCCGCGGCGCAGGCCACCACGGTCTTACCGCACCCGACGTCGCCCTGGATGAGGCGGTGGGCCGGGTAGGGGGCGCGCAGGTCGGCGATTACCTCCGAGAGGACCCGGCGCTGGGCGTCCGTCAGGGGAAACGAGAGGCCGGCGAGGAACGACTCCATGAGCGTTGCCTTGAGCCCGGTAGCTCCTGCCCGGCGACCTGATGAGGTTCTTCTTCCTCAATAAAAGTCCCAGCTCCAGGATGAAAAGCTCGTCCATCGCCAGGGACCGGATCGGCGGATACGAATCGTCGGAGAGGGAGGGCGCGTCGTCAACGGGGTCGTGGATCTGGCGGACCGCCTCGGCGACCGGTATGAGACCCAGCCGGCGCCTGATGTCTTCGGGGATCCCGTCGGGGAGCAGGGCCCCGTACGCGGCGAGCGCCGATCCCACGATCGAAACCATCGTTTTGAGGCTGATCCCCTCGGTGAGGGGGTAGCGGGGGATGAGGCGGCCCCGGTACTCTTCCGATTCGTCCCACGGCTCCACGTCCGGGTGCGCCATGCTCTTCTTGAAGTTATACTCCGTGACGACACCCCGCACCAGGAGCTTCGAACCGTTCTTGAACCGCCCCTGCATGTAGGAGGGGGCGTTAAACCAGACGAGCGTCATGACGTCGCGGCCGTCGGTTACGATCAGCTCGTAGAGACGCTTTCTGGTCCTGCGGGAGTAGCGCTGCCCGCCGGCGACCACCTCAACGATGAGCGCGCCGGGCTGTTTATGGTTCAGTTCCCTGATCGTGTTGAGCTGGCGCACGTCGATATAGTAGTGGGGGATGAGAAACAGGAGGTCCTCCACCGTCTCGATACCCCGCTTCCTCAGGAGCTCCCCCCGGCGCGGGCCTACCCCCTTGACGTACTCGACGGGCGTCCTGAGCTTCTGGAGGGCGGCCGAGAGATCCGACCCGCCGGGCGGCAGCGGGCCTTCCGGGTCGCCCGGTGACGGGGCGGCGGAGGCAATCTCGTCCAGAACGGCAAGCGACCGGGTAACGGCCTGCCGCTTTTCTTCGTCGGGGAGCGCGTCGAAATCACCGAGCAGTTCGTCCAGCGTGTCGACCTGCGTCTGCCACCGGGGGTAGTCGGGAGCCCCGCGCATACGGGAGATGATTTGCTTGGAGGTGGACGAAAAGCCGGTGAGCCGAAAGAGGAGGGCAAAGTCACCCTTGGCCGCGTAGGCGAGCGGCCTGGCCAGGAGGGCGGCCAGCTTGTCGGTTGAGTCGGGCGAGGGCCGGGACGGTTCATTTCCCATGTCACCGAGTCTACCCGATAATGGTGCGGATTAAAAGGACTTTTTAATGCCTTGACAAGCGGCGGGCACCGATTTAGTATCGGGGCTATGGAGTACCTCGACATCAGGGGCGTCTCGAAGCGTTTCGGCAACGTGCCGGCCGTCAGATCGGTAGACCTTACCACGGCAAAGGGATCGGTTACGGTGATCCTGGGGCCGTCCGGCTGCGGTAAATCGACACTATTGCGTATTATCGCCGGGATAGAGGAACCGGACGAGGGGACGATATATCTCTCGGGGCGTGATATCACCGATAGCCAGCCGCGTGACCGCAATATCGCCATGGTGTTTCAGGACTACGCCCTCTATCCCCACATGAGCGCCGAGAAGAACATGACCTTCGGCCTGACCATGCGGGGGGTGTCGAGGCGGGAGGCGAAGGAACGGGCGGCACGGGCCGCGCGTATGCTCGGGATCGAGGCGCTGCTCAAGAAGAAACCGGGGGCGCTGTCAGGAGGGGAGCGGCAGCGTCTTGCCGTCGGCAGGGCGATCGTCAAGGAGCCGAGCCTCTTTTTGATGGACGAACCGCTGAGCAACGTCGACGCGCAGTTCAAGGCCGCCATGCGTTTCGAGATAACGCGCCTCATGCGGGACCTTCAGGGCACCATGATCTGGGTCACCCACGACCAGGTGGAGGCAATGACGATGGCCGACAGGCTAATCGTCATGAAAGACGGCGCGGTCGTGGCGGCAGGCACCCCCCGGGGGTTGTATGAGCGTCCTCCCGATCTCTTCGTCGCGGGATTTCTCGGGAGCCCCCCGATGAATATCATCCCCGGAGGGTCGTCGGTCTACCGGCGGCTCATGCGACCGGAGGCAGGCGCCGGCGGTAGCGGCGGCGATCGGATCGTGCTCGGGGTACGCCCGGAGGATATCGTGATCGGCCGGGGGGAGTTTACGGCGACCGTCGTTTTTCGGGAAGAGCTCGGCTTCGAGACACGGCTTACCCTTCAGGTAACAGACGGCACCCGGCAAGAGACGCTGATGGCGCGCCTGGTCGGAGAGCCGCCCGACGTCGGCAGCGAGGTCAGCTTTTCGATCGACCGGCGGCGCCTGCACCGATTTGACCCGGTTACCGAAAAGAGGCTCGAGAAATGAAAAAGGCGGCCCGGCGGCGGCACCTCCTGTTTTTCTCGACCTCGCTTTTTGCCCATCTCCTGTTCGTACTCATACTCGTCGCGGTATGTCTCGTCGTCTCGGATACCGCGCCTGTCGGCGGAGACCGCCCGCTCGTGATATCGCTGGACGGGCGCGGCTCGGCCGATGACGCGACGATCATAGATAAGACGCGGGAAAAGTCATCCCCCCCCCGGACGGGGCCAGCCCCTCACGACACTAACCCGACGGAGGAATCGACGGATTACGGCCCCCCGGGCGGCGCGAATCACCCCGGGCGGTTCCGACGGCCTGGCGCGCATCGAAGGGGGCGGCGGCAACGGTGACGCGGCGCTGCTTTCGGGCTATATCGAGGGTATCCACACGCGCATAAACCGATACAAACGCTACCCGCCGGGGGCGGCCCGGGGCGGGATAGAGGGGACCGTCACCGTCTCGTTTCTGCTCGACAGGCACGGCGCTCTCCTCGAAAAGAGGGATCGTGGCGGGCTCCGGCAACCGGGCGCTGGACGAGGCGGCGCTCGCCACGATTGGGGACGCTTCGCCCTTTCCCCCGTTCCCGGAAGGTCTGGACCGGGAAACGCTCCGCCTCAGGCTTCCCATCAATTACCGGCAACGATAGGCTCCTTCGAGCGATGGCATTCGGTATCGGGAGCCGCCCGCGGGTTGACAGGGCGGCCGGTTATCAGTATAATATGGGTAGTCTAAGGAACCGGTGATGCCGATAAAACAACGCCTTTCCCCGAGCATGGAAGACTACCTCGAGGTCATTTACGGCCTGGTCAATGAAAACCGGGTTGCCCGTGTCAGGGATATCGCCGATATACTCGCCGTCACGATGCCGTCGGTAACGGGGGCGCTCAAGAAGCTCTCCAAGAAGGGGCTGGTCAACTACGACCCGCACGAAGTCATAACCCTGACGCCCGAAGGGCAGGCGCTGGCCGGCAAGCTCGCCCACGCCCACAGGTCAATCGCGTCGTTTCTGACCGAAGTCCTCAATATCCAGCCGGAGATTGCGGAAAAAAACGCGTGCCGAATGGAGCACGCCATTGACGACGTCGTGCTGACGCGCCTCATCCGCTATATCGAGTTCGTCGGGAAATGCCCCGGGGCCGGGGCGCACTTTTCCGAGGAATACGGCCTGTTCTGCCCCGAAACCCCGGACCTGCAGACCTGCGAACAATGCCTTGCCGACCGTCTGGGGGAGACCGGGCTTCTCAGTGAAAAGAAACAGGCAAAGGCCCTGTCCCGGTCGGCCAAACCGTGAGACGGGCCGGTTGATACGGAATCGGAGTACATAAAAAAGGGCGGCCATTGTCAATGGCCGCCCTTTTTAAGTTACGTGAGAGAAAACCAACTGCCCCAGGATCATCCGTTCAGGCGGCAGCGCGTCCGTCGCTAATCGCCCGCGGCCGGCGCGCCCTCCGCGATCGAAAAGGCCCGGCTCGTCAGTTCGGCAGGGATGAGGTTTTGCCGCATCTGCTCGGTCAGCGCCGGTATCGCCAGCCACTGCCCGGACGAGGTCATGACGATCTCGAAGGTGCCGTCCGGCTTTACCACCGCGGCGCCGCCGGAGGCCCAGAACATCATCCGCTTGGCGATGTCGCCCTTTACCCGCTCTCCCTTCCCGAAGAAGACGACCCGCTCGTCTATCCCGATCTCCCGGTAGAAGGTGTAGGAGAGCCGGACGGAGACGCCGCCGTTTTTGGAGAGGAAGAACCCCCCCCATCCCATCGTCTCGTCGCCGAGGGCCAAAAGGCAGATGGGATGCAGGTGACCGTGACGGACAAAACGGCAGACGGTTTGCGCTATCCTCGGGGTCAAAACCGATCGTCGCAACGACGATCCGATCGCCGGAGCCGTCCACGAGCCTGAACTGCCGCTTGAGCCCCGGATACTGCCTGCCGACCCCGCAGACGAAGCAATTCACGTAGTAGGGCAGGGGCATGAGCCTGTCCCTGATATCCGCGAAGTTCGTCGGGGAGGTTGGAGGAGAGGGCCTTTCTCCCTTCGGGGTCGTCCTTTCGATAGGCGACCTCACCGGAGATATAGGGATAGGGCTGGCCCTCCTTTTCGATGACGCCCGTCCCGCCGCCGCCGGCCGCCGATACGGTAAGCCGGGCCGTATCTCCCACAACGACCTGGGCCCCGCCCATCCGAAAGTCCGCCGAGATGGGGAATACCCGGGCCGGGTCGTCCGGAAACGAGGGAGCCAGCGAAAGCAGCTCCATGATCGCCCCCATGCCGAAGCCGCCGTGGGGGATGCCGATCCAGCCCTCCGTCCGCTCGTCCATGACCAGGGGGGCCACGAGGGTGCCGTCGGGCGCCGTGTCGTAGTGCCGGATGATAAAGCCGTCCGTCCCGCAGGCGGAACAGTCCTTATGATAGGTAGCTTGAGAGTCCATAGCCGCTCCAAACCCGAAGGTCTCATTTACTTGGTGATATAGCTCTCGACGTAGAGCTCCACCGCCCGGATCATCAGCGCGAGGTTTTCCATGTTGACGCGGTCGATATTGTCCTTCGTACTGTGGAACCCGCCTTCGCCCTCGCCCGGCGTGCCGGCGTTGCCGATCGTGATCGCGGGGATGCCCGCGGACATGAAGCGCTGCGCGTCGTCGGTGATCTTCTCCCGGGGCTCGATGGACGTGCCGGATACCCTCGTCCAGGCGGCGCCGAGGCGCTCGATGAGGTCAGGGTCGGCGTCGAAGTATTTCAGGAATATCCCGTCTTTTTTCCAGTAGACCATCGGGCCGTTTTGCGCGAAAAGCTCCAGGTTGACCATGCTCGTGGGGAGGGCGGGCGACGTGCCGCCGCCGAAGCGCTCCTTCAGGTACCAGTGGGCGCCCTGCAGCGTCACCTCCTCGCCTGCGGTAAAAATGATCGTAACGTTGGAATTGCCCAGGCTCACCTTCCCGTCATGGATATCCTTTGCCAGCACCATGAGGGCCGTCACCGAGGTGCCGTCGTCCACCGCCCCGAAGCTCTGACGGTCCGACGGGATGAAGATGTACCCCCCGAACCCGAGGAAGACCAGGCCCCAGAAGACGACGAGCGCGCCGGCAAGGGCGACGGTGACGGCCGCCGGCCCCTTTTTCCTCAGGAGGTCGTACCTCCTCGTGAAGAAGGTAAAGACGGCAAGCGCGATCCCGAGGATGAACGCCAGCGGTATGAACCGGTATATCTTTGCCCGCTGGACGTGATCCCAGAAGTCGGTCTTGGAGTCGTAATGGGCGGCAAAGATCAGCTCCCGCTCCGGGTTAGGCACCGTGTAGGTGACAACGATATTTTCGCCGGTCGTTTTCACGATACCCGTGACGACCGGGACAAAGAGCTCGAATTCGACGACGAGCAGGAGCGGGATGGCCAGGGCGACGATCAGGGCGGCGATCGGTCTTTTCTTGACGATGAGGACCAACAGGAGCACCGCCAGGAAAAGCACGGCGATCCCCAGGATCAGCTGCATGTAGGGGCGAAGGGCGAATTCCTGCACGACGAACGGGACGCCCCAATCGGTCAGTGTCGTCTTGATGTACGTCGCGGTTTCTGCGAGGGCCGGACTGTGGTTTGGGCGCGGGATGGAGAGGTGAGACATTATTTCCGTAAGGTCCATAACAGCCTCCACTCGATAGAATATGCCGCCGATTATACCATACTTTTTTCGGATGGGCATGCAATTATGATCATGGTTGACCATCCGGTGTCTTGTTGTATAATATAGTAGTGAGGCGATAGGTAGTCTGAAAGACATCGTATTGCCGTCCTCATCGATGAGGCCGGCCTTCTTATCTGAAAGGTGTAAAGGTTTTACCGCCATGAAAGACCCGATGACCGGAGCCGCCGCGATCCGCGCGATGGCGCCGTCCGATTACGAGGCCGTCCTGGCCCTCTGGAAGTCTCTGCCCGGCATGGGGCTGTCTTCGGCGGACGAGCCGCACAGTATCGCGGCCTTCCTCGAAAAGAACCCGACGACCAGCCTCGTGGCCGAGCGGGAGGGGCGCATCGTCGGGACGGTGCTGGGCGGATGGGACGGCCGGCGGGGTTACGTCTATCACCTGGCGGTCGCTCTGCCGTCCCAGGCGGCGGGCGTCGGGACGGCGCTCATGGACGAGGTCGAGCGGCGGTTCGCCGCGCTGGGTGCGCGGCGCATCCACCTGATGATCTACCGCGACAACGAGGCTACGGCCTTCTACGAGAGGCGGGGCTGGTTCAAGCGGGACAACGAGCTGTCCCTCATGAGCAAAGATATCGCCTGACGCTCCGCTCCAGCGGACGGCGTCCCGGCGTTTTTGTCCGGGACGGGGAATATTGGACACAATGAAACGAACTGCAATAGTATATCTTCGTGGCCTTTTTGATCGGGGCCGCCTCGTGCGTCCCCATTTACTGGGGAGATGCGAGCCGGATACTTCGACACGTCCGACCCGTCGGCAGCCGACGAGATCCTCGTCCTGGTCAACCGCGAGCGTCAGAAAAACGGCTTCCCGCCCGTCGCCGGCGACCCGGTGCTGTCGGCCATCGCCCAGGGCCACGCCGAGGATATGGCCAGGAGGGGCTATTTCAGCCATACGAACCCCGAGGGTAAGGACCTCTTCGAACGGCTGGCCGGGGCGCAGGTCTGTTACCGGCGTGCCGCGGAGAACATCGCCTGGGGCTACAGCAGCCCGACGTCGCTGGTCAGGGGCTGGATGAATTCATCCGGACACCGCAAGAATATCCTCGGCGACTTTACGAAGGTCGGCATCGGGACGTACCGGGGATACTGCGTGCTGGTTCTTATCAGGGAGTAGGGGATGGGGTGCGCCTACCGGCGGTACCACGAGCCGGGAACGGGGGAGAAAGAGATGAGGCGGAAGTCCCGGTAACGGGCGGCGGATGCGTTCTTTCGAAGTCAATTCGGCTACATTGCCAATCTATATTTGTTCGCTATTCCGTTGACGGAAGCTAATCTTGTTGCTATACTATATCTAATGGCCGGCTGATGTGGTGTCCGACCGACGCCGAAAAGCGTGTCATCGTCGGCGTGCCGGGCAGGCCACGCCGGATCGCGAAAGAGAAACAGAAAAAACAGGAGCATTACCATGGCATGGAGAGAAAAGAAGAAACAGAAAGGGATAAAGACTAAAGGGAATGAGAAGGCCTCGGGTGTAGTAACGTCAGTTGCGGGTGTACTGTCCGCCAGCGGCCCTGCTTTAGCTCAAGCGCCGTATAAGAAGAAGACGAAAAAGAAATAATTGCCCCCTGTGCCGGACAAGCTCTTTTACGGATCTATCGGGTCTCTCTATCAAGCAGCATCCTTTCCCCCTTTTTCCGCTCATGGCGGCCTGCGCAATCTTATGGCTTGCCACGCTGAATCCCTGCCGTCAACGCCGTCTTTGCCTACACGACGCTCCGTCTTTGCCTACACGGCCTCTACCCGCGCCTTTCGGCGGTGTTATGAGCCGGGGATGGGGAGGGGGTGATGAGGGGTAAAAACCGGGGGGTTGGCGAATAGGTTGCATCGTGCGAAATGACGAAGTTGATGATACTTATCTGTTCATTTTTATTATTGACAGAAGCTAACGTATTGGCTACACTTCTCTATAAGTAGACATAAAGTTTTATTGATGTAATAGCATTTCAAGATAGGCTTTATTTGATATGAGTGTTCTCTGCCCATATTGCGGTATTGAACTTTCGCCACCTCCTAAAAAAAAGAAACTTTGTAAAAACTGCGGCAATTATGTCTATGTAAGAGGGAGTCAGGATCTTCTTCCCGGGTCGTGCTTTACGTTCGAAACGGCGATCGCCATAGATGCCTATAAAGAGAATTTCTACCTCTACGGCCTAACAAAGAATGAATATTCCAGATATGAAAATATTCTGGCCAATAAGAAGGGAGTAAGGCCTTCACCTGTAAATATTGTATGGGAAGTAATGAAGGACGCCGCTAGGAATAATCATGGTGTCTATTATGGCATGGCTCTACTCCTTGGAAGATTAGGTAAAGACCCGAACCCCGCCTTATTAAGACATGCGCAAGGTGAGTTGATTGAGCTTAAGAAAAATGGGTACGAAAAAGTAAAGATACTGTCCTCAGACGGATGTTCTTCCTGTAAGAACCAGAAGAAGAAATACGCCATTGCCGAAGCGCTGCAGTCGATGCCAGTCCCGAACAAGAAATGTAGTTATATGATGTTTTCTGATGAATTCGCTTTTTGTAGGTGTATGTATTTGCCGGTATTGGACTCTGATGAATAAACATTTAATCAGGCAGTGGCGAACAAACAGGACTATCTCGGGATCGCGGAGAGGATGGTGTAGAATAGGTAAATAGCTGAAGAGATTTGAGGGTAGTAAAAATGAAATGTCGCCATTGCCTTGTAGAATTCCATGCAAAGGAAATCAAAACTGACTTTGGGCGTGACGTTGACCAGAATTGGAGCGTATCACGATTCGATTGCCCGGCATGTGGTAGAATGAACCTATACTTAGTCAACACAGATTTCGCGCCCGACCATTCCCGAGCGAAAACTATAAAACTAATTCCTATTCGACCGCGGGGGAGCACTCGTCCGCCCTGTCCAAAAGAGGTACCAGACGACATCCGCGAAGACTTCGAAGAAGCGTGTTTAGTCTTGCCTGACAGTCCTAAAGCTTCTGCGGCACTGAGTAGACGCTGCCTTCAGAACCTGTTGCGCAAAGAGGCCGGAGTCAAGCAAAGTAACCTATATGATGAGATTCAGGAATTGCTTGACTCAAACTCATTGCCCAGCTATCTCGCGGAAGAAATCGACGGGGTTCGGATAGTCGGTAATATCGCGATTCATCCAATGCGGAGTATGAGCACTGGACAAATACTCCCGGTTGAGCCGGGAGAAGCCGAGGGTAATCTGAATATGCTTGAAGGGCTTTTCGATTTCTTTTACGTGCAACCGGCAAAGGCAAAGGCGAGAATAGACGCACTAAAAGCAAAGCATGCGGATATAGAGAAAACTCCCAAAAAGAAACCGCAGTAGATGAAGCCGTAAATAAACCTTGACATCCCCCCATCATTTAGTTAGTATACAAGTCAATCGTATACAAGGAATATCACAAACCCAGACACCCATGAAACCCACCGACTGCATATTCTTCCAGCTTACCAAGGCGAGCCAGAACGCCATCCGTTTCTTCAGCCAGCGGGTAACGCCGCTGGGGGTAACGGCGGCGCAGGCCCTGGTGATACTGTTTCTGTTTGACGAGGACTCCGTCACCTCCAAGGACCTCGGCGAGCGCGCCCAGCTGGACAGCGCCACGCTCACCGGCATCATCGACCGGCTGGAGGCGCAGGGCCTCGTCGTGCGGGGCGAGCACCCGGACGACCGGCGGGCGATCTCGGTGCGGCTGACCGAGGCGGGGCGCGAGACGGCGGCACGGATTTCGAAGCTCTCCGAGGAGGCGAATAGGGATTTCTTGCGCGGCCTCTCGCCCGAGGACGAGAAGGCGCTCAGGGGCCTCCTTTCGGTGGTCAGGGAGATCGGCTGATTTTTTTTCGGTACATACCTCGTATGCAATTAGATTGTATGAAAGCGATTATAAAACCATAGAAGAGGAGACACGATGGACAAGGAAGAGATCAGGAAATACGGGCTTGACCTCGGCGCGGACGTGGTGGGGTTTGCCGCGGCGGGCGACTACAAATCGGAGCGGACGCCGGCGCTTGCGACGATCCTCCCCGGCATACAATCGCTGGTGGTCCTGGGCTACCGGGAGATCCACGGGGCCAACGAGTCGGAAAACGTCCGGGCGGGGATGGCCTCCCGGCTCGGCGGTATGGACTTCGCCCAGGCCAACAACTACCAGATGGCCCGCTTCATCGAGAAGAAGACGAAGACCAAGGCGGCGCCGGTCGCGCCGTCATACCCGCTGAACATGGAGCCGCCGGTGATGGGGATGTACGCCGACGTGTCGCTGAGGCACGCGGCCCTGGCGGCAGGTCTGGGGGCCTTCGGCCGGCATAACCTCATCATCAACCCCGAATACGGCTCCCAGATCGTCTTCACGGCGATCCTGACCGAGCTGCCGCTTGTCATCCGACCCGCCGGTGAAAGACGACCTCTGCAACGACTGCGGGCTGTGCGTCGATAATTGCCCGGGCGAGGCGCTGGCGGAGGAGGGCAAGACCGACATGATGAAGTGCCTCAAGTCGTCCCAGCCCTACGGCGTCATGCGCGAGATACGGTACTTCCACAAATTCATCGGGGCGACCCCGGACGAGCAGAAGGCGCTCCTGCGCGACCCGGCGCTGCTGCCGATCTACCAGGCCCAGTTCATCGGTTTTCAGTACCAGTGCTTCAAGTGCACCGCCGTCTGCCCGGCGTGCCAATAGTTTCAGTAGGGGGCCCGGGTATGTTCGAGAAGATCGCCGATTCGATCACCTTGTCCACGGCAAGCTCAAGGGCCGCTTTCCCTACTCGCACTCGGTCGTCATCGAGGGCGCGGACGGGGCGGCGCTGCTCGACACCGGCTGCGGGGCCGAGAACATCGAAGAGATAAAGCGGGCCTTCCCGATCAGGACCGTCATCAACTCCCACGGCCACCCGGACCACTCGTCGGGAAACGGCCTGTTTGACGGTTCGGTCGTCGTCCACATGCCCGAAGAGGGCATCGATACGGGGGGCAACGTGCGGGCGCTGGCCGACCGGCTTGCGGAGCCGGGGGAGCTTGCCGCCTACTGGCGGGAGTGGGTCATAAAGACGATGGGATTTATCGACCGGCGGCCCGACAAGGCATACCGGGAGGGGTCTGAATTCGTCTTCGGAGACGTCCGCCTCGTGGCCTTGCACACGCCGGGGCACACGGCCGACCACTACTGCCTCTGGGAACCGGATAAGAAGATCCTCTTTTCCTTCGACTACGACCTGACCCCCTTCGGCCCCTGGTACGGCCACCGGGAGTCGGACATCGGGGCGTTCAAGCGCTCGATCAACCGGCTCATGGAACTCGATATCAGGGTCCTGGTCTCCGGCCACCGGGAGGTCATCACCGGGGGGATAACGGAAGGGTTCTCACGGTACCTCGCGGTCTTCGATAAGCGGGAAGGCAGGATCGCCGCGCTGCTGGAAAAGGGCCCAAGGACAATGCCCGAGCTGGTGGATGCCGCGCCGATCTACGGGTCGTATCCCTATGCGGAGCCGCTGCTGCGCTACTGGGAGGGGCAGATGATCGAAAAACACCTGGCCGATCTCGTCGAAAGGGGGGCGGTGAGCCGCGGCCCGGACGGGGCGTACGCGCTCAGGTAGGCGCGAGCCGCCGCTTTGGCGGCGCAAGCATCCAGGAGGATCATATCCTGCTATTGGAGTCGATGGACTGCATGAGCATAACGTCAACGACGGCGTGGTCATAGAAGGCGCACGATTTGAGGATCTCCGGGCTTACTTTGCTTTCGTAAACCCGCCTGCCATGCTCGATTTCCTTTTCCAGCACGCCAAAAAGGTTATCGTTCTTCAAGCCTTCCTTTATCTTTTTTACGTGATAGACGGTGATATCCGAGATGATGGTTCGGGCGAATCGTCGGGCGTGATCGCGGTCGGTTATCAGCTGCATTCGGTATACCTTTAAGACGTAATAATTGTATTGATGTATATATAAGCAATTCGCGTGCCATAAGCCGTGAAAGTCTCCGATGGCGGGACGTAATAGTAGGGTATTCCGTATCATTTCCGTATGTTTTAGGGCCGATTACACGACTTTTAGGCATCAAAAACAGGATCGGGGCGCGCCGCGGGTGAAACGTTGCAGGAAAAGGGAAGCGTGTTGAATAATATACAATATTATATTTACTACTGTTACTCTATATATGCCCCATGAAAAGTAGCAACAATATCAGTATCTTATGATACTTCCATATTTGCAGCATTAATGAGCGTCCGCGCCTACCGTTGCACCAATGTAACGTGCAACGCTGCATGAAACGCTCGGGTTATGAAGAGATGAGGGTACGGAAAGGGAGGACGATTGGCGGATACGACGTGATGAAACATGTTATCGGCACGAAAAACGGCGTAATGATCCGCTCATACCCCACCGACGTAGGCCGTTTTTGGCCCGGCGGCGGCGGTCAGGGGGCCCCCAGCGTCTCCGTAAAGAACCCGATAACCCGCGCGACATACCGCTCCCGGTCGGCGAAATAGGCCCCGCAGTGGTCGGCCTCCGGTACCTCCCAGATCTCCTTCGGATGGGGCAGGGCTTCATAGACGGACCGCTGCTGGGCGGGGGGGATGACCGAATCACGCCCCGAGACGATCACCAGCGCCCGACGTACCCTGATGCTGCCGGCGCACGCGGGTATGTCTATCCCGCCCAGGTCAAATCCGTACAAGATTATCGCCCACATCCGGGTCAGCCGGGGGATCAGGAGCGCCCGGGTGACGGGGAAAAACCGCCGCATGCCAAAGCGCATCATGGTCTCCGACCGCGCAAAGGGGCAGTCTATTACCAGCGAGAGCACCCGGGGGTCAACGGCTGCGGTCATGACCGCGACGGCCGCCCCCAGGGAAAAGCCGATGATCCCGATCTTTGCGCCCGCGACGCGGGCGGCGGCATAGTCGACGGCCGCCGCGGCGTCGACGGCCTCGCGCCGCCCCAGACCCAGGGCGGCACGGCCGCTCGTGCCCCTGCCGCGGAAATCGAACAGCAGCACGTTAAACCCCGACTTTGCCAGGCAGGACCCGACGCCCAGGAGGTCGCTCCTGGTTCCCGACCTTCCCGTCAGACCCACCACTACCCGGTCCGTGCGCCCCGCGAGCCACCAGCCGGAAAGCTCCACACCGTCGGCGGTTAAAAACGAAACGGGCTCGTAGTCAACGCCCGTCTCAAAGGGGGTAAAGGTATAGCCGTCCAGATAGGTCCGTTTTTTCGGCCGGCAGAGGTACACCGCAAGGACCAGGGCGGCGGCCACATTCAGGGCAAGGATTACGGCCGCAAAGGCCGCCAGCGTCTCGAATATAAAGAATACCATCGAAGCGATAGGATCACCTCACCGGTAACGGTGGCCGATTATACCACGCATGCGTCCATATCGGCGCCATTTTTGGCTCAAAAAGATGACCGACGGTACAATTTGCCTTGACAAACGGCGGGTAATGTCATAGAGTTTGATTGACAAATCAATCTATATGCGGAGCGTCCCGGCATAACCGTTGTTCCTATCATAAGAGTGATGATACGCCCTATGACACAAAAAAAGAACACGACAGGCCCAGATGGAGCAGATCATCGAGTCCCCCGAAAAGACCGACCTCATCCTTGACGCGGCCGTCAAGGTCTTTGCCGATAAGGGATACTACGGCGCCCGGGTTTCGGACATCGCCCAGGAAGCGGGTATCGCCTACGGGCTGGTCTATCACTACTTCAAGAACAAAGAGGACCTCCTTATCTCGATCTTTCGGCACCGCTGGGGCCAGTTTGACCGGGCCGTCAGGAAGATCATGGAGGAGAAGGACGACCCGCGCGAGATGATCCACTCCATCGTCACGTTTCTCTTCCGTTCCTATAAGAACAACCCCAAGATGATCGAGGTGATGATCCTGGACGTGGCCAAGAGCACGCGCTTCTTCAACGGGGAGAACATCAAGCAGTTTACCGATATCTTCACCCTTATATCCGAGATTGTGCTCCGGGGGCAGGAGCAGGGGATATTCAAGAAAGACCTCGATGCAAAGCTGGCCGCTTACTGCCTGTACGGTTCGGTTGAGCGAATCATGCTCCGATGGATACTGGAAGACAAGAAAGCCATCACCGACCAGGAGACGCGGGCGGCCACCGAGATGGTCACTACCATTATTCTATCCGGTCTTGAGCAAAACGGTTAGGAGAGGAGGGTTTCATGGATTTCGCGTTTACTGACGAACAGCTTGCGTTCAAGGACCAGGTCGTCAAGTTCTCCCAGAAAGAGATCGCGCCGCTGGCCGAGGAGTATGACTACAAGGGCGAGTGGTGCTGGGAGGCCTGGAAGAAGATGGGGGAATTCGGGCTGCTGGGCCTCCATTTTCCCGAGGAGTTCGGCGGCTCGGGCGCGGACGTGGTCACCGCGTGCCTGGCCGGCGAGGCGCTGGCCGAGGGCGGCGCAGACGGCGGGCTGACGCTGTCGTGGGGCGCCCATACGTTTCTCTCGGCCGATACCATCTACCAGCACGGAACGGTCGAACAGAAGAAGCGCTACGTCGCCCAAGATGGCCACGGGCGAGTGGATAGGGTGCATGGCCCTAACGGAGCCGAACGCCGGGTCGGACGCCGCATCGATTACCACGAACGCGGTCAAGAAGGGCGACCGGTGGATCCTCAACGGCACGAAGATGTTCATCACCAACGGCCCGATTGCCGACGTCTGCGTGTGCTACGCCGTTACCGACAAGGAAAAGAAACACATGGGCATCTCGGCGTTTATCGTCGAGAAGGGCTTCAAGGGCTTTTCAGTCAGCAAGACCCTCAAGAAGATGGGGGTCAAGACCTCCACGACGGCAGAGCTCGTCTTCGAGGACTGCGAGGTGCCGGAGGAAAATCTCCTGGGCACGCTCAACAACGGCTTCCCGATGACGCTGCAGACGCTCGAGTGGGACCGCTCGGCGCTCCTGGCCCCCTTCGTGGGAGGGATGGAATTCGTCCTGAAGCAGTCCAGCCAGTACGCCAAACAGCGCGTCCAGTTCGGTAAACCGATCAGCGAATTCCAGGCCATCCAGAAGAAGCTCGCCGACATCAAGTGCTTCATCGAGGCGGCACGGCTCTTGGTCTACCGCGTAGCCTGGAACAAGGACCAGGGCAAGGCGCTCAACCACATGGATGCGTCGTGCGCCAAGCTCTGGGTCGGTGACTGGGGTATGCCCGCGATCTCCGAGGCCGTCCAGATTCACGGCGGTTACGGATTTATGCACGAATACCCGGTAGAGCGGGTCTTCAGGGATACGAAATTGGCGCAGCTTGGCGGAGGGACCTCGGAGATTCAGCGGTTTATAATCTCCAGGCTCCTGTTGGCATAGGGAGGACGATATGGATTACGGACTGAACAAGGAACAGCTGGCCCTGCAGGACTCTTTCAAGAAGTTCTGCGAAAAAGAGATAAAGCCGAACGCCGATCTGCTGGATAAGTCGGATTTCGCCAAGGCAACGGAGATCCTGAGAAATAACTTCAAGAAGCTGGCCGAGATCGGTTACACGGGCCTGTTTCATGACGAGAAATACGGCGGTACCGCCAAGGACCTCGTCACGCAGAGCGTCGCCCAGGAAGAGCTGGCCAAGGTATGCGCAGCCACCTATCTTTCCATCGGCGCAAGCATCGGCCTGTGCGGCATTCCGATCGCGATCTTCGGGTCCGAAGAGCAGAAAAAGAAATATATCCCCAAGCTGATCACGACCGAGATGGTGGGCTGCTTCGGGCTCACGGAGCCGGAGGCCGGGTCGGACGCCATCAGCATCAAGACCACGGCGGTCAAGAAGGGATCGAACTGGGTGCTGAACGGCACCAAGACGTTTATCACCAACGGCCCCATCGCCGACGTTGCGGTCGTCATGGCGAAGACCGACCCGACGGGAGGCAAGGGACGCAACGTCTCGTCGTTCATCGTCGAGAAGGGGACAAAGGGTTTTTCGGCGGGAAAGCCGATGGACAAGATGGGCTACCGCGGTTCGCCCACCTCCGAGCTGATCTTCGAGGAGTGCGAGATCCCCGCGGCAAACCTGCTCGGCAAGGAAAACGAGGGGTTCATCCAGGCCATGAAGACGCTCGAATACGGCAGGATCGGCATGGCAACGGTTTGCCTCGGCGTTTCGATGGCGTGCATGGAAGAGTCCATCAAGTACGCCAAGGAACGCGTCCAGTTCGGGCGGCCCATCGCCAAGTTCCAGATGATCGGCTTCAAGATCGCCGACATGAAGCTCTTGACGGACGTGGCGCGCCTGTTGATCTACAAGGCGGCGTGGCTCAAGGAGATCAACGATCCGACTGCGGCCACGACGGCCTCCATCGCCAAGCTCGTGGCCTCGGAAACCTCCACCCAGATAGCCAGCTCGGCGGTGCAGATCCACGGCGGCTACGGGTACATGAAGGAGTATCCCGTCGAGCGGCTCTACCGGGACGCCAAGCTTGGAGAGATCGGCGAGGGGACCTCGGAGATCCAGCGGATCCTCATCGCGCGGGACGTGCTGGCCAAATACTAGCGCACGGCACAGGGGAGGGAGTCTCCATGATTGCTGTTCACGCCTAAACTCTCCCGGAGCGTTTTAAACCAAGAAATCTCACAAATCGAAAGGGGCGGCAGATGCCGCCCCTTTCGTGTATCTTGGAGGCACTGCCTAAAGAAATTTTTTTATTTGTAATTACCCTGCGGTTTATATTAGACTGATAGCCGACATTGATGGAGGTGGCGGCTATGAAAAAAACCGGTATCATAAAGCGATTTATTATTCCCCTTGTTATCGTGGTCGGCGTTATGGCCGCGGCAAGCCTCATCTTCCACGGCGCGCGTATGCTCTCCCCGGGGACGGCGCGCACCGCGCTGCTCTGGGTCTTCGGGCCGCTCATGTTCATCTCTATCTGGTTTTTCGGGTTTGTCGGGACCCCGATCGCCTATTTTTCGGGCGCGCGGTTCGTCGAGCGGCTCATTGTTGCGTTTGCCAACCCGGTCATCTGGGTCGCGCGGATGATTACGAAGGTATCGTGTCAATTCGGCCCAATCGAGCTTGTCTATTTCTTTTTTCTGCCCTGGACGTTCGGTATCATCTGTATGACGCTCCTGGAGTTTTCCGTCTCCGAGATCGTCTGCCGGTCCATCGACCGGCGGCGCGGGGGTGCGGCGCGGGTGCTGTCACCCGTGGTACTGGTGCTGTTGTTGCTGGGGCTTGCCGGCACCTATTTCGGCTTCGTCAGGGGGCAGGAATGGGTATACATGATCGTGCATAGCTACGCCCTTCATTTCTTACCGTAAACCGGGAGTAAGACGATGAGTAATATACATAACAAAAACGGTTTTGCCGGTGGGCTGACCCGCCGCGACGCCCTCAAGGCGATCGGAACCGCGGCGGCCCTCGGTATCGGCGGTTTTACCCTCGGGGAGCAGCTGTTTGCCCAGGCGGGCGGGAAACGGCCCAATATACTGTTCATCCTTACCGATGACCACCGGGCAGACTGCATGGGCGCGATGGGTCACCCCTTCCTGAAGACCCCTCATATGGACCGCATTGCCGCCGAGGGTGTGCTCTTTGAGAACGCCTTCGTGACGACATCGCTGTGCAGCCCGTCCCGCGCGTCGTTCCTGACAGGGCAATACGCCTCCGTCCACGGGGTGATCAACAATTTCTCGCGCTGGGACGAAGACAGAAACATCACCTTCCTCCAACACCTGAAAGAGGCGGCGGGTTACGATACGGCGTTTATCGGCAAGTGGCATATGCCGGGGGGAGGGCTTCCACGGCTCCCGGGCGTCGACCTCTTCGTCTCATTCACGAAAAAGGATGGACAGGGCGACTACTACAACTGCCCTATCTATAAGAACGGCGAGCTTGTCACCGGGCCGCGCAACCCCTATATTACCGAAGACCTGACCGACTACGCTCTCGAGTATATCTCCGAGGAGCGCACCAAACCCTTTGCCCTCTACCTCTCCCACAAGGCGGTCCACCATGACTGGCGGCCTCCCCGGCACCTTGCCGGGATCTACAAAGACGCCGACCTCTCGTTCCTGCCGCCGGAATCGGACACCTTCGATACGTGGACGGGCAACAACTGGCTGGAAGGGACGATGGGGCTCATGCACCCGGTATACCGGCGCTACTGCGAGTGCATAACCTCGGTGGATGAGCAGCTCGGCAGGATTCTCGCCCTCCTGGAACAGAGGGGAATCCTTGACGATACGGTCATCGTCTACTGCGGCGACAACGGCTATATCTGGGGTGAACACCGGCTCTACGCGAAGCACTGGCCCTACGAAGAATCGATCCGCATTCCCTACCTCGTGCGCTACGGCAACTACGTCCCCGATCCCGGACGGCGCGCCACCCAAATGGCGCTCAATATCGACCTTGCCCCGACGCTCCTGGAGCTTGCCGGAGTCAGCCTCCCGGCTGCAATGCAGGGTGAAAGCCTCGCGCCGATCCTCCGTTCGGCCGATTCACCCTCCAGGCACGCCTTTATCTATGAACTCTTCAAGGATTTTCCGTTCGGTGGCAGGGTGCCGCCTCACAAGGCGCTGAGGACCGGGCGGTATAAGTACATCGAGTGGGAGGAGTGCAGAACACCTGAGCTCTACGATCTCTCGTCGGACGCGCGGGAGATGAGAAACCTTATCGGGACCACGGGGGGAGATACGCTCATCGGCGGCCTGAAAGACGAGATGGAGGCGTTGAAGGGAAAATACTCTATACGCATGTAGAAACCGGAGGCAACATGATAGAGTCGCGGAAGATACCAAATTCCTTCCTGCATTTCACTCTCAGGGGTATACACGATATCATGGGGACAAACGGCCTGAATGCGATCCTGAATATCACGGGTCTCCCAAAATTCAGAGATAATATTCCACCGAACAATGAGGAGCTCGAATCCAACGCGGCCGACATTGGGAGGCTCGTAAAGGGAACGATCGACCTTATCGGGCAGAACGGCGTCAAGGCAATCCTGAAGAAAGCCGGTCATAGCGGCTATCGAATGTCGCTGGATGAAGCCCCGGAGCTGATGGGCGCTCTCGGCGTGGAGCTGAAGAAGCTCCCGAACGACCGGGAACGGATTGCCTCCCTCATGGGGGCGATCACGTATGACGCCAACCGGATATTCGGCGACGGGCACCAGGAGCTGATCCCGACTGAGGACGGCTTCGAGGTAAGGGTCGCCGAATGCGAATGGTGCTGGGGGATTACCGGTATGCCGCGCCCCGTTTGTTTTACGGAGCTGGGCCTTGAAGAAGAGGCGATACTCTGGGCGACGGGGAAATCGTACGAGGTAACGGAGATCGCCTGCCGCGCGATGGGTGCCGAGCGCTGCGTCTTTCGTATCACGGGCCTCGGCGGAGAGTAAGCAGATATGGCATTGCGCAGGCTAATCCGGGCGTTGGCCCGGATTAGGCCGCTCGTCCCCGATCGCCGCCTGCCGTTGCTGATACCGCTGATAATTATCGTCGGCCGGCGTGTGTCCGCCCGCTACCGGCGCCGGGTACGGCGGTCAGGGGCCGGCGAGCGGATAAATGATGTGACCTTCTCAAAGAGCTCGTCGCCGCCCCGATACACGATCCCGTGGTACGGGCTATCCACGATCATAACCTCTTTGACCTGGGAAGAAATCGCGTCCCGATACTGACGGGCGCCCTCGGCGTCGACGGCGGGGTTATCGCCGCCCTGGATGATGAGCGCGGGGACGGTAACGGCCGGCAGCTGACGCACGACCTCCCGAACCAGGACGCGGATCTGGTACATCCCGTGCGCCGGGTTTTTCGGGTAGGTGAAGTGGGGATTTTCCGATTCCTTGTTGACAAACTCGATGGGCCGCTCCTTGAGCCGCATCCTGCGCAGCAGGTGGTTGGCCGCGTCAACGATCGGAACCACCGCGGCGTACCGGCCCCTCGGGCGCATGGCGGCCGAGATCGAAACGATGCCGGAAAGTCCCGGCGGATTGGCGGCCGAGAGCAGCCACCCAAGCAGCCCTCCCATCCCAAATCCGCAGACAAAGACCTTATCCACCATCCGGGAAAGGATCGTGTACCCGTAGCGCACCGAGTAATACCAATCCTGCCACGTCCTCGACGCCAGGTCCAGGACGGACGTCCCGTGGCCGGAAATACGCACGTTATAGGCGGTAATGCCCTGCCGGGTAAGGTGCTCGAGGAGGGGCCGCATCTGCTCGGGAGACGCCAGGTACCCGTGAACCAGCAAGACCCCGACCGTGGGGCCGGCAAAGTGGAAAGCCGGCATCCCGAAGCGCATCTCGCGCGACTCCTCCTGGTTATAGAACCGGGTATAGTCGTCGAGGTAGCGCTCCTGATCACCCCGGATGAGCGCGTCGGTCGCGCGCTCCGCCGCTTTCTTCGCGCTTATCTTCAGGGTAGCATCCACGGCCCGCGTCGCCGGCGTGAGGGGTTCGATCTCGTTCCTTATGACCTCGATAGTGTTCAGAAGCCTGATATCATGAAAGGCATGGGGCCACTTGAACTCCTTTTCCCTGATAATGAGGTCCCGGTCCTCTTTTTCAAGGAGTCCCTCGCGGATTCCCATGGACAGGAAATCCTCAAGGACTGACTCGCCCCAGACGACCATTGCATAGGGATTATCGGCGATCGTCTTGTGGCAGACGATCCGGGGGATCTCCCGTATCGCAAGGGCCGCACAAAAGACGCGGTTCTTGATGTCCTCCCACCTTTCCCGGTACTGCCTGCGGGCCGTCATGGAATAGAGGAGCCGGGAGATGAGGTGATCGGGATTAACGGTGACCAGCCCATAGATATCCCTCATGTAATCGGTCATCACGGCCTTGACGGTCCTGTTGAAGGCGCCCGTCTGCCTGCCGCGGAATACCGGGGTGTAGTCTTTCTCGGTCAACCATGCGGCGTACGTCGCCGCTGACCGGGGCGGGCCGAAGTTAATGGTGATCTCCGCCCCCGATCTCAAAAACGAGCTTTCCACCACGAGTTCTTCCTCGAACCGCTTGGAGAGTGCGCCCCCGGTCAACAGCGACACCAGCTTTTCAACGGTTTGGGCAAACCGTGTCTTGAGAAAACGCTGCGGCCAGTAGGTGATGTTGACGGGAACGATCCTGACCTCAAAGGGCGCCAGGCTCTCCAGGTCAAAGATCTTCGTGAGCCGGTATCGCTCGGCAAAGTCGCTCACGAAGCCCGCCGCCAGCTGAGCCTTGAGGGCGATGACGGCGGCGCCGGTATGGGGAGGGCGGTGAATATTCATATCGGGTTCGTGGAGCAGGAAGCGGCGGGCGCTTATGACCTTGCGATCCTTGACCATCTCGCCCTCGGGAAAGATGATCCAGTTCTCGCCGGAAAGCAGGCTCTTTACGGCAATCGTATCCCGATCGGAGATATTGACGGGGACCGAACCGACGGCCTCCATGAATCGCCTCGGCAGCGACTCAAAGACGTAACGGGCGGTAAGCGAGCGGGGGGTCGTGCCCAGCCGCTTGTTTATGACGTAGGGGAGGAGCACGGTCTCGATACGGGTGTAGTGGTTGCAGACGAAGATTACCGATCCCTTGGGGACCGCCTCGATTCCGTTGACCGTGATGGTTACGCCGGCCAGTTTCAGCGCGCCGCCGATCAGGAGGTCAAGGACCCGGGTCGTAATTGAGCTGATCTTCGCGAGGTCGGGCATGCTCCGATTCCCCTGAGAAGCGGTACGGCGCTACCGGGCGTGTCCCGGTTCTTCTCCGTCCGCGGCGTTGGGCGTCCGGGTTACATCGATATCCAGTGATGGGAGGGCTTGACACCCTCTTCGGGATCGGTGATAAACCGGTGTACGCGGTCGAATATGGCGTCACCTCCCCGATAGACGATCCCGTGGTAGGGGCTGTCGACCCAGACCAGGCCCTTGGTCTTCGAGCCGACGGTATCGTAGTACTCCTCGGCGCTCTCCGGATCGACGGTCGGGTCCTTTCCCCCCTGGATGATGAGTGCGGGAATCCTGATCTTCGGCAGTTCCTTCCTGACGACGTCCACCAGTTCAAGGAGCTGGTCCACCCCGTGAACGGGATTTTTGAAATAATTAATATGGGGATTTTCCGGGTGGTTCGCGATGAATTCCACCGGGGTCTTTCCCATTCCGCAGAGCTTCATGGCGTCGTCCACAAGATCAATGAAGGGGGCAAGGAATGAGGTCCGGCTCTTCAGGATCATGGCGGCCGATATCGAGACGATACCCGAAAGCTTTGGGGGACTGGCGGCCGCCAAATGCCACGAGATCGCCCCCCCCATGGAAAAGCCGCAGACGAATATCTTATCGACCAGGGTCGTGAGGATAGTGTAGCCAACGCGGGCGGTATAATACCAGTCTTCCCAGTTTCGGGTCATCAGGTCATAGGGCGATGTCCCGTGGCCGGCAAGCCTCACCGCGTAGACGGTAAGCCCACGGGCGACCAGGTGTTCATAGAGCGGGCGCATCTCTTCCGGAGAAGCCATGTAGCCGTGAACGAGGAGCACGCCCACCTTCGTATCCCCGATATGGAGCCTCGGAACCCCGAATTTCTTTTCCTTGGATTCTCCCTTGACGTAAAAGCGCGCCCAGTCCATGAGGTAGCGATCCTCCTGGCCCGATACAAGGGCCCGCGTCGTGGCCTCGGCAAGGGCCGGAGGGTCCAGCGAGAGGGTCTGTTCAATGGAATCCGTGACGTCCTTGAGGGGCTTTATCTCGTTGGTAATCACCTCGATCGTATTGAGCACCCGCGCGCCGCGGTAATAGTCGTGCCACTTGAACTCCTTTTTTTTCAGCGACAGGCGGCCGTCCTTCATCGATACGAATCCCTCGGTCTTTCCCATTTCGAAGAAGTTATCGAGGTGCCGCTCACCGACGGAAAGCAGCGATTCGGGGCGCTCCTGGATGAGCTCGTGAAACGCAGAGGTTGGGAAGATCCCGTACTCCGAGGGCCGCCAGGTATACGCGCCGCTTCACGTCTTCCCACGAATCGGCAAGGAGGTTCCTGTCGACCATCGTCGTGAGAAGCCGGGCGATCAGGTGATCAGGGTTTATCGTGACGAGCCGGTATATCTCGGCCATATAGTCGCTCGTCATTGACTCCACGGCCCCGGAAAAGAGGGGGTTGGGTGCGTTTTTCAGGACCGGGTAGGCCTCCTTTTCGGCCAGCCATACGGAATAGTGTGAGATCTTCTTTGGCGTACCGAAGTTAATGGTAACCCGGGCCCCTCTGGAGAGGATAGAGCTTTCAAGCGCGAGCTTCTCGTCGTGCCGGTGTGTGCGCCGGCCCGTTTCGAGCCGACCGAGGAGCTTCTTGATCCGACGGGTCAAAAAGGTGTTGGAGTAGCGCACCGGCCAGTAGGTGACGTTAACCGGAACAATGGTCACCTCGAGCGACGAGAGGGAATCGAGCCCGAATACTTTCGTCAGGTGGTACTCCCGGATGAATTCGTTCATGATCTTTGCGGCCATCTGCGCCTTGAGGCCGATGATCGAGGCCTTCGTCTGCGGGATTTCCTCGCCCGGCTGGTCGGGCTGTTCAGCGTATATCCCGATCACATCCCGGCCGAGCGTTCCCTCGGGGAAGATGACCCAGTTCTCGCCGGAAATCAGGCTCTTGGCAGCGATGTCGTCAAGATCCGGAAGCGATACCGGCACCGAACCGATCCCTTCCAGGAGCTTTTTACCGATCGCCTCGAACACGTACTGGGCCGTGAGGATGCGCGGGGTCTGCTGCTTGGCCCGGTAGATGGCGTAGGGCACCAGCAGGGTTTCGGCCCGGGTGAAGTGGTTGGCGATATAGATCACCGACCGGTCGGGGACCTGCTCCAGCCCGGTGACGACCAGGTCGACCCGCGCAAGCCGTAAGATCCCGTTGATCAGGTACCGCAATATATTCGTGCGCAATCGGCTGATAGGCTTGAGATCGGCCATGTATTATTTTCCCCTTCCTTCGCGTATATCATAACACAAATAGACGTAACACGAATGGGAAAATTGAAACGGAGGACAAGAGCGGCACCGGGAAGTGCGTTCTGAGGGAAAGAAGGTTCGCAGATTGTTCGGCGATCCGTTCGGCCGCCGAACGGCGGGCGCTCTCGACGCTTGCAGTGGGGCGCGCCGTGTGGTATCGTATCGTCGGTATCAAGTGAGTTATCGCGCATCACGGAGACGACCGATGAGAGTATTAGTTTCAATAGCCGCCGTGCTGTTGCTGTGGGCCGTACCGGCGGCGGGTCAAAGCGGCGAGCTAATCGATACCCCGGTAGAGAAATACGGCTACGCCCTCGCGCTTCCCGAGGGATTCACCCTGACCGGTGCGGTCTCCGACACGACCACGTGGACCTTCGTGCCGGAATCGCCCGCCGTCCCGCCCGGTTCCGCCGACAAGACGGAGGGGACCCTCACCATCTGGATTAATCGTATCCCGGTCGAGACGATGAACCTTGCGGGGCTCTACGCGGTCGGCAGGAGATACGACGCCGATTCCATCAACTCCCCCGGCGCGGCGATCCGCGACCTCAGGGACCTCACGGTCGAGGGGGGCTACGGCTACTGGTACAAGGAGGCCGACAAATCCGAGCCGGCGGCCAACCACCGCTGGATTGCAAAGGTCTTCGGCAACGGCGCCGTCTATACGATCTGCGTGGCGGGCCCCTTCGGCGAGTTCGAGGCATGGGGACCCGTGTTTGAGCGGGTCATCGCGGGCTTCAGGCTGGTCCCGATGAAGGCGGAATAGGGCATGGGGCTGCCGATACGTTCTGCTGCCCGCCGGCGTCTCTTTCCCTTCTCATCCACGGCGATGCAGACCGTTGACCGTACGCGACCATCTCTTCACCCGACACCCTGACGGCGCGGGAAGGATTCCGCATACCTCCGGAAGCGTTTTTTAGTTCTTGACACCTTCCAATAATTACCCTACCATGCTTCTTATCTTTTCCGTGCGTACGGCACCCTGCCGTACAGAAACCCGCGCAACATGTCGGCTGTTGATTCAGCGATTCTCGAGCATACGGTACGGCGCGTCCCGGCGCCGGTTCTTCTCTCGTGAGAAGGGTATTACGCGGCGGTCCACTGCTGCTTACGAAACACGACGTAACTATACCTGTGAGAGGTGCGGTATGAAACTTGAGCTCCCCGAGCTTATCTGGTACGGCAACACGACGACGGTCATCGATTTCCCCGACTCCTGGGATGTGACGTTCTCGAACATGCGCGGCGCGCGGCGGCCGCCGCTGACCGTGGGCCAGATAGAGGCGGCGATAAAGAAACCGATCGGCTCCCCGCCGCTTTCCGAGATCGCAAAGGGCAAGAAGAGCGCCGTGATCGTCTTTGACGACATCACCCGGCCCACCCGAACGTGGGAGATAGCGCCCATCGTTATCCGGGAGCTTGTCGCAGGCGGCATCGACGAGCAGGACATCACGTTCGTCTGCGCCCTGGGCAACCACGGCGCCCACACCAACCATGAGTTCAGAAAAAAACTGGGCGACGATATCCTCGAAAAATTCCGCGTCTATAACCATAACCCTTACGAGAACTGCGACTATGTCGGGACGACCAGCAAGGGCACAAAGGTGATGGTCAACCACGAAGTCATGCAGGCCGACGTGAAGATCGGGATCGGCTGCGTGACGGCGCACCCGCAGACCGGTTTTTCCGGCGGCGGCAAAATCATCCTGCCGGGCGTGGCACACTACGACAGCTCGTCCCACTATCACATCGAGGTCTACGCGCAGGACCCGGGAAGCTGCGGCCTGGGCAATTACGATAAGAACATCATGCGCATGAACATCGAGGAAGCGGCGCGCATGGCCGGGCTCGATTTCAAGATCGACGTGATCGTTAACGACAGGGGGGCGACCACGGCGGTATTTGCCGGAGATTTCGTCGAGGCGTATAAGGAATCGGTGAAGCTGGCAAAGGACGTATACGCCGCCGATCCCCGGCCCCGTGGCAATAACCTCGTTGTCTGCAACGCCTTTGCCAAGGCCAACGAGATGGCCATCGCTATCCTGTGCGGAGGCATGGCGCTGGACAGCTTTTCCGGGACCGTGGCGATCCTCGCAAACGCCCCGGAGGGCCAGGTAACCCATTACCTGCTGAGAAGCTTCGGGAGAAATTACGGCGGGCGCCAGTACCCGGTGGGGATGATCCCCCCGTCGCTTGACGTCATTATCGTCACCCCGCATCCGGACCGCACATTCGGCGACTGGGTCAGAAACCCCGAGGTGATCACCTGGACGAAGAGCTGGGCCCAGACCCTGGGGTTGTTGAAGGAAAAGCTCGGCGACAGCCCGAAGGTGGGGGTGCTCCACGATGCCACGATGATGTATTTTGATTCGTAATACTATTAAGGAGTAGTGTATGAAAGAACCGAAAGGATTACCAGAAGCGAAAGACTTTGCGGTCTCCCGGGGCTACGCCTATTACGTCTTCCTCCTCCTATTTCTCCTCTATCTCTTTAATTATGTCGATAGGATGGTCATCGCCTCGCTCTTTCCGTACCTCAAAATCGAGTGGGGGCTGACCGACACCCAGTGCGGCTGGTTCGCGTCGATCGTCACCCTGATGATGACGGTCTTCGTATTCCCGGTTTCCCTCCTCGTGGATCGCTGGAGCCGAAAAAAGGCGATCGTGCTCATGGGGATCCTGTGGGGGATCGCCTCGGCGGCCGGCGCGTTTACCCGGAGCTTCGTTCAGCTTATCTTCGCCCGCTCGTTTGTCGGTCTCGGTGAGGCGGCCTTCACCTCCGGGGGACACGCCATGATCGCGGCCTACTTCCCGGAGGAAAAGCGGGCCACCATGAACGGGCTTTTCACGGCGGCCATCCCCATGGGGACGGCCATCGGCGTGATCCTCGGCGGCGTTATCGCCGAGTCGTTGGGGTGGCGCTACGCCTTCGGGATCATGGCGATACCGGGGATCATCGTAGCCATCCTGTTCTACTGGGTCAAGGACTACAAGACAGTCGCGATCACGAAACGGGACCATTCGGCCGATGGACTCGTGCATGTGAAGATGAAAGCCGGCGACATCGCCAGGGAATTTCTCCACACCCCGTCGGTACTCTTCACGTACCTCGGTTACGTAGGCAACACGTTTGTGACGACGGCGCTCATGACCTGGCTTCCGACCTACTACCACCGGGTGGATAATCTCCCGATGGATAAGGCGGGGATAAAGACATCGGTAGTATTTCTGCTTGCCATAATAGGCGCCCCGATCGGCGGGCTGGTGATCGACAAACTCCGCAAGCGGTGGCTCAACGCCCGGATGAGCATCCCGGCGATCACCTCGCTGCTTGTTGCGATCTTCCTCTTTGTCGGGTTCTCCTTCTTTGTGGGAAAGGCCCAGTACATCTTTCTGCTCCTGTTCGGATTTTTCGCGCCGATGTTTGCGGCGGGGGGCTCCGCGGTGACGCAGGACGTGGTGCACCCGGGGCTGCGCGCGTTCTCGTACGCACTGGCGCAGTTCTTTATGATGGCGCTGGGCTATACGCTTTCCCCGATCTTCGTCGGGGCGATCTCCGACCGCTACGACCTCTTGACGGCCTTCCAGTTCCTGCCGCTGTTCGCGCTGTTCGGGGCGATCGTCTTCTTCATCGGGTCGTTCTACTACGTAAGGACCTGCACAAGGTAGAGCGCGTGGTGCTCAAGGAAGAGGCGAAAAAGAAATAGGGACGGGTTCTCTAAAAAGACAACTAAGACTCACAAGGCCGGGGCGGCAACGCCCCGGCCTTTCTTTATCCGCATATCACCCGGTCACTACTCTGTACCACCCCAACGTACTTCACCGCGTCTCGCGGCCGTGCCGGACTCACGTGTGCGGGTGGCAGGGCAGGGGGCTATCCTTTCTTCACTTTTCCCCGATATACCGCGGCGATGCGCTCGGTGAGCTGCGTGATCCGCTCGGTGACGGGGCTTTTCAGCGCCTCATCGACGTCGGGGGAGTCGCCCCGGTATGCCACGCACGAGTCGATCATCTGGGGGCGGGTCGTGAGAAACCACTTGGTGCGCTCGGTATGCGTCATCTGTCCTAACAGGTCGTCGAAGCTCTCCCTGAGCGAGAGATACTGTCCCTGGATCGAGGCGTGGCATGCCTCCATGACGAGGTTGGTCAGGTGGCTGCACCCATCCTTGCCCCCGATGGTCTGTTCCATCCGCTGGGTCAGGCCCTTCTTGATCTCAAGACCAATGGCCCGTGGAAGCACCTGGAGCGCATCCGCGCACCGCTCGTGTGGAATACGGATGGAGCGCCCGCGGATATCGGCAATGACCATATCGGGAATCGTGATGTCGAGAACGACCTCCATCTCGTGGTAATTATCGGCCATGTGGGCGGTGATGGTGATGAACCCGTCCTTGAGGTGGATGTCGACGTTCTTCTTTCGATTAAAAACGGCGGCCCCGCCGTGGGAGACGCCTCCGGGAGTCGCGTTCTTCGTTTCGTCGGATCGGGTACTCATGGACGTATCGGATACCTTTTATTTATTCGGTGGCGGGAGACAGCGCGCGCATCCGATAGCGAACGCGCCGCTTACGCCGTGAAGGGATGCCGTCGAATGATAGTCTCTGTGCGCTCGGCGCCCACCGAGATCATGGTTGCCGGAACGCCGAGAATCTCCTCGACCTTGGCGACGTAGTCCCGGGCGTTTTTCGGGAGATCGGAAAAGTCCCGGGCCGCCCCGATATCGCCCTCGAAACCCGGTAGCTCGATATACCGGGGAACCGCGCGCTCGAGGCTCGGGATATCCGAGGGGAACTCATCGATCACATTCCCGTCTATCTCGTATCCCGTGCATATCTTGAGCGGCGATATGCCCGACAGCACGTCCAGCTTGGTGATGATGATCCCGGACAGCGAGTTGACCCTGACGGAGCGCCGGGCGGCCACCGCGTCAAACCACCCGCAGCGGCGCTTTCTGCCGGTGGTGGCGCCGAACTCGGTCCCCTTTTCCTGCAGGCGCTGCCCGATCTCGTCGAACAGCTCCGTCGGGAAGGGGCCGCCGCCGACGCGCGTGGTGTATGCCTTGGAGATGCCGTAGACGGCGTCGATCGCGGTCGGGCCGACGCCGGAGCCGGTGGCGGCACAGCCCGCGACGGTATGCGACGAGGTGACGTAGGGAAACGTCCCGTGGTCGATATCCAGAAGCGTCCCCTGGGCGCCCTCAAACATCACCGAGGCGCCCCGGCCGATACGGGCGGCCAGAAGCGCCGGCGTGTCGGCGATATAACGGGTGATACTCTCGGACAGGGCCGCCAGGTGGTCGAAGACCTCTTTCGGGTCCACGGGGGATTGATCGAAATACCGGGTAAGCAGGAAATTTTTTTCCTCCAGCACCGATTCTATCCGCTCTTTCAAGAGGCCGAGATTGGTCAGGTCGCACATCCTGATCCCGGCGCGCGTGGCCTTATCTTCATAGGCGGGGCCGATGCCCCGGCCGGTGGTGCCGATCTTACCCTTGGTATTGGCGGACTCCCTCGCGAGATCGATACGCTTGTGATAGGGCATGATCAGGTGCGCCTCGGAGCTCACCCGCAGCATCGCGTCGTCGGGGAAAAAACCCTGTCCCCTCAGGCTATCGATCTCCTCGATGAGGACCTCGGGATCGACGACGACCCCGTTTCCGATGATGCAGAGCTTGCCGGCATGGAGGATTCCCGAGGGGATCAGGTGCAGGACGATCTTCTTGCCGTCAACCACGAGGGTGTGGCCGGCGTTGTTACCGCCCTGAAAGCGGACGATGATGTCGGCGTGTTCGGCCAACAGGTCGACTATTTTCCCTTTCCCTTCGTCGCCCCACTGGATTCCGACGATGACGATATTGGGCATTGTTGTGATTCCCGTCAGGCAAAAAAAAATATGCGCGCAGGCATCCTGATTGTTCGAGGCGATCAGTATACCATACGCGCCGGGGAAGTCAAAATTAAAAGCTCGATGCACCGCGCGGAGGGGCGCCGGCTGTATTACATCCGTACGCCTTACGCGGCGTACCGTCCAGGGAGTTGATTGACCCCGCTAGAGACGTACCTGCTGGACGGAAAGCATGTGCGGCAGCTTCTTGAGCTTATCGATCACCGCGGGCGATACCGGGCCGTCGATCGACAGGATGACCAGGGCGTTTCCCCCTTCCTTGTCGCGGGCGAGGTGCATCCGGGCGATATTGACGCTGTTTTCTCCCAGCGTCGACCCGATGCCGCCGATGACGCCCGGTTTGTCGAGGTTCGTGGTGACCAGCAGTGTCCCCTCCGGGAAGGCCTCCAGGGAGAAGTTGTCAATCCTGACGATCCGCGGGCTGTCGGTGCCGAAGATGGCGCCCGAAATAAGCCGCTCCCCTTCCTTCGTCTTGGCCCGCAGCGTGATCTGGCCGGAAAAGCCCTCCGCCTTCTCGCTCTTTGCCTCGACTATCTTGATGCCCCGTTCCTTGATGATAATGGGCGCGCTGACGTAATTTGCGGCCTCTTCCAGGATGGGGTCGAGAATCCCCTTGAGCAGGGCAACGGTAACGGGGGGTGTCTCTATCGCGGATGCCTCTCCCTGGTATTCGATGGTAAGCTGCTCCAGGCCGACGAGCCCCAGCTGAGAGAGAAACGATCCCATCTTCTCGGCGAGGTTGATATAGGGCCTCAACACGGGGGCCGACTCGGGGCTGACCGACGGCATGTTGACGGCGTTTCTGACGACGCCCTTGGCCAGGTAGTCGACGATCTGCTCGGCCACGGCCACCGCCACGTTCTCCTGGGCCTCTTCGGTGGAGGCGCCCAGATGGGGCGTAAAGATAATCCGATCGTCCTTTATCAGGTCGCCGGGCTCCGGGGGTTCCTTGACGAAGACGTCCAGGGCCGCCCCCGCGACGATCCCCTCGTTCAACGCCCAGAGGAGGTCAGCCTCGTTCACGAGGCCGCCGCGGGCGCAGTTGATGATAAAGACACCCTTCTTCATCTTCTTGAAGGCGTCCTTGTTGATCATCCCCATGGTCTCGTCGCTCTTCGGGATGTGGACGGTGATATAGTCCGACCGGGCGTAGAGATCATCCAGGGACACGGTCTCGACACCCATCTTGGAAGCGACTTCCGGGTTGATGAAGGGATCGGCGGCGATTACGTGCATCTTCAATCCCAGCGCCCTGTCGGCAACAACCCGCCCGATATTGCCCAGCCCGATGACGCCCAGCGTCTTATTGAAGACCTCCTTGCCCATAAACTTCTTCTTTTCCCACTTGCCCTCGCGGATCGACGCGGTGGCCTGGGGAATAAACCGGGAGATGGAGAGCATCATCGAGACGGCGTGCTCCGCCGTGGTGATGGTATTGCCCCCGGGGGTGTTCATCACGACGATTCCCCGCTTGCTGGCAGACGGCACGTCAACATTATCGACGCCGGTGCCGGCCCGGCCGATCACCTTGAGGTTGGTGGCCGCCTCAATGATATCGGGTGTCATCTTGGTTGCCGACCTGATGGCGATCCCGTCGTATTTGCCGATGATCTCCTTGAGGCCCTCCGGTTTGAGGCCGGTGATAACGTCCACTTCAATGCCCTTGGTCTTTTTAAATATCTCGACCGCCTTTTCGGACATGCTGTCGCTGATGAGGACTTTCATGTAATCGGTCTCCTGTCTATTCGAGGTTCTTGAGTATGTCCTCGGCAACCGAAACGCCGCTGCCGAGCTTAACGCCAAACCCGAGGCTCTTGAGGGTCATCTCGACGGCGGCAAGCGTCATGATAATATCAAAACGGTCAACCCAGCCCATATGGGCTATCCTGAATATCTTACCCTTGAGGGTGTCCTGACCGCCGGCCACGGTGATCCCGTGGACGGTCCTGAGCCCCTTGACGATGTCCCCCCCCGCGATATCGGCCGGCGCCTTGACGGCCGTGATCGAGTTGCTGGGGGAGTCGGGCGCAAACAGCTCCAGCCCCATCCCGACGGCGCCCTTCCGGGTGGCGTCGGCCATGACCGCGAACCGGTCGAAGAGCTTCTCGAGCCCGATCTCCTTGATGATGGCAAGGGCCTCCCTCAAGCCCACGATAAGCGAGACCGCGGGCGTATAGGCGTTCTGGTTCTTGGCGAGGTTCTTCTCCTCTTTCTTGAAGTTGAAGTAGTATTTCGGGAGGGTGGAGCGGGAGACGAATTCCCACGCCTTATCGGATACCGAGACAAACGCAAGCCCCGGGGGAAGCATCAGGCCCTTCTGCGAGCCGGCCACGACCACGTCGAGCCCCCAGTCGTCCACCGGCAGGGGGATGACCCCGAGGGCCGATATGGCGTCCACGACCAGAATCGTATCGGCCTTCTTCCTGACGATATCGGCTATCTCTTTGACCGGGTGACCGACGCCGGTGGAGGTCTCCGACGCCTGGATGAAGACGGCCTTGACGTCCTTATTGGCGGCAAGCGTCTCTTCGATCTGGGCCGGTTTAACGGCCTGTCCCCACGGGACGTCAATGTTGATGGTCTTCACGCCGTAGACGGTCGCGATTTCGGTCCAGCGCTCTCCGAATTTACCGCCGCGGACTGTAATGACGGTATCACCGGCAGACAGCGTATTAACGATGGCGGCCTCCATTGCGCCGGTGCCGGAGGATGCATGTATGATGACTTCCTTTTTTGTCTTATAAAGATACTTAAGTCCTTCGCGAACGTCGGCGAGTATCGCCTCGAACTTCGGCGCCCGGTGGTGGATAATCGGCCCGGACATCGCCATGAGAACCCGTTCCGGGACAGGTGTAGGGCCGGGCGTCATCAGGTATTCCTTCATTGCTATTCCTCGAAAGCGGTTATAATAAAAATCGCCATAACGTGTTATCAGAATCACGCGGACTTGTCAAGAGAAATGAACAGCCGTTCATTTCTCCGCCGAAAACACCGTGGCCTCGAGGGGCCCGATGCGCCACGTGCCGGACGGAAGGCTGTCGGCCTCGTCGCGGCGATTGGAGACCAGGACGCGCCACGCGCGCCCGTCCCGGCGTGAGCCGCCCCCCCCCGGCGTGAAGCTGACGGCCGAGTCGGAGAAGTTGAGGACGACCAGGCATCGCTCGTCCCGATATTCCCTGATATAGGCAAGGATACGCGCGGGGCGTTTCCCGGAGGAGTTCGATAGTCCCGCGGGTGAGCGCCGCGCTCTGCTTGCGCTTCCAGATGACGTTTCGGTAGAAGGAAAACAGCGACGACCGATCGTCGGCCTGGGCGGCCACGTTGACGGTCCGGTAATCGGGATTCACCGGAAGCCACGTTGATGATGCCGAGGAAAAGCCCGCCGAAGTCGAGACGTCCCACTGCATGGGGGTCCTGGCCGAATCCCTGCCCACGGGGATGGGCCAGTACCGGATACCCACGGGGTCGCGCAAGTCCTTTCTCCTGATGGAGAGGTTTCTCATCCCGATTTCCTCCCCATAGTAGAGGAACGGGGTGCCGCGAACCGTCAACAACAGCATGGCCGCTACCTGGGCCCGGCCGATCGTCCGGGCCTCGTCCCGGGTGCCGTACCTCCCGATATGGCGCATGCGGTCGTGGTTGGACAGGAAATAGACGGGCCATGCCTTCTTCGGGAGGGCCGCCTCCCACGAGGCGATGGCCGATCGGAAAGGAATCGGGGCAAAAGCGCTGATTGGCGAAGTGGAAATAGAAGGAGAGATTCAGTCCGTCTGTGCCGTTGCCGTAATAGCGGGCCGGCACGTTGGGATCGTCGTTGGAGATCTCGCCGACGAGCATCCGGTCACCATAGGAATCGACGAGCCGGCGCATTTCGCGCACGACCTCCAAGTTTTCGGGAAGGAGGTCCTTGTCGTAGAGGTGACGCTGCATGTCGTAGGGACGGCGGCCGATGCAATAGGGATTAGAGCGCAGCTGTTTATCTTTAAAAATAAAATTGATCACATCCAGACGGAATCCGTCCACGCCCTTGTCCAGCCAGAATCTCATCTGGTCGTACATCGCGTTTCGCAGGTCGGGATTCCTCCAGTTGACGTCCGATCTGCTCAACGAGCCAGTGGTGATAGTAATACTCCTGGGTTTTCTCGTCCCATCCCATGCCGGCCCCCCGAAGATCGATTGCCAGTTGTTGGGGCGGTACCGGCGCGGCGGTTTATCGCCGCCGGAGTAAGATCTCTTCAAGGGACGGGAGGGCTGCGACCAGATATACCAGTCCCGCTTGGGATTGGTGCGCGAGCCGCGAGACTCCACGAACCAGGGGTGGAGGTGCGAGGTGTGGCTGGGGACGAAATCGAGGATGATCTTGATCCCGCGCTTATGGGCCTCCGAGAGGAGCCGGTCGAAATCGGCCATCGTCCCGTAGGAGGGATCGATATTCTTAAAGTCCGAGATGTCGTAACCGAAGTCGTACATCGGGGAGGGGTAGAAGGGCGAAAACCAGATCGCGTCTATCCCGAGGGAGTTACCGGTCCCGTCGTTCAGGTAATCCAGGCGGGAGATGACGCCCGTAAGGTCGCCGATCCCGTCGCCGTTGGAGTCCATGAAGCTGCGCGGGTAGATCTGGTAGACGATCCCGTCTTTCCACCAGTCTTTCGTTTCTGAGATGCCCTGTCGTTTCATACGGCCCCCGTTATGGAGTGTACCAACAGTAATAGCAGATTAGGGACGGTATTTCAAGGAAAGATTCGGGCACTATTTTCGTCTACAGGGGAGTCTTCATGGACGTGACGACAATGGCGGCCGTCCCACCCACCGGGCATTTGAACTCGCATATACCGCAGCCGACGCAGAGGTCGTAGAGCACGACGGGCTTCTTGAGCGGATTGCCGTCGGCGGACTTCTCTCCGGGGACCTCGGTGAACGCGATGGCCTTATCGGCGGTGGGGCAGTGTTCCTGGCAGACGGCGCAGTTGACGCCGTAGGCATAGGGGAGGCAGCGGTTTGTATTGATATAGGCCTTCCCGATGACGGTGGTAAGCTTATCCGTCGGGGTCAGCTCCGTGATGGCCTGGGTGGGGCACACCTGGCCGCAGAGGGTGCACCGGTACTCGCAATAGCCCACGCGCGGGACGAGGATCGGGCTATAGATCCCCTCGATGCCGCCCAGGCTCAAGTCCGGCTGGAGGCCGCCGGTGGGGCAGACCATCATGCACTCGGAACACCTGATGCACCGGGAGAGGAAGTCGGCCTCCGGGCCCGCCCCCGGCGGCCGGATGAGGGCGTCGATACCCTGGGTGTCTTTCAGCCGCCTGCCCGCGCCGATCGACAACAGCGGGCCGACCAGGAGACCGCCGAAAAGCGACCCGACCAGCCAGCGGCGTGACGCAGCGGGGACCGTTCGCTTCGGTTTTATCCCGACCGAGTAGGCGGCCTTCTCGTCGGGGCACTCACGGACGCAGTCAAGCGTCAGGATACACTCCCCCTTAAGGAAAGCGCCGTCCCGTGAAAAGGCGCCGGTGTCGCAGACCTCCCGGCACCGCTCGCACCCCGGGCAGAGGGCCGGTGGTTTTCGTTTCAGGAAAGATATACCGGCCGATCAGCGAGAGGAGCGCCCCGAGGGGGCAGAGGTACCGGCACCAGAAGCGGGGCCTGATCGACTCCAGCGCAATGATGCCGACCAGGATAACGAGGCTCAACCCGGCCAGAAAGAAATAGCCCTGTTGAAAGGGGAGGACCGTCGCCTTCAGGCCCGCAAGAAGGGCGTCGGCCGACGGGCCGATGATCGGAACGTCCCATCTGACCAGCGCCCCGAGAACGCCGTACGCGACCACAGACACCACGGGGTAGACGGCGACGGTCAGCGATCGAATCATGATCGAGAGGGGGTCGAACAGGCCGGCGGCGTTCGCCGAAACCAGCGAGGCCGCCAGGATCGCCGCAAGGAGATAGTACTTCAGGTTGAGGGTCGGCGCCCACCACTCCCGGCGGGCAGGGATGAGCGGCCGCGCCAGGTCAAGGGTCGTCCCGAGGGGGCAAACCCAGCCGCAGAAGAATCGGCCGATGAGAAGCAGTTGCGGCTATCAGAAGCAGCGAAGGCCAGAAGAAGGCGTTGATTGCCCGGGACGACGCCAGCGTCGACAGGCCGGCCAGCGGGTCGATCGATAAAAAGACGTTTATCGGGTAATCGACTTCGTTGCCGCCCCGGTAGGTGGTGGTGACGAAGAGAACCAGGAATATCGCCAGGATCGAGATTTGAATCGTCCGCCTGAGGCCGGACGCCGGGCGGTGGAACCGCTTTCCCACCGCTTAGCCCCCGATGATCCTGACCTTGGAGAGGTCAATCTGCCCTAATCCCATCTCCGCGGCCCGGACGATGTGGCCGATGTCGGCCGCCCTTCATGCCGAAGAGCGTGGCGCCGTAGGAGTCGACGGCCACCGGATCAATCCCCGCGATTACGCGGTTGGTTACCCTGACGTGCTTGAGATCACCGCCGGACGGCCCGTTGTCAAACATCACGCGGGTGGCGTCCAGGACGATGAGCGCGGGTTTTATAAAGCTGGAGATATCGGCAAGCTTCTGATCGATTCCAATGTGGATCCGGCCGCGGTTTCCCCCGATAATCCCCATCAGGTTTTTCATGGAGAGCGTCAGCGTGGTGGAGCCGTGGTTTTTTGCCACCGGGACATTGATAAACTTATCGGCGTCCAGCGCCTCTTTGTAAAACGTCCACTCCGTGAGCTTCTTGGCCCGTGGGAGTTTCTTGGTTACCCACTTGTTGTCGTCGATATATTCGACCTTCGCCTTCGGGCTCTTGAGCCCCTCCACGGCGGCCTTTATGCCGCTGGTGGCATAGGACCTTCGGGCATCGACACACGGGTTGTCGAAGACGAGGACCTTGGCGGCGCCGGCATCGAGACACATCTGGACGATCGTCCGAACAACCAGCGGGTGGGTATTGCCGCCGTACTGGGGCGCACTGTCCCAGCCGATATTGGGTTTGACCACAACCCGCTCGCCCCCCGAGATAAACGCGCCGATACCCCCGATCCCGCCGACGGCGTCGATAACGGCGTTGGCGTAGTTGGTCCCCTTGCCGATCGAAAGCGTGCTGGTTTTCGTCGCCGCAAAAAGATCGACGGGGCGCGACTGCCGCCGGGGCGAGTAAGGCCAGGGAGGATGTACAGAGCGCCCTGACCAGAAACGACCGGCGGTCGATGGCGTCCGGGGATGACCGATGCTTGTTACCGTTGTTACCATCGCGCATAGATATCCTCCGTCGCGGATGGCGAGGAGACGAGCCCGTTTACGTCTATTAGCCCTATTCGCCCTATTCGCTTTTATTCTCGGCTGGCGCCGCTTCGGAGACTTCCTCGGTATATACCTGGGCTACACTTTGTACGGCAATGCCCGCGGCCTTGAGGGCTGCGGTGATGTCTCCTGCCTTGGTGTCGTAGGTCTTGAGAATGTAGTTGACCTGCTTCATTGAGCTTGATCCTTTAGTGAGTGATTGAGTATCTGAATGCCAATAATATAACTATACCATCCCGTGCCGTGCCTGTCCAGACGGTACGCCGGTTTTTTTATGGATGCCCGGGATGGGTATAGTGGACGTCGGGGTGAGGGATGGTGAGGAAGCGAAGAAGTCCGGGGCGGGATTTCCATCCCGCCCCGGATTGCAGCATATACTAGAGGTCCCACATTCTCATAAAGCCCACCGATACCGTCCAGTCAGGATCGTATTCGGCAAGTCCGGCAGCGCCCGAGACGTAGAAGGCGGATTTGCCGACGAGGAACCTGAGACCGCCGCCGGCCATGTAGCTCCGGACGGTCTCTTCGCCGGAGAACTTACCATAAAACTCTCCGAAGACCGACATCCAGTTGGTCACGGCATATTCCGTGCCGAGGGAGACGACGTACGAGTCGTTCTGGGTGTTCAGATTTTCGGGATCACCCTCGATCACAAGACCAATGTTTGCATGGGCGGCCAGTTTCTTGTACGAGACCGACGCCAGGATGAGCCCGGTGAAATCCATCTTTCCGCTGTCCAAGCCCGTCGTCATACGAATCCAGGGGAAGCTTGACGTCGGTGAGGAATCCGAAGCGGAATACCCCCACCTCCCAGGGCGACACCTTGAAGCTGACATGGACGTTTGATATGCCGTCGGTATCACCATAGGCGGGGGAATCGTCAAGGAAATAATACGAACTGGAGAATCCGATGTCGACGCCGTTCGCCAGACCGACCCTGAACTCCTTGAAAAAGGCGTCATAGAGCATCGAGTCGTCTGAGAAACCCGCGGCCGAAAGGCCCAGCCCGGTGTAGACGCTGCCCTTGCCGACCGTCCATGCCTCCCTGGTTTTCATCGGGAAGGGATAGTAGGCCAGGCGCAGGGGGGATTCGTCGGTGTAGAACGACAGCGCGCCGCTGGGCCCGACATCCCATACACGCGAGAGGGAAATCCCGGCCGACCACTCGGGGGTGTGCGACGTCAGGCCGTACGACCCGGTGACGCCCCATTCCCATCCCCAGGCGAGGGGGCCGACGACCCCGAGGGAGACCGCCGCGATTTCGTAATCGTCGTCGCCGGTGGTCCCGGCAACGTCGGCGACGATTGACCAGTGATCGGTAATCAGGTATTCAACCCCCACGCCGTAGGCGAACAGGTAGTCGTAGTGTCTGTATCGTTGATTGTCGCCGATAACGGCCAGGCCGGCGTTGAGGTTGATCTTCAGGTTTTTAATCGTCGCGGTATAGAGTCCGGTTACAAAGAAATCCTGTTCGTCGGTTCCAACCCCATTAAACTCCTCGGCGTTCGGGAGCTTGGTCGCGATCGAAAAACCGAGCCGCCCCCAGGGTCCCTTCCAGGGAGACACCTTGAGGCCGATAGTAAGGTCCCCGGAACCTGAATCGGTGCTGTCGTCGGACCACCGGCGCGTCATGTATCCGCCGTATTTAAGGATTAGATCGGTATCATCCGAGATGCCCCACGCCGCGTTGAAACCGGGCGTGCTCAGGAGCAGCGATGAGTCGGGAAGCTCCGCGGCCGAAAAGGTTATGTCAAGACGGAGGTTCCCGCCCCCGACGGTCTCGGCGCGGTCGGTAGTCAGAGGGTTGAGCTCTGCGGCCTGCGCGGTAACCCCGGCGGCGAGTAGCCCCACAAGAACGAGGAAGAGAATCCTTTTCATTTTTCCACCTTCCATGAATTGATAACTTATTTGTTCGTTGGAAATAAAGCCCATATTGTTCTACCATTTTAGATGTCGTCCTGTCAAACAATAACGCTATACTGATAAACGGCATGCTCCGGTCGCCTGTTCGGCCGGCGCCCGACGGTTTTCTGTTGATTATTCGCCGTGTCGTTTGTAAAATAGTAACAGGACCATCCGATAGGATTATCGGTGAGAATTCTCTGCTTTTTCACGATAGTACTTGCCCTGATCGTCCCGTTACGCGACGCGACGGCCGCCGAAGAGGACGTATCCCTGCTTCTCAGCCAGGGTGACGCCGCCTGGGAAAAACGGGGGACGGACGGGACCGTCGAAAACGGTAATGCCGCCGACTTTTTCCTTTCTGCCGCCAAGACCGCGCCCTACAATTACGAAGCGCATTGGAAGGCCGCCCGCTGCCTCTGGTGGATAGCCGACCAGGACCTCCTGGCCAACGACAATAGAAATCGGCAGCGCGATCTCTCAAGACGGGCGATGGACCTTGCCGCCCGTGCTATCCTCATCCGGCCCGACGGAATCGAGGGGCGCCTCTACTGGGCGCTGTCGGCCCTGCATTACTGCTACGGCGTCGGCATGGTCGATGCCCTCAAGGAGGGCGTACAGGACGAAGCCGCGCGTCACCTTGTCTATTGCTACGAACATGACAAGACCGCCGGGGGGGGATTTGTCATGCTGGGTCTCTCATCACTGTATCGAACGGCGCCATGGCCGCTGAGGGATATCGGGAAAGGCCGTCGATTATGCCCGCGAAGCCCTATCGGCGCGCCCGGGAGATATCCGGGCCGCGGTCTTCCTGGGGGCAGCGTTAGGGGCGGCCGGTCGGTACGAGGAATCGTTGGAAATCCTCGCCGTTGCCTCCGAAATGGACGGGGATACGGCGCTGGAGCCCGACTGTAAATGGTGGAAACGTTTTGCCCGGACGTGTATCGAGAGGGGGAACATCCCCGATCCTGATAAGCTGCTGTAACGAGCGTCCTTTCCGGATCGGGCTGGCGGTCTATTCACGGGTCTAAACCGGAAACCGGGATGAATGGCACAGGCGATTCTCAAGAGGAACTCGGTTGGTTTTCCCATATCCCGCTGGACTATTACATTGACCAGAAGGGGAGGGAGCATATCTTTCGGTTTGCCGGGGGGCGCGATTTCGAAAAGGTCATGGCGATGTACCGGGGATTTGAGCCGAAGCGGAGTAACATGGGGGTGCCGCCGGAAGACCCGGGTCAACTTGAGGCATGGGTAACGCACTTCTTTGCGGAAGGCATCAGTAACCTCGTGGCGATGGACCCCGATGACTCGATCGTGGGGCATGCCGCCATCCTCCCCATAACTTCCGAGGTCTCCGAGTATTTCATGGCGGTGCTGCCGGTCGACCAGAGCGCCGGGATCGGCGGTGTGCTGGCCCAGGTCGTCATAGAGGCCGCCCGGTACCTGAGGGTCAAGCGGCTCTGGATCTGTGTCGATAAGTCAAACGTCAGGGCGCTGCGCCTGCATCGGAGGCTCGGTTTCGTTATCCAGGAAGGAAGGCTTGGGTATGATTACGAGATGACCTATGATGTCGAAGGCGCCGTGGGTGTGCGCTACGGGGCGGAGACGTAGGCAGTCGGCGTCCGGGGATTTCTCGTGACATGCTGCCTGTGAGCGTATACAATAGCAGGCGGGTCTTATACCGCGGCGCCCGGATTCTCATGTATCTGTCATGCTTCTCCCGTCCACCTCGTATTCGCGCCGCTGTCGAAATACCGTTCTTCCACCATGCTCTCGGCCCTCCCCCGATAACTGATCGACTGCTGCGGGCGTCCGGGAGCGGGCCTTTATCTCAACAAGGGTAGAGTCGCGCGTGCAAACCATCAGGTTTCTCCCTAACCGGCATGAGATCTCCGTTTCAGGGCAAACGACGGTCCTGGAAGCGGCGCTTGGTGCGGGGGTCTTCATTCATGCCCAGTGTGGGGGTGCGGGGACCTGCGGCGGATGCGCCGTCAGGGTGGTGGGGCAGGCCCCGGAGTCGGCCCAATCGCTGGCGGTCCTGGGACGGCGGCGATACGCGGCGGGCTGGCGCCTGGCCTGCGACACCGAGGTCACCGGCGATATGTCGGTCGAGGTGCCGACCCGGCACGTCGCCGAGCCGGCCCGTCCGCGCGCGGCCGCCCGGCCCGCCGGGGCGCCGGAAATTACCGAAGGTCTTACCGACCCACCAACCGAGCGGCACCGCGTTACCCTCGCGGCCCCCACCCACCAGGACAACGCCGGTGACCTGACCAGGGTCGTCTCCGGGATCAAAAAGGTAGCCGGGGTGCGGCACGTCTCGGTATCTCCGGGGCTGCTCAGGCAAATCCCCGGCCTGGTGCGCGACTATGGCTGGGACGTGACGGCATACCTGTCGCACCGCGGCCACGACATGGAACGGCCGCACCTGGCCCGGATCGGACGCGGCGGCGCGAGCGAGCCGATGTTCGCGGTCGCCTGCGACATCGGTACGACCGGCCTCTGGGCGAGCCTCCTTGATATCGGGACGGGGCGGGAAATCGGCCGTTCGTCCGTCGTGAATCCGCAGGCGAGCCTACGGCGCCGATGTCATCTCCCGGATCGTCTATGCCCGTACCGAGGAGGGCGGCCGAACCCTCCAGCGGATCGTGATCGAGTCCCTCGACGGGCTGATCGATGAGCTCCTTGCCGCGGCAGGGGCGGACAGGGCGTCCATCTGCCATGTCGTGGCGGCAGGCAATACCGTGATGAGCCACCTGCTGCTGGGCCTCCCGACCCGGTACCTCCAAATGGCGCCGTATGTCCCGGCGGCGAACGTCTATCCCGACGCGCCGGCGCGCGACCTTGGGTTTGACCTCCCGCCCGAGGCGCCCCTTTTCGTCTTCCCGTCAGTGGCCAGCTACGTCGGGGGAGATATCGTGGCGGGCGTGCTGGCAGGCGGGCTTTTCCGGGAAAAAACGGTGACCCTCTTTATCGACATCGGCACCAACGGCGAGATCGTCCTGGGCAATGACCAGTGGATGCTCACGGCGTCTGCCTCGGCGGGCCCGGCCTTCGAGGGGGGAGGCGTTCGCTTCGGCATGCGCGCGTCTGCCGGGGCCGTCGAGGGAGTTTTCATCGATGATGACCATGAGCCGATGATAACCGCTATCGGCAAAAAACCTCCCGTCGGTATCTGCGGCTCCGGGATTATCAACGCGCTGGCCGGGCTCTTCTGTGCGGGGGTGCTCCTGCCCAACGGGAAGATCAGGGAAGATCTCTCCACCGGCCGGGTACGGCAGGGAGAAAGCGGGATGGAGTACGTGCTTGTTTGGGCTAAAGACGCCGGTATCGATGAGGATATCGTCGTTTCCGACGCGGATATCGAAAACGTGATACGGGCAAAGGCCGCGATGTTTGCCGGGTACCGATCGCTCACCGATGCGGCCGGGATCGGTATGGATGAGATCGGCCGGGTGATCATCTCCGGCGCCTTCGGAAACTTCCTGGATATCGAAAACGGCGTCCGCATCGGACTGCTGCCCGATATCCCGAGGGACCGTTTCGTCTTCATCGGCAACGGGTCGCTCTCGGGGGCCTGCCTTGCCGCGCTCTCGCGGTCGCGTTTCAGACAGGGGCTCGAGATAGCCCGCGGCATGACGAACGTGGAGCTCTCGGTCGACCCCGGATATATGGATCGGTACCTGGCCGCCTCGTTTCTTCCCCACACGGACATTGACTTATTTCCGACGGTCAAAAAGCTACCGGGCACACGCCGGGACGCCCGCAGGGAGGGGGCATCGGGATGATGAGGATCGCAATAGCAGGAAAGGGCGGGACCGGCAAGACTACGCTTGCCGCGCTCATGGTCGGCGCACTCAAGGCGAGCGGGATGGTGCCGATTCTGGCCGTGGATGCCGACCCCAACGACAACCTGGGGCCCGCAATCGGGATGGCGGTCACGCGGACGCTCGGGGAGATCCGGGAAGATTTCATCGACCGAAGCCCCGATATCCCGCCGGGGATGACCAAGGGAGCTCTCCTTGAAATGCGGATGCACCAGTCGGTCATCGAGGGCAGCGGCGTTGACCTCCTGGTTATGGGCCGGCCGGAGGGCCCCGGGTGTTATTGCTTTGTCAATAACCTCCTGAGGAAATCGATCGAGGAGCTTTCGGGCAATTACCGGGTCGTCGTTATCGACAACGAGGCGGGGATGGAGCATCTCTCCCGAAAGGTCGTGGGGGGGATCGATCGGCTCTTCCTTGTCAGCGACCATACCGTAAAGGGGGTCAGGACGGCGATCCGCCTCAGGGCTCTGGCGGACGACATAGGCGTGGCGGTCAAAAAGGCGCATCTGGTGATCAACCGGGTGGGGCCGGATGGGTTATCAAACGCCGTGAGGGAAGAGGCAGAAAGAAGCGGGCTTGGGCCGTCGACGATCCTTCCCGAGGACGAGGACATTGCGCGGGCGTGCCGGGACGATATCCCACTGGTCGGCCTTCTGGAGACGCCGTACGGGCGGGCGGTGGGCCATCTCATTAACCAGGCAATACGAGAGGAGACGACATGAGCGCCGAGAACAAGAAGACCCGGGCGGACGCACCCGGCGTCCTCGGGCCGACCTATGAGGCGGGCAAGCCCGACGCACCCGACGACTGGAGGAAGAAGCTCCGCAGCCGGGAAGAGATGCTGGGTTACCTGAAGACCGCCTGCCGCTACTGGTATTCGGACGACTGGTACGGGAGCGAACGGCGAAAGACCAAGGCATGAAGCCACCCGTACGTGCGTTCATTCGCCGGGTGACATTCGGGGAATCGCGATGACAATTCTCCGGGCAGCGGACTTAATCGGTAATCCCAAAATAACCCTTTTTTTTCTCGCGCCGATCGTTTACAATGAGGCGTTTTTTTCGTCAACACCTGTCAGGAAATCCCCATGGCACAGCTCGAAGCAAAGATAGTATACTCCGGGGCCGTGACCCCGGTAACCCTCGGGGCGGCGGGCCGCACGGTGACGGTCGGGGGGGAGACCTCCTATCCCTTTCACCTGTTCGAGGGGGCGATGCCCAACCGTCCGAGGATCGCGCTCGAGGTGGTCGACACGGGCCCCGGTCAGGGATCGGCGGCGCTCGATTCCGTTTTCGGAGAGGCGACCGGCGACCCCGCCGCCTGGGCGAAAAAGGCGGTCTCGGACTATAAGCCCGACCTCATCTGCCTGACGCTCGTCGGAACCGACCCCAACGGGAGAAACGATCCTCCCGAAAAGGCGGTCCAGGCCGTGCAGGCGGTCCACTCGGCCATCGACGTGCCGCTGGTGGTCTGGGGATCGGGAAACGAGACGAAAGACGCCGCCGTCCTCAAGGCGGTGGCGGAGGCGTGCCAGGCAACGCCGCTTGCCCTCGGGCCGGTGGCGGAGGGTAACTACAAGCAGATCGGGGCCTCGGCGCTGGCCTACGGGCACGTGGTGATTGCGTCCACCCCCATCGACATCAACCTGGCAAAACAGCTCAACATCCTCCTGGAAAACCTCGGCATCCCCGCCAACCGCATCCTCATCGATCCCACGGTGGGGGGGCTGGGGTACGGCTTCGAGTATACCTATTCGGTCATGGAGCGAATCAGGATCGCGGCGCTGACGGCCGGTGACGAAAAGCTCAGGTCGCCGCTGTTTTGCCATGTCGCCGGGGAGGTGTGGAAGACCAAGGAGGCGCGCCTCACGAAGGAAGAGGCCCCGCTGCTGGGCGATCCCGCGGTGCGGGGTGTATTGCTCGAGGCGATGACCGCCCAGGGGATGCTGCTTGCCGGGGCCGACGTCCTGGTGGTGCGCCATCCCGAGACGGCCCGCCTCATGAACTGGTTTATGGACGAGATGGCCAAATCATGAGCCCGACGCTATCGATAGACATCGATCGCTGCGTGGCCTGCGGGCGGTGCGAGATCGCCTGCGTGGTGGAGCACTCGCCTTCGCGGGACCTGTCGACCGCGATCGGGCGGCCGGACGCCCCCCCACCCCGGGTTACGCTGACCCAGCGGGAGGGAATGCCGATAATCCTGGTCTGCGTCCACTGCGACGATCCGGCGTGCGCCGCCGTATGCCCGGCGGGCGCGATCACAAAGCGGCCGTCGGGTGAGGTGGTGCTCGTCGAGGAAGAATGTGTGGGGTGCGGCGCCTGCGCGGTCGCCTGTCACCTGGGGGTGCCCGCCGCCCGGGCCGACGGCCGCGCATACGTGACGTGCGATCTCTGCCCGTCCCGGAGAGACGAGGGGAGGCCCACGGCGTGCGCCGAGGCCTGCCCAACGGGGGCGATAGCCTTCGACAAGGGCAAAACGGAGAAAGGTCTCGTCCACTATACAAAACCGGGCGAAGGCCGCATAGTGTATATGGAACTCGTGGGGGAACTCGTGGGTGGCAAACCCGCGAAGTAGCCGACCCGATGGTCGTACGGGGTATTCGATGATCAATATCACGATTGATGGAATACAGGCGTCGGTCAGCGAGGGCCAGACAATACTGGACGCCGCGCGGAAGCGTCGGGATCGAAATCCCGACGCTCTGCTTCCATCGGTCGCTCCGTCCTCACCGGGCGTGCCGTATATGCACCGTCGAGGTGACCAGGGGGGACAAGGTCAGCTACCTGACGGCCTGCTCCTACAAGATCACGGAGCCGCTGACCGTCAACACCCGTTCCGAGGGGGCGCTGGCGCGGCGGCGCGAGATCGCCGCGGGGCTGCTCGCTTCGTCCGCGGGCGCGCCGGCCGTGCGACGGATCGCGCGGGAGGCGGGGATCGATGACCTTCCGGACGGCCCGGAGAACCGCTGCATCCGGTGCGGGCTCTGCGTCCGGGTCTGCGACCAGGTCATCGGACGAAAGGCCCTCACCTACGAGAAAGGGGCCGCCGATACGCCCTATACAACCGTGACGGACGGGTGTATCGGCTGCGGTACCTGCGCGGCGGTATGCCCAACCGGGGCCATCACCGTTACGGACAAGAACGGCGTCCGGCGCTTCGAGCAGGGGAAGAGAGAGTTTACACTGGCGTCCTGCGGTACGTGCGGCCGTCCCATCACGACCGAGGAGCACCTTTCCGTTATCCGGGAGAAACGCTCCCTCCCGGACGAGGTCGCCCTCGTTTGCCCCTCGTGCAAACGTGCCCGGTTTGGCGAACGCGTCCTTACGGGGTCGTCGGTGGCGCCGCCGCACGTATCATAGAAATCGGAGACATCGATGGGTATCGATAGAAAAAAGAGCATAGATCCCGCGGTTATAGAGCTTGCCGAGAAGGCCGCCGCGGATAACGTCACGCTGTGCTGGGACAGGCTCGACGAGCAGTCGCCCCAGTGCGGCTACGGGATCGCGGGGGTCTGCTGCCGCAACTGCGCGATGGGGCCGTGCCAGGTCAGCCTCTTCGGCGACCCGCCGCAAAAGGGCGTCTGCGGGGTTGACGGCGAAACGATCGCCGCCCGAAATTTCCTGAGGGCCGTGGCGGCCGGGGCCGCCGCGCACTCCGACCATGCCCGGGCGGTGGTGGAGGCCTTCATCAGGACGGCCGACGGCGAGCTTGACGGCTTTGCGATCAAGGACGAGCAGAAGCTCCTGTCTCTGGCGCTGGACCTGGGGGTGGCGGTCGACGGTAAGGATACCGCCGCCGTCGCCAAGGAGGTGGGCGCGATACTTCGCGACCAGTTCGGCCGCCAGGACGGGGAGCTGTGCTTCGTTTCCAAGGCGCCGGTAAAAAGGCAGGCCCTCTGGAGAGAGCAGGGGATCGTCCCCCGGGGGATCGACCGGGAGATCGTGGAGTGCATGCACCGGACCCATATCGGGGTCGACCAGGACTACAAGAACCTGATGAAGCAGGCATCCCGCACGGCCCTGGCCGACGGCTGGGGCGGCTCGATGATCGCCACGGAGCTTCAGGACGTGCTGTTCGGCAATCCCGTTCCGATCGTCGGCTCCGTGAACCTGGGGATACTGGCGCCGGATAAGGTCAACATCATCGTCCACGGCCACGAGCCGCTCCTCTCGGAGATGGTCGTGGCGGCCTCCCGCGACAAGGAGCTCCTGGCGCTGGCAAAAGAGAAGGGGGCCGCCGGCATTAATATCGGCGGCATCTGCTGCACGGCCAACGAAATCCTGATGCGCCACGGGATACCGGTGGCGGGTAATTTTCTACAGCAGGAGGTGGCCATCGTCTCCGGCGCGGTGGACGCGATGATCGTGGACGTCCAGTGCACGTGGCAGTCCCTGGTGGACGTGGCCGGCTGTTACCACACGGCGCTGATCACCACCAACCCCAAGGCCCGCTTCTTCGGGGCGCAGGCACCTCGAATTCGACGAGAAAAACCCGCTCGCGGCCGCCCGCGAGATCGTAGAGATCGCCGTGGAAAACTTCCCCAACCGGAAGCGGGAGGTCGTCATCCCGAAAGACAGCACCATGGACATGGTGGTCGGGTTCTCGCACGAGACGATCAACTATATGCTCGGCGGCGTCTTCCGGGGGTCATACCGGCCCCTCAACGATAACATCATCAACGGGAGGATCCGCGGCGTCGCCGGGGTCGTCGGATGCAACAACGCCAAGGTGACCCACGACCAGCACCACGTGGCGCTCGTCAAGGAGCTCATCAAGCACGACGTGCTGGTGCTCCAGACCGGATGCTCGGCGGTGGCCTGCGCCAAGGAGGGGCTCCTGGTGCCCGGAGGCGGCGCGGTTCGCCGGGCCGGGGCTTGCCGAGGTCTGCGAGGCGGTGGGGATGCCGCCGGTGCTGCACATGGGCTCCTGCGTGGACAACTCGCGCATCCTGATAGCGGCCACGGCCATGGTCAAGGAGGGGGGGCTGGGCGACGACCTGTCGGACCTCCCCTGCGCGGGGGCGGCGCCCGAGTGGATGAGCGAAAAGGCGCTTTCTATCGGCCACTATTTTGTGGCGTCCGGGATCTTCACGGTCTTCGGGGTGACCTGGCCGACGCTGGGGGCAAAGAGACTCACCGAGTACCTCTTTTCCGGTATCGAACAGGAACTCGGCGGGAAAATGGGCCTTTGAGCGCGACCCCATCAAGACCGCGCGGCTCATGATCGACCACATCGATCAAAAGCGGCACAAGCTCGGCATCGATACGGCCCGGGAGCGGGTCCTCTATGACATGGAGAAACGCCGGGAGCTGGAGACGTAGAATCAGGAGTAACCGATGTCAAAGATCATAGCCTCGGCAGGTATCAACGGGGCGTATACCATAGTCGCCCGGGCGCGCAACAAATACGAGGAGGCGCTCGGCAAATACGGGCCGGACCGGGAGGTCGGGTTTCCCAACACGGGGTATTTCCTGCCGATCATCTACGGGATCCTCGGGGTCGCCGTAAAGAAGCTCTCCGACATGGGCCCGGTGCTGGATCGGGCGGCATCGCTCCTGCCGCCCCGCGTGAAAGAGACCCACAACCTGCCCTACCTGGGGCCCGCGCTGGACGCCGGGATGGCGACCTTTTTTGCCGAGGAGTGCGAGGAGGCCGTCCGCTACCTCGATGACCCGAATTTCTATCTCGCCGGGAGGGAGGAGGTGACCGACGATTCCATCTGGCTGGGGGCGGCAGACGACGTGATCATGCGAAAGCGCGGCGTTGAGTTCGTGGACGGCACTGCGCCCGGGTTTGCGGCGGTGCTCGGCCGCGCCCCGGAAAGCCGGAATCGCCGCGCAAATCGCCCAGGAGCTGCAGCAAAAAAACCTCTATGTCTTCATGTCCTCGGGGATCGGCGGCAAACCGGGATTTGCCGAACAGCTGGTCGAGGCCGGCGTACAGATCGGCTGGAACACGCGGCTTGTCCCCTTCGGGCCGGATACGTCATCGGTCGTCTTTTCCATCGGCTTTGCGACCCGCGCGGCGATGTCGTTCGGGAACATAAAACCCGGCGATTTCAGGAAGATCCTGATCTATAACAAGGACCGGATCTTCGCCTTCGTGCTCCCCTTCGGGTACGTGGACGAGGAATGGTACGCCAACGCCCTGGGGGCCGTCAACTTCGGGTTTCCCGTCATCGCCGATACCGCCATCCCCCAGATCCTGCCCACGGGCGTCTGCACCTATGAGCACGTGGTCTCCGGCGTCCCGTACGACCAGCTGGTGCCCAAGGCCGTCGAGGTGCGCGGCCTCAAGGTCAAGGTCGCCAACGTCCCCATCCCCGTCGCGTACAGCCCCGCCTACGAGGGGGAGCGGGTGAGGAAGGACGACCTGGTGGCCGAATGCGGCGGCGGCAGGACGCAAGCCGTAGAGCTGACGACGACCCGCGAGATGGACGAGGTCACCGACGGGGCTATCGAGGTGATCGGCCCCGACCTGGACAGCGTCACGAGCCGGCCCGACGGGACAGACGCGTCGGGCGAGAGCCCGGCGCTGCCGCTTGCCATCGTGGTGGAGGTGGCGGGACGGCAGATGCAGAAGGACTTCGAGCCGATCCTCGAGCGCCAGCTCCACCACCTCATCAACTACGCCCAGGGCGTCATGCACATCGGGCAGCGCAACATCGTCTGGCTCAGGTTCTCGCGGCAGGCCGTCGAGAAAGGGTTCCGGCTCGGGCACCTGGGCTCGATCATCCACGCCAAGTACCACGAGGACTTCGGCAATATCTTCGATAAGGTCCAGGTCAAGATCTACACCGAAGGGACCAGGGTCAAAGAGATATACGACCGGGCGCTGGCAATTTTCCGTGAGCGCGACGAGCGGATCGAGGGCATGACCGACGAGACCACCGATCCGTTTTACTCCTGCACGCTCTGCCAGTCGTTTGCCCCCAACCACGTCTGCATCGTGACCCCGGAGCGGCCGGGGCTGTGCGGGGCCTATTCGTGGCTCGACTGCCGCGCCTCCTTCGAGATCAACCCCACCGGGCCGAACCAGCCGGTTATCAAGGGAAAGACCATCGACGAGCAGTACGGGCAGTGGGAGGGGGTCAACGAGTTCGTCGCCAAGGCCTCCCGCGGCAACATCACCGAATACGACGCGTACAGCCTCATGCGCACCCCGATGACCTCCTGCGGCTGCTTCGAGTGCATCGCCTGCATCATGCCGCTCACCAACGGGGTGATGACGGTGGACCGGGATTTCCCGGACATGACGCCGGCCGGCATGAAGTTCACGACGATGGCCGGGATGGTCGGGGGAGGAAACGTCACGCCGGGGTTCGTGGGGCACAGCAAGTACTACGTAACGAGCCGGAAGTTCTTGAGGGCCGACGGCGGCATAAAGCGGCTGGTCTGGATGCCGTCCCGCCTCAAGGAAGAGATCATGGAGCGGCTCATCGTCCGCGCCAAAGAAGAGGGGGTGCCGGACCTGCCGGATATGATCGCCGATGAGCGGATCGGAACGACGGAGGAGGAGATCCTCCCCTTCCTCGAAGAGGTCAAACACCCGGCGCTGAGCCTGCCGCCGTTGTTTTAGAGAACGATCGACAGGGGCGACGCATACCGCTCTGCTATAGCGGTGAATCCGTAACGATACGGCAAATACGCACGTATCGCCCTCATACCGACGAACGCACCAGAAAGGAGCCGTCATGCCTTCAGGAATCGAAATCCTAAAACTCCTTCCCAAGACCAACTGCGGCGAATGCGGCCAGCCCACGTGCCTGGCGTTTGCCATGAACATCGCCGCGGGCAAGATGGAGCTTTCGGCCTGCCCTTATGTCTCGGAGGAGGCGAGGGCGGCGCTGGCCGAATCGGCGGCCCCGCCCATCCGGGAGGTCACGATCGGGACCGGGCCCGACAAGGTAACCGTCGGCGGCGAAACGGTCCTCTTCCGCCACGAGAAGACCTTTTTCCACAGGCCGGGGCTGGCCCTCCTTGATCACCGACGCCATGACCGATGCCGAGATGGACGGGCGGATCGCAGCCTTTGCCGCCCACCGTTACGACCGGGTGGGGATGGTGCTTTCGGCGGAGCTCATCGCGGTCCAATCCACGACAGGGCAAAAGGAGACGGTTCGTCCAGCTGGTTAAGAAAGTCGGCCGGGAAGGCGGCCGGCGTCATCCTCATGACCGATGACCCCGGCGTCATGGAAGCGGGGCTTGGGGCCGCGGCCGAAAAGAGGCCGCTCATCTATGCGGCGGGCCAGACGAACGCCGACGCGATGGCGGACCTCGCGCTTAAATATAAATGCCCGCTGGCGGTTACGGCGCCCGACGTATCGGCCCTGTCGGCGCTGGTCGAGAGGGTCACGGCCAGGGGCGTAACGGACATCGTGCTCGACAGCGGTTCGGCGTCGGCCGGCCGCGTCCTTTTCGACCAGACCTCGATACGGCGTCTGGCCCTGAAGCGCCAGAAGTCCCTCGGGTTTCCGACGATTGCGTTTCCGGGCAGGGCGGCCGGGGGATTCGAAGAGGAGATGCTTACCGCAAACCTCGCCGTCGCCAAGTACGCCGGCATCGTGGTCGTCTCGGACATCCGGGGGGAGGGGATATTCCCGCTCCTGGTCTCCCGCCTGAACATCTATACCGACCCGCAGCGGCCGATGATGACGGCCCAGGGGGTCTACCCCATCAACAACCCGAACGAGGGCTCGCCGCTCCTGGTTACCTCAAACTTTTCGCTGACCTACTTTATCGTCTCCGGCGAGATGGAGTCAAGCCGGGTTCCCTCGTGGCTCCTGGTGCTGGATACCGAGGGGCTTTCGGTGCTGACGGCCTGGGCCGCCGGCAAATTCGCGGGGGACCTCGTGGCGGGCCTCATGAAGAAGACCGGGATCGCCGAAAAGGTCAGCCATAAGAAGGTCGTCATCCCGGGGTACGTGGCCGTCATCAGCGGTGAGCTGGAGGAAGAGCTGGGCGGCGGCTGGGAGGTGATCGTCGGCCCCCGGGAGGCCGCCCACATCCCGCGCTTCCTCAGGGACATGTCGGGTGCGGCATAGCGCAACAGTGGCGATGGTGCAACCGGACGTGAGACCGATGAAAGGGACAAAGGGACGCGGAACGGGTCCCGGCGGCCGATAGTCACGCTGTCAATTCACGGAGGCCTTTTCATGCTTATCATAGCCGAAAACATCAATATCATGTCAAAGACCATCGGCGAGGCGATCAGGAACCGGGAAAAGAAGCCGGTACAGGAATTGGCCGCGGAGTTGGAGAAGGCCGGCTGCCACGCCCTTGACCTCAACGCCGGGCCGGCCCGCAAGGACGGCCCCGAGCTGATGGAGTGGCTGGTCACGACGGTGCAGGAGGTCACCAAACTCCCCCTGTCGCTCGATACTACCAACATCGAGGCAATCGAGGCCGGCCTGAAGGTCTATAGGAATCTCGGGGGGGCGCCGATCATCAACTCGATCTCGGTGAGGCCCGAGCGGATGGACGCGCTGCTGCCGGTGGCGGTGGATACCGGGGCGCGGGCCGTCGCGCTCATGCTGGGCGTCGAGGGAATCCCGCGGGACGCCAACGAGCGGGGAGTGCTGCTGGCCGAATTCCTCTACCGGGCGTCACAGGCGGGTCTCGCCGAGACAAACATCTACGTCGACCCGATCGTCCTTCCCATCAGCTCCCAGCAGGAGCAATTGGCCGCCTGCACCGAGTTCATGACGATGCTGCCGGAGCTTGCGCCCGGGCGTCCGGTCGACCTGCGGCGTTTCCAACGTGAGCAACGGCGTGACCAACGACCTTCGCCCCATCCTGAACCGTACCTACACGGCCATGCTCATGAAACTCGGCCTGAAATCCGCCATTGTCAACGGGCTGGACCCGGTCACCATCGACCTGATGAGCGGCAAACGCCCCGATATTACCGGCATCGTCGGCCGCGTCATGGACGGCGGAGTCTGTCGATGACGGGTCGCTTTCAGGCGACGAGCGCGACTTTGCCAAGACGACCCGGGTGCTGCTGGGCAAGACGATCTTTTCCGAATCGTGGCTGCAAATATGAGTGAGAGAAGGAGCGGGCGGGACATGTCCCGCCCCTACGAGCAGATCATCGTTTGAACCCGTAGGGGCGGCATATATGCCGCCCGGAAATCCTCCTATACTGCAAAAGACTATGAACTATTCGTCGGTTCTTACTGCCGCCGGAACAACGACACGCCCGACCAACTACGAAGCCGCCCTCGCGGCGGCGCGGGACGGCCTTGCCCGGGCGGACGTCCGGCTCCAGGCCGGGCGCCTCGGGGGAACCCTCGATACCGGACGGGACGGGGGACAAACCGTATCCTTCCCGTGCATGGGGACGACCTGCCGTGTCAGCCTTCCCGACGGCGCCGTTTCCCGCGATGACGGCGCGCCCGTCGGCCCCCTGAGCGTATTCGCCGAAATCCTCATCCTTCACGCCCTGCTTTTACATACCGGCCGCCCACCCCGTGGGAGAGTGGATCGCGTTTTCGGACATCCCCGACGGGCTCCTGTATAGTTCGGTCTACGAGAAGCGGACGGCGGGGCGGCTGGCCGCGGCGCTCTCGGGCGCGGGAGATCGGCTCAGGTCCGCGGCCGAGCGGCTGGGAGGGCGTAACGCGGCGCTCGGGGGGGACGCATCCGCAGTCCTGGAGCCGTTTTCCGGCGTGCCGGTTGGCATCGTCTTCTGGGAGGGGGACGACCGGTTTTCCCCCGCGGTCACGTTTCTCTACGACAGGACGATTACGGAGATATTCCCGGCGGAAGACATCGTCGTTTTGACCCAGTGGGTGACCGAAGAGATGATTCGCATCATCAGGGAGATGAGCCCATGAAGATCGCCGTCAGCGGAAAGGGCGGCGTGGGCAAGACCACCCTTGTCCTGCTCCTGGCCCGTCATTTCCGCGACCGGGGCGCGGGCGTGATCCTGGTGGACGCGGACCCGGACGGGAACCTGGCCGCGGGGATGGGGGTCGACCCGGGGACGGTTACCCCGATCTCGGCCATGAAGGAGCTGATCGCCGAGCGCACCGGCGCCGCGCCGGGAAAGCCGGGCGGCCTGTTCCTTCTCAATCCGCGCGTGGACGACCTGCCGGAAACGGTGGCGGTTCAAAAGGACGGCATCCGCCTGCTCGTGATGGGGACGGTGCGGCGGGGGGAGGGGGGTGTATCTGCCCCGAGAGCGCTCTGGTCAGGGCGCTGGTCGGCCACCTTATCCTCGAACGGGACGAGGTGGTGATCATGGACATGGAGGCGGGTATCGAGCACCTCGGCCGGGGGACGGCCCGCGCCGTGGACATCCTGATCGTCGTGGTGGAGCCGGGCAGGCGCAGCGTCGAAACGGCAAACCGGGTACGGGCGCTTGCGGCAGACATCGGGATCGAAAAGATCGCCGTGGTGGGGAACAAGGTCAGGGATACGGGGGACGAACAATTCCTGCGGACGGCGATGCCCGATTTTGACTTCCTCGGGTTCATCCCCTTTTCCGCCGCGGTCATCCAGGCGGATATGGTCAGTGGGGCCGGCGGCGGCGATTTCGCCCGCGGACTCGCTGGTTACCGCCGCTGCGGGGCGGATCGCACGAGCGGCTCATCGATAAAAAGCGGGTTACGTAGACCGAGGCCACGCCCCCGGGCTCTTTACGATACGGCCTTCTCTGCCGCCTTCAGCGTATTCTTCAACAGCATCGCCCTGGTCATGAGCCCCACCCCCCCCGGAACCGGGGTGATCAGCGAGGCGCGCTTGCAGGCCTCATCGAAATCCACGTCTCCCACGAGCTTACCGTCGGGCATCCGGTTGATCCCCACGTCGATAACCACCGCCCCCTCCTTGATCCAGCTCCCCTGGATCATCCGCGGCTTTCCGGTGGCGGCTACCAGGATATCGGCCTCTGAGACCCGGCGCGCAAGGTCGGTCGTCCGGGAGTGGCAGACCGTGATGGTGGCGTGCTCGCGCATGAGCATCAGCGCGATGGGTTTGCCCACGATGTTGGAGCGGCCGACGATAACGGCGGATTTCCCCTTGACGGCCACGTCGTAGCGGCGCAGCAGCTCCATGACGCCGGACGGCGTGCAGGGCTCCAGGAACGCCTCGGACGCGAGCAGCCTGCCGAAATTCTCGGGCGTGATCCCGTCCACGTCTTTTGCGGGATCAATCCGCTCGATGACGGCCTCGGTGTTGATATGGCCGGGCAGGGGAAGCTGGACGAGGATGCCGTGGACGGCGCGGTCGGCATTGAGGCGGTCGATGAGCGCCGCGACCTCGTCCTCTTTCGTATCGGCGGCCATCCGGTGGGTGATGGAATCGATGCCGACCTCGGTGGCGTCCTTCTCCTTGTGGCCGACGTAGACCTGGGACGCCGGGTCATCGCCCACCAGTATGACCGCGAGATGGGGTACGAGGCCGGTCTTTTCCTTCAGGGCGCCGACGTCCCGGGCAACCTCGGCCCGGACGAGCCGGGCGATCTCTTTTCCGTCGATGATCTGTGCCATACCTACTCCGCTTTTATTTGCCACAAATGACGACCCGGTGGTTCATCAGGTCGATAAGCTCGATACGGCCCGGCACCTCTTGAGACCTGCCGAGGATATCCTCTATATAGACAACGCCCGGCGCCGGCCTGATCAGGACCACGTCTTCGAGGACGAGCCGCTCATCCTCGCCGTCTTTTAAAATATACGCTCGATTCGCACATGCTCTGCCTCTCCAGCCGGCCTCCCGATGTCACGCCCGGGGGCGTTCGCGGGCTAAAAGAGCCCCCGGATCGTCTCGGTGGCCGGGTCGATATCGACGTCCATGAAGGCGGGGCGGGACGGCAACCCCGGCATCGTGCGCATCTCGCCGCACAGCGGGTAGATGAAGCCGGCCCCGGCCGAGATGCGGATATCTTCGATAGGCAGCAGGTAGCCCTCGGGCACCCCCTTCAGCGCCGGGTCGTGGGAGATGGACAGGTGCGTCTTTGCCATGCAGATGGGGAGCCCCCCAAGACCGAACCTGTCTGATGAGCCTGATTCTCTTCACGGCGTCCGGGTATAGCTCGATATCCTCGGCGTTGTAAAACTCCCGGGCGATGGTGCGGATCTTCTCTTCGATGGGGATATCCAGCGGATACAGGAACCTGAAGTCCTTTTTCTTTTCGCAGGCCTCGGCCACCCCCCGCGCCAGCTCGATGGCCCCGTCGCCCCCCTTTTCCCATGCCTCGCTCACATACGCCCCCTCGGCGCCCGCCGCGACAGCCGCCTCCCTGATGATGTCGATCTCGCGGTCGCTGTCGGTCAGAAAACGGTTGACGGCCACGACCACCGGAACGCCGAACTTGCGGCAGTTCCTGACGTGAAACGTGAGGTTGGGGAGCCCCGCCGTCACGAGCTCGCGGTTTTCCGTCCGGTAGGCGGCGTCAAGCGGCCGCCCCGGCGATTACCTGGGGGCCGCCGCCGTGCATCTTGAGGGCGCGGACCGTCGCCACGATCACGATGCAGTCGGGAGATAACCCCGACGCCCTGCATTTGATATTGATGAATTTCTCCAGCCCGCACTCGGCCCCGAAGCCCGCTTCGGTTATCACGTAGCCGCCCGACGCGAGCTTGAGGGCGATGGCGTCGGCGATGATCGACGAGTTGCCGTGGGCGATGTTGGCAAAGGGCCCGGTATGGACGAAGACCGGGCTTTTTGCCATCGTCTGCATCAGGTTGGGCTTGAGCGCGTCTTTGAGCAGCACCGTCATGGCCCCGGCCACGCCGAGGTCCTCGGCGGTGAGGGGCTCGCCCCGGCGGCTCACCCCGAAGATGATGCGGCTGATCCTCCGCCGCAGGTCGGCGAGGTCCGTGGCCAGCGCCAGGACCGCCATGATCTCGGAGGCCACGGCGATGTCAAACCCGTTCTGACGGGTCAGGCCGTCCAGCGGCCCGCCCAGCCCCGTGACGATGTTGCGCAGCGACGAATCGCTCACGTCGACCACCCGCCGCCAGAAGACGTTATGGTCGTCTATATCCAGGTACGCAAACCGGCGCTTCTCGGCCTCGGTGAAGTCCGCGGCGCTGTTTGTCCGGATCGATGCCGAGCTTGTCGAGGCGGCTGCTTCTGCCAGTCGGTAAAACGTCCGTCCTTTACCAGTATGTCAAAAAGCTCGGGTGCGCTCCTGCGGGACTCGTGGAGCCTGCGGGCGTCGATGGCCGCTGCCATCAGGTTGTGGGCGACGGCCACGGCGTGGATATCGCCGGTCAGGTGGAGGTTGAATTCCTCCATCGGGACGACCTGCGAATACCCGCCGCCGGCGGCCCCCCCTTGATCCCGAAGGTCGGCCCCATGGAAGGCTGGCGGATACAGGTAAAGACGGGCTTGCCGAGGGCGGTGAAACCCTGGGAGAGCCCGATGGTGGTAATGGTCTTACCCTCCCCGAGCGGGGTCGGGTTGATGGCGGTAACGACGACGTATTTTCCGTTGGGCCGGTCGGTCAGCGTATCGAGGATATCGAAGGCTGGACCTTGGCCTTATATTCCCCGTACGGCAGGAGGTAGCGGGCTTCGATGCCGGCCTGCCCGGGCCACGTCGGCAATGGGGGCGACGGACGCCGCCTGGGAGATTTCAAGGTCGCTTGGGAATTGTGCGGGTCTGTGCTGCTGCATGGTCTCCTCGTAAAGGTTTTTCATTATACCAGAACGGCGGCAAATCACAACTGAATCGTTATCGTGCCCCGGTTTTGTCCGTTTCCCCCCGCCTGCAGGGGCGCGCCGCCGCGGGGCCGATCGCGGTATTGACACGCGCGTACCGCTGTGGAATAATGAAACGCTCTATTGCTTTATGGAGTCATCAATGGAATATCGGTTACTTACTCTCGAACAGCAGGACAAGACCGCGGTTGTCAGGATATCGCGGCCGGAAAAAAAGAACGCCCTCTCGATTGACCTGATCGAGGAGCTGTCGCTCATGGCCGAAGATCTCAAGAAGCGCACCGACCTCATTGCGGTGAGTGCTCACCGGCGGCGATTCCTACTTCTCTCCCGGCGTGGACCTGTCTGACCCGAAGCTCTATGCCCTCTTCGGCGAAGGGTTGGCTGAAAAACGCCGGGCGATGGAATACGCCCCCCGGATGTGCCGGGCGTGGGAGGAACTGGATCAATTCACGATCGCGGCCATCGAGGGGTTTTGCGTCGGCGGGGCGGTGGCGCTGACCTCCGCCCTCGACTTTCGGGTGATGGCCGAATCCTCGTTTATCCGGGTCTCGGAGATCGTCCTGGGCATGAACATGAGCTGGGCCACGCTGCCGCGCCTCGTCCACCTCGTGGGGCCCGCACGCGCCAAGGAGATCGTCATCTTCGCGGACAGGGTAACGGCCGCGGAGGCCTACGAGTGGGGGTTCGCCCAGCGGAAAACGGCGGACGGCAACGCCCTGTCGGTTGCGCTAAAGATCGCCGAGCACGTGGCCGAACGGCCGCCGGTCCCGGTCGCCATGACCAAACAGACGATCAACGCCCTGACGACGGTGATGGACCGCCTGGCCTCGCACATGGATACGGACCAGTTCATCCTCTCGATCACGTCGGAGGATTTCAAGGAGGGAGTCGCCGCGTTTCAGGCCAAGCGGAAACCCAACTTCACCGGACGCTAGATCCGGCCCGGCCCGGCAGGCCGGCCGTCGTGATCCGTCGCCCCGGCCGGCGTCCGCCGTTGTCCCGGGCGCGGATAGAGACGCGCCCGGTTTGCCGCCTTTTATTGACCTTTTCTTGACATGCCGGTAAAAATATATTAAGGTCTACCTTCATCAATAACCTTCCGGGTGAGTTACGATATGGTAGATACCACGCTGCTGCTTCACGCAAACCTCCTCTACGCGGAATTCCCCTTTGCCGAGATACCCAACGTCGTCGACAGGAGCTATCTGCCGGTCCTGGAGATGCTCGAAAAGAACCCCCAGTATAAGATCGTCCTCAACGTGACGGGATTTACGCTGGACGTGCTGTCCGGCGCGTTTCCCGAATACGGCAAGTACCCGGAGGTCATCGCCCTGATCAAGACGCTCGTCAAGCGGGGCCAGGTGGAGATCACCGGGACGAGCTGGACCCACGCGATCCTTCCGCTCATGACGACCGACGACGTCCGGCGGGACATCGGGCGCTACCTCGATACCGCCAAGCGGGTCCTCGGGGTCAGGCCCGACCGGGTTTTTCCCGCCGGAGCTCTCCATCGACCCGCTGCTGCCGTCGATCCTGACGGACCTCGGCTTTTCGTGGTGTTTTATCGACCACGGGCTGCTGCGCTACACCACCGAGGGCATGCTCAACGTCGCCAACGATTTCAAACCGGTGCCCCCCTCACTGCACAAGGAGATCGCCCGGGCCATGCGGATGGGCCCGCTGCGCCAGCTGCGGCTCCTGATGAAGATGAAAAAATCGATCAGGACGTTGACGGATCTCTCGCCCTTTGTCTGGAACGGGGCCGGGGCCGCGTCGCTGGTCGCGTTTCGGAGCGTCTCGCAGTGGAACACCTGGACGCTGTCGAGCCTGGGCCGGATGGCCATCATGAACGAGAAGCGGCTCTACAAGATGCTGGATACCGTCGCCCCGACGCTCTCCGGCTTTTTCCTGCCGTTTTCCACCGACTTCGAGTTCTACGGCTACCGGGGCAACGTCCTGGAGGAGGCGATCCCGGTCTCCCGGCTGGCGGGCCTCCTCGAGTATATCCACCAGAGCCCCCACCTGTCGTTTACCCTTCCGTCGGAGTATCTCAAGAAGACCGATACCGCCTCGCTCACGGGTCACTACCTGCGCTCCGGCAGCTGGAGCAGCGATGCCGATTTCGCGCTCTGGGACGCCGACCCGGATAACCGGCGGCTCAACGATTTCGTGCGGGAGGTCAAGGGCCTCTACGACCGGCGGGCCGAGACCCTCAATAAATCCGACCGGGAGATCGTCGAGAAATACCTGCTGCTGGCCCAGGGGAGCGACGGCAGGGGGTGGACGCCCATCCCGGAGCACCGGCTCTTCTGCTACAACGCGGCCCTCTCTGCGCTCACCATCCTCAAGGGGAAGTGACAGCGGCGGCGCTATCGAGCTGGCGCGGGGGCGCTGAAATATCACGATAAACCTCGATTCACTGATAAGGAGCTGCCATGTCCGAACTCTTAATTGACAAGCGCGATAACGTGGGGATCGTAACCCTCAACCGCCCCGACAACATGAACGCCCTGACGTACGGCATGATCAAGGGCCTGATCTCCTATTTCCAGGAGGCCGAGCAGGACGACTCGATCCGTGCAATCCTGCTACGGGCGCCGGCCGGGCCTTCTGCACCGGGGCCGACCTCGTGTCGGGCGCGGGGCGCACCGACATGACCACGGCAATGGGGATGAAGCTCTCGGCCCACCTCTACGGCAAGGTCTACTTCAGCATGGCCAACTGCGAAAAGCCCATCGTCAACGCGATCAACGGGACGGCCGCCGGCGCCGGCGTCAACATCGCGCTGGGGGGCGATATCATCGTGGCGGGCGAGGGGGTGAAATTCATCGAGGTCTTCGTCAGGCGGGGGCTGGTGCCGGACGCGGGGGGATGCTTTTTACTGCCGCGGATCGTGGGGCTGGCCCGGGCAAAAGAGATCATGTTCTTCGGCGAGGACATCCTTGCCGAGAAGGCCCTCGAGATGGGGCTGATCCACCGGGTATTCCCCAAGGAAACGCTCATGGACGAGGCAATGGCGCTGGCATCGCGGCTTGCGGCGGGCCCGACGCGCTCCATCGGGATGACCAAGAAGATGCTCAACCGCTCCTTTGACGTGGATATGCAGACGATGCTCGAGTTCGAGAGCGCGTTCCAGGGGATCTCCGTGACCACCGAGGACGCCCGGGAGGGGGTCATGTCGTTTATCGAGAAGCGGCCGCCGAAGTTTCAGGGGAAGTAGGGGGAACTCATGCGTGCCGGGGCATCCAAACGGAGTAACCGGACGCCTGCCCGATAAAACCAGTTTATATTCGGACGTCTGATTCATAGGGGGACTGTATGAAAATAACCGAGATCGATTTTTATCTCTGTCATTATCCGCTGGCCGCTCCCTTTATGCCGTCATGGATACCCGGCTTTCCCCAGCACAACAACAGCTGCCTGGTCTGCGTCGTCAAGACGGACGAGGGGATCGAGGGGTATTCGGCGATGGTCGGGTTCCTCGACGAGTCCCGGGGGCTCGTCGGCATGATGCGCCCGTTCATGGTGGGGCGCGACCCGACGCGTATCGAAAACATCGTCCAGGTCATCCGCAGCGCACATTATCTCGGCTACAAGGCCTTCTTCATCGAGGTGGCCATGTGGGACATCCTCGGCAAGAAGGCGGGCCTGCCGATCTATAAGCTCCTCGGGGGAGGGACCGGCATCATCAAGGCCTACGCCTCGTCCGGCGAGATACAGGAGCCCAAGAAGCGCCTCGACTATATCAAGCAGATCAAGGACATGGGCTTCAAGGCGGTGAAGCTGCGCATCCGGTCCATGGAGTTCGAAAAGGATATCGCGATAGTCGAGTCCGTCAGGGCCGCGGTCGGCGACGATTTTGACATCATGGTCGACGCCAACCAGGGCTGGCCCATCCACCTGGGCCTGGTGGACTGGCCGCGCTGGGACCTGAAGCGGGCGATGCGCACGGCCGCGGCGCTCGAGGACCTCAACGTGCGCTGGATCGAGGAGCCGCTCTTCAAGCACGACTACGACGGCATGGCGGCGCTCCGCGCCTCCACCACCATCCCGATCGCCGGCGGCGAGTTCAATACCGACCTCTACGAGTTCCGCGACCTGATCGGCGGGGGCTGCCTGGATATCGTCCAGCCGGACGTGACGCTGGCCGGCGGCATCCTCATGGGAAAGAAGATCGCGGGGATGGCCGAGGCCGCCAACCTCCAGTTTTCTCCCCACACCTGGACCAACGGGCTGGGGCTTGCCGCAAACCTCCAGCTGATGGGCTCGATCCACATCTGCCCCTACTGCGAGTTCCCCTTCGAGCCGCCCGGGATGGGTGCCCGAGGCGCGCGACTTCATGCTCACGGAGCCGTTTACTATCGACAAGGACGGGTTCATCCACGTCCCGGATAAGCCGGGCCTCGGCGTGGAGCTTGACATGGAGAAAATCAAGGCCCACGGCGAGAAGCTGTAGCAGGGCCGCCGCTCACTGCGGCCTCCAACGCATCACGAAATACGGGGAGGGCACCAATGCAGATCGGCATTCCGAAAGAGATAAAGAAGGAAGAATACCGGGTTGCCGTCACGCCGGCAGGCGTGGCGGCGCTGACCGGCCGCGGCCATATCGTCATCATCGAGAAGGGGGCCGGGGAGAAAAGCGGCATCACCGATGCCGACTACGGCAAGGCGGGGGCGACGATCGCCGCCTCAAACAAGGCGGTGTGGGAGGGGGCCGAGTGTATCGTCAAGGTCAGGGAGCCGGAGGGACCGGAGCTGGGACTTGTGAGCGACCACCTGGTCTTTTCTTACCTGCACCTGGCGGCAAACCAGGCCCTTGCCGAACGGCTGTTGAAGGACAACGTCACGGCAATCTCCTATGAGACCGTCCAGACGGCAGACGGCTACCTCCCGCTCCTGGCGCCGATGAGCGAGGTCTGCGGGCGGCTCTCCATCCAGATGGGCGCCTACGGCCTGGAAAAGATCAGCGGCGGGCGGGGCGTGCTCCTTTCGGGCGTCTCCGGGGTGCCGGCGGCAACCGTCGTCATCCTCGGGGCCGGGATCGCGGGGTTCAACGCGGCGTTCGTGGCCGCGGGCATCGGCGCGGAGGTCTTTATCCTCGATACGTCAGCGACTCGCCTCAAGTACGCCGGCGACATGCTCAGGGGCAAGGCCGTCACCGTCATGAGCAACAAGGCCGGTATCGAGGAGCACGTGTCCCGGGCCGACGTCGTGGTCGGGGCGGTCCTCATCCCCGGCGGACGGACGCCGCACCTCATCTCGAAGGCCCTCGTCGGAAAGATGAAGCCGGGCGGCGTCATCGTTGACCTTGCCATCGACCAGGGGGGCATCTCCGAGACCTCCCGCCCCACGACCCACAAGGACCCCTTCTTCGTCGAGGAGGGGATCGTTCACTACGCGGTCCCGAATATGCCGGGGGCGGTGCCGCGCACCTCGACCTTCGCGCTGACCGGGGCGACGATCACCTACGTCCTGGAGCTGGCCGACAAGGGGTTCGAAGGGGCGATCGCCGACAACCCCTCGCTCAGGCGCGGCGTAAACATCCACAAGGGCAAGGTCGTCCACCGGGGCGTGGCAGAGGCCTGCAGCGAGACCTACTGCGAGCTGTAGCGGTTCGGGGCGATCACCCGGGGGGTATGAGTGGACGAAACTGACTTGCAGCGGATCGCCGGGGAGATCCTGGCGATGGTCGACCGGGAGACGCGCGCCTGGGACACGAAGGACGCCGGGACGCTGGTGGACATCTTCCACCCGGACATGGTGTGGCCCTGGCCGCCGGACAATTGCTCGCATGACCCGATGACCTGGGAATTCGTCCAGGGCAGGTACGACCGTACGCGGTGGCGCGACGGCTGGCAGGGACTGTTCGACACCCACACGCTCGTGCACAACCACCGAAGGACGCTTCGCATCGAGGTATCCGCCGAGGGCGACGGGGCGTTCGCCGTGGTCGACGTGGATACGCTCTGGCGGCACAACGAAACCGGCGAGACCTTTCACTGGAAGGGGCGGGCCTGCAAGGGCTACACGAAGACGGCAGACGGCTGGAAGCTGATCATGCACACGGGGCTGTTGGAGTACGGGAAGAAGTAGGGCCATCCGTTCTTTTCACGCACACGGGCCGGGGATGACGCTGTCATTCCCGGCCTTTTCGTCATATTGACTCCCGCGACAAACCGTCTTATACTTGATCTGTTACAGGATAATTATCGGTGTCCCATGGACTATCCGATCGGCGGCTGGAGCTTTCGGCCCGGGGCGGGGCGCGCCGGATCGCCCGATACCTGACAGGGCCGGCCGTCCCGGCTCCCGGACGATGAGGGCCGCCGGGATCATCATCAATCCCATCAATCGGCGCTCATTATATTCGGGGTATTCCCGTCATTCCCACCGTTCGGTATTCTTCCCTTCTACTTGCGCAGCTCCTCGTCTATGACGGTGCCCAATTCGGCAATCCGCGCCGGATCGGAGAAGACCAGCTCAAAGGTGTCCTGGGGCCGGGCGGCCCGCCACAGGTCGAGCGATTCCTTTGCCTTGAGGTAATAGCTCTTCGGGTCGGGGTCGAAGGGGGCGAAGCTGAAATAGTAATAGGCCCAGAGGCCCGGTATCATGGATGATTTCTCGTCAAACCGCGTGAGGTTACCGATGTCCTCGACGCCTGCCTCGAGACGGTAGAGCATGATGGAGGCGTACGCCCGCATGGCGTAAAAATAGGAGAACAGCTCGCGGTGTTTCGGGATGGCGTCAAGCCCTTCCGTGGCGCTTTCGACCACCATGGCGAAATCACCGTCCGCGAGGTAGTCGTTGAGCTCATAGAAGTATTCCATGACGAGGGGGTCTTCGCTGTCGCTGACCTGGGTGAAGTAGGCGTCGGACAGTTTATCGGGATGCGACTGCGGCAGGACCGTCGCGCAGCCGGATATAACGATGGAACCGATACAGAATATCAGGAGTCTAATAATCCACGATCGCCGTTTCATGGGCCTCCCCCTCTTTTTTCGGGGTATTATCCGTCAATCGACCGGCTATTTCAAGATAAATCGGCAGCGGCGGCCGCGCGGGAGGGCAACGGGTCATCGACACGTCTCGGACGGCGGATAAAAGTTGCTTGACTTTATTCGACGACCCGGCGTATGATATCGGTAAATGGTGCCCCCGCAGACGTACGGTGAATTGCTTATCACGGGCCTTATCACGGGCCTTATCACGGGCAATGAGCAGAGGGCCGGCGGAAGGGGAAAGGGCTCGGGCGGGAAGGTTAAAGGCGATGGAGGGGCGGGGGGGTCAATATCGTGCACAAACAAGGGATACAATAGGGAGAGATTGCCAGCGGCCGTTATCCGGGCCGCCGATCTCTCACTTTTTTAGAAATGATGGTATCATCGGCAGACGAGGGGCCCAAACGCCCCCTGTTGGTCGTCATCCCGGCCTCGACCGGGGACGTGACGGCCCACCTATCCCCCGCGTATCTGCGGCCGGTCATGGGCAGGCCGCAGCTCGGGCACCTGCTTGACGCCGTCCTTACGCTTGCCCCCGAAGGTATTATCGTCTTCGTGTACGGCGCCGATGAAAAGACGGTTGCCGACGTGCGGGCGCTGATGCCCCACAGGGGATCGGTCGTCGCCGATTCGGGCGATGCCGACGCCTTCATCGACCGGATGCTGACTCACCTTCGGGGACACCCCGGGGATATCCTTTTTGTCTCGGCGACCGCGGCGCCGCTCACGGCCGCGTTCCTCCGCGATCTTATCGACGACTACCATCGTAATCAAAACGTCCCGTGCGCCGTTTCCTGCCGCGCGAAAGACGGAGGGCGCATAACGCGGCTCTTTATCGCGGAGGCGTCGGCAATTGGGGCACTGGGGGGGATAAAAGGGCAGCCGGGCGACCGGGGCGGGTCCTTTGCGGACCGGGTCTTCAGATCTCCTGGATCGCGGGAACGCGAGGGATTACGCCGGAGACCGGAGCCGCCTGCCGGGAGACATAACGGTTCCACAGGATTTTGCGGCCGCGGCGCGTGTCGCCCGCGGGGCCGTCGCCGAACGCCTGATGGACGCCGGCGTGACGATCATCGACCCGGAGCGGACCTACGTGGACTGGGGCGTCACGGTGGGTTCGGGCACGACGCTCTCTCCCGATACGTACCTGGAGGGCGCCACGACCGTCGGCGCCGGCTGCATGATCGAGCCCACCGTGAAGATCACCAACTCCGAGATAGGGGACGGCGTTACCGTGAAGATGTGCTCGGTAATCACCGAGAGCGTCGTCGAGTCGGGGGTGCAGATCGGCCCGTTCGCCCATATCAGGCCCAAGACCCGGCTGGGCCGGGACGTCAAGATCGGTAACTTCGTCGAGGTAAAAAAGTCGACGATCGGTAAGGGCTCCAAGGCAAGCCACCTCAGCTACCTGGGCGACGCCCAGATCGGCAAACACGTCAACGTGGGCGCCGGGACCATCACCTGCAACTACGACGGGGTTGATAAACACACGACCACTATCGGCGACGGCGTCTTTATCGGCTCGGACACCCAGTTTATTGCGCCGGTGTCGGTAGGGGACAATGCCCTTATCGGTGCCGGGTCCACCATCACCAAAGACATCCCGCCCGATTCCCTGGCGGTGGCCAGGTCAAAACAGGTCACTATCCCCGGCAAAGGCGTCAAATCTCGAAAACAACATACGTAACAAGGAATCGATTATGTGCGGAATAGTCGGGTATATCGGCCCGAAAAAGGTAAGCACGGTCCTGCTTGACGGGCTCAGGAGGCTTGAATACCGGGGATATGATTCCGCGGGGATAGCCGTTATTTCCGGCGGCTCGGTGACCATCAGGCGGAGCAAAGGCAAGCTCTCGGTCCTCGAAAACATGATCTCCCAGGAATCGCTGGACGGCTCTGTGGGGATCGGCCACACCCGCTGGGCCACTCACGGCAAGCCGTCGGACGAAAACGCCCACCCCCACAAGGCGGGGACAATCGTGGTCGTCCATAACGGGATCGTCGAAAACTACCTCGAGCTCAAGGAGATGCTCATCGACGAGGGGCATACGTTCACCTCCGAGACCGACACCGAGGTCATCAGCCACCTCATCTGGCGCTTCGTCAAGGATGACTGTTCCTTCCGGGACGCGGTGCTTTCGGCGCTCAAGATGATCAAGGGATCTTATGCGCTCGGCATTCTCAAGGAAGACGAGCCGGGCACGCTGATGGCCGCGCGCTTCGAGAGCCCCCTCATCCTCGGCCTCGGGGACGGCGAGTTTTTCGTCGCCTCCGATATCCCGGCGGTCATCAACCATACGCGGGATATCGTCATCCTGGACGACGGGGAGGTCGTTGAGTATAAGGACGGCGCGCTCACGGTGATGGACCTCGCGGGAGCAGTGCGGACGAAATCCGTCAGGCGTATCGACTGGAGCCCCGTCATGGCCGAGAAGGGGGGCTATAAGCATTTCATGCTCAAGGAGATATTCGAGCAGCCGCAGGGGATCATCGATACGATGCGGGGGAGAATCTCCGAGGACCGGGGCGAGATAACCCTGCCGGAGCTAAACCTCACCAAAGAAATCATCGAGCGCGTCGATAAGATCGTCATCGTGGCGTGCGGCACGTCGTGGCACGCGGGACTGGTCGGCAAGTTCATGATCGAGCAGATAGCCCGCGTTCCCGTTGAGGTGGAGCTGGGCAGCGAGTTCCGCTATCGCGACCCGATCATCGGCGAAAGGACCCTCATCATCGGGATTACCCAGTCCGGGGAGACCGCCGATACGCTTGCGGCGATGAAGGAGGGAAAGGAGAGGGGGGCGGCCGTCGTTTCCATCTGCAACGTCGTGGAGTCGAGCGCCGCGAGGGCTTCCTCGGGGGTTCTCTATACCCACGCGGGCCCGGAGATCGGCGTCGCTTCCACCAAGGCCTTTACGACGCAGCTGACCTCGCTCTACCTGATCGCCCTCTACATCGCCCAGACGCTTGGAAGGATCTCTGCCTCCGAGATGAAGCGCCGTTTGATGGACTTCGTGGCGCTGCCGGGCTGCGTGGACCAGGTCCTTTCGATCAACGATTCCATCCGGGCGCTGGCCCGCAAATATATGCACGCGAAGAATTTCCTCTACCTGGGACGGGGGATCAACTATCCCATCGCGCTGGAGGGGGCGCTCAAACTCAAGGAGATCTCTTATATCCACGCCGAGGGGTACCCCGCCGGCGAGATGAAGCACGGCCCCATCGCCCTCATCGACGAGGAGATGCCGGTCGTGGTCACGGTGACCAAGAACAAGACCTACGAAAAGGTCCTCAGCAACGTCGAGGAGGTGAGGGCGCGCGGAGGCATGGTCATTGCCGTGGCGACCGAGGGGGACGAGGAGATTACCAAGAAGGCCCAGGACGTCATTTACATTCCCGAGACGGACCCGATGGTGGCACCGATCGTCCTGGTGGTGCCGCTCCAGCTGTTGGCATACCACGTGGCCGATCTCAAGGGGACGGACGTGGATCAGCCGAGAAACCTGGCCAAAAGCGTAACCGTAGAATAGTGATGAACGTCGGGGATCATCCGGAGAGACCGGTGATGGAACCGGAATACTCTCCTGCTCTCTTTCAACCTATTGGTGGTTCTTCATAGTGGGCGGGTTAATACGGTCCAGACTCAGTCGAATCACCCCGATTCAATCGATAACGATCGGCTTTTTACTTATCGTCATTATCTCGACGTGCGTCCTTACCCTGCCTATTTCAACGCCGGCGGTAACTTTCAGTCTTTCCTCGACGCCCTGTTTACTATCACGTCGGCCATCAGCACGACCGGTTTGGTCGTCGTTGACACGGGCAGTTACTATTCGATCTTCGGCCAGATCATCGTCCTTATCGTCGTTCAAATCGGCGGGCTCGGATACATGTCGATTATCGTGTATCTCTTCTTCACTGCCGGGAAAAAGCCATCTCTGACGGTCGGCATGACACTGCGGGAATCGATATCCGGTGTGTCCCTTCATAATTTCCGGGACTTCGCGCGAATCGTTATTATCTACACCCTTTTCTTTGAGATCATCGGGGCGGCGGTCTTTGCCTTCTATTGGATGGACACGTATCCGGTTGGTCGTTCGATTTATCTGGGCATATTCCATTCGATATCCGCCTTCTGTACCGCGGGATTCGGGCTCTTTCCGGACAGCCTCGTGTCGGGCAAAGAAAGCCCCTTACTCAACATCACGGTCGATAGTTCTCAGCATCACGGGGGGGCTCGGTTTTTTTGTGCTCCATGACGTGCGTGATTTCTTCAGGCGCGGCAAAGTTCCCGGCCAAAAAACGAGGTTGTCGACGCACACCAAACTCGTCTTATTCACCTCTGTGGTCCTGATGACCGCGGGGTCTCTCCTCATCTTTATATCCGAGGGGGGAGGCACGGGCCTCCCGATTGCCGACCGGCTCATGGATTCCACGTTCCAGTCGATCTCGGCCTCGACCACGACCGGGTATAACACGATTGACATCGCCGCCATGACGAACGCCGGCCTTTTTGCCATCATCGTCCTCATGTTTATCGGTGCGTCGCCGGGCAGCACGGGCGGGGGGATCAAGACGACGACGTTCGGGATTATATTCCTGAGCACGTTTGCGGTGCTCGGAAGCAAGGAAACGACGAATGTCTTCAGGAAGCAGGTGTCGCTCGAAATAGCGAAGAAGTCCTTCGCGATCATGTGCCTTGCCCTCTTCCTGGTGGCGGCGGCCACGCAGATTATGGCGCTGACAGAAAACGCGACCTTTATGCAGATACTTTTTGAGGTCGTCGCCGCGTTCGGAAACGCCGGCCTGTCGACGGGTATTACCGCGGGGCTAACTTCGATCGGCAAGATTGTTATCATTATCACGATGTTCATCGGGCGGGTGGGACCCTGGGGTATCGGGCTGTCCCTTCTCGGACGGGTAAAGCCCGACCCCTATACCTATCCCGAGGCGGAGATATTTGTCGGGTAGATTACCGCGTCGCACGATAATACGTCCGATTCATTAGGTGGTGTGAAACGGCGTTGGGAGCGGAAATAAATAGCGGGGAACGGTAGTTTTCCGCCGACAGAAATGATGTATGTTAACCGTCTATCATAAGAAGAACCCCGCCCGGTTCATGCTGTCGGGGTTTCTCTTCATCATCCTGTGGGGGACGTTCGTCCTGCTGCTGCCCCACTCGACGGTGGCGGGCCACATCCCGTTCATCGACGCCCTGTTTACCGCCACGAGCGCCGTCTGCGTCACGGGGCTCACCACCGTCGACGTCGGCACCACCTTCACTCTGCTGGGCCAGGTCACGATCCTCGTCCTTATCCAGCTGGGGGGTATCGGGGTCGCCTTCTTCGGGATCCTGTTCGGCCTGGTCTTTACCGGGAGGATCAACGTCGGCCAGAAATCCCTCTTCTCCTCAGCGATGACCCCCCGCGCCCAGTGGGATATCTGGGGGGTCTTTCGCGTCATCTTTCTGGTCACCATCACGGTGGAGCTGATCGGGGCGGCCATTATGGCGATCCCGATGATGAAGGTCGCCGGCGGCGACCCGTTTCGGGCCTTTTACCACGGCCTCTTTCACTCCGTCTCCGCCTTCTGCAACGCGGGTTTTGCGCTGATGCCCGACAACTTCGTCTCGTTCAGGGGGGAGCCGCTGGTGATTATCCCCGTCATGTGCCTCATCGTGATCGGGGGGATCGGTTTCTTCGTTATCGATGAGCTGCTGCAGATGATACGGTCCCGGCGGCGCCATACCCTCAGCCTCCACTCGAAGATCGTGCTGGCCACGACGGCCCTGCTTATCGCCGTCGGCGCGGTCGTCATCGGTTTCTTCGAGTTTCGCAACACCTTTGCCGGGGAGAAGACGGGGCTGCTGGTCATGGACAGCCTCTTTAATTCCATTACGCCGCGGACCGCCGGTTTCAATACCGTCAACATGGCCGAAATGCTCAACCCGAGCATCCTGATCATCGTCATCCTCATGTTCATCGGGGCCTCCCCGGCCTCCACCGGCGGGGGGGTAAAGACGACTACGTTTTCGGTCATCATGCTGCTGATCCGGTCGCAGTTTCGGGGCAGCGACGCCGTATCGGCCTTCAAGAGGACGATCCCGTCCAACACGGTGCTGCAGGCGCACATCATCATGGCGCTTTCCACCGCGCTCGTTATCATCATGACATTGCTCGTGCTCTCGTTTGACCTCGTGGGGGCGCCGGCAAAGATTACCGGCCGGGGGATATTCGTTTCGAGCCTCTTCGAGACGGTCTCGGCCTTCGGGACGGTGGGGCTCTCGATGGGGATTACCCCGTACCTGAGCTGGGCGGGGAAATTTTTCATTTCCGTGACGATGTTCATCGGCCGGGTAGGGCCGCTGACGATGCTGCTGGCACTGCAGAAACGGGCAGGGTCGGTAAATTACGCGTATTCCGAAGAAAACCTCATGGTGGGATAGGAGGAGCTATGAGAAGCTTTGCGGTCATCGGGCTGGGGAAATTCGGCTTCAATGTGGCCAAGACCCTCTACGAGCTGGGCCAGGAGGTCACGGCTATCGACGAGGATAAGGAGATCGTCCAGAAGATCCAGGAGTTCTCGACCCAGGCGGTGGTCACCGACGCGACCCTCTCGGAAAACCTCCTGGCGCTGGGCGTCAACAACGTGGACGTGGCGGTGGTCAGCATGGGCGAGAAGATGGACTCGTCGATTCTCATCGCGCTCCACCTCAAGGAGATGGGGGTGCCGGAGATCTGGGTCAAGGCCATCAACGAGGACCACGGCAAGATCCTCAAGCGCCTCGGGGTCACCGAGATCATCCACGTGGAAAAAGAGATGGCCCGGCGGATTGCCCAGAGCCTGTCGCGTCCCAACGTCATAGATTACCTGCCTATCTCGGATGGATACAGCATCCAGGAATTCGCGGTGCCGGCGGTGTTTACCGGAAAGAGCCTGGCCGCGCTTGACCTGAGGCGCAAGTACGGGGTCTTCGTGATAGCCGTCAAGGAACTGATACCCGAGCGGGTCGTGTTGAATCCCGAGGCGGATTTTGTTTTTAAAGACAGCGATATCATGGTAATCCTCGGCAGCGACGTGGATTTGGATAAGCTCAAGGCCGTGAAATAGGAACCGGGCGCCGCCCCTGTTATCGGCCCGTACCGGACGGATACTGTACCTCATAATGGAAAAAAGCGAGATTCTCAAACGGCTCAACGACGAGCAGCGGCAGGTCGTCACCACAACCTCCGGCCCCATCCTGGTCCTGGCGGGCGCGGGCAGCGGGAAGACGCGGGTCCTGACGCATCGGATCGCCTACCTCGTCACCGAGGGGATATCCACCGACCGAATCCTTGCCGTCACCTTCACCAACAAGGCGGCCCGGCAGATGAAGGAGCGGATCTCCCGGCTCCTTTCGGTCGACTGCGACCTGCCCTGGATCACCACCTTTCACTCCGCCTGCCTGAGGATATTGCGGAGACAGGCGCGGCACATCGGCTACGACACGCATTTTGCCATCTACGACGAGTCCGACCAGGTCTCGGTGATGAAAGGGCGTGCTGCGCGACCTCGGCGTCACCGACAAGGCGATAAGCCCCCAGACGGCCCTCTATTTCATCGAGCGGGCCAAGAACCGGCTGATCTACGCCCGAGCGCTTTGAGCAGCGAGGCCTCCGACCCCTTCTTTCCAAGATCGCCCGAATATACGGCGGTACCAGGATGATCTTAGAAAGAACGCGCCATGGATTTTGCCGACCTCATCATGCAGACGGTGCGCCTTTTTAGGAGGCCCCGCAGGTCCTGGCGGACTACAGGATCGATTCATCCACGTCCTCGTGGACGAATACCAGGATACCAATACGGCACAGTACCGCCTGATTCGGCACCTCACGGAGCGCAGGAAAAACCTCTGCGTCGTGGGGGACGACGACCAGTCGATTTACCGGTGGCGGGGGGCCGACCTCGGCAATATCCTTGAGTTCGAGCGCGATTTCCCCGAGACGACGGTGGTCGTGCTCGGGAAAAACTACCGCTCGTCCAAGAATATCCTGGGGGCGGCCGGCTCGGTGGTGCGAAACAACATCGGGAGAAAGGAGAAACGGCTCTGGACCGACAACGAGCAGGGGGAAAAGCTCGTCTTCTTCGAGGCAGGCGACGAGCACGAGGAGGCGCGCTACGTCATCAGGATCGATAAAGGACCTCATGGCCCGCCACGAATACCGGCCGGCGGATTTTGCCGTATTCTTCCGGACGAACGCCCAATCGCGCACCTTGAGGATGAGCTTATCAGGCAGAGCGTGGGGTACCAGATCATCGGCGGTATGCGGTTCTATGACCGGATGGAAATCAAAGACGCCATGGCCTACCTGCGCTCGGCCGTCATGCCGAACGATTCGGTAAGCCTTGACTCGAATCATCAATACGCCTCCCCGCGGCATCGGCGACAAAACCATCGAGAGCGATCCGGGACGCTCGCGTCCAAACGGGACATCGATTTCCACCGGGCGGCAGGCCTTCTCGTAGAGGAAGGGAGCGCCGCCCCGAAGGCCGCCAGGGGGATCGCGTCGATAATGGATATCCTGGGGGCCATTGGAAGCGAAGAGGGGATCGTCGGGGCCGCCAGGAAGGCGGTCATAGACTCCGGGATGCTGGCCTACTGGCAGTCGATGAGGACCGAGGAGGCCCAGGCAAGGGTGGAGAACCTCGAGGAATTCATGTCGGCCGTTGCCGAATATCGAGCAGGCAAACCCGAGCGGCGGCGTAACCGATTTCCTGGATCAGGTGGCGCTCGTCTCCGACGTGGACGCAATGGATGACGCCTCGGCGACGGTGTCGCTGTTGACCTTTCACAGCGCCAAGGGCCTCGAGTTTCCGGTGGTCTTCATGGTGGGGATGGAGGAGGGCCTCTTCCCGCACCAGCGCTCGATGGACTCCGCCGAGGATATCGAGGAGGAGCGCCGGCTCTGCTACGTCGGGATGACCAGGGCAAAGGAACGGCTCACGCTGACCTCGGCCAGGAGCCGCACGGTATTCGGGCAGGAGCGGATATCTGCCCCGTCCCGGTTTATCAGCGAGATCGATACCGCGTATATAACGATGGAAAAGAAACTCGTCCATCTGGATACCGGGCACCGCCTGGACCGAACATACGCCCAGCGCGAGCCGGAGCTGGACGATTACTTCGACGACGGGGCCTCTCCATTCCGGCCGGGAGTCCGGATACGCCATCCCGAGTTCGGCATCGGGGTGATCAAGGGAGTGGAGGAATCGGGGGGAAGGTATAAGCTCTCCGTACTCTTTTCCGGCCTGGGGATCAAAAAAGTTATCACCGGCTACGTGCCGATCGAGATCGTGTAAAAGAAACAGGTAAATATCTTTTTATTTTGACTTTTTAGTAAAAATCTCGTAGTTTATATATGTTTGCGGTGGTATATGCGGCGTTTTTGCCACCGGGCTCCTGTGGGTAACGCGAGATGGCAAAATTCATCAGGGTAAACTGCCCCAGCTCTTTGTGCGGGAAAGAGATATTCCTTGATCCTACCGAGGTTCCTCCTGAAGGCAAGAGCGTTATCTGCTCGGCCTGCGGCATATCGTTTAAAATTAAGCTCAGCAAGAAGATCGCCGAAAGGCAGGAGGTCCACGATCACGGCACCCGGGGCCTGGTGGTTGTCCTCGAGGATTCGAGGTTTGCCCGAACCCAGATAGCGGACGCCCTTGCCCAGGAGGGGATCGAGATCGTCGAGGCCGAAACGGCCGAGGAAGGGCTCGAAAAGGTCATCGAGCTCAAGCCAAAGCTCGTCATCGTCGATATCTTTCTGGGCAGTGGAAACCCCAAGGGCCTGGACGTCATCAGGACTATCAGGAAAAGGGCCGAGGCGAAATCCCCAAGGACATCAAGATCATCATGTATACGGTGATGTCCGAGGACAAGGTTCCGCTGGCGATCAGGAAGATGGCCGACGCCTTCATCCACAAGGGCCCCACCGCCCTCTATCACCTCGTTGAAGAGGTACTCAGGCTCCTGGCGGAGTAACAGACGCCCGGACGCGGTAAAGATACCGGCGTGGTTTCGGCGGAGCCGCGGCCGAACTTCCAACCGTCCCGGCAGCCGGCTGCTAAACCTGCATCGGCCACTGCGCATATCATTCCGGATCCATCAATGGCGACTTCCCGATTTACCACAGGACATAATCATTCCGGTCTGCGCGGCGGCCGTCATTCGAGATGGCCGGGTGCTGGTCGGAAGAAGAAACCGATCCGTTCGCGACCCGGGACGGTGGGAACTGCCGGGGGGTAAGCTTCTTGCCGGTGAAGACCCGCGCGACTGTCTTTCCCGGGAGCTCTTCGAGGAATTCGGGGTGCGCTCAGCTGGTCGGCGACCTCTTTTCCGTTACGAATCATCGCTACGAACACCACAACATACTGCTGATAGTATACCGGGCGTCGATTCCCGCGGGGCCGTTATCCTCCTCCGATCACGACAGGCTCGTATGGGCAGACCGGAACCAGCTGGCGGAGCTTGACTTCCTGGAGGCCGACAGGCCCGCCGTCGGGCGGCTCATAGACGAGCTGGGACGTGGGGAGCCGTAACATCGTACGGTTTGACGGGCGGCCGAGGGCGAGGGCGGTCGGACTATTCTGGGGAGGTACCGGGGGGTAGCGCGTCGGCGGAACAGTCATGCCTGTGGGCCGGGCAGGACGCCGGAGAGATCGATCCGGGTTCTGTATTCTCAGCCGATACTTTTTCGTTGGCTGATTTTCTCGTTGAGGATGGTAATCTGCATGGCCAGGGAGGCCGCGTTGCAGAGGATCTGCACCTGGTCGAGGTTCTTGAAGGCGCTCCCTTGCTCTCCCTCATCGCAGTAGAGGACTGCTACCGTCTTCTCGTACACGCGAAACGGAATAATGAAACAACTCTTAGGGACGTAGCCCCCGAGAAACGAATGGATGACCTCTCCTTCGTCGGGCGAGAGTTTCCCCGTGTACATCTTGTTGAAGCCGAGGACGTCCTCAAAAGGCTTGAGCTCAGGAAAGCCGACGCAGTATTGGTCCTGCTTGCCGTTGTATTGGGGGATATTATCTCCGGTACTGTTGCTGAACCCCCGGTAGAAGCAAAGCTCACCGCGCCTGGTCACGGCGATGAACCCCCGTTTTTGATCGATCTTGAGAAAATCCACCAGGATATCGGCGATAAAGGCGAAACTCTGCTTTTTCGACAGCTCACGGGTGGTCTTCTTGAGATACGTCAGGTCGAAGATGTCCCGCTCGATCTCCTTTTCGGCGTTGCCGAGCTCGAACTTCGCGTCCATCAGCTCGTTGATGAGCTGCTCACGGATCATGGCCAACTGTTCCTTCTCGTGGTGAATCCGCTTGTTTCTCAGGAGATTGCCCACGCAAAAGGAGAGCTCCTCGACAAACTGGTCAAGCCCCGTCCGGAGCATGTCGGAAGAGAGCCTGGCCTTCTCGGGCTTCTGGAGGTAGTAGCTCGATCCCATGAAAGAGGGACTTGAGCCTGATTTCATAGTCCGAGATCGACGTACTGACGATAACGGGTATGTGCGGATAGCTCTGGTTGATCTCCGAGAGGAGCTCCAGCCCCCCGTAGATTTCCGTCGGCGACGAGATGCCCGGCATAACGAGGTCCATGATCAGTATGGGCGAGACGCGGGTCGGTTCCAAGGTCTTGATTCGGTCGAGGGCTTCCGTCGGATTGTCGAAACTCTCTACCCGGTAGCCGAAGTTTTTGAGACCGTCGGCGAAGATCGTGCGCATCAGCTTTTCGTCTTCGACCAGGATAACGATCTCCTGGGGGGCGAACGAAGAGATACTCTTGGTAATGTTATCGATCGACTCTATGATCTCGTCCTTGATGTCCCGATGATTATGTGCGGGGAGCTTTTCAGTTTCCTGTGGGGCGGTGTCAACCGAGAGGAAGTCGTCTTCTATCTTGGTGAACGATTTGCCGATGTCATCGAGAAACGTGTCGACGTCGATTGTCAGGTGCGTGTCCTGGTCTTTCAGGTCACCGGTCTCAAAACGGTATATGCCGTCCCAGAAGACCATCGTATAGAGGGCATCCTCCATCAGCTCCGGAGGGTGTCGTCGAGCAGTTGTTCGCTGATGAGGTTTTGCTGGACGAGTATCTGACCGATACGCAGGTTCTTACCCTCGGACTTCTGGTAGATTATGACCTTCCTGAGATCCTTTTCGGTGATATGGCCCTTATCGATGAGCCGCCTGCCGAGCCGCTCCCGGAAGGTTGGGGAATAGGCGTTGATGACAACACCGTCTTTGAAATTGATAGTGCCGAATCCCTCCTGGGATTTGAGGGCCAAAACACCGGTCAGCTTTTCAGCCTTGACCTCGCGAAGGAGGTCGGAGAGCTTGTTTTTTTCGAGACTTCCGGAGAGTTTCATAGTATCAGCGGGTAATAAACCAGCCTCCGATGTGTAGAGGAAATGGAGCAGAAGACCTGCGTAAAGAACATAGTGAAATTCAAACTTGAAATATTATAAGAGAGAAGAATTGATAATGCAATAGGAAATACCATCCTAAATACTATATACAATGATACATTTACACGTTATTTAGAAAAATCGCCATATATGCAAATTTTCTTCCATCCCGGACGCAGTGGAGCGGGTCTTTGACGCGTGAAAATCACGGCCATGGCATCGGCTCACCGTTCTCTCTGTTACGTATTAGGTCATAAGACGGAATACCCTTTTGTTTTTGTATGGATTAAGGTATAATAGATAGGTAACAACCGGACAATAGACGTCAGGGGAGAGCGTCCGTTTTTTTCGGAGGGCAGTTTTTTTCTTGACAGGACAGACGCCGCGGTGGTACAGTGCCGGCGAGTGAATGAATAGTCATTCATAGTCATCGGCAATCCGAATCGCAATAGTCGCTTTGCGGAGAGGGCAAGGCGCTTTTTTTAGGTAAGGCCGAAGGGATGGGGGACATGACGAGGGCCTCTTTCCCATTGAACCGGCCGCGACACGGGAAAACAAACGGGTAGCCGATTGCCCGGGCGTGAAAACAGGGCGATCAGGGAACCCGTTCGATAACCGGAGGCGATTAAAAGACTATGCGTGAGCTGATCCTGCTGATTATCAGCGCCGTCCTTGTCAACAACTTCGTACTGGCGCGATTCCTGGGCATCTGCCCCTTCCTGGGCGTCTCAAAAAAGACCGAGACGGCCATCGGCATGGGAATGGCGGTCATCTTCGTGTTGACCCTCTCGTCGTTGTTCACCTGGCTCTCCTACGAGTATCTGCTGGTGCCGTACCATATCGAATACCTTCAGACCATCGTGTTCATCCTGATTATCGCCGCCTTCGTCCAGCTCGTGGAGATGTTTATCAAGAAGGCCAGCCCCTCCCTCTATCAGGCCCTCGGGATATACCTTCCGCTCATCACCACCAACTGCGCGGTGCTCGCGGTGGCCGTCATCAATGTCCAGGCAGGATACAACTTCTGGGAGTCGGTGCTCTTCGGGTTTGGCGCGGCCGTGGGATTTGCGCTGGCGCTCGTCCTTTTTTCGGGGATCAGGGAGCGGATGGAGTTTTCCGAGGTCCCCAAACCCCTGCAGGGCACGGCCATTGCCCTGGTCACGGCGGGGCTCCTGGCCCTGGCGTTTATGGGATTTACCGGACTGGTCAAGATGTGACGTGAACAATGATTGAGTCGATTATCATTCTTGCGGGGCTCGGTCTCTTATCCGCGTTTGCGCTCGGGATTGCGTCCCGGGCCTTTCACGTTGATACCGATCCGCGCATCCAGTTAATCACCGATTTACTGCCGGGCGCCAACTGCGGCGGATGCGGTTTCGCCGGCTGCGGTGCGCTGGCCAGCGCCATCGTCTCCGGCAACGGGAAGATCGAGGCATGCTCGGCCATAAGCGACGATAACCGCAAGCAAGCCGCCTCGGTTATGGGGGTGGAGGCCACCGAAACCGCTAAGAGGGTCGCGGTTATTCACTGTAACTATCCCGCCGGCGGTGTCGGCAACAGGTTCGAATATATCGGTGTTGCCGACTGCCGGGCGGCAAACCTCGTGTCGGGCGGGCCGAAAGGGTGCATGTATGCCTGCATCGGGCTGGGCACCTGCAAAAGCGTCTGCCCGTTTGACGCCGTGAGCATGAGCGATTCGGGCCTTCCCAGTATTAGCCCCGAAAAATGCGTCGCCTGCGGGAAATGCGTGGAGGCCTGCCCGAAAAATATTATCGATATCGCCCCGGCTTCCCGCACGGTGCAGGTCCTCTGTTCCTCGCACGACAGGGGCGCCCAGGTCAAGAAACTGTGCAGCGTCGGGTGTATCAACTGCATGCTGTGCCAGCGGATTTGCCCGTTCGAGGCCGTACACGTGATCGACAACGTCGCGCGTATTGATTATGATAAGTGCCGGGTATGCGGGCTTTGCGTCCGAGAGTGCCCCACCGGGTCGATCGCCAATCTCCGCGGCTGGGACCAGGTTGCGGAAATCGGGGAGGCCTGCAACGGCTGTACGCTGTGCGCGCGGGTCTGCCCGGTCAACGCGATTTCGGGAGGCCCGAAGGAGCGCCACGTTGTTGACCCGGAGCGCTGTATCGGCTGCGGGATCTGCGTGGAACAATGCAAGCGTGACGCCATTACCCTTGTCAGGAAAACGGCCGCGGTCAAAAAGGCAGCCGGGGCGGCCGGCGCCGCCGGAGTATAGTTGATGGCATCTGATACAATCAAGATCTATCGGTTCAAAGGGGGGGTGCATCCCCCGGAAGAAAAGCTGACAAAATCGGAGCCGGTGCGCGTGATGCCGATTCCGAAAAAAGTCTTCATTCCTCTCTCCCAGCACCTGGGGGCGCCCGCTAAACCCATTGTTGCGGCCGGCGACCGGGTCAAGGTCGGCACCAAGATTGCCGAGGCCGGCGGTTTTGTCTCGGCCGCGGTCCACTCCTCCATCTGCGGGGTCGTCAAGGGCATTGCCGATTACCCTAACGTGGCGGGCCGCAGCCTACCGGCCGTCGAGATCGAGGGCGACGGGGCCGACCAATGGGACGACGCGGTGAAGCCGCGCGCCGACGTATCGAAGCTCACGCCCGTCCAGATCAAGGAGATCATCAAGGAAGCGGGCCTGGTCGGTATGGGTGGGGCCGCTTTCCCCACGCACGTCAAGCTCTCGCCCCCCGAAGGAAAGCCGATCGATACGCTCATCATCAACGGGGCCGAATGTGAACCGTACCTGACCGCCGACCACCGCCTGATGCTGGACGCCCCGGATCACATCGTCGGCGGGGCCAGGCTCATGGGGAAGGTCCTCGGCGTCAGCCGGATATTCATCGCCGTCGAGAATAACAAGATGGACGCGGTGGCTGCGCTGGAAAAGGCCGTACAGAACGATGACGTAGCGGTGGTGCCGCTGAAGGTTAAATATCCCCAGGGCGCGGAAAAACAGCTCATCAAGGCACTGCTCAACCGCAGCGTCCCCTCAGGCGGCCTGCCCATGGACGTTAAGGTGGTGGTCCAGAACGTGGGGACGGCCAACGCCCTGTACGAGGCGGCGGCCGAAAACCGGCCCCTGGTCTCCCGCTACACGACCGTCACCGGCCCCGGAATAAAGAATCCCGCAAACCTGGTGCTGCGTATCGGAACCCCCGTCTCGGAGGTCATCGAGTACTGCGGCGGCCTCACCGAGGGTTCCAAGAAAGTCATCCTCGGCGGGCCGATGATGGGTATCGCCGTTTGGGACTTTTCCGTCCCCGTCACCAAGGGTACGTCGGGCATCCTCGTGCTGACTGAGGCATCCCTCGATTCGAATCACGAGGGGCCGTGCCTGCGCTGCGGCAACTGCGTGCGGGTCTGTCCCATGGGTCTGGTTCCGCTCATGTTCTCGCGGTACACCCAGCTCGGGGCGTTCGACCGCGCCGAGGAGTTCAACGTCATGGACTGCATCGAATGCGGCTGCTGCGCCTATGAATGCCCCGCCCATATACCGCTCGTCCACCTGGCCAAATACGCCAAGGCCGAGATCCAGGCACGGAGGAGGAAAGCCCAGGGATGAAAGAGACTTATCTCCTGACGACATCGCCCCACATCCATAACGCCGAGTCGATCCCCCGGGTCATGTATTCGGTGGTCATTGCGCTCATCCCGGCGATCCTGGTATCGATCTACTACTTCGGGCTGTCGGCCCTCATGATTTACGCGATCTCGATCGTCTCCTGTCTCGTCTTCGAGGCGGCCGCCCAGAAGGTCATGGGCCGGCCCGTCACGATCGGTGACGGGAGTATCCTGATTACGGCGGTACTCCTGGCCATGAACATTCCCTCCACGTCGCCCTGGTGGCTGGTGGTGATCGGGGCGCTGGTGGCCGTCGTGCTGGGTAAGCAGATCTACGGCAGGGCTGGGTCACAACCCCTTTAACCCGGTGCTCGTGGCACGGATACTGCTGCTCATGTCATTCCCGATTCAGATGACCGCATGGGTGAAACCGGTCCCCCTCTTTTCGGGGGTGGATGCCGTCTCGATGGCGACTCCCCTCGGCGACATGAAGACGACGCTTATGATGAAGGGCGCCATCGATATGTCGCAATTCAACTATATGGATTCGTTTATCGGGTTCGTGGGTGGGAGCCTCGGAGAGACCTCGGTCCTGGCGCTGCTGGCGGGGGGAATCTTCCTCCTGGCGCGACGCGTCATAACCTGGCGAATCCCGACGGCGTTCATCGGTACGGTCTTTGCGATGACCGGCGTATTCTGGCTCATAGACCCGACAACGTACGCCAACCCGGTTTTTCATATCCTGTCGGGGGGGTTGATGCTGGGCGCCCTGTTCATGGCAACCGACATGGTTACTTCCCCCGTCTACGCCACGGGGATGCTGATATTTGGTGTCGGGTGCGGCGTTATTACGGTAATTATCCGCCTCTTCGGGGGGTATCCCGAGGGCGTGGCGTTTTCCATCCTATTGATGAACGCCGCCACCCCGCTCATCGACCGCTATACCGCGCCAAAGAAATTCGGCTTTATCGCACTTGACGAGGCAGCCAAATGAAGGAGATCGCACGGCTTGTCATTGTCCTGACTATCATCTGCGCTGTGGCGGCTGCGTCCCTCTCGGCGGTCTACACCATGACCAAAGACCCGATTGCAAAGGCGGCCCGGGAAGAAAAGCTCTCGGCCATGAGGCAGATTACTCCCGGCTTTGACAACGAACCCGACATAGAAACGGTATCGCTTCCCAACGGCAAAGACGATAAGGGTAACGACATGACCCGGACCTACTATATCGCCCGGAAGGGGGAGAAGGTAATCGGGGTGTTGTTCGAGAGCTCTTCAACGGCCGGGTACGGCGGGACGATCACGGTCATCGTGGGCGTAACGCCCGAGGGCGAGGTTACGGGCGTAGTAGTCCTGAGCCACGCGGAGACACCCGGACTCGGGACAAAGATCACCATTCCCGAGTGGCTGGCGAAATTTACCGGCAGGACCCTCGAGAACACGAAATGGGCCGTTACAAAGGACGGGGGCGATATCGACTACACGTCGGGCGCCACGATCTCCCCGCGGGCGGTGGTCGCCGCGATCAAGGACGGTCTGGACGGCTATGCCCGGCATAGGGACGAGATCATGACGAAGGCCGGGGAATTTACCGTAAAGAAATAGGACAAAGACGCGCCATGTCACAGATCAGAGAATTTACCAAAGGCATCTGGGACGAGAACCCCACGTTTCGTCTGGTTCTCGGGATGTGCCCGCCGCTGGCTATCACTACCGCGGCGGTCAACGGGATCGGGATGGGGCTCTCGACGACCTTTGTCCTGGTATTCTCGAACATCGTCATCTCGATGCTGAGAAACGTCATCCCCGATAAGGTGCGGCTCCCGGCGTATATCGTCGTCATCGCGTCGTTCGTGACCATCGTCGACCTTATCATGAACGGCTTTTTCCATCCCATCCACAAGGTCCTCGGGATATTCATCCCGCTCATCGTGGTCAACTGCATCATCCTCGGCCGCGCGGAGGCCTTTGCCAACAGGAATCCGGTACTCGCGTCCACGCTCGACGGGCTGGGGATGGGGCTGGGCTTCACGTTAGCCCTGGTTTTGGTCGGGAGTATCCGGGAGGCCCTCGGCAACGGCACTATCTTCGGGGTCTCGCTGTTCGGTCAGGGGTTCGTACCGGCGCTCATCATGATCCTTCCCCCCGGCGCGTTCGTCACCCTCGGGCTGCTGCTGGGGCTCATGAACAAGATCGAGCAGTCAAGAGGCGCCAAGAGTCCTGAGGCGGGCCGCCGTTAGTGCCGGGATCGGATAGCGGCGGGCAAAAAAAAGGGATACGCACCCGGTATCCCAATAAAGGAGGTAATGTTATGTTCTGCTTCCTTTATACCACCGTAGAATTAGATTAGTCTTAAACCAGTATTAAAATACGATTAAACCATTAGAACCGAACCGGCCTGCCCGGCGCATACGACACCCGGACATCCGATACCTGCCTGCCGGGCTTCACGTGCACATGTAAGGATAGCGTCTTCTTTCTCCTCACCTGTCGAGTGATGATCATACCGTGAAACGAGCGGCCATTACCATACGGATAAAGCGGGTCGACGGCTACGAGGGCGAGCTTCCCCGCCCGGCCAGCGCCGGCTCGGCGGGGCTGGATCTTGCGGCGCACCTGAACGAGCCGCTCTCGATCGAGCCCGGCGGCAGGCTTCTTATCCCCACGGGAATCGCCGTGGCTATCCCCGCCGGCTTCGAGGGGCAGGTTCGTCCGCGCAGCGGCCTCGCCGTCCGCCACGGGGTGACGGTCCTCAACAGCCCCGGCACCATCGACAGCGACTATCGGGGTCAGGTACAGGTAATCCTGATAAACCTGGGGAAAGAACCGTTTGTCGTCAATCCCGGGGACCGGGTCGCGCAGTTAATCGTCGCGCCGGTCGCGGCAGTCTTGTGGGAGGAGGCAGATGACCTTCCGGAAACCGGAAGGGGCCAGGGGGGATTCGGCCACTCGGGCCGGTAGACAAACGAGCCGGTGGCAAGGCGGCCGTGAGGGCTGTTCGCGGAGAACGAGGGACCACGCGTATCAAATCCGGATGGCGTGACAAAATCCTAAAACAGCCCAGGCATACGCTCAGTATCCCGATCCGTCAATTGGAGTTAGAGCTGCCGCTCAAAGAACTCAAGCACGGTCTTTGCCACCAGCTCCTTTTCCACGTCAGCCGTGATGGTGTGATACGACCGCTCAAGCAATCACCTTTTCCTTGACCGTCGATGAAACCTCGTCGTAGATAATATCGGCGCTGCGCGGGTCGACGACGGTATCGGCCGCCGACTGCATGACCAGGAGCGGCGCATCAATCCGGGGAAGCCCCCGCCGTACCTGCCCCATGAAACGGATCAGTGATGCCGCCGCGACGACCGAATCCCGGTCGTAGCAGACGTGGGTGCGCCCGCCGGGGAGCGGCTACGTCGTCAATGGCCTTGGGGAGATCGGGTACCAGGTATTTCAGCCCCGTCACGTCGGCGACCGGCAGGAGGCAACGCGCCTTCCAGTCACGAAACCGCATCGGTGTGGCCAGGGCCGCGCCGCCGCCGATACGCCCGAATTTATTTGCCATCAGCCAGAGGGCGATAAGCCCCCCCATCGACACCCCCGCGATAAAGACCTTTTCAAAGTGGGCCGAGAGCGACAGAAAATCGATCTCCGCCCGGCCAAACCAGTCGCGCCACGTCGTCTTGTTCAGGTCTTTGATGTCGGTCCCGTGGCCGGGCAGGAGCGGCGCGCGGACGTGATAGCCGGCCCGATTGAGGTAGTCACCCAGGAAACGCATCTCCGAGGGGGTTCCGGTCAGGCCGTGAAGCAGGAGGACGGCCTTGGTGGCGCCGGAAAGCTCGAACGGCTCGGCACCGGGCATGAGAGGGGCGGGCGTATGTATCATCGTTTCCTCGTGGTCAGGTTAAGAGTAATGATCCATCGGGGCGGCTTTGTAGCCGGGGGGCAACAGCGGCTCACCGTGTGGGCCTTCGAGGAGCATGATCCGGTTCTCGCCGTTCGGGCGGTCCTTTCCCAGTCCAGGACGCAGATAACCGGCCTCAGGGAAAACCAGCCGTCGGCGGCCGCCAGCGGGCGGCAGAGGCCGGAGAGCGCCCCGGCGAGATCGGCGTGAAGAACCACCAACAGCCCCTCACAGGGGTAGTCGGCCAGCGCACAAAGAGCTGATCCGGCCCCATCGGGTCCCGGGCCGCCATCAGCCGCGGATCGGTATCGAGCCGCCGGAGCTTTTCATCTGCGAGCGTCGTCAGCATCTCGAGCGCTGTCTGAACGCAGCGGACCGCCGGCGAAGAGACCGCCTTTCTTGAGCGCCACGCCGGTCCCATGATCTCGCCGATCCTTTCGGCCGCCTTGCCGGCAGATAACACCCCGGCGGGGGTCAAGGCCGGGGCGGAAGCTCCGATGCTTCGGCATGGGTGACCAGCACAATCCTCATGGTCGATCTCACACCAAAGGTTGAGCGAGGCCTACTTCTTGCCGGCCGCGCTCGCAATGAAATTCTTGACCATCTCGAAGAACGTCCCGGAGAAGACCATGATCGTCTGGTTCCGGTTCTCGAAATTCATCGCGACTTCAAGGCTCGGCGCGTCGATGTTCTGGTCAAGGGCGCGCTTGGTAAACTTGAGGGCCGCGCCCGATTTGGCGAGCATCGGCCGCGCGACCTCGACGGCCGTCTCAAGCAGGCGATCGGCCGGCACGACCCGGTTTACCAGGCCGATCTTTTCGGCCTCTTCGGCCCGGACCTTTCGGCCGGTATAGAGGATATCGGCCGCGGCCGAAAGGCCGATCAGGCGCGGCAGCAGGTAGGATGAGCCCAGCTCTCCGCCCGAAAGCCCGATATTGACAAAGGAGGCGACGAACAGCGCCTCGGGAGCGGCGACCCTGACGTCGGCCGCCAGGGCGATACAGAAGCCGCCGCCGGCCGCGGGCCCGTTGACGGCGGCGATCACCGGCTGCGGAATTTTCCTCAGGCCCAGGATTATGGCGCCGTACCGCTCCTGTACGAGCTTGATGAAGCGCTCGGGGTCCTTGAAGTGGTCGGACTTTTCATGGGTGACGGCGGCCATGAGGTCGGCGCCGGCGCAAAACCCGCGGCCGGCCCCGGTGATGATGACGACCTTGACCGACTCGTCGTCGGTCAGGAGGGCGAAGAGGTCCTGGAACTCCGCCAGCATGACGGTGTCGATAGCGTTGAGCGATTCGGGCCGGTTCAGGGTGACGACCATGAGCCCCGGCTCGGGCCGGGTCAGGAGCATTGACTTGAATTCTTTCATATCTATTGAACTTCCTTGAGGGTGTATGCGCGTGAGCCAAGCCCGAGCTTCTCGGCATGGGCCAGTTGAACCGACCAGTCGATCTGGGGATAGACGCCCCGGAATTTGTCGCCGCCGGGCGCCAGGCCGTCTTTGAGGGCCGTGCCCTCGATACCCGGCGCGGCGTTTACGAGATCCACCGACGCCTGGTCCACGGCCACCGGATCGGCCGATACCGTAATCCCGATGTCGGGGACGATAGCGGGGTTCGAGAACCCGTAGCAGTCGCACTGGGGGGTGACGGCGGTGATGACGTTGAAGAAAAGAGAGGTCTTTTCTTTCCCGGCCAGCGCCCCGAGGCAGTATTCGGCCATCTTTTTCTGGAACGACTGGGCCGATTCGTTCCAGACGATCTGGATGGACCCGGTGGGGCAGGTGAGGATGCACTGGCCGCACCCGATACAGGTCTCGGGATTTATAGAGGCGGTCTCGTCGACGGTAATGGCGTCGGCGGCGCACGTCAGCGTGCAGTCTCCGCAGCCGGTGCAGGACTTTGCGCGCACCCTCGGCGAGACGCTGGAGTGCTGGGCGAGCTTTCCCTGCCTTCCGGCGCACCCCATCCCGAGGTTCTTGAGCGTGCCGCCGAATCCCGACAGCTCGTGTCCCTTGAAGTGGGAGACGAGGATCAAGCCGTCGGCCTTGACGATGTCGGCCCCGATGTGGGCGTGGTCGAATATCTCGCCTTTTATGGGGACGGAGACGGCGTTGTCGCCCCTGAGCCCGTCGGCGATGATGACGGGCGACCCGATTGCCTCCGGCGTAAACCCGTGGTCGTGGGCGGTCGCAAGGTGATGCACCGAATGGCCCCTCGTCCCCACATAAAGGGTATTACAGTCGGTGACAAAGGGGATACCGCCGGCGGCCTTGACCGCATCGACCACGGGCCGGATGAAGGGGGGCTTGACGTACGCGGTGTTTCCCTTCTCCCCGAAATGGACCTTGACGGCCACGAGCGCCCGCTTGGCTACCCTGGTCTCTATCCCGGCGGCCGCGATGAGCCGGCCGAACCTGGCCAGGAAGTCCTTCTCGGAGAGCCCCGCGATACCCGCAAACCAGACGGTTTCGGACATAGTATGTCACCTGATTGAGTAAAAAAACTATTATCGTCGATGGGCCGGCCAAAGTCAATACGCCAGTGGTCGGTTTTTGATTTATTTTAGCGGCCCGGTCTGCTATAATCAAAATAAGGAAGTGAGCGCTATGATCATAGAAACCGGAAAGATTATCGAGATTACCGGGGCGCGATACGATCGTCCTGGTTTCCCGAAACTCGGCGTGCGCGGGGTGCGCGTCAAAAAACGCGTGCCATGCCTTCGGGACAAACAGCGAGGCGAGGATCATCGTCAGTAACGAAATCGGCGCGAAGATCGATGACGTGGTGGAGATCGGCGTGGCCGAGGGCGGGCTGGTTGCGGCCTCGTTTATCGTCTATATCCTGCCTGTCGCCGCCCTCTTTGTCGGGGCGGGGCTGGGGACCTGGATTGCCCGCAGGAACGGGATAGACAATCGGAGGGATTTCGGCCCTCATGGGACTTTTGTTTCTGGGAGCCGGTTTTGTCGCCATCCGCCTGTTGGACCCGTACCTGAAAAAGAAACATACGCTGAGGCCCCGGATCATCCGGGTCGTGGAGGAGTGCCGGTGAAAAAAGAGCCGGGCATAAAAGTGGTGACCGCAAACAAGAAGGCGCGGATGGACTATTTCATCGAGGATACCTTCGAGGCGGGCATGTCGCTGATGGGCACGGAGGTGAAGTCGTTGAGGGAGGGGCGCGCCAACCTGAAGGACTCGTACGCCCGTGAGAAGGACGGCCGGATCGTCCTGGTGGGGGCGCACATCAGCCCGTACCCCTTCGGCAACCGGGTCAACCACGAACCGGAGCGGGAGCGGCAGCTGTTGCTGCACAAGCAGGAGATCAAGCGCCTGATAGGTAAAGACCCGGGAGCGGGGCTTTACCCTCGTGCCGCTGGCAATCTACTTCAAGAACGGAAAGGCCAAGCTCGAGATAGGGCTGGGCAAGGGCAAGGCGCAGTACGACAAGCGCGAGGCGATCAAGAAGCGGGAACAGGATCGGGAGATGGAGCGGGCCATCCGGGGCAGGGGGAGGTAGGGTATCGGAGGGTAAGGCCTCTTTTGCGATAAATCCGGCAACGCGTGACCTGTTTATAAGCCCGGCGGCGCTTGATTTTTTGATATACTATGTTATAGTAACTGATAACACGTCGCGCATGACTGCGGCGTGACCTGATAGTGCGATTATCATTCCAACACAAAGGGGGGCGATAAGGGTTCGACGGGGATATTTGATCTCGGTGCTGCATGCCGGGGAGTCTCACCTACCCGTTAATCATGGTGGGAATAAACACAAGCGCAGAAAATTACGACTACGCTCTAGCCGCTTAAGTCGGCTAGCGTCCGTTCGGTTTCGCTCCTGCCGGGGTCGAAACGGGCATGACCAATGCGGGATAAGCTGATCACAACTCCCGGAGTGATCGGACGAAAATAAACGGGATCCCCTTATAAAGACCCCGCCGTTAGGGGCTTGTAAGGCGGTACAATATAACGGCTGAGCATGGAGATGTATCGGGTGAAGATCTTCGGACGCGGGTTCGATTCCCGCCGCCTCCACCAATAAACCGACAGGGAATAACGAAAGGGGTATTCTTGGAAGTAACAGACACGCAGATGATGGAAATAGCGCAGCATGCGTTTACGAGGATGGACGGGGCCTGGTTTCTCGCTCTGGCCAGGAAGTTCGGCATCCAAACAGCCTGGGAAATGGACGTGGAAGCGTGGAAGCACTTTTCTTATGTTTTCGGCAAGAACCTCAGGAAGAGCTATCTTCCGAATCCGGTATGGCCGGATAGTTTTCTGGATGCCCTTGATATCTTCAGCAGGGTCATTAAGATAGAAGGACGGAACGTATCTATCGAAGACGGTAAAATTATCGTCCGCGTCACGGATTGCGAGACGCAGAAAGCTATTGCCAAGGCCGGCGTGGCCGATTGCGGTATCGCCACTATCCAGTCTTATCAGGGGATAATCGCCGGCCTGTTTGGTAAAGAGTTCCTCGTGGATGTCGCCCATACCAAAAACCTGAATCACGGCGATGAGTGCTGCGAGGTCGTTGTTACCAGAAAGTAAGCAGAATTGCAGCCCCGGTGGAGACCAAGGAACGTTTCCACCCAATTAACTGACACCCACGAGACTCTGTAACGGGCGGCAATATGCCGCCCAGTTTGATTATTCGACGTCTATATCCACGGACTTATCACCGTGATGGCCCTGCCCGGCTCGAGATAACGCCACAATGTCTTACGGACTTTAGCAACAGTCCGGGTGGACAGTACTTCCTTGTAGCTCCTTTGACACCAGTTTGGTTCGGACAGGAGTAATCCAATGGATGAATCCACGATCAAGAAAGAGGTATGGGAAACGGTTCAGGCCCTCAACCGTCTCTGGACGGTCGATGGCAGAGCCGACGAACTGGCTGAATTACTTCCACGAAAAGATGGTGGCCGTCACACCCACCGACCGCCTGCGCCTCGAGGGGGGTGCGGCGTGTGTTGCGGGGTGGAAGGGCTTTACCGATGCCGCGAAGATCCACTACTGGGAAGAGACCGACCCACAGATCGAGGTGTTCGGAAACGGTGCGTTCGCCGTAGTGACCTACTATTACGACATGTCTTTCGATATGGGCGACCTAAAGATCACGACGGGGGGGCGCGACATGATGTCGCTGGTCAACGAGGGCGGCAGATGGCTCGTCGTGGCTGACCAGTTTTCACCGCATCCTGTATAAGATATATCAGAAAGTACGGCCCACGGCGATTCGTTCTGTGACTGAGTATCACCGAAAACCGGACGCATCCATTGATACACTATCATAACAATAATTCCAGTTTAGTCCTTGATATTCGTATAGGGGTAACGACATGAAAAAGATGATCCTGCTTATTTCCGTGTTTTGTATGCTTTTATGTTTGCTTCCTTCTCTCTCGCCCAGGACGACATGCCGCTGGTTCCGCTGACGCCGCCCATCAATCCCGCGCTCATCAACATCGCGGGGACATGGAACTACACCGCGTCCGGCTCCTCGGTCACCGGGATGTGCCCCCCCGGCCCTCCCGGTTCGGGTACCGTCACCATCTCCGGGGGCGCGGGCGCCTACACGGTGGTCTTTGTCTCCGGCAGGGTATGCAGCCCGGCCTCGATGTGCACCTTTACGGGGACGCTCTCCGGCAATACCCTGCTGGTGTCCAACGGCGACACGGTGGACGACGAGGGTGGAGGGGCCAGCAACGCCCTGAACCTGACGGTATACAACAACGGGTTTATCTCCGGCGACGGCAGCTCCAGCTATATCCACCCGGACGGTTTCGAGTGCCACTGGAGCTACAGCATCACCCTCACGAAATAGCGTAACGGACGCTCCCTCATTTGCCGGTTCCGGCTCGGGAACGCGAATCGGCCGCGATCGATGCGCCCAAAGGCGCGCCGTATCCCGGCCTCACTACCCTTTTAGAACCCGCCGTTTTAGCCGGTTACAGCGCGAATGCCAGCCCTGTCCCCGGTCTTTCCCTGACTTTCAGCGAAAACGCGAATAAATATCGGTTGCGATAAATCCTACAATATGGTAGGATTTATCTGTATAATCGGTATCAATCGACGGATACGCATGTCCAGTGAAATCAAAAAAGCCAGCATCGGCGGCGCCCCGGCAGGGTCTGCGCCGGGAAATAACCGAGATCAATCTCCTGTTCGAGATCAGCCGGACCCTGGATATGAGCATCGACCTCAAGGACGTGCTCGGGCCGGTCCTCGAGAAAATGGCCCATCACATGTCGATGCTGCGGGGCACGATTACGATCCTGGACCGCAAGACCGGGGAGATATTCGTCGACGAGGCATACGGCCTGTCGGAATCCCAAAAGGAGCGGGGCCGATACAAGATCGGGGAGGGCGTAACGGGCATGGTGGTGAGGACCGGCAAGCCCGCCGTCGTCCCGCGGGTCTCCAGGGAGCCGCTGTTTCTTGACCGCACGGGCGCGCGCACCGGCCCCCAGAAGCAGGACGTTTCGTTTATCTGCGTGCCGATCATGCTCGAAAACGAGGTGATCGGTACGCTGTCGGCCGACCGCCTGTTCGAAGAGGCCGTTTCCTATGATGAGGATATCAGGCTGTTATCCATCATTGCCTCCATGATCGCCCAGGCGGTGACGCTCAGGCAATCGGCCCAGGAGATCATCGAGGAGAACATACGCCTTAAGGAAGAGCTCAAGGACCGCTACCGGCCGAAGAACATCATCGGAAACTCAAAGGGAATGCAGGAGGTCTACCGGCACATCGCGCAGGTTGCCGGGACGTCCACTACCGTATTGATCCGGGGCGAGTCGGGGACCGGAAAGGAGCTGGTGGCCCACGCTATCCACGCCGAAAGCGGCCGCGCCGACAGGCCTTTCATTAAGGTCAACTGCTCGGCACTGCCGGAAGGGGTTATCGAGAGCGAGCTCTTCGGGCACGAAAAAGGCGCGTTTACCGGCGCGAACCAGACCAAAAAGGGTCGCTTCGAGCTTGCCCACGAGGGTACGATATTCCTGGACGAGGTGGGCGATCTCACGCCCGCGGTCCAGATCAAGCTCCTGCGGGTAATCCAGGAGCGGGAGTTCGAGCGGGTGGGGGGGATGAATACCATCTCGACCGACGTGCGGATCATCGCCGCCACCCACCGCGACCTCGAACGGCTGATCGGCGAGGACCGTTTCCGGGAGGATCTCTATTTCCGCCTCAATGTCTTTCCCATCCACGTGCCCCCCCTGCGGGAGCGTCCCGACGATATCCTGCTGTTGGCCGACCACTTCGTTGAGAAATACTCCGTCCGTCACCATAAGCGGATACGGCGCATCTCCACGCCCGCGATCGATATGATGATGGCATACCACTGGCCGGGCAACGTCAGGGAGCTGGAAAACACCATCGAGCGGGCGGTGCTCTTGAGCGACGAGGGCGTGATCCACGGGCGTAACCTCCCCCCCACGCTCCAGACCGCCGAGGCATCGGGAACGGGGCCGCACGGCGGCCTCCTCGACGCCGTGAGCGCTTTCGAGAGGGATATGATCCTTGACGCGCTCAAATCGGCCAGGGGCAACCGGGCCGAGGCGGCCAGGATATTGGGCATCTCCGAGCGGCTCATGGGCCTTCGCGTCGATAAATATGAGATCGACCCGAGACGATTTCGTACCAAACGGTAGGTTTTAATCATAAAACATACCAAATGGTAGCTATTTGTGCACTTTTCAGCAATCCCGCCGTTCCGTTAAACCGAATAGTTCAGTAATTACGGTCCATTAGACTCCATCTGTTCCTCCCGCGATGCTATTGGCAAGCTTCTTGCTTTTATCTTACCCTAAAGCAGTCAGTGTCTCGGGCCCGTACGGGGGATATTCCCCGCTAACCGGGCCGACTTGAGGCGGCGTTGTGCCGCCCGGCACATCGCAGTATGTCCTGTCGGCAGGAAACAGAAAAGGAGGTTTATGGCATGAATTCCGGAGATACCGCATGGATCCTGGTTTGTACGGCCCTGGTCTTCATCATGACGCCGGGGCTGGCGTTTTTCTACGGCGGGATGGCCAGGCGAAAAAACGTCCTGTCGCTGCTTATGCAGTGCTTTATCATCATGTGCGTCATCGGCCTGCAGTGGGTTCTCTTCGGTTACTCCCTGGCCTTCGGGCCCGATACCGGCCACGGCATCATCGGGAGCTTCCAGTGGATGGGGCTCTTCGGCGTCGGCGGAGAGCCGAATCCCGACTACGCCGGGACGATTCCGCATTACGTGTTCATGATGTTCCAGATGATGTTTGCCGTTATCACGCCCGCCCTCATCATCGGGGCTTTTGCCGAGCGGATCAAGTTTGCGTCGTTTCTCGTCTTCACGATCCTCTGGGCGACGTTCGTCTATGATCCGCTGGCCCACTGGGTCTGGGGTATGGGCGGATGGCTGCGGGAGCTCGGTGCGCTGGATTTTGCCGGAGGCATCGTCGTTCACTTCAGCTCCGGGATGTCGGCGCTCGTGATGGCGCTGCTTCTGGGCAAACGTGTCGGCTACGATAAGCAGACGTTCCGTCCCCACAACGTCCCGTTCACGGTACTGGGGGCTGCGCTTCTCTGGTTCGGGTGGTTCGGGTTCAACGCGGGAAGCGCGCTGGCCGCAAATGATCTTGCGGCAAACGCCTTCGTAACCACCTACGTAGCGGCCGCCGCCGCGGGGCTCACGTGGGCCCTGATAGAATGGCAGCAGCACGGTGGTGCGACGGTCCTCGGGACGGCCACCGGCGTCGTGGCGGGGCTCGTGGCCAGTCACGCCCGCGTGCGGGTTCGTCAACCCGATGAACGCAATATTCATCGGTATCATCGTCTCGATGTTCTGCTACGTCGCGGTAGCCAAGGTCAAGCCGCGGCTCGGTTATGACGATTCGCTGGACGTCTTCGGCATCCACGGGATCGGCGGCCTGTGGGGCACGCTGGCCACCGGGCTCTTCGCGGAAAAGGCGGTCAACGCCGCCGGCGCCAACGGCCTCTTCTTCGGAAACGCGCGGCAGTTTCTCGTGCAGTGCCTGCTGTTTGTCGTCGCCGGTGTGTTTGCCGTCGTGGCGACCTGGATTATCTATAAGGTCGTTGATGCGATCATGGGTATGCGGGTGGACGCGCAGTCGGAAACTATCGGCCTTGACCTGACCCAGCACAACGAATCCGCATACACCATGCTCGAATAGGAGGATAAGACGATGAAATATATCATTGCAATCATTCAGCCCCACAAGCTTGACGACGTGAAGGCGGCGCTCGAGGAGGTCGACGTGAACCTCATGACCGTCTCCACCGTGCTCGGCCAGGGAAGACAGAAGGGCATCACCGAAATCTACCGGGGCGCCAAGGAGGCGGGGGGTCTCCTCAAGAAGGTGAAGATCGAGATTGCCTGTAACGATGAGTATATGGAGCCGACGATCGAGGCTATTATCAAGGGCGCCAGGACCGGGGATGTGGGTGACGGAAAGATCTTTGTCATGGATCTCTATAACGTCGTGCGCATACGGACCGGCGAGCGGGGAGGGCGGGCAATCGGGTAAACGGGCTCCGGGAGAGACAAATCGGCGCACGGTTCTGCGCGGCCAATGAGATATCAAAGACCGGAAAAGGAGGAAAAAAGTAATGGGATTTCCAACCGAAATAGTGAGCATCGTCGGGATTATCGCCATCGCGATCATCATTATATTCGTGAAGGCCAACCTCGTGATCTGCCAGCCGAATGAGCTGTTGATATTCTCGGGCAGACAGCGCAGGCTCAAAGACGGGACCACGGTCGGCTACCGCATCATCAAGGGGGGCAGGGGGCTCAAGATACCGATCATCGAGTCGGTGTCGCGGGTGACGCTCAATACCATCCCCATTGAGATCGATCTCGTCGGCGCCCTGAGCAACGGCCTGATCCCCATCGACATCCAGGCGATGGCAAACATCAAGATCGCCGGGTCCGAGAAAGAGGGGATATATAACGCCCTGGAACGCTTCCTGGGCAGAAACGTCGGAGAGATATCGCAGGTGGCAAGGACCACAATCGAGGGCTCTCTCCGGGGGGTCCTGGCGACGCTCTCTCCCGAGGAGGCCAACAACAAGCGGCTCGAATTCGCCGACAAAGTGGCGGAACAATCGAGGATCGATCTTGAGCGCCTGGGACTGGTTTTGGATACCTTCAAGATCAAGCAGATCGCCGATCCTCAGGGGTATCTGGAAAACATCGGTCGCAGGAAAAACGCCGAAGTCCGGCGGGACGCCCTCATCGCCGAGGCCACCGCAGAGGCAGAGGCGCGGGTGGTAACGGCCGAGGCAAAGAAGAAGGGGAGCGTGGCGGAGTTTCTCGCGGACGTTGCGGTGGTCGAGGCCGAAAACAAGTTTAAGATCAAACGAGCGGAGCTGGTTGCGGAGGCCAACCGGGCCGAGTCGCGGGCCGTCGTCGCCAAGGGGATCGCCCAGGTGCAGGAAGAGGAGAAGCTTGAATCGGCCAGGGTCAAGCTCAATAAGAGCAAGTATGAGGCCGATACGGTTGTTCCTGCCGCCGCCGAGAAACAGGCGCTGGAACTGCTGGCAAAGGGCAAGGCGGCGCGGATCGTGGAAGAGGGCAAGGCGATGGCCGAAGCAGTAAAGGTGCTGCGTGAGCAGTGGAAAAAAGACGAGACCAAGGAGCTATTCCTCATACAGCAATTGCCGCTGATCCTCGATCGGATTACCGGGGTCATGAAAGACAACCTCCAGATCGAGAAGATCACCATACTGGACCAGGGAGACGGCAACGGCTTTCCGGCATACGTGAAGGGAATAACGGGCGGCGTGGCGGGCTTTTTCGAGGGGATCAAGGGCGCCACGGGGCTTGATATCCCGGATATCCTGTCCGTGAAGAAGAAGGGGGCGGGTGCATGACGTAACGGTCATCGTAACCGTACAGGCAATCGCGGACCAATCCGCCCGGAAGCCGCCGTTATCAACGGTCGTAGCGGTCCCCGGGCGGGATTTCTGCAAAAAAGTGTTGAACGGCGCGGCGGAATGTGCTAATACTTATGTCTATTTGTTGCACGTTCCGTCGATTGTAACAATCGACTTACATAAGAAGGAGAACCTGCATGATGACCATCGCACACACTGCTAAAGACGTTCTGAAGATTGTGAAGGAAAAGAACGTAAGTTTTATCCAGCTCTGGTTTACCGATATCCTGGGGATCCTCAAGAGCTTTGCCATTACCCCCGGCGAGCTGGAAGAGGCCCTTTCGGAGGGAATGGGATTTGACGGCTCGTCCATCGAGGGATTTGCCCGAATCGAGGAGAGCGACATGATCGCAAAGCCCGACCCCGCTACGCTCCAGTTCCTGCCCTGGCGCAGCGGCGACAGGCCGGAAGCTCGAATGCTCTGCGATATTCTGGAGCCCGACGGAACCCCGTACGTCGGCGATACCCGGTACGCCCTGAAGAGGATCCTCCAGAAGGCCAAGAACCTCGGCTATACCTTCTACGTCGGTCCGGAGCTCGAGTTCTTCTATTTTGCCGACAAGCACGGTACCCAGTTCCTCGACCAGGGCGGCTATTTCGACGCGCCGCCCCTCGACCTGGGCGGTAAGCTTCGTCGGGAGACCAACTTCGCCCTGCAGGACCTGGGCATCTACGTCGAGTACAGCCACCACGAGGTGGCCCCGAGCCAGCACGAGATTGATATGCGCTACGACGAGGCCCTGAAGATGGCCGACAAGGTCATGGGCTTTAAAGTGGCGGTCAAAGAGATAGCACGTCAGAACGGATGCTACGCGACCTTTATGCCCAAACCGCTTTTCGGCATCAACGGCAGCGGAATGCACGTCCACCAGTCCCTCTTTCGGGAGGACAGGAACGCCTTTTACGATTCCACGGCCAAGGACGAGCTCAAGCTTTCCGATGATGCGAAGCACTATATCGCCGGAATCCTGAAGCACGCCCGGGAGATATGCGCCATCACCAACCAGTGGGTCAACTCCTACAAGCGGCTGGTGCCCGGTTACGAGGCCCCCGTCTACGTCAGCTGGGCGCGGCGCAACCGGTCCACCCTGGTACGGGTCCCGATGTACAAGCCCGGCAAGGAGATGGCTACCCGCATCGAGGTGCGCTTCCCCGACCCGAGCTCCAATCCATACCTTGTCTTTGCGGTGATGCTGGCGGCGGGGCTCAAGGGTATTGAAAAGAAATACGATCTGCCCAATCCCATCGAAGAGGATATCTACCATTTCGACGCCGAGAAGAGGAAGAAATATAACATCACCGAGCTGCCGGGCAACCTCTACGAGGCAATCATCGAGCTGGAAAAGAGCGAGATGATCAGGGAAGCCCTCGGTGACCATATCTTTGATAAATTCATCGAGAACAAGAAGATCGAATGGGACCGGTTCCGAACGCACGTGTCACAGTATGAGATCGATAACTACCTTCCGATCCTGTAGCGGCGAAAATGCGGTTCCCGCGTAACGATGCAGGTACCGGCATCCGAAAACGGAAGGGTTCTCGTCAGTGCCGGCGGCACGTATATGCGCCGCGGCGCGATGACGATTTTGACAGGGTGACAAACATATGGGCTTTTTGAGAATTGCGCAGGCCCAGATAAATGCGACGGTAGGCGATCTTGGCGGCAACTGCGCCAAGATCGCCTCGTTCATTGAACGGGCGAAAGACCGTAAGGCCGATATCGTTACCTTCCCGGAGCTTGCCGTAAGCGGCTACCCGCCGGAAGACCTCATCCTCAAGGATCACTTCCTCAGGGACTGCATGGACGCCGTTGACCGGATCGCCCGGGGGGTATCCGGTATTACGGCGTTAGTCGGATTTCCCAGCCGCCGAGGGCGGTGAGGCATATAACGCCGCCGCTTTGATCGCGGATGGACGGATCGTGTCGGTCTATCGCAAGATGGAGCTTCCCAACTACGGGGTATTCGACGAAAAACGGTATTTTACGCCGGGGACGATGCCCCTGGTCTTTTCCATGAACGGCGCCCGGATCCTCGTCACGATCTGCGAGGATATCTGGATTGCCGGTAACGCGCTGGAGCGATGCGGAAGACAACAGGGGGTCGCCGTATCCCTCAACATCTCCGGGTCACCCTACCACGCGGACAAGCTCTCCATTCAGCAGGATATCGCGGCCCGGTTCGCCCGCGGCACCGGGTCTTACCTCTGTTATAATAATCTGGTCGGCGGGCAGGATGAGCTTGTGTTCAACGGGACGAGCCTCGTGGTTGATCCGGCCGGTAACCTCGTCGCCCGGGCCCCCGTCTTTACCGAGGAGCTGCTGGTCACCGATATCGATATCGAGCCGGCCGGCCGGGCCGGGCCGGGTAAGGAGTGCGGCGAGGTCCCCGTCGTTGCGGGATTTACCGGCGGCACGAGGGAACGGATAGCCCCGACGATCACGGCGCTCCCCGGCAGGGCGGAAGAGATCTACCGGGCCCTCGTTTTGGGAACGGGCGATTACCTGCGGAAGAACGGGTTCACAAAGGCCGTCATGGGGCTGTCGGGCGGGATCGATTCGGCGCTGGTGGCGGCCATAGCCGTCGATGCGCTGGGGGCGGATAACGTCATCGGCGTTACGATGCCCTCGGTCTATACCTCGTCGGAGACCTTCTCGGACGCTGGATCGCTTGCCGAAAACCTCGGCATTCGGCTCATCACGATTCCCATCAAGAAGATGTTCTCTACCTATCTGGAAGAGCTTTCAACCGTCTTCGGCGACTCCGCCGAGGGCGTGTGGGCCGAAAACCTCCAGGCGCGCATCCGGGGCAACCTCCTCATGGCGCTCTCCAACAAGTACGGCTGGCTGGTGTTGACCACCGGAAACAAGAGCGAGACGGCGGTCGGCTACTCGACGCTGTACGGCGATACGGCCGGCGGTTTTGCCATTATCAAGGACGTACCGAAGACGGTGGTCTACGAGCTTTCCGCCCACGTCAATAAGGCCGCCGGACGCGAGATCATCCCCAACTCGATCATCGTGCGGCCCCCGACGGCGGAGCTGCGCCCCAACCAGAAAGACGAGGACTCGCTGCCGCCCTACGGGGTGCTGGACCAGATCCTTGTCCACTACGTGGAAGAGGATATGTCTCCCGAGGAGATCATCGCGCTCGGGTTTGACAGGAGCCAGGTCTGCGATACCGTGCGGAGGGTGTATACCAATGAATACAAGCGGCGCCAATCGCCTCCCGGCATAAAGATCACCCACAAGGCCTTCGGGCGTGACCGGCGGCTGCCCATCACCAACCGCTACCACGAGTATACGGACAAAGACGCGAAAAAGAAGTAATAGGCGGATCGGCGCCGATTCGCAGGGCGCGCAGCCGGACAGGTATTACACAAACACGGACAACCTCATGGTTGTCCGTGCGACGCGAGAAACGGTATACTGCCTCGAATCAAGGCCGACGAGATGCGGCGGCCCCTTACTTCTCCTTCCTGATCTTCCTGATTTCTTTCATTCCCCGCCTCCCGAAAAACTCTACCAGCGAGGGCCAGACCTTATAGAGGCGCCAGGCGACGTGGCAGTCCGACCCGACGGGGATAATCGCCTTGTTCTTGGCGACACCGGCCAGGATAATCCGCGCCGCGTCGGCGACGTCGGTCATTTTCCGGGGCTGTGCGCCTGCAAGGTCGGCCACGTCAAACCCGACCGGGATATAGTTGTCGATGATCGGTGTTCTCACGAAGCCGGGGCATACCACGCTCACCTTTACGCCGAGCGCGGCCCCCTCGCCACGGAGCGACGTGGAAAGGCCCACGACGCCGTATTTGGTCAGGGAGTAGGAGGACTCGAGGGGCACCGGGATGAGACCGGCCAGGGATGCCGTGTTGACGATATGCCCGAATCCCTGCCGCACCATGAGGCGGTAGGCCGCCAGCGTCCCATAGAGCACTCCCATCAGGTTTATATCGATGATCTTTTTCCAGTGATCGTCGGTCATGTCCCGCGTCTCCCCGACGATGGCGATACCCGCGTTGTTGAACATGTAGTCGAGCCGGCCGTGTTTTTTTACTACCCCGTCGACGAGCTTGTGGACATCGGAGCTCTTTGTTACGTCAATCTTCGCGGCGTAGGCGCTTCCCCCCGCGGCGGTAACGAGCGATGCGGTTTCTTTTGCCCCCGGCGCGTTAATGTCGGCGACGCATACCGTCGTCCCGAGGCCGCCCAGCCGCATTGCCACCGCCCTGCCGATTCCGGAGGCCGCGCCGGTTACGATCGCGATCTTACCCGTGAAGTAATCTGACGTTTTCATACTATTTCCTGTCCCGTAATAAGAAATATCAGGGCCCCGTATTGCCGGGGTCTAAATCCTCGCGATCATGTCGGCCACCCACCGGTGGATGGGCGCCATCTGCGCGAAACGCTCGTAGATATAGTCCACGATATCGGCGGAGAAAAGCTCGGCGGGGATCGGCTCTTCCAGGAAGGCCGTCATCCCGTCATACAGGAGCAGCTCGCTGTTTTCGTGTTTCGGGTCGAAACCTGCCGGGACCTTTTTGTAGTGCTTGCCCCAGACGTCGTAACCGGGCTTTGACCTCACGGTCCGGATCGCCTCCACCAACTGGGGCCCATAGACCGGATGGACGACGGCCTGCCGATAGGCATCCAGGAGCGGCTTGGGGAAGAAATAGAGACCCGAGCCGGTCATGATGCTGTCGGGCTCGATATGAAAATAGAAACCGGAATTCTCCATCCGGGGCCGGCTCCCTTCCCAGAACCAGAAGGCCAGATGGGTCTTATAGGGGGTCTTGTCGCGGGAAAAGCGAACGTCCCGGTTGAGGCGGAAGAGCGACCGGTTGACGCGGGGGTCGGCGATGATATCGGGGGCCAGCGCCCTGAGCCGCGCGCCCATCGTCTCCACGAAGAGCTGGGCGGGCGTCATGACGTGGGCCTGAAAGTCGGCACGGTGTTCGTCAAACCAGAGCTTCGTGTTGTTTTTGGCCAGCCCCTCGAAGAAGGCCGGGGTCTCGGGGGAAAAACCGGAAAATACCTCTGGATCAGTCATGATTCAACCTCGGTTCGGCCGCGGCCCGATACCCCACGCGCCCCTCGGGCCCCTCGGCATATTACGGCGGTTAGAGCTTTTACTATTGTGGCCTGACCGGCATAGCTTGTCAATTCTTTTCAGAAACGATACGAAAAGAAATTTCCTTAATAAATCGGTTTTATTTTCGGGCCTGGTATGCTATACTTCCGCCGGAAGACAGGAACGTAAAATAGAAAAGGTGGTTTCCCATGGACCTATCTATCACTCTGGCGACCGACGCCCAAAGGCGTGTGAAGCCGCACCCCGATGAAATGGGGTTCGGCGTTTTTTATTCCGACCATATGTTTCTCATGGAATGGGACGAGGGCCGGGGATGGCACAGCCCGCGTATCGAACCCTACCGGCAGCTGACGCTCGACCCGGCGGCAATGGTGCTTCACTATGCCCAGGCGGCCTTCGAGGGTTTCAAGGCCTATCCAGACCAAAGACGGGAGAACACTCCTGTTCCGCCCGGAGCTCAACCTTGCCCGTATGAACGAATCGATGAGACGCATCTGCGTCCCCCCCATCGATGAGGCGTTTGTCCTGTCGGCCATCAAGAAACTCGTTGCGATCGACCGGGACTGGATCCCGACGGGCCGGGGGCAATCTCTCTATATCCGTCCCACGGTGATTGCGACGGAGCCCCACATCGGGGTGCGGCCGTCAAAACATTATCTCTTCTACGTCATCACCTCGCCCGTGGGCGCCTACTATAAGGAAGGGTTCTCGCCGGTGAAGATCCTGGTGGAAGAAAACTACGTGAGGTCGGCCGTCGGCGGGCTGGGCGGGGCCAAGGCCGCGGCCAACTATGCGGCGAGCCTGCTTGCCGCCGAGGAAGCCCACAGGAGGGGGTGGACCCAGGTCCTGTGGCTGGATGCGGCCGAACGCGCGTACGTCGAGGAAGTGGGGACGATGAATATCTTCTTCATGATCGACGGCGCCCTGGTTACCCCCGGTCTGACGGGAAGCCTGCTTCCCGGCATTACCCGCAGATCGGTCCTGGAGTTAGCCGACCACTGGGGGATGAAGACCGAACAGCGGCCCGTGGCCATCGATGAGCTGACGCAGGCCGCGGAAGACGGCCGTCTTACCGAGATGTTCGGCAGCGGCACCGCGGCCATTATCTCCCCGGTCTCGGAATTTTGCTACAAAGACGTACCCTACCAGCTTCCCGGCCCGCAGCCGGGGCCGGTTTCGGTCAATCTCTTCGAGACGCTGCTGGCCATTCAGTACGGGGATCAAAGCGATCCCTTCGGGTGGGTAACGGAGGTCGTATAAGAACGAGGGATATATTTCTTCCCGAGTTGGTCGCGAGACCTTTACCCGTCGTGTAAACCGGTTGAGTATTTACTAAACCGGGACAGCAATCTCCTGTCGATTACCTTCCTGCCGCCATCAGCCGGATAAATTTCGAAACGGCCGCCAAATAGACGCCCCGCTCAGGACCCTTGCGCGGACACCCTTTTCGGATCGATGTCGGGGCGGCGCTTTTACCCGGAGATATTTCCAACTCCTTCCGTTAGAGAGATTAGCGGTCACCGCCGGTTGTCTATTTACCCAGCACGTCGTTCAACGCCTTCATGAACGCGTCTATTTTAAACGGCTTCTCGATATACTTAGCGGCAGTGGTCTTGAGAAAGACCTGGGTGTCGTCGCTGAGGACGTCCCCCGTGATAAATAGCATTCTATCGGCTAATTCGGGATTATTGATCATAATGTGGGCATAGAGCTCCTTGCCCCCCATGCCCGGCATCTTAATGTCGAGAACGACGGCGTCAAACGTATTCTTCTCCGACAGGAGTATGGCTTCGTCGACGGTGGAAGCGGTCTTGATCTTATGGCCTCTTTCGGATAAGGCCTGTTCGAGGAGATCGCGTATATATCTCTCGTCATCAACTACAAGGATTGATTTGCCTGTAACCGGAGTAATGCCCGGCGCACCGGGTTCCGTTATGTCGGAATCAGGACCGGTAATAACGGGCAACTCCACCCTGAATATTGCGCCGTTTCCGGCGACGCTTTCGGCCTCTATCGTTCCTCCGTGCTCGTTAATGATGCCATAAGCCATGGAGAGGCCCAATCCGGTACCCTTCCCGACGTCCTTGGTAGTGAAAAAGGGATCGAATATCTTTTTCATGTTTTCCTTCGTGATCCCGGGTCCGTTGTCTTCAAACTCAATGCTGATCGTTTTATCCCTGCAGAAGGACCGCATGGTTAGGGTCCCACCTCCCTTCTCCATCAGGGCGTCACGCGCGTTATGAATGATGTTGGTGAATACCTGCTGGAGCTGGTACGGATCGGCAAGGATCGGCGGTACATCTGGTGAAAGCGAGAGGATTACTTCTACGTTGTTCGTCATGAGATTATACTCACGCAGCCGGTATGATTCTTCAATGATGTCATTGACCTTGATTGTCCTTCGTTCCGGCCGGTGTTCCCTGGCGAATGTCAAAAGACCGCTGACTATCTTTGCCGCGCGTTCCGATTCCTTGAATATTATTCTTAATGACTTATTGTCCTTGAGCGAGATCGACTTATCCAGGAGCATTAGCTCGGTATTACCCATAATTACCGTCAGGGGATTGTTTAGCTCGTGGGCGACGCCGGATATCATCGTTCCCAAACCTGATAGCTTCTCCGACTGCAGGAGCTGTTGTTCCAGTCGTTTCATCCGTGTTATATCTTTAACCGCTCCCTGAAGGCCGATGACGGTGCCGCTCGCGTCCCTCCTGATTGCTGCCGTTATCAGCGTGTCGATCAGCGCTCCGTTCTTCTTTTTCAGCTTCAGTTCGTAGTTTTCAAGATATCCCTCATCCAGGATTTTCCGCACGAACTTGTCGCGCTCCTCCGGGTACGCGTAATGATCCTGAATGTTCATCTTCAATAATTCCTCGTCGGTATAGCCTAAGAGCTCCTTTGCGGATTTGCTGTACTCAAGCATCTTTCCGTCGATGGTGGCGATGTACAATAGATCCCGGGAGGTCTCGAATACGTTCCTGAATTTTTCTTCCGACAGCCTTAACGCCTCCTCGGTCTTCCTGCGCTCGGAGATATCGCGGGTGATGCCGAGGATTCCGATAGGACTGCCGCTGCTATCCCGCAGGAACGAGAGGGTGGTCTCTCCCCACACCGTGTAGCCGTCCTTGTGTATCGCCTCCAGTTCCAACCGTATCAACCGGTTCGGGTCACTGTTGCCCGCGGCCTCGATTTCGAGCTCCTTCATAAGGGTATTCGTCGCCAATTCCAGGGAGGCGGGGGTAAGCGTTTCGGCGACGTTCTGGGCCATGGTTTCTTCGGGCGAGAAGCCGCGCAGGCGGACCATTGATGGGCTTACGTAGGTGGGCTGCAGGCTCATATCGGTAGTAAAGATAGCGTCATTAGCGTTCTCGGCCAACAGGCGGTAACGCTGCTCGCTCTCCCTGATCAGTTCTTCGGCCTTCCGGCGTTCTGTGATGTCCCGGGTAATGCCGAGGACTCCGACCGGCTTGCCCTGAGTATCCCGAAGGAAGGAAAGGGTAGTCTCCGTCCATATCGTTGAGCCATCCTTGCAGGTTTCCTCCAACTCCAATAGTCTCATCCGGGCCGGGTCACCGTTGCCCGCGGCCTCGAGTTCGAGCTCTTCCCGAAGGGTGGTTGTCGCCAATTCCAGGGATGCGGGGGTTAATACATTATAGACGGGCCGGGCTGTCACTTCTTCGGGTGAAAAGCCAAGCAGGCGGGTGATGGAGGGGCTCACATAGGTGACATTCATATTCAGATCGGTAGTAAAGATGATGTCATTGGCGTTTTCGGCCAGCAGGCGGTAGCGCTGCTCGCTGTCACGGAGCGCCTCCTCGGCCTTCCTGCGCTCGGAGATGTCCCGGGCAATTCCGAAAAAGCCGGCCGGATTACCGGATCGATCCCGTGCGAGCGAAATTGACGTCTCAATGTCAAGCTTCGTTCCATCTTTCCTATTGAGCCGCCAGTCCACGGTTTTTGCCGGGACCCCGGTTCGGAATATTTCGTTAAAGGTCAGGAAGACGTTATCGGCGATTTCTTTATCCATGTATTGCCGATAGTTTAGTCCAACCATCTCCTCCGGGTCGTATCCGAGCATCGTACTCATGGAATCGTTAAAAGAAGTATAAGCTCCCCTTCAGATCTAACTTCGAAATAGCCGTCTTCCATGGTCTGGAGAATCGTCCTGTGCTTTTCCTCGCTCGCCTTGAGCGCTGCTTCGGCCCGCTTGCGCTCGGTGATGTCCCGCATAATCTCCATTGAGCACAGGGTCCCGTCCGGCATCTTGATCGGAGATGAATGCACCTCGAGGTAGGTGCCGTCTTCCATCTGGACCTCGCGTGAGCTGCACCTCCGCTGGGCGAGGGCTTCCGGCGCCATGCAATAGTCGCACGGATTGTCTCTCCCGTGGTAAAACTCGTGGCATTTCCTCCCCACGCCTTCTCCAAATTTCCTCTTGGCCGTCGAGTTCTGGAAGATGATGGTATAGTCTTTATCAATAATATCAATGGAATCGACCATGTTGTTGATGATGGTCTCGTTAAATTCCTTCAGGTACTGAACCAGCTTCTGGGCGTTCCTCTCCTCGGTGACGTCTTCGAGGATTCCTTCAACGTATTGGAACTCACCGTCGGGCGCGAATACCAGCCGTATGTGCACTTTGGCGATAATAACGCTGCCGTCTTTCCGGCGCCAGGGCGCCTCAAAAAAACCCCAGCCCTCCTGCCTGGCTATCACCTCAATGGACTGCTGCCTATCCTCGGGATTAACGTAGAGATCTTTCCCGAAGTCCTTAATGGACGATATGACATCATCGGGGGAATCGTAACCGAGTATCCGGGCGACCGCGGCGTTGACCCTGATGAACCTCCCCTCGGCCAGCGAGTGGAAGATGCCGAAGGCGGCATCCTCGAAAAGCGTCCGGTACCGTTCTTCCGATTCGCGCAACACTTTTTCTTTGAGCATCCGCTCGGTTATATCCCTGCCCACGCCCAGGATTTCAACGGGATTTCCCTTCTCGTCGGCAATCAGCGTAAGAGAGACCTCGGTCCAATAGGTCGTGCCGTCCTTTCTAACCATTCGAGATCCATGACCTCGGTCAACGTCGTGTTGTCGGCCCCGGCCTTTGCCCTGGTAAGCATACCCACGATCGCCTTGGTGATCGTGTCGAATGATTCGGGCGTCAGGTTTTTTTCAAGCGGGAGGCCTTGATCTCCTCTAACGTATAGCCGCGGGCGCGCTCCACGGAAGGGCTCGCAAAGACCGGCTTAAGGTTCTTGTCCAGGACCCAGACGGTATCCCGCATATTATCGGTTATGATCCGGTAACGCTCCTCGCCCTTCCTGAAAATCTCCTCGGCCCTTTTTCGTTCGGTTACGTCCCGCCCGATCCCGTGGACCTCAATAATTCGTCCATTTTCCCATATCGGGCGCTCCCGAATTTCAATAGTCCTGACACTTTTTTCATCGCCATACAATTCCAGCTCAAAGTCGCCGATTTGTTCTCCCTCGAGCAGCCTGGCAAACACCTGTGCGGCGAGTTCGTACGAGGCAGGCGGTATTAGGTCTTTTATGTTCCTTCCCCTGAGCAGACTGAGGGGCTTGCCGAGCACCTGACACGCGGCCCTATTCAGGAACTTTATGTTCCCCCGGTCGTCAAGGACGTAAACTAAGTCACTGGTATTCTCAACAAGGTCTTCATAGAGGTCGGCAATCTTCCGGATGGATTGCCTTTGCCGAAGGGCGATTTCGATGGCCGCTCCGATTTCGCTCTGGCTGACCGGTTTTTCGATATACCCGTACGCGCCGGTATCCTTGATCCTGCCTAATACATCTGCGTTCCGGCTGCCCGTAAGAAAGATGGTCGGAATCCCGATCTCCTGATGGATCACGCGCGCCGCCCCAATGCCGTCAGGTTCGCCGGGCATGACGATATCCATCAGGATCGCGTCGGGACGCAGCTTCCGGGCGAGGTCAATCGCTTCTGCGCCGGACGCGGCCGAGCCGACCGTTTCATATCCGAGTGATGTTAGAATGTCGGTAAGCTGTGCGAGGATCAGGGGGGAGTCGTCGACTATCAGTATCCTTTTCATTGGGACCACCGATCGGATCTCAAAAGGGCCGAATGCAGTCGAAAAGGGTATCGATTCCCGGCCGCTTGATAAGATAATCAATCGCCGTTGTAATCCGCTGATTCACTAAATGACCGGACTCCACATGAGGATTCCCAGTAATTTTAGCATAAATATATTTTTTTGAATAGTATTGTTGCAGTACCGTGAGAATATCCGCGGATTATTATTGAAAGTTTATGCTGAGTGATAGCGAAAGTTTGAGGATACAGTCGCCGGAGCTTTTTACCTCCTGGCTTTCACGAGCTCCCAGGTCTTGGCGTATTTGATGAAGACGTAGTAGGCGGTCGTCACCGCGATGATGAAGCCCGGCATGCCGTCAAGAAAACCGCCCCTGAGAAAATAGTCTCGAACGAATCGGAACGGCGGGTTAAGCAGTAACTTTATTATCGAAACTCCTTTGCCCTGATCGACCTGTTCTTTGGAGGCGATTGTCGAATAGCGGTCTACCGTCATGATCTGGTGTGAGATGTCGCGGTAATTGTAGTGGAGGAACGGGTGTTTGAGCCTCCCCATTCTTCCGTCGATATGGAGCTTCGGATGCAGGCCTTTTTCCCACGTCCCGCGGGATTTTCGATAGATACGATGGATAGGGTCGGGGTACCATCCCCCGTGTTTGATCCATCGGCCCAGATAGAACGTCTCCCTCGGGGCGGTATACCCGTCGGCCTGGGGGTCGCCGTCCTTGAAGAGCCCGATGATTTCGTCGCGAAGCCCGGGAGAGACCTCCTCGTCTCCGTCGATATACATGACCCATTTATTTTTCGTCAGCCCGTGGGCGTAGGTATACTGCTGCCCGAATCCTTCAAAGTCCTTGTGATATACCCGGTCGGTGAACTTTCTGACGACTTCGAGGGTTCCGTCATCGCTTCCGGAATCGACCACCACGATCTCATCAGCCCAGCCGGCAACGCTGGCAAGCGCCCGTTCGATCCTCCGGATCTCGTTTTTCGTTATAATATATACCGAAATGGGAATCGTATCTGTCTTTTTCATCGCACGTTCACTGTCATTGAGTCGCGTATCTGAGGCCGGCCGACTATGCGGCGCGTGCCTATCCTTGTTGCCCTGAGATAACCCGCCGATATACCTCCTGGATCTTCCTGATATTCTCGGTTGAGGAGAATCCGGTATATAGATTCTCGGAGACGGCGTACGCCTTTGCCCGCGCCTCCTGTGAAAAATAGTAGGATACGGCCTCTGCCACGGCCTCGTGGTCTCGCGGATCGTCGACAACCCATCCCATGTCTCTTGATTTAACGAACACGTGAGAGCCGGCGTCCTTCGTGGTTACCACGGGAAGCCCGGAGGCGATCGCCTCCACGTTTACGTTCGCGCACGTATCGTAAAACGTCAAGAGCATGAAGATATCGGCCGCGGCGTACAGCGGCGTGATGTCTTCCACGAAGCTCATGAATACGACCCGGTCCGAAACACCCAGACGCTCGGCTTCCTCCTGGTATGGGCCCGCGTCGTCTCTGCCGGCGATAATCAGCCGAAACGGTTTATCTACCTTCCGCGCGAGGGCCGGCAGCATGCGAATAGCCGGGAAGATCCCTTTGAGCCGGTAATTGTTGGTTACCGTAAGGATCATGATCTCGTCCTCGGCAAGTCCCAGCCTGTCCCGCGTCGACTTCCGATACTTAGCCCGGTTGCCGGGATTGAATCGCGTGATGTCAAGCCCGTTGTAGATCACCTCAATGCGGTCGCCGTTGACGCCGTGATACCGCACGATATCGTTCTTGATCTTATCGCTGTGGGAGATAATGGCCTTGACCCCGGGATCGCGGTACTGCTGCCTCTGGAGCGAAAGGATGAGGTGCCTGCGGGGGGAGAGGAACCGAACGATACGCCCCCAGAGCAGGGCCGCCGCCGACTCGCGGGATCGGTCGTCCCCGGCAAACCAGGATTGTTCGATACCCGTATGGGAATTCAGCACCGTTACCCCCGGATTATGCACGAGCCCGTGGATAATATCAAAATCCTCCTTCCTGACGTGTTTCCTCACGCCCCGCACGAACGTCAGAAGCCTCAGGTACTTGGGGTATTTGATAGTCGGGATCACGTGAACGGCGATACCGTTCTGGGAGGGACGGCCGAGCCGACAGAAGACGTGCACCTCGTGGCCCTCGCGGGAGAGACCCGCCGCCAGGTTGCCGGTATACCGCTCCGCCCCGCCCGCCCGGGGGTCGAATTGATCGATAATCAGGGCTATCTTCAGTTTCTTCATGCTGTATTGGTTTCCTTGGGCCGAGCAGACTACCATCGGCGCGATATCCGTCGTCAGTCTCAGGCGCGATTAAAAACGTTCCCCGCCAACGCCGATTGAGGCGCGTATTTCTCTTTTACCTATCCACCGAACCATATCATTTTTTGAAAACGAAATCAAAGGTATTCTGTTCGGGGAAATGGGATAGGCCGGGAAGGGGGGCTCTTGATTTATCGACGTTCCAGGATAAAATGGGGGGGCGTCGTACCTATCGGCGCCTTGCTTACTTACTCCGTCGGAGGGGCGTTTGTCACCGACGGATCGCCTTTTCGGCGGCGCCTATCAGGCCTTCGATTGACCGGTGATCCTTGCTGGTGGCCGTCCCGATCCCGATCTCGATTCCGGGCAACCTCTTGGTGATCTTTTCCCTCAGGCGTTGCGCCACGATAAGGGCCTTCTGGTCAGTGGCGGTGAGCAGGATTACGGCGAATTCCTCCTCCGTGAGGCGGTAGGCGCTGTCAAACTCCTTCCTGATGGACTGCCTCGCGATCTTTCCGATCTCCGCGGCAACCCGTTGGCCCTTCCGGGGGCGATCGGCCGCCTGGTACGATTTAAAGTTGTCAACGGTAATGACCATCAGGCAGAGCGGATAACCGATCCGCTCTGCTCGCTTGGTCTCTTCCGCGATCTTTGAAAGGAAGTGGCGGCGGTTATATAGTCCGGACTCGGCGTCCTTTATGGAGAGCTGCCACAGATCCTCGTCGACGTTTTTGTGCCGGGAGAGGTCGTCGATACCAACGATGATATAGGCAGGCTCCCCCGATTCGCCCTCGACGATATCGTACGTTATGCGAACGGGAAAGACCGAACCGTCCTTCCTCACGTTTACGGTGTCTTTGGCGAGGCTCTTTTTGTCAAGGATCTCGTGCATCGTCATCGGCTGGAAAATACCCGGGGGAAAGAAGTCACTGATGTTTCGGCCGATCGGGTCTTCCTCTGCCCACCCGTGGCTTTCGGATACGGCGCGGTTGGCGTAATGAACGGCGCCGTCAAGGTCGGTAATGACGATCCCGATCTGTAAGCGCCCGATAGCGTGGTACAGGGGAGGGAGACCGGTTGCGACCGCCGGTGCATCACCTTCGGGTTTCGCCCCGGCGTCGGGCTGGTGGACGCGCGGTCCCTTACTGCGGCGGTCTTCCCGTTCGGTCTTGACGAGCATGTCGGGCAGGACGTCGATGGCAGGTTCATCGCCGGCGGCTTGGAGCGTCTCTCCGCCCTCGTTGTGGGTTTCCGCCGTCTCTCCCGGAGAAAGGCCGCCGCTCTCGATAATCTCCAGGCCCTCTCCCTCGATGATCTCGTCGGGTGAGGGCACCGGCACCGCTGGGGCCGCCCCGTCCGCGGTCGGCTGCGGCGGGACTTCCGTGCCGGGCCGGTTCGTCAGGGATTCGAGTTTCCTGGCGACGTCCGGATCGTCGGGTGCAAGCGAGAGAACGCGGTTGAAATAGTACTCGGCCCGCTCATTATTGCCGTCTGCCAGCATGACGTCGCCGAGGGCCCTGGCGGCCATCAGGTGATCCGGTTTGGCTGAGACGACCCGCTCGAGCTCTTCCGCAGCATCCCTGAGCATCCCCTTGTCAAAATAGGCCAGGCCCAGGACGACCCGGCCGCTGAGGTAATCCGGGTGATGCCCGAGGCCCTTGAGGCACAGCCCGATGGCCTCGTCATACATGCCCTGCTTGCGATAAAGCTCCGCGAGGGTCGCAAATACGCGGGAGGAGGGATTGGACCCAAGCATCGCCTGGTACTTTTTTATTTCGGGAGTAATGAGATCGCCGGGCGTGCCGAGGGGGGTGTTGCCTGGATTACTGCCGATATCCTGGCTGCCCGCGGCCCGGCTATTTTGCCTGTCCGCGGTGTCGCTCTTTGAACCCTTGGTCTTGGGGGCCATGAATGTCTTTATCTCCGGTGCATCGGCGAAACCGATTTTATACTACCATAGGGCCGCCGGCACAACCGAAAGCGGCGGCCGGCTCCTCACTTCTCGAAACTCTCAACCAGCAGGCGGTACTTATCGTGGATCATGCGTTGGTCGAATTCGTAAAACTCAGCCAGCATCGCATCCTGCTCATTTTTGGAGAAGTACTCGAGGATGGGGAAGAAGAACTCCTTGTCTTCCTTGCGTATGTGTACGGGATAGAAATCGATCAGCGTCGATATCCGGTCGACGATGATGGTAATGCTCTCGGAGTTCCCCGCGACCCAGGCCTCCTTTGCGGCGACGAGCTCGCCGGTCATCTTTCGGGCGAAGACATGCTCGTCCAGCAGCTCCTGCATGATCCGGGTATGATCGACGCTCATATTCTTTTTTGCCAGGTCACGAAAGAGGATGTCTTCCTCTTTCCCGTGATGGGTCCTGTCGGCATATATCCTGATGAAGTCCACCGCGGTGTCGATGAAAACCGGATCGACCTTCCGATCTCGTGCCATGATGTCCTTTTGTCGTCCGATCACCGCGATCATCCTCTCGATTAGTCGATGCTCGTGCATCAGCGGGCCGATGGGTTTCATAAAGGACTCCTTGAAGGTACGAGGGAATCTTTAAAGTAAAAGTATACCATAATCGGGCGTATTGACGCAAGGTCATAGATGTAAAGCCGGACGGCAAGGGTATGACGGGCCGGCCATATACGGGGCCTGAAAGCAAGGCCCTGCGCAGACGAACGAAACCCGTGCATGGGGGTCATCGTCTTGCACGGACCGACATGAGGTCATCCGTAACGGAAGAGGGAAAGGAGCGTATTCTACTCAAATAACCCGGGCGTGAGCGATGTGCCGGTCGCCGGAAACGACTACTTCCTGTTCTGCCGTTTCAGCTCCTTCTGAATCATCCGCTCCCTGATGGCGCCGGAGAAAACGAATACACCCATGAAATGGAAGAAAATCCCGATTCCCCATCCGAGGAGGGGCCAGATGAACCACTGGTATCCGTTAGGGCCCAGGGTCTCCCGGTTGATGAAAAAGAGGATGAGATTGATGCCGAGGTAAACGCAGAGATGGGTGAAAAAGCCCATCTTCGCCCTGACCCGCTGTTCCGCCTTTCGGTATGCCTCCTTATTCTCCATTCTGAATTCCCTCACTTATCCTAATATTAAAATAATATCCTACCCGGCCCGTTGAGGCCGGGCGCTGTTTACCCGATTACTTCAATGCCCCGACCTTCGTCTACCTCACCGACGACCCATACGTCGTGCCCGTCTTCGGCGAACCGCGACCTGATTTGGCCAAGCTTATTCTTGGGTACGGCGGCAAGCAGCCCGCCGGACGTCTCGGGAGTAAAGAGGAGCTGAGCGGTCTCCTCGGCGATATCCTCGGAGAAGCGAACGTCCCGCTCGTAGGCCTGCCGGTTTGCCGCCGTCCCGCCGGGGAAGAGCCACTGGTCGGCATAATCGGCTGCGCCGGGGAGGAAGGGGAGTGAGCCTGCCCGAAAACGAAGGAGAACCTTGCCGTGAGAGGCGATCTCCAGGGCGTGGCCGATCAGGGCAAACCCGGTGACATCCGTCATCGCGTGCGCGCCGGCCTCCCTCAACACAATCGAGGCCCTCTTGTTGAGCCGCTGCATGCTGGCCGTCGCCTCGGATACGTGATCTATACGGGCCGTGCCCGCCTTAAGGGCCGTGGTGATAATCCCCACGCCGAGGGGCTTGGTGAGGACGAGAAGGTCCCCGGGGACGGCGCCCTGCTTGGTGAGGACCTTTTTCGGGTGAACGAAACCGACGACGGCAAGGCCGTATTTCGGCTCGTCGTCGTTGATGGTATGCCCCCCGGAGAGTATCCCGCCGGCCTCAATGACCTTGTCGGCACCGCCGCGCAGGATATCGGCAATGACCGCGGGCTCCATGTCCCTGGGGAAGCCGCAGATGTTGAGGGCCAGAGCGACGTCCCCCCCATCGCGTAGACATCCGACATGGAGTTGGCGGCGGCAATGCTGCCGAAATCATAGGGATCGTCGACGATCGGCGTGAAAAAGTCAAGCGTAAAGATGAGCGCCAGGTGTTCGTTCAGACGATAGACGGCCGCATCGTCTCCGTCGTCCATGCCGACCAGCAGGTCGGGAAACTTCTCTTTCGGAAATAGGTTTTGAAGTGTGCGCATGACCTGCGCCAGCGACCCGGGGGCCGTCTTGGCGGCTCAGCCGGCCGCCTTGGCGCACTGCGTCAGCCGCAGTTTTTCCTGTTTTTCCATAATCTCCATCGCACGGTTAGTAACGTCCCGCAGACACGCGCGGTCTATTTACAGCGGCTCATACCGATCGTAAGATACGCCCTTCTCCGTGAGGGTCTCCAGGGCGGATTGGCGATCCCGGCTCCTGATGCGCAGCGCAACGCCGCAGTCGCTGGAAAGGTGACGCGGCACCGGGATCAGTCTTTGTCTCGATGCCCGCCTCGCTCAGGACCTTTTCGGCCCTGAGAGAATGTCCCGTGGAAAAGGTAAGGATTACTCCGTAATCGTCCATAACAGATCAAGCCGCCTCTCGGCACGAGCGTATCATAGCATGACTCTGCAAAAAAGTTAAATCCATATCAGATCGGCGCAGGCCGTCGTGCTATTTGCGGGCAATCGCCGCCACGGCCGAGAGCGCCGCGTCTATATCGGCATCGGTGTTGAAAGGGCCGATGCTCAGGCGGACGGTCCCCTTCGGGAAACGTCCCGATGGTCTTATGGGCGCGGGGCGCGCAGTGAAGCCCGGCCCGGCACATGATGTCAAACTCCTCGGCCAGCAGGCGGGACGCGACGGCGTTGTCGACGCCGGCTATCCGAAACGAGACGGCCGCCGTCCGCCGTTTCGGGTCGGCCGTGCCGTATACCGTTACCCCGTCTATCGCGAGGAGCCCCTCGATGAGCCGGCGGGCCAGCGCCGACTCGTGGGCGCGGATATCGTCCAGGCCGCGCGCAAGGATATAGTCAAGCCCCGCCGAGAGTCCCGCGATGCCGGCGATGTTGGGGGTGCCGCTCTCAAAACGGTCGGGGAGGAACTCCGGCTGATGCTCGTGCTCCGACCGGCTGCCGGTCCCGCCGAGGATGAGGGGGGCGATGCACGCTTCATCAAAGGCGGGGGAAAAGACCAGCCCGCCCGTCCCCGTCGGGCCCAACAGCCCCTTGTGGCCGGTGAAGGCCAGTATATCAATCGGGTCGCGCCCGAGATCGATGGGGACGCATCCGGCCGTCTGGGCGGCGTCAACCAGGTAGGGGACGTTCCGGGCGCGGCAGATGCGGGCGATTTCGCCGATCGGCACGATTGTCCCGATGACGTTTGAGGCATGCAGGGTGCAGACGAGCCGCGCGGGTTTATCCAGCGCGCGCTCAACGTCCCGTGGGTCTACCGTCCCGTCAGGCGCGGCGTCGACCAGGGTCACGGTCACGCCCCGCTCTTCGAGGAACCTGAGCGGCCGCATGACCGCATTGTGCTCCATGCCGGTGGCCACCACCCGGTCGCCCGGTTTCAACATCCCGAGCAGGACAAGGTTCAGGGCGGCGGTGACGTTGGCGGTAAAGACTACCCGCAGCGGGTCGGGGTGGTTCACGAGGCGCGCGATACGCTCCCGCGCCCCGAAGCGGATCCGCTCGGCCTCGACCGAGAGGCGGTGGCCCGACCGGCCGGGATTTGCCCCCACCCGGGTCATGAAGTCGACGATCGCCTCGGGGACCGTTTCGGGGCTTGGGGAAGGACGTGGCGGCATTGTCAAGATAGATCATGTTTTATCCTCACGTGGGTATGGTACGGGCGGCCGCCCATTGGGGACGGCCGCCCGTAATCGGCCTATTTTTCGAGCGTTATAACGAACTGGTCGTCTTTTTCTTCGTGTTTGGCGGCCCAGCCGAGCTTCTCGGCGGACCGGCTTACATTATACACCTGTGTCATCGTATCCACAAGGACGCTGATGCGGCCGCTCTTTGCGGCCGTGAGGGCGTCCCTGGTCATGATGACCGGCTGCGGGCAGGAGAGTCCCCGCGCGTCGATGGTCTTTGTCATGCGTTGCCTCCTTTGGCGATCGAGAGAAAACCGATCAAGAGCACGACCGCAAGCCCGATGCCCATCGCCCAGACGGCGAAGGGGGCGGCGCCGGCGGCGTTGAAGTTATGGGAGACGGCGGCCCCGGTCAGCATGCCGAGGACGAAGACGCCCGCGTCCCCGTCTCCCTCACCGGTCAAAAATATCTGCCGCCCGGGGCATCCCCCGGCCAGGGCAAACGAGAGGCCCGCCAGCACCATCCCCCCGAAGTTGAGGTACCAGACCGTATGGGCGGCCGGCTGGCTGATGACCTTGCCCGCCTCGTCAATGCCGAGGGTAAAGCCGGGATGAAACTGGCCGAGATGAGGTTGCGCCGAAGGCGGCCACCACGAGCGCGATGACGCCCGAGGCCAGGTGCCAGTCGTTCATGAGGACGACGTCCCGGATCGCGCCCATCGTGCAGAAGCGGGTCCGCTGGGCAACAAAGCCGATGATGAGGCCCGCCCCGAGCGATATGGCGATAGGAGCGGCCTTGGAACCCGGCCCCTCGACGCTCCTGAAAAGGGCCATCTTGTCGCCGAAGGAGGGATAGAATACGGCAAGGAGCACGAGAACGGCCGCCCCCAGGGGGATGAGCCATGCAAGCCGGTTGTTCTCGTGCCGGCTCCTGCCGAGGGAATAGCCCTTCTTCAGGAAGAGGACGCCGACCGAAATGCCGACGATCAGCCCCAGCGATTCCGATGATCGCGTTCCAGTCGCCGCCGGCAAGCCGCAAGAGCGCCCGCCAGGGGCAGCCGAGGAAGATCAGGGCGCCGATCATGGCAAACATCCCCAGGGCAAACCGGATGATGGGGGCCGATCCCGTGCGGAACTTGAACTCCCCGAACGAGACCGCCGCGATAAATGCCCCGAGCAGCAGCGCCGGTATCTCCGGCCTGAGGTATTGCACCATGGCCGCCCGGTGAAGGCCCAGCGCCCCGGCGACGTCCCGCATAAAGCAGGCCATGCAGATGCCCATGTTGGCGGGATTGCCGAATTTTTGCAGGGAGACCGCGATGATCCCGATGAGGGCGCCCACCGCGATGATTCCCCACCGGGATGCGAAAAACCCAAGTTTCTGTTTCATGGTTTCTCAACTCCTTTCGATACACAAACAAAAGAGGGGATCTCCCGATACAGGGATTCCCCCGAAATTCAGTTGATTCCGTTTATATCGGTTACGGTCGGTAGACGCCGCGTAGGTGTGGATGGAAAACGCGGTGAGCGACAGGTGAGCGTACGCCAAACGCGCGTTAGCGGTACGGAGGCCTTTATTTCTCTGGTGGTGCATGGTGCGCCCCTGTCCGGACTTCCCGGACGGGGCGCGGGGGTGTGTCAGCCCGTGGCCGGGAAGGCGGAGGATACGGCGTGTCTGCGGGACCGCCCGGGCCCCGTGACCGCGCCTCATCTGATGGCTATGAAGGTTCGCCTATCATCATCGTTTTATTGATTATCCAATGAGAAGTGCTTACGCATAATTACCGAATATCGCTATCCTGTCAAGATATTTTCTGACCGCACTCAGAGGATCTGCTCGAGAATCTCGGCGGCGTCGGACAACGAGCCGCGGGCAGAGCGTCTTAAAGAGGCCGTTGGATTTGGCCTGCTCCTTTCCCTGGGGCGTGGAGATATCAACGCCGAGCAGCTCCCGGCAGGCGATAGACCCATGCCGCTCGGTGAACCGCCGCATGAATTCCCGCTGATAGCTCGTAGGTCTTCTGTTTGGCGGCGTCGTCGGCCGCCCGGGTCCTGCCGTGTTTGGCCCCGATGACCATCAGCGCCCCCGTCACCGCCCCGCAGGTCAATCCCCATGCCGGCCATGCCGCCGCCGAAGGCGGTCGATATTTTCAGGGCGGCCGTCCTGTCAAGGCCCAATTCGTCCGCGAAGGCCGAAAAGACCGCCTGGGAGCAGGAAAAGCCCTCGGTAAAGGCGGCGACGGCGAATCGGTTTTGTTCATATAGATTAACCGGTATGGATGAGAATGTTCCGTTTTCAAAGGCCGGGCCCGCCGAGAGTGGCGTTTCCCGATGCGCTATACCGGGATATCCCGCTTGATCCGTTTCTCGTAGTCGATCATCTTCCGGCCGTATTCCTTGTCCATGAGGGGAGATGAGATCATGAAATCGGCGGTGGAGCGGTTGCAGGCCATCGGGACGTTATAGAGGACGCCGATCCGCAAGAGGGCCTTCACGTCCGGGTCATGCGGGTGGGACTGCATCGGGTCCCAGAAGAAGATCATGAAGTCGATGTTGCCTTCGACGATATTGGCGCCGATCTGCTCATCGCCGCCGAGCGGCCCGCTTTTAAACGACGTGACCTTGAGGCCCAGCTCGTCAAAGAGGAGCTTGCCGGTGGTTCCGGTGGCAAACAGGTCGTGTTTGGAGAGCGTCAGCCGGTTGAAGTCGGCCCATTGCAAGGAGGTCTTTTTTCCGGTCGTCGTGGGCGATGAGCGCGATCTTTTTTTCTCTTGCCGATGCGGTGACATGATTGTTTACTTCTTGCATATACGGTTGTTCCTTATCGGGTGAGCATATAAAAAGGGTAAGAATCCGGCGGCGATTCGTGCCGACGGTCGGCTTTCGCTTTTTAGCGGGATAAGCGTGAAGCTGTCTACGACGTGCTTAAAATCAGGCCGCCGCTCCCGAGCTGCCGACGGGTGCCGGAGACATCCAGCGTATACTCCCTGCCGTTGCCGTATACCTTAACGTACCAGTGGTTGAGGGCCTGGTCGTCGCCGGTATCTGACCTCTTTGTACATGAGGGCATGTCCGCCCTTCAACGGTGAGCGTTTCGAGGTCTTCGTAGCCACTGTCCTTTTGCGGCGATCATCTCCTTAATCTTTTTCAGCTTCGTATTATAGAGCGTGACCTCAGAGAAACGCTTGGGGATTTCGTACGTGACGACACTGATAATCGGAAATATCACGCCATCGAATTTTTCTTTTTCGCCGGGACGATATATCCACGAGGTCTGCATTCCCCACTCGCCCTTCATCACAAAACCGGCGGGATATCCAGTCGGTATCCGTATTTCTCGTTTTCGTACGGGGTAAAGGGAGGGGGGTCGGCGCCCAGCAGGATCGTACAGAGGATGACGAGGGATATCCCGAGAGAGAGTCTTCGCATGAAACGGTGCTCCATTCAATAGCTATAATGGTCAGAATTATATCATACGTTGCGCGGTTTAGAAAGGTACAAAACGATGGCGTTTTCGTTTGATCCTTGATACATATGCGCACTATACCTGGGTAATAGGGGGAACGCAGTATGAAGGCATTTATTACTGATTATTCCGCTGCTGGTGATCTCGGTGTCGCTTCTGGTCTGGTTCGAGATACAAAAGAAGAAAACGGGCATCTATATCCTTAAGCCGATCTCCACGATCCTGGTGATTACCGCCTGTCTGTTATCTCTTTCGGACGCCGGGTCGTATCTTCCCTTCACGCTGTCGATTCTTCTCGGTCTCCTGTTTTCTTTCGGCGGGGACCTGGCCCTGATGTTTCAGGAAAGGCCCACGCCCTTTCGGATCGGGCTCGTCCTGTTCCTGCTTGCCCACGTGGTCTACGGGAGTGCGTTTATCTATTTTGCCGGCACGGTCCCCCAGTTTCCGATAATCGCGGCCCTCTTCTTCGGCCTGGGAACGGCCGTTTATCTGCTGCTCCTTCCCGGGCTCGGGTCCATGAAGGTATCGGTTGGAGTCTACGTCCTGATCATCTCCTTTATGGCGGCCGCGGCGGTATCGACCCTCTATTCCCCCAGGATAACGCCCGTCACGGCGGCCCTCATTACGGCCGGCAGCCTCCTGTTCTATATCTCGGACGTGATCCTTGCCCTCAACCGCTTCCGGCTCCCGATGAAATACAACCGCCTCTCGCTCGTGCCGTATTACGCGGGGCAGTTTATGATCGCCGCTTCCACCTACTACTTCGTCCTGATTCCGTAGCAGGCCGTCTCGCGAGAGCGTCATCCTTATAACCGGCTATCCAACGGCGCCGGCCGGCGGCAGAACCGCCGCCGGACAATGCGGTACCGGGCAACACATGGAAGGACCGGCCTTCATTACGGCGCCGGGCCGAAGGCCGGTTGCTCGTCCATTATATCCCTTCCCTCGTAGTTGGCGAGGATCCTATCCCTGACACCGGCCACGACAATCTTTGCCGCCGAACGGAGGTTTTCGGCGTTTTCGGGATTGATCTTGAGACGGGTGGGGGTCTTTTTAACCAGCGCGATCGTCTCGGGATCGTCAACCATATACGGCGAGATATAGACGAATCGGATATCCTTGAAGCGGGGGTCCTGCTGAAGGAACATGATGGTCAGGTAGGTGAGGTTTTTCCCGCGGTACGAGATGATCTCGCGGCTGCGCTCGATGAGGGCGGTCGGCCCGAAGCCCCTGATGGAATAGATCGAATCCTCGGGATCCAGGTGCTGGTTGGCGTCGATGATCAGTATCACTCCCCTCACGAACCGCTTCTTCTTGGGCCGGTTATAACGATCCATGAAAAGCTGTATGAGCGTCTCCAGCCCCAGCGTATCGGAGATTCCGCCGTCGTTGACGTGGATATAGGCCTCCCGCTCGGGGGTCGATCTCGATTCGTCTTTGAGCACGACGGGCCCGAATACCAACGGCACGCCGGCCGAGGCGACCACCGCCCGTGAGACGGTCATCTCACCGATGGAAAGGCCGATGTCCCGGCAGAATTTCACCCCGAGCACGTCGGGATCGTAAACAATATTGCTCTTCATGATCCCGGATCTGGTGCCCGCTGTATCCGCTCAGGAGCGAGCGGTTGGCGAACTCCGATCGGGGCAGGGTCGTGAAGAGGAATTTGGCCCCCGAATCCATCTCGGTGCCGTTGATGATGAGCGTGGGGCTGACGCCCGCCTTCTCCCGCTTATAGAGATCGTTAAACGTCCGTCCGTGATAAAAGCGGTCGTCCAATTCATGCATCAGGACGATGCCCTTCTGTTCGTCGGTGAGCAGCAGGCGGAACCACTCGCTGGGGCGGGAGAGCATCTCGCCCTGGATATTTATGCACATATCGGTCGTGAAGCGCTCGAAAAACGCATCGTATTCGGCTGTATGGGTGGTGTCCATCTCGGGCTTATTGAGGCACCAGTAGGCCGACGATATGCTGCCCCCCGAGACGCTCGATATGTAGTCGATCTCGTCGATGATGCTTCTGCCGTTGGGAAGCTTCACCTGCCGATAGAGCTCCTCCATGACGGCGGCGCTCCAGACGGCCGACCGGCTCCCGCCGCCCGAGACTGCCACGGCCAGAAAGAAATTGCCTTCGTCGGCCGGGATGTAGAGACTCGTCGTCGGCGCGGCGATCGTAAACGATCTCATCGTCCGCGATGGGGCTGCAACCGACCGCGCCCAGAACCAGCAGAGTAGATCATAAGGGCGCAGAAGAGCAGGGTAGTTCCGAGCGTTTTCATTGTTATCAACCGCCTTGCTCGACTCATGGTGACCGTACCGGGATTATCGGCTATTCCCGTTACCGGGAAGATAGGCATCGAGGATCTTATCCTTGGCTTTCCCGATACCAATCACGGCCGCCCGGCTGAGATTATCGGCCTTGTCCGGCGTGATTTTGAAGCGGGTCGGGGTTGCCTCGAATTTCCGCGAGATATCTCTCATCATCGGCAAGATACGGGGAGATATAGACAAACGTGATGTCCTTGTATCGGGGGTCAGAGCTCGTCAGGAACATGATCGTAATGTAGGTGAGCGCCTTACCCCGAAAGAAACTGATGTTCATTGCCCGCTCGGCCGTTTCCGGCAGCTTGAAGCCCCGTACGGAACCGATGGACTTGGCCGGGTCGATACTGTGGTTTGAGTCGATGATGATGACCAGCCCACCGCGGTAGGCATGCCCGGGTGTATCGATAAGCCGATCGATCATCAGCTGCATGATCGTCGCGATCCCCTGGTTGTCGTTGATTCCGCCGTCGCTGACGTGAATATAGAAATCCTCGTCAGGCGTGGAGTTTTTTTGATCCTTCAGGACAATGGGTCCCAGCAGGAGCGGGACGGAGGCGGAGGCGGCCACACCCCGGGAGACCTCCATGTCGCCGATGGAAAGCCCGATGTCGTCGCAAAAGGTGATCCCCAGCAGGTCGCCGCCGAAGTTGAAACTCGCACTTTCCGAACCCGGTTTGGGAAAGATCTTCGGCCACCTCCCTGGGTGTTGCGTCGAAGACGTCCTTCGTAAGGGTGGTGAAGAGAAATTTCGCCCCGGTGTCCATGACGGTGCCGTTCATGATGAGTGTGGGGGACCACCCGTTTCTCTGGCGTTTGCCCAGCTCGTCAAACTTCCGGTTGTTGAAGTAGAGCTTGTCAAACGACTGCTTGAGGAGCAGTCCCGTCTCTTCCGAGGTCAGGAAGAACTTGTAGAAACGGAACAGGTTCTTGACCAGGTTACCCTCTATGTTTCTGCGCATATCGGCCCGATAGGTGTCGAAAAACTCGTCGTACAGGTCGGTATGGGAGGAATCGACATTCGGCTTGTTCATGCAGTAGTAGGCCATGGAGAGGCTGCCGCCGGAAACACTGGAGATGTAGTCGATCTCATCGATGATGCTCCTGCCGTCGGGGAGCTTAACCTGTTTATATAACTCTTCCATTACGGCGGCGGAAAATACGGCGGCGCGGCTGCCGCCGCCGGAGACCGCCACCGCGAAAAAGAAGTCGCCGTCATTTACCGGAGTATATTGGCGCCTGACGGGGCTCGGTTGATCATAGACGAGCAGTTCGTAGTTGATGGTCGAGCAGGCAAGGGGAAACGAGAGCAGAAAAACAAACCCGCCGAGCATGAGAATCCGCTTCATTGAAAACCTCCGGTGCGTTTATCAAAGGGGCCGAACTCGCCCGTAATTATATACTGTTATTGCCTCATTTCAACGCAAAACCGCCGGGGGAGGTACCGAACGATCCCTTGTTATGCGCACTCTTACAGCCGGGGGATCGATACGTGCGGTACCGTCGCCGCCACGAAAGAGGCCATGAGGGGCGGCCCGGTCATACGCGCAAAAAAGCGACAGTGAGTCCGACGAGGTCCAATACAGAGAGGATGACCCTGTCGCCTAAAGGAAACGCCGGCGTGTCCTCTCGTTACATCGCACATTTATATGATTCACGTCGGCCCGCGAGGGACGCGGGGAAACCATGCCGCACGCCTCATTGTCTCTTCTATCCGGGATGAACAAAGAGCACGGGCGGTCCCCGGAGTTACTACTATTTTTTCCGATCTACTATAGGGCAGATAGGCATCGAGGAGTTTATCCTTCACTTTGCCTACTATGATTTCGGCCGCCCGCTCGAGGTTGTCGGCCTTGTCCGGGTCGATTTTGAAACGGGTCGGGGTCTGCTGGAAGAGCGTCAATATCTCGGGGTCGTCGGCCTGGTCCGGCGAGATGTAGACAAAGGTGACATTCTTGAAACGGGGGTCGGCGCTCATCAGGAACATGATAGTGATGTAGGTAAGGGCCTTGCTCCGCAAGATGCTGATGTTCATTGCCCGCTCGGCGGTGCCCAGCACGGTGAAGCCCCTGACGGAGTTTACGGACAGGCTCGGGTCGATGGTCTGGTTGGAGTCGATAATGATGACCAGGCCTCCCTTATACGGCCGTTCGCGGGGGATATCGACGAACCGGTCAATGATTAGCTGCATTATCGTGGTGATTCCCTGGTTGTCGCTGATTCCCCCGTCTCCGACGTGGGTGAAGAATTCGTCGCCGGGTTTGGATTGCTTCTGATCTTTCAGGACGATGGGCCCCAGCACGAGCGGCACCGAGGCGGAGGCCACCACTCCTCGGGAAACATCCATCTTGCCGATGGAAAGGCCGATGTCGTCACAAAAGGTGAGTCCCAGGAGATCTCCGCCGAAGTGGTAATCGCTCTTGGCAAAGCCGGTTTTTGACAGTCTCTCGACGAGGGTATTGGGCGCGGCATCGAAATCATTTGGCGTGAGGGTGGTAAAGAGGAATAACGAGCCCGTATCCAGATTCGTACCGTTGAGGATCAGGGTTGGACACGACCCGTTTTCCTGGCGTTTGGCGATCTCGTCAAACGTCCGATCATGGAAATAGAACTTGTCAAAGTCTTTCTTGAGGTAGATCCCCTTCTTTTCCGCGCTGGCGAAGAATCGATACCAGCGGAAGAAGGTCTTGGGCAGGTTGCTGCCGGTGTCCCTCCTCATGTCGGCAAGGTATTGGATGTAGAATTCGTCATACATGATCGGTATGAGATGAGTCGACATTCGGCTTGTTCAGGCAGTAGTAGGCCATGGAAAGGCTGCCGCCCGAAACACTGGAGATGTAGTCGATCTCGTCGGTGATGCTCCGGCCGTCGGGAAGCTTGACCTGTTTATAGAGCTCTTTCATAATTGCGGCGGAAAAGACCGCTGCGCGGCTTCCTCCCCCGGAAACCGCCACCGCGAAGATGTAGTCTCCGTCGTCCGCCGGGACATATTGAGCGTAATCGGGCTGGGCTGGTCATAGACGAGCAGGTTGTAGTTGATGGTTGAGCAGGCAAAGGGGAAAAGCAGGGACAAGGCCAAAACATTCAGCATTACCAACCGTCTCATGCAAAACCTCCCGATGCTCTTTTATTTGTATTGATTAAAAGGGTCTACCTCTCTATAATTATACACGGTTCTTCTCATGGTTCAATCTAAAATGACCGCGGGGAGTACCGGTTATCCCTCGTTATGCACAATCAACCGATAGGAGGTCGGCATGTGTGATACCATCGTCGCCACAAAAGAGGCCACAAGAGACGGATCGGTCATTCTTGCCAAGAACAGCGACCGTGAGCCCAACGAGGCCCAATACATCGAATATCACCCCGCCCGGGACTATGCCGCGGGTCAACAGCTGAAGGTCACCTATCTCACCATTGAACAGGCCAGGCAGACCCGCGCCGTTTTGCTCTCACGCCCCTTCTGGATGTGGGGGGCGGAGATGGGGGCCAACGACGCCGGGGTCGCCATCGGAAACGAGGCGGTCTTCACGAAGCTTCCGATGAGGAAAGAAAAGATGCTCCTGGGTATGGACCTGCTGCGGCTTGCGCTGGAGCGGGCAACGGACGCCGAGCAGGCCCTCGACGTGATCACGAAGCTCCTGGCCAGGTACGGGCAGGGGGGGCCGGCGGGATATGAAGACAAGCGGTTCGCCTACCATAATTCGTTCATCGTCGCCGATCCTCAGGGGGCATGGGTGCTGGAGACGGCCGATCGGGAGTGGGCGGCAAAACGGATTACCGGCGTCTATTCCATCTCCAACGGCCTGACTATCGGCGGCGCATTCGACAAGGCGTCGCCAGCCCTGGTTTCGACCGCCGTAGAAAAAGGGTGGACAAAATCGGAGGCCGACTTCGAGTTCGCCCGCGACTATTCCGACTGGTTCTTTACGACCTTTTCGATGTGCCGCCCCCGCGCGGCCCGCACTACCGAGGCCGTCTCGGGAAGGCGCGGCTCGGTGGACTGCCGGTCGATGATGGACCTCCTGCGCGATCACGGGGGGGAGGGGACCGGTCACGAACCGCACCGGGGCCTGTTTATGAACAAGGTCTGCATGCACGCCGCAAACGGACTTTCCCGGGCGAGCCAGACGACCGGATCGCTGGTCTGCCGCCTCGGGGGGGATATCAACACCCACTGGATTACCGGAACGGCAGCGCCCTGCACCTCGATCTTCAAGCCGTTCTTTTTCGAGGCGGCGCGGCTGGCCGATGTGGGGCCCGAGCCGACGGGGAGCTACAACGCGAAAAGCCTCTGGTGGTCTCACGAGCGGCTCCACCGGGCGATCCTCATGGACTACCCGGCCCGGATCGGCGGTTATGGCCGCGGAGCGGGACAGGCTCGAAGAGCGGTTCATCGCCGAGGAGAGAAAGACCGTGGCGGAGGCCGGAAAGCTCAACGGCGACGCGCGCCGGAAGGTGCTCTCGGCCTTTTCGGAAGAGTGCTTCGCCGAGGCCTGGAAGGCCGAACGACAGTGGGCCGAGGCCGTCACGAAAACACCGGTAAGAAAGGGGCCGTCGGCGCTCTTTCGGTCCTACTGGAACAAGCAGAATAAAAAGGCGGGGCTGAGTCTATGAGTCTCTTGCGTTATGATACTTCCACGTCCCGGGGCAGGACACCCCGTCTTGAGAGCATGGCGATAACCGTGCGGACCTCGTCCGGACTAGCCTTCGTCTGACCGGCGATATCGGCGACGCTGACGCGCCCCGTTTCGCGCGCGGCGGCGAGTATAGCGGCCCCGACCTTCGTGATGAGGGCCACCCGGCGCCGGCCCAGAGCGATCAGCACGATCCCGGGGAGCAGCAGGACGGCGCCTGCAATCAATAGTAAAAGCGCGGAATAGGGCGGGTGAAAGACCGCCGCCGCGACAAGCGCCAGCACAAACCATACGACCAGAAAGCCCCCAACCATTAACCGCGCCATCGGTGACCGCTCCACATATTGTCTATCTCATCGTCCGTCGGCGTCCGTGTTTCGTCTTCACCGGACCGTCGAGCTTCCTATCATAGCAGAAATCCCCGGACTTGACGCCAAAAAAGTTGACATCGTGAACTAATCGTTTCATAATATGAACCATGATTCTATTTGATCCGGTACGTCCGCGCGTCGCGTTTTTTTAACGCGGGGCCCGGCCCATTGTCGAGATCGTAATGTGCGTCTAGCAACGAGGGGCAGCAGATGAGGCGCAGGGAGCGGGAAAACCTCCGCAGAAGAGATGAAATGATGGCCGCGGCCGCGCGTCTCTTCGCCGATCGCGGCTACGTGCGGACGACCATGGTCGACATCGCAAAGCGGGCGGAGTTCGCCCTCGGCACCATCTACCAGTCGTTCCGAACGAAGGAAGACGTCTACTTTTCCATCCTCAGCGAAAAATCGGACGAGCTCATCGCGATCCTGGACCGTGAAGAGCTCAAGGGGTTGTCCCCGGAGGAGGCGCTGGAGCGGGCGGTCCGAATCGTGTTGGAGTTTTTCGAGCAGAATATCGATTTTTTCAGGATCTATATCACCGATTGGGGAACGTTCGAGACCAATCTCACGGGGGATTACCGGCGTATCCTCAAGGAGAAGTACGACCGCTTTCTCGCACATTTCGCCGGCATAATACGGCAGGGGATAGCCGGGGGTGTCTTCAAGCCCTATGACGCCGTCGAGACCGCCTACGTGCTCGTGGGTATCCTGTCCGCCTATATATTCCAGTGGTCGGTGGAGCGGAAGGCGGCGCCGTTCGTGGAAAAGACCGAGCTGATCATGAAGCTTTTCCTGGAAGGGGCGCGGGCATGATTAAACGCTCCATCCTGCGGTTCCTGATGCTGTTCAATCCGGCGGAGCTCTGCGCCTGGTCATTCTTCGTTTTTGTTACGCTGCTGATCATCATCTTCAATGAAAGTGCAGCCATAAAGCCCTATTTTATTGCCAATATCTGCATCCTCCTCATTATTGTCGCCGTGGCCTTGATCGTAAAACGCCGGCCGGAGCTTCGCCTCCTCGTTCACCTGCGCAACTGGTACCCGGCCTTTCTCGTGACCGTTCCCTACCGGGAGCTCTCGATCCTCATCCCCCAGATTCAGCCCAGAGACATCGACGACATGCTGATACGGCTGGACTATTTTATCTTTCACGCCCATCCGACCGTCTTTATCGAGCGCTTTGAGGTGCCGGTGCTCACCGATATCTTCCAGCTCGTCTACTGTTCGTATTATTTTCTCCCGATTACGCTGGGGCTTTTCGTATACCTGCGCAGGGAATCGCGGGATTTCATACACGTAATCTTTGCAATCCTTTTTTCTTTCTATGTCACCTATGTCGGTTACATACTATTTCCCGCGGTCGGCCCGCGATTTTCTCTTTATCATCTTCAGACGATGCCGCTGGTGGGATACGCCGTGACGCTTCCCATCCGGGAGTATCTGAACTGGCTTGAGCATATCATGCGCGATGCGTTCCCGAGCGGGCATACGATGCTTGCGCTGGTAGTCCTATTCTATACCTGGCGCTATGAGAAGCGGCTGTTATTCCTGTTTGCGCCGATCGCGCTTCTGATTATCATTTCGACGATATACCTGAGGTATCACTACGCGGTGGACGTCCTGGCCGGGATCATCCTCACCGTCCCTACTATCGTGGCCGCCGAAGTGGCCATGGACTGGTGGGAGAGAACCCAAAAGCTCTACCGACGCTATCCGGACACTCAATTAATAAAAAGTTTATAACGGGGACTGATTATGACACAGGCAATCGAGGTAAGAACGGTAAAGACCGGCGCGGATCGCAAGCAGTTTATTTCGTTTCCCTGGCAGATCTACAAGGACGATCCCAACTGGGTGCCCCCCCTGAAGATGGACTACAAGAAGCTGCTGACTCCCGGCAAACATCCCTACTATGAGCACGGGGAAGTCGAGTTCTTCATGGTCTTTAAGAACGGAAGGCTTGCCGGCCGGATGACCGCCCACACTAACACGCTGCACAACGAAATCCACCGGGACAAGGTCGGGTTTTTCGGCTTCTTCGAGTGCGAGGACGACCCGGCCTGCGCGAAGGCCCTCTTTGACGCCGGGGCGCAGTGGCTCAAGGCTAAGGGTATGGATACGATGCGCGGGCCGGACAGCTTCTCTCAGAACGAGATCGTGGGACTTCTGGTGGACGCGTTTGACATGCCGCCGATGTTCGACATGGCCTATAACCCTCCCTACTACGAAAAACTGGTCGACGGGTACGGGTTTAAGCTTGCCAAGAACCTCTACGCGTACCGCTTCAACGCCAACCAGGATATGCCGGAGAAGGTTGCCCGGATTTCCGAAATGATCAAGAGGCGCAAGGGCATCGAGGTGCGCACGGTCAACTTCAAGGACTGGGACAACGAGCTGATACGGGTCAAACGGGTCTACAACAGCGCCTGGACGCTCAACTGGGGGTTCTGCCCCATCACCGAGGCCGAGTTTCAGAAGTTGGTGCACGACCTCAAGCCGGTCGCAGTTCAGGACCTGATCTTCATGGCGTTTGTCAACGGCCAGATCGCCGGGATTTCCATCACGCTTCCCGATATCAACGTCATCATCAAAGAAATAAAGGGCAACCTCTTTCCCTTCGGGTTCATCAAGATACTCACGGGGGTCAAGAAGATCAAGACTGCCCGGGTCACGATCATGGGCGTGATCCACGAATACCAGAAGCTGGGGCTGGACGCCGTCTTCTATCACGAGACGCTCAAGGCGGCGCGGAAGATGGGGATCGAATGGGGCGAGATGTCCTGGATACTGGAGGATAATCTCCCGATGGTCAGGGCGATAGAAAACCTCGGGGGGGAGATATACAAAACATATAAGGTGTATGATTATAAGCTGAAGTAGGTTTTAACGGAATTGAATGAGAAAAAGGAACCGGATTCTTGGTTCCTTTTCTCGTCCGGGTCAACGCCTATACGTATAGCGGACTGAGGGCGGAAATGTCGATTGCCCCTTCATGTATATGAAGCTTTTAGAGGCGGCGAACAATAGCCGGGCTATGCTCTGGTATTTACCGATCATACCGAATGAAGACACTCATGCGAAAATTTGTTTGCCCCAGACAAGGTCGAATGTGTCAATCCTGAATTGATTAAAGACCGGGACAAATTTCTCCACGGTTGCCTTATCGGCGGTATCTCTCAGAAAGTTTATGTTGACGGCGAACGTCGGGGTTTGCACATAACCGCTGCCGAGACCGAAGACCGTCTTGACATCATGCTTGGTTACGAAGTCCTGCGCGGCAATAATTTTCCGGTTTCTTTTGTCTACCGTTGTTTTTGCGTCGTCCACGTAAAAGACGCCGCCCGGTTTTCCGAACGCGTCGGAAACGATTTCCGAGTCTGTTCTATCGATCCAGCTTAGGTCCAATCCGAGTTCATTGAGGAGTCGAGACATCATCGGTATCTCTTCGATAAAGGCGGACGAAACCAGCGGAATACCGACGTGTCCCTTCGATGACTTCCGGCTATTCCACGCGGTGTCGGCTCCCATCGTCCCCATCAGGGTGAGTACGAGGGTGTTGTCGCTTAAGAGATTTGCAACGTGTGCTCCTTCGGCAAGGCGCTCGACGAATTGCCTGTTTTCCAGGGGAAGTTCCCGAAAGGGGACGGTCACGAAGGTTCGAGTGAGCACGACCGAGTCCTGGAATTCACCGTAAAGGAGGGAGTTAAAGGACTGGGCGGCTTCCTCAAGAGATCGGCTCTTCTTCAGCTGTTCGGATACCTTCTTAATGAGATTCAGTACTCCCACTGGATCGTTGATTTTTGTCATAGCATTCTCCCACTGTATGTATAATAGCAGCTATCTCCTGGTGAATTCGAAGCGCAAAGGAGACCGCCTATTATTAAATAGTGCAAAACGTATGCCATGGCGGTGGAGCATTGGGTGGATAAGGCCAGTGATATCGAATAGTTGAAAGTGAGTGAAAGATACGAAAATAGGGTGAGGCGAAAAAACGTATAATATTTTGCGGAAGTGTAAGATATTATACGATTACAGTTCGGACGGGGGGGTTGGTTCCATCGGCGTTGGGGGAGTTGAGCAGGTATACCTCCTCCGTGAGAGGTAAGCCGTCATCGGGAGCCATGGGGCCTTCGGCCCCTGCGACTTCGGCTTCGCTTAGCCGGTACCGCCCGGCCGCCCAAAGGGCCGTTCAGGAACGGCGCTTAAAAATATATATCATCGAAACTGAGAGGGCGCCTCTTCGCAACCTATCGCTATTCCTCTTTCTCCACCAGCCTGAAATAGCAGGTCTCGTCGCCCTTTGCCATGCACGAGATTTCGCGCGCTATATAGGCATCCTTACCGAACGCCATATCCGAGATATACTGGATAAAGCCCTCGTAGTGGGTGCACATGGGCCGGTCAAAATCGCAGCCCTTGCAGTGCATGCAGTCAAAGCAGTCAAACTCGTCGGGCTTGCCGTCGATCTGGAGGACTTTCCCCTTGCCGGAGCCTATCACGAACATCGCCAGTCCCTTGGAGAACATCTCGAGGGGAGGGAGGTCCTTATACATTTCGGCCAGGCGCATTTCTTCCATCACGCGCTTCATGACGGTATATCCCGTGCGCCGCCAGATCCCGAGCGCCCCTTTATATCCGACGAGGTTTGCGATTTCGGTATAGATTTTTGCCTGTTCGGGTATGGTGATGCAGGGGTCCCAGGAATACTCGGGAGGGTTCTCGAAGACGTCAAGGAGTCCCGCGCTCCTGAAAATGATCTTTGCGCCGTTCCTGCCGAGGATGTCGGTTATCCCGTCCAGGGAGGCGCGGATGGCCAGCTTCGTCGCACGTTTCTGTTGATCTTCCATGTGGGTCCCCTCGATGAGTATTACACTGCCGTTCCGAGGGCGGCGCATCGTGCAGGGTGGCGTGCGTTTCGAGCGCTTACATAGAGAACTTCTCTCCCAGATACTTTTCGCGGGCCTTTTCGTCCGACGCGATGCGCCGGGGGGTGCCGTGGATGAGGATGTTGCCCTCGTTGAGGATATAGGCCCTGTCGCAGATGCCCAGTGTCTCACGCACGTTATGGTCGGTGATGATGATGCCGATGCCCCGCTTCTTGAGCGAAAGCACGATATTCTGAATATCGTTGACGATAATCGGATCGATACCGGAGAAGGGCTCGTCCAGGAGAATAAAATGGGGGTTAATTACCAGTGAACGGGTAATTTCTACCCGCCGCCGCTCCCCGCCTGAGAGGGTTATCGCCTTGTTATTGGCCAGGTGTGCGATCTTAAGATCGGAAAGGAGGACGGCCAGCCGGTCTTCGCGTTCGGCGCTGCTGATGGGCAGCGTTTCGAGGATAGACATGATGTTCTCGGCAACCGTCATCTTTCTGAAGATCGACGATTCCTGGGGGAGGTAGGTGATCCCCATGCGGGCGCGCTCGTACATCGGCAGCTCACCGATGTCTTTGCCGTCGAGCATGATCCTTCCGGCGTCGGGTTTCACAATCCCGACTATCATGTAAAAACTCGTGGTCTTCCCGGCGCCGTTGGGGCCCAGGAGGCCGACGATCTCACCGGAGTGAACCTCGAAATTAACGTGATCGACCACGACCCGCTTCTTGAAGGCCTTCACCAGGCCTTCAACGATGAGGGTATGGCCGTTTGCCGCTTTGGTTTGTGGATTTGTGGTGCGTGAGGACATAGTTAAAACCGGTTGTTATGCATAAAGAATATTCGGGTGGATACCGCTATCGGCGGTTTACGGGGCAACCCGTGCGTATCGGCGTTTCCCGGAGGAGCGGTCCCATAACAAAGACGACTGCCGTCTGCCGCGGAAAAGAGCAGGGCGGCCTAAATTCCTAAAACTCCTCCTGGGGGTAGATTGTCAGGTGGGCGCGGTTAGTGTCTGAACTCGTCACCACGCTCCGGTTTTCGTCAAGGAGGTAGACGATCTTATCCCCCTTGACCATATCATCACCCCGCCAGATAACAGGATTTCTTTCCAGCGTCAATACGTTCTTGGCGTAGTCAAAGGTCATGAGGCCCGCCGTTGCCTTGATGTCGGCCTGGGTAAGACGCGCGCCGCCCTCGGCGGCGATCCGGCTAATCTTACTGAGCTTGCCGGCGACCGAGTTCATGTAAATTGTAATCGTCGAGGCGGTGAGCCTGGCGTTCTTATAGGTTGCGACGGCCCCACCGGTATAACGGAAGTACCCGCCCTTTCCGCTGGCTATGAAGCTGCCCGACGTAATATGGACGGGGGCATCCATCCCGCCGATATCGGTGAAGCCCATTTTGTCTTCCCGGACGGACGGTGCGGAGGACCCTTCGCCGATGAGCGTGGTCGCGATATCGGATACGATTAAGAGCTCTTCGGTATCCATATTAAACTTGAGTCCCTTGCCCGTGAAATCGGCCTTGGACCCGGTGACGGAGATGAGGTCATCGGTGGAGATTTCGTTGCGGTCTGCGTTGAACAAGAGGGTATCGGCCGTCATAACATAATCGGCGGCGGCCCTAATCTCCACGTTGTCCGAAATGGCGATATCCTTGGTGTCGGTATTGAGTACGCCGCTCTTGCCCGTAACAACGATCTCGTATTGATCCTGATAGATAAACTTGACGCGGATATCGGAGAACTCGGTCCTCGATTCATCCTTGAAAAACTTCGCCTTCCCCGATTCGATTTCGTAGAGGGTTTTGCCCCCCTCAGACTCGGTGTATTTGAGCTTATCGGCCTCGATGCTCGGGGGGGCGGCCTCGGAAACGGTCGTGGTCTCTTCCGCGGTGTCTTCGGCCTCCTTGAGCTTCCGAGAAGAAATGAAGAGAGATACAACTATCCCCGCAACGATCAGGATGACCAGGATTCCGAGGACGAGCCTTGTTCTTTTCATATTCATCGATATGCCCATAATAACAACAGGGTGGATTTTCCTTATACCATGAGGCCGACGATAAGTAAAGCCTTATTTATACCGCTGTATGATCTCGGCCCACGCGTCCTTAGCCTTGAGGATGAACTCGCACAGCTCCCTGACGGCGCCCCGGCCTCCTTCGAGATCGGTGATGATGTGGGCGCATTCAATGACCTCGCTGACGGCGTCCGAAGGGGCCGCGGCGAGGCCCGCGATGTTCATGGCGGGGATATCCACCAGGTCGTCTCCCATGAAGGCGGCCTCGTCCGGCCATACGCCGGTTTCCTTGAGAAGGATCCCCATTACTTCCGCCTTGTTAAGGGCGCACTGCCGTATGTACTGGATGCCAAGCTCCTTGCCCCGGTATTCCACGACCTTTGAGCTCCTCCCGGTAATAATGGCCGACTGAATACCCGCGCGCATAAGCATTTTGATTCCATGGCCGTCCCGGACGTTGAAGTTTTTCGATTCGGTCCCGTTTTCGTCAAGCACGATGGAGCCGTCCGTCATGACGCCGTCCACGTCAAAAACAACGAGTTTTATCTTCTTTGCGCGCTCGTACGCGTCTTCCGATTGTATCTTCATGTATCTCCCTTTCCCTGTAGTATATATCGACCGATCCGGTTTTTAAGGAACGCCGGCCGGCGTCTATTCCGGGGCGGTCCCGGATCGGTTCTTCACCGTTTCAAACATATCCTTACCCGCGAGCAATTGCGCGGCCAGGGGCATGGCCCCGCGGGCCGCCTCGGCCATGGCCGCCGCAAGCCGCCTGATGTCCCACTGGGCGGTCGCATCCATCCTGAGCCGGGCGATGTGGTAGAGCTCCCGGAGGTTGGTAAAGATCAGTACCCGGCGCCGGTGGGCGTTGGTCAGAACGTAGGGGGCGGCACGGGGGTTTTCTCGAAGCACCGAATTGTAGAGCGCCTCGGATTTATCCATCGCGCGTTGGAAGGTGTCGGTCAGGCCGGCCTCCGTCGATTGACGGGGGGACCTCGACGCCGAGGCCGGTGTCGTAGTCCTGGGCGATGATGGTGGCCATGCGGTGCCGCTTGAGCTGGGCGAAGTTAGAGGCGGAGACGACCGCCTCGTAGGTAAGCGTGATCAGCTCAAACTCCCTGAGCACCCGGTCGTAGGACTCCAGGTGGGCGAACGCCGTGCCGACGAGCAGCTCTTTCCGGCGCCCGGTCAGATTCTTTACTGCGCTCGTACACGAATCGAAATCGCGATTGCTGCAGGCAAACAGGAGGGCCGCGGCCAGACGTTCGTCGGCGTCAGGGGTGTAATCGATCAGCTTCAGGGCGACGGTATCGCCGCCGGCAGTATCCGTGCCCCGGATGATATCCCCGGCGATACCGGCGATCTCGACAGGCGTCCGGGTGTCGTAGGGGGTGGGATCGGTATGGCGTATGACGGACGGGGCGTGGGGGAAGACCGCCTCGAAGATGAGGCGCGAGAGATCCCTGACCTCGGAGAGAGGGTGGGCGGCCAGCCGCCTGATCGTCATCTCGATAACGCGGCTGTTTGCCGTCATCCCCATCTGGGAGAGGGCCGCCAGCGGCACGACATAGCGGGCGTCTTCCTTGGCGTATCCCTCGACCACGCTTCTGCCCTTCGGGTCCGACCAGAGGTCGGGATATTTCTTTTTCATGAGGGGCAGCAGCCCCTCGTTCAGTGACGCGTAGGACGCGTTGAGAAACGAGACGAGCCCGGCCGTTTGTTCCGAAAGTCCCGCTGCCGCGATCTCCTCGGGGACTAAATAATCGCCGTCGAGGGTGATGTAGCGCTGTGACTTTTCGGTATACGAGGCAAGCCTCGTGCGCTGAAGCTCTTCGACGGCCAACCGGGAAACCCCGATGATGTCCATGTTAAATACGGCGTGCTCGGCCACCGACGAGTGTCCCATGCCGAAGATAATGGCCTGGTTGGAGCGCCGTGACCGCTGGACCTCGCGGGCGGCATCCCGGCGGATCTCGTCCACCGGGCGGGGGTCCCGGCTGATACGGGCGTACCCGGCGGACAGGGTCTCGGGCGTCAGGTCTTCCGATTGCGAGAATTCGGTAAGAAAGGCCGTCAGCTCGTCAGGGAGGGCCGTACCCTCGTTCGCGAGCGTATCCCGAATGGATTGCGCCCGGCGACGATAATCGGCCAGCCGCTCGATATCAATGTTCATGCCGGATAGGATTACTCTCATCGTGGCCTTCCGTAAATCAATATAATCGTTTCTTGCCGGTCACCATAATGATGGCGAACATCGCGATCACCGGGATGGACCCGGCCAGCGCGGCGGCCGAAAAGACCGACCAGTTCGTCGAAAAATCTCCCTCCAGGAACGTCCTGAGGCCGAGCGCCAGGGTGTAGAGGCGCTCGTCGGTCAGGACGACGGCCGCCAGCAGGAAGTCGGAATAGGCGGCGATGAACGTGAACGCAAAGACCGCAGACAGCATCGGCAGCGACATCGGGAGCACGATCCAAAGGTAGACGGCGGGCGGCCCGGCGCCGTCAAGACAGGCCGCCTGTTCGAGAGAAGGCGAGATCGTATCATAGAATCCTTTGAGAATCCAGGTCGCAAATGGGACGGCCCCGCCCAGATAGACGAGGACCAGGGCGCCGTGGGTATCCAGTATCCCGAGGTACTGGAGGATCTTGTAGACCGCCACAAGTGACATCACCGCCGGGAATAGCTGGACGAGAAACAGGCCGGAGGAGACTATCGAGCGCCCGAAAAAACGATAGCGTGAGAGGGTCCATGCGGCCAGCGATGTGACCACCACTGCAATGAACGCCGTGGTCGAAGCCACGACGATAGAGTTGCGCACCCAGAGCAGGAAACCCGTCTCCCCAAAGAGGATCCGGTAGTTATCGAGGGTCAATCCGGCCGGGATGATCTTTCCGGCAAAAAGCTCCCCGCCGCTCGAAAAAGAGACCGATACGATAAATAGTATCGGGGCCGCCGAGATCAGGGCAAGGACCGAGATACACAGGCCCGTCCCCGCTTTTCCCACCGCCTCGGTGATTCGTCCCAACCGCATCAGAAGGTCTCCTCCCGTTTCTTCCCGAACCGGCGCATGGCGACGATCGTGATGGCCCCAATGGCGGCAAAGACCACGACGGCGTAGGCGGCGGCCAGGCCGTATCGACGGCTCATCAGGGTCAGCTTGAATATATACGAGATGATGATGTCGGTGGACGCCCGCGCCCCCGATTGCCCCGGGGTAGGCCGGGCCGCCCGACGTCAGGAGATAGATGGCCGTGAAATTATTGAACGACGCCGTGAATCCAAGGACCAGCACCGGGATCATGCGGCGGCCCACCAGCGGGAGCGTCAGGCTGAAGAATGATCGAACCGGTCCCGCGCCGTCGAGCCGCGCCGCCTCGAATATGCCCGTCGGCAGGCTCTGTATAATACTTGAGGCGCTCACCGTCATGAAGGGGATCGCCAGCCATACGCTCACGATGAGCACCGAGATCCTGGCGCCGACCGGATCGATGAGCCAGGGGACCTTCACGATTCCGAGAGAGCCGAGAACGCCGTTGACCGCCCCAAAGTGGTAATTGAAGAGGCCTTTCCAAATAAGGATTGTCACGAAGGCCGGCACGACCCAGGGCAGGACGATCAGCGGCCGGGCGGCCGCGGCAAGAAGCCGGGGCGAGGCGGAAAGCATCCGCGCGGCGGCGACGCCGATCACGAACGGGATCAGTATGCACGACAGTGAGTAAACAATATTCCATACGAGGAGCCTGGTGAAGTCGGAGACGGGGCTGGTAAACAGCGTGACGTAGTTGGCGGCCCCCACGAACCGGAAGTCGTGATAATGAAAGAGGCTCATGTCCGTGGTGGAGAGGTACACGTTGTAGAAGATCGGGATGACCGACAGCAGCATGACCAGCAATACCGTCGGGACAACCGCCGCCGCGATGAAGGACCGGTTCTTCATTGCCGTATCTCCCGGATGACCGTGCCGAGGCGATCCTGCATGTCGCACAGGACCTGCCGTGGCGCCGCCGCGCCGGTCAGCGCCGCCTCGGCGGCGCCCGATGTCGCCTCCCAGATCAGGTCGCCCTCCGGGACGTTCGGGAAGGGATAGGAATCAGAGGCGATAGAGAGCGCGGTGCGCAGGTAGGGAACGGCGGCGAAGTCCTCGTCCCGGTATACCCCCGGGTCCGCCATCACGAGGTCCTTTCCCGAAAGCTCGAAGAAACGCCTGAGGTTTTCCGGCAGGAGGAGAAACGATATAAACCGCTCGGCCGTGCCGGGGTCATGAGCGTAAGCGCTGACGGCAAGCCCCATCAGGGTGGAAAGGGGCCTGCCGCGGGAACCGTCTTCGAAGGGGGGCAGCTCATAGTAGCCGGTCTCGATGCCCATTTCTTTCCAATGGGGTATAAGGTACGTGCCGTAGACGGTCATGGCCAGCCGCCCCCGGGAAAAGAGATCGGTAATGATCGGATAGGTGATGCCGATGGGGACGAGCCGGCGGCGCAGCGTCAGGCCGGTCAGAAGGGTAAGGGCCTCGGCCCCCCCGGGCGTGCAGAAGCCGATGTCAGCGGTATCTATCCCGGCGGTCGGCGTCTCCTTAAATATGTAAGCGCCGCGGGCGTCATAAAAGGGAAACGTGAAGTAGAAGTTCGTAGGATCGATCAGGAATCCGTAGGTATCGGGCGTGCCGTCGCCGTCGGTATCGGCCGTCATGCGCTCGGCCCGGTCAAAGAGCTCCTCCCAGGTCTTCGGAACCTGCCCAACCAGCCCTTCGTTGACTACCAGACCATAGGATTCAACCGTCAGCGGGAGGCCCATGAGAACGCCCCGATATCGATATGCGTCGACCAGGGGCTTGGGATAGCGGGCCGCGAGCTCCGAGAGGCTGCTCCACGGGCGCCAGGAGCCCCATGAGGGTCAGCGTGCCCACCGAGGTGTGGGAGATGGTTACGACGTCCGGGCCCTTATGCGCCGGGGCGGCAAGCTCAAGCTTCGTGGTGATCTCGAAGAGGCCGATCTGAACGATGCGTACGGATTTTCCGGTTTCGCGCTCAAAGCTCTCGGCGATGTCCCGGAGGGCGCCCAGCTCTTCGGCGCTCATGGCCGCCCATACGGTCAGGTCCACGTCCCCGACGTTGCCCGGCCGGCAGGCGGGGAGGGAAAAAAGACAGATGACGACTGCAACGGCGACGATACATTTCATCGGTTAAGCGGGTGCGTCCGCCCGAAAATCTCCTTAGAATACGCCGTTAGTGTATGTCAGGGCGCGGGTCGCGGTCAAGGATATTTTTCGGCGGGTACGGGCGGGGCCGCTGCGGGACTAAAAAAGGCCGCCTTTCGTTGCATGAGCATGAAAGGCGGCCGTGTTTATTGGGCAACAGGTCTCTCGCGCGGTCCGGCGCGAGAGTCGAAAACGGGCGACGCATCTAATACTAACGCGCCGCTCCGGGGCTTCAGCCGCCCGCCCGTCCGCTTGTACGGGTTCGGGCGACCGCCGCCGCCAGGATGACGACGGCCAGGATCAACAGAAAGACGAGCAGCCAGCGGAGAGCGCCCTCCACCTGGCCGAAGACCTTCATCGCGAGCCCGGCCGGGTTGCCGATCAGATCATCGTACCGGTAGTCGCAGCTGTAGAACTTTGCCGAAATTCCGCCGACCAGCGCCGCGAGGATAAACGAGAGCTTGATGATCCGCGATATCGGTGCGGTCGAGGGAACGCGGCGTACCGTCGGACAGTACGGCATCGAGGTTCCGGAACAGAACGGCCGAAAGCGCCACGCCCACCAGGATACAGATAACCAGCCCGAGGCCGTAGACGATCAGGATCGTCTGCATCAGCTGCCCTTCTTACGGAACGAATAGGCCAAAAGAAATACCGACAGGACCACCAGGAGCGTCCACAGCAGCCTGAATCCCATCGCCTCCCACTGGTTCATGAGGCTCCAGATCATGATAAGGCGGTCGGTCTTGGCCTCCTCCGGGTATGCCGCGGACATGGCCCCGGAAAGAGCGGCGAGCATGATGACCGTATAGACGAGCCGGGACCAGAACTTCGCAACCGACGCGTCCGGGAACAGCGCCTTGAGAAGCGAGCCAAGGCCCGATCTCAACAGCAGGGCGATGACGATCCCGAAGGCGGCCGCAACGCCCACTCCGATCAGATACAGGTAAAAGATATCCATCGGCTAATCCTTCAGATCGGTAAATATTTTTTTGCTCTCGGAAAAGGAGATGCCGAGCGCCGTAAGGACCTTTCGCTTCGTCTCCATCCTGCAGCTTTTCCCCTTTTCGATGCGGTCGATAGTCAGGACGCTGACGCCCGCTTTCCGAGCCAGTTCCGATTTAGAGAGGAGCATCTGTTCCCGTATGGCGGTCAATGTATTCTTTGACATGGAAAACCCAACTGTTTTCTGATGTGGCACCGAAACGGGTTAGTATTCGACAACCGGGGGCAGCTGTTTTGCGTGGGCCACCCATTTTTCTACGTCCTTTACCGAGGGGAGCTTTCTCACCAGCTTCTTCTTTTCGTTTATCTCCTTGATCTTCTGCCAGAGGGCGTCCGGCTTCCTGTTCCTGAGCTCCTTGACGGTATCGACGCCCGCTTCTTCCAGAAGGTCGGAGTATTCCTCGCCCACTCCCTTGATTCGGAAGAGGTCGGCAAGGTTTACCCATTCGAGGATGAGTTTATGGGCAATGCCGGTCTTTTCTTCCAGCTCTTTCCTTCCCTTGGCCGTCTTGCCCCGCTCGAGGAGCCGTGCGGTGGTCTTGATGCCGGCAGCGCCCAGTTTCTTCTTATACGCGTCTCCGATACCCTCGATGTCCTTAATAGAAGGTGCCATGGTAACTCCTTTCAAAAAATGGTTTTGTTAACATAAATAATATATGAAATTATTTTAATATGCTATAAAAGTCAAGCAATTTTAGCGCATAATAGCTATTTTATATAGACTCTGCCCCTGTTTGTCCACATACGGCCCCCCTTTGTATCAGTATGTGAAACCGTGAGCGGCACGCGGACAAAAATATGGTGATTTTTTCTTGACTTTGTCGGTCCGGTTCGATAGAGTATTTACGTTACTATTAGAGTAGTAACAATAGATCGGCAGACCGATGAAAAAGGATATCCGGTCGCGTAGAGGACGTTGGAGGGGATTTACTTGTAATTATCCGATACATGCCATGCAGGGTATACTATAGGGAGGCAACCATGAGACAGCCGGTAAAAATCGTCGTATGGGGAACGGGCCAGATGGGCACCGGGATCATAAAACTCGTCTTGCAGAAAGAGGGGATGGAACTGGCGGGAGTGATCTCCGCCCGAAAAGAGCGGGAGGGGATGGACGTGAGCGGCGTCATCGGCGCAGACAAGCCGATAGGCATCGCGGTATCCACCGACGCAGCCCGGTTACTTGCCACGGTCAAGCCGGACGTCGTCCTGCACGCCACCTCGTCGAGGGTCGTGGATGCCTTCGGTGAACTGGAGACGGCCCTTGGCGCGGGCGCCAACGTCATCTCGATTGCCGAAGAGATGAGCTATCCGCGCTACGGGTCGGCGGATCTGGCCGACAAGCTTGCGGCGACGGCAAAGAAAAACAAGGTCTCGATCCTGGGGACGGGCATCAACCCCGGCTTTGTCCTTGATCTGCTGGTCATCGCTTTGACCGGCGTCTGCTTCCGGGTCGATTCCATCACGGCCCGTCGCGTCAACGACCTGTCTCCCTACGGGCCGTCGGTCCTCAGGACCCAGGGCGTGGGGATTACCCCCGAGGCGTTCCATAAGGGCGTGGCGGACGGTTCGGTGGTGGGGCACTTCGGTTTTCCGGAATCCATCAGCATGATCGCCGGGAGCCTGGGCTGGGAGATTGAGCGTATCGAGCAAACCCGGGAGCCGATCGTAAGCCAGATCGAGCGCAAGACCCCGTTTGTCACCATCACCCCCGGGCTCACCGCGGGCTGCAAGCACACCGGCATCGGCTACATGAAGGGAAAGCCGGTCATCACCCTCATCCATCCCCAGCAGGTGCACCCCCACCTGGCAGACGTGACCACCGGCGATTACATCGAGATCACGGGCAACCCAAACGTTTCATTTTCCGGTTCTCCGGAGATCCCCGGCGGGATCGGGACCGAGGCGCTGGCCGTTAACATGATACCGCAGATCATCAACGCGGCCCCCGGCCTCTATACGATGGCCGAACTCCCGGTTCCCGCGGCGATCATGGGGGACGTCAGGAAGCTGATCGGAGGAAAGTAGCAATGGCCGATATCGTCACAAAGGGGCAGTGGGTCGAGGTCTATCGGGTCGTCCTTACACCCGGCGAGCGCGCCCCACAGGTCCCCGACGACACGAAACAGGTGCCCCTCGAGATGCGGGTCAAGGGCTTCCTGGAAAAAGACGCCCAGATCGGTGATGAGGTCGTCGTCACGACGGCCGCCGGCAGGGCCGTCACGGGAAAACTCACGGCGGTCAACCCCGCTTACACGCACGGGTTCGGGGAGCCGATCGCCGAGCTGATCGGCATCGGTCGCCAGGTGCGCGGCATCATCGCAGACCAAAAAGACCGAAAGAAGGGGTAGGAACTATGGAGCATACGGGATACGCCGAGGTCATGGCGAAAAAGTCTGAGATCATGAAGCGGTCGGTGGGTATCGACTACGATCGTTTTACTACCGGCGCGCTCTCGTTCGACTACGAGGCGATGATGACCGGAACCGGCTATACCATCGACGAGGTCGCCCGGATCCAGGCCGAAACGGCCGTCGGCAACACGCCGATGGTTGAGCTTACCAATCTCACACGGCTTGTCCGCGCGGTCTCCGGGCCGGGTATGGGCGCCCGGATCTTCGTAAAGGACGAGGCCCAGAACCCCTCCGGCTCTTTCAAGGATCGGCGCGCGTCCATCTCCATATTCGAGGCCAAGAAGAAGGGTTACCCCGGGGTATCGGCCGCCACCTCCGGGAACTACGGCGCCGCCGTCGCCTCACAGGCGGCAAAGCGGGGTCTTGGCTGCATCATTGTCCAGGAGGCCTTCGATTCACGGGGTATCTCCCAGCCCGAGATCGCCGAAAAGACCCGGGCATGCGAGGCCTACGGGGCCGAGGTAATCCGGCTCTCGGTCGGGCCGGAGCTCTTCTATGTATTCCTGCTGATCCTTACCGAGACCGGGTATTTCAACGCCTCCCTTTACACCCCCTTTTCGGTCCTCGGTATCGAGACGCTCGGTTTTGAGGTCGCCCGCGAGATCAAGGCGCGCGAGGGGCGGTTCCCCGACGTGGTCATCGCCACGCACGCCGGCGGCGGCAACGTCACCGGCACGGGCCGGGGTCTTGCCAAGGCGGGGGCCGCCGATACGATGCTCGTGGCCGCCAGCGTGGACCTCTCGGGCCTGCACATGGCCTCCGATACCGACTTCAACCGCAAATCTTTCACCACGGGCCATACCGGCTTCGGCATCCCCTTTGCGACGTGGCCGGACCGGGCCGACGTGCCGAGGAACGCCGCCCGCCCCCTGCGCTACCTTGACCGGTTCGTGACGGTGACCCAGGGGGAGGTCTTCTACATCACCCAATGCCTGGCGGAGCTGGAGGGGATGGAGCGGGGGCCGGCCGGCAATACCTCGCTGACGGCGGCGTTTGCCGTCGCCCGGACGCTGCCGAAAGACAGGATCATCGTCGTGCAGGAGACCGAGTATACCGGGGCCGGAAAACACCCCTACGCCCAGCTCAATCTCGCCCGGGCGATGGGGGTCGACGTCCGCCGGGGCGACCCGAAGCAGAACGTGCCCGGAAAGGCCATCGTCATTCCCGAGGAGCCGTCACAGATCGCGGTGGTGGACATCGACCTCGACCGGCTGCGCCGATCGTACCTCAAGAACGCGAAAGAGGGCCTTGGGCCGGGCAAGGAAATCACCGGTACCGACATCGCCTTTTTGGCCGCCGATACGAAAACGACCGAGGCCTACGTGCGCGAGGCGATGGGGATCTGAATGTACCGGGGGCGGCCCTAACGGGCCGGACAGCCGCCGATCTATGTCGCAAAAAGTGTGATACTATAATTAAAATACCCACGCATAGCGGGATACATACCATGGAACAGACAGATACGTACCTGGAGAGGCGTCAGCATCTGGCCAAGCTCTCCGACGACCAGTTGAAAGACTACTTCTGGGAGCTTATCGGTAAAATCATGGAGCCCATCGTCGAGGAGGCCCGGACCCACACCTCGCCCTCCATAGAGCGCTCGGTGCTCTTGCGCATGGGCTTTTCGAGCATCGAGGCCAAGGCGCTCGTCACCATGATCGCCGAGCGGGGGCTCCTGGGTCACGGGGCGGGAAATCTCGTCCTGCGAGTCGCCAAAAAAAACGACCTTGCTATCAGGGATGCGGGTTGCGCCCTTATCGACGGTAAAAACTGGGATGACGTGAAATGAAACCGCTTGACCCGAAAAAGAAGATCGACCTTGCCGAGATCCTCGCCGACCTCGAGAGCTACCGGCCCCGGCGTACGGGGTGGGCGTGGCGGGAGAAGGTCCCCAACCAGGAGATCGGCCCCTTCGTCTATAAAGATACCACGAAAAGCCTCACGAACTCCGTCCCGCTTCCCTCGGCCCACTATTTCGGCGATATCGATCCCCAGTGCGATTTCGCGGTGACCACCGAGATCGCCTCGGGGCGTTTCGAGGACGACATCCGCCGGATGCGCATGGCCGCCTGGCATGGCGCCGATCACATCATGGTCATCCGCACGACGGGGCAATCCCATTACGACGGACTGATCGAGGGGACTCCCGAGGGAGTGGGGGGCGTACCCATTACCAGGAAACAGGTCAGGGCTACCAGGAAGGCGTTAGACGCCATCGAGGACGAGGTGGGCCGGCCCATAAACTTCCATTCCTACGTGAGCGGGGTGGCGGGCCCGGAGATCGCCGTCCTCTTCGCCGAGGAAGGGGTCAACGGCGCGCACCAGGACCCGCAGTATAACGTCCTCTACCGCAACATCAACATGCACCGCTCGTTCGTGGACGCGGCCTGCGCGAAGAAGATCATGGCCGACGCCCGTATCCTGCAGATAGACGGGGCGCACAACGCCAATGCCACCGCACGTGAGGCATGGAAGGTCACGCCGGAGCTCCTCGTCCAGCACGGTATCAACTCGGCCTTTTCGCTGGCCGTGGGGATGGAAAAAGAGCTGGTCGCGCTTTCCACCGTGCCCCCTACCGCGCCCCCGGCCCCGAAGCTGGCCCTCGATCTCCCGTACGCCGTGGCGCTCCGCGACTTTTTCTCGGGGTTCAGAATGCGCGCCCAGCAGAACACCCGCTACATGGAGGCCGATACCGCCGAGGCCACGATCACGCACGTGCTGGATACCCTCATCTCCCGGCTGACCTCGGCTGACATCCAGAGCACCATCACCCCCGACGAAGGGAGAAACGTCCCCTGGCACTATAACAACATCCTCGGCGTCAATACGGCGCGCCAGACCCTCATGGGAATCGATGGGCTGGCCGACCTGGTCGAGATAAAGAAAGACGGGACGCTACCCGCGCGGGTGAGGGAGATAAAGGAGCGGGCGGTGCTGTTTCTGGAAGAGATCGTCCGCATGGGCGGCTACTTCGCCGCCGTAGAAAAGGGGTCCTTTGTCGACTCCGGGTATTTTCCCGAGCGCCATTGCGACGGCATTGCCCGGGACCCGGCGGGCGGGGTGGCCGCGGGAACCATCGTCAGGCGGGAAGGCGACTACCTGGCGCCGGTCTGCAGCCATTTCGGCTACAATAACGTGCCGGCAGGTGTGGGCAAGGCCTGCGAACCGATCTCAGGCTGCACCCTCTGCAGGCCGGAGAAGATCGTATACGTCGACGAGCTGGACGAAAAGGACAACGTAGAGAACCGCCGCAGCGCCGCGCGGTCGGCCGCCGGGGACGATCTCATTCGTCCCGAGGTGGAGTGGGCGGGAGACGGCATCGTGGTCGTGACGATCTTCGTGCCGGAGCCCCCCGACGTGGCCGAGGCCGCCGCCCTGGTCATGGCCGGGAAAATGGGCCTTTCCGTCCCCGAGGTAATCTCGCGGCGGCTCATCCATCCCGCCGAAGGGAGCCTCTTCGAGATCAAGGGGAGACTCGAGATTGCCGTGAAGCGGGATGACCTGGTCATCCCCGTCAAGGAGGTCCTCATACCCGAGGGTGAAATCGCCGCGTTCGTTCGGGAGAAAAAGCTCTCGCTGGTGGCGGCTACCGTCGGAGAGGATGAACACTCGGTGGGGATGCGCGAGATCATCGACATCAAGCACGGCGGGGTGGAAAAATACGGCTTTGTCTGTCACTATCTGGGCACGTCGGTTCCGATCAACAAGGTGCTGGACGCCGCGCAGGAGACCGGCTCCTCGGTTGTGCTCATCTCCACCATTATCTCGCATAACGACATACACCGCCTCAACATGAAGCGGCTTTCCGACCTCGCGATCGAGCGGGGTATCAGGGACCGGCTGATCCTGATCGCCGGGGGGACACAGGTCACCGACGAGGCGGCCACGGCCTCGGGCCTGGACGCGGGTTTCGGCAGGGGAACGAAAGGGCACCACGTGGCAAGCTTCGTCGTGAAGCGGATGAGAAAAGAAAAATAAGCGTCGCGGCGAACTCAACGCGCGGGCGCCGCGCGGACGACCGAGAGGCAGGTGACGGACGTCGCTATGAAATCCCCCGACATCCTCGTGGCAGAGATTGGCAGCACCATCACCAAGCTCTCGGCGTTTGCCGATATCAACACGGACCGCCCCGCCTTCCTCGGCCAGGGGATCGCGCTCACGAGCGTTTCCGAGGGGGACGTGACGATCGGGCTCGGGCGTGCCGCCGGGGACCTGCGGGCGCGCTTCGCCGTAAAGACGGGCGAGCTTGGGAAGGACGTCGAGTTTCTCGCGGTCTCTTCGGCGGCCGGCGGGCTCAGGATGACCGTCCACGGGCTGACGCGGGATATGACACTCAAGGCCGCGCGGGAGGCGTCCCTCGGGGCGGGGGCGGTGGTCGTCTTCACGACGGCCGGCGCCATCACCGAAAATGACCTCTCCCAGATTGAAGCCCATGCCCCGCGGCTCATACTGCTGTCCGGCGGGGTGGACTACGGCGAGCGGGATATCATCGTCAACAACGCCCGGATGCTGGCCTCGATAGGTACCCTTAAAGTGCCGGTCATCTACGCGGGTAACGTGGCAACAAAAGACGAAGTCGCCGCGATATTCAAAGAAGCGGGAATGGATCTTTTCGTGACCGAAAACGTCTACCCCGGCATCGACGAGCTCAACGTGGGGCCGACCCGTTCCATCATCCAGGAGGTATTCGCCCGGCATATCGTCACGGCGCCGGGAATGGAGCGGATAAAGGAGATGGCGGGGGGGCCGGTGATCCCCACGCCGGGAGCGGTGCTTTCGGCGGCCGAGCTCCTTTACGATAGGATCGGTGACCTCATGGTGATTGACGTGGGCGGGGCGACTACCGATGTTCACTCGGTTACGGAGGGGTCGGAGAAGTTCGCCGCCATGAGCGTATCGCCGGAGCCGCTGGCCAAGCGTACCGTGGAAGGCGACCTGGGCGTCTATATCAACGCGCGGCACGTCATCGAACAATCGCGTGGGGCCATAGCCGATACCGTAGATGTGACGCCGCTACCCGGAACCGATCCCGAGAGGGAGCGCGTCCGCACGCTGACGCGGTGGGCGGTTGATCTTTCTGTCTGGCGTCACGCGGGGGGAGTGAAGGTAACCTACGGCGCCTACGGTAAGAGCGAGATCGTCGAGGGGAGGGACCTTACGCGGGTCGGCTGCCTCATCGGGACCGGCGGCGCGCTGACGAGACTGCCGGGCGGGGCCGAGATCCTCAAAACGATCCGCCGCGACCCGCACAAACGAAAGCTCCTGCCGCCGGCCGAGGCCCGTGTCTGTATCGACGCGGACTACATCATGGCCTCGGCGGGGGTAATGGGCGAGCGATACCCGGATGCCGCGGTGTTTCTGCTGATGGCAAGCGCGGGGCTGAACTGACCATGTCCGGACCATACGTCACCATAGATCTCGAGAAGATCCAGGATAACGCCCGGGTCGTCACGGATCTCTGCCGGGATAACGGCATCGAGGTCACCGGCGTCACCAAGGTAACCTGCGGGATGCCGACGGTGGCACGCGCCATGCTCGCCGGCGGGGTGACGAGCATCGGGGAATCGCGGATGGAAAATATCCGCCGCCTTAAGGTCAGCGGAGTAAACGCCCCGGTCATGCTCCTTCGGATTCCGCCGCTGTCGGCCGTGGACGAGATCGTGACCTCGGTAGATATCAGCCTCAACTCCGAGCTTTCGATCATCACGGCCCTCTCGGAGGCGGCCGCGCGCAGGGGGATCGTCCATGATATCATCCTGATGGTCGATCTGGGCGACCTGAGGGAGGGGATCTGGCCCGACGACCTGATCCCGATCGTCTCGGAGGCGGTGAAGCTTCCCGGCGTTCGCATCGTCGGCCTGGGGACAAACCTTTCGTGCTACGGCGGGATCATCCCCACGTGCACGAACATGGAGATGCTGGTCTACTATGCCGACGAGATCGAGAAAAGGTTCAAGATTACGCTGCGCTACCTCTCGGGCGGAAACTCCAGCTCGCTGTCGCTGATTGCCGGAGGGGCAATGCCCGCCCGGATCAACCACGTTCGCATCGGTGAGGGGATTCTCCTGGGCAGGGAGACGGTCGAGCGGCAGCCCTGGCCGGGGACGTCCCAGGACGCCTTCGTGCTCAAGGCGGAGGTCATCGAGCTCAAGGAAAAGCCGTCGATCCCCATCGGGGAGCGGGGCCAGGATGCCTTCGGCGGTAAACCGGTATTCGGTAACGGGGCGTCCGAACACCTGGAGGGCGCCCGGAGAGAAATGGTGCGGGCCATCCTCAACGTCGGCCGGGAGGACGTCATAGTGGAGGGGATGGAGCCGATCGACGGACGGCTTTCCATCCTGGGGGCGTCCAGCGACCATTTGATCGTCGACGTGACGAAGGCGGCGGGAGCCGTCGCACTGGGCGGTGAACTCGAATTTCTCATGAACTACGGGGCGCTTCTTGCCGCCATGACCTCGTCCTACGTGGAAAAGAGGCCGATTATGAGAGCCGAGGATACGAAGAGCATGAGGGGGGTGGCGCTCATCGGAGTGCCGAGCTGGGTGGGGGCGCTGGAGCCGGGCACGGACGCCGCCCCGCGGGCGATGAGGGAGACGGACCTGGCCGGCAAGCTCACGTCCCTCGGGCTTGCCGTCGAAGACCGGGGCGACGTGCCGGTCAGCAGGTCGATACGGGGGGACGACTACGATCAGAATACCCGGGAAGTGGCCGACGTCGCGGCGGCAACCGCCGATCTCGTCGGGCGTGCGCTCGCGGACGACCTGGTGCCCCTCGTCCTCGGTGGCGACCACAGCGCGGCGCTGGGGGTTCTGGCGGGGCTCTCACGGGCGCTGTCTCCCTTCGGCCTGATCTGGTTTGACGCGCACGGCGATTCCATCGTTCCCGACCGGACGGCCGATATACGGATAAGCCGGATGATACTGGGAGTCGCGCTGGGGTACGGCGATGAGCGCCTTCGGATGCCGGGAAGCCCGACGCCCCTGCTTTCACCCGAAAACATCGCGATCGTGGGTCTGCGGGACGTGACCCAGGACGAATCGAGGCTCCTGACGGAATCGGGGGTTACGATCTTCACCATGGAGGATATCGACGCCCTCGGGATCAAGGAGGTCATATACCGATCGCTGCGGGTCGCGGGGACCGCAACACGCGGGATTCACGTCAGCTTCGATGTCGACGTAGTTGACGTCCAGACGGCGCCGGGGGTAAACCAGCCGGTCATGGGAGGCATCACCTACCGGGAGACCCACCTGGCCATGGAACTCCTGGCACAGTCCGGGCTGATGCGCTCCATGGACGTGACGGGGATAAATATGGAAGCCGACCCCGAGGGCAAGACGGCGCACGTGGCAGCGGAGTTCATCCTCTCGGCCTTCGGGAAAAAGATATTGGGGAGATCATGATAAAGCCCGTCGACGATACGATTGTCTATCTTGAACAGCTCGGGCTGACGCAGTACGAGGCAAAGGTCTACCTCGCGCTGCTTTCAGAGCATCCCGCGACCGCCTATACCATATCGCGGCGGTCGGGCGTCCCCCACTCCCGGGTCTACGAGGTGGCACGCCGCCTGATGGCAAAGGGATACGTCGTATGTCAGAATACGAATCCTGACCGCTTTTCTCCGCTGTCCCCGCGGGAGCTGGTCGACCGGCTGGCCGGCGAGCACGAGCGAATGGTTGAGGGGCTCAAACAGCGGCTGGCTACGATCCCCTTCCAGTCCGACTTTGACCCGGTCTGGAACATCGGCGACCGGGCCGGGGCGCTGGCCAAGGCACGGGAGATCATCGGCGAGGCAAAGCGTAAGATCTATATCGGCGTCTGGGACGAGGAACTGGAAGAACTGGTCGACGATCTGAGGCGGGCGCACGCGCGGGGGGTGGAAATCGTCTTTCTTATCTATGGGAAATCGGCGGTGGATTTCGGGCACGCCTTTTACCACGATACGCGCGCGATCAAGGAGACTACGCACCTGGGCAGAAACGTCGATATCGTCGCCGATTCGGCGGCGGCCGTCAGCGGATGGCTCGGGTCCGGGGCGGACAATGGCGGGGTCAGGGAGGCCGGCGATACGAGATACTTCTCCTGCCAGGTATTCTGGACAAAGAACCGGGGGCTCATCAACGTCATCGAGGGGTATATCATACACGACTTTTATCTCGCCGAGATATTCGGCGCATTCAGGAAGGAAATCGAGGGGGTGTTCGGCGCCAATATGAAGGCGCTGCGGGATAAATACCACGGCTAACCACGAGAGGAGTCGATCATGGCACAACAAAAAGAGCAGTTAACCTTCTTGGAGGCGGCCTCCACCGTCGCCGGATACGGGATCGGCGCGGGGATCATGGCCGTTCCGTATCTTGCCGTCCGCAGCGGCGTGGGGCCGCTGATCGGCATTATGGTGGTGGCCTATTGCATCAGTATCCTTTTTCACCTGATGCTGGTGGACATGACACTCCGGGACGGCGGCAAGACCCAGCTCATGGAGATACTGGCCAAGTACCTGTTTGTCGGCAAGGCGGGCGCGGTCTTTACCTGGGTATTTTTCGTCCTGATCGTCTTCGCCTTCTTCGGGACCCTGATCACCTACCTCGTGGGCGGGGGGGAGGTCCTCAACAGCACGTTCGGCCTCCCGCTTGTACCGGGCTTTATCATTACCTACCTGCTGGCGGCGGTGGTCGTCTTCTTCGGGCTGAAGGCGGTGGGCGTCGTGGAGAAGTTTTCGATTATCGGGATTATGATCGTGGTGATTACCCTGCTGGTCCTCTCGCTCTTTCGGCCGTTTCACCTGGATCTCTTTGCCGCCGGGGCGGGGGTCAAAGAGGCGCTGGCGCTCTACGGCATGGTGATGTTCTCGTTCTACTCGATGTTCTCGGTCCCCCAGGCGGTCAAAGGTCTCTCGGACAGGCCGAGGCTTGCGCCCTGGGCCGTGGTGACCGGAATCGGGATCACCTTTGTAACGGTCCTGCTTATCTCACTGGCGGCGATGGGGGTTTCGGAAACCGTTACGTCCAACGCCATCGTCGGCTGGGCGGACGCCATCGGGCCGTGGGCGAAATACCTCGGGAGCATATTCATCATACTGGCCTTTCTCACGAGCTTCTGGTCCATCTCATTGGCTCTGGCGGACGTGCTCAGGGAGCGGCTGGGATGGAATGACAAGCTCTGCTGGCTCCTGGCGACGCTCCCGTGCCTGTTGATATCGTTTTTCAAACTGCAGAACTTCATCGAATATTTGAGGCTGACCGGCGGGGTGATCGGGATATTGCTGGTGGTCATCATGATCCCCGCGTACCTTTCCGTCAAAAAGAAGGGGGCGGTCAAGAAGCCGGCCTGGAGCCTCGGCTTCTTCGGGAAAAGCGCTTTCTTGTGGATCGTGCTGATCGGTTTTCTGCTGATGGCGGTCGGCTCGGCGGTTCCCATTAAGTAACTATCACGAAAGGAACGATAATGAAAAAGAAGGTCATCATCCTGGGCGCGGCGGGCAGGGATTTTCACAATTTTAACGTCAGGTTCCGGGATAATGAGAAGTACGAAGTCGTGGCCTTCACGGCCACGCAGATACCCAACATCGAGGGGAGGGTCTACCCGCCGGAGCTTTCCGGAAGGCTCTATCCGAAGGGGATCCCGATCTTTGCCGAGGACGAGCTTGAGCGGCTCATCGAGCGGTTCACGGTTGACGCGGCGGTCTTCTCCTATTCGGACGTCACCCACAACCACGTGATGCACCTGGGCTCCCGGATCGTCGCGTCCCGGGCGGATTTTCTGCTGCTGTCGGCCCAGAGCACGATGATCAAATCGACCAAGCCGGTCATCGCGGTGACGGCCATACGCACCGGCAGCGGCAAGAGCCAGACCACGCGGAAGGTCTGCCAGATCCTCCGGGAGATGGGAAAGCGGGTCGTGGCGGTGCGCCACCCCATGCCCTACGGCGACCTGAAGAAACAGATCGTCCAGCGTTTCGGCGACTATAAGGATTTCGATATCCACGGCGTCACCATCGAGGAGCGGGAGGAATACGAACCGCTGGTCGAGATGGGCATCGTCGTCTACGCGGGCGTCGACTATGAAAAGATCCTGAGGGCCGCGGAGAAAGAGGCCGACGTCGTCATCTGGGACGGCGGCAATAACGACACCTCGTTTTTCGCGCCGGACCTCTCCATCGTGGTGTTTGACCCGCACCGCGCCGGCCACGAGCTCCTCTATCATCCCGGCGAGGTCAACCTGAGGCTTGCCGACGTGGCGCTGATCAACAAGGTCGATACGGCCACGAAGGAAAACATCGATATCGTGCACGCCAACATCACGCGGATCAACCCGAAGGCGACGGTCGTCATGGCGAACTCGCCGGTAACGGTGGCGGACCCCGGCGCGGTCAAGGGCAAGCGCGTCCTGGTGGTGGAGGACGGCCCCACGCTCACGCACGGCGAGATGAAATTCGGAGCGGGCGTTATCGCCGCGCGCGCCTTCGGGGCGGCGTCTCTTGTCGACCCCAAGGCCGCGGCCGTGGGGTCCATCAAGGCGACCTTTGCCAAGTATCCCCACATCGAGGGGCTTCTCCCGGCGATCGGGTACGGCGAGGCCCAGATGAAGGACCTCGCGGCCACGATCGACGCGGTGGACTGTGACCTGGTGCTCTCGGCAACGCCGATCGACCTGTCCAAGGTCATAACGATCACCAAACCCCTCGTCCGGGTGCGGTACGGATATGGGGACGCCGGCTCGCCGAAGCTGGGCGACATCATAAAAAAGCGTTTCGGCGCTTGAGGAGTACGCCCCGGGATGCCGGCTCGGCCGCCCCGGCGGGATAAAAAAGGATAACGCAGTACCGGGGGAGCAGATTGGACTCCCCCGGCACGTTTAATCGTCTTGCGCTGAACGACTAATGAGGTAATGGGGGGTGAGGGTATGTCTGGTAACAAAACATCCGGGACGACGGCCAGGACGGCGATAGTCGCCCTGGGGGGCAACGCCATCATCAAGGAAAAGGAGGCCGGGACCATCGCCCAGCAGTTCCGCAACACCCGCCTGTCGCTCGTCGGGGTGGTGGGGCTGGTCAGGGAGGGATGGGACGTCCTGATAACGCACGGCAACGGCCCCCAGGTGGGAAACCGGCTCATCGCCACCGAGATGGCCCATACCATGGTGCCGGATATGCCGCTGGGGGTGCTCTGCGGCGATACGGAAGGGGCGATGGGCTACATGATCCAGCAGTCGCTGTTCAACAAGCTCATGTTTCACTCGATCAAGAAGCCGGTGGTCACGGTAATCACCCAGACGGTGGTGGACGCCGGGGACCTGTCGATCGGCCAGCCCACCAAGCCCGTCGGGCCGTTCTTTTCCAAACAAGAGGCCGAGAAACTGACGCGGGACCGGGGGTGGCGTTTCATGGAGGATGCGGGGCGCGGATTTCGGCAGGCGGTGCCGTCTCCCTATCCGCTCCAGATCGTGGAGATCGAGGTAATCCGGCGGCTGCTTGCCGAGGGTGTCATCGTGATCGCCATCGGCGGGGGAGGGATACCGGTCGTGCGCCAGCCGGACGGGACGCTGGAGGGCATCGACTGCATCATCGACAAGGACCTTGCCTCGAGCCTCGCCGCCCGGGCGCTCTCGGCGGACCTCTTCGTGATGGTTACCGGCGTGGATAAGGTCGCCATCAACTACCGCAAGCCCGACCAGGTGGACCTCGACCGGATGACCGTTGCCGAGGCGAAGCACTACCAGGCCGAGGGGCACTTCTTTGCCGGGAGCATGGGCCCCAAGATCAGGGCGGCCCTCGAATACCTGGACGCGATGCCGAAGGGCCGCGTGGTCATCACCTCTCCCGAGGGCCTCAAGGAGGCCGTGGCGGGCAGGGGGGGGACGGTTATCGAGGCGGGGTGACATCAAGCGGGATTTTGGGGACACCATACTTAATTCATTAAAGCCTTTGGTTAAGCGGTGAAACACGGAATTAAGTATGGTGTCCCTAAAATCGTTTGAAACGCTCCGTTTGCCTGCTATAATAAGGGCTTAATACCGTGCCAGAAACGGGCGGCCCGTTCTCAGTACCGTGTATGGCCCGACAATACCCGACAGGGAACGTCAATGAAAATCACGACGTTTACCTGTAAACACTGCGGCGCGAGTGTCGACGTCCCGGATTCCCCCGGGGCCGCGGCCTGCACCTACTGCGGGAGCAGGCACCGGGTCTCGTTTGAGGACGGATCGGTAGTCGCCGAGCTGACCGCGAAAGTAAAGCGGCTCGATGAGGACGTCGCCCGCCTCAAGGGGACGCCGCCCGCCCCCCAGGGCGGGCCGGGGCTGCGGGAGCGCCTGGCATTGATCGAGGAGGGGAAGAGAAAATGGCATAAGTATGCCTCTGCGGTCAAAGCGAAAGAGAGACGAAAAATCTCCCGGGATGGTAGAACTCCGCACGGGGGCGGTCGGCCGACCTCCTTGCCGGGTACGGTGCCGGCAACGGTGAGCTCGTCAACGACTACTGCAACCCGAGGTTCATCGATTACGACCCCGTGGCGGGGTACTCCTGCCTTGGCATCCTGGTAGGGCTCGGCGTGCTGGTCGGCACACTGGGGGTGCTCAAGATCACCGTCCATAAAGACCGCGCCGGGCATTATTCTTCTCGCCGTCGCGCTGGTAATCATTGCCGCGGGGATTCCCGTCTGTCATCAACATGGTCAGGATCGACAAGAAAGACGTGCGAAACGGGACGAGGCGCTCAAGCGGCTCGACGAGATCGAGCGCGAGATGCGGCGGCTGGCCGCCGGCGGGAACAAATAGGCACGCGGCACGCGCATACCGCGGCAACGCTTACAAACATCCACCTTACGGCCGGTGCATGACGAAGCGGCACATCGGGTCGCCCACGGCGATGCAGTGCGTCTCGATGATCGTTATCGGCCGCCCCATGACCCACCGGGCGGTCCCGAATTGAAATCCCACCTGGGAGCTGCAGATCGGCTCACGCGTCTTCAATCCGTTACAGTGGTTGCAGGGAGATATCTCCAGCGCCACCCCTTCCGGGCACGGGTAGTATTTGAAGATATTGCCCCATATCGGGACCGATGCGTCGACCATGATCCCGTATATCCGCGCAAACTCCGCGAACCGGTCGCCCGTGGTCGACGCCTCCGGGTTTTCGTCCTGGATATTGAAGAGAGACGGGAAACTCTCCCGCATGTTGGCGAACGCCTTCATGCCGCCCCGGAACATGATCGCCCGCGCGCCCCGCTCGCCGATGAGCTCGATGGTGCCGGCCAGTATCCGGGTATAGTCGCCGGTGCTGTGCACTTCGGCAAGGTCGTTCGGCGGGTAGTTGTCGATGAATTTCCGAAGGCCGGCGTAGTTGAGGATCGACCGCACCCCGTTCTTGCCCACGATCTCCTCGGCGGTCACCAGGGCAAGATAGAGCATCCGGTTTGGTATCTTCTGTTTGAGAGCCACGGCGCCGTCCTCCCGGATAGACGCGGTCTGCGTTCGGTCGTCGCTTCCCGTATAGTGTACCACGAGGTTTCTCGTAACTCAATCCCCGCGATGGCGGCGGCATTGACCGGTACTCCGATAAAAAGCTCTCGAATGTGACCCATATCATTGAATCACGAGTGCAATACTATTATTATAGGGGCACATCTTGAGAAAAAGGAGGAACACTCATGGGTGAAAGGAAGAATAGGTGGGGGAGGGTACTGCTCATGGCCGGGCTTGCCGTCCTCCTGTTTGGCTGCATGTACGGAAATCCCTACGGCTACGGCGGTTATAGCGGCGGTTACGGCAACGACGGCTATGACGACTACTACGGCAACGGGCAGTATGTTGACCCGGCTGCCGTACTGCTCGGCCCGGCGATAGGGGCGATCGAGCACCTGCTGATCGGACCGATCACCGGCTCGCTGCTGGGCGGCACGATGGGCTACGGCTATGGCCAGCCCTACTATCACGACCAGTACTACGGTGACGATTACTACGGAAATGACCGGCGGTACGACGAGCGTTATAACGACCGGTACTACGACGACTACTACGACGACGACTACTACCGCTACGGCCCGTACAATCCCTATTAGGCCCCTATTAGGAGGGGAACACCGGTTGACGCCGGGCACGCTGCCCGGCTCCCACAAAACTGATGCACGGCAAACGGCAACCCGAAAGGGTTGCCGTTTGTATGTCGAGGGGCACGACACGTCGTGTCCCTACAGTTTGTTCGGACGATTCATGTCGAGCACCCGTAGGGGCGGCTCGCGAGCCGCCCGTCCTCGTTTTTCGCCACTTCACCGTCATTGCGAGGAGCTTTAGCGACGAGGCAATCCCCTCACTGTCTCAGCAATTCGTCTACCCTGCCGAATCCCTCCACACCAGTTACTTAACTATTGACAACCCGACCGTTTTTGTGGTACGCAAAACGTGAGGCCGCCTCCCATCTCTCACCTTTGATATATCCAACAGGCGACAACACAATACGACAGGAATCCCCATGGCCGAATCATCCCCCAAACCCAAAGCCCTGCCCGAGGGCATAACAATCAGGCACGACGTGCGCCCGGGCGACCTGGGCGCGCTGGTGCGGCGGCACGGCCTCATCTACGCGGCCGAGTACGGCTACGACCACACCTTCGAGCCCTACGTGGCCGTCCCGATGGCGGCCTTTATCCTCGCCGACAACGGCCGGCAGCGGATATGGATCGTCGAGCGGGCGGGCGAGATCGCGGGGTGCCTGGCGGTGGTCGAGGCCTCGGCCGACGAGGCCCAGCTCCGCTGGTTCCTGCTGGACCCGGAGATCCGGGGGCGGGGGGTCGGCCGGTACATGTTCGAAGACGCGCTCGCTTTCTGCCGGGCCGCCGGCTACAAACGGGTGTTTCTTTTGACAATCGACGTGCACACGGAGGCCGCCGCGCTCTACCGGTCGGTGGGGTTCAGGCTGACGGAGGAACATCCCGCGGTGCTGTGGGGTGCGGAGCGGATGGAGCAGCGGTACGAGATGGGGCTATAGGGGACGGGCGGAGGATAGACGAAAAACTGTGACGGACGGGGGACGCGGCCGGTCCGGGACCTCTTTCCCGCTTAGCTCCAGCCCCCCTTATCTTCAAACACGAGCGTCAGCTTCATGCACTTGGGGCAGAGGAATTCGGTCCGGGGGAGCTTGAAGTGCCCGTCCCGGTTGGCGAGTTTCCAGGTAAAGAGATAGCCGTCTCCCTCGATTACCGGCGGGGGGGCGTACAGGGAAGGGTCGTCGTAGAAGGTCAGTCTCCCGTGGCATCCGGGGCAAAGCGTGGTGTCTTTCTTCAGGTAGTTGCGCACGAGGAACTCGTTGCAGTTGAGGCAGGCGGCCGGCGCATTGCAGGTATCCGAGACGGTGATAAAACCGCCGCCGGCGAAGATATCGCCCGTATCGAATCCGCATGCGCAGAGGCCCCGGAGTATAGTTTCCCATTATCAGCCGCCTCGATTGACCTGATTGACCCGATTGATCCGTGGTGGCTCTACGGCCCCCCGCGGGCGATGAGCCAAAAATACACGGACGATATTTATATATCAAAGATCGGGGCGATGCTCAAGAAAAATTTACTATTTTCCCCGCAACTACGTGCGGGTTTTTGAGGAGATGGGACGGATACGCCCGGCTGCGGGGCGCGGGGAGGATGGAGCAGGGGTATGAGATGGGGTTGTGAGGGGGAGACGGAATAAGCGATAAACGGAGATTTGAGCCCTTTCGCTCTTTCGTTATATTATTAATGGGTGAATAAATGTCGGACTGGAATAGTACCGTGTCAAATACTGAGCGGGTTATGTAAGATTCTACAAAGACCATTCCTCTATGTATAGAGACATACTATTTCACCAATCTGAGATTGCGGCAATACATGGATAATGTTCTATATCTGCATTAAGAACTGGATTAATACAAAGGACTTTAAAGTTATATACACATCAAGGCTGTTAAAAGGATAGATACGTCTCGAAACATATGATACGGTTCCACTCAGGTAAGGCTTTCATTCGCGATATATTTCAACGAGCATAGCTGTGTAGGATAGCTTCTTGCTATGAACAATGTCTATTCACCAAGATGCTCGAATTCGTAGAATCAACATAGAGGAATGACCTTTAATAAGTTCGAGTCCTATGAAAGTAGATCAGGTTACTAATCATGCGACAGCTTCCGTCTATATTAGACCTGGTTTCTTTCCGAGCGTACCGATGTTTCTGTGCATCTAATAGAGAATATAGATAATTTTAACAGAGCTTTTCTGAATATTTAGCAATCTGATTGAAAAAATTGATTCATAGTCGAATTCGTCTAAAAATGTGAAGAAAGGGTAAAGGTATCACATCTCCATTTTAGCTCTTATTATCCTTAATACTTTCCTTTCCCTTGTCCCATTCCCGCATTCCGCTACACTACCCAATATCCCAATACACTCCTGTCGAAAGGAACACCACCCCATGAAAGAAGACCAGCCCAGCGCCACCGCCCAGCACGTCGCCATGCAGCGGGCGGCGCATCAGCTGCTGGACGACCCCAAAGTCCTCGACGACCCCGTTGCGCTGGCGATCGTCGGCAAAGAGGCCGCCGCGCTCCTTGCGGCCGACCCGCGCCGGCTGGATGTCTCGCCGGTATCGCCGTATCTCAGGGCCTTCCTGGTTGCGCGCAGCCGTCTTGCCGAGGACGAGCTTGCCGACGCCGTTTCCCGCGGCGTGCGGCAGTACGTGATACTCGGCGCGGGGCTCGACACCTTCGCCTACCGCAACCCCTATCCCAAGGGGACACTCTCCATCTACGAGGTCGACCACCCCAGCACGCAGGTCTTCAAGCGCGCGCGGCTTGCCGAGGCCGGCATCGCGCTGCCGGACGGCCTCACGTTCGTGCCGGTCAACTTCGAGACGCACGCGCTGACCGACGGGCTGGCCGCCACGCGGTGCGACTGGCGCGCGCCCGCCTTCTTTTCGTGGCTCGGGGTAACGCACTACCTCACGGCGGAGCTGGTCATGGCGTCGCTGGGCTTTGTCGCCACGTTTCCGGCCGGAAGCGGGATCGTCTTTGACTACACCATCGCCCCGTCGCTCATGACGCCGCTCCAGAAAAAGGCGCTGGACGCGATCGCGGGGCGGGCGGCCGCGGCAGGCGAGCCGTGGCTGGGGTTCTTTGACCCGGACGCGCTGGCCAGCGACCTGCGGGCGATGGGCTTCGGAGACGTCCGGGATATCGGGCCGGACGAGATCAACGCGCGGTATTTCGCGGGCCGCGCCGACGGGCTGAAGGTGGGCAGCATCAGCCACGTGATGTGCGCCCGGGTCTGAGGGGCGGGCAGGGCGGCGGGAAACAAGGGCCCGCGTCCGCCCGTAACGCGCATCCCGCCTGCGGGCGCGGGGCCGGCCATGACCCGTTGACCCATTGACCCATTGACTCATTGACGCGTCGGCCGCGGCGGGTATACTATAGGGAAACAGTAAGAGGAGGCCGACAATGAAAAAGCCGAGTAAGGGATGGATGGTCCTGTTAATCTTTCTCGTCATTATCGCCGGGGCGGCGGCGTATATCTTCTTTTCGTGGCACGGGGCGCGGCCGGCCACGGGCGAAATGAAATCGGCCGACACCGATACGGGCCGGATAATCTATTATGACAGCGGGGCCGCCGAGGGCGGCCGGGTGGGACGGTGGTCATGCTCCCGAGCCTCGGGAGGCCGGCCAGCGACTTCAACGAGCTTGCGGTCCTGCTCAACGGGGCGGGCTACCGCACCATCGGGGTCGACTTTGCCGGCGTCGGTGAGAGCACGGGCAAGGGGATAACGGCCAAGCCCTCGCTCCACGACTACGCGAAGGACGTCTCGTCCGTCGTCACGGCGGTCACGGGCGAGGGGGGCGGCCGCGTACACCTGATCGGCCACGCCTTCGGCAACCGGGTGGCCCGGACCTTTGCCTCCGATTACGGCGCGCTCACCGGATCGGTCACGCTGCTTGCCGCCGGCGGGTATATCGAAATCCCCAAGGAGCTGAAGCGCTCGATCCTGTTTTGCTCGCTCCAGTTCCTGCCCGATTCGTTCCGGGAAAAGAAGCTGAGGCTGGCGTTTTTCGCGCCGGAAAGCACGATCCCCGGCTACTGGCTTGACGGGTGGTATTTTACCGCGGGCCTGCCGGAATCGCGCGCGGCGCTCAACACCCCGCTTGACGAGTGGTGGGGCGGGGGCACCGCCCCGATCCTGCTCCTCCAGGGCGACAGCGACGTGCTGGCGCCTCCGGCGAACGCGGAAAAGATGAAGGAGGAGTTCGGCGACCGGGTGACGGTGGTGATGATCCCCGGCGCCGGGCACGCCATGCTCCCGGAACAGCCGGACGCGATCGGTGCGGCGGTGATATCCTTTCTGAAGGGCGTGGACGCATCAGAGAATGCCGTGACGATGGAATAGGAAAACGGGCGCACGACGGGGCAGGGAGGGATCGGGCGATGGGGGACCATCAGGGAATATCTTCTCTTCCGTCACGTAGGGGTACTTCGTCTCGTAGTCGAGCAGGAGGGCGCCGATCGTCGAGATCATCGCCCGGTCCCCCTTGAGGCAGGCCAACCGGTAGGCGCGGCGGAGGTATTCGATGCTCGGCTTTGACCTGCCGACAAGGTAGTAGTAATACATCTCGTCGATTCCGTATATGGAGGCCGTGTCGGCGTCGCGGATCGCGGCCCGGTATCGGCCCATCTCTACATAGAGGAGCGCGCGGACCCGCAGCGCGCCGGCGTCGCGCGGGTTTTCGAGTATCGCCGAGGTGTATTCGACCACGGCCTGCCGCACCGCCCCGCCGCCGCCGGCCGCCAGCAGGGACCGGCCCCGGGCGTGAAACGGGGATTGACCGTCCGGGCCGTCGGGCGCGCCCGCGCCGACCAGTATCAGCGAGCAAACGAGGATGGAAAACAACCGCGTCACGAAGACCTCCCAACGGCGTGGTTCCGGGCGGGTCGGGGGGTAGCCCCCGCCGGGTATCGCTATAGTGATACATAATCCAGCCGGGCGAAAAAGTCAAGGATTGATTTACGGGACGTGCGGCGGCGAGGGACAGGTCCCCGGCATCCGGGCGGGAAACAGTAAAAAGCGGGATAGTCCGTCGGACTATCCCGCTTGTGTGTATCAAACCCGAAAGAATCCGCGATCCCTAGTTCTTGCTCATCGGCTCGAACTTGGGCTCGATGACCGGTGCGGGCGCGGGTGCGGGAGCTACCGGCTTCGCGCAGATGTCGAACATATAGCCGATGCCGCCCTCGATGCCCCAGCCGTCGTTGAAGTTCGTCCGGCCTTCGAAGTTCAGGTAGAGCCTGTCGGTGATGTAGTGGTCGAGACCGACGAACATGTAGACCGGGTCGTCCATGTGGTACTCAATCTCGCCGTCAGATCGGGGCCTATCGACCTCAATCGGCCATCGCCCTCGACCAGGTATAGTCCACGCCGATGTAGGGGGTCAGGCCGGTGTCACCGATGTGCCAGCCGGCGTGGAGCTCGGGGGTCAGCCGGTAGATGCTCATATCGACGTCATAGTCGCTATACTAGACGCCTGCCGGCGTATATACTCGACATCGAAGTCGTTCGAGAACGAATGGGTGAAGAGCGCGCCGCCGCCGACGTAGAACCCGTTATCGGCCCGGAAGAACGTCGCCTTGACACCGAGGCCCCACATGAACATCGGCGACCCAGCCGTCGGACTCTAAGTCGAGTGAGCGCGTCAGATCTACTCTCCATAGCAGAGGCTCTGTCCGCCGACAAGCCCGATGAGGTCAACGTTGTTCAAGGATGCCCCAGTTGACCTGGGCGTAGTAGCATGGGCGTTGACGTCCCAATCCCTGAAACCATCGGCGTAACGGTGAGGTCGTATCCCAGTCCGAGACGGAGTACCCGTAGCGGAGCTGGGGCAGCAGCTTGCCGCCGCCGACCGTGTCGCTCCCCTCGCCGGCAAACGCCGAGAACGAGAATACCAGCAGGAGCGAAAGGGCCAAGAACAATGATTTCTTGAACATGATCTTACCTCCCGTGATTAAATGACATTGTTAGCTATATTCTATGTTTAATATTGCAAGTATTGTCAAGTAAAATATTAGAGCGTCTCTAATAGTCTTCTTTGACCGGTTGTTTACCGGAAACGCGCCATTTTCGCGGGCATAAAAAAGGGGACGATCCAGCGGATCGTCCCCTTCATGTACGTTCACGATATGTATCAGGCCTTAGTTCTTGCTCATCGGCTCTAACTTGGGCTCGATGACCGGTGCGGGCGCGGGAGCGGGAGCCACCGGCTTCGCGCAGATGTCGAACATATAGCCGATGCCGCCTTCAATGCCCCAGCCGTCGTTGAAGTTGGTCCGGCCTTCCAAGTTCAGGTAGAGCCTGTCGGTGATGTAGTGGTCGAGGCCGACGAACATGAAGACCGGGTCGTCCATGTGGAACTCAATCTCATGCGTCACCGAGGCGCCGATCTCGACCCATTCCGTGACCATCGCCTTCGACCAGGTATAGTCCACGCCGATGTAGGGGGTCAGGCCGGTGTCGCCGATGTGCCAGCCGGCGTGGAGCTCGGGGGTCAGCCGGTAGATGTTCATATCGACGTCATATGATTAAGTCATAGACACCGGCGGCATTATATTGATCGAATATCGAAGTCGTCTCGAGAACGAATGGGTAAAGAGCGCGCCGCCGCCGACATAAAACCCGTTATCGGCCCGGAAGAACGTCGCCTTAACGCCGAGACCCCACATGAACATCGGGACCCGCCGTCGATCTCCACATCCACGCCGCCAAAGTCTGCTCTCCATGGCGAGGCTCTGTCCGCCGACAAGCCCGATGAGGTCAACGTTTTCAAAATGCCCCAGTTGACCTGGGTAGTAGCCATGGGTGTTGACGTCCCAATCACTAGAAACCATTCATCTCAGTCGAGACGGTATCCCAATCCGAGACGGAGTACCCGTAGCGGAGCTGGGGCAGCAGCTTGCCGCCGCCGACCGTGTCGCTCCCCTCGCCGGCAAACGCCGAGAACGAGAATACCAGCAGGAGCGAAAGGGCCAAGAACAGTGATTTCTTGAGCATGATCTTACCTCCCGTGATTAGTTAACATGTTGGCATATTTTACGTTTATACCGGAAGTAATGTCAAGTAAAAATTAGAGCGTTCTAATAGTCTTCATTTACCGGCTATTGAGTGGGAACACGGCCTTTCCCGGGGCATAAAAAAGGGGACGATCCGCAGGACCGTCCCCTTATAGTAGCTGAGCGATATGTTCAGGTCTTAGTTCTTGCTCATCGGCTCTAACTTGGGCTCGATGACCGGTGCGGGCGCGGGTGCGGGAGCGGCCGGCTTTGCGCAGATGTCGAACATATAGCCGATGCCGCCCTCGATGCCCCAGCCGTCGTTGCGAAGTTCGTACGGCCTTCGAAGTTCAGGTAGAGCCTGTCGGTAACGTAGTGGTCGAGGCCGACGAACATGTAGACCGGGTCGTCCAGGTGGAAACTCGTATCCCATGCGTCGGCGGGGGGGCCCACAAAGACCCAATCGGAGCTCGCCTTCAGCCAGGTATAGTCCACGCCGATATAGGGGGTCAGGCCGGTGTCGCCGATGTGCCAGCCGGCGTGGAGCTCAGGGGTCAGGCGGTAGACGCTCATTTCTACGTCAAATGTGTTAACCTGTATTAGACATAGAAAAATCGAAGTCGCGTGAGAACGAATGGGTAAAGAGGGCGCCGCCGCCGACGTAGAACCCGTTATCGGCCCGGAAGAACGTCGTCTTGACGCCCAGTCCCCACATGAACATCGGAGTCCAGCCGTCCGTCGCAAACGTAACGGGGCCTGAAATACGATTCCATAGCGAGGCTTTGGCCGCCGACAAGCCCGACGAGGTCGACGTTTTCGAGGATGCCCCAGTTAACCTGAAGGTAGTAGTCGTGGGTGTTGACGTCCCAATCAAAAAAACCATCACTCATGGAATCGTCGACCGTATCCCAATCCGAAACGGAGTACCCGTAGCGGAGCTGGGGCAGCAGCTTGCCGCCGCCGACCGTGTCGCTTCCCTCGCCGGCGAATGCCGAGAATGAGAATACCAGCAGGAGCGAAAAGGCCAAGAACAAGGATTTCTTGAACATTATCTTACCTCCTCTGATTAAAGGGCATGTATTAGCTTATCTTATGTTTATAATTCAAGTATTGTCAAGTAAAATATTAGAGTGTTTTAATGGCTTTTTTGCCGGTTGTTAGCCGATACGTGCCCGTGCTGAGGGCATAAAAAAGGGGACGATCCGCCGGATCGTCCCCTTATGTAGCTACGCGATATGTTCAGTCGTTAGTTCTTGCTCATCGGCTCTAACTTGGGCTCGATGACCGGTGCGGGCGCGGGCGCGGGCGCGGGCCGGCTTCGCGCAGATGTCGAACATATAGCCGATGCCGCCCTCGATGCCCCAGCCGTCGTTGAAGTTCGTCCGGCCCTCGAAGTTCAGGTAGAGCCTGTCGTTGATGTAGTGGTCGAGGCCGACGAACATGTAGACCGGATCGTCCATGTGGTACTTGATCTCGTCGATGCCGGGACTCGATACTCGGACATCGCCTTTGACCAGACATAATCCACGCCGATGTAGGGGGTCAGGCCGGTGTCACCGATGTGCCAACCGGCGTGCAGTTCGGGGGTCAGACGATAGATGTCCGTCGTAACGTCCCACGTGGCCGTCAAGACGCCCCCGTTATATACGTCTACCTCATAGTCGTTTGAGAACGAGTGGGTGAAGAGGGCGCCGCCGCCGACATAGAGGCCGTTGTCGGCCCGGAAGAACGTCGCCTTGACGCCGACGCCCCACATGAACATCGGCGCCCAGCCGTCCGATTCAACCGTATCTACCGCATTGCTAGACTCCGTCGAGAGACTCCGTCCGCCGACTACCCCGATGAGGTCAACGTTGTTCGAGGATGCCCCAGTTGACCTGCAGCATAGTAGTCGTGTGCGCTAAAATCCCAATCCGTGACAGCCACGGCTCATGCGAGTGGGTGTCCCACTCCGTAACCGAGTACCCGTAGCGGAGCTGGGGCAGCAGCTTGCCGCCGCCAACCGTGTCGCTCCCCTCGCCGGCAAATGCCGAGAACGAGACTACCAACAGGAGCGAAAGGGCCAAGAGCAGAGATTTCTTGAACATTACCTACCTCCCGTGATTGATGGACATAATGGCACTATTTTAGGACTGCTATACTATAGGTGTCAAGAAAATAATTAGAGCGTATTAATGAGCGACGTCCGGGCTTTTTGTAGGCACGGGCTTGTGTCGGGGCAAAAAAAGGGACGATCCCAAGGATCGTCCCCTTACGTAGCTTCGTGATATGTTCAGTAGTTAGTTCTTGCTCATCGGCTCAAGCTTGGGTTCGATAACCGGTGCGGGCTCCACAATGGGCGGGGCCGGCTTTGCACATATATCAAACATATAGCCGATGCCGCCCTCGATGCCCCAGCCGTCGTTTCCGCTAAAGTTCGTCCGGCCCTCGAAGTTCAGGTAGAGCCTGTCGGTGATGTAATGGTCGAGGCCGACAAACATGTAGACCGGATCGTCCAGGTGAAACTGTGCATCAAATGCGAAGCTTCCCGGGAACACTTGAACCCAATCGGAGCTCGCCTTCAGCCAGGTATAATCCACGCCGATATAGGGGGTCAGGCCGGTGTCTCCGATATGCCAGCCGACGTGGAGTTCGGGGGTCAGGCGGTATACGTTCATATCGACCTCATAATCCTCTGAGTTAACTCCAGCGGGATTATAATATTCGAAATCGAGGTCGCTGCCGAACGAATGGGTGAAGAGGGCGCCGCCGCCGACGTAGAACCCGTTATCCGCCCGGAAAAAGGTCGTCCGAACGCCGAGGCCCCACATGAACATCGTCCCCCAGTCGGACTCGAGGTGCGAGCTGTCCGCACGATCGCTCTCCATCAAGAGGGTTTGCCCGCCGACAAGCCCGACGAGATCCACGTTGTTTAAAATACCCCAATTGACCTGCACGTAGTAGCTGTGGGTGTTGACGTCCCAATCATAGAAACCATTCATCTCACGAGAGACAGTATCCCAATCCGAAACGGAGTACCCGTAGCGGAGCTGGGGCAGCAGCTTGCCGCCGCCGACGGTGTCGCTCCCCTCGCCGGCAAACGCCGAGAACGAGAATACCAGCAGGAGCGAAAGGGCTAAGAACAAAGATTTTTTGAACATTTACATTCCTCCCAGCTCAGTGGATAAAGTTAGTATATTTTAGGTTCCATATGTGATTGATGTCAAGTTAAAATTAGAATACCCTAATAGTCCTTTGCGTCGGCCGTTTAACCGGCAACCCGCCGTTGTTTAGGCATAATATAGGGGACGATCCGAAGGACCGTCCCCTTATGTAGCTTCGCGATATGTTCAGTCGTTAGTTCTTGCTCATCGGCTCTAATTTGGGCTCGATGACCGGAGCGGGTTCCACAACGGGCGGGGCCGGCTTCGGGCAGATGTCGAAAAGGTAGCCGATGCCGCCTTCAAAACCCCAGCCGTCGCTGAAGTTCGTGCGGCCTTCAAAGTTCAGGTAAAGCCTGTCGGTAACGTAGTGGTCGAGGCCGACGAACATGAAGACCGGGTCCTCGATACGGTTATCTATATCGCCTACACCTTCGACCTCGGCGACACCCCTCGACCAGACATAATCCACGCCGACGTAGGGGGTCAGGCCGGTATCCTTGATATGCCAGCCGGCGTGGAGTTCGGGTACCAGCCGATAGATATGATAGCTTGAATCAAAAGTCGTACCGGGAGGAGTCTGCGTAAAATCGAAATCGTTCGCGAAGGCATGCGTGAAGAGCGCGCCACCGCCGATGTAGAGGCCGTTGTCGGCCCGGAAAAAGGTTCCTTTGACTCCAATGCCCCACATAAACATCGGGACCCAATCAGAATCGATGGTAGCGACAGGGCCGGTGCTCTCTAAAAGCACACTCCGCCCGCCGGCAATACCGATGAGGTCGACGTTGTTGAGGATCCCCCAGTTGAGCTGGAGATAGTAATCGTGGGCGTGGACGTCCCAATCAAAGTACGGGCTGGCGTCAGCCGAGTGAGATTCCCATTCCGTTGCGGAGTAGCCGTAGCGAAGCTGGGGTAGGAGCTTGCCGCCGCCGACCGTATCGCTCCCCTCGCCGGCAAACGCGGAAAATGAGACTACCAGCAGGAGCGAAAGGGCCAAGAACAAAGATTTCTTGAGCATAATCTTACCTCCCGTGATTGATGGACATAATGGTAGTATTTTAGGACTGCTATAGCACAGGTGTCAAGAAAATAATTAGAGCGTATTAATGAGCCGTTTACGGGGCGTTTGGCCGCCGGGCAGCCTTTGGCGGGGAATAAAAATGGGACGACCCGCGGGATCGTCCCCTTTTCACTTTCACGATATGATCAGAACCTAGTTCTTGCTCATCGGCTCAAGCTTGGGCTCGATAACCGGCGCGGGCGCGGGTGCGGGAGCCACCGGCTTTGCGCAGATGTCGAACAGATAACCTACGCCTGTCCCGATACCCCAGTCGCCGTTGAAGTTCGCCCGGCCTTCCAGGTTAACGTAGAGCCTGTTGTTGAAGTGATAGTCGATGCCGGCGAAAAAGAAAAACGGCTTATCAGTCTTGAACGTTATCTTATGGAAATCGCCAACGCCGATCTCGGACCATTCCGTTACCATCCTCGTCCAGGTATAGTCCGCGCCGAGGTACGGGGTCAGGCCGGTGTCGCCGATGTGCCAGCCGGCGTGGATCTCGGGGGTCAGCCGGTAAACGCTCATCTCGATGTCCCATGAGGCGTCATAGACGCCGCCGATGTACTGGTCGAATACGAAATCGTCTCCAAACGAATGGGTAAAGAGCGCGCCGCCGCCGACGTAGAAGCCGTTGTCGGCCCTGAAGAACGTCGTCCTAAAACCGAGACCCCACATAAACATCGATTCCCGGCCGGTTTCTCCCTCCCACGTCGCGTCTTCTGTTTCATAACGGAGAGCCTGTCCACCGACTACGGCGATGAGGTCAACGTTTTCGAAGATACCCCAGTCGCACTGCAGATAGAAGTCATGGGAATCGAAAACCGCGCTTCTCAGGGGCACCATCCATTCGTCGGGAGACTCCCAATTCGCGGTCGAGTAGCCGTAGCGGAGCTGTGGCAGCAGCTTGCCGCCGCCGATGGTATCGCTCCCCTCGCCGGCGAACGCCGAGAATGAAACTACCAGCAGGAGCAAAAAAGTCAAGAGCAGAGATTTCTTGAACATAATGTTATCTCCTCTGATCAGTGGATATAATGGGAATATATTATGTTTTAAATACTAATAATGTCAAGTGGAAATTAGAGTGCCCTAATAGTCCTCTGCGTTGGCCATTTTCCCGGCAATCCCTCGTTGCGGGAATAAAAAAGGGGGCGATCCATTGGATCGTCCCCTTATGTAGCTCTGTGATATGTTCAGTCGTTAGTTCTTGCTCATCGGCTCTAACTTGGGCTCGATGACCGGTGCGGGCTCCACAACGGGCGGGGCCGGCTTCGCGCAGAGATCGAACATGTAACCAAGGCCGGTATCAATCCCCCAGCCGTCAGTGAAATTCGTACGGCCTTCCACGTTGAAGTAGACCTTGTCGTTAAAGAAGATATCGATACCGGCAAACATAGCAAACGGGTTTTGCATCGTGTACTCGACTTCCAACCCGTCATCGGATTCCATAATCGATCTCGTCCAGGAATAGTCGGCGCCGATATACGGGGTCACGCCGTTATCGAAATGCCAGCCGGCGTGGATCTCGGGGGTCAGCTTATAGACGTTCCTGTGGTAGATCTCGTCGGACTCGAACAACTCAGCTCCGTTGAGCGAGAGCGTGATGCTGTAATCATTCGAGATCGCATGGGTGAAGAGCGCGCCGCCGCCGACGTAAAACCCGTTATCGGCGCGATAGAACGTTCCCTTGACGCCGACTCCCCACATAAACATCGGCACGTAGTCGGTCTCCTCGGCAAAGTTGAGGGGAATGATAAAGGGGACCAGCGCTTCGGCCTCAGATTTAGCGCTCCTACCACCGACCAGTGCGATGACGTCCACGTTATCGAGGATGCCCCAGTTTACCTGCGCGTAATACGTATTGGCCTTGACATTCCAATGCTGCATTAGAACGTCAGCCGAGTGAGTGTCCCACTCGGACACGGAGTACCCGTAGCGGAGCTGGGGCAGCAGCTTGCCTCCCCCGACGGTGTCGCTCCCCTCGCCGGCAAATGCCGATGAGCGAAAAAACCAGCAGGAGCGAAAGGGCCAGTAACAGTGATTTTTTCAGCATGTTCTTTTCTCCCCATAATAATAGAAAACATTTCGTATATTTATGTTCATTATGAAAGTAGTGTCAAGAAAAATTTAGAGCTTTCTAATGACTCCTAAGCCGGTGCGTGCTCATTTTCAGGCAGAAAATAAGGGGACGATCCGCGGGATCGTCCCCTTATGTACTTTCACGATGTAATCAGGTCTTAGTTCTTGCTCATCGGCTCTAATTTAGGCTCGATGACCGGTGCGGGCTCCACGAGGGCGGGGCCGGCTTGGCGCAGATGTCAAACAGATAACCGATGCCGCCTTCGATGCCCCAACCGTCGTTGAAGTTGGTCCGGCCTTCCACGTTCAGGTAGAGCCTGTCGTTGATGAAGTGGTCAAGACCGACAAACATATAGACGGGGTCGTCCATGTGGAGCTCGACATCGCCGCAGGGGATCGATCTCGGCAACGGCATTCGACCAAGTATAGTCAACGCCGATATAGGGGGTCAGGCCGATATTCTTGAAATGTGTATCCGGCATGGAGTTCGGGGGTCAGGGTATAGATGCGCAGGGTGGCCGGGTACTCTGCATCAAACGCCCCGTCTTATAAGTCGTGAGGTCGAAATCGTCTGTGAACGAGTGTGTGAAGAGGGCGCCGCCGCCGACATAGAACCCGTTGTCGGCCCGGAAGAACGTCGCTTTGACACCAAGTCCCCACATAAACATTGACGTCGAACCCGACTTGATTCTCATTAAAAAGGACCTGGGTAAATTCGCTCTCAGCGTTCAGAGGCTCCGTCCGCCGACGAGGGCGACGAGGTCGACGTTGTTGAGAATGCCCCAGTTGACCTGCGCGTAGTAGTTATGCGCATCGACTTCCCAATGACTGAAAACCGAGGGCTGCCGCGAGTGGGTTTCCCAGTCGGAGACGGAATATCCGTAGCGGAGCTGGGGCAGCAGCTTGCCGCCGCCGACCGTGTCGCTCCCCTCGCCGGCAAACGCCGAGAGCGAGAAGACGAGCATCAGCGCGAGAGTTACAAAAAACGATTTCTTGATCATAGCCGTTCCTTTCCAGATGGTGGTTGAAGTAAATTGTGAGCATATTTTATTTTGAGTCCTTGATCATGTCAAGCAAAAATTAGGCGACTTTAATAATTATCCCTATTGGTTGTCTGGCCGGTAGCACGTTGCTGTCATTCCACTGTAGGAGGTGATCGGGATCCGGCTGGTCGGCCGGGCGCGGGCCGTTACCCGATACAAAACAACGGGACGATCCGTAGGATCGTCCCTTTCGTAGCTACGCGATATAGATCAGCGCTTAGTTCTTGCTCATCGGCTCTAATTTGGGCTCGATGACCGGTGCGGGCGCGGGTGCGGGAGCCACCGGCTTCGCGCAGAGGTCAAACATATAGCCGATGCCGCCTTCAAATCCCCAGCCGTCGTCAAAGTTCGTCCGGCCTTCCACGTTGAGGTAGAGCCTGTCGTTCAAGAAGTAGTCGAGTCCGGCGAACATGTATACCGGGTGCTCTATGCGGCTCTCTATGTCGCCCAGGCCGTCGACCTCGTTGACCGACCTCGTGCTAGACATAATCCACCCCACGTAGGGGGTCAGGCCGGTGTCGCCGATGTGCCAGCCGGCATGCAGCTCGGGGATAAGCATATAGACGCTCAGCGTGGAGTCAAACACGGTGGAGACGCCGGCGGCATTAACTAACGTGAGATCGAAGTCGCGTGAGAACGAATGGGTGAAGAGGGCGCCGCCTCCGACATAAAACCCGTTATCGGCCCGGAAGAACGTCGCCTTGACGCCGAGTCCCCCACATGAACATCGGTACCCAGTCTTCGGAGTCAATGGTGTTGCCGGCGGAATCACTCTCCAGGGAGACGCTCCGTCCGCCGACGACTCCCGATGAGGTCAAGTTGTTCAGGATGCCCCAGTTGAGCTGTGCGTAGTAGCTCTGGGCGTCAACGTCCCAATCCCTAAAACCATTGGCCGGGGCCGAATGGGTTTTCCAGTCCGAGACGGAGTACCCGTAGCGGAGCTGGGGCAGCAGCTTGCCGCCGCCGACCGTGTCGCTCCCCTCACCGGCAAACGCCGAGAAGGAAACAACCAGCAAGAGCGACAGGGCTAAAAAAAGCGATCTCTTAAACATAGTTGTTACTCCTCCTGATACAGTTGAATAAAAGTAAATGCATTTTATATTAAATGTTCACTATGTCAAGCGAATATTATTAGAATGCTCTAATCGATTCTGTTCGGTGACCGTTTGTCCGGCAGGGCGTACCGTCATCATACTATAGCGGAACGGGAGAATGCGGGATCGGGCGACCGGGCGGGGCGTCCGTCGTACCATGCAAAGAAAAGGGGACAATCCGTCGGATTGTCCCCTTAAGTGTCCTACGCGCAATGTCTTCTGCGTTTAGTTCTTGCTCATCGGCTCTAACTTGGGCTCGATGACCGGCGCGGGCGCGGGGGCTTTCGGCTTCTCGCAGATGTCAAAGAGATAGCCGACGCTTGCGCTGACGCCCCAGCGGCTGAGCATATTGCCTTCCACGTTGAAGTAGAGGCGGTCTGTTGCATAGTAATCAACGCCGGCATAGATGCCGAGGCCCTTGTCCTGGCGCAGGTTGAGCTCGATATCGCCGTCAATCGGGATCTGCTGGCCGATATCGTAGCTCGCCTTGGCCCATACCCAGCGGTATTCGAGGCCGATGTAGGGCGTCAGGTCGATGTTCTTGAAATGCCAGCCCGCGTGGATATCCGGGGTCAGGGTGATCATGCTGGTCTTGATCTTTCCGAGCGAGAGGCTAAACGGACCGCCGATCGTCCCGTCGATATCGAAGGAGCGCTCGCCGCCGAAGGGAATGGGTGAAGAGCACGCCGCCGCCCATGTAGAACCCGTTATCGTTGCGGAAGAAGGTCGCCTTCGCGCCCAGGCCGTAGAGGAAGTTGGCGCTGTAGTCGTAGTCGGCGTTGACGTTGATACCCGCAAGCGGGATATCCAGGACATCGCCGTGCAGCGCGTCGAACCGGGCGCCCGCCAGCGCTATGATGTCAACATTGGGATGCACGCCCCAGTTGATCTGCGCGTAGACGTCGTGCATGGTCAGGTCGTAACTGCCGGTGTTGAGAAGCGGAAAGTCGGTCACCAGCTCCGTGGTCATGAACGAGTAGCGAAGCTGAGGAAGGAGACGGCAATCGCCGACGGTATCGCTACCGGCGCCGCCGCCGCCCAAAAACGGCGAGTTCACGGCCGGCCGCGACGGCCCGCCGATGTCAAAGAGGTAGCCCAGGCTTGCGCTCACGCCCCAGCGGTTCACCATGCTGCCTTCTACGTTGAAGTAGAGGTTGTCGGTGGGGTAATAGTCGATACCGGCAAAGATGCCGAAGCTGTCTTCCTGCTCCAGGTTGAGCTCGATATCGCCGTCAATCGGGATCTGCTGGCCGATATCGTAGATCGCCTTGGCCCACGCCCAGCGGTACTCAATGCCGATGTAGGGGGTCAGGTCGATGTATCTTGAAGTGCCAGCCGGCATGGATGTCCGGGGTGAGGGTGAACATGCTGGTCTTGAGCTTTCCGGCGTCAAGTGCGAATGGCGCCCCCATCAAGTCACCGTCGATATCGAGCGACCGCTCGCCGCCGAAGGAATGGGTGAAGAGCACGCCGCCGCCCATGTAGAACCCGTTATCGTTCGCGGAAGAAGGTCGCCTTTACGCCCAATCCGTAGAGGAAGTTGGGGGAATAGCCATAGTCCGCGTTGATGTTGATACCCGCGAGCGGGATATCCAGGACGTCGGCATGCAGCGCGTCGAACCGCGCACCGGCCAGCCCGATGAGGTCGATGTTGGGATGCACGCCCCAGTTGAGCTGCGCATACACGTCGTGCGTCGTCAGGTTATACGTGCCGGAATTAAGAAGCGGGAAAATAGGTACCAGCTTCGTATTCATGTACGAATACCGAAGCTCGGGCTGGAGCTTACCGTCGCCGACGGTGTCGCTGCCTTCGCCGGCGAATACGGGCGCCGCCAGGAGCAGGGTAAGCCCCAGGGCTAACTGTAAGAAACAAGGATCTCTTCATCTTTTACCTCCATGCTTGATGACAAGCGATTCTCATCCGTGAATAAATAAACGGATGAGTACATTAAATAGCGAACGAAACGGAGTAGAATTATAGCAGTCTAATGTTTTATGTCAACCAAAAAAGGACTATCCGCTGAAAAGAAATCGTGTATAAAGTGAGTTAAAACAATATATTAGGGATAGCTGCATTAAAATGAACCATGCGTGCAACTTTACATGATAGCGGCAGTATTTGCATATGCGAATATCAGCACGGTCCGGTAAGCTCCCACCTGCCAACGGTTCCGTATAGCAGGAGAGCGCCCTCAGCCCACAGGGATGCCACCTACCGTATACCGTCAGATCAGTACGTAAGGCGGTTACTCGTTCGTATAAACCGCCTCCAGTGATGTCCTCCGGGGGCGTGAATTAAGTGAATATTGTTAAATCAGCTTAACAATGTAAGCATGGTCACTCCTTCTTCCCGAATAAAGGGTGATATAATACGGTTATATCTGAAAACCGTAATAAAGGATTCAGCGACCTTCACTGAAAAGGAGTCTGCTACCATGAAAAGGGTTTATTTTGTCGTGATGGGTTTATTGCTTTCGCTTGCGTTGATGCCGAACAACGGGTGGGCGGCCGATTGGTATTCCCGCGATAAAGCCGTTTTCTACCAGGACGGCGGATGCGACGGCGGAAAATACGTGGAGCTTGAAGAGGGGGAATACGCGGACTTGACCAAGCTCAGGGTGAGCGGATCGGGCAGCGCCACCTGGAACGACCGGATCTCGTGTATGCTAATCGGATCCGGTATCTCTAAAGTAATCGTCTATGAGCATATCAACTTCGGGGGGAGGAGCAGCGAATTCACCCGATCCGGGCGGTCGGACTCGATCCAGAATATCAAGGGCGGCTGGTGGGATGACAAGATCAGCTCAATCAAGGTCATCGGCACGGATTCGTCGAGCCCGTGGGGGAAACCGGTCCCCCGCGACAAGGCCGTTTTCTACCAGGACGGCGGATGTGACGGCGGCAGGTCTGTCGAGCTTAAGGAGGGGGAATACCCGAACCTGCTCAAGCTCAGGGTGAGCGGATCGGGCAGCGCCACCTGGAACGACCGGATCTCGTGCATGGCGATCGGGTCCGATATCACGAAGGTGATCGTCTACGAGCATGTCAACTTCGGGGGGAGGAGCAGCGTATTCACCCGGTCGGGACGGTCGGACTCGATCCAGGATATCGAAGGCGGCTGGTGGGATGACAAGATCAGCTCAATCAAGGTCATCGGCACGGATTCGTCGAGCCCGTGGGGGAAACCGGTCCCCCGCGACAAGGCCGTTTTCTACCAGGACGGCGGATGCGACGGCGGCAGGTCCGTCGAGCTTAAGGAGGGAGAATACCCGAACCTGCTCAAGATCAGGGTGAGCGGATCGGGCGGCGCCACGTGGAACGACCGGATCTCGTGTATGGCGATCGGGTCCGATATCACGAAGGTGATCGTCTACGAGCACGTTAACTTCGGGGGGAGGAGCAGCGTATTCACCCGATCGGGACGGTCGGACTCGATCCAGGATATTGAAGGGGGCTGGTGGGATGACAAGATCAGCTCAATCAAGGTCATCGGCACCGATTCGTCCTCTCCGTGGGGAGAGACTATCCCCCGCGACAAGGCCGTGTTCTACCAGGACGGCGGATGCGACGGCGGCAGGTCTGTCGAGCTTAAGGAGGGGGAATATCCGAACCTGACCGATCTCAGGGTAAGCGGATCGGGCGGCGGCACCTGGAACGACCGGATCTCGTGCATGGCGATCGGGTCCGATATCACGCAGGTGATCGTCTACGAGTACGTCAACTTTTCAGGGAGGAGCAGCGTATTCACCCGATCGGGGCGGCCGGACTCGATCCAGAATATCGAAGGCGGCTGGTGGGATGACAAGATCAGCTCGATCAAGGTCATCGGCACGGGGTCTCCCCCTCCGTGGGGGGAGACTATCCCGCACGACAAGGCCGTTTTCTACCAGGACGGCGGATGCGACGACGGCAGGTCTGTCGAGCTTGAGGAGGGGGAATACCCGAACCTGACCGAGCTCAGGGTGAGCGGATCGGGCGGCGCCACCTGGAACGACCGGATATCGTGCATGGCGATCGGGTCCGATATCACGAGGGTGATCGTCTATGAGCACGTCAACTTCGGTGGGAGGAGCAGCGTATTCACCCGATCGGGGCGGTCGGACTCAATTCAGAATATTATGGGCGGCTGGTGGGATGACAAGATCAGCTCAATCAAGATTCAGTAATTAGCCGTCACTGCCGGGCGATAAACGGGGGCCGTTTGAGAAAACGGCCCCCATCATATTATAGGACCGAACCGAAAAGTAAGAAAAGGACGGCGTTTACCCGCGCATACTGCTGCCTCGTCCGCACTAGTATGTCCCGTACATCTGCCTGCAATATGCTCCTTTTGGGCACAGACCGCGCCTCTACAATGTGCGATTTTGGACATATCCATTCGATACTGTATTGGAAATCATATAGCAAATGATACAGCTTTATCCATTTGTTATATTACTGTAGATTTGATTATTGACATATAGCCTAATTGGCATTATACATGTAATTGTCTATCCGAAAAAAGGAGGAAACGGATATGAAACGAATCGTACTGTTTCTGCCTGTCCTTGGATTGCTTCTTTTATTATCCCCGTACGCAAATTCCGTCATCGAAACGCCTCCGGCTGACTTGGCCGTATTCTACATTAACGGGACGTGTGATTCGGCCTATGATTTACGGCTGGGCGTAGGGGAATACTCATCTTTGGTCAACTGGAATACGGCGGAGGTCGGCAGTCCCAGTTGGAACGATCAAATTTCGTGCATGACCATCGGGTCAGGGATCGGCAAGGTGATCGTATTCGAAAACACCAACTTTGGAGGGAAACGGAAAGAATTTTCCAGGGCGTCAAACAACCCGGTCGGGTCCTGGAGTTTTGCGGGAGGCGACTGGTGGAACGACAAGATCAGCTCCATCAAGGTCATAAGCCCGGCGCCTGCCAATAACGTTGTCTTTTTCCAGAACGGTGACTACAACGGCAATTATATTCAGCTCCGTGTAGGTGAGTACAAGGATTTGCGAAGTTATAATACAGGGGAATCGGGTAGCCCCACCTGGAACGACCAGATTTCGAGCATGAAGATTGGAGCGGGGATAACAAAGGTAATCGTCTACTGGGACGTTGGGCCTGGGGGGGGGTCTAGAGAGTTTACAAGAACATCCGCCAATCCGGACGGGTGCTGGAGCCTCACCGGCGATGGGTGGAATGACAAGATCAGCGCGATTAAGATTCAGTAGCCAACCCGTTAACTAGCGATGTGCAGGGGCCGTTTAAAAAAACGGTCCCTTTTTTTTAGAGCGTGGAATACGTAAGCTTCCGGATCCACCGTCCCTGTATACCCGGTATTTCTCGTACCTCCCTCTTTTCCCTTGCCTTCCCTCTCCAAAATCCGCTACAGTTGAACCAGCATACCAGAAGATTGCGTTCGCCGCGAGGCAGGAAGACGCATTTCATCATGCTATCGTACCTACTGCTATAGTTCCCAAATATCGGAGGGATGCCATGGAATACACGAACAAGGCGATTCTCATTACCGGGGCGTCGTCGGGCATCGGGAGGGCCGTTGCCGTGGCACTGAGCCGGCACAATAACGACATCTTCGTTACGGCGCGGCGTAAGAAACTGCTCGACCAGACCGCCGACCTCGTCACCGGGAACGGCAGCCGGTGCACCCCCATCATCGGCGACGCGCTCGACGAGGACCACTGCCGGTCCGTCGTAAACGAGATGGTTAAAAAGTGCGGGCGGATCGACATCGCCCTATTGAACATCGGGCACGGGCCGGCCGTCAACACCCTTACGGCGTCCCCCTCGGTTATCATGCGGTGCATGAGGACAAATTTCGATACGATGATAAACTTCTTCTGCCCCGCTCATCGCCCAGATGAAAAAGCAAGACACCAAGTGCCTCATCGCCCACACCAACTCGCTGGCGTCCTATTTCGGTATCCCCATGCAGGCAGATTACACGGCGGCCAAGGCCGCGGGCAGGATATTCCTGGATACCGCCCGAATGGAGCTGGAGCACTTCGGGTATAAACATATCCTCATTCAGACGATCCACCCCGGGTTCGTAGACACGGAAATATGCCGGGACGACGGCATTCCCAGTCCCAACCAAATCAGCGAGGAAAAAGCGGCAGAATATATCCTCAAAGGCTTCAGGACGGAGACCCACGAAAACCGGTTCCCGGCGGGTATGAGCGCGGCGGTCAGGTTTGGGAGGATCGCGCCCAATTGGCTCAGGACCCGGGTGCTTCTCGGCGAGACGCCGAAGGAGTACTGAAAGGAGCAGACGGTTTCCGTTTATCTGGTAGTATGAATTAAGCTGAAACTTTACTGAGCGATACTTCCATGTATTTAGGCGGAAGGATTTGTAACCGGGTAAGGTGTCCCCATAATTCCGCCCCTGCCCGATAGCCGGGAGATCGCAGCGTCGTTTTTTGCTTCCTGCAATGAGGAATAGATTGTCGTTATACCATCGATCCAACGACTCGCGACAGGAAACAACTCATTCGTATCATCGGCGTGTAAGCTTTCATTCCTCTCTTTTCCCTTGCCTTTGATTTTTAAATCGGCTACACTGACCGCATTCCGCACTCAACGCGACCGGCGGGGGAGGGGCCGTCCGGTCGCTCACTTCATGCTCGTCATCTTAAAATCTCACAGATCACCCTCCGCGTTCTTACCACCCTTTTATCATGGAGCATTCGTATGGTTGATCTCGACGTAAAACTTCCCGTCGGAAGGATGATGCTGGGCTACGTTATCATCATCGCCCTCCTGGTGCTGGTAACCGTGGCGACCCATTTTGTCCCCGCGGGCCTCTATGACCGGGTCGACAAGGTCAATCCCGAGACCGGCACAACGATGAACGTGATCGTCCCGGACAGTTTCACCTATGTCACGCCCAACCCGCAGGGAGTGGTTGACCTGCTCATCTCCCCGATCAAGTCCCTCTACTACAAGGGTCCGATCGCTGCGATCATCGTCGTCTTCATCATCCTCATCGGCGGCTCGTTTATGGCGATGCGCCGAACGGGGGCGCTGGACGCCGGGGTGCTGCGGTTCATAAAGAAGTTCGAGGGGAAAGAAAAATACGTCATCCCGGCCCTCATGATTTTCTTTTCCCTGTTCGGGGCGCTCTTCGGCATCCTCGAGGAGCTGACGCCGTTTATCATCATCGTCGTGCCGATGGCCATCGCCATGGGGTACGATTCGATCGTCGGGCTCATGCTGATATTCGGGGCGTGCGGCGTCGGGTTTACGGCGGCTATCACGAACCCCTTTACCGTCGGGATTGCCCAGCGGATTGCGGAGATTCCCCTCTTTTCGGGGGCGACCTACCGGATGCTGGTCTGGGTCGTGATGATGACGATTGCCGTGGGATACACCGCGTGGTACGGCGCACGGGTACGGAAAGACCCGTCAAAGAGCCTCGTGGCCGATTTCGACGCCTCGGTCCGCAAGGAGTTCGTCGAGATCGAAAAGGAATTTTCCGATTTCACGCCGGCGCACCGGCGGGTCGTCTGGATGATCGGCGCACTGGTCGCGTTTCTTTTCGTCGGGCTGATCGTGGGGCAGCTGGCCGCGCCCAAGGTCATGGCCGACATCAGCCTGCCGTTTGTCGTCCTCATATTCGTCGTCATGGGCGTTGCCTCGGGGCTATTGGGGGGGCTGGGCGCCTGGGGAACACTCAAGGCCTTTGTCAAGGGATTCATCACGTTTATTCCCGCCGGTATCTTCATCATGCTGGCGCGGGCCGTGATCGTGATCGCCGACGAGGGAAAGATCATCGATACGATTCTTTATTGGCTGTCGGGGTTCATCTCGCAGTTTCACGTGGTGTTCGCCTCGTGGGCGATGCTGCTGGTGCAGACGATCATCAACTTCTTCCTCTCGTCCGGCTCGGCCCAGGCGATGGTAACGATCCCGGTGATGGTGCCGCTCGGGGAGCTGGTCGGCATCACGCGGCAGGTGACGGTCCTGGCCTTCCAGATGGGAGATGGATTTTCCAATATCTTCTGGCCGACCAACCCGCTCCTCATCGTCGCCGTGTCGCTGGCCGGCATCACCTGGACCAAGTGGGCGCGATTCATGCTGCCGCTGCAGATAATGCTGCTTATGGCGGGCTTCCTGATGCTGACGATTGCGGTGCTCATCGGGTGGGGGCCGTAGCGGCACACACGAAGGGGGATTCGCGGGGCCCGATGGGGAGGAAGGATGAGACTATTTTCGCCATTGCGAGGGAGCTGAAAGGCGACGCGGCAACCTTCCGACTGTCACCGTATAGGCAGGGAAATTGCCCCGGTCACTTCGTCCCCCACGATAACGGGCATTCGTCCGACCGGGGAAAATAGGCCGTACGCGAGCCACCCGTGTTTCTTAAACATACTATAGTACCTGCTATTACCGCATCATAAGGAGGTTAACCGAAGCGCAATCCTGAAAAAACCATGACATAGACCCTTGACCCGAATTGGAGGTCTCTATGCGAACGCTTCAGATTCTGGGAATTGACGCAGGCGGAACGATGACCGACACCATCCTCATCGATAAGGAGGGGGCAATGGTGATCGGCAAGGCCGCCACAACGCCCCACGATGAATCGATCGGTTTTCTCGCCTCGCTCGCCGACGCACTCGGCTGGTGGGACATGAAACAGGAGCACGCGGTGCCGATGCTGGACGCGGCCATCTATTCCGGGACCGCCATGATCAACGCGCTGCTCATGCGGCGGGGCAAGAAAGTGGGGCTTCTCATCACCAAGGGGCTGGAAGACTACCTCCTCATGGAGCGGGGGGTCCAGACCTATCTCGGTTACCATTATCCAGACAGGCTTCATACCGTCACCCATGTCCACAATCCCCCCCTGATACCGCGGCGCTGGGTAAAAGGCATCGGTCAGCGCACCGACATGTTCGGCACTGAGGTAATCCCCCTCTACGAAGACGAGGTGAGGGCGGCCGCCGAAGAACTGATCGACGAGGGAGTCGAAGCCCTGACCATCTCTTTTACCTTCTCCTACGTCAACCCGTCCCACGAGCGGCGCGCCGAAGAAATCGTCCGCGAGGTAATGGCCCGAAAAGGCGTTGACCTTCCCGTCTATATCGGCAGCCGCGTCCAACCCGTGATGCGGGAGTACTCCCGCCTTAACTGCGTCGTCATCGAGGCGTACGCCGCCGACCCCTCCCGCCGCCACCTCATCAAGATCGAAGACGAGATCAAGAAACAGGGCTTCAAACGCCGCCTGCAGATCATGACGGCCCACGGCGGCATTGTGAACGTCCGGGCGGCAAAGGCGTTCCAGAGCCTCATCTCGGGGCCCATCGGCGGAATCATCGGCTCGAAGTACGTCGCCGACCGGCTCGGCATCAAGAACGTCATCTGCACCGACATGGGCGGGACGAGCTTCGACGTGGGCCTCATCACCGAGGGGGTCTTTTCCATCAACCCTGAACCGGATATCGCCCGTTTCAAGATGAACCTGCCGATGGTCGCCGTCGATTCCATCGGCGCGGGGACGGGCACGTTCATCCGGGTCGACCCGATTAGTAACCGCGTCGAGCTCGGGCCAGACAGCGCCGGCGCAGACCCCGGCCCCTGCTGTTACGGTATCCAGAAGGAAAACCCGACGATTTGTGACTGCGACGTGATCAGCGGCATCATCAATCCCGACTATTACCTGGGGGGGGCTATCAAGATCTACCGCGATCTGGCCGTGGAGGTTTTTAAGGAAAAGGTGGCCGACAAGCTGGGGCTGGACGTCTTCGAGGCGGCCGCGGGCATGATCAGCCTCGTGGAGACACAAATGCGCGACCATCTCCACGCGATGGTGCTGGGCCGGGGGTTCGAGACGTTCGACTATTACCTATCGTCCTACGGAGGCGCGGGGCCGATGCACTGCGCCAGCTACTGCGAGGGGCTGGATTTTAAGGGGATCATGATCCCGGCCTGGGCGCCGGCGTTTTCGGCCTTCGGGTGCACCTGCGCCGATTACCAGCACCGCGCCGATAAATCGACCCTGGTCATGTTCCCCCTGGGGGCCGACGACGCCACGAAGATCGCCCTCGGCGGGATGCTCAATGCCGTCTGGGCCGAACTCAAGGGGATGCTCCTGGCCGAGTTTGCGGCGGAAGGCTACACCGAGGCACAGATCACATTTACTCCCTACGTCCGCATGAGCTACACGGGCCAACTGGACGCCCTGGAGGTCAAATGCCCCTCGCTTGAGGTAGCCACGGCCGCGCAGGCGGACGAGATCATCGGTAACTTCGAGACCCTCTACGAAAAGGTCTTTGCCCGGGCGGCGAAGTTTCCCGAGGCGGGGTACCTCGTGACGGAAGCGGTCCTCACGGCGACGGTCGATACCATCAAGCCGGCGCTCCCAAAATCGAAGCTTGCCGCACGCAAGCCCGGCAAGGAAGCCGGCAAGGGTACGCGGGATGTCTACTGGAGAGGCGGGTGGAAAAAGTTTGCCCTCTACGAGATGGACCTCCTGAAGCCGGGCAACGTCGCCGAGGGGCCCTGCATCGTGGAGCACCCCGCCACGACCCTCGTCGTGCCTCCGGACTACCGGGTGCGCATGGACGAATACCGAATATTCTGGATGGAACGGTAAGAGGAGAAGACTATGCCACGAGCGGTCCAACAGATAGAAAAACCCGCCGGGTGGGGCGGCACAACCCTCAAGGAAATGCTTAACGAGAGCCGCCGGCAGTTCGAGGAGACCGGCAGCTATTGCGGCGTCACTCATCTGACGCTCAAGGAGGCCGACCCGCTTAAATACGAGCGGCTCTACTCTCGGCTTCGCGGCATGATGGTGGCCTCCCGGGAGGCGGCGCTCAGGGTCAGCGCGTCGCCCATCGTCAAGGAACTGGGCGAGCTCTGTTTTGCCCTCTACACCCCGGAGGGGGACTCGGTGGTGCTGTCCACCGGCATCATCGTCCATGTCCATACGATGAGCATGGCCATAAAGTGGATGATCGATAACGACTACGAGGCCGACCCCTGTATCAACCGGGGGGACATATTCGGCAACAACGACCCGCTGATCGGGGACGCGCACACGGCCGATGTCCAGAGCCTTACCCCGATCTTCTACGGCGACGAGGTGGTCGGCTGGGTGGGTGCGGTCACGCACGTGATGGACTGTGGGGGCGTGGATGCCGGGGGGCTTCCGATCATGACGATCAACCGGTTCGGGGACGGCCTTTACCTCTCGTGCGAGAAGGTCGGGACCGATTGGAAGCTCAGGCGCGACTACGAAATCCGGTGCGACCGGAACCTGCGCTACCCGCTTTTCTGGCACCTGGATGAAAAGGCGAGGCTGGCCGGCTCCCAGATCGTCCACGATACGATCGGGGGGATTATCGATGAGTTCGGGATCGACTATTACAAGAGCTTCATCCGCGAGGTTATCGAGGAGGGGCGTCAGATATTCACCAAGCGCGTCATCGAGCGGCTGTTCCCCGGCGTCTTTTCTTCGGTCTCGTTTTACGACGTCGATCAGAAGAACGCCCCGCTGCCCGTTAATTGCCGCGAAGGACAGTATCATGCACGCGCCGGTCAGGGTCGAGATCAAGCCCGACGGACAATTGATCTTCGATATGGCCGGGACCAACCGGTGGAACTACCATCCGGCCAACTGCTCGATCTCGGCGATGCAGGGAGGCTTCTGGGTCTCTATTACCCAGATGCTGGCCTACGACGGCAAGGTGAACGACGGGGCGTACCTGGCTACCGTCCAGCATTACCCGTACGGTTCGTGGGCAAATCCCGACAACCCCCACGTCTCAAACTCCGCCACGTGGGGCCCCCTCATGAGCACCTATAACAACCTCTACCGGTGCCTCTCGAAGAGCTTCTTCGGACGGGGGTTTCGCGAGGAGATACTGGCAGGTTACGGGAACAACACCATGTGTCAGCTCGGGGGGACCGACCAGTACGGCAGGCCGCTGGGCATCATCAACTTCGAGCTTTCGGCGGCCGGCTGCGGGGCGCGGGCGATGATGGACGGCCTGGATACCGGCTATGCGGTCTGGAATACCGAGGCCGACCAGGGCAACGTCGAGATCTGGGAGATGTTCATACCCAAGGTCTACCTCGGCCGCAACCTCACTCCCGACTCGGCCGGCATGGGCAAGCACCGTGGGGGATCGGGCTTTCACAGCGTCTACCTGTTCTGGAACTCGAACAACATCGAAGTCGTGAGCGCGGGACCGGGCAAGGTATTCGACAACTGCGGCATATTCGGCGGGTATCCGGGGGCGCGGGTCATGCGGCACAAGGAGATGGTCCTCAATTCGAACATCAGGGAGGTGGTCGCCGCGTACCAGCCCTATCCGACGCGCGAAGGCGACCCGAACAACCCCGACATCATGACGATGCTCGAAGGCGACAAAAAAATCCTCGATTCCTCCATGATGCACCCGATCCCCATGAAGACCGGCGACGTCTTCATCCAGCACTACCAGGGCGGGCCGGGTTACGGCGACCCGATCGAGCGCGACCCCGAGGCGGTGGTAAACGACCTCAACAACAATACCGCCCACCCGAGAAAGGCGCGTGACGTCTACGGGGTGGCGGTATCCTACGACGAGAAGCGGCAAAGCGATGGGGGCATGACCCGGAAAAAACGAAAGGTCTCCGGGATGAAATTCGCGCCCGCCGAAAAAAACGGGGGGTCCCCGCGCAGGAGTGGGTGAAGCAGGAGCGGGAGCGGATCGTCGGTGGGGAGCTGCCGCCGGTCGTCACGGGTATGTTTAAGGAGAGCATGGAACTCTCGATCCGGTTCTCAAACTGAGTTTCGGGAGTTCTGGGGACTGCCCGAGGATTTCACGTTCTAACCGATCAGAGATAGGAGCGAGCCATGCCCGCGTATACGAAAGAAATGATAGCCGACCTGATCGACGGAAGGCTGCCCTGGGCGACGCTCAAGAATATCATGAGCGGGCCCAAGGACATCGATCGATTTGAGAAATATCTCGAAGTCCTCCAGGAGCGGGTTTCCTTCACGGAGACGATCCTGGTGCCGATAGCCGAGCACCTCTACGTCGTCCAGAAGGGGGGTCAGCGAATCGTCAAGTGCGACTGTGGTCATGAATTCGGTGACTACCGGAAAAACTGGAAGCTTTCGGCGCTTATCTATGTGCGTGACACCGAAGAAAAGATGGATGAGATCTTCGAGGGGCTCCATAAGCCGGATACTGACTGGGCCGAAATACGGGAGTACTACTGCCCCGGCTGCGCAAGCCAGCTCGAGGTGGAGGCCGTGCCCCCCGGATATCCGATCCTCTTTGACTTCCTGCCGGATATCGACGGCTTCTACGACATGCGGCCGGAGCTCAAGAAGAAGATCATGGGCAGATAGTCCGCCGACGTGAGGATGCCGCCGCGGGCGGGGCGCCCGGTGTACGGGCGCCGGTCGTTTGCAGAGGTGCATGATCTTCCGGTCAACGGGCTGGCCGTAACCCTCGTTTTTCTTTTTCATTGCGTCCCATTTATGGTAGTATTGCCGAAATTGTATCCATCGCGCAGGGATAGTGATATCAAATAGGGGGCCTATGGACGTCCGTCTTGACGGAAAGATCATGCTGGTCACCGGCGCTTCTACCGGCATCGGCCGTGCTATCGCCGAGGAGGCCGCCCGCTCCGGGGCGGCCGTGGCGATCAACTTCCTTTCGAGCCTGACCGAGGCCGAGGGTCTCAAGGCCCGGATCGACGCCGGGGGGGGCGTCTCCTGTCTCGTTCAGGGGGACGTCTCCGACGAAGGGGATGTCGCCCGCATCTTTGCCGAAACCGCCGAAAGGCTGGGGCGCGCCCCCGACTGCCTGGTCAACAACGCCGGCTCGATGATTCAGCGTTCCCTCATAGCGGAGATGGAGACGGCGATATGGGATCGGGTCTACGCCGTCAATATGCGCTCGGTCTTTCTCTGCTGCCGCCAGGCCCTCAAGACGATGATACCGAACAGGGGCGGCGTCATTATCAATATCTCGTCGATCGGGGCGTACACCGGCGGCGGGCCGGGATCGGCGGCGTACGCCTCCACGAAGGGGGCAATGAACACGTTCACGGTGGGGCTGGCACGGGAGGTCGCGCGGCATAACATCCGGGTGATGGCGGTCGGCCCCGGCGTTATCGAGACGCCGTTTCACGATAAGTTCACGACTCCCGAGCGGCGGGAGGCGTTTGAAAAGATGATTCCGCTGGGAAGGGTGGGAACACCCGAGGACATCGCGCCGATGGTCATATTTCTTGGCCTCGGATCTCGCGTCTTTTACCACCGCGCATCACTTCGATATCACGGGGGGTATGTAACGGGAAATGAGCAAGGTATTCGTCGAAGACCTCAAGAACGGGCAGGGCGTCGATTCGGTTTTCCTGGTACGCGACAAGGCGCTGGCGGTAACCAAGGACGGCCGGCCCTACATCAAGCTCGCCCTGATAGACCGCACCGGAAAGATAGAGGCCAGGATGTGGGACAGGCAGGCGGAGGAGCGGGGGATCGAGCGGACGTTTGAGGGATTCAAACAGAACGATTTCGTCCGCGTGACGGGGCGTGTCGAGAGCTTCAAGGATTTGCTCCAGATCAACCTGGAAGCGATCGTGCCGACGAATCCGCAGGATATCGACATCGCCGATTTCGTCCCCACGGGCGATAAGAACCCGGACGAGATCGTCCGCGACCTGACCAAAACTTTTGCCTCCTTTAGGAATCCATTCATCAAGCGCCTCGGCAACGCGTTTCTGAAGGACGGCGGTTTCATGGAACGGTTCACCCGGGCGCCGGCCGCCAAAAAGCTCCACCAGGCATACCTGGGCGGGCTGCTGGAGCACACCCATAATCTGGTGAAGATGGCGCTGGACGTCTCGCGCTATTACCCGCAGATCAACGGCGAGCTATTGGTCATCGGGGCGTTCCTGCACGACATCGGCAAGATCGAAGAGCTCGATTACCAGCGGGCCTTCGACTACAGCGACCGGGGGAGGTTCCTGGGCCACCTCTTTATCGGCGCGCGGATGGTCGACGAGAAGATCGCCGCGATTGACTCGTTTCCCGAAGACCTCAAGAACATGGTCCTCCACCTGATACTCTCCCACCACGGGCTGCACGAGTATGGGGCGCCGGTGCTCCCGGCAACGCTGGAGGCCGTCGTCCTTTTCCAGCTGGATGACCTGGACGCGAAGGTCTGGGGATTTACCGGGGAACAGGTTCGCTCGGAGGCGCTGCCCGGCAACTGGACCGCCTTTTCCAACGTCTATTCCCGTTTCATCTATAAAGGGGATACGTATATCGGGACGGACGAGGACGAGGCCGAAAAAGGGGAGCGCAAGAACCGCGAGCGGAAGGATAAGAAACTGATGCTCGGCCTCTTTGACGACCAGTAACGGCAGATCCGAAGTAGGCAAACAGATATCACGGCCGTACCCGGACACGTGCGGTAGCCGTGTCGCGTGCCTGTCCGCAAGAAAGTCCTCAGGATTCGATATCAGACAACACCCTGTGTACCCTATCGATAACCCGATCCTTCCCTAACAGCTCAATCACCCCCTCCAGCGCCGGCCCGTGCTCCATCCCGGTTAACGCCGCACGAATAGGCATGTAGAGGTCCTTCCCCTTAATGCCGGTCTCGAGTGAGACGGCGGCGGCCGCGTCCCGGTAGGCCGCTCCGGTCAGCGTCGGGACGTCCCGGATTTGGTTCAAAAATGCCGAAAGGACGGACCGGGAGGATGCCTTCGCCAGAAGGGACAGGCACGCTTCGTCCATGGGGGGCGTGTCCGTAAAGAAGATCGGCGCGAAGGCCGACGCATCGGCCAGCGTGTCGATATTTTCCCTGACCGCGTCGGCAAAGAGGACGAGCGTATCCCGACCGATCTGATCCGTATCGTAGCCGGCGGCCCGCAGGAACGGGACCACGCGGGACGCGAGGTCCTCCGCGGGTAGTGTTTTGGCGGCCATGCCGCTCATTCGTTTGATCTTCTCAGGTTCGATTCTCACGGCGCTGCGGCCCAGCCGCGTGATGTCAAATGACTCCGCGAGATGGTATAGAGACATGACCTGCTTTCCGGTCACGGCGGGGTTGCCGACCGAGGCAAGGTAGGCTACAACGCCTTCCGGAAGGTATCCCTGCGCGATGAGGGTCTCAAGATCAAATCCTCCCTCGCGCTTCTTGATCTTGTCACCCGATTCGGTAACGAGCAGCGGGACGTGGGCAAACGCCGGCGGCTCGTGCCCGAGGGCGCGGTGGATGAGTATCTGGCGAGGGGTATTGGGGAGGTGATCTTCGCCCCGGATGACGTGGGTGATCCCCATGAGGCAATCATCCACGGCGCTTGAGAAGATGAAAACGGCCGAACCGTCCGCCCTGACTATGACGAAATCGCCGAAGGCGTCCGACGAGAAGGCTATCTCCCGGTGAATGAGATCGCGGATTCGTATCTCGGTAAAATCGACCCTGAAACGAAGGGTGTAAGGCATGCCGGCGCGGGATGCGATTTCACGGTCGGTCAGCGACCTGCACCGGCCCGAATAGCGGGGGGGTCTTCCGGCGGCGGCGGCCAGCCGTTTTTCGTCGGCCAGCATCTGATCGGTGCAAAAACAGCGGTAGGCGATCCCCTCGGCCAGGAAGCGTTCCGCGATCCGCGCATATATCTCGCGGCGCTCACTCTGGCGGTAAGGGCCGAACTCGCCGCCTATCCCCGGACCTTCGTCGGGCCGGATGCCGAGCCACTCCAGCTCCCGGGAGATCAGGGCCTCGGCGCCGGGATCAAACCGCGCCTCGTCGGTATCCTCTATGCGAAGGATGAGGCGGCCCCCTTCCTTTTGCGCGAAGAGGTGGTTGATTACGGCGATCCTGGCGTTTCCGAGGTGCAGCGCGCCGGTGGGACTGGGAGCGAACCGAACCCTGACGCTCATCGTTCGTTCTCGTCGAGGGTTACCGCGGCCCACGCGGCGATCCCCTTTTTTCTCCCCTCGAATCCGAGCCCCTCGGTGGTGGTGGCCTTGACGTTCACGCGGTCGGGGGTCGTCTGGAGGGCGCGGGCTAATAACTCTGCCATCGAGCTGACAAAGGGGGAAAGCTTCGGGACTTCGGCGATGACGACGGCGTCGACGTTGTGAATCCGGTAGCCGGCCTTCCTGACCGTTTCGTAGGCGCGCGAGAGCAGGCCGATACTGTCGGCGTCCTTGAACGCGGGGTCCGTATCGGGGAAATGACGGCCGATGTCGCCCAGGCCCGCCGCGCCAAGGATTGCGTCGGTGACGGCGTGACAGAGGACATCGGCGTCGGAATGGCCCAGCAGTCCCTTTGAATGGGGGACTGTCACGCCGCCGATGATCAGTTTACGATTCCGGACAAGCCGGTGTACGTCGTATCCGATGCCGATCCTCATGAACTCCCGGAGGGCGGGGCCCGGAGCAGATCCGGGCCGCCGAACCATTAGTGACTCTAATTAGCTGCTTTCGGAGACCTTATCCGCGCCCTCTCCCTTGAGGACCGTAAAGATCATTCTTCCCGCGGTGGTCTGCAACACGGAGGTTACCGAAACGTCTATATTGCGCCCGAGGTACTGCTTGGCGTTATCCACCACAACCATCGTCCCGTCGTCGAGATAGGCGACACCCTGGCCCTCTTCCTTGCCCTCCTTGAGGACACGGACGTTCATCACCTCGCCGGGAAGCACGACCGGTTTGAGGGCATTGGCAAGCTGGTTGATGTTGAGGACCGTGAGTCCCTGGAGCTCCGCGACCTTGTTCAGGTTGAAGTCGTTGGTGAGGATCTTTCCCTTGTTCTTCTGCGCAAGGGCGATCAGTTTGTCGTCCACTTCCTTGATCTTCGGGAAGTCCATGTCTATGACCTGCACGTCAAGCCCTACCTGCTTCTGCAGCTTGTTGAGGATGTCAAGACCGCGCCTGCCCCTGGTCCTCTTTATCGGGTCCGACGAGTCGGCGATGTGCTGGAGTTCCCGAAGTACAAACTGGGGGAGAAGGATCGTTCCTTCAATAAATCCCGTTTCACAGAGGTCCGCTATGCGCCCGTCGATGATAACCGAGGTATCGAGGATCTTGTAGTTCTGTTCTTTTTCCTTTTCGGCCGGGGTCCTTCGGAAGAGCGTAAAGGTGATGTCCTCTCCCTTCTTGATCCCGATTCCGGCCCCCGTGTATCCGAACAGGATGTTAATCAGGATGTACAGCGCGATCGTTTTGGAGTCGAGCGGCAGTATCTTGAATATCAGTGCATACGAGACGATATTGGCGGCCAGGATACCGATCAACAGGCCTATCGTTCCTGCCATAATGACCCTCAGTGAAGTCTTCTTAGCCCAGGTGATGGCAATGATCACCAGGATCGCGAGGATTATCCCGAATACCGCGCCGAGGACCGACGGATAGGGAAGAAAGGCAAAGACCGGGCCCGCAAGGTAACCGAAAAAGGCCGAGAAAAGAACCAGCAACACACGTAAAATGTAGGTATACAAGGTATAATCACCTCCTATAAATATGTGTCCCGCTCCACGCGTATGACAATCCCGGCGCCGTGATAATCTATGGCGCCTATATAATTATTATACTACACTTTGAGCCGGACGCCCGCTTGTCGGAAAAAAGAATGGGATTCTTTTCATGAAAAAGGATAGCGATCGATTGTCGGAAGGCAGGTTACGTCTTAATTGCCGTGATCTATTCCTTCTGGAAGATGGTTTTTAAATCAGACCGTATCTTATTTTCGTCGGTTCCCTGGGCTATGGCGAGCTCCTTGACCAGAAGCGTCGTTGCCATATCCAACAGCTTGCGCTCTCCAAAGGAAAGCTCCTTATCCTGTTTTAGTATATATAAATCCCGTAAGACCGCGGCGATCTCAAAGACGGAACCGGTCTTAATTTTTTCCATGTATTCCCGGTATCTTCTGTTCCACGTTTGATTATCGATTTCTATCCCTTTTTCGCTCAGTATATCGTAGACCTCCTTGACCTTTTTTCTGGGTATAATCTGCCGTAGGCCGACATTCTTAATATTGCAGGAAGGGATCATGATGGTCATGCCATTGTCCATGATGCGCATCGTATAGAAGAGCTGGCACGAGCCCGAAATAATTTTTTCTTCTATGGACTCGATAATGCCGACGCCGTGCGCGGGATATACGGCCAGATCGCCTACCTTAAATATTATTGAAAAGACCTCCCGGGTACTCAGAGATTATCCCTCCTGTAGTGAAATAAAACAGCCGTACCTGCCTATATGAACGAGCAACATTGCTTATTGGCTCTTGGATTGCGGCATTGGTTTCAGGATGATTTCGATTCTTCGGTTTCTGGCTTTTCCTTCCCCGGTCGAATTATCGGCCACGGGGTGATATTCCGAAACCCCGGACGCCGAGAGGAGCGCGGGATCTACTCCGACTTTTTCCTGGAGGTACCTCACGACGACAACCGCCCGCGCCGCGGAGAGCTCCCAGTTGGTGGGAAATCGTGGTTTTAGCGCGGGGCTGATGGGGACGTTATCGGTATGGCCTTCGACGACGATCTTTTTATCTTTGACGTTCTTGAGTATATCACCCACGCGGGTCAGGACCGCAAGCCCTTCTTTTTTTATGGTCGTTTTACCCGAGTCAAAGAGGATTTTATCCAGGACATTTACCGAAAGCTCACCTTTCAGATTGGTGATCTCGATGTTTCCCTCGTCGATCTCCTTTTTCATCTCGTCGATGAGGGCCCGGTAGGTCTCATCGACCTCTTCGATCTCCTCGGCCTTCTTCTTGTCGCTGATCGTCAGCTCTTCGAGGCGAACCTCAGCTTCTTTAAGCTGGGCGTCTTTTACCTCAAGGTCGGCCTTCGCCTTATCCACGAGGTTTTTTAGGGCAAACAGCTCATCATCCTTGGATCGTAAGTCCGAAGCGACAGGCCGGTAATGAGAGAAATAGAACCAGCCGAAGGCACCGGTCAGAGCAATCACAAGGGCAAGCAATGAATAGGTAGCGTATTTCATACACTCGTCACACTATTTAGCATTATACTATACTTTTCGTCGTCTGTCAACGAGATTAGTTGTTTTTATAGACCATGAGACCTCCCTTCCGGCCATCCAAAGCCTCCCCGCTGCTATGATCAGTTCGGACACAGTCACGAAAGACGGCGCGGCGTGAATTCGCCTACGGCATGGCGGCGCCGTTACTCTGGATATGGCGCTCCATACGATCGGCCGTTTCCATCCCCCTTTTGTGGTTGACCGTGAGCAACATCAATCCGCCGCAGATGAAGAAAAATACGATCGATAGGATAGAAAGCCTGCTGCTCCCGGTGAACTGCGCCACCAGCGCAAAGATGAACGGCCCCAGTATCCCGGATACCTTCGAACTGACGTCGTAGAATCCGAAAAACTCCGCCGTCTTACTCTTGGGAACCATCGAACCGTAGAGAGAGCGGGAGAGGGCCTGGGAGCCTCCCTGCACCATCGATACGATGACGGCCATGATCCAGAAATGGAGCGCGTTCTGGATGAAATATCCTCCGATAGCGATCCCGGTATAGATGACCAGCGCGATCAGGATGCCGGTCTTGGGAGAAAGGCGACCGGCGATCCTTCCAAAAAGGAGGGTAAACGGGATGCCCAGGAACTGGACGGCCAGGATCGCCCCGATAAGGTCGGTCTGGGCGATGCCGATTTCCGACCCGAATACCGTCGCCATGACGATAATCGTCCCGATTCCGTCGTTGTAGAGCCAAAAGGCGATCAGCATCTTGAACGTCTCTTTGAAGTTCCTTATCTCGGCGAAGGTCTTTGCCAGCCGCTGAAAACCGGCCGCCACGGGGTTGCGATATTCCCCTTTGACGATAGTGACCGGGGGTTCCGGGACGTTGAGCATGACCGGTAGCGTGAAGACCGCCCACCAGATCCCGACACTCAGAAACGAGATACGCGACCCCCACTCGGCGTTGGCGATCCCGAAGAGTTCCGGCTTCATGATCATGGCGAGATTGAGGGCCAACAGGATACCCCCTCCCAGGTAACCGAGGGCGTATCCCTGTGTTGATACCGTATCGATGCGGTTACCTGCGATGTGCGGGAGGAGGGAGTCATTGAAGATGATGGAGCTGGTAAACGAGATGCTCCCGAGGATATAGAAGAGAGAGGCCAGCAGCCAGTCGCCCGTGGACACCACCACCAGCAGCGCGGCCGCGATTGACCCGGTCAGCGCGAAGAAACCCATGAACCGCTTGCGTGCCCCGGTATGGTCGGCAATGGCGCCGAGAATGGGGGCGAGGATTGCCCCCGTGATCATCGCGATGGAAACGGTATATCCCCAATAGGCCGACGCGATATTCGGCCTCAGGTCGGCCCCGGCGACCTTACTGAAGAAGGTTGGCAGGACGGCCGCCATGATTGTCGTCGCGAAGGCGGAATTTGCCCAGTCGTACATGCACCAGCTGAAAATGACCTTTCTACTGGATTTCATTACCCCTCTCCTTATTAGCTATGATGAAAAATTGTACGGTATATAATCCCTGTTTTCAAGGTAAATGATGCGTACCCGGCCAAAAGGGAGTTGACAGACGGAGCGATGCGTCATAATATGAGCCCGATACAATGAAAACACTCTGGAAATTTACCCTTCATTCGAAGGGGGGCTTCGAGCTCGCCCCGCTGTCAGCCGGCGGCAGGCTATATGCCCTGGCCGATTATTCCGTATGGGCACTTAATTTACGCTGGGGCTTCTGCTACTACAGGCGACCGCTCCTCGGCTCCTGGGCCAGGTACCTTTTCCCCGAACGGGGCTGGGTAAAACAGTTCATTGAACACCGGGGGCTGCTCTATGTCATGGCGGCCGATAGATTTGGCCGCGTCAGACCGGTTGTTTTTGATCCCGAAAAACGGGAGCTGATCGAGGCCGATACCGGGCCCCTGTCTCGGGGCGTTAAATTTATCTTCACCTCCGGCGTCAAGGTTGAGCGGTGTTACCTCGATGGGAGATTTCGGGAGGGGATCAGCGCTCACCTCCACCACGAAAAGACGTTCCTCTGGAACAGCACCGACCGGCTTCGGCCCGCCATAAAATATACCGAGGTCATGGGTGACATCCTGCAGGTGAACGATACGATCGTCGTGTGCCAGAACTACTTTGCAAGAAGGCGCCATATGCCTGCCGGTTACTCAATCACCGCGTTCCATCATCGGACCGGCGCTACCGTCTGGAACATCGAATCGTATACCTACACCCACCGCCTGTTCCCGTTTGCTGTCGTCGGGGACAACATGTATATAACCGGGGGGGGGCATAAGGACGGCTTTTTCAGAAAGATCGATCTGGCCGGCGGCAAAACGCTGGTTAATGAGGCGTTTGACTCCATCGATTCCGGGGTCGCCCACCACGGTGGCGTATTCTATTTCGGCGCGGGGGGGCAGGTTATCGCACTTACGGAGGATGGCTGAGAAACGCGGCGATCAGTCGACAGATAAACGACGGGCGCGGGAGAAATCCCGCGCCCGTCTTATTGTAACACCTCGGTGCTTTCGGTCTATATCCAGCCGAGGATTCCCATGAACACGATCAGGCAGACGATGTCTATGGCGTACATCGTCGCGACGACGGCGACCTTCTTCTTCATGGAAGGCATGTCGTATACCCAGAAGGAGAAGAACATATAGAGCGAATATCCAATGATGATGATAAGGATCGGGTTATACCAGTTCCACCACCAGTATTCCCAGATCAGAGCGTCCCACCGGTTGAGACCGATCTCGGTGACGACGCAGAGGATAGCGTTAAGGAAGGCGAAGAAGACCCGGTTGGGTATGCCCATGATTTTCAGCTTCTTATTCTTGGGGAGCACCTTGGCGAAGACGATCCCCATAAAGGCGAACATCAGGGCAATCTCGATGTTGAGACCCACGGTGATGAGAAGGGCGCTGTCGGCGGGTGCGGTCCAGATCGCCGAATGTCCGTGGAAATAGAGGAAGAGCCCGTTGAGGATCTCAAGGAACCATTCAAGGCCCCAGAAGGCCAACCCGGCCATCAGGACGTTCCAGTTCTTCTTCTCGATTTCGGTGAAGTAAATATAGAAGACGAGAAGGTAAATCGGGACGAGATACCACTGAAAAAGGTCAAGACTCCTTAAATTGGCGATCGCCAGGTTGGTCGCGTCCGTGTAGGTCGGGTCGGGCATCAGTCCAACCGCCCGTGAACCGGCCCCCAAAAGGATCGAGTTCATATCACACCTCCTATTATTTGTTTCTCCCCTGGGCGCATCGGTCTGACGCGGGCTCTTTGGCGTCGAAGCGATACGCCGCTTATTTTAACATGAGATCGTCCTTAAGACGCATCATGAAATTCTCGGTTTCAAGGTCGATCGGCCCGGGTAAGCGGTATCCGGCCGACATATCGCCGGTCAGGATGATCGGCGGAGCGTCGATAAGCTCACCATCGAGATAGGGCCCCGAATCGCTGACGGTATTGGCAAGACGGTTCGCGTTGGAGACGGCGGCGATGTGTTCGGGCGTAAGGAAGAAATCGACGAAGAGGCGGGCGGCGTCGGCGTTTTCGGAGGCCGCGGGAATTACCCACACCAGAAGCCACAACGCCGTCCCCGAGGCCGGAACGGCGTATTCCAACTCATCGCTATTACTCACGGCGGACATCGCCGATGAGCTGTCGATATAGGCGACATAGGATGAACCCTCAACCAGGTGGTCTATAATCTCGGAGACCCGGAAATAACCGCGCGCGACCTTTCTCTGCTCGTACAGGAGGTCGGCCGCCCGGTTGAGGGTATCCGTATCGGCCTCACCGAGGGCGGCGCCGAGGTCCCGCAGCGCCGCCTCCAGCACCAGCCGAATGTCGTCCGGCATGTCGATTTTACCGGAGAAGGTGCGGTCGAATAATACTCCCCATTCAACAACCGGGTCCGTTACAACGTTCCGGTTGACCACGATCCCGAAGGTCCCCCAGAGAAACGGAACGCAGAAAACGCCGTTGGGGTCGAAGGGGACGGTAGAAAAGGGAGCGGAAACGGCGGCGCTGTTCGGAATCAACGCCCGGTCTATCTCGGCCAGCGATCCCTGGTCGATCAAGAGGGGCAGCAGCAAGGAATCGATGAGGGCAAGGTCAAAGCTACCGTCGGCTACCGTAAGGTCCGGGTAGTCGGTCGGATCGGCGATAACGACCGTAATCCCCGTTTGAGTCATGAATTCGGTTACGAGCGCTTCGGGAAGGTATTGGGGCCTGCAGAGAACCGAAAGGATCGGCCCTATGGGCTGCGCCATACGGCCGGCCTCTTCGACGGGCTGTTCGGCGGTATAGGACGGCGGGGGTGTTTGTTTTCCCTGAGAACATCCAAGGCCGAACATGAGAACGACGACCAGGGCTGCCAGCGCGCGTATCGGTGACGCGATACGGGGGGCGGATTCCCGTGCGGCCGAAAACGGACCGGATAAGCCGTCGCCCTGTTCGGACCGGGTCAACAACTCACGTGCGGGATGGGAGTCCAGTCGTATCTTCCGTGGGCGGCCGCGCGTATATCGGTTAAAGGGAAACATTTTACAGGGGAATTCTACCAGATATGATAGAATTATGACAAGAAAAAAGGCAGCCGCTATTTTTATGCATGAAACGGCCTTTTCCGAGGTTGTTTGCGGGTTGCAGGATGGATGATGGAATTCTCATCGGCGTCGGCGCCCTCGTTGAGGACGGACGGGGCGGTGTTCTTCTGGTCAGGCACAGACCCGAGCGCGGCGGTTTCTGGAAGGGGAGATGGATTCTGCCGGGGGGCATGCTCAGGGTCGGGGAGACGATCGACGATGGGATCGTGCGGGAGGTCGCCGAGGAGACGGGACTGGCCGTCGAGGTCGTGGAGTCGGAGATCGATCCCACCGAGCGGATCGTCCGCGAAGACGGGCGGGTGACGCTGCACGTCGTCTATATCGTCCGGCGGGCACGCGTCCTTGGGGGTGAGCTAATGCCCGGCAGCGACGTGGGGGAGGCGATATGGGTGTCAAGAGACGGGATGGCCGCGATACGGGAGGAGATTCACCCGGATACGGTTAGAATATTAGAGTTGTACGGGATTTCGTGTGTATGAAGCGGTATGCAGTGGGCTGCCGTTATTGTCGCACCAGCGTCGGCGGATCGCAATTGATTATGAAAAAAAAGGCCTCACGTCTCTCTTAATGAGAGCGTGAGGCCTTCGCGTATCTGTTTCAATAGTAACCCTACTCTATCCCTTCCCGATCCAGTATCATGCGCGCGGCCTTGTACCCATTGAGGTGGCCGGGCCCCATGCCGTGCTGGTTCCAGTTGCTGGCCATGAAGACATTATCGATCGGGGTAGCGGGGGGCAGCATCAGGAACTGGTCGGGTGTCGCCGCGGGACCGTATACGACGCCGCCCTCGTTCATGGTGAATTCCTTGAGATCCACGGGGGTAATGACTTCTATGACCGCGATGTTTGCCGGGTCGGCGATCTCAGGTATGACATTAGCGGCAAGCGTAATCAGCTCGCGCCTCTTTCCCGATTCGATGCACGGAACATCATTATTCGTTCATTTTTTCAAACAGTTCCATGATCAGGACAAACGCCTCGGGATCGTACAGCATCAGTCGGATAGAGGCGCCGTCGGAGGTCTTAAGAGTGAGCGTATCGCCCCCGATGAAAGCCGCCTTGTGCTGAGATGATCGATCTCCGAAAGCGATGCCAGCGCCCGGGGTCGGGCGCCCCATAGGGCCAGGTCGGTGACGGCAACCGTATCGCCGGGGCGCAGGGGCCGGGGGGGACACCGCGCCACCAGAGGAGCTGCTCGTTGGTGACCATCGCGTATCCACGGCGTACCGAGAGAGCGCGCCGCGCGCGCGAAATCACCACCGCCTGTCCGGGGGCGGGAGGAGTAAACGGCGGCGCCCCGGCTTCCCGCGCGCTATGGGCCAAAGAGCGCCGTGCGCCCCAGACCCACAGGGCGCCCCAGATGATGAGGATTGGCGCGGCAAGCAGCGCGGCCGGCTGCCGGTGGAAGAACCAGCTCACGCCGGCGATGATCGCGCCTATGAAAAACGGGAGACCGACCTTCCACGGGGGAGCCTGTTTCATTGTCACCTATCCGAAGTGGTTCGTCGTTACTATATCACACGTGGGTATGTTTTTCGACGGGAAGGCGTGTTCAAGTGAGAGCCGAGCTATTTGTAAAATCCGTCTCGAAAGACGCTGCCGGCGGTGTGCGTTGGGACACTAAAAAACTAAAGTTCCCGTCAGTCGGGAGATTTCGTAACCGGACGGAAA
>CAWKCL010000002.1:0-160247 GCA_963848155.1 uncultured delta proteobacterium
ACGCCGGAGGAACCTTCCGACCGCAGGGGGCCGGGCAGGTGGAATTGTTCGGAGCGCGCCTACCGCGTCCGCATGTCTCTAATGCCGAATCGAGGTGAGAGTGGTACCACGCCGGCGCCTGCAAGGCGAGCAGCGATGCCGGCCAGCGTCGTGCCGATGCCGGCCGACCGCTGAAGGCCGACGGCCCTCCCGCACTTTGCTCTTCGGGACGATTCCTCGCCGACACGTGCGACAGATTCTCCAAGAGGGAATTGTGACTCGAATGGGCCGTCCATGTAGGATGCTCCTTGGGGCCGAGAAACATCCGACGCAACTCAAGCGGGGAGACCTCTTGGCGGGTGTCGTTCCATGTTCCGCGCATTCCCTCCCACACAGCCGCACGGTTGGGCGTTGTCGTTCGGCCGTATTCCATTCCGGAGCGTGATCAGGCCCGCGGAGCATGGGCATGGCGCAATACGCACCGGATGCTCGGAGCTCGTCGATCACCCGCGGGGCTAGCGGCGAACTCAACTGGCCTTTCGAATGCGCACAATCCGACCCTTGCGCACACCCACGAAATCGGACCGGACATCCCCGTGTGCGACGGATCGACCGAGGGCGCACCGCTCCGTGCCCGTGCCCCAGCCCAATCGTGAAGCCCCGACCGCTGTTCGGTCCTGGTGTCGTGGGACCGGCCGTTGACACCACCAACGGCCAAGCGCCCCGCTCCAGCCTATCGGGACTGAGAGCGGGGCCCACTGACTTACAACTTATTGACATGAAAGACGGCGCTCGCGAGCAGGCCCAAGCAGGTCAGACCAATTACCCCACGACCGTATCGCGACTTCGCACGCCAACCATCAGGCGCTGCTAGATGGAGATAGCGGCCGCAACGACACCGCTGCCGATTCACGCCTCGACAGTTGCAGCTAGTAGTAGACTATCCCAACGCCGCTAACATACATAATTCCATAATACTCGCCACACGTATTATCGACCATGCTAATACACCTTGCCACGTAGGCGCCATCACTTGAACAAGTCCTGCGGTTGCCACAGGAAGGGAAGCCGGTGTTTGGATCCTCACACCAATAGAGCGTTGCACGGCATGACGCCTTTTCCACTTCTGCATCTTCGCTGTCCTTCTCGACCGAGCCCGCCGCCGGCTTGAAGTTTGGATCAGCGGCTGCCGTGGAAAGGTGCGCTTCCATTTCCTCGACCGTTGGCAAAGCGGCTTGAGTGTGGTGGTCCGAACCTGACGATGAGCAGCCGCCGAGACTGGCTCCAACGGACAGCCCAAAGGACCCGATAGCCACAACAAAACCCAACGATTTGACGTTCATGTGACACCCATGTGGTAGAATGCTGAATGATCAAATTGCTCTTGTGTAGCGTTTGGATAAGGAAGCAACGTCCACAAGCGCAACTGTTGACCGTTGACGACTCCTAAGCGTCAATCCAATCAACAGGAAGGTGAAGATCGCGGTTCGCCGGCCGCGATGTGGCGCAGGCCCTGTGACAGAGCAGCAAGAATCGCTTGCGGCAGCTCCTTCGGGCACACCAAACAGACAGTCGACTGGGCAGCGACTTCCACTCCCGCTCGCCGAGCGGGGACTAAGCCAAGAAGGCGTGCGACAATCCCCCGGGCAGCGCCCGTTATACTCATCCGCGGAGCACTGGGCATCTCCGCAAACACTTGCCCGACCACACAAGCGCTGACTAGCCCAGCCCGCGTCGCACAGTCGGCTGACCGCGTTGTCCACGTAGTTCGCCTGCTCACCGCGGTCAGCGGGGGGAGTCCCAACTATCGTGGCGGAAGCGTAGCAACCCTGCATTTCTTCGTACACGTAGTCGGAACGACCCCTCACCAGGACCCCCAACAATGCACCGTCTTCCGCGAAAACTCCCGAACCACTGCTCCCGATGGCCGTGTCCGAGGTCAGGCTAAAATAATCCAACCGGGCCGACCTAGCGTCTAGTATTTGCCCCTCCGTGTCGACTTTCAACGGGAGTCCCGCTGGATACCCGAGCACCTGCACCTTCAGCGGCGCCCTTAGGCTGATCCACCTGCGGGCGCCGAAGGATCCGTCAGGGAATCATGAACGCCGGCGCGATTGTGATCCACGGAGAGTCGGATGGGGTTTGCGGATTGGTGTGGATCGACCTCGCTGCGGTGTAACCGATGCATTTGGGTCGTTGCGTATGGATCGGTTGGATTTTGTGGATCCCGACGCGGCCGCGAGGAAGGCCTCCAGGTTTGCGACGGTTCGAGGTACAACAGGGCGCCAGCGGCGTCGACCTGAATTGGGTAGCGCATAGAAAGAGCCCCGGCAGGGTCATCGCGCCGCCACACCGCAGACGCCGGCCGATGTGGCTGGCGTGGCTCGGTCCTGCGCGGTTTTGCCGCTCGGTGTAGCTAATGCGTCCGCTTGCGCGGGCGGATGCGGGGGTTTCTGCGGTCGCGAGCGACGAGACGGTAGCCTTGATGGTGATGACGCACTACCGGAACGCTCGACGATTCAGCGTCGTGGGTTGAACGAGCCGTGGATAAGCTGCTGAATGGTGGCCGGGTCGTGCTCCTCGAAGTCCTCTGGTGTGACCAATGGGGGTCGTGCTCGCAGCACGGGCTTGGATGGCAGAGACAGGACCTGGAAGCGGCAACCGTCGAAGGCAATGAGGTCCTTTTCGATGAGGCCGGCTCGAGCTTGCAGATAGTCGTCGAGCGTGAGCTCAAGCGTCGAGCAGATGCGGTCGTGGGCATAAAAGCTCAGACCGGTGCGATCGCTGGCAAGCACCAGGAACATGTAGAGAGACCGTTCGACATGACTGAGCGAGGCCAAGAACCCCTCGTGCAGGAAGCGATTGGAAATAAAGGCAAAGCCTCCCTCGATACGGCGGATGCGCTCGGGTAGGATGGGAGTGCGTTGCACGATTTTTCGGATAGGGTCACTCATTTGCGTGCTCATCGTTGCTTGTCACGGCAGCAGAATCGACTCTGTGCTGGTGCGCCGCGACGCCAGCGCTGACGGTCGTGTGGTCGCGGCCGAACAGATGAGCTATTTCTAGTAAGCTGTAGTAGCGCTCGGGGTGATGGCGCAGATGCCACCACACTTCCTGGCGTGCCCACGAAACGCTGCGAGTGCGGGTTCTGCCGCAGAGGTCGTGGAGGGACACGCCGCGGCGTGTCCCGATCTTGACAACGAGCTCCAGCAGGCCGCGCGCGCGCAACCCCTCGAGCACCGTCTGCATGGGCTTCACGCACGAGCAATCAACAGACAAGGGAGTGTGGTCTGTGCTCACGTCAACCTCCGGCTGCCGACTCCACTGCGCACTCGGAGGTCTTGGACACTCGACTGGCAGCGCGCTGTTGTGCAACATGTTGCCGCCAGCTTGGCCCATCGATGTCGATGCGGATAGCATGCATGGTGAGCCGATCCAGGATGGCAGCGGTGAGGGTAGCGTCGCCGAGATATTTGCCCCAGTCGCTTAGCGTAATATTGGACGTGATGGCGGTGGAGACTTTGCCGTGGCGGTGGTCCACCAGGTTGTAGAGCGTATGGGCAGCGGTAGGCTCGTCGTCGCGTTTCTTCACTTGGCCGAGGCCAATGTCGTCAATGATCAGCAACTCGACACCTGCCCATCCCTTGAGCCTACGAGCAAAAGAACCGTCAGCGAGTCCGGCATGCAAATCGTCAAGCAGATCGACGCACCGCGCATAGCGCATGCGAAGGCCTTGCTCGCACGCGCGCAAGCCGAAGGCCTTCAGGATGTGGCTTTTGCCAGTACCCGCTTTGCCTGTAATGACGACGTCATCGTGCCTACGGACGAAGTCGAGACGAGCGAGCTCCTGGACGAGAGGCTTGTCGAGTTTCGGCTGGAAGTCGAAGTCGAACGCCTCGAGGGTCTTACGTTCCTTGAGTCCACTGCGGATGATACGGTGAGCGATACGTTGCTCGAATTTATGGCCGACCTCAGCGCCCAGAATGTGCTCGAGCAGGGCGGTCGCGCCGGGACGTTCTTGCATCGCCCAGGCAAGCTGCGCATCGAGTGTGGTGAAGGTATGGGTTAGTCCGAGGAATTGCAGGTGTCGTCGGAGGCGTTCGAGGGCGAGATCGGTGTCGCCAATGGCAGTGGGGTCGTGTTCGGAGGTTGGGTTTCGCTTGGGCATGAGGATTCCCTTTGCGGAGATACGGAGGGCACCTGCTCGGAGCCGAGACCTGACCGAGTGAGCGGCAGTTTGTCGTATTCTGCCAAATCACGAGGTGCGATGGCGCGCTCCCCGGATGTATGAAGGCGACGAGCTGTCTCGTCAACAACGTATTCGTCCAGCGTACGCGGTTGACAGCGGGCCTCCAGGATGCGTTCCACGGCACGATATTCAAGAGCTCCGAATCGGGCAGCGTGAGAGAGTGCCGCGTCGAGATCTGCGGTCTTGTAACGGGCGCGTAGAACGAGGATTTGACGGGCTTGGTGGCCCCAGACTCGCGGTGGCCCCGCACTCAGAAGGCGGAAGAAAGTCTGGCCTCCGTCGCCGAAGCTTTCGAAGGCGACGGCAAGTCGGTCGAGATCGATGGGGCTCCTGCCACGTGGCAGCGGATGCAAACCTGTCGGGTCGAGCTTGAGCCCCGCGCCGCGCGGGGCTAACGGGTGACGGACCACGCAGGTCAGATCAGTCGCGTACACGAACAGCTCGTGTTGCGTAATGCGGATGGGCAGGATGTCGGTGATGTGGTCATAGGGGACGGCATACCGATTACCTTCCCAATCGACAAACCCATCGATGCTGCAAACGCGGTAGACCACGCGTGCCGTATCGTAAGGATGGCGTGGCAGCGCGACAAGTTTGTCCTTTTCCTCGGCGAAGCGTTCGAGACAGTTGTGACCACGACGGCGTCGCAAGTCTTCGCTCGATAACCAGACCAAGCTCGTCAAGCTTCCGCTCGAACCGCTTGAGGTCGAATCGCGCATCACGCGGGTGATTCCAGTTGAATACCCGGTCCCACCAGACGAGGAGGGCCGTGCTCGGCTCCTCGACGTACATCGTGCCGCCCTTCTTCAGGACTCGGCTGCATTCCTCCAGGGCGCGCGGCCACTTCTCGACGTGGTGCAGGATGCCGAAGTCAACGATTACGTCTTTTGACTCATTGCCGAAGGCCGAGAGGTCCGATGTGTCCATAACGAAGAACCGGCGATTCTTCCGCTCATAACGCATCGCGAGGGCTATCTGCTCCGGCATGATGTCGATGCCTACATAGCTTCTCGGGGACGATCCCGAGAGAAGCCATGCGCCGTATCCCGAGCCGCACCCGATCTCGAGGATGTCCCGGCCAGCGGCGGAAAGCCCGAAGCGCCGAAAACAGGGATATTCGAAGTTGCGCTGAATGAACCTCCGGGCGGGATGGTTCATCGCGCGGAACTCCTTCTCATCAAGCTTCATGTGGTATTCCTCCTATCATATGACGCCTAAAAAGAGTGCGGCCAATCGTTACAATAATGGCCGCCGTACGGGACGGAGAGATACGGTAACGCCCGACTCAATCGTCCGGCCGGTGGAAATCGAAATCCCCTTCCGGGTGGTATTCAATGACCTGTTCCATGCCGGGAACCATATGAAAGAGGTAGCCGTACGTGGTGCACATCGGTTCCGTCGCCGCCAGAACGTGGGCCAACCGGTGAAACAGGTCATGGGCCGGCAATCCCGGCCAGTCGTCGGACGGGAGCAGCTCTCTCGGCAGGCAAGGGTCCTCATCGAGAATAATCTCCATGAATTCGCCCTGCAGGTCTATTCCGCTGAAGAACAGCTCTTCACTGTCGCCGCTTAATGCATTCTTCAGGTCTTCGAGAAGCCGTTCGGCTCGACGGTTGAATTCGGTGTATCTCTTCCTGAGCGTCGTCAATGTCCATACGACCTCGGCGATAGCCCAGGGTTCCTTCGTCCCGAAAACCGATACGTCGTCGGTCAACAGCAGACAGATCATCTCGGAGACGCCCAGCGATGCCGCCAGGGAGTTTACGTCGCCGCGGCGGTCAAAGGGGGCTATCCATGCCCCCGGTGAAAGCTGCCCGAAGCCTTCTTGAACGAGCCCTGACCTCAAAAGATCGCGCTGTTTCCTGAGGGTCTCGGGGACGCTGAAGGCGACTACCGTCCACCGGCCGTCCCACGGATCAGACCCGCCGAGGAACCGGAACCATCGGATGGTCTTACGTATGAGCTCATCGGCGTGGGTCCCGCCCTCGGGCCCGGGCGTATAGGTGACGTGACCACGTCCGGCCTTTTCTTCGTTCAGAAGACCTGCCGCAACCATTCGCCGAATAGACGCTCGTACGGCGTCGGCCGATCTCCCGAACTTACCGACGGTTTCTATCAGCTCGGATCTTTCGATCCGGCGCTTCTGAGATACGATCCTGAGCAGTATGTGGTGAGTTTGTGACATGGTCGAGCCCTATAATTACGGTCGTATTTAATACGACCGTAATTATAGCGACCATATATCTGCGTGTCAAGTCCTTTTTTTACTGAGAGAGGTTCCGGTATGGGGCTGCTTCCGGAACTGCCAGAAACAAAAAAGGGGGGAAATATCCCCCCTCGCGTTGTCCTTCACGGCCCGCGGTCCGATCAGGTCGTTTTATGCGTACTAACGGTTCGGCAAGCGTCGGAACATCGGTCGTGGTAACCTTTTGTACGAGACATCGTTATCACCAGTCCCGACCGTGGCGCGGAGAGTATTCGTAGTCATACCTATTCCATCTCGGGTCATAACGCCGATGGTCCCGATTCCAATCTCTGTCTCTATACCTATCCCTGTCCCGGTCGCGGTAGTAGCGATCGTCATCGTGGTTCCGGTTGTTCTGCTCTATCGTGTAGATCAGCAAACCCCCGATTAAGACGCCTACAAGGATGTCCGTCGGGTTGTCCAAAACCGGTCCCCCGTACCCGCCGCCCGGTATTCCGGGAAAGCCCGACCCGGGAAAGCGATTTCCGTTACCGCGTTCGGGCCCCTGAGCCAGGGCCGGGACCGAAAACATAAGGGCGACGGCAGCAATCATTACTGCAACGGTGATCATTTTTCTCTTTGTGTTCATTTCTCTACCCCTTTTTCAAGTATGCGGTAACCCTCACAACTAATATAAACCGATCAAATCGTATATCCCTTCGGATTATTAAGAAAAAACCGAGAGACTTCCAAATCTCGTTCCTTTCCGACCCATCCCGATACAAACGACGTGGTTGTGATCATTATGGATATCCGACGGGAGTGTCGAGTGTCCCGATACGGGTTTTTGGTACCGTTCGCCGGCCGGGCAAAAACCCGCCTCCCGCGATATTTTCTCCTTTTCTTATGGCGCGTAACACTATATTATGAAGGCCCAAGAATGTGCTGCGAGGCGCCAGGAACCGACCGAAAGGCCGGTCTTCAGTAGGGAAGCGCAGGAGTGAGATCCATGAGCCAGCCGAACACACCCTATCCGTTTCAAAAAGCCGCCGTTAAAGAGGAATTGATTAAAGCCCTCGGGTCCCGGAAGGTCTCCGACTCATACGTGGACCGCCGTGTCTATTCACGGGACTCGATCGTCGCCTACACCTGCACGCTTCGGGAGGCCGACTGCGATCCGCCGCTGGCCGATATCGTGGTGTGGCCGGAGACGACCGGGGACGTGTCGGAGATCCTCAGGATCGCCAACGCCCACCGGGTCCCCGTGACCCCGGTGTGCGGAGGGGCACAGGGAAGCGGGAGCACCCTGCCCCTGTTCGGGGGGATCGTGGTGGACGTCAAGTCGCTCGATCGGGTCATCGACGTCGATACCGACAACCATACGGTGACGGCCCAGGCCGGCCTCATCGGCCACGAGCTGGAAGCCAGGCTCAATACCGTCGGCTATACCCTGAACCATTTCCCCCAGTCGGAGCACGTCAGCGGGATCGGCGGGTTTCTCTCGGCCCGGAGCGCGGGGGCGCTCTCTACGAAATACGGCAAGATTACCGAGATGGTGCTGGGCATGGAGGTGGTGCTGCCCAACGGTGAGGTCATGCGGACAAAAGCGGTCCCCAATTCGGCCGCCGGCCCGAACTTCAACTACCTCTTCATGGGGGCCGAGGGGACGCTGGGCATCATCACCGAGGCGACGCTGAGGATATCGCCCCTGCCGGAGGCCCGGCGTTTTCAGGGCCTGCTCTTTTCTGACCTCCCGACCGCCATGAACGCCGCCCGCCTCATCATGCGCAGGGGGCTTAGGCCCGCGTTCATGAGGGTCTCCGACGAGACGGAGACCACCTATTTCCACAAGCGCGAGGGCTCCCAGATGATCCTCATGTTCGACGGGTTCGAGGAGCTGTGCGAGCTGGAGCGGCGCGAGGCCCTTTCGATCGCCCACGGACTTGCCGGATCAGACCTGGGAGAGGGGCCGGCCCGGGAATGGTGGGAACACAAGCGGTTTTCCATCGCCTTTCCCTCCAGCACCCATCCGCTGTTCGGTATCCCGACCCCAGGGCACCTGAGGATCTCGGGATGCATCGATTCGGCGGGCACGTTCGATTATCTGGTCAAGGTCCAGCGGGGGCTTTCCGAGATCACGCGCGAGATGCAGATGTTCCTGGGCGCCCATTTTTCCCACTTCTACCCCACCGGGGGGATGATCTACCCCACCTTCGTGGCGGAGGTGAAAAAAGGGGAGGAGTGCGCCCGGGCCTACAACGAGGTCTGGCGGCGGGGGATCGAGCTGTCGCACGGCCTCGGGGGCACCATCAATCATCACCACGGGATCGGGCTGAACCTGGGCAAATATATGCACCTTGAGCTCGGGGAGGCGGGCATGGAGAACTTCAGGAAGATAAAACAGGCCATGGACCCCAACGATATCATGAACCCCGGAAAGCTCGGGCTGTAACCGACCGACGACCACCCGTAAGGAGCGCGCGATGGCTGATTTGCAGGAAAAGACCCGCCTCTGCTCGGTCTGCTATAAGATGTGCCGGGACGTCTGCTCGGTGGCCGGCGCCACCCGTCACGAGGCCGACTCCCCCCATAACCGGGGCTTTTTCGCCCAGGGGATCGCCGAGGGCAAAGAACGGCTGAACAAAGAGATCGTCGACTATTTCTTCCGCTGCTCGATGTGCAAGGCATGCCGCGAGGCGTGCGAAACGGGGATGGACACCAGCGAGATCATGCTGGCCGCCCGCCGGGACCTGGACGAAGGCCTGCTGCCGGAAACGGTGCGGGCGGTACAGCAGGCCGTTATGGCGGGGACCTACTGGGGAAAGGATTCCGCCGAGGTTGCTAAGCTCGTTTCGAGCCGCACGCCGCGCGGAGATTCGTCCGTGCTCTTCTATTTCGGGCGGCGGCTGCGCGCCGCCGGCGGAGAATACATCCGGAGCGCCCTTTCCGTCATGGATAAACTCGGGGTAACGGGCGGCGTCCTGCCCGAAGAGCCTTCGACCGGCCAGATCGCCCATTTCCTCGGATTTACCGGGGCGGCCAAACGGCTCGGGACGGCGCTCTCGGAAGCAATCAAAAAATCGGGCGCCCGGACGGTCGTGGTCTTTAACGCCGACGACCTCCGGATGATACAGAAGGAATTCCCGGCGCTGGGCGTTACGATGCCGGATATCGCCGTCGTGAGCCTGCCCGAGTTCCTCCTCGGCCTGCTTGACGAAAAAAAGCCCGCCCTCAAAACGTGGGACGGCGGGGCCGTCACCTATCATGACCCGTGCGGGCTCGGCCGCGAGATGAGGGTCTTCGAGGCGCCGCGCGCGATCATCAAATCGGCGGCGGCCGGGCAGTTCAGGGAAATGGCGCTGACACGCGACAAGGCGCCCTGCTGCGGCTGGGGGATGGGACTCGAGATAAGCCACCCCGAGATAAGCCGGCTCATGGGGCCACGGCTGGCAGCGATGGCCCAGGAGGTCGGGGCCGATACGCTGGTCACGGGATGCCCGACCTGCCGGGAAGTCATCGTCAACAGCCTCGATGACGGCCCGCCGCAAACCGGGGACGTCCGGGTCATCGATCTTATCCAATTCATCGAGCGAGTGCTGCCGTGAGCAGGAAGCGCGACCTGATCCTTGCCATAGACAGCGGGACCCAGAACGTCAAGGCGGTGGTCTTCGATTGTGACGGGAGGGTGCTGGCGCTATCGCGGCTCGCCCACGAGCCGGACAGCGCGCCCTATCCCCGGTGGGTGGAGCACGACGCCGAGGACTACTGGGAGAAGATGTGCCGGGCGACGAGGGAGGTACTGACGGCCCTCGGGCGTGACGTGGCCGACATCAGGGCGGTGGGGCTTACCTCCCAGCGGGGCACCACCATACCGGTTGATGCCGACGGTAATGTTCTGAGGCCCGCGATCGTCTACCTGGATAACCGCGTTACCGAGGGGCTTGCCCCGGTCGGGGGATTCTGGGGACTATTCTTTGCCGCCATCGGCAGGAAGACGGCCATCCAGTACGTCCGGTCGCACTCCCGTTTCCTCTGGATCAAGACCAACCAGCCGGAGATCTACGCCCGGACGCGCACGTTTTTCCAGGTCGCGAGCTTCCTCAACTTCCGCCTGACCGGGCGCACAAACGAATCGATCGGGATGATGGTGGGGATGTTCCCGCTGGACTACAAGAAGCTTACCTTCTATCCGCAGAAAGGGATACACGACGTCTTCGGGGTTACGCCGGAAAGGCTGCCGGAGCTGATGCGGCCCCTGAGCGTGACGGGATACATCACTAAAGAGGCGTCAAAAAAGACCATGATCCCGGAGGGGCTGCCGGTGATCGTCGGGGGCGGAGACGTGCAGGCGGGGGTGGTCGGCATGGGGGTAACCGGCGAGGATGAGGCGGCGCTTGTCCTGGGGACCACGATCGATTTTGACATCCCGACCAGGCGGTTTATCAATGACCAGAAGCTGCGGTTCCTCTGCTGGCCGGCGGCGCTCCCCGATTCCTACATCCTCGAATCGGGGGTGGGCGGGGGGTTCGTTACGGTCACCTGGTTTACCAACGAGCTGGCCTACCGCGAGACGGAGCTGTCCAAACAGCGGGGAGTGTCTCCCGAAGAGCTGCTGGACGAGGCCGTCAAGGATATCCCCGCCGGGTCGCTGGGCCTCATGGTGCAGCCCTACTGGACGCCGCCGTTTCACCGGGAGGCCGCGCGGGGGGCGATCATCGGCCTGACGATGGCGCATTCCCGTGCGCACATCTACCGCGCGATCCTGGAAGGGTTCGCCTACGAGATAAGGGCCGGATACGAGGTCATGGCCGCAAAGACCGGGGTGCCCATCCAGCGAGATACGCGTATCGGGAGGGGGGTCAAAGAGCGACGCGATCCTCTCGATCGTCGCCGACGTCCTCGGGGTGCCGGCGCTCAGGATGGAGGTCCAGGAGTCTTCGGCGCTGGGGGCGGCGATCTGCGCGGCGGCCGGCTCGGGGATCTTTACGACCGTCGAAGAGGCGGCAACGCGGATGGTCCATACCAGGCAGCGCTTTGAGCCCAATCCGAAAAACCGGGCGGTCTACGAAACCATGTATCGCTGCTATCGGGACTTTTACCCCCGGGTGGGCGATCTCTACCGGGAAACGGAGGCAATCGCTTCCGATAGATAACGGGAGACGGAGGCGATTGCCTTCCGTAGGCAATAACCATCACTGTGAGGTACGCCATGAGCGCATCGACGAGAAAGGACAGGCTCAGCCTGTCCACGAAGGTATTCTACCTGTTCGGCGATATCGGCATCTCGACCTGCCTTTCCACCGTTGCCTTTTTTCTCCTCTTCTTCTACGCGGACGTTGCCAAGGTGGACCCCGCCCTGGTGGGGACGGCGCTCCTGGTTGGCAAGCTCTGGGACGCGGTGAGCGATCCGATGGCCGGGTGGCTGTCGGACCGGACGAAGTCGCGCTTCGGCAGGAGAAAGGTATACCTCTATTTCGGGGCGATCCCGCTGGGCATCTCGTTTGCCCTCCTTTGGAATTACCCAACCGGCCTGACCTACGCGCTGACGATCGCGTGGCTCATGGTGACCTTTTTCCTCTACTATACCTTTGTCACCATCACGTCCATGCCCTACTACGCCATGACCCCGGAGCTTACCCGGGACTACGACGAGCGGACGAACCTGACGACGTTCCGCATGATCGGGGGGACGATCGGCTACATGGCCGGGGCGGCCTTTCCCCCGTTCATCGCGGGGCTGTTTCTCACCGACAAGATCGGGTGGTCGATGATGGGGATCATGTTCGGCGCCTTTGCGGCGCTGTGCCTGTTTATCACGGCCTTCGGGGTCAAGCAGAGAAAGGAGCTGGAGGGGCCGCCCTCGAAGCTCCCCGCACTCGCGTCGATTATCACGTGCTTTAAAAACAGGCCCTTCAACTTCCTGATGATCCAGAGCCTCTTTACCGGGTGTCGCCTTCATGCTGGTCATGTCGTACATGGCCTTCTTCCTGACCTATCAGCTGGACATGAGGGATAAAATCCCCCTGGTCATGACGCTGCTGCTGGTTACCATCGGAGTCTTTCTCTTTTTCTGGAAATGGGTGACGGACAAATGGGCCAAGGGCCCCACGTACGCCCTGGGCCTCTTTATCGCATTCGGCGCGACGGCGTGCTCGTTCTTCCTCCCCCAGGGGGGGAGCAACTGGATATACGTCATAGTGTTCGTGGCGGGGTTTGGCTTCTCGGCCCAGTGGGTACTGCCCTGGTCGATCATACCGGACGTCGTGGAGCACGACGAGCTGATGACCGACGAGCGCAGGGAGGGGATCTATTACGGCGTCAGGGGGTTGGCCGGCAAGGTATCCGACGCGCTGGGGCTCTTCGTGGGAGGGTGGGCCCTCAAAATTTTCGAGTTTGCCCCGAACGTCCCGCAATCCGACCATACGCTGCTGGGTATTCGGCTCTTCTTCGGTCCCATCCCGGCGATGGTAGCGTTCATAAGCCTCCCGCTGCTTATCTGGTTTCCGATAACGCGAAAGACCCACGCCGAGACGCTCGAGAGACTTGCCGGAAAGCGAAAGGGATAGGCAGGGGAGAGATTCACTATTCGATGTACGATAAAAAGGGCTTACGGGTTTTCCCGTAAGCCCTTTGTTTTTCCATGTAGCGTGCGGCTATGACGTGCGTGCGGCCTTCTTGCGGGAGAGCTCCCTCACGATCTCCTGGTGCCTCGCCTGGCTGATCGGGTAAAACTGATGACGATAATGCCGAGCCACGATCAACCCGATCGGGACAAAGATCATCATCATCCGGATACCTTCCAGCACCTCCGGCCTCTGGGCCTTATTCGCCACAAACCCGACGATCCCCAGACCCTGTCCGGCGATGAACCCGGCAAGGCCGAGGCGAGCTTCTGGCCGAAGAACGACGTCCCGTAAAGGATTCCCTCGCGCCTCAGGCCCGTCTTCAGCTCGCCGTACTCGACGGTGTCCGGGACCATCGCCCAGGGGCTCAGGAAATTGGTCGATATCCCGATCCCGGCCAGGCAAAGCGCCGGGATGAGGAGCACCGGGTTAAATTCCCTGATGAAATAGACGATGACAGCGCCACGGCCAGAAGCCCCATGCCCATGTTGTAGGCCGCCTTCTTGCTCAGCTGCTTGGAGACCGCCACCCACAGCGGCAGGGCCAGCGCCGCAGGCACGAAGATGCACAGGAACGCGATCGGTGTAAAGGACTCCTTATTCATGTTGTATTTGAAGAAGTAATTGACCATCGCGGCCACGATCCCCAGGGCGGCCAGGTGCAGTATCGTCCCCAGCGAGACGATCAGGAACGGGCCGTTACCGAAGATCGGTCCTGAGGATATCGGCCGGCCGTGTAGTGCCCGGTATCCGATTCCTCGACCACCTCCCGCACGGAAAAGAAGGTCACGTAGGTGACCGCTACCGCGATGACCCCGAATATGGCGGCCGCCATCCGAAAACCGATCGTCTGGTTCGGAAATAACCCGACCAGCGGCATCATCCCCCCGGCGACGACAAGCGCCCCCATCAGCGCGAAAAACGTCCGAAACCCGGAGAGCTTAGAGCGCTCGTGGGAATCGAGCGTCATGGAGGCTGCCAGCGCCCCGTAGGGGACGTTCACGACGGCGTAAAAGGTGCAGACCAGGAGGAACATGATCATCCCGTAGTAGGGCTTGAACGCCGGCGCCATAGGCGGGGAGGCGAACAGGAGAACGAAGAAGATACCGAGCGGGATCGCCCCGAACAGGAGGTAGGGACGCTTCTTGCCCCACCGGGTGCGGGTCCGGTCGGAGAGATACCCCACGACGGGGTCGCTGACGGCGTCCCATGCCTTTGCCACCAGGAAGATCGTCCCGGCGATGGGTGCGGCGATACCGAACACGTCCGTAAAATAGAAGATCAGGAAGATCAGGGTTGACTGAAACACCAGATTGGCGCCGAAATCGCCGACGCCGAACCCGAGCCTCGTCCCCATCGTAAGACGACCGTCCGTGGAGATTTCTGTTTTCTTCATAGGGTGTTCCCTCACAAGAATTCCAGTTAATCATGAAGGTGTAAATCCTGAACAAGAAAGGCCGCGGAGCCGCCGCCCGCACGGCCGGTATTCTACCGCTTGATCCTTCCGGCCGCGTCGCCCCCCGTGAGGGCCGTGATCTCGTCCAGGCCGCACCGGTTCCAATCGCCCGGGATCGAGTGGGCAAGGCACGAGGCGGCCGCGGCGAACTCGAGGGCCTCGGAGAGGTCCGAGAGGTGGCACAGCCCGTAGATAAGGCCGGCGGCAAACGCGTCTCCGGAGCCCACCCGGTCGACGATGTGGGTGATGTCGTATTTCCTTGAAAAGACAACGTTTTTTCCGTCAGACGCGACCGCGCCCCAGCGGTTGGCCGAGGCGGACAGGCTCTCCCTGAGGGTAATGGCGACGACGCACGCGTTGGGATAGCGCTCCAGGACCTGCCCGGTGAGCTTCCGGTAGCCCTCCTGGTCGATAACGCCTTTGCCCGGGTCGTACTCGATCCCGATGCCGAGCGCCTTCTGGCAGTCTTCCTCGTTTGCGATGATCACGTCCGCATACGCGGCAAGCTCTCCCATGACCTGGGGGGCCGCCTTTCCCCATTTCCAGAGATTGGACCGATAGTTGAGATCAATCGAGATGACCAGCCCCCGCTCCTTTGCCGCCGAGAGGGCGGCCAGGGACTCATCGGCGGCGTTTTTGGACAGCGCCGGGGTGATGCCGGTGATATGAAACCACCCGCAGCCGTCAAGGGCTCTCCCCCAGTCGATTGCGCCCGGCGCGATCGTGGAGACGGCGGACGGAATCCGATCGTAGATCACCCGGGACGGGCGCTGGTTTGCCCCCTTTTCGAGGAAGTAGATACCCATGCGGGAACCGGGGACGAGTAAAATATGGTCGGTGTCCACACCGAAGCCGCGCAGCTGGCGGATCGCGTCGGCGGCGATTGCGTTTTTGGGCAGGGCGGTGAGGCAGCGCGTCCTTTTGCCCAGGCACGCCAGGCTCACCAGGACGTTGGCCTCTCCGCCGCCGAAGGTTGCCTCAAGCGCCGGCGACTGAAGCAGCCGCTCATAGCCCGGCGCGGCCAGCCTGAGCATGATCTCCCCGAAGGCGGCAAAGACCTTATCCTTCGCACCGGACGTTACTATCTTTTCGGTCGTCATACTACCACCGGTCCCTTAACTATCTTTCCTGATCTTTGCGATTAGCTCGACGGTTTCGCGTATCTTCTTCGTGAGCCCGGTAAAATCGCCCCGCTCGATCATGTCGGCGTCGATGAGGCGGGCCCCCATGCCCACGCAGGCGACCCCTGCCGCAAACCAGGCAGTTAGCGACGCCTCGGTCGGCTCAACACCGCCGGTGGGCATGATCTCGGCAAACGGCATGGGGCCGCGCACCGCCTTGACGAAGGCGGGTCCCCCGACCTGGCCTCCCGGGAAGACCTTCACTATCTCCACGCCCAGCCGGTGGGCCCGGTGGATCTCGGTGACGCTCCCGCAGCCGGGGCAGTAGGGGATCTTGCGCGCGTTGCAGATGAGCGCCGTATCCTCGTCGAGCACCGGCCCGACCACGAAATCCGCCCCATTGTTGATGAAGAGGGCCGCCGTCGGGGCGTCGACGATCGACCCGACGCCCAGGATCACGTCGGGCCGCTCCTTTCGGCGATATGCCTCTAATTCGGTGAAGACGTTGACGGCGCCGTCGCCCCGGTTGGTGAACTCGACGACGGACGCCCCGGCGTCGCTACAGGCCGAGAGTATTTTTTTGCTCACCGGCGGCGTCGGGATGATAGAAGACCGCCACCATGCCGATGCGCTTCATCGCCGAAAGGGTATCAAGCCGAGAAAACAGCGCCATGAGAAGGCCTCCCGCTCATTGATTAATATGATGCCGATAGTATAGCACTCGGGCCGCACGGTATAAACCATTTTCTCAACTATTCCGCACTACAAGCCCGCGGCCGGAGATCGCGCCCGACCACCCGATCGGGCCGGCGGTATTTATTTCATATGCCCGGTGTCAACGGCCCCCGGCGTCCTCCGGGACTACGCGTCCGTCCGTGAGGGCCTTCGTGAATATGTCGATCGTCTGTCTGACGCCGTCGGTCAGCGGCGTTATCGCAAGGCCGCCGAGGAGCGCGACCAGCGGCGCATTGTCGATCTCCTCGGGAAAGGGGAGCGGGTTCGTTTCATGGGTGATCTTTCCCCGGAGAGCGGGTACTGCCGCCTCGATTTCCCTGACCACGTCCTCTATCCCCACGGTCTGGCCGCCGAGGTTGAATACCTCGGCTCCCTCGATCGTCGCCCGCGCGGCGCCGATAAACGCCCGGGCCGTATCGTCGGCATACTGGAAGCCGAAGCGGCCCCCGTACGTGATGTGATAGGGCAAGCCTGCCGCGGCCGCCAGCATCGCCTTCGTCGGCGTGGATGTCATCCCCTGATCCCTGCCGGGACCATAGACGACATAGGGCCGGATGCCGACGCTCGATATGCCGTCGTCCCGCCAGTAGACCCGGGCCGTGGCCTCGTTTGCCTGTTTGTAGACGCCGTAGTGCGAGCGCGGGTCAAGCGGCGCGTCGTGCATGAGCGGCCCGCCGGGGTAGCGGTCCCGCGGGCCGTAGACGGCGGTGCTGCTGGCGTAGACCACGTGGCGTATGCCGCAGCTCTTGGCCGCCTCGAATATATTCACCGTGCCCTGCACGTTCACGGCGGCCCCCAGGGGCGGGTCGGCCTTGCAAAACGGCAGCTGCATGGCGGCAAGATGGACGATATGCGTGATGCCATGTTCCGCGACGGCGCTCCGGATTACCTCCAGATCGGTAATGTCTCCCTTGATGAACCGGACGCGGGAGATTTCGTCTTCTCCCATGATGAGCCGAAGGCGGTGCCGGTCATCTCCCCTCACCAGGACGCCTACATATACGTCCTCGCGGATGAGGTTTCTCACCGTCCACGCGCCGATGCACCCGGTTGCCCCGGTGACCAGAAACCGCTCTTCCATGCCTATGACTCCTTTCTCTCGTCCTTCATCTGTTTCATGGCCTGCTCTATATGCGAAAGATGGTCGATCATCGCGCCCCGGGCCGCCGCCGGGTCGCGCGATTTCAGCGCCTGGACGATGGCGCGGTGGTCCTCGACCGTCTGCCGCCTGACGTCGAGGCGCTCTCCCGTGCGTCTGCGGCTGTAGATACTCAGCTGGCTTATCGACCGCATGAAGAGCGATAGGATCGTGTTTCCCGTCGCCTCCAGGATTTTCCGGTGGAGATCGAGGTCGATCTCGAGGAAGGCCTCCGCGTCGTCTATCACCGCCTGGGCGCCTTCAAGGCAGAGCTCGAGCTCGTCGACTATCTCGTCCGTGATGTCGCGGGCGGCAAGGGCCGCCACGCCGGCCTCGAGGATCTTCCGTGCCTCAAACAACTCGCTATAGGTCGTATCGTTGAGGGTAAAGATGATATCAAGATGCTCGATGAGGCGCTCCGGCTCAAGGGAGGTGATATACGTCCCCGATCCCTGGCGGTTATCGATGATGTTCATTATCTGGAGGGCCCTCAGCGCCTCGCGCAGCGACGGCCGGCTCACCTTCATCATGGCGGCAAGCTCCCGCTCGGGCGGCAGCCGATCGCCCGGCCGCAGCTGCTTTTCCTTGATGAGGTTGAGCAGCGAGTGGGCTATCCTCTCGGAGAGGACGTCCTTCCTGAGCTCTTCATAGGGGACGTCGGCTATTTTCCTGGTCACTTTGCCACCCATCCGCAGTCCACCAGGAGGTCCGTGCCGGTGATGAACGACGCCGTATCGCCGGCCAGGAAATATATCGACTCGGCGATCTCGGACGGATCGGCCCAGCGCCTGAACGCCTGCTCGGCCTCCCTGATCCGTTTCACCTCGTCGTAGGGCTTTGCCGGTCTTTTCGGACTCGATCTGGATATCGCCCCTCAGCATGGGGGTATCGACGGAGCCGGGGCTGACCGAGTTGACGCGGATATTGTACGGGGCCAGCTCCCAGGCCAGCGCCCGCGTGAGCGCGATTACGGCCCCCTTGGTCGCGCCGTAGAGCGAGTGATCGATCTGCCCGACGTGGCCCGATACCGACCCCATGTTCACGATCGCCCCGGCCTTTTGCCCCTTCATGACGGGGATGACGTGCTTGCAGAACAGGAATATCCCGCCCAGGTTCACGTCCACGACGCGCCGGTACTGGTCCCACGCGATCTCGTCCAGCGGGCGAACCAGGACGATCCCGGCGTTGTTGTTGAGCACGTCGATACGGCCGTGTTTTTTCACCGACTTTTCGACCGCCGCGATCACGTCCTTTTCGGCGGAAACGTCTCCGACAATAAAGTCGCACACGCCGCCGTCCGATACTATCTCTTTGGCGATTACGCCGCCCCGGTCGGCGATATCGACCATGACGACGGCGTACCCCCGTTTTGCGAAGAGCCGTGCCGTCGCCTCGCCTATCCCGTTGGCGGCGCCCGTGATCAGGGCCACCTTTTTCGATGCGGTCATATTGTTAGCTCCTGTCAAGTCCAAGGATTTGCCGCGCCTCTTCCACGGACGCCACGGGCCTGCCGAGCGACCGGGAGATCGAGGCTATTTCCTCCACCAGCTCGTGGGTCTCGGCCAGCCGCCCGTCCCGCGTAAAAGGATAATCCTCGGTGCCCACGCGGACGTGGTCGCCTTCCATGATGGCGGCAACCAGTATCTTCATCTGGTCCTCGTGCATGATGCTCACGGTTGCGGCAGAGCCCGGAGGGAGGAGTCTTCGCCGGTAGAGGTATTCCTCGACGGTCGGCGGCGACCAGGTGCCCCCCGGCCAGCCGAAGAAGAGCGTCGTGATGTAGGGCGGCTTGAGCAGTTTCTTACCGATGAGGTAGTTCAGGTTCCAGACCGAGCCCGCGTGCCAGACCTCGAATTCGGGGGCAACGTGGTACTGGGCGCAGAGCCGTGCGTATTGTTCGAGCTCTTCTTTCGAGTGGAGCTTCAGGCAGTCGAGCTCTTTGAAGGCCTCGTCGTGGTGGTTCAGTATGATCGAGATCATGTCCGTCTTTTCCCTGAAGGCGTCCATGCGCTCCTCGATCTCAAGGCTTGACATCCCGCTCTGCACGATGATGTCCGTCGCGGCGCGGACGGCGCGGATGACCTCGACCCACTGGCCTTCGGCGTGCGTGTGCAGGACCGTCGCCCCGGCCTTTTGGCAGCGTACGGCCTCCTCCGCGATGGCCCCGGGCGTCTTCGGGAATTGAACCTCCGGCTTCAGCCAGCAGGTATTGGGTGTCGCAACGATGATAAGAGGGTCCATGATACGTCTCCCGTATATACTGTTCACGATCCGCGGCTCACACGCTGATGATGTGTTTGTCCAGCGTGGTAATCTTCCGGCACCCGTCGGCCGTGACCACGTAGCAGTCCTCCACACCGATAAGGGTTGTTTCGTACGGCTCCCACGCCTCGATCTCGAAGACCATGTTCTGTTCGAAGGGACGGTCGAGCACCGACAGGGGCCCGAACAGGTGCTGCTCCTCGCACTCCAGGCCGATGCTGTGCCCGACCGCAAAGGTCATGCCCTGCTGCCTCTTGGACTGGTAGAAGGCGCTGGCCTCGGCGTTGAGCTCCTTGATGTTAACCCCGGGCTTGACGCGTTTCTCGTAATACTCCTGCAGCATGATAAGCCGGTCGATGCTTTCGGCCGCCCCTCTGGGGACAGGCCCCAGGACAACGTGCCGGTTCACGTCCGCGACGTACCCCTGGTAGACCGCGCCGAAGTCAAACCGCGCGATATCGCCCTTCTTGAGCACCGTCCCGATTCCGGGGGCCTCCGGGTCCGAATCGCCGATGGAGAGCGTCAGGTGATCCCAGACCTCGGCCCCTTCGTCGATCATGGTCTTTCGCGCGAGCTTCAGGAAATCGTTGTCGGTCATCCCTTCTTTTGCGGCCTTCATGCAGGCCGTGATGGCCTTTTCCGTAATCCGCGTAGCTATTTCAATCCGGCGTATTTCCTCGTCGGTCTTAACCAGGCGCATATCCAGAAGGACGTCGTCGGCCGTCACGATCTCGGGGGACGCCTTTTGCCGCAGGAGGTGGTCGAGGATATACTTGGGCGCCAGCGACTCCATGCCGATCCGCTTGCCTTCCATGCCCCATTTCTTGATCTTGGCCGTAATGGCGCGGCAGGTCTCTTTGAGCCCGATCGTTCCCCGGTGATCGGCGATCCAGGAGAACCTGTCCACGCTCTGGAAGAGCGCCCAGTTGAACAGGGCGCAGTCGCCGTCCCGGTTAACCATCGCGACGGTGGGGTACTGGTTGCTCAGCGCAAAGAGGATCGGGTTGGGGCTCGCGTGCAGCGTCGGCATCCCGCTGGCATAGAATACGTTTACGGGGCTGGTCACGATCAGGATATCCAGGTCTCGCTTGTCCATGATTTCCCTGATCCGGGGGCGGCTAAAACCGATCGGGTTCATACGCTTCACCTCGGGGAGTTGTTTGTTGACGGGGATATGGTCGGCCAGCGCCTCCAGGATGCTTTTCGTGCCCGCCGTTTTTGCCACCGCCGAAAGGTCATCCCTGCTGGCGGCTTTGCCCGTCTCCGCCGAGAGGTAGCCCATCAGAACGGCGGCGATGGCGCTCTTGGCCTGTTCGGGGGTGAACTCGGGGTCTTTATTCTCCAGGATACATTGGGCGAAGTATTCGTCCTCGTTGCGCGCCGAGATATTGTAGTAGAGGGGAAACGGGGCGTGTTCGATCTCGGGCTCGAACCACTGGTTCTTGTTTTCCCCCATGTCGTCGTGGCTCGAAAAGATACGGACCGGCCTGTCCCACATGTGGTTTTCCAGGATCGTCCCCCTGGTACCGTGGATCTCCATGCTGTTGAAGGGCGGCGTCATCTGGGTAAAGCTGACGACGACCTCGCCGACGGCGCCTCTCGGAAAACCGGAGCATCGACAGGGCATTGTCCTCGGCCTTTTCGGGGAGGTTGGTCGCCTGCTTGGCGAGCAGCGCCGTGACGGACTCGACCTCGTCTTCCAGCACCCACTGGAGGGTCGCAAACTTGTGGGCGCCCATGTCCATGAACGACCCGCCCCCGGCCTTGATGGGATCACCCTTCCAGAAGTCGGGCGTGGTCATGCCCTCGATCTCGTTGACCCCCTCGTAGGCCCTCACCAACAGGACGTCGCCGACCAGCCCCTTTTTGATCGCGTCATGCACATACTGGTGGGCCGGCAGGAAGCGGTGGTTTTCCGCGATCATGAGCTTCACCCCGGCCTTTTTGGCCGCCTGTATCATCCGGTCGCAGTCTTCCAGCGTCGTGGCCATGGGCTTTTCGCACAGGATGTGTTTTTTTGCGGCGGCAACCTTTGATACGATGTCCGCATGGTACACGTGCGGCACCATGATAAGGACCGCCTCGATGTCGCTCTTCAGGAATTCCCCCAGGTCGCTGTAGGCCTCCATCGTGTTGACCTTGTAGCGCTTGGCGACCTTCTCGGCCAGCTTCTGGTTCTTGTCATAAACGGCGACGAATTGAAGGTAGGGCGAGCCGGCGCACGCGGCGCTGTGAAAGCCCCACGCGCTGCCCGCGCCGATCACGCCGAATTTGACGCGCCTCGTGCCCCGGGCTGCCGTGCCTTTTCCCCGGGGACCGTCGGATACGGCGCGGGCCGCGGCGTACGGAGAGCCGGCCGGGGCGATATCCAGCTCCGAGAATACCAGCTCGACGAGCGCGCCGAATTTTATGGCGTCGGGCAGGTTCCCGTCGATCTTGAACTGGCCGTTCATATAGGCGGCCGTCGCGTCGGCCTGGCCGGTAAAGATGCCCGCGGCCAGCGGCGCCTCCATCTCCAGCGTGATATCCGGCGCTCTGGACCTCCCCCTGGCCCATTTCGAACGTCTGGTCCCGGATGACCAGGTAGACGGGGCCGTAACCCCCGAGGTTGAACTGGAACTTCCGGTTGAACCCGTCGACCTCGTCCCTGGTTTCATCCAGGTCGTTGGCGACCTGGGTAAAGAGCGTAAAGTAGTCCTGAAGATCCTTCTGGCCGAAGGTCCCGGCCTCGAGCTTCTCCACGACTGCCTGCCTCAACGACTCATCGATTTTCTGCGTTGCGTCTGCCTTCCATCCCATGATTGGGTATACCTCCCTCTTTTTCCGCTGTCTGGCGGTCAGTCAAGAAAGCACATCATAATTCGACGGAACGCCATCCGGGCGCGGTTAGAAACATCATACGGATAGTATCTCGCGCGCCAGCGCGGTAAGCCGCACCGGGGCCTTTTCGGTGATGAGATAGGTCTCCTCATCGCCGACCTCGACTCCTTCCCGGTAATTCGTGTAGAGCTCGACATTGATGACCATGCCGGGGGCAAGGGTAAGGTCGCTGCCCCGGTAGAGCCATCGTTCCTCGGTCTCGAGCCCGATAGAGTGGCCCACGGTGATGACGAACGGATCAAGCCCGTTTTTCTGATACAGTGCGACGGCCGAATCGTGCAGCCGCGCCCCCGTCGCGCCGGGGACGAGCATCGCGCCGATTTCATCGACGATGCCGCACATCGTCGCGTGAAGCCGGGACAGCTCGTCCGGCACGGCCCCCGTGTAGACGTGCCTGCGGATATCGGAGGCCCAGCCGTAATAGCGCGCCCCGATGTCGATGGCGACGAGGCTCTCCTTTTCGAGGATTTCCTCGATGGAGACCTCGGGGTTCGAGGTGCCGAAAGAGATGGTCGTATGGCCGATGCCGGTGGCGCCGTTTTTGATCATCCGGTACTTGGCCTCCTGGATGAGCCGGGGTCGGCTGATGCCGGGCCTGATGATGGCCGCGAGCTCGGTGAAGGTAGCCTCCGCGACGGCCGTGCTCCGCTTGATCATCTCGATCTCTTCTGCGGACTTGATGAGCCTTTGCGACCCTATGATATCGTCGATCACGCTGATACCCTTTGGCCGGGCTGTTTCCTCGATGAGCCGGACGGCAAACCAGGGACAGGCCGATTCGACGCCGACGGTCTTCCCGGCAAGGTTAGAGGCCGCGATAGAAGTTCTTCAAGACCTCGATTGCGCCGGCGCGGTCCAGATAGACCTCCGTATGGTCAACGGCAAACTCCACGCCCCCCAGTATGGCGCCGACCCAGCAAAAAAGGGTCACGCGGCCGTCGGCCTCGATGAAACAAAAGAAAGGAAATTGGTTTTGCAGCGCGTAAAGGATCGGGTTGCCGCTGGACGGGACGCATGGATAGCCGGTGGTGTAGAGGACGTTCTCGGGTGTCGAAAGGAGGATCGCGTCGATTCCCCTATCTTTCATGAGCGCCGCCAGCCGGGACCTGTCAAATCCGGTAGTCTGGAAACGCGCGGGTATCATGGGCAATCCCCCTTTTGATTTACATGGAACAATCGCGGGAGAATTGGCTAATTGGTAATACCAATATCGTACTTCTGGGCCCGTTGTCAAGAAAAAAACGATACGGGATGGATATCCGTCGTATTTCAGCTTACCCCGTGCAGGTGTTGCAGAAATACCCCCGGTATTGGCAGCGGTTTGGAAGCCACAGGCACGACGCGGTAGTTATCGATATGGAGGGGGAAGACCGGAGGGGGGATTTATCCGCCGTTACGGAAAGATCCGTGGACCTGCCTGCAGGACGGGAAAAGGTTTTTAGCGGTGCCGGTGGAGAACTGCCCGGGCGCGGGCGATCGGCTAGCGGTCTATCAGGAGTATCAGCACCTTTCCCGGGCCGTGGATTCCCCTGACGGCGGTGAGCGCGATGTCCGCCGTCATGCTGGGGCCGGTTACAAAAGCGACTGCGGGCGGCTTCGTTTGAGACCCGGATCGGCCGTCAGCGCCGTTTGGCGGCTTCCCGAAATCGGCGGCCCGTTTCTCGGTATATAATCCCTGATCGGTCACGAGCGACCAGAAGTGATGGGTATCGGTGACGATGTCGCGCACCGGAAGGAGGACGACGTGCGCAAACGGTGCATGTGCAATCAGGCGGGAATAGCCGTCGCCCAGCGCGAGGACGACGGTCCCGGTCTCCGCGATGCCGCACAGGGCCCCGGTAACGCCCACGTCGGAGGCAAAGCTCGATTCCCGATGGGAAGCGGGATCGCTTCCCTGGACGGATACGCGAAGGCCGGCCGCAGCAAGCGTCTCCTTGATATCCGATTGCTCCACGATCCGCTCGGTCGACAGAAGCGCCGACGAGAACCCAAGCTCCTTCATAAACCCGACGGCCTCGTCCCCGGCCTTCTTCGTCCCGGAAATCCTCTTAACGATCGCCCCCGCGAGGACCGCGCGGTCCGAGAAGTCCTTCACCAGCGTCTCGATATCGACCGACGGGCGGCCCTGGGGCTTGCCGGTATCCCGGGCTCGGGCAGCGGAACGCCCGGCCGAGTCCTTTAGCCTTTTGAGTATCGCCTCTCTGGACGCGCGGGTCTCACTCATTTTTCTTCCTGATGGTGTTTTCAATCCCTTCCCACCGGTCACGGAAGGGTACCCGGGCGGGAAACGGAAGGTCCCGGTCTCTCGTAAAGCCCCCGACCTTCGTCGGGAGCCACCGTATCGTGCCGTCCCTGCTTCCACGGGAGCAGCGCCCACCGCATGAGCTTCGTTTGCAAGCCGGAAACGCCGCTCGTCACTGAGCACCCAGGCCCATACCGAATGAACGATCCGCTCGGTTACCGGAGGCTTCTTCGCTCCGAACCGGGCTTCCCCGGCCGCGCGCTTCTCCCTGAACTTCAGGAAGAGCGCGGGATGGTCGATTCCCGCCGGGCAGACCTCGCGGCATTTCCCGCAGAGCGTACACGCAAAATAGAGGTCACTGGCCCGGTCGAGCCCCAAAAAGAGCGGGTTGAGCAGCGCGCCGATCGGGCCGGAATAGACCCAGCCGTAGGCATATCCCCCCACCGTGCCCCATACCGGGCAGGTGTTGAGGCAGGCCCCGCACTTGATGCACTGGAGGACTTCCCTCACGTCGGGGTCCTCATATATCCGGCTTCGCCCGGCATCGACGATGACCACGATAAGCTCACCCGGGCCGTCGATATCTCCGGCCTGTCTCGGCCGATCGATGAACGAGACGTAACTCGAGATGGCCTGGCCGGTGCAGCTTCTGGTGAGGACCTTGAGCATGGACAGGGCATCGTCCATGGTCGGGACGATTTTCTCGATGCCCATAACGACCAGATGGGTCGCGGGGGCCGACGTCGAGAATCGTATATTGCCCTCGTTCTCGACAAGGATCAGGGTCCCGGTCTCGGCGACCGCCATATTGGCCCCGGTGATACCCATTCCGGCGCGCTTGAATTTGTCCCTCAGGAACGCGCGCGCCTGCATTGTCAATTCGTTCAGGTCAACCGTCTTCCCGGTGCCCATGACGCGCACGAAAAGGTCCGCGATCTCGTCGGTGGACATATTGAGGGCCGGCCCCACGATATGAAACGGCGTGCGATGCGCCTGCTGCACGATGAATTCACCCAGGTCTGTCTCATAGACGTCGACGCCGGATTGGATAAGCGCCTCGTTGAGCCCCATCTCCTCGGACAGCATGGACTTACCCTTGGTGATGGTTGTGACGCCGCGCTTTCGCGCAAGGTCGACGATGAGCTCGCGCGCCTGTTTGTGGTCGGCGGCCCAGAAGACGCTGCCGCCGTTCTTGATAACATTACGCTCGAATTGCTCGAGGTAGGCCGGGAGATTCTTTATTGCCTGTTTTCGAATATCGCGGGCCCGGGCCAGCGCCGCGTCCGGGTCTTTCAGGGTGGAAAACGAGTAGTCCCGCAGGGCGGTGAAGATAATGCGGAGGCGGTTGAGGATATCCCGCTGGGCGGCGTTCCCGGATGCCCGAGGCCGCCTTGGCGCGAAAGCGTTCCACCTCGATCTTCATTGCCCGCCTCCCGTCCCCGCAAGGATCTGTGCGGTATGGAGGACCGTAAGCGGAAGCCCCCTTCGCCGTACGAACCCCCTGATATTGAGGATGCACCCCGGCTCGCCGAGGACAAGGCATTCGGCGCCGCTGGCGATAGCCTTATCCACCTTTTCGGCCGCCATCGCCGTGGAGATGTCCGGATAGAGCGTCGAGAACTCCCCGCCAAAGCCGCAGCAGACGTTATCTTCGGCAAGCGGGACGAGCTCTATACCGGCGACGTTCGAAAGAAGGGTCAGCGGACTCTTGGAAACGCCGAGCCCGCGGGAGAGATGACAGGAGTGATGATACGCCACCTTGTGGGGATAGGCGGCCCCGGGGTCGGAAAAACCCATGACGGTGACGAGGAATTCCGAAAGCTCGAATACCCGCTCGGATAACCGGCGGGCGCGCCGGCCTATCTCGCCGTCGGGCAGGAGCATGGGGTAGTGCTTTTTGACGGTGTGGACGCACGAGCCGGAGGGGGCCACGACGTAGTCGGCCTCGGAAAAGATATCTATAAAACGCCGGGCGATATCACGCGCCTCGCGTGTCCTCCCGGCGTTGATGAGCGGCTGGCCGCAGCAGGTCTGTCGGGGATCGTAGCTGACGTCGGCCCCCGATCGGGAAAGGAGGAGCGCCGCCGCCTCACCGATCTCCGGGAGGAACTGATCGACCAGACAGGGGATAAAGAGGGACACCTTCTTCATCGCACAGCCCTACGCCCCGTCTCTTAATCATATCCGCCTTTAGCCTCCCGGTAGCATGCTCCGGCGGGTTGTCGGGGCGTCCAGTATTGCCAGTATTATTGTATACGCTACTGAAGTACTAAAAGTACCGCGGAACGAGACCGGGTGTCAAGGAAAATAGTCGCGATGAGAGGGCGTGAACCGGGTCATCGCCTTGACATTATTTATATTTTAGATTCTCCGCGATACTATATCGTGTCCTGTAACCCGCCGCATTTCCCCGGTTTTCGCAACGCTTCTCGTAACGCTTTGGCGGCAGCTGACCATTTCCCTTATCTCTATCAATACGTTTCCGGCGACGCCCTCTATTTACAGCACGGGCTTTTTTTCAGGGGCTCAGGAAGAACGAGAGGGAAATTCCAGTACTAACGATGATAACCCGGACTAATTCGCTTGACATCTCAGCGCCGTTATTTTATGTTCAGTGATACCGTATCACGTTCGGCATTGCCGAACATTGAGCATGCCATAGAAGAGTTGGATAATGGGCGTCCAATCGATTCGCAAAGCCATTGATATACTCTCACTCTTTTCCCTCACAAGGCCTTACCTGGGTATTACCGAGATCAGCAAGAGCATCGGGATACCAAAGGCGACGGTCCACGGCATCGTAAAAACCCTCATGGAACAGGGATTCCTCATTCAGGACAGCGGAAATAAATAAATACGGCCTCGGCCTCAGGATTTACGAGCTGGGGACAATCCTTTCGGGAACTCTTAAGATAAATCTCGTTGGATTGGGGCCGGCCCGCCGCCTCGCGCAGAAGTGTTCCACGATGGTCCGAATAGGACTCTGGGATCGCGGGAGCGTCTTTGTCACGATGAACCGCTTTCCCTCCTCAGATGTGGCCCAGACCCAGTTGTTAGGACCCCGGATTCCCGCTCATTGTACCGCCCTCGGAAAGTCGATACTCGCGTTCCTCCCGAAGGGGCAAATACAGGACTATTTCGAACAGGCCGAGTTAGCCGCCTATACGCCCCAAACGATTATCAGCCGTAAAACCTTGATCAGGGAACTGGAGGATATCGTAAGGCTGGGATATGCAGCAGATAACCAGGAATATGTCATAGGACATTGCTGTATCGGCGCCCCTATCTATGACCGAACTGGAGAGCCGATTGCCGCAGTCAGCGTTTCGGTGCAGCCCCCGGACCGTATCCAAGAACTACCCTCTTCCCTCGTGCGATAATCTGATAGAAACATCCTTTGAAATCTCCCTGTCCATGGGATACGTGCCCGGAGCGGCCTCACGCGGGAAAACGGGCGAGGCGGCAGCGTGATAGTTGTCTTACGGATTGCGTCGCCGTCCCTTCATTGAGCACAACAGGGCCTTATCGAGGAAGGCACAGGGCGCAGGTCTTAGTCCAGGCATAGCTATCGATTCCGCGGTGCGGATGACTCCTACTTTGGCAATGAAAGTGGGAATCTGGGGTGGCGCCGCCTCGTTAGCAAAAACGTTCTCTATTGGAAAATATAAAACGCCTGCAAGAGGTCCAAGCATGAAATCAATCTATTTTGACGTGAACATTCCCAAGATCCTTATCACCAAGGCGCTGGCGGGGTTGTTGCCGTTTATCTACTATTCGCCGCTGTCTCCCGTCGGGTTCAGTGATATCCCCGAGCAGAAGCTGCCCGGCAAGAACTGGGTGCGGGTCAAGTCGATCATGACCGGCATCTGCGGGGCCGACATCGCGATGTTTTTTGTCAAGGCAAGTCCCGGGATCTCGATCGCGGCGCTGCCCGGCGTCCCCCGGGCCTTCATGGGCCACGAGGTGGTGGGACGGGTCGTCGAAAAGGGCCCGGGAGCAACCGGCCTTGCCCTGGGCGACCGCGTTATCCTGCAGCGCTACCTGCCCTGCTGCTCCACCAAGGAGATCACGCCGCCGTGCCGCCCGTGTAAAGAGGGTAACTACACCCTCTGCGAAAACTTCTCCGAGGGGACGCTGCCTCCCAACCTCGGCGCGGGGTTTTCCGAGCATTTCCTGGCCCACAAGACCCAGCTCGTGAAAGTGCCGGACGATATCTCGGACGATCAGGCCGTGCTCGTCGAGCCGACGGCCGTCTCGCTCCATGCGGTGCTCAGCAGGCTGCCCCGAAACGGCGAAAAGGTGCTCGTCATCGGCGCCGGGACCATCGGCCTGGGGGTTATCCAGATCGCCAAGGCGCTGGGAAAGGGCTTCACCCTCTACGCCCTCGAAAAGATTCCTTTCAAAAAGAAGCTCGCGAAAAAGTACGGCGCCGACTACGTGCTTGACGGAGACCCGTATAAGGCCGTAGCCGCGGCCACGGGCGCCAAGCTCTATCGCGGGCCGCTCGGCAATAACACGATGCTGGGGGGATTTGACCTGATCTACGACTGCGTTGGTTATTCGGCCACCATCCACGACTCGCTGAGGTGGCTCGCGGCCCAGGGCGACTATATCATGATCGGAAACCAGCTCTCTCCCGTATCCTTTGACCAGACGCCGGTCTGGCAGCAGGAACTGACGATGAAGGGGATCAACGCCCACGGGTCGGAGACCTATCAGGGCAAGCGGATCAGCTCCTTTGACCTGGCAATAGAACTGATCAGGAAAAAGAAGATCAGGGTCGACCATCTTATAACCCACCGCTTCCCGTTCGCGGACTACAAGGAGGCCTTCAAGCTTGCCAAGGAGAAATCGAGCGAGGTGATAAAGGTCGTGCTGAAGATATCGTAGGTGAGGCTTTTGTTTTCTCTGATCAGGAGGATCACTATGAACAGGAGATCGTTTACCAATCTTATCGTTCACCTCCTATTTCTCCTCATTGCGTTCCTTTTCAACTATATCCCGTGGATACGGCGATACATGAAATCGACCCAGGGCTGGATCAATTTTTCCGTCGGTTTTAAGACGGAGAACGACAGCGTCAATCAGGCGATAATCTTCAAGGACGGAAAAGTCTCGGTCACAAAGAAAATCCCGAACGATATCGACGTAACGCTGATCTTTGTTGACGACAAGACGGTTCTCGAGATGCTGAGAATAACGCCCAACGAGGTGATAAACCTGCTGTTGAAAAACAAGATGAGAACGGACGGCAACCTGACCTGCCTGAATCCCTTCAATTTCTACATCTCGCTGTTGTTCGGGAAGAAACACAAGAAGCTGCTCGGCAAGCAGGTACGTGCGGAGCTCGCGGAGAACCGGCGGATCTCACGGGAGGCCAACCCCGCGTGCCTCAACGAGCTTTCCCGAAGGAAAGGGACACGAATACGGGGGGAGCGGGTCGATCCGGGCGTACAGTATCTTGACGGATCCGTACCTATCCGAGTACGCAATCGACGATTTTCCCCGCCTCGGGGAGTTCCTGGATATCCATTTCAACACGAAGCCGGAGGTATGCCCGGAACGTCCGAAGCTCCTGACCGATTTCTTTGTCAAGAACGGGTTTACGCTGTTTCCGAATAACGGCGGCGGACAAAACGAGCTCCGCCAGGCCCGCGCATTCAAATACCTGATGGAGAACAAGAAACCGATCATCAGGAGAAACGACCTCGTGGCCGGCACTTCAACGACAAAAGAGATCGGGGTAATCCTCTACCCGGACGCCCACGCCGCGCTGTTGTGGGGGGAGCTGAAATCGGCGGCCGACAGGCGGTTGAATCCCTACACGATATCCGACGAGACGGTCCAGATACTTCATGGCCACGTCCTCCCTTACTGGATGGACAAGAACTTCCGCGAGTGGGTCAGGAAACAATACGGTAATCCGCTCAGCCAGCAATTAGATGAGCGTTTTGCGGTCTATTTCCTCTTCAAGATCGCCGCCCTCTCCCACACGATCCTGGATTTCCCGAAGCTCCTCAGGATCGGGACAACGGGGCTCATGAGGGAGATCGACGACGAGCTGAAACGAGACGCGGGCGCGTCCCGGCAGAAAAAGGAGACGCTGGCGGCCATGAAAATCTGCCTCGAAGGGGTCACGGGCTACGCGAAAAACCTGTCAAAACAGGCGGCCCTTCTGGCGGGAGAAGAAGGCGATCCCGTCCGCAAGGCGGAGCTCCTGCGGCTCTCGGCAATATGCGACCGCGTTCCCGAGAATCCCGCCCGGACGCTCGATGAGGCGATCAACGCCATCTGGATCGGCTGGGTGGCGCTCCACATGGAAAATACGAACGCGGGGCTTTCCCTCGGCCGGATGGACCAGTGGCTTCAGCCATACTTCGTATCGGATATGAAGAAGCTCACGACCGAGAGGGAGAAAACCGAGTACATCAAGAAGGCCATCGAGCTGGTCGGCTGCTTCTACATGCGCTGCACCGACCACCTCCCGCTGGTGCCGGATATCGGGAACTACCTCTTCGGCGGGAGCTCATCGGACCAGGCCATTACCCTGGGAGGCATAACCCCCGACGGAAAAGACGCCGTCAACGACATGACCTATATCTTCCTCAAGGTGACCGAGATACTGGCCATCCGGGACCCCAACGTGAATGCCCGCTTTACGCCGGGAGAAAACAGCGACACGTACCTCAAGCGGCTGTGCGAGGTGAACCTGATTACCACCGCGACGCCCTCGATGCACAACGACCATGCCGTGATGAAGTCGCTCGAGGAGCTCAACTATCGGCCCGAGGACCTTCGCGATTGGTCGGCGACCGGGTGCGTGGAACCGACGATTTCGGGCAAGCACATGGGGCATACCAACTGCATGATGATGAACATGGTGGCGGCGCTGGAAATGGCGCTGAATAACGGACGCCACCCCCTCATGAGATGGGACGTGGGCCCTCAAACCGGCAGGATATACGATGACGGGACCAACGGGGGAAACGGCGATTTTAAGACGTTTCAGGACTTCTTTGAGGCGTTTAAGACGCAATTCAAATTCCTGATCGATCAGTCCGTTGAATACAACAACATGCTCGGAGAGGCCCACAGCATCATCCGCCCGACGCCGCTGTTGTCGTCTCTCATCAGCGGGTGCATTACCGGCGGGAAGGACGCGACCAGGGGAGGGGCGAAGTATAACTCGTCGGGTTCGGCCTGTATCGGGTTGGCCGACGTTACCGATTCGCTGATGGTCGTCAAGAAACTGGTGTATGACGATAAGAAAGTCACCTTTACGAAGCTCAAAGAAGCCATCGACGGCAACTTCGGGAACGACCCCTCTCTCCATGCCACGGTAACCAAGAAGGTGAAGCTCTTCGGGAGCGGGAGCCCGGAGGCGGTCCAGATTGCAAACAGTGTCACGGCGTTTGCCCACGATACCTACTTCGCCCACAAAAACTTCCGGGGGGGAAGATACACGGCGGGCTTCTGGTCGATGGCAAACCATGTGGCGTTCGGGACCCTGGCGGGGGCGCTGCCTTCAGGAAGGCTCGCGGGAAAGGCCTTTACCCCCGGCCTTACCCCTTCGCCCAACGCAAGCAACAATATCCTCGATAATATCAGGGACGTCGCGCAGCTCGATCCGAAGAAGATGAACAACAATATCGCCTTTAACGTAAAGATCGTCCCCGCCATGGCCCACAGTCACGAGAAGACCGTCGAGATTATGCGGTCACTGGTGAAGACCTATTTTGACCTCGGCGGGATGCAGATGCAGCTCAACGTGGTGAACTCGGACATGCTCAGGGACGCGATGTATCATCCCGAGGACTACCAGAACCTGCTTGTGAGGATTTCCGGGTACAACGCCTATTTCGTGACGCTCAATAAGGACATGCAGCGTGAGCTTATCGAGCGGGCGGAGTACCGGATATAGGATGGGCCGGTAACAAAGGACGGCACAGTGAAATCTCATATACCAATCATTTCATGGAGGCACGCATGAAGGCATTGATGCTCAAGGGCATACGCGACCTGGCCCTCATGGACGTCCCCGTGGCGCCGGTCGGTCCGCGGGACGTAAAAATCAAAGTAGCCGAATGCGGGCTCTGCGGGACCGATCACTCGGTCTACGCGGGGACGCTCGTGCTGCCGGGCGATTTCCCCTTCTACATGGGCCACGAGCTTTCCGGCGTCGTGCAAGAGGTGGGCGACCAGGTGAAGGATATCGCGGTGGGCCAGCTGGTAGTCACCAACCCCGTCCGCTACTGCGGGGACTGCTACCGATGCCGCAACGGCCAGCAGCACTACTGCGAGCGGCTCTTTGAGCTCTGGAGGCCCAACGGCGGCTTTTCCGAGTTCGTCGTGGCAGACCGCCAGCAGGTCTTCGCGGTTCCCGAGGGGATAAAACCGGACGTCGCGGCGTTCGCCGAGCCCGTGTCGGTCTGTATCCACTGCGTTGACATGGCCGGTATCAGGGCCGGAATGTCGGTCGCCATTACCGGCGCGGGGCCGATCGGCCTTATCCTCCTCCAGCTCGTCCGGCTTTCGGGGGCATCCCTCGTCTTCGTATCGGAGCCGGTGGCCTCAAAGAGAAAGCTCGCCGAAAAGTTGGGTGCCGACGTCGTCGTCGACCCGGCCAAAGAGGACGTGATCGCTAAAGGCTTCGAGGCGACGGGATTCAAGGGATTTGACGTGGTGATCGAGGCCTCCGGAAACGCCACGGCGGCAAACCAGGCGCTGGGGATCACCGGGATGAAATCGACGCTCTTTTTCTTCGCGGTATACCCGGCGGACTTCACAATCCCGATATCGCCCTTTACCATGTACACCAAGGAGATGACGATCAAGGCGGTCTTTTTCTCCCCCTATACGTTCCCGCGGGCGATCAATATGCTCCCGAAGCTCGATCTGGCTTCCCTGGTCTCTCACCGTTTTACGCTGGCCGACGCCCACAAGGCGTTTGCAGCCCACGAGACGGGCGAAGCGGTAAAGGTTATGGTCAACTGCGCCTGAAGGAGGGGCCATGAATCGCGCCCATATTATCGGATGAGGTCATCCTCCTGGACGTTTGCTCGATAGGATGATCTTCGTGATCGGATACGAAAGGAGACTGTGGGTATGAAAAAGGGAAAATTCGCATCGAAAAATGAGCTGTTGGATTTCCTCGACGACAAGGCGGAATGGCTCAGGAGGGAGATCATACGGCTGTCGTCGATCGCCGGCGGGTCGCACCTCGGGGGCGGGCTTTCTATGGCCGACATCATCGTCGCGGTCTACTACCACGCCATGAACCTGAAAGAGGGCGACCCGACGTGGCCCGATCGCGACCGCTTCATCCTCTCCAAGGGGCACGGCGCCATCGCCTATTGCCCCGTGCTGGCCGACCAGGGCTTTTTTTCACCCGACTGGCTCAACACCTTCAATAACCTCGACAGCCCCTTCGGGATGCACCCGGACATGAAGAAGATCCCCGGGTGCGACATGAGCACGGGATCGCTGGGACACGGGCTTTCCGTGGCGGTGGGGATGGCGCTTACCGCCCGGATGGACAAAAAGGACTGGCGCGTCTTTGTCCTCATGGGCGACGGCGAGATAAACGAGGGGATGGTCTGGGAGGCGGCGCCGTCGGCGTCCCACTTCAAGCTGGGCAATATCGTGGCGATCATCGACAGGAACACGCTGTCGCTGGACGGCCCCACCGAGGAGATCATGGCCATCGAGCCTATCGCCAAACGCTGGGAGGCCTTCGGGTGGCGCGTCTTTGACATCGACGGGCACGACATGGGAGCCCTCGTGGATACGCTGGACAAACTCCCGCCGCCGTCCGATCCCATGCCCACCCTCATCGTTGCCCGGACGGTGAAAGGCAAGGGGGTCGATTTCATGGAGAATAACCCTATCTGGCACTATGCGGGGCTGGACAAGGCCAAATCGGCCGACGCGCTTACGTGCATCGGGAACTGCCGCCCGAAAAGGAGGACGTGAGATGGCCGATGACGTGCAAAAATCGATCGTTCTTGACTTTACCTATACGACCGACACCTATGACCAGTTCACCCAGGCCGAGGTCTACGGCAAGGTGATCACGAAGATGGCCGAAGCCGACAAGAACATCGTCGTCCTCACCTCGGACATGACCCGCTCCAACAAGACCGGGGACTTCAAGAAGACCTTCCCGGAGCGCTTCTTTAACTTCGGCATCGCCGAGGCCAACATGTTCGCGGCGTCGGCCGGGATGGCCACCTGCGGGAAGATCCCGTTCGTCACCACGTTTGCGGTCTTCGCGTCGCTGCGCTGCGCGGAGATGATCAGGACGGACATCGCCTACCCGAACCTTCCGGTCAGGATCATCGCCACGCACGCGGGGCTCTCGCAGGGAAACGGCGGCACGACGCACCACTCCACCGAGGACATCGCGATACTGAGGTCGATGGCCAACATGACCGTTATCGTGCCCGCGGATTCCATCGAGACGGGAAAGGCCGTCGCCGCGACTGCGAAGCTGCCCGGACCGGTCTATATCCGTATCGGGAGGGCGCTGGAGCCGATGGCGTATCCCGATGACAGCTACGACTACACGATCGGCAAGGCCGTCGTCATGCGGGACTACGGGAAGGACGCCGCGGTCATCGCGTGCGGCGTGGCGGTAAAGGCGGCCTGCGATGCTGCCGACGAGCTGAAAGACAACGGAATAAAGATCAGGGTAGTCAACATGCACACGATAAACCGCTTGACGTCGATACGCTCATGAAAGCGGCCGCGGACACCGGGAAAATCATCACCGCCGAGGAGCACAGCACCGTCGGCGGGCTTGCCGGCGCGATCTCTGAGGCGTTGACGGATGCCGGGGTGGCCGTGAAATTCAAAAAACTCGGGGTGCCGGATATATTCTCGGCCATCGGCTACCCCGATGAGCTCTATGCCCGCTACAAGATCGACAAGGACGGGATCGCCGAGACGGTGAAAAGCATCGTGTCGTAACCGTCCTGCGGGCGCGGGTGGCGGTTAGAGCTGCCGATAGGAACTGACTTAAAAAGAGAGGGGATTACGATGATAACGTAATCCCCTTGTTATTTTTGGTGGAGCTGAACGGGATCGAACCGTCGACCTCATGACTGCCAGTCATTTCAGGGGGGGGTAGGCCAACTTGCTGATACTACAGCGAAATTGGCTTAACCCACCGTTTTCTTTCAACAAATTACTTCGGTTGATTTCGATCCACTTAGGTCTATCTCGGTCTGCTTTGAAGTGCTGTGGACACCATTTGGACACCAGTAATCGTAAACCACATGAGAAACCTGTTATTCAAAAGACTCCCACTTACTTACTATATCCATGACTTCTTGCGGAGTTTCTGCAGTACGGAGAAGATCTACAAGGTAATTGTTTCGAGCGGTGCTGCTGGCGGCGCTCAAAGCCTTCACCTGCATGTCCGGGATATGGGCAGGAGTCAGGATGAGAAAAATCAGCTCCACCGGTTTGTCAACGTTGACGCCCTCGACTCCCCATTGGGCGATACCCAAGGCAATAATCGCCGAGTTGATCTCGTTTAGGCGGGCGTGAGGAAACGCCGCTCCCTCGTTAAAGAAGGTCGAACCCTGCTCTTCACGCTTCAGAATAGTATCATAGACTTTCTTCCAATCGCCGATTTTGACCGCCTCACACGCTTTTTGGGCTAGCACTTTAAGTGCCTCCTCCTTTTCAACCGGCATATTCCAAATAACAATACGTTCCTCGGCAAGCAAGTCACCTAAGAGCAAGATATCTCTCTTCCTTTCAGGTACGGCACGGGTTTTCCCTTTCAATCTGCTCCATAGCTCCCGTGTGCCCGATACCGGTTCATGCTTCTTAGTGTCAAGGACGACAATGGAAATTCCATCGACTCCCCGAATCAGTTGATCCAGGATGTTCTCCCGCGCTATGATCTTCTTGAACCAGGGTATCCTAAGGGGTGTACCAATGACGATGTGCCCCACCCGGTATTCCTTTGCGAACTGCAGGATGGTCCTCGGAATATCCTTCCCTTTGTACGTGAAGACGATGGCCCCGAGTTGTTTTGCCAGGGTCAGCGTGTCGGATAAGATCCTCTGTGTCTGGGCGTCAATAACCGTTGGTTCCTCGTGCGGAGCCTGGACATAAACCGCGTACCAGTTCCGGTTCAATCTACCTGCAAAACGCGACGCGTAACGGAGGAGCTTCTCGCTGTCCGGGCCGCGGGAGCTCAGGCACACCATAATTTGATCGGGGGCTGGAATGATCTCGTCCTCGATCGGCTCTCTTTGTTTTATATCAATCTGGGATGCAAGCTCTCTGAGCGTCAGCTCACGCAGATTTTCCAGGTTTGTCTCGGTGAAGAAGTTATCGGATGCAGTCTTGATCCGGTCTTTCGGATAGATCTTGCCTTCCTTTAACCGTTTGATCAGGTCCTCGGTAGCCAAATCGACGTTTACAATCTGATCCGCCTGAGAAATAACGGTGTCGGGTATTCTCTCCCGCACGTTAACACGGGTGATGTGCTGAACCGTGTCGTAGAGGCTTTCAATGTGCTGAACGTTGAGCGTGCTAATGACGTGTATCCCGGCGGCGAGGATATCCTGCACGTCCTGATACCGTTTCGGATTCCTGCTCCCCGGGATGTTTGTGTGGGCGATTTCATCAATGAGGACGATTGCCGGCTTCCGGTCGATGATCGCATCAGAATCCATCTCCTCAACCTTTATCCCCCGATACTCGATACTGCGTCTCGGTATTACCTCCAATCCGTCGACCAGTGCTGCCGTTTCCGGCCTCCCGTGAGTCTCCACCAGTCCGACTACTACATCGAATCCTTCTTTGAGCAGTTGGTGCCCTTCTTCGAGCATCTGGTACGTTTTGCCGACCCCGGCGCAATAACCAAGGTATATCTTGAGCCTTCCGCGCTGGGAGCGTCTGAGTATCCTGAGAAATTGATCCGCCCGGTTTTGAGACATATTCTTCTACCTCAACTCGTCGAGAGCAAGGTTCAGTTTGACAAGATTTACCCGTGGTTGTCCGAGTATCCAGAAGTCGCGTCCCTCAGTATAGGTCTTGATCATCTCACGGACAAAGTGGACGGTTACACCCCTGGCCCCGGCAACCCTGTCGGCCTGGAGCAGGGCGTTTTCGACGCTGATATGAGGATCGAGGCCGCTTCCCGATGCGGTTACCGCATCAACGGGGATGACGGCGTCGGAAGTAAGACCATTCTCCTCACGGTAGTGTTGCGCCCGCAAACGGGTCGAATCGATGAGTTTTGCCGAAAGCGGGCCCAGGTTGCTTCCCCCCGAGCCGGACGGACTATAATCGACTGCGGAGGGACGAGGGTGAAAGTACTCCTCTCCTGTAAACGGCTGAGCAATCAGGTCACTGGCTATAGGCGTCCCGTTGTCTGTTACTACCGATCCATTTGCATTGCCGGGAAATATAACCTGGGCCAAGCCCCATACCGCCAACGGATAGAGGCAGCACGTCAATAGTATCAGTATGCCGGTAACAAGGCATGCAGTTTTTATCTCCTGAACGACCCTTTTCATCATCTTTGGTCTCCACTATCCTCGAGAAATGAAGGACAGAAAAACGTCAATGAGCTTGATCCCGACAAAGGGAGCAACGATCCCGCCTAAGCCGTATATCAAAAGGTTTCGTCTGAGAAGACGCACGGCGCTCAATGGGCGAAACCGCACCCCCTTGAGGGCTAAGGGAATCAATAGGACAATAATCAATGCATTGAAGATGACCGCGCTCAATACCGCGCTCTGCGGAGATGCCAGCCCCATGACGTTTAGCGGGGCAATCACGGGGAATGATCCGACAAGGATTGCCGGGATGATGGCGAAATACTTGGCCACGTCGTTGGCGACGGAAAACGTGGTCAGTGCGCCGCGCGTCATCAGCATCTGTTTTCCGGTCTCGACGATCTCGATGAGCTTTGTCGGGTTCGAATCAAGGTCTACCATGTTGCCGGCTTCTTTGGCCGCCTGGGTGCCGGTATTCATGGCAACACCCACGTCTGCCTGGGCGAGGGCCGGCGCATCGTTCGTACCGTCCCCGGTCATGGCAACCAGGTGTCCGGCGGACTGCTCCCTGCGGATCAGTGCAAGCTTGTCCTCGGGCCTGGCTTCCGCGAGGAACTCGTCCACCCCGGATTCCTTCGCGATGGCCTGCGCGGTGAGCTTGTTGTCTCCCGTTATCATGACCGTCTTGATCCCCATGGCTTTGAGACGTTGGAACCGATCCTTGATGCCCCCTTTAACGATATCCTTAAGATGGATGACTCCAAGATATTCATCCTGCTGCGCCACGAGAAGCGGGGTTCCTCCCGATTGTGCGATGGCCCGTATGGACCGCTCGATTTCGGGGGGGAAGACCGCGCCGACAAATTCTCCGACGGCATCCGCTGCGCCTTTCCTGATTGTCGAGCCGGAAACATCTACCCCGCTCATCCTGGTCTGGGCCGAAAAACCGATGAATTCAGCGCCATGCAGTTCTTCGATCGACCTTCCCCTGAGGCCGTGTTGTTTCGCTAGAACGACGATGCTCCTGCCCTCCGGGGTTTCGTCGGCAAGGGAGGCAAGCTGCGCCGCGTCCGCAAGTTTTTCGAGCCGGACGCCGGGGGCCGGGATGAACTCGACTGCCTGACGGTCCCCGAGGGTGATGGTGCCGGTCTTATCCAATAGCAGCACATCAATGTCACCCGCTGCTTCTACGGCCCGTCCGCTCATCGCCAGGACGTTCTTCTGAAACAGCCGGTCAATGCCTGCAATCCCGATCGCGGAAAGGAGCCCCCCGATGGTGGTGGGTATGAGACACACGAGCAGGGAAACCAGGATCGTCACCGACAGCGGGATACCCAGATAGATCCCGAAGAATTTCAGCGATATCACCGCGACAAGGAATATAATCGTCAGCGCAGCAAGGAGGATGGTCAGGGCAATCTCGTTGGGCGTCTTCTGTCTGTGGGATGCCTCCACGAGAAGGATCATACGATCGATGAAGCTTTGCCCCGGTTCAACGGTCACCACGACCGTTATTATGTCAGACAATACCCTCGTTCCGCCCGTAACGGCGCTCCGGTCGCCTCCCGCCTCCCGAATAACCGGTGCCGATTCTCCAGTAATCGCAGATTCATCGACGGTCGCGGCGCCTTTGATAATATCCCCGTCTGAGGGGATAACCTCGCCTGCCGATACAATGACGATATCCCCCTTCCGCAGGTCCTCCGCAGGTACTGATTCCGTCGTGTTATCAGGCTTCACCCGATGCGCGATTGTTTTTGTTCGTGTTTTTCTGAGCGCGACAGCCTGTGCCTTACCGCGCCCTTCCGCCAGGGCCTCCGCGAAGTTGGCAAAGAGCACCGTGAACCAGAGCCAGAGCGCTATTGAAAGGGCAAAAGCAAACGGTTCCTCACCGGCATTAACGAACAAGCCGATCGTCACGATCAGGGCGCCGATCTCGGTAACAAACATCACCGGGTTTTTCGCCATATACAGTGGATTGAGCTTTACGAAGGAATTCAGTATCGCCTTGACCAAAATCGCCTTATTAAACAGAGAGAATTCTATCTTGGCCATCGCCGGGTATCCTTTAGTATAGTATATTGGAGAAACGCATGAGGAAGTGTTCGAGCACCGGTCCAAGTGAGAGCGCGGGAAGAAAGGTAAGTGCTCCTACGATCACCACAACTCCCGTCAAGATAGCGATAAAGGTGATGCCCCAAACGGGGAACGTCCCGCTACTCTCGGGAACCTGCTTCTTCCCGGCCAGGTTCCCCGCCAGCGCCAGCACCGGGATAATAAACAGGAACCGTCCGCAGAGCATCGCAAACCCGAGGGTGATATTGTACCAAGGCGTATTGGCCGAAAGACCGGCAAAGGCGCTCCCGTTGTTGCCTGTTCCCGACGAAAACGCATAGAGAATTTCCGAAAGGCCGTGCGGCCCGGCGTTGTTCAGGGCGCTTGTCCCCCAGTCGGTAACTACAGCCCAGGCCGTAAGCCCAAGTATCGAAAATGTCAAAACCAGGATGGCGATAACGGCGGCCTTCACGTCATAGGACTCGATCTTCTTACCGAGATATTCCGGCGTGCGCCCGACCATCAGACCCGCCAGAAACACGGTCAGGACGACGAATACGAGCATCCCGTAGAGGCCCGCGCCGACACCTCCGAAAACCACCTCGCCCAGTTGAATATTGAGTAATGGGACGAGTCCCCCCAGCGGGGTAAAAGAGTCATGCATTGAATTGACCGCACCGCACGACGCATCCGTAGTAACGGTCGCAAAGAGGGAGGAATCGAAGATCCCAAACCTAACCTCTTTTCCCTCCATGTTTCCGCCGGCTGGATCAACGCCCAGCGCCGTAATACGGGGGTTGCCGGTAGACTCCGCCCACCAGCACACAGTAAGGCCCAGCAGAAACAGGATCAGCATAGTCTTCCAGATAGCCCAGCCGTGCCTCCTGTTTTTTGTCATAAGTCCGAGGTAGTAGGTCAGCCCGGAGGGAATGAGAAATATTACCAGCATCATGATAAAATTCGAGAGCGGTGTAGGATTCTCGTAGGGGTGAGCCGCATTGGCGTTCATGAAGCCGCCGCCGTTGGTGCCGAGCATCTTGATGGCATCCTGAGACGCCAGGGGACCCTGGGCAATAGAATAGGTTGTTGTCGGGTCCCCGACGGCCCCAACATTTACATACGAATTGAAGTTATCGATTACCCCCTGGGAAACCAGGAAAAGGGCAAAGACAAGGGACAGGGGAATAAGCAGGTACACCGTCACGCGGACAAGATCAACCCAGAAATTGCCGATCGTTCGCACGGAGTGACGGCAGATCCCCCTGACAAGCGCGGCGGCGACCCCAATGCCCACTGCGGCGGACGCGAAGTTTTGAAGAGTGAGCCCCACCATTTGCGAGAAATACGAGAGCGTCGATTCCCCGGAATAGCTCTGCCAGTTGGTATTGGTGGTAAAACTCACCGCGGTGTTGAAGGCAAGGTCAGGTTTGACCGGCCCGAATCCCTGCGGGTTGAGTGGGAGTATGTCCTGGAAACGAAGCACCGCGTACGTAAACAGAAGAGATAGCGCGGAAAACGCAATCAAGGAAAAGGCATATTGTTTCCAGTCCTGTTCCTTATGCGGATCAATCCCGGCCACCCGATAGGTAAGACGTTCCACCGGCCGGAGCATCCTGTCAAGAAATGTCGCACCGGAGGGATCCAGCACCTTGTGAAGATAGATACCCATCGGCTTGGTCAGGAGTACGAGCAGCAGGACAAAAAGCGCCAGTTCGCACCATCCGTAAATATTCATCGATCATCTCCTCAGAATCGCTCGGGCAGGGCAACGACAAAAAGCAGGTAGACAATGAGCCCGACTCCCGCGATGCCGACCAATTGCGTAAACATGGCTAAAGCCTCTCAAACATGCGTATAAAACCTATGCAGAGACAAAAGAAGAGGATAACCAATGACACGAACAGAAGATCCATGATCATTTCGCCTCCATCTCAATTGCGTCGGCTCGTCTTAGGCTGAAGGTAAAGGCGCTGCCCCGGTTTGACTTGCTTTTCACCTCGATCGCGCCCCCGTTGGCCTCCAGGATCTCCCTGGCGATGTACAGTCCCAGCCCGGCGCCCTTTTTCCCCTGGCTATCAGGTCCCGTAAAAAACTGATCGAAGATGCGGTCCCGGTATTCAGGAGGGATCCCCATTCCGGTATCTGAGACGGTGATGTATACGCGGCTCTCGTCGTTTCGTGTGGACACGACGACATCGCCCCCCGGCGGTGTGAACTTCAGGGCGTTTGACAGTAGATTATCCAGCACGTGACGAATCTGTGACGGGTCCACGTATACGTCGGGCAGGCCGGCGGGTACTTCCGTCCGGAGGCGAACGCCCGCGTCGAGCGCGGCCGCTCGAAATTCTTCAGCCGATTCCATGATCAGGGCTTGAGGGGAAGCCGCATGACATTCCATTTGTACTTTCCCCGATTGAATTCTGCCGATGTTCAGAAGGTCCTCGATAATGGTATTGAGCCGCTCACTGTCATCCCGGGCGGCGATGAGAAGCTCCTCCTGTTTTGGGGAGAGTGTCCCGGTTCTCTCATCCAACAGGAGGTGGACCGCCATGCGCAGTGAGGTCAGGGGAGTTTTCAATTGGTGCGACACCGTGGAGATCATGCCCCGCTTCATCTCATCGTTGAGGCGAAGCTGCGTAATATCCTCGATTCTAAGGATTACCCCGGTAATCACGTTGTCGATGCTGATAATGGGAAACGCGCTGGGACGGTAATATCGCTCCTCGCTATTCGCAAAATGCTGAATAACCGATTTGCCTTCAGGCGGCTCAACGGGACGTCCCTTTTTTAGCGCCTCCTCGAAAAGGGCCATCATCCAGGGGAACGGAAGATCCCAATGGATACGTTTGGTTTTAACCCGAAAATCTCCTGCGCCACGGTTGTAGAGAGTTCTACTACCCCCTGCGGATTAACGATGCCGATGACCTCGGTGAGGCTCTTGAAAGCCTCCTGGGCGGAGCGCTGCATTCGAAGGAGCTTCGCATGGTCGGTTCGCCGGAACTCGCGGAGGCTTGCCGTCATACCGTTAAAGGCGTCGGAAAGCCTGCCGATCTCGTCTCTTGAATCACTCTGTACTACAAAATCAAGGTTTCCTCTGCGGATGTCGTCGGTGGCCGCGATCAGGCGATTAATCGGTCTCAGCACCCATTGCCGGGCGAGAAGCATCCACAGGGACGCAACCATCGTTCCAGCAGGAGGTAGAGATACATCTGTGTGCGAGCCGTCTCGGCCTGCTTCTGAGCCATCGCCTTCATATAGACCATATTTTCCTGGTTCATTTTTATAATCTCGTCAGTCGAGGAGTTGATCTCCTTGAACAGGGGATAAAGCTGGGTGAAATAGATATCCCGTCTCATACTCCCCGATATTTTGACGTCCCTGACCATTTCGAGAACTGCCGTATATCTTTCAAAGAGACTTTCGACTTCGTCGATTTTTTGCCTTCTCCGGGAATCGTGATATTGTTTTTTTCGATATCCAATTGTTTGAGAAACGTATCGATACTCTCCTTGATCTCCACATCTCCCTTGAGCTCATATCCCAGCAGGGTCAACAGGACGCCACTGTCGATTCGTTCCAGGGCCTTTTTCATCTCCTGGCACGCGACTACGCTCCGGTAGTTCTCCTTCAGGATCATGCCGATATCATGGCTGAGCTTATCGATCTGCCGCACGTTGGTGAGACCAACGATGATCATGATCAACAGGAGGCCGATAAAGCCGAGCGACAGCTTTTGCCGAAGACCGAACATGGAGGGTTTACCTTAATTCATTTGTTTATATAGAAGTGCAATTCGTGTACCAGTTTGATATGCAGTAAATTCAACTAGTTAGTGCTAAAGTCGGTTATGGAGATTGCATATTGCAAGGTCTGGCGGCGATCGGCGTTGCATTTTTCAAGGATGGGGATTTCGTACACGGACGAAACTTCGAGCCGCGGTCAAATACCGTAACGTTTCCGACGTCGCCAGAGGGTTGCTTGATCCATGCCGAGGATCTCTGCGGCTTCCTGTAGCGATTTCGTGGTTGCCAGCACATGGCGGATGTGCATCTCCTCGATCCTATCAAGCGGGACAGGATCGCCTATAGCAGGAATAGCCCATTCGGAGACGGGGGACTGGGAACATACTGGACGTCGATATACTCCGATGAGCAGAGTATCGCAGCCCGTTCGATGACGTTTCTGAGCTCCCGGACGTTGCCCGGCCAGGGGTGACCGTTTTAGCGCATCGAGAGCCGTGTCCGTAAATCCACGAAATACCTTGTGGTTGTTCTTTCCGAAAAACTCAAGAAGTCGTCCGGCAATCACTACCACGTCATCAGGTCTTTCTCGCAGAGGCGGTATCAGGATCTGAATTACATTAAGCCGATAATAGAGGTCCTGTCTGAACGTTCCTTCATTTACGGCCCTTTCCAGATCGATATTCGTGGCGGTGATGAAGCGGACATCTGATCTTTGTGTCGTAGTATCACCAAGTTTCTCATATTCCCGCTCCTGTATGATACGCAGAAGCTTAGGCTGAATTGAAAGCGGTAGCGCACCGATCTCGTCCAGTAAGATCGTACCTCCCTCGCAGGCCGCGATACGCCCACGCCTGTCACTGAGTGCACCGGTAAATGATCCCTTCACGTGGCCAAAGAGTTCGCTTTCCAGGAGCTCTGCCGAGAGGGCAGGACAGGAAATGACGCCGAACGGCTTATCTGCCCGCCCGCTCCACGAATGGATCGCGCGCGCCAGCGCGGTCTTGCCGGTTCCGCTCTCGCCTAAAAGGAGTATCGTCGCATCCGACGGGGCCACCTGCCCGGCCATAGCGACCGCTCGCTGCATGGCGGGACTCGTGCTCGAAAAGTCGAATTCCGGATTCAGCCGGTTAAGGTCTTCCTTGAGCTGTTCGATCTGCCGTTCGAGGTCTCGAAAGTCGGAGACCTTGTTGACAACCATAACCAATTGCGCAGGGGTGAAGGGCTTTGGGATATAATCGGTGGCCCCACGACGCATTGCCTCGACCGCAGTATCAATTGAGGCATATGCGGTGATAACGATGATCTTGAGCCACGGAGCCTGCGCTCGGAGCAGTGGGATGAGATCAAGGCCGTTAGTTGTGCCGAGGCGCAAATCGACAAAAGCCAGATCAAACACACGCCGCGAAACTTCAGCCAGCGCATCATCGAAGTTACTGACAGCGACAATAGAATGTCCTTCGGCTTCAAGGCATATAGACATCGTCTTCCTGATGTTGGCCTCGTCGTCAATAATAAGGATAGAAAGACCGGCTTGTTTCGTTTCTCTATCAGTCATCAATCGGTACCACACTCAGTAATTCTGTTTCATAATACATACTATCATAATCTGAATTTCTTTGTAACTACTTCACGGCCGAAGCGTCTCGGTATATGCCTTCCGAATATCCTCGACGGTATACTTAGAGCAGTGTTAGGTGCTCCTGATAGCGGGGTGGCCCAAGAGCTGTTTGAGCTTTGCGACGTTATTGACGCAATTAAGGAAGCAGATCGCAAATGAATAGCGGAAGGGGGTAAAGATGGACACCTTATTGACACGTTGAAAAATTAAGGGGCCAGCGCACTCGCTAACCCCTTAATGAATAAGTAAATTGGTGGAGCTGAACGGGATCGAACCGTCGACCTCATGACTGCCAGTCATGCGCTCTCCCAGCTGAGCTACAGCCCCGAAGTATCTTATTTAAATAACACGCGTCAGAAACCTTGTCAAGGTTTTTTCGGCGGCCATTTTATCGGGCGGAATACCGGCATCCCTTCCGGGGCGTTGTCGCGGACGACTTATCAGAGGTGACCCGGCCAGATCCGCCGGGGCCCCCGAACGTGTTGTCTGCGCCGGCCCAAATATCCTTGACAGGCCGCGGGGTCGTACCGTATAATCGCTCTCGTGCCGGAGTGGTGAAATTGGTAGACGCAGGGGACTCAAAATCCCCCGACCCCCGGGTCATGTCGGTTCGATTCCGACCTCCGGCACCAAAAATGTAAATCACCTCAAGGGGCCTCACTGACACGTGAATACCCCTTTTTTGGCCCGGCGCCGGGATTGCGACCACGTGTACGTATCGTCTCTTCTCTTTCAGACACATCACCGGGGCAGACGGATAGCTTCTGCTCCGCAATTTTCCTGCCGGATGAGATACATTCCACTCAAACAGGATTTTATTCTATCAAGCAGGCGGTTTTTCTATTCACGCCTTAAATCCAATATGGCTAGAATTCGGAATATGTCCTGTAATATCAGCATGTTTTAGTATGCCTCAAATCCCGCGTAAATAACGGCACGATATTTGCTTTATACGTGGTAGGCGAGGGGTGGTATCGGACTACGACTCTCCAATTATGCTGAATACTGTACATACACCAAGAAGCGCGCAGGCCGTCAAGAAGGGTTCGTTCAATAAGACCATCGGAGCCAGGGAGGACGATACGATGAAGTCACTTCGATATTTAGCGAGAGAAGAGCGGTTCATCGAATCTCTGCTCGAAATGCTCGATTATTTTACCCAACGGATTGATGACAAGAAGGACGTCCCGCCCTATATGTTCAAGGAAATCATAGAACTCCTCCAGACATATATCAACGTATCCCATCGAATGAGAGAGGAGATGATCCTGGCGTTTCTCGACACGTCGGGCATATACGCACCGAGCCAGGAGTGCGACCAGATCCACACAAGCCTCAGGAAATACGAGCGTTTTCTGCTCAGGGTCGTCGAGGCCTACGACCTCGGTTACCAGGGGGCAAAGGGGATCCTTGCCTGCTACACCAAACGGTATACGTTAATCCTCAGGCAACACATCAAGTTTGAAAGCGAGCTGCTCACACGGTGGGTCAATGACCAGGAACACCGGGACGTGGAGGTTCTCAAACAATTTAAAAAAATAGACTATAGAGTGAAAAGGATCAGGGAGCGCGGCATCGTCAGGATGGAGGCTTTAAAAAGGGAATCGCTGACAGTAACGGCGTAGTGAAAGAGACACGCAAAAGTGGGTTAGATATAAGAGTTTTGGAATATGCCTTAAGCGTATCGTACTGAAATGTCTGTATGTGCAGGAAATCTGGATTATCGGCCGACACGCTGATTCCCGAAACCGAAACGCTTGTAACATTGTCTCATGTACCCATACGGTACTTTTAGCCGAAACAGATGAACCTATTTCTTTACATACCAACTAAAGAGATCCATGAATCGCTGTTAGTGCGATTAATCGGGGAACGGATCCCCCAATTCCGGATCGAGATCTTCAGATCTACCGAGGATTTCAAAGCTAAACTCAACGAACTGCGCTACGAGTTTACCGTTGCCGTCGTATTCGCTCCTGACCGTCAGGACATTTCAGACGTCCTGTCGCTCGAACATTTCCTGCGGGACATACAGATCATCCTCATCATATCTCACGAGAACCACGGCACCCTTTCAATGGCGCATTTTTTGAAGCCGCGTTTCATAAGCTATTTTTCGCACATTTCGAAAGAGATAGACGTCGGAGAAATCACTTCCGTCCTGCAAAAGATGTTCGAATACCGGATCTCCTGTCACTACCTGACTAAGATATCCCCAACTGTACAATAAACCCTCACCCCTTCCGGCAAAGAATCCATACGTATGCCCTGCCTAAGATCCCCGTGAGTCAGTTAACAACACAATTACCAGTAAGCGTAATCGGGTTGTACGATGGACCCTCGTGCCGGCGACCTATTCGAAAGGTCTTGAATAATCGCGATCAGCTTATAAAAAAAGCTTTACAACTATGCATGTATTGTAAAAATATGTTGCATTTTGGCGATAAATATTCTATTATATTTATCGCATTCTACCTGTACTTGCTTTTTGATTATTAGCGTTATTTGCGCGGCGTTTCTCATGAGTAATAGACAGTATCACTCATAATATTCCACGTATTTTTATTCTCGACGGATTGTCAAAGATGGCAAAGGTTCTGATTATCGACAGGGATGAGAACTTCGCGGAAATAGTATCGTCAAAGGCGCAAGAAACAAGACATGCCGCCGTGTATTCCCGCAGCCTGCAGGACGGTCTGAAAAAGGCATTCTCGGACGCATTTGACCTGGTGTTTCTCAGCACCGGTATGCCCGACGGCAGCTGGATGCCCGCGTTGAAAAAAATTGCCCATGCCCCTTCGGCGCCCGAAGTCGTTATCATAACCGAATCGATCGATCCAAATGAAGCGTCGTACGCTTTCAATAACGGGGCATGGGATTATATAGAGAAATCCTATTCCAGGGATACCATCCTGCTGCATATCGTCCGCGCCGTTCAATACCGCGCAAAAAAGGTATTCAGCAGACCCTCGGCCTCGCTTAAGATCGAAACCTTTCATAAAATCGTCGGGCACAGCACCCAGATACAGTCCTGTCTTGACCTCATAGCGCAGGCATCCAGGAGCGATTCCCCGATTCTCATCAACGGCGAGACGGGCACGGGAAAGGAAGTCTTCGCCTGTGCGATTCATAAGAACAGCCATCGGGCCGATAAGAATTTTGTGGTTGTCGACTGCGCCGCCCTGCCGGAGACCCTCGTTGAGAGTACGCTCTTTGGGCATGAGAAGGGGGCCTTTACGGGAGCGGACCGGACCCAGGCGGGTCTTGTGCAGCAGGCCGATGGAGGCACCCTTTTCCTCGATGAGATTGGGGAGCTTCCCCAGGAGATTCAAGGGACATTTCTGAGATTTCTCCAGGAGCATACGTTTCGCAGTGTCGGGGGGCAGGCGGAGATAAAAAGCGATTTCAGACTCATCGCGGCCACTAACTGCGATCTCAAAGAAGCGGTGAAAATAAAGCTGTTTCGGGAAGACCTCTATTATCGGCTCTCCACGTTTACTATCGAGATACCGCCCCTGAGGGAACGCAAAGAAGATATCAGGGATCTGGTGACGTACTACATGAACGAACTGGCCACGTACCACGGTGTGGAGTCTAAAACGTTTTCATCGGAATGCTTCGACGTCCTGATGAAGTACGACTGGCCGGGCAACGTCCGGGAGCTGTTCAACACCGTCGAAAGGGTTATGATGGTAGCCGAGAAAGACCCCATTATCTACCCGATGCACTTGCCCCCCTATCTCCGCATCAACGTATCCCAGAATCACACCGACGGTGCGGTAACCGCGGAAAAAGCGACACTCCCGAATATCGATCAGCCGCGAAGCCTTCCCAAGTTTCAAGGTGTTCCATGAAAACGAGGTTTCCGTGATAGAACGGGATTACCTCGAAAAGCTCATGTTATTGACCCACGGAAACATCAAAGAGGCCTGTCAGGTATCGGGCCTGTCCCGTTCCCGTCTCTATGCCCTCCTCAAGAAACACCATATCTCCCATTCCGGTTAAACAAGAGTTTTCCCGCGATACCTTTCCTTCGTAGCCGCACACTAGTCCTGTTTTTCGGGACGAAATCCCGCTTTTAGAGGATTCATAGCGTTTCTCTCTTTGGCATGAGCGCGGCCATGTCTGAATCTGCCGTGATAACGCACCGTTAGCGCCTTCAACCAATGCCGTCCGGCATGGCATAGAGATTGCATTACATATTAGTACGAAATGATTATATATATGGCCGGTGTCCTCATTACGGTGACCGATATATCAATCATCGTACCGGCCGAGAGTGTTGTGAGCGGGCCCGGGAAAACGGCGCTGTTTAAAAGGTAAGGATAATAGATGTCCCAGACGAAAAAAGAAAAGGAGCGCGCCGGCACGATCCTCATCGTTGACGACGAGCCGACCATCAGGGAAGTGCTCCGGTCTCTCCTCACCGAGGAGGGATACCTCCTTGATTCCGCCGAGAACGGCTACGACGGATATGAGAAGGCGCGGAAGCTGATCCCCGACCTCATCCTTCTGGATGTTACGATGCCTGTCATGGACGGCTTTGAGGCATGCCGGAAAATCAGGACCGAGCCGCCTCTCGCGCAGGTCCCCATTATCATGATCACCGCGCTCGCCGACGCCAGGGCCAGGCACCGCAGCGTCGAGAGCGGGGCGAACGATTTTATCAGTAAGCCCTTCGACCTTGACGAGCTTCTGGCAAAGGTCAAAAACGTCACGAAAGATAATCGCTTCCGGGAATCCCCTCCGGGAAGGGAGAGCTTCAACGTCGCTCACGAGGAGCTTCAAGATACTTACGACGCACCCATCGAAGGACGGGCGCCGGCCCCGGAATTGCGAGGCACCGAGAAGAAGGGAGACTCTCGCCGGGATACCGGGTTTACGATCTATTGCAGCAAGTGCGTCCGGGGAAACATTAGGTAACCAACCTGGGGCCGGCGAAAGCTCGCCCCGTTTTTGGAGGAAATCAAGATGAAAAGAAAGAAAGTGATGCTGGCAATCGTGTTGGCTGGGGTCGCCGCGATCGGAGTGGGCTGCGTCTTCCCGGTCACTACGACGACGACACCCACGGGCACAATACAGCCGTCTACGGGGGGGCCGCTGGACTACACGAAGGGCTCCGCTAACGGCAGGTACGAGACGATCCTCGATACCTTCTCGGTCCCCGCCGATAAGGATAGATACGGGGACCTCTACGATCTCGGGTACCAGGACAGGACCACCTACGGCACAAACAGGAACCTCCCCGCCGGCTACTGGGTCTATTCCTACCCCTACTGGTACATCTGGAAGATCGAAGGCAGGCGATACGGGGGCGGCGCTCGACTATACGAAGGGCGCCGTGCACGGCAAATACGAGACGATCCTCAAGACCTTCTCGACTCCGGCCGATAAGGACAGATACGGGGATCTCTACGATCTCGGGTACCAGAACAGGACCACCTACGGCACAAACAGGAACCTCCCCGCCGGCTACTGGGTCTATGCCTATCCTTACTGGTATATCTGGAAGACGAAGGCGGACGATTCGGAAGCCTCACTGGACTACGGAAAGGCCTCCGTCAGGGGCAAATACGAGACGATCCTCAAGACCTTCTCGGCTCCCGGCGACAAGGACAGATACGGGGAACTCAACGATCTCGGGTACCAGGACAGGACCACCTACGGCACAAACAGGAACCTTCCCGCCGGCTACTGGGTCTATGCCTATCCTTACTGGTACATCTGGAAGACGAAGGCGGACGATACGGGAGCCTCGCTCGACTACGGAAAGGCCTCCGTCAGGGGCAAATACGAGACGATCCTCAAGACCTTCTCGGTTCCCGCCGATAAGGACAGATACGGGAACCTCTACGATCTCGGGTACCAGGACAAGGCGACCTACGGCACAAACAGGAACCTTCCCTGCCGGCTACTGGGTCTACGCGTATCCCTACTGGTACATCTGGAAGACGGAGTCAGGCGAAACGGGGGGGTCGCTCGACTATACGAAGGCCTCCGTTAAGGGCAAATACGAGACGATCCTCAAGACCTTCTCGACTCCTGCCGACAGGGACAGATACGGGGACCTCTACGATCTCGGGTACCAGGACAGGACCACCTACGGCACAAACAGGAACCTTCCCGCCGGCTACTGGGTCTATGCCTATCCCTACTGGTACATCTGGAAGACGAAGACGGACGATACGGAAGGCTCACTGGACTACCGTAAGGCCTCCGTCAGGGGCAAATACGAGACGATCCTCAAGACCTTCTCGGTTCCCGCCGACAAGGACAGATACGGGGACCTCTACGATCTCGGGTACCAGGACAGGGCCACCTACGGCAAAAACAGGAACCTCCCCGCCGGCTACTGGGTCTATGCCTATCCCTACTGGTACATCTGGGAGGATATGAAGGGCTCACACGGTCCTGGACCGGCGCCAGCCCCCGGCCCGACGCCTGAAGACAAGAATGATCCGACGTCGGCCTACGGCAGATACTACAACCTGAAAAAGGAGATATCGGCCCCCCTGGAGGTCATCACGTACGGTAACTACTACGATAAGGGCTACTCCACCGACCGGGAGTACGGCTCTTTCCGGGACCTCCCGGCCGGCTACTGGGTCTACGTATTTCCTACGTGGTACATCTGGGAAATGAAATACGAGACGGGCAGATAAGAATGGTCGCGGGGTTCTGATAGAGGGGTGGTGAATGGGGGGAGCAAATCCCCCCGTTCTTCCACACTTCGTATCGGCGCCCGCCCAATCTGCGATGAGGAATAGCTCAATGACGCTAATGACCCTAATAACCCTATATGCCTGCCGGGCAACCTTCCGTCAGGACGGTGTTTTTACGTCTTTCCCGGCGGATATCTCCGGGTAGATACCATGTAGCTGGACCGGGGGGCGCACAACCTCCTTCCGGTTTAAGGGAAATCGAGATGAAAAAAGCGACGGTTATCCTGATATTCATGTTGACCGCCGTTACCGCGATCGGCGCGCGTTGCGACTTCACGGCCGCAACGCCGGCACTCTCGGACATGGACCACGCGTCGATGGGGAAAATATATACTGAGCTTCTGAAGGTTATTGACGTCCCTGAGGACGCGGACAAATACGGGGACCTGTACCAGGAACTGGGGTATCAGAACAGGACCAGTTACAGCGGGTACGAGGGTCTCCCGTCCGGTTACTGGGTATATCTCAAACCCTCGTGGTATATCTGGAAAAGAAAGGCCGGCGAGACGGCGGACTCCCTTGATTACTGGAAGGCCTCCGTTAATTACAGGTACAAGACGATCCTCAAAACCTTCCCGGCCCCGGCGGACAGGGATACGTACGGGGAGCTTTACGACAGGGGGCTTCGTACCTCGACCACCTACGGCAGAAACAGGAACCTTCCCGCCGGTTACTGGGTCTATTCCTATCCCTGCTGGTACATCTGGAAGACGAAAAGCGTCGGGAAAGAGAGCTTCCTTGACTTCACAAAGGCCTCCGTTGACGGCACGTACGGGACGATCCTAAAGACCTTTCTGGCTCCCTTGGACGGCGAGCGGTACGGGGAGCTTTATGACTGGGGGTTTCGTACCTCGGCCACGTATGGCATGGAGAGGGGCCTTCCGACGGGCTACTGGGTCTATGCCTATCCCTACTGGTATATCTGGGAGACAAAGACCGGCGGGACCGAGGGCCCGCTTGACTGCGCAACGGCCTCCGTTGACGGGAAGTATAAGAACCTCCTCAAGACGTTCTCCGTCCCCCGGGATAGGGATAGTCACGGGGAATTCTTCGAATCCGGCTACGCCGATTACAGGGGATACGCGGGATACACCGGCCTTCCCCCGGGATACTGGGTCTATGTCTCCCCGAACTGGTACATCTGGGAGGACGTGAAGAGCTCACCCGGTCCAACCGTCGGCCCAACGGCCGAGGAGAAGAATGACCCGAAGTCGGCCTTCGGCAAGTACTACAACTTGAAAAGGGAGATATCGTCCCCCATTGATTTTGTTAGGTTCGGCAGATACCACGACAGGGGAGACCCCGCCGAAAGTGAGTCGGGCTCTATCCAGGAACTCGCGCCTCGCTACTGGGTCTACGTATTCCCCTCCTGGTATATCTGGGAAGAGCGGCGCGAGACGGAAAGAAGCACGATCGTGGGGTTCCGATAGGTAGACGTCTCGGCTTATTCCCGGGCTACTGAGGAGATTGAAAACACAATTAATTGTGATTTAAAAGCCGATTGGCTGAATTAAACCAAGAAAAGGGAGGTGATGAGAAATGTCACTGATAACAGTAATAGTCGTTCTGGTAATCGTTGGGGTAATCCTGTGGCTGGTCAATGCATACATCCCGATGGACCGCAAGATCAAGATGATCCTGAACGTCGTCGTCGTTATCCTGGTGGTTCTCTGGCTGCTGCGTTCTTTCGGCCTGCTCTCAGGGCTTGGGAATGTGAATCTGTAATGGCGACGCGATAACCTCTATTTTACCCCCCCCTCAGGGGGGGTAAAATAGCAGGGACGAATAACAACGTAAAGGAGTGTCTTATGTTATGGACGATTGCCGCAATACTCGTGATTTTGTGGCTGCTCGGGTTGTTGACGGGCTACACGGTGGGGGGTGTGGTTCACGTGCTTCTGGTGATTGCCCTGATCGTGATAGTGGTCGGGTTCATCCAGCGGCGGGGCAAGTAAAGGCGATAAACGGGGCAAAAGAACCGGAGGTTTTACATGAATGCAAAGGTTTTAACGATAGTTGCGATCATACTGATCGCCCTGGGCATCGTGGTATTCGCCTACAAGGGAATCACCTATAAGACCCAGGAGGAAGTTGTCAATATCGGTCCCTTACGCATGACGGCGGAGAAGACTAATACGGTGCCGCTGTCGCCGATTCTCGGAGGAATCGCGCTGGTCGGTGGGATCGTGTTGCTGGTCGTGGCAATGAAAAAGCGTTGATCAGAGGCCGGGCTATTCAGCCGATGCGCCGTTAGCCCGGCGCATCGGCCGTTACCCCGGGGCATTGGCCGTTACCAATAGAGATGGTTCGCGCTAAAGACGGTCTCCGTTCAAACCTCCTGACTCCGCAGCCCCTCCCTGCCGCGATCTCCCGCACAGGTCGTATGCTATTTTTGGGGTATAGCAGGAGCGCGCCTTTTTCGCACTGCCGGGGATTTAATAGAAGGAACTCATATGAAAATCACGCTCATCGAGCCCAAGAGCCCCGATTCCCACATCTTCTCACTCTATGCCCTGCCGCGGTTGGGCACCCTGCTCCTCGGCACAATCCTCAGGGAACGGGGCCACGACGTCTCCGTCGCGGTGGAGTCGATCGAGCCGGTATCGTGGGATAATGTGCTCGCCTCGGACCTCGTGGGGATATCCACTACCACTTCGACCGCCCCGCGGGCATACGAGATGGCCGACGCCCTCCGATACCTCGGCGTCACCACCGTCATGGGGGGACCGCATGTGACGTTCCTGCCCGACGAGGCTCTCATCCATGCCGATTACGTGATCAGGGGCGAAGGGGAGCGTTCGTTTCCCCTCATGGTGGAGGCCCTTTCGGCGAAACGCGACACGGGCGGCGTGCCGGGACTCTCCTATCTGCGGGAAGGAAAGGCCGTCCATAATCCGATCGATCCGTCGCTCGTGGATCTCAACGATCTTCCCCACCCGGACATCTCCCTTATCGCCGGCGGGATATTTAAAAAGCATAGATGGACCAACCGGGTGATTCCCATCCAGACTTCCCGGGGATGTCCCTATAACTGCATCTTCTGTTCGGTGACCCGGATGTTCGGGAGGAAGATGAGATATCGCGACGTGGACATCGTCATCGAGGATCTCAGGAAATATGACGACAAACATAATTCCGTATTCTTTTACGACGACAACTTCGCGGCCGATCCGAAGAGGACAAAACGGCTCCTCGGAAAGATGATCGACGAGGGATTCTCGTTCGTCTCTTCGGCCCAGGTGCGGGTCGACGCGGGAAAGGACCGGGAGCTTGTCGGGCTCATGCGGGACGCGGGGCTCAAGACCGTCTTTGTGGGGCTCGAGAGCATCAGCCCCGAGAGCCTCACGTGCATGAACAAAAAGCAGACGGTTGCCGATATGGAAGAGGGGCTGGCGGGCTTTGCCCGGTACGGCATCGACGTGCACGGGATGTTCGTCTTCGGGTTTGATTCCGACGACAAAAAGACCCTGAGCGATACGGTCAGGTTCGCCAAGAAGAAGATGCTCGATTCAGTCCAGTTTCTCGTCCTGACTCCCTTCCCCGGGACCCCGATCTACCATGAGCTCGAAAAGGACAGCAGGATCATGGTGAGGGACTGGAGCTTCTACGATGGGCATCACGTCGTCTTTATCCCCAAGAGAATTTCTCCCTACAATCTGCAGAAGGCCCAGATCAGGGGGCACAGGCGTTTCTACTCAACGGTTGAGGTCGTCAAGCGTCTTTCCCGCTTTGATTTCTTCGGGGCGATGGTGGCCGCCTATGCCAAGCACCTCAGCAAGACCTGGATCAAGGAAAACCGTCTCTACCTCAAGGTGATCAGGCTGATCCAGTCGACCGAGCATTACATCGTCAGTGTCGACCTGAGACGGAAGACGGAAGATATCAGGAACGCCGTCTCCGAGGCGATCACGCGTGCGGCCCTGTCGGCCAAGCAGATAGCCGCCACCGGCTCCGCCCCGGACTCCGCGCCCCATAAAGGGGTGGGGGACGATTAACCGCCCAGCACATCGGTTTGGAGGGGGGGATGGGCAACCGGGCCCACCCATTTTTTTCTTAGTTAGGGCGGGTAAACGGTCTATCAGGTTTCTGTGATTGGTAAAGGGGTAAGTGACTGACCGGAGGCACGCGATAAGAAGCTATAAAATAGAATCGTACCAAGAGCTTCCATATCGCGAAAACAAGGACAGTGAATGAAAACAGGCATCCTCATTGGATATTTCGTCAAACGCGATGAAGCTCGCGAAGCCTCAGGAAATTGCGGCGGAAGGGTTACCGCCGCGTCGCCTGGGTGAGCAAGAACGCGGATGACGAAATCCGATACCGGGATCCCTTCTGCCGGCCCGGATTTTCTGGGCGGCCGTGGCGTTCATCCTGTTTGGGGCGCTTGCCGCAGCGGTTTCGCTGAGCTTTCAGTGGCCGTGGCCGATCCCGGCCGCTGGCCCTCCGCCCTGATCCCGGCCCTGGCGGGTGGCGTCCTCGGGATCTTGCTCGGCGCTGGCCTGGTTCCGGCGATCGAGGTTCGGCGTCGAGCGAAGACTGCTTGAGGATCACGCGCGCTGGCTCGTCGCCGGGGAGACCGTCCTGATCCTCCAGGCGCCGATCGAAACATTGCGCGCTCCCCATGGCCGTCTTGCTGGAAAGCGGCGAGATCCCGCCCGCGGTCTTCGTCCTGCATCCCCAGCGCGAAAGCCCAGCCGGAGAGGCTTGGAGCCCGCGGAACGCCGCTCAGTCCGGCGCAGCTCCAGGAGCATGCCCGGCGTCTGGCCACGGAGCACCAGCTGGACCCCAAACCGCTCCGGAACACCGAACTGCTCAAGCGGCTGGAACGGGGCCGCCGGTGGGTCCAGCAGGTTTGCCTGGATCTCTCCGAAGCGACTCGCCTGCAGCAAAGCGTGCCGCCGACCGCCGAGTGGCTCCTCGACAATGAATATATCCTTGAAAGCAACGCCCGCGACGTGCGGCTGAATCTGCCCTGGCGTATTACCGGCAACTGCCGGCGCTCGCGAGCGAGCCCGACCGGGGACTGCCGCGCATCTACGGCCTGGCGCGGGAACTGGCCGCCCACACCGACCTGCGCCTGGACCAGGAGAACATCCTGGCCTTCATCGAGGCCTATCAATCCGTGGAGCCGCTCTCGATTGGCGAACTCTGGGCCGTCCCCCAGATGCTGCGCACGGTGCTGATCGAGGGCATCCGGCAGCTCGCCGGCCGCGCCTTGACCGAACTGCGCGAGCGGGAGATCGCCGATTTCTGGGCGAACCGGCTGATCACGGCCAACCGGCGCGATCCCAACCAGCTCTTTTCGATCATGGCGGAACTGACCGAAACCCACCCCAGCCCAAGCCCCTATTTCGCCTCGCAACTGATCGATTACCTCTATGACGAAGGGGCGGCGCTGGCCCCGGTGCAGGGCTGGCTGGAGCGCACCTTCCACAAATCCCTGAACGATCTCATCCTGCGTGAGAAAAACCGCCAGACCAAGGATCAGATCTCCATCGGCAATGCCTTTACCAGCCTGCGCCAGCTCGCCCTGCTCGATTGGAAGGAATGCTTCGAGCGGCTCAGCCGGGTGGAGCAGACGCTGCGGCAGGATCCCGCCGGCATCTATCCCCAGATGGATTTCGCCACGCGCGACCGCTACCGCCGGGCGATTGAGGATCTGCGCCGCGGGTCCGGCCTGGCGGAGGACCAGGTCGCCCAGCGCGCCATCGAGCTGGCCGACCGCAGGCCGCGCCGCGATTCGGACGGCAGGATGAACGGCCGGCTCACGTCGGGACGTATCTGATCGGCGAAAAAAGAGGGGAACTGGCGCGGCTCATCGGGTGCCGCGAGACGCTGCGTTTCCGCGCCTTGCACTGGGCCTATCGTCATCACTCGGCGGTATACTTTCTCGGGCTCGGCCTTCTTCTCCGCCGCCTTCATTTTCCTGGCCCTCCGGCTTGGCCTGCGCACGCACAGGCCCCGGGATTCAGTTCATCCTCGCCCTGCTCCTGCTCATCCCCGCGAGCCAGCTCGCGCTTGAGGTGATGAATTACCTGGTGATGCGTCTTTTCCCGCCGCGCACCCTGCCGAAGATGGATTTCAGGGTTTCGGGGATTCCCGACGCCTGCCGGACGCTGGTCGTCGTGCCGATGATGCTGGTGGATCAGGAGACGATCAAGGCCGAGGCGGAAAAGCTTGAGATCCGCTATCTCGCCAACAAAGAGGCCAATCTGCTCTTTGGCCTGTACTCGGATTACAAGGATGCGGCGCAGGCCCATTGCGACGCGGACGCGGCCCTGCTGCAAACCGCGACGCAGTGCATCGAAGCCCTCAATCAGCGCCATGGCGGCGAGCGTTTCTTCCTGTTTCACCGGGAGCGGAAATGGTGCGAATCCGAGCAGAAATTCATCGGCTGGGAGCGCAAACGCGGGAAGCTGGAAGAGCTCAACGACCTGATCGTCGGCACGCGGCCCCGCGAGGCCGAGCGCCTGGTTTACGTCGGCGACCCGGACAGCTCACCAACGTCCGGTACGTCATTACCCTGGACAGCGACACGCAATTGCCGCACGACACCGCCCGCCGGATGATCGAGACGCTGGCGCACCCGCTGAACCGGGCGCGCTTCGATGGCGCAGGCCGGGTCCAGTCCGGCTACACCATCATCCAGCCGCGCGTCAGCCCCTCCCTGCCGAGCACGAGCGGCTCGCCGTTCAGCCGGCTCTTCTCGGACCCGGTCGGCATCGACCCCTATACCAATGCGGTTTCCGACGTCTATCAGGACCTGGCCGGCGAAGGCTCCTATCACGGCAAAGGCATCTATGATGTGCGCGCCTTCAGCCGGGTGCTTTCCGGCCGGTTCCCCGAAGCCTGGCTGCTCAGCCACGATCTGATCGAAGGCGCTCACGTCCGGGTGGGCCTGGCCAGCGACATCGAACTGTATGACGAGTTCCCGCAGGATTACCTGAGCTACATCAAGCGGCAGCACCGCTGGATTCGCGGCGATTGGCAGATCGCGGACTGGATCATGCCGCGCGTTCCCCAACCCGGCGGCGGGCGGGGCCCCAACCCGCTCTCCTGGTTCGATCGCTGGAAGATCTTCGACAATCTGCGCCGCAGCCTGCTGCCCGCGGCCAGCCTGGCTTTGCTGATGGTCTCCTGGCTCATCTCCTCCCGGGCCGGGTGGATCGCCACCGTGGTGGTCGCCACGCAACTGTTCTTTCACTCCCTGGCGCAGCCCTTCACCTGGGCGACCACCGCGTCAGGGACTCAAGGGCGTCTCCCTCGCCAAAATGGCGCACGATCTGCTGCGGGTGCTGGTCGAAGCGGCGCTGCTGCCGTACCAGGCCTGGCTGGCGCTGGATGCCATCGCGCGGGTCCTCTATCGCCGACACATCTCTCATCGGGGGCTGCTGGAGTGGACTTCGGCCCAGGCGATGCATGGCAAGCGCCCAGGCCAAAGTGCCGATGTTTCTGCTTTCGATGGGCCTGGCGAGCCTGTTCAGCGTGATCGTGGGATGGGCGGTGCAGCACTGGCGGCCGGCCAACCTCTGGGTGGCCGGCCCCTGGCTGATGCTCTGGTTCCTCTCGCCGCTGATCGGCTGGCTCCTCAACCGGCGCCGCCGGTGAAGCAGCCGCAATTCCTGCTTCCGGCAGAGGACCGGCAATTCCTGAGGAATGTCGCGCGGCGCACCTGGCGCTATTTCTCGGATTTCGTGAATGAAGAGACCTCCTGGCTGCCGCCCGACAATTACCAGGTCTCCTATCAGAATCAACTGGCCATGCGGACCAGCCCGACCAATATCGGCCTCTATCTGGTCAGCGTGCTGGGCGCCCATGATTTCGGCTATTTGACCGTGGACGAGGTCGCGCAGAAGCTGACGCGGACGATGGAGACGATCGGGAAACTGGAGCGCCATGAGGGCCATCTGCTCAATTGGTACGACATTCAGACCCTGGCGCCCCTCAAGCCGCGCTACGTTTCCACCGTGGACAGCGGCAATCTGCTGGGCGCCTTGTGGGCCTGGACCAGGGCTTGAGGCGCTCATGCGGGCGCCGCTGCTGGACGCGCAAGCCTTTGCGGGGCTGCGCGACACCGGAGAAGTCCTGCGGCAGGTCGTCCGGGAAGAAAGGTTCCCGGCTTTGGATGCTCGATGCCCTGGATGAACTGCTGCGCGCATGGGAATCCCCGCCGGACCGCGATCGCCGACGCACTGCGCCTGCTGCGGCGGACGGAGACGTCAGCGTCAGGGAACTGGCCGAAAAGGCGCGCGGCTCGGCCGTCGCGCAAGGGATGTGGCGTATTGGGCCGGGCAGATGCAGAGTCAACTGGCGGCCTGGCTGAACATTGCGGATCGTTATCTCGCCTGGATCGAAATCCTGGCGGAGAAGACGGAGGAGGAGATCGCCGGGCTGGATCCGGACGCCCTGCCGGCTTTCCGCGAGGCCCTTCATCACGCGCCTTCGCTTCAGGATCTGGCCGACGGCAACATCGCCTGCATCGCGTCCCTCCAGGCAATCCGGGAGAAAGCGCCCGCGAGCGAGACGCGCCCTCTGGGACTGGATTGACCGCGTGCTGGCGGCCTTCGAACAGTCGAAATGGCTGGCCGGTGAAACGCTGGCGTCAGATCGAGCAGCTCCTGCGGTCGGTCCGCGAACTCTCCGAATCGATCAACATGCGTTTCCTCTATAACGCCGAGCGCCGGCTGTTTTCGATCGGTTTCAATGTCTCGGAAGGCCGCCTGGACCGCGCCTTTTACGATCTGCTGGCGAGCGAAGCGCGCCTGGGAAGTTTCGTCGCCATCGCCCGGGGGGACATTCCCGTCGAGCACTGGTTCGCCATGAGCCGGCCCTACGGCGCCATCGGCCGGCGCCGGGCGCTGCTCAGCTGGACCGGGACGATGTTCGAATACCTGATGCCGCTGCTCTTCCAGCGCTCCTATGGCAACTCGCTGCTGGACAAAGCCACCCGGGAAGCCGTGGCGATCCAGATCGCCTACGGGCGCAAGCACCAGGTGCCGTGGGGGATCTCGGAGTGCGCCTTCGGGGATCTGGACATCCACAAAACCTATCAATACCAGGCCTTCGGCGTGCCGGAACTCGGCCTCAAGCGCGGCCTGGCGGAGAAGATCGTCGTCGCGCCCTATGCCACCCTGCTGGCGGTGAGCATCGCGCCGCGGGAATCCGTGCAGAACCTGAAACGGCTGGCCGAGCTGGGGCTGCTGAGCGATTACGGCTATTACGAAGCGCTGGACTACAGCCGGCAATCAAACCGCGAGGGCGAGCGCGGGGTGATCGTGCGCGCCTACATGGCCCATCACCAGGGCATGAGTTTCCTGGCGCTGACCAATTTCCTGCATGACGATTGCCTCCGGCGCCATTTCCACGCCGACCCGCGCGTGCGCACGGTCGAGCCCCTGCTGCATGAACGCATCCCGCACCTTCCGCCGCTGCACCACATCTCCACGCGCGAGCGCGTCTCTTCGGTGGCGAGCGTCGGCGAAGTCGCGCCCTCGGTCAGCCAGTTCGAAACGCCCCATACCGCCACGCCCAAGACCCAGCTGCTGTGCAATGGCCGCTATGGCCTGATGCTGACGAACGCCGGCGGCGGCTACAGCCGCTGGGGCGACTTCGAGATCACGCGCTGGCGATCGGATCGGACCCGGGATTCCGTGGGGGACCTTCTGTTACATCCGCGATGCCGATTCGGACCGGCTGTGGTGCAACACCTATCAGCCGACCGGCGGCAAGGTTGAGCAGTATCTGCGCCAACTTCACGCTGGACCGCGCCGTGTTCCGGCGCGTCGATCATGACATCGAGAGCGAAACCGAGATCATCGTCGCGCCGGAAGATGACGTCGAGATCCGGCGGATGACGCTGATCAATCGCTCCGCGCGCACCCGCCGGCTCGAGCTGACCAGTTACATCGAACTGGCGCTGGCGCCGCACAATGCGGACCGGCAGCATCCGGCGTTCAACAAGCTGTTCATCCAGACCGAGGCGCTGCCCGAGCAGCGAGCGCTCCTGGCCTACCGCCGGCCTCGCAGCGGCGGCGAGCCGCCCGTCTATGTCGCGCACCGCTTCACGCTGGAGCAGGCCGACCGGGTGAAGCCTTGCGCTTCGAGACCGACCGGCGCCGCTTCATCGGCCGCGGCCGAACGCTCGCCAGCCCGATGGGCGCCTTGCAGGAACCCGGCAACAGCCAGGGATTTGTCCTGGACCCGATCCTCAGCCTGCGCCAGAGCCTGACCCTGGCTCCCGGCCAGCGGGTCCAGGTTTCCCTGGTGCTGGCCGCCGGCGAATCGCGCGAACAGGTCCTCGGTCTGATGAACAAGTACGGCGATCCCCATGCGATCGACCGGGCGATGGATTTCGCCTGGGCCTCGGCCCAGCTCGAGTTGCGCCTGCTGCGCATCCAGCCCGACGATGCGCGCCGCTTCCAGCAACTGGCCAGCCATCTGCTGTATCCCAATCCCCTGCTGCGCTCCGCCGCGGAGCGCATCGCGGAAAACCGCAAGGGCCAGGCCGGCTTGTGGGCTTATGCCATCTCGGGCGACTTGCCCATCGTCCTGGTCGCCATCGGCGAGACGCGGGATCTGGGCCTGGTCCGCCAGATGCTCCAGGCGCACACCTATTGGCGCATGCATGGGCTCATGGCCGACCTGGTGATCCTGAACGAGGAGGCCGGCGGCTATGACGCAGCCGCTGCGCGAAGAACTCGAACACCTGATCCAGGCCCATTCGGCCAGCACCGGGAGTGGACCGGCCCGGGGGCATCTATTTGCGCAGCGCGGACCTGATCCCGGCGGAAGACCTGACGCTCCTGCGGGCCGTGGCGAGCGTGGTGATGGTGGCGGCCCGCGGCACCTTGCCCCAGCAGCTGGGCGTGCCGCCGGAGGCTCCCGCTTTGCCCGAGCCCATGGTCCGAAAACGGGATCCCCGGGATCCTTCGGCGGCGCTCCCCTTCATGGAACTCGCCTATCTTCAACAGCCTGGGCGGCTTTACCCCGGATGGCCGCGAATATGCGATCTATCTCGGCCCGGGCATGCACACGCCCGCGCCCTGGGTCAACGTCATCGCCAACCCGACCTTCGGCACGCTCGTCAGCGAAACCGGCGCCGGGTTCACCTGGCAGGGCAACAGCCAGCGCAATCGCCTGACGCAGTGGTCGAACGACCCGGTGATGGATCCGCCGTCCGAGGCGATCTACATCCGGGACGAGGAAACCGGGGTCTATTGGACGCCGACCGCATCGCCCGATCCGCGAGGAGACCGCCTACCGGGCCCGGCATGGCGCGGGCTACACGGTCTTCGAGCACAACAGCCATGGCATCGAGCAGGAGCTGACGGTCTTCGTCCCCGTGGATGACCAGGGGGGCGAGCCGATCAAGCTGCAGAGGCTGTTCCTGCGCAACGACTCCGCCCGGCCGCGCAGGCTGTCGGTGACATATTATGTGGAGTGGACGCTGGGCGAGGCGCGCGAGTCTTCCCAGATGCACGTCGTGACCGCCTGGGACGACGAGGTCCAGGCCATGATCGCCCGCAATCACTACCATCCCGATTATGCGGATCGAGTGGCCTTCGCGGCGGTGAGCGCGCCCGCGGAGTCTTACACCGGCGACCGCACCGCCTTCATCGGGCGCAACCGCTCGATGGGCAACCCGGCGGCGATGGAGCGGACCAGGCTTTCACGCCGGACGGGCGCGGGCCTGGACCCGTGCGCCGCGCTGCAGGTCACCCTGAAACTGGCTCCCGGGCGAGCGGGCTGAAATCACCTGCATGCTCGGCCAGGCCCCGTCGGTGGAGCAGGTCCATGCCCTGGTGCTGGCCTACCGCGACGAGTCCGGCGGTGGAGGCCGCGCTCCGGCAGACCCAGGCGTGGTGGGACGACCGGCTCGGCACGATCCAGGTGCACACCCCCGAGCTCGCCGCGGACTTCCTGATCAACCGCTGGCTGCTCTATCAAAGCCTTGGCTGCCGGATCTGGGGGCGTTCCGGCTTTTACCAGTCCGGCGGCGCCTTCGGCTTCCGCGATCAGTTGCAGGACGTGATGGCGCTGCTGTACGCCCATCCCGAGCTGGCGCGCGAGCACATCCTGCTTGCGGCCAGCCGCCAGTTCAAGGAGGGCGATGTCCAGCACTGGTGGCATCCGCCGGGCGGCGCGGGCATCCGCTCGCGGATCTCCGACGATCTCCTGTGGCTTCCCTTCGTCGTCGCGCAATACGTCAGGATCACCGCCGATGTCGACATCCTGCACGAGATGGTCCCCTTCCTCGAGCGCCCCTGCTGAAAGACGATCAGCACGAGAGCTTCCAATCGCCGGCGGTCTCGTCGGAACGGGCCACGCTCTTCGAGCACTGCCGGCGCGCGGTCGCGCGCAGCCAGACCTTTGGCGCCCATGGCTTGCCCCTGATGGGGACCGGGGACTGGAACGACGGGATGAACCTGGTGGGCGCGGGGGCAAGGGCGAGAGCGTCTGGCTGGCGTGGTTCATGGCGGAGGTGCTGCAAGGCATGGCCGAGATGGCCGACCTGCTGGGCCGGCCCGACCTGAGCCAGACCTATCAGCAGGACCGAAAAGCGCTCGTCCAGCGCGTCGAAGAGTTCGCCTGGGATGGGGAGTGGTATCTTCGGGCGACTTTTGACGATGGCACGCCGCTTGGTTCCTCGGCGAATACGGAAGCGCGGATCGATTCGCTGCCGCAATCCTGGGCCTGGCTGAGCGGCGCCGCCGACCGGACCGCGCCGAGCAAGGCACTGGAATCGGCGTGGAGCCATCTCGTCCGCGAGGATGAGGGCTGGTGCTGCTCTTTGATCCTCCGTTCGATACAGCGGAGCCATCGCCCGGATACATCAAGGGATACCCGCCGGGTGTGCGGGAGAACGGCGGCCAGTACACCCACGCCGCCATCTGGCTGGCCATGGCCATGGCGCGCAGCGGGGACGGCACCCGCGCGGCGAAGATCCTGCGCATGCTCAACCCGATCGAGCACGCCCGCGATCCGGAATCGGTCTGGCGTTACGGGGTCGAGCCCTACGTGGTCGCGGCCGACGTCTACCGCTTGCCCGGGCGGGTCGGCCAGGGCGGCTGGTCCTGGTATACGGGTTCGGCGGCATGGATGTACCGCGCCTGGGTGGAGGAGATCCTGGGACTGAAAGTGCGCGGAGAAACCGATGCGGCTCGATCCGGTCATCCCCGGCTGGTGGGACGGTTTCCAGATGAGCTACCGCCACGGGGAAGCGCTCTACGAGATCCAGGTCGAGAACCCGGAACACGTCGAGCGGGGCGTGATCTGGGTGGAGATGGATGGCCAGCGCATGAAGGACGGCTTGATCGGCCTGGAGCGGGACCTGGTCAAGCATCGCGTCATTGTCCGTATGGGCCAACCCCAGCAGACAGTCAAGCCTAAGAAGACTCGATTGAGGAGTCCTTCTGCGAATAAGATGCATACGGTTATATGAAATATGAGGTTAGGCCGTCTTCCCATGCGTTTCAGTGGGTTGGCTTAACCCCCGAAAACGGCCGGCGGTCATGATGTTGGAGGTTCGATCCCAACCCCCGGCACCATATGCCATCATACCGGCCGCCCCGTTTATTCTACCGGCAATTGGTCCGAACTCGGAAAACGCCGCGACCTGTCGATGTCAACTTCCGGCATATCGGCTCGCCGCTGCCGCCGTATAGGTGCTATTCCTATCACGTCGCCGACAGCTCCCGCGGCGTCACGCCCGGCTTGTAGGTCTTGACGCTCACCGCGTACATCAGGATGACGGCCACGATCAGCGCCCCCGCGATCGGCTCAACCCACTCGGGCAGGCCCACCGTAAACTTCAGGGCGTACAGGGCCACCACCGTGACACCCCCCCCGATCATGCTGGCGATCGCCCCGGCGTTGGTGGCCTTTTCCCAGAAGAGGGCCGCCATCGTGGGGACAAACCCGACGGCAATGAATATGGCAAACGACAGCAGCATCATATCGAAAATCCCCCGCATCAACAGCGCAAAGGTAATCCCCAGGATGCCGATGGCCGCCACCGCGATTCGCGCCGTCCAGAGGGCGGTGTGCTCCTGCATGTTCGGCTTGAAGAGCCGGGCCACGTCCCGGGAGACGGTCATGCCCGCTACCATCAGGACGCTCGCGGCGGTCGACATCACGACGGCCAGGATCGCCGCGATCGAAAGGCCGATCATCACGGGCGGAAGGTTGTTTATGATCAGGACGGGAATGACCACGTCGTTCGTGCCATACAGCGCCTTGAGCGAGGGGTAGAGGTAGAACCCGATCATTCCCACGAAGATGATGGAGAGGCTGTAGCCGAAATAGAGAATGGTCGAGATGATGATACTCTTACGCGCCACGTGCTCGTCCTTAGCAGAAGAGGCGCGCTGCCAGAGGGAGACATCGATAAAGCAAATCGGGATGAGGGTGAGAAACCACCCGATGACGGTAAACAGCGGCGCCCCGCCGAAGAGATCGAGCATGCGGGACGGCATCTTTGCCGCCATCCAGCCGAAGTCCATCCCCTTGAAGAGAAAGATCGGCAGCAGTACGCCGAGAATCACCAGCAGGAGGATCGCCTGGACGATCTCGGTGTAGGCAAGCGCGAACATGCCGCCGGCAAACGTGTAGGCTATCATTACGGCGCCGGCGATCAGCACGGCATGGCCGTACGTGACTCCCCATAGAGACCCCCCGACCGCGGCAAAGACGGTGCCGAGGGCGGCGACCTGGACGCCGAAGAGGGCGATAAGCCCCAACAGGAGAAAAACCGCCGAGATGATCCGGGCCGTATTGCCGTACCGCGCCAGGAGGACCTCCGGGATCGTCCAGTATTTTAACCGCCTGATTACCCGGGCGATGAACGAAAAGCCGATCAACCCCAGGGCGTAGGCGATGATACTCCAGACGACCACGACCCCGAAATTATACGAGAGCCCTCCCACGCCGAGCGTGGCGCCGGCGCCGATGGCGGTGGCCGTGATCGCGCCGATGAGCGTCGGGTAACCCAGGGACCTGCCCGCCAGCGAATAGTCCGTCTCGTTCTTAACCTTGCGGTAGCTCACCACGCCGACAATCAGGATAAAGACAAAATAGAGGACGATAACGACCAGGTCAATAGTGCCCACCATAGCGGTAACTCCTTTCTCTATGGATTAAAGACAGTCGATGCAACGGCCGATCGAGACTAGCGAGATAAACAACGGCGGTTGCCCCGCTGTTTAACGACCCCCGCACACCATAAAAGGCCGCAGGACCGCCCGGTAGTCTCGGCTGCGGCGCGCTATGCCCCTTCTAACCCGAAGAGGCGCGCGGCGTTGTGGTACAACCACTTATCTTTGACCTCCTCGCGCAGGGGCAGATGGCATACCTCGCCGACCCCCTGCTTCATTGAGAGCATCGGCCAGCCCGAAGCGAACATGATTTTATCCGCCAGGACGCTGCCGCCCAGCTGTAACAGCGTCTCGTATCCCGAGTTGGACTTGCCCAGGTACTTTGGACGGACGGTGGAAGTCGATATGTAGACATTCGGGTGCCGCCAGGCCACGGCCATGAGCTCGGCCACCCACGGGAACCCGGGGGTGCTGCCGACGATTTTCAGGTCGGGAAAGTCCACCGCGACGTAATCCAGGTGGTTGGGACGGCAGATGTCCATACGGACGTCGCGCCGAAAATGCATCGACGATTCAATGAAGACGACAGCATTCAGCTCAAGGCACTTTTCGTAGAGCGGATAGTATTTCCTGTCCGAGGCGGGGAGGTTGTACTCATACGTCCAGAGGTCTATCCCTTTAAGGCCCAGATCCTTTACGGCGTGTTCCAGGTTTTCCAGCGCGCCCTTCCCCTTGAGCGGATCGGCGCCGGCAAGCCCGATGAACCGGTCGGGAAAGCGGCGGACGATAGCCGCGCACGCCTCGTCCGGGATCTTCATCCCAAAGGTCGTCTCGATATCCCTGGAGCGGATGACGGCGATATCGATGCCCTCGTCATCCAGCAGCTTGACAAACGATTCGGGCGTCCACTCGGCCTTAACGAGGGCGGACAGCCCCTGTTCGAGATCGGGACCGTAAATCCTGAAATAGTCCTTCATATATGAGGGTTCTATGAAGAACTCCTTGAACGGCGGGGTGACGGCGCAGTCGATCACCTTTTTCTTCTTAGCGGAATCCGACATTGTTCCTCCGGCAGTACGGGTGTCAAGATGTAAGAGGTCTATGCCAATCAGCTATCCGGTTTCGTTGAGCGTTTTTATCACTTCGTTTCTGAGAGCGGTGCGGTCGGACTTCCCGATCCGCGTGATCGGGATGTCGTCCTTGATGACGATTTTTTTGGGCACCTTAAACGCGGCCAGGTTTTCCTTCAGGTAGGCCGTGAGCCCTTCGGTATCTACCGTCGTTCCCCAGACAGGAGCGACGTAAAGCCAGACCACCTCCCCGTAGATCTTGTCGGGAATCCCGATGGCCGCAGACAGCCCCACGTTCGGAAACTGGGCCGCGACGTCCTCCACCTCGGTCGGGAGCACCGTATAGCTGCCCACCCGAATGATCTGCTTGATACGTCCTTTGATGTAGATGCCGCCGTCTTCGGTCAGGTATCCGAGGTCCCCGGTCCTGCACCAGCCGTCCGGGGTGAAGCCGGCCTCGTCCTCCTCGGGCATGTTGTAGTAGTGGGGTATCACCAGCGGCCCGCCGATAATGACCTCGCCCACTTCCGTCCGGGGAACCTCGTTGCCGTCTTTGTCAACGATCTTGACCATGACCGTGGGGAACGGTTTCCCAACGTAGCCCTCGTCTATCCAGGCCAGGTCATCACCCGGCTCGGTGTAGGAGACCGCGGAGCCCGCCTCGGTGCTCCCGTAGCCGCAGACGAGGACGGGGGAGATTTTCTCCTTTACTCCCGTTGAAAGCTCCAGCGATACCCGCTCGCCGCCCAGGGCCGCCAGCTTTACGCACGACAGGTCGAATTTATCCAGATCGGGCAGAGACAACAGGATCGCGTACATCGTCGGCACGCCGCCCATCCAGGGGATCTTCCGGTCGGCCGTGACCTCCAGCACCTTATAGGGGCTCCAGTCTTCCATCAGGATGACCTCAAAGCCGCCCACGAGCGGCATCCCGACCAGCTCGACCGTCCCCCCCACGTGGCTGGGCGGGAGCGCCGCCAGGCTTTTGATGCGTCCCTCAATGCCCACCTGAGCGAGCGCCTTCCTGAAAAAGCCGTATTCGATATATGACATAAAGGTGGTGTTGAGGTTGTTGAGGAGGGCGGCCTTCGGAACCCCCGTCGTCCCGCCGGTGAAGATGATCAGGGAGCCGTCGGCGGTGTCCAGTGAGCGCTTTCGCGCCTCAAGCTCGTCTTCTCGCCCGAATTTTTCCGCCAGGAGATCTTCGAAGGAGCGTCCGAACTCGGTCGAGCCGACCAGCACCTTCGGGATGTCGCCGAATTGACCGGAAAGACCCTTGAGCTTTTCAACGGTATTGAAGTCCTTTACCCCGGTGATTGACAGGATCAGGGAGGGTTTGGCATGGGAGAGGAAGCGCTCGAGATCCCTGGTGCGAAACTTCACGTCCATCGGGACGAGGATCGCCCCGACGGCGCCGGCAGCCACGAGCGTCACCACGAAATCGATACCCATGGGCAGGATCGAGACGATCCGGTCTCCCTTTTTTATGCCGAAAGAGAGGAACGCCTGGGCCAGCTGATCGACCAGTTGTTTAAACCGTCCGGCACGTACGGTGCGATCACCCTGGGCGAGGGATGGAAAATCGGGATCGATCCCGCTCCAGTAGTCAACGTACTGCCAGTAGTAGTCGAAGTGGGGAACATCAAATTTCGGGATTTCAAAGGCCGGCTTTTCCATCGTCTGCCTCCGGAAAGGGGAAATAGTGAGAATCGGCAGATATACGTGGGGGTCTGCAACACTCGTCGATCGCCGTCCGGGCAGAAACAGTATATTTTATGCAATCAAAACGGCTGGATACACGGAGTTGTGCGTTTGCCTATTTATGTACACGAGTTTTGAATTCATGTCAAATGAATTACGGTGAAAAAGAACAAGGAGGGTCCGAGCCGCGGGCCTATTTCGATGTTGACACGCGAGTCAACTTATAGTACACACTATACGTAGATCGATCATCGGTTCGGATACCATATAGGGAGCCAGCCAATGGAAGAATTCATTATCAGAAACCTTGCCGATATCCAGGCGATAGAAAAGGTCCCCCTCTCCGAGCGATTCTCGGAAACAAGCACCTACCAGGCCATAAAAAAGGGAAGCGGCATCAACCCGGACGCGGTGGCCGTCAACTTCATCCTGACCGGCGACCAGTATCAGAACCCGATATCGGTCACCTATAAGACGCTGATCGGCCGGATACACCAGGCGGCAAACTGCTTTCACGACCTGGGGATCGGGCCGAACGACGTCGTGACCTACCTCCTGCCGAACGTCCCCCAGACGCACTACGTCCTGTGGGGGGCCGAGGCGGCGGGTATCGCCAACCCGGTCAACCCGCTCCTGGAGGCCTCGGCCATACGCGATATCTGCCGGGCCGCCCGCACCACGGTGCTGGTCGCGCTGGGAGACGTGCCCGGCTCCGAGATATGGAAGAAGGTACAGGCCGTCAAGGACGACATCCCCACGCTGAAGAATATCCTCGTCCTGCTGGGGCAGACGGAAAAGGAAAAGGGGATATTCAACCTCGACGAGAAGCTGGCCGAATACCCGGAGGATCGGCTCGTCTTTACGAGGGACATTAAGCCCTCCGACGTCGCCTCCCTCTACCACACCGGCGGGACGACCGGCACGCCCAAGCTCGCCAAGAGGACGCACGGTAACGAGCTCGCCAACGCCTTCGTGATGGGGCTTATGGCCGGCATTACGCCGGAAAACGTCGTCATGTGCGGGCTTCCGCTGTTCCACGTCAACGGGACGATCGTGACGGGGCTTGCCCCGTTCTGGTGGGGTGCGCAGGTGGTGCTCCTTTCGCCCCAGGGGTACCGGGACCCCGGCATCCTTCCCAACTTCTTCAAGATTATCGAGAAATACCGCGGGAGCTTCTTTTCGAGCGTCCCCACGATCCTCTCCGTGCTCCTGGAGACCCCGAAGGGGAACGCGGATATAACGAGCCTCAAGTACGCCATCTGCGGGGCGGCCCCGCTGTCGGTGGAGCTGTTCCGGCGCTTCGAGGAATATACCGGCCTGAAGATCCTCGAGGGATACGGCCTGACGGAATCGGCGGCGGGGGCCTCGGTCAACCCCAAGGACGGCGAGCGCCGGGTCGGCTCCATCGGCCTGAGGCTGCCGTACGAGGAAATGAAGACCGTCATACTCGACGACGAGGGTGTCTACGTCCGGGACGCCAAACCGGAAGAGGTCGGGATCATCGCGCTGCGCGGCCCCAACGTCTTTCTCGGATACGTGGACGAGCTGCACAACAAGGGCCTCTGGATTGACGACGGCTGGCTGAACACCGGCGACCTGGGCCGTATGGATAAGGACGGCTATTTCTGGCTGACCGGAAGGAAGAAGGAGATCATCATCCGGGGCGGCCACAACATCGATCCGGCGGTCATCGAGGAGCCGATCTACCGGATGCCCCAGGTCAAGGCCGCGGCGGCGGTAGGCCGGCCCGACGCCCACTCGGGAGAGGTCCCGGTGGCCTACGTTGAGCTCAGGGAGGGCCAGTCGCTCACGCCCCAGCAGATCCTGGAATTTGCCGCGCGTGAGATACCCGAGCGGGCCGCCGTCCCTAAAGAGGTATACATCGTCGATAAGCTTCCGCTGACCCCTATCGGGAAGATCCATAAGCCGACCCTCGTCTGGGACGCCGCCCGGCGCGTCTACGAAAAGGAGATGGAGGCCGTTTCCGACCTTGCCTCATCGGTAACGGTCGCGGTCGCCGAGGACAGGACCTCCGGGAAGGTCGCGGTCATCACCGTTACCCCCAGGCCGGGGATTACGGCCGATACCGTCAAGAAACGTATCGACGACATCCTGGCCCGCTATACCCTCAAGTATGAGGTAGTCATAGCGTAACGGGCCGATCGGCCGCCGCAGACCTCCGTCACTCAATTCGCGCGGGGTGTGCCTATGTCCTCAGTATCTGCGCCCGACGCACCGCACCACGATCGGCATCGTCCCCGTTTTCACTTCACGCCCCAGAAAAACTGGATGAACGATCCCAACGGCCTGGTCTACTACGGCGGCCGTTTTCACCTCTTCTATCAATACAATCCCTTCGGTACCCGGTGGGGCAACATGCACTGGGGGCACGCCGAAAGCGCCGACCTGGTCTGCTGGCGCCACCTGCCGACCGCCCTTTCCCCCGACCGGCTGGGCACGATCTTTTCCGGGTCGGTCGTCGCCGATCACCTGAACACGAGCGGGCTCTTTCCTGCAGGCAAGGGCGGGCTCGCGGCCGTCTTCACCTATTTCAAGTGGGGATTGCAGCGCCAGGGCGTGGCGACGAGCCGCGACGGGGGCCTCACGTGGAATGCGTATCACGGTAACCCCGTCATAAGGAATCCCCTCCTGATTCACTTCCGCGACCCGAAGGTGTTCTATCACGGCCCCACCCGGCGGTGGGTCATGCTCCTGACGGTCGGGAGCCGGCTTCGTTTCTACCTGTCGGAAGATCTTCTCCATTGGACGCCGGCGGGCGACTTCGGCAAGGGTACGGGCGCCCACGGCGGGGTCTGGGAGTGCCCCGACCTCTTCGAGCTTGCCGTTGACGGCGACGAAAAGAATAAAAAATGGGTGCTTTTGGTCAGCGTAAAGGGCGGCGCCCCCGGCGGGGGGTCGGGGACGCAGTATTTTACCGGCGATTTCGACGGACGGCGCTTTATCGCCGACGGGCCGCCCGGACCGGGTCCGGTGGCTCGATTTCGGGGCCGATAACTATGCCGGGATTACCTATAACAACGTCCCCGAGTCGGACGGGCGGCGCATCTTCATCGGGTGGATGAGCGACTGGCGGTACGCCGAGGAGACCCCCACGGCGCCCTGGCGGGGCGCGATGACCACCCCGCGGGAGCTTTCGCTCATCCGGGAAGGCGGCGAGATTATGCTTGCCGCACGGCCCGTCCGCGAGCTTGCCGCGGCACGGACGGGGGGCTTTCAGCCTGGACGCCGCGCGCATCGACGGCGAGGTCCTCGTGGAGAAAAAGGAGCTTACGGGCGGCGCCTTTGAGATCGCCGTCGAATGGGAAGCGGAGACGGGCGGCGCGGCACAATTCGGGATCGCGCTTAAAAACGGCCGCGGGGCAAGAGGCGGTCATCGCGTTCGAGCCCGCGGCAGGGCGGCTGAGCCTGGACCGCCGCCGGTCGGGCAATACCGGCTTCTCCAGGCATTTCCCCGCCGTACACCATGCCCCGATCGGCCTGAAAAAGGGCCGCCTGGCGGCGCAGATCCTGGTGGATACCTGTTCGGTCGAGGTCTTCGCCGGGGACGGGAGGACCGTAATGACCGACCTCGTCTTCCCCGGCTCCCCCTACGACCGGTTCACGCTATTCTCCCGGGGCGGCCCCGCCGGGCTTCTTTCGCTCTCGGGGTGGGGGATCGACCCTCACCACACGGATAGATAAGGAGGAGTTTTTATGGGTCAGCTCTCGTTCGGCAAGAAGCTCTCCTATTCGATGGGGGGGATAGCCCTCAACCTGGCAAACCTCGCCATTTCCCAGTGGCTGTTGGTGCTCTATGTCCCGACAAAGGACAAGGCGCTGGTGGCAAGCCTCCTCTTCTCCCTGATTTTTTTGGCCGGCCGTATTACCGACGGCATCACCGAGCCCCTTATCGGGTTCTTGAGCGACCACTGGCGGTCGAAACGGGGCAGGCGGATCCCCTTTATCATCTTCGCGACGCTGCCCGTGGCGGCGGTCTCCTTTCTCCTCTGGACCCCGCCGCTGCCGCACGAACAGAGCTGGATCAACGGGGTGTACATCTTTGTGCTCGTGCAGCTCTTTTTCATCCTCTGGTCGACACTGGCAAACCCGTATATGTCGCTCCTTCCGGAGCTGACCTCCGATCTCAAGGAGCGCGTTGATATCTCGGCAATGCAGGCGGTCTTCCTGATGATCGGGACCCTCATCTTCGGCTTCCTGGGGCCGATAAAGGAGGCCTTCGGATGGATCGGTATCGGCTCGGTCCTCTTTATCGCCACGATCGTGTCGTTCCTGCCGACGATCCTGGTCATCAAGCAGCGGCCTTCGGACATAAAACGGGGCGCCGATGAGCGTTTCCGTTTTATGATGATCTTTTCATGGGCCGCCACCACCTTCAAGAACCGGGCGTTTGTCCGCTACCTTGCAGCGACGGCGCTGTTCTGGTTTGCGCTCAACCTCTTTATCATCATCGTCCCGTTCTGGTCGAAATACGTCCTGGGAAATACCGACGACAAGGTCGTCCTCCTCATGGCGCCGCTCCTTGCCGCCAACCTGGTCTTTTTCTTCGTCTTCAGCGCACTTTCCAAGAGGTTCGGCAAGTACGTCATGTTCCTGGTGACGCTCGCGGGGTGCGGCGCCGCGATGTCTCTCCTGTGGTTCGTGGGGCCGGCGCTTCCGGCAAGCCCCCAGGTACAGACCCAGGTCGTGATGGGGCTCGTCGGGGTATTCATGGCGGGATTCATGATGCTGCCGATGGCGCTGCTGGCCGACGTCATCGACTACGACGAGACGCTGACCGGCAAACGGCGGGAGGGGATCTACTTCGGCATGCAGAGCATCCTCCAGAAGATCTCCATCGGCGTATCGATACCGCTGGCCGCGGCCCTCATGTACGCCGGGGGCGGGGTGACGCCGACCGAGCTGGGGCTCAAGCTTATCGCGCTCGTCGCGGGGTTCTTCGCGCTGCTGGCGTGTGCGGTCTTTATCACCTACCCGCTTCGTGAGCGGGGGGGCAAGGTGTTTGTGAAGGAGCGCTAGACTTTAAACCGGCGCGGCTCACCTATATCCCGATCTTTGCCGCCCGCACGGCGGTCACCACGCCCCGGGCGCATTCGACGCCGCCGGAGACTACGGAGCAGGCGACAACGGACTTTCTCTCCCCGAGACCGGTCACCCGGGCGCGAAGCTCCATCTCGACACCCACGGCGGCGGGCGACACGAAATCCACCTCGAGCCGCGCGGTGAAAAATAGGATCAGGGGCTCGGACCCCGGTTGGCGTCCCTGTTGCTGATATGCGGCTGCCACGGCCGTGCCGACGCTGTGGCAGTCGATGAGGCTTGCGATCAACCCCCCGTATACGACGCCCGGGTAGGCGGCGTGGCGGGAAAGCGGGGTGAAGCGGCAGATGCCCTCGGCCCCGTCCCAATAGGTCTGTATGTGCAGTCCCTCGGGATTGTGCCGCCCGCACCCGAAGCAGACAGCGATGTCGTCCGGGTAGTAGTCCTGTATCGGTCTCTCGTAGACGTAACTCATCACCGTATTCCCTTCCTTTTTTTGTATTATGGAACCCCGGTCACTGATTTGTGTCCCACGATATGTCATTGTCATACAGAAAGCGGCGCTGTCAAGGATAAACCGTTCCGGCGACCGGGATATTTTTCGGTTGACAATGCCCGTTTTTGTATTACCTTTAGTAATGAGCGGGGGAAATTCACCCCCCGCGGGAGCTTTTCGTCACTTCCGTAACGGGGATATCCCCGGGGAGGGCAGGTACGATGAAACGGTATCGATTTACGGCCATCACGGCTATCTTCGTCATCCTGACGCTGGTGATTCCGCTGTTCTGTTTCGGCGGCGAGTACGACGGGCTGCGCGGCATGGAGCGGGACGCGGGGTCGCTGGACGCGTACATGAAGAAGGGGGCCGATATCGCCCTGAAGATCACGGAGCTGACCGGCGTGGCGCTGTCCCCGCTGGTGGGCCTGGTCGTCGTCGGCGGGATCGAGTACTTCAAGGCCAGGAAAGCGGGAGAGCCCGTCAAGTGGTTTTTCTCCCTCTGGTTCATGGGGGCGATTGTCTTTGTCCTGATCCTTATCACGCTCAAGGATACGATCGGGGAGCTGGCCCCGTTTTTCAAGAAGCCGCTGGACGCGCTGGACTTCGTCCAGCACAAGTTCTCGGGCATCGTCGCCTTTGCCATCGTGGCGCCGCAGCTGGTGCTGTCCATCCTCGAACCGGTCAGCCAAACGGTGTCGTATCTCTTTAACCTGGTCAATCCCGTCGCCACGGCATGGGCGGCCGAATCGGGGACGGGCGCGCTCACCGGGACCGTGGGGACCGTCCTGATCGTGGCGATCGTCGTCTCGGCCGTCATCGCGGCCGTCTTCTTCCTGACGATCTGGCTTGCGGCCGGCGCGGTGGAGACCCTCATCCTGCTTGCCCCGATCCCCTTTGTGGGGCTCATCCTCCGTTCCTTCAGGCTCTCGATCTTCACGCTCCTCATGATCGGGGCGTTGGTAAGCCCGGTTATCGGGGTACTCCTTTCGTTCGTGATCCTCTACTTCTCGTACCGGCTCCTGGCATGGTCGTACCGCCTGGCCGTCTTCGGGTGGATCATCGCCCTGGATACGCTCGGCGGCAGGCACCACTACGTGCACCTGGACGAAGATAACTACATCGCGGCCTTCGCCTCGTCGGCGATCAAGGGGGTCCGCAACCGGACCTACGGGCGGCTGGTGAGAGAGGGTAAGCTCCTCTTCTTCGAATACCGGAGGTTCACGGTCTTTAACCGGAAAAAAGTTGCCGTGGAGGAGAGCCCGGCCCACGTCGGGATCGCCCGGGGGAGCCTGCTGCCCTCGGTGATCGGCACCAAACACGACCATAAACGGCCGCCGACGCTCTTCTGGCTGCCGCCCCGCTACCGGGGGCACGAGGAGGCGACGGCGAAATTGCTGGGGCTCTCCTCCGAGATTCACGATCAGCGCTTCAGAAGGCGGTTGAAGGACGCCTGGAGATGGATTGTCGGCCAGACCGTGGAGGAGGAGACTCCCGTCCCGCAGAAAGCGTAGCCTTTACGAAAGCCTGTTCAATACGAAACGGCCCCCTTCTTCAAGAAGGGGGCCGTACTTTATCTGAGGTTACCGGTGCATCACACGCTGGTGCCCGCTAAGGCGGCCCGTAATTTACGGTGTTGCCTTTGGCGGGGCGGATTATTACGCTGTCATTCGGCCCCGATAGGCGGCGCGGCAGCTCAGCGGCCTGCCCCTTCCGTTAATCCGGGCCGTCCTTCTTCTGCAGGGCGATCACCGCGGTCAGGACGGTCAGGCAGGCCAGGATCAGCCATGATAAAGAGCATCCCGGTAAAGAGCGAGGACGCGTCGGTGATCAGGCCGACGACATACGGGAAGATCAGCATGCCGCTGCCCATGAACATCATCAGAAAGCCGGTGATGGTGCCGGGGATGCGGGAGAACCGGTTGACGCCCAGCCCCAGGGCCGTCGGGAATATCCCGGAGAAAAAGAGGCCGACCAGGGCCAGGCCCAGCCCCGAAAGCCACCCCCGGCCCGCCGTCAGAAAGAGGGCGTAGGCGGCAAGCGACAGGGCGGTCAGGATAAAGAGGAGGAGACGGTCGCCGATCTTCCTTGCGGCCACGAATACCACGAACCTCCCGGCCGTTATCGCCACCCAGAAATAGGAGAGAAAAGAACCGGCCACGAGCGTACTCAGGCCGTAGCGCTGGGTCAGGTGGAGGACAGACCAGTAGGTGATCCCCATCTCGGAGCCGACATACAGGATAATCACCGCGCCCAACAGCAGCGCAGCGGGTGTGCGGGCGACGGCCACGAATCCGGAGAAATCGATCTTTTCCGCGGCGACTGCTTGAGGAAAGGGAGAAAACGCCATAAGCGCGGCCACGGCGGCGGATACGATCGCGAGAATCCAGTAGCCCGTCTGCCACGTCGCCCCCGAATCGATGAGCGCCCCGGACAGGATCGGCCCCGTCAGCGCCCCGATGCCGAAAAAGGCGTGCAGCAGGTTAAGGGCGGAGGCCCGCTTGTGCGGGAAAAGGCCGGAAACGACGGTGTTCGTGACGATCTCGATACCGCCGCCGGCTATCCCCAGGATGAAAAATGCGACCAGCGCAACGGCAAAGCTCGAGGTAGCCGCAAAGAGGACAAGCCCCGCCGTCAGCAGCGCCTGCCCGGCGACTCCCACGACGCGAGCGCCGTACCGGTCAACGATATACCCGCCCAGCAGAACCGCGGGTATGAGACCCGCCGAGAGGGCCGTGGTAAAGAGGCCGAGCTGTGAGGGGGAAAGCGAAAAGCCCCGGGCTATGGCGGCAAGCGCCGGCCCCATGATCGTAATACATACCCCCCAGCAGAGGATCGAGAGGTATGAGGTAATCGCGGCTCTGTTCATATCGTGTCCGGTTCGATAGCCTGTCTTCCGATAAAATAATCAGTATAGCAGGATTTCACGTAGCGGACAAAATAAAACTTCTCTGCGGCCGATCGCCGGACAGAGCCGCGCCGGTCCTCCCCTGACGGCGGTGACCGGTACGCGATCGGAAACATCCGAATCGTTACCCGACTATAGCTGTTGACAAAACCGCCCTATTTTCCTATACTCCAGACACGGCGCCTATCCGATACAAAAAAGCCGCGAATGACCGATATCCGGGCGGCCGGTGCACCGGTAAAATAGGAGCGAATCGATGATCAAGAAGGTCCTCGTTACCGGGGCCTCCCGGGGGATCGGGAAGGCGATCGCGCTCATGCTTGCAGATACGGGATACCCGGTCGTGGGGACGTCCCGATTCACGGCAAAACTCCCCGCCCCGCTCACAAACCACCCCATGCTGCGGTTCGTCTCCATGGACGTGACCGACCCGCTCTCCATCACAAAGGGCGTAACGGAGGCGGCCGGAATCCTCGGGGGGATCGACGTTCTGGTAAATAACGCCGGCATCAGCCAGATCGGCCCGCTGGAGGAAATGCCCGAGGACCAGGGCAGGGCCGTCATGGAGACCGACTTTTTCGGCCCCGCGGCCGTTATCCGGGCGGTCCTGCCGCACCTGAGAAAGGCGGGCGGGGGCCTGATCATCAACGTCACGTCCCTGGCCGGGCGGATCGGCATCCCCTACCAGACCTTCTACTGCGCCTCCAAGTTCGCCCTCGAGGGGCTTTCCGAGGCGCTGCGCCTGGAGCTCTATTCCCAGAACATCCGCGTGGTGATCGTCGAGCCGGGGGATATCAGGACCGACATCGGCGACCACCGGCTGCTGTGCGATGCGGCGATCCCGGAGTACCGGCCGGGATTTACCGCGGCCTGTGAGGCCATCAACCGGTCCGTCGGCGGCGCGGGGCCCCCCGAGGACGTGGCGCGGGTGGTGCTCGAGGTTATCCGCGCGAAAAACCCGCGGACGCGCTACGTCGCGGGAAAGGGGGCGGCGTCCACGAGCCTGTTGATGAGGGTCTTACCCAAGAGGCTCGTCGAGCGGCTCATCCGGAACCACTACGGGGTGTAGGGAAAGACGAGGGATCGAGGCCGGGGGCCGATCCGGCCGGTGCCGGCGGCGGGATTCCATTAACTCTATGTAACGGGTCGAAGAAAGCCAATGGGTGAAAGAGGGCGCGTCGCTCCTTCTATAAACGGCTCGTGGGATTACCGCGCCGTTATCCTCTCAATCCTGTTGTGCCTGCTCCCGCTTTACGTCCGGTTCCCCCTGTTCGCGCCGCTTGCCCCCTTCGTCGGTAATAAGTTACAGCCCCTCGAAATCGCCTTCGCCGTGCTCTTTCCCCTGTATCTCCTGATGGCGACAAAAAGAGGGGAGCTGCGCTCCACGCTGCCGGCGGGGTGGCCGGCCCTCCTCGGGTTCGCGGCGGTCTGCCTGGTTTCAGGCCTCCTGTCGATCGACCCGAAGAAATCGATAATTGATACCGCCGGATTCATCTATCTCTTTTTGCTTTACGTCTTTTTTTATAAGCTCCTCGAGGGCCGACGCAACGTAATCATCTCGATACGGATCTTCCTCGTCGTTTCGACGCTCACCGCCTTTTTCGGGTTGCTCGCGTACTGGGCGTATATGATCTTCGGGTATCAGACCTTCGCGGTGGAGGTGGTCAACGATTTCCTCGGGATGAAAATGGTCAGGGTAAATTCGACCTTTCTTACCTGCAACCACCTCGTCGTCTTTCTCGGTTTTGCCCTGGCAATCGCCCTCTGGTTTTTAGGGTCCCGGGAGAAGCGGTTGTACAAGATATTGTCCGTATGCCTTATCGTCATAACCTGTTCCTTTATGCTGACCGGGCTCTACCGGGGCGCGTTCATGATCTGGGGCGTGATCTTCTTCGGCACGAGGGATTTCGTTAAGACAAAATGGACCGGGGCGCTCAGGGGCGCCCTGCTGGTGCTCACGATCATTTTTTCTCTCCTGTTCCTTTTTCAGGGATATTTGACGCTGGCCCCGGTAAAGATCGCCTATGATCCCGGCGCCGAACGGCTCGGCGTCTCGATTTCTACAGAGCCCTCCATCTACGCGCAGCTCCATAAGACGGCGGCCAGGATCGCCCTGGACCATCCGATACTCGGGGTGGGCCCCGGCCTCTATAATGTCTATATGCAAAAGCCCGAGTACGGGTTTGATTTCACCGCGCACCCCTTCCGGGGCCTGGACCCGCACAGCACCTACCTCGGCTACGCGGCCGAGACCGGGTTAGCGGGACTGCTGTTTCTCGTATTGTTTTTCGGGATGATGTATAAAAGGGCCGGTGCGGCGGGAGAGGGCGGAGACGAGGTCCGGCGGCTGCTTAGCCTTCTAAGGGTCTATTTTTATTTAATGCTCGTCTATGCGGTGTTTATTGACATCGTCACTATACGATTTCTCTATTTCGCGTATGCCCTGATATCGGTGCTGGCCGATCAGACCGGGGAGATCTCCGGGGGCGGTACGTCACAGGTCGGATGATGATACGTTCTAAAGCAGGACAGGGGCCGAAAACGGCGGTAGTCATCCCGTGTTATAACGTCCGTGACCATATTGCGGACGTTATCTCGGCCGTCCCACGGTATATCGATTATATTATTGTCGTGGACGACCGGTGTCCGCAGGGCTCGGGGAAGGCGGCCGAAAAGACCGATGATCCGAGGGTTATCGTCATTTACCATGAAAAGAATCTCGGCGTGGGCGGCGCGGTGGTCTCCGGGTTCAGAAAGGGGCTCGCATTAGGTTGTGATATTCTTATCAAGATTGACGGCGACGGCCAGATGGCGCCCGACGACGCGGAAAGATTCATCGCGCCTATCAGGGAAGGGAAAGCCGACTACGTAAAAGGGAACCGGTTTCGGGATTTTTCGTCTATTAGCGCCATGCCGAAAATACGGCTGCTGGGCAACAGCGTGCTTTCCTTTGTGGTGAAGCTCGTCTCCGGCTACTGGAACCTCGTTGACCCTACGAACGGGTATATCGCCGTTTCGGCAAGGACGATCGGGCAGATTGACCTTGCGCAGGTTGCCAGGGGTTACTTTTTCGAGACCGATATGCTTATAAAGCTCAACATCGTCAACGCGGTTATCGCCGAGGTCCCGATACCGGCCCGGTACGGAGACGAGCCCAGCTCCCTGTCCGTTGCGAGGCTGGCCGTAACCTTTCCGGTGAGATTGCTGAGCGGGTTCATGAAACGGATCCTGTTCAAGTACTACATCTACGATTTTAACATGGCGTCGGTCTACCTGCTGATCGGCGTACCCCTGTTTGTCTTCGGCGTAGCCTTCGGCTTCGAGCAATGGATCGATTCATACCTGACACAGGTTCCCCGATCGCCGGGGACTATCATGCTCGTGGCGCTGCCGATTATCGTCTCGTTCGAGATGCTCCTCCAGGCGATCAACATCGATATAAACTCGGTCCCGAAAAGATAACCGGGACAAGGTTTGCCCGGATCTGACGACACGCGCCCGTATAGTGGCGCAGCATGAATACAAATCCGATGTTATGGGGCACCGTATTGCAGGCGATGCAGTCACCTCATTCCAACCATACGTTCGTGATCCTTGCCTATGGAGATTCTCCCTATCTGGGCGAATGCATCGCCTCGCTAAAGGCGCAAACGATACCGAGCGATATCCTTATTTCGACCTCGACTCCTTCGCCTGATTTGGCGCGTATCGCGCGGGCGCATGATATACAGGTTTTCGTTAATGATGGTAAGAGTACGATTGCCTCGGACTGGTCTTTCGGGTATCGGTCTGCCGGGACACGGTATATCACCCTTGCCCATCAGGACGACATCTACTATCCCCGTTATACGGAACGCTGTCTGGCAGAGGCCGGGCGCTTTAAGCAAAACCTGATCACGTTTACCGATTACCACGAGCTGGTGGGTAACAGGAAGACCGGGTTTCGAGCCAACCTGGTCGTAAAGAAGTTGATCCTGTTTCCTTTTTTCGTGGCAAACCGAAACCTGGAAACCCGTCTCTTCAAGAAGTGGATGCTCTCGTTCGGTTCGCCGATCTCCTGCCCGAGCGTGATGTACCATAAGGAGGCGATCGGGGAGTTCCGGTTCTCGAACGATTTTATAGTCAACCTCGATTGGGAAGCCTGGATACGCCTAGCCGAACGCGCGGGAGATTTCGTCTTCGTTAAAGAGAGGCTTATGGCCCACCGCATCCACGAAGAATCGGCCACGACACGGGGAATCGAGGCGGGGGTAAGAGAGGCCGAAGATACCGCGCTCTTCTCCCGGATCTGGGGACCGGCCGCGGGCCGATTGCTGGCGTGGATGTATGGATTTAGTTACTATTCAAACGGCTGATACGAATGAGCACTACCGTAATCCTGATACTCTGGATACTGCTCTTTTCCGTCTCGACGTCTTTGTCTGTCGTGTTATTGGGCGACCGTAAGCTCATATCGGGGGATCTCCTTCATGCGGAGCGCCTTCTGAACCTGGTTTTCCACTGGAAATTTATCGCGGCGTTCCTCCTGGCCCTCGTGGCCCGGGCGTCCTTTTTGATGGTGAATAATACCCTCTTGAAGGTCGATGACCTGGCCCGGAATTCGACGACGATTACCGCCTTTGTCACTGCCGTAGCTTACATATTCATAATCGGGACGAACTACCTCTTTCTGGGCGAGCGGCTTACGGCGAACCAGTTGGTTGGAGGTGTCGTCATCATCGCGGGTATTTATATCCTGGTGAGATAGGGCCGTCTTTCAATACCGAACAACGCCGACGCCACGATTGTCGCGTAACGGTGAGACGCGGGCGGCGCCGGCCGAATGGTCAATACGCGTCATGAGTATCCTGATCGGCACGAGCGGCTTTTCGTTTCCCGACTGGGTCGGGACCGTCTATCCGGCGGGCCTCGCCAAGCCCGAGTGGCTCGTCTATTACGAGCGTGAGCTGGGCTTTTCGGCCCTCGAGATAAACTACACCTACTATTCCATGCCGTCCCGGAAGACCCTTGGGGCCATGAGCGCCAAGACCTCGGCCGATTTTACCTTTGTGGTCAAGGCCCACGGCTCCATGACCCACACCCTCTGGGCGGACAAGAAACGGCAGGAGATGGTGGATAACCGCGAGTCTTTCGCCGCGTTTATCGGGGGGGTATCGGTGCTGGCCGGAGAGGGTAAGCTCTCGGCGAGTGCTGGCCCAGTTTCCCTATTTCTTTCACCGCACCGCTCCCAACGAACGATACCTCGCGCGGTTTCGGGAGCTCATGGGCGATATCCCGACGACCGTCGAGTTCCGCAACCGCGACTGGCACGACGAATCGGCCATGCAGATCCTGCGGGACAACGGTCTGGGCTATTGCGTCGTGGACGAGCCGAAGCTGCCCGGCCTCATGCCCTTCTACCCCGCAGCCACGACCGATATCGGCTACTTCCGGTTCCACGGCAGGAACCCCCGCTGGTTCAACGCGCCGGTGGAGGTTCGGTACGACTACCGGTATTCGCCCGAGGAGCTTTCCGAGCTGATCGTCCCGATCGTCGATCTGTCCAAGAAGACCAAAAAGACCCTCGTCTTTTTCAACAACTGCCATTTAGGGTCGGCGGCCAAGAACGCGGCCGAGCTTGCCCGGATGATCACGGAACGGGCGGGGTAGGCGATTACCGCGGGATGCCGCCGGTTCATCCCGGAAGGAGGGGCGCTCCGTATGCAGCAGGTCCTTTTCGCCGCCGGATTCCTTGCCGTTTGCGCCGTCCTTACTATCCTTATCATAGGCATGGTCGCACTGATCCGGGCCGTTCGGCGGCCGGTGCCCGCGCACGTGCTCTCCGACTACGGCGGCTTCGTAACCGTCGACGATCTCTCCATTCACCTGTGGCAGCGGGGTACGCAACACCGCCGCGCCGTCCCGGTTATCCTCGTTCACGGGTTCGGCGCCACAAACTGGTGCTGGAGGCATACCATCGCTCCGCTTTCGGTGCGCCGGTGGGTCCTGGCCCCGGACCTGCCGGGATTCGGGTTGTCCGACAAGCCCGAGGGATTCGACTATAGCCTATCGGGCTACGCCCGCTTCATCGTATCTTTTATGGACGCGATGGGGATTCGCCGGGCGGTGCTGGTGGGAAACTCCATGGGCGGCGGGGTAGCCGTCATGACGGCGCTCCTGGCTCCCGACCGGATTGAGAGGCTCATCCTCATCGATTCGCTCGGGTATTACCGGCGGACTTTTCAGCTCTATCGGTTGTTTGGGCTTCCGATTGTCCGGGACCTGGTCATGGGCATGGCCGGGAGCCGTTCAATCAAGCTGTTGTTGAAGGCGCGGGTCTATCATGATTCCTCGCGCCTCGATGACGAGACGGCCCGGCGCTTCGCGCTTGCCTACCGAACCCGAAACGGGAGAAAGTCCCCAATCTGGGTCTACCGGGGGCTTGCCCCGTATCCGACGATCGACCGCCGCGAGATCGAGGCGGTCGAGACGCCGACGCTCATTATCTGGGGAGAAAAGGATAAGATCCTGCCGGCCTCCCACGCCGCGAAGTTCGGCGCGGATATCGCCGGGTCGACGACGGTGGTCATCCCCCGGACGGGCCACGTCCCCCACGAGGAGCGGCCCGAGGCCGTCAACCGGCTGATCCTCGATTTCATTGACGATGCCCCGGACCGCGGGGAGAAACCGGACGGCGCGCGGTCCGGGGTCCCTTTTGGCTTGAAATCGCCCCGATGAATGTGCCATACTAAACCGATTAGTGAGGAGGGTGTATCCAATGAAACGAGTGCTTGTCGTTATCTGTGCGGTTATCGGGTTTATCGTCCTGGGCCTGGGCATACACTGGGCGGTATGGGAACTCGTGCCCCCGGTGGCGGGAAAGGACCTGGTGGATAGCGGGACGTTTAAGGAGATTGACGGGATGCAGATCCGCCTCGAGCACGAGGGATCGGGCCCGGCGATTATCCTGATTCACGGCTATACCAGCAACCTCTACACCTGGCGGTTCAACACCCGCGAGCTGGCGGCAAAGGGCTTTTCCGTCTGGGCGCTGGACCTGCCCGGTTTCGGTTACAGCGACAAGCCCAAGGATTTCGGCTATACGCTTGCCGACTATGCCGATTTCATGGCGAAATTCATGGACGCCGAAGCCATACCAAAGGCGACGCTCGTGGGCAACTCCATGGGGGGCAGCATCGCCATGATGACCTGCCTCATGTATCCCGACCGGGTGGAACGGCTCGTCCTGATAGACTCGGCCGGGTACCCCGGGGAGGAAGGGGGATTCCTGATCTTCGACCTCCTGGGCGTCCCGGTCTTCGGTGAGCTGATGATGTCTTTCAACTACCGCTGGGTCGTCAAGTCGTCGATGCTATCGGGGGTCTACTATGACAACACGTTCGCGACCGACGACGTGATCGATTCCTACTATAACGTCTACAAGACCGAAAACGGGAAAAAGGCCCCGCTTTGGGTGGGCAGGAGATTTCGACTGGGACAATGACCTGGGTACCGATAAGATCAAGACGATCGGCGCGCCGACCCTGGTCATCTGGGGCAGGCAGGATACGCTTATTCCCGTCAAACAGGCGGACTATTTCGGGCGGGATATCAAGGATTCGCGGGTGATTGTCATCGGGGAGGCCGGGCACATGCCGCACGAAGAGAAGGCGGAGATCGTCAATGGGCTTATTTCCGATTTCGTCAGCGGCGCGGCAAAATAACCGCCCGGGACAAGGAGAAGACTCGTGCGGGTAAAAGCGCTGAGCCAGATAGGGATGACGGTGGGTAGCCTCAGGACGAGCATCGATTTCTACTGGGGGCATTTCAGGCTGCCGGTGATCGAGGTTATGGAGCGGCCCTCGGGCGTCATCAGGGAGGTCTACGGACCCACGGACCCAACGGTGAAGATGGCCATCCTCAGATGCGGGTGGGGAAGCTTCATCGAGCTCTTCGAGTTCTCACCGCCAACAGCGGGCCGGGAGGCGGGGCCAAGAGGGCCCGGTTTAACTCATCTCACGCTCGATGTCGGAAACGTCGACAGGGCCTACAGGCAGCTCACGGCCAGGGGGGTGAAGTTCCTCGGCCCGCCCGTGCACGAGAAGGGGGCGCACTTCGTCTTCCTGAAAGACCCCGACGGTCACCTCGTCGAGCTTATCGACATGGGGATCCTCTACTACCTCAATAAATTCTTCGGGAGGTTTGTAGGCTGGATCAACATGGCGACGCGGTTCAGGAATCGTGACAGTATATAAAGGAATTTAAGCAAGGAGATACCTATGAGGGTAAAAACGCTGAGCCAGGTGGGAATGACGGTTAAAAGCCTCAAGAAGAGCGTCGATTTTTACTGGGATAATTTCCGACTGCCGGTCATCGCGGTAGTGGATCTGCCCCCCACGGTCATCAAGGAGATCTACGGTCTGGAAAAGACCAAGGTAAAGATCGCGATGCTCCGGTGCGGATGGGGCAACTTCATCGAGCTCTTCGAGTTCACGCCGTCCGGGAAGGGCACAGAGGCCAAGTGGAATTGTCCCGGGATTACGCACCTTGCCCTGGAGGTACCGAACGTCCATAAGGCCTTCAAGGAGCTTACCGCCAAGGGCGTAAAGTTCCTGGCCCCGCCGATGGTGGAGAGCGGAAACACCTTTGCCTTTTTGAAGGACCCCGACGGTCACCTCGTGGAGCTCACCGACCTTGGGTTCCTCTATTACGTCAATAAGTTCCTCGGAGGGATCGTCGGCCGGATTAACATGGCCACGAAATACAAGAACCGGGATAAACTCTAAGAACACTCTCTCGATGGGAGCGGCTTCACGATGCGAGGCGCTCCCCGCCTCCCTTAATCGGGGCCCCGAATGGGGTCTATCCGGCGCGGTGTGCCTTCCCGCCCGCCCGGTACGATCACGGTCGGCGCCTTGCACGGCTGATCCGGGGCGGCGCCTGCTCACCGAAGCGGCCGATATATCGGCCGCCTACAGGAAGACCTTTCCCGGATTCATGATCCCCTTGGGGTCCAGCGCCTCCTTGATGCGGCGCATGACGGCAATCTGGGCGGCATCGAGCGAAAGGCCGAGGTATTCCTTGCGTATGAGGCCGATCCCGTGTTCTCCGGTTATCATGCCGCCGAGCCCGGCGGCCAGCCGATAGAGCCCCTCGCGCGCCGCGGGCAGCCGTTCGTGCCATTGACCGTCGGAGAGCGCTCCCTTCATCAGCTCCACGTGGATATTACCGTCGCCGGCGTGCCCGAAAAATATCGAGCCGATCCCGGCCCCGGTAAGAAGCTCCTTGGCCCTCCCCACAAAGGCCGGTATGGCGGCCCGGGGCACCACCACGTCCTCCCCGCACTTGGCCCCGCCCTCGGCCACGACGGCCTCCCGCATACACCGGCGCCCCTCCCAGAGGCGGTCCCGGGTGGCGGCCGATTCGGCCACGATCATATCCCGGGCGCCCTGTCGTTTTACCGTCTCCCAGAGCCGCTCCATCTGGCGGTCAACCGCCGGCCTGTCGTCCCCGTCCAGCCGGATGAGAAGCTGTGCCCCGGCGTCGGGGAAGGGCAGTTCTTTTTTCAGGAAACGGGAGGCCAGGATGATGGCCTCTTTCTCGATGAACTCGATGGTCGTGGGGACGATACGGTCCCTGATGACCGCGCTCACCGCCGCTGACGCCGCCGCCAGATCGGCAAACGGGACCATGAAGTCAACCGAATAGGACGGCTGCGGCAGCAGCCGTACCGTGATCTCGGTGATGACGCCCAGCGTCCCTTCGCTGCCGACAAAAAGCCCGATAAGGTTGTAGCCGGTGGCGTTCTTGACGATCTTGCCGCCGAGCCGGGAGACCGACCCGTCGGGAAAGACAACGACCAGCCCCGTCACGTAATCCTTGGTCGTGCCGTACTTGACGGCGCACGGCCCCCCCGCGCCCTCGGCGACGTTTCCCCCAGCGCGCACGAGTCGATGCTGGCCGGATCGGGCGGATAGAAGAGGCCGTGAGAGGCCGCGGCCCGGGCCAGGTCGCCGGTTATCACGCACGGCTCGGCCACCGCCATGAGGTTATCCGTATCGATCTCGATGATACGGTTCATCCTCTCCAGCGACAGGATGATTCCTCCGTGGGCCGGCACGGCCCCGCCCGTCACCCCCGTGCCGCCGCCCCGGGGGGTAACCGGGATCGAGAGCTCCGAGGCGAGCCGCATGACCTGCGCTACCGCCTCTGTCGTCCGCGGCCTGACCACCACCTCGGCCAGACCGGCGGCCTCGGTCGTCTCGTCTCTCGAATAGCGGTCGACGACCTGGGGATCGAGAGAAACCGAGTCCGACCCCGCGATAGCGGAAAGCCTGTCGATGGTTCGGTCATCCACCGGAGCAAAGCGCCTGTTCATCCCGACTCCTCTGCGCCGTTTCGGCCGCGCCGCGTCCGTTATTGACTTTCACGGCCGGGCACGGTACGATAACTTGTATGGAACAACGTATCAGGTACGTAAAAGAAGACGCTATTATATCAGAGAGGCCGCCGTTCCGCCACGATTGTCTGGCGCCGGAGCCGTTTCCGAGACCGCCGCGCACCGCACGGCCGGTCACCTGCCGCGGGTGTTTCAACCGCTGCGTGTTGTCACCCGGGAGAGCCGGGTACCTGTACCGTTAAGCGCAACATCGCGGGACGCATCACGGGGGTCAGGCTGCGCGTCAAGGCGGTCGTCGGCGGCCCTTGATCGGGCGCTCCCCGCCCCATTGTCCTTGACACTCCACGTACTATCAGATATAAAACCGTACCGGCTCTCTCACGATTAACCGGGTATGAATATGGACACAGGCATGAGCGACACGAAATCCGAGCTGATCCCCTTCTTTTCTCCCCGATCGGTGGCGGTCGTCGGCGCGTCGACCACTTTCGCGAAATGGGGGACGATCATTTTTCACAACATTCTCCTCGGCGGTTTCACCGGAGGGATCTATCCCGTCAACCGGAACCAGCGCGAAATCTTCGGCCTGCCCGCCTACAAGAGCCTCGCCGATATCCCGGGCCCCGTCGACCTCCTCATGGTCATCGTCCCGACCGAGAAGGTCATCGGCATCCTTCACGAGGCCGGGGAAAAGGGGATTAAAGCCGCCGTCATCATCACGGCGGGATATTCCGAGACGGGGGCCGACGGCAGGCGCCTGGAGGAAGAGACTATCCGGGTTGCGCGTCAGTACGGCATACGGGTACTCGGCCCCAACTGCATGGGGATGGTGAGCATGCCGGTGCGCCTGACGGCCTGGATGCCCTCTCATATCCCGGAGACGGGAGGGGTCTCCGTTGTCACGCAGAGCGGCAACATGGGCACCAGCATCTCTACGAGCGTCGTCCGGAGGGGGCTCGGGATCGCCCGGGTCGTATCGACCGGTAACGAGGCCGACCTGACCACCGTTGACGTTATCGACTATTTATCGGAAGACCCCGAGACCGCCATAATCCTGTCGTATATCGAGGGTGTGGAAGACGGGTCCGGCCTCCTGAGAAGCCTCAGGCGGGTCTCCCGAAAAAAGCCCGTCATCGTCATCAAGGCCGGCAGCACGATAGCCGGCGCCCGGGCCAGCTCCTCCCATACGGGGGCGATGGTCGGCAGCGATGAAATCTTTTCAACGGCGCTCAGGTCCTCGGGTGTGATACGCGCCCAGGATATCGAAGAGATGGTCGATTACGCCGCGGCGCTCTCGTCCCAGCCGATCCCCCGGGGCAACCGGGTCGGCGTCATCACGCTGGGAGGCGGGTGGGGGGTCATGGCGGCCGACGCCCTTGCGCAGCACGGCCTGGACGTGGTCGCCCTGAGGCGTGAGACCGTCGACCGGCTCAATGAGATACTGCCCCCCTACTGGAGCAGGGGCAACCCGGTGGACCTGGTGGCGGGGCTCAAAGACGGCGATTTCAAGAAACCGCTGACGACGCTCCTGGAGAGCGACTATATCGACTCGCTGATGCTCTTGGGAATCGGGTATGGCGGGCTCAGGGGCAGGTTTATCCTGGAGTCCCGCTTCAGCCACCTCTATGACATGAAAGAGATAGGGCAGTATTTCATCGACGCGGACGAGGCCACCGCGGAGGCGATCATCAGCCTGATCGACGTCTATAAAAAGCCCATCATCCCGGTAGTTGACCAGAGGATCCTGGAGGAAGATAACCAATTCAAGGGGATTTTGAAGCGTAAGGGGATTTTACTGTTTCCCTCTCCCCTGAGAGGGGCGATGGCCCTGTCGGCCCTGGTGAGGTACGGGCAGTACGTGAACCCCGGCGCTACTTCATGATATCTTCCATGAGGTCCTTTGCACCGTTGGTCACCAGGATTACGAACTTCCGGTCGTTTTTGTCTTCATAGTAGAAGTAGTGTTCACCCCCCCGGCGGGAGTCGAGGACCTGTTTCCAGGATTCAACCTCCGTGGGGACGTAGGTCTGGGGGAGCCGCGCCAGGAACCCATTGGTCGTGCAGGCGCAGTGCAGGTGCGCATGGCCGTGGCCGTCTCCATGCCCGACGAAGTCCCAGGCCAGGCCCTGCCCGGTATGTTCGTAAAAGATACACGAGCCGAAGTCGGTGTTGAGCATGCGCCGGACGAGGGAGCGCATCTCTTCGAATTCGATAATTATCTCTTCGGGAATATCGGCCATGGTAAGATAATGGCCTTTGGGAATAATGAGGGCGTCACCCATGCTCTTTGACGTCATCATGTAGAAGTTGTGGCTGTCAAAGAGGATGTCTGCGGGGCTGGGAAAGCAGAGAGGGCATTGTTCGTGCGAAACCGACATACGTGATGTCTATCTCCTTTCGATAAACTGCAACACTGCTTCCCGGTGTTCTTCGGGCATTACCCGCGGGCCACCTGCCCACCCTTCGGCGATCGATCCTGAAAAAGATCAGGCGCTTGCCTTCAGCTTTTCGCGGATGCTTTCCTCGACCTCTTTTTCAACCTCCATGAGGCTGATGAAGACTCCCTGACCGGTCGTACCCTCGTAGGCCTTCCCGTGGTAGATGACGATAAGACGCCCTCCCGCAGGAATGATCGGGGTGTTGGCGAGAAGGTTTTCCATGTCCGGGAAGAGGTCTTTTGACTTCTTGATAACCCGGGTTATCATGTTGGTGGAAACCCCCTCCTCCTTGAGGTTCAGGATTGTCTTGATGGCCACGAGATCGAGAAACGAATAGGTGGTTTGTTTGCCCGTGCCCTTTCCGCGCGATTTGAGGAGGTTTTTCCTCCAGTAGTAGAGCTGCTGACGGGTGATGCCGAACAGATCCATCACAAAGGCCGCGGAGTAGCTTCGCCCTTTGATATCGTTAGTTTCCGTTCCAGCCATATCGTCACGTCATATAATAAAGTGGTATAGTACGTATGGTATTGAGCGCCCTGGTCTTATCTCCCGCGGGTCGTATCGCGGCCCCGATTCGTTCCATCCCGAACGGATAGTATCAAAAACGGGGAAACTTGGCAATATATAAACACATTTTAGGAAGAAAAAAGGGAGATGTCAAGTAAAAAGTAGAAATAATTTATTATTACCTTTATTCTTGTGTCGCATAAAACGGCAAGGGGGGCAAACGGCCGCCGCTCAGTTGATATCGGTGGGCGGGGCGGTATGCATCAGGAATGCGCCGTCGGTGAGGAACGCGCGCGCGTTTGTTATGGTGTCGTCGTAGAAGCAGATAAGGTTATGGATGTGATCCAGGAGCAGGAAGTCGGATGCCCCGGGAAGGTAAGCGGACCGGACGGCGACGGTGCCGTCATCGTCACCGGGGATGAGGACCGAATAGCCCCTGCCCGTCTCCCTTTCCGCCGGCAATGACGCCGAACTCCACGGCGGGCGCCCCGCCGCAGAGCGCGCACAAATAGTCGCGGCCCTGGGCCATCTCCATCAGCGCCGGGCCGAGGACCCGGTCGGCCAGCGGGAGGCGCGCCGCCAACTCCGCCTTGGTAACGCCGCGGTTTGGCGTGGCGATCATCACCAGGCGCCTCGCCTGGGGCGGGTGGTATTTGGCCAGGTAACAACGGGCGACCAGCCCCCCCATGCTATGGGTGATGAAGTCAAGCTCGTATGGACCGGTAATGCCTTCCGTCCCCCGCTCAATGACCCCGGCCAGGTAATCGGCGCATTCCTCGATGCTCATGGTAACGCTTGGGTAGGTCTTGTTGATCACCACGTATCCCTCGCTGATGAGCTGTTTTTCCATGAAATAGAGGTGAAAACGGGTGTCCATAAAGCCGTGAACGAGGACGACAACCCTGACCGGCTGCTCGGCGGCCCGTGCCGCCGATGGGGCCGGGAGGGCCGATAAAAGCAGGATAATCGGAATGATCGTAATGATGGATTTTATGTGTCTCACCGTGTGTCCTTCAATAGTCTTTCTATATTCTACCGTCCTTTTGTCCGGCCGTCAAATAGTCTTGAAAACAATAGGCCGGTATGGTACGATTTTATAATTACCACGGGGGAGGTGGCCGGTAATGTTTCCGGTAACCAGGATGAGACGTCTCAGGACGAAAGAGCCGATCCGGCGCATGGTCGAGGAAACGACGCTTAACGCCGCCGATTTCATCTATCCGATGTTTGTCGTCTTCGGCGCGGGCAAGAAGGAGGAGATCTCCGCCATGCCCGGCGTCTTCCGCCTCTCGACCGACCGGCTGGTTCGGGAGGCCGAACGGGTGCGCCGCCTCGGGGTCAGGGCCGTGCTGCTCTTCGGTATCCCCGAGACAAAGGACGAGATGGGAAGCTCCGGGTATGATGACGACGGGGTCGTGCAGAACGCGGTGAGGACGCTCAAAGGCGCAATCCCCGACCTCGTGGTCATCACGGACGTCTGCCTCTGCGAGTATATGAGCCACGGTCACTGCGGTATCGTGGCAGACGGCACGATCGTCAACGATCCGACCGTGGAGCTGCTTGCCCGGATGGCCGTCACGCATGCCCGGGCCGGGGCCGACATCGTGGCGCCGTCGGACATGATGGACGGGAGGATCGGGTCAATCAGACGCGCGCTGGATGAGGAGGGGTATGCCGATACGCCGATCATGTCGTATGCGGCCAAGTACGCGTCGGGATTCTACGGGCCCTTTCAGGGAGGCCGCGGGGTCTGCCCCCGCCTTCGGGGACCGCCGCTCTCACCAGATGGACCCCCCCAACGTGCGTGAAGCCCTGCGGGAGGTGGCGCTGGATATCGAGGAAGGGGCTGATATTATCATGGTAAAACCGGCGCTGGCATACCTCGACGTAATCTCGCTGGTCAGGGATCGTTTTGACCTGCCGATCGCGGCCTACAGCGTGAGCGGTGAATACGCGATGGTCAAGGCGGCGGCAAACAACGGATGGATAGACGGCGAGCGCGTCATGATGGAAATCCTGGTATCCATCAAGCGGGCGGGGGCGGATCTTATCATTACATATTTCGCGCCCGAGGCGGCCGAAATCCTGTCGCGGCCTGCATCGTAATGCATACAACGAAGACGGCACCATCAATCGGTTTGACCCCGCCGTTGAGGCTCGTTGCCTGGGAGCTGACGCGGTCGTGCAACCTTGCCTGCGCCCACTGCCGGGCGTCGGCCCAACGGGGGCCGTACCCGGGGGAGCTGTCCACCCGGCGGTCGCTCGAGCTCCTCTCGGAAATCGCGTCCTTCTCGTCGCCCATCATTATCCTCACGGGGGGCGAGCCGTTGTTACGGGACGACCTCTTTGAAATCGCCCGCCGGGGCACGGACCTCGGCCTGAGGATGGTGCTGGCCACAAACGGGACGCTTCTGGAACGCCGGACCGTCCGTCGGCTCATCGATGCCGGGATCGCCCGTATCTCTATTTCCATCGACGGCAAGGACGAGCGCTCCCACGATAACCTCCGGGGGGTTGCCGGGGCATTTTCCGGGGCGCTTTTCGGGATCGAGAACGCCAAGCGTGAGGGCCTCTCCTTTCAGGTCAATACGACCATCACCAAGCGCAACGTCGCCGAGCTTTCCGAGATCGAGGACCTTGTCCGGCGGCTCGGGGCCGACGCCCATCACCTGTTTCTCCTGGTTCCGACCGGCCGCGGCGCCGATATGGCCGGGGCCGGCGACTCACTGGCCGCCGGGGAGTACGAGGAGGTGCTCGGCCGGATCTACCGTTACGAGATGAGCGCCCCGTATCCCGTGAAAGTCACGTGCGCCCCCCAGTACATGAGGATACGGCGCGAGACGGCCGAAAGGGAGGGTACGATCATCCGGGACGGCGGGCACGGATTTACGGCCTCCACGCGGGGATGCCTGGGCGGCATATCGTTTCTCTTTATCTCGCACGACGGAACGACCCAGCCCTGCGGATACCTCGAAGTAACCGGCGGCAACGTCACCGAGACCCCCATCAGGGATATCTGGGAACGGGCCGATGTATTCCGCCGGCTCAGGGACTACTCGCAGTTAAAGGGAAAATGCGGCGTCTGCGAACACGTGGATATCTGCGGCGGGTGCAGGGCGCGGGCGCTCTTTGCCCACGGCGACTACCTCGCCCAGGAGCCGCTCTGTCCCTATGTTCCCGGAAAGAAGAAGAAAGGGACACACCCTCCCGCGGCCACGTCGGATTCGTAGGGCGGCCCTATCCTGCACGGGCCGCGTTCGGGGCCGGCCGCGGATTGTTTTTGCCGCGCGCGCCCTGCCGGCGATAATGATGAGGTAACCGGGCGGGCCGAATATATACAATATCTTGTGGTTAGATTAGCGCCAAGGGGCTATATATAAGTTTTTCACTTTACAATCCGTTCGGGTTGTGTTAAAGATGGTAGCGACACGCGAATTATGAAACTGAAAAAATTAGACATCATCGGCTTCAAGTCATTCATCGATAAGGTCACGCTCGCCTTTCCCGACGGTGTTACCGCTATTGTCGGCCCGAACGGCTCCGGAAAATCGAACCTGATGGACGCGATCAAGTGGGCCCTCGGCGAGCAGAGCGCAAAGACGCTCAGGGGCAAGTCGATGGAGGACGTCATCTTCAACGGCTCCCGCGAAAAAAAGCCTCTCGGGATGGCCGAGGTGACCCTTACCTTCGGCAATATCGACGGGAACCTGCCGCACAGCTTTTCGCATTACCACGAGATCACCATTCGCCGCCGTATCTACCGCTCGGGAGAGAGCGAATACTTCCTCAACAAGACACCCTGCCGCCTCAAAGACATCACCGACCTGTTCTTGGGAACGGGCGTCGGTTCCAAGGCATACTCGATGATCGCACAGGGCCAGATCGGCGACCTGGTCACCGCCCGGCCGGTCGACCGGCGCAGCATTATCGAGGAGGTCGCCGGCATCACCAAGTATAAGGCCAAGAAGATCGAATCCCAGCGGAAGATGGAGGCGACCCAGACCAATCTGCTGCGCGTCGGAGACATCATCGGCGAGGTAAAACGGCAGATGGACTCCCTCTCCCAGCAGGCCAGGAAGGCCGAGGAATACAAGGTCCTCAAGACGGACGTGAAGCGCCTGGAGTTGATCGCCGCCGCCCGGCACTTCGTCTCGCTGGCCGAAACCATCGAGCGGACGGGGCAGGCGCTGACCGAAAAAGAGCGTGAAGAGACACTCCTGTCCACCCGCCTGACGGTGCTGGAGGCGGCCATCGAACAGGAGAAGACGGCTGCGCTGGAAAAGGAAGAATCGTTCTCGGAGATCCAGAAGAGCTTCTACACCAACGAAACCGAGATCAAGACCCTCGAACAGAAGATCGATCACCTCAAGGAGCGGATCGCGCTGACCAACAACCAGAACGGTATCTTCGGGCGGGATATCGACGAACTGACCCGCTTGATCGAGGAAAATACGCTCCGCCTTGAACAAACCGGTCAGCAAATTGCCGAATGCGACCGGGATTCCGTTTCCCATCAGCAGCAAGTGGAGATTATCGAGAATAAGATCGCGGCCCTGGCCGCGGTAATAGACGACCTGACCGCCCGGTGGGAATCCATCAGGGAAAACCAGATGGCCGAGGCGTCCCATATCGCCCGGATCAACAACACGATCTCATCGGCGGAGAAATGGATCGAGCGATCAGAGCAGGATATCGAGAAAAAGAAAAATGAGCTTGAGACTATCTCCGAAGAACAGACGAGGCTTGCCGGCGCGCTGACGGGGATTCGGTCGGAGAAACAGCAGAAACAGCACGAACACGATCAAATGGCCGCCGACCTTTCCCGGATTCAGGGAGGATGTCGGCCGGCATAAGGACCGGGAGGCCCAATTGACCGCGGATCACCGGCGGGTCGAGGAGTCGCTGACTAAGGCAACGCTGAGGATCGATTCCCTTGCCGAGATGGAAAAGAGCTTCGAGGGCCTCACCGAAGGAACCAAGAGCGTCATGACCGGGGACCGGCAGGGCGTCCTCGGGATTTTCGCCGACTTCATCGAATCGGACGAGCGCCACGAAAAGGCCCTGGAAGGCTACCTCGGGGAGGCGGTCTCTGCGGTGGTCGTCAGGGGGCCGAAGGACGCCAGGGACCATATCGATCGGCTCAAGGGCTCCGGGTCGGGCCGGGCCGTGTTTATCCCCGTCGGTTCGGTGAGACGAAGCACCGGCGATGACACGGCGTCGGCCGACGGCGCCATGGGAAGGCTCGGGGACTTTGTCACGGTAAAGGGGTCCGACGCGGATATCCTCAAGTCCCTGCTGGCCGGTGCGTACCTTACCGCCGACCTGGGGCAGGCCATCGACATCTGGGAATCGCGGCGACCCAACGCCACCCTCGTGACCCTCGAAGGGGAAGTGCTGACCCGCGAGGGGCTCATTTTCGGGGGAAGCCGCCGGCAGCAGTTCTCGCTATTGAGAAACAAGCGGGAGAAAAAGACCCTTACCGAAGAACTGGAGGCGATCAAAAAGGAGCTTGCCCGTCACGATAGCGAGCTGCAGAAGGCCAGCATCGGCCCTGGCGGAAGGACAGAAGCAGGAAAAGGCGCTCGAGGCCGAGCTAACCTCCCTCAAGATCCAGATCGAAAAGCTCGACGGGCAGATCGCTTCCGATGAGCGGGAAGAGCAGCGGCTCTCGAAGGCCCATCAAACGCTTTCCGCGGAGATGGAGCGCGACCGGGCCGAGGTCGTGCGCCTGAAACAGGAGCTGGAAGAATCGATGACCGCCCTGGTTGAGGCAGAGAAAAAGGAGCAGGAGCTAAAGGTGACCGCCGAAGGCGCCAAGTGGGACCTTACGCAGCAGCAGCAGGAGATGAAGCGGCTCGAAGACGAGGAGACCGAGATCAGGCTGTCCGCCCAGACCGCCCAGGACGCCAAGCGGCACCTCATGTCTTCGGTGGAGGAGTTCAACAGGCAGGTCGCCCGGGCCCAAAGGGATCAGGAAAACAAGCGAAAGGCCGTCCAGGACGGTGCGGGAGAGATAGAAGAGTATACCCGGAGGATCGCCGAGACCGAGCAGTACCTATTCGGCGCCATAGAACAAGCCAAGCTCATCGAGGACAAGATGCGTGACGCCCGGGCGCAGTTGGACGCCGCGGGCCTCAAACAGCACGACCTGGACGAGGAGAGACGGCAGCTGGCCAAGACCCTCTCCTCCATCCGGGAGGAGGTCCAGCGCAACCGGGACGCGGTCAAGGAGCAGGCCTTCGAACAGGAGAACCTGACCACGCGTATTCGGGAGCGGCATCAGGAAGACCTGAGGGAGGTCCATTCGGAATACCTGACCGAAGAGATAACCGACGAAGAGCTCACTGCCAGACGTGAGACGGCCCAGAAAAAGATCGAACGATTCGGCGAGGTAAACCTCATGGCGCTCTCGGAATACAATACGCTGGCCGAGCGGTTCGAGTTTCTCAAGACGCAGGAAACCGACCTCGTGACGTCGCTTGACTCGCTTGCGGACACGATCAAACGAATCGATCGAAAATCGCGGGAGCGGTTCACCGCGGCGTTTGAAGAAATCAATGAGAAGTTCAAGGACGTCTTTGCGCGGCTCTTGCCGGGCGGCCGCGCACGGCTCATCCTGACCGATGAATCCGATCCCCTCGAGAGCGGCATCGATATCCTGGCCCAGCCGGTGGGCAAGCGGCTGTCAAGCATCACGCTGCTTTCAGGCGGCGAGAAGGCGCTGACCGCCATCGCGCTGATATTCGCCGTTTTCATGGTAAAGCCCACCCCGTTTTGTATGATGGATGAAATGGACGCGCCGCTGGACGACATCAATACCGAGCGTATTATCGATCTCCTCAAGGAGATATCCCTGTCTTCGCAGGTTATCCTGATTACCCATAACAAAAAGACCATGGAGATGGCCGATACCCTGTACGGGCTCACCATGGAAGAGCCGGGGGTGTCCAAGACCGTTTCGGTGAAGCTGACCGCATAAAAGGGGGGGCCGATGCTGTTTTTCGATACGATCAAACGGCTTGTTGATGAGATCCCGCAGGCGTCAGGTTGCATCATGGTGGACCGGCACGGAGACGAAATCATCACGTTTGCCCCCGAAAACGACTTCCAGATGAAGCTGCTGGGGGCCCACATGGTTCTTATCCACCAGAAACTTGCCGCGATAGAAAAGCGGATGGAAACGGGAAAACATCGCGAGATCTTTATCAGGACGGACAATATCTACGTTATTACCACCCAGCTGCCGGACGGCAACTACCTCGTGTTGCGCCTGTCCCCGACCCCGTTGATCTCGCTTTCGATGGAAAGGCTCCGAAAAGCGATCGTCGATATTATCGAAGAGGGCCGATGAGCGGCAAGGGGATCATCTCGTCGCTATTCAAAGGGCTTTCGAAGACCCGCCAGGGCTTTACCGATCGGCTCGATACCCTGATCTCGGGGGCGCACGGCCTGGACGAGGGGCTTTACGATGAGATCGAAGAGCTACTGGTAACCGCCGACATCGGCCTTCCACTGACCCAGAAGATCCTCGAAGATCTCTCGGCATGGGCAGGAAAGAATTCCATGAACCGGGCCGAGGGTACACACCGGATAAAGGAATCGCTGTTATCGGTCCTCGAGGGTAGCGAGGCGGCCATACAGGCAAGCGACGAACCTCCCACGGTGGTCCTGGTCGTGGGGGTAAACGGCACGGGAAAAACCACCACGATCGCCAAGATTGCGCACCATTTGACCGGCAACGGCAGGAGCGTACTACTTGCGGCCGGGGATACGTTTCGTGACGCGGCCGTTGAGCAGCTCTCGGTATGGGGCGACCGCCTCGGCGTCGAGGTGATTGCCCAAAAACAGGGGGCGGACCCCGCCGCCGTTGCCTTTGATGCGCTGGTTCGGGCCCAGACCCGGGGGATTGACTACCTCTTCGTTGATACGGCGGGCAGGCTCCATACCAAGTACAATCTTGTCGAGGAACTCAAGAAGATAAAACGGGTATTGAAGGACCGGATGCCCTCGGCCCCCCATGAGACGCTCCTGGTGCTGGACGCCGGGATAGGCCAGAACAATATCGCGCAAGCCAGGAAATTTAACGAGGAGGTCGGGATTACCGGTATCGTCCTGACGAAACTGGACGGCAGCGCCAAGGGAGGCGCGATTTTCCCCCTCTTTGCGGATCTCAGGATTCCCATCATGTATGTCGGTGTCGGAGAAGGCGCCGAAGATCTTATGCCGTTTGACCGGCGCAGTTTCGTGGAAGCGCTCTTCTCGACGGACGCCGACGCCGCCTGACTCGACCCATAAAACCGCACACATACACAAAAAATCTTGACTTTTCCCCCCCATAATTTCATAATAAGATCAAGGTGTGGGCTCATGTTCCGCGGTTGCGCATGCGGGTTACTGCGGGCCACCTCCTGGAACCGGAGCCCCCTCGCAATACGGTACAGCGCAATAGTATACATAATCGACGAGGTGTTATGGCTTTCATGCCCCCTGCCGTGTTCGTGATGGGGGGGATCTTTTTTTGAGCCAACAGAAACAAAACGGGGAGCCGTCTCTCGCCGCGGTGTGTATGCCTTGAAAGAGGAAACCTTAAGCGGCAACATGGCGCCCACCTGTAAAAAACAGGTTCAAATAAAACACCAACACACGGCACAGCCGCGGGGGGCATGAAAGCCCTTTAAACCGTTTTCGGCCGGTTGAACAGACAAGGGAAAGACCGTTACGATAGATGAATAAAAAGAGATACGAGGGTCGCCGGGCGACCTCCCTAATATAGACAGCACACACTCTTTCCATCTCGGTACGCTAAATCCCTATCTTTCAACCCCCCAAAACTTTAATCGGCCGATTGCTCACCGGTATAGCCGCGCGCGTGTGAGGGTCAACCGTGACCAAGGACGAGATCAGAAAAGAGATCCTCACCCGGCGGCAAGGCCTGAGCGATTCCGACGTGTCATTGAAAAGCGGGACGATTTGCCGTCGCCTTATCTCGGACGAGGTTTTCGCTGCAGCCTCCGTGATCGGCCTCTACTGGCCGTTTAGAAACGAGGTCCTGACCGAGCCCGTTTTTCGGGCCGCCCGGTCCGGCCGCAAGCGGGTAGGGTTTCCGCTGGCGCGTACCGAGGACCGGGCGATTATCTATATCGCGGTCGACGATCCGGCGGATATGGCGACGGGCAGCTACGGTATCAGGGAGCCCCGCTATATCCCCGGGCGGGTCATCCCCGCCCGAGGAGTTTGACCTTATCGTCATACCCGGCGTTGCCTTCGACACGCGGGGGTATCGCATCGGGTACGGCGGGGGGTATTTCGATCGGTTTTTGGCCGATCGTTCGGTAACTGCAACGCGGGCGGCGCCGGCCTTTGATATCCAAATGGTCGATCGGGTGCCCCACAAGGAGCATGATATAAAGGTTGACGTTATATTTACGGAAAGCCATGTCATCATGTGTTCGTAAAAAACAACCTGCCTTATGAGGAGGTAGTACCATTGTTAACGGTTCAAATAGCAGTATCGGTTGTTGTCGGCATTGCCGCGGGTCTTGACGCTCGGGTACCTCTTGAAGATGATCTGGGCCAAGAAGAAGATCGAGGCCGCTAAAGAGACGGCCTCCAAGATCATAAACGAGGCCCACCGCCAGGCCGACTCCATCAAGAAAGAGGCCGATCTCTCTGCAAAAGATACCCTCTACCAGATGAAGAGCGAGTTCGAGCGCGAGACCAAGGAGAAGAAAAACAGCTTCCTGGTCCAGGAAAAGCGCCTTCTTCAGAAGGAAGAGAATATCGAAAAGAAGGTGGAGCAGCTCGACCAGAAAGAGGCCGATCTCTCCAAAAAAGACCGGACGCTGACTGCCCAGGTGCGGGCGGTCGAGGAAAAGGAAAGCAAGTATAACGAAATGGTCGAGGAACAGAAAAAGGTCCTCGAGAGGGTCAGCGGGATATCCCGGGATGCGGCCAAAGAAGAGCTGGTTAAGACTATCGAGGACGACGCACGGCACGAAGCCGCCAAGTCGCTCAGGAGAATCGAAGACGAGCTGCGCGAAAACGCCGACAAGAAGTCCAAAGAAATCATTTCTACCGCCATCCAGCGCTACGCCGGCGAGTATGTGGCCGAGCGGACCGTCTCGATCGTGAGCCTGCCCAACGAAGAGATGAAGGGGAGGATCATCGGGCGCGAGGGGCGTAACATCCGCGCCATCGAGGCTGCCACGGGCGTCGACCTTGTTATAGACGATACCCCGGAAGCGGTCATCCTTTCTTCGCATAACCCGGTCCGCCGCGAGATCGCCCGGATATCGCTTGAGCGTCTCATGTCAGACGGAAGGATCCACCCCGCCCGGATTGAAGAGATCGTCACCAAGGTCGGCGAGGAGCTCGAAAATGCCATCAGGGACGCGGGAGAGCGGGCCTGCTTCGACCTCGGCCTGCACGGCCTGCATCCGGATCTGGTCAAGCTCATCGGGCGTTTGAAATACCGCACCAGCTTTGCCCAGAACGTCTATCAGCACTCGCTGGAGGTGGCCTTCCTCATGGGAATTATGGCCGCGGAGCTCAAGCTCAATATAAAACAGGCAAAGCGGGCGGGACTCCTGCACGACATCGGCAAGGCCGTCGACCACGAGGTGGAGGGCCCCCACGCGACGATCGGGGCCGACCTTGCGCGGCGCTACGGGGAATCCCCCCGGATCGTCCATACAATCGCGGCGCATCACAACGACGAGGCGCCCGATTCGGTCTTCGCGGTGCTGATCCAGGCGGCCGATACGCTGTCGGCGGCGCGCCCCGGGGCGCGTAAAGAGATGCTGGAGACCTACGTAAAGCGTCTGGACGAGCTGGAACGGATTACCCGGTCGTTTACCGGAATCTCCAAGACCTACGCTATCCAGGCCGGGCGCGAGCTTCGCATCATCGTCTCGAGCGAGCAAATAACCGACGATGAGTCTCTGATGCTATCCAAGGATATCGCCAAGAAGATCGAGAGCGAGCTCACCTACCCCGGTCAGATCAAGGTTACCGTCATCAGGGAGACGAGGTCGGTCGAATTCGCGAAATAGCCGGCGCCCGTTGACCGTGTTTATCCCCGGGCGACGGTCCGCAGGGCTATACCGGGACGGCCGGACGTATCTGCAGTAATCAATCCGCCTCACGGAGGCGCGAATAGCCGCGCCGAAGGCGCGGCGCGCCGTAAAACGGGGCCGATGCGCAGGGGGGCGACAGGATCGGTATGTTTGCCAATGGCTCGAATAATAATGTCGTCCGGGTGTTGTTTTTCGGAGACATCGTCGGCAAGCCCGGCCGGAGGGCCATGAGGCACTTCCTGCCGCGGCTTTCCGATACGTACCGCGCTGACCTCGTGATCGCCAACGGGGAGAACTCCGCCGGCGGTTTCGGGCTCACCGTGGATACGGCCCGGGAGATGTTTGACGGCGGGGTGGACGTTATTACCACCGGCAACCACGTCTGGGATAAGCGGGAGATAATGGAGTATATCGACCAGACGCCGCGGCTGTTGCGGCCGGGTAACTACCCGGACGGGGCGCCGGGGGAAGGGACGGTGACGGTAAGGACTCCCGGCGGCCACCTGATATCGGTCATCAACCTGATCGGCAGGGTTTTCATGGGTCTCTTCGACGACCCGTTTGCGCGGGCCGGCCGGGACGTTTCGCGGCTCTCCAAGGAGAGCCGCATTATTATTGTCGATTTCCACGGTGAGGAGACGCGCGAAAAACAGGCCCTCGGCCATTTCCTCGACGGCTCCGTGAGCGCCGTCATCGGCACCCACACGCACGTCCAGACCGCCGACGAGCGCATTCTTGGGGGCGGAACGGCCTTCATCACGGACGCCGGCATGACCGGGCCCACCGACTCGGTCATCGGGGTCAAAAAGGAGCGGGCCATCTCCCGCTTCCTCACCTCCATGCCCCAGCGGTTCGAGACGGCCAAGCACGCGGTCGAGGCCCAGGGGGTGCTCGTTACCATCGACGCCAGAACCGGAAAATCACTGGATATCATCAGATTCAAAGAGAAATACGAAGAAGGGAAAGCATGAACGCAAGCCTCAACGAACAGATGGACCTCATTAATCGGGGCACGGTGGAGATTATCACGGCCGGAGAGCTGGAGAAAAAGATCAGCAAATCCATAGCGGAAAAGAAGCCGCTTACCGTCAAGACCGGTTTTGACCCGACGGCCCCGGACCTCCACCTCGGGCATACCGTCCTGATTCAGAAGATGAAGCATTTTCAGGACCTCGGCCACCGGGTTGTCTTTCTCATCGGGGATTTTACCGGGATGATCGGCGATCCGTCGGGAAGGTCGTCCACGCGCGAGCCGATGACGCGGCAGCAGCTGCTCATCAACGCGGAGACCTATAAAGAGCAGGTATTCAAGATCCTCGATAAGGATAAGACGGTCATCGAGTTCAACTCCACCTGGATGAAGGAACTGGGGATAGACGGCTTTGTGGAGATATCGGCCCAGATGACGGTGGCCAGGATGCTGGAGCGGGAGGATTTCAAGGCCCGCTTCGTCAACAACCAGCCCATCTCCATCCACGAGTTCCTCTACCCCCTCGTCCAGGGGTATGACTCGGTAGCGCTCAAGGCCGACGTGGAGCTGGGGGGGACCGATCAAATATTCAACCTGCTGGTGGGGCGCGATCTTCAGAAGTACTTCGGCCAGCCCCCGCAGGTCGTCCTGACGGTGCCGATCCTGGTGGGGACCGACGGCGTAAAAAAGATGAGCAAGTCGGTCGGCAACTACATCGGGATCACGGAGCCGCCCGGCGAGATATTCGGCAAAGTCATGAGCATCTCGGACGAGCTGATGATGAGCTTCTACGAGCTGCTCTCAAATATCCCCACGGCGGAGTTCACCCGCCTGAAGGAAGATATCGCGCGGGGGACGAAAAACCCGAAAGAGGCCAAGGAAGACCTGGCCGAGGAGCTGACCGCCCGGTTCTGGGGGGGTGAAAAGGCGCAGGAGGCGCGGCGGGAGTTCGGCAGGATATTTGCCGAGGGTAAGGTCCCCACGGACGTGCCCGAGATCATTTACCCGAAGAGCGGCGAGATCTGGCTGCCCAGGGTATTTACCGAATCGGGGACGACCGCTTCCACCTCCGAGGCCAAGCGGATGATCGCCTCCGGTGCGGTATCGGTCGACGGGCAGAAGATCACGGAAGAAAACGGCTTCTACAAGCCGGGAGAAAGGCATACCTTCAAGGTCGGCAAGAAGAAGTTCATCTCGATCGTCTTTGAGGAAGGAAAGTAACGGGAGTCTCCCGGTTTGCGGCCGGGGCGGCTTAGCCCGGTAATCTCACCTTGTCCCTAACCAGCACTCGAACGTCTCCTCCATAGACTCCAGCGTATGCCTGGGCGTCAACGACAGCAGCAGCTTTCCCCGGCCCGGTATCGATGATCGGCTGGGGATAGAAGAGTATGCTGGTTGTCGGTCCCGACCGGGTAGATGCGCGCATGCCTCAACAGACCCACCAGCGTCGTGGTCGCCTCGGGAAGCCGTACCAGGCCCGAGGCGCTCTCGTAGGATTCAAAGAGAAAATCACCGATCTCCCGTTGACTGATGACGTCCTCCGCCGCGACGTTGAGGATCAGGCAGCGTTCGTCCCTCAGGAGGATCACCCGGGCCATCGCGGAGGCCAGGTCTTCCACGTCGATATACTGCACGAGGTTGCCGCCCTTCCCGATAAGATAGACCGGCTTTCCGTTCACCGCGCTCCTCAGGGAGAAATAGAGGGATGGAAACAGGTCCCGGGGCGTTCCCCATCCGATGACCGGGGGTGCGCGCAGGATGACCACCAGGAGATCACGCTCGGTGGCGGTGCCGATGAGGTGGTTTTCGATGGTCAGGTGCTCTTTTCCCATCGGGGTGAGGGGGCGGCGCTTTTCTCCTTCTTCGATAAAGGTCTCGTGCGGCCTTCCGTAGACCTCCGATCCCGAGAGATAGACAAACGAGGAGACGCCGAGGTTCTCGGCAAGCGTCAAGAGCTTGATGGTCATGGCCAGGGCCGATGATATCCCCCCGTGCCCCGAGGTCTTTTTCGGCGGTACCCTGAGCAGATGAAAGATATGATCGACGCCCCGGACCATGTCGGACAGCAGGCCGGCCCTCATGATATCGCCGGACAGGTACTCCGCGTCGGCAACCGGATTGTCCACCGGGTCGACGTCAAAGCCCCGGACCGAAAAGCCGAGGGCTACGAGCCGCTGGATAAGGCTGCGGGCGATATATGATCCGGCGCCGGTAACTAAGGCCTTTATCGTATCCTCCATTCCCGAAAACAGGACAATCGCGACATACACAGGAGGGCCCGCCGGGGGCCGTGACTATATCGCGGGTTGCCCATGCTGACGGATACCGGTTAACCGATACAGCGAACTCTGTCCGCGGCCGTTGCCCGATCTTTGCACGATTCTTCCCGGTGGGGGCGGTCGCGGTATCGATAGTCCATAAGGAGGTCCCGCGGCGGTTATTTATAACTCCCGTACAGGACAAACGGCGCCCAGAAGGCGGGATGCGCAAACCGGAACCGTCCCCTGTCTTTCTCAAAATCGATGACCCTCTTCTGGGCGAGTCTCAGCGCCTCGGCCTTGTCGTTATCGGGCAGATACGTGTAAAAGAAGTTCATCAGGTTTGAGGTCATCCCCTTGTCGAGCGTGTAGAGGGGCGCGACAACCGCCGATGCCCCGGCCGTCAGGAACGCGCCGGGAAAGCCCTCGGACGGGCCCCAGGTCAGCCCCGCGCGGTCGGCGGAGATCGTTACGAGGTCAACGTCGATCGTCATGGCGCCGACCTCGGCAACCGTCAGGTTTCCATCGTCACCGCCCCCGGCGGTCAACAACAGCTTCGAGTTCTCATCGGAGCCGGGTTTGACGGAGCCGTACGTGGTGATATGGAGGACCGAGACGCGGACCCTCGGCGAGCCTGGCCTTAAGCGCCGTCTCGGATGCCGCCTCCCCCTTGTAAAGAACCGTTCCGGGGATAAAGAAGACGACGTCCTCCATCTCGGCCTGGGCCATCCGGAGCTCACCGTAGCCCGCGGGGTATTTGGCGTTACCGATGACGATGCCGCCGGTCAGCGCCGATTTATCGGTGGCAAGACAGCGGCCCATCAGGGAGACCGACGGTGCGTAAAAGATGGCAAAGTCATCGACCAGGAAGCGGGGGCGCTTGGGATCTTTTTTTGACACGAGGGCGCCGAAGGAAAAGCCGGCAAGTTTCCTGCCCGGTACGATGCCCAGCCGCTCAATGCCCGCGAGATCGCCGATCACGGGTTTTATCAGGATGGCCCAGAGGATGGCCGCCTCGTCCTGATAGGGGGTCATCGCGTTGAGGGATCCCATGATGTCGGAAAAAAAGCCGATCTTTACCTCCAGCGGCTCGGCGGTCTTGCCGAGCTCGCGGGTGGTCACGCCGCCGCTCCTGACTACGTCGACCGTCCCGTTGCCCGCGTCATAGACCAGGACGGCGGTCTTGTCATCCAGCAGCGGCCGTATCTCGGCGTAGGGGTCGGTATCCGCGGCCGCTGCAATCGCGGCAAGACACGGAAAGACGAACAGGGCCAGGACGGCTGCGGCGGCTATTTCTCTCATGGTTCTCATGGGGTCTCCTTTGCGTGGCCCGCAGGCTTGGCAATCGACTGCGGGTTTGGATTTGATCGTCATTACGGCAACGCGAAGACGCGAAAACGGCGCGGTACGGCCTTTACGCTGCTGTACATCGATGGTATATCAGAACGGGCCGCCGGACGATCCGCGCCGGCGCGATCTCGTTTAATCCGTCCTTTTGACGGCCAGCATTCGATCCAGCGACCCCTTGGCGGCCTTTCTGATATCCGGGGGGACCGTCACCACGTTTTTCATTTCCAGAAGGCAGTCGTAGATATCCTGGAGCGTGGTCAGTTTCATGTTCGGACAGATCATGTGAGGCGCCGCGGGTACGAATTCCTTATCCGGGTTATCTCTCTTGAGGGGATGGAGTATCCCCATCTCGGTGCCGATGATGAATTTCTTGTAGGGCGTTTTCTTGACAAAATCGAGCATCCCCGAGGTGCTGGCGACCTTGTCGGCCATGTCCACGACCGAGGGACGGCACTCCGGGTGGGCGATGAAGAACCAGCCGGGATGTTTTGATTTCACGGCCGCCACTTCATCGGGCGTCAGGCGTTCGTGGACGGGGCAAAAGCCGTTGTGCCAGTGTATCTTTTTTTTCGAGAAGCGGGCGGTATAGTGGGCCAGGTTGCGATCCGGCGCCATGAGGACGGTGTCGGCGTCCAGCGAATTGACGACCGAAACTGCGTTGGCCGACGTACAGCAGATATCGGTTACGGCCTTTACGTCGGCCGTAGAGTTGACATACGTGACCAGCGGCGCCCCGGGGTGCTGCCGCTTAAAATCGAGCGCCGCCTCCCGCGTGATCATATCGGCCATGGGGCAGCCGGCGTCTTTGCGCGGGATGAGGACGGTCTTAGTGGGGGAGAGGATCGCCGCGCTCTCCGCCATGAAGTGGACGCCTGCAAAGACGATGATCTCGGCCTCGGTGGCCGCCGCCTCGATAGACAGCCCCAGAGAGTCGCCCGTCAGGTCGGCAACGTCCTGAACCTCGGGCCGCTGGTAGTTGTGGGCCAGCAGAATCGCGTTCTTGTGGGCCAAAAGGTCCCTGATCTTACGCTCGAGATCGTTCGTTTCTACGGCGGTCTCCACTTTTGTTCCTTTTACCCCCACGTGAATCTTGACAATGCTTGGTAAGATATTATAATTAAATGGCTTTTTTGTCAACATTTTTGGAGCCCGGCCCCCGATAGAGTCCGTTACGCGGCGGAGGGCCGGCGCCGCCCTTTAGGAAAAGATATGATCAGCACCGCTTCCTTTCGTGGGCGCCGCGTTGGAAGACCGATAGTCCTCGGTCTCCTGTTGGCCGCCATTGCCGGCTGCGCCGCCGTGTCTCCCGTTAAAGAAACGCTCCCGCCCGAAGAAAAGACCCAACGACAGAGCATCATCGTCTCGTTTTCCAATCCCCCGGCCGAGATCATTCCCATCGAAAACGAGGCGGTTACCGAGGAAATAGAGGCGCTCAAGAAATCCCCCCATTCCGTTGCGCGGTGGCTGGCGACCTCGGAGCGATTCTCTCCCCTGATGAAGGGGGTTCTCAGGGCCCACGGCGTGCCGGAAGAGCTCATGTACGTGGCGATCCTCGAGAGCGGCTTTGACCCAAAGGCGGTCTCGGTCAAGGGGGCGGGGGGGCCCTGGCAGTTTATTCCCGGCACGGCCAAGGGTTTCGGCATGGAAATGGACGATTGGGTGGATGAGCGGCGGGACTTCGAAAAATCGACGATCGCGGCGGCCAAGTACTTCTCGGGGCTCTATTCATCGTTTTCCAGCTGGGAGCTGGCGCTGGCCGGGTATAACTGCGGCGGGGGGTCGGTGAACGCGGCCATCAAGGCGTGTGGGTCGGTCAACCTGTGGGAGATGGATAAGATGGGCAGGCTCAGCTTTCAGGCCCGGGGCTACGTTCCGCGGGTGCTGGCCCTCATACTGATCATGGAGGACCCCGAGAAATACGGGTTTACCCGGCCGAAGGGCATGGCCCCCCTTACCTACGACAAGGTCTACGTGCCGGGAGGGCTGCCGCTCTGGTTCTTTGCGAAATTCCTGGGGACGACCGAGAAGACGATGGCGTCCCTCAACCCGGAGCTCCTCAGGGGGGTTACGCCGCCGGGCGCAACCGACTACGAGCTGAAGATCCCGGCCGGCAAGAAACGGCTCTTTGCCGAAAAGTTCTCCGAGGCCTATAAGTACTACGGGGACGACCTGATCCGGCGGGGGGAGATGAAGAAGAGGCCGGCCAAATAGGCGGGTGCCCGGTTCCCCTCAGTCCCGGCCCCTGCCCGCGAGACGTGTGCGCCGGCCGAAAGGCCGGCCCTATCCCACAATCGGTATGACCCAAGGAGCCATGCGATGAGTTATCCGCGGCCCGATATAGAGAGAGAACGCTGGACGGCGCTGGACGGTACGTGGGAGTTCCAGTTTGACCCCAACGATATCGGCAAGAAAGAGGGCTGGTACAAGAAACCGGCTGTCCGGGACCGTCCGGGTGCCCTATTGCATCGAGAGCGAGGCCGCGGGGCTCCCTCATGGGAAATTCTCCCCGGTCTTCTGGTACGCCAGGGAGTTTTCCCGCGCCCGGCTGCCAAAAGGGAAGCGGTTCTTTCTCAATTTCGGGGCCGTCGATTACGAGGCGGACGTCTGGATCAACGGCAGCCGTCTGGGAGGCCACCGTGGCGGCTACACGCCGTTTTCCTTCGAGATCACCGATTTTATCGGGGAGACTAACCGGATTGCGGTGAGGGTCGCCGACTATCCGACCCGGCGGACGCTGAGGGGCAAGCAGTACATCTACCGGGGCCTCTCGGCGGTCTTCTACACGCCGGTCAGCGGAATCTGGCAGCCGGTCTTCATCCACGCCACCGGCGACTCGTGCATCAAAAAGCTCGTCCTGCTGCCGGACATGGATCGGCTGACGGTGAGGGCCGATATCGACGCGCGGGGCGCGGTGTCTGCCCGGGTGCGGATCACCGATGCCGACGGCGCGACGGTCGCCGAGGAAAAATCGCCGATCGACGGCGGTCGGCTCGAACGGACCTTCGTTGTCAGGAATCCGCGGCACTGGTCGGATAAATCTCCCCACCTCTACCGGGTCCAGGTCACGCTCTACGGCGGCCGCAATGCCGTCAGCGACCAGGTAACGGCCGCCACCGGCCTCAGGAGGATCGAGACGAAGGGGGGCAAGGTCCTCCTGAACGGGAAACCGATCTACCTGAAGATGCTGCTGGTGCAGGGATACTACCCCGGCGGCCACTATACGCCGATGGACGAGGACCAGTTCGAGCAGGAGGTCATCCGGTACAAGTCGCTGGGGTTCAACGGCATCAGGATGCACGAGAAGATCGAGGACCCGCGCTACCTGTCCTGCTGCGACAGGCACGGGCTGCTGCTGTGGGAGGAGATGCCCTCGCCGTTTCTCTTCGGGGGGCTGGACCGGGCGCAGTACGAGCGCGAGCTTGGCGAGGTCCTCGACCGCGACGCCTGCCACCCGTCGGTCATGGCGATGGTCCTCTTCAACGAGACGTGGGGGATCTACGAGCTCTTGTGGAGCAGGAAAAAGCGGAAATTCCTCGAATCGATGTACCGGAGGGTAAAGGAGTTCAACCCCGGTATCGCCGTCGTCGATAATTCGGGCTACGACCACCTGGTCACCGATATCGTCGATATCCACCACTACCTGAACACCGACGAGAAGATCCACGCCCTTTACCGGATACTCGGGGATAAAAAACGGATGTCGCGGCAGTTCCTGCGGCTCGTAAAGACGGCGGTCAATATCGTCAAGACGCACGTCGTGGCGAGGGTCCCGTACCTGAGACAGGGGACCTACCGGGGGCACGAGCCCTTTATCGTCAGCGAGTTCGGCGGCGCGGGATACTACACGGGGGCCGGGGCGTTCATGGAGAACTTCAGGCATAACGTGGAGCTGATGCGGCAATACCCGATCATCACCGGCTACTGCCTGACGCAGGCATACGACGTGGAGAACGAGAAAAACGGGCTCTTGAACTTCGACCGGTCTGAAAAATACCCGGCGAAGGACGTGAGGGCGATAAACGGGATGGTCGGGGAGAAGTGATACGTTGGCCACACGGAAGCGCGTACCGATGCGCCCCGTCTATTGCGGCCGGAGAACGGGAGCTTTGTGACAGAACTCGCGAAAATAATGTAAGAGGAATGCGCTATAACGCGTTTCGCCGGTAACGGGTGAACGCGCGCCTACGGACGGACTGTCGGGGCGAGATCGCCTGATCCCTACTTCACCACCGGGTACTGCCCGCTGCCAATCGGCCACCAGGTGCCCTTGGCCAGGTCGACGATCCTGATCACGTCGCCGTCAAGGAGCTTTCTCGTGCTCATGTTGTTGAGCTTTTCCCCGCCGATTGTATCTTCCTTGTCCTTGCTCCGCTTATAGAGCGCCTCGATGTAGTCCGTGTTCATGTCTTCCGGCGAAAACACCAGGGGCGTCTCTTTACCGTCCACCGTCTCCGTGAACTTGGGGAGGTTATCCTTGAATACATAGAAATAGGCGGCGAGGTCACCCTCCGGGGATACCGCGAGGGAGTAGATCGGGCCCGGCTCCTCGGTAACGCCGGTGACCGCGCCGGTTGCCGGATCGAGGCGGTAGAGCCTGCCCGTTTTCGTGTCGTTATAGATGAAGAGGGCCTGGCCGGTGGCGGTAAGCCATCTCGGGCAGGAAAAACCGAGGGGCGAGGCCGCCGTGGGCGTTTCGGTGAAGGACGCGGACTTGATCTCGGTAACGGCCTTCGTGGCGACGGTCAGGAGCGCCAGGCGGCTTTTGCCGGCGTTGAATTCGGACAGGAGGATCGATTTTCCGTCCGGGGAGACGGCGATATCGAGGGGGTTTCCCTCGTAGAGGGGATTCGAGTTCCAATCCCCGCCGGCCGCGTCATAGATCCCGGTGCCGCTGATATAGGCCAGGCGCTGTCCCTCGGCAAACCAGGAGGGGCGGCTGCCGGTGCCGAGGTCGGCGACCTCATCGCCGGCCGCGGAGACTATCTTGAGATGGCCGGACTCTCCCTTTTCCACCACGGCGATTATATCGGCGGAAGGACAGACCGAAAAGTCGGCGACGTTGATGAAGACGTCTTTCGAATCGCCCGACGTGATGTCGTAGTATTTCAATTTCGCGTAGTTATCGATGTAGTAGAGGCCGTCGCCCGAAGCGCTGAAGGCAATCCGGTTGGCGACGGCGATCTTCTTGGGATTTTCGGCCTTGATGCCCGAAATATAGGCCGCGCCGTCGTTGATGTAGGCGGCCCCAAAGTCCACCGCCGCGGTATCGTCCTTCTTATCCTTGTTTAAGATAAAGTAATAGAAGCCGAAAAAGAGCAACAGGAATACTGCCATCGTAATGAAGAACTGAAGCCCTTTGTTTTGGGGTCCCGCCATCAGCGTCTCCTTTTAATCCACGGTTTTTTCGGGTATAATCACTCGTGCTCCGGGGCGCGCCGTTCGGATGACCGATCACCATGCGCGCCGGCAGGTAGCCACTTCTATATATCATCTCTTGGAGCATAAGTCAACGGTGGGAACACGCAACGATTACGAAACAGAGATAGACGAGTTTTTCGGCAAGGACGGGCGTCTCTCGACGGTGCTTGCCGGGTTCGAGTTTCGGGAAGGCCAGCTCATCATGGCCCGGGCCGTGGGGCGGGCGTTTGCCGAGCGGCGGCCCCTCATGGTGGAGGCGGGCACGGGGACGGGTAAGACCCTTGCCTACCTGGTGCCCGCGCTCTTCTCGGGCAAGAAGACCGTCGTCTCCACGGGGACCATCAACCTCCAGGAACAGATCGTCCAAAAGGACGTCCCCATCATCGAACGGGCGATGAACCGGTCCGTCAAGGCGGTGATACTCAAGGGGCGCGGCAATTACCTCTGCCTTCGCCGGTACGAGCGGTTCGGGCGTCAGCACGGCCTTGTGCTTGGAGAAGGGGCAACGTTCGCGCGCGAGATCGAGCGGTGGGCGAGGACGACGAAGACCGGCGATCGGGCGGAGCTTGCCAATCTTCCCGCGGAGTTCGCCCTCTGGGGGGAGATATCCTCGTCCCCGGAAAGGTGCCTCGGGCCGAAATGCCCCCGTTTCGACGACTGTTTCGTGAGCCGCGCCAGGAGAAGGGCGCAGGCCGCCGATATCGTGGTGGTCAATCACCACCTCTTTTTTGTCGACCTGATGGTTCGCGAGCGGGGGGTAACGGGCGTGATCCCCCGGTGGGAGGCGGTCGTGCTGGACGAGGCGCATAACATAGAGAAGGTCGCCCTCGACTATTTCTCCCTCTCGGTTTCTCCCTTTCGGATCGACGACCTGACCAGGGACCTCCTCCACGAGATGGCCGCCGAGCGGGTTATCGACCGGCGGATCGAGCGGGCGGTGCTGGCGGTCACGGAGGGCTCGGTCGGCTTTTTCAACGCCGTCGGGTTCCGAACCGCCGAGGGCAAGGCCAGGATCGGTCCCGAATTCTTTTCCCCGGACGACAGAGAGCGCGCCCTGGGGCTTGCGGCGCGGCTGTCGCTGCTGGCCGAGGCGGTACGTTCGTCGGGAGTCCAGCACGAGCCGATCCTTGCGGCCGCGTACCGCGCCCAGGAGATCGCCGACAATCTCCAGTTCATCGTGACGATGCCGGACCGCCAGTACGTCTACTGGTCACAGGTGTCCCAGACCAGGGGGGGCGACGTCTTCTTTTGCGCCACGCCGATCGATATCGCCAAAGAGCTGCAGCAGCGTTTCTTCAAGAAGGTCGAAACGGTTATCCTTACCTCGGCCACACTCTCGGTCATGGGCAGCTTCGATTTCTTCACCGAGAGCGTGGGGATTGGCTCGGATGTCGAAGGAATCATTGCCCCGGGCGGATTCGATACCAAGCGCAATGCGCTCCTGTTTATCCCCGCTGACCTCCCCGAGCCGGACCGGCGAACCCCGAACGGGGCGGTGATCGAGATGATCGGCCGGCTGCTTTCGCTCAGCCGCGGGCGGGCGCTGGTGCTGTTTACCAGCGTCAGGAACATGGAGGCCGCCCACGCCGCCCTCAAGGACGCGATCCCGATGAAGGTCATGATCCAGGGCGACGCCCCCCGGGGGGCGCTGCTTGCCGAGTTCAAGGACGACATCTCCTCGGTGTTGTTTGCCACGGCGTCCTTCTGGGAAGGGATCGACGTGCCGGGGGAGGCGCTCTCCCTGGTGATCATCGATAAGCTCCCGTTTGACCGGCCGACCGACCCGATCATCGAGGCCAAGCTCGAGTATATGAGAGACCGGGACCAGAATCCGTTTTACCGCTATCAGCTTCCCCGCGCCGTCATCATGCTGCGCCAGGGGTTGGGCAGGCTCATCCGCTCCCAGAGCGATCGGGGGGTCCTGGCGGTGCTGGATTCACGGATTCGGCAAAAGCAGTACGGCCGCGTCTTCTTACAAAGCCTGTCCCACTTCTCTTTCACCGATGACCTCGGGGACGTGGCGGCGTTTTTCATGGATCAGGGCTCTTGAAAATACCTTGACTAACAACGATAAAGATACTATAACTATTACTATATTTCGACAAACCGGACTACTCCCCGCCCACGTGGTTCCGGGAGAGGGTGAATGGCGCGGCGGGTCTTCCTATAGAGATCCGTGACGCATCCGGCAGGATGCCAGTACAATCCACCGCGCCAAACATGCGGCTTCCGGGGCGGTTGCGACATCCCGAGAGGGTTCTTTTCCGGATAGAAGAGCCGTCAAGATAACAGGAGGACGAGTATGCACCGTTTGAAAGTTGTCGTAACCGGTCCCTTTAACAGCGGCAAGACTCAATTCATAAAATCGGTCAGCGAAATAGACGTGGTTTCCACCGAAAGAAAGGTAACCCTGCCCGAACACGCGGCGATCAAGGGAGAAACAACGGTGGCCATGGATTTCGGCCGTATCACCCTGGGTGACCAGAAAATCTACCTCTTCGGGACGCCGGGTCAGCAACAGTTTGACTTCATGTGGGAGGTGCTGACCGAGAATATGATCGGTTTTATCGTCGTCGTGGATTCGACGGACCCCAAGCGGTTTAAGGAGGCCCGGGAGATAATCCGGTTCTTCAAGGACATCCTCGAAGAACCGTTTGTCGTGGCCGCCAATAAACAGGAGCTTGCCGGGGCGCTGCCGGTTAATGAGCTCAGGAAGGAATTAGGGCTGGACGACAGCTGTGAAATTATCGCCTGCAGCGCCGTCGATAAGAAAAGCTCGGTAAAAGTGCTCGACGCGTTGATGAAGTATATGTAAGTCTCGTATCCATTTATTATATAAAAAGGGAATCATCGTGGCGACCTATAAAGCGTCTACGCTCAACAAGACCATCACCGACCTGTCGGAAGGGATCCCGGGCATCGAGGCTATCGTCCTTGAGACCTACGAGGGATTGGTCCTGGCATCCACCCTGCCCACCAGCGCGGAGGAGGAGATCATCGCGGCTATCTCCTCGGCCGCCCAGGGCATCATCAACCGCGCGGTCAAGGAACTCAAGCAGGGAGACGTTCAGAATACGCTTGTTTTGAGCTCCTCGGGCCAGATAGTCCTGACGGATATAGAGGGCAAGGCCCTGTTGACCGTTATCGCCAAGCGGGATTCGAACCTGGGCCTCATATCGGTCATGAGCCGGCGCATTGCCAAGGACATCAGAGGCCTCCTGCCGTTCTGATTATCCCATGATCGAAAGCCGGCAAGAAGAGAACATCGTGTTGACCCCTGGAGCGTTCGCCAGGCTGAGGTCGATTCTCAAAGGCGGCGGCAGCGCCAATCTTAATCTCAATCTCTATAAAGATCCTTACATCGGGCGGCGGATTCAGGTAAGGATGCGCGCTACCCAGGCCGCTACTACCGAGGAGTATCTCGATATAGCGGAAAGAAATCCCGTTGAGTACAAGAAGCTGGTATCCGTCCTGACCATCAACGTCACCCGGTTCTTCAGGAACCAGGAGACGTTCGACAAGATCGACCAGCTTGTGATACCGAATATCATCAGAAATCACTATGAACGGGGCGGACGCAGGATAAACGTCCTGAGCGTTGGATGTTCCACCGGTGAAGAGCCCTACAGCGTAGCGATCCTCTTTCTCGAGCATCTTCAGAAAACGGGTCAATCGCGCGATCTGAGAGTCCTCGGAACCGATATCGATAAGCGGGCCCTCTTTCATGCCCTCAAAGGGATATACGATCAGGAGAAGGTGGATGCCATCCCGAAAGATATCCTCAAACGATACTTCGTCGCGACGAAAAAGGGCTACCAAATAGCCCCTGACGTGCGAAACAAGGTAATCTTCATTAAAAAAGACGTATTTTCGTATAAAATGTACAACCGATTCGACCTGATACTGGCAAGGAACATACTCATCTATTTTGTCAGAAGCTATCAGGAAAAGATCGTGGAAAGCTTCCACCGTCAACTGGTGCGGGGTGGTTTCCTCGTGTTGGGGAGGGCCGAATCGCTGGCCGGATGCACCAGACAGCTGTTCGAGCCGATAAGCGTTGCGGATCGGATTTATCGTAAAATCTGAAAATACTGTTCCTTTTTGGGAATAATTGGTGTAGTATATGGTGAAAATGGGAGGAGACTAGATGAGAATCGAAATCGGGTATAAATTCATCTTTGGGTTTATTTTGGTTATCCTCACGTCCGTGATCCTGCCGTATCTGGTGCGAGCCACCCACCTGGTCGACAATGAGATGATCAGCAATATCGATCGCGGCCCTTTCGGCGATACTGGTCGGTTTGATCATCGGGTGGGTTTTCACCAGAAACTTCACCAAGGACTTCAGGGAATTGACGGCGACAACCGAGATCATCAGTCAGGGTGACCTGAGCCAGTATATCGAAATCTCGCACAAGAAGATCTTCCCCGATGAAACGGTCGACCTGGCCAATTCCGTCAATCGGATGCTCGGGAGTCTCCGGGATCTGGTGTCCCATGTTAAACGGACGGCGGCGCAGGTTTCGGAATCGGCCCAGGGGCTGTCGTCCTCCGCGGAAGAGATAAACGCCTCTACCGAAGAGATTGCCTCCACTATCGAACAGATATCACGGGGGGCCGAGCACCAGGCGGAACTCGTCGACAAAACCGGCAACATCATCAAGGACATCGCCAAGAAGATCGAACGGGTTGCCGAGACCGCCAAAGATCTCTCCGCCTCCTCGGCCCAGAGCCAGGAAGAGGCCGGAACGGCCGGCAAGATGGTGGATAACGCCATGGAGCGGATGCTCACGGTCTTCAATAATATGGAACACATCGGCAAAAACATGCTCGATTTTTCCGAGAAGGCAAAAGAGATCGGGAAGATCGTCGAGGTCATCAGAAACGTCGCCCATCAAACCAACCTTCTTGCCCTTAACGCCACGATTGAGGCCGCCCGGGCCGGGGAATACGGCCGGGGATTTACCGTGGTTGCCGACGAGATCAGGAAGCTGTCCGAGACGACAACGAAGTTCGCCGAAGAGATCACGGGGCTGGTCACCGATATCAGCAAGGGGAGCCAGGAGGCCAACATCGAGGTAAGGGAAGTCCTCAAGAACGTGGATGAAGGCAAGGATGTCATCAATTCGGTCGTTCAATCGCTCGGCGGAATAATCAGGGTTGCGCTGGATTCTCTCCATGAGCTCAACCGAATATCCCAGCTCGCGATCGAACAGGCAAAAGAGGCCGAAGAGATGGTCAAAGCGGTCGATGAAATAGCGCGGCTTGCCGAGGATAACGCGGCGGCCACCGAAGAAGTAAGTGCCGCTACTGAAGAACAGACGGCATCCATGGAAGAGATGGCATCGTCGGCCCAGGAACTTTCCATGACGTCCGAACAGCTTAAGGCGGTAGTCGATAGTTTCAAGCTGGAACCGGAGGCATAAGACCGAAATGGGAGACCATGCCGACGGCGGAGGTGCTGAACGCCAGATAATCGCCTTTACCCTCTCCCACGAGGTTTTCGGGATAGATATCGCACGGGTGCAGCGGATCGCCCCGCCCGAGACGATAACACGCGTACCGCGGGCGCCCGCATTCATATCGGGCATCATGAATATGGCCGGGCGGATCATCACCCTGATCGACCTTGCCCATATCCTGCACCTTGAGAGAAGTGACGAGATGGGGCAGCAAATCATCATCCTTAACCATGATGACATGAACATAGGCTTTGTTACCGGCCAGGTTGCCGATGTCATCATGACGGACGATGAATCCCTGAACAGGGAGATCGTACGGATCAGCGCTCAGGATGAGAACTTCGTTTCGGCAATACTGAATACGGGCGACCGCATGATAAACGTCCTGAACATCGAAAAGCTGTTTGATTTCATAAAAAAATCTTTTATCGACTCGAGGGGAAAATGAGTCTCAGGGTATTAATTGTCGATGATGCGAGCTTTATGAGAGCCATGCTGAAGGACATCCTTGTCTCAGGCGGCTTTGATCTCGCGGGCGAAGCCGTGGACGGTATCGAAGCGGTACAGAAATACAAAGAGCTCAGGCCGGACGTCGTTACTATGGATATAGTAATGCCCCTCAGGAGCGGTATCGACGCCGTCAAGGAGATTATTGCCCTGAATAAGGATGCGCGAATCATTATGTGCAGTGCGCTCGGTCAGGAGTCTCTCGTTCTGGAGGCCATTAATGCCGGCGCGAAGGACTATATTATAAAACCCTTTGACCCGGATAAGGTCGTCGAGATGGTCAAGAAGGTCGCCGGGGTCAAGTAGTCCATGGCCGACGCAGTAAAGCTCGTGATCATCGCCGCCTCCACCGGCGGGCCAAAGATACTGCTGGACGTACTCTCGGCAATTCCTCAGGGTATTCCATCTGCAATTATTGTCATACAACATATGCTCCCCCGCTTTATCGGTTCGTTTGCAAAGCGTTTGGAAAAGGGTTCACATCTGCCCGTGCAGGTCGGGAGCGACGGGATGAGGCTCGGTAAGGGGACGACTATTTTAGCTCCCGGGGGAAACATCTTATTTTGGTGCCGGATACGGACGGCGTAATCGTCGGTTTTGACGAATCAGGCCCGAGGGCGGGCGTCATGCCGTCGGCCGACGTTACCATGATTTCGGCCGCTCCCCTGTTTCGCGAAAACCTTCTGGGCGTTATCCTTTCCGGGATGGGCAGAGACGGGGTCGAAGGATTTGCCGCGATAAAACGCGAGGGTGGCTCAACGGTCGTTGAAGATGAAGCGTCAAGCGCGATTTATGGAATGCCGGGCCGGGCATTGACGCGGGGATTGGCCGACAAGGTCCTTACTCCGCACGAGGTCGCCCTGGAAATCATCGATTTTTCGTCGAGGATCTAGACCATGGATATGTCCCGATATAAAAAGATATTCATGGAAGAGGCCCGGGAACACCTCGAGAAGATCAGCAGCCTCTCCCTGGAGATGGAAAAAAATCCCGAGGATATGGAGGTCATCAACGCCATTTTCCGGGAGGCCCATTCGATCAAGGGGATGGCGGCCTCGATGGGCTATACCCCGATATCAGAGCTGACCCATAAGGTCGAAGACCTCATGGACCTTATCCGAAAGGGGGAGATCGGCGCCAGTTCCCATATCGTTGACGTGATGCTCAGGGCCATAGACGTCCTGGAGAATCAACTCAACGCAATTGATACCGGCGGTGATACCGAGGCAGGACTTACCGAAGTCCTTGAAATGATCGAGCGGTCCCGAAAAGGCGACATACCTGAAAAGCAGCCGAAATCCGCACAAAAGCAGCCCCCCGCCGAAGAGAAGGCGCCCCCTGAGGGAAAAGAGGATCAGGCCGCCTATATCGTAACCCTGGTCGTACGGGAAGACGAGCCCAAGCCGAACGTCAAGGGCCTGCTGGGGGTTAAGAAGCTTTCGGAACTCGGCAAGGTCATGGGATTGGTCCCGGGCCTTGAGGAGATCAGGAAAGGATTGAAAGGCCGGGAACTGAAGGCGACACTGGTAACCGGGGTTGGGGAAGACGACGTAATGCGGGCGTTGAGGGGGTTGGCGTACCTTGCGTCATTTGACGTTATCAAGACAAGCGTCAAAACCGGTGGAGAGAGGGAAAAAGGGGAGCCGGCCAAATCCCCCATCGGGCCGGAAACCGTTGAATTTCAACCTCCCCCCGATTCAGGTCCCGTTAATCAGCACGATACGGATATATCCCTGGCGGAGACGGCCGTAGACGAGCCGCCCGTCGAATGGGTCTCGGAAGAGCTGGCCATCCAGCAAGAGACTGCGGGGGGCAATCCTCCCGCGCAGGCTGTCTCCCCCGGCCGGGAATCATCCTCCGATGAAGGACTGCGTGTGGAAGAGATGCTCCCGTCAGGAGAGGCGGGGGCGGGGCTGCCGCGATCGGTCCGTATCGGGACCGATCTCCTGGAGAGTTTTATTAATATCGTTGGTGAGCTGCTCATCACCAAATCCCGTATTCAACAGCAAACCCGGGACCTTGACATCACTCCCCTGGATGAGTCGGTAAACCGGCTCGAGAGCCTGATTAGAGAGCTCCATACGCGGGTTATCACCGTCAGGATGATGCCGCTGGAAAGCATCCTTTCCCGAATGCCCCGCCTCGTGCGGGATCTTGCCCGGGAGAAAGGTAAGGATATAGAGTTTACCATCACCGGCGGTGATATCGAGCTTGACCGCGCGATCCTCGAGGAGCTCACCGACCCCCTGGTTCATATCCTGAGAAACGCCGTGGACCACGGGATAGAGCCGCCGAATCAGCGCCAGATGTCCGCGAAATCCCCGACGGGGAAAATCATGTTGTCGGCATACCGCGAGCGGGATCTCGTAATTCTCGAGGTCACCGACGACGGCCGCGGTATCGACCCGGCGAAGATCAGGGAGGCCGCCGTCCAGCGCGGGATCATGAAAAAGCAGCAGATCGATCTTCTTGACGATCGGGACGTTTTACTGCTTGCGTTCATGCCGAATCTCTCGACGAACAAGGAGGTCTCGGACATATCGGGGCGGGGCGTGGGGATGGACGTGGTAAAGACCAAGGTAGAGTCGTTGGGCGGTTCGGTGCGGCTGGAATCACGAAAGGGCGAGGGCACGAAGATCGTCCTGTCTCTTCCGCTTACGGTTGCTATCATACAGGCCCTCTTGATCAAGTCGGACGGAGAGACGTTTGCCCTGCCCCTTTCAAAGACGATAAAATCGGCGGAAGTAACAGCGGCATCGGTTCAGATGAGCCAGAATCAGAGGGTAGTCTTTATAGATGGCGACATGATCCCTCTTTTTAAAGTTGGGGACCTTCTGGGATTTTCCGACGGCAGGATTGACGACAGCGATATATCGCTGATAGTCTCCGAAGTGCGGGGAAAACACATCGGTCTCCAGGTTGACGAAATCGTCGGGAGCCAGGAGATATTTATTAAGTCTCTCGGCTACCCCCTTGAGAAGATCCAGGGCTTTTCGGGCGTTACGATCCTGGGTGACGGGAAGCCCGTACTAATAATTGATATCGGGAACCTCTTTTAGCAAATGGATATAGATTCAATTCTCATCGATAAGAGCAGACTTATCGAAAAACGTTCTCAGGATGCCCTGATCAGCTCGGCGCTGGCGCTTTCCCAGATGACGGGGGAAACGGTCGATGTCGTCAGAACGATCGTCGACCTGATCAAGGTTCAAGAGATAGCGACGTACATCGGTGACCGTGACGACAAGGTCACCCTTATCGCGCTGGACGTTCACGGAAAAATCTCGGGAGACATCTACATCCTGCTCTCATCGTCGGACACGATGCTGATCACCAAGAAGGTCGCCGATAAATGGATGAAAGAGGAGGAGATAGGGAAATTCAAAAACTCGGTGCTTGCCGAGGTAGGCAATATCGTGGCGTCGGCGTACATTAATGTATTGGGTGATTCGTTCAACGTCTCCTTAATACCTTCCGTTCCGCGCCTCGAATACGTTAACGGGGAAGCGCTCATCCCCAAGATCCTTTCGAAGGGCGATTCCGATTTCGCACTTATGTTCTTCTCGGAATTTGTCGTCGGTGAGCGCGGGATTAAGGTCTTCTTCTTTTTTCTTCTGTCCAATTCGTCGATGCAGTATCTCGGAGGCCATGCCCCATGAATCAGGAGGCAGTCAAAAATCTCCTGATTGGGGTCAAGAGCGGAGAAGTGCCTGTCGAAGAGGCGATCGACAGGCTCAAGTCGCTGCCGTATCTTGACCTCGGATTCGCCGTTGTCGATACGCATCGGGCGCTCAGGCAGGGATTCCCCGAGGTCATCATGGGCGAGGGGAAAGAGCCGCGAGATATCCTCGGCATTATCGAAAGTCTCAGAAAAACCGGCAATACTATCCTCGTGACCCGCGTAGATACCGAAAAGGCTCGGGCGGTCCGGAAGCAGCTTCCCGAGATGACGTATAACGAGCGTGCGCGGTCTCTCGTTCTTGTCGAAGGGGAGATCGCGATACGGGGCAGAGGGGACATCATGGTGGTCTCGGCCGGAACCTCCGACATCCCGGTGGCCGAAGAAGCGGCCGTTGTTTGCGAGCTGATGGGAAACCGCACCGAGCGCCTCTGGGACGTGGGGGTGGCGGGGATACACCGGCTCATGAATCACGTCGACCGATTACGGAGCGCCAACGTGCTGGTGGTGGCGGCGGGGATGGAGGGGGCGCTACCGTCGGTTATCGGGGGGATCGTAGAACGCCCGGTGGTGGCCGTTCCCACCAGCGTCGGGTATGGCGCAGGTTTCGGCGGGCTCTCGGCGCTGCTGGGGATGCTTAACTCCTGTGCGGCGGGAGTATGCGTCGTTAATATCGATAACGGATTCGGTGCGGGATACGTTGCTTCCCTGATTAACCGATAGTGGTACCGTTGTGCCTCGTCGACCAACGGGATTATTATCGCCGGGCTTTGGGGAGCCCGTGGACTGCCCCCGCTTTTGGGAGTGCTGTTTTCATAGTTCACCCGTACCCCGTGGGGGCCGTATTACAAGCGGTACATAGGCCCTTTTAGAGAAGGTCGACCGTTCTCATCCGCTTTGTACACAAACCGTGGCGCTTCAGGCTGTATGGATACAATTCTCTATATCGATGCCTTCTCGGGCATATCCGGGGACATGTTTCTCGGCGCGCTGATCGCCGCAGGGCTTGATGCGGCGATCGTCCAGGACGAAATTCGCCGACTGGATATCGGGGCCGAGCTTTCAGTGGGGCTGGTGAAGCGAAACGGGATCGAGGCGGTCAGCGTCTCGGTGCTATCCGGGCGAAAAGATGAGGCAGAGCGCCAATACGGAGCGATCAAGAAGCTTATCGAGTCACGCATGAGCCCGGGATACGCCCGGGATACGGCCCTGAAGATATTCGAATTGCTGGCGCACGCCGAGGGCCGGGTGCACGGCCGGGACGCAGATCACGTCCACTTCCACGAGGTGGGCGCCGTGGATTCGATCGTTGATATCGTCGGCGCCGCGGTGGGCCTGGCGGCGCTCGCGCCGGTTCGGGTGGTTTCCAGCCCGCTTCCCATGGGAAGGGGCTTTGTTACAACGCGGCACGGCGTACTCCCGCTGCCGGCCCCGGCGACGGTCGAGCTCCTCTCGGGCGTACCCGTGGTCGACGCCGGAATAGATGAAGAGCTCGTAACTCCGACGGGCGCGGCCATCGTCAAGGCGGTCGCGGCATCGTTTTCGGGGATACCGCCCATGATCGTTGAGAGATCGGGTTACGGAGCGGGAGACCGGGAGCTGCCCGACAGGCCAAATCTTCTCAGGCTCATAATCGGAAGGCCCTCCGACCAGGCCGTCGGCGACGAGGTGGAAGTCATCACAACCCATATAGACGACATGAACCCCCAGTTCTATGAGTATATAATGGATCGGCTTTTTGCCCTAGGGGCCCTTGACGTGGCGTTGGCGCCCGTAATCATGAAAAAGGGCAGGCCCGCGACCGCGCTCGTTACGGTTGCCCCCATCTCGGGGAGCGGGGAGATCATCGACGCGATCCTTTCCGAGACTACCAGCATCGGCCTCCGGATTCACCGGGAGCGCCGGGTTAAGCTCGACCGTCAGCTGGAGACGGTTCAAACGGAACTGGGGGAGATCCGGGTCAAGCTTACGTTCGACCGATCGGGAAAGGTCGCCGATGCGTACCCCGAATATGAGGATGTGCGGGCGGCCGCAGAGAGCCACCACGTTCCCATCGATCGGGCATATCGCTTGATTATCGGCGAAATCGGCGAGGTGTTGGCAAAAAGGGAGAGGAGATGAGCTCGACGATGTTACCACAACAACGGGAAAAGAATAAGGGAGTCATCCTCGTGGTGGATGACGAGTTTTCCATACGCGAGATATTAAGCGACGTGTTGAGCAACGAAGGATTTACAATATACACGGCGGAAAACGGAATTGAAGCGCTCAAGATAATCCAGGAATTGGCCCCCGACCTGGTGATCACCGACATGAAGATGCCGAAGATGGGCGGGATGGAGCTCCTGTACCAGATCAATTCCATGAGGAACAGGGTCATCACGATTATGATGACCGGCTTTGCCACCGTCGAAACGGCGGTGGAGGCCATCAAAAAGGGCGCCTATGACTATATCATGAAGCCCTTCCAGTTCTCCGATCTTCTCCGGGTTATAGAACATGCCCTCGAAAAGCAGCACCTCATCACAGAAAACCTGGAGCTTAGAGAAACGGTTGCGCTCTATGATATCAGCAAGGCCATCAGTTCCCACCTTGATATGGAGATCGTGCTTTCGATGCTGCTTTCCACCCTTCTGAAGGAGGGAGATGCCGACGCCGTCTCCATGTACATGAAAGACATGATCCTTAAGATATCGATCATGAGCAAGACCGTCGCCAAAGAACCCCGATTTGAAAAGGCCGCCGTTACCCTCGTTTCTCCACACGATATACTGGTAAAGCTTGCCGGCACCGATTCACTCATGATTTCCGGTAGTGAGGCGGCGCAGATATTTCCTGCGAATGCAGGCTTTGACGATCTGGAGTCGCTCCTGGCGCTGCCGATTCGAATTAAGGGCGAGACGACGGGGTTTGTCTCGCTGTTCTCATTCACCCGGGGATATCGGTTCACCGAGGGCCGGAGGAAGGCGCTGTCCATCCTGGTGAGCAATGTTTCGGTAGCGGTGGAAAACGCCCGGCTCTATCAGGATATCGTTTCGATTCTTGATGATACCGTAAAGAGCTTCGCCAGAACGCTGGACGCAAAGGATAAATACGCCTCCGGCCATTCGGAGCGCGTCACCCGCTACGCGCTGATCATCGCACGTTGTCTGAAGCTTGACAGTGAAGACATCGACCGGCTGGCCCAGGCGGGGCTCTTGCACGATATCGGGAAAATCGGCGTCAGCGAGCGTTTGCTCAATAAGAAAGATAAGCTCGAGATCGATGAGTACGAGGAAACGAAGCTGCACCCGGTTATCGGCAGAGACATCCTTTCCACGATCGAGAGGTTTCAGGATATTGCCGAGATCGTCTATCATCACCACGAATGGTTCGACGGTAACGGTTACCCGGAAGGGATTTCCGGAAACGCGATCCCTCTCCTGAGTCGTATCATCGCTGTGGCCGATGCCTTCGACGCGATGACCTCCAGGCGAACCTATCGCGAGCAAATCGGAAAGGAACGGGCGCTGGAGGAGCTACGCCGCAATGCCGGTACGCAATTTGACCCGGCGGTCGTTGAGGCGCTGCTCGCCGATATACAACAGCTTGACATTGAAGAGGCTCCCTAATATAATGAGCGGGCGATGGCAAGCTGTTGAAGATCGTCTCATCACGGTTTTCGCAACCGGGTTTGGTTCAGGGTATCTGCCGCTCATGCCGGGGACGTTCGGGACGCTCGTCGGTATTCCGATTTGCCTCTTGCTGAGCCTCGGGGGATGGATTATCTACGTTTCGGGGACGCTCGCGCTGATTGCGGCGGGTGTCTGGGTGGCGGGCCGGGCCGATCGGATCTTCGGGACGCATGATTCCGGGAAAATAGTCATCGACGAAATATGCGGTTTCCTGGTCACTATGGCCTTGGTGGTCCCGGGACCTCTCACGATCGGGATCGGTTTTGTCGCATTCAGGTTCTTTGACATCCTGAAGCCCTTTCCGGCGGGCTATTTCGATCGAAGCCTGACGGGAGGATGGGGGGTGATGCTGGACGATATCGCCGCCGGCGTTTATGCCAACGTGACGCTCCACCTGTCTTTGGCAATCATCGGCCTCGTGCGGCCGGGGGTTTTGTGAAAGGCGAGATCATAACCATAGGAAACGAGCTGTTGTCGGGGCTTGTGGTCGATACCAATCGCTCCTATATCGCCGGACGCCTGATGACGGCCGGGGTTATGTCTTCCTTCATGACTACCGTCGGCGATGACGAGGACGCGATAGGCGATGCGGTCGGCCGGGCGCTTTCCCGCGCCGGCGTGGTCGTCATCACCGGCGGGCTGGGCCCCACGCCCGACGATATCACCTCCAAGTGTGTCGCAAAGGCATTGGAACGGCGGCTCGTGCTTTCCCCCGAAGCCGAGCAGCAGATACGAGACCGGTACAAGAAGCGCGGGATACCGCTGCCGGCGGACGCAGGCCGGCAGGCTCTGATTCCGCAGGGCGCCCGGGTTATCGTAAATCCGGTCGGGACGGCGCCGGGATACTATCTGGCTATCGGGGAGCGGATCATCGTTGTCCTGCCCGGCGTCCCCGAAGAAATGCGGGTGATGGTCGATCAGGGGGTGTTGCCGATCCTCGAAACCCATCAGCATGCCGATGTCTTTATCGTCAGGAGGATTCTCAGGATATTCGGGCTGACCGAATCGCAGGTCAATGAACGGGTCAGGGAGGTGCCGTACGACAACCGGCGGATAACCATCGGTTTCCTGCCGGTCTTTCCGGAAAATCACCTGACCATCACGGCATGCTCGTCGGTTTCGCGGCAAGAGGCCGAAGAGATCGGCGAACAGACGGCGCGGGCCATGCGGGCGGTCCTGGGCGACCGGGTCTTCGGGCAGGACGACCAGACGCTTGAGGCGGTGGTCGGGGGAATGCTCATTAACCGGGGATGCACCGTGGCCGCAGCGGAGTCGTGCACCGGCGGACTACTTTCTCAACGGCTTACCGCCATACCGGGCAGCTCTTCGTATTTCCTGCGCGGCGTGGTGACATACAGCAACGATTCAAAGACGGACCTCCTGGGAGTCGACCCCGCGCTGATCAGCGAATTCGGTGCGGTAAGCGATGCCGTGGCCTCGGCCATGGCCCGGGGAATTAAGGAGTCTTCATCGGCCGACCTGGGCATCTCGATTACCGGGATCGCGGGGCCGTCGGGGGGGACGCGGGAAAAGCCGGTCGGAACGGTTTTTATCGGGATGGCCTTTGATGATGAGGGGGCGCTCTCGGTCCGCTCGCACGGCTACCGGTTCCACGGGGACCGCACCAGGATAAGGCTCATCGCGTCGGAAATGGCCCTCGAGTGGATCAGGAGATATCTCATCCGGGGACCGTCCACAGAACGGAGAAATGTAGGATTACCGTGGCCGATCTCAGGCTTTTTATCGCCGCCCGTCCCCCCGATGCGGTGCTTCGGGGGATTGCCGACCTCTCGGGGTCACTCGGCTTCAGGGGCGACGGGGTCAGGTGGCTTAAGGGCGACGGGATTCACCTCACGCTCAAGTTTCTCGGGAGTACGGACGAGGAGAAGGTGCAGGCAATCGGCCGGGCCGTTTCGGAGTGCGCCCGGGGCGTGGGGGAGATCAGGCTTGCCGTCGGCGGCGTCGGCGTGTTTCCCGATATGAAGACGAGCGCGGGTTATCTGGGTGGGGCTGACGGGCGATATCGCCCGGCTCGAATCAGTGAGAAACGCCCTCGAGGAGGCATGTTTTGCCCTCGGGTTCGATAAGGAGGGGCGCGCCTTTCGCCCGCACCTGACGATTGCCCGGGTAAAAGACCGGCTCTCGTTTGAGACGATTAAGAAAATAGAACAGTCCAGGGATATTATGTTGGGGGATATGGTCGTGGATGCGATCGAGCTCATCAAAAGCGATCTCTCACCGTCGGGGGCCGCCTATACTACCCTTTCCCACTATTCGTTAACTTAGCGCCGCGGGGGTATTTGATGACTGGTGACGAGAATAAAGAGAAATCATTGAGCCTTGCCCTTTCGCAGATAGAGAAGCAGTTCGGCAAGGGATCGATCATGAAACTCGGCGACGATGTGGCCATCCCGGAAATTGCCGTGATCCCCACCGGTTCGCTGGGCCTGGACCTGGCCCTCGGCGTGGGGGGGATCCCCCGCGGCAGGGTCATTGAGATCTATGGCCCCGAGGCATCGGGGAAGACCACCCTGGCGCTGCACATTATCGCGGAGGCCCAGCGGCTGGGCGGAGTGGCGGCCTTTATCGATGCCGAGCACGCGCTGGACATCAACTATGCCGGCAACCTCGGCATAAAGACGCAGGAGCTTTTGATCTCCCAGCCCGACACCGGAGAACAGGCACTCGAGATCACCGATATCCTGGTGCGCAGCGGCGCCGTGGATGTCCTGGTTGTCGACTCGGTGGCGGCGCTCGTCCCCCGGGCGGAGATCGAGGGGGAAATGGGGGACTCTCACATGGGCCTCCAGGCCCGCCTTATGTCTCAGGCGATGCGTAAGCTCACCGGGTCTATCTCCAAGTCCAAGACGGCCGTGATTTTCATCAACCAGATCAGGATGAAAATCGGGGTGATCTTCGGCAATCCCGAGACGACCACCGGCGGCAATGCCCTGAAGTTCTATTCGAGCGTCAGGCTCGATATCCGCAGGACCGCCGCACTCAAGGAAGGCCAGGACGTCGTCGGAAACCGCACAAAGGTAAAGGTCGTGAAAAACAAGATCGCCCCTCCCTTCAAGGAAGTGGAGTTTGATATCATATACGGCCTGGGGATCTCCAAGGAAGGGGAGCTTGTGGACATGGCCTCCGACGACGGGATAATCGAGAAGAGCGGCACCTGGTACTCGTACGGCGAAGAGCGAATCGGCCAGGGAAGGGAGAACGCCAAGAGGTTCCTCCTTGAGAATCCGGATACCTGCGCCCAGATCAGAACCAAGGTCATGGAAAAGCACGGATTTATCAGGAATCCACAGAAGGATCCGTCATAAGAGGTACGCGATGGACATCAACGAAGTATTGAAGATTGCGGTCAAGCAGGGGGCGTCCGATATCCACCTCAAGGTGGGGCTCCCCCCGGTCTTTCGGATCGATGGATCGCTGTATCCCCTCAAGAACGCGCCGCGGCTTACCCCCGACGAAATCGCGAAAATCGCCGAGGGGATCATGAATAAAAAGCAGATTGAGCGGTTTCGCGAAATCAACGAGGTCGACCTTGCCTACGGCGTTCCCGGCCTGGGCAGGTTTCGCGTGAACGTATTTCAGCAGCGGGGGACGATGGGGGTGGTGCTGCGTTCCATCCCGGTCAAGATAAAATCGATCCCGGAGCTCAACCTGCCGACGGTCCTCGAAAAGGTCGCCTCGGAGCCGCGGGGTCTTATCCTCGTGACCGGGACGACCGGTTCCGGTAAGTCGACCACCCTGGCCTCCATGATCGACCATGTCAACTCCAACCGGACCTGCCACATCATCACGATCGAGGACCCGATCGAGTTTCTCCACCGGGACAAGAAAAGCATCATCAACCAGCGGGAGATCGGGTTTGACACCGGGAGCTTTGCCGTGGCGCTCAAGAGCGCCCTGCGGCAGGACCCGGACGTTATCCTCGTGGGCGAGATGCGGGATTTCGAGACCATCGAGACGGCGCTCACGGCCGCCGAGACCGGCCACCTGGTCCTGAGCACCCTGCACACCGTTGACGCCACCGAGACGATCACCCGGATCATCTCCGTGTTTCCCCCCTATCAGCAGCAGCAGATCCGGTTCCAGCTTGCCGGTATCCTCAAGGGCGTCATCTCCCAGCGGCTTGTCCCCCGGGCGGACGGCAAGGGCCGGGTGCCCGCGGTGGAGGTGCTGATCTCGACCGCCATGATCCGGGAGTGTATCTCCGACAAGGATAAAACAAAGGAGATCCACGACTCCATCGCCAAGGGCTTTACCGTCCACGGGATGCAGACCTTCGACCAGTCGCTCATGTTCCTGTATCGGCGCGCCCTCATCACCTACGACGAAGCGCTCAGGCAGAGCAGCAACCCCGACGACTTCGCGCTCAGGGTCAAGGGGATATCCTCCACGAGCGACAGTACCTGGGACGCCTTTGACAAGGGGCCGGAGGCGGAGACGGCCGAAGGCGCACCGGATGAAGAGCTTAATATCGAGAGGTTCTAAGTGGCCGCCAGGAGCGAGGAGGCAACCCACGCCTCGGCGATGAGGATCATCTCGATTCGCCCCCACAGCGCCTTTGAGCTGAGGCGAAAGCTCCTTGCGAAGGGGGCCGATAGGGCGACGGCCGACCGGGTCGTCGACCGCCTTGCCGGCGTTGACCTGATCAACGACGCCAGGTTCGCCCGCGACTATATCGAATTCGCGTTTTTGAGAAAGTCGTGGGGCATGCGCAAGGTCCGGGCCGGCCTGATGGAGCGGGGGATAGACCGGGCGGTCATCGAGGATACGCTCGGCTCTCCGGACGCGGCCGAGATGGAGCGGGAGGGGGCGCGCCGGTTTGTGGACAAACAGGTCAGGGGCGGCGATCTCTCCGCGGAGCATATACGAAAGATATCCGGCAAGCTCGTCGCCCGCGGGTTTGGGTGGGACGTCGTCTCGCGGGTGATCAAGGATATCGGGCAATCCATCGAGGAGCCGTGAGTCCGCCGATGGGGGGCTTCGCGGATACCGCGGGCACATAGTGCGTATTTACCGGGGTCTTGTGACCCCGCTGTCATACTGGTTATTGTCGTTGAGCCGTTAATTGGGTTAAATAGGAATCTGCCATGAAAGGGAGCGAAATTCGCGAAAAGTTTCTCAGCTACTTCGAATCGAAGGGCCACCGCCGGGTGCGCTCGTCTTCCCTCGTGCCCCAGTCGGACCCCACGCTGCTGTTTACCAACGCCGGCATGGTCCAGTTCAAGAACGTCTTTACCGGCGACGAAAAGCGCGACTACAAGCGCGCCGCCACGTCCCAGAAATGCCTCCGGGTCAGCGGCAAGCACAACGACCTGGAAAACGTCGGGGTTACGGCGCGCCACCATACCTTCTTCGAGATGCTCGGCAATTTTTCGTTCGGGGACTATTTCAAGAAGGACGCGATCATCTTCGGGTGGGAGTTCCTCACCAAAGACATGGGGCTGCCCAAAGATAAGCTCTGGGCGACGATCTATACCGATGACGACGAGGCGTACGGCCTCTGGAAGGACGTGATCCACGTGCCGGCCGACCGGATCGTCCGCCTGGGCGAAAAGGACAACTTCTGGTCAATGGGCGAGACGGGGCCCTGCGGGCCCTGCTCGGAGATCATCATCGACCAGGGGGAAGACATGGCCTGCGGGCCGAACTGCGGGATCGGGACGTGCGATTGCGACCGGTTCCTGGAGCTCTGGAACCTCGTCTTCATGCAGTTCGTCCGGGACGCATCGGGCAGCCATGACGCCGCTCCCCCGCCCTTCCATCGATACGGGGATGGGCCTGGAGAGGATAGCGGCCGTCGTCCAGGGGAAACGCAGCAACTACGATTCCGACCTGTTTCGCCCCATCATCGAGGCAATCGGGCAGATCGCGTCAAACGGGTACGGCACCGACCATAAGAAGGATACCTCCATGCGGGCGGTGGCCGACCACGCCCGGTCGGCGGCCTTCCTGATCGCCGACGGGGTGATGCCGGCAAACGACGGCAGGGGCTACGTCCTGCGCCGGATCATGCGCCGGGCGCTGAGGCACGGCAAGCTCCTGGGCGTGACCGACCCGTTCCTGTTCAAGGTCGCAGACGTCGTCGTGGACGAGATGGCTCCCGTCTACCCGGAGCTCTCGGAGCACCGGATGTTTATCGCCTCGGTGGTCAAGGCCGAGGAAGAAAAATTCATCGAGACCCTCGACAAGGGGCTGGTGCTCCTTTCCGAGGAGGTCGCGACGGCCAAGAAGACGCGGCGGCGGCGTCCTATCGGGCGAGGTGGCCTTCAAGCTCTATGATACCTTCGGGTTCCCGCTTGATTTGACGCAGGACATCATCAAGGACGAGGGAATCGGGGTGGATATCGCCGGCTTCGAGGCGGCGATGGGCGTGCAGCGGGAGAAGAGCAAGGCCGCGTGGAAGGGCATCGGGCGATGAAAAGGTGGCCGGGGTCTACCTGAAGCTGGCCGCCGACGGGATATCGTCCGAATTTGTCGGCTACGAGTCGACGAGCGCACAGTCGAAGGTTACGGCAGTCGTCTTCGGCGGCACGGCGGTAATAGGGGCCGGTGCCGGTAACGAGGTCGAGGTCGTGACCGAGAAGACCCCGTTTTACGGCGAGATGGGCGGCCAGGTGGGAGACACCGGCACGATAACGGCCGACGGCCTGCTCATCGAGATCACCGACTCCGCGCGGCCGTCCGACCATATCATCGCCCACCGGGGCGTGATAAAAAAGGGGAAGATCGCCGTCGGCGATTCCGGTAACGCTTACCGTCGACGACGGGCCGCGCCGGATGACCGAGGCAAACCACAGCGCCACCCACCTGCTTCACGCGGCGCTCAAGGCAGTCCTGGGCGAGCACGTCAAGCAGGCGGGGTCTCTCGTCAGCCCGGAGCGGCTGCGGTTTGACTACAGCCATTTCGGGCAGGTCAAGAAGGGCGAGCTGGAGCGGGTCGAGGATATCGTCAACGAGCGTATCCGGGAGGACCACGAGGTCGTGGCGCGGGAGCTGCCTATGACGCGGCCATCGCCGAGGGCGCCACGGCGCTCTTCGGCGAAAAATACGGCGACGTGGTGAGAATGGTCAAGGTGCCGGGCGTCTCGATGGAGCTCTGCGGAGGGACGCATACCGACAGGACCGGCAAGATCGGCTTGTTCAAAATCGTCCACGAGGGCTCGATCGCCTCGGGCGTGCGCAGGATCGAGGCGGTGACGGGCGTCGGCGCGCTGGCGCATCTCAGGCGCGAGGAGCAGATCCTTTCCGACATCGCGGAGGTGCTCAAGAGCACGCCGGAGGAGGCGCCGGCCAGGGTCGAGAAGCTCGCCGCCCAGGTCAAGGCGCTGACCAAGGAGATCGAGCGGATCAAGAGCGGGGGGGGACGGTCTCGGTGGAGAGCGTCGTCAAGGGCGCGAAAGAGAAGGCGGGGATTTTTGTCGTCTCCGAGGTCATCCCGGACATGGACCCCAAGTCGCTGAGGGACTTCTCCGACAAGGTCAGGGACAGGATGAACAAGGCCGTCATCGCGCTGGGGTCGGTCTCCGACGACAAGGCGGTGCTCCTGGTGACCGTCACCAAGGATATCGCCGATAAATACCACGCCGGCAACATCATCCGGGGCATGGCCGAGGTCGTGGGCGGCAAGGGCGGCGGCAGGCCCGACTTTGCCCAGGCGGGGGGGCCGGACGCCGGGGAAGATCAGACGCGGCGGTACCAAGAAGGTATTGAGTACGTGAAGTAGGAAGGAAGGAGTCAGGCGTAATCTTCTTTTGCGTGCCACGCGTTCGGAAGGATACGGTTGCGTGAAAAAGGTCAACCTCGCGGAAAAATTCGCCCTCTTTTCCGACCTCTGGAGCCCCAGGGTAGTCGGCGAGATCGGGGACTATTACCTGAAGGTTGCCAAGCTCAAGGGCGAGTTCCTGTGGCACAAGCACGACGCCGAGGACGAGATGTTCCTGGTCGTCAAGGGCAGGCTCGTCATAAAACTCCGCGATTCCGATATCGAGCTCTTGCCCGGCGAATTTCTGATTATCCCGCGCGGCGTGGAGCACATGCCGGTCGCCGACGAAGAGGCGCACGTGGTCCTGTTTGAGCCGAAGACGACGGTCAATACGGGGGACGTGGCAAGCGAGCGGACGAAGACAGAGGTGGAGTGGATATAGCCCCTCGACACCTACCCGCCCAAAAAGCCATAGATCAAAGCGGCAACAGATAACAAAGCAAGCACCGCCATTACCCCCAAACATCCCCTTTTCGGCTCGATGACGTTTCGTCCCGATGAGCCGGGCGAAATGAGTATCGGCCCGTCGGCTTCGGGCAGCGACGGTTTGCCGATTTCGCCAATCTCGATATTCTTGTTCACGTTAAAGCTGAACGTCTTGGTCTTGACGACAACCGGGCCCCCGGGGACATCGAGGATCTTGTCGCCGTCGCCGGGCTTCAACTGTCCGAGGACGTTTTGCGCCTTGTGAATCTTGTCCCGGTCGATAGGGATTTCCTTTCCGCAATTTTGGCAGAAGACCTTGTCCCCCTCACCAAGCTGTGACAGGCTCCGTGAAACGGTCGAGAGCGTATTACAGTGGGGGCACTGCAGGGCGACAGTGCTGTGGGTTTCCATCGTTATCCCCGGTGCATCGCTGACACCGAGCCGCTCGAGGATCCGTTCGACGTTTTTAAAGACCTCCGGATCGATGGGGATCTCCGTGCCGCATTTTTCGCATACCAGCTTACGCCCCTCGACCAGGTTCTTGATGGCCACGTGGGGTTTCGTGGTGTGCCCGCAGGAGGGGCAGGTGAAGGATATCGTTTCCCTGGTGATATTCATCTATTCTTCCTTCTTTGGTGTATTACCTAAACGGGGGCTCAAAACGTCACGAATCCCCCGATTCGTTGGGCCTTCTTCTTTCCGATCCCCTTGACCTTTTCGAGGTCGGCGACCGTCTTAAAGGGCCCGTTTTCTGCGCGGGTGTCAATGATGCGGCCTGCCGTCACCTCCCCCACGCCGGGTATGCGCATGAGGTCGCCGGCCGTTGCCCGGTTGATGTCAACCGGCGGGTCGTCCTTCGTCAGCTTGTCGGAGGGGCGGGAAGGTTCCTCCTTATCGGCCCGTTTCACGCTTCCCGGGCTCCCCCCAGGCTTCGGGCCGAAGGAGACGTAGCGGGCGATCGTTTTGGCCTTGTCTTCCCCTAACCCCGGCACCTCATAGAGGTCGGCCTCGGCCAGAAAATCCCCGTGGGCCTTTCGGTAGGCGGCGATCCGCGCGGCCAATACCTCCCCGATGCCGGGGATGAGCGCGATATCGGGCGCGGACGCCCTGTTGATATCAAAGTCGAGGCCCAGGGCGTAGCGTTCCGCGGGCGGCAGCTCCCCGATAATCACGCGGCGGCCGTGGCGGGTTTCAGTGACGCTGATCCGGCTGCCGTCGGGCACCTTGCGTTTGAGGGTCTTGTTGTCTATGCCGGTCTTTACGACCTCCCACCGTTCGAGGGCGGATCCGACAGCTGTACCCTTCGGAAGCATTTCGATGGCGCCGCCGGGCGCGCGGCAGACGACCCGCGATTCGGCTGTGTCTGGAAAGAACCGATCGTCGGCCCAACGGACGATATACGAGGCCGCGCAGAAAAGGAGGATGACGGCCGCGAGAAACGCGATCCCCGGGCGGTAGCGCCGGATATCGGGGAGGGGCGGTGGGGAGGCGCCGGTCGGCCAGACGACCGTATTCGAGAGGGAGTTCCCTCATCGGGGCCGGTGTTCTCGGGTGGAGGCGAGGAATCCTTCACGGGAACGCTCACCTATCGTGGTGTTTGTGGGTGCTTTGCTATGCTCGAAGCACGGATCTGTCAGGTCCCGCGCTGCCATTAGACGAGACAGATGGGCGGCATGTATGCCGCCCCTACGGGTATTTGCGCGGCCCGTCAGGCATCCGTACGCGGTCTATCGAAACACGTTCAGAGATAGAGGGAACCTCAGCGCCCCTCCCTGGCCCGGCGCTTCTTCTCGTCCTTCAGGAGTTTATACTCGATGCTGTCCACCAGCGCGTTCCAGCTGGCCTGGATGATGTTGGGGTGCACGCCGACGGTCTCCCAGGTGTCTTCCTTGTCTCCCGATTCGATGAGGACGCGGACAGTGGCCGCGGTGCCGTCCTCGGTGGTGATCACGCGCACCTTGTAGTCCAGAAGCCGCATGTCGGCAAGCTCCGGGTAGAACTTTTCCAGCGCCTTGCGTATGGCGTTGTCCAGCGCGTTGACCGGCCCGTTGCCGGTGGCGGCGGTGTGCTCGACGCGGCCGTCAACGTCGATCATGATGGTGGCCTCGGACAGCGGCTCCTTATCGCCGGTGCGCCGCTCCACGATGATCCGAAAACCCCGCAGCCGAAACGAGGGTTTGTAGCGGCCGAGGCCGCGGTTGACCAGGAGCTCGAACGAGGCGTCGGCCCCCTCGAACTGGTAGCCCCTGCTTTCCATCTCTTTGATGCTCTTTGACCAGCAGCTTGGTCTTCTCGTCCTCGGTCGAGAGGTTGATGCCCAGCTGCTTTGCCTTGAACCGGATGTTGGAGTGACCGGATTGGTCGGAGACGAGGATCCGCTGTTCGTTTCCGACCAGCGCCGGGTCGATGTGCTCGTAGGTGAGGGGGTTCTTGGTGACGGCGCTGGCGTGGATGCCGCCCTTGTGGGCGAACGCGCTCTCACCCACGTACGGGCCGTGCTTGTCCGGTACCCGGTTTGCCATATCGTCCACGAACCGGGAGACCTCCTTGAGCCGGGCCAGCTGCTTGTCGGAGATGCACTCGATGTCCATCTTTATCTTCAGGTTGGGGATAATCGTGCAGAGATTGGCGTTGCCGCACCGCTCCCCGTAGCCGTTGAGGGTTCCCTGGACCTGATCGATCCCCATCTCAACCGCAAAGAGGGAATTTGCCACGGCAAGGCCGTTGTCGTTGTGGCAGTGGATGCCCAGCGGCAGGCTGACCGTTTCCCTGACGCGGCCGATGATCTCCCTGATCTGCCAGGGCATCATCCCGCCGTTCGTATCGCACAGCACGATGCAGTCGGCGCCCGCGCCCGCGGCCGCCGATAAGCGTCGCCAGTGCGTAGTCGGTATCGGCGACGAAGCCGTCAAAGAAGTGCTCGGCGTCGTAAAAAAGCTCGCGCGTCCTCGGGCCGCAGGTAACCGAGCGTATCGGCGATCATGGCCAGGTTCTCCTCGGGGGAGCACCCGAGCGCCTCCCGCACGTGGATATCCCACGATTTCCCGAAGATGGTGATCACCTCGGTCTCGGCGGCCGCCAGCGTCTTGAGAAGCTCGTCGTTTTCGGCGGCGATGCCCTTTTTCCGGGTGCTGCCGAACGCCGCGACCTTGGCGATGGAAAAGCGCATCGTCTTTACCGCCTTGAAAAAGGCGTCGTCCTTGGGATTGGTGCCCGGCCATCCGCCCTCGATGTAGTGGACGCCCAGGTCGTCCAGACGCTTGGCGATCCTGAGCTTGTCGTCGAGGATAAACGTAGATATCCTCGGCCTGGGCGCCGTCTCTCAGGGTGGTGTCATAGATCTTGACAAACCGCATCGGTTCTCCTTATAGCTCCTCCTGGGTAACCGGAGGAGAATCGCCGCCGAGGTCGAACTCCTCGTGCAGCACCCGGACGGCCAGCTCCGTATATTTGCGCTCGATGGCGCAGGAGACCTTGATCTCCGACGTGCTGATCATCAGTATGTTGATCCCTTCCTTGGCCAGCGCCTGGAACATCTTCGAGGCGACGCCGGCGTGGCTGCGCATGCCGACCCCAACGATGGAGACCTTGGCGATGTTCTCGTCGGCGATGACCTCGGCGGCCGCAAGCTCTCCCCTGAGCCCTTCGAGGATCTCGGTGGCCTTCTTGAGGTCGGTCCGGGGAACGGTAAAGGTGATGTCGGCGCTGTTGTCGGCCCCGACGTTCTGGATGATCATATCCACGATGATGCCCGCGCTCGGCGATCGTCCCGAAGATCCGGGAGGCGATCCCCGGCTTGTCGGGGACCCCGCGTATGGTTACCTTTGCCTCGTTGACGTTATAGGCGATTCCCGATACCACAACCTGTTCCATATCCTTATCCTCTCCGGTTACGATCGTCCCCGGACCCGTCGGTGAAGCTCGACTTCACCACGAGGGGGACGTTGTATTTCTTTGCGAATTCCACCGAGCGCGTGTGGAGAACCTTTGCCCCGAGGCTTGCCATTTCCAGCATTTCGTCGTACGAGATCTTTTCGAGCTTCCTCGCGTTGGGGCAGATGTTCGGATCGGTGGTGTAGACCCCGTCGACGTCCGTATATATCTCGCAGAGGTCGGCCGAAAGGGCCGCGGCCAGCGCCACCGCCGTCGTATCCGACCCGCCGCGCCCCAGCGTGGTGATGTTTCCCTCACCGTCCACGCCCTGGAAACCCGCCACCACCACGATCGTTCCCCGGTTGAGCTCGTCTTTGATCTGCTGCTTTTCGATTTCGGTGATCCGGGCCTTGGTAAACGCGCTGTCGGTAATGATCTTTACCTGATAGCCGAGAAACGAGCGGGCGGGGACCGAAAGGTGATTGAGCATCATCGCCAGGAGCGCAACCGTCACCTGCTCGCCGGTGGATACCAGCACGTCCATTTCCCGCTCGTGCGGGGCCGGGTTAATCTTTTTTGCCAGCTCGATGAGCCGATCGGTCTCGCCGGACATCGCCGAGAGCACGACCACCAGGTCGTTGCCTGCCTGCCGTGAGGCGATAACACGGTTTGCGACGTTGGCGATGCGGTCGATGTTGGCCACAGAGGTGCCGCCGTATTTTTGAACAATCAGTGCCACAGGATTCTTATAACCTCCCTGATCGGCGTCTTGCGGTGTTACCGTGAGAGCACGCCGCGTGATACCCGGACAATAGAGAACCGATTGCCGGACGTGCCGTATACATTCATCGGTACCGCGGGAAAACCGCCGGAACCCGGCGCGAGGACGCCAGGCCGGCCGGGGTCCCGCCCCGTGATCCGCCGGTTGTTCATGTGCGCCGTCCGTTAGGGAGGTTTATCGACGCCGCATCTTGTTTCGGAGTCCATCGTCTCTCGTCCGTCCTACCGCTACGCGCGCTCCGAGAAGTCAGCGCCTCGTACATGGCCGGGTATTCGCCGAAAAAGGTGATATCGAATCTCCGCTCATCGGCGCCCGTGATCGTAATGTACATTTCGATCCTTTCATCGGGAAGCCAACGGTCCGCCCGCTCGGCCCACTCGATCACGACGATGCCGTCGGTCTCGAGGTATTCCTCCCACCCGAGGTCGGAAAGCTCATCGGCCGACGAGATGCGGTAGAGGTCGATATGGTAGAGGGGAAGCCTTCCCGGGTACTCATTGACGTAGGTGAAGGTGGGGCTCGTCACCACGTAGGTATCGGGCACCGAAAGCCCCGCCGCAATTCCCTGGGTCAGCTTCGTCTTGCCCGAGCCGAGGTCGCCGAAAAGGCAGAATAGCGCACCCCGGGGGCGCCGCCTTCCCGATAGCCGCCCCGACGGCAAAGGTCTCTTCGGGAGACCGGGTAACTAGCGAGCACCCGGTCCGCCTGCCGTCGTCCCCCTGCTGATCGCGGTGACCCTGTCCGGCCAACGTCGACAACAGAAATCCCCCATGAAAAAGTCTATCGCCGCGTCGCCCCGGGGAACCCCGGGGATCTGCAGCTAAAAGTAATAGGGCAGCGCGCCCTCGAACTCCCGGCCGCCGCAACAAAGCTCGGTGATCACCCCCGGGATCTCGGAAAGCACGATCCCGGCGATCAGGGATATCTCGCCGACCCGCTCGATTGCGCGGTCCGCCGCGGCCGCGTGGATGAAGACGCGCGGCGGCCGTCGATTGAGCCGGGTCCCCGGATAGCGGCCAGGAACCCGCCGACGAGCCCCGTGAGGACGTCTCCCATGCCGCCGGAGGCCATACCGGGGTTTCCGCCCGTGGCGATGAAGATATCGCCCGAAGGGGAGGCGACGATCGTCCGCGCGCCCTTGAGCACGAGCCATACCCCGAACTTTTCGGCAAAGGCGCGCGAGACGCCGACCCGGTCCTCTTCCACGTCGGCGGCCGATTTGCCGATAAGGCGGCCCATCTCCCCCGGGTGGGGCGTCAGGATGATGTCGCCCTTTTTTTTCTTGAGGATATCGGGCTCGCGCGCGATGACGTTAATCCCGTCGGCGTCGATCACCTTGGGGAGATCGACCTCGGTTATCAGGCGCCTGGTCACTTCCCATGCCCCCGCGCCCGTCCCGAGGCCGGGCCCCAGCGCCACGGCGGTTTTACCCTCGAGAATCTTGATGATCCGCCCGAAGGCGGTCTGGTCCAGCGCCCCGCCCGTGTCCGGCAGCGGCTCGGTCATCGCCTCGGTCAGCTTTGCGGCCAGCACCCCTACCTGCGATTCCGGGGTGCCCACCGTCACGAGGCCGGCCCCCGCCACCAGCGCGCCCATCCCACAGAGGGCCGCCGCACCGGCCTTTCCCATCGAGCCGGCCAGTATCAGGACATGCCCGAAATCTCCCTTATGGGCGGTCGGCCGGCGCCTGCGCCATCAGCGGGTCGAACAGCTCCGGCGTCAGCACGTGATCGCGGATCGCCATTCGGCCGACGAGCTTATCGGGGATACCGATATCAAGGACGATGAGCTGCCCGCAGTGTTCTGCGCCCGGATGGATGAGGTTTCCCAGCTTCGGGAGCGCAAACGTGACCGTCACGTCCGCCATCACGGCCGACCCCATTACCTTTCCGGTGTCAGACGAGATGCCGGAGGGAATATCGATCGAGAGAATCGCGTATCCGTCGTTTATCAGCGTGATGATGCGGGAAAATATCCCGGAAACCTCCCGCTCGAGCCCGGTGCCCAGCAGGGCGTCGACCACGATCCCCCTGGCCGCGATCGAATCGGCCAGCGCCGCGATGTCCTCGTCTCCGGTAATCGGCACGACCGGAATCCCCATCTTCCTGACGGTCGAGAGGTTGGCGGCCGATTCTCCCCCGCGCACGGATTCGATGGTCCCGGCAATGAAGACGTCGACCTCTACACCCTGGTTGGCGAGGTGACGGGCGATGACGAAGCCGTCGCCGCCGTTATTGCCGGTACCGGCCACGATCGTCACCCCGGTCTCGGCGGCCTCCGGGAAGTGCTCCAGGAGGATCTTTGCCGACCCCCGGCCGGCGTTTTCCATCAACACCGCGCCCGGTATCCCGTATTCCTCGATTGCCAGCCGGTCCAGCTCCCGGATGATAGATGCGGTCGCTACGTTCATAGTACTATCCAATAAAGGCGTTATCGGGAAACGTCGGTTATACTCTTATCCCTTACCCTATTCGGTCTCTTTTCGAGAGCGCCTATCCCTCGAAGATCACCACGGCAAAGGCAATGTCCCTCGAATGGGTCAGCGAGAGATGAATCGTCCGCGCCCCCAGTCTCCTCGAATATCCTGAGCGCCCCGCCGTGGAAGCTTGATCGAGGGCTTCCCCCGGGCCCCTTTGACCACCTCGATCTCGTTCATCGCCGCCCCCTGGAATAGCCCCCGGCCGAGCGCCTTGAGCGTGGCCTCCTTGGCGGCGAACCGGGCCGCATACGAGGAGGCCGCGTTCTTCTTCCTTTTACAGTAGGCGTTTTCCCACTCGGTGAAGATGCGCCGCTCGAAACCGTGCCCCTGACGCTTGAGCGCCAACGCCATCCGGTCGATCTCGAGGGCGTCGGTGCCGACCGAAAGGATCATACGAGCTCCTTTTCGATCGTCTCGGCGATCCCGGCCGCAAGGCCGGTAATCAGCGCCTGGTCCTCGCCCTCGATCATCACCCTGACCTTGTTTTCCGTCCCCGAATAGCGCACGAGGACACGACCCTTGTCGCCGAGGCGCCGCTCGGCGTCGCCTATCGCCGAGGCGATCTTCGGGATTTCCGAGAGGACGACGCGGCGGCCGACCCGGACGTTCTTGAGCACCTGGGGGAAATCGGTGACGATACCGGCAAGGTCAGACAGCCTCCTGCCTTTGCGCGCCATCGCCGCAAGGAGCATGAGGGACGAGAGGATTCCGTCGCCGGTGGTGTTGTAGTCCAGGAAGATGATATGACCCGATTGCTCCCCGCCGAGGTTGTAGCCGCCCTTGACCATCTTTTCCACGACGTAGCGGTCGCCCACCTGCGTGCGGATGAGCCGCCCGCCCATCTGTTTCATGAACAACTCGAGCCCCATGTTGCTCATGACCGTGGCGACGAGCACGCCGTCCTTGAGCTCGCGGTTTTCCATCATCTGGGCGGCGCACACCGCCATGATCTTGTCCCCGTTGAACTCGGTCCCGTTTTCATCGACCACGATGACGCGGTCGGCGTCCCCGTCCAGCGCGATCCCGATATCGGCCTTTGCCTCCTTGACGAGCGAACTGACGACCTGGGGGTAGAGCGAGCCGCAGCCGGCGTTGATATTCTCCCCGTTTGGCTCGTGCCCGCAGGTGACTACCTCGGCGCCGAGCTCCTCGAAGACCGCGGGCGCCACCCGGTAGGCCGCGCCGTGGGCGCAGTCCACCGCTATCTTCATTCCCGAGAGGTCGAGGTCCTTCGGAAAGGCGCTCTTGAGGAATACGACGTAACGCCCGACGGCATCTTCGACCCTGAACGCCTTGCCGACCTCGGAGGCGATGGGACGCAGCCGCGCCAGCTCGTCGGAAGAGATGAGCTTTTCGATCTCCGGTTCTCTTTCTCGTCCGGGAGTTTGAAGCCGTCGCCGGAGAATATCTTGATCCCGTTGTCCTGAAAGGGATTGTGGGAGGCCGAGATCACGACGCCGGCGTCGGCCCTCATGCTTGAGGTGATAAACGCGATGCCCGGCGTCGGCAGCGGGCCGACGAGCAGCACGTCCACGCCCATCGAGCAGATCCCGGACGCCAGCGCCGTTTCGAGCATATAGCCGGAAAGCCGCGTATCCTTGCCGATGACGATCCGGTGGCGCTTGGCGCCCCCCTTGAAGATGTAGGCGGTAGCCCGGCCCACCTTCATGGCGGTCTCGGTGGTCATCGGCTCCTCGTTGGCCACGCCGCGGATTCCATCGGTTCCGAAGAGCTTCTTCATGGTCTATTTCGTCCTTTCGAGCAGGGGCCGGTACGACGATCGCCCGTACCCCTCACGATCGCGGGCTTTCGCCGGGGAGGCGCTACGTCCTTGCCCGCTTGATCGCGTCCACAACGGCAAGCGCGTCCCTGGTCTCGGCCACGTCATGGACGCGGACGATGTGGGCGCCCTGGAGCACCGCGGCCGCCGCGGCCCCGATGCTCGCCCAGAGGCGGTCGTCAACGGGTTTGCCGGTGAGCGTGCCGATGAACGACTTTCGCGACGCGCCGACCAGCACCGGACGCCCGAGATCGAAGAAATCCCGGATATGCCCGATGAGCGTGAGGTTATCCTCGGCGGTCTTACCGAAACCTATGCCGGGGTCTATGATGATCCGCTCGGGGTCTATCCCCGCCGCCACCGCGCGCCCGATCGCCCGCCCGAGGGCGTCCCGGACCTCACCGATCAGGTCCGTGTAGTGCGGGTCTTTCTGCATGTCCCGCGGCGTCCCCTTGATATGCATGAGGATCACCGGTACCGAGAGGGCGGCGGCCAGCGGCGCCATGTCCGGGGTCAAAGGCGAGCGCGCTGATGTCATTGATCATCGCGGCGCCGGCCTCAACCGCCCGCCGCGCCACGCCGGCCTTGTAGGTATCGATGCTCAGGGGCGTGTCGATCCGCTTATGAATCTCTTCGATAACGCCGACGACCCGGCGCGTCTCCTCTTGTTCCGATACGGGATCCGCCCCCGGCCGTGACGATTCTCCGCCGATATCGATGATATCGGCGCCGTCCTCGGCCATCGCCAGCGCCTGGGCGACCGCCTGATCCGTTGTGCAGTACCTTCCGCCGTCGGAAAAGGAATCCGGCGTGACGTTGAGTATCCCCATGATGAGGGTCCGCCGGGAAAGATCAAAAGACCGGCCGCCCATCGCGAGGACAAACCGGCCGGCTTCGCCCCGAGCCCGGTTTTCGTCAAGACGCCGGTCGCTGTCGGGCCGGCTATCGTCGGTGATGGATCGGGTCATGTCGGCATCACGTCCTGCCGGGAAAATCCCGGGGAAGCCCGTTTTTAAAGATATCATCGAGCCGGGCTATGCCTCGTCAGCCGCCCGCTTTGCCGTCGAGACGGCCGCCTTCGCGTTTTCCAATATTCCGGTGATCTCGTCTCCGGACAGGACTTCCTTTTCCAGGAGGCTCTTTGCCAGGAGGTGGAGCTTGTCGAGGTTCTTTACGAGGATCTTTCTTGTCGCCTTCAGACACTCGTCGACGATCCTTTTCACCTCGCCGTCTATCTCCTCGGCGGTCTTCTCGCTGTAATCCTTATGCTGGGCGATCTCCCTGCCCAAAAAGATCATCTCTTCGCGCTTGCCGAAGGTCAGCGGCCCGAGGCTTTTGCTCATTCCCCACTCGCAGACCATCTTGCGGGCGATATTGGTGACCACCTCCAGGTCCTGGCCCGCCCCGGTGGATATCTCATCCAGGACGAGCTCTTCGGCGACCCGGCCGCCCAAAAAGATCTGTATCTTTTTCTCGAGAAAATCCTTCTTGTAGCTGTGCCGGTCGTCGATCGGCAGCTGCTGGGTTATGCCCAGCGCCCTGCCCCTCGGGATGATCGTGACCTTGTGGATCGGGTCGGTGCCGGGCAGCAGCATCGCCACGAGGGTGTGGCCCGACTCATGATAGGCGGTCAGGCGCTTTTCCTCTTCGTTGATGATCATCGATCTCCGCTCGGAGCCCATGAGGAGCTTGTCCTTGGCCTCTTCGAGGTCGACCATCTCGACCTTCTGCTTGCCCCGCTTGGCGGCGATGAGGGCCGCCTCGTTGACCATGTTTTCGATATCGGCCCCGGAAAAACCGGGCGTTCCCCTCGCCAGGATCGAAAGATCCGCACCCTTCGCCAGGGGAACCCGCCGCGTGTGGACGGCCAGGATCTTTTCGCGGCCGATATAGTCGGGAATCGGGATGACGATCTGCCGGTCGAAACGGCCCGGCCGCAGCAGGGCCGGGTCCAGCACGTCGGGGCGGTTGGTGGCGGCAATCAGGATTACCCCCTGGTTGGATTCAAAACCGTCCATCTCGACCAGGAGCTGGTTGAGGGTTTGCTCGCGCTCGTCGTGGCCCCCGCCGAGGCCCGCCCCGCGATGCCGCCCCACGGCGTCGATCTCATCGATGAATACGATACAGGGGGAGCGGTGCTTGGCCTGCTCGAAGAGGTCGCGCACCCGCGCCGCCCCCACGCCGACGAACATCTCCACGAAATCGGAACCCGAGATCGTGAAAAACGGGACTTCGGCCTCGCCCGCAATCGCCCGGGCCAGCAGCGTCTTTCCCGTCCCCGGGGCGCCCATCAAAAGGACTCCCTTGGGGATGCGGCCGCCCAGGCGCGTGAACTTTCCGGGGTCCTTGAGGAACTGGACGATCTCCTTGAGGTCCTCTTTTGCCTCGTCGATACCCGCCACGTCCTCGAACGTCACCTTCTGGTGAGACTCGGACAGGAGCTTGGCGCGGCTCTTGCCGAAGGAAAGGGCCTTGCCGGGGCCGCCCGAGTTCATCTGCCGCATAAAGAAAAACCAGAAGACGACCAGCATCAGCACGAGGATGCCCATCTGAGCCATGCCGGTCTCATACCACGGGACGGTCTCGGGCTTGGCCAGGACGGTCACCTTACTGTTGATCAGGGACCGGACGAATTCCGGATCGTCCGGAATATAGGTCTTGAATTTCTTGCCCTTCTTCGTTTCCCCGGTGACTTCCTTGCCTTCGATGGTTACCTTGTCGATCTTCTTGTCTCCGGAGGCGCCCACCAGGGAGAGAAACTCGGTGTAGCTGACGTCCTTGACGTCGCTTTTCGGAGGCGAGAGGAGACTGACGGCGATGATGACCACCAGGACAATCACCAGCCACAAGGAGAGGTTCTTAAGCGATTGATTCATCCCGATCCTTTGTATCGCAACAGGCCCCATAAGAAGGCCCCGATACGGCGCGAATAAAATAATCTTGTAATGTTACCATCTTTCATATATATTGTCAATTATCGTTTTGCTCCGGCTGGTCAGCTTCATTCATAACGCGGGGGGCGATACACGATGTTTTCCGCTCAACGGCTCGGTTTCGTCGGTTCGGGGAATATGGCAGAGGCCCTGATGCGGGGGGTCGTAGAAAAAGGCCTCTGGCCGAAGGAACAGGTCATCGCCTCCGACGCCTCTCTCGATCGGCTTTCGGCAATCGGCCGAAAGCTCGGCATTAAAACGGCCGCTGATAACCGCGAGGTTGTCACGTCCTCGGACATGGTCATCATCGCGGTCAAACCCGCCCAGGTGCCCGAGGTTCTTTCGGAAGTCGCCGACGTCGTAACTGCCGATACGCTCATCATCTCGATTGCCGCGGGCGTCACGCTTGCGACGATCCAGTCCCGTCTCAAGAAAAACATCCCGGTTATCCGGGTGATGCCCAATGCTCCGGCAATGGCGCTTGCCGGCATGTCGTGCCTTTCGGCGGGCGGCAGCGCCGGTCCCGACCACCTCGCCGAGGCGATGAAGCTCTTCTCGGGGGTGGGCGAGGCGCTGGTCGTCCCCGAGGCGCACCTGGACGCCGTTACGGCGCTTTCGGGCAGCGGACCGGCCTACGTTTTTCTGGTGATCGAGGCGCTGTCGGACGCGGGCGTCCGGGCGGGGCTGCCGCGAAAGACCGCCGAAAAGCTCTCCGCCCAGACGGTGTTCGGCGCCGCGAAGATGGTCATCGAGACGGGCAAGCACCCGGGTGAGCTGAAAGATATGGTGGCCTCTCCCGCGGGCACGACCATCGAGGGGCTGGCCGTGCTGGAGGAAAACGGTGTGCGGGGGGCGTTTATCGAGGCGGTAGATGCGGCCTACCGGAGGGCCAGGGAACTGGGAAATAAGTAGGCAACAGGCGCTATCGGACGCTACCGGCATAGTAACGGCTCCCGGATGCCGGAGTGACGATACAATACCGTGGGACGACGGGATTAGTTTACACCGCCGAGTCATCCTTTTTCGGGCGGTTTCTATCAGGTCCCGTTTGAATATGTTCTCATAACCATTTTCATCCTATTAGTCGGAGCAGTGTCATGCCAGAAAAAACGATCAAGGTCTACGGTTATCGCTGGGTGGTGCTCGGGCTCTTTTTCGTCATCAACCTTATCATGCAGGCAAACTGGATTACGTTTGCCCCCATCACCGGCGATGCAGCGGCGTTTTACGGGGTCTCGGAGCTTTCTATTGCCGTACTCTCGATGATCTTCATGATCGTCTACCTTGCCGTGTCCATCCCCGCCTCCTACGTCATCGATACCTACGGTATCCGCATCGGTATCGGTATCGGGGCGGCGCTCACCGGTATCTTCGGCCTGATGAGGGGCTTTTCCGGCGGCAGCTACGCGATGGTCTTTGCCGCTCAGTTCGGGCTTGCGATCGCCCAGCCCTTCATACTCAATGCCGTTACGGCGGTCTCGGCCCGGTGGTTTCCGCTCAAGGAGCGGGCGACGGCCGCCGGGATCTCGGTGCTGGCCCAGTTTATCGGGATTATCCTCGCAATGGCGCTTACCCCCATGCTCTTCCTGGGTATGGGGATGGCCAAGATGCTGCTGGGCTACGGTATCGTCTCGGCCGCCGGGGCCGTGCTTTTCCTCATCTTCATGCGGGAAAAACCGCCGACGCTCCCGGGGCTTGCCGGCAGCGACGAGCGGCATACGGTCTTCGAGGGGCTCAAGCATATCTTTAAGCAGCGCGACATGATCATCCTCATCGTCATCTTCTTCATCGGACTGGGGATGTTCAACGCCGTGACTACCTGGATCGAGCAGATCCTTGCCCCCCGGGGCTTTTCCATCGAGCAGGCGGGCTACGCCGGGGCTATCATGCTGTTCGGGGGCATCGCGGGGGCGATCGTCTTTCCGATCCTCTCGGACGTCTTCCAGAAGCGCAAGTTCTTCATCGTCCTTACGGTGATCCTGACGATCCCGGGGCTTGTGGGCCTCACGTTTGCCACCTCGCTCGCGCTGTTGCTTATATCGAGCTTCGCGCTGGGCTTTTTCTTTATGGCAGGAGGCCCCATCGGCTACCAGTACAGCGCCGAGCTGACGCACCCCGCCCCGGAGGCCACCTCCCAGGGGCTGCTGGTGCTGGCGGGCCAGGTTTCGGGGATCATCTTCATCTTCGGGATGGATGCGCTTCGGACCGAGAACCGCGCCATGACGCCGTTCATGCTGGTCTTCGTGGGGATGCTCATCATCAACGTTATCCTCTCCCTCATGCTCAGCGAATCCAAGATGATGAAGGTCCACAAGAAGTGACATCGGAAACGGCGGCGGCCCGTATAGAGAAAACGGAATTGTCCTGTTGACGGCCGCCGATGATGTTATCCTGATACTAAGCGCCCGTAGCTCAGGGGATAGAGCAACGGACTTCGGATCCGTTGGCCGCACGTTCGAATCGTGCCGGGCGCGCATAACTCGACGATTTTAATGGGTTAACGGTACCGTTAACCCATTAAAATAAGATGATAGTATAAGCCCTTGGGGAAGCACTATGGAACAAGGCAATAAAACAAGGATAGGTCTTATTGGTGCGGGAAATATCTGTCGAGTGGGCCATGGTCCGGCCATCATGGCGGACGGGAGGGCCTATATTGCCGCAATCAGCGATCCCGACCCGCACAACAGGGATATCTTCGCAAAAAAGTACCGGGTACGCGGTGTTTATGAGGATCACCGCGCCATGCTTGAACGTGAAGAGCTGGACGCCGTCGTCATATCGTCGCCCCCATGGCTTCACGCGCGTCACGTTGAAGACTGCGCCGAAAAAGGTCTTCCTATCCTGTGCGAAAAACCGATGGCGACGACTCTTGAAGACTGCCGTGCAATAATCGAGGCAGGCAAAAAACATAACGTCTATATCCTCATGGGCCACTGCAAGCGCTTTGAACCGGGACACCAGAGAATCAGGGAATTGCTGATGAAAAATGCCCTGGGAAGAATCTTCCAGGTCAGCGTCTTCTGGTACTTTTTCATTCCGGATTTTACCGCAGGCCGGCTCGGGGCTCTTGTCCGCAAGCTCAAGGAATATGGGTTCGATATTGTACAGAAGTTCGGTTTCTGGAGGTACAGCGACCTCAGGGCCGGGGGAGGCGACTTTTTCGATCACGCGCCGCACTATATCGACATCATCCGGTTCTACGGAATGGAGATCGAACAGGTTTCATGCGAAACCAAACGGTGTTATCCGAACACGCGCCCTTACGAGGATTTGGCCGTGGCCACGTTCAAGCTTTCCAACGGCGCGGTCTTTCTCTATGACAAGAACGTCATCCGCACGGGAAGCCCGTATGGTTTTGAGCGTGGATATATATACGGGGAAAAGGGAAAGATCGCTTTCAGGGCCGGCCATGCCTACAAGAAACGCCGGATGAAAGTAGGGATTTACCGTCTTTCCAATATACTCCATAATTTTTATTATCCTGCCCTGCTCCCTTACGGCAGGGGAAATACGATGTTTTACCGGCAAATGAAATTCTTCATCGATAAAGTCCGCAATGAGAATACGATGAAAAACGATATCTCCGGGACGTGGGGCGCCACACCGGAAGATTCGTACCTCACCATCGCCTGGACCCTTGCATCGTACAAGTCCGCCAGGGACGGGATAAAGATCACGCGCGACAATCTATTCAGCGAGATAGAGACTTTTAAGACCGGTATTCCCCATGACTGGTAATATCCGCTTTTAAGTTGAAACAAAGAAGCCCGGTAACAAGCCTGACGTTTTGTGAAGTGACCGCGCCACGTAAAACTGCAACAAGGAGGCTGTCTGATGGAAGGTAAGAAACTGTCTGTCGGCGTCAAACTCGGATACGGCGTCTGCGATTTCGGAGGGAACCTCTTTTTCACTGCAACTGCATTCGTCCTGATGATATATATAACCGACACCATGGGACTCAAAGCAGGCCTCGCGGGAACGGCGCTTTTCATAGGAAGGATCTGGGACGCCTTTTACGACACCGTGATCGGCTATGCCTCGGACAGGACAAACACCAGGCTCGGCAGACGCAGGCCCTTCATGCTGGTAGGGGCCGTGCCGCTTTGCATAGCAATGATCCTCATGTTCACAAACCCGGCGCTTTTCAAAGAAAACCTCAGCCAGGCCGAGCTGTTCATATTCACCACACTCGTCTACATATTCCTCTGCACGGCATATTCGACGGTCAACATCCCCTACTGCTCCATGACGCCGGAGCTCACCGACGACTATCATGAAAGGACGTCGCTGACGGGATACCGGTTCGGATTCGCCGCGATCGGCACCCTGATGGGCGCAGGCGCGGCCTGGCCGATAGTCGGCCTCCTGAAGGACAAGAACATGGGCTTCATCCTCCTCGGAGCCGTCTTCGGAGGGATAATGATGGTGACCGCCTTGATCACGGTGTTCACTACAAAAGAGCCGGCAGAGCTGAGGCCGGCCAGGTCTGTGGGCTTTTTCAAGACATACCTCGAGGTCTTCAAGAACAAACCCTATCTTATCATACTCTCCACCTACATTCTCCACATCATCGCTATCACGATCGTGAGCCAGGTGGCCGCTTACTACTTCGACTACGTCCTGGCCGCACGGAACGTGATGAACCCGAAAGACGAGATAACAAAGGCGATGCTGATACTGATCGGAACCGCCTTCCTGTTCATCCCGGTCAGCGTTCTGATGAGCAAGAAGCTCGGCAAGAAGCTCGTCTATGGGGCGGGTTTCGTCATCATGTCGGCCGGACTGGTGGCGCTGTTTATGTTCGGTGACAAGAGACCGATCAGCTTCACGATGATCATGATGCTCATAATGGGCTCGGGGCTCGGCTTGCTGTATGTACCGCCGTTCACGATAGTGGCCGACGCGATCGAATACGGTTATCTCCAGACAGGCGAACGGAGGGAAGGCTCGTTCTTTGGCATCTGGACATGGGGACTCAAGCTCGGCCAGGCGCTGGCGGCTCTTTCGATGGGCTGGATCCTTCAGCTCATGGGTTACGTCAAAGGCGTCCTGCCGCAGGCCCCCAGCGCAGAACTGGGCATCAGGCTGCTGCTGGGTCCGATCTCGGCTGCTGTATTCATATTGGCCGCATTGGTGCTTTATTTCTATCCGATAACGGAAAAACGATATTCCGAGATACAGGGGCAGATAAAGGAGATGGAGGCGGCAAAGCCCTGAGATATCCGTGACGCTTCGTCCCGGACCGCTTCCGGCGTGCGTGCAAAACGGTACAATGGTCTTTCCCGAAAAATCGTATTCCGACAAAAAGGTTCTGACCGGAGCGGGAATCGCGCCCCACCGATCGGGGTAGCCAATGAAAGCGAAATCACACGACGTGATATTCTCGCTTCTTGTTTTCCGTACCGGTTTGTGGCCGTAATACCGTTCCTGCTTTGCCCGTTTTACAGCCGCATCGTAATCATGAGGATACGGCTTTACGGCCTGAATCCCGATAATATCGCCGCCCACGTTTTTGTGAATTTGACCGGCAATTTCACGAGCGTTGTCACTGTGGGAAAAAGGCCACCAGAACCTTTTTGTTGCCCATCAATCCCGAACCCGGAATACCGACTTCGATACTGCTCCTCCCTCTGCTTTCGCTGACAGCGAAAGCCTTGCGCGTGCAGCCGTGCTCAGTGAGCTACGGAATATAATCCGACTACACATATTTACCCCTCAGCGTCCGGTCGTCTTCTCTATCTCCTCGGGATACCGGGCCCCCTGCACCGTGATCTTTGAGGCGGCGCTATCGATCTCACGCAGATCGTCGGACGTAAGTTCGACGGCAGCCGCTCCGATGTTCTCTTCCAGGCGTGAAAGCTTCGTGGTGCCCGGAATCGGCACGATCCACGGCTTCTGGGCAAGCAGCCAGGCGAGCGCGATCTGAGCGGGCGTCGCATTCTTCCGTTCTGCGATCTGCTCAAGCAGATCGACCAAGGCCTGATTCGCTTTCCGTGCCTCCGGCGTAAAGCGAGGAACGATGTTGCGGAAGTCGGAGTTGACGAACGTTGTCTTCTCGTCGATCTTTCCCGTGAGGAAGCCTTTCCCCAGAGGGCTGAAGGGAACGAACCCGATCCCGAGTTCCTCGAGCGTCGGCAGCAATTCCTGCCTCGGGTCCCCTCGACCACAGCGAGTATTCGCTCTGGACGGCGGTCACCGGCTGGACGGCGTGTGCGCGGCGGATCGTCTTCACTCCCGCTTCCGAGAGGCCGAAGTGCTTGACCTTGCCTTCCCGGATCAGGTCCTTCACCGCTCCCGCCACGTCTTCGATCGGCACATCAGGGTCAACGCGGTGTTGATAGTAGAGGTCGATGGCATCGATCTTGAGCCGTTTGAGTGAACCCTCAGGGACTGCTTGATGTGCTCGGGTCGGCTGTCACCCAGTCCCTGGGGCGGCCGGTTGGATCGATCTTGATCCCGAACTTGGTGGCGATCACCACTCGCTCGCGGAACGCGCAGAGAATGCTTCGCCCACGAGCTCTTCGTTCGTAAACGGGCCGTAGAGTTCCGCCGTGTCGAAGAAGGTGATGCCGCGTTCGACGGCCGTCCCGATGAGAGAGATCATCTCCTTCTTGTCTCCAGGCGGACCGTAGGCCACGCTCATTCCCATGCAGCCGAACCCGAGAGCCGAAACCTCCAGGCCGCTTTTTCCCAATTGTGCGCTTTTGCATTGTTATCTCCTTTCACCTGTTTGGGGCCGGAATCGTCCACTGACTTTGCTCACACCTATCTTCGGCCATCGTTGATGAAGCATATCCTACACCTGAAAAGGGAGGGCAGGTAGACCAATCCTGCTCATTTCTTGCCTGATCGTCCGAAAGCTTCGATAAATGGTTGCATGAGGAAGTGGTAGTCTGGTAGTATTACCGACAGGAGATAACAATGCAGAAGGAACTGTGAATCAGCCATTTGAGGATAACGAGCATGGAAGCAGCGCTTGAAGCCTTGGGAGAGAGCATTGCCCGATGGACCGACAAGGGCCGACAAATCGTGACCGCGATCCCGGGCTTATCGCTTTTTCGGCGGGACGAACCGACCCCGCCGGCGAGCATCATGTACGAACCGAGCCTTTGCCTGGTCGCCCAAGGGGCCAAACGCGTGCTGCTCGGAGACGAGACGTATGTATACGACGCGCACCATTTTTTGATCACGTCCGTGGATCTGCCCACGGTCGTGCAGATCATCGAAGCGAGCAGGGAGAAGCCTTACCTGGGGCTCATGTTGAAACTTGATCAGCGCGAGATGTCGCAACTGATGGTGGACAGCAATCTTCCCCCGCCGCGTGCCCAGCAATCGAGCCGTGGAATGGCGACCGGCGAGGTCACGCTGCCGCTGCTCACCGCCTTTCAGCGGTTGATCGACCTGCTTGCCGAACCGAAGGATATCCCGATCCTTGCGCCGATCATCCAGCGGGAGATCTTTTACCGTTTACTGGTTGGCGATCAGGGTGTGCGGTTGCGCCAGATGGCGTCAGCGGGAAGTCAGAGTCAGCAGATAGCGCGGGCGATCGATTGGTTGAAGGACAACTTCACACGGCCGCTGCGTATCGACGACCTTGCAGCGCAGGTCAATATGAGCGCCTCGACCTTCCACCATCATTTCCGGGCGGTGACGGCCATGAGCCCGCTGCAGTACCAGAAAGTGGCTGCGTTTGAACGAAGCGCGGCGACTGATGCTGGCCGAGCGCCTGGATGCGACAACCGCGGCATTTCAGGTCGGCTACGAGAGCCCGTCCCAGTTCAGCCGCGAGTACAGCCGCCTGTTCGGCGCGCCGCCGTTACGCGATATCACGAGCTTGCGTCAGATGGCTGCCATTTAAGTTTGCCTATATCGATTGCCTCGAAACTGTAACAAAAAGTGTTACAACAACCGGGGCATTCTAGGGCATTCCGGGGTATTTCAGGGCATCGTAGGATAATGAATGCCGATGATGTCAATGGATTATCGTCAAGATTATCCCGCTTCGGAACCGTTGGCCGTACGTTCGAATCGTGCCGGGCGCGTTCTCGCTCCATAAATAAAAAACGGGGGAAATTATTTCCCCCGTTTTTTCTTTTAGTCGGTCTCCCTATTTCTCCCTGGGGTTAAAGAGGGAGTTGCCGCCGTTAAACGCCCGGTACAACATCAGGTCAACCACCTGGATGCCGTTGGTCATCGCGCCGTAGATACTGTGGGAGAACTCGGGCTGGTACAGCCCACCGATGGGATCTTCATCGGGAAACCGGTTGGGACCGAAGTGCGGTCCGAGGGCGGCAGCGTAGTTTCTTCCGGTTGGAGATCCAGCGAGCGGGCATCAGGTGGCCGGCGTCGAAATATCCTTAACCACGATTGTTTCCTAAGGCGGGCATAAATATTTTTCGGCTATCCCGATGAAGAAATCCGCCCCAGCGTTCTTTCTCCCCTCGATACCGTACGAGGTAATTCGTGCGCCAGTCGGGCCACTTGCCTATCGCAAAGGGGACCCGCGAACGATGCCGTGTTCTTCTCCCGGGTGGTCAGCGACGGGCAGATGACGGCCGCATGAAAACAGTCCTCGGAAAAGGCGTTTTTCCCGGCCAGGAACGCGTTAAAAAGCTTCTCCGAAGTCCCCTGCCCGTAGAGACGAGGTTATAGGGATAGTCAAGGTCCATCTTCGAGAGGTCGATTCCGCTATCAAGGCCGAGACTCACGTTGAAGGAAGCGGGGGACATGACGGTCTTCTCGAGCCTCTGGACGTAGCTCTTCGGCAAGTGTTCATCCCCACGAGCCGCCGCATCGCCACGTTCGGGTCAATGGTGGTGACGACCCGGTCCGCCCCGATTAACCGGTCATCCCCCCGATCCGGATGCCTTTTACCGTTCCGTTTTCGACGACGATCTGCTCGACCGGGGCACCGAGCTTGATTTCACCGCCGAGCTTCTGGAAGAGGGCCGCGAGCTTGGCCGGAAACTCGTCGTAGTACCCGTACGGGCGATACGACCGCGTCATGGACGACAGCATCGCCCCGACGGAAAGGATCGACGAGGCTCGATCGGACGGAACGCCGGAGAACGCCCCGAAGGTCTCGAGCACCTCCCGGAGGCGCGGGTCCCTGATACCCATCTTATCCAATAGGCCGGCGTAGGTCAGGTTCAGGCAGGCTACCACCTTGGGCGCCCGGAAGGGGGTGAGCAGGGTGTCCCAGCGGTGTCCGGATCGCCTTGAGGAGCCTCACCTGGGCGAACAGGTCCACGGCGTACGAAATGAACCGCTCGATGTTCCCGGCCTCGTCGGGGAAGATCCCGGAGAGGTAAGCGACGAAGTTGTCGGCGCCGGTGGGGATTTTGTAGCTGTCGATCTTGTCGCCGTGGACGACAAGCCGCCGCATAAGGGCCCCCTCGTGGGCCTTGAGCTTGATGATTCGGAGGTTTCGGATCTTCAAGCTCAAGGCCCACGAGGGGGGAATCGGCGGCTTGTCGTCCACGGCGACAAGATCGACAGCTACAAAAATCCCCACCCGGCGCGAGAGCTCGTCGCTTACCTCTCCGGGATCTTCCCCGACGAGAGGCCGGAAAAGACGACTCCGTACGCCGTGGACCTGTTCGCCCAGGTGAGGCTCCTCAAGGCGATCCGGACACCGCTGGGACACCCTGCTCACCCCCTTCCGGGCGCCCAAGGTGATCCTCTGCCTGAACCTAGACTACACCAGCCTATTCAAAAATAAAAAAATAAAAACAGCACTCCGGGAGGTCCTCGAGACCTTGAAAGCGGTCTCCGGCGTTCCCGTGCAATCGAGCCTCGTCGATACCCTATCCGTCGTAGCGGCGTGTGGAGGGGGGCCCTCGCCCGTACCGGTACTACGACAAGTTTCCGGCCAAGCTCGCGGCCCTCTTCCAGAAGCTCGGCGGTGAAATCAAGCTCGGTGCCCCGTCGATGCAGATCGTCGTCGAAAACGGAAAGGTGGGAAGCATCAGGATCGGTGGGGATGACCGGTTGAAAAAACACCCGGGTCGTCACCGCCGTTGACCCGAACGTGGCGATGCGGCGGCTGGTGAGGGACGAAAACTTCCCCCGAAGGGCTACGTCCAGAGGCTCGAGAAGACCGTCATGTCCCCCTCTTCCTTCAACGTGAGTCTCGGCCCTGATAGCGGAATCGACCTCTCGAAGATGGACCTTGAGATTATCCCTATAACCTCGTCTCTACGGGCAGGGGGACTTCAGGAAAAGCTTTTTAACGCGTTCCCTGGCCGGGAAAAACACCTTTTCCGAGGACTGTTTTCATGCGGGGAAACTCTACCGTCAGTTGACCACCCGGGGGAAGAACACCATCATCGTTCGCGGGGTCCCCTTCGCGTTGGGCAAGTGCGTCTGGTGGCGCACGAAAAACCTCGCGACACGGAGAAAGAGGAACGAACTGGAGCGGATTTCTTCATCGGGATAGCCGAAAAATACTTCGTACCCGGCCTCAGAAACGTATCGTTCGTTAAGGATATTTCGACGCCGGCCACCTCCTGCCCGCTGGATCGCACCAACCGGAAGCAAGCCTACGACATGGCCGCCCCCTCGTGAGCGCAGTTCGGGCCCAAGCGTCTCCGATGAAGACCCCCATCGGTGCGGCTGTACCAGCCCAAGATTCTCCCACAGTATCTACGGCGCGATGACCAACGGCGTCCAGATCGAACCTGATGTTGGATAAGGCGTTTAACGGCGGTAACTCACTCTTTAACCCCAGGGAGGGATCGGGGCGATCAACTAAAAGAAAAAACGGGGAAACTATTTTCCCCCGTTTTTTATTTCAAAAACGGGGGAGCACCCGGCACGATTTGAACGTACGGCCAAACGGTTCCGAAGCGTGATAATCTTGACGATAATCCATTGACATCATAGTAATTTCAATACCCTGCGATACCCTGGGAAAGACAGGAAATCCCCTAGAATGCCCCTAATATTGTGACGCCTTTTGTAACAGTTTCGAGGCAATCGATATAGGCAAACTTAACTGGCAGCTATTTGATGCAAGCTCTTGATATCGCGCGACGGCGGTGTCCGAAATACGGCCGTACTCGCGGCTGAACTGGGAAGGGCTTTCGTAGCCGACCTTGAACGCGGCGTTCGTCGCGTCCAGGCCCTCCATCAGCATCAACCGTCGCGCCTCGTTTAACCGCAGCCATTTTGGTACTGCAGCGGGCTCATGGCCGTCATCGCCCGGAAATGATGGTGGAAAGTCGAGGAAACCCATTTGACCTGATTGCCAGGTCATCGATACGTACCGGCTGCGAGAAGTTGCCCTTCAACCAGTCGATTGCTCGCGCGATCTGCTGACTCTGGCTTCCCGCCGACGCAATCTGGCGCAGGCGCGTCACCCTGATCCCCCACGAGCAGACGGTAGATGATCTCCCGCTGGATGATCGGCGCAAGGATCGGAATGTCCTCCGTCTCGGCCAGGAGGTCGATCAGCCGCTGGAAGGCGGCCAGCAGCGGCAGAGTGACCTCGCCGGTCGCCATGCCGCGGCTCGACTGCCGGGCCGCGGCGGCGGGAAGCTTGCTGTCCGCCATCAGCTGGGAGATCTCCCGTTGATCGAGTTTCAGCATCAGCCCCAGGCAGGGCTTCTCCCGGCTCGCATCGATGATCTGCACGACCGTCGGTAGATGCACGGAAGTCACCAGGTACCGATGTGCGCCGTATCCTGTATTGTGTCCTCCCCCAACAACACCCGTTTGGCCCCTTGGGCGACCATGCAGATGCTCGGCTCGTACATGCTGGTTATCGGCTCGGTCGGCTCGTGCCCCATCGAAAGAGCGACGAGCCCCTAACCGCGGTCTCAAATATATCGGCCCTGTCGGTCCATGGGGCAATGCCCACTGCTCCAAGGCTTTGAGTGCTGCTTCCATGGTGTTCCCCTCGAATACCCGGTTAATGTTCCCACTCTATGATATCTTTTCTTTAATAGTACTAGATACCACTACCTCACGCAAACCCAGCATTTATTGAAACGCTCGGAGGTTTGGGCAAGAAACTAACAGGATCGGTCTACCCTCTCTCCCCAGATATAGAATATACTCATCAACGAGGCCAGGGAACAGTGTGATCGAAGTCAGCGACTATTCCGGCCCCAAACAGGCGAAAGGAGATAACGATGCAGGAAAAAGCGGGGAGGGGCCTGGAGGTGCTGCGGCCCTCGGGCTCGGTTGTATGGGAATAAGGCGTCGCATACGGTCCGCCCGGAGACAAGAAGGAGAATGATCTCACTTATACGGACGGCCGTGGGAGCGGCGGGATCCGCCTTTCTTCGACACGGCGGAGGTCTACGGCCCGTTTGCGAACGAACAGCTCGTAGGCAAGGCACTCTCTGGGTTCCGTGACCGGGTGGTGATCGCCGCCAAGTTCGGGGTCAAGCTCGATCCAACCGGCCGCTCGCCATGGGGAGTGGGGTCGGACGCCGGAGCACATCAAGGAGGTTGCGGAGGCCTCGCTCAGGCGGCTCAGAGCGATGTCATCGACCTCTTATACGGGCACCATGCCCGGTCGCCCTATCGAGGACGTGGCGGGTGCAGTCAAGGACCTGATTCGCGAAGGCAAGGTGAGAGCACTTCGGCCTCTCGGAAGCGGGAGTGGGGACGATCCGCCGCGCCCGCGGCCGCGCTGCAGCCAGTTTCTATTGCTCGCTGTGGAGGAGAAAGTGCCAAAACGGAAGTGCTGCCAAACTTCCTCAAGGAGCTCGGGATCGGCTTCGTCCCCCCTACAGCCCCCTCGGGCAGGGGTTTCTCACGGGGAAGATCGACGAAAACACAACGTTTGACAGCTGCAACTTCCACAACATCGTCCCCTCGCTTTACTCCGGAGGCCCGGAAAGCGAACCGGGGCCTGGTTGATTTGCTTGAAAAGACCGGACAACCGAAAAATGCAACCCCCCGCAGATAACCGCGCTCGCCTGGCTCCTTGCCCAAAAGCCGGGATGAAACGACTCCGGGGACCACAAAGCAATCGCGCCTGCAATGAGAACATGAGAGCGGCTACCGTTTGAGCTTACACCCGACGATCTGCAAAAGATCGAAAGCGCCGCTTCCCGAGGATCCAGCGGGGGGGCCCCGGTATCCCGAGGAGATGGAGAAGACGACCGGACGCTGAGGGGGAGTGGATACTCTAGTGCTCGGATTATATTGCGTAGCTCACTGAACACGGCTCACGCGCAAGGCTTTCGCTGTCAGACAAAGCAGAAGGAGGAGCAGTCTTCGAAGTCGGTATTCCAGGTTCGGGATTGATGGACAACAAAAGGTTCTAGTAGCCAGTTTCCCGCAGTGGCAACGCTCGTGAAATTGCCGGTCAATTTCACGAAAACGTGAGATATTATGGGGATTCAGGCGTAAAGCCGTATCCTGATCGTTACGATGCGGCGGTAAAACGGGCAAAGCAGGAACGGTATTACGGCCACAAACCGGTACGGAAAACAAAGAAAATATCACGTCGTGTGATTTCGCTTTCATTGGCTACCCCGATCGGTGGGCGCGATTCCCGCTCCGGTCAGAACCTTTTTGTCGGAATACAATTTTTCGGAAAGAGCCATTCTACCGTTTTGCACGCACGCGGAAGACGGTCCGGGACGAAGCGTTACGGATATCTCAGGGC
>CAWKCL010000003.1:0-33286 GCA_963848155.1 uncultured delta proteobacterium
GATCGGCCACTGGGAGTCGGGCGCCTACCTGACCCAGGCGGCTACCTGGGCGAGGTAGAGAAGATCGCGCGGCTCGTTCGGGACGATCTCAAGCGGCACTCCGGCCGTGATTATTTTTCTTACCGACTCGGTGCTGATGCTGCTCACGAGCCTGATCCCCGGTCATTTCGGGACAAGCTTCGCGCCTAACCTCGGTCTTTCACGATGTGGCTGGATGAGGAGCTCACGCAACGACGAATACCGATCAAGGAGCCGGTGGATATGAAGCTGGCCGTCCATGATAACTGCTACGCCAAGGCCTGCGGAAAGCCGCTGTACGATGCGGCCCGCCGGATCCTCCGCAGACGGGGGCACGCGTCGTGGAGCTGCCGCACAATCGCGACGAATCGTACTGCTGCGGTTTCGGCGCGGGGCGCCGCCGATATCCCCAAGGCGACGATCCCCTTTGAGATCATGAAGGGGGCGATGCGAAAGATAAGGGAGGCGGAGGAAGTTTCCGCCGACGGGCTGGTCACCTACTGCACGGGATGCATGTACCTGCTGTGGGCGGCCCGGGAGCTGTGGGGCAGTAAGGTCGCCGTTTATCACCTTGTCGAGCCGGTCACGATGGCAATGGGGGCGTATAAATACGCCGACCTCGCCCGCCAGCGCGAGCGCGCGTGGGACATCATCGCCCTGATCACCGTCTCATACGCCAAGAGCTTCTTTCAGCGGCGCTTTTTCATCGGCGACCCCGCCGACATCCGCTACCGGCCGGAGGGGAAGCCGCCGAAACAGCCGTCTTAGCGATCAGTCCGGCGGCTCCTCTCAACCGGGCCGATCCGCGGGCCTATGCCGCGGGTTTCCGGGCGGCCGGAAGGCTATCTGACGTAGACCCACGGCCCGTTACGGGCGAAACTCCACCCCCGCCTTCAGAAACGCCACCACCTGGTCATAGGTCGGGATACTGTCGCCCGTGACCTTCGTGCACAGGAGCGCCGCGGCCGCCGAGGCAAACACCGCCGTGTCCTTTAGCTTCCACCCCTTGATCAGCCCCAGGTAGTACGCCCCGTGAAAGACGTCGCCGCGTTGGTGGTGTTGACGGCGGTCACGGGAAAGGCCGGGGTATGGAACTCTTCGTCTTTCGTCACGGTAACGCAGCCTTTTACCCCCTGCGTTTCCGCCACGAGGCGCGGGCCCATCGTCAACGTCTCGCGCATCGCCTCTTTGAGATCGGTCTTTTTCGTGAGTGCCTGGAAAAATCCCTCGCCGGTAATCAGGATATCGGTCAGCTCAACGAGCCGCTTCACCTCCGGGACGACCTCCACGCCGGTGGACGTCCCCAGGTCGACGGCGACCTCTTTCCCGGCATCCTTCATCATCTGGGCCGCCGCAATAGACGGCTCCAGGTAGAGCGCGTCCATGTGGAGGATTTGGCCGACGTGAGGTAGGCCTTGTCGATCTCGTTGGCCTGGGGCGGGCCTTCGATGAACCGCGAATTGGGGGCAAACACGCGCTCCCCCGTCCCCTCCTGGACGTAGACGAACGACACCTGGCCCTCCGGGGCGTCCCGCTTGATCATCCGGCTCGTATCGACGCCGCACTTGGTGAGGAACATCCGCTTGAGGTCGGCGATCTCATCGTTTCCGATGGCGCCGATGAAACCGGCCTTGGCGCCGACCCGCGCCGCGGCGGCGACTGCGGTGGCGGCCATCCCCCCGTTCTGAAACGCGAACTGGCTCACCCACCCGCCGTACTGCCAGTTGGGCATGTCCTTCATCACCATGACGACGTCAAGCGTCGATAGCCCGAAACCAACGATATCGAGTTTTTCCATGATCTACCCCCGCATAATATATGTGATGAATAGTAAACGGCTGGACGCGGTACGTCAAGTGAAAAGGGAGGCTCTGCCTGAGTGTCTACTGTGGGAGGGGATATGCGGCGGCCGGCGCGGCCCATTCGGTTTTATGGTACCGGCCTGTTTCCGTTACCCGGCCGTCAGCACCGGCTCGATCCGTTCCAGCGCCCAGTCGATGTCCTGCTTGGTGATGATCAGCGGCGGGGCGAAGCGGATGACGTTGTCGTGGGTCTCCTTGCACAGGAGCCCTTCTTTCATGAGCCGCTCGCAGAAGCGGCGGGCCCCTCCCGCCTCCGGGTGAAGCTCCACGCCGATAAACAGGCCCTTGCCCCGTATCTCCTTAACAGCCGGGGACTTGATCGAACGGAGGTTATCGAGGAAATAATCGCCCATGCGCGCCGAGTTTTCGACCATCCCTTCCTCGACGAGGACCTTGAGCGCGGTCCTCGCCACCGCGCAGGCCAGGGGATTGCCGCCGAAGGTGCTGCCGTGATCGCCCGGCATGAAGACCCCCAGCACGTCCGCGTTTGAGAGTATCGCCGACACCGGGTAGAAACCGCCCGACAGCGCCTTTCCGATCAGGGTGACGTCGGCCTCCACACCGTCGTGCTCCTCGGCTAACAGTTTACCCGTGCGCCCCAGCCCGGTCTGGATCTCGTCGGTGATCATGGCGATGTTGTGCCTGGTGCAGATCTCGCGCACCCGGGCCATGTAGCCGGCGGGGGGGATGATAACGCCGGCCTCCCCCTGGATCGGCTCGACCAGGAAGGCGACGGTGTTTTTTGTGATCGCGTTTTCCAGCGCCTCGGCGTCCCCGTAGGGGACGACCACGAAACCGGGCGTAAACGGCGCAAATCCGTTCCTGATACTGCGGCTCGGTGGAAAAGCCGACGATGGTAATCGTCCTGCCGTGGAAGTTGTTCTCGCAGACGATAACCTCGGCCCTGCCCTCGTCGATCCCCTTGGTCCGGTAACCCCACTTGCGCACCGCCTTGATCGCCGTCTCGACGGCCTCGGCGCCGCTGTTCATGGGCAGCACCAGGTGGGAATTGGTCAGGGCGCACAGCTCCTCGTAGAAGGGGCCCAGCTGGTCGTTGCGGAACGCCCGGGAGGTCAGCGTGAGCCGCTGGGCCTGCCGGATCATCGTTTCCATGATCTTCGGGTGGCAGTGGCCCTGGTTGACCGCGGAATAGGACGAGAGGCAGTCCATGTACCGGTTATCGTCCACGTCCCAGACCCATATCCCCTGCCCCCTCGTCAGCACCACGTCCAGCGGCTTATAGTTCCTGGCGCCGTATTTTTCTTCGAGGTCAATGAAGTAACTCGTATCCATCGCCGTAGTACGCCTTTCGATTCCATTGATGAAAAAGCCGATAGAAATACATACGTTCAGCACGGGATGTTGTCAAGAAAATAACGGCCCGGTCCTCATAAATATGCACGCAAAACGCCCAGCCGTTACCGAACCACGCACCTGCACTTCGGGCGCCATAAAAGTATTGACATATGGTTTCGTAACGATATAATACCACTATAGAAATCTCCGATCCTTTTTACCTAAAGGGACGCCCGTGACGGGCTGCCTACGGTGAAAGGACGATACGGTTTGATTGGAAACGGTCAGGCCCCCCGTGTTTGGAAAGGAGAGTTCAGTGGAAATCCCTATCGTACCCGCGCGTTTTTCGCGTGGTCGCCTTCCCATCAATTCCATGACGCAATCCCAACCGACACCGGCGCCTGGCTTTTATATTCACTGCTCTATAGCAAGGAGGATTGCATGAAAGCAAAAAGAGTTTTATTTTTAGCCACCGTCATGGCGCTGGTACTGTTCGGGTTCGGGTGGGCGGTCGCCGCCGACCGGTATATCACGCTGGCCACCACGACCAGCACCGTCGATACCGGCATGCTGGATTACCTGCTGCCCGTCTTTAAGGCCGACACGGGGATCGAGGTCAGGTACGTCTATGCCGGCACCGGCAAGGCCATCGAGATCGCGAAAAACGGAGACGCCGACGTTATCCTCGTTCACGCCCGGTCGATGGAAGACAAGTTCATCGCGGACGGCTACGGCATGGATCGTAAGGACGTCATGTATAACAACTTTCTCCTGGTCGGCCCGGCAAAAGATCCCGCCAAGATCAAGGGAATGAAGGACGCCCTTGCCGCGTTCAAGAAGATCGCCAAGAAGGAGGCCCTCTTCATCTCCCGGGGAGATAAATCGGGTACGCACGTGAAAGAGCTCGAAATCTGGAAGGCGCTGGGCATCACGCCCCAGGGGCAGGCCTGGTATCTCGAGTCGGGCGCGGGCATCGGGCCGTCGCTCATGCTGGCCAACGAGAAGGACGCCTACATCCTCACCGACGACTCCACCTATTTCGATTTTACCCTTGGTAAGAAGATCGACCTTCCCATCATGGTCCAGGGAGACAAGATCCTGTTCAACCAGTACGGGGTCATCCTTGTCGACCCCAAGAAGATCCCGACCGCCAAATACGCCGATGCCAAGATATTCGCGGACTGGCTGACCGGCGAGAAGGGTCAGAAGATGATTGGCGATTTCAAGAAATTCGACAAGCAGCTCTTCTTCCCCAACGCCCCTAAATAAGGCGAGGCCCTCAGATACGTAGATATAAAAAGGACTCACCGGCGACGGTGAGTCCTTTTTACCCTTGGTGTAATCCGAGAGCTCATCTCGGATACGACAAATCAGGGAGGTATTACTGGGATTAGTCAGTCGCAATCATGACGTTGGATGCCTTGACGACCGCGTAGACGTCTTTCCCTTCGGCCAGCTTCAGCGAGTCGACCGAGGCCTTCGTGATAATGGAGACAATCTCCGCCCCGCCGGCAAGCTCCACGGTGATCTCGGAATTTACCGCGCCGGGTACTATCTTCTTGACCTTTCCCTTCAATACGTTGCGTGCGCTGATTTTCATGGTAGTCCTCCTGTTGTGTTATTACCCCTATTATACACCTATTTAGATACAGCAGAGTCGCGTAAGATACAAAAAGAACTGATCTCATTAATATCTGACACGAACATGCGATTCCTATGGTAAAAATCAAGTCATTTGAGTTCAATCTCCGGGAGCTTGCCGGATCAATGGGCGACTTTGGGACCCTGTTCCCGCTGGCCGTAGGCTATATCGCCGTCTGCGGACTTGACCCCTGCGGGCTGCTGGTCATGATGGGGATCGCCAATATCGTTACCGGGATCGTCTACCGGATCCCAATGCCCATAGAGCCGATGAAGGTGCTGGCGGTCATGGCAATCGCCGAGAAATGGACGCCCTCGATGGTCTATGCCTCCGGTTTTGCGATGGGCGTCGTCTGGCTCTTCCTGGGCCTGACCAACGTCATCGGCTTTATCGCGAAGAACACGCCGCTTTCCGTCGTCCGGGGCATACAGATCGCCCTCGGCGTGTTGCTGGCCGTCCCGGCGATCACCATGATGCAGGGGGGATGGCTGCTCGGCCTTATCTCGATTCTTATCATCGTCCTGCTCCGCAACAGCCGCTGGGCCCCCGCGGCCATCGTGCTGATGCTGATGGGCCTTGCCGTCATGTACTTCAAGGGAGACCTCACGGGGCTCGGGGCGTTAGGCGTGACCCTGCCGTCTTTGACGTTCTTTTCAGCGCAGGATCTCCTCACGACGTTCGTTTCGGGCGGGCTCGCCCAGATCCCGCTGACCGCCACCAACGCCGTCATCGCCACGGCCGCCCTGATTTCCCAGTATTTCCCGGACCGGCCGGTCTCGGAGAGGAAGCTCGCGACCAACATGGGCGTCATGAACCTCGTGTTTCCCTTTTTCGGCGGGATGCCGCTGTGCCACGGCTGCGGGGGGCTGGCGGGCCAGTACTATTTCGGGGCGCGGACCGGCGGGACGAACATAATCGAGGGGGTCTATCGAGATCTCCCTGGGCGTTTTTGCGGCCGCCTGGCTCGTGCACCTGTTTTCCCGCTTCCCCGGGGCCATCATCGGGGCCATGATGTTCCTGGTGGGGCTGGAGCTGGTCAAGTTCGTCCGGGACATCACGTGGGGCCGCGATATCATCCCGCTCTCGGCCACCGTGGTCCTGGCCGTCTTTACGAACATGGCAATCGGGTTTGCGGCGGGCCTCATCGTGGACCGGCTCGTCTCGCTCTATTACCGCAAGCGGGAAAAGGTGTAGGGGAACCCGGGGACGCCGTGCATGGACGGGAAGGCGAAGGGAGGTACTCTATGAGAAAAAAGGGAGGCCGGTAACCGGCCTCCCCTTCCGTTATTGTCGATTACGCCTGCCGGCTCCTGCCGGACTACCGGGTCTTACCCGCGATACGCGCCTTTATGTTCTCGAACTCCTGCTCGGTGAGGGTATATTTGGAAAACGGCAGGAAGCTCAACAGGACCATGGCCGCGGGAAACAGGCAGAAGATCGCGCGGACGCCGATATTCAGGCTCTCCGGCTGCACCATACCTTCGGAATATATCCCGATAGCCCGAGGGCAAACCCGACGATCGGCGGGCCCACGGAATAGGCGATCTTCTGTCCCGCCGACCACATACCGGAGAAGACCCCCTCCCGCCTCAGGCCGGACTGCATCTGGTCGTATTCCACGGTATCCGGGAGCATGGAAAAGGGGAAGAGCTGGAAACTGGAAAAGCCGATTCCCGCCAGGAAGATCTGGACGTAGAAGAGCCATAGCAGCGAGGGGCTCGTGAAGAAGAGAGAGCCCATCATGACGGTAAAGAAGACCAGGCCGATGCGGTATGACTTGATCTTGCCCAGCCGCTTTCCCACCGCCAGCCACACCGGTATAAAGAGTATCCCGGTGACCAGGAATATCGGGAAGGCGATGTTCATGGCCGTCTCGGGAAGGTTCATCGCGTATTTTACGTAGTAGATGAATCCCGCCATCATCACGCCGACGGCCAGCGCCTGGAAGAAATAGCTGGTCATCAGCATGACAAAGGGGAAATTCCTGACCGCGATCCTGATCTGCTCCCTGATGGGCGGCATCTCCTTTTTCGGCGGCAGGCTGGGAGCCTTGGCGGTACCGAAAAAGCAGATAAACAGCGTGATCACCATCGCGAGGCCGAAGACCGCCCCCATGAGCCGGAAGCCCGGCGCTCCCCCGCCGCCGGCCTTAACCAGCGGCATCGCCAGCCCCCCCGCCAATAGCGCCCCACGGAGGCGAAAAACATCCGGAACGACACGATCGACATCCGCTCGTTGTAGTCGTCGGACATCTCCGGCACCATGCTCGCGTAGGGGACGTTGATGACGGCAAACATCGGTGCAGCCCAGGAAAAAGAGGATCGCAACCTGCAGCGCGTTGGCGAACTCGGTACGCCAGCCGGGGGCGATGAAGATAACGAAAAATATCAGGCCGTAGGGGATAGCCCCGTAGAGCAGGTAGGGACGCCTCCTGCCGAAACGCGAGCGAAGTGACGTCCGAGATCCCCCCCATGATAGGGTCAAGGATCACGTCCCAGAGCTTCGGTATCAGCAGCATGACACCGGCAAGCTTGGGATCAACGCCGACGAAGTCCGTCAGAAAGTAGAGGAGGTACATCCCCGTCGTGACGATGAATAAGTTACTGGCGATATCCCCGATGCCGAAGGAGAGCTTGATCCCCAGGGGGAGTTTATTAGTCCCTTTCGGCGGCGTTCGTGTCACGGTCTTTTTTCCGGTGGTATCATTCATTGTCTACCCTCTCCATATAACCTGTGAAACGGGATGGTATCGGGGGATTCTACGTACCCCCGACGTCGGATTTAGCGTCTACTGTACCAGATTATAAGCCGGTTAGACAACTATTCTTTTCTGCGCCCGGTCGGGCTTCCGGAGGCCGTCCGAACCATTGAGGGGCGTACGGTAGTCGGCATTGCCATCCGCCGCCCATGATCGCGCCTTGACATAAAAAACGGGCACGAGCATAATCGAGCGGTTTTTTATTCCTAACGGGTTTATTGCCTTTATATGATTCTATGGATGGCCTGAAGCAATTTGGTAATCTCGAAGGGCTTCTCGATATAGTTGTGCCCGGCGATCTTGAGGAAATTCTGCGTATCCTTACCTAACACATCGCCGGTCATAAAAAGTACCTTCTGTGTCATCTCAGGGTGGTGCTTATGGATATACTGATAAAGTTCCACTCCGCTCATTCCCGGCATTTTCATGTCCGAGATGATAAGATCATAGTTATTCTTCTGCAGCTTCTCTATCGCCGTCTTACCGTTATTACAGCAGGTAACGTGATATCCCTCGTCGGATAGCGCTTCTGAAATAAATTGAGCCAGATTGTCCTCATCTTCTACAACAAGAATCGACGTGGAAACGTGAGGTCTTTGCTCACCAGGCGGATACTCCCTTTCCGCCACTGCTGCCTCTTCTACCGACGCTATCGGTACCGAAACAGTGAATCTCGCCCCCTTCCCCGGTTTGTTTACCACCGAAATGGTCCCGCCGTGTTCCCCGATAATACCGTAGGCCATACTGAGACCAAGGCCTGTTCCCTTGCCCGTTTCCTTTGTGGTAAAGAATGGCTCGAAGATCTTATTGATGATCTCATCGGGAATACCCGGGCCGGTATCCTCGAACTCTATCATGATAGTGCCGTCCGCATCATATGTTCGGATAGTCAGCGTACCCGCGCCCCGGTCGGTAACCAGGGCGTCCCGGGCGTTATTGATGAGGTTGATGAAGACCTGCTGGATCTGGTACGGATCGGCGGATGTTTCGGGGAGGTTATCGGCAAGAGAAAGCTTCAGGTCGATATTGTTTACTTTCAGGTCGTATTCCTTGAGCTTTACCGACTCCAGGATAATGCTATTGAGATTGACCATGCTTCGTTCAGGTGTATGCTCGCGGGCGAACGCCAGCAGGCCGCCTATTATTTTCGAGGACCGTATCGATTCCTGTAAGATAACGTCAAGCTTGCCTTTAATATCCTCGGGCGCGCCCTGCCGTGCAATCAGCTGGGCGTTGCCGATAATTGCGGTGAGCGGGTTGTTGAGCTCATGGGCCACGCCGGAGATCATCGTGCCCACGGCCGAGAGCTTTTCCGTCTGGAGGAGCTGAAGCTCCATCTTCTTTTTCTCGGTGAGGTCTCGGGCGATGCCAAAAAAGCCGATCGGCACGCCCGAGTTGTCCCGCCTGAGCGATAATGAGGTCTCTATATCTATCATCGTCCCGTCTTTTCTGGTAACCCTCCAGTCCAGCGCCTTGGCGGGGATACCGGTCTTGAATACCTCATTAAATTTTAAAAAGACCTTCCCGGAAACTTCCTCGCTCATATAGTGGCGGTAGTTGAGCCCCAACAACTCTCCGTGGTCATAGCCAAGCATATTTCTCAGGACTCGTTGAAGCCCGTGAAGCTCCCCTTGAGGTCTACCTCAAAATAGCCGTCCTCGATGGTCTCCAGGATCGTTCGATGTCTTTCCTGCCTTCTCTGAGCGCGCTCTCCGCCTGCTTGTGCTCGGTAACGTCCTGGACGGTCCCCGGATGCGCACTGGCCTTCCTTTCTGATCATGGATGATCTCGCCGAGCGCGTGAATGTGTTTGACCGAACCGTCCGGATTGACAATGCGGTATTCGTATTCGTATGGTTTGTTATGCTCGATGCAGGCGCGGACCATCTTTTCGAGGCCTTTTCGGTCGTCCGGGTGAACGGAAGTCAGGGCGTCTTCGACGCTCGGAGTATAATCACCGGGATCACGGTTGAAGATATGATAGGTCTCCGTGGACCACACAAGCCGGCCCGTCTCCAAATCCCAGTCCCAGCTCCCTACGTGGGCAATCCGCTGCGCCATTAATAGGTTAACTTCGCTTTCCCGTAGCTCCTCCTCGGCGAGTCTTTCCCGGGTGATGTCGGTCAATACGCCGGTAATTCCGACAGACCGGCCGTCTTTCTTGACGGGCCGGCTGGAGGTCCTGACATAGTGGATTTCGCCGTCCTTGTCTACCAATCTGAATTCGTACGGCTCCAGCGTACCGCCTAACGTTCCTTCGCGGCTTTTTATAAGGCCCGGAAGGTCATCGGGATGAACGAATTCGGAAAAGGGTTTTCCGATGATTTCTTTGGGTCGGTAGACGAACAGGCGCTCGGCGACGGGGCTCAAATAGATGATATTCCCCTTCGCGTCGAGGCAAAAAATAACATCGTTGAGGTTTTCCACGAGCAAACGGTATTTTTCCTCGCTTTCGCGAAGCGATTCGTTTGCCTTAAGCAGGTGCCTTGTCTTCGCCCTGACCTGAACGCGAAGAAGCTGAATAATTCCAACCGATACGAGTAGGAATCCCCCGGTGAGGCTGAGAATCCAGATCAGGTAGCGCGGCACGACCTGCTCGGGAGGTTTTTCCATCCAGCGGGCCAGTATCCTGTAATAGTAGGAATCGGGCTCGCTTCGCCAGGTACCCAAATGACTGTCGACCGCGTCAAGCAGCCCACGGTTACGCCCCTGGGTGGTCGCGAAGTAGAGTGACGTCGGGTTAAAGACGACGGGGGTCTTGGTCAATCCGTACCTTCGGAACAGGTAATCTCCAATGAGATGGTTGGAAATCACCGCGTCAACGTAGCCGTGACTGGCCAGCCTGAACGCTTCCTCGTATGTCTCGGCCTGAATAATCGTTACCTCGAAGTCGAACCCGTTCATCATCTGCTCGAAGAGTTTCTCTTGAATCCCGCCTTTAAGCACGGCGATTCGCCGTCCGTTCAGGTCCGACAGTGTTGATACCCGAATCGATGAGTTGGCATACACCTGGGACCAGCTGTCTACGACCGGCGTTTTATGAAAATCATATAGTTCGTCTCGCTCCCGTGAATAGGCGACGTCGGGCATCAAATCTATTCGATGCTCTTCGAGTGCTTCAAGACACTCGGACCATTCGCACGGAACGTATTCCAGGTTCCACTTCTCCTGCCTGGCAATCTCGTCAAGGAGTTCAACGAATATGCCTGAAGGGTTCCCGTTCTCGTCTATAAAAACCTTGGGAGGGTTCTGGTATATACCGACGCGTACCGGGCGGGTGGGAGAGCCGTCGGGCAGGCCTCCGACGGCATCATCTTGACGATCCTCTCCCGCCGCGCCGGCATCTCCCGATACCCGGGTCGAGACGCTAAACGTGCAGGTTCGGCACACTCCGGCCAACCGGGAGCAGGCTAATGGGATTCGTATGTCGGAGTTGGATTGCCTGGGCATTGTCCAGCGGGACGCCGTAGAGCAGGAAGGCCGGAATCGCCGTCATGAAGACGATCATCAAACGGGAGAGGATTCGCTTTTTCTCAGAACGCATAACCGTCCCCTCTTCCATAAAGGCCGGGGATTAGGAAATTCACGTGACGGAGGGCACACAGTATTCCGATGTTCTCGCTACGGGCCTCCTAAGTATCTAAGATATGTATATAAATTTTATCACATGGTAGTCCCTATAGTCAAGCGCGGTGTTTCCCCCGATACCTTCGGCCAAAACGGCTTCGCGCGCGAATCTCCGTATAGTAGGACGACCGATATCTCGTGAGGCCGCATCCCTGTTATAGTCGGGAGTCCGGGCCTCTCTACGTTTCGCCACAATGCTCCTTACCGGGCTGTCAGTGGAAAACTATCATAAATGGACACAAACAGGCATTCAGCTCATATTCTGGGGAGTTTAGGCGCTCACAGGAGGTAAAAAGGATTAAAAAAGGCAAATTTAAGTAATAAAAATAGGCGTTTTTTTCTTCACTATGGGAATTCTGGTGTATAATTGATTAATAATTTTCCCCTTAGTCTCCGCAGAATCTGCCCGATAAAGGGATATACGATCCTGCAATAATGAGATAAGACGGCAATGCGGGCTAAAATAGGTTATGTCCGGGACCGGAATCATCCGGCCCGCCCGCATACCGATAGTCAATGACCATGGAGAAGAGACACCGATCCACGCGAACAAAAGAAAAGGACTTACCCGCCGGTGATTCCTTCTTATGGTCCCGTTGTTTGTGATTGGGGGTAAGTGGCAGAGATAGGGAGGTCATCATGAAAAAGAACTCGTTTAAAAATTTCTGAAGGTCCGTCTGCCCGAATGGGGTATCTGGATAATGCTTTGTTTGGTAACCCTGGTCTTCTTCGCGGAGCTCTATTTCTTCACCTGCTACAACTACGAGCTCATGGACGGCGCAAAAAGTGGTATAGCGATCACGCGCGTCATCATAGAGAAGCAGGGCGAGCTCATCAAGACCCAGGCCGAATATCTCGAACAGATGAAGATGGTCAACCGGGTCCTCGAAACGCGGCTTCAGGCTTCCGAGGAGGAAAACGCCGCCCTCAAGAACGACATCGTGGCGACGTTCGGGCCGTTTGCCGAGAACCTCGGCTATCGAATCGTCTTCGTTGGGGGTCGCGCGTTCGTCCAGAAGGATGACGGCACGGTGGGTCTCCAATAATCGACCGCTTGAAGGTCTTGAGCCAGGAAAGGAGTCGGTACGTATACCGGCTCCTTTTTTTCAGCGTCATCTATCTCCGGCGCGATGCCGGAATTGTCCCCATGACGGCGACATTGTGGAAACGATTCCGCCATCCATGCTTGATTTCTGCCGAAGACCGGGGTAGAATCCGCTATCGTAACGATGAACTGACCATAACCGGGGTAAACATGAAGAGCCCTTCCGAAACCATTGAACCGGACAACCCTGTATCGGTTGCTGATAGAGTGAACCTTCGCTCTGTTACCCATCCACCCATTCAGTGAGGGAATCATGGCCAATAAGATCGTTCTCGAAAAAGACAAGATTACTTCCAATTATACGGGCTCCGATGCATATGACCTGATCATCATCGGGGCAGGGATCAGCGGACTTGCTACCGGCGTGATGTGGCTGAAGAACACCAAGGGCAAAAAGACCCTCCTGGTTGAGAAAAACGGGTATCCGGGGGGATACGTCACCGCCTACGAACGCGACGGCTACGTCTTCGAGACGACCCAGATTTTCCCGGACATTACCCCGATCCTTGAATACCTCAAGATCGATCTCAAGCTCAAGGCCCACGAGGGGGCCCTTATGCGGCGGCTTGTCGTCCACGGCGACAAGATCGACAGCTACAAAATCCCCACCGGCCCCGACAACTTCGTCGCCTACCTCTCCGGGATCTTCCCCGACGAGGCCGGGAACATCGAGCGGTTCATTGCGTACGCCGTGGACCTGTTCGCTCAGGTGAGGCTCCTCAAGGCGATCCGGACTCCCTTGGACACCCTGCTCACCCCCTTCCGGGCGCCCAAGGTGGTAGCCTGCCTGAACCTGACCTACGCCGGCCTATTGGATAAGATGGGGATCAGGGACCCTCACCTCCGGGAGGTGCTCGAGACCTTCGGGGCGTTCTCCGGCGTTCCGTCCGATCGCGCCTCGTCGATCCTTGCCGTCGGGGCGATGCTGTCGTCCATGACGCGGTCGTATCGCCCGTACGGGTACTACGACGAGTTTCCGGCCAAGCTCGCCGCCCTGTTTCAGAAACTCGGCGGTGAGATCAAGCTCGGCGCCCCGGTCGAACAGATCGTCGTCGAGAACGGAACCGTAAAAGGCATCCGGATCGAGGGGGATGACCGGGTAATCCGGGCGGACCGGGTCGTCACCACCATAGACCCGAACGTGGCGATGCGGCGGCTCGTGGGGGATGAACACCTGCCGAAGAGCTACGTCCAGAGGCTCGAGAAGACCGTCATGTCCCCCTCCTCCTTCAACGTGAGTCTCGGCCTTGATAGTGGAATCGACCTCTCGAAGATGGACCTTGACTATCCCTATAACCTCGTCTCCACGGGCAGGGGGACTTCGGAGAAGCTTTTTAACGCGTTCCTGGCCGGGAAAAACGCCTTTTCCGAGGACTGTTTTCATGCGGCCGTCATCTGCCCGTCGCTGACCACCCGGGGGAAGAACACCATCATCGTTCGCGGTGTCCCCTTTGCGATAGGTAAGTGGCCCCACTGGCGTGCAAAAGACCCCGCCCGGTACCGGGCGGAGAAAGAACGCTGGGCGGATTTCTTCATCGGGATAGCCGAAAAATACTTCGTGCCCGGCCTCAGGAAACATATCGTCGTTAAGGATATTTCGACGCCGGCCACCTATGCCCGCTGGTCGGGTTCGCCAACCGGAAGCAACTACGACATGGCCGCCCTCGTGACGCAGTTCGGGCCCAAGCGTCTCCCGATGAAGACCCCCATCGGTGGGCTGTACCAGCCCAAGTTCTCCCACAGTATCTACGGCGCGATGACCAACGGCATCCAGGTGGTGGACCTGATGTTGGACCGGGCGTTTAACGGCGGCAACTCCCTCTTTAATCCCAGGGAAAAATAGGGGATCGACTAAAAGAAAAACGGGGGAAATAATTTCCCCCGTTTTTTATTTATGGAGCGAGAGCGCGCCCGGCACGATTCGAACGTGCGGCCAACGGTTCCGAAGTGGGTTAATCTTGACGATAATCCATTGACATCATGGTAATTTCAATACCCTACGATGCCCTGAATAGCCCGGAATGCCCCAGAATGCCCCGGTTCTTGTAACACTTTTTATTACATTTCGAGGAAATCGATATAGGCAAATTTAACTGGCAGCTATCTGATGCAAGCTCTTGATATCGCGCAACGGCGGCGAGCCAAACAGGCGGCTGTACTCGCGGCTGAACTGGGACGGGCTTTCGTAGCCGACCTGAAACGCCGCGGTCGTCGCATCCAGGCGCTCGGCGAGCATCAGCCGCCGCGCTTCGTTCAGACGCAGCCACTTCTGGTACTGCAGCGGGCTCATGGCCGTCAACGCCCGGAAATGATGGTGGAAGGTCGATGGGCTCATGTTGACGTGCGTCGCCAGATCGTCGATACGTAACGGCTGGGCGTAGTTCGCCTTCAGCCAATCGATCGCCCGGGCGATCTGATGGCTCTGGCTTCCCGCCGATGCAATCTGCCGCAGACGCGTACCCTGATCGCCCACGAGCAAACGGTAGAGGATCTCCCGCTGGATGAGCGGCGCCAGGATCGGAATGTCCTCCGGCTCGTCAAGCAGGTCGATCAGCCGCTGAAAGGCGGCCAGCAGCGGCAGGGTGACCTCCCCGGTCGCCATTCCGCGGCCCGACTGCTGGGCGCGCGGCGGGGGGAGCTTGCTGTCCACCATCAGCTGCGAAATTTCCCGCTGGTCGAGCTTCAGCGAAAGCCCCAGGCACGGCTTCTCCCGGCTCGCCTTGATAACCTGAACGACCGTTGGAGGTCCACGGACGTCACAAGAAATGGCTGCGCGTCGTACATATAGGTGTCCTCGCCGAATAGCACGCGTTTGGCCCCCTGGGCGACCACGCAGATGCTCGGCTCGTACATGCTGGTCATCGGTTCGGTCGGTTCGTCCCGCCGAAAGAGCGACAGGCCCGGGATCGCGGTCTCAACATATCGACCTTTCGGTCCATCGGGCAATGCCCTCTCCCAAGTCCTTGAGTCCGCTTCCATGTTACTCCCCTCGAATACCCGGTTCATGTTCCCACCCGTCTTATATCTTTTGGCTAAATAGCAACGATATACCACTACCTAACGCAACCCATTTATTGAAGGGCTCGGAGGATTAGGCAAGAAACTAACAGGATCGTCTACCCTCCTCCCCTTTCGGGAGTACAATACACTCATCAACAGGGCCGAGGGGACCACAGACAATGCATGGTTATGTTTTGCCCTGCTTGACTACGATTACGTATTGCTCGTATTCCTCGGCCCTGTTGATGATTGCATTGTAACTCCCAAAAGGGAAGCCGATCCTGTTAGTTTCTTGCCTAATCCTCCGAGCCCTTCAATAAATGAGTTGAGTGAGGTAGTGGTATATAGTACTATTAGCCAAAAGATATCAACGGGTGGGAACATGAACCGGGTATTCGAGGGGAGTAACATGGAAGGTGCGCTCAATGTCTTGGGAGAGGGCATTGCCCGATGGACCGACAAGGGCGACCGCATCGAGACCGCGATCCCGGGATTGATGCTGTTCCGGCGGGACGAACCGACCGAGCCGATGAGCATCATGTACGAACCGAGCATCTGCGTGATCGCGCAAGGGGCCAAGCGCGTGCTGCTCGGAGACGACACCTATGTGTATGACGCGCACCATTTTCTGATCACGTCCGTGGATCTGCCCACGGTCGTGCAGGTCATCAAGGCAAGCCGGGAGAAGCCGTGCCTGGGGCTTATGTTGAAACTTGATCAGCGCGAGATGTCGCAACTGATGGTGGACAGCAATCTTCCCCCGCCGCGGCCGCAGCAATCAAGCCGTGCAATGGCGACCGGCGAGGTCACGTTGCCGCTGCTCGCCGCCTTTCAGCGGTTGATCGACCTGCTTGACGAACCGAAGGACATCCCGATCCTTGCGCCGATCATCCAGCGGGAGATTTTCTACCGTCTGCTGGTGGGCGATCAGGGTGCGCGGCTGCGCCAGATGGCGTCGGCAGGAAGCCAGAGCCAGCAGATTGCGCGGGCGATCGATTGGTTGAAGGGCAACTTCACACAGCCGTTGCGTATCGATGACCTCGCCAGCCAGGTCAATATGAGCACCTCGACCTTCCACCATCATTTCCGGGCGGTGACGGCCATGAGCCCGCTGCAGTACCAGAAATGGCTGCGCTTGAACGAAGCGCGGCGGCTGATGCTCGACCGAAAATCAGGATGCGACGACCGCGGCGTTCCAGGTCGGCTATGAGAGCCCCTCCCAGTTCAGCCGCGAGTACAGCCGCCTGTTCGGCGCTCCGCCGTTGCGGGACATCACGAGCTTGCGACAGATGGCTGCCAGTTAAATTTGCCTATATCGATTTCCTCGAAACTGTTACAAAAAGTGTAACAAGAACCGGGGCATTCTGGGGCACTCCGGGGTATTTCAGGGCATCGTAGGGTATTGAAATTACCATGATGTCAATGGATTATCGTCAAGATTAACCCACTTCGGATCCGTTGGCCGCACGTTCGAATCGTGCCGGGCGCGCTCTTGCTCCAGAAATAAAAAACGGGGGAAATGATTTCCCCCGTTTTCTCATTTCAGTGATCGCCCTATGTCTCCCTGGGATTAAAGAGCGAGTTCCCGCCGTTAAACGCCCGGTCCAGCATCAGGTCAACTACCTGGATGCCGTTGGTCATCGCGCCGTAGATACTGTGGGAGAACTTGGGCTGGTACAGCCCGCCGATGGGGGTCTTCATCGGGAGGCGCTTGGGCCCGAACTGCGTCACGAGGGCGGCCATGTCGTAGTTGCTTCCGGTTGGCGAACCCGACCAGCGGGCATAGGTGGCCGGCGTCGAAATATCCTTAACGACGATATGTTTCCTGAGGCCGGGCACGAAGTATTTTTCGGCTATCCCGATAAAGAAATCCGCCCAGCGTTCTTTTTCCGCCTTGTATCGCGCGGGGTCTTTTGCACGCCAGTGGGGCCAGTTACCTATCGCAAAGGGGACACCGCGAACGATGATGGTGTTCTTACCCCGGGTGGTCAGCGACGGGCAGATGACGGCCGCATGGAAACAGTCCTCGGAAAAGGCGTTTTTCCCGGCCAGGAACGCGTTAAAAAGCTTCTCCGAAGTCCCCCTGCCCGTGGAGACGAGATTATAGGGATAGTCAAGGTCCATCTTCGAGAGGTCGATTCTTTCGTCAAGGCCGAGGCTCACGTTAAAGGACGAGGGGGACATGATGGTCTTCTCGAGCCTCTGGACGTAGCTCTTCGGCAGGTTTTCATCCCCCACAAGCCGCCGCATCGCCACGTTCGGGTCTATGGTGGTGACGACCCGGTCCGCCCGGATTATCCGGTCATCCCCCTCGATCCGGATGCCTTTTACCGTTCCGTTTTCGACGACGATCTGTTCGACCGGGGCGCCGAGCTTGATCTCACCGCCGAGCTTCTGGAACAGGGCCGCGAGCTTGGCCGGAAACTCGTCGTAGTACCCATACGGGCGATACGACCGCGTCATGGAGGACAGCATCGCCCCGACGGCAAGGATCGACGAGGCGCGATCGGACGGAACGCCGGAGAACGCCCCGAAGGTCTCGAGCACCTCCCGGAGGCGCGGGTCCCTGATCCCCATCTTATCCAACAGGCCGGCGTAGGTCAGGTTCAGGCAGGCTACCACCTTGGGCGCCCGGAAGGGGGTGAGCAGGGTGTCCAGCGGAGTCCGGATCGCCTTGAGGAGCCTCACCTGAGCGAACAGGTCCACGGCGTACGCAATGAACCGCTCGATGTTCTCGGCCTCGTCGGGGAAGATCCCGGAGAGGTAGGCGACGAAGTTGTCGGGGCCGGTGGGGATTTTGTAGCTGTCGATCTTGTCGCCGTGGACGACAAGCCGCCGCATAAGGGCCCCCTCGTGGGCCTTGAGCTTGAGATCGATCTTGAGGTATTCAAGGATCGGGGTAATGTCCGGGAAAATCTGGGTCGTCTCGAAGACGTAGCCGTTGCGTTCGTAGGCGGTGACGTATCCCCCCGGATACCCGTTTTTCTCAACCAGGAGGGTCTTTTTCCCCTTGGTGTTCTTCAGCCACATCACGCCGGTAGCAAGGCCGCTGATCCCTGCCCCGATGATGATCAGGTCATATGCATCAGAGCCCGAATAATTGGAAGTAATCTTGTCTTTTTCGAGAACGATCTTATTGGCCATGATTCCCTCACTGAATGGGTGGATGGGTAACAGAGCGAAGGTTCACTCTATCAGCAACCGATACAGGGTTGTCCGGTTCAATGGTTTCGGAAGGGCTCTTCATGTTTGCCCCGGTTATGGTCAATTCATCGTTTCGATAGCGGATTCTACCCCGGTCTTCGGCAGAAATCAAGCATGGATGGCGGAATCATTTCCACAATGTCGCCGTCATGGGGACAATTCCGGCATCGCGCCGGAGATAGATGACGCTGAAAAAAAGGAGCCGGTATACGTACCGACTCCTTTCCTGGCTCAAGACCACAGACGGTCGATTATTGGAGACCCACCGTGCCGTCATCCTTCTGGACGAACGCGCGACCCCCGACGAAGACGATTCGATAGCCGAGGTTCTCGGCAAACGGTCCGAACGTCGCCACGATGTCGTTCTTGAGGGCGGCGTTTTCCTCCTCGGAAGCCTGAAGCCGCGTTTCGAGGACCCGGTTGACCATCTTCATCTGTTCGAGATATTCGGCCTGGGTCTTGATGAGCTCGCCCTGCTTCTCTATGATGACGCGCGTGACCGTTATACCCCCTTATGCCCCATTCACAAGCTCGTAGTTGTTGCAGGTGAAGAAATAGAGCTCCGCGAAGAAAACCAGGGTTACCAAAGAAAGCACTGCCCAAATACCCCATTCGGGCAGGCGGACCTTCAGAAAGTTTTTGAAACCAGTTCTTTTTCATATGACCTCCCTATCTCTGCCACTTACCCCACTCACAAACAACGAGACCATAAGAAGGAATCACCGGCGGGTAAGTCCTTTTCTTTTGTTCGAGTGATCGGTGTCTCTTCTCTATGGTCATTGACCTTCGGTATGCGGGCGGGCCGGATGATTCCGGTCCCGGACATAACCTATTTTAGCCCGCATTGCCGTCTTATCTCATTATTAGCAGGATCGTATATCCCTTTATCGGGCAGATTCTGCGGAGACTAAGGGGAAAATTATTAATCAATTATACACCAGAATTCCCATAGTGAAGATAAAAACGCCTATTTTTATTACTTAAAGCGGCCTTTTTTAATCTTTTTTCCCTCCGTGAGCGCCCAAACTCCCCAGAATATGTGCTGAATGCCTGTTTGTGTCCATTTATGATAGTTTTCCACTCACAGCCCGGTAAGGAGCATTGTGGCGAAACGTAGAGAAGCCCGGACTCCCGCCTATAACTGGGATGCGGCCTCACGAGAGATCGGTCGTCCTACTATACGGAGATTCGCGCGCGAAGCCGTTTTGGCAGAAGGTATCGGGGAAAACACCGCGCTTGACTATAGGGACTACCATGTGATAAAATTTATATACATATTTTAGATACTTGGGAGGCCCGTAGCGAGAACATCGAATCTATGACTGCCCTCCGTCACGAGAATTTCCTAACCCCCGGCCTTTATGGAAGAGGGGACGGTTATGCGCACTGAGAAGAAGCGAATCCTCTCCCGTTTGATGATCGTCTTCATGACGGCGATTCCGGCCTTTCTGCTCTGCGGCGTCCCGCTGGACAAAGCTCAGGCAATCCAACTCCGACATACGAATCCCATCAGCCTGCTCCCGGTTGGCCGAAGCGTGCCGGACCTGCACTTTCGCGTCTCGACCCGGGTATAGAGAATGCCGACACAGCGGGAGAGGATCGTCAAGATGATGCCGTCGGAAGCCGGCCCGACGGTTCTCCCATCCGCTCCGGTGCGCGTCGGTTTATACCAGAACCCTCCCAAGGTTTTTATAGACGAGAACGGTAACCCTTCAGGCATATTCGTTGATCTTCTTGACGAGATTGCCAGGCAGGAGAAGTGGAACCTGGAATACGTTCCGTGCGAATGGTCCGAGTGTCTTGAATCGCTCGAAGAGCATCGAATAGATTTGATGCCCGATGTCGCCTATTCACGGGAGCGAGACGAACTATATGATTTTCAATAAAACGCCGGTCGTAGACAGCTGGTCCCAGGTGTATGCCAACTCATCGGTTCGGGTATCAACACTGTCGGACCTGAACGGACGGCGAATAGCCGTGCTGAGAGGCGGGATTCAAGAGAGACTCTTCGAAGAGATGATGAACGGGTTCGGCTTCGAGGTGACAACCATCCAGGCCGAGACATACGAGGAAGCGTTCAGGCTGGCCAGTCACGGCTACGTTGACGCGGCGATCTCCAACCATCTTATTGGAGATTATCTATTCCGAAGGTATGGACTGACCAAGACCCCCATCGTCTTTAACCCGACGTCACTATACTTCGCGACCGCCCAGGGGCGTAACCATGGGCTGCTTGACGCGATCGACCGCCATTTGGGTACCTGGCGAAGCGAACCCGATTCCTACTATTACAGGACACTGGCCCGCTGGATGGAAAAACCTCCCGAGCAGGTTGTACCGCGCTACCTGATCTGGGTTATCGTCATCACCGGGGGATTCCTCCTTCTGTCGTTCGGGATTATCCAGCTTCTTCGCGCTCAGGTCAGGGCGAAGACGAGGCACCTCGTTACGGCGAACGAATCGCTTCGCGAAAGCGAGGAAAAATACCGTTTGCTTGTGGAAAACCTCAACGATGTTATTTTCTGCCTCGATGCGAAGGGGAATATCATCTATTTGAGCCCCGTCGCCGAGCGCCTGTTCGTCTACCGACCCAAAGAAATCATCGGAAAACCCTTTTCCGAATTCGTCCATCCCGACGATCTTCCGGGTCTTATAAAGAGCCGCGGAGAAACGTTAGGCGGCAGGCTGGAGCCGTACGAATTCAGATTGATAGACAAGAACGGCGGCATTCATTATGTCATGACTTCCAGCCGGCCCATCGAGAAGGCCGGCCGAAACGTCGGGATGACGGGTGTGTTGACCGATATCACCGACCGCAAGCGGACGGAGGAGGCGCTGCGGGAAAGCGATGCCAGTCTATTAATGGCGCAGAGGATTGCCCACGTAGGGAGCTGGGACTGGGATTTAGAGACAGACCGGCTTGTGTGGTCAGCGGAGACCTATCATATCTTCAACCGAGATCCCGGGGATTATGTTCCGCGCGTCGAAGACGCCCTGACTTCCGTTCACCCGGACGACAGAAAAGGCCTCGAAAAGACGGTCCGCGCCTGCATCGAGCATAACAAACCATACGAATACGAATACCGCATTGTCAATCCAGACGGTACCGTCAAATACATTCACGCACTCGGGGAAATGATCCATGATCAGAAAGGAAGGCCGGTGCTCATCCGGGGGACCGTCCAGGACGTTACCGAGCACAAGCAGGTGGAGAGCGCGCTCAGAGAAAGTGAGGAAAGGCATCGAACGATCCTCGAGACCATCGAGGACGGCTATTTTGAGGTAGATCTCAAGGGGAGCTTCACGGCCTTCAACGAGTCCCTGAGAAATATGCTTGGCTATGATCACGGAGAGTTGTTGGGGCTCAACTACCGCCAGTATATGAGCCAAGGAAGTCTCCGAGAAGGTCTTTTTGATATTTAATGAGGTATTCAAGACCGGTATTCCCGCCAAGGCGGTGGACTGGCGGGTTATCAGAAAAGACGGGACGATGATGGATATAGAGACCTCATTATCGCTCAGGCGGGACAACTCGGGCGCGCCGATCGGCTTTTTTGGTATTGCCCGAGACCTCACCGAGAAAAAGAAGATGGAGCTGCAGCTCCTCCAGACGGAAAAGCTCTCGGCCGTGGGCACGATGATCTCCGGCGTGGCCCATGAGCTCAACAACCCGCTCACCGCAATTATCGGCAACGCCCAGCTGCTTGCAAGACAGGGCGTGCCCGATGATGTTAAAGGCAAGCTGGACGTTATCCTACAGGAATCGATACGATCCTCGAAAATAGTCGGCGGCCTGCTGGCGTTCGCCCGTGAGCATACACCTGAACGAAGCATGGTCAATCTCAATAGCATTATCCTGGAGTCCGTAAAGCTCAAGGAATACGACCTGAAAGTAAACAATATCGACCTGGAGCTTTCTCTTGCCGATAACCTCCCCGAAACATCCGCCGATCCGTACCAGATCCAGCAGGTCTTCATCAACCTCATCAATAACGCCCGGGATGCCCTGGTTACCGACCAGGGCGCGGGTACGCTGACTATCCGAACATATGATGCGGACGGCACTATCATGATAGAGTTCGAGGATACCGGCCCGGGTATTCCCGATGAGATCATCAATAAGATCTTCGAACCATTCTTTACCACAAAGGAAACGGGCAAGGGAACAGGCCTTGGTCTCAGTATGGCCTACGGTATTATCGGGGAACACGGCGGGACCATTTCGGTGGTAAACAAACCGGGGAAGGGGGCGAGATTCACCGTTTCGGTACCGATAACGTCGGCAGAAGAGGCAGCAGTGGCGGAAAGGGTGTATCCGCCCGGTGAGCAAAGACCCCACGTTTCCACGTCGATTCTTGTTGTGGAAGATGAGGACAATCTGGCTCAACTAATTTCAGAAGCGCTATCCGACGAGGGATATCACGTCACCTGCTGTAATAACGGTAAGACGGCGATAGAGAAACTGCAGAAGAATAACTATGATCTTATCATCTCGGACATGAAGATGCCGGGAATGAGCGGAGTGGAACTTTACCAGTATATCCATAAGCACCACCCCGAGATGACACAGAAGATACTTTTTATAACCGGCGATGTGTTAGGCAAAGATACGCAGAATTTCCTCAAGATTGCCGGGCACAATTATATTGAAAAACCCTTCGAGATTACCAAATTACTTCAGGCCATCTATAGAATCATATAGACACAATAAACCCGTTAGAAATAAAAAACCGCTCGATACTGCTCGTGGCCGTTTTTTCGGTCAAGGCGCGATCATGGACGGCGGATGGCAATGCCGATTACCGTACGCCCCCAAAGGTTCGGACGGCCTCCGGAAGCCCGACCGGGCGCAGAAAAGAATAGTTGTCTAATCGGCTTATAATCTGGTACAGTAGACGCTAAATCCGACGTCGGGGGTACGTAGAATTCCCCGATACCATCCCGTTTCACAGGTTATATGGAGAGGGTAGACAATGAATGATACCACCGGAAAAAAGACCGTGACACGAACGCCGCCGAAAGGGACTCATAAGCTCCCCCTGGGGATCAAGCTCTCCTTCGGCATCGGCGATATCGCCAGCAACTTTTTCATCGTCACGACGGGGATGTACCTCCTCTACTTTCTGACGAACGTCGTCGGCGTCAATCCCGCGCTTGCCGGAGTCATGCTGCTGATTCCGAAGCTCTGGGACGTGATCCTTGACCCGATAATGGGGGCGATCTCGGACGTCACTCGTCGCGCTTCGGCAGGAGGCGTGCGTACCTGCTCTACGGGGCAATCCCCTTCGGCCTGATATTCTTCGTTATCTTCATCGCCCCCGGCTGGCGAACGAGTTCGCCAATGCGCTCCAGGTCTCGATCCTCTTCTTATTGGGCTGCACCGATGTTTGCCGTCATCAACGTCCCATACGCGAGCATGGTGCCGGAGATGTCCAACGACTATAACGAGCGGATGTCGATTATGTCGTTCCGGATGTTCTTCGCCTCCGTTGGCGCACTATTGGCGGGCGGGCTGGCAATGCCGCTGGTTCAGGCCGGCGGGGGGGGGGCGCCGGGATTTCGGCTCATGGGGGCCATTTTCGGCCTCGCGTATCGTGATCACGCTGTTCATCTGCTTTTTCGGTACGGCCAAGGCTCCCAGCCTGCCGCCGAAAAAGGAGATGCCTTCGATGAAAGAGCAGATCAGGATAGCGGTCAAGAATTATCCCTTCGTCATGCTTATGTCCAGCTATTTCCTGCAGGCGCTGGCCATCGGCGTACTGATGGCGGGATTCATCTACTACGTGAAATATGCCATGGCCCTTCCCGAGACCGCTATGAATATGGTCTTCCCGATTTTCCTGGTTACCGGCATCCTGTTTATACCGGTATGGCTGGCGGTGGGAAAGAGACTGGGCAAGATCAAGTCATACCACATAGGCCTGGTCTTATTTACAGTCATGATGGGGTCTCTCTTCTTCACCAGCCCTTCGCTGCTATGGCTTTTCTACGTGCAGATTTTCCTGGCAGGGATCGGCTTTTCCAGCTTCCAGCTCTTCCCCTTTTCGATGCTGCCTGATACCATCGAATATGACGAAATGCAATCCGGCCTGCGCCGCGAAGGGGTTTTCTCCGGTATGTGGTCGGCGGGACAGAAGATCGCCTACTCCGTGGGCCCGCCAATCGTCGGGTTTGCACTCGGGCTATCGGGATATATTCCGAAGGGTATGATACAGCCGGAGAGCCTGAATATCGGCGTCCGTGCGATCTTCTGCCTGTTTCCCGCGGCCATGGTCCTGTTGAGCTTCCTGCCGTTTTCCAAATATACCCTCACCGAGCAGGAGTTCGAGAATATAAAGGCGCGCATCGCGGGTAAGACCCGGTAGGCCGGCAGGAGCCGGCGGGCGTAATCGACAATAACGAAAGGGGAGGCCGGTAACCGGCCTCCCCTTTTTTCTCATAGAGTACGCGTCCCTTCGCCTTCCCGTCCATGCACGGCGTCCCCGGGTTCCCCTACACCTTTTCCCGTTTGCGGTAATAGAGCGAGACGAGCCGGTCCACGATGAGGCCCGCCGCAAAACCGATTGCCATGTTCGTAAAGACGGCCAGGACCACGGTGGCCGAGAGCGGGATGATATCGCGGCCCCACGTGATATCCCGGACGAACTTGACCAGCTCCAACCCCACCAGGAACATCATGGCCCCGATGATGGCCCCGGGGAAGCGGGAAAACAGGTGCACGAGCCAGGCGGCCGCAAAGACGCCCAGGGAGATCTCGATGACCCCCTCGATGATGTTCGTCCCGCCGGTCCTCGCCCCGAAATAGTACTGGCCGGCCAGCCCCCCGCAGCCGTGGCACAGCGGCATCCCGCCGAAAAAGGGAAACACGAGGTTCATGACGCCCATGTTGGTCGCGAGCTTCCTCTCCGAGACCGGCCGGTCCGGGAAATACTGGGAAATCAGGGCGGCCGTGGCGATGACGGCATTGGTGGCGGTCAGCGGGATCTGGGCGAGCCCGCCCGAAACGAACGTCGTGAGGAGATCCTGCGCTGAAAAGAACGTAAAAGACGGCAGGGTCACGCCTAACGCCCCGAGCCCCGTGAGGTCTCCCTTGAAGTACATGACGGCAAGGCCCATCAGCATCAGCACGATGGCTGCGGGGGCCCAGCGGCTGTTACGGAGCAGGACAATGATAAGAATCGAGACAAGACCGAGCAGCCATCCCCCCTGCATCATGGTGATCGCCGGGACGGCCAGCAGCACGCCGAGGGCGATCTGTATACCCCGGACGACGGAAAGGGGCGTGTTTTTCGCAATAAAGCCGATGACGTTGGTCAGGCCAAGGAAGAGCCAGACAACCCCCATCGCGAAACCGGAGGCATAGACCATCGAGGGCGTCCATTTCTCGGCGATGGCCATGACCGCCAGCACCTTCATCGGCTCTATGGGCATCGGGATCCGGTAGACGATCCCCGTAACGATATTGGCGATCCCCATCATGACCAGCAGCCCGCAGGGGTCAAGCCCGCAGACGGCGATATAGCCCACGGCAAGGGGGAACAGGGTCCCGAAATCGCCCATCGATCCGGCCAGCTCCCGGAGATTGAACTCAAATGACTTGATTTTTACCATAGGAATCGCATGTTCGTATCAGATATTAATGAGATCAGTTCTTTTTGTATCTTACGCGACTCTGCTGTATCTAAATAGGTGTATAATAGGGGTAATAACACAACAGGAGGACTACCATGAAAATCAGCGCACGCAATGTATTGAAGGGTAAGGTCAAGAAGATAGTGCCCGGCGCGGTAAATTCCGAGATCACCGTGGAGCTTGCCGGCGGGGCGGAGATTGTATCCATTATCACGAAGGCCTCGGTCGACTCGCTGAAGCTGGCCGAAGGGAAAGACGTCTACGCGGTCGTCAAGGCGTCCAACGTCATGATTGCGACTGACTAATCCCAGTAATACCTCCCTGATTTGTCGTATCCGAGATGAGCTCTCGGATTACACCAAGGGTAAAAAGGACTCACCGTCGCCGGTGAGTCCTTTTTATATCTACGTATCTGAGGGCCTCGCCTTATTTAGGGGCGTTGGGGAAGAAGAGCTGCTTTTCGAATTTCTTGAAATCGCCGATCATCTTCTGACCCTTCTCGCCGGTCAGCCAGTCCGCGAATATCTTGGCATCGGCGTATTTGGCGGTCGGGATCTTCTTGGGGTCGACAAGGATGACCCCGTACTGGTTGAACAGGATCTTGTCTCCCTGGACCATGATGGGAAGGTCGATCTTCTTACCAAGGGTAAAATCGAAATAGGTGGAGTCGTCGGTGAGGATGTAGGCGTCCTTCTCGTTGGCCAGCATGAGCGACGGCCCGATGCCCGCGCCCGACTCGAGGTACCAGGCCTGCCCCTGGGGCGTGATGCCCAGCGCCTTCCAGATTTCGAGCTCTTTCACGTGCGTACCCGATTTATCTCCCCGGGAGATGAAGAGGGCCTCCTTCTTGGCGATCTTTTTGAACGCGGCAAGGGCGTCCTTCATTCCCTTGATCTTGGCGGGATCTTTTGCCGGGCCGACCAGGAGAAAGTTGTTATACATGACGTCCTTACGATCCATGCCGTAGCCGTCCGCGATGAATTTGTCTTCCATCGACCGGGCGTGAACGAGGATAACGTCGGCATCGCCGTTTTTCGCGATCTCGATGGCCTTGCCGGTGCCGGCATAGACGTACCTGACCTCGATCCCCGTGTCGGCCTTAAAGACCGGCAGCAGGTAATCCAGCATACCGGTATCGACGGTGCTGGTCGTCGTGGCCAGCGTGATGTATCGGTCGGCGGCGACTGCCCACCCGAACCCGAACAGTACCAGCGCCATGACCGTGGCTAAGAATAAAACTCTTTTTGCTTTCATGCAATCCTCCTTGCTAAGGGCAGTGAATATAAAAGCCAGGCGCCGGTGCCGGGAGGGATTGCGTCATGGAATTGTCGGAAACGCGGATGCGCGCAATAAACGCGCAATGCGGCAGGAATTTCCACTGAACTCTCCTTTCCAAACACGGGGGGCCTGACCGTTTCCAGTCAAACCGTATCGTCCTTTCGCCGTAGGCAGCCCGTTACGGGCGTCCCCTTAGGCGAGAAGGATCGGAGAATTTTATGGCCCTATTATATCCGGGTGGAAACGATATGTCAATACTTTTCGTGTCGGGAGTAACGGGCTAACAGGTCGCGATTAGGTTAGGGTCTCGCGCGGGCGTGGCCCGGTATATTTTGACGATAGAACCGTTATTTCCTTGACAACATCCTGCAGTAAACGTATGTATTTCTATTGAATTTTATCATCTTATCATCAGGGCCGAAAGGTACGCGATGGCAATGGATACAAGCTACTTCATAGACCTCGAAGAGAAATACGGCGCCAGGAATTATAAGCCGCTGGACGTGGTGCTGACCAGGGGGCAGGGGATATGGGTCTGGGACGTGGAGGACAATCGGTACATGGACTGCCTCTCGTCCTATTCCGCGGTCAACCAGGGCCACTGCCACCCGAAGATCATGGAAACGATGATCCGGCAGGCCCAGAGGCTCACGCTGACCTCCCGGGCGTTCCGCAACGACCAGCTGGGCCCCTTCTACGAGGAGCTGTGCGCCCTGACCAATTCACACCTGGTGCTGCCCATGAACAGCGGCGCCGAGGCCGTCGAGACGGCGATAAAGGCGGTGCGTAAGTGGGGTTACCGGACCAAGGGGATCGACGAGGGCAGGGCCGAGGTGATCGTCTGCGAAAATAACTTCCACGGCAGGACGATTACCATCGTCGGCTTTTCCACCGAGCCGCAATACAGGAACGGATTTGCACCATTTACGCCCGGTTTCGTGGTCGTCCCCTACGGGGACGCCGAGGCGCTGGAAAACGCGATCACAAAAAACACCGTCGCCTTCCTGGTCGAGCCGATCCAGGGGGAGGCCGGCGTCGTCATTCCCCCCGCCGGCTACATGGCCCGGGTGCGCGAGATCTGCACCAGGCACAACATCGCCATGATCACCGACGAGATCCAGACCGGGCTGGGGCGCACGGGTAAACTGTTAGCCGAGGAGCACGACAGTGTAGAGGCCGACGTCACCCTGATCGGAAAGGCGCTGTCGGGCGGTTTCTACCCGGTGTCGGCGATACTCTCAAACGCGGACGTGCTGGGGGTCTTCATGCCGGGCGATCACGGCAGCACCTTCGGGGGCAATCCCCGGCCTGCGCGGTGGCGAGGACCGCTCTCAAGGTCCTCGTCGAGGAGGGGATGGTCGAAAACTCGGCGCGCATGGGCGATTATTTCCTCGATAACCTCCGTTCGATAAAGTCCCCGGCCGTTAAGGAGATACGGGGCAAGGGCCTTTTTATCGGCGTGGAGCTTCACCCGGAGGCGGGAGGGGCCCGCCGCTTCTGCGAGCGGCTCATGAAAGAAGGGCTCCTGTGCAAGGAGACCCACGACAACGTCATCCGCTTCGCACCGCCGCTGATCATCACCAAGCAGGATATCGACTGGGCGCTGGAGAGGATCGAGCCGATACTGACGGCCGGATAACGAAAGCCTGCCGGTACTACATAATCAGAAGAACCGCGCCGGCCGCCGCATCTCCCCTCCCACAGAGACACCCAGGAAGAGCCTCCCTTTTCACTTGACGTACCGCGTCCAGCCGTTTACTATTCATCACAGTATATTATGCGGGGGTAGATCATGGAAAAACTCGATATCGTTGGTTTCGGGCTATCGACGCTTGACGTCGTCATGGTGATGAAGGACATGCCCAACTGGCAATACGGCGGGTGGGTGAGCCAGTTCGCGTTTCAGAACGGGGGGATGGCCGCCACCGCAGTCGCCGCCGCGGCGCGGGTCGGCGCCAAAGCCGGTTTCATCGGCGCCATTGGAAACGATGAGATCGCCGACCTCAAGCGGATGTACCTCACCAAGTGCGGCGTCGATACGAGCCGGATGATCAAGCGGGACGCCCCGGAGGGCCAGGTGTCGTTCGTCTACGTCCAGGAAGGGACGGGGGAGCGCGTGTTTGCCCCCAATTCGCGGTTCATCGAAGGCCCGCCCCAGGCTAGCGAGATCGACAAGGACTACCTCAAGTCGGCCAAACTCCTCCACATGGACGCGCTCTACCTGGAGCCGTCTATTGCGGCGGCCCGGATGATGAAGGATGCCGGGAAGGAGGTCGCCGTAGACCTGGGGACGTCCACCGGCGTGGAGGTCGTCCCGGAGGTGAGGCGGCTCGTTGAACTGACCGATATCCTGATTACCGGCGAGGGGTTTTACCAGGCACTCACGAAAAAGGCCGATCTCAAAGAGGCGATGCGCGAGACCCTGACGATGGGCCCGCGCCTCGTGGCGGAAACGCAGGGGGTAAAAGGCTGCGTTACCATGACGAAAGACGAAGAGTTCCATACCCCGGCCTTTCCCGTGACGGCCGTCAACACCACCAACGCGGGCGACGTCTTTCACGGTGCGTATTACCTGGGGCTGATCAAGGGGTGGAAGCTAAAGGACACGGCGGTGTTTGCCTCTGCGGCCGCTGCACTTCTCTGCACGAAGGTCACGGGCGATAGAATCCCGACGTATGACCAGGTCGTGGAGTTTCTGAAGGAACGGGGCGTGGAGTTTCGCCCGTAGCGGGCCGTAAACCGCTGCGGGAGACTCGGGTGGGTCTCCCGTGCGGGATCTTTCTAAACCCGTATCGGCATGATGACGACGGGAATCCCCTCCCTGTAGAGGTTCCTCTGAACGGCGAAGACCGTATAATTATGCAGGAACCGGGTGATGAAGGATTCCTTTGGAAAGACGAGCTGGCCCCCGAAAAAGACTACGTTTGGGAACCGTTTGATTACGCGGGGCGTGATTTTCTGAACCTCTTCTACTACGTCCACTCCTATGGCGGTGAATCCCTCGGCATGAAACCCGTGCAGATTCATGTATTGGACATATTTGTCTACTTCAGCGTGGACGTGTTCCTTCAGATTCTGGAGCTCCTTGGTCCCCTTGAAATTTCCGGCGTCCAGCGCCCCGATCTGGATGAAGACGAAGTTTTTGAAGGTATCCTTGAAGAGCCTGATGACGGCAAAAAGGGTGTGCAGGCCCAGTCCGTTGAAACCGTTCACGAGGATGACGGCGGTCTTTGCCGAAAGATCTACGGTCTGCGATTGTGTTTTCTTCCCATCTGAATCGAGGTACGCGGTGGCCGAGGACTGCGCCGCATCGACAAGTGCGTCCAGCCTCGAAAGGAGTTCCTGCACGGTACCGCGATAGTGACGTTTGATCAAGACTGCCGCGCCGATAAGCGTACCGGTAACGAGAATCGTAATCCAGCCCCCCTCAAAAAACTTCAGTATCGTCATCGTCACGAGGATAAACAGGGTCATCGCAAGACCAAGACAATTTATGAGCATTGGTCCCCGCCATTTCAGGGAGTCGCTTCGTGATTTCCACCAGTGCCGTACCATCCCGAGTTGGGAGAGGGAGAAGGTTACGAAGACATTGATCGCATAGAGGACGACGAGGAATCGGACGGATCCACGCGAAATGAGCATCATGATGAGCGCGGCCACACCCATGATCAGGATCCCGATCCGAATGACAAAAAATCGGTCGCTGAGGCTTGAAAACTTAGTGGGTACCCAGCGGTCAAGTGCCATATTAGAAAGGACGCGGGGTCCGTCCAAGAAACCGGTTTGAGCAGCCACGAACAGCAGCGCGGCCTCGGACAGCAGCGTGATAAGAACGAACCGTGGCCCCCACGCCCCCCAACCCGCCGTTATTCTTTCGAGGACAATGGCATTGAAGGTCTTGCCGTACTCAGGGCCCACCTCATAGAGGATATAGGCTATCGCTAACCCAAATACCATAACCGCCAGCGAGATGCTCATGTATCGCATCGTACGATGGGACAGAATCGAACCTGGGCTTCCTGAGGATAGGCAGGCCGTTGGAGATCGCCTCGATCCCGGTATAGGTCCCGGCCCCCATCGAATACGATCGCATTATAAGGATAAGGACACCAAGAATGCCGATTTCGGAGGTCGCCGCATGGATGTCGGCTGCCATTCCGGTTAGCACTCCCTGGATTTTTTTTTTTTTTTTTTTTTTTTTTTTTTTTTTTTTTTTTTTTTTTTTTTTTTTTTTTTTTTTTTTTTTTTTTTTTTTTTTTTTTTTTTTTTTTTTTTTTTTTTTTTTTTTTTTTTTTTTTTTTTTTTTTTTTTTTTTTTTTTTTTTTTTTTTTTTTTTTTTTTTTTTTTTTTTTTTTTTTTTTTTTTTTTTTTTTTTTTTTTTTTTTTTTTTTTTTTTTTTTTTTTTTTTTTTTTTTTTTTTTTTTTTTTTTTTTTTTTTTTTTTTTTTTTTTTTTTTTTTTTTTTTTTTTTTTTTTTTTTTTTTTTTTTTTTTTTTTTTTTTTTTTTTTTTTTTTTTTTTTTTTTTTTTTTTTTTTTTTTTTTTTTTTTTTTTTTTTTTTTTTTTTTTTTTTTTTTTTTTTTTTTTTTTTTTTTTTTTTTTTTTTTTTTTTTTTTTTTTTTTTTTTTTTTTTTTTTTTTTTTTTTTTTTTTTTTTTTTTTTTTTTTTTTTTTTTTTTTTTTTTTTTTTTTTTTTTTTTTTTTTTTTTTTTTTTTTTTTTTTTTTTTTTTTTTTTTTTTTTTTTTTTTTTTTTTTTTTTTTTTTTTTTTTTTTTTTTTTTTTTTTTTTTTTTTTTTTTTTTTTTTTTTTTTTTTTAAAAAAAAAAAAAAAAAAAAAAAAAAAAAAAAAAAAAAAAAAAAAAAAAAAAAAAAAAAAAAAAAAAAAAAAAAAAAAAAAAAAAAAAAAAAAAAAAAAAAAAAAAAAAAAAAAAAAAAAAAAAAAAAAAAAAAAAAAAAAAAAAAAAAAAAAAAAAAAAAATATATGAGTCTATACGTCAATAGCCTTCCGGCCATCCGAAAACCCGCGGCATAGGAGGCTGCGGACGGCCCGAAACGAGAGGAGCCGGCGGATTATCCTCAACACGGAGTTTCGAGGGACGTCCTCGGGCCGGTAGCGTATGTCGGCGGGGTCGCCGATATAAAAGCGGCGCTGAAAGAAGCTCCGGGCGTATGATACGGTGATCAGTGCGATAATGTCCCACGCGCGTTCGCGCTGGCGGGCGAGGTCGGCGTATTTATACGCCCCCATCGCCATCGTTACCGGTTCGACGAGGTGGTAGACCGCGATCCTGGAGCTGCTCAGCTCCCGGGCCGCCCAGAGAAATAGTCACATGCACCCGGTGCAGTAGGTAACCAGCCCGTCGGCGGATGCTTCCTCGGCCTCTCTGATCTTTCGCAGTGCCCCCTTCATGATCTCAAAGGGGACGGCGTGTTTGGGGATATCGGCCGCGTCCCCCCAAAGCCGCAGCAGTACGATTCGTCTCGATTGTGGGGCAGCTCCACGACACGCGCCCCGGTGTGTGTGAGGACCTCCCGGGCCGCGTCGTAGAGCGGCTTTCCCCAGGCCTTGGCGTAGCAGTTGTCGTGGACGGCCAGCGTGAGATTCACCGGCCTTTTCGGCACGATCCGGCCTTCCCGGAGAGACTCGGCCAGCCACATCGTGAAGGACTTCAGTCGGGCGTAAACGAGGTCCCAAAATGCCCGGGGATAAGCCGTGTGGGAAGAAGCAGGTAGACCGAATCGGTGAGGTAAAACAGCTCCCGGCCCGCCTGCCGGTCGAGATCGGCTTTCACGATGCGCGCGATTTTTCCAACTTCGGGAAGGTACCCCGCCTGGGTCAGATACGCCCCGCACTCCCAATGGCCGATC
>CAWKCL010000004.1:0-238960 GCA_963848155.1 uncultured delta proteobacterium
ACCCGCACCTTCCCCAGCATGCTGCCGGGGCTTATCGGAGAGATAAGCGTGCCCTATATGACAGGCACCGCCCTCCCCCGCGGCCACGGGGAGGGCGGTCACCCCTTGGCCCCTGTCCGACCAAGGAGTGTGGAGTGATCCTACGACACCGATTCCGAAAGACTCGCCGTCCTCGCTCCTCGCGGCGATGCTCGCTCGTCGCCGGCTGCGGCAACGATGACAGCGCCGCCGGGCACGCGGCGGGGCTCCGGCGGCGGCTCCGACGTGACGCTCGTCGCCTACTCGACGCCGCGCGAGGCGTACGAGGAGCTCATCCCCGCCTTCCAGGCGACGCCGGCCGGGAAGGGCGTCGGCTTCGAGCAGTCCTACGGCCCTCGGCGACCAGAGCCGCGCCGTCGAGGCCGGCCTGCCGGCCGACGTCGTCGCGTTCTCGCTCGAGCCCGACATCGACCGGCTCGTCGAGGCCGGGCATCGTCGACCCGACTGGCAGGAACCCCGACCAAGGGATCGTCACCAACTCGGTCGTCGTGCTTCGTCGTCCGCAAGGGCAACCCGAAGAACATCAAGACCTGGGACGACCTGATCAAGCGACGGCGTCGAGGTGATCACGCCGAACCCGTTCACCTCGGGCGGCGCGCAAGTGGAACATCATGGCCGCCTACGGCGCCCAGCTCGAGGCAGGGCAAGTCCGAGCACGAGGCGCAGCGACTACCTCGAGCGAGCTGTTCAAGAACGTGCCGGTGCAGGACAAGAGCGCGCGCGAGGCGCTGCAGACGTTCATCGGCGGCAAGGGCGACGTGCTGCTCGCCTACGAGAACGAGGCGATCACCGCCCAGCAGAAGGGCGAGGAGCGTCGACTACGTCGATCCCCGACGAGACGATCCTGATCGAGAACCCGATCGCGGTCACGACCGACGCAGGCACGCCGAGCAGGCGCAGGCGTTCCTCGACTTCCTCGTACACGCCGAGGCGCAGAAGGTCTTCGGCGAGCAGGGCTACCGCCCGGTCGACGAAGGCCGTCGCGGCGACGAGTCGAGTTCCCGACGCCGCCGAGCCTGTTCACGATCGACGACCTCGGCGGCTGGGCGAAGGTCAACGACGAGTTCTTCGACCCGGAGAACGGCGTCGATGGCCGAAGATCGACGCAGGACCAGGGAGTCTCGACTGAGCAAGTAGCGCCACAGCAGCGCCGGCTCCGCGCCGGCGCGCCGCGCGGCCGAGCGCCGCGCTCTCCGGGCGCGGCGCTCGGCGCGCGGCATCGTCGATGCTCTACCTGAGCCTGATCGTGCTGATCCCGCTGGCCGCGGTCGTCGCGCAAGTCGCTCGACGGCGGGCTCGGACGCGTTCTGGGACGCGGTCACCACCGAGCAGGCGGTCGCGGCGCTGAAGCTCACGCTGATCGCGCTCGCTGATCGTGGTCGGCGATCAACGCGGTCATCGGGCACGCTGATCGCCTGGGTGCTGGTGCGCGACGAGCTTCCGCGGCAAGGGCATCGTCAACGCGCTGATCGACCTGCCGTTCGCGCTGCCGACGATCGTCGCCGGCCTCACGCTGCTCGCGCTCTACGGGCCCGACGAGCCCGGTCGGCATCAACGTCGCCTACACGCGGGCGGCGGTCGTGCTGGCGCTGCTGTTCGTGACGCTGCCGTTCGTGGTCCGCGCGGTGCAGCCGGTGCTGCTCGAGCTCGACCGCGAGATGGAGGAGGCCGCCGCGTCGCTCGGCGCCGAGCAGCTTCACGATCTTCCGCCGCATCATCCTGCCGAACCTGCTGCCGGCGATCCTCGCCGGCGTCGGCGCTCGCCTTCGCCCGCGCGATCGGCGAGTTCGGCTCGGTGGTGCTGATCTCCGGCAACATCCCGTTCAAGACCGAGGTCGCGTCGGTGTACATCTTCGGCCAGATCGAGAGCGACAGCGTCGACCGGCGCGGCCGCGGTCTCGGTCGTGCTGCTGGTCGATCTCGCTGCGTCGTGCTGCTCGCGCATCGACGCTGCTCGCGCGCTGGGCGTCGCAGGCATGACGCGCTAGCGCGCGCTCGCGGCTCGGGCTGCGCGTCGTCGCGCTCGGCTACCTCGTCGCTGCTGCTCGCTGCTCCCGGTCGGGCTGATCTTCTACCGCGACGTTCGAGCACGGCCTCGGCGCCGGTCTGGGACGCGGTCACGACGCCCGAGGCGCATGCACGCGCTTCTAGCTGACGCATGCTGATCGCCGCGATCGCGGTCCGCTGAACACGATCTTCGGCGTCGTCTGCGCGCTGGTGCTCGTGCGCCAGCGAGTTCCGCGGCAAGGCGCTGCTGAACGCGCTGATCGACCTGCCGTTCGCGGTCTCGCCGGTCGTCGTCGGCCTGGCGCTGATCCTCGTCTACGGCCGCGACGGCTGGTTCGGCGGCTGGCTCGACCGAGCACGGCATCCAGGTCATCTTCGCCCTGCCCGGCGATGGTCCTGGCGACGATCTTCGTCTCGCTGCCGTTCGTCGTGCGCGAGGTGGTGCCGTGCTGCGCGAGATCGGCACCGAGCAGGAGCAGGCGGCCGCGACGCTCGGCGCCAGCCGGCTGGCAGACCTTCTGGCGCGATCACGCTGCCGGCGATCCGCTGGGGCGTCGCCTACGGCGTCGTGCTGACCACGGCGCGGGCGCTCGGCGAGTTCGGCGCGGTCAGCGTCGTCTCGGGCAAGATCGCCGGGCGAGACCGAGACGCTGACGCTGCTACGTCGAGGAGCAGCTTCCAGCAGTTCGACCTCGACCGGCGCCTACGCGGCCTCGCGTCGTGCTCGCGGTGCTCGCGCTCGTCGACGCTGCTCGTCGATGAACGCTGTTCAAGCCGCAAGGAGGCGAGCCTGATGGCCATCGCCGTCCAGTCGACGTCACGCAAGCGCTTCGGCGACTTCGTCGCGCTCGACGACGTCTCGCTCGAGGTCCCGGACGGGCTCGCTGACCGCGCTGCTCGGCCCGAGCGGCAGCGGCAAGTCGACGCTGCTGCGCGTGATCGCCGGGCTCGAGCAGCCCGACGCCGGCAAGGTCGTGATCGCCGGCGAGGACGCCACCGACGCTGCCGGCCGCAGGAGCGCGGCGTCGGCTTCGTCTTCCAGCACTACGCCGCCTTCAAGCACATGACCGTGCGCGACAACGTCGCCTTCGGGCTGAAGATCCGCAAGCGGCCGAAGGCCGAGATCGCGGCAGCGCGTCGACGAGCTGCTCGAGCTCGTCCAGCTCGACGGCTTCGCCGACCGCTACCCGGCGCAGCTCTCCGGCGGCCAGCGCCAGCGCATGGCGCTGGCCCGCGCGCTCGCGGTCGAGCCGCAAGGTGCTGCTGCTCGACGAGCCGTTCGGCGCGCTCGACGCGCGGGTGCGCAAGGAGCTGCGCGCCTGGCTGCGCCGCCTGCACGACGAGGTGCACGTGACGACGATCTTCGTCACCCACGACCAGGAGGAGGCGATGGAGGTCGCCGAGCAGATCGTGGTCATGAACGACGGGCCGCATCGAGCAGGTCGGCGCGCCGCGCGAGCTCTACGAGCAGCCCGGCGAACGAGTTCGTGATGAGCTTCGTCGGGCCGGTCAACCGGCTCGGCGACGCGCTCGTCCGCCCGCACGACATCGAGCTCGCTGCTCGAGCCGAACGGCAGCACCGACGGAGGCGATGATCGAGCGGATCGTCCACCTCGGCTTCGAGGTGCGGGTCGAGCTGCGCGCGCGACGACGGCGAGCCGCTGTCGGCCCAGCTCACCCGCGACGAGGCCGACGAGCTCGAGCTCGGAGCCCGGCACGCGTCTTCGTCCGGCCCACGCGCGAGCGCGTCTTCGCGGAGCCCGGGCGCCGGGATCTGACCCGGGCGGGCCGCTCACCAGCCCAGGATCCGCCCCGTCCCGGAACAGGCCGCCGCTCGGCCCGTCGTGGGGAGGGTCGCCGCCCACACCACCGAGGCGGCCCCCTCGGCGATCGGGCGGGCGCCGCCCCTCCATCCCCGGCCAGGTGGCCGTCGGCGTGAGTCAACTCTCATCCCCGTCTCACGCAGGGCTCATGTTCATGGGCGAGCCTGCCCGTCACGGCGGGCTCGACGAGGAGGACGTGTCATGGGACGGATGTTGCGGACGGCGATGGCCGGCGGAGCGGTGATCGCGTTCCTCGCCTTCACCGCCGGCCCCGCGGCGGCGGAGGAGCGGGTCTGCCGCGGCGCGATCGGGGCGACGACGCTCGACGACGTCAAGGTGCCCGACAGGGGCGCGCTGCGTCCTGACCGGCACCCGGGTCGAGGGGTCGATCGGGTGGAGAGCGGCGCGCGGCTGGTCGCCCGCGGCGTCCGGGTGATCGGCAACGTGCAGGCCGAGAACCACCGGCACGTCGCCGTGGTCGGGAGCCGCGTCGGCGGGAGCGTGCAGCTGGTGCAGGGGCGCACGGCCGTCATGAGCAGGAACCGGATCACGGGCGACCTGCAGTCGTTCGAGAACCGGGGCACCCAGACGTTCCGCCTCAACCGGGTGGGCGGCAACCTCCAGTGCAAGGAGAACCGGCCGGCCCCGCGCGGCGGCGGGAACGTCGTGGGCGGCAACAGAGGAGGACCAGTGCCGGCGCCTGTGATGCCCGCGGCGGACCGTCGACCTCGACGGAGGATGTGGAGGAGCCACGTCGTGAGGTAGCGCTCGCCCGTGTCGCAGAGGAACGTCACGACGGAATTCCGCCGGCGCTCGCGCAGGACCTCGGATCGCCGACTCCATCGCCGACCTGATCGGGCGCGCCGCTGGGTCCATGCAGGCCGCCTTCGAAGCCGTCGGCGTAGCCCTTCGCTTTCCGGCGGCCGCCCAGTCGGTGGAGACGCGTACCTCGTCGCGTCTGCTCATCGATCTCCCGTCCTTCGGGTCGTGGTGGTGTGCGGCTCGGCCTCGGCGCGCAGCTGGTGGCTCGCCGGGACGCTCTCGCGCTCCAGGGCGCCGTCGGCCTCGACCTCGTAGGCGCCCATCCGCCACAGCGGCGGCGAGTAGGCGTGGATCGAGACGGCCGCGCGTCGCTGGCGCCTGATGCGGTGGACGTGGGACGGCGGGAACGCACGCCTGCCGGCGGCGCAGCTGGCGCGGCGGGCCGCCCACCACGAGGCGCTCCTCGATGAGCTCGCCCTGCACGACGGCGACGGCGCCGCGCGAGACGTCGTGGTCGTGGAAGCCGGTGTCGTTGCTCGCCGGTCCACGTGATGACCCAGACGTCGACGTGGTCGTCGCGCCAGAGCTGCTCGAAATGGCGCTCCGGCGTGTCGTGGCGGACGGCAGCGGCCCCGGCCCCGGGTCGGCGGCGATGCGGCTCGACCAGCTCGCGCAGGCTCGCTCGGGCGAGGCGAGATCGCGCTGGAGCGGGGCGAGGGCGAGGGACGTGGTCATGCGGGGACCTCCGTGGTGGCGCGAGCAGCCGCGCGGGGTTGCGCTCGCGCAGCGCGGTGGGCACCGCGTCGCCGAGCGGGCAGCTCGGCGGCGGGGACGACGGGACGGTCGGAGCCGTGGACGAGAGCTGTCGACGCCGACCTCGCGCAGCACCGCGTCGACGGCGCGCGCGCCGTAGGAGGAGACGTCGAGGAAGACGCCGGATCGCGTGATCGCGGGCCCGCCGCGAGCGAGCCAGCCGCTCGCGCTGCAGCGGCGCCAGGCCGGCGAGCATCGCGAAGCAGACGCGCAGGCCCGGGTGCGCCGCGCGCCCCAGACGGCGAACGCGTAGCCACGCCGCCTGCATCGTCGCGACGTAGCCGGTGAGCGCGGCCCACCAGCGGGCGGCCCGGCGGCGGCGGCGGGGGGTGCCGGCCCCGGAGGGACGGGCAGCGGCGCGCCGCGGCGCTCGAGCGTCTCGAGCACCGGGCCGAGCCGCTCCAGCCGTCGGGGCCCCGAGCGCCTCGGCGGCGACGCAGGCGCCCACGAAGCCCTGGTCGAGCAGCTCGCGCCAGCGTCCGCGGGATCGGGCGCGGCGAGGCCGACCGCGGCCCAGGCGCCGAACTGCGTCGGGCAGCGCGCGCACGCCCTCGTGGTAGGCGGCGAGCAACGGCTCGGCCTCGCCGGCGGGGAGCGCCTCGATGCCGAGCGGAGTCGAGGGGGCGACGAGCGCGCGGTCGAGGCCGTCGGCGCGGACGAGCGCGGCGCGGGCGTCCGGGTCGTGGTCGGCGAAGTCGACCGGCGCCTCGGGCTCGCCGGCACGAGCCAGCGTCCAGCCCGGGCGCGGCGCACGAGCATCGGCGGCTCGCGGCGCAGTGACAGCGCACGCAGCAGCGGCTCGGGCCAGAGATGCTGGTGGATGTCGATGCCCCCTCTCACGCCGCCCTCCGCGACGTGGAGAGGGGGCGCGCGGGGATCCCACCCACCCGCGCGCCGTCCGGGACGTCGTCGATCACCACGGCGCCGGCCCCGATCACGGCGCCCCGCGCCGACCGTGCGGGCCCTGGAGCACGACCGCCCCGGTGCCGATGTGGGCGCCCGCGCCGAGCGGTCACGCCGCCCGCGATGCGCGACCCCGAGGCGAGGTGGGCGCAGGCGCCGATGCGCGCCTCGTGGCCGACGATCGCGCCCGCGTTCACGAGGGTGTCGTGCGCAGGTGGGCCTCGGCCCCACCAACGCGCCGGCCATCACCTGGACGCCGTCCTCCACGACGGCCGAGACGGCGACGCTCGCGGCGCGGTGGATGATGGCGGGCAGGCGGAAGCCGGCGTCGCGCAGCAGGGCCGCCGCCGTACGGCGCGGGGCGGGGTCGCCGAGCCCCCGAGGCCCACGAAGGCGTGCTCGAGCCCGCGCCGCGCAGAGCGGCGATCCCGTCCCCGCCGATCACCGGGCAGCCGAGGACGTCCGACCCCCGCAGGGCCGGGTCGGCGTGGATCAGGGCGACGACGTGGAACCGGTGCAGCGAGCGGACGGCCTCGACCGCGCACTTGGCGTGCCCGCCGGCACCGAGGCCGGCGATCGGCGTCGCGCCGCCCGGGGCGGCGGCGGGCTGGCGAGGCGACCGCGGCGGGGCCGCGGGATGGCGGTGGGGAGATCACTCGTCATCCTCCGTCGGACAGGGCGGGGGCGGTGCGGTGGGCTGCGGCGACGCCGACGCACCGAGGGGCTGGCCGGCCCCCTCGATACATCAGCACCACTTATCTATCGCATAAGCGACGCTACCACAACGGCACGACCCCGAACGGGCAGGGGCATGCCGCCCGCCGTCGCGCGTGGAGGCGCGCCCGGCGGCCGGATCGGCCGCCGGACCGCCTACGGGGCGGGGAGCTCCTCGACCTCGGGCAGGACGCCGCGCACGCCCGAGACGTCGAGCAGGCGCTGGACCGCCTCGGAGGGGCGGTAGATCGTCACCGGGGGCGCACCCTCGCGGCGGCGCTCGTTGGCGGCGAGCAGCGAGCCGAGGCCACGGCTGTCCATGAAGGTGACGCCGTGGAGGTCGATGTACACGGGACCCGCGCCCCGCTGGGCGTCGGTCAGCTCTCGTGACACCTCGGGCAGGGCGAGCGCGTCCAGCACTCCGACGACGCGCACGACGGTCGCGTCACCCCGAGCCTCGACGCGCACCTCGACGTGCTCCGCGGCCATGGCGCGGGACACCAGCCAGGGAGTGCCGGCACCGGCCGCCACGGTAGCTCCCGGGACCCCGAGCGACCAGAGGAGTGAGATGAAGGGCCTGCCCGTCTGGATCCTGACCACGCTGGTCGTCCTGACCGCCCTGCTGCTGGACGTCGGCTGGCACGACCGCCACGAGGCGGGCTACCTGCCGTTCATCATGGGCATCGTCTTCGCGCTCTTCTCCCTCGCCTCGCTCGGGGCCAAGGCCAAGGGCGACGAGGACTGAATGCAGGCGGGGCGGGTCGCCCCGGCCGCCGCCGGCAGGGCGCCGGCGGCGACCAGCCGCTCGAGCGCCACGCACTCCGGCCAGAACTGGGCCCCGGCCAGCCGGCGGCACTCGGCGAGCGCCTCCGCCGGCGGGCATCGGCGCGCGCGTAGGGCCGGTCGGCTGGTCATGACGTCCCAGGCGTCGGCCAGCGCGAGGATGCGCGCGCCCTCGGGGATCTCCTCGCCGCGCGAGGCCGTCGGGGTAGCCGCCGCCGTCCCAGCGCTCGTGGTGGCCGCGCACCCAGCGCGACCTGCTCGGGGGTCAGCACGTCGGCCAGCGATCTCGGCGCCCAGCGCCGCGTGCGGCTTCGACCTCGCTCGTACTCGGCCGCGGTGAGCCGGCCGGGCTTGAAGAGGATCGCGTCCGGGACGCCGATCTTGCCGACGTCGTGCACCAGCGCCGCCTCGCGCAGCAGCGGCGCGCCGCTCGGCGGCCCAGCCGAGCGCCGCGGCGAGCGCGGTCGGCCAGGTCGGCCACGCGCTCGGAGTGGCGCCGCGTGGAGGGGTCCTTGGCGTCCACGGCGCGGGCCAGCGCGCGGATGCGCTGGCAGCGCCTGGCCGCGCTCGCAGCCGGCGGCGCGCTCCTCGGCGCCGACAGCGCCTCGACCACCTCGGGCGAGTAGCAGGAACGACGACGTCGCGGCCGTGCGCCTTGGCCCAGTAGAGGGCGCCGTCGGCCAGGCGGTAGAGCTCGCCGGGCGTCGCCGGCGCTGGGCCAGGTCGCAGACGCCCGCCGAGACGTGCAGCCGCCCGACCCCGGCGAAGGGCGCGCGCGGCGATCGCCGCGCGCGCGCGCTCGGCGGCCTGCCAGGCCGTCCATGCGCGTCGGTCTCGGGCAGCAGCCAGGCGAACTCCTCGCCGCCGACGCGGGCCAGCAGGTCGCCCTCGCGGGCCGGCGCCGCGCAGGCGCCGCGGCGACCTCCGCCAGCACCGCGTCGCCGGCCTGGTGGCCGTGGCGGTCGTTGACCTGCTTGAAGTGGTCGAGGTCGAGCAGCGCCGAGCGAGAGCGGCGCGCCGTGGCGCTGCGCGCGCGCCGACCTCCGCGGCCAGGCGCTCGTGGAAGGCGCGGTGGTTGGCGAGGCCGGTCAGCGGGTCGGTGGCCGCCTGGCGGCCAGCTCGGTCGCGGACCTCGGCGTTGCGCGATGGCGAGCGCGACCAGCTCGGCGAAGCGCCCCAGGCGCTCCTCGGCGTCGTCGGCAGGCCGCGGGCGCTCGCGTCGCGGCCCCGACCGCGCCCCAGACCGCGCCGCCGACGATCACCGGCGCCGCGACCGAGACGCGCGCGCGGTCGCCGTCGGGGGCCGGGATCACGCGCACGTCGCGGGCGGCCCGCCCGGTGTCCCGCACCGTCGCCGTGGCCCCGGCGCGGTCCATCCGGACGCGGCCGGTGGTGACGGCGGACCAGGGCGCCACCACGACGAGGCGGTCGCCGTCGAAGCGCGTGACCGCCGCGGCGTCGGAGCCGAGCAGGGCGCCCGCCTCGGCGGCGGCGCGGCCGAGCACGGCGGGCAGGTCGTCGCCGCCGGCGATCGCCTCGGCGACCCGGCGCAGGCGCTCCTGGGCGGACCGCGCCCGGCGCAGCTCGGTGCTGCCATCGACCAGTCGGGCGCGCGCACCCTGGACGGCGCCGATCATGCGATCGAATGCGCGACCGACCTCGCCGACCTCGTCGGCGCGCGTCCAGCCGAGCCGGGCCCCGAGGTCGCCCGAGGCCACCTGCCGGGTCGCCTCGGTCAGTCGCCCGAGCGGACGCAGCAGCAAGCGCCCCAGCACGAACAGCACCAGGGCGACCACGAGTGCGCCCGCGCCGCCGGCGGCCAGGGCGAGCCCGCGCGTCCGGGCCGCGACGACCTCCTGGCGGGGGGCGAAGTCGATGCGGAGAGCCAGCACCGCGCGGCCGGAGCCCTCCGGGCCGAGGGGGGCCGTGTAGGCGGTCAGGTCGCGCGCGCCGTCGCGCTCGCGGCGGTAGTGCGGGCGGCCCGTCCGGAAGACGGCCGTGTCGCCGGGCGGCAGGGCGCGCCCGATCACCGACGCGTCCGTGGTCACCAGGCGCACCGGGATGCCGTCCACCAGCCGGTAGATCGGTGGCCTCGCGCAGCTCGGGGCTCGTGGCCGCAAGGGCCTCGATGCGGGCCAGCAGGACGCTCGGCGTGTCGAGCGTCGCCGCGTCGTAGGTCGCATCGATCGCCGAGGCGATGGCGACGACCTCGGACCGCGCCGCGTCCTCGTACGCCGACGAGAGCTGGGTGCCGGAGTACCAGATCAGCACGCCCGCGAAGGCCGCCATCGCGGCCAGCACGATCAGGCCCACCCGCGCGCACGCCGGGTCGCCACGGACGCCGGTCCGCTTCCGGGAGGGAGCTCACCATCACTGGATCGACCGGATCCGGCGCCGGGCTGAGCGCGAGGTGCCGAGGCTGGCCGCCGGGCGATGTGCCCCGCCGCCCGGACCGGCCATGATGCGTCGGTGCCGAGCCCCCCGAGCGCATCCCCCGGGCCGATCGACCGCGACGAGCCGCTGCGCCGCGACGTGCGGATGCTCGGCGACCTGCTGGGGCAGCGTCCTCGTCGAGCAGGGCGGACCCGAGCTGCTCGAGACCGAGGAGCGCCTGCGGCTGCTCAACCGGCGGCTGCGCAACGACCCGGACGGGCCGGACGCCGCCGCCCTCGAGCGCGAGGTTGACGAGATCGTCGCCGCGCTCGACGTGCACACGGAGATCGGCGTCATCCGCGCCTTCTCGATCTACTTCCAGCTCGTCAACGCGGCCGAGCAGCACCATCGCGTGCGCCGCCGCCGGGCCCGCGACGAGGAGCGCGAGCGGAGGGCCGGGCCCAGCCCGAGAGCCTCGCGGCGGCCATCGCGGGCATGCTCGCGCGGGCCGTGCCGGCGGAGAGGGTGCAGCGCGCGGTCGACCGGATGGGCGTCGAGCTCGTGGCCACGGCCCACCCGACCGAGATCACCCGCCAGAACGTCCTCGACAAGCACATCCTGGTCAACCGCTGCCTCGAGGAGCTCGAGTCCCCGCGCTCGCCGCGGGAGCGCCGCGAGACGACGAGCGCCTGCTCGAGGCGATCACGGTGCTCTGGCAGACGGACGCGATGCGGGCCGAGCGCCGCGTGTGATCGACGAGGTGCGGCGGGTGCTCTTCTTCTTCGAGCACATCCTGGTGGACGCGGCCGTGTCGGTGCACGAGGAGCTCGAGCGGCTGCTCGCCGAGCACTACCCCGGGTCCACCCGCCGCCGGTGTCCTACGTTCGGCTCCTGGGCCGGCGGCGACCAGGACGGCAACCCCGACTGCACGCCCGACCTGATCCCGACCGCGCTCGGCCGCCACCGGGACGCGGCCGTCCGCGGCCTGCGCGAGCGGGTCAGGCAGCTGGCCGCCGAGCTCGCATCTCGCAGCGGATGGTCGGCGTGAGCGACGCCCTGCTGGCCTCGATCGCGCCGACGCGGCGCGGATGCCGGGCGTCGCAGGACGATCGCCGCCCGCAACCCCGGGGAGCCCTACCGGCGCAAGCTCTCGTACGTCTGGGAGCGCCTCGACCCCGAGGGGGAGGCGCCCCTACGCGGACCCGGACGAGATGGTCGCCGACCTGCGCGGTGGTGCGAGACTCGCTGCTGGAGCATCGCGGCGAGCGGATCGCCCGCCGCGGCCTCGCCCGGCTGCTGCGGCAGGTCGAGACCTTCGGCTTCCACACGGCCCGCCTGGACGTGCGCCAGCACTCGAGCCGCATGCGCGAGGCGGCCGACGCGCTGGCGGCGGGCGGCCCCGACGCCGCTCTCGCCGGCCGCCGCCGAGGTGGTCGAGACCTTCCACGAGCTGCGCGGGCGATCGACGTCCACGGGCCGCGCGCCGCCGGCACGGTGATCGTGAGCTTCACCCACGAGGCCGAGGACCTCCTGGCGCCCGCTCGCCCTCGCGCCGCACGCCGGCCTGGTGCGCGAGGTCGACGGGCGCCTCGAGTCGGACGTTAACCTGGTGCCCCTGTTCGAGACGATCGACGACCTGCGCCGCGCCCCGGCATGCTGCGCGCCCTGCTGGGGACGCCCGGCTATCGCCGCAACGTCGAGGCGCGCGGCGAGCGCCAGACCGTGATGGTGGGCTACTCCGACTCGAACAAGGACGGCGGCTACCTGGCCGCCAACTGGGAGCTCTTCCTGGCCCAGGAGCGGATCGCCGACGCCTGCCGGCTCGACGGCGTGGAGCTGACGCTGTTCCACGGCCGCGGCGGCACCGCCAGCCGCGGCGGCGGATCCACCTACGCGGCGGTGATGGGCGGCCCGATGGGCACCCTCAACGGGCGCATCCGCATCACCGAGCAGGGCGAGGCGCTCTCGTTCAAGTACGGCCTGCCCCAGGTCGCCGAGCGCAACCTCGACTCGGTGGTCGCCGCGGTGCTCGAGCGCACCCTCGCAGGAGGACGCCGCCGGCGGCTTCCCCGGCCGCAAGCGGGTGTGGGACGAGGCGGCCGCCGAGCTGGCCGAGACCGCGATCGCCTCCTACCGCTCGCCTGGTCTACGAGGACCCGGACTTCCTGCCCTACTTCGGCGAGGCGAGCCCCATCCGGGAGCTCGGCCTGCTGACCATCGGCTCGCGCCCCTCGCGCCGGCCGTCGGACGACGGGAGCGGCGCCGACGACGTGCGGGTCGAGGACCTGCGCGCCATCCCCTGGGTGTTCGCCTGGACCCAGAACCGGCACCTGCTGCCCTCGTGGTACGGCGTCGGGCACCGCGCTCGAGGAGTTCATCGACCCGGTACCGCAGCGGCCGGGACGTGCTGCGCGAGATGTACGCCCAGCTGGCCCTGGTGGCGGGCGATCATCGACACCTGCCACATGACCGTCGGCAAGGCCGACATGCGCGTGGCGGGCCTCTACGCCCGGCTGGTTGACGACGAGGCGCTGCGCGACCGGATGCTCGGCACGGTCACCGGCGAGTACCGGCGCACGGCGGCGGGGCTCCTGGCGGTGGTCGACCGGGAGCGGCTGCTGGACGACAAGCCGTTCCTGCAGACCTCGATCCGCCTGCGCAACCCGTACGTCGACCCGCTGCACGCGATCCAGGTGCGCCTGCTGCGCGAGTTCCGCGCCGAGCGCGACCCGGCCGCGCGCGCCGCGCTCCAGCATCCCCTGCTGCTCACGATCAGCGGCATCGCCGCGGGGCTCCGCAACACCGGCTAGGCGGTCTCGACGGCCCCGGTGCCGGGCGCCTCGGATACGATCCGCCGATGCCCACGAACCCGTACGGACCCAGCGATCCGGCGAAGCGCCACAGCGCCGCGATGACCGACGGCCCCGACCGCGCGCCCGCCCGCGCGATGCTGAAGGGCGACCGGCTTCACCGACGAGGACCTCGCCACGCCCGCTCGTCGGCGTCGCGACGACCTGGATCGAGACGATGCCGTGCAACCTCAACCAGCGCGAGCTGGCGCAGCACGTCAAGGCGCGGCATCCGCGCCGCCGGCGGCACGCCGATCGAGTTCAACACGATCGCCGTCTCCGACGGCGTCTCGATGGGCACCGAGGGGATGCGCGCCTCGCTGGTCTCGCGCGAGGTGATCGCCGACTCGATCGAGCTCGTCGCGCGCGGCCACCTGTTCGACGGGCTCGTCGTGCCTCGTCGGCTGCGACAAGACGATCCCGGCGGCGGTGATGGCGCTGGCGCGCCTCGACATCCCCGGGCTCGTCGCTCTACAGCGGCTCGATCGCGCCCGGCCGCTTCCAGCGGCCGCGACGTGACGATCCAGGACGTCTTCGAGGCGGTCGGCGCGCACGCCGCCGGCAAGATGAGCGGCCGAGGAGCTCCACGCGCTCGAGAGCGTCGCCTGCCCCGGGCGCCGGCGCGTGCGGCGGCCAGTTCACCGCCAACACGATGTCGATGGCGCTCGACTTCCTCGGCATCAGCCCGGCCGGGCCTGAACGGCGTGCCCGCGCTCGCACCCCGACAAGGAGGCCGCGGCCGTCGCGGCCGGGCGAGCTGGTCATGGAGCTCGTGCGCGACGACGTGCGCCCGTCGCAGATCCTCACGCGCGAGGCGCTCGAGAACGCGATCGCCGGCGGTCGCCGCCACCGGCGGCTCGACGAACGGCGTGCTGCACCTGCTGGCGATCGCCCGGGAGCTCGGCATCCCGCTCGACGATCGACGACTTCGACGCGATCGCCGACGCGCACGCCGGTCGTCGCCGAGCCTCAAGCCGGGCGGCCGCTTCGTCGCCACCGACCTCCACGCGGCCGGCGGCGTCGCGCTCGTCGCGCGCGAGCTGCGTCAAGCGCGGGCCTGCGTCCACGCCGACGCGCGCAACGTCGACGGCCGCACGCTCGGCGAGATCGCCGACGCCGCCGCAGGAGACGCCGGGCCAGGAGGTCGTCGCTGCCCGATCGAGACGCCCGCTCAAGCCGACCGGCGGCCTCGCGATCCTGCGCGGCAACCTCGCGCCCGAGGGCTGCGTCGTGAAGCTCGCCGGCCACGAGCGGCTGCCTGCACCGCGGGCCCGGCGCGCGTCTTCGACTCCGAGGAGGAGTGCCTTCGCGGCGGTCAAGGCGCGCGCGATCCAGCCGGGCGACGTGGTCGTCATCCGCTACGAGGGCCCGGCCGGCGGCCCGGGCATGCGCGAGATGCTGCACGTCACCGCGGCGCTCGTCGGCGAGGGGCTCGGCGACGCGGTCGCGCTGGTCACCGACGGGCGCTTCTCGGGCGCGACGCACGGCCTCATGGTCGGCCACGTCGCGCCCGAGGCGGCGCGCGGCGGCCCGATCGCCGCCGTGCGCGACGGCGACATGGTCGTGATCGACGTCGACGCGCCGCGAGCTGCGCGTCGAGCTCCCCGACGACGAGATCGCCGCGCGCCTGGCCGACTGGACGCCGCCGCCGCCGCGCTACACGCGCGGGCGTGCTCGCCAAGTACGCCGCGCTCGTCTCGTCGGCGTCCGAGGGCGCGGTCACCCGCCCATCTGGCTGACGCGTGGGCCACCCCGCGCCTGGAGCTGATGGACTGGAAGCGGCGGGTCCTCGGCGATGTACGCCGCGGGCCGGGCGGCGGCGGCGACCCGGCGCGCCTGCGCGGCGTTCCGCGGCGAGCGCGACGAGCTGTTCGCGACCCACCCGCAGCCACCCCTCACCGCCGAGGCGCGGGCGGCCTTCGCGGGCGTGCCCTGCTTCCCCCACCGCCCGGAGCTGCGGGTCGAGGCCGAGCTCGAGCCCGAGGCCGAGGGACCGGAGCTGGTGATCCCCACCAGCACCGGCGAGCCGACCCGCTTCACCCGCATCGGCGCGCGTGCGGCCGCGCCTGCCGGCGGGCGCGAGGTGTCGCTGGCCGTCTACTGGCTCGAGGGGTACGGCGGCGGCCTGTTCCTGCCCTTCCGCGACGCCCTGGCCGGCGGCGAGACCTACGGCGGCGGGCGCTACCTGCTCGACACCGTCAAGGGCGCCGACCTCGGCACGACGGCGACGGCGCCGGCTCGTGCTCGACTTCAACTACGCCTACAACCCCTCGTGCGCCTACGACCCGCGCTGGAGCTGCCCGCTGGCGCCGCCCGAGAACCGCCTCGGGTTCCCGGTCGCGGCCGGCGAGCGGATGCCCGGCGCGGGATCAACGGCGGCGTCTCTTCCTGACGGGGCGTGACCGCGGGGCCGGGCGTGCCCGGCCGCGAGGGTGGCGGGGACGGCCGTGGCCCGGACGGGATCGGGTCGACGTGCCGACGCGGCGGGCGCGGGCGGGTCGTCATAGGTTTCCGGCCCGCGCCGCCGGCGGTCCCAGACGAAGTAGCCGAGCGAACCGAGGAACAGCGCGAGCGCCACGTAGAAGTTGATGCGCTGCCCGAGGAACTCGTTCGACGGGTCGAACGCGCAGCTGCTCCCAGAAGATCCGCCCCAGCGAGTAGACGGCCACGTAGAGGCAGAAGACGCCGGGCGGGCGGATGCGAAAGCGCCGTCCGGCCCAGATGATCAGCGCCGCGCCCCGCGAAGTTCCACAGCATCTCGTAGAGGAACGTGGGGTGGAACGTCGCGCTCAGCGCATAGGCGTCGGGGCGCCGCGAGGGATCGACCTCGAGCGCCCAGGGCAGGTCGCTCGGCCCGCCGAAGAGCTCCTGGTAGATCTCCCCTGGCCGCGGTGCGGGAATCGGTCGAGACGCCCGTAAATGTCGTTTCGACGGGTGTCCCGGATGCCTGAACGCCCAGCGCGGCCCGCACGTCCGAGACCAAAGGCCTATGCGGGCCGAATCAACCATTCCGACTCCTTTCCGTTAGGGCCTCTTTTGCCTCGGTGCGGTCGTCGAAGGGGTACTTTGTCGACCCGATGATCTGGTAATCCTCATGCCCCTTGCCGGCCAGCAGGACGATGTCCCCGCTCGTTGCCCGGGATACGGCAAACCGAATGGCCTCGCGCCGATCCGGGATGACCGTATAGACCTTTCCGGAATCCTGCCAGAATGGGCCTCCCGGTTCGACACGCGTATAATCGGTGCCCTCAAACCCGGCGAGGACCTCCTCGATGATGGCCGCCGGGTCCTCGGTGCGGGGGTTGTCCGAGGTGACGATAACCTTGTGGCTTCCGGCGGCCGCCGCCGCGGCCATCCTGGGCCGCTTTTTCCTGTCCCGGTCTCCGCCGCACCCGAAGACGGTGATCAGGCGGCCTTTCGCCAGCGGCGCCAGTGTCGAAAGGACGTTGGTAAGCGCGTCGTCGGTATGGGCATAGTCGACCAGCACCGAGACGTCTCCGTCCCCTCGACGGGCTCAAGCCTCCCCGGCACGACGATGCGCCGGTTGATCCCCGAGACGGCCGTCTCCAGGTCGATCCCCATGCCGAGGGCGCCGCCGAGCGCGGCCAGGAGGTTGTATATATTATGTTTGCCCAGGAGGTTTGACTCGAATCGGAACTTCCCGTAGGGGGTGACACCTTCCCCCCGGACGCCGCGGGTATCCGCGGTAAAGGCGGTCGGCCTGATATCGGCCCCGCCGCCCAACCCGTACATCATGAGCCTTCCCTTCGCCTCATTGATGAGCCGTTTGCCCCACGGGTCGTCGGCGTTAATGACCGAGGTCGTCTCCTTGTTCCGGTTGATCAGCTCCCGGAAAAAGCGCGCCTTGCTCTCGAAGTAGTTCTCCATCGTTTGATGGTAGTCTAAATGGTCCTGCGTCAGGTTCGTGAAGAGGGCGGCGTCAAACATACAGCTATCCACCCGGCGGAGGTCCAGCGCGTGGGAAGATACCTCCATGACCGCGTAACCGGTACCCGCGCCCACCATGTCCGAAAGCAGCCTCACCAGGTCCAGCGATTCCGGAGTGGTGTGGGGCGGCGTGATGGAGGTCTTTCCGTACCGGTAGTTGATCGTGCCGATGACGCCGGGGGTTTTGCCGGCGGCCGCGAGTATCTCTTCCACGATATAACATATGGTCGTCTTACCGTTCGTTCCGGTGACGCCCAGCAGTTTCAATTTCATCGAGGGGTAGTCAAAGAACGCATCGGCGAGCCGCCCGAGGGCGGCGCGGGAGTCCCGAACACGGACGACGACGGCCCCGGGAATATCCATGTCTTCCTCTACCACGACTGCGGACGCACCCCGGTCGACGGCGGCTCCGACGTACCGGTGGCCGTCGGTAACCAACCCCTTGATCGCGACGAAGAGGCCGCCCCCGGCCACGGCGCGCGAATCGTAAAAGATATCGCTGATCTCGACATCGAGATCCCCCGGTGCGCCAGCACCTCAACATCACCTATGATACGTCTCAGTTTCATCGTTACATCAGCGGGGCAAAGTCCGCCGATCCCCTTCCGGCGTCGATTACGTTAGACCCGTTATGATACGTCCCGTCGGGATTGACGGTCATACGCTTCATCAACCCCCCCGCGATATTCTTGAATACGGGGGCCGCCACGTCACCGCCGTAAATGCTCGTGTGGGGATTTTCCAGGACCACCAGGATTATTAACCTCGGGCTTTTGGCCGGCAAGAACCCAACAAAGGAGGCGGTGTAGACGGTCTCCGAGTAGGTCCGTGTCGCCGGGTCGTAAACCTCTGCCGTACCGGTCTTGCCGGCCACGTCAAAGCCGGCGACCCGCGCATATACCCCGGTTCCCGACGCCACCACGCCCTCCATCATCTCCGTGACCATCCGGGCCGTCTCGGGCGATATGACCCGTCTCTTTATCTTCGGGGACGTTTTGACGACCGCATCCCCGTTTTCATCCACGATCCGGTCCACCAGGTACGGCTCCATCAGCAATCCGCCGTTGGCGATAACGGAGGCGGCCGTAATCAGCTGCAGCGGGGTCACCGAGAGGCCCTGGCCGAACGACATCGAGGCCAGGTCCACCGGCCGCACGGAATTCTTCGGCATGATCATCCCGATCTCTTCGCCCGGCAGCGTTATCCCCGTCGGCTCTCCGAACCCGAAGGCCCCCAGGTAGCTGAACAGCTTATCGGGCCCAAGCAGCCGCCCCAGCTTTATGGCTCCGATGTTGCTCGAGTATCGAACGATATCCGAAAAGCTCAGGGCGTCAAAACTCCCTCCGTGGTCGTGGAAGACGACGTTATCTATTTGATACGTGCCGCCCTCGCAATTGAACCGGTCGTCCCTTTTTGCCAGACCCTCTTCGATGACGCCGGCCGCCAGAAAAATCTTGAGCGTGGACCCCGGCTCGAAGTTCATCGTGACCGCCCGGTTGTTCCAGGACGGCCGTTTTGCATCGAGAAACCTGTTGGGGTCATAGTCCGGCCGGGAGGCCATCGCGATAACTTCCCCCGAATTCGGGTCCATCACAATCACGCAGCCGCCCTCGGCCCGATACTGCTCGATAGCGGCAGTCAGCTCACGCTCGACGATATATTGCACCATCGTATCGATAGTAAGGTATACGTCGTAGCGCTTCAGCGCCTCCGTATCCGCCGGGTCCACGGCAAAGAGGCTGTTTCCCCGCGCATCCCTGACGGCGATAAAGTGGCTTACCGTGCTCTTGAGATACCGATCCAGCTCATACTCTATCCCGGCCAGGCCCTGGGAATCGGTCCCGACAAATCCGATTACATGGCTGCAGAGGTTTCTGTTGGGGAAAAACCTCCTATCTTCATTGACAAATCCAATCCCCTCGAGTTTCAGGTCCTTTACCGATTCGGCTGTTTTAGGAGAAACCGTGCGTTTAATCCAGACGAAGTTCTTATCGGACGTAATCCGTCCATAGAGGTCGTCCTCGTCCATCGAGAGAGTCCTCGCCACAAGGCGGGCCGTCTTCCGCGGGTCGGTGATCTTGTACGGACAGGCGTATACCGAGTCCATTTCGAGGCTCACCGCCAGGTCCATTCCGTTGACGTCGTAGATGTTTCCCCGTTTGGTCGTGTACGTGGATATGATCCGGTGCTGCTTTTCTGCGTAGGAATAGAGCTCTTCCCGATTGACGAGCATAAGCTTGGCAACCCGGATCAACAGCGCCGCGAACAGGATCAGAAAGACCACAAGGATAATCCGCAATCGGAAGTGAAGCCATATGCGGGCTTCCTTCTTTTTTCGCTCTCGTATCGAACGGTCCTTGAGCACCACGTCTCACCGTACTATGATGACCGACGAATCTTCCGGATAGGTAAGGTAATAACGCTCCCTTCCTATCCGTTCGAGATTTGCCGGCGATGTTATCGTATCAAGCTCTATGGTAAGCTCCCGGTTGGTCCGGGCGAGGGCCCTCTCATGCTCTTTAAGGTGAGCTATCTCGTAATTAAGGGTGGTTACTGAGACTCGGGTCCAGAGATAGAGAAAAAGGGAAAAAGCGACGGCAGCAAGCGCAATCAGGTATGGCGCAGTGAGCCTGATAAGCTCACTTTGCCGCATCCGATTGAGCCCATCGATGCGGGTGATGGAGGCATATGAGACGGCGTTATCCATCCGGTATCCTTTGAATTGCCCTGAGTTTGGCGCTGCGCGCCCTCGGATTCTGAGCGACCTCGCTCTCGTCCGGCACTATCGGTTTCTTGGTCAGGATCGCGAACAGCGGGGGGCTGCCGTCGTCGCCCTTGGCCGCAAGCTCACGGAAAGACGTCTTGACGATCCGGTCTTCCAGCGAGTGAAACGATATGATGACCATCCTGCCGTTCGGGGCCAGGCGGGCCGCCGAGTCGCCTATGAATCGTTCCAGGCTCCCCAGCTCATCATTAACCGAGATCCTCAGCGCCATGAATGTCCTCGTGGCGGGGTGGATGCGCCATCTTCCCGGCGTCCCGATCGCCCGCACGACGATCGCGGCAAGCTCCCGGGTGCTTTCTATCTTCTTTTTCTCACGCGCCCTGACGATGGCCCGGGCAACCGCCCGCGCCCTCCTCTCTTCACCGTAGCGGTCGATTATGCCGGCAAGCTCCTTTTCGTTGAGGCGGCCGATGACCTCTCCGGCCGACCGCCCCGCGCCCCTGTCGTACCGCATATCCAGGGGGCCGTCCAGATCGAGCGAAAACCCCCGGTCGCCAGAGTTCAGCTGATGGGAGCCGACCCCGAGGTCCATTACAATCCCGTCCAGCCGCCCAACCGAGGCCAACCGGGAAATATACTCCAGTTGCGTATAATTTGCATGATAAATTTTCGTTCTCTCGCCGAAACGGGCGAGATTTGCCTGGGCCGTGGCCGCGGCGTCGGGGTCCAGGTCCGCGCCGATGAGCCTGCCCCCGGGCCCCGAGGCCTCCAGGATTGCCGCGGCGTGCCCCCCCATACCCACGGTTGCGTCGAAGTAAACACCCTGGTCACGGGGCTGGAGGTAGTGTAGCACCTCCCGTACCATAACCGGCCGGTGGGACGTCTCATCCATACGGGAACCTAAATCCCGAGGGTCTCCCCGATATCGCTGAAGATATCGGAGGTCTTTTTCAGTTCCTCCTCCCACCGGTCCTTAGCCCATATCTCGACCCGGTTGATCATACCGGCAAACACGACGTCTTTGACGAGCGCCGCATGGCTCCTCAGGTATTGCGGGATCAGAATCCTGCCCTGTTTATCCACGGGACACTCAACGGCCGACGAGATGAGGAACCGCTGGGCGGCAATTACGTTTTTCTTGAGCTGGGGAAGGTCGGCGATCTTCTGCTCCATCTTTGCCCATTCCGCTTCGGGATACGCCACGAGGCACCCGTCGGACCGGGATATGACCAGCGTCTCGGCGTAGCTCTCCCTGAGCACCTCCCGAAACCGGGAGGGGATGCTGACCCGACCTTTCTGGTCTATCACATGCTCAAAGTTTCCCCGAAACACGATCCCTCCGACTGCTGCCGCCGCGTGCGGCTTATCGGCCCGGCCCCGCTATCGGCCGTAATGGGGTTGAGCGGCCGTCTTACCCTGCACACCACGCTATCCCCAACCCGATATGGTTTACCTCCCCGCTGTGTACCCCGCAACCCCGCTGTATGGCTTTTTCTACCTACCGTCCCCTCTTTATCCCACTTTATACCACTATTTACCAAACTATAGCCCCATTACCCCCCACTGTCAAGGAAAATATGTCGAGAAAACGGCGGTTATTGTCGTTTCTTCATAAATGATGGGCCGCCGACGCATCAGACGTTAGTCAAAACCATCCTGTTCGTCGGAACCGGTCACCTGCGAGTATCGGAAAAGGATCGCTCCGGTCTCATCCTTGTAACGCCCGGGACCCCCCTGTTCGGGATTTCCCCCTCCTTTACATTGCATCAGACCCTAAATCAATTGACTCATGGGAAAATCTTCGATATAATTGTCAAAATAACGTAGAGGCACTGTCATGAACTACTGGAGAACGCTGGCCGTTGTCCTTTGTTTCGGCGCGCTGAGCGCCTCATGCTCCCTTTCCACCGGCTCCACCTATACGAAACAGGATATCTGGGTGCCGGAAAGCGTCACCACGCCCCAGGGCATGGCCTACTATTACTTCCTGGCGGCGCGTACGTCGCTATGGGAAGGCGACTATTCCCGTTCGGTCGCCGAGTACGAGAAGGCCATAGAGTACGACCCACAGGCAACGATGCTCCACATGGAGCTGGCGGAGCTGTACGCCAAGACCGGGAACCTTAACGCGGCGGCGGCCGCGGCCGAAAAGGGGCTGGCCGTTTCACCTCATAATAAGGAACTGCTGACGCTCCTGGCGGAAATCTATTCGGGCCTTGGGAACGTCGAAAAGGCCAAGAGGATCCTCGAGCAGCTCATTATGCTGGACCCGAAGGATAGGGACCCGTACATACAACTAGCCGCAATCCAGACCGAGAACAAGGAATTCGGCGCCGGCATCGCTACCTTGAGGAGATATCTGACGATCGATCCGAAGAACTCCGATATCTACTATCTCATGGGCAAGATCGAGTTGTCCCGGGGAGATAAGGATCAGGCGGAGAAATACTATCTCAAGGCGCTTTCCCTGGACCCGGAAAATGAGACGGCCATACTCGGTCTTGCCCTTATTTACGAAGACCGGGGAGACTATGAAAAGGCCGCCAAGACCTTTTCCAGCATCCTTTCTATCTATCCCGACAATACCCTTCTGAGGGAACACCTGGCAAGGATCTACATTCAGCTTAACCGCCTCGAGGACGCCGTCCGGGAATTCAAGGAGCTGGGGCTTGGGGCCTCCGGGCAGGACGACGTGGAGCTGCAGCTCGGACTCATTTACTTCGAGATGGAGCGCTACGATGCGGCCGCCGAAGAGTTCGAAAAACTGCTGGCCAAAAACCCCGGGGCCGAGAAGGTCATTTACTACCTTGGAGCGACCTACGAGAAACTGAAAAGGAGCGACGAAGCCCTCACTCAGTTTAACGCGATCCCCAGGTCGTCGGAGCTGTTCGTTGACGCCAAGATCCATACCGCCTATATCCGGCAGGAGCAGAAAGACATCGATGGCGCGAAAGAGGCTATCGAGGACGCACTGGCGGTAAAGCCGGGCGACGCCGGGCTGCACCACATACTTTCCTCCCTCTGGGTCGAGGCCAGGCAGTATGATAAGGCCATCGTTGAAATCAACAAGGCGATGAAGCTTGAGCCCGATGAGGTCAGGCACCTCTTCTACTACGGAACCGTCCTGGACCTTTCGGGAGATAAGACCAACGCCATAACGGTGCTTAAAGAGGTCGTCGTCAAAGACCCCGAGAATGCCGACGCCCTCAATTATCTCGGCTATACCTATGCCGATCTCGGCATAAACCTCGACGAAGCCAAGCAGCTCATTGACAAGGCGCTGCGCCTCCAGCCGGAGGAAGGCTACATCATCGACAGCCTCGGGTGGGTTTACTTCAGGAAAGGTAATTACGCCGCGGCCTTCACCGAGCTCTCACGCGCGTATACCCTCATGCCGGACGACCCGGTGGTAAACGAGCATATGGGGGACGTGAATTACCGATTAGGTGAGGTCGATAAGGCCCTTCCCTTTTATCTGAAGGCCTGGGAGCTGGGACCGGAGGACTTCCAGATCGAAAAACTCAAGATGAAGATAGACCACCTCAAGGAAGGCAAGAAGATCGATGAGCTCCTGTAGGCGCGTCCGGTTTCTCACGTCTATCTTCCTCGTGTTGCTGATCGGCGCCTGTACCGGGGTCGAACCCAGGCCCCCCCAGCTTCCCGTCGTCGTCGTAAAAGATGTCTCGGAGCTTCTTGACAAAACGCGTCTGAGCAATCCCATCCACGATACGCTGCGCGCACAGGCCCGCGTATCCGTCTCCTCCCCGGCCGACGACTACCGCGTCACGGAGATAATCTTCTCAAAGAAGCCCTCGTTCCTGCGCTTGGAGACCACGGGCCCCCTCGGGGAGACCCTCCTCTTTCTGACCACCGATCTCAAGAGGGTCTTCATATATTCCCCGATGGAAAACCGGTTCTATTCGGGCCTCGCGTCTAAGAAGAACCTCTCGCTATTAATCCCCCTCCCGTTCAAGGCGACCGATATCGTCGGGCTCCTGCAGGGACGGATTGACCTTTCCGGCTACTACGCCAAGGGGATGACGTTTGACGCGCTTTCCGGCACGTATGAGCTGACGCTGCTGCCCGAGGCCCCCCCGGGGGGCATGGCGGTGTTGACCGTCGACGGAAGGACCTTTTCGATCGTGAAAATGCGGCTCTATGACGCCGACAACAACCTGATTATCGACGGCGTCTTCGACGATTTCTCTGAAATCGGCGCCAAGACCCTTCCCATGACCCTTTCGTATAAGGTGCCCGACGCGGGGACCTTTGTCACGATCGGCATCAGCTACAAAGAAATCGAAGCGGGAACGCCGATCGATGATTCCCGCTTTTCGCTGGCGCCCCCCCACGGGGTGCAGGAGATAGACCTCGACAAGTCGATCATAAACTTCAACAGGACGCCCGTTCAATAAGGACAATAGGTACAACAGGTACAATAGCGACAAACCACTGAAAGGCAAACAACCGGTGAAACGATCAACAATTATCTGCATTATCCTACTGGCGCTGGCGGCCGCCGCGGCGCACGCCCAGGACCTGGATTCCCTGATGGCGACGGGCGACAAGCTCTTTGAAAAGGGAGACTATCGCTCGGCCTCGCTCTATTATGAGGAGGGGCTTTCTCTCGTAACGGCCAAGGCGCCCGAAGAGAGCCTCCTGATCGCCCTTATACACATGCAGCTGGGGCGCTGCTACGTCATGCTGAACAACGACAACACCGCCCTCATCAACTACCACGAGGCGCTCGCCCGGGCGAAGCGGGAGATCGTAATGGATCGGGAAAAGGCCGCCAGGATTATCTTCGGGGCCTACGGCTCGATACTCGATATTTATGACCGTCTGGGATTGTCCGGGCCGATGCTCGACGTCACCGACGAATTCATCGCCTTTATCGAGGACTACCGGAAGTCTCCCCTGCCGGAGGACATGATCTCCCCGGCGCAGGTCAATAACTTCCTTGCCTACTGCCTCGCCCAGAAGGGGGACCGGCTTACCGAAGCCCTCACGCTTATCGAATCCGCGCTGAAAACCGATCCGAAGAGCGCCGCCTTCCTCGATACAAAGGGATGGGTGCTCCTGAAGATGGGAAGGGTGGAGGAGGCCAAAACGGTCCTGAAGGACGCGGTCGACCTCTGCAGGAAGGGGGACGATTCCTGCTACGTCATCGAGCGGCACCTGAAGATCGCGGCGGGTGATGTGCGGTAGAGACGTGCGGTCATGAACGGCGTTGGTCGCTTCCCTACAACCGTACCGCTGTTTGTGATAATCATCCTGTTGGTATCGATTCAATTCTCCGGATGTCTGTCCGCTACTCCATAGACGGCGCCGCGTCTCCACCGGCGCCGTTCCCGGTTCTTCCCCCGACCAACCCAACCAGCACCCCCAGCGCCCCTTTCAGGCACGAAATGGATGTCCCCGGATACCTCGATGATTCCTTTCGGTACGATGAGGCCGACATCGTCAACGGCTGCTTGCCGAAATACGTAACGTCCGTGCACCCCCCGCCACTTCTGGCGCGGGCTCCTCGATACGGGCATGGCCCGTCATGAAGCACGACTATATCAGGGCCTCTGCCTTTACTCCGCGGGCCCCGAGGCGCACTACAAGCGCGGCTTTCTAATGGATATCCTCGGGTACAACGACCTGGCGATACTCGAGTATACCCTGGCAATTGAGACTGAACCCTCAAAATGACCGGTACTACAACAACCGCGGCAGTCTCTATCTGCTGCAGGACCACCCATACCGGGCGGTCCTTAGACTTTACCAGGGCCATAGAGATCAACCCGAACAGGGCTGAAGCCCTACTATAACCGGGGCCGGGCGCTGGAAAAGATGGGGAAATACGACGAGGCGCACAGGGATTACGAGAAGGCGGTGGAACTGGGGATCTGTGATAAACTCCCGAGTCTGAAGATATGCAAATAAAAAAGGGGGGCTGATGCCCCCCTTTTCGTTGTCTAACAGGTCTCGGTTTAGTAGGTCGCGCTCCAGTTGCCGGCGCCCATCTTTGAGTAGACGGTCACGTAGAACGTGCCGCCGCCGGAAAGCTGGATAATCTCGCCGTTGTCCAGGTCAAAATCGCCCAGCACGGTGTAGCCGTCCTGCCCCACCACCTTGACCCAGAAGTCCACCGATCCAACCGGATACGTGAAAGGAACTTCGAGGTAGGTGACGCTTCCGGCGTTCACGGTAAACGTGTACGAGGCGCCGGGGCCGGCCAGGTATCCGCCCTCATAGTGGGAGCCGGGGGCTACCGGTCCGGTCGGGGGGGCACCCGGGGCGGGTCCTACCGGAACCTCGGGTTCCTTGTTTCCGCAGCCGGGAAGAATCGAGCGCAAAAACGACCGCCGCGAGCATAATAGCGGTAAATAGCTTTTTCATGATGTCTCCTTTTTGATGTTATTGCCAGTTGCAGGACCAGGCGCCTGCACCGTTGTTTGAATAGATCGTCAGATAGAAGGTCCCGCCGCCGGAAAGCTGGATGACCGAGCCGTTATCCAGGTCAAAATCGCCCAGCACCGTGTAGCCGTCCTGGCCCACGACCTCGACCCAGAAATCGACCGAGCCGACGGGGTACGTGAAGGGCACTTCGACATACGTCTTGGAACCGGCGTTGATCGTGAACTTGCACGAATCACCGGGGCCGGAAAGATAGCCGTTGACCGCGTTGCCGATCGACAGTGCAGTTGCCGGTGCCGCCGCCTCCGCCGGCCGGTGGCATCATCGCGCCTCCGCCGCCGGCCGGGGCGAGGTTATAGGTGGCGTTCCAGTTGCCCGCGCCCATCTTTGAATAGACCGTGAGATAGAACGTGCCGCCGCCGGAAAGCTGGATGATCTCGCCGTTATCCAGGTCAAAATCGCCAAGAACGGTGTAGCCGTCCTGCCCCACGACCTTAACCCAGAAGTCCACGGACCCAACCGGGTAGGTGAAGGGAACTTCAAGGTACTGGACGCTTCCCGCGTTTATCGTAAACGTGTAGGACGCCCCCGGGCCGGAGAGGTAGCCGCTCTCGGTAACTCCGCCGCCGCCGTACGGCGCCGTCGGGCCGCCGCCCGGCATCATCGGCCCGCCGGGGCCCTGGGGTGCGTTGGGCTGCCCCTTGCCGAAAAGCTTGCCGAACATGTCGTTGACGGCGTTACACCCCGAGAGGGTAAGACCGGCCGCCAGGACGGCGATAATAAGCAACAGGGTAACTCTTTTCATACTAATCCTCCCAATTCTCATTCTTATGTATTATATATGGCTGCTACCATGAACACGTCCAGTTGCCGGCGCCCCGGTTGGAATATATGGTCAGGTAGAACGTGCCGCCGCCGGAAAGCTGGATGATCTCACCGTTGTCCAGGTCAAAGTTGCCGAGAACCGTGCGGCCGTCCTGACCGATGACTTCGACCCAGAAATCAACCGAGCCCTTCGGATACGTGAAGGGGACCTCGACGTAGTTGCTTCGCGCGTAGATCGACCAGCTGCACGAATCACCGGGACCCACGAGACGCCCGTTTGCCGAGTTGGCGTATACGTTACACGATCCTGACGGGCCCGATCCGCCGCCGCCCGAAAGGGCGTAGGAAGCCGACCAGTTTCCACCGCCGCGGTTCGAGTAAACGGTCAGGTAGAACGTGCCGCCGCCGGAAAGCTGGATGATCTCACCGTTGTCCAGGTCAAAGTTGCCCAGGACCGTTCTCCCGTCCTGGCCGACGACCTTGACCCAGAAGTCCGCCGCGCCCTTCGGCCAGCTGAAGTTCACTTCGACGTAATTGACGCTTCCGGCGTTCACCGTAAAGGTGTAGAGGCTCCCGGTCCGTACAGGTACCCGCTTTCGGTAGCCGCAAAGGCGTTGGCTGCCGCCAGACATACGATCGGTAACACCAGAAGTGCCAGCAGCGCTACCCTGAATCCTCTCATAATTACCTCCTTACAAAACAAAATTGCCATGACCCGTCATCACGGGGATGTACATAAAAAACCTGAAAGAACGCGACACCTAATGGACTATCGTGAAGGCCCGGATAAAAGGGACGGCATGAGCCCGCTATCGCTAAATCCTGCTCAACCGAATCGAAACCGGGACCATCCATCCAGTCATCGGACATCCGGCTTCGGATACCCGGCTAGTCAGATTAGATATAAATAATACTATACGATTACCCTTCTGTAAAGCTTTGATTTGCTTTCTATCGTCCAATCGTTCATAAAACCATGACATTTCTCACGTTATTTCGCGATTTTCTCAACCACCCACGCGATGAGAACCGCCCAGAAGAGCGCCGGCAGGAGGTTGCCGATCTTGATCGAGACGACCGGCGGCCGCCCGGGAACCTGCAGCAGCGCTCCCTTTCGGGCGGTCTTCGGGAGACCGGTTTCGTTCGTGCTGCGGACACCGGCGTTGGCAAACAGGATATTGAGGCCTATGCCGAGTATCAGGAGCCCGCCCGATGCCGTCAGCTCCGCAATCATCGTCTCGGAGAGGAGCGCGCCGAAGAGCATCGCGAGGACCGTCAGCGCCCCCTGGTAAACGAATACCGAGATCGCCGAGAATATGACCCCCACCCCGAGCGTGGAGGCAAAGGCGATGGACGCCACTCCGTCAAGCAGCGATTTTGCCAACAGGATGTGCGGGTCGTGGCGGATCCCCTCGTCGAGGCTTCCCACCACCGCCATCGCGCCGACGCAGTAGACGAGGCTTGCCGTCACGAATCCGGTGACAAACGTGGCCGAATCCGACCGAAACCGTCTCTTGAGCCGTTCCCCGAGCGATTCGAGACGCTCCTCGATCCTCAAGAGCTCGCCCGTCGCCCCGCCGAGCACCATGCTCCCGATGACGATGAGGATATTGGTGGTCTTTACGGCCATCGACATGCCGATGAGGATGATGGAAAGCGCCAGGCCCTGCATGATGACCGTCCGAAAACGCTCGGTAAAAAACCGCGCGAAGAAGAGGCCGACCAGCGAGCCGATAACGATGGCAACGGTGTTTACGATTGTCCCGATCACAAAGTATCTCCCTTACAGCACCGAAAGCCCCCGCGCCAGAAAATCCCTGAAACACAGCGTGAAGTTCGCCGCCGCGTCCCGGTAGGCGTTGAGGATAAATATCCGGTGGTCGATATGAAATATCTCCCCCGTCAGGTTTTGAAGGTCCGGCCGCCGCGGGTACGGGTCCTTCATCCGTTCGAGGAAGTCCTGGTGAAACAGCAGCGCCACCCGGTCCCGCATGCGCAGCTCCGTATCCACGAAAAAGAAGGCCGCCCGGGGCAGCAGCGTATTGACCCGTTCGAGGAACGCCCGCGCCTCCCCGGTTTCGATACCCTTGGGTGGCGCCGACTTGACCTCTATGTAGATCAGCTCATCCTCGAACAGCGAGATGACGTCGAAATCCCCCCCGATTCGATCCCCCGAAAGGTGATACCCCAGATCGAGGGCGAATCGAACCGGTCCATCATCATCTGCGCCACGAACCATTCCAGGGTGGGGCCGAAGCTCGTGACCGGCCTTTTGGCAAGGCGAAACGAGCCGCCGGCCTCCTCGACGATCCCGATGTCGGCCATACGCTCGATCGTCCGCACGCGCTCGGCCTCCCCCGAGAAGCTCCCGAGGTCGGCCGGGGCAAAGCCGTCCTGGCGGGATATCATCGCCCGCAGCATCAGCCTGACGGAATACCGCCGCATCGCCTCGTAGAAGGACCGCTCGCGGCCCTCCGGCAGCTGCCCGAACATGAGGTCCCTCGTCGGGCAACAGCGGTGGATCGAAAGCCCCCGCCGCTTGAGCGCCCCCACGATCCGGGGATCTACGGATGCGGCCGGCACCGTTAAAACCCCCGGGAGAGGCCGGCCGCCCGGGCGGCGTCGACCGCGGCGCGGTATTCGGCGCTGGGTTATCCGGCGGGAAATCTCGGCAAACCGGGAGGCCCGGTGCCGGGGGTGGTACTGGTCCATGACGTTCACGTAGGAATCGGGCGAGAGCCTCCCGGCGATAAACGACGCGACCCGGTCCGTGCCGGAAAGCCCCCCGGGCATCACGAGGTGGCGGATCAAGAGGCCCCTTCGGGCGATTCCGTTCCGGTCGGTCTGGAGCACGCCCACCTGGCGGTGCATCTCCGTGAGCACCTCCGTGATCACCTCCGGGTAGTCCGGCGCGTCCAGGTAGGCGCGCGAGGGCGTTTCGTCGGCGAACTTGTAGTCGGGCATGTAGATATCGACGATCCCCGAAAGCATGCGGATTACCTCAACGGAATCGTACCCGCCGGTATTATAGACCAGGGGGAGCCGGAGACCGTTCCGGGCCGCCAGGACGAGTGCGGATACGATCTGGGGCACGTAATGGGTGGGAGTGACGACATTAATATTGTGGCACCCCCTGTCCTGGAGGGCGATCATGTACGCGGCCAGGTCCTCGATCGGCACCTCACGGCCCTCTCCGCCGTGGCTGATGTCGTCGTTCTGGCAGAATACGCAGCGCAGGTTGCAGTGGGTCATGAAGATCGTCCCGGAGCCGCCGCTGCCCACCAGTTCAGGCTCTTCTCCGAAGTGGGGAAACGCGGAGGCGACCGCGGGGAGATACCCGGCCCGGCAAACACCCCGCTCGTCCTTTTTCCGGTTTACCCCGCACTCCCGGGGGCACAGGCGGCAGTGCGAGAGGAGCGCGGTGAGGGCCTCGGCCCGCCGCTCGAGCTCCCCCGACTCAAGAAGCCCCAGGTAGGACGGCGGCCCCATAGCTGAATCGTCCATGTCCCGAGAATAAAGGAAACCGGCCGCATGCGCAAGTGATTTTTTGACGGCCGGGCCTTACCTTTACCTCCGATTTGTGCTATAGTGAGCGCCAGGGAGGAATGTGATGAAGAATATCTTGTTGCGCATATCGGCGGCCGCGGTGCTGGTTCTCTTTCTGTTTCTTGCCGGATGCCCCGCCCCGAATATCCCGCCCCCGGTTCAAAAGCCGAGACCGAAGATCGGGCTGGTGCTCTCCGGCGGCGCGTCCCGCGGCTTTGCCCACATCGGCGTCATCAAGGTCCTGGAGGCAAACCACGTCCCCATAGATATCATCGTCGGCACGAGCGCGGGAAGCCTCACCGGGGCGATGTACGCCTACTATGCAGATGCCGCGAAGCTCGAAAAGGCTGCCTGGGGCCTGACGGAAGATACCGTCTTTGACTACTCGCTCCCGAATATCCTGGTGGGGGTGGTCAAGGGAGAGAGAGTCGTCGCCTTCATCAACAGCCGGATTCCCGTAAAAAACATCGAGCAGCTCAAGATCCCCTTTGCCGCCGTTGCCACGGATCTCGTAACCGGAGAAAAGGTCATCTTTACGAAGGGGCCTATTTCCACCGCGGTTCGGGCGTCTATCTCGATACCGGGGATCTTCAAGCCGCTGGTTATCGGGAAGAAGATCCTGGTTGACGGCGGCGTGGTGGATAACGTGCCGGTGGGCGTGGCCCGCAAACTCGGGGCCGATATCGTCATCGCGGTGGACGTCTCCTCCCCCTCGTACAACCCCGACATCAAGAACGTCATCGACGTGATAATGCAGACGTTTAACATCATGGGAAACGAGATCTCCAAGTACCAGATAAAGGACGCCGACGTGGTCATCCGCCCCAACGTCGCCAGCGTGGGCATGATCGATTTCGACAAGAAGACCTTCCTGATCTTAGAGGGCGAGAAGGCCGCGCGGGCCGCCCTGCCGAAGATACGCGAGGCGATCGAAAAGAAGATGCAGTAGGAAGGCGCGGATCTGAATGGCCTGGGTTTACGTGCACGGAATTCCGCGCGACACTCCCGCCGCCAGGGCCGGGCCTACGGGTTCCTCACCGCCACCAGCAGCAGGCGCCCCTCCCAGAACTCCACGTAAGGATTCGGCCCCGAGATCTCGTTGCTCACCCCGAGCGGGGAAAGCAGCGTGAGGCTCGCTTCCTTCAGCGGATACTTCAGGTCGTGCGTGGTAACGCCGGTCGTGGGGTCGGAAAGCGCGATGAGCGATACCGTGTCGCCGATCGCGCCTGCGATCGGGTTGACGACGTCGGCGGCCAGGAGATAGGCCTCCTGGTCCTCGGTAACGATCCGGGCAGTGACGCCCCTTTCCTGGGCGAGCACCAACAGCGAGATATTTGCCAGCGTGTGATCGAGGCGGCCGCCGAGGGCCCCGCATATCACGATCTCTTCCGCGCCCCGATCCAGCGCGGTCCTGACGGCAAGCTCCGTATCCGTGAAGTCCTTTTCCGGCGGCACTTCGATAACCTGGGCGCCCCGCCCGGTGATCTCGGCAAAGACGTCGGCCCCGATCGAGTCCATGTCCCCCACGAGGATATCGGGAACCACGCCGAGCAACAGCAGCGCCTCGCCCCCGCTGTCCGCCGCGATGATGAGGCCGGCGTCCTTAATCAGGCCGCGGTAGAATTCGAGGTCCCGGTAGGACCCCCCGGAGAAGATCGCTGCGATCATTGGTAAAGCCTTTCATTCCCTTTCGGGGGCGGGCCGCTATTCGAATATTCGAATATTCGAACAGAAGACCGTGGGGGCCATTTCCACGCGGCCGCACGGACCGGCACATTCAACCGGTCCTTCTATTATTGTGAGCGTTACCCACCTTTTTCTGTTGAAAGTTTTTCATGGATATTCTATCATAGGCGGGTCTGGCGAAAAAGAGAAATAGCGCGTAAATACCGTTGCGTAATGGCGCGATTCAGGGGTAGAATAATACTATATTGCATTCGTAATGATTTAATCGCGCGGACCCCATAAAGAGGAGGGAGCCATGGCACACGCATCATGCGCCGTCACCAAGGACCAGATATGGTCGGCATCAGAAAAACTATCGCCCCGTGTCAAGAGGCTCAGGGACGAATACTTCAATTTCAACGGCAGGCCCTATTTCCAGAACGAGGTCATGCCCTTTACCACCGGAACCGAGTGGGACGACGTCTTCCCGTATCATCACTTCGCGGTCGTCCCGGACGTATATCCCTTCATGCCCTGCTTTGCCGACAGCCTCCTGGCGTGCGCCCGGAAGGTTGAGGTTCCCGAAGGGTTTTTTGCCATGTCCCTGGAAAAGCGGCGGGCGACCTTCCTCAAGATCGTCGTGGAAAAATACCTCCCCGTCCAGATACTCGATGGAGAGCTGATCGTCGGCGGCCAGTTCAACACCGCCCTTACGCGCTCCCATTCGGAGGCGGAGGCCAAGAAGGCAAAGAAGCTCCACGACAAGTGGTGGAATCGGGCCAAACGGGCCAACGAGCTGGGCCTCGGCAACGCCGGCGTTACGCCGGGCCACCTGATCCCGAATTATAAGAAAGTCCTCCAAAAGGGCTTCAAGGGATTGACCGAGTCCTACAAGGCCGAAATCGCCGGGACGAACGACAAGGCAAAGATCGATTACCTCGAGGCGATGATCATCGCCGCCGAGGTGCCCAGGATCCTCTCATTGCGGTACGCCGAGGCCGCCGAGAAAGGCGCCGCCACAACGGCCGATAAACGCGTAAGGAAGAGCTCCTCGAGATCGCCCGGATCGCCCGGAAGGTCCCCTGGGAGCCCGCGGGGTCGTTTCACGAGGCCTTGCAGTCTCTCTGGATGACCCACATGCTGGTCATGACCGACGAATCCTACCCCGGCCCCGGGCTTTCCCCCGGCCGCATCGACCAGTACCTCTATCCCTTCTACCGGAAGGACATCGAGTCAAAAAAGATCACCCGCGAATGGGCCAAGGAGCTCCTGGACTGTTACTGGATCAAGAACAACTACGCCTACGATTTCCAGGGACGCATCGGTGAAAACCAGGGGATCACGGCAGGATTCGGACAGCTCATCACGCTGGGGGGGATCAACGAAAAGGGTGAGGACGCCTCCAACGACCTGACCTGGCTGATGCTCGATATCATCGAAGAGATGAACATGCTGGAGCCCAAGCCCAACGTCCGCATCCATGCCAAGACGCCGGATAAGCTCCTCCGCCGGATCGCCGAGCTGATCATCGAGACGCAGGGCTCGCCGTTCCTCATCAATTTCGACGAAAACTCCATGCGCTCCCTCAAGTGGATCGGCCTGCCCGAAGACAAGCTCTGGGACTACGCCCCCGTGGGGTGCCTCGAAAATACGCTCCAGGGCAACGACCGCTCCGGCACCGTGGACGTGAACATGAACATCGCCAAGGCCGTGGAGCTCACCCTCAATAACGGCAAAGACATGAAGACCGGCCGGCGCGTCGGCCCGCGGACGGGGGACCCGAGGAAATTCAAGAACTTCGACCAGTTCATGGCGGCCTTCAAGAAGCAGCTTTCCGCGCTCATGAAAGAGCTCATCGAGATATACAACATCTCCGACCAGTGGCGGGCGACGTACCAGCCCACCGTCTACCTCTCGACCCTGGTGGACGGGTGCGAGAAAAAGGGGAAAGACGTCAATAACGGCGGGGCCGAGTATAACTACGTCACCGTGGAGGGGATCGCGCTGGCCACCGCCGCCGACTCGCTGATCGCCGTCAAGAAGCTCGTCTTTGACGATAAACGTATCAGCATGGACGAGCTGTTAACGGCAATCGGGGATAACTTCGAGGGCCACGAGAAGCTGCGCCAGACCCTCATCAACAAGGCCCCGAAATACGGCAACGACGACGACTATGCCGACTCCATCGCCAAAGAGATTTCCCAGCACTGGAGCACCGAGGCCACGCACTATACGTCGCCGGTCACCGGCCGTAAGTACCGGGCGGGCTACCTCTCCTGGAACTACTGGATAGCCTACGCCCCCTCGACGGCGGCGACCCCGGACGGCCGCAAACGCGGGTCGTTTCTCTCCAACGGCGTCTGCCCGGTCAACGGGGCCGACTCGCGCGGACCGACGGCCGTCACCATGAGCGTCGGCAAGCTCGGCCTGGAGACGATCCCCAACGGCGATTCCCACACCATCAGCTTCTCCCCGTCCCTTGTCAAAGATAAGGAACGGCTGGAAAAGCTGATGTCGTTTTTGAGGACCTACAACGAAAAGGGCGGGACCGCCCTGCAGATCAACGTGATCGACTCCGAAACCCTCAAGAGGGCGCAGGACAACCCCGACGACTATAAGAACCTGATCGTGCGCGTTACCGGTTACAACGCCTACTTTGTCTCCATCGGGCGGGAAATCCAGGACGAAATCATCGCACGGGTGGCAAAGGAGCTGTAACGTTTCGTGACGGACGCGGTAGTATTCAACATTCAGCGGTTTTCCACGGAGGACGGCCCGGGGATCAGGACGACGGTATTTTTCAAGGGCTGTCCCCTCTCCTGCATCTGGTGCCATAACCCGGAGGGCATATCGCCCAAACCGGAGCTGATGTGGTACGACGTACGGTGCATCGGGGCGCGCGACTGTATCGCCGCCTGCCCCGAGAACGCGCTTACCCTGACGCCGGATCGGCATGAAGATCGACCGGAAACTCTGCACCGCCTGCGGAAAATGCGAGACGGCGTGTCCCGCGGCGGCGCTCGAGGTCATCGGTAAGACCTATACGCCCGAACAGCTCTTTGAAGAGGTGAAGAAGGACGAGGCGTTCTACCGGAATTCCGGCGGCGGGGTGACGCTGGGGGGGGAGACGCCGCCATGCAGCCGGAGGCGGCCGCAGAGCTGCTCAGGCTCTGCAAGGGCGCCGGCATCGCCACCGCGATAGACACCTGCGGTGCGTTCGCCCCGAAGGCCTACGAGAACATCCTCCCCCACACCGACCTCATCCTCTTTGACCTGAAGATCATGGACGACGAGCGCCACCGGCAGGCCGCCGGCCTGGGGACAAAGAATATCGCCGCCAACGCCGAGGCCTTCGGGAAGGGCCGCATCCCCATCTGGGTGCGCACGCCCGTTATCCCGGGATACACCGACGACGACGACAATATCCGCGCCGTCTCCCGGTTTATCGTCCAAAAAATGCCGGCGGTCGTCCGCTACGAGCTCCTGGCGTTCAACAACCTGTGCGGCAGCAAGTATACGCGGATGGACCGGGTGTTTGAGCTGGAAAAGACGCCGCTGGTGACCGAGGAGCAGATGGAGCGGCTTGCCGGCATCGCCCAAAAGGAAGGGGTGCCCGATGTCCATTGGACGGGCGCTACCCGGATCGAGCAATAGCCGGATATATACATATTATATACGGGGAGGATTTATATGGCGCTTCCGAAGGAATTCTATGACCTCTATTCGGAGCCGATGATCGCAAAATTCATGGCGACGGTAGGCCCGGACAACAGGCCCAACGTCTCCTTTGTCGCCTCCATCGATACGTGGAAGCCGGAATCCGACTTCCTGATCTTCGGCGAGTTCCTGATGGTCAAGACCCAGGAAAACCTGAAACATAACAAAAAGGTCGGGCTGCTGGCGGTCAATCTCGGGCTTTCGTTTGCCCAGGCAACCGGTGACTTCAACGGCGACTGGGTCAACAAGGGGCCCTATTTCGACAAGATCTCCTATAACGACATGTTCCGCTACAACGCGTATACGAAGATCAGGAAGGCCGGGACGATCGCCGTCAAGACCAGCTATCCGCGCGACCAGATCGGAAAGCTCACCATCGTCAAGGAGCTCGTTTCCGTAAAGACGCGGATGCGCCGCTTTAGAGACGGCGCCGGCGTCGAGATACCGCTAACCGTCAAGAAAAAATACGACCAGATGCAGGCGATCAAGGCCATTGCCTATATACCCGAGGGCGAAACGTATCCCTTCGTCTCGCCGGCGATGTCGGTCTACCCGGTCGACCGAAGGTCGCTGGCGTTTAGCGTTTCGAGCTACAACACCGACCTCGCCCGCCTGAAAAACGGGCAGCACGTAGCGGTGATGGTCCTCACCATGGACCCGATCGTCTACCAGGTGAAGGGCACCGTCGATTCGTTCAACGGGAAATTCGGCAGGATCGTCCTCACGGAGGCCTTCAGCTCCTCCCCGCCGCTTGCCGGCAAAAAGATCGCCTGATACGGCCGGGCGGCGTGTCCGCCGAGGCTATCGAACGAAGACAACAAAAACGCGGCGGGTCAAAGACCCGCCGCGTTTCTTTACATGGACCATGCTTTATTCACCCTATCGCCCGGGTTCTTTTCCCGTTACCGTCTTGTTGCCCGGGACCTGGACCCACTCGGTAAAGCTCCCCTCATATATCTTCACGTCCCTGAATCCCAGGTACGACCGCAACAGGATAAACTGGTTGGTCGCCTCCCTTCCGGTGCCGCAGGTGCATATGATTGTCTTATCCGGGGTGACGCCCGCCTTTTCGAGGATCGCGGCGACCTCCTCCTCCGGTTTGAGGAGCGCCCTGTTGCCGTCGTCCATGAGGGAAGGCCAGGGGAGATTCACCGCGCCGGGGATGTGGCCGGGCGCCGGCCACGGCCCCTGCCCCTCGTAGACGGCCGGCGGCCGCGCGTCCAGCACGATCACGCCGTCCCGATCCTTGAGCTTCAGGAACTCGTTATAGGTGACGAAGAAGTCCTTTCTGACCGACGCTTTGAATTCCCTCTTTTCCACCGTCGGGTAGTCCTGGGAGAGCGGCCGGTCCTCTTTCTTCCACTGGTCGAGCCCGCCGTCCAGCACGTAGACGTTTTCGACGCCGTACCGGGCCAGCGTATAGGCGACCATTGTCTGTTCCAGCCCGTCCCCCCACTTTTTATACTGACCCACGCCGGTGTATACGACTACCGGGGTCGTGCGTTCGATGCCGGCGTTGCCCAGTACGGATTCGACGATCTCGGGCCGCACCCATACCGTGGGGAGCGACCCTTCGTATGTGCGGAAGAGACCCTCGTTGAGATAAATCGCGCCGGGGATGTGCTCAAGGATGTAGTCATGGATGTTCGGCTGCGTGTCCACTATCGCGAGCTTCTTGTCGGTAAGGCGGCCGGCCAGCCACTCGGTGGAAACGAGCTTGACCGGCCCCGTTCCGTAGGGATAGGTTCTTTTCATGGGTATATCTCCAATTCGATAGTAATTCCTGTTCGTTTAGATGCGCCTCGGGCCGTAACGATCGCCCGAAATTGATGGGCATCTCCCCCTGCTATTATACCACTTTCACACGGGTAAAATTACGCTGTCCGGGGCCGCCTAATCCATTGTATAGTTATGCAGACGCTGGTATACTTTACGTGATTTACCGGATAACGGAGAGAAGAAGGGGGTTCCCTATTCATGCAATCGTACGCGCAAAAGCTCGCCGAAAACCGGTCAGCCCGGGTGAGGCTCGTCGGCCTTCCCCACGATAAAAACTCGTCATTCCTGAGAGGCAGCGCCGATGGGCCTGCCGCGATACGCCGCGCCCTCTTCTCGGATTCGGCCAATCTCTTTACCGAGACCGGCCACGACCTTTCCTCGCGCGAGCTTCTGATGGACGCGGGAGACGTCGTCTTTGACGGCGCGGAAGACTTCGAGGCGATCGTCGCCGCGGCGGCCGCCGCCGCCGACGGCGGACTGCCGATATTCCTGGGCGGCGACCATTTCGTGACCTGGCCCGCCGTCCGGGGCATTTCCGCGGCCTGCCCCGGCCTCACGATCCTCCACTTTGACGCCCATCCCGATACGTACGACGAGTTTGCCGGCAGCCGCACCTCCCACGCCTGCCCCTTTGCCCGCATCATGGAGGAAGGGCTCGCGGCGCGGCTCGTCTCCGTCGGCATCCGCACGATGACCGCGCACCAGGCACGAGCAGGCCGCCCGTTTCGGGATCGAGGTCTATCTGATGAAGGACTTCGCGGAGCCGCTCCGCCTCGGCCTGTCCGGCCCGCTCTATATCTCGTTTGACCTGGACGCGCTGGACCCGGCCTTCGCGCCGGGCGTATCCCACCCGGAGGGGGGCGGCCTCACGACCCGCCAGGCGCTCTCGGTCATCCACGCGATCGGCTGCCCCATCGTCGGGGCCGACGTCGTGGAGATGAACCCCGCCCGCGACCCCCTGCAGATAACGGCCTACGCGGCGGCCAAGGTCGTCAAGGAGATCGCCGGGATGATGATAACCAACTCGCCGAACCGGTGATCGCCCTCAACGCCGGAGCCGTTATCATAATTATAGTGGATTTTGCATCGATTTGCGGTATAATTGAGCTATACATTAGCGGGGTAATCCCATGAAAGCGTTTTATCGGAAGGTCTTATACGTTCTCTACCAGCCCTACAAATACATCGTCTTTGCCCCCTCTGTCGTGGCCGCGACGTCCTTTTTCGGCTCGCTCGCGATGCCGATCCGGGTCGTATCGAACGCCCGGATAGCAAGCAAGTTCTGCGCCGTCGGCTACGCGCGGGTGTTGAGCTACCTCACGCCGATCAGGGTGAAGGTCTTCGGGAAAGAGAACATCGACAAGAACCAGTCCTACGTGGTGGTATCCAACCACCAGAGCCACTACGACCCGCTGGTGATCTGCGGCTGGTCGGGGCTGGATATCAGGTGGGTGATGAAGCGGGAGCTGAGGAAGATACCGATCTTCGGCTACGCCTGCGAGAAGGGCGGCGAGTTTATCGTCATCGACCGCAAGAACATCGACTCGGCCATCGCCTCGATGAAGGCGGCCGCCGACCGCATCAAGAACGGCACCTCGGTCCTGTTTTTCGCCGAGGGCACCCGCAGCATCTCCGGAAAGCTCGGCGAGTTCAAGAAGGGCGCCTTCCGCATGGCCCAGGAGCTGAAACTGCCGATCCTGCCGATCTCGGTGGTCAATACCGAAAAGATCCTCAGGGCCAAGAGCCTGAAGCTCTTCCCGGGAACGGCCGACCTCGTCATCCACAAGCCGGTGGATATCGGCAAGTACAAGGACCAGCTCGACAAGCTGATCGAGGACGTGAAGGGGACGATTCAGCGGGGGCTGGACGAATACGCGGCAGAGCCGCCCGGCAAGCCGGGCTTCGCGGGGGCATCGGGGAAGAAATAGTTTCTGACGAGATAGAAATTAAAACGGGCGGCTCAATATGCCGCCCGTTCCTATTTCCAATAATGGAAATAGTAATTAGCCTTTTAATCCTGTACACTCTGCGTGTACGTCTCAGTTTTTGGATTCCCTGATCATCGCCTCAATTGTCTGCTTCAAGCCCGGCAGGTCTTTTTCGACGATTAACCACACCCGCTCGATATCAACGCCCAGATAGTCGTGCACGAGGACATTGCGAAAACCGACGATCTTTCTCCAGTCCATTTCGGGATGTGATGCTTTCACGTCTTCGGGAAGATTCTTTGTCGATTCGGCGAGCGTCTGAAGGTTGTGAAGGACGCCGTCCTGGATGAGCGGCGTTCTGAGAAACGTGTCCTTCCCGCCTGAAACGTAGGACTCTATCTTTTCGATGCACTCCCCAATATGAATGAGGTAGAGCCGGTAATCCTTCACAGCCGCACGGCCTCGGCAATGACCCGGTCCCGGATATACCAGTGGAGGCCCTTCTCGGTGAGGATATCCACCTTCGCCCCGAGCAGGTCTTCAAGCTCCACGAGAAATCCTCCGAGGTCAAAGAGGCTTCGATCCGGCTCAAGGTCAACCAGGAAATCGATATCGCTCTCGGCCCCCGCCTGTCCCCGCGCCGCCGAGCCGAAAATCCGCACGTTGGATGCCCCGTGGCGCGCGGCAAGGGCGAGAATTTCGTCTCGCTTCTCGGTTATCCTCTGATCGATAGCCATCGACGTACCCAATCAAACAATCGTATATCGAGAATATTGTAAGCGATTTTCAGGGAAATTAACACAAAAAAGCGGTCATGTGGTCGTTTGGAATGCGCGGGATAAACGGTTCTTATAAGGCAGGACGGTCTGGAGAAAAGGGTTACTTTAGATACTTCCTCGGGTCGGCGATCTTCCCCTCGATGGCCGAGGCCGCCGCCGTTGCCGGTGAGGCAAGGTAGATGAACGAATCGGGGTTCCCCATGCGGCCGGTGAAGTTGCGGTTCTGGGTGGAGAGGCAGACCTCACCGTCGCCCAGCGCCCCCTCGTGGACGCCCACGCACGGGCCGCAGCCGGGCGCCATCACGGCCGCCCCGGCATCGACGAATACGGAGATCAGGCCTTCCGAAAGCGCGTCCGCATAGACCTTCCGGGAGGCCGGGATGACGATGAGCCGCGTGCCGGCCGCCTTCGTCCTTCCCTTGAGGATAGACGCCGCCACCCGCAGGTCCTCGATCCTCCCGTTGGTGCAGGTGCCGATGAAGACCTGGTCGACCGCCACCTCCCCGACCTCGTCGATAGTCCGGGTGTTATCCACCGTATGGGGCAGCGACACCGTGGGAAGGAGCTTCGCGGCGTCGACCGTGACGACCCGCTCGTAGACGGCATCCGCGTCCGGCCGGATCTCGCGCCAGCAGTCGCCCCGGCCCGCCTTTTCGAGGTAGTCCCGGGTGATGCCGTCGGAGGCAACCAGCCCGACCTTCGCCCCGGCCTCCACGGCCATGTTGGCCAGCGTCAGGCGGCCGGACATCTCCATCGTATCGATGGTCTTTCCCCCGAATTCGAGCGCCATGTAGGTGGCGCCGTCGGCCCCGATCATGCCGATTATGTGGAGGATAAGGTCTTTCGGGTAGACGCCGAAGGGCAACTCCCCCGTCACCTCGATCCTGATCGTCCTGGGGACTAAAAACCAATTTGCGCCCGTGGCCATGCCGACGGCCACGTCGGTGGAGCCCATCCCCGTGGCAAACGCCGCAATCCCCCCCGCCGTCACGGTGTGGGAGTCCGCCCCGATGACCACGTCGCCGGGACATACGAAGTCCTCGGCCATGATCTGGTGGCAGACCCCCTGGCCCACGTCGTAGACCAGTGCGCCGGCCTCGGCCGCGAATTTCCGGATCGTGATGTGGTCGTTGGAGAGCTCTTTTCGCGGGCTGGGGGCCGCGTGGTCGATGAAGAATACCGCCGCGCGCGGCATCCGCATTTCTTTGAGGGAAAGCTCCTGCACGCTCTTGATGGCCAGCGGTCCCGTGCCGTCCTGGGCCAGCGCCAGGTCCACGTCCACCAGCACGATCTGGCCGGGGATGACGGTCGTTCCCGCCTTTTCGGACAGTATCTTTTCGGCCAGCGTCAGTCCCATACGGCTATTACCCCAGGTCCACCTTAATTGACAGCTCCTTGAGCTGCTTCTTGTCGACCGAATCGGGCGCGCCCGACATGAGACAGGTGACCTTCTGGGTCTTGGGGAAGGCAATGACGTCCCGGATGGACTCCGCCCCGCACATCAGCATCACCAGCCGGTCAAAGCCCAGCGCGATCCCGCCGTGGGGCGGCGCCCCGTAGCTCAGCGCCTCGATCAGGAAGCCGAACTTCTCCTGGGCCTCCTCGTCGCTGATGCCGAGGGCCGAAAAGAGCCGCCGCTGCACCGCGGGGTCAAATATCCTGATGCTCCCGCCTCCGATCTCGTTGCCGTTGAGCACAATGTCGTAGGCCTTGGCCCGGGCGCGCTCTTTCGCGGTCGCGAGCAGATCCAGGTCGTCGTCCATCGGCGAGGTGAAGGGGTGGTGTTTGGACACGTATCGTTTTTCCTCGGCGGAATACTCGAATAGGGGGAAATCGACCACCCAGACGAACGAAAAGGCGTCCTTGTCTATCAGGCCGAAACGCTCCCCCATCTTCAACCGGAGGTTTGCCAGCACGTCGTCGGCGATATCCGGCTCGTCGGCCATGAAAAAGAGGGTGTCGGTAACGCCCGCGCCGGTCTTCTTTTCGACGGCGGCGATCTGCTCGGGCGACAGGAACTTGGCTATGGGCGACTGCCAGCCGTTTTCACCCACCCGCGCCCAGGCCAGGCCCTTGGCGCCGCGTCCTTGGGCAAAGGCGACCGTGTCGTCAAGCTCCTTTCGGGTCAGCGCGTCGCTCGCGGGCACCCTGAGCGTCTTGATGATCCCGCCGTTTGCCACCGCCTCGGAGAATACCTTGAAATCGCCTGTGCCCAGCTCTTCGGTTACGTCGCAGAGCGGCAGCCCGAACCGGAGGTCGGGCTTATCGATCCCGTATTGATCCCGCGCCTCCTTGTAGGTGATGCGGGTAAAGGGCGTCTTCAGGTCGATCCCGGCGACTTCCGTGAAGAGGTTCGCGATAAGCTTTTCCGTCATCGCGATGATGTCGTCCACGTCCACGAAGCTCATCTCGATATCGACCTGCGTGAACTCCGGCTGCCGATCCGCCCGGAGGTCCTCGTCCCGGAAGCATTTGACGATCTGGAAATAGCGGTCAAACCCGGACACCATGAGGATCTGTTTGAATATCTGGGGGGACTGGGGCAGCGCGTAGAATTTGCCGGGGTTCACGCGGCTGGGGACGAGGTAGTCCCGGGCGCCCTCCGGCGTGCTCTTGGTCAGGAAGGGCGTCTCGATATCGAGGAAGCCTTCCTGTGACAGGTGATTCCTGATGTTCATGGCGGCACGGTGGCGCAGTATCAGGTTCTTCTGCATCTCCGGCCTGCGGAGGTCGAGATAGCGGTACTTGAGCCGGAGGTTCTCGGCCACGGTGACGTACTCGTCTATCATGAACGGCGGCAGTTCCGCCTCGTTGTATATCACGATTTCGTCGGCCAGCACCTCGATCTCGCCGGTCGGTAACTGGGTATTGACCATCCCCTCGGGCCGCTCCCGTACGGCGCCCTTGATACCGATGACGAATTCGCTGCGCAGCCGATGGGCGGCCTCGTGGCACTCCTGGTGGTGGTCGGGATTGAAGACGACCTGGGCGGTTCCCGTGCGGTCGCGCAGGTCCACGAAGATGACGCCGCCGTGGTCGCGCCGGCGGGCGACCCATCCCATGAGGACGACGGTGGCGCCGGAGTCTTTCTTGGTGACCAGACCGCAGTAGTGTGTTCGCTTCAGACGGGGCATGGTGGTATCTCGGTAAAGTATTAAAGCTCCTGAATCTAACAAGAAACGGTATGATTGTCAATGGAAATGTATGGCGGCATATGCGGCAGGCGGCGCGAAGGGGGGAGTCAGGGAACCCGATGGGCGTCAATCTTCTCTTTTGCCGCAATCAGGAGATCGTACGCGAGCCGCGGCACCAGGAGGCTGCCGTTTCCCCTGCCGAGCGCCACCTTCGGTTTGTTGTCCCCATGAAAATCGCTTCCCCCGGTGACAAGGATGGCAAGTTTTCGGGAGAGCCTGAGGAAATACTCCTCCTCCGACCGGGAGTGGCTGTAGTAGTAGGCCTCGAGGCCCATTAATCCGGCTTCCCGGAGCCGGGCCAGCAGCCGCGGCAGCTCTTGCTGGAAGTCGATATTAAGGGTTTTGGGGTGGGCAAGGATAGGGATGCCGCCGGCCTTTCGGATCAGCTCGACGGCCCGCTCGGGAGCGAACCGTTCCTTGTTTACGTAGCACGGGGCCCCCTTCTTGACGAAACGCTCAAAGGCCTCGGGGATCGACGACGCGAAACCCTTGTTCACGATGGCGCGGGCGAAGTGGGGTCTGCCGATCTGGTCGGACCCGGCCTCCCGGCGCACGTCCTCCATCGTGATGTCGACACCGCAATGATTGAGCCGCTCGATGATCTGCGGATTGCGGCTCCTGCGCGCCCGTTTGAGGAAGGCCAGTGAGTCTGAAAAGGACCCGGTGGTCTCGTCGATGAAGTAGCCGAGGATATGCATGGTGCCCGTCGCGGTATACTCGGCGCTGATCTCTATCCCGGGGACAAAGGGCATCCCGATCGTCTTGGGCGTATCGGCGCGCCGGTGCGATACCGTCAACGGTATCATGGTCGGTAATGGCCACGGCGCACAATCCCACCTCGGCGGCGTGGGCGATGAGCTCCCGGGGGGTAAGTCTTCCGTCGGAGGCGGTGGTATGGGTATGCAGGTCGATCATGGGTGTGCCGGATAGCCTGTGCAATGAGGCGGGCAATCAGCACGATCGGCCGCCCGCTTCTGACCGTTGGACATCCTTCGGTCAGCGGATTCCTGTGTGGGGACGAATCTGTTCGATATACCGTGGGGCCAAAAGCTCGCCCGTCCGCTCCGTATCGGGCAACCCGGCCAACAGCGTCCGGACGTTCTTGATCCGGTCGTCTATCTGCGGATGGGTCGCCAGGAGGAGCTTTACGCCGCCGTCGGATGGCGCCGGAAGCGCCCCTGAGCTTTTCGAGAAACGTCAGCAGGGCCGCCGGATCATACCCGGCCCGGGCGGTATAGCCGATGGACCGTTTATCGGCCGCGTATTCATCCGAGCGGGAAAACCCTTTAAAGAGGAGCCCCGTTCCAAACGAGGTGGCGGCATTGAAGATCGCGGGGTCGGTATGCAGCAGCGTCCCCGCTACCTCGTTGCCGGCCTGGAAGAACTGCTGTTTTTCGATCTCGTTGATGATGTCCTTATGGGCCACGTGGGAGATCTCATGGGCCAGCACCGCCGCCAGCTCCGCCTCACATTCGATAATGCCGAGCGCCCCCCGTGTCACAAAGACGTAGCCGCCCGGGCAGGAGAACGCATTGATGATGTCGGTATCCAGGACCGCGAAGTAGTAGGTGAGGTCGGGACGGTCCGATTTTGCGGCGACCGTTTCGCCCACCAGGCAGATGTATCGGGTCACCTGTTCGTCCATGACGATCCCGTATCTGCCGGCAACGTTGGCCGCAATGCTCCTGCCGATTTCTATCTCTTCCTCGGGGCCGATGGGCATGACCGCCGATCCCAGGGTCCTGGTAACGCTGACCAGCTCGCCCAAACCCGGGGGGTTCGGGGCCAGGAAACCGAGCGTAGCGCACCCCGACTGGGCCGCCGCGGCAACCAGGATCGCCAGGAGCACTATCCGGGCCCTCACTGCCTGAGCCCCCCGCTCACGATGAACCGATCGAGCTCGTAATCCGAGATGACGATCGACTCCATGAAGCGGACCGCCTGGTAGTCCTGTGCGTAGCGGCCGGAGTCCGTTTCGGTGATGATGCCCCTGCCTCCCGCCGAGGCCGTGAGCGTGTCATCATGGCCCCCCTTGAAGCCGGTCCTGATCCGGTCAAGAAAGCTCCCCCGCGGACGATCGGTCTTTCCCATCGTCGATGGGGGGGATGTCGTGTTCGTGCCGGGTTTCGGGTATCGGGCGGAATCTTCGGGAGAAAGCGCGACCCGGTTGAGCCACCCGGTCATCCCGCTCGTGCGCCTGACCTGAAACCAGTCACCCTCCCACGAAAGCAGGGTGAGCGGCTCGTCGCGGGTGACTTTGCAGAGGATTCGGTACTCGACCCCCGGCCCTTCGAGGAGATAGGCCTCGGGGAGGCCGATCGTGAAGGACCGGTAGCCGAACGCCTCGGGCGCGCCTGCCCAGATGAACGCGGCAAACAGGACAAGCCCTGCCATAAACCGTTTCATCTCTTATACCCCACTAAACAGTATTTGTTTATTTTATCCCTCTTTTCTTCTTATTACAACCGTTTTATCGCGTCCCGGCCATTGCCGCGTCCCGGCTATTGCCGCGCCCCCTCGATCACAACGCAGAGCCATTCCCCCAGCCGCGTTACCGAAGGTTCCCGGAAGCGGGGCGGGCCGGACGGGCCGGACGGGATATCCCGATGGATGATCGTCTTCATCTTCTCTTCCTCGGTATCCAGTATCCCCGAGAGGATGAGGCTCCCCCCCGCCGCGACGGACCCGAACAGGGGCTCGATCACGGGCTCTATCTCCCGGGCGGTAAGGTTCGCGACGACCAGGTCAAAGGCCCCGTACGGCCCGCGTAAAGGTCTCATCGACGATCGTAACGCGGTCGGTAAGCGCGTTGCGCGCGACGTTTTCCCGCGCCGAAACGACCGCCTGCGCGTCCGATTCCACCCCCCTGACCCGCTCAATCCCGAGCAGGGCCCCGGCGATCGAGAGTATCGCCGAGCCGCACCCGACGTCGAGCATGGTCCCGATCCGCCGCCCGGCGCAGATCCCTTCCATCGCCGAGAGGCACAGGCGCGTGGTCTCGTGCGTGCCGGTGCCGAAGGCCGGGCCGGGCAGGATCGTGATCACGATCAGGTTCCCGTCTTCGGGGCGCTCCTCCCACGGCGGGACGACGACGATCCGCGGGGTAACCTGCTGCGCCGTAAAGAACCGCTGGTACTCCGTCGCCCACCCGGGATCGGCGACCTCGGCGACCTCGCAGGATATGACAGCATCTGCGCCCCAGAGTTCCCTCAGTGAATCGAGATACCGCGCCAGGAGATCGAGCTTCTCCTGCGCCCCGTCCCGCGGCAGGTAGACACACGCCGGCCCCCGTACGCCCTCCCACTCCGTTTCCTCGATTACCCCGGAGGGGGAAAGCTCCGCCAAAAAATCCAGGAGGGCAAGCCGCGCCTCGTCGATGACCTCGACCGTCACCCGCATAAATACCGCTTCGTCCATATTATAACCATAGCACAAAGCCCGCGTAAAAGAAACAAAGAGACCGGCAACCCGTGTCGCCGGTCTCTTTGCATATTCACTGCAACAATGGCGGCTTACCGCCGCCCGCGCTGTTATTTCTTTATGGGTCCGACCGGGAGGACAACCCTGCCCCAGACCGTGTTGATGATGCCGGCAGCCGAGGTGTACCACGCGCCGAGGGCGGTGACGATACCCAGGTACCCGCCGATGACGTTGAACGCCGGGTAGCCGAAGTGGCCGATATCAAGCAGGATAAACGTGGCAAGCAGCAGCGTGAAGACGGTAAAGAGGGCCTTGTTGGTCTTCATGCTCCCGACCCACATATAGAAGGTAAAGATCGTCCACGCCGTCAGAAACCAGGCCAGGAGCAGGCCGACGTTGGTATCCGGGATGAGCCCCTTGGCCGCGAAGACCGGGATGAGGCCCAGTGAGACCCAGAAGCCGCCGTACGAGACAAAGGCGGTGGCGCCGAATACGTTTCTCGTCCGGAATTCCCAGAGGCCCGCCAGTATCTGCGCGGTCCCGCCGAAGATCAGGGCCGAGGTCAGCCATACGTGGCCGGCCGCCGCCTTGTCGATGATACCGGCGTTGACCATGGAAAGGAGGAAGGTGGTCAGCGCAAAGCAGTTGAGACCCAGCGGCCCCGGGTCGGCCGGAGACAGCGTCTCGAATCCGGCGATTTCGACCTTGGTGATCTCTTTTTGTGCCATAGATACGACTCCTTTTTTATTCTGATTGGTGACAAACCGCCTCCCGGGCGGCCGTTAAAAATGTGGGGTTCATTATACGGATTGAAAGGGGCTTGTCAAGGGGAAAAAATGAGTGAGTTTTACTCACTTACGGCGGCCGGCCGTTAAGAGCAGGCGGCTCACTACGTAGACAGGAAAGGCACGCAGGGTCTTAGAAACGGCTTCCCTGTCGGCCTGCGTGTCTTTGTGCCTTTGTGGTGGACTGCCGCCCGGAGTGGGCAAAGCGAGGGACGGCTGCCTGTAGGCACGTTCGTTCCCCCGCCCACGTCGGCCGATCAGCGGTTCTTCGCCTCTTTTTCGAGGACAGCCCGGGCAAACGGGACCATCGCAAGGAACTTCTCGGTCTTGTCGCAGGAAAAATCGGGGCACCTGCCGCAGTTGGCGACGCCGCGGGCGACCCCGCAGGCCCTGATCTCGCATTCGGCGCAGTGCCCGCATTTCTTGCCCGGCACGGTGCAGCCGTCGCACCAGACGTCGGCGACGGCGACGGTGACGCCGTATTCCTTTGCCCAGAGCGCGGCCGTTTCCCGGGCCTTTTTCTCGTCGTTTGCCTGGGTGGCCTGGTAGGCCGGGCAGTCGGTGCAGACCAGGCCGCAGTAGGCGATCATTGTTTCCATAGTCCCCTCGTAATAGGCTGCTCTCCGATCGACAGGTTTGTCGCTGTCGTCGCGTGCGATATCTTTCTTTGTGCCTTTGTGTCTTAGTGGTGATTACTTCTTCATAGCATATACGGTAGAATCACCACAAAGGCACGAAGACACGAAGGGGAAGAAGAAGAGATTTTCCCCATCCTTGGTAGCTTTGCACCCACGTGGCTAATTCTCTTACTCGTGGGCATAAAAAACATGACTCTCGTGATTTGATTTCTATTTTGCGCTCTTGGCCGCGGAGATCATGTGATACCGGCCGATCTGCTCCATCGTCACGATCCCCACCAGGAGATTGTCCCGCATGACCGGCACCATGGAAATCCCCTTTTCGGCCATCTTCTTATAGAGCTCAACGAGGGGCTCCCGCTCGGTCGTGGTCATGAACTCCCGCTCCGCGAAGTCGGCCACCCGCTCCTGTTCCTTGTTCTCGTTGATACCGTTAATCAGCGTCTCCCGCCGGAGGATACCCATGAGCCGTGCTGCCGAAGAGGATCGGGAAGTCCCCCTGCAGGGTGTGGAGGAAGAGCTCCGCGGCGTGTGCGAGGGTATCGCCGGGGGAAAGCGCCCTGAAATCCTCCAGCATGACCGATTTTACCGGGGCGTCGGCAAGTGCGTAGCGGAGCGACCATATCCGCTCCTCCCCCTCCGCGCCCAGGTAGATGAAGACGGCAATCAGGGCAAGCCAGATGTTGTAAAAGATCCCAACGAAAAAGAGGAGGACGGCAAATACCTGCCCCACGAAAACGGCGATCCGGGTCGCCTTCATGTGATCCATGAAGACGCCGAGTATCCCCCTGAGCACCCTGCCCCCGTCCATGGGAAACGCGGGGATCAGGTTGAATCCCGCGAGAAACAGGTTGATCCAGAACAGCGAGACCAGCATATTCCCCTCCCACAGGGACGCCGCCAGGGGCGAGCCGAGGGGAAGATGGAGCACGGATATGACCCCGAAGAGCACGGCCGCTATGACGAGGCTTGCCACCGGCCCCATGACGGAGATGACGATCTCCTCTTTCGGGTCCTCCGGGATCTCGTCCATCTGGGCCATCCCGCCGATGGGAAGCAGCGTGATGCTCCTGACCTTGTGGCCGAAACGTATCGCCGCGATACTGTGGGTAAGCTCATGCAGGATGACACAGACGAAAACGAGGACGACGAAGAGGACCGCGTACATCCCGGTTGCCAGCGTCTTTCCCACCAGCGCCACAAAGGCCAGCAGCAGAAGGAAGGTGATATGGACGCGTATCGGAATGCCGAAGAGCCTGCCTATGGTAAATGACCATTTCATACGGTATCTCCCGATCGGTTCACGAAAAGAAAAGGGCGACCGCGCCCCGGGCGCCCGCCCGGCCGGCATGGGCGCCGAAGCCTGAATACGGGGACTCACCGCTCACGATGGTTTATGTGACTCCCGGCCGTCCCTGTCCCATATTGTGTACCCGATACCGAGCTGCTCGGCCAGCTCCGTGACGTGCGGCAGGTAGTTCCCGTAGACGAAGCCGAGGTGGTTTGAGGGCCACTGCCGGCAGAGCACCCGGTCGGTCACCGGGACGTACCCCTCGATGATGGGCCACGCCTCGTTATATGCCCGGTGCCGGGAGACGTCTACGTCGTAGGTATCCATGACGGTCGCGGCAAGGTAGAGCCTGCCGTTCTCCACCCCGAGCCGCGCGAGCGTCACCTCCTGCCCCCCCGCACTCCTCATCCTGACGGCCGCTCCCCCCGCGGCATAAAAATGCTCCTGCCCCGGGAACTCGGTGTTCGCAAGTTTCGTCGTGAAGTCCTTCGACTCGTGGTTCGCGTAATAGACCGGATGCTGGCCGCAGTTGACCACGGCCAGCACCGTCTTGTCCCCGTCGGTCTTCACGTACCGGAAGTCGCCGAAGCCGGCGGGCTTGCCGGATATGCGGCTGAGAAAGAGCTGTGAAAGAAGCGTGGGGAGATCCGTCTCGCAGGAGGCCGGCAGGATTTCCTTGGCGGCCCCCGCCGGGTCCCGGTCGTTGCCCAGGAACGACGTGGCGATGCAGCAGGTAGCATAACGTGACGAACACTCGTCCTGGCATTTGATGGTCACGGCGCCGGCCCCCCGCTCCCTGGCGATATCGGCCGTCGCGTAGTAACAGGCGACCTGGAGCGCGAACGTGTCCCGCGGGACGGTCCTCCCGGCCACCGCGGAGAACTTCTCGGGATGGCGGTCATAGAGGTCCTTCACGACCCGCGCCACCCGCCGGTCGCGGATGCCCGTGACCGGGGAAGCCCCCGCACATCCGCCCCAGTCGAGCATTTCGAAGGCCCGGTCGAGGAAGACCTGCTGGTCGAGGTTTTCGAAGGTTATCCCCCACCGCGCCGTAACCTCCTCGTGGTTGATGCGCGTGGTGGGCATCCTCAGGGAAAAGGAGCCGAACTCGAGGACGTGCTCCCGGTGCAGGTTATCCACGACGTCGCGCACCGTCCCGTGCGCGGCGGCCATCCGGCCGAAAAACCCGATCTCCTGCGCCAGCCGCCCCATGAACTCCGGCGAGTCAAAATCGCCGTAGACGTGGGCGTACGGGAGCCCGATCTGGGCAAGCGCCCCGCCCGTCGCCATGCCGGACACCATCCCCGGCACCTGCGTGTCCTGGATGGACGCCACCACGATCCGGGGGACAAACCGGGGATCTCTTTTTCTCGCCTTGTGGATGAAGCTCGTGATGACCTTTTCGGAAATCTGGGGAAACGTCCAGGTCTGGTGCACGTTAATCAGGACGTCTACGCCGCGCTCGGCAAACTCGCGGGCGTACCGATCCACGAGATCCATGGTATAGCAGAGCCGGTCATGGCCCTTCAGCTTCTTCCCGGGATACACGACGTCGTAGCCGCCCGCGCGCTCGAGCGACCCCACAAAACGATCGAGTATCGCGATATCGCCCTCGGCGGATTCCTTCATGACCCAGGGCCGCGGGTCATATCCGGAAAATACCCCGACCCGTATCCGTTTCTTTGCCATCGACGATTCTCCTGTCTGATTGGTGACTGCCCGCTATAGCCTTCTGGTGCGTTCCCGTATCTCGATGAGCTCCTTCATCACGTCAAATAAGTTGTCGGGGTTGTCGGGACCGCCGGGCGCGGTCCTCTTTCCGAAGACGTCATGGAGCCTGAGATAGAGCCGGTACAGCCGGTCGTAGGTCGCCGCCTCGTCTTTCCGGGGCAGGTAGACCGTCTCCCGGATTCCGGTCATCTTTTCGGTTGCGTCCGGGAAATTATCGTATCCCCCCGCGGCAGTGCCTGCCGCGACGGCCGCGCAGACGGCCGACCCGAGGGCCGCGGCCTGCCCCGAGCGTGCAACGCTGATGGGGCAGTTGAGGATATCCGCATAGATCTGCATGAAGAGCGGGTTCTTTTCCGCGATACCGCCGCAGCAGACGATCTCGGCCAGCGCAACGCCGTGCTCCCTGAGCCGCTCGGTAATCACGCGCGCGCCGAACCCCGTGGCCTCGATGAGCGCCCTGAACAGCTCTCCCGGCCCGGTCTGCAGCGTCTGCCCGATCACGAGCCCCGTCAGCATCGGGTCCATCAGGACATTGCGGTTGCCGTTGTTCCAGTCGAGCGCCACGAGCCCCGTCGCTCCCGCGCGAAACCGCCCGGCCTCTTCCGTCAGCCGGGCAAACGCCCGGTCCCTGTCGTCGGGCGTTCCCGCGCAAACGACGGTATCGACAAACCAGTTGAGGATATCGCCGACGGCCGCCTGGCCGGACTCCACCCCGCACCATCCCGGGACGATCCCGTCCGCCACCACGCCGCTGATGCCCGGGATAGAATCGCTCGCCCCTTCCGCCGACAGCAGCGCCAGGTCGCAGGTCGAGGTGCCGATCATCTTGACGAGCCTCCCCGGCCGTATCCCGCTGCCGACCGCACCGGCGTGGGCGTCTATCATCCCGGAGGCCACGACGATCTCGCCGCCAAGCCCCCAGGCCTCTTTCATCGCGCCGGCGAGCGTGCCGATCGGCTCCCCGGGGGCATAGACCCGCGCGGGCAGGGTCCGGCGGATTGCCCCGAGGCGGTCGTCAAAACCTCTGAAGAACTCCTCGGGAGGGAAGCCCCCGTATGCGCTGCCGTACATCCCCTTGAAGCCGGCGGCGCAGGCGTTTCGCTTCACCGCCGCCGGATGGACGTCTCCGGTCAGGAGCGCGGGGATAAAGTCGGACTGTTCCATCCAGGTGGCGGCTGCCGCCGCGACCCCGGCGTCGGTCCGGGTAGCGCGCAGGACCTTCGCCCAGAACCATTCCGACGAATAGACCCCGCTGTAGGCCGAAAGGTAGGGGAGGCGCTTGCCCTTTACCGCCTCGACGATCTCGTCGGCCTCACGGTGCGCGGTATGATCCTTCCAGAGCCAGGCGCAGGCATTCGCATTGTCGGCAAACCGCCCGTCGAGCGTCAGGCACCGCCCCCGGGCGTCCACCGGGACGGGGGTGCTGGCGGTCGTATCGACGCCGATGCCGATGACCCGGGCGTCCCTGACGCCGGCCCGTTCCCGCGCCTCCCGCATCAGCCCCGGCACGAGCACCTCGAGCGCGTCGATATAGTCCCGGGGGTCCTGGCGGGCCAGCAGGGCGTCGGACGGGTCGGTCAAAACCCCCTCGTCACCCCGGGAGTAGGGATGGACGTACGTGGCGGTCTCACGGCCGGTTTCCGCCTCGACGAGGAGGGCCCGGGCGGAGTTGGTGCCGAAGTCAAGGCCGATGACGTAGGGTCCCATGGGGTGCTGCTCCGTTCATTGCGGGATGGATGCGGACCGTCGCCGGAAGCGGTGATCGCGCCGGTAACGCTCCGGGCCGTACGCGTCTATATCTCCGGTAGCGACTCCGCGTACTGCCTGATCTCGGCCAGGACGCGTTTTACGTCCTCGGGGCGCTGCCCCATCGCCCGGATCACGAGGGTCTTGGCGCCGTAGGTCGGGTACGACCCGATGGATACGCCGGGGAACTGCTCGTTCAGCTTGGCGAGGAGGCCGGCGATGCGCGCCTCCACCTCGGAAAGGACGATCTCCTCCGTGTACCGGTCGCCCCGCTGTTTGACGTAGGTCCCCTCGATCTGGTCGGTAAAGATCGTCTTGAGCTCCTGGGGCACGCCGGGCAGGACGAATATCCGCGTCCCCTTGAATTCGAGGGTCGAGCCGGGGCAGAAGCCCGCCCGGTTTTCGAGGACCTTCGCCCCCTCGACGACCGTGGCCATCTTCCTGATGCCGTCGTTTATCTCCATCTTCGCCTTGATGAAGCCCTTTTCGAGGAGGAAATTGCCCAGGTCCTCCATGTGGGCCAGCGCCTCCTCGGAGACCTCGAGGCCCCGGCCCGCCGCCCGCGCCAGGGCGGCGACCGTCAGGTCGTCCGGCGTCGCCCCGAGTCCGCCGCAGACAAACAGGAAATCGACGCTGCCGGAAAACTCGCCTACCCACCGGACGATCTCGTCCGCGTCGTCGGGCAGAACGACGGCGGCCGTTACCTGCTCGCCCAGGAGAAAGAGCCGGCCCAAAAGCCAGTGCGTGTTGGTGTCCAGGACGTGCCCGGAGAGGATCTCGTTTCCAACGGTAAGGATTGCGGTAGACATCGTGATTGACTGCAGTAGGTTAGTAATGAGCGCGGCCGGTTAAATGCTATATGCGGCGCTCCATGATGGACGCGGCCGGCCGCATAAATAACAAAACGGGTTCGCGGGACCGGGCTGCCCCTGTCCCCTATCCCTTCCGGGCAACCACACGGGCGATCGCCCGGGCCATCCCCGCCTCGATAACCGTCCCCTCGTAGTAACTGAGCACCCGCATCGTGCCGATCAATTTGAGCAGCTCGTTGGGCGCCAGGTAGTGAGCCGGGTCTTTAAGGGGCGCAAACCTGCGGTTTTCCGTCGTAAAGGACTCAAAGACCAGGTACCCGCCCGTCTTGAGCCCCCCGACCAGCGACGGCATGAGCGCCCGGTCAAGATAGAAGAAGTTTATGATGAGGTCGTAGCTGCCGGGCCTGACGGCGTATCTGGTCAGGTCGGCGAAGATCAGGTTCACCGGCAGGTTCACCCGCGCGTTCCGCCGCCCGATGAACTCCCGGGCCATCAGGAGACCTTCCCGGGAATTGTCCACCCCGTCCACGACGAACCCCCTTTCGGCAAGGAAGACGGCGTTTCTCGCCGGCCCGCAGGCCACGTCCAGCGCCCTGCCGCCGCCAAAGAGCGGCATACACTCGACGAGAAAGGCCGCCGGCCGTTCCCAGACCTCGGGGTCTTCCGTGGGGTAACGCGCGTCCCACCGGGTGTTCAGTGAGGGAAGATCGGTCAATTGCAATTGGTTTCTCTTTCCGGGAGCCCGCGATTACTATAGCATATCGGGTAGGCAACGGAAAACAAAAAAGAGCCCACAGCGATCCGGGTCGCCGTGTCCCGGATACGAAACCACTCCCTCACTGGTCACCCGCATAAGCGCGGCCGACCCCACCGCCGTCGCTCCGTCACACCCATCACGGGCCGCCGACGGGGCTAAAAGGGAACGAAGATAAAACCGTCGTCGTCGTTACCCACCTGGACCAGCGTATAGTCCCGCGCGAGCCTCACGCCGTCTCTCATGACGGTGAAGAAGACCGCCGTTGACCCCGCGTGCCTCCCCCGGACCACAAAGGGCCCCGGGTTCCACGACCCGCCGGGCGCGATCCGGTCGATGGCCTTCTCCTCATAGGGAAGGTCCACGCCGTTGGAAGGGTTAGAGGTAACGACAAGGGTCAGGCCGGTCAGCTCCCGGTCGGTCAGGTTAACCACCGAGAAATTGACCTCCGTGGTCATCCCGATATCTGTTGACGGGGCAAAGTTGATCACCGATACCTCGACCTCCGGCGGAACGCCGGTCTGCGCGCCGGTCGTGGCGCACGAGGCGGCAACGGCCATCAGCACTATAATGCCCCAGCGAAGCATTGCTCTTGTGTTCATGACAATCACCCCACACTTCTGTCTATTTTTATTATACCACCGGACTCCTTTTTTTAAAAGGGCGCCCGCCGGGGTTGACAGCGGCACCCAACCATAATAGACTACGGCCAAAGGAGGATCGGCCGATGTTTTTTGGAGGCGTAGACCTGGGTTCCCTGACCGCCAAGGCGGTCGTCATTGAAAACGGAACGATTGTCTGTCACACGATAATCCCCGCGGGGTATAAGAGCGCCGAGACCGCGCAAAAGGTCATGGATATGTGCCTTTCATCGGCGTCGCTGGCGCTTTCCGATATCGCCTATATCGTTTCCACCGGTTACGGGCGGATCAACGTGCCGTTTGCGCAAAAACAGATCACCGAGATCACCTGCCACGCCAAGGGTGCCAACTTCATCCGGCCGTCCGCCCGGACGGTCATCGACATCGGCGGGCAGGACAGCAAGGCGATGTCGATAGACGAGACGGGCCGCGTGAAGGACTTCGTCATGAACGAGAAGTGCGCGGCGGGCACGGGCAGGTTTCTCGAGGTCATGGCCCACGCGCTGGAGGTGGACCTGGACGACTTCGGCAAACTCTCGACCACCTCTCACGACCCCGCAAAGATATCGAGCATGTGCACGGTCTTTGCCGAGTCCGAGGTGATCTCCCACATCGCCGGGGGGCTTCCCAAACAGGACATCATCGCCGGCATCCACGACGCCATCACCAGCCGCGTTGCCTCCATGGCCCGGCGCGTCCCCATCGCCGACGACGTGGTGCTGACCGGCGGCGTCTCGAAAAACGTCGGGGTGGTCCACGCCCTCGAAAAGAACCTGGGCCACACGATCCTCACCAGCGAGCTATCGCAGCTGGCCGGGGCACTCGGCGCGGCGCTCCTGGCGCGGGAGGCCTGGGAGAAGGAGAAGACGGCGTAATCCCGCCCGCGCGGGGACCAAAGGCCGGTCCGCCGGTTCGCCGATTCTCCTGCAGCGCCGGATCAGGAGGATCGCGGCGGTCGCCGTATCCTGCCCTCAGGTCGCCTGCGGCGTGTCGTGCCCGAAGAAAAACGCGGCGACGCCGACCACGACGAACGCGACCGCCAACTCAACGATGAACACCAGCAAGTAGCCGGCTATCAATCCGCCGCGCACGCCGAACGCGATCGAGAAGGCGACGGTGTTAAATACCAGTGTAAGAAACAGCGAAAGGATTCTAAAAAGCTCCGCCCGCTCGAACGCCTTGATGAGCCGCTTCAGTTGTTCGAGGACGGTATAGCAGTAAAACCACAACAGGACCCACCAGAGGACGACAAGCCCCGCCGTCACCTTCGAATCCAGGAACAGGAGCAGCGCCCCGCCCAGCAGGACCGTGCTGACGGCGGCGAGCCCCTGACCACCGTCCTGAGCGTCGAGCGCGTCGCCGCCGCCTTCGGTCGCCGGCGCACGATGAGGAAAAAGAGGGCCAGCGTCAGCAGCAGGTTCACGTCCCAGTTTAGAAAAAATGCCGTCCAGTAGCCCTCGCCCCGAAAGCCCCACGGTCCCGGGGGGAAGAGCAGGCCCTGGATCGACCCCGGCGGCTATCGCCGATACGACAAAAAGCAGCATGTTCATGGAACGGTCCCCCCGAACAGGTTTGAACTTTCCACCCGTCAGGCCGGCGGTTGATCGGAAGCGTCACAACGCCCGTAGCCGCGCACGAAAAGCGCGGCCGCGTCAAGTTCACCATTGATCGCCGCTACAATTATATAGTAAAATGCCTATAGTGAAATAGGAAAAAAGGTATGGTCAACCGCTGTCCCTGGGCGGGAAGTCCGCTCATGATCGAATACCACGACACCGAATGGGGGAGGCTCACGCTGGACGACCGGGCGCACTTCGAGCACCTGTGCCTCGAGGGATTCCAGGCGGGGCTGAGCTGGGAGACGGTCCTCAAGAAGCGCGAAAACCTCCGGCGGCTCTTTGCCGGGTTCGACTGGGATACGGTGGCCGCCTTCGACGAGAAGACGATCGCCGCGATCCTCCAGGACGCGGGCGGCATCAGGAACCGGGCCAAGGTGCGCTCGGCCGTCAACAACGCCGGCCGGTTCGTCGAGCTTCACCGCGCAAAGGAGACCTTCTCCGGTCTGCTGCTCGGTCTTATCGGAGGCAAACCGATCGTCCACCACTACCGGAGCCTCTCCGAGATCCCGGCCTTTACCGACGAGGCGGCTGTCGCAAGCAAGGCCCTCAAGAAGCTCGGGTACACGTTTGTCGGCCCGACGATCATCTATGCCCACCTGCAGGCGACGGGGCTGGTCAACGACCACCTGGCGGATTGTTTCGTTAAGAAGGAAATCGAGCGCGGCGAGGGGCTCTGAGGTCCCGGCGTCCGCACGAGGGAGGTCCCGGATGAAGGAAAGCCTGAAACCGCCCTATCTCGAACAAATCGCCGATCGGGGGGACATCTCGGTCTTTCTTGTTGACGGGGCCTACATCCGCAGCCGCATCGATGAGGAGTTCACCAACTACGGTCAGCACTACCGCTTCCCGTATATACCGGGGAAAGAGTTCTGGATCGACCGGATATCCGCCGACGCCGATCAAAAGGAAATCCGCTTCTTTATCGACCATCTCCTTGTCGAGCACCGGCTGATGGCGGCGGGGATGCCGTATGAACGGGCAATCGTGGCAGCCGATCGCGCGGAGCGATCCGAGCGCAGGAAGAGCGGCGATATACGGCGTGTCATGACGGGCGACGGACTACCCGAACCGGCGCAGGTACACGTAAAGCTCTGGAAACGGCTGGAAAACGGCGTGAACATCTGGATCGTCAACGGGAGGCTCGTGCGCAGCGTCTTTGACATCGATTACACCGAGGGTGGTCATGACCACGTCTACGAGTTCGTCCCGAAGGGAGAGGTCTGGATTGACGATGACGTGATCGAACCGGAGCGCCCCTACGTCCTGTTGCACGAGCTGCACGAGAGAAACCTTATGGCAAAAGGCTTTCCCTATTCAAAGGCCCATGCAGAATCCAGCAAGCTGGAATACCGCTGCCGCCATCACCCGGACGAGCTGCACGACGCCCTGGCCGCCGACGGGTGGGCATAGAGCGAGGCAATATGGAAACGGGATGTGCGGAGCAACAGGAGGCGGTGAATCCGGCCACGGTAATAAAATGGTAAAAACAAGAATCGTTCTTTTCACAACGGCCCTGGCCGCGCTCTACGCAATAGCGCTCTTGACCGCGTGCTCGGCCGTCCTTGCCCAACAACCGCCCGACTCGTCGGCGGCGTGGTATGAAAAGGGCCTGAAATTCGTCGATTCGACGCGCTACGAAGAGGCAATAGCCTGTTTTGACCGCGCGATCGATCTGGATCCTGACAACGAAAAAGCCCTCTTCGCCCGGGGATCGACCCTTCTCGTCGTGGGAAGATTTGAGGACGCGTACCAGGACCTTAATCGCGCCCTGGCGATTGATCCCGCCGACCTCTGGGCTTATTATGTCCGGGGGCTGGTGTACGAGCAGGCAAATAACTATGAGAGCGCCGCGGCCGATTACACAACGGCGCTGGCTATCGAGCCGGATAACGTGGATTGCCTCTTTCGCAGGGGACTGGCTTACCGGGAGATGGGGAATACCGAGGGGGCGGTCGCCGATTTTCGCCGCGCGTGCGACCTGGGATACGGCTACGCGTGCGACGAGCTTACGAGGGATTAGGGAGACATATCCTTACCGGAAACGGTTGTATCCCGCAGGGGCACGACATGTCGCGCCCCTGCGGGTGTAAATTACGTACCGTGTTCCGACCATGTCCTAACAATTTCCCGCACTACAGCCTCAGGCAGGCAGCACCTCGTAGCGGCAGGTGTCGTCTCCCTTGGCCTTGCATTTGGTCTCCACGGTCTTGACGCCCGTAACGTCCGCCCAGGCGGCGTATTCGTCAAACGCGCCGTTGAGCGCCGTGCAGACCGCCGTATCCGACGTGAAATTGACGCACGCCGTGCACCCGGGGTTGTCGTAGACGATCACGTCCCCCTCCTTCAACGCCTTGCCCCGCCCGGTCGCCAGTGAAAACAGCTCCACCATCTTGAAGAGCTTCTCCTGCGCGGGAAGGTCCTTGAGGGAGTCGAAGATGCCGGTCCCGATGGAACGCTTCCCCGACGATTTCCCGATCATCCGAAAGACCGCCTTCCCCCCGGAGTCTCCCAGGACCTTGTACCAGCTGGCGGTCAATTGGCCGTATTCCTCGTCGGTATAGTTCTTGTCGAACGAGTAGTCCGGTTTGTTTTCGTAGAGGTGGATTAACTTGCCGTAGTTGAGCATGGCCTTCAGGCCGTTGGTCCCGAGGATCTCTTCAGTAGAATCGAGGACCATTCGAACGACCAGGTTGGATACGGTTTTTTCGGACATCGGAGTCACTCCTGTAGAAGAGGTGGAAGACGAAAGGAGACTGGGGGTGCACACATGGCGTGGTGTATACTGTATACCAGGGGTGCGAGGTGAGTCAAGACGAAAAGTGAGCGGCGCTTACTTTTTAGCGTGCATAGGGGGGAATCAGGGTATAGGGGATAAGAAGGAGCTGCAGGACGGGTGCCGTGGGCGATACCCCCGGCAGCCCGTGAGTGGAACTAAGGGGACACAATACATAACCACCGCCGTTTGACTAAGCTGAGATTTCTCAGTTACGTACCGGTCCCCTTATTGACCGTTTTCACGTACTGCGTGAGCGCTTTACGTATTGAGCCACGCGAGGGCTTCCGGGAGCGAGTTGAAGGTCCGCGTGGTTTCCTTCATCTCGTTTTCCCTCCCGACCCTGTCGGCTGCCAGCGTCTGTATCGGCTGGTCGCTGATGCGGGCCGACTTCTTGACGCCCGCGTTCTTGATCAGTTCCTGGACCTTGATGATCGTTTCCATCACGCCCTGGGCCGGTATCTTCAGCTCCCGGATATCCACGACGGTGGTAAAACCGGGGCGAAGCCTCGAAACCAGTTTCTGCATATTGGCCAGATAGTTCTTCTTGAATTCCTCGGTATCCGGCCAAAACCCCCGATAGATGGAAAAAGACCTGTTCTCCGCGCTATCGACCTCGAGCTTATAGAATTCGGTATCTGCGATAAGTTCCCGCGCCATTGCTGCCTCCTTTTTTACCGACCGTATTTCCGTCCTGCCGCCCTGATACATAGTATAGAGCACTTATCCGCGCCGTACAATTATCCGGTTTTTCATCAGCGCAATGAACGAATCAAACAATGCCATACCGATAAAAAAAACCTGGCCCGTTTGGCCGGTTTTTTATCCGTGATGACATTTCAGGTGAGATTGGATGGTGTGAAGAGGGAAAACGGAGGAGAAACGTGCTTAGGGAATTCCGGTGATGGGATTAGAAAGAACGGGCGACGGGGTTGCCGCGGCCCCTGACGGGGCCTCGCAATGACAATAATAATCGCCGCCAGAGGCGGCACTATTAAACATCGCCGCCCCTACGGGTCCTCACCGTGAACACCGGTATATCTCGTAGGGGCACGACATGTCGTGCCCGTCGGAGACAACTGCTCTTATCGGGCAGGCATATCTAGTACCTCCTCGACGCCTGGCCTGCTCTTACCCTATCCCGAACACCCGCATCGTGTTCTCGGCCGCTGGTCGTCATGAACGCCTCCGGCGGCTCGCCCCTGAGCTTCGCGCACGCGGCGGCGGTGTACTTGACGTAGGCCGGCTCGTTGCGTTTGCCCCGGAAGGGTTCCGGGGTAAGAAAGGGGCAGTCGGTCTCGACGAGGATCCGGTCGGCGGGGAGCTTTTTAACGACCTCATGCAGCATCTTGTGCCCTGGGAAACGTCACCACCCCCGGCACGGAGATGTAAAACCCCATGTCGAGGCAGGTCTTCGCGTAGGCCCAGTCGCCCGAGATGCAGTGGATCACCCCGGGGCCCGCGGCCGCCGTAAAGCCGCCTTTTGCGTGCTGCTCGGTCAGGATTCGCAGCACCTGGTCGTGGGCGTCCCGGTCGTGAATGACGATGGGAAGCTTCAGGTCGGCGGCAAGGTCAAGGAATTGCCGGAAGACCCGCACCTGGACGTCCTGGGGAGAGAGCGTGCGGTAATAGTCGAGCCCCGTCTCGCCGATGGCGACGGCCTTGGGATCGGCGGCAAGCCGCCTGATCTCGTCCAGCGTATTTTTCGAGACCATCTTGGCGTCGTGCGGGTGCACGCCGAGGACGGCGTAGATGTTCTGGTGGGAGCGGGCGATCTCGAGCGTCTTCCGGGATGAATTGAGGTCTATGCCCACCGTGACGACGGCCGAAAGCCCCTCCGCAAAGGCCCGGGCGATCACGTCGTTCCGGTCGCCCTTGAAGAGGTCCAGGTGGGCGTGAGAATCGATCAGCAATATCACGAGAGCCTGCCGCCGGGCGCCGTCTCTTTATCACGGTGACCAGGCAGAGCCCCTTTTCCTCGTCGGTGACCGCCAGCAGCATCCCCCGCGACTCGATGCCCATCAGCTTTGCGGGCTTGAGGTTTGCCACCACCACGATGCGCCTTCCCACCATCTCTTCCGGCTTGTATTGTTTGCCGATGCCGGCAACGATCGTGCGCTCCTCCCCGATATCCACGGTCATCTTGATGAGCTTGTCCGACTTGGGGACGGACTCCGCCGCGGTGACGACGCCCACCCGCAGGTCTATCTTCTTGAATTCATCGTACGCGACAAGCTCGGACAGTATCGGTTCCACGTGCGCCTCCGTCTTCTTCGTATCTTCCCTGACAATGGTCTCTTTTGCGTCCACCCGGGGAAAGAGCGCGGCAGCCACCGTAACGGCCGAGCCCGGCGGGAGCCCCCCCCACGCGGCCGTGGAGCCGAGGCCCGTTCGCCGCGGCGGCCCCGACGCGGGAGAGTATCTGTTCGGCCGTCCCCGGCATGAACGGCGCCAGGAAGACGCCCAGGAACCTCAGCCCCTCCAGCGTATTGTAGATTACCCGGGAAAGCCGGCCGGCCGTCTCCGGCTTCTTGGCCAGCTCCCACGGCTGGTTTTCGACGATGTAGCGGTTCAGGAGCGAGACCAGCTCCCATACCGCGATAAGCGCCTTGTGGAAGGCGAACCCCTCCATCCCCTCGATATAGTCCGCCCGGACCCGTGCCGCCGTATCGATAAGCTCTCCGTCCGCGGGGCCGGGCCCTTCTTTCGGGTCGGGCACGCGCGAATCGAAGTATTTCGCCGCCATCGTCAGCGCCCGGTTGACGAGGTTGCCCAGGTCGTTGGCAAGGTCGGCGTTGAGCCGCGCCACCAGCGCCTCCTCCGAAAACGACGAATCCAGCCCGAAGGACATCTCCCGCATCAGGTAATAGCGGAAGGCGTCGAGGCCGTACTTATCCTTCAGGGACAGGGGGTTGACGATGTTGCCCAGGGATTTGCTCATCTTCGAGGCCTCGATCGTCCAGTATCCGTGGACGTTGAGGCTCTGGTAGAGCGGGATGCCGGCGGCCATCAGCATCGTGGGCCAGTAGATGCCGTGCGGCTTGATGATGTCCTTGGCCGTGAGGTGGCGGCAGACGGGCCAGAACTTCGCGAACTTCGGGTCGTCCGGGTAGCCGATGCCGGTCAGGTAGTTAATGAGGGCGTCAAACCAGACGTAGCAGACGTACTTGTCGTCAAAGGGAAGCTCGATCCCCCAGCTGATGCGGCTCTTGGGGCGGGAGATGCACAGGTCTTCCAGCGGCTCCTTTAAAAACGACAGCACCTCGTTGCGGTAGCGCTCCGGCCGGATGAAGTCGGGGTTATTCGTGATGTGGTCGATGAGCCGTTCCTGGTATTTCCCCATGCGGAAGAAATAGTTGCTCTCCTCGATATACTCCGGCGCCTTTTCGTGGTCGGGGCATTTGCCGTCCACCAGCTCGCGCTCGGTGTAGAAGCGCTCGCACCCGACGCAGTAGAGCCCGCCGTATTTGGCGAAATATATGTCGCCCGAATCGTAGACCTTTTGCAGGATGGACTTCACCACGGCGATATGGTCGGGGTCGGTGGTGCGGATGAAGCGGTCGTTGGTGATCATCAGGTCCGCCCAGAGGCCCCGGAACAGCGCGCTGATCTCATCGGTGTACTGCTTGGGGGGGATGCCCTTGGCCGCCGCCGCCCGCATGACCTTGTCGCCGTGCTCGTCGGTGCCGGTCAGGAAGAAGGCGTCGGCGCCGGCCAGGCGTTTGTACCGGGTGATCACGTCGGCCACGACGGTGGTGTACGCGTGGCCGATATGGGGGGCCGCGTTGACGTAATAGATCGGGGTGGTGACGTAGAAGCGGTTATCTTTTTCTGTGTCGGTCATCTGAATCCTCGGTTCGGTATCCGCCGGCAATACTGCGGCAAAAGCGGGAGCATATGTAAGGGGAAACCCTTTCATGCACCCGCCCGGCGCCCCGTAAGTCCCGTCGGTAAGGATACCCGGGGCCGCCCGGGGTCGCCGCGAACCCGGGCACGGGGAGTTTGCCCTACTGCGAATCTTCCACGACCTCGGCCAGCGGGATCTCCACCTCGGAGCCGTCCTCGATCTGGATGGTCACCCGGTTGGCAAGGACGTTCTGCCGGACGACCTTGCCCGTCCCTTTTTCGGTGGAGATGGTCTTGCCGATCTTGGGCATGTCCCGCTTCATCGAGACGTAGGTGTCGTACTCATACTTGAAGCAGCACATGAGCCTGCCGCACACGCCCGATATCTTGGCGGGGTTCAGCGAGACGTTCTGGTCCTTGGCCATCTTGACCGAGACCGGCTCGAAATTGGTCAGAAACGTGCAGCAGCACAATTCGCGCCCGCACGAGCCGATGCCGCCCACGAGCCGCGCCTTGTTCCGCACGCCGATCTGGCGCATCTCGATGCGGGTATGGAACCGCGAGGCGAGATCCCTCACGAGCGTCCTGAAGTCGACCCGCTCGTCGGCGGTGAAGTAGAAGATGATCTTGCTGCCGTCGAACAGGTGCTCCACTTCCACCAGGCGCATATCCAGGCCGTGCTTCTCGATGCTCTTGTTGCAGTACCCCTTGGCCTCGAACTCCTTTTCCCGGTTCTGCTTGAGCTTTTCGTGGTCGTCTTCCCCGGCCGCCCGGAGGATCGGTTTGAGCGGCGTATCGGCCGGCGGGTCTTCCTGGTCGCGGGGCACAATGGCGACGGTCCCCACGGAAAGCCCCCGCTCGGTCTCGACGATTACCTTTTCCATGAGAGAAAGTTCGAGCTCGCCCGCGTCGAAAAAGTAGACCTTTCCCCCCCCGCGAAAACGTATCCCTGCTATTCGTGTCATTGGTTATATTTCAACTCAATAAGCCTGATAAAGAGCGCCTCCATCGCGATGCGCATATTGAGGCGCATCCGGGAGGTCAGGAACCGCTCGATTTGTTCGGCGGCCTCCATGCTTTCGATGAGCGACCGTACGCTCGTTTTTGCCCACGCACCGCCGAAATCCTTGACGAACCGATGATAGATGAGGTCCCCCTCACGGCGGGTTTCCCGGTCTATGATCAGGTCCCGATACCAGCACTTCAGTATATCGATTACGTCGGAAATATCAACCTTATATTTCGTAATCGATTCATACAGTCCCTGAATACCGATCGGGTCGTTGAGCTCCATCTCGGAGAGCGTCCCGATCATCTGTCCCTGTACGGAAACCAGCCCCCCCGATATCAGCGACCGCGCCCGCGAGAGGCTGCCGCGGGCCGCTTCCGCGGCCTCCTGCGCCTCGTCGCCGCCGCCCAGGATCTCGGCGATCACCGAACGGGCCAGCGGCGAAAACCTCACCTTCTGGCAGCGCGAGAGGATCGTGGGGGGGAGGCTGAAGGCCCGGTCCGTCACCAGGATGAAGTGCGTCCCGGCGGGCGGCTCTTCCAGGGTCTTGAGGATCGCGGCCGACGCATTCTCGGTCATCAGGTCGGCCGGATCGATGATGATAACGCGGCGGTCGCCGGAAAACGGGTGGTAGGCCACGATGCGCTCGATTTCCTGTATCTGTTCGATCAGGATGCGGGTCTTGTCTTCCGCGATCCCGATGCTGATCAGGTCGGGGAAGGCGCCGCGCTCTATCTTGCCGCAGGCCTCGCACGAAAAACAGGGAACCGTCCCTTCAGACCGGCAAAAGACCGCCCGGGCGAAGAGCCCTGCGGCAAACCGCTTTCCCACCCCCTCCGGGCCGGAGAAGAGCAGCGCATGGGGCGCCCGTCCCGTTTCGAGGAAACCCGTCAGGATCCCGACCGCCTGTTTTTGTCCCTTGATTGCCGAGAGATCGATCATATGCAAACAATTCGGCCAAATAAAACGGCCCCACTTGCCGGGGCGGGGCCGCATACCCTTTACATTTTACACGTTACACGTTTTTGTCGAAGAGACGCCGCCCCCTGACGGACGGCCGGCGCCCCTCGATACGATCGTAGTATCGCCGGGGGCCGCGCGCTTTCATCCGCGCCCGCCCGGCGGCTGCCAACCGTCCCGATTCGTTACTTCGAGATAATCGTAAAATGAGCCCGTCGGTTCTTTGCCCACGCTCCCTCGGTGTGTCCCGGGTCCAGCGGCATTTCCTTGCCGTAGCTGATGGTGCGCAGCCGGGCCGCGCCGATGCCGAGGTTGACCAGGAAGTCCTTTGCGCTGCGCGCCCGCCGGTCGCCGAGGGCCAGGTTATATTCGATCGTCCCCCGCTCGTCGCAGTGTCCCTCGACCTCGATCGAAACCGAAGAGTTCTTCCGGAGCCAGTCGGCGTTGCGCCTCAACACCTCCTGGGCCTCCGGGTTCAGCGACGACTGGTCGAACTCGAAGTGGATGTCCTCCAGCCCGTAGAGGGTCCCGTCCAGCCCTTCGCCGGGGATCTCGGTGTCCGTAATCCCGTGGCCCGGACCAACGTCCGTGGTCCCGGTCCCTTCAACCGGCGTATTCCTCGTCGTCTTGCACCCGAACGTCACCAATAAAAGTATGCTTAGGACGGCTACTAACGGTATATATTTCACTGCCTTCATGCCGAATCCTCCATTTTTATACTACTATAAACGAATTTAACCGTTCATTCAATATTATTTTCATCACTCGACGTCCGTATCCCGCTAAAAAATCACGCGCCCCGACCAGCTGGGAGAGGTATCGTTGCCCCCCGTCGCCGGTATCTGCGTCTGGTCGGTGCCGTCGGCCCGCATCCAGTAGAGCTGGGAGCGTCCCGACCTCGTCGAGGAAAAGACGATAAACCTCCCGTCGGGAGACCACGACGGGTCCTCGTTGTCGTATGAACCGGATGTCAGGCGGGTGGTGCCGGTGCCGTCTTTGTTGACGGTGTAGATATGAAACATCCCCCCGGCCATCCCCACGTAGGCGATCTTGTCTCCCCGAGGGGACCAGTCCGGGGACGTGTTGTACCCGCCCGAAAAGGTGATCCTCCTGGCCGCCCCGGTCGCCGCGGTCATGATGTATATCTGGGGGGACCCGCCCCGGTCGGAGGTGAGCGCGATCATGGCGCCGTCCGGCGAAAACGACGGCGAGACGTCGATATCCGCCCCGCTGCTGAGGCGCTTGAGCCCGGTGCCGCTCTCGGACGTTATATAGAGGTTCGGGTAGTAGTCCTTGCTCGACGTAAAGGCGATCCCTCCCCCGACGGGAGAGAAGGCCGGGCCGATGTTTATCCCCTCGTACCCGGCTATCAGCCGGTCGGAGGCGGTCTTGATGTTCATCATGAATATCTTGGGCGCGCGCTGCTTGAAGGAGCAGTAGACGATCTTCGTGCCGTCCGGCGACCACGCGGGCGAGAGGTCGATGACCCGGTTATTGGTCAGCCGCGCCTTGTTGTTGCCGTCCAGGTCCATGATGTAGATCTCTTTTTTTCCGTGGAGATCGGTAACAAACGCGATCATGCTCTGGAAGATACCCTTTTCGCCGGTGTACTCCAGCATCATGTCGTCGGCGAACTTGTGGATGACCCGGGTGAAGTCGTTCTTGCCCGCCTTGTACTTCCTGCCGAAGATAAGCCGCTCGTTCACGACGTCGACGAGCCGGATCTCCACGGCGATGTTGTTTCCCGATATCTCGTAGGTCGTCTTGATGACGGTGTCGGCGCCCGCCTTCTTCCATGCGGCGTAGTTTGTCTTGGAGAGGTTCGTCCCGCCGTCCGGGTTCGGGGTGTACCGCGCCGGGCTCACCACGTCGAAGATGCCGGCCATCGCCAGGTCGCCGAGCAGCGCCTTTTTGGCCTTTTCCGCGGCCGCGGCGTCCTTGGCCGACACGGGGATAAAATCGGGGACCGCCACCGGGAATTTCCTGAACCCCGGCGCGTCGATATCAATGTAGACCTTGGCCCGCGCGGGGCCGAGCGTCCCAAACGTCCCGATCAGGATTGCGGCTATCGCCGATATCGTAATGATACTTCGTCTCATATCCCTCACCGCTTGTCCGAGTGAAACCTGATTCCCATGTCCATCGTGATATCCGTATATTTTTCGGGGATGGGGGGCAGCGGGTCGGCCTTCTTGATGGCCCGAAACGCGCTGTCGTCAAAGGTGCCGTTTCCGGAGCCGCTCTCCATCCAGACGTCCACGATCCTGCCCTGCCGGTCGATCCTGATCCCGTACACGGTCGAGAGGCTGCTCGAATGCATGCCGTCGGGCATCGCCCAGACCGAGCGTATCCGCTTCCACACCTCGTTGTAGTAGGCCGAGAGGTCGGCGTCGGGCACGCCGGAGCCGCTGCCGCCGGCGGTAAACACGTTGTCATAGCCGTAGGGGTTGCCCCCCCCGGCTTGCCGGGCGCGGGGGTCGTGCCGGCGCCCGCCGGCGGTACCGCCGGCCCTTTCGGTGTGGCCGGCAGGCTCGCCGTCTCCTTGGACTTTTCGGCGAGCTTCTTTTGTTCCTCTTCCTTTTTCCTGGCGGCCTCCTCGGCCTCGATCTTCTTCCTGATCTTTTCGATGGCCGAATCCAGGTCCTCGGTGGTCTCCTTCTTTTTCTCTTCGATCGGTTTCTTCTTCTCTTCGGTTACCGCCGGTGCGGCGGGTTTCTCCGGCTTCTGGGGCGTCTCCTTCTTGATTTCCGCCGGTTTCTCGACCGGGACCGTCACGGTCTCGGCCTCGGTCACGGTCTCGGCCGGCTCGGCGGGCTGGAGCCGTTCCGTGATCACCGGCGGCTCAACGCCGTCCTGCCCGCCCTCCCCCGGCTCTTCGCCGGAGACCAGGCTCACCGAATAGGGGGGTGAAAAGACGACCGCCTCCTCTTTGTCGGCGGCGACGTTGTAGGCCAGCAGCCCGAAGAGGACGACGTGGATGGCGGCCGAAAGCACGATCGTGAGGGAAAGCCCCGACCTGGGCCGCTGGGTTTTCGATAGCGATCTTCCCATGGGCGCTACTGTTCCTCCTGGAGCGGCTCGGTCACCATCCCCAGGTCCACGATGCCCGCCGACCTCAGGGCCGCCATGACCTCCACCACCGTCCCGTAGGGGACGTTCTTGTCCCCCTTGAGGAGGACCTTCTTATCCGGCCAGAAGCGCCGCATCTGCTCCATGCGGGAGGTCAGCTCGCCGAGCGTCACCTCTTCCTGGTCGACGAAGACGCGCCCCTCCTTGGTCACGGTGACCGTCACCGTGGAGGATTCCTTGGCGATCGACTCCCCCGTTACCTGGGGCAGCGCCACGTCCAGCCCCTCGTGGAGCATCGGCGCCGTCACCATGAAGATGATCAGCAGCACCAGCATCACGTCCACCAGCGGGGTGACGTTGATCTCCGAGAGGGTGGTGAATTCCTTCCTGCGGGTCTCCATCTACTTGATCCGCTTTACGTGCCGCTCCACGATGTTGGTAAACTCCGAGGAGAAGTTATCCATCTCCGTGGTGAGCACCCTGATCTTGTTCAGGTAATAGTTATAGGCCACGACGGCCGGGATTGCCGCAAACAGCCCGAAGGCGGTGGCGATCAGCGCCTCGGAGATCCCCGAGGCCACGACCCCGATCGAGGCCGAGCTCTTGACCCCGATCCCGCGGAAGGCGTTCATGATCCCCCATACCGTGCCGAAGAGCCCGATGAAGGGACACGTGCTGCCGGTCGTGGCGAGAAACGTCAGGTAGCTCTCCAGCCGGGTCACCTCTTCCATGATGCTGCGCCTGAGCACCCGGCTGATGCTCTCCACGCCGACCAGCTCGGTGCTGACGCCGGCGGCGTCCCTGCCGTTGGGGTTGCCCTGCTCGTCGCCGCGCGCCCTGGGCATCCGGGCCGCCGTGACGACCCGCTGGAACTCGAGGTACCCCGCCCGGAAGACCTGGGCGATGGGGCTTTTCTTATAGCGGCGCGCCTCCTCGTAGAGTATCGACAGGCGCTTGTTCGTCCAGAAGACGTCCAGGAACTGGCTGGACTCGTACCGGGCCGCGTTGATGACGAAGAACTTGTAGATGATGATGCCCCAGGAGACGACCGAGAAGAACAGGAGGATCAGGATGACCCCCTTGACGACCGGCCCCGCCTGGGCGATGGACGTGATGGTCTCGATGTCCTGGGCGTTGCCGAAAAACAGGTCGTTGATTCGCTCGAATAGACCCACCGTGCCTCTATTACCTATAATTTTTGAATAAATTATGTCTATTTTATGTAATATTATATGCATTGTCAACAGTTTTCGGGAGGCAGTCAATTACGGCCGGCGCCGCGCCCCGTATGCCGTCATTGCGAGGAGCGTAGCGACCCGGCGACCCCTGCACCGTATATGACCGTAGGGGCGGCTCGGGAGCCGCCACCGTCCGTCGGGCCGTTCGCGAACGGCCCCTACAAGGGGAAACGGACATCGCATGTGGTGTCCCTACGGGCGTTAAAGCCGTACCGTGCTAGAATTTGTAGGGAGCGCTCGCGTGCCCGTTCTTTCGCCGTCATAGCGAGGGGCCGTCTGACACTTCGCTGTCATTGCGAGGCGGGCGTAGCCGACGTGGCAATCCCCTTGTTGTACGGTGACAGTCGGGATTGCCACGCCCATCCGTGCTCGCAATGACGGTGAAGTGGCGCCAAAGACGAGCACGGCACACCGTCCCCGGTATGCCGGAAACGCGGCTTGACCACGAAGACACAAAGACACGAAGGGGGGCGCAAAGCGGGCCCTTGTGCCTTTATGCCTTTTTGCCTTCGTGGTGAAATTATTCCGTAACCTCTCCCGTCTCCCTTACGTTCTATGACACGCTCCCCCCTTCCCGGTTCCCCTCCGTCCCCGGTCTTCCCTGCCCCGGACGGCCCCGGCGCATCATTAAAATCGGCCCCGGCCCTTTTTTTTCGGGCTTTTTCACTTGACATACAATATATTGGGCCGTAGTATATATTACTATACTACATAGTGTTGTGAAGCCCGTCCGGGGGCCGTTCCGCTACCTTTTCTCTTCCTTTTCACGACCTTCGAGGTGCACCATGGCGCAGATCAAAGACTTTTACGCCCGCAGCCAAACCCGGCCCGATGAAACGAAGACCGGGGACCTCTTCCCGGGGTTCTACCCCCCCGGGCAGGCGGACGAGACCGGCGCCGGACCTCCCACCGCCTCCCCGCCGGACCGTGCCGATACCGGCGCGCCTGCGCCCGATAGGACGGCGGCGACCGGCCCCGAAGGCGGCGACGACGCCCCGGCCGACTCGACTACCCCGGCAGACCCCGAACCGGCCGACACGGCCCCGGCCGACGAAGCGCACGCGCAGAAGGCCGACGCCCCCCCGGAACCGCCCCTCGCGCCGGAGGCGCAGTCCCGCCCCGGTCGACCCGCCCGACCCGCCCAACCCAATCAATGAATCGCCGCTGGCCGAGCCGGCGCTGGACGAAAACGCCGTCACCGTGCTGGAGCGCCGCTACCTCAGGAAAGACGAAGACGGCACGATCCTCGAGCGGCCCGCCGACATGTTCCTCAGGGTCGCGCGCAACATCGCCGAGGTCGAGCTGACCTACAACCCGGACGCATACGTGGAGGGCACGGCGCGCGCCTTCTACGACCTCATGGCCTCGCTCGACTTTTTGCCCAACTCCCCCACCCTCATGAACGCCGGGCGCGAGCTCCAGCAGCTCTCGGCCTGTTTCGTGCTGCCGGTGGGCGATTCGCTCAAGGACATCTTCGAGACGGTCAAGCAGACCGCCCTCATCCACCAGAGCGGCGGGGGCACCGGGTTTTCCTTTTCGCGCCTGCGCCCCAAGAACGACATCGTGAAATCGACCAAGGGCGTCTCCAGCGGCCCGGTCTCGTTCATGACCGTCTTTGACGCCGCCACCGAGGCCGTCAAGCAGGGCGGCACCCGCCGGGGCGCCAACATGGGCATCCTCCGGATCAACCATCCGGACATCGAGGAGTTCATCCACGCCAAGGCCGACCTGAAGCGCTTCAACAACTTCAACATATCGGTGGCCATCACCGAGGAGTTCATGCAGGCGGTCAAGGCGGGGACCGACTATGACCTGAAGAACCCCCGCACGGGCGAGATCGTGGAAAAGCGCAACGCCCGCGCGGTCTTCGACGAGATCGTCCGGATGGCATGGGCCGGCGGGGAGCCGGGCATCGTCTTCATCGACCGGCTCAACGCCGATAACCCGACGCCGGCGGCCGGCCGCATCGAGGCCACCAACCCCTGCGGCGAGCAGCCGCTGCTGCCCTACGAGTCGTGCAACCTGGGCTCCATCAACCTCGCCCACATGGTCACCGCACAACGGCGCGGTCGATTTCGAGAAGCTGGGCCGCGTGGTGGACGGGGCCGTGCATTTCCTGGACAACGTCATCGACGCCAACCGCTACCCCCTGCCCGAGATAGACGCCATGACCAGGTCCAACCGCAAGATCGGCCTGGGCGTGATGGGCTTTGCCGAGATGCTCATCCAGATGGGCATCCCGTACGACTCCGAGGAGGCCCTGGCCGCCGCGGAAGACGTGATGAGCTTCATCCAGACCCGCGCCAGGGACGCCTCGACGAAGCTGGCGCTGCAGAGGGGCTCGTTCCCGAACTTTCCCGAGAGCACGCTGCGCCAAATCCGGCGTGCGGATGATGCGAAACGCCACCACCACCACCATCGCCCCCACCGGCACCATCAGCATCATCGCCGGGGCCAGCTCCGGCATCGAGCCGATCTTTGCCCTGTCGTTCATCAGGAACGTCATGGACGACGACGAGCTGGTCGAGGTCAACAAGCTCTTCGCGGCCCGCGCCAAGCGGGACGGGTTTTACAGTAACGACCTGATGAAAAAGATCGCCAAGACCGGCGGGCTTGCCGGCATCGACGAGGTCCCGGAACACATCAGGCGGGTCTTCGCCACCGCGCACGACATCGCCCCCGAGTGGCACATCAGGATGCAGGCGGTCTTCCAGAAATTTACCGACAACGCCGTCAGCAAGACCGTCAACTTCCCCGAGCACGCCACCGAGGCGGACATCCGGAAGGTCTACGAGCTGGCCTACGAGCTGGGGTGCAAGGGGGTGACCGTCTACCGGGACAAGAGCCGCCAGTCCCAGGTCCTCAACATCGGCGAGGTCAACCGCGAGGGGGCCGAGCAGCAGCTCGACCTGCCGATGGAAGGCATCGCCCCGCTGACCGTCGCCCGGACGCCCCGGTCCCGCGCCGACGTCACCTGGGGCACCACCCGCAAGATGAAGACCGGCTGCGGCGACCTCTACGTGACCATCAACGAGGACGAGCACGGGCTGTTCGAGGCGTTTGCCCAGATGGGCAAGGCGGGCGGCTGCTCCGCCTCCCAGAACGAGACGACCGGCCGGCTGATCTCGCTCGCCTTCCGGTCCGGCATAGACATCAACTCGATCATCAAGCAGCTCTCGGGCATCCGCTGCCCCAGCCCCTTCTGGTACAACGGGAGCCAGATCCTCTCCTGCTCGGACGCCATCGCCAAGGCGCTGAAGCTCTATATCGAAGAGCTCCGACCGGCCGGAGATCAAGCGCTCGCTGAAGAGCGAAGAGCCGCTGCGCACGGTGGTGACCTGCCCCGACTGCGGCTCGGCGATGGTCCACGAGAGCGGATGCGTGACCTGCACGTCGTGCGGGTTTTCGAAGTGTTAGGATAACAACCGGACACGACATGTCGTGTCCCTACGGATCGTAGCGACGATACGTACGTGAGCACCCGTAGGGGACACCACATGTGGTGCCCGCAGCTAAGATGGTCACCGTCATTGACGGGCGCGGCCGGTAGCGCCCGCATCGATATCTCCGCGTCACCTGTCCACCTGAATGCAGTCCCGCTGCACGGTTTCCGCCTGACCGCTCCCACCTGGTCGTTACCTCCGCCGGCAACGGCACCGTCATCCACGTTTCAGGAGGTTGTATCATGGCCGAATGGGTCTTCGACAAACAGGGCCGCGCCGCGCTGATCTATGACCGGGACTGCTTCCGCAGCAAGATCGGGAAGGTCGTGGCGTGGATCAGCAACAATAACGTCTACGGGACCAACGGGAGGCACCGCGGCTGGTTCGAGAAAGGGATTTTCTACGATTCCAACAACCGGGCGGTCGGCTTCGTCCGCGACGCCACGGGCAGCCTCCCCTCCCGCCCGTCGACCGGCGGAATCCCGAGCACGCCCCCCTTTTTCGCGAAACCGCTCAAGCCGCTGTTTGCCGGCACCCCGGGCAGGCCCGGCCCCGGCGGGTGGTCGGACGAGGATTTGAAGGGGTATTTGGGGGGGTAAGGGGGCCCCGGCATTTCACTATGCAAAAGAAACACATCACCGCAGTAATCACCGACCTCGACAACACCCTGTACGACTGGTTCGGGATATGGCACCGGTGCTTTCGGCCGATGCTGGACGAGATAGTCAGGATAAGCGGGGCTGACGAACAACGGGTCATAGACGAAATACGGGCCGTCCATCAGAAATACGGGACGACCGAATATGCCTTTCTGATAGAAGAGCTGCCGTCGGTCAGGCAGAGGCATCCGGGGGGCGACATATGTGAGGTATACGAGAGCGCGATCGACGCGTACCGGGACAACCGGAGAAAATACCTGGAGCTCTACCCCGGGGTCATGGATACCCTGATGACGATCAGGCGCGCGGGGGCGCTCATCGTCGGCTATACGGAATCAAAGCAGTTCTATACGAACTACCGGATCAGGAAGCTGGGCCTGGACGGGGTCATCGACTATATCTATTCCCCCCCGGACCACGAGCTGCCCCACGGCCTGAGGCGCACCTATCCGGGGGAGACCTACGATTTCAAGCGGACCGTCCAGCGGTTCATACCGGACCACGAGCTCAAGCCGAACCCGAAGGTCCTCCTGGAGATTATCGGCGATATCGGCGTCCCGAAAGACGAGGTGCTCTACGTCGGCGACAGCCTGTTTAAAGACGTGCTCATGGCGCAGGACGCCGGCGTGCTGGACGTGTACGCGAAATACGGGGAGTACCGCCGGGCGGCGGGGTATGAGCTGCTGAAAAAGGTTACCCACTGGACACGGGAAATGGTGGAGAGGGAACGGTCCGCCGGGACGGGGCACATCGCGCCGGGTATCGTCCTCGAAAAAGGGTTTGCCGAGATCCTCGGGTTTTTCGACTTCAGAAGCCCCGCCCGCCGCGAAAGGCCCGGCGGGGATGGGACGGCGGACCGTGCTGATACTTCGCGGATTGGGTAAACCCGACAGGTGGGGATTCGGCGGGTGGTCGTATGGGGGATTGAAGGGATATTTGGGGGAAAGCGTCATTGAGAGGAATAAAGATATGACTAACGAGACTACTGCGACCCTAACATTGATCGCAACTGGCGTAACCGCTATTGGTGTGCTCATACCATCGGTTTTGGAATGGCTAAAAAGCTGGCGGAAGATTAAGTATTAGCTGTGAGGTTGTGAAGCCAGAAAACAAATATCCACAAGTTAGAGCTGAACTAAGTAACAGGAATAGGGAAAAGACAAAGGGAATCGAGAGTGTGAAACTCTTCTATACTGGCGAAGAGAGAAATGTAGAGCTAAGAGAACCCTATGTAAGGCTTCCAGTAGCTGAACAGTTAACACTACAACCGGGTAAAAGCTTCGTGTTTGATATAGACTTTAGCATGTTACTGAGGAAAAGGTATAAAACCCAATAAGTGGGATCTAGTCTTTAAAGATGAGACGGGGAAAAAGTACAGGAAGAGATTAGGGAAATATTTAGCTAATGCTGAATACACAGACACAGGACTTATAGTCGATGGGAAAAAGTATTAAAAGACAGCGACGCGGCAATATGAGCTTCGCGAGGTGGCAATAGCAAGGATTATTCGCCGAATTAAGTTTGAAAGTTCGAAACTTGGTAAACTTAATTTGGAGCATAGAGTGGGGGAGTGATAAATAAGAGTTAAACGGAGACCAGACCCCTTTTCCTTTTTGTATCTATAGTTGAGCGAGAAAGAGATGAAACTAGCACTAAGGTCATTTAACAGAAGAAAGAAGACTTCGCAGAAAGCCTCCTATTTAAAGAAAAGGGTATAAAGAGAATAATAGAGAAGTTTTTATTTAGAAGGAGAAAAATGTTCTCTACTTGAAAAAGCCACTATTTGGTGCGCTTTAGTGATAGGCTACTTTACGCTAATGATAACTTTCGGCATATATATCGATCAAAGTTACGAAGTCGAAAGAATCCGTGAGATTTCTAATATCTATTTTCAAGATAGATTTGAAGACGCTGAGTATTATCTCAAGCATGGTTTTCCCGAAAGGCGTTGGAAGTATATGACGATCTATTTAAGGAGTTCACCCTATTTGACAAAGAAAATTATGCAAGCCTGAAAAATAATGAAGGGTTATGCTATTTCGAACTGTCCGAAAAAAAAGGACATGGAGGAAAATCTGATAAAATCGTTATTAGCTTTCGAAGGCGCCTTACGAATAAGAACAAAGGAAAATTATCCGTATGAATACGGGAAATTGAAAGATAGTACAGGTCTTGTATATCTACAGCTATCAAGCCTTAAAGAAAAGGAAGTTAATCTAAGCAACGCCATTAAGTGCTTTCGCGAATCCCTTGCAGTAATTAAGCCGTTGGATCATCCAGATGTTTATTCTGATACTGCCTTTAGACTTCGGCATTGCTTATTTCCTCTATTCTTCGTGCAGAGACGGAAAGGGAAATATGATTAACTCGATAGATGCATTTCACGAAAGTCTAAAATATATAAAAATATCAGAACACCCAACAGAATACGCTAGAACACAGGAGTATCTTGGAAATTCATATAAAGCGCTTTACCTTGCAACTCATAAAAGGGAAGACTTAGTGATGGCCATTACATGTTTTCAAGAAGCGCTTCGGGTATATAGGGTGGACGAATTCCCTACGGAGAATAAAGAAGTACAAAGGCTAATTGAACATGCAAATAACGATCTACTTAGGATTAGTAATAAATAAAGCGCGCAAATATGAAAAACAAATACGCTAAAAGGCGTCAACTCTCCGTTTGACCCTTATTGTGTTTCTCTGCACGTAAGGCCGGCTTTTATTCTCGCATCCCCCCCCTCCCCCACATAAGGTCATTGCGAGGAGCGAAGCAATGTGGCAATCTGAGCTTAACGAGGTGGCAAAAGCAAGGATTATTCGCACAATTAAGTTTGTAAAGTCTAAAACATGGTAAACTTAAGCTGGGGTATACATAAGGGAAGTGATAAATAGGAGTCAAACGGAGACGTGACCCCTTTTCTTTGGGACTATCTTAAACATCAGTACAGTTCTCGGGGGCAGGTCACTAATGGGGCAGGTCAATCTAGTTCAGCAGACGGAAGAAGGTACATCGTATGGAACACATAACATTAGAAAACCTGCTCAAATCATTGGAGCATATGAGAGCTAACGACAGGATTCAGGTCGAAGTAGACATGGGAAAAAGCCCTGACACCGATGACATGAGAAAGAAATCCTACATGATAATAAAAAAACGATTGGAGGGAAAGCCTGCCTTTATTATCACGTGCGACGACGAATACGAGATAATTAGGACCGAATACGAGGTAGATAGTTTTATCAAGAATGACATCAAGAGAGGCACTAAACCAGGAGATGAAGAAAGACAGAAGAACGATGCCTCATGGATAATCAGAGATATGCTAGGCGCAGATGGGTCGGCTTGGGGGACACTGGAAGACAAGGTAGTAGACTATTTACTTACGACGTATATTAGGAATTTCTCTGGTTTTGAGGAAGATGTCGTAATCATGCCCGGAGCTATTAAGAGTCTTCAAGGTGTGGATCCGGGTACAACGTCGGAAATGGTGAGGACGGCAATTCAGAATCTCATGAATGAAGAGATCCTCTTTATGAGGGATCAAGAAAGAGGGGGATATGCTGTTAAGTGGCATCCATTATTTCAAATACAAGTAAAAAAGACCAGGGATAAAAGATTTAGGATTGATAAATCAAAATAGGTTTGATTTTGCTCCGTGTTGTAAGAGTGCATTTAAGGGGGCAAAGGGGTCACGTCTCCATTTGACCCTTATTCATAGAGCGAGACGTTTCGATTTTCGGGTTAACGGCCTCGCAATGACGGGGGATACAGGAAGGGCGGCTTTCAGCCGCCCTTCTCTACTCATTCGTCTTTTAAGGGATGTCTTACTTGAAACTCATCGGTTCGAGCTTGGGCTCGATGGCGGGAGCGGGTGCCGGGGAAGCCGGCGCCGGCTCGCAGATGTCGAACGCCAGCGACGCGCCGAGGCCGAAGACGAGCGTGAAGTTGTCACCCTCGAAATCGAACGGCATGGTGCCCAGCCCGTTGAGCGATCCATCCACCTCCCCGGCCACGCTGGTCCTGGTGAGCTGGGCGAAGAACGCCAGCGACCCTTCCATCGTCGGGGTGATCTTGCCTGAGAGCAGCGTGATGTCCCCGTAGCCCCTCACGACATAGCCGCGGCTCAGGTCGTCATTGAACCTGAAGTAAGTTGCGACGGCGAAACTTTCTCTGTAATACTCGTTCCCCCACACGATCGGCCCTGCCAGGACGCGGAGGTGTGCGTCACCCAACCAGATCCCGGACTTGAGGCCGCCGACCGTCAGGCTGAGCCCCACGACCGGCGCGAGGGTCTGCATCCTGAAGTCGACCGTATCGGCCGGTAACGAAATGATACCAAAAACGTTGCGGGGGTTCTCAAAGCTCATCGTCTGGTAATCCCAGCGGACGCCCGCGACGACGGACAGGTCCTTGATTATCGGCCTGTCTTTGATCAGCGCATACGATATCAGCAGGTCGCTCGACACCCAGTGGGCGGTGCCGTCGGAATCCCAGGTCCTGCCGGCCGTCATGTAGTTATACGTCTCGTCGACGTTGCGCTCCCAACCCGTAAAGGACCAGTCGCCGTCGATCGTAATCGTGAGGCGGTCGGTCACGGCAAACGGGAGTTCGAGGGCAATATACGGCCGCTCGAAGCCCTTGAGCTCCAGATCGATCTCATTTACACCAGCCAAACCCACCCCTTTGGCCGTGAAGTTGTAATGCGGCCGCTGGGCGTCAACGGCCAGGCCAACCCTCAGCGCCGGCGTGAACCACGGCCGGCAGTCTGACGGCGCGTCGTCACCCGCGAAGGCGGCGGGGAGAAAGGCGGCCACAAAGAATAAGGCCAGAGCCCCGATAACGGTCTTCTTCATTTTCTACCTCCTGGATACGGACAATAAATGACAGTATGCTCCGATGCCGATAAAAAGCCTGCCGTCGTAATCCGAACGCAATAGTGGGGGAAGTTTATCATCGCGAAAGGCTGAAATCAAGAAAATATATTAAAACCGTTTAATCTTCCTGTAATGCCGACCCGCAAGCTCAAACGCGTTGGCCTGATGGCCTCCTCGCAAAGACGAGGAAGTGGCGGAAACGCGAAGACGGGCAGCATATATGCTGCCCCTACGGGTGCTAACACGATACGGCTTATTACCTGTAGGGACAGGACTTGTCGTGTCCGTTTATACCCCCCCCCCGCAATGACGGGGACGCCCCTGACCCTCTGTATTTCCGACACCCCCTGCAAAATATTTTGCACTTATCTGCCGCCTGAAGCTCATCGTACCGCGCCCTCCACCCGGAACGGCCGCCCGGGAAATCCGCCCGTAGGTAAAAAGCCCCTGTATTCAACACGTTGGGGAACGGATCGCCGGCCGGCCGCGTGACAAAAAAAGGACGCCGTTTCCCGTTATGGCACGCCTATTGCTTGATACTATATCCTTGGTCTGCGTACCACGTATACATCATCAGCAAGAGGGGACACGTCAACCATGGCACAGGAAAAGACAGTAACGAAAATGGCGATACGGGCCGCCTACGAGGCCGTCTGCGAGATCATGGGAGAAAACGCGCGGGACATGATTTTCAGGGACGCGGGGTTAACGAGGGTCCTGGGGTCGCCCCCGGACTATACCTGGGATAAGGAAGCGACCGTCGAGGAACAGGCGAACATATACCTGGAGACCCTGAAACTGGTCGGGGACGTCGGGGGCCAGGGGATATTGAGGCTCATCGGGTACAAAATGACGGAAACCCCCATCGTCAGGTTCGGGGTAGCCGATCACATAAAAGACCTGCCCCAGGGGGAAAAAATGGCAAAGGCCGTCGAGCTTTTGCAGCTTGCGGCCCACAAGGGCAGGATAGCGGCGCGGCCGGGCGGGCTGCCGGCCTGGGACGTCTTCGATTGCCTCCTGTGCGTCGGCGTAACCAGCAGGAAGTCCTACTGCTCCCACTACGCCGGGTGCCTCCAATTCGTTACCGACTGGGTGTACGGCAAGGGCGTCTACCAGGTGCGGGAGACGAAGTGCAGGGCGCTGGGGGACGACACGTGCCTGTTTGAGGCGGAGGCGAAGGGTTAGCGGGGAATAGTCCACCGGGGCCACCGGGGGCGCCGGGCTGGCCGGGGGCGTCGGGACAAAAGGGGGCGATTTTGGTTATGGCGTGGCGGCCGCCCGATACTATATATCCGGCAGAAGTACACGTACACATCATCAGTAAAGGACAAATCAACCATGGCAGAGGAAAAGACAGTCACGAACATGGCGATGCGGTCCGCGTATGAGACCGTGGGCGAGATCATGGGGCACAACGCGCGGGACATGGTCTTCAAAAAGGTGGGGCTATCGAGAATCCTGGAGTCCCCGCCGGATTGGACCTGGGACAAGGCGTTCACCAACGCCGAACAGATCGGCATCTACCACCAGACGATAGATATCGTCGGGGCCGTCGGCGCCCAGGGGATCCTGAGGCTCATCGGGTACAAGGCGCTGGAAATACCCATCGACAAGTACAATATACTGGACCACCTGAAGGAGCTGCCGAAAGAGGAGCGGATCGTGAAGGCCTACGAGCTGTTGAAGGTCGCGATCAACCGGGGTAACGTGGTGACGCAGGCCGGCGGCCTCCCGAAGTTCGACGTCTCCGACTGCCTGATCTGTGCCGGCTCCACGAGCACGAAGCCCTTCTGCTCCAACTACGCCGGGTCCCTCCAGTTCATCGCGGACTGGGTATACGGCAAGGGCGTCTACCAGGTGCGGGAGACCAAGTGCAAGGCGCTGGGAGACGACACGTGCCTGTTCGAGGCGGAGGCGAAGGATTAAGGATCGCCGAGTCGGCCTGAGGCCCTCGCAATGACGGGAGGGCGTTCACGGTGACAGTCGGGGGATTGCCACGGGCGCTGCTGCGCCCTCGCAATGACGGTAGAGTGACGTAAGAAAAAGACGGGCGGCATTAATGCCGCCCGTACCCATTCTAACGCGGTCCCGGAGTCGTCCCCCGCCGGCTATTCCGTCGTTTTCTTGTCGTAATGCTCGTCGTCCTTCTCCGCCGCGGCGCGGGTCTTGTGGACAACGCCGTCCCGGTGGTTCGGCGGGGAATAGAGCGTGTAGAGCTTCATCGGGGTCCTTCCGGTGTTGACGATGTTGTGGTTGGCCCCGGCCGGGACCAGCACCGCGAAACCCGCCTTGATCTTCGTGGTAGCGCCGTCCATGATGGCCTCGCCCGACCCTTTCTCCACGCGGAAGAACTGGTCCAGCTTATGCACCTCCATCCCGATCTCTTCCTTGGGTTTCAATGACATGATGACAAGCTGGCAGTTTTTTGCCGTGTACAGCACCTTGCGGAAGTTCTCGTTCTTGACCGCGATCTCTTCGATGTCCTTGATAAAGCCTTTCATGCGTTTCCTCCAACTGTCTCTGGTTAATTATTAGTTCATGTTATCACGTTTGTTCCCGATAGTCAAAGCATCTCGGACAGGGCCGCGCGTGCCGCGTTCGTGCGGTTTGCGTGCTTGACTTCCACTGATTTCGGGGTTAGCATATTCGAAAACCATTTACAGCGAGGACAACATGAACAAGAGCATGGTCTTTTTATTATCCCTTTCTGTTCTGGCGTTCGGCGCCTTACCTGCCCCGCCGTGCCGGTTATTGTCCCAACGCAGCCGGAGGCCGTCTACAGCGCAACGGTAAACGCAAGCCCGGACAAAGTATACGACGCGTTCGCCAGGTACTTTGCCGACAAGGGCTACGTCCTGGATACCGCCGACAAGGCCGCCGGCCTGATCACGACGGCAAAGACGCAGATTACCGACAAGGAAGTCCTCATGTATTTCAAAAAGGTTGCCCCGGACACGAGCGGCTGGCGGGAAACGGGGGCGAGATTCGAATACTGCGACTGCGGCCTGGCCAACATCGGGCCCAAGACGGTGTGGAAGAACCTCTTTTATACCTACACCGTCAGCATAAAAAAGGTCACCGGCACCTCGAGCGAGTTTACCGTGAAAACGCGGTTCTGGGCGGAGGTCTACCGGATGAAGCCGTTCGTGATCCTCGAGTACGAGAGCGACTGGGACTGCGCGTCGACGGGCCAATACGAAACCAGGCTGATCGAGGAAATAAAAGCCGAACTACCTGAAATAGTAAAAGCGGCAGCCGGCGACGAACAATACGATTAAAGGGGGATGGGCGCCATCCCCCTTTTTCTCTCCGAACACCCCGGACACCACATGTGGTGTCCCGACGGGTGCTAAGTACGTATCGTGTTTGAATCTGTAGGGACACGACTCATCGTGCCCGGCAGCTTCCTCCCTACCCCCCCGCGGCTAAAAAACCCGGTTCATCCGTCACCACCCTCTCCCGAAAGTACCCCCAAAAGCCCGCTTCTCACCATCGTCCTTCCGGTGCATTTTGACCCGCCGCATGGGGCAAAACAGGCCACGCGGCCCTTCCCCCGCTCCCCCGCCGGCAGGCCCATAAACACCCCCGCCGCGCCCCGGGCGCGCCGCCGCCCCCCATGCGGGTCCCCGCGCTCCCCCGCCGGTCCTTTTCCTCAAGGATTTCATGCAGTACCGGCGGCACTCACGCGGGCGCGCCTCCCCGCCGTCCGGCGCCCGGCCCTCCCGCCCCCGCGCCCATGTTGGCATACGAATTGCTTTTTTGTACAAACAGGAGTAATCTAATACAGGTACGATTGTCACCGATGTCACCGGAACCCAAGAGAATCCTCGTGCTGGATACGGACCCGGGCGCCCAGGCCCAGATCGAGCGGATCTTCCAGGGCGACGATCTCGCCGTGGATATCTGTCCGCGGATCGTGGACGCCGTCGGGTGCCTCAGGGAGGCGCGGTACGCGGCCGCCCTGGTGGACGTCGGCCTGGCCGACACCCCCTGGGACCAGGTGGTGGGCATCCTCAAGGCGGTGGACGGGGCGCTCCCCATCATCCTGACGGCCCGGGCCAACACGCGGGAGCTGGAAAGCAAGGTGCGCGAGCAGGATATCTTCTACTACTACATTAAGTCGTTCGACGCCGAGGAGCTCAGGCTTGCCGTGCTGGAGGCGATACGCATCCGCGCGGAGGAACCCGTAGCGGCGCGCGGTACCGCGGCGGTACTGTTGGCTGCGGCCCCCCGGCGGCCGGGAGACGCTGATGATCGAGAGAGGCTGCTGGCGATGGTAGACCAACGGCCGCCCTACGGCGTGGCGGCGGGCGCTCCCGAGACGATCCTCGTCATCGAGGACGAGACGATCATGCGGGAGGCGTGCCGCGATATCCTCTCCGAACAGGGCTACCGCGTGCTGACGGCCGCCGACGGTGCCGCCGGCATCGAGCTGGCAAAGGCGGACCCGCCCGACCTGGCGCTGGTGGACATCCGCATGCCGGGCATCGAGGGCCTGGAGGTGCTGCGGCTCATCGGGGAGGCCGACCCCTCGGTCATCAAGATCGTCATCACGGGGTACGCCACCATCGAATACGCCGTGGCCTCCATGAGAAGCGGCGCGTACGACTTTCTCCCCAAGCCCTTCACCCCGGAGGAGCTGCGCCTCATCGTGAGCCGGGGCCTGGAGCGCAGGCGGCTTATCGCCGAGAGAGAGGCGGCGCTTGCCGAGAAGAAAAAGATGACCGATTTCTTCATCTCGATCGTCTCCCACCAGCTCCAGTCCCCGCTGTCGGCCGTCAAGCAGTATTTCGAGGTGATCCTCGGCGGCATGGCGGGGGCCGTCTCGCCCGAGGCGCGGGACATCATCACCAAGGCCGACCGCCGCATGGACGAGCTGATCGCCCTCATCGGGGACTGGCTTTCGTTTGCGCGGTTTGACCCCGCCCGGGTCCGGGAAGGGTTCACCGAGCTTGACGTGGCGGCGGTAATCAGGCGCCACCTCGAGTTCCTCGCCCCGCTATCGGCCGAGCGCGGCGTTACGGCGACGCTGGCCGTCGACGGCGACCCCCCCCGGGTTGCCGGCGACGAGCGCTCCCTTGGGGAGGCCTTCAGCAACCTCATCAGCAACGCCGTCAAGTATAACCGCCCGGGCGGCACGCTCGCCGTCTCCGTAACGGCCGAAGACCGCCGGTGCGTCGTCCGGTTCGCCGACACCGGCATCGGCATACCCGAAAAGGACGTCCCGCTGATCTTCTCCGAGTTCTTCCGGGTCAAGGGCCCCGACACGAAGGCGATCAAGGGAACGGGGCTGGGCCTGGCGATCGTCAGGAAGATCGTCGAGGCCCACGGCGGCACGGTCGATTTCCAGACGGAATACGGGCGGGGGACGACGTTCACGGTCAGGCTGCCGGCCGCCCGCGCACCGCAGGAGCGCCCGGCGACGCCTGTTTGATGTAATATGTAATAGCGGATATTTTGGTCATACTCATACCTATTGTGAAAGGGGGAACAGATGGCAGAGAAAAAGAAGATTCTCCTCGTGGACGACGACAACGACTTCAGGAGCGCAACCAGAACGATCCTCGAATCCAGCGGCTATGTGGTCGTCGAGGCGTCAACCGGAAAGGAAGGTTTCGACAAGGCCAAATCGGAGAGCCCCGATCTTGCAATCATCGATATCATCATGGAAAGCTTCAGCGAGGGCTTCAACCTGATCAAGCGGCTCGGGCAGCCGACGAGTGGACCAGGGGTATGCCCCGCATCGTGCTGACGAGCCTGGGGCTGCAGCAGGAAATGGACATGGTGACCCCCGAAGAGCTCGGCACCAAGTTCATCATGCAAAAGCCGGTCAAGACCGCCGAACTCCTCGAGCTGGTCGAGCGGGCCCTCAGGAAGGACGCGCAACCGAAGAAGAGCGAGCTCGGGGACGTGGGGTAATATTCGCTCCGGCCGGCCGAAGCCCGCCGCATCAATCCCGCCGCCGCCCCTTCTGACGGGGCGGCGGCCGTACCGCGCCCCCGGCGCGGCAACGTACAATCGGCCCTGCGCCGTCATATCCCGCCCCGTACACGAAAAATCCCCGTACCCTGCCCCCCTGCGTCGCGCCCGACGAATTGGCCCGCATCGTAAATCTCCCGCCGAAAAATCTCCTTGCGGACGGGCCGGTTAATAAGTAGAATAGATAGTTGAACGCCGGAGACCGTATGTCCGGGCGGCCGATGGGGCATAGTTCCCCATCCGGTCGCCGGGCGCGGCGCATATCATGATGGAGAGGCCGATGCCGATATCCGATTACGAGTGGATATTCCAGATGGGGGATAACGGCATCCTGTTGCTTGACGAGACCTACCATATCAAGAACGTCAACCGCATGGCCACGGAGCTGACCGGTTACCCCTACGAGACCCTCATCGGGACCGATTTCTCCTCGCTGCTTGACCCGAAGGGGCGCGGTTTCCTCTTCGAGCTGTGCGAGGGGAGCCCGGCCCTGGAGAGCCGCCGGTTCTGCATGGAGATGGAGATCGTCGTCTCTTCGGGCGACCCGCATCCCTTTGAGGTCTGCGTCAGCACGGCGGGCACCCCCGACAACAAGAAGAAGATCGCCATATTCGTCCGGGACCTCACCGAGCGCATCCTGATGGAGCGGGAGATCCGCCGCTCCAACGAGTTCATGACCTCCCTGATCGAAAGCTCGTATGACGGCATCATCGCCGCCGACATGAAGGGCACCATCATCATCTTCAACAAGGGGGCCGAAAACCTCCTCGGGTATACCGCCGAAGAGGTGATCGGCAAGATGAACGCCGCCGCCCTCTACCCCCCCGGCGTGGCGCAGGACATCATGCGAAAGCTCCGGGACGAAAAATACGGCGGGAAGGGGAAGCTCGTCCTCGCAGCGCTACGTGGGCATCGCCCGGAGCGGCGAGCAGATCCCGGTGATGCTGTCGGGGTCGCTCATCTACCAGGACGGCAGGGAGGTCGCGACCGTCGGTTTCTTCTACGACCTGAGAGACATCCTCTCGGCCCAGCAGGACCTGCTCGAATCGGAGAAGAACTTCCACTACCTGTTCGAGACGGTCCGCCACGGCCTCTATTTCTCTACCCGCGAGGGGAGGTTCATGGACTGCAACCAGACGCTCCTTGACATGCTCGGCTACGCCGCCAAGGAGGAGTTCCTGTCCATCGACATCCCGACGCAGCTCTATGCCGACCCGGCCGAGCGCCTGAGGTTCCAGGAGACCATCGAGCGCGACGGCTACGTGAAGGACTACGAGGTCACGTTCAAGAAGAAAAACGGCCAGCCCATCGACGTGCAGCTGACCGCCCACATGAAAAAGGACCGGTCGGGCACCTGGTACCAGGGGCTGGTCATCGACGTGACCGAGCGCCGGATACGGGAGCAGCAGATGCTCCAGTCGGCCAAGATGGCCTCCCTCGGGAAGCTCGCCGCCGGCGTCGCCCACGAGATCAATAACCCCCTCGGCGGGATCTTCGTCTATGCCAACCTGCTGGAGGAAAAGACCGGCAAGGACGACCCCCGCTACGGGTATATAGAAAAGATCCTGACGTCCGCCTCCCGGACCAAGGAGATCGTCAAGGGGCTCCTGGAGTTTTCGCGCCCGACCAAGCTGAACTTCGTCTCCACCAGCGTAAACGACGCCCTCGAAAACGTGCTGGCGCTCCTCGACCAGCAGGGGGTTTTCTACCACATCAAGATCACCAGGGACCTCGCCGCCTCTCCCCCCGGCGTCATCGCCGACCCGACGCAGCTCGAGCAGGTCTTCATGAACATCATCATGAACGCGGCCGAGGCGATGCAGGGCACCGGGGCGCTGGATATCAAGACGGCCGTCTCGGCCGACGGCGCGTTCCTCGAGGCCGTCATTACCGACACCGGTCCCGGCATCCCCGAAAAGGACATCGGCAGGATATTCGAGCCCTTCTTTACGACCAAGGGCCCCTCCTCCACGGGCTCGGGAACGGGGCTGGGGCTTGCCATCAGCTACGGGATCATCGAGAAACACAACGGGACGATCACGGTGGCGAGCCCCGAGGCGGGGGGGACCGCCTTTACCGTCCGGCTTCCCGTCGAGGAAGCGCGAAGAGCACCAATAACCGAAACGTCCCGCCGGGGGTGAACGGGGGCCGGGCATTTTGACCGCGGCCCAAACGGGCGGGTAGTGATACACGAAAGGTAGCACCGGATGAGCGCTCATTGCCGCATACTGGTCATCGACGACGACGCGACCATCTGCGAGGCGGTCGCGGAGGTCATTACCGCCGAGGGATACGCCGTGCAGACCGCGCCCGACGGCGCGGCCGGCCTTGCCCTGATCAAGGAACACGGTTTTGACCTGATTATCGTGGACCTCGTGATGCGGGGCATGGACGGGATGACGGTCCTGCGCAGCGTCAAGGCGGACGACCCGGACGCCGTGGTGATCGTCATCACGGCCCACGGGACGGTGGAGGCGGCCGTGCAGGCGATGAAGCTGGGCGCCTTCGATTTCCTCTCCAAGCCCTTTACCCCCGACGAGCTGAGGATGGTCGTGAAACGGGGAGTTTCGGTGCGGCGGCTCACCCTGCATAACCGGCTCCTCAAGGAAGAGCTGGAGCACTCCACCGGCATCGAGCCGGACGTCAACCCGATCCTCGGGACTTCCGTCGGCGATGGTCAGGGTCCGCGAGCAGATCCAGAAGGTCGCCCCGACCAACAGCACCGTGCTGATCCTCGGCGAGACCGGCACCGGCAAGGAGCTGGTCGCCCGGGCCATCCACCAGTTCAGCGAGCGGCAGCAGGAGCCGATGCTGACCGTCGACTGCGGCGCGCTGGTGGAGACCCTGTTTGAGAGCGAGCTGTTCGGCCACGTCAAGGGGTCGTTCACCGGCGCGACGGCCACCAAGCACGGCCGGTTCGAGCTCGCCAACGGGGGGACCCTCTTCCTGGACGAGATCACCAACATCGGCCCCAAGATACAGGGCAAGCTCCTGCGCGCCATCCAGGAGCGGGAGATCATCCGGGTGGGAAGCTCGCACCCGATCAAGGTGGACGTGCGCATCATCGCCGCCACCAACCGGGACATCCTCCAGGAGGTCAAGGAGGGCAATTTCCGCGAAGACCTCTTCTACCGCCTCTCGGTCGTGCCGATCCATCTCTCCCCCTTAAGGGAGCGCAAGGACGATATCCCCGCGCTGGCCGGCCACTTCCTCGAACGGTTCAAGCGCAAGAAAAAGAAGAACATAAAAGGCATAGACGGCACCACCATGAAGTCCCTGGCGACGTATGCCTGGCCCGGAAACGTCCGGGAGCTGGAAAGCGTCATCGAGCGGGCGGTGGTGCTCACCGAAAACGAGACGATCATGCCCGCCGACCTCATGTTTTTCGGCGGGCAGCAGCCCGAATCCGCACATTCCGGGCGCGAGCAGGGTGAGCTGGTCGCGCTGGATGCGCTCGAAGAGCAGCATATCCGGCGCGTGCTGGCCGCAACCGGGGGAAAGAAGTCCAGGGCGGCCGAGATCCTCGGGATAGACCGTAAGACGCTGCGGCTCAAGATGGCCAGGTACGGCATCGGGGACGGCGCCGAGTAGCCCGGGCCGTCCGCCGCCGATGACGGCGATACGGGCGGTCCGCTCCGTCGTCCCCTAAAGAGGAATTTTGCACCACCCGGTGGGGCAAAACGAACCGCCCGGCGCCCCGCCCGGCAGCCAAATCGCGGGGCCGGGGCGCCCCGGGCATCCGGAGGGCCGCCCGCCAGCCGGCGGCGGGCGCCGTGTGTCCAAACCGGTTCCCCCTTTTCTCAACGATTTCAGCACCTCGCAGCGCGCCGGCCCGAACCCTGCCGGCGCCGCGTTAAACACCGTAACTCCCCGTCACCATCCCCTCTATTGGCATAGGGATTGCTAATACTGTCATAGTATCAATTCCGTATCGAACGCGGCGTCGGCAGGCCGCGGTATCTCTATCTTTCCGGAACGTATATCTTCTAAAAAGGAGCAGTAATGAGCGAAGACCACGCCTTATTCGTCAAGAAGGTTGCGGAGAAGTATGGAAGGGACCCGACGCGCCTCATGGACGTCCTCCTGGAGGTGAACGCCAAAGACGGGTGGTTCTCGGAAGAGACCATCGGCCATATCAGCGAGGCGATGGGTATCCCGCGGGTCAAGGTACGGGACAAGATCAGCTTCTATACCTTCTTCTCCCAAAAACCGGTCGGCAAGACCGTCATCCGCCTCTCCAACAGCGTCGTGGAAAAGATGAAAGGGGCAGACGAGATCGCCCGTGCCTTTGAAGAGGCGGTAGGCGTCAAGTTCGGCGAAACCACGCCGGACGGGTCGATCACGCTGGCCTATGCCCAGTGTATCGGCATGAGCGACCAGGCGCCCTCGGCGCTCATCAACCACACGCCCGTCGGTAACCTTTTGCCCGAAGACGTCGCCGATATCGTGGAGGCAATTAAAAAAGGGGAAGACATCTCGCAGTTAGCCCAGGCGCTCACGGACGTGAACCTGAGACGCTCGGGCCCCGTGGTCTTCGCGCCCATGGACGGCGGGACGGCGCTCCGCGCGGCCATCAAGATGACCCCGGAGCGGAGTCATCGAGGAGGTCAAGAAATCCAAGCTTCGCGGACGCGGCGGAGCGGGCTTCCCGACCGGCAAGAAGTGGGAGGCCTGCCGAAACGTCAAGAGCGACTTCAGGTACATCGTCTGCAACGCCGATGAAGGGGAGCCGGGCACGTTCAAAGACCGGGTCATCATGAGCCAGCGGGCCGACCTCGTCTTCGAGGGAATGACGATCGCGGGATACGCCATCGGCGCCGAATACGGGATCGTCTATCTCAGGGGCGAATACGAATATATGCTGGAGGATCTCAAGCGGATCCTCGAAGAGAGAAGAAGAAGGGGCTGCTGGGCCAGAACATACTCGGCAAGAAAGGCTTCAATTTCGCCATCAGGATTCAGATCGGGGCGGGGGCCTATATCTGCGGCGAGGAGTCCGCGCTCATCGAGTCGCTTGAAGGGAAACGGGGCGCCCCGCGTGAGCGGCCTCCCTTCCCGGTGGAAAAGGGATACATGAACCGCCCCACCGCCGTCAACAACGTGGAGACGCTGTGCGCCGCCGCCCGGATCGTGGAGCAGGGCGCCGAGTGGTTCTCGACCATCGGCACCGAGGGCTCCGCGGGCACGAAGCTGTTATCGGTCTCAGGCGACTGCAGCAGGCCCGGCGTCTACGAGATCGAATACGGCATTACGGTCACCCGGTTCCTCAAGATGGTAGGGGCCGAACATGCCATCGCCGCCAAGATCGGCGGGCCTTCCGGAAGGCTCGTCGCGCCGAACGATTTTGACCGCACCATCTCGTTCGAGGACTTCTCCACGGGCGGCTCGGTCATCTTCTTCGGCCCCGGCAGGGATCTCCTGACCCACATGAAGCAATTTACCGAGTTCTTCGTCGAAGAATCGTGCGGCTGGTGCACGCCGTGCCGGGTCGGTACGACGCTCATGCTCAAGGAATTCGATAAAGTCATCGAAGGCCGGGCAACCAGGTCTGACCTCGAAAACATCAAGCTGCTCGGCGAAACCATCAAGACCATGAGCCGGTGCGGCCTCGGCCAGACCGCCCCCAACCCGATCCTCACCAGCATGCAGAACTTCCCGGAGCTCTATGACGCCGCGATCAAGCCGGCCGACTATATCGGGCGTTTCGATTTCGCGAAGGCCGTCGCCGAAGGCGCCCGGATCACGGGCAGGAAACCCCACGGCGAAGAGGAGGCAAACCTATGACTCAGGAAACGGTAAACTTCACGATAGACGGGGTGAAGGTAAAGGCAACAAAGGGACAGACCATCATGGAGGCCGCCGACGCCGCCGGTATCTACATCCCGCGGCTCTGCTGGCATAAGGACCTCCCGTCCGGCGGGAACTGCCGCATCTGCACCGTGATGGTAAACGGCAGGCCCGCGGGTTCCTGCCTCTTCCCCGTGGCCGACGGAATCGCGGTGGAAAATAATACGAAACAGCTCAAAGACCACCGCTGCAGGGTGGTGGAAATGCATTTCGTCGAGGGTAACCACTATTGCCCCTCCTGCGAGACCAGCGGGCAGTGTGAGCTGCAGGCGCTCGGGTACTACACCCAGATGCTTACCCCCACACTCCCCTACCTGAGACCGCAGTGCACGGTGGACGCATCCCACCCCGATATCTACATCGACCGGGACCGCTGCGTCCTCTGCGGCCGGTGCATCCGCGCCTCGGAGTTTCTCGACGGCAAGACCGTCTTTTCCTTCGAAGGGCGCGGCATCCACAAGAAGATCTCCGTCAACGCGGTGCATAATCTCGGCGAGACCGATATGGCCGTCACCGACCGGGCGGCGACGATCTGCCCCACGGGGGCGCTTCTCGTCAAACGCGCCGGGTACCGGACGCCTGTCGGCAGGCGGCGGTTCGATATGCACCCGATCGGGTGGGAGATCGAGGGCAAGAAAAAGAGCGGTTAACATTACACAGGGGTACGAGAGATGGCAAAGCCACTCATTGCAACGCAGCATCTGACCAGCTGTTTCGGCTGTCATATGTCGATCCTGGATATCGACGACCGGATACTCAAGCTGGCGAAGATGGTCGACTTTGACCGGTCGCCCATCAACGATATAAAGGAGTTCACCTGGCCCGTAGACATCGGCATCATCGAGGGCGGGGTCAGTAACGACGAGCACGTGGAGGTCCTCAAGGATTTTCGGAAGAACTGCAAGATCCTCATCGGCATCGGGGCATGCGCCGTCGCCAACGCCGTCCCCTCGATGCGCAACACCGTGCCGCTCAAGGAATGCCTCGAAGAGGCGTTTCTCAAGGGGCCGACGGTCACCGACGGCGGGATCATCCCCAATGACGAGGATATCCCGATCCTGCTGGACAAGGTCTATCCCCTCCACGAGGTGGTCAAGATAGACTATTTCCTTCCCGGCTGTCCGCCATCGGCAGACACCATCTGGAACGCGCTGGTGGCCCTGTTGACGGGAAAGGAACTGGAATTCCCCTACGAATTGATCAAATACGATTAACGCGCCGGGAGGCGGAAATAACTATGGCTACACGAAAGATCGTCATCAATCCGGTGACCCGTGTCGAGGGACACGGAAAGGTCACCATCCATCTGGACGAAGAGGGGCACATCGGCCAGACGCGGTTTCACATCACCGAATTCCGCGGCTTTGAGCGCTTCGTTCAGGGCCGGCTCTACTGGGAGGCCCCGGTCATCGTCGAGCGGTTGTGCGGCATCTGCCCGGTCAGCCACCACCTGGCGGCGAGCAAGGCGATGGACGTGATCGCGGGGGCCGAAAAAATCACCCCGACGGCCGAGAAGATGCGCCGCCTCATGCACTACGGCCAGACATACCAGTCCCACGCGCTCCACTTCTTCCACCTCTGCTCCCCGGACCTCCTGTTCGGGTTTGACTCGCCGGTGGAGCGCCGAAACGTCTTCGGCGTCATCGAGGCGTATCCCGAGGTCGCCAAGAAGGCGGTGCTCATGAGGAAGTTCGGGCAGGAGGTCATCAAGGCGACCGGCGGCAAGAAGGTGCACTGCACCGGCTCGGTCCCGGGCGGCGTCAACAAGAACCTCTCCAAGGATGAGGCCGACGAGCTCAAGAGAGAAGCCGATACCATGGTCGAGTGGGCGGTGGAGGCCCTGGATCTCTGCAAGAAGATCATCAACGCCGACGCCAAGCGGCTCCTTGAATTCGGCACCTTCGAGTCCAACTTCGTATCGCTGGTAAAGGAAGACGGGTGCATGGACCTCTACGACGGTAACCTCCGGGCTATCGACGCCGACGGCAAGATCATCTTCGACCAGGTCAAGCCCGCGGACTACCTCGACTACATCAGGGAAGAGGTCCGCCCCTGGAGCTACATGAAGTTCCCCTTTATCCTGCCCCTCGGCAAGGAGAAGGGGTGGTACCGGGTGGGGCCCCTGGCCCGCATGAACTGCGCCACCTACATAGATACCCCGATCGCCGAGAAGGAGCGCAAGGAGTTCATGGCCCTCGGCAACGGCAGGCCCATCCATTCGTCGCTTGCCTATCACTGGGCGCGGATCATCGAGCTGATCCACGCCGCCGAAAAGATCCGCGAGCTCCTGGCCGACCCCGATCTGCAGAAGGACGACCTGGTCGTCACCGGAAAGAAGAAAAACCGCGCCGTGGCATGGATCGAGGCGCCGCGGGGTACGCTCTTCCACCATTACGAGGTTGACGATAACGACCAGATCACCATGGCAAACCTCATCGTGTCCACCACCAACAATAACGAGCCCATGAACCGGGTGGTCAGGAAGGTCGCCGAGCAGTACCTGGACGGCAAGAAGATCACCGAGGGCCTGCTCAACCACATCGAGGTGGGTATCCGGGCATACGACCCCTGCCTGTCCTGCGCGACCCATGCCCTGGGGCAGATGCCGCTGGTCGTTCAGCTGGTTGACCACGACGGGTCAATCGTGGATGAGCGGGTGCGCGGATGAGCCAAAGTCATCAGCGGTCGGTCTTCGTCCTCGGGTACGGCAACCCCGGCAGGCAGGACGACGGCCTGGGCCCCAAGGCGGCCGAGCGGATAGAATCCCTCGAGCTGTCCTTCGTCACGACGGACGCCGCCTATCAGCTCAATATCGAAGACGCCGAGGCGATCTCCGGGCATGACATGGTGATTTTCGTGGACGCCTCCTTATCGGCGCCGGGGCCCTTTTCCTTTGAGCGGATATATCCCGCCGACGAGGTCACCTTCACGAGCCACTCGGTATCCCCCGGCTCGATCGTGAAGCTTGCCGCCGACCACTTCGGCCCGGCCCCCGAGGCCTACGTCATGGGTATCCGGGGATACTCCTTTGAGTTTGAGGAGGGGCTGACGGAGCCGGCCCGGGCAAACCTCGATGCGGCGACGGCGTTTCTCGCCGCCTTTCTGCCGCTGTTCGCCCATAAATTCGTCCCGGCAAAGGCACGGTCCGGCCGGAAATCGACGGCCGCACGATAATCCGAATAATGAAAGACATTCCACGGGAGCAGGGGCGGCCGTTAAGATGCCCGCACCCTTTTCTATCCTTCGTTCTCCCACTCGGCCTGTCGTTACCTTTTACCCACGGCCAATCTCACGTCTTTGAAAAACGCCGCGAGGTATAGTACTATCAGCCTCTTCATACCAAAAACGAGGCCTACATGCAGCACGACAAGATCCTGCTGGCCCACGGCGGCGGCGGCATCCTTACCCGCGAGCTGATCGAGACGGTCATCGTCCCGGCGTTCGGGACAGACCCCAGAGGGCTCCCCGACGCCGCGCCCGTGCCGGGCACCGATAACCTCCTCCTGACTACCGATTCCTTCGTGGTCAAGCCCCTCTTTTTCCCCGGCGGCGACATCGGGAGCCTGGCGATCCACGGGACGGTCAACGACCTGGCCGTCTCCGGGGCGCGCCCCCTGGCGATCGCGCTTTCTCTCATCATCGAAGAGGGCCTGCCGGTCGAAACGCTGAGGCGGGTCGTCGAGTCCGCCGCCCGGGCGGCGCGGGAATGCGGCGTCGGCGTCGTTACCGGGGACACGAAGGTCGTGGCGCGCACGGAGGCCGACGGCCTGTTCATTACCACCGCGGGCGTCGGCCTGCGGGTGATTGCCACGGACCCGCGCTCGATCACGGCCGGGGACGCGGTCGTCATCAGCGGCGCCATCGCCGAGCACGGGATCGCCGTCATGAGCAAACGGGAGGGCATCGATTTCCGGACGGAGGTCGTGTCCGATTCGGCGTCGGTATGGCCCCTGGTGGAGGCCCTCGTCAAGGGCGGCGTGGCCATAAGGGTCATGCGGGACCCGACGCGCGGGGGCGTCGCCGCCACGTTAACGGAGCTTGCCGCGGACGGCGGCGTCACGGTAAAGCTCATCGAGGATGCGATTCCGATCAACGGGGGGGTGGCGGCGGCCTGCGAGATGCTGGGCATCGATCCCGCTGACGGTCGCCAACGAGGGGAAACTGGTCGCCATCGTCGCCGAAAAGGACGCGCAACGCGCGGTAAAACTCCTGCGGGAGGTTTCGCGGGGGGAGGAAGCGGCGGTCATCGGGTCGGTCGTGCCCAGGGGACCCGTGCCCGTGACGATCCAGACCAGCTACGGGTCCGTCAGGGCCGTTGATATGCCCTACGGCGAAGAGCTGCCCCGGATCTGCTGATCCCGGTTACCGGCGCGCATGGTTCCTTTCCGATCGGTCCCGGGAACGGAAGGCCGCGCCTCACTGCCCGTCTCTCCCCCTGCACCCGATCTCCACGAGGCTGATTATCAGGAATACGGCCAGCGCCTGGACGATGAGGACGACGGCGGTGAAAAACCCGGCGTCCCTCAGGGCCAGGGCGCCGAGCCCGAAGATGATGTTCACCAGCACGAGGAACGCGACGGTCAAACACCTGCCGCCGAGGACGCTGCTCATGCGGTGGTGGAAATGGTCATGTCCGGTAAAGGCCAGCAGCTCCCGAAGGCCCTTGACCTTGCCGGTCACGATGCGCGACAGGTTCGTATAGGCCATATCGTATATCAACACGCCGAAGATCAGCAGCGGCGTTGAGAAAGAGACGATGGGGTCGTTATCCGACCACTCCCCGATGAGGGCAAGGCAGGCCAGCACGAAACCCAGAAACGAGCTTCCCGCGTCGCCGAGGAATATCCGCGCCGGTTGCTTCGGGCTGAAGTTGTACGGGAAGAAACCCGCAACCGCGCCGAACATCGCAACCGAAAGCCAGCCCAGCTCCGCCTGGTTGGTCTGAAAAGCGATCACGCCCAGGAAAAAGGAGATCGTTATCGAAATCCCGGCGCACAGGCCGTCCATGCCGTCGATGAAATTCATTGCGTTGGTGATCCCGACGATCCACAGGAAGCTCAGCGCGTAGTTGAGCGCCTGCCCCAGCGGCGTCGGGTAAAAGAGGTGCAGGTGGACTCCCGCCAGGGCGACCATCGCAAAGGCGGCCGCCTGCGCCAGGAGCCGGACCCATTCCGAGAGCCTGAAGCGGTCTTCCAGGATGCCGACCGACAGGATAATCATCGAGGCGGATATCACCGTGATAAGGATGGGCGTGATGATCCCGTTCAGGAAGATGGAAAGGATAAAGGAGCAGAAGACCGCGGCCCCCCCCAACAGCGGGGTGGGGAACTCGTGATCCTTCCTGCCCCCCGGAACGTCCATGACGCCCAGGCGCACGGCAAGCCTGGCCGCGATCGGGACAAGGACGAAGGAGGCAAGACACGAGAAGGCCATCAGCCATACCCATCGCTGCCCCGCCTCGGAAAAATGACCCAGGACCGGCGGTACCGCGAGGGCCACGGCAAGCAGCGCGGCAATAAACCAGGGCAGGCCGAACATCCGTTTCATGGCCGCTCCGTGAAAACCCTGACCACGGCTTTGGCGACCCGCCTCATCTGGGGGGCGGTCAGCGCCGGGTACAGGGGGATCGAGACGTCCCGGTCGTAGGCCCGCCTGGTCCCGGGCAGCTCTCCGGCTGCCTCGTAGGCATACAGCGGCCTGAAGACCGGCCGCCGGGCGGTAATGCCGAGCCCCGCAAGGGCGGCGATTATGGTCTCCGTCCCCCGGTCGGTCTTCACGACGAACCGGTAGTGAATATCTTCACCCGGGCCGGCGGGCGGCGCAAGCTCTATGCCCGCCGAGAGGAAGGTCTCCCGGTAAAAATCGTGTATCGCGAGCCTCCGTTTCAGGAAATCGTCGATCCGCGCCATCTGGCTGTTTCCGAGGGCCGCCTGAAACGACGTCATCCCGCAGGCATACGCGGTGTGATCGTCCGTTCGCTCATCGTACCGGATCAAATCCCTGACCCGGCCGATAAGGTCCGCGTCGTCCGAGCAGACCATCCCCCCCAATCCCGTCGTGATGACCTTCGTGGCGTAAAACGAGAAGGCCGACGCCGCCCCCCACGACCCGAGCGGTTTGCCCCGGTAGACCCCGCCCAGCGACTGCGCACAGTCCTCCAGCACCGGGACGCCGAGGGACACGATATCGTCCACCGGGGCGGCCCTGCCGAAAAGGTGGACGGCAACGACAACCTTTGTCCGCCGTGAGAGGACGGCCCGTACGTGGTGGGCCTGTGAGAGGCCGGTCTCGGGGTCTACGTCGGCAAGCACGGGCGTGGCGCCGGCGTACCGCACGGCATAGAGCGGGGCCGCGCAGACGTAGGCGGGCAGGACCACCTCGTCGCCCGGCCCGACCCCGAGGGCCGTCAGCGCCAGGTGAAGCGCCGCCGTCCCGGAGCTCACCGCGCACCCGTGGGCCGCGCCCGCCCGCCGGGCCACGGCCGCCTCGAAGGTCGAGACGGCGCCCCCGCCGACGAGCGTCCGGCTCATCACGGATTGCGCTACGGCCCGGGCGTCGTCCCGGGTAATCGAGGGCCGGGAATGGGGGATGGGGCCGCGCGCGCGCCCCGGTCCGTGAGCGGACGTCGGTCCCATCAGAGGTTTATCATCAGCCGCTCGGGATAAAAACCCTCGGCGAAGCGGATCCGGGCCTGAATCCCGCGGTAGTTGGACAGCGAGCGCGAAATCTCGAGGATCGACATCCCCTCGATGTTGGTCTTCATCATCTGGGAGTGGTGCGCCACGAGGGCCTGTTTCTTGACGTCCATGAACTTCTCGATATCGACGAAGACCGTCGGGGTGAAGTTCTGGGTCGAGGGTACCTCGTAGTACATGACGTTCCTGACGTTTCTGGCCGCGGACTTGAGGGCGCTGGCGAGCTCCCGGTGGTCCTGGTGGGTGTCGTCGGCGAAATTCACGAAGATCATGTTGGGCTCCACGTTCTCGATGACCCGTTCGATCGCGTCGATCAGGTCCTTCTGGGCGGGCGGGAAGGTGTCCGGGAACCCTCCCCAGAAGATCTTCTTGGCCATGAGTATCTCTCGTGCCTTCTTCTGCTCGGTCGCCCGTTCGTTTCCGTCGCCGCCCTTCTCTCCCCTGGTCATGACCATGAGATAGGTGTTGTGCCCGTTATTGGCGTACTTCGCCAGAGTTCCGGCGCAGCCGAACTCGATGTCATCGGGATGAGCGCCTAATGCGAGAATGTTCATCGTACGGTACCCCGCAAGTAGTCAATAGCATTGGGTCCCACGTTGAAAATGAGATCCACTATGGAGAGGTTGGGTGCAAACTGGCCGAACAGCTGTGGATAGACCGGCGCCGAAAACTCCTGAAACACCAGCCGTACCCCTTCCTCGCAAAAGATACCCTCGTTGACATAGCCCCTGCCGCCCGCCCCCGATAGATACGTATCGCCGCCCACCAGCTTGACGATCTCGGCCAGCCGTCGATCCCGCTGGTCGTCGACACGGGGAAGCTCGGAGGCCACCAGGAGCGCAGTTCGGATGCCGAGCAGCCGTCCGATGAGGCGCGCGGCCGCGATGTTGATCTCCGAAATCCCCGTGTAGGAGCCGGCATAGAGCCGCTCGAACTCGCCGAAATAGCGGTCGAAGTAGGGCGCCTTCCCATAACACGAAACGATGGCCGCCTGGTGCTTCTTCGCCCAGGGCACCGTATTGTTTATCGGGACCTCGCGGATCGCCTGGCCGAAACGATACAGCACCGGCACGGTAAGCCACTGGGGTCCCTGGGGGCCTTTGATCAGGTTTCGGTTCTGGTACTCGTTCTTCTTATATTGTACGGTATCCAGAAAGACAAAGGTATCGGCGGCGTCCATCTTGTGGAAATAACCGCCCCAGGCCATGTATTGCGGCTGATGGATGGCCACGATCACGGCGTCTCCCCCATCAAATCGCCTGCATCAAATCAAGATAGAGCCGCGCCGTCTTTTCGATAAACTGCCCGACGCTGAAACGAGCCGTGACCTGCCGCCTGCCGGCCCGGCCCATTTCCCGGGCCCGCCCGGTGTCGTTCACCAGGCCGATACAGGCGCGCGCCAGGTCTTCCGGGTCGTCGGGGGAAACGAGAATGCCGTCAACGCCGTCCGTGACGACCTCGGGGATCCCCCCGACGCGCGACGCGACCACCGGCAGCGACAACGCCATCGCCTCCAGGATGCTCATCCCCAGTCCCTCGTTTCGCGACGGCATCACCAGCAGGTCGGCGCCCGAAAGCAGCCGGGCAACGTCGTTACGGAATCCGGTAAACGAAAACCGGTCTCCTACGCCGAGCCTCTCCGTCAGGGATACGAGCGCCCCGCGCTCCGGGCCTTCCCCGACGACGAGAAACCGGACGTCCCGGCCGCCGGCCTTCGCGATGATCAGCGGCGCCGCCGCCGCCAGCACGTCATACCCCTTTACCGGGACGAGCCTGCCGACGCACGCGATGACGAAAACCCCGGCCCCGAAGCCGAACTCCTTTCGCATCCCCCGGCGGTCGGCCGCACCCGAGAGCAGGTCGGCGTTGACCCCGTTGGGGATTGTCACAAACTGCCGACGGGCGCCGATGCCCCTGCCGAGGTATTCGCCGGCCCCCGCATCCGTCAGGGTCACGATCCTGTCGCACCACGCGGCGGCCGCCCGCTCCGCCAGGCCATAGACGGCCGTCTGATAGCCGGGGAAGTAGCCGGAAAAGATATCGCCGTGGGGCGAATAGACCACCCTTTTGGCCCCGGAGACCCGCGCCGCGAGCCGCCCGAGAAACCCGGCCTTGGACGTATGTGTATGGATGATATCAAACCTTTCTTTCCTTATCAAGCCGATAAGTCCGGCGAGGGCCGAAAAGTCCCGTACCGGGGCGATGGGCCTCGTAAGCCCCGCGATCTCCCGTATCTCGATCGGCAGCCGCCGCGCCTCGGGCAGGAGCTCCGTCCCCTCCGGGGCGCGACCCGCCGCCAGCGTCTGGGAGAACCGGTCACGATCAAGCCCCCCCAGCAGGTCCAGGAGCACCCGCGGCGCCCCGCCTTCCTCCATCCGCGTGATGATGTGCAGAATCCTGATTCGTTTCTTCATGGCCCGGTATAGGGAATCAAAAGCGATAAAGCTCCGTACAGCGGACGCACGCCGGAAAATATCCTCTCTTCTTGACCTCGCGTCGGTACCCGGCGTATCGGTCGCTATTCCATATAGCGCTGAAAGGCTGCTGTCTCACGTTTCCCATCACAACGCCGTTACTGAGGCACGGCCTGACCGTCCCGTCGGGGAAGACGTAGGCCACCATCCAGGGGCTCATGCACGCCGCCGCATAGCTCTTCGGGGTAAACTCGAAAGAAGTGTAGTAGTCCCTGACCTCGGCCTCCGTGAGATTAGGGTAGACCGATGCCCCGCGGCGCGTGATCTGCCTGGTCGCTTCGATGAGGATATCGGGGTCGATATCGGGGAGCCGGTCGACCACGAATCCCTCCCAGTCGCAGACCGGCATCCCATACAGAGACTGCATCAGCTGCCGGTGGGCGGCGTACATTTTACGGTTGATGAAGATCAAATGGTGAAACGTGACCTCCTCGGCGCCGAGCGACCGGGCCGTATCGAGGGTCTCGTTCATATGCCGGTAATTGAAATCGAAGATCGTGCTGTTGACGTTGACCACGGGCCGGCGGCGGTTAAGCTCTTTCTTGGCCTCGGCCAGCAGCCGAAAGCCTTCGGCGGCCTCCGCGAAGACGCCCGCCCTGTTCCTTACCCGGTCGTGGACCTCGGGGGGGCCGTCCAGGGAGAAGATGACCTCGTCCAGGCCAAGACGCACGAGGTCCCGGGCGTGGCGCGAAAGGAGTGTTCCGTTGGTGACGATATTTGTCCGGAGGCCCGCCCCCTTGATGATCTCGAGTGCGCCGATGATCTCCCTGTAAAGGAGGGGCTCTCCGCCGAAGAGCGTGATGGCCGGGCTGAAGCCCCGCACGCCGTCGACGACGGTTCTGATGTCGTCGAGCGTCAGCGACTGGCGCCTGACGTCGTCCGTATACCCGAGGGCCGCCCCGCCTTCCCCCCACTGGCCGCACATCGTGCAGCGAAGGTTACAGCGGTAGGCCAACAGGATCGATACCGTTTCGGGTGGGGCGCTCCTGCCGCCGCCCGCGTAGTAGGACAGCGTCGAGCGGGCCCGCTTGAAAAGCGCCCGGACGGCGTATCCCGGAAACTCCCGGGCCTTGCGCAGGTTCCTCCTGAGGTTGCGAATGGATATCATCTACTTCTTCTTTCCGTTAAGGTATTCATCGCGCTGCAGGTCATGGGGATAATAGTATTTCTGATCGGATTTGAAATAATCCGAAATGGTCCTCAGGATGACCGGCAATGAGACCGCCACCGCCAGCAGGATAAGAAAGATGATACAGTAGATCTTTATCCTTCGTTTTGCCCGGGACATGTCCTACATCACCTCGCGTATCGTATCGATGATAGTCCTGACGTCGGCCGCAGAAACCAGCGGATGGGTCGGCAGGACCACGAGCCGCTCGGCAACGAACGTCGCCTCGCCAAACGGGTCGGGAGACCCGCCATAGCCGAGATCGTAGATATGGTGGACCGGGCGCTCCCACATCCTGGCCGTGTCTATCCCCCGCGCCAGGAGCGCGCCCCTGAGCCGTTCAATGATCTGCCCGTCGTGGACGACTATCGGCAGATGGTTGAACGAGGGGACCGCCCCGGCAATGACCCTGGGCGTAGTGACGCCGGCGATGCCGGCCAGCCCCGAGAGGAGCGCTCTGCCGTTTGTGACCCGCGCCGCCACCTGGCGATGGATCGCGCCCAGCTGGTCGCACCCGAGCCGCGCGATATAGTCCGTCGCCCCGGTCGGCTCGAAATGGGTATGGACCGCGGTCGACTTGAAGCGGCCGATCACGGGCAGCAGCGCCCCGTAGACCGCGGGCCGAACCGCGCCGGCAAGCAGCGTCAGGGTAGCCAGGAGCCTCAGGTCAAAGAGCCGGCCGGGCGTCGGTAACGACCGCACCTCCCGCTCAAGAACCGCGCCGATGTCGGGATCGTCCGTCGTGATTACGCCGCCGCGGAACGCCGAAATGATCTTGCCCTTGCACATCGAAAAAAAGCCCACGTCTCCCAATCCCCCCGCCGGACGGCCGTTCAGGATCGCCCCCGGCGCCTGGGCCGCGTCCTCTATGACGAAAAAGGAGCCGCTGCGAGCCGCCGCACGGATGGGGCCCAGGTCCATCGGAAAGCCGAACAGGTGTGCCGGCACCACCGCCAGCGTTTTGCGGTTGACCGATTCGTCCAGCCGCTCCGGGTCCATGTTGAGCGTCGCCCGGTCGATATCACAGAGCCTCGTGACCAGGCCCGCCCGGGCAATCGCCAGCGTCAGGGTGGGCACCATGTAGGCGGGCAGCACCACCTCGTTGCGCGTGGAAAGCGTCCTCAGCGCCTTGAGGATTACGTAGAGGGCCGAGGTACCCGATCCCACCAGGAAGGCGCGCCGGACGCCCGCGTACCGCGCGAAGGCCGCTTCGAATGAGGCCACGTCGTTTTCGCCGGCCGAGGCGAAGGCCGCCGCGATACGCGGAACGTTGGCGTAAAATGAGTTCGTGGGGACTCGCCTCATCGCCGGGCCTCAATTACAAAGGCGCTGGGTAAAAACCAGAACGGATAGTATATCCCGACCTTCCTGACGATCCGAAACCCGTGCCGATCGAGCAGCCGCCTCATACGCCCGAGACGGTAGGCGCGCACCGGCAGCCGTTTCGTCGACGGATCGAAAACCGTCGAATAGCGGTAGGCCGAGCCGATGAGCGGGTCCCAGGCGTTCCTGACATCGAGGATGAGGCTCCCCCCTTCCCCGACCAGCGCGGCCGCCGCGGAAACGATCGTCTCTACCTGTGACCAGGACGCCTGATTATGCAGCGTATTGATGCAGACGACCCTCGAAAACGATGACGCCTTAAACGGGATACGGTCTCCCCGGGCGCATATCACGGTAAATGCATCGGGCCTTTTGATCCGCTCCCGCGCCCTCCTGAGGTTCTCGCACAGAATATCCATGCCGACGAATCTCTTCATCCCCCCCGAACGACCGCCTCCCGGGCCAGGAGGCCTTCACCCACCCCGACCTCGAGGACCGGCCCGCCGTCCGCTTCCAGGAGCACGGCAACGGCCGCATCCCTGATCCGGTCCGAGAGCGGCCCCCGGGAAAGGTCCGAACCGCCATCCCCGCGCGCGGCAACAAAGATACGGGCGATCAGTCTCCGGATAATCATAGGGTGTCGGCCGTCCGAACGGTTGGGCGCGTCATATTGCGGCGCGCCGATTCCAATAGGTGTCAAGCCCCTTCATGAACCCCTCCAGGCCCCAGCGTATCACGCCCGGCCGCCGGTTTTTGACCGCAGAAAACGGGAGCCGGGCGGCAAAGGCGGCGCCGAGCACCGGGAAGAACCACCACGGAAAGTTCTTCCGATAGAAGAGGCAGCAGTTGTGTCCGTACCAGAAGAACCAGTCGCGCGGGTTTTTCGGACGGCATCCGCCGACCGGCTCCAGGATATGGACAAGGGATGCCGCCGGCTCGAAGACAAGCCGGTACCCCGCCGCCCGCACCCGGCACGCGAGGTCGGTCTCTTCGAGGTGCGCGCTGCCCCCGAAGCGGCCGTCAAATCCGCCCGCCTCATTGATCGCCCGCCGGAGAAACGACATATTGCATCCCCGGACATGGTCGGCCCGCGTCCGTATATCGGCGTCAAAATGGTCCCGGATGACGAGCCCCATGAGCCTGATCCTGGCGATATGCGACTGCCTGCGCTCCGCCGTTGCGGGCGCACCGCCGGCCGCCAATACCCGCCCCGCCACGCCGCCCACGCCTGCTTCGGCGTAGGCGCCGGCGTGGCCGGTGATGAGGCGCCGGTCGACAATCACGTCATCGTCAACGAAAAGGACCACGTCCCCCCGGGCGGCGGCAACTCCCGCGTTGCGGGCGTCCGGCAGGCCGGGCTGCCGCCGGCGGATGTATCTGACGCGCCCGCGGTGCTGTTCCATGAATGTGAGCACGTCCGGTTCAGGCTCGGGGGTCTGGTCCACGACGATGACCTCAAACGAGGGATAGTCGTTTTCGAGGAGTCCCCGGACCGTCTGTAAAAGAAGCCGTCCCCTGCCGATGGTGGCCACCACCACGGAGACAGGCGGATCGGCGTGCCGACCGCGGATGTCCCCCCCCTGCCGGTCTTCGACCCGACCTTCGTCCCGGTCTTCGTCCCGGCCTTCGCGCCCCCCTTCATGGCGCCTCCGTACGGCCTGTTTTTTTCCTCGGCAGGTCGTCGGCGCCGCTTTTATTCCTTTTTGTCATAAGGCTATCGACCGCTTCCAGGACCCGCCCGGCTCCAATCCCCGCGAGGCAGCGCATATCCGCGCAGGAATACCGGACGCAGGGGGAACAGTCAACCCGATCCGAAATCACGACGGCCCTCTCGTCGCGCCTCGGGGCGTACCGATCGGGATTTTCCGGACCGAATATCGCGACGATCCCCGGTTTCCCGGCCGCCGCCGCCAGGTGCATCGGGCCCGTATCGTTGGTGATCATTATATCACATCGCCCGATCGTCTCAAACAGGACCCTCGGCGGCACGTCCATCAACACGGACGCCCCCGGAATACCCCGGGCAACAGCCTCGAGGATATACCGCTCATCCGACGAACCGCATACCGCCACCGAAAGGCGGTGACGACGGCCAAGGTGGTTTCCCACGGTGATAAATCCCTCTGTGTCCCACCGTCTCGTGGGACGCCAGGCCCCCGGCACGAGGATGGCGACGCCGACGTCACCCTTCTTTCGAAGCGAGTCGAACAGGGCCTGGGCGGTCCGGGCGTCCCTTTCCGTGGAATAGACCCGCATAGCCGGCCCCGGGACGTTGCCGAAAAGGGCCTTCACGACCGCCAGCTTCCGGTCCGCCTCGTGGACGCCCGAAAAGAGATCCTCTCCGGCCTTCACGTCCAGATAGTCGGCCCACCCGTTCGTATTCCTGCCCGCCCTTCGGGCGGGCGAGATCATATCGACGAGGAGTCTCCTCCTGCGCGCCGCCTGCGGGCTCTCGACGGCCATCAGGTCAACGGCCAGGTCGTACCGGTTCATCCGGAGGCGAACCAGGGTCAGGAGCGAGGCCGAAAGCCGGATTAGCCCGCCGAATCCGGGCCTGCCCGTCAGTACCGACACGTCAACCGTATACACGCGGCCGATAAAGGGCGCCGCCTGGATCACGGGCGCCGAACGACCCGCCGTCAGGATGTCCAGCTTCCCGCCTTCGACCCGTCCCGCCAGGCATTCGAGGGCCGGGGTCGCCAGTACCATGTCGCCGATGCCGCCGATATTGAGGACCAGCATTTTTTTCATCTTAGTGTCGATTGCCCACCTCGTCGATAACCGAAATGAGCTTTTCGGCCGTCTTTTTCCAGCTGAAATGATCGAGGATGAGCCTGCGGGCGTTCATCCCCATCTTTTGTCGCGTGCCGTCGTCACCGATGAGGGTCTCAATGGCTTCGGCAAGGGCCTCCGGTGTCGTCTCCTTTATGATGTAGCAGTCTTTACGATGGGTCAAAGAGATACCGAAGGCCAATCCCTTGTTTACGACGACGGCCCCTCCCGACGACATGTATTCAAGGAGTTTCATGCTCCCGCAGTCTTCCGAACCCTCGATAAGGTTGATCAAGAGGGCCGAGGATCGTAAGTAGTTCGGGATATCGCTGTTTTTTTGTGTCCCTCGGAAGATAACCCGGCCGGAGATACCCATATCCCCTGCCATGGCCCTGCACAGGGCAAGATCGTGCCCTTCCCCGACCATGAGAAAGTCAATATCGTCGTGCCTCCCGACGATCCGCCGGGCCGCCCCGATAATGAGCGGCGTAAGCGAGTGGGGATGGAACGTGCCGACGAAGGTCACGTATCTTCTTGCCGGGTCAAGGCCGATAAGCCGCGCCGCCTTTCCTGTCGATTGCCGGGAGAAAAGAGGTCCGTGTCAACCCCATTGGGGACGAAGCGGGCCTTTTCTTTTTCGATGTCGTATTCCCGGCCGAAGAGGTCGAGATAGTCCTTCCCGGCAAAGACGATGGAGTCAGCCAGGCCGAGGTTTATCATCTGGAGGAACCGAAAGATCGACAACCGTAACCCGGAGGCCCCGGCCATCCTCAAGTCGCCGGGCAGGAATCCGTTTATCTCCATGATGACGGGTATCCCCAGCAGGCGGGCCGCGCATACGACCGGGGCCATGAGGTTCATCTCCCGGCAGTAAAGGGCGTCCGGCCGCCGCCTCAGGCCGAAGACGAGGATATAGAGGGGAAGGATGACAAGATAGAGATATTCCCTGACGATCCTCACGTCTATCGTCGGGACGTATACGACGTCGCAGACCGGGGGGACACGAAAAGGGCCGTATCCGGGGGGCGAAAAGGGTTACCCGTACCCCCAGCTTCTCCCAGTTGTTGACCACCTCCCGGATGTGGACGGTCCAGGCCGCCTCCCGGGTCAGGTCCTCGAAGCAGGCATAAAAGAGGCGCCTCGTGCGTCGACCGGCTCCTTTATCGCGTGTGCCCACCGCCCCCCCTTTCGGCCCGGGAGCTCCAAAACAGCGCCATCAATTGGCGTGCCACGTCCCGGATCTCGAACTCTTTGACGACCTTTTTCCGCCCTTCGGCCGAGAACCGCCTCCTCATATCCGCGTCGGCAAGGAGGGCGCCGATCGCGCCGGAAAGCGACCGGGGGTCCTTTTCCGGCACCAGGACGCCGCTCACACCGTCTTCGATCAGCTCGGGTATCCCCGACAGCCTCGTCGATATGACCGGAACGCCGCAGGCCATCGCTTCCATGAGGACGACCGGGATGCCGTCCCTGTGCCCGTCGGGGCAGATCACGCTCGGCAGGACAAAAAGATCGGCCTCCCGGTAAAACCGCATGATCTCGCTATTATCCACGGCCCCGGTAAACTCGGCCCGGACCCCGAGTGACAGCGCCTGCGCGGTCAGCTCCTCCCGAAGCGGCCCGTCTCCGACGACGATTGTCCGATAGCCCTCGCGTTTGAGCGCCGGATCGGAAAGCGCCTCGATGAGATACCGAATTCCCTTCTGCTCGACGAGGTTGCCCATCGTCACGATCGTCTTTTTACGGGGATGTCCCCCCGGCCCCTTCCCGTCAACGGCGAAGCGGCGCGTATCGATCCCGCAGTGGATGACGTGGAACTTCGTCTCATCGACCCCCGTGGTTTGCATAAGATAGCGGCGGTTATAGTCGGAGATACAGCGGACGAAGGCGGCATCGGCGCATTTTTGGGTGAGAAATTCCCGGTCTATCGGCTCCTTGAACAGGTCGTAGGCGTGCGCGGAAAACCCGTACGGGATACCGGTGAGCCGTGACACCGCCCATGCCGCGGCGGCAGGCGCCGTGGCGAAATGGGCGTGAATAATATCCGGCCTCTGCCGGCCGACGATCCGTGCCGTCGAGAGGGCCGCCAGGGCGATTTTTTTTCCCGCGTATGACGATAGTCTTCGAAAAAGGGCGGGCGCGGCGGACGGATGGGCAATCGAGACGATCCCGGCCCCCACGAGGTCTCCGGCCATTGTCCTGTTTTGGCACCGGGCCTTCCCCGCAAACGACCCGTACACGGCGGGATTGACGGGGTGGATCATGATCTCCGCCCACAGGTCCGAAAGGGCGTCAAGCTCGTAGGTGAGCCATCCCGCCGACAGGTGCTCGAGTATATAACCGATTTGCATCATCGATTACCGGCCGCCGGCGTCATCAAAGACGCGGGCCAGCCGCCCCGTCAGGTTCCTTCTCTCGAATGCCTCTATCGCCGCGGTATCCGGCGAACAGGCCCCCGTTGCCGCGAGCCGGGGGATCGCCCGGCTCAACGCGCCCGCAAGCTCGCTCACGCCGTCCTGAGAGAGCACCATCCCCGACCCGGTCGATTCGACGATTCGGGCGATCTCCCCTCCCCGCGGCGCGACGGCCAGGATCGGCCGTCCGGCGGCCAGGTATTCGAAGAGCTTGCCGGGGACATTGTACGACGCCTTTTGATCGACCGGCCGCGCGATCAGGTTGATGTCCGATTCCATAACGGCCTTCACCGCCTCGGGATGGCTCACGTATCCCGAAAATTCGCAACGTCCGGGAAGGAACGTCCGGATCTTCTCCTGCATTCCCTTTTCCATAACCCCCACGAATCGCACGGTCACGCGCCTGCCCAGGTCCGGGTGCGTGTCCAGCGCCGAAGCCAGGGCCCGTAAAAAAAGCTCGGGAAAATAGCCGCCGTAAATCGATCCCGAGTGGGTGATGACTATTTTATCGTCCTGCCCGCGCCTGCGCCCCGCGCAGGGCGTAAAATCGGACGCGTCATAACCGTTATAGATCGTCACCAGCCGCTTCGGGTCGATTCCGAAGTCGGCGATATATTGCTGCCGCGCCACCTCGGTGATGCAGACGATCCGATCGGCCCTTCCGAGGACGGCCCGCTCACAGGCGGCGTGCGCCTTTCCTGCCCACCGTGTCGGCGGGTTAAAGCCGTAATCTCGCGTCCAGGGGTCACGGAAATCGGCGACCCAGGGCAGCCCCGTCATCCGTTTGAGGATGAGGCCCGAAATGTGGGTGCTGTGGGGGGGAGACGTCGTATAGATGACCCTGATTGCGTGCGTACGGATCAGCGCGCGGGCGGCCAGCGCCGCCCTCAGCGCCCACAGGATACGGTCGTCGGGAATCAGGACGCTGTCGACTATCCGGCGGACGTTCGCCTCCGAGGTAAACAGTGAAAGGAGACGGTACAGGATATGCGGCCGCGTCGGGGAAAGCCTCTTGATGACGATACCGGGGGGAATGTCGCCGAGCAGCGTTTCGTCCCGGGCCCAGTAATAGGGATCGTCGGCGGCAAGCACCGTCGGGACCCAGCCGAATTGGGGAAGATACTTGGTAAACTTGGCGCTCCGCTGCACCCCTCCTCCGCCCATGGGCGGAAAATTGTAGGCCAGAAAGAGTACTCTCTTTGCCGCGCGGTCATGTTCGGGTAATCGCATTACGCTTAATATTGTGACACACCGGGCGGTAAAAATCAAACCTAAAGCACCGCCCCGTGCCCGACGCCGTAAAGCCGCATTACTCCGTTGACCTTTATTACGTTTCTGCTATACTGTGCGCGTTTACTACCATGTTCGAGTGATAGCCGGTGTCTGAGCCCATTCGTATCCTTCATATCGAAGACAATTCCTGGGATCGGCGCATTATCTCCGACATCCTCTCCGAGACGCAATCACCGCCGTTTATCCTTTCGACCGCCGGGACCCTCTCCGAGGGATTAGCCGGCATCCGGTCAAACCCGCCGGATATCGTCCTGCTGGACCTGAATCTGCCCGACAGCGAGGGACTGCCGACGTTCCGGGCGGTCGCCGAGCGCCTCAGTCACGAACCCGTCGTGATATGTTCGGCCGTCGACGATGAGGAAACGGCGGTACGGGCCCTCAAGGAAGGCGCCCAGGATTACCTGACGAAGGGGAAAATCACCCCCGATATCCTGGTGCGCACCCTTCGATACGCGTTGGAACGCAAGCGCATCGAGGATTCCCTGCGGGCCGCCCGCGATTCCCTCGAACGGCGCGTGCGGGAGAGGACGGCGGACCTGGAGGCGGCCAACGAGCGCCTCACCCGTGAGGCCGCCGAACGGCTGCGGGCCGAGGCGTCGTTGAGGGAATCGGAACACAAGTGGAGGAACCTCTTTGAGACCTCGACCGACGCCGTCATAATCGCCTCGACGGATCGGGACTCCTTCGAGATCAATCGGGCGGGGCTGGAGCTCTTCGGATTTGGTGAGGGCGATATCGCCACGCGCCATCCCGGCGAGATCTTCCGGGACCCCAAGGCCTGGCCGCTGTTTATGGAACGTATCGATCGCCAGGGCTCGGTCAAAGACTACGAGGCCGTCCTTGTGCGGAAAGACGGCGCCCCGTTGGACTGCCTTATCTCCGCCGTCGCCATCAGGGACGGATCGGGGACCATAATCGGGTACCAGGGGATCGTCAGGGACATTACCACCCGCAAGCGCGTAATAGACAAAACCCTCAACACCGTCGCGGACGGCGTATTCATTATCGACGCGGCCGGCATAATCACCTATTTTAACGCGGCGGCCGAAAAGATCCTGGGGATTCCCCACAGGAAAGCCCTCAAGCGCCATTACAGCGAGATACTGTACGGGGCCGGCAGGAAGACCTCGGCCCTTATTCAGTCGTGCGATACGGGCCTTGATCTTCTGGATCAGGATGATGAGTTCATCGCGCGCAATAAGACCGCCGTGCCGGTTTCACTTTCGGTTTCGCACCTATCCGATACGTCAGGAAAGGGGATCGGCGCGGTAGTGACCTTTCGGGACCTTACGGCCATGAGAGACCTGAAAAAAGAAATCGACGAGAAATACACATTCCTTGATATCGTAAGCAAGAATAAAAAGATGCGCGAGATATTCGCAATCCTGCCGGCCGTTGCAGAAAGCGACAGCACCGTGCTCATAGAGGGGAAAAGCGGCACAGGCAAGGAGTTGCTGGCCAGGGCGATTCATAACCTCTCGCCCCGAAAGAACGGCCCGTTCGTGGCGGTCAACTGCTCGGCAATACCCGAAAGCCTCATTGAATCGGAGCTGTTCGGATACGTGAAGGGGGCCTTTACCGATGCCGTCCGGGATAAGGTCGGGAGGTTTGCCGCCGCCGCAGGCGGGACTATCCTCCTGGATGAGATCGGGGAGCTCGCAAAGCCGCTGCAGGTCAAGCTGGTCCGCGTCCTCGAACAACGCCGGTATGAGCCGCTGGGATCGATCGCCTCGCACGACCTGGACGCGCGGATTATCTGCGCCACCAACCGGGACCTCGGGATGGAGGTAGGGCTTGGCAATTTTCGCGAGGACCTCTACTATCGCGTCAACGTGGTACGGATAGCCCTCCCCGAGATGAGAGAGCGCCGCGAGGATATCCCGCTTCTTATCACGCATTTCGTCAAGAAGCTATCCATCAGGATGGGTAAGCCCGTTGTGACTATATCGGACGAGGTGATGGATATCCTGATGAGCCATGAATTTCCCGGCAATATCCGCGAGCTTGAGAATATCATCGAACACATGCTCGTCGTTTCCTCAGGTGATACTGTTACCCGGCGCCATCTTCCCCGGGAGCTGATGCCGAAGGACGCCGAAGAAGACGACTATACCTCGTTCAAGGACGAGATAGAGGGGTCGGAGAAGAAGATGATCCAGGAGGTCTTAAACCGCTATAAAGGAAACCGGGGGCTTGCCGCCCGCGCGCTTAATATTAATCGAACGACCCTGTGGCGGAAGATGCAGAAACACCATCTGATTAAGAATAAGGAATAGACGCTCGAATGGACGGGTCGACATGATACGCCGGCATCCGGGACATGAATAGCCTCCGGGTGTTTCTTTATGCGTAATAAAGAGCAACATTAGTGTTGCATTGTTGAATCTTAACGCCGATTTTCGCGGTTCTGCACGGCACAATCGGGAACCCATTAATAATACTAATAATATCGATATAGTTAAACATATCTATTCCACGTCGCCCTCTTTCTGCCATAAAATCATACAAAAGTACATTTTCCTCCGCAAAAAATGTTGCACTAATAGCACACGCGCAAGGCCTTTCATCTCCACGAAGAGAGCCTCTTTCCGTAACCAATTGATATCATTGAAGATATTAAAAAGGATTGATTTGACGTATTGTCACCGATATGGCATACAATTTGCTAATAATTGTATATGCTGTAATGGGATACGTGATCGTTTCGCATCCGGCGCATGATCCGATAACGATAGACTGACTGAGGAGATATGTCCGCGTGGAAAGGAGTGAGCTAAAAAGATATTGAATTATATATACTTATAGTATATATTACTAAATACTGTAATAATACGAACTGCACTCGGAATAGCGGTGAGTGCGCTCGGATAGTGACGGTATAGGTGAAGCGATGTATGAGAAATATTGGGGGCTGACCGAGGCCCCGTTCGAAAACGTACCCGACCCATCGTTCCTGTATGAGTCGCCGCAGCACAAAGAGGCCCTCTCGCGGATGCTCTACGGGATATCGCGGAGAAAGGGCTGTATCATGCTCTCCGGCGAGGTCGGGAGCGGCAAAACGACGCTTGCCCGAACCCTGCTCCAGAGCCTGCCCGACGAAAACTATGAGGTGGCGATCATCGAGAACCCGAGGCTCTCCCCGTCGCTCTTTATCCAGGAGATTATTTACCAGTTTATCGGGCAGGCGGAGGGGAAGAACAAAATAGACCTCCTGCATTCCCTGAACCGGATTCTTTTCAAGAACCTTGCCGCGGAAAAGGACTCCGTCATTATCATTGACGAGGCCCAGCTCATTGGAGACAAATCGACCTTCGAGGAGCTGAGGCTCTTATTGAATTTCCAGTTGAACAACCGCTTCCTGCTGACCCTTATACTCATGGGACAGCCCGAGCTGAGAGACGTGGTAGGGGCGATCCCGCAATTCGAGCAGCGCATCGCCATCCGCTACCACCTGACGCGCCTCAACCATGACGAAACGGTTAAATACATCGGTTTCAGGCTCAAGCGCGCGGGGCTTGCCAGGAACATCTTTACAACCGAGGCAATCGAAAAGATCTATCATTATTCTGACGGGATACCGCGTAAGATCAATAACATCTGCGATATGGGTCTTTTGGTCGGGTGGAGCGTGAAAGCCACCAGTATAGATTCGAAGATCATCGCCAACCTCATTGACGAGAGCATAGATGGTACGGATATCAGACATTATCAAAAACCAAGAGCTCATCAACAAGCCTAAGGGAGCCGGGCAAGCCCGCGTATCCATCAGCGACGTCCTGACGGCCGATGATATTATGGGCGAGCGGATATCCCCGGGACTGCGCGCCCCTACCACGATGGAAGAAGAGGAGGCCAAGATCTTCCTCGAAAGGACGTTTGCGGCCCTCGAACGCGCTTTTTCCGTAATCCGGAACGGAAAGATTTTTTCTATCGAGACCTTTGAGCCGCTGGCGGAGAAATTCGTCGGCTCCATTGATAAATACAACAATATCTACATGCTTCAGGAGTACAGGGATTACGACGAAACGGACTATCTCAAGAATTGCCTCTGGACCGCGTTGATTTCCGTCAAGATCGGCAAACGGCTCGGGCTCTCGAATAAAGAGCAGTCGCGATCTCTTCCTGGCCGGCCTTTTCCATGACATCGGCATCACCCAACTCCAAAACGGAATACTCGGCAAGAAAGAAAGGTACTCCGACTCCGAACGCCGGCAGATTGAAAAACACCCGGACTACGGCAAGGAAATCCTGCTCAACCTCCCGGAGCCCTACCGGTACCTCTCGGATACGGCCTATCAGGAGCACGAGCGGCTGGACGGGTCCGGCTACCCGAACGCGCTGGCCGGAAACGAGGTATCGCTCTTCGCCCGAATCATCGGGCTTGCCGACTGCTACGAGGCGTTGACTCATAACCGGCCCTATCGTCAGCGCGTGCTCCCGCTCACGGCGATCAAGGAAATCCTCGAAAAAATGAGAGGTAAGTTCGACACGAGGATTGTCAAGGCCTTCCTCGAAGAAGTTACTATGTTTCCGGTGGGGAGTTTCGTTCGGCTCAACAACCGGGAGGTCGGCAGGGTCATCGCAACGATGAGCAGAGCCCATTTTCGGCACGTTGTGCAGGTCCTGTTCGGTCCCGACGGCGAGCGCCTGATCAAACCCAAGACGGTAAACCTCATGGAGGAGCATCTCCTCTACATTGCAGAGCCTGTTGACGAGCGAACCTTCACCTAAAGGGACGACATGAAAAGGAACATACTCATCGCTATTATGATCTGTGCCGCGCTGGTTATTACTTCCTGCGCTTCAACGAGAAGTATCGACGCCGATACGCTGTCCTCGACGCCCGAAAAGGCCGCGATGTATCAGCATCGGATCGCGCCCGGTGATACGATCCATGTCACCATATGGGAAGTGGACCAGCCTAAAGAGCTTGAGGCCCAGGTGAAAAGCGACGGCACGATAGACCTCATGTTCATGACCGGCCTCAAGGTGGTCGGCCTCACGGAAGCCGAATTGAAAGAGTATCTGACCAGGGAGGTTTCCACCTACTACGTAAACCCGAGGCTTACCGCTTCTCTTGCGGCGGTCGTCTACCTGATCGGCGAAGTAAAAAATCCCGGGGTTTATGAGCTTGGATAAAGGCCGGAACCTGGTTTCCATCCTCGCGGCCGGCGGAGGACCGACACGGGCCGCGAAGCTTCACAATACCCTGGTTATTCGCGGCGATTACAACAACAATCCCACGGTTATCGTCGCTGACGCCTCAAGAATATTTCATAAGGGTGACCTTTCGGAAAACGTCATGCTCCAGGCCGGGGACATCATCTATGTGCCGTCCACGGTAATTTCCGACGTCAATTACTTCATCATGCAGATAAAGCCGATCCTGGACATCTTTGTGCTTGGCACGGTGCTTGGTTTATAGGGCCGCCCTATCGGGGGATTTTCTATCCGTTACTTCTTGCGCCGCCCGGCAGTTCCGGTTAGACGCGGGAGTAACGCAAACAAACCGCATGTGAGACTATGCTATGCCCCAGTACGAGATACAGCTCAAAGACCTCATCCGTATTCTGAAGACGGCGGAAAAATATCATCATCTTTTCGATGGTTGTGCTCGGTATCCTGAGTGTTATCTTTGCCAAGATACAGTCCCCGAACCTTCTCTACCGGGCGACCGCCAAGGTCTCCTATGACCAGACCAGGTCTCTTGCGGGTATAACGTCGCCCGTCTACTATTTCTCGCCCTACGACAACATCAACTCTCAGACCAAGATCATCACAAGCTTTCCCGTTCTCGAAAAGGTCGCACGGAAGCTCGGCTATCTCAACTCGAAGCTCACGTCTGCCGAGATCCTCAAATCAAAGGAGCATATGGCCGTCATCTCGGGATTGGAGGGCCAGATCGTCTGCGAGATCGAAGAAAACACGAACATTATAAACATCATGGTTACCTCCGTCGACCCCGAGATGGCCGCAGATATCGCCAATGCGGTGGCGGAAAGCTACCGTGACTATAACCGTGAACAGATCAATAAGCGGACGCTCGACACGAAGGAGTTCATAGAAAAGCAGCTCAACCTGATCACCGGACGTCTCAAACAGGCCGAGGAAGACCTTAAGAACTTCCAGCAGGAACGCAACATCGTCGTTCTTGATGAGCAGACAAACAACGACCTGAAGTCATCTGGTCGTCCTCGAAACGGAATATGAAAGCCTCGGACCGTGAGAACAACGACCTGTCCGCCTTCAAAAGGAGGCTTTCGTCCAAAGACACAAGCGGCAAAGAACTATTCCCTATCCTCGAGGAAGACATCCACAGCAACCTCTTCTCGCTGAATACGGAGCTCCAGAAGCTCAAGCTTGAGCGCGACGAGCTCATGACGGTCTATACCGTCAATCATCCCAAGATCATCGATCTCAACGACAAGATCAATAATATCCTTGGGCTGATTAACAGCGACATCGCCTCGCGTATCTCCTCCAACGGGGTCAGGATGGCCAACCTGAACAAAGATATCGGCAAGTACAAGGGACGGGCCGCCGAGTACCCCGCCGATAACCTCAACCTGGCAAAATACGAGCGCGAGGTGGAGCTTCAGAGTAACCTGTACGCCGAGCTTTCCTCGAAGTATCAGGAGATCCTTATACAGGAATCAGGCATGGTGGTGGAAGTGGCCCTCGTAGCCCCTGCCCTCGCGCCGGAAAATCCGATTAATTCACCGAGGATATTCTCATCTCTCCTTATCGGCATGCTGCTCGGTCTGTTCCTGGGCATCTTCTTTGCCATCGTCATGGAGAACATGGATACTTCCATCGGGACGATCGAGGACGTGGAAAGCTACCTGGAACTCCCCGTACTCGGGGTAATCCCCTCGATCACGACGGAGACCGAACGAAGGGGGGAAGAACCGCCCGTCGAGCAGCAAAAGAGCTCCCTTTTGATCATCACGATGCCTCCCAAATCACCGGTAATCGAGGCATATCGGTCGCTGCGCACTAATATTGTATTCCTGCACCAGGAAAAGGGAATCAAGACCTTCATGATCACCAGTTCCTCGCTTCAGGAAGGTAAGACCATAAACAGCATCAACACCGCCATCACCCTGGCCCTCGGCGGTTACCGGACACTGCTGGTTGAGGCCGACCTCCGGCGCGGTACGATCGCCAAGATCTTCGGGATCGAACGCTCCCCCGGCCTCTCGGAGGTAGTCCTCGGAATCGTCCCGTGGCGGCAGGTTACCCGGGACATCAACGATATCCTCCTGGGCGGATTGGAAATGGACATGCTGATGAAGTCCCCGGAGCTGGCCAATCTCTCCATTATTACCTCCGGCGCCTTTCCGACCAACCCGGCCGAGCTGCTGAGCTCCCGCCAAATGTCGAAGTTTATCGAGGAGGTCAAGGCCGAGTACGACCTCGTTATCTTCGACTCGACCCCGGTCCTGCCGGTTACCGATGCGGTCCTCCTCTCCCAGAAGGTAGAGGGGGTTATCATCCTCTATGAGGTCGGCAAGATCGCCCGCGGGGTGCTCAAGCGGACCAAGTCGCACCTCACCACCGTCAAGGCGAACATACTCGGAATCATCCTGAATAACGTCCGCCCCGAATACGGTCCGGAGTACTACGACTATCACTACCAGTACTACTACGAGGAGGGCAAGCCGCCGAAACGGGCCTCGGACTGGGAAAAATTCAGGGATTCCCTCTCCCCCCGGCGGCTATCCCAGACCATCGCGGACGTCGTGGCGAACCTTACCCGGCCGCTAAGGAAAAAAGAAGACAAGAAATGAGCGACGGGCCCGTATCATGAGGATCGGCGGACATAGATCCGAAAAGAGATCGGTAAACCCGTCTATCTTCGTCGTTCTCGGCCTCATGCTCTTCTTTATCGTGTTGCTGGCCTTTCTGGTATCCGGGGGGGTGCAGCTCAAGATGGTGATCCTCATCCTCGGGATCATGGCCTCGGCCATCTGCTTCTTCAATACCGAGATGGCCCTCTATCTCATCATATTCGCCATGCTCTTTTCCCCGGAGTTTTCCTTCGGAGGCGATCTTGCCGAGGAGAGAAGCCTCATTTTCCGGGTTGAGGATATCATCATCCTCGTCACCTTTTTCTCCTGGGTCATCAAAACGGCGCTCTACGAGGGAGTGGGGCTGATCATCAAGACACCCCTCAACCGCCCTATCAAGGTTTACGTCCTTGTCTGCTTCGTGGCGACACTCCTCGGGGCGATATTCGGCAAAGTAAATCTTGGGTCCGGACTCCTGTACGTCTTCAAGTATATGGAGTATTTCCTTGTCTTCTTTATGTTCGCGAATAATATCTCGGATCGCGACCAGGTCCGGAGGTTCGTCCTTGCCGCCTTTATCGTGGCGCTGTTCACGGCCCTGTACGCCTTTATCCAGATACCCCTCGGGGATAGGGTTACCGCTCCATTTGAAGGCACAAACGGCGAGCCCAATACGCTGGGAGGGTACCTCATACTGATAATATCCGTGCTCGCCGGCCTCTGGGCGGTCAATCGGGACGAGCGGCTCAAGATCATCCTGCCCTGTTTTATCGGCCTGTTGTTCGTCCCCTTCCTCTTCACGCTTTCCCGCAGCTCATACCTCGCCTCGATCCCGATGTTCATTATGTTGTTCATCTTCAGCAACAAGAAGCTCCTCCTGTCGTTTCTTATGCTCGTCTTTGTCCTTGCGACCCCGTTCATCCTGCCGGAAAAGGTCAAGGGGCGGGTCATGGAGACCTTCGTGCCGGACCCCGGTTTTGAACAAACACAGGTGATCGGCGACGTCGGTTTCGACAGTTCCACCTCGGAGCGGATCTATTCGTTCAAATACTCGATTAATAAGTGGCGGCAGCGCCCCGTGTTTGGATGGGGGGTAACCGGGGTCGGGCTCATCGACAGCACCTACTTTCGGTTACTTGCCGAAACGGGGCTGATGGGCCTTTTTGCCTTTCTCTATCTCATCGGGGTAATCGGCCTGTATCTATATGCCGTCTATCGTGATAGCCGCGATCCGCTCCTGAAGGGCCTTGCCCTCGGGATGCTCACCGGAACCGCCGCCCTTCTCGGCCACAGCGTCGGCGCGGCCTCATTTATCATCGTCAGGATCATGGAGCCCTACTGGTTCTTCATGGCCTGCGTCTTTTCACTGCATCAAATTGAACAAGCCGAGTTGTCGGCGTATGAACGGCCGGGCCCGTGAAACCCGGCTATTTCGCCAAGACGTTTCCGTTTCGTCTCCAGGCCGATAACCGGACGGAGACGATTCCCTCCTGCATCGCAAATCAGAGCGCGGGTGCGGCATACGGCCGACGCACGACAGATCACCGCCCGGGCCGTCCGTTTCGTGTGGGAAACGATGCTCGGCGGGCAACCGGCGGCCCCCCGCGATCTGCCGGATCGTCTGCCGCCCGACCTTATCCGGTTTGCCGCGGCCAAGGGCTGTCTCGGGGCAGTCATGAACGCCCTGGATCGATGGGGGCTTGCGGACCGCCTTGAAGAAGACGAAAGACGGAAGGCGCGGTTCGCGCTTGCCAGGACCGCCCTGGCGACCGCGGCCATGAGGCGGGACCTCGGGCCGATCCTCTCGGAGTGCGGTAACAGGAATATCGATATTGTCCTCTTCAAGGGACACGACCTTATCACCACCTGCTATCATGACGACGCCATACGGCCGGTTACCGACATCGATTTGCTGGTTAAACGGCGCGACCATCCGGGACTGGCAAAGGTCCTTTCGGACGCGGGATATCGTCAAGGCCCGGGCGCAAACACCGGCACCTGGTTCCGGGGGGCCTTGATCATCGACGTTCACGGCGAGTTCGTAGGTGATGCCAGGAACCCGGCAGCCGCCTATCTCCCCCGTATCCCGACCGATGAGATATTCGATTGCTCGCGGCAACGGGAGATCGACGGTGTCGCCTATCGCTCCCCGAGTCCGCATCACAGCCTGATCATGACGGCGCTGCATGCCCTTACCCATTCCTATCTCATGGATTTCTGGTTCATGGACGCCGGAGTATTGCTCGTCAGGAATAACCGGGGGGACTTCTCGGATACCGTGATCGACACCGCCCGCCGGTATAAACTTATCCACGTATTGAACTACCATCTGTGGGCGGCAAAAGAGATCTTCGGCTATCCCGGGGATATGCCCCTCCCGGAAGATTACCGTCCACCGTTGCCGATTAGACGGTTTATCAAAGCCGCGGTCAGGCGGACCGATTACCTCTATTTCGGGGACGTACTGCTTGGATTTACGATTGACAGCCATAGAAACAAGTTTTACTATTTCAGGAAGATGGCATTGCCTCACCGTGATGTCATCGCGCGTGAGATGGGCGTCGATCCCCGCAGCATCCTGGGAGTTTACCGCGCGCGGCTGGTCTACCTGATAAAGGCGGGATTTCGTCTATTCTTTGCCGGTCGTCGATAATGGCGGTATTCCGTACAATAGCGTCCCTCATTCTCCATGCCCTGCCCTTTCCGGGCGGGAAACGGCGTCCGGCTCTCGGAGACAAGCGTGGTACGGCTCGACGATCGAATGCTCATCCGCGAGTGCGCCGGAGATGAGATCGTCCTCTTTGACGGTAAAAGCCGTAACGTCTATCTCCTCAACCATACGGCCGCGGCGGTAATTCGCCTTACCGACGGCGCCCGAAACATAGAATGGATCGCCCGGAAGGTCGCCCGGGATTTTGGTAAGAAAGAGGGAACCGTCGCCCGGGATATAAGAAATATCTATAAAGAACTGCTGGAAAAGGGGGTCATCGCCATGGCGCCTGATCGCTCGTTCGTACCTAAAATGAAACCGGAGACCGTGGTCCGCGAAGAGGACGACGGCGCGTTTATATTCGACCCGATTACCGATGCGCTTTCGGCGGTCAACGAAACCGGCCTCCTGGTACTCGGGCAGATCGACGGGAAAAAGACCCTGGCCGATATCATCAACGCCGTTGCGGCCGACTTTTCGGACGTCGAGCCCGAACAGATCGGGCGGGACGTGAAGGCGTTTATCGACGGATTGGTGAGCCGGGGGCTTATTGACGCGTGAAACCCCTGGTCAATGACAATGACATATTCACGGCGGATGGACAAATAAGGGAAACACGATCGTGACCGATTATAGCCACGTCAGTCAAATCAAAGATGTATCCCCCGCCCCCCCGAAGATACCGCGGGCGCCCCTGTCCGTCTTTGTCTCGATTACCTCCCGGTGCAACCTCTCCTGCCTCCACTGCGCGGTATACGGGAAGGCCCATACCTACGGGCCGGATCTCACGACCGCCCAATGGCTTTCATTCATCGATCATATCGCCGATTTAAAAGTGTTCCGGATAAAGATCAGCGGGGGCGAGCCCTTCGCGCGGGAGGATATCTTCACGATCCTGGATCATCTCTCCCAAAAACCGATCCGCTTTTCCATCAACACGAACGCCGCCCTCATCGACGGGGCGGCAGCCCGGCGTCTGGAGGCATACGGGACCCGGCTCTCCGACGTCATGGTCAGCCTGGACGGGGGCTCCGGGGAGGTCCACGACGCCCTGCGGGGGCCGGGCGCCTTCAAAGAGATGATCAGGGGGCTGGGATACCTTACCGAGAGGGTTGGCCGGGTCTCCGCCTACTGTACGGTGACCCGCCTTAACTTCCGGCATCTGGATGGGGTGGCCCGGCTGGCCGAGGAGCTCGGGATCTCCGCCGTGAAGTTCAACGATCTTATCACCCTCGGGAGAGGACATGACAACCTGGAAAAACTCGGGCTCTCCGGCTCAGAGCGACGCGAGACCGCCGGGCGCCTCGGCGAGATCAGGGAAGTCTACCCTTCGGTCTCGGGCACGATCCTTGATGTCGGCGAGATATTTGACTCGATCCGCTCGGCGTATGAACAATCCGCGGGAGGCAGCTGCGCAACGGTGAACTACCTGTCGGGGTGCGGGGCGCTGCGGGACGAATGCGCCATACGGCCCGACGGATATGCGACCCCCTGCGACCGTCTTACCGATCTGGTGGCGGGCAGTATCCTCGATACCGGCCTTGACGTGCTATGGAGCACATCGGCGGTATTCCGGGAATTCAGGAAACGCTTCACCACGCCGATCACCGATCTGGCGACCTGCGTCGACTGCGCATATGCCCCCTACTGTACCGCCGGGTGCGCCGCGGGGGCATACGCCGCCTCCGGTACGACGCTCGCCCGGGACCCGTCCTGCTGCCTGCGGCTCGCCGAAGAGGAGGCGTCCCGTGAAGGTTAACGCGCCCGCATATCCCCTCGTTCATGCGTACCTGTACCTCTCCGGCGGGTGCAACCTCCGGTGCGCCCATTGCTGGATATCCCCCGATTTTGCCCCCGGGCGTGAGGCCGCCTTCGACCGGCTGACGACGGCCGACGTAAAAAAGACCGTCGATGAAGGCCGGCCGCTGGGGCTTTCGCATGTCAAGCTCACCGGCGGCGAGCCCTTTCTGAACAAGGATATTTTCGATATCATCGACCTTCTGGCCGCCGGCAGCCTCTCGGTATCGATCGAGACCAACGGCACCCTGATTGACCGGGACACCGCCGCGTTTCTCGGCAAAAAAGGCGTCGGCTCCGTCAGCGTGAGCATGGACAGCCACCGGGCGTCGTTCCACGACGCCTTCCGCGGGGTCAAGGGGGCGTTTGACGGCGTCGTCGCGGCGATTGAGCATCTCGCCGCCGAACGGATCGACGTCCAGGTCGTGATGAGCCTGGTCACGGACAACGCCGCCGATATCGAGGGTCTCATCGACGCCGCCGCGCGGCTCGGGGCGCGTTCGGTAAAGATCAATCCCGTCAATCCCGTCGGAAGGGGCGGGGCCCTGATGGATCGGGGGAAAACGGTGCCGGTTGAGGAGCTCTTTGCCCTTTCCGGGTGGGTTGAACGCGAGCTCTCGGACCGGTATGGGATAGAAACGCACTTTACCATCCCATCGGCCCTCAAACCGATCTCGCACCTCTTTGACGGGCGAAACGCCCAGTGCCATATACTGAACATTATCGGGATACTTGCCGGGGGCGATATCTCCATCTGCGGTATCGGGCGGGAGGAACCGGAGCTCGTGATGGGCAATATCCGGACCGACGATCTGGCTGCGGTCTGGGAAACGAGCCCCATACTCAAACGGCTCCGTGAAGTCGTCCCGGGCCGGATGGAGGGAATCTGCGGGCGGTGCGTTATGGCGGGGATCTGTCTGGGGTCCTGCAGGGCGGACGCCTTTGTCCTGTCGGGGAGCCTCGCCGCGTCGCACTGGGTATGCCAGGAGGCCTACGAGAGGGGCCTGTTCCCGCCCGGTAGGATGGTGGAGCGATGATCGTCACGGTCGGGGGGGTGTCGGTGCGCGTGACGCTCATCGACGGCAAGACCGGCAGGCCCGCTGACGGCGTCCGCCTCGGGCCGAAGAGCCGTCTCACGCCCTTTACCTCGCGGACGGCCGGCCGCTGCCTCGACCTGTCGGTAACGCGGGTCGGCGGATCGTCCTGGGATGCAATTCTGAGACCGGAGGACTTCGCGCGGATAGAACGGAGTGCGCTCGCGGCACGGGAGCGATTCCCCTTCACGAGGGTCTTATTCGGCGCCGACGCCACGCGAAAAAGCCCGGGAAGGCCCGGAGCGATATCGCTGCCGCTCCTTTCGGCCGGCGATTCGGAAGACGTCTCGGTCTTCATGAGCAGCTCTTTTCTTGTCGCGGTGGATCATCGGCTTGGTCGTGCGGCAGGCCCTCGTGAGGGTCAGGAAGGGACGCGACGAGGGGCTGTCCCTTGCGCCCGTGATCCAGGCGGTGCTGGGCCTAAGCGCTCCCGATCACGGCGCGCTGATGCTCCACGCCGCGTCCGTGGCCCTTCTCGGAGGCCGCCTGTTCATTGGGGGCTCCGGCGCCGGAAAGAGCACCATCGCCGCCTCGGCGGAGCCGGGGACGGTATTATCGGACGACGGGTCATGGTGCGGATTTACCGAAGGGCGGTTCCTGCTCTACCCCACCCCGTTTTCTCAGGTTGACCCGGCCCCGAAGCCGCCCGCCCCGGTCCCCCTGACGCACGTCTATTTTCTCGAACAGGGCGGCGACAACAGAATCGTCGACCTGTCGCCCGGCCGCGCGATGACGATGCTGCTCCGCAACCACATCCATTTCTTCCGGTTCATGGGACAACGCGCCGGCGGCAAAGGGCTTCGAACTGGCCGGGGAGATTTGCACGAGGCACCCCGTCTCGTCCCTGGTGTTTACGCGCGGATTTAATCCCAAGGCCTTTTTTGAGGGGATTGCCGGTGAAAGGGAAAAGGCCGTATGACCTGCCGAACGTCATCGACCTGCGGGCGGATTAAACTCGGACGATAGGCGCGTCGCAATGCGCCATGGGGCAGGCTGAAACGGGACACACCAACCGGACGACCGCGCGGGATAGGTCCCGGCGGCACAATCGGACCGATGATAAAGAAAGATCGGAAAGGATTATCGACGGGTAACGTTTCGGGGATACAGCATGTATCCCTTTCTGAGGCCGGGTGATGTCCTGGTCCTGGCCGCCGTGGAGCCTCGATTCGTGAAGCCCGGAGATATCGTCTGTTCGGACCGCGGACGCACCTATGTTACCCACCGTGTCGTACATATCCGCCAGACGCCTCGCACCCGAATCCTTACCCTCAAGGGAGATAACCTCCCCTACACGGACCCGCCGTTTTCCCCGGGTTCCGGGCTGCTCCTGAAGGTCGCCATGATCATACGGGGAAAGGGCAGGCTCGTCCGGCCCCGTTTCGGAAAGCTCATAGCCCTCCTCTCCCGAAATAACCTGACGCCCGGCATCATACGGGGACGGATCGGGAGGGTCGTACGGGCCGTTTACGGCCGTTTTCTGACGCTGATTTCCAGGACACCCGGCCCGATCGGATGACACCGGCGCGGTGCGCATAACGCCGCGCCGCAATTCCTCGACGCCACTGGAACGCGGCGCCGGCCGGCGTCGGGTTGCTCAGCGTTTGCCCGCGTCCCTGAGCCCGCTAACGATATTCCACAGCACGCGCCGGTACCGGAGGATAAGCGCCCCGGCTAATACTGCCGCGAGGATTATAACAATAGCGAGCAGGCTCCGGTCGACGTAGGTGGCGCGCACGCTCGTTTTCTCCCCCATCGCGATCAGCTTCACGAAGCGGAATTCCTTTCCCCTCAGCGGCAGGTCGAAACCCTCGGGCGCCGGCGGCAATCCCGCATCACCACTCTCCGGCATCCACTGCTGTTCATTGATGGCCTTTTCGAGGTCATTCTGCCGTTCGTAGACCGTCTTCCTGAGACGCAGGTTATCGGACATAAACGATTCCGTCGCGTCCGGGGCAAGCACCTCCGTGAAATATTCAATCGCCTCCATGTCCCCGCCGAAAGACAGGTACGACGCGTCTTCCGGGAGGTAGAAGGTGGCCATCACCTCGCCGGTCGGGATCTCGAGGCTCGGCAGTCCCAGCCCAAGCCGTCCGGCCCACCGCATCGTCGGCACCGGTACGAAGATAACGACCGAGACGACAAACGGCTCCGCCGCGCTGACTGCGCCCATCGGCAGCGGTATCATGACGACCCCGTCACGGTCGGCCGCCGTCCGCACCGGAGCGCCCCGCACCGTGGCCGACCAGAAGACCGACCCGGCCGGGAGGGTTATCCTGAGGAACTGGAGGCTCCTGTTGCGGACGAAGTAGTTCGTCCTCACGACCATCTTGCCGTCGCCCGTCACCAGGACGACCGAATTGGCCGAATCGACGTAGGCCGAAAGCGCCGACAGGTCCTCCCCCTTTCCGACCGCCACCGAGAGGGAGAAACCCGGATCGGTAAACCGGTAGGCAAGGATGGGCGGCAGCGCCGAGAGGGAAAGGATCGCCTCCGGAAGCTCGGAGGGATCCCGGGCGGTGAGAAGCTCGGACTCCTTTTCGGTAACCTCAAACCCGCCGCCCGAGACGACCGCGAGAAATCCCGTCGCCCGTTCCGCGCCGACAGGCATCACCTTCGGAAATGGGAGGGCATCGGCCGTTTCTATCTTAGGCCCCTCGAAGGCAAGCAAGAGCGCGTAGTCGCCGACAACGTCGTATCCGACGGTAACGGTAAGTTCCGAGTGATCTTCCGACGTCTTCCACGACGCGATCCCGTCTCCCGTTACGTCCAGGAGGTCAAAGCCCTTCGGGAGCCTCACCCGAAACGACCGCACGGGTGCGTTGCGTACCTCGTAGGCGATGCGGGCCTTGAGGACAACCGCTTCCTCCTGGACGTCCATCACCGACAGGACCTCGGCGATTATCTCCGGGGGACCGCTCGCCGTCTTTCCGGGAACCGCGGGCCCTTCCGCGGCGGCCGCCGTGTAGGAAAGCGTGATGCCGCCGCCGCCCGAAAGCACCGACGAGATCCTCCCCGGCGCCGATGAAATAACCACACCGCCGACCCCCACGTCGGCAAAGCCCCGCGGATAGATCAGGTCGACCCCACGGACCGCCGCGTCGGGACCCGATATCGTTACCGTATGGGGCCCGGGGGTCTCGGGCGCGTCACAGACGACGACCGCGCGGATCGTCCGCCTGCCTGCCGCCGGCAGCGCCACCCACACGCCGTCCGGCCGGACGAGCGTCACCGCATCGTTCCCGTCGACGGTAACCGAGACCAGGGGGGTATCCCGCCCGGCGATAAACAGCTCGTGCCAGCCGTCCCCGAAGGTCATCGCCTCGATCGTTACCGAAGACTCCAGCCTTCCGGACGAAAGGTTCATCGCATAGGTCGCCCTGCCGATCACAACGTCGGCCGGCGGGGGGATCGGCGGCGGGAGAGGCGTATCGCCCAGCTCCTTCAGCACCGTAATGAACCAATCCCACGGCACGGTGATCTTCGTATCGGGCATCGACGGGAGCGCACCCGTTTCGGCGCGGACCTGATGGACCGAGACGATAAGGAAAAGGACCAGCAGCGCCGGGAGAACCTTACTTCTCATGCTTTTTTTCCGTAGCGGGGCCCTGCTTTTCCCTGTTGATCCGTTGAGCCTTCGCGCGGAGGGCTATCTCCCTGATCTTTTCGGCCAGGTCCCGGGCAAAGAGCACGCGCGCCGATGATGACGGCGATGCCGAGCCCCCACCAGACCGCGCCGGCGTCCACAATCAGGAAAACGGCAATCAGGATAAGGACGGCCAGCGCCGCCCCGAACAGCACCGCGAGCCTTTGGTCGACGACAAGCCGGCGCGCCTCCACGGACCGCCGCGCGGCGATGATCAGGCTGACGAATATGACCGCGCACAGCGCCATAACGATGTAGAAGAGCAGGCCCGAAACCCCCTTCCCTTCGTATCTGATCCGCACCGTTGAATGCTCGCCCGGCCTGACGATCGCCTTGGTAAAGCTCATCTCGCGGCCCGAAAACGGGATGTCGAGCTTTACCGGCAGCACGCCCTTCATCCCGGTCGTGCCGCCAATGGCGGACAGCCCCTCGGCGTAGATGTTCTTCTCCATGTAGACCTGTGATTGTGGCGACTCCTTCTTATCGACCGCGCCCCGGTACATCTCGTCGGCCGCGTCCATCTCCTCCTGGGGAATCGATGTCGGCGCGTTGACTTCCATGTCTGCCCCGTACATGACGGGGGCCGGTGTGCTCACCTCCATGTCGTTTCCGATGTTCCGGTAGGAATACCGCTCGGGGAGATACACCGTCCATGCCTGGGCGTCGGTCTGTATGTCAATGACGGGAGCGGTAAACTCGCGCCTGCCGAACAGCCTTCCCAGCGGCGTGGTCCCGGTGATATAGACGACCTCCACCGTAAATGAGGTCAGCGCCGTGTCCGTCCGGGCGGAGCGGTCAAGGGGGATGAGGATCGCCCCGTCCTTGTCTACCGACGGCTTGACCGGCCTGTCGGAGACGTAGGCGCTCCAGAGGGTGGAGTTTTCCGGCAGTGAGAGCCGCATGAATTGCTTGACGTTGTTCTTGACCTCGAAAACGGCCCTGGTTACCAGGTCGCCCCGGACCGTCAACAGGGAGGCAAGGTCGGCCTTTGTCACCACGGTGGTGAGGCTCGGGACATCCTCGTAGGTCACGACCGAGAGCTTGAGGGCGTAGGGGTGTTTGAGATATTTATAGGAAAAGAGAATCGGATTTTCCGAGGCGGAGACGAGATCGGGCGGAAGCTCGGTGGTGTCCAGCCCGGCCAGGTTGGCCGACGATATCTCCTCGATTCCCACCTTGGTCGAGGCGGTAACCGCAAGATAGCCGAACTCCCGGACCACGTCGTTCACCTGGATCTGGGGCACGTCGATATCGGCGGTGGTCCCGCCCATGTTCTGCTCATAGAGTATGACGATGCTGGTCGTGCCGGAGACCGGAAACCCGGCGTTTATCATGATCGTCGAGGTGTCGCCGGCAGGCTCCGCCTTCCAATCGCGGACCGCGTCTCCCGAGACGTCCAGTATCTCGATGCTCGACGGCACCACGATCGAAAATGACGAGAGGCTGCCGTGTGAGACGTCGTAGGCGACCGTCGTAACCCCTTTCACGATCCCCTCGCCCACAGAGATGATGGTGTTGACCTGGGCCTGGACCCTGAGGGTGCCGGAGGCCTCTTCGCGTACCGCGGGGCTCCACGAAATGGCGGCCCTGCTGGTGATCGGAAGCACGGCCTCAAGCATGGTGCCGCCGCCGGAGGCGGTAACCTTCCTGAAATGGGCGGGCGTAATCTGTATATCGAGTCCCGGCCTGGGCACCGAAAACGTAAGGGTTGAAGACGGGACCTCCGGCAGGGGAATATCCAGGGAGTTCCTTCCGGCGCCGGTATCCGCGGGAACAAAGAACTTCAGCGATACGGCATGCACACCCGGCTTATCGGTAATGACGGTATACATGCCGTTTGTGACCGAGAGCGTTACGGGGACGCCGTCCATCGTGACGTCGGAGACCGCGGCCTCGCTGGAGAGAAGCGGTACGCTCGACCCATTTCTTCTCGGCCAGGATCGTTACCGCAAACGACGCGGAGAAAACGGCGCTGTCGCCCTCGAGCCTCCCGGCGTATTTCGCCGAATTTACCGAATAGTCGGCGGGGGGTACGGGCGCGACCGGTATAACCGGGGGCGGGGCGATCAGCTCCTTGATGAGTTCCTTGAAATCGGGCCAGGGGATCGTAACGGCGCCGCCCGGCAGATCGGGAAGCCCCTGTTCCGACCGGGCCGATACGGCCACACTAAAGAGATGCGACCATAATACAGAAAAGGATGAGTGCCTTTTTCACGACGGACCTCCCATATGCATGGATTGGCGTGGATATCGATAGTGACAACGGTTTTTGGTAATTGTTCTGGGTAAACGACGGGATTTGTCTATTTGTATCACCGCGACGTCCCTTTTTCAATAGAATATGTTCGTCGGCCTTGCGTTCGTGCGACCAGGAGGGTATAATTCACTGGATTATTATCCAGGAAGGAGGTTGTACGCATGGGATGTCTATTCTGCAAGCTGGTCGCCAAAGAGAACCCTTCCACGATCGTCTATGAGGACGACACGGTCTTCTGTTTCGAGGATATCAACCCCCAGGCGCCCGTCCACGTGGTCGTGGTCCCGAAGGCGCACATCGACGATCTCAACTCCATGTACAGGGACGGCAAGATGTCGATCATGGGAGACATGTACCGCGCCGCCTTCGAGGTCGCCAGGATAAAGGGTATCGACCACCGGGGCTTTCGCACGGTCGTCAACAACGGCACCGAGGGAGGCCAGATCATCTGGCACCTCCATATGCACGTGCTCGGGGGCAAGAAGCTCGGCGACGGCCTGGCGGGATAGCGGATCGCTGATTCTTGTCACCCCTCGTTTGTTACTCGTCAAGAAAAGCCGCGGCAAACCAAATCAGATAGCGTTCGGAGGCTCGGCGCTCCTTCCAGGTCGACGGCTAACATGCGTCCTGCCGTAAGAGACCGGTCCTCTCATTACCGGTTCACCAACCATCCCGGCTATTTGCCCGTGCCTCCTTGCCCGGGGCTATTTCTTTTGATTTTCAGATAATTCCTGTTATAATTTGCAGTAATAATTTCACTTTTGATGAAATCGGCCACGTACAAAACATGTCGATCGAACAAAAGATAAAAGACCGCAACATACCCATACGGGTTGTCCTGGGGGCGGCGGCGGCCGTCGGTCTCTATTTGATCAGCCGGGAGAACTACCTCCTGTTCCACGTCCTGGCCGAGCTGTTCAGCATTGTCGTCGCGTGGACCGTATTCGTTATCTTCTGGAACACCCGCAAGATCGAGGAAAGCACCTATTTCCTGCTGATCGGCATAGCCGTTCCTCTTCGTGGGCTTCCTTGATCTTGTCCACCTGCTCGCCTACAAAGGAATGAGCGTGATCCCCGGCTACGGGGCAGACGCTCCCACCCAGCTCTGGATTGCCGCCCGTTCGATCCAGGCGGCCACTATGGTTGTTGCACCCTTTTTCATCACGAGAAAAATCCCGGCCCGGCTCGTATTTACCGTTTACCTTGCCGTTACCGCACTGCTGCTCGGATCGATATTCGTGTGGGGAGTCTTCCCGGTCTGCTTCGTCGACGGGGTAGGACTGACGACGTTTAAGAAATCAGCCGAGTATGTGATCTGCCTGCTCTTTCTGGCCTCGATCTTCTTATTGATGAATAAGCGCCGGTTCTTCGATGCGGATGTGCTTAGTTCTCTGAATCTCTCTATCAGTGCCGCCGTGGCCTCCGAGCTGTTCTTTACCCTTTACACGGACCCGTATGGGCCGGCCAATACGATCGGCCACCTGTTGAAGATCGCCTCCTTCTACTTTATGTACCGCGCGGTCGTTCGCTCGACCCTCACGGAGCCCTACGCGGTCCTGTTCCGTGATCTCAAACAGAACCAGGAAACGCAGCGGACGCTCCTGAACGTCACGACAAACAGGGCGGTCCTCCTGTCAACCGACGGAAAATCGTCGCGCTCAACAACCGCGCGGCGGCCGATTTCGGGAGCACCCCTCGGATCTCATCGGAAAAAGTATATACGGTCTGCTGACGCCCGGCCTTTCGGCGAGCCATGAAGAGCGAGGCGGAAGCGGCCGTACGGACGCGGGAACCCGAACGGTTCGAAGAAGAGGTGGACGGCCGCTGCTTTGATATCAGGATATATCCGGTTCTCGACTCCGAAGGCGCGGTAACCCGATTGGCGCTCTATAACGAAGAAATCACGGAAAGAAAAAAGATGGAACGGGAATTGATACGCCTTTCCATCACCGATAACCTCACGGGGCTTTTCAACCAGCGTCACTTTACGGAAAAGATCAGGGAGGAAGTGGACCGGGCGCGAAGGTCCCGCCATCCGCTGTGCCTGGCAATCTTTGACGTCGATGGTTTCAAGCGCTATAATGACCTGCACGGACACCTCAAGGGAGACCAGATTCTCCGCACGATAGGCGACATCACGCTTCACTCGATCAGGAATGGAGTGGACGGCGGCTTCCGCTACGGCGGGGACGAATTTGCCCTGATCCTTCCGTATGCCGACCCGGTAATGGCCGAGAATATCCTTAAGCGTATCAGCATCAAGGTCACCGAAAAGACGAGGGGCGTAACGATTACCTACGGCATCGCCGATCTCCGGGACGATATTCGATCGAAGCCTCATCACCTCGGCCGACAATAAGATGTACGAAAAAAAGAACGAGATGAGACTGAAGAAAACCGTCGAGCAGTAAGCGAAAGGCCGCCGCGGCGAACCGATACTCCGCCGGCCGGTGAGGTAAGAGGGAAGGGTCCGCCTTCCGTTTTTGATTCTGTCTTTATGACCGGACGGGAAATAGCCTGATCCCGGCCCGAAAAAAGGATACGGGTGTCTTTGATACGCCGTCGGGCGATCACGAAACAATAGGGGAGGTAACCTGTCCCATGCAGCTAAAGATACCGGTCAATAAACCGGCGCGCTTCTCTCAACTGTCGATCACGGGGGAGCCGGAGCTATGAGCGTACTTCCTATCGTTGTCCATAAATACGGCGGCTCCTCTGTGGCCGACCCCGATAAGCTCAAGCGCGTCGCGCTGCGAATCATCGCCGAGAAAGAGCGTAACAAGCGCGTGGTCGTCGTGGTGAGCGCCATGGGCGACACCACCGACCGGCTCCTCTCGCTGGCAAAAGAGGTAGTGGCCACCCCCACGGCGCGGGAGCTCGATATGCTCCTGTCGGTAGGGGAGCGTATCTCCATGACGCTGCTGTCCATGGCGCTCAACGAGATGGGCCACCCCGCCAAATCCTTTACCGGGTCCCAGAGCGGCATCATTACCGACACCCGCCACTCTAACGCCCGCATCGTGGAAGTCAGGCCGCGCAGGATCGTGGAGGCGCTCGACTCCGGCCTCATCGCCATCGTGGCCGGCTACCAGGGGGTCAGCATCGAAAACGAGGTCACCACCCTCGGGCGCGGCGGATCGGATACGACGGCGGTGGCCCTGGCCGCGGCGCTCGACGCCGAATACCTCGAGATCTGCTCCGACGTCGACGGGGTCCTCTCGACCGACCCCCGGGTCGTGACCGACGCCAGAAAGATCGACCGGCTCTCCTATGACGAGATGCAGGAGATGGCCGAGGCCGGGGCCCGGGTCCTCAACACAGCCGCCGTCCAGTACGCAAAACGGGCCGGCATCACCATCCGCTCGGTCTCTACCTTCGCGCCCGGCAGCGGCACGGTCGTGGGTGATTTTTACGAGGAGGCGCGCACCGGGCTTCGTTCGGGCGGTGGTCTTCGAGCGGGAGATGGTCTACGTCGTCTCCGACGACCTTTTCTCCCGGGAGGAGATCACGGGAATCCTGGATTTCCTGGACGAGCGAGGCCGCCGACTATAAGCAGTTCGATCTCAAGACCTACGGCGGAGGCGGGCTCTCCGTTTACCTTCATCCTGTCGCTCGAAAACGTCCATGCCTACCAGGACGATGAGAGAGCGGCTGGCTTCCCGCTTTCCCAAGAGGATCACCTTCTTCGAGGAGTGGGGGGCGCTTTCGCTGGTCGGCGAGGGGATCAACGACACCGGCCGAAATGTCAAAAAGGCCCTCTCGCTGTTGAGCGATAGGGGCATCCCGGTGCACGACGTCCATACCTCTCGCTTCCGCATCAGCGCGCTGGTCGATCGGGCGGACGATCGACGAGGCGGTGCGCGATCTGTCACGACGCCTTCATCACCGGTAAATAATCAGGCCGGGCACATACGCCGGCGGTCTTGCGGCCGTCTGCACAGAACCATTCTGATCAAAAGAAATGCCGCGGTGGAGGGATTACCCCTCACCGCGGCATTATCTGAATCGTGGCGGTTGAACCGCGCCGCAAAACGAGCGGTTCACGGGATTTTTTTTACGCGTGGAACTGGCTCTTCTTGCGCTTGTCGCGCACGGAGTCGGTGGGCCGAAGTGACGACGCTTCGCCGGTGAAGAGCTTTTCGATACCGATGCTCTTGACCCCCTTTTGCCGCATCTGGCTTGCAGACCGGGCATTCTTCGTGGTTGGATAGCCGGTTCCGTGTACGAGGATATGAACCCCTCGTAGTTGCGGAAGATGATCTTGTGGTCGCTGCGGGAAATCATGTACTGGGGCATGACCGGGATCTTGCCCCCGCCGCCCGGCGCGTCCACCACAAACGTGGGGATCGCCAGGCCGGACGTGTGGCCCCGCAGCCGCTCGATGATCTCGATCCCCTTGCCCACCGAGGTGCGGAAGTGCTCGATGCCCACCGAGAGGTCGCACTGGTACAGGTAGTAGGGCCGCACCCGGATCTTCATGAGCCCGTGGACGAGCGCCTTCATGACGTGGATGCAGTCGTTGACGCCGCGCAGCAGCACCGACTGGTTGCCGAGGGGGATGCCGCCGCGGGTCAAAAGGTCGCAGGCCCGGGCGGATTCTTCCGTTATCTCCTTCGGGTGGTTGAAGTGGGTATTGAACCAGATCGGGTGGTACTTGGTGAGCATATCCACCAGCTGGGGCGTGATGCGCTGGGGCAATACCACCGGCGTCCGGGACCCGATGCGGATGATCTCCACGTGGGGTATTTTCCTGAGCTCCGCGATAATCCACTCGATCTGGTCGTCGACCAGCGTAAGCGGGTCGCCCCCCGAAAGGAGCACGTCCCTGACCTCCGGGGTCTCCCGGATGTAGTCGATGTCGGCCGAGAGCTCGGTCTTTGTGCGCATCCTGTCGTTGACGCCGACCATGCGCCGCCGCGTGCAGTGCCGGCAGTACATGGTGCACTGGTCGGTGACCTGGAAGAGGACCCGGTCGGGGTAGCGGTGCGTGAGGCCCGCCACCGGGGAATCTTCGTCCTCGCTCAGCGGGTCTTCGAGGTCCTCCGGCGCCTTATAGGTCTCGCTGATGGTGGGCACTGCCTGCTTGCGAATGGGGCAGCAGCCGTCGTCGGGGTCCATCAGGGAGGCGTAGTAGGGGGAAATGGCCATCCGAAAGCGCGCCAGCGTCGTCCTGATCCCCTCCTCCTCCTCCGCGGTCAGGTTGATGACCTTCTTGAGGGCCTCGACGGTGGTGATGCGGTTCTTGACGTGCCAGCGCCAGTCGCCCCACTCCTTTTCGGTGACGTCCTTGAATAATTCTATGTCTTTATAGTTTCTCATGGGTATTTCCGTTCATCATGGGTGAAAGGCCGGTAGCCGTGGCCCGCAGGGCAAACGCCCCCGCGGTCCTCGGCGCCCTCGTACGCGTTCGCCGTACCTCTCGGCGCTAAAAGCGGCATCAATCCGGCTTATAGGCCCCGGACTTGTATCCGCCGGTCCCGATCCTCAAAAGACTCAGCATCTTGATGAACCAGACGTTCATGGCATGCGGGCGCCGCCCGGGGCAATACCCCCATCCCGGCGTTACCTCTTCAATTCCTTTCGCGCCGCCCGGATCGCCTCGGCGACCACCGAGAGCCCCTCCATCAGCGGCTCCGGCGTGATAATCAACGGCGGGTTAACCTTTACGGTGCCGCCGCCCGGGCCCAGGGGCGCGTAGAGCATAACGCCCGTCTGGATACACTTTTCCACCACGGCAAAGGCCAGCGGGTGGTCCGGCTCCTTGGTCCCTTTCTTGACAAAGAGCATCGCCGCCAACAGCCCCTTGCCCTGGACACGGCCGATGATATCGGCGTGCTCGTCTCTAAGCTTATTGAGCTCGGCATGAAGGATTTTGCCCATTTTGGCCGCGTTTTCGACGAGCTTGTTCTTCTGGAGCAGCTCGATGCTCGTGAGCGCCGCCCGGCAGGTCAGCGGGTTGCCGCTGTGGGTGGAGGTCATCTCGCCCGGCCCGTAGATATCCATGAATTTCGAGTTACCGATGACCGCAGATATCGGCAGCCCCCCGCTCATCCCCTTGCCGCAGCAGATGATATCGGGAACGACGCCGTAGTGCTCGATGGAAAAGAGCTTTCCCGATCTCCCGAAGCCCGCCTGCACCTCGTCGTCGATCAATAGCGCACCGGCGCCGTCGCACCATTTCCGCAGCTTCTTGACATACTGCTCGGGGTAAAAACCGGCGATGCCGCCCTGGTAGGATTCCATCATCACGCCGCAGACCCGATCCTTGCCGATTCCCTGGTCCTTGAGGCTCTTCTCGAAGACGTCAAAACTCGTGTCCTCGAACCGATACCCGTCCGGGAACGGGACGTTGACAAACGAGGGGTCGAGCCTGCCGATCCACTCTTTCAGGGCCGGGATGCCGCCGGCCAGCTGCGACCCGAGGGTGCGGCCGTGGAAGGACCCGTTAAAGGTCACGATCACGTTCTTGTTCGGGCCCGCCGTGCGCATGCCCCAGGTCTTGGCCAGCTTGATGGCGTTTTCCGTGGCCTCGGCGCCGGTGGTCAGCAGAAAGACCTTGTTCATCCCCTTCGGGGCGATCTCGATCATCTTCTTGACGAGCTTTGCCCGCGGCTCGTTGGGGAAGCAGTAGGAGTGGATCATGCCCGAGTTGATCTGGTCCACCAGCGCCCGCTTCATCTCCGGCGGGAGGTGCCCGCAGTTGGCCACGAGCACGCCGGAGGAAAAGTCGATCCACTTGTTGCCCCAGCGGTCCTTCACCGTGAAGTTCTCTGCGTTATCCCACACGACCAGCGGCTGGCCGCTCATGGAGATCGGCTCGTATTTTCTCAGCTCCTTGAGTATCGGTATCGACTCCGGCACGGGGATGTCGGTAGCTATCTTACGGAACTTGGTCGTGATCCGTTCGGTCTTTTTTGAAACCAGCTCATAGTTCATGTAGGCCATCGGTAAAACCTCCCGCTATTTCTTTATCGTCCGTCTGAAGCCCTTTCGGAGTAACGCAGACGCCCTTTGCCCGGGTAACGATCACGGGCTCGGACAGGAAATCGGCCGCCGATGCGCCGACGTCCCGCCGCGCGGCCACCACCTTGCGGGCGCAAAATTCCATCGTCCGCGAGGTGCCGCCGACCTTCGTTATCGAGCCTGTCGCCTCGATGTAGTCCCCCTCGTATACCGGGGCGATGAACTCGACCTCGTCGTAGCGCAGGAAGAGTCCCTCGTCGCCGTCGAGCCGGATAAGCAGCTCCGTGGCCACGTCGCCGAAAAGCGCCAGTATCCGGGCCCCGTCGACCAGCCCGCCGCCGTAGTGGGCGTCGGCGCTGCTCATCCTGAGGCGGATCGTCGATTCAATACCCGTATCGGTAACCGTCATTTGAAAACCCGTTTATTGCTGACTATGCATCATACACCATCGCCGCCGGCCGGCGCAAGTGCTATAAAGGACGCGTCGCGCCGCCGCGGGCGCCGGCCCGCTCTCACAGGCGCGACACGAAATCTGCCAGCGCCTCGGTTCCCCGGGCGAACTCGTCCCGTTTTGTCCCCACCCCGATCCGGAACTTGCCGCCGTCCCCGAAGACGTCGCCCGGCAGGATGAGGACATCCTTTTCCTTGATGAGGCCCAGCGCAAGCTCCCGCGTTGTCATCCCCGGCACGTTAAGCGAGACGAACCCCGTGTAGCCGCCCCTCGGCTTCACCCAGGAGAGCCTGCCGCCGGAGCCTTTCAGGATATTGTCAAACAGCGCGATGTTCTCGGCGGCAATCCCGATGTTGCGCTCAAGGATTGCCTCCTTGTGCGTGAGGGCCAGTATCGCCAGGTGCTCGGACGGGCCCGCCGCGCACATCGTCGTGTAGTCCTTGAGGGCCGAGGCCTCCTCCAGGATATCGCTCCTCCGGGAGGCGAGCCACCCGATCCTGAGCCCCCCCAGCCCGTAGGGCTTGGTCATGTCGCCGATGGTCACGACGTTTTCGGCAAGGTCCGCGGCGTGGGGGACAACGTCCGCCTCGTCATAAAAGGCCCCCCAGTAGACCTCGTCGGAGACCAGGAGCGCGCCGTATCGGTCGCAGATCCGCCACGATCTCGGCAAGCAGCGCCTTCGGTCAGGATCGATCCGGTGGGGCTGTGGGGATGATTGATGACGACCATCTGCGCGGGCTTTTTCTTGAGCAGGTCGGCGAGGCGTCCCGGGTCCGGTATGTAGTCCTCCGATTCCAGGAGGGGAAGCCACTCCACTTCAACGCCGTGGTCTTCGGCTATCTGAAAGAGCGTCTGGTAGAGCGGCGCCTCGGCTATGATCCGGTCTCCCCGATTAAGCCCGGTATGCATCAACAGGAAGATGGCCTCCGAGCCCCCGCAGGTAAGCTGGATATCGTCGGCGGTAAGGTTCTCATACTCGTGCGGCGATGAGCTCCCTGAGCCGCGCGTCGCCCTTGTTCTCCCGGTACCCGAGCCCCAGCGAGAGGTAGCTCTCCCTCTCGTCCTTTCCCGCCATCGCAAGGAGGTCCGCCGTCGTCGTCTCGGCCCCGCACGAGGCGCTGATATTGGTTCCGACCGCAAACTCCCACTGGACGTAAAAGCGCTCCAGCGCGCTGGGGGTTGTCTTCATGCCCTGCCCTCCTTTTCGATGAGCCTGTTCAGGATAAACCAGGCCACGTGCGACGGCAGCGTGCCCCGGCCGAATCCTGCGTCAAAGCCGAGCTCCTTGGCAAGCTCCCGGGTAATCCGCGGCCCCCCGACGATGAGGATAACGCTGATCGCGCACGTGCTCGGCCTCCAGGAGATCAACCAGCCGGGTGAGATTCCTGACGTGGACCTCCTTCTGGGTCACCACCTGGGAGACGAGGATGACGTCGGCCTTTTCCCGGACCGCCTCCCGCACGACCTCCTCGGCGCTTACCTGGGCGCCCATGTTGATCGCCCGGAAATTCTTATACCGCTCCAGCCCGTAATCCCCGGCATAGCCCTTCATGTTCATGATGGCGTCGATCCCGACGGTATGGGCGTCGCTCTCGATGCACGCCCCGACCGCCGTGATCGTGCGGCCCAGCCGCTCTTCGATCATATGGTCGATGACCTTCATGTTCGGTATCTTTTCGGCGGCCCGGTCAAACCCCTTGATCCGGGTGATGTCGACCGAGTGCCGGAGCCTCCCGTAGAGGACGATAAAGGTCATCCCGGAACCGATGTCGTCGCAGTTGCTCACGAACGGGTCGTCTATCCCCATCTCGCCGGCCAGGCGACGGGCGGCCTCCTCGGCTATCTCACCGGAGACGCCCGGAAGCGTGAACGAGACCTGCACGGCGCCGTCCCCCATGGCGTCCCCGTACGGTTTTACGATTCCTTTCTTTACCTGCGCCGTCATTTCACGCCTCGGCAAACGGGTTGTAGTAGTTCTCGCTCTTTTCCGCCACGCCGTCGATCCCCTTGCCCCCCTTGGGGTCCCGGTGGATATCGGCAAACATCCCCCGGGCCAGCGCCTCCACCAGCCCGATATCGACGATCTCGGCCAGCATCACGTGGGCCTTGCCGAGGACCTCGCGCGCCCGCCGCCGGATGAACCCGTCCGGCGCAAACGTGATCTCGTCCTCGATTCCGCGCATATTGTTCTTGGCGTAGCGCGCCCCGGAAAGGGACAGGTACCGGTCGCCGACAAACGGGGTATGGATGGCCTCGGTCAGCATGCCCAGCAGGTGGATGGATTGGCCGGTCATCACGGAGCAGACGTTAAACATCATGTCCACGAGGTGCGTCTGGAATACGTTTCCCGGTCACGTGTTTGGTGGGGGGCATATACTTGATGGGGGCCTCGGGGAAGATCTCCCTGATCATCTGCGCCTGGGCGAGCTCCATCAGGAAGCCGCCCTCGATGCGAAGGGTCTATCTCGAAGGCATGGCCCAGCCCCATGAGGCGCGGCGGAAGCCCCGATTTATACGCGAACGACTCGTTGATGAAATCGCTGGCCAGCACCGTATGGGCCTTCTCTACGGCGTCGGCGGTGGTCAGGTAGTTGTCCTCGCCGGTATTGATGATGATATCGGCCCTGGCGTTGATCATCCGGGAAAAATACTGGTCGACGAACGTGCGGTAGGTATTGATGTTGCGAAAGATAATGCCGTACATCGAATCGTTGAGCAGCATATCCAGCCGCTCGAAGGCCGCGGCCGCCGCGATCTCCGGCATGCAGAGGCCCGAGGCGTAGTTGACGAGATTAATATAGCGGCCCTCCCGCTCCATCGCTTCGTCCAGCGCGCTCCGCATGATCCTGAAGTTTTCCTGCGTGGCGTAGGTGCCGCCGAAACCCTCGGTGGTCGCGCCGTAGGGGACATAGTCCAGAAGGCTCTGCGCGGTGGAGCGGATAACGGCGATGCAGTCTGCCCCGTTTGAAACGGCGCTGACCGCCTGGGTCACGTCCTCATGGATGTTGCCGGTGGCCACGATCACGTAGAGGAGCGGCGGGCCGCTCATCGGATAGGCCGCCCTCAGGCGGTTTCGCTCATCGACACGGTCCTTGATCCTGGCAATCCCCGCCTGTGCCAGGGGCTTGATAATCGTAATCCGCTTATTTCTATCGAGTACCGGAACGTCCGCAAGCCTGAGCTTCTTTTCGGCGATCATTTTGACGGCGTCGATAAGCGTCCCGCCCGTGTGCGCGATGAGGTCGGCCGATGCCGCCGCAGCCCCTTCCCCGAGCCCGCGCGACTGTTTGACCGCGTCCACCAGCACGTTCGGATACGGGGTGCCGATCCGGTCGGTCCCGTCCAGCCCCAGGAGCCGCGTTACCGCCCGCTCCACGCTGTCGGTCGTGTGGGACCGGATATACCCCATGAGGTCGTCGGAGATCTTTTCCGCGAAGCCGCGGCATTCGTCGATGATCGCCCTATCAAGGCCGAGCTTGGATTCCACGCGCTTCCTCCCGCACAATATCAAAAACCGGCACGTCCGGTATCGCCGCTCTCATCGCCGCCAAAAAGCCGTCGGGGTCAAAATCGATCCCCTCCGGGTTATGGGGGTTGACCGTCAGCGCGATGAGCCTGATGCGCCGTCTTACCCGGACGGCGCCGCCGCCCGCGGCGTAGCGGGCCAGTGACCGGCCCGACGCAAACAGCCGTGTCGCGTCCTGCGCGATCACGACCGGGAAAAGGCCGCGCTCCATGAACGCCTCCAGCACCTCGTCGGTAAGCGCCCCCGAGACATAGAGATACCGCGCGCCCTCTTCCAGCATCCCCATGACCGGGGAAAGGTCGGTGATTACCGATCCCTCGCGTATCTCCCAATCCCTCCCGTCGGCGCTTGCCGCGCAGAACCGGGAGACGCCGATATCACCGGGTACGGCCACGGGGGACTTCCGCGGTCACAAAGAGGTCCACCGCGTGCCGGGTCTTTCGCACCGCCGTTTCCATATCGGGCCCCAGGATCGCCCCCGCCGTAAGGATCACCCCGTCCGAGACGCCGGGGGCCGCGGCGGCGATCCGGTCCAGCGACCCGTCTATGATGACGTGTCGCGCGCCGTCCTGCTCGATGAGGTCGGTCACCAGCCGCCCCATCTCGGCGGCCGTCGCCGGCCCTTCGAGGACAACCCGGGCGGTTTGCTCGGCCCGGACGATCACGATCGCGCCGGTCGCGGTTGCGTAAGGCGTCTCGCGCACCACCGATAGGCCCGCGCCCCTGGTCCAGTGACCTTCGGCCGACGGTCGCCAGGGTCCCCTTCTCTACGGTGACGGACGGCTTTTCTCTTCGGGTGATCTCGTCGATAGCCTCGCCGTCACGCCCCGTGGAGGTCAGGGCCAGCATCCCGGGCACGGCGCCGAGGCGCCCGGCGAGGTAGATCAGCGTCGTGGTCTTGCCCGTGTTCTTTGCCAGACCCACGACCGAGATTATCCGCGCTCCCGATTTCTCGACCAGGTCGACCAGCGTCTCACGCATAGAGCTTCATAAATATCTCTCTCAGCTCCGTGCATTCCCTCAGGATATTGAGAGAGATCTCGGCATGGCCCTTCGTATAGCCGTTGCCGATAATCATGGTGGCGTCCGAGCCGATACCCTCCGCGCCCAGGGCGGCCTTGGTGAAGCTCGTCGCCATCGAGAAGAAATAGATAAGCCCGTCGTTTTTCGTGGCGACGATGGAGCCCATCTCCGTGTTGGGGATGTTGACGCAATTGATGGTGACATCGGCCATCCGCCCGCCGGTCAGCGTGCTTACCTCGCGCTCCACCTCCAGGGGATCGGTGGCGTTCACCTGGATAACGTGGTCGCAAAAGCCGAGTTCCCCGATCCGCCTGGTGCTCTCGGCGGAATGCCCGGTGCCGATAACCATGCCGGTGACGCCCGCCCGCCGCTGGGCTTCGTAGGCGCACAGCATCCCCGATTTCCCCCCGGCGCCGATGATGAATACGATGTCCCCCGGTTTGACGAGTTTTGCCGTCTGGGCGGCGGCCCCGGCGACATCGAGCACCGCCAGCGAAACCGACTGCGGCATGTCATCGGGGAGTTTGACGTAGATCCCGCTCTCAAAGAGGATCGCCTTGCCGACGATATCCACCTGGTCCCGGTCCGGCCTGATCTCGACGATCTTTTCGATAACCAGCGGCGTCGTCGAGAGGGAAACCAGCGACGCGATAAAATCCCCCGGCTTGATGGAAACCGTGCCCTTGAGCGCCGGGCCGACCTGTCTCGATCGTCCCCATGAACATCCCCCCGGAGCCGGTGACCGGGTTGTGCTGTTTGCCCCTGCGGGTTACGGTGTCCATGATGATCCGGCCGATCTTTTCCGTATCGTGACCGGCCTCTTCTTCGATCTGCGTGAACGAGGCCGAATCGACGTTGAGGGTCTTGACCGAAACGAGGATCTCGTTATCGTAGATCTCCATGGTATTATCGATTCTATCGGCCGCCTGGGGAAGCACCCCCTTGGGCTCAATCACCCGATGGGCGCCGTATTTATCTCCCTTTTTCATTACGCCTGCTCCTCATAAATCCTCTTATCCGAATAACGAATAGCCCGCGACTTTCTTATTACTACGCCAGTAGTAATTAAACACGAAACGCCCGCCGCTGTCAAGCAGATTCGGCAGCCGGCGGCGCCAAAAAAGAGCCGTTTACCGTCAGATGGGGATCGGCCGCCGCCCCCGATATCCCGACCATCCGAGCCCATTTGCATTCGATACCGCCTAAAAATAAACATCCGTATGCCGATAATCCTTGACAGAATAGTTCACTTATAGTTACAATAATGGCGTGAGATAGCATGTAAAGTCGATAAGCAGCAGCGATTATTCTTGCCCGGTAAGACTTCGGCATCCCTGGTTCTCACATTGCCGTCTCTGCATTGTGTATCTAACCGAATCAATGGAGAAGACAATGGAAGATAAGAAGAAAAAGGACGAAACGGAGGCCGCCCAGGCCAGGAAAGACGATAAGCTCTCCCGGCGTGAGGCGATGAAGCGCATGGCCAAGGGGATCGCCCTGGTCGGCACGCTCGGCGTCGCCGGGGTCGTTACCCAGGGCAGGACGAATGCTCCGGCGGTTACGTGAACCTGGTCCCTCCCGGCTACTACAACTACTCCAATGCCGGCTATTATGACTATTCAAACGCGTACTATAATTATAGCAACGGGTACTATAATTACTACAACACGTATAGCGACTACTACAACTACAGCGATTACTACAATTATTACGATCATGGCGGCGGGTACTTCAACTATCACCCCTGGTAACCGGGGATACATAGACAAGCTAAAGGGGCCTGAACGGGCCCCTTTATTTTATTTTGCTGGGGCGGCCTGAATTCCGACTATTATACTAAAGATACTTACCAATTTGCTTGACTCACATCATGACCGGTAATAAACTAATATCAGTAGTAGCATACAAGACGAGCTTGCAATAATCAGGAAGATAAGAAGCGTAATAGATAATATATGTCCCGGCGGAGCGACACGTTTTGTATTCGCCACAGTCGAGTCTGTCACGCCTTCCTCTTTACGATAAGACAGCTATGCGGGGAGAAGACGATGAGCGATAAAAAGAAGACAAAAAAGAAAACACAGGAGATCGGCGCCAGGAACAAGGAAACGCTTACCCGGCGTGAGGCGATGAAGCGCATGGCCAAGGGGATCGCCCTGGTCGGCACCCTCGGCGTCGCCGGGGTCGTTACCCAGGGGCAGGACGAATGCTCCGGCGGCTATGTGAACGGCTACAGCAACTCCTATTATAACTACTCGTACTACAACTACGCGAACTCCTACACTGCGTATTCAGAGTATTACTATAATTATTACGATTACTACAACTACGGCGACTACTACAACTACTCCGATTACCAGAACTATTACGATTACTACAACAATTAGACTGGTCGGCGAAAAGACGCGCTGTTTCTAAACCATTGCTCCTTTCCGGTGAGGCGGTTGGCCGCTGGGTCAGGGATCGCATCCCGGGACTATACGGTAGCTGCCTTTCCTCGTCTCTAAAGTAAAGGCGTGAGTATGACAAACCTGCTCATGACATCCCGCTGCGTCCGTTCCTGCCCCTACTGCTTTGCCAAGCGGGAGATGGAGGGGTCCCCCTCGGGCGACATCGTCAACTGGGAAAACCTGATCTACCTTGCCGATTTTCTGGCCGCGTCCGATCAGGATCGCCTTTCGCTGCTCGGCGGCGAACCGACCCTCCACCCGGAGTTCGTCGATATGGTGCTCTTCCTTATCGAGCGCAAATTCCACGTAACGGTGTTTACCAGCGGCATCATGGCCGATGCGCGTCTCAGGGAGCTGGCCGATCACCTGTCGGCGGTGCCGCCCGCGCGGCTGAGCTTCGTCGTGAACCTTAATAATCCCGATCAGACCCCGGCCCCTAAACAGGAAGGCACGCGCATCGCGAAGTTCCTTTCCCTCATGGGGCCGTGGTGCACGCCGGGCTTCAACATCTATCGAACCGATTTCGACATCGGGTTTCTCTTCGACCTGATTGCGCGATACGGCATGCACCGGCATATCCGGCTGGGCCTGGCCTCGCCGATGCCGGGAGTCGAGAGCGTCTATATTAAGCCCGACGACGTGCGGACGGTCATAGACCGCCTCTATTCATTTCGGCCGGCGCTGGATCGGTTCGATATCAAGCCGGGGTTGGACTGCGGTTTCCCCCTCTGCGGGTTTACCGACGAACAGCTCGGCTGGCTCATGCGCCAGTCGGCGAAATTCAAGTTCGGCTGCGGGCCGGCCATCGACCTGACCCCCGACCTGAACGTTTACGCATGCTTTCCGCTCTCCGGATTTCACAAGCGCTCCCTGTTCGAGTTCAACTCGATGAAGGAAGTGCACGACTTTTACCAGGGCCTCTTTGACCGCGTCCGCACGGAAACCGCCGGGATTTACGAAGAGTGTGACGGTTGTATCCATCGGGAAGAGGGCCGGTGCGCGGGCGGCGGGGCCTGTCAGGTTATGAACCGTTTTGTCGGCGAGGCGCCGGTTCGGCTCCAGGAGATAGAGCGTGGGCTTTCCAAACCTTGTATTGCCGTTTAACGAGACGCTGATCGCAAATCTATCCGGCCGTGTCCTGGCTGTGCGGGTCGATGATCCGTCCGACGTCTTACGGGCCGCCGAGTGCGTGAGGTCATCGGCCAACCGGCTTTCGATGGTCATCATGGATTCTCGCATCCCCCTGGACGAAGTCCCTTTCGACGACGCCTGGGCCGGGATCAAGCTTGCCGTCTATGCCCCGAAGATGGGGCGGTTCCGCGGCCTCGCCCGGCGGCTGCGAACGGTTCGGGAACTAAATCCCATGATCTACCTTTCGGCCGACGATCCCGGGAATCTCACGGCATTGAGGATCCTCTCGTCGGTTAACATCCGATCTGCAGCGGTTTTCGGGGATCGCGGCCCCGGCGATTGGGAAGGGTTGGCCGACCTCATGACCTACGCCCTGGCGACAACCGTACCCCACGGCACGATCGAGCCCTTTTCGACCATCGAGGGGCGTTACCAATCAGAAGGATGGATTGAGTGGGGGCCGGTCTTCTTCGACGACCCCAAGGACTTCCTCCACCTGGACCCGGACGGACGCATCGCCCTCTCGCGCCGGGAACTTCTCGACAAAAGCTTCGTCGAGACCGATATCGCGCGGCTTGACGATGTTATCGATTCCGGTGCGTACCGGGAACGGACCGACGTGCGCCGGCGCCTGTTTCTCGCATATCACCCCTGCTCGCGCTGCCCGGGCTGGAAGGTCTGCATGGGGAAATTCGATCGAAACGGGACGGACGGGACGGGATGCGCGGCCTTCGCCGTCGAGATGATCGCCCTCCTGGATGACCTCAATAAACGCCGTGAGGAACGGGGAAAGGATCGACATGACCACCGTCATATTTAAGCCGACCGAGGCGTGCAACGGCAACTGCGCCTACTGCGACGTGGTCAGGAAAGACCGCGAAAAGGGCGCCGGCTGCCGCTTCGAAACCCTGGAGCGGTTCTTTATTCGGGTCAATGAATACCTCGCCGAGCGCCCGGACGAGCGCTTCCAGATCATCTGGCACGGCGGCGAGCCGCTGCTGCTGGGCCCCGATTATTTCCTGAAGGCCTATGAATTCGAGCAGCGGCACTGCCCCGGAGACAAAAGACCGCATCTCCCACGATATCCAGACCAACATAACGCTCCTGTCACCGGAATACATGGAAGTGTTTCGGACGCTCGGCATCACGGGCGTCAGCACGAGCTACGACCCGATCCCCGACGTCCGGGGCCTGGGCAGCACTATCGACTCGGCGGCCTATAACCGGCGTTTCATGGACGCGCTGGCCCTCCTGGAAGAAAACGATATCAACTGGGGGATGATCTACGTGGTCACGAAGCTCTCTCTGGACGCCCCCCTCGACCTCTTTTACTTCCTGACCAACCTCAACAAGACCGGCTCCGTCAAGTTCAACTCTATCTATTCGTTCAAACGAAAGATCACCAAGCTTGCGATAACCCCCGAAGAGTTCGTGGAGTTCCTCGGGGCGATCTTTCCGGTCTGGTGGGAGCGCCGGGACCGCTTCCCGAGGATCCGCCCCTTCATGTCGTTTACGGAAGCGATCATCGAAAGAAAGGGCGGACTGGAATGCGCCGAGTCGGGGATGTGTGCCGACACCCACATGTCGGTGGGGCCCGCCGGCCATTATTCACAGTGCGGCCGCTCGTCGGACTGGGGCCTGATGGACTACGGCCACATCCACGACAATTCGATATCCACCGTCTTCAAAGACCCCCAAAAGGAGATGTATCGCGCCCGCCAGTTACACCTCAAGGAAGGCGAGTGCAAGGGCTGCCGCCTCTGGACTATCTGTCATGGGGGCTGCCCGTTGGACAGCTATGCCGACACCGGCGACTGGATGATAAAATCGCCCCTGTGCGCCTACAAGAAGGGGTTCATCGAGAAGTACTTCGAGCCGATCACCGGGGTCCGCTTCGAGCCGGACGGCCCGGCGGCGTCCCCGGATCGCGGGGACGAAACGTCCCCCGAACCCACTGCCCCTCCGCCGGCCACGGTCGTCCCGTTCCGGGCGCCGCCCAAAAACCGCCCCCTCTGGATCAGCCCCTTCGGCGGCTACGGAGACACGATCATCCTTTCGGGCGTCCTGAAGGCCGCGGTCGATCAGGACCCGCGGCGGCGTTTCTCCCTGGTTACCCGAACCACTTACGGCGAAATCCTCAAGGGCCACCCCGCCGTAGATCGGATCGGCAACCCGCCGCCCGGATCGGCGGTCGTCGGGACCGCCTATTGGGATCACCCCGACTTCGGGGGGCCGAACGGCCGCCCCTTCAGGATCCTTGCCGATATGCTCGGCGTGCCGATGCCGGCCGCCGAAAGCCTCTTCGTGCCGTTTGATCCGGTCATCGACGAGCCGCTTATTAACAGCATCCCCTTTTCCGACAAAAACGTCCTGATCTGCCCCTGGTCGCTCTCGCCCCGCAAAGACATGCCCGCCCAACGCTGGGAGGAGCTGGTAAAACGCCTCTCGGCCGAGGGGATCTTCGTCGCCCAGGCGGGCAGCCGGCGCGACCGGTATATCCGCGGGGCCTACAGCCTCCTGGGCGTCACCACGGTCAGGGAGGCGATCGCGCTGGCGGCCCGGTTTGACCTGGTCGTCACGACGGATAACCTCTTTGTCCACGCCGCCCGGCTGGTCGATACGCCCGCCGTAACCCTCTGGGGGGCGACGGACCCCGCCACCTACGGCTGGCCCGGCCAGACAACCCTCGTCGGCCACCGGATCTGCCAGAACCCGGACGGATGCCTGACGGAAACCAGGAGCGGCATCTACGGCACCCCCTGCCCCATGGGGCCCAACCACTGCATGGATCGGATCGACGTGGATTCAATCGTTACGGCAGTGAAAGCGGCGCTCGGCGCGGACCGCGCGAAGGGCACCGTACGGATAACCGGCAAAAAGCCATAATGCACCCGATCCTCTTTACCATCGGCGGCCACATCGTCTGGTCGTACGGCTTTTTCGTGACGGCGGGCTACCTTGCCGGCGTGGTCCTCTTCCTCGTCCTGGCGCGTCGCGACGGCCTTCCGGTATGGACGGGTGTCGACATCATCCTCTGGATGCTGCCGTCGGCCCTTGTCGGGGCAAAGCTCCTGTTCATCCTTACCAACTGGGCACAGTTCATCCGGCACCCCTCCCCCGTCGCCTCCGGCTGGTCGTTTCAGGGGGCGCTCTTCGGGGCGCTGATCGTGGCGCTGATCCTGTTTCGTAAAAGAAGGCTCGATCCCTGGCGGTGGCTCGACACGGCCGCCCCGGCGCTGGCCCTGATCGTGGCCGTCGGACGCATCGGCTGCCTCATGGCCGGCTGCTGCTGGGGCGCCCCCACCGAACTGCCCTGGGCGGTCGTCTTTACCGAATCGAAGGCCGCGCCGCTCAATATCCCGCTGCACCCGACCCAGGCCTATTACCTTGCCGCAAACCTCGTCATCGTCGTAACGCTGTTGATCCGCCGGAAGACGGCCGCCTTCCGGGGCGAGCTGATCCTCCTGTTCGTCCTGATGTACGTCACCTCCCGCTCGATCATCGACCCCTTCCGCGGGGCCCCGGACCGGGCGTGGTTTTTCGGGACGCTCACGACCTATCAGGTCATCACGATCGCGGCGATTGGTGCGGTTACGGTTCTCTATTATCGGGTAGGGAAGAAAAACCGGATAGGACGAAACGATAAGAAACTCATTCCACCGTCATTGCGAGGAGCGCCTGGTGAGCTCGGGACGCAGCAATCCCGCTGCCAACCTCCGGAACGATCCACCGAGAAGCGTATATCCAATCTTAGTTTAGTAATGATCTATTGGTTACCTGTCTCGATGACAGTCAGGGGATTGCCGCGCCGCCTGACGGCTCCTCGCAATGACGGATAACACGGATAATGCGCCATAAAGGAGCATCCCGGTGAGGGACACATTCTCCACCTCCCCTATCTCTCATCGCTGACCGGCGGCTTGAAGTACCCGTCGACCGGGCGCCAGCGCTCCGTTGAGCGGGGCTCGATGCGGTAGCCGATGTCCTTTTTGTCGTCAAAGACGTGGAGCGGACGGAAGGCGTCGCCGTCGGTGATCTCCCAGATATCGAGTTGTGGATCGTCGTCGAGGTTCGCCCAGGCCCGGGCGGTAAATGACGTGCAGTCCGCCCCGATGATCGCCCATTCGTAGCGCCGGGGTGTATCCGGGTCAAAGTCGAGCGCGGAGGTATCCGCGGAGAAGCAGCCGTGCCGGGCGAAGTAGCCCATCTCCGACTCGTAGAGGTCGGTGAGGACCGTGCGCGCCTCCTCCTGTTTAGGCTCGGTATAGGCGGAACGAAAGAGAATTGTAGTGGTCAGGAAAAAACCGGCCGCGAGGAACGCCAGGATACCGATCCCCACCCACACGAATGCCCACACCCTGGCAGGACGCCTCTCGTTGCGGTTCCCCGTTACCGGGGATGTTCGGTATCAGATTTCATGGCCTTGAAGCTCACAATGGTGACTATCCCGGCCGGGTCACCCAACGTGCGACCGGACTACGTGGTGCCGTTGCTGCCGCCCCCGTTGCTACATGTCGGCCCGCCCGCAGCGCCCGGATCATGGCTGCGGATATACGCGGTCAGCTCGTCCCGGGCGGTTTCGGCCTCCGGCGAGAGCTTCTGCCCCCGAAACGCGATCAGCTCATCGAACGACCCCACACCCAGAAACTCTTCGGCCTTCCCGATCAGTTCGGGAGGGATCTCGTCGAAGTTCCACCGGCCGGTGCGCAGGTTGAAGTAATAGTACTTACCGATATCAAGCTCGTCGGTCATGATGTGTATCATCGGGTTTTCGACGAGCTGAATGTAGCAGACCTTGTGTATCCTCATGAGATCCTCACGCGGTATCGTCGGCCGGGACCGCCCGTTAGCGTATACCCAATTAGATGCACGTCGGAAAAAAAGGGGCGCTTTTACGCGCCCCTTTATCATCGCTATGGACGGTCTGCCTATTCGTCTTTGGCCAGCAGTTTTCCCGTCACCTTCTTGGAGTATCCCTTCTGATCGAGGTACTTGGTGATGCCGCCCATGAAGAAGGGCCAGCCCGCACCCATGATCATGCAGGTATCGATATCCTTGGCGTTACTGACAACGCCCTCGTCCAGGATCATGCGGCACTCCTCCGTCGTCCCTGTCAGGAAGCGGTCGATGACCTCCTGCTGGGTAAACTTCTTGCCGCCGCGCGGCCAGTTGGCCACGACATCCGGGTCCTCGTTGCCGTTCCAATCGTAAATACCCGGTTTCTTCATCTCCACCATCTTCTTGAGCCCGGGTGAGATGTAGAAGCGGTCGCCGAACGCCTTATTGAGCGTCTCGGCCACGTGCAGGCCGACGGCGGGGCCCACGAGCGCCAGCAGGGCGAACGGGGTCATCGGAAAGCCGAGGCTCACGCAGTATTCGTCGATCTCCTTGAACGAGTTATTGCCCTCGTCGACGACCTTGACGATCTCGCCCATCCAGCGCATGAGGAGCCGGTTGACCATGAAGGCCGCGGAATCCTTAACGAGAATGGAGGTCTTCTTGATCTTCTTGCCCATCGCAAACGCGGTAGCGACCGTCAGGTCGTTGGTCTTGGCGCCCTTTATGATCTCGAGCAGCGGCATCACCGCGACCGGGTTGAAGAAGTGGAAGCCGACCACGCGCTCCGGGTTTTTCAGGTCTTTTGCCATCTCGGTGATGGAAAGCGACGAGGTGTTGGTGGCAAGAATCGTTTCGGGCTTGATGTGCGCCTCAACCTCGGCAAAGACCTTCTTCTTGAGGGGCATCTCTTCGAGCACCGCCTCGATGATATAGTTGCAGTCGCCGAAGTCCTTGTAGTCCAGCGAGCCCTTGACCAGCGATTTCAGCCAGATGCCCTTGCCCTCGTTGACCTTTCCCTTCTTCACCATCTTGTCGACCTGGTCGTGTACGTACTTGAGGCCCTTGTCGACGAACTCCTGCTTGATGTCTTTCATGACGATCGGGCACTCGTAGCGCTGCAGGAAGAGCGTGGCGATCTGTGCGCCCATGAGGCCGGCGCCGATGACGCCGATTTTTACGATCTTTGCGGGCGGGACTTCCGGCACGCCGACCGGCTTCTTGGCGCGGCGCTGCACGAGGTCAAAGCTGTAGACGCCGGCGCGGCACTGGTCGCTGATGATCAGCTCCCCGAGGGCCTTGCTCTCTTCGTCAAATCCCTTGTTGAGGTCCCAGTCCTTCGCGCCCTTGATGAGTTCGAGCGCCTTATACGGGGCGATAGCCGCTCCGTGTACGTTTCCGTCGATGAACGCCTTGGACGCCGTGTAGAGATCATTCAGCTTCGACCAGTCGGCCGGTTTACGGTCGATCTTGGCCTTGCCCTCGATGAGGTCGACCAGCAGATCAAAGGACATATCGTAGAACTCGCCGTTGGGGAACATCTTGTCGGCGATGCCCAGCTCCAGCATATCCTTGGCCTTGATCATCTTGTTGCGGTTGAGCGGGTTGGTGATGATGATCTCGATCGCCTTTTCGGGCCCGATCAGCTTCGGGAGGAGCTGCGTGCCGCCCCATCCGGGGACCAGGCCCAGGAAGCACTCCGGCAGCGCGGCGATGCCGACCGCGTCCGATACGCTGCGGTACTTGCAGTAGAGGGCGATCTCCATGCCGCCGCCCATGATCGCGCCGTTTATGGCCGCCAGCGTCGGGATCTTCAGGTCGTAGATCTTCTTCATGGCTTCGTGGCCGGCCTTGCCGATCTTGTAGCCGTCGTCAGCGGTCTTGATGTCCGCGGTGCCGTCCAGGTCCGCGCCAACCGCGAAGATGAAGGGCTTGCCCACGAGCATCATTCCCTTGACGTCCTTTTCCGCGTTGACCTTGTCTATCGCTTCCGATAGAGAGGTCAGGCCGCCGTAGCCAAAGGTGTTGGGCTTGGTGTAGTTCTCGCCGTTGTCCATGGTGACGACGGCTACCTTCCCCGCCCGGGATTTATTGAAGGTCACGTTAAATTTCGTGACTAATTCTTGATAGGCCATTTTTTTACCTCCAGAATGTCAGCATTATTAAGGCAATTACGCCAGGAGGTTTTCGCAGAAAACCGTCCCGCCCTGTCCGAGACCGACGCACATCGTTGTCATGCCGTACTTGACGTTCTTCCTTTCCTGGAATGCGTGCATCAGATGTATCATCAGCCGGATTCCGGAGGAGGCCAGCGGATGCCCGAAGGCGATGGCGCCGCCGTAGATGTTCATCCGCGGGTCGTCCACGACCTTCAGCCCAAACTCGTTCATGAAGGCGATCGCCTGAACGGCGAAGGCTTCGTTGAGCTCGATGAGGCCGAAGTCCTCGAATTTCATGTTGTAGTTTTTCAGCGCTTTCTTCGTGGAGGGGACGGGCCCGTATCCCATGATCTTGGGCGGTACACCGGCAAACGCCCAGCCGAAGATCTTGATGACGGGTTTTAAGCCCAGTTCTTTTGCGAGGTCCGCCGACATCAGGATCGCGCCGGCCGCGCCGTCGTTGAGGCCGGAGGAGTTTCCGGCGGTAACCCGGCCGCCTTCACGGAACGGGGTCTTGAGCTCGGCCAAACCCTGCATGGTCGTCTCGGGACGGGGCTGCATGTCGTAGTCCGCCCGGGTCCAGCCGTCCTTGGTGTAGACCGTCATGGGGACTATCATCTTGCCGATCATGCCCGAATCCAGCGCCTTCTTGGCCTTCTGCTGGCAGAAGATGGCGTACTCGTCGCACGTCTCTTTCTTGATATCGGGGAACATGTCGTGCAGGTTCTCCGCCGTCTTTCCCATGTTGATGTCGTCGACCGTGACGATGTTTTCCTGGAAGAGCCGCGGGTTGGGGTCGGCGCCTGCGCCCATCGGGTGGTGCCCCATGTGCTCAACGCCGCCGGTGATGATGCAGTCGGCCGCGCCCATCGCGATCTGGCCGGCGCCGTAGGTCAGCGCCGTCATGCCGCCCGCGCACATCCGGTCCACCGAGCAGCCGGCCGTCGAGACGTCGAGGTTGGACGTGAGTACCGTCGTCCTGCCCATGGTGATCCCCTGGTCTCCCGTCTGCGTGGAGGCGCCCCAGATATTTTCGTCGATCATATCCGGTTTGATCTGCGGGTTGCGATGAAGCAGTTCGTCGATGACCTTGGTGACCAGGTCGTCGGCGCGGGTCAGCCAGAAAAAGCCCTTTTCCCCGGCCCTTCCGAAGGGGGTCCGGATACCGTCCACCATAACCACATCCCGTAATTTTTGAGCCATTGCTTCCTCCTTATTATTTTCGATAGCTTATTTTGGGATATCCTTTCGTTTGGTGAGTGATGATAACTAACTGAAAACACATGGCATATCATCTACTCTCTTCAATGCCGTCAAAATACTGAATGAATATACATTCATTTTTTTTAAAAAGCAAGGAGAATTTTTACGGGGCATGTTTTTTTTCCGCGGACGGGATATGGAGTGCAGAGACCCTTCGCGAGTCTGCGCGACCGGCTGACTTATAAAACAAAACCCCCGTCTCGCTCGAAACGGGGGCACTACATCTCACCTATTTCGATGGGGGGAACTAATCCTCCGAACCGGACTTCGCGGACTTCTCCGCGGCCTTCTCGGCAGTCTTCTCCGCGGCCTTCTCGGTCTTGGCCTCGGCGGTCTTCTCGGCCGGCGAAGTGTCCTTTTTTACATCGACGTCTTTGCCGTGATCCCCATGATCTTTATGGTCGGTGCGCTTCCCGTTGCCTGAGCCGTTGCCCGACCCGTTGCCCTTCTTGGCGTAATCGGTGGCGTACCAGCCGGTCCCCTTGAGGACGAAGCTGGTGCTGGATATCATCTTGGCAAGCGCGCCCCCGCACTGGGGACATTTCTTCAGCGGCGGGTCGGACATCTTCTGCATCGCCTCGATCGGTCTTGCCGCATTTTGTGCATGAATATTCGTAGATCGGCACAAGTTCTACCTCGGGAACAAAGTAATCTATCTATAATATAACCATATTGGTGATAATTTCAAGGAAAAAATAACAATATAATCCGTGTAAATCAGGCCCGATCTACTGACGGCGCTCAGCATCTATACTCACTTTCCACCATATAACACTCCTCCTATCTCCCTACATTACCCTTGACACGAAAAACAGCCGGTGATACGGTACGGTACTAAAGCAACCGGCGCTTCGCTTCGTCTCCACCCGCACGGAGGAGCCTTCCATGAAATTCGTCGGACAGTCCCCCAAGCAGACCATCATCGACCTCTTCGCGCGAGCACGTCAACTCCGGCAAGGCCGCCTTCTTCAAGCAGATGGGTATGGATTTCGTCTTCGGAAAGCGGGAGGGGATCTACGTCTGGGACGTGGCGGGCGAAAAACGGATCATCAACTGCCACTGCAACGGCGGGGTCTATAACCTCGGCCACCGCAACCCCGAGATCATCAAGACGCTGACGGAGGCGATGGGAGAGCTTGACATCGGCAACGGCCACCTCATCAGCGAGGCGCGGGCGATGCTCGGCAAGCGCGCTGGCCGAGCTTGCCCCCGGCAACGAGCTGACGCGGACCTGCTTTGCCTCCGGCGGGGGCGAGGCGGCGGATTTTGCCATCAAGCTGGCCCGGGGATACACGAAACGCCCCCGGGTCGTCAGCGCCCGGGGAGGATACCACGGGCACACGGGGCTGGCGCTGGCCGCCGGCGACGAGAAATACCGCGCCCCCTTCGGGCCGATGCCCCCCGGGTTTTCCCAGGTCCCCTTCGGGGACAGCGAAGCCCTCGAAAAGGAAATCGACGCCCAGACCGCGGCGGTCATCGTCGAGACGGTGCCGGCGACCCTCGGGATGCCGATCCCCGACGACGACTATTTTCCGCAGGTCAGGGATATCTGCACCAAAAAGGACGTCGTCCTGATCATGGACGAGGTCCAGACGGGCCTCGGCCGCACCGGAAAGCTCTGGGGGGTCGAGCACTTCGGCGTTGAGCCGGATATCATGATCATCGCCAAGGGGCTCTCCGGCGGGATATTCCCGATTGCCGCCACGATGTTCAGGGAAAAATACGAGCAGTTCTTCCTGGACACCGACCCCTTCATCCACGTCTCCACCTACGGCGGGGCCGAGGTGGGCTGCCCCGTGGCCCTGAAGGTCCTCGAAATATCGTCCGATCCGGCCTTTCTCCAGAACGTCCGCAACATTGCCGCGGTCTTCGAGAAGGGCTTCGTCGGCCTCAAAAAGAAACACCCCGAGATACTCGTCGGCCTGAGGCAATTGGGCCTGATGATGGGTATCGAGATGGTCAACGAATACTGCGGCCCGGTGATGTCGCTGACCTGCTACAACAACGGAATCCTCTCGGTCTACGCCAATAACGACAAACGGGTAAGCCAGCTCCTGCCGCCGCTCATCACGACCCAAAAGGAAGCCGAAGAGATCCTCGAACGGCTGGACGCCGCCCTCGGGGAGGCCAAGGTGATGCTGGGGCTGGCCACATAGGAGGTACGCTCGGATTATATATATAGTCATACGGAGTCATTCTCATGAAAACCCTTTCGATCGACAAGAAGCTCCTGGCCGCCTTCGAGGAGGGGCTTGACCCGCGCCATCCCGATAGGAGCACAATCCCGGCCGAGGTCCTGGGCTACGGGGAGATGTCCACGGTATTTGCGGTAGGGAAAGAAGGCCATCGCGACCTTGCCTACAAGCGGATGCCGATCTTCCTCACGAAGCAGGAGGTCGCGCGCTACGAAACGATCTATAACGAGTATAACGAAATTCTGAAAGATCGCGTCGGGATCGAGGTGCCGGCCTACGACGCGGCCGTCATCGAGACGAATAAAGGGCGCCTCGTGATGTTTGACGTCCAGAAGCGGCTCCTGGCCGATTCCATCGGCAACCGGGCGATTCACACGGTCAGCCCGGACCAGGTCACGATCCTGGTCAGGCTCGTATTGAGGGAGCTCAAGAAGGTCTGGGTCTTCAACGCCAAGAAGACCGGCCTGGAGATCGGCATCGACGGCCAGATATCGAACTGGTCGATCGTGGGGTTTGACCCGAAAGACCCGAAGGTCACGGAGAAGAGCAGGCTCATCTATTTTGACACGAGCACGCCCTTCATCAAGAAGAAGGGGACCGAGCAGCTCGACCCGGAGCTCTTCCTGAGGGCGGCCCCGTCGTTTTTGGTCTGGCTCATCCGCTGGCTGTTCCTGGCCGACGTGATGACCCGGTATTACAGCTTTCACCTGGTCGCCGTTGACCTGGTGGCGAATTTCTACAAGGAGCAGCGCCCCGAGCTGATACCGGGCCTGGTGGCCGCCGTCAACGACTTTTTTGCGACCGAGGCAAAGGAGCTCGCCGTTGAACCGATATCGGAAAACGAGGTCGCCTCTTATTACAGGGAGGATGCCTGGATCTGGCGTCTGTGGCTCGCCTTCCGCAGGATCGACCGCTTCCTGAAGACGCGCATCCTCATGCGGCCGTACCCCTTTATCCTTCCGGGAAAGATCAAGCGATAAGCAGCCGTGTGGGAGGGTTTCCTTTGCGTGTAGCACGCCAGAGGGAAAGGACAGTTACATGAAAGACTTCAATAATGAGATCGTTTACGTCGTCGGCGGGTCCATGGGGATCGGCCTTGCCGCCGCCAGGCTCTTCGCCGAGCGGGGCGCGCACGTCTGCATCTTTGCCCGTAACCCGGAGCGGCTGAAAAATGCCGAAAAGCGCGTCGCCGGCCGGGCGAAATCGGCCGGGCAGCGCTTTGCTTCCTATTCGGTGGACGTCGCCGACCGCAAAGAGGTCGACCGGGTCATGAAGCGGGCGCTCAAGGAATTCGGGACGCCGGCGGTCCTCGTCAACTGCGCCGGCCAGGCGACCCCCCGGATCTTCGTGGAGATGGGCTACGAGCAGTTTGACGAGACGATGAAGATCAACCTCTACGGCACGCGAAACACCATAGCGGCGCTCCTGCCGGCGATGAAGGCGCGGGGCTGCGGGGCGATCGTCAACACCTCGTCGATCGCGGGCTACGTCGGCGTATTCGGCTATACCGATTACAACGCGAGCAAGTTTGCCGTGCTCGGCTTTTCGGAGGCGCTCCGTTGCGAGCTGGTCGGGTACGGGATAGAGCTCTTCGTGCTGTGCCCGCCCGGATACCGACACGCCGGGGCTGGTCGTCGAAAACCTGACCAAACCCCCGGAGACGAAGGCCCTCACCGCCAAGGCGAAGCTCATGACCCCGGAGGCGGTGGCCGCCGCGATGATCAGGGTATGGAGAAAGGGAAGTTTATCATCCTGCCGGGGTTTGACGGGAAGTTCACGGTGCTGGCCCAGCGGTTCATACCGGGGATCGTCCGGTGGGTCGTGGACGGGACGGTGAGGAAGGTGCAGAAGAGCCGATAGGGTCTTATCTGTATACATGGCGGGAGGGTACGTATGGGAAAAGGACTATCCGAACAAACAGTCGCGGTTCTCGAGCTGATCACCGGCCTCGGCATCATCCTCTTCTGGGTCGGCTTTTTCACGGTGGGGCTGGCCCCGGCAAACCCGCCGGACGGCTATTTCGTGTTCGAGCATTCGTTTCCGCCGCCGGACTCGGCCCTGGCGTTGACCCTGATCGTGTCGGCCGTTTTGTTGCTGCGCGGCAAACCGCTCGGCCGGTCGCTTTCCCTGGTCGCGGGGGGGGGATTGATATTCCTTGGCATCATCGATTTCTCATTCAATATCCAGAACGGGATGTACTCGGTCTCGGCGCTCGACACCCTTCTCAACGGCTTCATCAACCTCTGGTGCGTGGGGCTCGGGGCGTTTCTCGTTTTTCGGTTCGCACGGCAGTAGGAACGTCTCTCTATATCCGCGATGCGCGGCATTCCGCGCCCGTATAGCTGCACGATAACGGAAACTCGCCGATCCCTTAAAAAAGGGCCGCACATATGCGGCCCTTACCGTTTTCGTCACCGATCGGTCTGCCGTGCCGGCCTACCGCTTGATCACCGCGATCTCTTCCCATGCCTGGATATCCGGGGCGCCGTCCAGGATCTCCCCCATCGAGCCGCTGAGCTCGGCGAAGTGGGGCGACTTCGCGTGGAATTCAAACGCCTTCCCGTCGGTATACTTCTCGTAGATCAAAAAGACCGTCGGGTCGGCCGCAGAGCGGTGGACCGTATAGGCAAGCGCCCCCGGCTCCGTCGCGACCTTTTTTACCATGTCGGTAAGGAGCTGTTCCATCTTATGCTCGTTTGCCTGCTTTTGCCTTGAGACGGGCCGTAATAATCATCTGATATCTCCTTAAACTATCGAATTTGAAAAGCTGTCCGCCGCCTAACTGAAGGTCAGCTTGGTGCCGACCATGTTGAGGATAAAGCTGTCCGGCATCTCGCGCTCAATCGCCCCGATCGCGTACCTGCCGGTGCAGTGGGTCGGGATGACGTAGGCCGGGTTAAATTGCTTCAGGCCCTCCGTCGTCTTTTCGACGAGAGGCTCCATGCCCGGGCCGGAGAGGTGAAAGCCGCCCATAATGGCATGGACGGTATCGACCCCCGTCGTCTGCCGGGCGTACGTGACGGTATTGACGATGCCCGAGTGGGCGCAGCCCGAGATGACCACGAGCCCCTTGCCGCGCACGTTCATGACGATCGCCGAGTCGTCGGCAAGGTCGTCCCACGTCTCCTGCCCGTCCTTCTGGTAGAAGAAGTTGGGCACCCCCGTCTCGAAATCGGTCTTTCTCGGGACTTCGCCGAGAAAAAGGACCGCGTCGTCGAGCAGGCCGTAGGGCGCGGTTGTCTCTGACCGCCGAAAGGCCCGCGTCCGTCTACCTTCCGGCGCGTCAGCGGAGGAAACTTGACCTTGAACTCCTCGGAGAACTTGATATAGCGCGGGTTCCTGAACGCCTCCGGGTGGAGGACGAGCGGGGTCCCCTTTTTCTTGATGAGGGCGGAAAGCTCCGCGATGCCGCCCACGTGGTCGAGGTGGCCGTGCGAAAGGACGGTGGCCTCCACGGCCGAAAGGTCCAGGCCCAGACGCCCGGGCGTTGAAGGCCGCCCCGTGGGCCGAAAACCCGAAATCAAAGAGGATGCTCCGGACGGCCTCGCCCGCGCTTACGCTAACGAGCGCCGAAAACCCGTGCTCGGCCAGAACCGAGTTCTTGACCTCCATGTCCTTGAGGGGTATCGCCCGCGAAACGACGGCGGAATTGTCCCGCATGAGCAGATCGATATAGTTATCCTGAAGGGTCGTGATCTCGACCTTATCGACTTCCCGTATTTTCATAGCATCCTCCCTCTCTTCAGCAGTTACGTGCAGAGCCTCTTGACCATGTCGGTGACGATCTCGGTCCCCGCGATCATGTTGTCTACGGAGACCTTTTCGTCCACCCCGTGGATCATCCCCGTCAGGTCGGCCATCGGGACGACCGCCGGATAGATCCCGTACGTCGGCACCCCCTTATCGCGGTAGAAGCGGGAGTCCGAGCCGCCCGTCAGCAGCGCCGGCGTGACCACCGAGCCCGGCTGGTGGTGCTCCAGGACCTCGGTGATAATTCTGAATTCCTCGGTGTCAAACGGGGATTCATTGGCCACCGACGTATGGATGTACTTGACCTGGATCTGGTCGTCGGCCAGCGTCTTTCGTATCCACGCCACGAACGCCTCCATGTCCACGCCGGGAAGCAGCCGCGTGTCCAGATGGGCGACCGACCGGCCCGGGATGGAGTTGGTCTTTTCGCCCGCGTGCATGACGTTGAGGCTGATGGTATTCTTGAGCATCGCCGAAAGCTGCGGGTTGGTGATGAGGCCGGTTTCGGTCAAGAGCCGTATCAGGGTTTCCGGTTTGCCGTCGTCCCCGTACGCCTTGAGGAAATCCCAGCCCCGGGCGAGGTTCCTGAAATACTCGGCGATCGCCGGCTTGACCTCGTAGGGGATCGGGGTGGTCAAGAGCCGGGTGAGCGCCAGGTTCAGCAATTCGAGCGAATTCTGTCCGTGGGGGGTGGAGCCGTGCCCGGGGGGGCCGGTGCGGGTGAGCTCAAGCCAGCAGAGCCCCTTTTCGCCGGTGGCGATCATGTGGACGAACTTGCCGCCGATGAGGTCGGATACCCCCATCCCGCCCTCGTTTATGACGAAGCTCGCCTTGATCTGGTCGTAGTGGTTCTTGACGAGCCAGTCCATGCCCCAGTCCCCGCCCATCTCCTCGTCGGCAACGGCAAGAAAGACCAGGTCGCGCTTTAGTTTAAACGTGTCGCGCTTGGCGGTCAAAAACGCCATGAGCTCCATGATCCCCAGCCCCTTGGTATCCAGCGTCCCGCGGCCGCAGACGTATCCGCCCTTGACCTCGCCGCCGAAGGGATCAAAGCTCCACTCGGCACGGTCGGCCGGGACCACGTCGCTGTGGTGCATGAGTACCAGCGGACCGGGGTCGGGCGGCTGCGCGCCCGGATCGCGGGGGATCCTCGCCATGATCGAGCCCCTGCCCGGCTTTGACTCCCAGATCGTATGGGCGATGCCCTCTTTCTTGAATATCTCCGCCAGGAACTGGGCGGCGACCGTCTCGTTGCCCGGCGGGTTGGTGGTGTCGATCCTGAGATAGGCCGAAAGCAGGTCAATCGTTTCTTTGTCCCGATCGCGCGGCTGTGTCATAGCGAAACCTCTTTTAGACAGGTATCTGTTACTCGGATGATTCCCCGTTCTTCCCCAGCTTTCCCGGCAGTCCGGCGGATCTCGCGCACCTCGTCGGCCGCGGCCTCAAGCCGCCTCCATCGCTCGTCGACGGCCCGCTGGGCCGCCTCGATCATTTCATCGGTCAGGTGCCCGAACCGCCCCTGCACCTTCAGGTATTCGGCCGACCGGGGTCTTCCGGTCGGGCCGGTGGGAGACGATAGTCCTCGTGCCGTTTTCTATTTCCAGCAGCGGAAAGGCGCCCGTGGTGACCGCGAGCCTGGCCGCGGTAATCGTCATATCCTGGGTCATCCGCCATCCCGTCGGGCAGGGACAGAGGATGTGAATAAACCTCGTGCCCCGAAACGTCATCGCCCGCCGGACCTTTGTCTTCAGGTCCTCCGGGTAGGCGATAGAGGCCGAGGCGGCGTACGGGACCCTGTGGGCCGCCATGATCGCAAGGATGTCCTTTTTTTCTCCGAGTTCCCCGGTCGGGGTCGTGGTCGTCCAGGCGTTGAGCGGGGTGGCGGAGCTGCGCTGGTTTCCGGTGTTCATGTATGCCTCGTTGTCGTAGCATACGTAGAGGATGTCCTCGTTTCGCTCGGCCGCCCCGGAAAGCGCCTGCAGGCCTATGTCAAACGTCCCGCCGTCCCCGGCCCAGGCCACGACGCGTCACGTCCTGCCTGCCGGTCGCCTCCAGCCCCGCCTTGAGCCCCGTGGCCATGGCGGCCGCCGTCTCGAAGGCCGTGTGGACGAGGTTGACCCTGAGCGGGAAGTTGGGAAAGGCCCCGCTGATGATGGAAAAACAGGAGGCCGGCAGCGCCACGACGCTGCGGCTCCCCAGGACCGAGAGCACCCAGCTCATGGCGAGCGTCGCCCCGCAGCCCGGACAGGCCAGATGCCCCGGGGTTATCGGACCATAGTTACGTTCGGCGTTCATCCGTTGTCGCATCTCCATCGGCCTTCAGGCCCAAGAAAACCGGGCCCCGGTCCATCTTCCCCGAAAGGAGCCCCCGAAAGGCATCGGTGACGACCTCGACCGTGATATCCCTGCCCCCCAGTCCCCCGATAAGGCCCGTGAGCGCCGGCGATTTCGCCAGGCCGTAGAGCGCGGCCCTGGTCTCGGTAAAGAGCGGGGACGGCGCGCCGGGAAAGGCGCTCTTGTCCAGGACGCCGACGCGCCCCGTGGGCCCGATCGGCCCCAGCAGCTCACGAAGCGTATTTTCCGGAAACGGGCGAAACGTCCTGACCTTTACCATGCCCGCCCGTACCCCCGCCGCCCTCAGCCCGTCGACGGCCGCCCGGATCGTCCCGCAGACCGCGCCGCAGGCCACGATCACAACTTCAGCGTCGTCCGTCCGATAGGGCGAGACGTGGGGGTACGACCGGCCGAAGGTCCGGGAAAACTCATCGTTCACCTCGGTCATAACGCCTTCGGCCTGTTTCGCGGCCCGCCACTGTTTATACTTGAGCTCCGTAAAGTGGTCCGGCCCCGCCACGGGGCTATAGGCGCGCGGCCGGTCGATATCCAGGGCATAGGGATTATCGGGCGGCGGCAGGAACCTGTCCACGGCCGGGGCGTCCGGGATATCGACGATCTCCTGGGTGTGGGAGAGGATGAAGGCATCCAGCACCACCATGCTGGGGATCAGGAGCCGTTCCGACACCCGGTAGGCCATGATAACGGTGTCGAGGCATTCCTGGTTGTCCTCGCAGTAGAACTGGAGCCAGCCGGTATCCCGCTGGGACATGGAATCGGACTGGTCGTTCCAGATGTTCCAGGGGGCGGCCAGCGTCCGGTTTACGTCGGCCATGACGATGGGAAGCCTGGCCCCCGAGGCCCAGTGGAGCAGCTCGTGCATGAGGGCCAGCCCCTGGGCCGAGGTTGCCGTGAACGTCCGGGCGCCGGCGGTGGCCGCGCCGATGCAGGCCGCCATGGCCGAGTGTTCGCTTTCGACCTTTATGTAGCGGGCCGAGAGCCTCCCGTCGGCCACCATTTCGGCCAGGGCCTCCGAGATGTGGGTCTGCGGGGTGATGGGATAGACCGGTATCACCTGTGCCCGGGAGAGCATCACGCCGTACGAGACGGCCAGGTTTCCCTCAAGGAGTTTTTTCATCGCCTATACCTTATCTCCTCCCGCTCTTTCCCGCCGCGTGCCGCCGTCGGCAGGAAAACGGCGCCGCTAATCGTCCGTCCGGGTAGCGATCACCCCGCGGGGGCATTCCCGGACGCAGATGCCGCACCCCTTGCAGTAGCGGTAGTCTATCTCCGCCGAGTAGTCCTGTACCAGGACCGAGAAATCGGGGCAGAACGTCGCACAGACCTCGCACCCGGCGCACGACCCGCAGACGAAACAGCGGCCGGCCTCGGCGATCGCCGCCTTTTCGCCGTAGGTCCGGGTGACCTCGGCAAAGTTCCGAACCCTCCGGTCGGGCGCGATCTTTTTCGCGGCGACCGACGGCGTCCGATCGAAATAGTCGGTGTTCAGCTCCTCGAATCGGACCGGCTCGGCCGGCATTACCGACCGCCTCTCCCAGTGCGCCCGAAAGCTTCCGGCAGCGTTGTCGTCCGGGCCTATGGAGTGCCCGGAGAGTATCCTGTCTATACTAATTGCAGCCCTCTTCCCCGATGCGGCGGCATCGGCCACGGTGCGCCGGCCGCCGGCCGCGTCTCCGCCGACGATGACCGGCCCGCGGGCGGCCGTACCCCCGGTTTCGGCGAAGGCCGTATCGACCGTCTCGCCGACGGCCGTAATCAGCCCGTCTGCCTCGACAACGTGCTCGGACCCGGCCACCGGCACGGGCCGCGGCCTGCCGGAACCATCGGGAGCGCCGGGACTCATGGAGATCAGGGTGACCAGGAGCTTCCCTCCCTTACCCCGCTCGACTTTGACCGGCGCCCGAAAAAACTCGATCGGGACGTTTTCCTCCAGCGCCTCATGTATCTCGTCGGCAAAGGCGGGCATGTCGTCGCGGCCCCGGCGGTAGACAACCGTGGGCCGCCCGCCGAGGCGCATGACGGCCCGCGCCGCGTCCAGCGCCGTATTGCCGCCGCCGACGACGAGATAATTCCCGCTCAGAGCTTTTATGATCCCGGCGTTAACGTCCCTGAGGAAGGAAAGCCCCCGGAGTTACCCCGGAAAGCTCCTCACCCGCGATCCCCATCGGCGCCGACGTATGCGCGCCCGGGGCGATAAACAGCGCGTCGTGAGAAGACGAGAGGCCGGCGAGGTCTTCGGGCCGTATCGCACGCCCCGTCTTGATTGTCACGCCCATGGTGCGCACCCGCCAGGCCGCGGCGTCCATAACTCTTCGCGGAAGCCGGTAGCCGGGGATACCCAGCCGGGGGATACCGCCGATAACGCGCTCTTTCTCGAATATGGTGACGGCGTGCCCCATCATCGCGAGGAAATAGCGCCGCCGAAAGCCCCGCCGGGCCGGAGCCGACGATCGCGACGGATTTGCCGGTCCGCTCGCCCTCGACGGGAGGGCCCTGCCGGGAAAAACGGTCGCCGACGAACCGCTCGATGTCCCTGATCGAGACGCGCTCATCAAAGTGCGCCCGGTTGCAGTCGGCCATGCAGAAGCCGGGGCAGACCCGGCCCAGCAACGCCGGAAAGGGGTCTTCCCAGGAAAAGGTATCCGCCGCGCCCTCGATATCCCCCTCGGCAAACCGCCGCATGATGCCGGGGATGTCATTTTCGAGGGGGCAGGCCCGGCTGCAGGGGGAGGGCCGGGGAGAAAAGGCGGGCGACGCGAAACGCCAGCTTCCGGTCTCGTTTATCAGCATCTCCCCTTCGGATACGGGGACCTCGGGGTAGTCGCTGAGGGTCGTGAGGATGATCTTCTGGGTCATGATGGTTCGTGAATCGCCACCGTTTCGTAGGCCTCGCGCGCGCCGGCCTTGTTGGCCTCGGCACGTGCCGCCGTCATGGACTGCCCGATGGCCGAAAGCAGCGAGTCGAGCGAGACGACCCCCGTCATCCTGACCAGCGCGCCGAGGATCGTGGTGTTGATGAGGGGAAGGAGCCTGTTACCCAGGCCGTGCCTGAGGGCGATGTCTCCGGCCGGCACCGTCCCGACGGTAAATCCGGCGGGGATTGCCAGCGACTCGGGCGGCTGCTGGGTATTGACCAGGAGTCCCCCGCGCGACTTTAATCCCGCGAGCGTCGGTGCGGCGCCAAGCAGCGTCGCGTCCATCACGGCGATGAAATCGGGGACGTATATCGCCTGCCTGATGGTGATCTTCTTGTCGTCGATGCGCAGGAACGCCGCAACCGGCGCGCCCCGGCGCTCCAGCCCGAAGGCGGGGAAGCTCTGGGGGTACTTGCCCTCGAGAAAGGCGGCCAGCGCCGTGATCTCGGCGGCCGTCACCGCCCCCTGCCCGCCCCGCCCGTGAAACCTGATTTCGAACATAAAAAAAGCCCGTTACAACAGGGCATCACTCTACCACAGATGACGATCGTTTGGCAACAAAAGTCGGCGGGAAAACACACCCTGTATCGGTTCGACCGGGTATCCATTCCGCCCCTTCCGCTATCCCTCCCCGAAAGCACCCGCAGCCGCGCTCGGTGAGGATACGCCGCTGCTCGGGACGGTAGTGACAAAGGAGTCCTGGACTGATCGTCCCGTCGCCAGACTCCTCGTCGAGGGGGCTCTCGTGCCGCCAGCCCCGCCGCGCTATCTCGGCGACCTGTTCTTCGTGGCGGCGGTAAAGCGCGCCGAGCTTCCCGATCCATCGTTTGGTCTCGGGGTGGGTGCTGTACCCTCGCTTTCCGAGCGTAATGATGTTCCAGACCGCATGGAGCTCCCGGTGCTCCCCCAGCAGGTGATTTCTGCACAGTTGATCGACCGGCACGTCCCATATCCGCATGGCCGACTCCTCCCCGTAAATTGCCGGCCCGCCGGCCTATCCCTCTTGTCAACCGGCAGAGCGTCTCGACGTGAAACGTCTGGGGGAACATATCCATCGGCACGGCCGAAACGAGCCGCCAGCCCCGTTCGGTCAGGACCGAGAGGTCCCGCGCCAGCGTCGGGGGCGAGCATGAGATATAGATGATCTCGTCGGCCGTGAAACTCCGATATCCGTTCCACGACCGCCCGCGCGCCCGTGCGGGGCGGGTCGAGGACGATCACGTCCCACTGCATCTGACTGATCGACCGGTCCGAGAGGACGGCGTCCACCTTCCCGGTCATAAATTTGGCGTCGGTAAGCCCCATCGCCTCTACGGTCTTGCCGGCGTCCTCCACCGACGTCCGGGACGCCTCCACGCCGGTCACCCGTGCGCGCGCCGCCGCCATCGGGACGGTCAGGTTGCCGATCCCGCAGTAAAGCTCGAGGACGTTTTTACCGGCGAGGTCAAACGAGATCAGACGGTTGATCAGCTCACGGTTAACATCGGGATTTGCCTGGACAAATCCGGAGGGGCGGCAAAAGAGACCTGCCTGCCCGGCCCCGTCCCAGCCGGGATAGGCGACGACCGGATCCCCGACCGACCAGACGCCCCGCGGGGTCGTAACCTCGAGACCCGAAAGCCCCGCCTCCCTGCACAGCCGCTCGGCCTGACGCCGGCTCTCGGTCGCCGATCTTTTCAGTATGAGGTTGCCCGCGACCCGGTTGTCGATCCCGGCCACGAGCCTGATCTCCCCTGCCTTCCCGATGCCGGCGGCCGCGATCGCCTCGGCAAGGCGCGCGATCCGCGCATTGATCCCGTCGGCGGCAACGGGGCATCCCGTAATCGGGACGATCTCCGATCCGCGCAGGGTGTAAAAACCGACCCGTGCGTCTGTGCCGTCGGTATCGAACGCCAGATCGACCGCGGCCCGCCATCCGTACTGCCGGGGCGAGCCGACCGTGTTGGAGACGGCCGCCCCTTTTTGATGCCCGATCCTCTCCAGGGCGTCAGCACAGGATATCCCGCTTTGCCTCAAGCTGCCGCTCGTAGCCGATGTGCTGCCACTGGCAGCCGCCGCACCGCCCGAAGACCGGGCAGGCCGCCGCAACCCGCGCCGGTGACGGAGCAAAGCAGCTCAACGAGCGTTCCGAAGGCAAAGCGCCCCCGATCCTCGGCAACCGCGCACCGGATGACGTCTCCCGGGTGCGGTGAGGGGGACAAAGATGACCTTGCCCTCGTGACGCCCCACCCCCCAGCCGCCGGCCGCAAGCCCATGAATTGTAAGTTCAAACTCCATTGTCCTCACGTAAAAAGGGGCGGATGTCCCGCCCCTCTGGCTGTCCGCCCCCGCGCCGGCGTCTACGCCGGTGCGGTTTCGGTTTTAAGTTCTTTTCCAAGCAGCCGTTTCAGTTCGTCTCCCTCCAGCACCTCCACCTCGAGGAGACGCCGGGCCATCCCGTGCAGCCGCTCGATCTCCCTGGTCAGGATGGTAGTGGCGATCTTATGGGCCTCGTCAACCATCCGCTTGATCTCGCTGTCGATCTCTCGGGAGGTATCGTCGCTGTAGTCGGGAGGCGCCTCCATATCCATACCCAGGTATCCGGTCGGGCCGCGGTCAAGGGTCACCAACCCGATCTTTTCGCTCATGCCGTATTCCTTGACCATTCTCCGGGCGATGTCGGTCATCTTCATGAGGTCGTTGTGGGCCCCGGTGGAAGCCTCGGAAAATACGATTTCCTCTGCGGCCCGTCCGCCCAGGAGCATCGCGAGCTTTCCCTTGAGCTCCGTCACCGTCATGAGGTACCGGTCTTCCGTCGGCGGCTGCAGCGTGTAGCCGAGGGCGGTGATCCCGCGCGGGACAATGGATATCTTCTCAACCGGGTCGGCGCCGGGAAGCATCGAGGCAACGATGGCGTGCCCCGCCTCGTGGTACGCGACCCGCTCCTTCTCCTCCTGCTTCATGAGCCGGTTCTTCTTTTCGAGGCCCGCCACGATCCGCTCGATGGCCTCATCGAAGTCCTCCTGATCGACGGCGTCCTTGCCGTGACGCGCCGCCAGCAGCGCCGCCTCGTTGGCGATATTGGCAAGATCGGCCCCGACAAAGCCGGGGGTCTTGGCCGCGAGCTTCTCGAGGTCTATCTCTTTGGCCAGGACGAGGTCCTTGCAGTGAATCGTCAGGATGTCCAGCCGGCCCTTCTTGTCGGGCTTGTCCACCAGCACGTGGCGGTCAAAACGGCCGGGGCGCAGGAGCGCCGGATCGAGTATCTCCGGGCGGTTGGTGGCGGCCATGAGGATAAGCCCCTTACGGGCGTCAAACCCGTCCATTTCGACCAGGAGCTGGTTGAGCGTTTGTTCGCGCTCGTCATGGCCGCCGGCGGGGTTGAGGCCCCGGGCTTTGCCGAGCGCGTCCAGCTCGTCGATAAAGATGATACAGGGGGCCTTGAGCTGGGCCTGGGAAAAGAGGTCCCGCACCCGGGCGGCGCCCACCCCCACGAACATCTCGACGAACTCGGAGCCGGAGATCGAGAAGAACGGCACCCCCGCCTCCCCCGCAACCGCCCGGGCAAGAAGGGTCTTGCCGGTGCCGGGGGAGCCGACCAGGAGTATGCCCTTGGGTATCTTGCCCCCGAGGCGCTGGAACCTGGCCGGGTTTTTAAGATACTCGATCACCTCGCTCAGCTCCTCGATCGCCTCGTCCACTCCTGCCACGTCTTTAAAACTGATCTTTACCTGGTCCTCGGAATATATCTTGGCCTTGGATCGGCCCACCGACATGAAGTCCGGCCCCCTGCCCGACCTTCGCATGAGATAGAACCAGAAGACCCCGAGGATGATGAAGAGCGGAATCCAGAGAAGGATCTGAAAAAGGAGGGTGTTCTGGGCCTTTCCCGCATACGTTATCTTATTGTCGTTGAGGAGCGTTACCAGGTCGGGATCGTCGACCTTGATGGTGACAAACGGCGTTTCCTGCGGTTTCTTCTTGTCGCCCGTAATGAGCGTGCCGGCGATTTCGGTGTCGGATATCGTGATGTCCTTTACCCGTTTCTCGGCCGCGTATCGGCGGAACTCGCTGTAGGTAATCTCCTTCGTGCCGGGCTGCATCAGTAAGGTGGCGGCCAAATAGATGACGGCGATGATCAGGACGATATACCAGGGTGAGAATTTCTTCCCGATATTCTCGGCGGGCATTCCCGTATTCTCCTTTGAAGATGAAGATAGATGGTGCTGCTATCAGTATACCCGATGAGGTCGAAAAAATACACCGAAAAAGGCCTCGTGGGTAACGGCCGGGCGGCCTTGGCGAGATGAGGGGTAAGCTCCGATGGTTGGAGCCGGTTCGGACGGTAGCGCGTTCGCGCTATGCCTCTTCATCGGTGCGTGCTCTTTGTCGATTGATATGCGCGGCCGTGCCCCGAGGTATGCGGCCCCGGATTGTCCCCGCTATGCCCTCGGTTCGGATGGCGCCTCGGTTCCCCGGCCGGCTATAGTAACCCGTAGTCCTTCAGGGTCTTCTTGAGGATGACCGTGCTCCCCTCCGACAGGGGCGCCAGCGGCAGCCGCACATCGGGCTCCATCTTCTTCATCAGCGCAAGCGCCGCCTTGGCGGGGACGGGGCTGGTCTCGATGAACATCGCCCGGGCCAGCGGCAGCAGCCGGTAATGGAGCTTCGCCGAACGCCCCCGGTCTCCGGTAAGATAGGCCGTCACCATCTCGGTAACGTCCCTGGGGGCTATGTTGGAATGAACGGAGATAACCCCCTTGCCGCCCACCGAAAGGATCGGCAGCGTCGTGAAGTCGTCCCCGGAAAGGATAATAAAATCGTCGCCGACCAGCTCTATGATATCGGATACCTGGCGGAGGTCCCCCGTTGCCTCCTTGATCCCGATGATGTTGCCGATGGCTGAAAGCCGCGCAACGGTCTGCGGCAGCATGTTTACGCTGGTCCTGCCCGGGACGTTATAGAGAATAATGGGGATCTTTACCTGGCGGGCTACCTCGGAAAAGTGGAGGAATAACCCCTCCTGGGTCGGTTTGTTATAGTAGGGGGTGATGAGGAGCGCGGCGTCCGCGCCCGCCTGTTTGGCGTGGGCGGCAAGGCTTACGGCCTCCGCCGTGCAGTTGGAGCCGGCCCCCGCGATGACCGGCACTCTCCCACGCGCCTGTTTGATGACGAACTCCACAACCCGGTGGTGCTCCTCGTGGGAGAGCGTGGACGATTCGCCGGTCGTCCCGCAGGGAACCAAACCCGATATCCCCTCGGTAATCTGGAATTCGACAAAGTCGGCCAGCGTATCGTAATCAACGGCCCCCTTCTTGAAGGGGGTCACCAGGGCGGTAAAGGCTCCGGTAAACATGTCTCTACTCCACTAATCCAATGCCTCAGGATTCAACGTTCCTCGATATATCAGCCGGGCGTCACCCTCCAGCGTGACATCGGTGACGGCCGGCGCCTGTCGAAATCGAACGACGAGCGCCGCGCCCGATGGCGGCACAAGGGTCACGGGAGGGATGACGCTCTTTCTTAAAGAGGCGGTCACCGCCGCCGCCACCGCCCCCGTCCCGCAGGCCATCGTCTCGGCCTCAACACCCCGCTCGTACGTCCGTATTCGGATTATACCGCTATCCGAGATGTCTATGACGTTTACGTTTGTGCCGTCCGGGGCGAATGTCTCGTGATAGCGAATCTTCGGACCCAGGTGCGTGAGGTCGAACAGTTTCACGTCGTTGACCGTGATAACGGCGTGCGGCACGCCGGTGTCGATAAAGTCATACGCGATCGCCGCACCGTCAACGACCAGCTCCCGGTCCAGGGAAGCGGGACCGGGATCGGTCATCCCGATTTCGACCCGCCCGGACTCATCCACCCGACCCCGCACGATCCCCGCCCCCGTAAGAAACGAGACGGAGCCGCCCGATATCCCCAGCAGAAACGAGAGTCGCGCGGCGCAGCGTGCGCCGTTGCCGCACATGGAGGCGTCCGACCCATCGGCGTTGAAAAAACGCCACCGAAAATCGATACCCTCTCGATCCGGCTTTTCGATGAGGATGAGGCCGTCTGCCCCAACCGACATCCCCCGGCGGCACAGCCTGCGGACGGCCGATCCCATGTCCGGGAAATCGAAGACGCCGGTCCGGTTATCCACGAGGATAAAGTCGTTGCCCGCCCCGGACATCTTATAGAACTCGATTTCCTTCATACCACATCCTCTGTGTCTTTTGACACAGGTTTTCCGCTCCGGTTTCGCCGTCCCGTAAATATAATCAGGCCATGGTCTCGCCGCGGATCAGGTCCTCGTACCGCTCCCGCTGCCGGATGATCTCGTATGATCGATCCGTCCACCAGCACCTCGGCCGCCCGGGGCCGGGAGTTATAATTAGAGGACATCGAGAAGCTGTAGGCCCCCGCGCTCATCACGGCCAGGAGGTCGCCCCGCTCGATCCCCACGAGGCGCCGATCCTTGGCCAGATAATCCGTTGATTCACAGATGGGCCCCACGACGTCCGCCTGGACGGCCTCGCCCTCGCGCCTGATGACCGGCACCACCTCGTGATACGAATCATAGACCGCGGGCCGGGCAAGATCGTTCATGCCGGCGTCCACGATAACGAAATTTTTCTCGGCCTCCTTGGTGTAGAGCACCCGGGTCAAAAGGATGCCCGTGTTTCCGACCAGCACCCTGCCCGGCTCTAACACGAAGGTCACCCCGAGGTCACCGGCGATCTCATCGATCGCCCGTCCGTACGACGAGGGATCGGGCGGCTCCTCGTTCCTGTAGGTGATCCCGAGCCCCCCCCGAAATCGAGGTATCTGATGGAAAAGCCGCGCTCCCTGAGGGTCACGACCAGCTCCTTGAGCTTGCCGAGGGCGTCGATAAACGGGCCCAGCTCCGTTACCTGGGAGCCGATGTGGCAATCGACGCCGACAACCTCGATGTTTTTGAGGCGCCGCGCCTCTTCATAGTCCGAGACTACCTTTTTGATGTCTATGCCGAATTTATTGATCTTGAGGCCCGTTGATATCTTCGGGTGGGTCTTGGGGTCGACGTCGGGATTTACCCTGACGGAGATCCTGGCCGTCTTTTTCATTTCCCGGGCAATCTCGTTTATAACGCCCAGTTCCTGGAACGACTCCACGTTAAACATCAGGATATCTGCCGCCAGCGCCTGCCTGATCTCCTCGTGGGTCTTCCCGACGCCCGAGTAGACGACCTTTCCGGGATCGACGCCCGCCGTGAGCGCCCGGAAAAGCTCTCCGCCCGAAACGATATCCACCCCCGCCCCCATGGAGATGAAGAGCTTGAGGATCGAGAGGTTCGAATTGGCCTTCATGGCAAAACAGATCAGGTGGGGCAGCCCTCCGAACGCGTCATCGAAGACCCGAAAGTGGTGGGCCAGGGTCTTTTTGCTGTAGATATACGCGGGAGTGCCTACCTCCCGCGCAAGCTCCGTTAACGGGATATCTTCGGCCGCCAGCTCGTCGCCGCGATAGGTGAAGAAATTCACTTGACCCTCGTCAGCGAGACAGTCATGTCATTCGAGGTCCTGCTGAAGTTTCCGGCCGAGTTGTAGGAGATCACGACATAGGTATACTTGACAAACGGCGACAGGGACGTGTCGGAAAAGAGCACGGCGCCTTCGGAAATGACCGCCTTCCCCGGGACCAAAACGGTAAAGTCGGCTATCTCGTTGAACTCGCCCGTACAGGGGGGGCAGTCCACGTCTTCGTCGGGAACGTCTTTCCTGAGGACCTTGAAGCCAACGAGGTCGGTCAGCGCCGTGCCGTCCGTGTTAATCGTCGGAACGGTCCATTTAAGGGTGACGCCGCCCTCGATCATCTTTACCTTCAGGTCTTCTATCCGCTCGGGGACCACCGCTTCCGGGGGAAGGGGGGGCGCCTTGAGCCCGCAGGACGCAAGGAAGAGGGCCGTTATGAAAAGCAGTAAGACACTTTTTTTCATGGTAATCACCTGTCTTGAATAGCTATCTATATCAGTATCGGGCCGGCCGTCCACTCGGTCAGACAGCGGCCCCTCTTTCGGCTACGGCATATCCTCTTTTTCGACGGCCGCTGCGCGCTCGATCATCTCGGCCACCCGGCTGGGGGCGGTCCCGCCGAAGACGGACCGGGCCTGGACCGACGAATCGACCGTGAGGATTTGGGTGACGTCCCGGTCAAACAGCGCCGAGAATTCCTTGAGCCGTTCCGGGGAAAGGCTCTCAAATCCCTTTCCCTCTTTTTCGAGTTGCGCCACAATCCGCCCCACTGTCTCGTGGGCTTCCCGAAAGTTCATCCCCCTGCCGACCAGGTAGTCCGCACAGTCCGTGGCGGTGACAAATCCCTTCGCGAGCGCCCGGCTCATCCGGTCGGTGTCAAACGTGATCTCGGCCAGCATCCCCGCGGTAACGCCGAGACAATCGATTACCGTCCGCGCGGCGTCAAACAGCGGTTCCTTATCTTCCTGGAGGTCCCGGTTGTAGGTCATCGGGAGCCCTTTCATCGTGACCAAAAGAGAGATCAGGTCGCCGTAGACCCGGCCGCTCTTTCCCCTGACGAGCTCTGCGGTATCCGGGTTCTTTTTCTGCGGCATGATCGACGATCCGGTGGCATATCCGTCCGGGAGGATAACGTAGCCGAACTCGGCCGTCGAGAAGATGACCAGCTCTTCCGAGAGCCGCGAGAGGTGCATCATGGTGACCGCCGCGGCAAAGAGGAAATCGAGGATAAAATCCCGATCCGAGACCGCGTCCATGCTGTTTGCCGTGGGGCCGGAAAGGCCCAGGAGGCCGGCCGTATAATCCCGGTCAAGGGGATAGGGCACCCCGGCCAGGGCCCCGGAGCCCAGGGGGGATACGTCGGCGGCGTTTCCGGCCGCCCGAAACCGGCCGGCGTCGCGGTGAAACATCTCCCAGTAGGCTAACAGCCAGTGAGACAGCAGCACCGGCTGGGCCGGCTGGAGGTGGGTATATCCGGGCATGACCGCGCCGATGTGCTGCTCGGCACGGTCCAGGATAACCAGCCTGAGCCGTTTGAGCCCGTCCGTCGCCCGCCTGGCCCTCTCTTTGACAAAGAGCCTCGTATCGACCGACACCTGGTCGTTGCGGCTGCGTCCCGTATGGAGCTTGCCTCCCAGGTCCCCCAGCCGCTGACTCAGGGCGGCCTCGATGTTCATGTGAACGTCTTCGAGGTCGTCCCGGAACGTAAAGGTGCCGGCCTCGATCTCGGCGCCGATCTCCGTGAGGGTCCGCTCAAGGCGGTCGGTCTCGTCGGCCGTAAGCACCCCCGCCCGCGCCAGTGTCCGCGCGTGGGCGATGCTGCCGGCGATGTCGTATGCTGCAAGCTGCCGGTCAAAGGCGACGGAGGCGGTGAACTCCTCGACCCTTTTATCGGTCGTAGCCCCGAACCTGCCTGCCCACGGTTTCTTCATGACGGCGTGTCCTTACTATGTCTGTCGTCATTCGATGCCCATGAGGGCCTTGATTCGAAGCCTCAGGGCATTGAGCCGGATAAATCCGGTGGCGTCGCGCTGGGAGTAGACCTCGTCCTCGTCGAAGGTGGCAAATCCCCCGTGATAGAGCGTCTGGTCCGATTTCCGGCCGGAGACGATGACGTTGCCTTTATAGAGATCGAGCCGCACGTGGCCCGAGACGTTCTTCTGGGATTCGTCGATGGCCTTCTGGAGCATCTCGCGCTCCGGGGAAAACCAGTATCCGAAGTAAACCATGCGCGGTATAGGCCGGGATCATCCCGTCCCGGAGGTACATCACCTCCCGGTCCATGGTGATCGATTCCACCGCCCGGTGGGCCGCGTGGAGGATCGTGCCGCCGGGGGTTTCGTAGACCCCGCGGGACTTGATGCCGACGTAGCGGTTCTCCACCATGTCCACCCTGCCGATCCCGTTTTCTCCCCCGACCTTGTTGAGGTGGATCAGTATCTCGGCGGGCGTCATCTTCTTGCCGCCGATTGCCACCGGGTTTCCCCGATCGTACTCGATTTCAACGGTGGTGACTTTGTCCGGGGCATCCTGGGGAGACGTGCTCAGCATGAACATGTCTGACGGGGGGGCCGCCCACGGATCTTCGAGGATGCCTCCCTCGAAGCTCATATGGAAGAGGTTGCGATCGGTGCTGTAGGGTTTCTCGGCCGTCACCGTAATGGGGATTTTATGCTCGCGGGCGTAGTCGATGAGCGACTTGCGCGAGGTGAACTCCCATTCCCTCCAGGGGGAGATGATGTTAATGTGGGGCTCCAGCGTGAGGTAGGCGATCTCGAAGCGAACCTGGTCGTTGCCCTTGCCGGTGCAGCCGTGGCAGACGGAGTCGGCACCCTCTTTTCGGGCGATCTCGATCTGGCGCTTGGCGATCAGGGGGCGGGCGATCGACGTGCCGAGGAGATAGGTCCCCTCGTAGATGGCGTTGGCCCTGAGCATCGGGAAGACGAAGTCTTTTACGAATTCTTCCCTGAGGTCTTCCACGTACACCTTGTCGGCGCCGGTGGCAAATGCCTTTTCCTTAAGGCCGTCCGTCTCCTGGACGCCCTGGCCCACGTCCGCGGTATAGGCGATGACTTCGGCGCCGCAGTTTTCCTTGATCCAGGTCAGAATGACCGAGGTATCCAGCCCCCCGGAATAGGCCAGCACCACTTTCTTGACGTTACTTTTCACCGGCTTTGTCCATCCTTTCGCTCAGAATATCCATAATCGCTTTTTGAACATGAAGGCGGTTGTGCGCCTGCAGGAATACGATGGAGTTTTTACCGTCCATGACGGCATCGGTGATCTCCTCCCCCCGGTGGGCGGGCAGGCAGTGCATCACCTTCACGCCGGCCGGGGCCGCGGATATCAGCTCATCGTTGACCTGATATCCCTTCAGGAGGTCGAGCTTTTTCTTCCGTTCGGCGTCCTGGCCCATGCTCACCCATGTATCGGTGTAGATGACATCCGCGCCCTCCATTGCCTTAAACGGGTCGTGGACGATCTGCAGTTTGTCGCCGAGCTTCTTCTTGCCCGCGTCGAATATCTCCGTATCGGGCATGAGCTCCTTCGGGCAGGCCAGCTTGAGGCCGAATCCGAAGAGCGCCGCCGCGTTGATCCACGAGTTGGCCAGGTTGTTGCCGTCGCCGATGTAGACAACGGTGAGGTCCTTCAGGCTGCCCCCCGCCCCTCGGCGACGGTGTATACGTCGCTCATCACCTGGCAGGGATGAAGCAGGTCGGTGAGCCCGTTGATCACCGGGATAGTCGCATAATGGGCCAGCTCTTCTACCATGGCCTGGGAAAACGCCCTGATCATGATCATATCGACGTAACCCGAGAGCGTCCGGGCGGTGTCCGCAACCGTTTCTCCCCGGGAGATCTGCAGGTCGTTCGCCGACAGGTAGAGCCCGATCCCCCCCAGCTGGTAGATCCCCACCTCGAACGAGACCCGCGTCCTGGTGGAGGGCTTTTCGAAGATCATCGCGAGGCTCTTGCCCTTCATGGGGGTATAGGTTATCCGGTTCAGATAGCGGGTCTTGATGTCCTTGGCCCGCTCGATTATCTCCCAGCCCTCGTCGGGCGTCAGGTGTGATATTCTCAGGAAGTCCTTATTCACTATGCATTCCTCCCGGCAGTCTCCGAAAGAACGTCCGACAGTGCGTCGGTAACCTCGTCCACGTGGGGACGCCCGATAATCAGCGGCGGTATGAAGCGAAGGACCCGCTCGGCGGTGAGGTTGACGAGGATACGCCTGTCTCTCATCCGCTCGACGATTTCCTTCCCGTTTCCTTCCACCTCCACGCCTATCATGAGCCCCCTTCCCCGCACCTGTCGGATACTATCATATTTTTCTGAAAGTTTCTCAAGTTTTTCCATAAAATAGTTGCCCGCCTCCCGGCAATTTTCGCAGACCCCGTCCTCGATGGTCGCTTTCAGGGTTGCCGTGGCCGCCGCGACGGCAAGCGGGTTGCCGCCGAAGGTGGAGGCGTGGGAGCCGGGAGTGAAAACGTCGGCGCACCCCGGACCGGCAAGCACGGCCCCCATCGGGAGGCCGGAAGCAAGGCCCTTTGCCAGCGTCATGACGTCCGGCACGACCCCGGCCCCCTCGTAGGCAAACAGCGTCCCGCAGCGGCCCATGCCGGTCTGGATCTCGTCGAAGATGAGCAGGCACCCCGCGCGGTCGCAGAGCTCCCGGAGGCCCGGGAGGAACTCGGGGGCGGTACGACAACACCGCTCTCCCCCTGGATCGGCTCAACGATAACAGCGCAGGTCCGCTCGTCGACCGCCGACGCGGCGGCCGACAGATCGCCGTAGGCGACGTGCACGAACCCGGGGACGAGCGGCCCGAAACCGTCATGGATCCTGCCCTGGCCGGTGGCGGTCATCGCGCCGAAGGTCCGGCCGTGGAACGAGCCCTCAAACGTGACGATACGGTGGCAGTCGGGGCCCTTCTTCTGAATCCCGTTTCTCCGGGCCAGTTTAATGGCCGCCTCCATGGCCTCCGTGCCGGAATTGCAGAAGAAGACCTTCTCGGCAAACGAGTGCTCGCATAACATCCGGGAGAGCTCGGCCTGCCCGGGGATCCGGTAGAGGTTGGAGACGTGGATGAGGGTCTCCGCCTGTTCTCTGATCGCGGCGACCACCCGGGGCGGGCAGTGGCCGAGGTTGGTTACCGCGATGCCCGCGGTAAAATCGAGGTATCTGTTGCCGGAAGAATCCCAGACGTAAGCCCCCTCGCCCCTTACCAGCTCCACGGGCACGGGGGCGTAGGTATTCATCAGGTGGGTATAGTCGGTCGGTTTCATCGTACGTGATCTCGCGGTTTCCGTGAATAAAAGGCGCAGGCCGGTACCCGGTGCTTAGCCGGGCACGATCTGGGTGCCGACACCGCTGTCGGTAAATATCTCCAGCAGGACCGAATGGGCAAGCCTCCCGTCCACTATGTGCGCCTTTGCCACGCCCCCGGCTAACGCCGCAAGCGCGCACTCTATCTTGGGGATCATCCCGCCCGATACGTCTCCCCCGGCGACAAGATCCCGGGCCTGGGCCGCGGTCAACGTACTGATGAGCTTGCCGTCCCGCATGACGCCCGGCACGTCGGTGAGAAGGATCAGCTTTTCGGCCGAGAGCCGGGCGCCGAGCGCCCCGGCCACCAGGTCGGCATTAATATTGAGGACCTCCCCCCCCTCCCCGACGCCCACCGGCGCAATTACCGGGATGAAGCTCTCGCGATCGAGGATCGCCAGCACCTCTGTGTTGACGCTCGTTACCTCGCCGACCCGGCCCAGGTCGATGATCTCGGGGGGGCCGTCTATCCCCGTTCACTTCGGCGTGGACGATCTTCCTGCCGACGATGAGGTTGCCGTCCCTGCCCGAAAGCCCCACGGCGTTCCCCCCCAGGCCGTTGATCAGGCCGACGATCTCCTGGTTCACCTGCCCCACGAGCACCATCTCCACCACGTCCATCGTTTCCTTATCGGTGACCCGCATCCCCCCGACGAATCTGGACTCCTTGCCGAGCCGCTTGAGGAGGTCGCTGATCTGGGGGCCCCCTCCGTGAACCACGACCGGGTTAATCCCGATATACTTCAACAGGATGATGTCAAGGGCGAAGTCCCGTTTCAATTGCTCGTCGACCATGGCGTGGCCGCCGAACTTGACGACAACGGTCTTGCCGGAGAACCGCCTGATATACGGAAGGGCCTCCAACAGGATGGTGGCCCGCTCCCGCGCCTTTTTGGCGCCGGCGCCCGGTGTATCGGGAGCGCCCGCCGGACTATCGGCTGATTTGGTATCCATTGATTTCTCGCACGTTTACATCGCTTATACGGTTTTTCGGAGTGTATCTATCCGCGCGGCCCCCACGTCCGGCGCAGGCCCCGTTGCAGTACGGTCGCCCGCTGCACACGATGCCTGGCTGGAGCAGGAAGACCGTCACGGCCCGCCCGGTATTACAGGACAAATCGGCTCAGGTCCTGGTCCTCGATGACGTCCTTGAGGCGCTCCTGGACGTAGCCTTTGTCGATCGAGATGGCCTTGGTCGTAAGCTCCGGCGCGGTAAACGATATCTCGTCCAGCAGCCGCTCCATGATCGTATGCAGCCGCCGGGCCCCGATATTCTCGCTCCTGCTGTTGACCAGCGCCGCCATCTCCGCGATTTCCCGGATTGCGTCCTCGGAGAAGTCCAGGTCGATCGACTCGGTCTTCATGAGCGCCCGGTACTGGGTGATGAGGGCGTTCTTCGGCTCGGTGAGGATCCGCACGAAGTGTTCCTTGTTAAGCGGTTCAAGCTCCACCCTGAGCGGAAATCTCCCCTGGAGCTCGGGTATCAGGTCGGAGGGCTTTGAGACGTGAAAGGCCCCCGCGGCGATAAACAGGATATGATCGGTCTTAACGATGCCGTATTTCGTGTTGACGCTCGACCCCTCGACGATGGGCAGGATATCGCGCTGCACCCCTTCACGGGATACGTCCGGCCCGTGGGAGGTTTCCCGGCCGGCGATCTTATCGATCTCGTCGATAAATATGATCCCCGATATCTCCACCCGCTCCACCGCCCCGGAGACGACCTTGTCCATGTCCACGAGGCGCTGGGCCTCCTCCTGGGCGAGGATCGCCAGGGCCTCGGAGACCTTCACCTTCTTGCGCTTCGTCCGCTTGGGGAAGAGGTTTCCGAACATGTCCTTGATGTTGATGTCCATCTCCTCCATGCCGGAACCGGAGAATATCTCCACCATCGGGATATTCTTTTCCCTGGTCTCAAGCTCCACCAGCCGTTCGTTGAGCTTTCCCTCCCGGAGGAGTTTCTTGAGCTTTTCCCGGGTATTCTTCTGCGACTCGGTCTCGGCAACGGCCGTCTCCTCGGCGCTCTCCGTACCCTCTGTACCCTCCTGTTCGCCGTCGGACCCGTTGGCCGGAGGCGCGGCGGACTTACCCCGCGGCAGCAGGATATCGAGGATTCGCTCCTCGGCCAGTTCCTGGGCCTTGACCTGCACCTTGGCGACTTCCTCTTCTTTAACCATGCTGACGGCAAGCTCCATGAGGTCGCGTATCATCGACTCCACGTCCCGCCCGACATAGCCCACCTCGGTGAACTTGCTGGCCTCAACCTTCAGGAAGGGGGCCTGGGCGAGCTTCGCCAGCCTGCGGGCGATTTCGGTCTTTCCCACACCGGTAGGGCCGATCATGATGATATTCTTCGGGGCGATCTCGTCCCGGAGGTCCTCGGGAACCCGCATCCTTCTCCAGCGGTTCCTGAGCGCGATGGCCACGGCGCGTTTTGCCTTGTCCTGGCCGACGATGTATCGATCCAGCTCCGAGACGATCTCCCGGGGCGTAAAGGTCTGCATTCGGTTATCCTCCCTTGGATCAGGTCCCTGCCTGACCCGGACTTGAAATGACTATATAGTTCTTTTCATCGGGCGCCCGGGAGTCAGGCGTTACCGTGACCCCGCCCCCATTTGTTCTCGATTTACAGGACCTCCACCGTGATCCGGTCGTTGGTATAGACACAGATTCCCGCGGCTATCTTCAGACTCTCCTCGGCGATCTCTTGAGCCGAGAGCGACGTGTGGTGAATCAGCGCCCGTGCCGCGGCCTGGGCGTAACCCCCGCCGGAGCCGATGGCGATGACCTCGTCGTCCGGTTCCAGCACGTCGCCGCCGCCGGAGATGACCAGCATCGTCGTCCCGTCGGCCACCAGCAGCAGCGCCTCCAGGCGTCGGAGGTATTTATCGGTCCGCCATTCCTTTGTCAGCTCGACGGCGCTGCGCATGAGGTTTCCGCCGTATTGCTCCAGCTTCATCTCGAAACGCTCAAAGAGGGTAAAGGCGTCGGCGGTGGCCCCGGCAAATCCGGCCAGTATCTTGCCGTTATAGAGCCTTCTGATCTTCTTTGCGCCGTGCTTGACGACCGTCTCGCCCATGCTCACCTGACCGTCTCCGGCCATAGCGACCTGCCCGTCTTTCCTGACGGCCAGAACCGTTGTCGAACGCACAATGCTCATAGCTTACTCCCTTTCCTTCCCGACCTCGGATGGGCCTGGTCATATATCTTCATCAGGGTATCTACCGTGACATGGGTATACCGCTGGGTGGTGGAGATGGTCTCGTGCCCGAGCATCTCCTGTATGTCCCGCAGGTCCGCCCCCATCTCCAACAGATGGGTGGCAAATGCGTGACGAAGCTTGTGGGCGCTCACGTTGAGGGTAAGCGCACCCATCAGGATATATTTCTTAATGATCCGATTCACGCTCCGGTCGGTCAGCCGCCCTCCCCGCCGGTTGAGGAAAAGGGCATGCGGTGTCGATCGCCGATTCCGGCACGCCCCATACGCTCGGGCGTTCGCGCCTCCGTATAGTGCCGGAGGCTCGTGAGGGCGGGGCCGCCGATCGGGACGATCCGTTCCTTCTTTCCCTTCCCCATTACCCGCACGCACCGACTCGTCCCAGGAGATGTCCGGGGCGTTGAGTGCCATTAACTCCCCCACCCTGATCCCGGTGGAATAGAGGATCTCGAGGATGGCCGCGTCCCGCTTCCCCGCCGGCGTCGTCCGGTCAGGCAGCGTAAGCAGCGCAAAGACGTCATCCACCGTGAGATAGGCCGTCAATCGTTCGCCGATGCGCGGGTACGATACGAGGGCGGCCGGGTTGTCATCGCGGTAGCCCTTCCTGATCAGGAAGCGATAAAACGTCCGGAGGGTCGAGAGCTTGCGGGCGACCGAGCTCCTCTCCCTGTTTCCCACCAGCGTGCCGAGCCAGGCGCGGATGTCGTGGTGGGATGCGCCCACCACTCCCCTGCCCGTATCGGCCGCATCCCGGTCAAGGAAGGCAGTATATTCCGCGAGATCGGTCAGGTAGCTCTTGATGGTATGGGCGGACGCCCCCCGTTCATAGGTGAGATAACGGGAGAAGAGATCTATGACGTTTTCCTGATTCATTAAAAAGGCAGCATATCATATATATGCACCGTAATCAATAGAAAATATGGCGCACCGCCGGCCCACCTATTTCCTGCCGTCCACATTCTCCGTGGACCGGATACTATCGTCCGGGATGCCCCGGCTTACCGTTTCTTGGCGTCGTACAGACCGAACCGGGATATCACCATCGGCAGGATAACGAACGTCGCAAAGGCGCTGATCATCATCGTCGCGGCAACCAGCCACCCGATATTCATGATCGGCTTGAAGTTGGAAAGCATCAATACCAGGAAGCCGACCGCCACCGAGACCGCATTGAAGAAGATCGGGCGTCCCGTATTGTGCAGCGTATTGATCAGCGCCGTGTCCCGGTCTTTTTCCCGCGCGATCTCTAATTGATAGATCGAAGTAAAATAGATCGCGAAGTCAATCCAGTCACCCAGACCCATCGAGGCGATCATGGCGGTGGCCACGTCGAGGTTCGTCCCGGTGATCCTCATGAGGGAGAAGTTCGCAAGAATCGTAAAGACGATGGGCAGGATCGCAAAGAGGCCGGCCTTGACCGACCTGAAGACCACCATGAGCATGATAAGGACCGTAACGAGCGACGTGGCGAGGTTGACCATCTGGCTCTTTATGATATAGCGGGAGATGGCGACTACCAGGTCCCCCGCCCCGGTGGTATGCGCCGATTCCCCGTCCGAGAAGTTCCGGTCGATGTAATCCATCGCCCGCTTCTCGACGCTCGCGATGTCTCCGGAGTAGGAGGATTTCAGGAAGACGACCACATTGACCTTCCGGTAATCAAAGTCAACCACCTTGTCGATATCACGGCCGCCGGAGCTTTCATAGAGCAGGATATACTGGGCGACGACATCCGAGCCGCTGACCGTTTCCTCGCGGACCGTTCCCCCGGGATCACGCTCATCGGCAACGGTCACGGTCTCCACCGCACCCGGCAGACGAAGATAGGCCGGATCGTTGTCGTGCAGGACGTAGTTCATCCGGTATACGAAATCGACGATCGACGTGCTCCCCCCCACGAAGGGGTCCGACTCGAGATCGTTGCAGAGCCCCTCGACTTTCTTGAGAAACTCGGGGTCCTTGGCCCCGTCGGGCCGGCCCGAATCGATGATCACGTTGAAGGTGACGGTGCCGGGGAACTTCTCGTTGATCTTATCGTCACTGACCCGGATCTCGCTTTTCTTCTTGAAGTCCGTCACGAAGCCGTACCCGACCGTCACCTGCGTCGTCAGGACGATAATCAGGATAAAGGCCGGGACGAGCGCCGCAAAGACCAGGAATTTCTTCTTCACCACGATCCTGCCGATGGCGTCGATGAACCTGACGATCGGCGAGTCGTCGGAGCTTCGGTCCACCGCTACCGAGAGTTTCACCGGGACTTTAAAGAGCATGATAACCGCCGGGATCAGGGTGATGGAAGCGAGCACGGCGGCAAATATCCCGAACGTCGTGAACAGGCCGAACTCCCGGATCGGCGAAAGGTTTGACGTGGCCAGAGACCCGTAGCCCACCATGGAAGTCACGGCCGTCATGATAACCGGCGAGGTGATCTCCTCCATCGTATCGACCAGGGCCTGCCTCTTTTCGGCGCCCTGGGAGATACGGCCGTAAAACTGCGTGGTAATATGGATTCCATAGGCGCACCCCATCGCCACGAGGATTACCGGCAGTGCGCTGGACACGATCGATATCGGGACTTTCACGAGCGCCATCAGTCCCATGGTCCATACCACGCTGACGAGCACCACCAACAGCGGCTGAATCATCCCCTTGACGTTCCTGAACACCAGAAAGAGGCTCCCCATGATCACCAGGATAACCAGCGGGATCAGGAATCCCATGTCATCCTTCATGTACTTTGAGTCGCGGCTCATGATCATCGGTGTTCCCGAGAGGTAGTAGCTCTCCGGCCCCCCGAGTTCATCGGTGATGCTCCTGATCCCGTCGTAGAGGGCCATCATCCGCGACTCATGCCCTTCGAAGGTCGTGTTGGCAAACACGATCGTGGCCGTCTCATCCTCCGAAACGATCTTCCCGGAAAGCATCCGGTTGGCCAGCACCTTTTCGCGGACCGCCCGGCACCCGTCGTCGGTCGTCGGCGGATCTTCCATGACGGGACCGGTGGTAAGTATCCCGTTTATATTCTCGATATTCTCGACAGACGCGATGCCCATTACGTCGTCAAGGGGGTCCAGGGCGACCGTGATATCGGTCAGGTCCCAGATGACCGAGGGATCGGCTGCCGGAGCTTCCGACACCAGCCGTATCGCCTCCGAAAGATACCCGATGTCGCCTCCGGTCAGTCCGTCCTTTGCCGCCTCCGTCAACAGGTCGCGCACTTCCCCCTGGGAATTGTCAATAATCCGCTGGAGAGTTGCGGCGTCCTCCGGCGTCGTCAGGTTTATCTCCTCCAGGCGCCGGGTCAGCTCGTCGACCTTGGCCAGCGACGCGGGATTGTAGATGGTGCCGGGGGCGACTACCGCCACGATCGCGGCGTCCGATTTCCCGAAGAGCTCTTCCACCTCGTTCCAGTAGACGACGGCGGGGTCGTCGGCCGGGATCATCTTCCAGGGATCGGGATCAATCTGGAGGGAAACGGCCGCAATCCCAAACAGGGCGGTTATCGCCAGTATGACCGCAATGACGGCTTTCGGGTATTCGGTAACAAATAGGGCGAATCGTCGATAGTAGTGGTGCAGCTTCATGGGTGTCAGTACCTTCAGGACGTTGGATGATTCCGGCAATCGGCCCGGTTTCCCGGAAAACTGCCGATTCCGTAGTATTGGCCGTAGTATCGGATATTGTCGCCGGCCGCCGTGGGACGATAATCCCGGGCCGTCCGATTACGATCTCCCGGATAGGGCCGTGCTTCACCGATTTTCCCATCGAGAGCCGGCCTTTAGTTGATAAAAATTCTATCGAACGATTGATTGAATGTCAAGAGGATAACGCTGTAAGGGCTGAAAAAGGCACGTCCGATCGGGAAAAAAGACTTGTCTTTTCCCGTGAGCCGCGATACCATGCGGAAAATAAGAAAACGCCCTTGACAAACAAAGAATTTTCTACTATATTAGTAGTGAAAGAAACTTGAGCGGAAGGAGTTACGATAATGGCTGATACGAAGAAGATTACGGCGGATATGTCCATCGATGAGGTCCTGAAGTTATATCCTGAGACAGCGGACGTCTTTCGGAAATACTTCCACGGCGGATGCTTTGCCTGCCCCGCCGCCCGGATGGAGACGCTGGGCGACGGCGCCATGGTGCACGGGCTGGATGTGGATTTTATCGTCGGCGAGCTCAACAAGAGCACCGAGGGCACCAAGGCAAAGGCGGCTGCGAACTAAAATATAGACGCCGGTAAGGTCAAAAAACCCGGACTTCATCCGGGTTTTTTTGTAACCCATCCGAATCCGCCGTTGGGGCCTGGCAGCGTCATAAACGAGTACGGCGAATGCGTCCTATTTTTCTCATCGAAGGGCAAGCGGTATTCCACCGGGACCCATCTTCTGCTATACTATACTTTGTTGCGACCTCCAGACCGGATACCGATTATCGCCTGGCCGCCCCCTGAACGCGCGATTAACTATTGGCGGACCGGGCCGTAAAGAGCGCAGGTAGAAGCACAATGATCATCGACGATCTCCCAGTCCAAATCGACCGTGAAACGCTGCTGAAAATAGCAGGCTATTCCGACAAGCGCCCCGCCCCGCCGCGGCTGGTCTCGGCCGCCGACCTGATAGTCGAGCGGGCGCTGGCCCTTGCACATCCCCGGGCCGTTTACGAGGTCCATGAAACGGCCCAGGACGACGACGGCGCCATAACGCTTGGCGGCGGCAGGTTTACCGGAAAGATCCTCGCCCGGGTTCTCAAGGGCTCGGACCTGGCGGCGGCATACGCCGTTACGCTCGGCCCCGAGCTCGATGCCGAAGCCTCCGGGTTTGCCGCGAAAGGCGACGTGCTCTCGTCGGTCCTCCTGGATACGGCGGGCACTATCGTGCTGGCCAAAGCCTCAATCGCCCTGATAGGAAGGATCTTTAACACGGAGGCCGAGCCGCGCGGCTGGTCCGTTACGCCCCCCTTCGGACCCGGCCAGTGCCGGTGGGACCTTGCCGAACAACGGGTCCTTTTTGACCTCATCGTACCTCCCCGAATCGGGATACGGCTAACCGATACCTTCCTCATGATCCCGAAAAAGAGCGTCTCCGGTATCCTGGGGATCGGGAAACCCGGCGAGATATCCACAAATACCCCCTGCCAACTCTGCGAAAGAAAGGACTGCCCCGGTCGATCGATGTTCGAGATCATGGGGGCGTCCTGGTGAGCCGTAAGAGTGCTTCTCTCTTTCTGGGTATCGATACCGGCGGGACATTTACCGACTCTGTGCTTTTTGATCCCGCGGCGCGAAAGATTGTCGCCAAATCGAAGGCCCCGACGACGCATCACCGCCTCATCGACGGCATCGTTGATTCCATTGCCGGGCTCTCGGTAAACGATCCGAACGCGATCAGCCTCGTCGGCCTCTCAACGACGCTGGCCACCAACGCCGTTGTCGAGAGGAAGAACCGCCCGGTGGGCCTTCTGATCGTCGGCTACGAAAGGGACCTGTCGGTGCCGATTGCCGGCGTCGTGACCCGGCGCGTGACGGGCGGGCACACGGTAAGGGGGGACGAGGCGGCCCCGCTCGACGAAAAGGCGGTAAAGGACTTCATTGCCGCGGTAGACCGGGACGTTTCGGCCTATGCCTGCGCATCATATTTCTCCGTTCGTAATCCCGCCCACGAAAACCGAATCGAGGCGATCATAGCCCGGGCCGTTAAGAAGCCGGTCGTCCTGGGTCACCGCCTCTCGATGGACCTGGACGCCGAGGTGCGCGCGACTACCGCGGCACTCAACGCCGGGCTCATCCCCCTGATCGCCGGGCTCCTGGACGCGGTCCGTGGCGCGCTTTCCCGCCTCTCGATTGCCGCTCCGCTCATGGTGGTCAGGGGCGACGGCTCCCTCATGAGCGAAACGACGGCCCGCTCCCGCCCCATCGAGACGATACTCTCGGGACCGGCGGCCTCCGTCGTGGGGGCGCAAACCCTGGCGCCCATTCCGGGCGGCATCGATACGATCGTCATCGACGTGGGGGGGACGACCACCGATATCGCGGCGCTCTCGGCGGGTTCGCCCCGCCTCTCACCCCGCGGGGGCCGGGTGGGGGATTACCGGACGTTCGTCTCGGCGGTCGATATGCGTACGACGGGCCTGGGGGGCGACAGCCTCATCGACTATGCAGATCGGAATTCCCTTGCCGTGGGGCCGGTCCGCGTCCTTCCGATCGGCAGGCTCGGGGAGCGCTACCCCGGGATCATCGAGCTGCTCAACCGAACCGAACAAGCCCCGGGGTCCGCGGGAACGGTGCCGTCCCACCGACTTTTTTGCCGCGTGGACGCCGCCCGCGGCCGACCGGTTCGCCGATGAGTACCGCGAGATACTTGACCGTGCGATCGAGATGCCCATCCGCGAGTCCGACGCGGGCGATGTCCGGGAGCGCCTTTTCCTGGAGCGGGCCATGGATCGCCTTACGGCCGAGGAAGCCGTTATACGGGCCGGATTGACCCCCACCGATGTCTTCAATGCCGCGGGGCTCTGCTCGATAGGCAGCGTTGCGGCATCAGAGGCCGCGCTGTCGGCGGCGGCGCGTTTCATAGGAATCGGACCCGATGAGCTATCCCGGTTGGTTATAGACGAAATTGACCGACGGCTCTTCTTTCTGCTGGTCGCTTCCTGCCTTGGGGCGGAAACCGGAGACGGTTTTACCGATTTCGGGACGCTGGCCGCGCCCGCGGCCGCATGGCTGCGTGACCGGGCGGATGCGGAGGGGATACGTCTTGACTTCGGCCTTAAAAGAACGATAATCGGGGTCGGCGCGCCGGTGGGCCTTTTCATCGCCCCCATTGCCAAGAAGCTCGGGGCCGATTGCGTCGTGCCGGATAATGCGGCGCGTTGCGGGCGCCGTGGGGGCGGTATCCGGCGTGGTGCTGGCGCACCGCGAGGCCGTTATCCGAGCCTTCGGCGACGGCACCTTCGTCCTTTTTACCCCCGAGGGGAAGAAGGACTACGGGCGGCTGGCCGACGCCAAGGCCGCGGCGATGGAACAGCTCTCGGACCTCGTCAGGGACGAGATCGAAACCGGCCCCGCGATCGAATCGCGGATAACGGGCGACTGGGAGGAACATTGGGGCGGGAATGAACCCAATAAGATCCTCATCGAGGCCAGGCTCACCGTACGGGCCGTCGGGAGAAACGCTGCGGCAACCTGATGCAGTATTGATAAGACAATACTATCGCCCTTCACCCCGTTGACAAACCTTCCCCTTTTTACTATAATTTTTTTATACTGCTTTTATTATCCCCAATTATCTATATTGTGAGGCTGCCGTGGAAACCCGACTATGGCACTCCTATTACGACGAGGGCGTAACGCCCACCATGGATATCCCCGGGATCACCATCTATGACGTGCTCGACCGGGCGGTAAAGAAATACCCGAAAAATCCCGCCACCCATTTCATGGGCCACGTCCTTACCTACGCTCAGCTCAAGGATCACGTGGACCGGATGGCCGCGGGGCTCTCACGGATGGGAGTCAAAAAGGGCGACCGCGTGGCAATTATGCTGCCCAACTGCCCCCAATCGGTCATCGCCTTCTACGCCTGTTTCAGGCTTGGCGCCGTTGCCGTCGGTTTTAATCCCCTCTATGTCGAGCGGGAGCTGACGTTTCAGTTTAACGACTCCGGCGCCGAAACCCTGGTCACCCTCGATATCCTCTGGGAAAAACGGGTCAAGGGGATCATGGACGCGGTCGCCCTCAAGCGCGTCGTTATTACCAACATCAGGGACTACCTCCCTCCCCTCAAGGCCCTCTTCTACCCTATCGCCGCCAAACGGCAGGGAATGTGGGTAACGGTGGCGCCGGACGAGCGGGTAACGTGGTTTAAGGATATCATCTCATCGAATAAACCGGCCGTCGGACCCCAGGCGGCGGCGCATACCGACCTTGCGCTGCTGCAGTACACCGGCGGCACCACCGGCACCCCCAAGGGCGTCATGCTGACCAACCGGAACATCATCGCCTGCACCGTCCAGATCGGCAGTTACTTCACCAACGCGATCGAGGGAAAGGAGCGGCACATTTCGGTAATCCCCGCCTTTCATATATACGGCCTGACGATGTGCACCGTCATGCCGATATGGCAGGCCGCCCAGATCCAGCTCATCCCCCGGTTTGACGTAGATATGCTCCTTTCGGCAATCCCGAAACTGAAGCCGACCTATTTTTGCGCCGTTCCGACGATGTACGTCGGGATAATCAACCACCCAAAACTCAAGAAGTATGATATTTCATCCATCAAGGGGTGCTTTTCCGGGGCCTCGGCGCTGCCCGTTTCGGTGATGGGTGAGTTCGAGAGGCTCACCGGCGGCCGCATCATCGAGGGCTACGGACTATCTGAGGCGGCCCCCGTCTCCCACGCCAACACCTTTTTCGGGAGGCGGAAGCCCGGAAGCGTCGGCTTTCCCATCCCCAATACCGATTCGAAGATCGTCGATGCCGATGATGGCGTGACACTTAGAAAACCGGGCGAATCCGGCGAGATACTGATCAAGGGACCCCAGATTATGGCCGGCTATTGGAACCGGCCCGAGGAAACGGCCCAGGTGCTGAAGGATGGGTGGCTCCATACGGGGGACATCGGCGTGATGGATGAAGAGGGATTCTTCTATATCGTCGATCGCAAGAAAGACATGATCATCGCCGGGGGGTATAATATCTACCCGAGGGAGATCGACGAGGTTCTCTACGCCCACCCAAAGGTCAGAGATGCCGTGGCGGTGGGGATCCCCGACCCGTACCGGGGGGAAACGGTTAAGGCATTTATCGTCCTGAAAGAGGGTATGACGGCCACGGCCGAAGACATCATCGACTACTGCAGGAAAAACCTCGCCGCTTATAAAGTCCCCCGGATTATCGAGTTTCGGGACGACCTGCCCAAGAGCATGATGGGAAAGGTATTACGAAAGACCCTCAGGGAAGAAGAAATGGAAAGGCAGGCCCGGCAAACCTAATGCCGTCTGAGATAAAAGTGCCGGGGAAAGTTGGGTGGCCGATAGCAGCCCCGGACGGGAAATCCGGGAGGACCAACGTTTCGTTTGGGGTGTCTTGAAGGGATAACGTCTATTATGAGATGGGAGGACTAACCCGGAAGTAACAACGACAAGCACGGCTTCTATTGCACTAATAGGAGAAACGTGATATAAAAAGGCATCTTAAATATCTCAAAGAGATGGAATGTCTCGCACCGCTAAAAACCTTCTCGATAGCGAGAAGGTTACTATATACAATAGGAACACGAATCTCGGTGTTCCCACAATCAAGGCGGTGTGGTTTTCGCTCAGGGAGATTTGGTTTTATCGCTGGCTCATTTGGGTAAACTTCAAGAAAGATTTCGTAGGTCAATACAAACGGTCGTCTCTCGCAATAGCGTGGACGATCGTTATGCCCCTTATCCCGCTGACCGCTTATCTTTTCCTCGCGTTTATTCGTGCCCTTAACGTAACGAGCGGCCTGCCCTATCCGGTCTACATTATTTCCGGAATGACGATATGGCTCATCCTATCCGAGGGGATTACCTCGGCTATGGGAGCCGTGAACAAAGAGCGTTCGGTCCTCACGAAAGTTAAAATTCCGCTGATTACCGTTATTATAGCCGGATATGGAAAAGTTTGCGCTAATACCCTTATCAGGATACCGTTCCTGGTGTTGGTCTTCTTTATTTTTCAAATCTTCCCTCCTCCCATTACGCTTCTCTTCCCTTTCGTTCTTCTGCCTATTATCTTCCTGGGGCTTGGATTCGGCATTATTTTCGGTATGATTGGCGCGATGACGCAGGACGCGGAAAACGCGGTCGCCGTCATGATGCGCTATGGCATGTTTCTTTGTTCGGTAGTTTTCGCCATGCCGATAGATGGGTTAGCGGGTACGTTAAACAGGCTGAATATTTTCAATCACCTTGTTGTCGGTTTGAGAGACTTTCTTGTTTATGGCACGTTCAGCGATCCGTCAGGATTCGCTGCCGGGGCCGTAATTTCCGTGCTTGTTTTCATTATCGCTCTGAGGTGGAACTACTCCCTGGAGTACCTGGTGAGGGAAGCCCTATGACGGACGGGCGCAGAAACGGCGAAACACTCGTCGAACTGAAGGGCGTATCAAAGAAGTTTTCCAAGAGCCTGAAAGACGCAAGAAAATACGGTCTCAAGAAACTCATAGCCGGTGCGTTTGGTGTACGGGATGAATGGCAAAAGCTCCGTCCCGGGCAGTTTTGGGCGGTTGACGAGGTGTCCTTAACCGTTGAGAAAGGCGAAACAGTCGGCATCATAGGCAGAAACGGCGCGGGTAAGAGCACGATCCTCAAGATGATAAACGGCCTCTACTTGCCCGATAAGGGGGAGATCAGAGTGCGTGGGAAGGTAGGGGCCTTGATCGAGCTCGGAGCGGGTTTCCACCCGCTGCTGTCCGGCAGGGAAAATATCTATATCAAGGGAGCGATGCTCGGCAAGAGAAAGCGGGAGGTGGATGAGCTTTTTGATGAGATCGTCGACTTCGCTGATATCGGTGATTTTATTGACTCGCCGGTCGGGACCTACAGCTCGGGTATGTACGTTCGCCTCGGATTTGCCGTGGCGATTTATAACGACCCGGATATCATGCTGGTTGATGAGATACTGGCGGTCGGCGACTATAAATTCAAGCAGAAATGTTTTGGAAAGATCAACGAGCTCAAGAGAAAGATGTCTTTTGTACTTATCTCCCATAGCATGCTTGACATTAGCCGCTTCTGTGATCGGGTCGCGGTTCTCGACCGGGGAAAACTGGTCTACCTGGGCGACCCCGTAGCCGGAGTTCGTTTCTACCTGGATGAGGTGGAGAATAGGGACATAAAGGAGCGTGGATTCCAGGCCAGTACCGGCTCGGTGATAAGGACTTATTTTGGCGAGCTATTCAGCAACAACGATAAAATCAGAGACGTTCAGCATCGGTGGATAGATGCAAGCGGGCAAACCATCGACTCGATAGAACATAATGACACGCTGATTCTCGAGTTTTCCTTTCAGCTTCTCTACAAACCGCATAATATTATTGTAGGGATCCCGATTTGGGACGAACAGGGAAACTACATCACCTCAGTTAATTCTGATGTCTGTAACGCTACGATAAAGATCAATAGCCAGGGCAGGGTAAAAGGGCGTATGGTAATTAACCACGTCGTCCTTAACCCCGGAAACTATACATCGGTCATGGCTATAGTTGATAGCAAGGAGATGATTTATCGGCAGATCATCGGCAACTTCAGGATTAAGGAAATGCCGTTCTACTTCGGCTATATCACTATTTCAGCCGAATGGCTTTTCGACTAAGATGCCCGCACCGTCAAGCGATTCATACTATAAAGGATTGTATCGTGATAGACTCTTCCTATATTCAATTTGAAGACCAGGAAAAGCCGCCCTGGAATCTTAGATTAGTTGATTCTCCTGCGGGTTTTATCCCCAGACCGCTCAATGCAGTAAGTCGTTCATATCGTGACGCGGTTTATTAAGGGGATAGATAAGGGGGAGATCAAACTCAAGGCAGTTAATTCATGTTATTGCGGAGCGACGCTTAAAGAACAACTGTCAGGAATGGATCGTTTTGGTTTGCCTTTTTCTACCTATATTTGCAGACAATGCGGGTTGATTTCGACGTCTCCCCGGATTAGCGAAGAATCGCTCGGCTCGTACTATGATCGGATCTACCACCCGCTCCATTTTGGAGTCAAATCCCTTCAGGAGAGACAGGCGCTCTTTATGATAGGGCAGGGTCAAAAAATCTTTGGAATACTTCTTCCCTTTATAGGAAAAAGGAAGCAGATTTCACTCCTGGAAATTGGGGCGGGCACCGGGAGTATCCTGACGGAGTTTGAGGTATCGGCGAGAGGTCATGGAATCAACGTAAACGGGATTGGTACAGAATTGAGTACCGAATGCGTCAATGTAGCACAAGAACGTGGCTCAAATGTTATCTACGGCTCCTTTGACCAGATTATTAAGACGAAAGAGAAATTCGATATTATTATTTTAAGTCACATATTTGAACATTTCATAAACCTGGATGAGGAAATCGCCAAAATCAGAGAATTGATTCACAATGACAGTCTCGTATATGTTGAGGTGCCGGGGGTCATGTCTTTACATAAAAGCGGCCAGTATAATTTCGATTATCTCCAGTATTTTACGCACGCGCATATGTACAACTTTAATCTCACCAGTCTTACGAATATTCTCAATAGGAATGGTTTCCGGCTGGTTTACGGGAACGAATATATAAGCGCGGTTTATACGAATGGGCAACAAAAGGTCCTCGTTGAAAATAACTTTTCGGAGCTTCTCAACTACCTTAAGTTTGTAGAATCAACCTACACGGACCTTCAGAGCACCAAGTCAGAGATCATAGAAAGGAACAGGACGATCAGCAATTTCAAGAGATCGATAAGTCTACTGAATAGCAGGCGGCGGTTGCTGAAATACACCCTCAAGAAACTATTGAATAAGGACATACCAATTCACGAAATATTTAAGATAAGATACTCGTAGGCAAGAACCCCTTTTCTTACAGGTCTCGCTCAGATAGCGATATATCGATCAGTATAAGCGACGACAACGACAGCAGCCGGGATAATGAGGAGCTGTAAAATAAAGTATCGAGAAATATGATTATAGAAGGAAAGAATTATAAAATAGCCGCGCTAATACTCATGATGGAAGGTGAATTCGGCGTCACTAAAATAGCGATCGAAAGCTTGCTGGCATCGATAGGACGTGAAAAAGACATCGCCATATCTCTACTCCTCAATGGAAGTACAGACGAACGTATACATCGTTACTTTACGTCTATCCCGCATGTTACGTTTTATTCCTCTCCCACGAATCTGGGCGTTGCGGGCGGCAGGAATTTTCTCCTGACAAGACCGGAGGTCATCGGGTCGGACATCATCATGTTTCTGGATAACGATTTCTTTCTCACGAGCGATTATGTGAGGGGTATGTGCGAGTTCCTCGTTTCCCATGAGGATGCCGGGATTGTCGGCCCGATTATGCTGGGGGCCTGGGGATTTGTCGATATAATCGGAGTTGATGGTAAGATAATCCCGGACGCGCCGGATACCGCTGTCGTACCGACTGTCACCAGCAGTGCCGTAAAGGAGCGGTGGCTGAATCGAGGGATCGAAGAGAATATTTATAATATCGGCGAAGGGAACTGGTTCTTGATCGATTGCGTCATTACGCCCCATACTATTTATAGTTATCTGATGCGTTTGAATGCAAAGCGATTACTTCGGCATTACCCTTATAGACCGGTACGGACCGATCCCCGCGTAATGGATATCATTAGAAAAGGGGGAGATGATATTAATGTGTCCATTGTTAGCGGTGGAGGTCAGGTTTTCTATTCGAGCCTTTTGTCAAAAATAGGCCTGTTGGAAGATGCCTTTAGCCCGTGGGGATATGAAGATCATGAATTCTGCATTCGCGCGCTTAAGGCGGGGTATAAAAACTATACAAACTGTAATACGATAGTGCTTCACGGCACGGACGACCGCAGGACCGATCGTGGACCCTCGTGGCACAAATACCATTTTTGTCGTGGGCGGGCTATACTTATCCGCAAAGTCATTAGATCCAGGTTTTTAAGGGTTCTCCTGTTGTCCGAGCTGTTTCTTAACACCCTCATTTTCGATGGGTTCTCCTGCATTATTCATGGACATTTCCTAATGAAGCCGGTATTATACGGAATTCGCGGATGGTTCCGGGGAATTCTAACCGCGGTTCACGAGAGAGAAGATCTAATAGAACAGGCGAGGAAGGCGAAGTCATGAAAACGAAGATAGTACAAAAACTGACAAAGATCCTGCCCGGTGATGAGAAAGGGAATATCGATAAAAACAGGGAGCGTTGGGGGAAGAGAGAATACTGGGAGGGTAAGGATGATTATGGTTATCAGTGGGGAGGGGGGCATGAGCAGTCATATATGGAGATGAAAAGGGTGGTCGAGTCATATTTGATCCCCTTCATTAAACTTGAACAAAACGATATCCTTGAAATAGCTCCCGGAGCGGGTCGCATGACCACAGAACTATTGAGATTAGCCCGGCGTCTCGTTCTGGTTGATCTTAATTCCGCGTGTATTGACATCTGTAAAGAGCGATTTAAATATTACGGTCATATCGATTATCATGTAAACAACGGAGTTTCCCTGGATATGATCAAGGATAACTCGTGCGATATCATAGTAAGTTGGGATTCTTTTGTCCATATGGATAAAAAAGTAGTTGAGGGGTATATCAGTCAGTTCGCGTCAAAACTAAGAGATAACAGTTTCGCATGGATCCACCATTCAGGTATTGGGAAGACCAAGAAAGGGTGGCGGAGTAACGTCACGAGCGAAATAGTGGGAGAGCTTGCCCGGAAGCACGGTTTGCTGCTCAAGGCCCAAATTAATGTGAGCCTGGTCCAGGAGCCTGAACAACACTACCGTGACTGTATCTCCATTATGGTGAAGAATCCTGCGGATGATATTGTCGGGATTCCAAGAGAAGCGTAACGCCGTTTAATCGGCAAAGGGATTACGGTAGTTTACGTTGCCGGACCTCATCCGGACGTTCGAGGTTGGAAATGCTCGTTGCCTTCATGCCCCATAACCAATACCATGCCTTTAATATGTCCATGGTTGTCCCCTATCTTGCCGAAGAAGGGGTAGACTCCATTTTTGTCAGTATCGATAAGGTATATTCCCATCACGAAGATGCCGAATCTATGATGAAAAAATTGAATCTGCCTTATATCGAGTTTAACACGAATTTCATAAAGGAAATGAAGCCGGACGCCCTCGTAGTCATGAACGATTGGAGCATGGTTACCCGGGAATATATAAGAAAGGCAAAATGGAGACGGATCGTTACCGTGGCGCTTATCGAGGGGGTTCAGGATTTTGAGGACACCCATGTGGCGCATATCGGGATAGGAAGAATTCGGCGGCCTTATAAGACCGTGGAATATCCGTTCTTGATTGGGGAATACGATAGAAAGTTCCTTACCACGAAAAAGGCCCGGGTCGTCGGGATGCCGAGGATTGAACCGCTTTTGAAGGAAAGGCCGGTTTTCCCCAAGAATCCGCTTATCGTTGTGAACTCCAATTTTACTTACGGACTCTACACTCAAATTCAGAAGGTGTGGCTTGATCAGATAGTGGCGGCATGCGGCGCCTGCGGCTATGATTACGTGATCTCAAAACATCATTCCGACAAAATGGATTTTACCGGTTATCACGTATCGTCGGAATCGATGCACGATCTCATCCGCAAGGGGAGCGTCTTTGTGAGCCGATTTAGTACAGGGCTTCTCGAATCCATGGCCCTGGGTAAACCGGTAATCTATCATAATCCTCACGGCGAGAGACAGGATACATTCCAAGACCCCAGTGGGGGCTTATCCCATAACAAACGACACAGATACCCTTACTAAAGCCTTGAAGGAATCGGCCGGTTTCGAGGGCGATTATCGGGAGAAATGCAGGAGTTTCTTCGAATATCACGTGTCTGTTAAGAATCAACCTTCCGCCCGGAGAATCGCGTCAGAATTGACTCAAATAATGAAGGATACGAAGCCCGGTAGAGAAAGAGTGCTTAAGTGGCTGCGGTACTTCAGGAAGGAATGAGAAAATTGGGTTAGAAAAAGATGGCAGTTTCACCTTTTTTCTTCAAGTAACACAAACAACGCGTTGAGAATCCGTTGAATAAACTTATCGCCCTTCTTCCCATGAAAGGGCACTCCGAGCGGGTGCCGAACAAGAACCTGCGTAACTTCTGCGGCAGCCCCCTCTATCATCGTGTCATGGAGAGCCTTCTTGCTTCCCGGTACGTAGCGGAGGTGGCAATAAATACCGATAGCGATGTTATAGCTGCCGACGCCCGAAAGCATTTCGACCGCGTCCGCATCATCGAACGGCCTGAAGCCATCCGGGGTGACTTCGTCTCCATGAATACCATCATCGACTACGACCTCTCCGCGCTTTCGGCAGAGCATTTCCTCCAGACCCATAGCACTAATCCTCTTCTGACGACCGAGACGGTTGACCGCGCAATCGAGACCTATTTTAAGAGCTTGGATCGGTATGACTCCCTATTCTCGGTGACCCGCCTTCAGACCCGGCTCTATTGGAAAGACGGCTCGCCCGTCAACCATAACCCGGCCGAGCTCCTCAGGACCCAGGATCTCCCGCCGGTTTTCGAGGAAAACTCGAACCTGTATATCTTTTCCCGATCTTCCTTTAACCGGGCCGGTCAAAAGAGGATCGGGAAAACGCCCCTCATGTTTGAGATGGATCGGCTGGAAGCCGTGGATATAGACGAGGAGGCTGATTTTCGGGTGGCAGAGGCCCTCTTTTCCCTCCGTCAGGGGGGTAAAAACGCGTAGTGCAGGCTATTTTCCCGTTTAATAGTATGCTATGATACAACCATGACACAACCACAGGTTTCCCTTAAGGAACGACTTTCCCGGCGAGAGCTGACCCTCGGCTCCTGGATCACGCTGGGCCACCCCGGGATCGCCGAGATCATGGCCGAGGCGGGGTTCGATTGGCTGACTGTTGATATGGAGCACAGCGCCATCGGCATCGCTGAGGCCCAACGGCTTATCCAGGTCATTGAGCTTTCGGGCGCCGCTCCGCTGGTTCGCGTCGGCGATAACGACCCGGTCATCATCAAGCGGGTTATGGACGCCGGGGCCCACGGGGTCATCGTACCGATGGTCAATTCGCGGTCTGACGCCGAGCGGGCGGTCGCGTCAGCCTACTATCCCCCGCGGGGAAAACGGGGAGTGGGTCTTGCCCGCGCCCAGCGCTACGGCGCGGACTTTGAGGGGTACCGGAAACGGAGCGAGGAGCGGACCGTGGTCATCGTCCAGATCGAGCATATCGACGCGGTAAACAACCTCGAGTCGATCCTCTCGGTACACGGCGTGGACGGTTTTATCGTCGGACCCTATGACCTCTCCGGGTCGCTGGGGGTGCCGGGTCAGTTCGACCATCCGGATGTCGTTTCCGCCCTCGCGCGGATACGGGAGATTTCCCAATCAATGAAGCCTATTCCGGGTTTCCACTCGGTAACGTCGGATGCCTCGGGGGCGATCGCGAAGATTCAAGAGGGCTACCTATTCGTCGGGTATTCCCTCGATATACTGCTGTTGGGTGATGCGGCGCGCGGTGGTCTCGCGGCGATCTCCGGCCGCCTCGCCGGCTCGCAGAGCGGCACCTAGAGTACCTGGTGGATTCGGCCCTATAGGGAGCAACTATATGGTGAAAACTCAACCGGGGCAACGGTGACAGGTCAGTCGGGACACACGATACTGATCACAACCTCCTCGTTCGGCGCCGGAAGCGACGATTTGCTGACCCGTCTGCGGGAGGCGGGACAAAACGTCATCCTCAATCCCCACAAAAGAAAGCTCACCGAGGCAGAAGTAAGGGAGCTGGTCCGGGAGCACCGGCCGGTGGGGATGATTGCCGGAGTTGAGCCCCTGACGAAGCAGGTCCTGGCGGATGCGAAGGGCCTGAAGGTGATATCCCGCTGCGGCGGGGGGACCGACTCGGTGGATCTGGCGGCGGCACGCCAGTTTGGTATTACCGTGACGGCCACTCCCGACGCGGTAACCATTCCGGTGGCCGAGCTGACGCTGGGGCTGATCCTGGGCGTCCTGCGGCATATCCATACCGCCGACGCCTCTGTGCGGCGGGGAGGCTGGGAGCGCCCGATGGGAACCCTCCTCTTCGAAAAAACGGTGGGAATCGTCGGGCTGGGCAGGATCGGCACCTACCTCTCGCGGCTCCTTTCCCCTTTTGGGTGTACGCTCCTGGGATTTGACCCTGCCCTTGCCACCCACGAGATCTGCCGCATTGGTGGGGCTGGAGGAGCTGATAGAGCTTTCGGAGATCGTCACTCTCCACCTCCCCTATTCGGCAGAAAATCGCCAGATTATCAACCGGGAGCGAATCTTTAAAATGAGACAGGGAGCGGTGCTGATCAACGCGGCTCGGGGTGGGCTGGTGGATGAGGAGGCCCTTGGCGATGCGATCCGGTCGGGGCGGTTATCGGGTGCGGGGCTCGATTGCTTTGAGAATGAGCCCTACCGTGGCGATCTGACGGCGCTTCCGCAGGTCCTTTTGACCCCGCACATCGGCTCATACGCCGCCGAGGCGCGGGCGATGATGGAACGGGAGGCTGTCGATAACCTTCTCGTGGAGCTTGACAGGCAAGGAGTCGTACGATGAGAGCGGTGGTCTTTGGAGGGTCCGGATTTCTTGGCAGCCACGTCGCCGATGCCCTGGCAGATGCCGGCCATGAAGTGACGATCTACGACATCACACCGTCACCCTATCTGAGGCAGGACCAGACGATGGTTGTCGGCGACATAATGGATCAGCAGCTTGTCGAGGAGACGACGGCCGCCCACGACGTTGTCTACCACATGGCGGGTATCGCCGACATTGACGAGTGTATCTATCGGCCTCTCGACACGGTTAAGTTCAACATCATGGGGACGGTTATTATCCTGGAGGCGTCCAAGAAGACGGGAGTTAAGCGGTTTGTTTTTGCCAGCTCCGCCTATGTCTACAGTGCCGCAGGATACTTCTATCGCAGCAGCAAGCAGGCGTCCGAGGCCTTTATCGAGAACTACAACGAGCTTTTTGGGCTGCCCTACACGATACTCCGCTATGGATCCCTCTACGGCGAGCGGGCTGATAAAAACAACAGCATCTTCAAAATCCTTACTCAGGCCCTCTCGGAGGGCAGGATAACCTACCGGGGCACCGGTGATGAATTTCGGGAGTTCATCCACGTCAAGGACGCGGCCATTAACAGCGTCAAGATCCTCGATCCCGAATTTGAGAATAAGAACGTCATCATCACGGGCGTCCAGCAGATGAAATACCGGGACCTCCTTGAGATGATTCGGGAGATGATGGGTAACAAGGTCGAAATAGAGATTCTGCCTTCCGAGCGGATAGCCCATTATCGGCTCACCCCGTATAACTTCGCCCCCAAGCTCGGCAAGAAGCTTGTCGCCAACCCCCACATCGACATCGGCCAGGGGCTCCTTGCGCTCTTGGCCGAGATCTACGAGCGCCTTCATACCGAAAAGCACGAGACAATGGGTTTCTTTGTGGATGAGAACGGGAAGTGAAGCTCGTCTATCTCTCCTACCCCCTCTCCGAAACGACCCCGGCGTACGGCGGGGGAGAATCGTTCGTAGCGGAGCCGATACGGTCCATCGAGCGGGGCGACACCGCAAACACCGCGCGTTGGACGCTTTCGAACCACCTGGGCACACACATCGATTTTCCGCGCCATTTTGTCAGGGACGGTAATTGCCTGGACAACTACCCGGCGTCATTCTTTATCTTCAAGAAGACGGCTATCGTTAATATTTCCGGGCTAACGCCCGGAGGGGTGATCGACGCCGATGTCTTTGAGGACGCCACCTTCGATCCCGATATCGATATAATTATCGTACTCACGGGTTTTGGGCTGCACCGATCTTCCCGAAATTACTGGGAGAAAGGTCCGGTTTTTACGCCCGAAATCGCCGTGGTTATCAGGAGACGTTTTCCGAAGGTTCGTGTCTTCGGTTTTGACGCAATATCGCTCTCGTCGTTGACGGATAGGGAGACCGGACGGCGGGCGCACCTATCGTTCCTCGATCACGAGTTCCCGATCCTCCCGCTGGAGGATATGGATCTTTCCCCCCTCGCGCCTTCCTCGCGTATCCGAAGCCTTGCGGTCTGTCCCCTGCGGGTCGCGGGGGCCGATGCCGCGCCGGTCACCGTAATAGCCGAGGTGGAGCCGTGAGTTGGCAGGTCGTCTTTTTCGATTTTGATGGCGTGATACTCGACTCGGTGGGCATCAAGACCGATGCCTTTGCGGAGATGTTTCGCCGGTATGGACCTGAGATCGAAGAAAAGGTTATTGACTATCACAAGAGGAATGGCGGAGTCTCGCGGTATAAGAAATTCAGATATTTCTATGAAGAGCTCCTCAACGAGCCGATCGACGAAGAAAAGATCGAACGCCTGGGGCGTACCTTTTCCGATTTGGTCCTGAAAAAAGTATTGAGCGCTCCGTTCATACCGGGAGCCGAAGCTACTCTAAAAGCGCTCTCGGCACGCGGCATACCTGCCTACATCGTATCCGGCACGCCGCAGGAGGAAATTAGATTCATCGTTGAAGCGAGGGGGCTGGGAAGCTTGTTTCGGGGTGTATATGGAAGCCCGTCGACGAAGGGAGAGATTGTCCGGGAAATAATCGAAAGGGAGAACTATGAGCCTGAGCGCTGTCTCTTTATAGGGGACGCCATGACCGACTTCGAAGCAGCCCTCGAAAACGGCATAGCCTTTTTAGGTATCGTCACGGCCAACGCGCCGTCACCGTTTCCTGACGGTACTGAAACCATGGATAACGTCAGGCCTCTCTATTGATTGAAGAAACGTCTTGACGAATGGAGTATTTTACATCGACCCGATCACGAGACATAATGCGTGTATCCGGGATATCCCAACATATCCTTCCCAGCATGCCCTTCCCAATACCCATCATTCACGCTCACAGAGCCAGGAAGTCCATTAGACTATCGGGTAAGACGTGATCCCGCGGCGTTAACGGCCTCTTCGACGAGAGTCTCATTGTTCGTCAAGGGTGCTCTAACGCCGGAGAAAAAGCCCCGCAGGCCGCTTCTCAGCGAGGGGAAAGTGAACTCGGCCTTGATGATACTGTAAAGGGCCGAAGAGATGAGGGTATGCATGAATATCTCCGAAAGAACCATCCACCTGACCAGGGGCGACCGAACCGCCTTTCGCGTCGTGATCGTCCGGCGGCGCGCGTACATCTCCTTGAGCCAGGGGTGATTGCGGACCGGTTGGCGCTCGTCGATTCCGTGCAGCACGAACGTTGTACAGTCGGTATAATTACGGTAGCCCGCCCTCTCGACCCGGATGGATAACTCGTGGTCTTCGTGCCCGTATGGATGGTACGCACATTCCAGGAGCCCGACCCGGGACAGAAGAGAGGATCGCAAGACCTGCCCCCCTCCGTTGACGACCCGTGTCTCGAGGACATCAAGCCCCTCCTTTATCGAGGCTACCAGCGCCGGGTCAGAATGATGATGGAGGTAGCAGGTCCCCGGGAGGCCGGTCTTCTTTTCCAGCGATAACAGTAGATTTTGGATCGAAGACGGGGTCGCCATGGCATCGGTGAGAAACCAGTTATAGGTACCGAGGTAATAGAGGTCTTCCCTGCCGCCGTGCTCGACCCAGAACCGCTTGAGGTTTTCGGATTTGAAACGGAATGGCTCCCCTTCCTCCGGTACGTCGCCGGCAATAAGCGGACGTACGTCTATAAACGCCCGGCACGGCTGGGCCCAGAGCATCACCGGGCCTACCAACCCGGCATCGGGACGAGATATAAGAAATCGAGCCATTCGCCCGACATAGTCCTCCGGTACAAGGAGGTCGTTATCGAGTATCATGATGATGTCAGATCCTATCACCTCGGGCCTGGTTAACAGGAAGTTCCTCCCCCCGGCAACTCCGAGGTTCTCCGGTGAGCAGTAGTAGGTCAGGTTTTCGATACGCGTGAAGTGGGACTCAATATCCTTTCTGCACGCGCCGTTGAGCAATAAAGATATCGATACGTCCTGCGCGGGGTGGGCCGAAAGACGAAGGCTCTCCATCATGACACGCGTGGCGGCAAATTCATGCTCCATCATCATGACGGCAACAGCTATACGGTAGTTTCGCGTCCCTATCTCCATCCGGAACCTTCAATGTTCAAATCATTTCTATCATACGTCATTTTCGGAAAAATGACAAGACATCGCGCATCCCCCCGCTCGCGTAACCGAACAATATTTCGTAGGCCGCGCCCCACGTCCCGTCTTACAGTTGACGTGACGATTGCGATGAGTTATACTGAGATTATTATTAATTGTCTTTATAAGAGAATCTGGAGGCTATGACCGATCGTACAATGGACGCCGTCATACTCGCGGCGGGGGCGGCAAAGCGGATGGAGCAGGAGGTTCCCAAGCAGTTCCTTCGGATCGGGGGGAAACCGGTCATCATCTATGTCATGGAAGTCCTGCAGAAGGCCGAGATATTCGATCGCTTAATCGTGACAACGTTGCCCGGCTTTGAAGCCCATTACGACGAGCTGATAAGGACCTACCATCTGACCGACATCGAACTGGTAGCCGGCGGCGCCACCCGCCAGGAATCATGCCGCCTGGCCCTCGAAAAAGTACGGTCGGGACGCGTCCTCATCCACGAGGCCGCCAGGCCGTTTATCACCGTCGATTTTGTCCGGCGTCTTATCGGCTATCCGGACCTGGCCGTCGTTCCGGTTCTACCCATCGATTTTACGGTATCGGCTGGAGGCGAGTTTATGACCAGGTCCCTCGAACGCGGCGAGCTTAAGAACGTCCAGCTTCCCCAGGTCTTCGACACCCGGACAATCATCGACGCCCACCAGCATGCCCTGGCTGACGGTTTTTTCGCTACAGAGGATTCAACACTCGTATTCAGGATGGGTATCCCGGTCAGGTTCGTGGAGGGATTGAGGGAAAACTTCAAGATCACCGACCGATTCGACCTTTTCGTAGCCGAGAGAATCAAACAAATGCGGGACGAAAGCGATGTCTGACGCGAAAACCGGGGCACGCTCTGATAGGTTCTCAGGCAAGACCGCCCTCGTTACCGGCGCCAGCCGGGGGATCGGCAGGGAGATATCATACGCCCTGGCGGGCCGGGGGATAAATGTGGCGCTGGTGGCGCGTTCATCGGAAGCGCTCCAGCACGTGGCCGACGAGATCAATAAGCGCTTCACGGCAAACGTAATGGTCTTGACGGCAGACATCCGGAACGAAGCACAGGTCGTTGATGCTGTAAAGAAGACTGCCGATACCTTCGGCGCGATCGACTATTTGGTTAACAACGCCGGCTTCGTGGACCCGGTCGGCATCCTGGAGATGACCACCGAAAACTGGGATCGGGTCATGGAGACCAACCTCCGAGGGACGTTTCTTTTTACCCGGGAGGCGGTGCGCTACTCCATGAAGGAGCGGGGGGGAAAAATCATCAACATCGCCTCAACGGCGGGTATCAGCCCCCGGCCCGGTTGGAGTGCCTATGCCGCCAGCAAGGCGGGCGTCGTCAATTTCTCCTTAACCATGAGCGATGAGCTCAGGGAATACGGCATTAAGGTCTATTGCATCTCTCCCGGCCGGACGGCCACGGAGCTGAGGCGGATTCTGGCCCCGGATGAGGACCCGTCAACGATCCTGCAGCCCGAGGATATCGCCGAGACCGTGGCGTTTCTCCTTTCATCCGCGGGGGACTACGTCGACGGACAATCGATCGTCGTCAGAAAGCGGTAGTGGCCCTGTCGGCTGTCAGGGGGCCGGATAGACGAGCGGGCTATCGCCCGCCGTCCGGCAATACCGCGAATGGGAATAGGATATGACGGACGGGAAGACAGTTAAGCGAGGTGGTCCCGTGCGGTATTCGCTGGCCGACGTTCGGGGATCGGTCCACTCCATTGACAGCTGGTGGACCCGGTATTTTATCGATCCCGTGGCCGTAAGGCTCGCGTGGCTTTTCGCCAACTTCACCCGCATATCGCCCAACGCCGTAACCCTCATGACGCTGCCGCTCATGTTCGTATCCGCTTTCTTTTTCCTCAGGGCCGGGCATACCGACCTCATTATCGGTGCGCTCGTCTATGAGCTTAATTTCGCCCTGGACTGCGTGGACGGAAAACTGGCGCGCCTGACGAAACGAACCTCCAAGCTGGGAGCTTTCTCCGACCTCTATCTCGACAACTGGAACGTCGTTGTGAATCTGGCGGCCATCGTCTGGGGCCAATACTCCAGGGAGGGGAGCGTAGCTCTGATCGTTGCCGCATGGGCCTACCTGACGATACACCTGTTGAGCCTCCTGATGAAATTCATCGCCCGGGATGTGCTGGGCTCCGACGTCAAGAAGGATTTTTACGCGGCGGAAGCCCTGGCGGGCAACCCGGGCATCACGGGGAGGGTGAGACGTTTCTTTTCCAAAAGGGGACTGAATATGGTCCTCTTTACTACGGTCGAGGCGGAGGCTACGGTCTTCTTTTTCGGACCTATATGCGGATTCATTTTTGAGGCGATCGTAATCGCCGCGATTCTCGTCTTCATCTTCTTCGTCCTCAAGACAGTGCTATATCTGCGCTCATGCTCGGCACAGGACGGGCTGCCGTGAAGCCCCCCGGGCGTTTCCCGCGGCCGTTCGATAACGGGCGGCGCGCCCCACGAATCCGTCCGCCCATTTACCCTTCGGCTGAGATCGGTAAGTGAGTCTCCTATAAAAATAGGTTGAACAATTCCTCGGATAAGGCTACACTGGTGCGAAAAGAGCGAGGGCTCGGCTCAAGCCGCGGTTTGTAGTCGTCGCCCCCTCGGTGGGCGCCGGTCAAATCCTCATAGTTATGCCGTCACGCCGAGGCCTCTTTCAACCGTTGTGGGGATTTCATGGCTCTTCCCGAGATTTCCATCCTGGGCATCAAGGTCAACCCGATCACTGAAGATGAACTCAACGGCGAGATCGCCAGGATCATCAGGGCGGGGCGGAAGGAACTTGTCCTTAACGTAAACGTTAATGCCATCAATCAGGCCCTCAAGCACCCGTTCATGAAGGAACTCCTCAATCGGGCCGCGATCGTCTTCTGTGACGGTTATGGTGTGATCCTTGGGGCGCGCATACTCGGTGCCGACATCCCCGAGAGGATTACCTACGCTGACTGGATGTGGAGCCTCTCGGCCCTGTGCGAACGGGAGGGTTTTTCATTTTATCTTCCTGGGAGCGCGGGAAGGGATCGCACAACAGGCTGCCGAGAAGCTCCGGGAGAGATATCCGTCTTTGAAGGTCGTGGGGATACGAAACGGGTATTTCGCGAAGACCGGGCCTGAAAATGACGCGGTCATAGAACAAATTAATCGGTCACGACCCGACATTCTCGTCCTCGGCCTTGGGATGCCGGCGCAGGAGCGTTGGCTCTCGGAGAACTGGGAGAGAGTAGACGCCCGAATCGCCCTATCCGGAGGGGCCTGTTTTGATTTCATTTCCGGCACCGTCAAACGGGCGCCGCGTTGGATGACCGACAACGGCCTGGAATGGCTCTACCGGCTGTTGCTCGAACCGAGAAGGATGTTCACGCGCTACGTTATCGGAAATCCGCTCTTTATGCTGAGAGTTATTTGCCAGCGGGTTTCCGGGAGAAGGGCGTCGTCTCCTAATACACACGTAACCGATTGAATGGTCGTCGTATGAATGAGATAAAAAATTACCGGCTCCTGATCATCTTTCTCTTCTTCCTTATCCTTTCGGCCGGTGTTCGAATGATCTATCCTTCGGCGGACGCCCCCTTTGATATTTCGTGGTCGCAGGGGCCGAGCACCGACGCCGCATACTACCTGTCTCCGGCGGTCGACATGGCCAGGGGCGGGGACTTCAAACCGATCTCCAGCATATGGAACGCGCCGGCCTATTCCCTGCTCTACCTGCCCACCCTCCTGATCTTCGGTGTGGGACTTGCTCAGGTAAACCTCACGACGGTCGTCCTCTCGCTTGTGGCCTTTGTCTTCTTCTTCCTGATCCTCAAAGAGATTAAGGATGAGAAGATGATCTGGATGGCCTGCCTTTTCTGGGCATTCACCTATATGTGGGCAATGTTCAACCGGATACCGATCATCTATACGGCGATGGTAATGTATATGCTCATCGCCGCGTGGTTCTGGATCAAGGGCGCCAAACAGCCGGTCTATTTCATCGGCGCGTGGATGGTCCTTTTGATTGCGGTATTATTCATCAAGATCATCGCCGCGGCGCTGATACCGGCTTTTCTCGTTGGGCACCTGATCATCTATCTTTCGCATAGGAAGCCGGCAAAATCTACGGCGACCACGGGCATCCTGGTCGTCCTGTTTGCGGGAATCGTCGTCCTTCTCTTCGCGCTGATGGCGAGGTTTTTCGACCTTTCGCCCATCGATGTCACCGCGGGAAAGCTCAGGACTCATATGAGGACGGACATCTTCGGTGATAATATCCTCCTGTATATTTTTAATTTCGGGGCAAGCGGAAGCGTCATCGAAAGGAATCCCGTCGTCTCGTTTCTCTCATATTGTTACCTTATTTTCCTTACCAAAGACCTCTTCCAGAAAAGGATCCGTCTGACGGAAGGGAAAGACTTGATCATTATGCTCTTTGTCGTCTGGCTGGTCTTTGGTGCGGCCGCCACGGTCTTTTTCAGATACGCGCCTCCTCGTTTCTTCCTTTTTCTCTATCCGCCGATGTTCATCCTTGCCGCCGCCGCCCTTGCCCGCTTTCTCAGCCCGACGCCAAGACAGGACCTCGGATACAGTTTCTACCTTGTGCTTCCGTTCTGGCTCGTCTTCCTTGTATTCAGGCTGTTACTCATAGTGCTGGTCTATACCGCGGAGAATTTCGAGACATTCGTCAGCGGATTGCGATTATCGATCCCGATGGCTAAAAACATCCTCTCAATCCTCAATTTCGCCAGCTCGTTCTATTTTCTTCTGTCCATCTCGCTGATCATCTCCATCATTATTACGGCGTTGACTTTTCTCGCGGATAGAAGGATCGAGCGAAACAAACGGGAACCCTTTGTCAGGAGGAGTCTCAGGATTGCCGTAGCAGGCGTAGTCATTTTCGTATTTCTCGCAGGCCAGGCAACGATGTTTTGGACCTGGTTCACAAAACCGCGCCACACGGCCATGGAGGCCTCTCACAATATCGGTGTAATGGTCGGAAACGATGCGAAGATCTCGGGATCGTATGCGCATCCCCTCACCATGGAGACGAACCTGAAACGTGCTCATATGAACTTCGCGGACCCGAAGCGTACGCCCCCTTGTGAGCGATTCGAAAAGAGCGGGACGACTCACCTCGCCATTGATACTGTTAATGGTCTGGCTTATATTGAGGCGTACTATCCCGAGACCTATGACTGTCTGGTCCTCATCGACACGTTTTACATTCGGGGAAATCCCGTTGATCTTTACCGTTATACCGGCGCCGAAAACTATACTCCGACCGACTACGAGCGGGCCGTCTTACTGATGCAATCCGAAAACTGGCGGGCGGCCGCCGAACTCTTTTCCCGGGTGATTGAACGCTTCCCGGACTCCGCCCCGGCATACGTGTCACTGGCCAGATGCCTGGTCAAACTGGGCGATCTTCAGGGGGCTCGGGAGGCGCTCATGGCGGCTCTCTCCAACGATCCCGATAACCTGATGGCTCACTGGGGTCTCGGGCAGATTCTGGAGAAGAACGGCGATTACGAAGGCGCGCTCGCGCACTATCGGGAGGCTTCCGATCTTTTCCCTGCAAACAAGAGCATTAGGAATCGGATGGCGGAGCTTAAGAATCGTGAGAGATAGCGGCCTTACCTTCCTCTTTTCCGGAAAACGCGGGCACCGCACGATTGTCGTGCTCCTCATCGCTTTCGATGCGGTGTTTCTTTGTCTCTCCTGGTTCTGCGCCTATTGGCTCCGTTTGTCGGTGCCATTCGATTTTCTCAAGCTCATAAATCCGTTTCGGGTCTATCTCCTGTTCACTCCAATCATGGTGTTGGTCTGGATCTCCGTCTGCTTCTTCTTCGGGCTGTACCGCCGCGTCGGCCGAATATCGCTCGGTAAGGGAGTTCCGCGCAATTTCCAAGGCCTTCCTGCTCGGCCTTCTCGTGAGTATGTCGTTGGCCTTTTTATTCAAGGACCTCGATCTCGGCCGGTCGGTCATCATCTTGATGGGAGGGTTGTCGCTCATTACGCTGACGCTGTCTCGCCTCATTGTCCGAAGTATTGAGACACGCCTGTGGCGCCGGGGTCTGCTGACGGTTAAGGCGATCGTCGTGGGCGCCGGGGAGAGCGGAATTCGGACCGTCCAGAAGCTTCAGGATTCGCGAGAGATCGGCTATGAGGTGGTCGGTTTTATTGATAAGGACGAGAAAAAACACGGCACGGTTGTTGGGGGACTGCCGGTTCTTGGCGGAGAGAAGGACATCAATACTATCATCGTCAAATACGATATAGACGACGTCTTCTTTGCCATCCCGAACATCAGCCATCACCGGATCTTCGACATCATCTCTTCCTGCCCGCGCAGAAAGACCTCCTTTCACATCGTCACCGACGTCTTTGAAGTGATCTCTGACGATACCCCGATCGACATGATCGGGACCTTCCCGGTCGTGGATCTTAAAGGCGGGGGTGCGGGGATCGGATACGAGATCGTTAAACGGGCGATGGATATCGCCATATCAGTCTCGTGCATTATCCTGAGTTTCCCCTTGTGGCTTCTCATCGTCCTGTGGATTAGGATCGATTCACGGGGCCCCGTCTTTTTTTCACAGTCCAGGGTGGGAAAAGACGGTAAGCCTTTCAACATGATTAAATTCAGGACAATGTACTCCGAGACGGATGCATACGCTCGATCCCCGAAGAGCCCCGCCGACTCCCGCATCACGCGGCTGGGACGCTTCCTGAGGAAGTTTTCGCTGGACGAGCTGCCGCAGCTCATCAACATCGTCGTCGGCGATATGAGCATCGTCGGCCCCCGGCCCGAGATGCCGTTTATCGTGGCGAAGTATAAGGAGTGGGAAAAGAAGCGGCTTTCCGTCAAGCCCGGACTCACGGGCCTCTGGCAGGTGATCGGGAGAAAGGACCTCCCCCTGGAAGAGAACATACAATACGACTTTTATTATATCAGGAATCGGTCTCTTATCCTGGATATCTCAATCATCATGAGGACACTCCCGGCCATTCTGTCCCGCAGGGGGGCATACTAGATGATGCAAAAGGATAGAGAGCCGACGCGGTGGCCCGAAGGAAGTCTTCTTCGCGGGGTTATCGGGATCGCGGGGCTTTTGGCCGTAATCCTGTGTGCGCGCTGGTTTTATCAGCGGCACGGCGCGAACTTTACCGCCGAAACCGAGATCAGCTGGTCTTTCATTTTGATCATGAGTCTTCTCATCCTCTCGTTTCAGTTCCTCGGCGGAGTGAGGATGAAGCTCCTGACAGGAATGTTTGGTCTCAGGCTCGCCCCATACGAATGGATGGGGCTCGCCCAGATGACGACCTTCTTTAACTACCTCCCATTCAAGGGAGGCGCCGTCGCGGGGGCCGTCTTCCTGAAAGCGGCGCATAACTTTTCTTATGCCCGTTTCCTGGCGACGGCTGCGGCAAGCTCGGTACTGGCGATCGTAACCTTTTCGACCGTGGCCCTGATCGGCCTGGGTGTCCTGTGGCTCTCATCCGGCGTCTTTTCATGGCCGATCATGGCTATCTACGTCACACTGATTATCGTACCGCTCGTCTTTTTTCTGAGGATCGACCGACGGACCGGACGGGTGAAAAACCGTCATGTCCTTCGGTTCCTCGAGGGATGGCGGGTAATCAGGACGGGCGGAAGGCGTTTGGTTTTGCTTATCGCGACTGACCTCTGTATGGTATGTATCGACTCGATGAGGATAACGCTGTGCCTTACGGCCGTCGGATTGAAGCCGAATTATGCGGCCGGGCTTATCCTTATTCCGCTGTCCAATATCCTGGGAGTCTCGAGCATGGTGCCCGGAGGGCTGGGCGTAAAGGAATTCGTTATGGGACTCTTGGGCGGAGGACTGGGAATCGATTTCACCCGCGTAGTATTCGCGGCAACCCTCGATCGGATGATCCTCTTGTTGTGGGTGCTTTTTCTCGGCCCCTTATTTATCGCCCTTATCCTCTTTATTCGGGGCTTAAAGGCGAAAAACACTTGAAAAAGCGGGAAAATTTGATAGGTTTATATCTATAACCCGATTACCGTGAGGCAACTGTGCCGATGATGCAATCCCGATGGGGAAAACGCGCTGCGTTTTTAGTAGTTATTGCGGCTATCCTTATTTCCCTGTACCCCATCCAGAGACGTCTCGATACCGTACGCGGCGATTGGCCTGACAAGGAGGAACTCCTCTATCTCCCCTCGGGCAATATGCTCACTATCATAAGCCTCGGCTTCGATCAGCTGGCCGCCGATATCCTCTATATCAGGATGATCGACTATTTTTCCACACACCGCATGACCGATCACACCTATGTCTGGTTCTATCATATCGCCGACCTCATCACGACCCTGGACCCTCATTTCAGGTTCCCCTATATATTTGCGGGACTGATGCTCAACCTCGAGGGGGGGCAGTTCGATAACGCCCGGAAGATACTGACCAAGGGTGAGCGGATCTTTCCCAACGACTGGTATTTCCCGTTCGCCCTCGGGCTTAACTACTTCTTCGGAAGTGCGGATTTCGAGACAGCGGCGCGCTATCTCGAAAACGCGCGGAACCTCGGGGGACCGCTCTACCTTAAGGATTTTGCGGCGAAGCTTCGCGCCAGCGGCAAGACGAGGGAGACAACCCTCGAATTTCTCTACGTGCTATACGGCAATTTTCGCGACAAGGAAATAAAAGAGATTATAATGGATAGGATCAAAGAACTCGAGACCGGGAGACAATAATGGCCCAAACCGCATTGGAGCTTAGAGGAGTATCCAAGACCTTTCGAACCGGCTTCACGATGAAAGCGGTTCAGGCCTTGAAGGGAGTAAGCCTTACCATTAACAAGGGGGAGATTTTCGGATACTTGGGACCAAACGGCGCCGGCAAGACCACCACCCTCAAGATCATCGTCGGTATTATCTTCCCGAGCTCAGGGTACGTCAGTGTCCTTTCCCATCCCCCCGGCGACATCGGCATCAAACAACAGATCGGCTTCCTTCCCGAGAGCCCCTATTTTTATGAATACCTCAACGCCCAGGAGTTTCTCGACTTCTATGCGCGTTTGTTTGGGATTCCCCTCGGCGTACGGCGGGAACGGATCAGAAGGCTCCTTAAAACCGTCGGCCTCGAGAAAAAGGCCTCCGAGCCGCTGAGGAAATTCTCCAAGGGCATGCTCCAGCGGATCGGTATAGCCCAGGCGCTCATCAACGATCCCGAGCTGATCATCCTCGACGAGCCGATGTCAGGACTGGACCCGCTTGGCCGCGCCCAGGTTCGGGAGATCATTCAGGGTCTGAAAGAGGATAACAAAACCATCATCTTCTCGTCCCATATCATCCCCGACGTGGAGGCCATCGCGGACCGGGTCGGCATTATTATCGACGGCAGAATCAGCGATGTGGGAAACATCGATCAGCTCTTGAACGAGCGAATCCAGTCGGTGGAGATTACCGCCCGCGACATCGACGATAAACTTCTTGCCCGGCTGGGGCGAAAGGCGGTGGTCAAACGGATTGTCGGCCGACATACGGTGTTTATTACCGACGGCCCCGAGCGGGCTAACGAGGTTATCGATACCATCAGGGCCGGCAGGGGCGCCATTGAATCGGTTGAACCCATCAGGATGACCCTCGAAGATCTCGTACTGAATCAGATAAAAAGGGACGCGTCATGACACCGTCATCAATACGGAAAATATGGGCCATTATCATTAATACGTTTCGTGAGGCCGTAAGAGACAGGATCCTGTATGCCATTGTCTTTTTCGCGGTCGTAATCCTTTTGTTGTCAATGATAATGGATATTATCACGATCGGTCAGCGGGCCAAGATTATCATCGACACGGGCCTCGCCTCAATTTCCATCTTCGGAACACTGATCGCGATCTTCGTGGGTATCGGGCTGGTCTATAAGGAAATAGATAAGCGGACCATCTATACGATCGTCTCAAAACCGGTGGCGCGTTGGCAGTTTCTCCTCGGAAAATATTTCGGGCTCGTGCTTACCCTTCTGGTCGAGGTGGCCGCGATGAGCGCGATCTTCTTTATCATCGTCATAAACGAGCTGGGAACCGTGCCGCCGCTGCTGTTTCTCGCCGTGGGACTGACCTTTATCGAGCTCATGATCGTGTGCGCCGTCGCGATACTATTCTCGTCTTTTTCCACACCCATCCTGAGCGGTATGTATACATTGGGCGTATATGTGATCGGACATCTAACCCGAAGCCTTTACCAGTTCAGCTTTCGATTCGAGGGGACGTTTCTGCAGAAATTGATGCTCTTTCTCTACTACTTCTTTCCGAACCTTGATAACTTCAACATCCGTTCTCAGGCGGTCCACGGTCTGCCCGTAGATACAGGCTATATCCTCTTCGCGGTCGGCTACGGGATACTGTATATCACGGTGCTGCTCGTCGTCTCCTCTTATATTTTCTCACGGAGGGATTTCAGATAACAATGAATGAATCATACAGGCTTACAACGTTTTTACTGCTCCTGGTTGTGATTCTTGTGATGATTATGTCGCGGGTCTACCTCGGCTCTGCGGTGGAATACAGGCGGGCCGTTGAATCCGAGCGGCAGGATAAAATAGACCTTGCCATAGCCCACTACGGCCGCTCGATAAAATGGTACGTCCCTATGAGCCCCTGGGGTAAGCGGTCTCTGACGGCCCTCTGGGACATCGGACAGAGGCACTGGGCCGACGGAGATACCGAGACGGCTATTTTTGCCATAAACACGCTCAGGAGCGCCATCTATTCCGCACGGGGACCCTTTACTCCGTTCAAGGGGTGGATCAATCGTGCCGATGCATGGCTTGTCTCCCATGTCCCCACGGCGCATCCCGAAATAAGCGGTGAGAAAATTGCCGAGGTATTGAGCCGGGAACCGTCACCAAACCGCCTCTGGTCGTTTATTGTGGGAGCCGGGCTGGTCGGCTGGATATTGTCGGTCTTCGCCTTCATCTTTACCGTCCTGCCGGGCCCCAACGAAAAGATGAGGAACGGGCGGGCGGTTATTATCGGACTTTGTGTCGTCGTTTTCTACGTCCTATGGATTATGGGGCTCTATTGGGCCTAAGGGGCTATGCATATGTATCCACTGTTCGTAATCTTCTTTTCGCTCTTCTGTCTTTCGTTCGGTCTCTATCTCTACATGAGGCGCAGCGGTGCGGCCTCCCTCGTAGGGAGCATCCTGAGCGTGGCGGGACTGGTCCTTGTCGCTTATCGCCGTCGTCGCGTGGCTGCTGCCCGGGTTCTTTTCTAACATCTCATGAACCCGACGATCTTATATATTCTCCGCGCCTTTATTTTCGGCTGCGTGATCGGAAGCTTCCTGAACGTCTGCATTGTTCGGCTCCCCGAAGGCAGGTCTATCGTCCGCCCCCCTTCCGCATGTCCCCGCTGTGGCACGCCCATCGCCTGGTACGACAACGTTCCGCTGATCAGCTTTATCCTCCTCAGACGTCGATGCAGGAACTGTTCGCTGCCCATCTCGTGGCGGTACCCCTTCGTCGAGCTTCTTTCAGGCGTCCTGGCCGCCCTCCTGATCTGGCGGTACGGACCGTACGGCCCGCTTTGTCATTTACTACGCCCTCGTTGCGGCGCTCATCGTCATCACCTTTATCGACATCGATCACCAGATCATTCCCAACGAGATCTCGCTGCCCGGCATCGTGATCGGCTTTCTCTCCTCGTTTATCAATCCGGATACCGGATGGATCAGCTCCGGCATCGGGATTATCGTCGGAGGCGGTTGTCTGTTGCTGGTGATCGGCATATACTACTTACTAACGAAACGGGAGGGGATGGGCGGGGGTGACGTAAAGCTGTTGGCCATGATCGGCGCCTTCCTGGGCATAGGAGGGGTCTTTGTCACCGTGCTCGTGGGCAGCATCATCGGCTCGATCGTGGGTATCCTTGTGATGATACGGCGGGGCGAAAACGGAAAAATGCCTATCGTGTTCGGGCCATTCCTATCGCTCGGGGCGTTAACGTATATCTTGATCAACGGTCTCCTCATAGATCACTTCTTCTTTCCCCTTATTCTGAAATAACACCGGACCGCCACCCGCACGCCGGGCCGCACCCCGGCCGTAAATAAGATCTAGTGCCATTCCGCGTCAACAGGGGCCGCCCTTCCGGGGCGTATCCCCCTGCTTCACCGTGAAAGATCGATAATGACCGGTATAAAAAACCTTGACCGCATGTTCTCCGGGGAGATACAATAGGAATGATGTATGACGCAATAACGGATGTCCCCGGTGTCCTGGTAGGACATGCTCAAAACTATGATGCCATGACGGGAGTCACCGCAATCCTTACGGAGGCGGGCGCCGTCGGCGGCATCGATATTCGGGGAACGGCCGCGGGAACCCGTCAGGCCGACTCTTTATCGGCCCTGCACATCGCGGGCGTGGTTCACGCGGTAACGCTGGCCGGAGGCAGCGCCTGGGGGCTTTCGGCTTCCGGCGGTGTGATGAGATACCTCGAACAAAGGGGAATCGGTCTTGACGTCTTCTACGCCAGGGTCCCCATCGTGCCGGCCGCCATTATTTTCGACCTGGGTATCGGAGACGCCGCCGTGCGCCCCGACGAGGCAATGGGCTATGCCGCGGCGGGAGCTGCGGCAACGGGTCCCGTCGCCGAGGGGAGTGTCGGAGCCGGAACGGGGGCTACCGTCGGTAAACTCTACGGCGTAGCCAATGCCATGAAAGGCGGCGTGGGAACTGCGTCCGAATCCCTGGGCGAGATCATAGCCGGGGTGATAGTGGTAGTTAACGCCTTCGGTGATGTCCTGGACGCGGCGACCGGCCGGGTAATGGCCGGCGCCCGGGATCCTCATGACGGCCGAAAACTGGCCCATAGCGCCGAGCGGATTAGAAACGGGGAAGACAGGCTTCCCTCCCCCGGCCAAAACACGACGCTTGCGGTGATGGCGACCAACGCGACTCCTGGACAAACGGGAGGCAATCAAGATCGCCCAGATGCTTCAGTCGTCGCTGGCCAAAGTCATTTCTCCCATACACTCGACGTTCGATGGCGACGTGACTATCGTGCTGTCGGTGGGGGGGGCAAATCGCATCGGCATGAATACCCTGGCCATGATGGGGGAGGACGCGGTTATCCGGGCGGTAACCAACGCGGTTACCAAGGCTGACGGTAGAGCAGTTCGTGCCGTCGTATTCAGATATGCGCGACAAACAATGATCAAGGACAGAAAAGACGCCCTCATCGGTGCCCTCAAGGACCAGGACGAATCGGTGCGGACCGAGGTAGCCGGCCACCCTCCTCAAGCTGGAGGGGCTGGTTGAACTCCCCGAAATACTGAAGGAGTTCCGATCCTGCTCGAAGCGGGAAAAGATGCGGTTTATCTACGCGCTGGCGCGTATCCGGCACGATAAGTCCCTCGTGCCCCTGATTCACTCCATCCAAAATGAAGATGAGGATCTAAAGCTCGCGGCGGTACGGGCGATGGGAGAGCTGGGCAACCCGAAGGCCGTGCCCATCCTCATGGATGTCCTTTCGGGCACAAGTGAGCTTATCAAGATCCAGGCGGTCGAATCGCTCGGCAGGATCGGTGACCGGTCATGCGAGCAGGCCCTTATCTCGCTGATCCCCTCCGGTGACGAGGAGCTTGATGAGGCTACCATCCTTGCCCTCGGGAAGCTTCGCACCAAGAACGCCGAACAGCTGCTGATCGCTTCGCTTGTCTCCCAGGCCCCCCGGATCAGGCGCGCCGCCGCCTGGGCGCTCGGGGAGCTGGAGCTCTGATCAGGTCCTGCCCCGGCCGGCACAGATGCCGACACCGTCCGTACCTCCGATAATCATCCCGAGATAGAGAACCGTTCACCCGTTGGGCCGCCCTGCGGGGCCATAGAGGGAAGTCTTTGACGTGAAATACGATCGGAAGTATCTACCACCGCCCGGCCGTAAATAAAAAAGGCCCCGTGCGCGGGGCCCTGTCCTTCTATCAGGCCGATCATCTCTTCCCCTGAATGATCCCGTACCGTCTCGGGATCATCTCGCGAAAGGGCGGTTTTCTGCAAGAAACTCGGATTACCTCGTATCAGGCCAGCATATGGTTGAGGTCGATGTTGCGGATATTGACATCGACCTCGGCAACAATGGAGCGCACCGGCATACCCGATTCGGTATCCATATCGTTCAGGTCTGCCTCGAAAGGCTCCTCGAGGAGTATTCCGTCCCTATCCATAAAGACCTTCACCTGCGGGGAGGGACGCTGGGGAAAATAGCGGGCTACCAGGGCGATCTCGTTGGTATCAAGCCGTACCGACGTCCCGATCGGGTAGATGCCCATCATCGTGATAAACGTCTCCAGGATATCAAGGTTAAAGTCCCCCGTCTCCCTGCTCATCTTCTTCATGCGCTTGATGGCATCAACCGGGGTCAGGGGGTCCTGGTACGGCCTGAGGGTTGTGCTTGCATCGTAGGTATCCGCCACCGCAATAATCTGGCTCTCGACGGATGGTTTTGCGCCTTCTTTCGGGTGCGGGTACCCTTTCGGGTTAGGTCGCATGTGGTGCTCGTAGACCATAGTGACCGTCCTGGGGCTGACCCCCTTCAATCCCTTGAGGATCTCGTACCCGAAGTAGGGATGTTGTTTCATCGCTTCCCACTCAGTGGCGTTGAGCCTTCCCGGCTTGAGAAGGATACCCAGCGGCGTCTTTAGCTTCCCAACGTCGTGCAGCAGCCCCCCCAGCCCGATTTCGGCAATTTCCTCGTCGGAATATCCTAATTCCTCCGCAAGTGATGCCGCGAGGATACAGACGTTGACCGAGTGAGAATAGAGATAATCGTTATAGTTCTTGATCATGGATAGAGACAGGAGCGTATTCTTATCGATCAGGATGCTGTTGACGATCGAGCGGACAACTCGCTTACTCTCGTAGATATTCGGGGCCGCGCCCCGTCGGATATCACTGATGGTCTTGGTAACCGTATCAATGGCTGAGAAGTAGGCCTCCTTGGCCCTCTCATTGAAGGTGACGTCCTTTATAAGGATGCTCTTGACCTGATGGCTTTCGAGATACCGGTTGATATCGGAGATATCGGCCTCCTTGAGTGCACCGCTCATCACATAGAGAAACGGCACCAGTTCTTCCTTCTTGAGACTCGATTTAATGATGATGATCTCTATGCCTCTATCGATCAGGATGCTCTTGAACGTATTGATATGTATGGTGCTCTCGTAGACCGGTACCCCGTCGACAACCGGGATGTTGCGGGCAAGTGCAAGGATGAGTCGGTTCTTATTATCCAGTAGGGTGCGAAGGGAATCGTCCAACTCCCCCAGTTGTTTGGTTACGGAAGGATGCGAATTCGGGTACAGCTTCATGCTCGAAAGGGCGCCCCCCAGGTGTTTGGCCATTTCGATGAATACGGCGCTCGTTTTCTTGTCGTCTAATGCTGAAGTCATGATTGCATTCCGAGGGCGCTAAGCGATGCGGTTGCCGCCCGCTTGATATTTCGATGACGGCTCGCCGCCGCCTTGCCGAGCAATTCCACTGAACGCTCACCGCCGATCCTACCCAGCGCCCTGACGGCGGTTATCTGGAGGTCCTCGTACCTGACTCCCCCGAAGAACTCCTTTTTGGCTATAATCCTGCCGAGGGTCTCTATCGCCTCATGGCTTCTCAGCTTTGCCAGGGCGTTGATCGCCTCCTTTCCTGAGCTCGTAGTTCTTGTGAAACAGGTCTTTCTTGAGCGCGATTTCGATAAGGGATTGCGTCGCCAGCGGGGTCTCCCAGGGCGCCGAGAGAGTTGATGATGATAAGGGAAAACTGTTCCGGTGCCGTCGGCAGGAGGCGCAGTAAAAACGAGGATACCTTCGTGCCGCCGATTCGCGTCAGGGCCTTGATCACTTCCCTTTTAACTCGGAAGTCCTCGTGATTCACGGCGCGGGACAGGGAGTTGAGGGACTTTTCGCTCCGTATCTCGCCCAGGATGACGGCCATATTGCGGACCACATACCACCGATCGTCAAAGAGATATATCTCCAGCTTAGGCCTGGCCGCTTCTCCGAAGCTGACCAATAGGTTGATGAGATTTCTCCTGGACTGGCCGTCCTGGCTATCAATAAGACGCATGAGGGCCGGCTCGATAGACTCATCACCGATTATCCTGAGCAGCCGGTGGTACAGCTCCTTGGCCTTTTCGTTTTGCGAAACGTAGTTGTTAAGAATAAGGGGGATGGTGGGCGCCGTCCGGCATTTTCGAATTGCCGTGACGCACATCCTGGCGAAGGATTCGGGGCGTTTGCCGGACACGATCGTTTCCCTTGTCAAACCGGCGAGAATAGAAAGGGCATATTCCGTCTTCTCCTCCTCGACAAGTTGTTCGTGGAGCCGGATGAGGCTAAGGACGACCTTTTTGAATCGTTCGGGATCGGTTTCAGTACCCAGAAGCGATAGATAGTGATCTATCTCCTTCTGTAGAATATCTTCTTCTTGTTCCGGCGCGGGCTCGGTCCCTGAAAGACCCCCCTCCGGTGGTGTTTCCTCGGCCTCGCCTTCAGGAGCCGGTTCCGCCCCCTCTTTCTCAATCCCCTCCCTCTCGCCCGCGGCGCCGTCCTTGATCAGGCCGTCGTATTCCATCTCCTTGACGGCGATTCCCCGTATCTGGTGCTGAGAAAAAAGCGATGTCGCGGTGCCGAGCGCTCTGAACTTCCTGTTATCCATCGCAATAAGCGATACGAAAGACTCAAATTCCTCCTGGATCATACTATTTTTAAAGGTAAGCCTGAAGATGTTCTTCTGAATGAGCTCCTGGGAAAGCCGTTTGACTGCTTCGTTTCCCTGGGTGAGCGGCGCCTCCTCGTAGTCTATCCCTTCCTTGTCCGACGTAAAAGAGAACTCTCCAACGGCATCGAGGAAATCGCGAAAGTAGTGGTAACTGTTTTCGTATGATTTTTTAAGGGAAGGATGTCCGGGAGGATACATGAAGCAACTCCTCATGGACTTCACCAGTTCGGCGAGAACCTTCTCCAGCACACCGGCTCGTTGCTCTCTTGTTTCAAGATCCATCGGCTTTTATACAATCAAGAGTCGTATCGATGGGTAGCACGCGTGTCGTTTTATCAGGCGCTCCTCGTAATCACATAGTCAGCCAATTCTATGAGCGCCCGCTTTTCGGCGGAGCCGGGGAAAGCATCAAGCCGGCCCTTCGCGTTACGGATAAATTCCCCCGCCTTCTCCAGGGTATAGGCGATTCCTCCCTCGGCGGTAATCAACTGGAGGATATACTGAAAATCCTGTTCATCTTTCCTTTTTTTATGGAATCGTTTTTCTACTTCTTTTTTTTCGGCCGAATTGACCTTCCCGAGCACATGGATAAGCGGAAGCGTCGCCTTCTGCTCATCAAGATCTCCGCCCACGGGTTTACCTATCTGGTCGGGCCTGGACACATAGTCCAGGATATCGTCTATCAGCTGAAAGGCCGTCCCGAGGTCCTGCCCGAATCCTGCCAACCGCTCCTCCTCCTGGGGTCCGGCCCCTCCAAGGACGGCGCCGATCCTGCACGCGGCCGAGATGAGCGTCGCCGTTTTATTGGTGACGAGCCGCATATACTGCGCCTCGCTGATGTCAAGGTTATGGCCGAGACTAAGCCCGAAGACTTCACCCTCGGACATCCTCTTGGTAGCCTCCGTCAATATCTCGAGAAACCGGACGTTACCGGTTCGTAGCGCGGTAAGAACCGCCTGTGAAAAGAGGAAATCACCGACGAGGATGCTCGCCTCGTTTCCCCAGACGACATTGACCGATCGTTTGCCTCTGCGGATGTCGGCCCTGTCCACGACGTCATCGTGCAGCAGTGTCGCGGTATGAATCAACTCGATGGATCCGGCCAGCGTAATACATCGGGTGTCCCCGGGTTTGAAGAGGCGACAACAGAGGATAAGGAGCGCGGGACGAAAACGTTTTCCCCCCGAGAAGAATATATGTTTACCGATTTCAGGTATAAGGTTGACATCCGACGAGATGCTTGTCAGGATCTCTGATTCAACTTGTTTCAGATCTTCATGTATAAGCGCGAAAGGGGTTGTCATTAATCTGTATTAGAAGGGGATATCATCATCATCGGGGGGAGTTTTCGGCCCGGCGGGAGGGCCCTTTTTACCCTGGTAGGCGTTTCCCTCGGAAAAATCCTCCATCGCACGCCCGGCGCCCGATGCGCTGCCGAGCATAACCATATTCGCGGCTACAACCTCGGTCATATACCGTTTATTGCCGTCCTTGTCGTCCCACGAGCGGGTCTGGAGTCTCCCCTCGATATAGACCTGCTTTCCCTTAGAGAGATATTCGCCGCATATTTCCCCGAGTCTCCCCCATGCCACGATCCGATGCCACTCGGTGCGTTCCTGCCGCTCTCCGGTGTTCTTGTCGTTCCACCGCTCATTAGTGGCGATGGAAAACGTGGCAACGGCGCTGCCGCCGGAGGTATATCGGACTTCCGGATCGGCCCCGAGTTTCCCGACTAGTATTACCTTATTGACGCTCAATTGATCTCCCTATGGTTGCCGTCGCACTCAGTTTAGCAGAAAACGGCAAGGATATTTCAGTTTCGGTCGAAAGACGCTTACGATTTTACCACCGGCACTAAACAAGTCAAGTCCTTTTTTCCCGGCGTCGCGACCGTTTATATTGACTTGCCGGGAGAGATGTCCTATAATTGCGGTATGAACCACTCCGCCTCGGCACCATGCCGGCGGTGGGAAAGAGAAAATCCGGACAGGACCCTTGTGACCGGTCTTCACCGGGGGCTCAAGGAAACCCACCGACTCGATATATCGCCGATTACCTGTGAACTCTTTATCAATCGCGGCCTGGCCGATGTCAGATGATGTATATAACTTTATCTTCCCCGAGCTTTCCTCCATCCCCGACCCCTCGCTCATGGCCGACATGGAAAAGGCCGTAGACCGTATCGTCCGGGCGGTGGCTTCGAGAGAACGAATCTGGATATACGGCGATTACGACGTTGACGGGGTCACCTCCGTCGCGGTTCTCCTCCTCTTCCTTTCGGCACTCGGGATCGAGGCCCGGTATTACATCCCCGACCGCATCAAGGAGGGTTACAGCCTCAATCCCGACGCCATCCGATTTATACATGCCCAGGGCGCCGACCTCATTATTACGGTTGACTCCGGCATCTCCAACCATAGCGAGATTCGGCTGGCAAAAGAACTCGGGATGGACGTGATTGTATCCGACCATCACGAGGTTGGTGATATACTTCCTCCCGCCGACGCGATCCTTAATCCAAAACGACCCGATTGCCCCTTTCCCTTCAAGGATCTGGCGGGAGTGGGAATTACGTTTAACCTCATTATAGCCGTACGCAAGCGGCTCAAAGAGCAGGGCGGATTTCACGATCTTCCTAATCTGAAGAGATACCTTGACCTGGTGGCCCTCGGGACCGTGGCCGACATCGTCCCGCTCCGGGGCGAAAACAGGGTATTCGTCAAATACGGCCTGATGGAGCTGAGTGAGGACGTACGTCCGGGAATCATCGCGCTCAAGGACATGGCGGGAGTCAAGCGCGGGAGCGTGGATTCTCAGGCCATCAGCTTTAGGCTGGCGCCCCGCCTCAACGCCTCGGGAAGGATCGGCAGCGCCGATCGGAGCGTGCGGCTCTTGATCACCGACGACTACACGGAGGCGCTCTCCCTGGCCCGGGACCTCGAGACGGAAAACCAGAGGCGCCAGCGTATGGAGGAGGAGGTGCTCAGGCACGCCCTCAACCTGCTTGAGGGCAACGGCATATTGCAGGAACGCCGCTCGATCGTTCTGGCCCACGAAGGGTGGCACCCCGGGGTGGTGGGCATCGTTGCTTCCAGGCTTGTGGACCGCTACTGCCGCCCGGTCGTCCTTATGTCTCGTCAAGGACGGCGTTGCCAAGGGATCGGCGCGCAGCGTCGGCGGGTTCCATCTCTATCAGGGGCTCTCGACCCTTGAAGATCTGATGCTGGGCTTCGGCGGACATAAGTATGCCGCCGGGCTGACGATTCGGGCCGAGAATTTACAGACGTTCGTCGATCGTTTCGATCAGGTCGTCGCCTCGATGACGACCGATAGCGATTTCGTACCGACCATCACGATCGACTCAGAGATAACCCTTGCGGATATAAAAAAACACAACCTCCTTCACGAAACCAAGCTCCTGGCCCCCTTCGGGGCTGGAAATCCCGAGCCGGTCTTTCTCTGCCGGGGTCTTGTCCCCGGCGAATCGCGGATCGTGGGCGATAACCACCTCAAGCTCGTCTTCAAGGAAAAAAACGTCCGCTATAACGCCATTGGATTCGGATTGGGGGGGCTGTCGCACGTCGCGGCCGACATGGTGGACACCGTCTTTTCCGTCAGAGAAAGCCAGTGGGATCGGGGCGGGATTTGCGAGTTGTTGATCCGCGATTTGAAGGTAATCTGACTTTCCGGCCGGCCACCCCGCTGGTAGATCCTTGGAGGCGGCCGGGCCTTTCTTTGAGGCGGTTACCGCAGTCAGGACAGTGAAATAATTCCGAATAGTCCGCCTTCCCCATCGCGGGGTCCTGGGCGGGAGGGGTATCCCGTTTTTATCGGGAAAGACCGCCCGCTATATCGTCAGATATAGGTCCTGCCCTTTCCGGTCTACGTATTTTTCGATCTCCTGTCTGGCCTCGGGTAAGAATCGCGCGGGGATCCTCCCGCTTCTCACCATGCAATAGAAATGCTCCCCTCTCATGGAGAGGCTCTCGGGAAGGAGTTTTTCGGTCGTCCCGTCCATGATCGTCAGTATCAGGGAGTGCTCATCGTCGGGATCACGGGCAACACCGGTAATCACAAACGGCACATCCTCAACGATGACCTTAGCCGGTCCGAAGCTCATGGCGATAAAGTACCCTGAATCGTCAAACCTGAGGTTATGCGTCAGAAAATAGAGAGAGGCATCGGTGACTTCCCTGCCGTCGGGACCGTACCACCTGCCGGAAAAATCTACCCGAAACTCTATTCCACCCTGCTGTGACATGTAGGCGCTCCACGGATAATGGTGAGGCTGTGTATCGGGATATGCCGATCCACTCGGCCTTAGTTTAAAATGATGCCTGCTCGTGCGAAACCGCGATACTCACTGTTTTGTGGCGGAACTCCCAACGGGCGGTCGTCGCTCGCCCTACTGGCGCACGGCGGTCTTTCAGTATCTTCCGCGCCTGCTCGATCGTCGCGGTGACCTCGCGCGTTTTTATCCCATCCGGATAGTGGAGCGATAGGGCATAGGGCACCTGTCGCAGCGCCTCGAGCGTCGCAAGCCGGTCGAGTTCGAGGTAATCGGGAGCGATGCGCAGCAGTTCCAGCCGATCGGCGTCTTTTACGACGCTAAGCTCAATGGGTGCGTCCGGGTCATCCTCCCGGTCGTCGTGCCGCTCAATGATCAGGCAGATGAGCGCGCGATCAGTGGGGATGTCCAGCCTGTCGAGGATCTCCCCGGCCAGGGTCGCTCCCCGCCGGCCGTGGGAAGGATCGGAAAAGATGTTCACCCGACCGATGTCATGCAGAAGGGCACGCGGCCTGGATGACGAAGAGGTCTCCGCCTTCTACCCGCCAGATCCTCCCGGCAAGGTCCATCGTATTCACGGCGTGACGCATGCCGTGCGAGGCCTCGTCGCCGACGACGGCTCGAACTTCGTCGGCCAACAGGTCGAGGTATCGCTGTTCAGATTCGGCCATACGGGGCACCGGCTTACCTACCCGATTACATACACGTTGTTTTTGCCCCGCGCCTTTGCCGCAAGGAGCGCCTTGTCAGAGCGGACTAACAGGTCGATCGCCAGGTCGGTCCCCCTGAGGGTCGTGACACCCGCCGAGATTGTTACGGACCTGTCGGGTCTTTCCCGTACGACAAAGACGATTTCCTCGATCGTCTTTCGGATCCGCTCGCTGACTTCATGGGCTTCGCGGATGGTGGTATTGGGCAGGATAACGGCAAATTCCTCGCCTCCGTACCGGGCCGGAAGGTCGCTGGCCCGGGCGTTGCGCTTGATAACGGTCGCTATCTCGGCCAGGACGCTGTCCCCGATAGCGTGGCCGAAGACGTCGTTGATTGACTTGAACTCATCGATATCCAGCATGATCAGGGAAAGGGACCTGTTGTTTTTTATGGAATCCTTGACTTCTTCCTCGAGGCTCTCGTCGAAGAATCCACGGTTATAGAGGCCCGTGAGGGCGTCGGTAATGGCCAGACGCTCCTTATGCTCCAGCTTCTGTTCGGTTTCGCTCAGATTGATAAGGATACGCCTGAGAGAGGTCTTCATTTCATAAAAACGGACAAAGGCGACCGACGCGCCGATCATGACGAGAATGATTGCGGCAACCGACGAATACTTCACGGAGGTCGGAGGGATAACGCCCGTCTGCATCAGGATCTCAAGGACGCCCAGGACAAATAAAATAATGCCGCTGGCGATATACAGGGCGGAAAACCGAATCTTCGGCCTCCTCCTTCCGGTCACGAGCGAATCGATAAGAACGTATACCAGGTATACGGCGGCACCCGCTAACAGGGCCAGTACAAACAGGGCGCCGAGATGGGGAACAAAGATAAAGACATCCTGCGGGCTCACCGTGAACCTCCCGAAGACCGGGAGGAACGTCAAAACGGCAAGGCCGACAACGATCGAAAGAAAAGCGTAGGTAATCGGGGCATTGACCCGCCTGTTGGTAAGCAGGTTGAAGAAGTATACCGTCATGAAGATGACGGGCCCGAAGGCCGCGAACTGAATCCGATACCAGAAAAACGACCGGTGGACATCAATAGGGAAGAAATGCCCCTGCATACCGGCGGCGAACTGGTTGACGGCCAGGACCAGCGCGAGAAAGAAGAATCCGAAGAATAGTCGATCCCCCTCCATGATGAGGGTCATAATGAGAAAGTATATCGAGAAGATCAGGCAGATCGACGCCGCGATAAACGGCAATATCAATGCTGCAAAATCCATACGAGCCTCCTGCGCTCAATCGACGATGGTTTTGTCCCGTTTCTTCGCCCCGCTCTCTCTGATATCTTCGATATCGGGAGTCATGAGCGTGATCCAACCCGCGTCACCCTTGAGGTACACCTCTTCGATCCCCACTTCGATGAGACGGCCACGATAGATAATGCCGTGAGCCACCACCTCGACTTCCTTTCCGAGCAGGTATCGTATTTCACCCTTCATTTGCTTTGCCCCTGGTAGATGATGGTGTGGGTCGTACCGCCCGAGTGAACGAAATATGAGTCATCCCTCTCGTCATACTCGATATACTCGGCCAGCATATAATACGCCTGTGAGGTGAAGCGGGCCCTCATGCCCTTTCTTACCCGGCAGTAAGGGATATTATTCCGATTTATTTCCAGGGAGCCGAGGTCGAGCGTTTCCTCGGTCCCGTCGGAAAGCCCGATCGTAAAGCCGGCGAGCTCTCTCTCACGTTCGATCGGACCTACCCTCCGCACGACAAACGGGGTGTCCTCGACTTCGATATGCGCAATATCGTCATCTACCCTCAGGTAGTGGTTGTTATCTTCACCCAGAAAGAGACCGTCGTTGAACACCTTCAGGACGTTGGGGTGGATGATCTGACTTCCGTTATAAAACCAGTGACCTTCCCGATCGATTCGGATGACGTAGTCCTGGACCATCTCGCGAGCCGGCATTCGGTCAAAACCTCTTCTTGCTGTCGATAATGAAGGTTACGGGACCGTCGTTGACCAGCAAGACCTCCATCATCGCCTGAAAGACACCCCCCGAAACGTGTACCCCTCCCTCTTTTGCCAGGGTCATGAAAAGCTCGTAAAGCTGCCCTGCCCTTTCGGGCTCTTCGGCGTCCACAAAGGAGGGGCGTCTCCCCTTCCGGACATCGCCCAACAGGGTAAATTGGGACACGACCAGGAGGGAGCCGCCAACGTCAGAAAGGTGGCGGTTCATCTTACCATTATCGTCCTCGAAAATCCTCAGGTTTATGATCTTTTCCACCAGATATCGGACGTCTGATTCACAATCGCCTTTCTCCACGCCGAGCAAAACCAGGATCCCCCGATCGATTTGGCCTGCGGTCTTCCCGTCAACAGTGACCGTGGACCGGCTCACCCGCTGGATCACGGCCCTCATGACGCCTCACGGTAGGCCGATAGAAAATCATCCATGCATCCCTCAACGATCCGGTGGGCATCGTCGAATTCGTGCCGGGTTGCAAAATCCGACGCAAGGCTCAGGAATATCTTGTGATAGGGAGACGGGGGGATCGAGAGCTGCCGGGCCCCGAGTTGCCGTTCCAGCCGGTATTCGGAGATGGAAAAGGAATACTTACCGAACCTCTTCTCTTTTGAGGAAAACGGCCAGGACTCCTTGAGGGAAAAAAAGGCCAGGGTCGCCTCTCTGACCCTGCCGTCAGCCAGCAGATCGGCCCGTATCTCTTCGCCGAGGGTGTTCGCGAGTATCGTGAAGAACTCCTTAACGAGATCAATATCGCAGATAACCAGCCCATAGAGGTACCAATCGTCTATCACACAGGTTACGGCGCGCTTTTCGGCCTCGGTGAGGTACGAGAAACTCGGGCACTCGTGCCCGTTGCAGATCTCGGCGCCGTACAGCGATATGTCCCTCAACTCCCTCCCGTCGTTGTTGATCGGGTGGATCATACACCCAACCCGGCGCCGCTGATTATCAACAAAGCCGACAAAGGGGCAGTTGTATATGGGGCCGAAGAGCTTGTCGGGAGTATCGACGGAAAGAAGTAGCGCCTTGGTGTCTTTAATTGATCTCCCGCGGCGCATCCCCGAGACGAACGTATCGGTCCGCTCGTGCATCAGCCTCGATATCCGTTCCCGGGAGTGATCAACCCAGTTATAGAGGCCGCAGCACGCGCCGCACGATTTCAGATCGTCAGGATGGCAGAGTGTAATAATGCCCATGGATTCCGAATAAATACAGACAATCGTTTTACTATAACGTATCGGGACGTCTATTTCAAGAAAAAGCGTTATCCCCTGAATCACCGAGTCGCGTGCAAAACAGTGAGGCAGATCACGGGAATCGGGTAGTCAACGGTGTATTTACTTAGTTGCAGCGTACGTGGTATACTACGTTCCGAATGTATCGGAACGTTCCGGTCCTCGCCATCGCCGCACCATCGCGCGAGTCCCAACTCAGGGCATATCGGCGCAAGCCGGGAGTTATCCGTGTATTTTTTTAAGGTCAGGAGGCCACAGGATGAAGAAATTATTGGTCGTTATCTGTTTGGTATTGGCGGCGGCTCTCGTCTTGTCGGGTTGCGACGCGGTCAGGGGTTTGTTCGGCGGTAAGGCCCAGACGGGGCCCGGCCAGCCGGGCGTAACAAACCCGGGGGGCGGCGTAACCGTGACTCCCGAGATGAACGCCGCATCCGTCAACGGTAAGTACTCGAATCTCCTCATGACGCTGTACGTTCCCCAGGACCAGGCGAGCTACGGCAACTTCTACGACTGGGGATACTACACCGGCACTTCATACGCCGGCTACAATAACATCCCGCCGGGGTACTGGGTTTACGTCTATCCCAACTGGTACGTCTGGGGGAACACGCGATAATCGAGCGGGGGGGGCCGAGTGCCCCCCTCGGTTTTTTTGGTGGCCCCGGACGAGAGATAATAACGATCGCCGTACGGCCGTGCACGGCCGTCGGTGGATGGCGCGACTACCGGTCCAACCACACGCGGGTGTTCCGCGATCTGTATTCGCGCCGGATTTACTATGCTGGGTTTGACCCGGAGGGGCATTAGAAGGGGTCGGCTGATTACGAGATTGGCTTTGATTATAGAAATATACTAATCCGAGCACTGCCGAGAGTAATCAGGATAAAAATAACGAGCGTTCGGCACCCCGTCCCCGTCGGTTTTACCTGCGTCGCGTCTATTCGGGTATGGGGTGACGACATGGAAGGGACATCGCCATAGGTAGAATCCTGGGTCTCTTCCTGTTCGTCGTTATCCTTGTTGGTATCGTGGTTCTCCATGATTCTCCCCCGTCTAAAACGTCCCGAATACCCCGAAGAAACACAGACCCCCCGCAATCATCGTAGCCAGCGCCATGACCCAGATAGCGGCGGTGACAAAGGGGGTGTTCGCATCACCCTTTGCCCTCGCTATTATTCGGGGAAGTATAATCATATCGACGGCTCCGGTAATTACCAGAATGATCCCGAGGAGTTTATATATCTCGATCATCAGGAGGTCTCCTTCATAGCTCGATCACGATACGTACGAGGTCATCGGATGAAAAACCCTTTAGGTGTTTGAGGGTAGCCATAACCGTATCGTTGACGATCTGCGCGGCAAAGCCGGCAAGCTCGATGGGCGCGCCGTCTGCCGTGATAGCCACGGCGCCTTTTTGAACCGTAAACTCAAGACGACGGGGAATTTTAATCCCCCTGAGGGAATTGGCCACCCCGGAAAAGACATTGCCGACGTACAGCTCGACGAATTCGTTGAGGCTGATTTCCTTTCCGCCGACGAACGCCTGCACCTTCATGTGGTACTCCGCCATATACGTAAAAACAAGTGGTGCGCCCGGCAGGACTCGAACCTGCGCACCAGCGTCCGGAGCGCTGTGCTCTATCCCCTGAGCTACGGGCGCACAATAATCGTTCTTTCCCTGGCTGAAAGACACCTTACCATGCTATCGGTCGGAAGTCAAATACTCTTCTCAGATGAATAGAGAAAAAATGGGGGGGCTCTATACTCCGCAGGAAAGCGCAACGTAAGAATGAGTCTTTCTTCCATTTAGACAACCCGCCATTTTGATTTTGACAAAACCGGCCCGCTTCCATCAGACAAACACCGATGACAAAGCCGCCTTTTGTCTGAAGTCAATTCCATCCCTTTTCCCAAGAAATAAATCAGACCCGGCCTGATTGCCGGGAAAAGCGTCAGAGAGTAGAGTGTCACTACAAAGAAGAATAGGGAATGGAGATAGATCGTCTCCTCTACCGACCAAGCAAGGAGCGGGGCTATGGAAAGAAAATGTACAGCTTGTGGAAAAAAACAGGCAAAAACGGAATGTGACAACTGCGGAACGGCGATATGCGGCGATTGCTGCAAGCTGGAGATATGGGGCGGCGGTGCTGAAGATTTGAGCGCCCGCTATTTTTGCCCGACCTGTAAAGATGATCCGGATGTCAATCCATGGGGGGCTTCCGGCAACACGGACGGCAGGCAAACGGGGGATGCCCGGGCGGCTGTCTCAAACAGCCGGTTACGCGTTGAGAGGGAAAGGGCGCAAGGCAACGGAAAAAAATTATACGCGACGTGCAAAGAGGCGGTGGCCGGGATACGTGACGGCGCAACCATCATGGTCGGAGGGTTCACAGCAAGGGGGACACCGTCAAATCTTCTCCTTGCCCTGCGCGACCTGGGGCCGAAGGACCTTACCGTCATCCGAAACGACGCAAGCGGAGGATGGAAAAACCCCATAGACGTGGATATTCTCATTCAGGCGGGGATGGTCAAAAAGGTTATCACCTGTTTTGCCGTGTTCGGGTCGCCCAAAAAAGTAAGCGTGCTTGAGCGTGCGGCAATGGAAGGCCAGGTCGTTGTCGATCTCGTGCCCCAGGGGACCCTCGCGGAACGAATCCGGGCGGGCGGTGCCGGCATCGGCGCGTTTTATACTCCTACGGGGGTCGGCACGGAAGCTTCTGCAGAAAGGGAAACACGCGTCATTGACGGCCGTGAAATGCTGCTCGAATATTCGCTCAAGGCGGATTTCGCGCTGATCAAGGCCTATACTTCCGATACACTGGGAAACCTCGTATACAGGAAATCAGCACGCAATTTCAACCCGATAATGGCCATGGCGGCAAAGACGACCGTAGTGGAAGCTGAAAACCTTATCGAACCGGATGCCCTTGACCCGGATCGTGTTATGACTCCATGTGTGTTTGTAGACCGTGTTGTTCACGTTCGTAACGGGGGGTGCAACTAAAACCATGAAGAATAGAATATCAGAAGAACAATTGGCCAGACGCGTGGCACGGGAACTCCAGGACGGTTTTTGTGTTAATCTCGGCATCGGGATGCCCATGATGGTTGCATCGTATATCCCTCCCGGCGTACACATACTCGTCCACTCGGAAAACGGGGTGCTGGGGGTCGGCTCCCATGCTCCTGCGGGAATGGAAGATAAAGACCTCGGCAACGCGGGGGACGAAAACGTTATGGTGGTTCCGGGCGCATCATTTTTCGACAGCGCGGAAGCATTCGCCATGGTTCGGGGAGGACATCTTGACGTCACCGTACTCGGCGGGTTCCAGGTCTCTGAGAAAGGAGACCTGTCAAACTGGAAGGTCCTCGGCAGGACGGTTGGAAGCTATGGCGGGGCGATGGATCTCGCCTCCGGCGCTAAAAAAGTCATTGTCATGATGAAACATACGACCCCGCAGGGAGAACCGAAGATCGTGACCGACTGTACCTACCCGATCACCGCCCGGCGGTGCGTATCGATGATTGTGACCGATGTGGCGGTTATCGATATTACGGAAAAAGGATTGTGCCTTCGGGAAATAGCCCCGGGTTGGACAACAAAGGAGGTTCAGGATATTACCGGCCCGCGTCTCAATGCAGATGCGGCCGTTGAATGGGTCGAATAAAGGATGTAAGTGCCGTAAATTTATTCTCAGGATAGAGAAAGCCCTGTGTTATTCCCGATGTCGATGAAGGGACACACGACGATTACCCGACGAGTTTGTTCTGTACCGCGTACAGGATAATTTCGGCATTGCTTTTCATCTTCATCTTTTCCAGAATGTGGGAGCGGTAGGTGCTGATGGTTTTGACGCTCAGATGCAGAATCTCGGCGATTTCCGAGACGGTCTTTCCGGATGCTATAAGCTGCATGACTTGATGCTCGCGATCGGACAGGGTTTCGTGGGGCAATTTCGTCATGTCGGTGTCCAGATAGTCGGCCAGCTTTTCGCCGAGGGACGCGCTGATGTAGCGTGCGCCTGCGGAAATCTTCCGAATAGCCGAAATCAATTCATGGGGTGCGCTTGCCTTTGTCAGATAGCCGGCCGCTCCCGCCCGCAATGCCCGGATGGCGTATTGCTCTTCGGGGTAAATGCTGAGAATAAGAACGGGGAGTTTTGGATAGTCGGCTTTCAATTCCCGCAGGATTTCCAGGCCGTTCTTCCCGGGCATTGAAATATCCAGCAGTACAACATCGTATTGTTTCTTTTTGATATACGCGAGGGCTTCCTGGCCGTTTCCCGCTTCATCCTCAACAACGAGATCAGGCGTTTCTGAAAGAACCTGCTTGAAACCTGCGCGGACAATGGGGTGATCGTCGGCAATAAGGATTCTGATCTTTTTGTCTGTCATGATCTTTCTCCCGTCTTTGGCAAGGGGATGCTGATCGTTATGGTGGTGCCCCGTCCGCTTTTCCCGACGATGGCCTCCTTCCCTCCCCAGTGATAGACCCGTTCTTTGATTCCCAGCAAACCGAACGAATCGGGTTTTTTCATCTGATGATGCGTGATGCCCTTGCCGTTATCCTTGACGACAAACTCGAGACGGTCGTTAGTTGCCTTCAGGCGGACAGTTACTCTCGTGGCCTCGGCGTGACGCTGCACGTTCGTCAAGGTTTCTTGAAAAATGCGAAATACGGTCGTCGTCAAATCCGGATCGATAACCATATCTTCCGGACTGAAGGATACATTGCAGGCGATGCCGGTGCGTCTGGAAAATTCCTCGGCCTGCCAGGCGATGGCCGCTGTCAGGCCGAGATGATCGAGCATGCCCGGACGCAATCCCATATAAATCTGCTTGACGGTCTTCATCGTCAGATCAACGAGGGAGGAGAGGCTATGAACTCTGTCCGACAGCACCGTCTGTCCGGCCGGGATCTTGTTTTTCAGCAGGATGATGTCCGTATTCATTGCCGTCAGAAGCTGCCCTAACTCATCGTGCAGCTCACGTGCGATGCGGGTTCTTTCCTTTTCCCGTATTGATTCAAGGTGCGCCGATAATTTGCGCAACTGCTGCCTTGACAGTTCAAGTTCTTGTACTGCCCGTTTCCGGTCCGTAATATCCTCATAGGTAATAACCACTCGTTTTTCTTTTAATTTTTCGCCGATTCGCGCAGCGTTGATCATGCACTCTATTTCCGTACCGTCTTTCCGTACACAGGGGAACTCCATGCTGGCAATGGGCTGCTTTTCCAGAACGGAATAGAGTTTGCCGGCGATCCTTTCATAGTCCTTTTCCGTCCGGTACAAAAGACGGGTATTCCTGCCGATCAGTTCATCGGATGTCCAGCCGAATACAGCCGTGACCCCCTGATTGACAAAAATAATCCTTCTGTCCTGCAACCCGATGACGGCGTGAGGTATCGCCTCCAGGATGGATGCCTCTAAGGCCTCCATCTCGGCGATTTCATTGCGCGCCTTGATTAATTCTTCGATGTACATGGATTATTTTGTTTTGTCGATAAGCGATTGATGTTGATACGAGCTTCCTTTCTTGGAGTGACGTATGGTCATGTCAATTAAATTGTGGAAATTCAGCTTCAGGGTGTTGCCTCTCAGGTTTATTAGTTAATACATCCGTCGCACCGCACGTGATCCGGTCGGCGCTCGCCTCATTCGCAAAGACGTTGTTCATCGGTCCGGACGATACGGTTCGCGGATAGAAAGGACGCGATCGTTGCCGGGGCACCCGAAGATCAGGGGATCGCACTCTTTCGGATGTTCATCAACGATCGGAACGAAATTGCCAGGCTTCAGGAGTATCAGAGGGGATATTACCTGAATATCGATAATTTCGGAATTTGGAAAATCGTTTGTATCGCATCCGAAGCGCCGTACTCTATCTCCTGAGCTAGGCGCGCACTGAAATAACATTATGAATTTTAAAGTTATCACACCCGAATCCAATAGTCAAGTATTCTGTCTGAATTTTCCATCGGGGAAGCCACGACCTCCCCATCCTTCAGAATCGATTCACTTGACGGTCATTTCTACAATAACTGGAGGCACTCCCGCCTCACTGAACCATCGCACCCACTCCTCGACCATGGATATCTCAACGAGATACGTACCGGGTTCGAGGGGAGCTCTCAGGGGGAGCCGAAGTGATACGGCCTCATGTGGCGCTAGTTTCGTGGGGAAGAAAAGCATGGTCCCTGTTCCACACGACTGTCTTCCCATCCACGTCGCGTATATTGTAAGAGAGGTAAACGCGTGCGTGTCGATTGAAGGGAGTATGATACCATACCGTTTTGCCGGTATTCGTAACGGAGACCTCTATTTCCGTGACCTCACCGGGACTCAGTTCGATTCTTTTAATGTCGACCCTGTATTGTGCACCGATATCTGAGAGGGGCTCCGGCTTCATAATTCGATTCCACAACAGGAAAACGGTAAGACCCCTTGATACCGGATTGTCACGAAAGTCCCAGAATTGATTGTATTGTGGATCGTTGCGCGAGGGTTTCGCGTCCCATTCGCCTATTGGATACAGGAATGCCCCCACCGCCTGGACAAAAACCGACCAGGCCAGGAGAATCAAAAAAACAGACCATTTTGGGATTTTATACTTCGGTGCCTCCAGGAAAGGAATGGCAAGCAAGAGCAGCGCGGGTTGGATCTCGGTCATGTACCGGGAACCGTAGCACCAGCCGCCCCACCAGCACGAAAAAAGGGAGATAACGATAATCTGGGAAATAGAAAAGGCTATGAGAACGATAAAGAAAGACCGGTCTTTACTGTCGCTTTTCATAATCCTGAGTGTCCCGCATAGCGCGAAGAGGCCGACCGGAAAATAGAGAAAGAGACCGCGTGACGGGCTGAAGAGGACCCCCGCAAGACCTTCCAGCAGCGGGGTGTTGAATCCGTGAGCGACAGCATATCGTCCGCTTATTCCTTCGAACAGGAAAAGGTTATAGGAAGCCAGCAGTGCCCCGAGGATCAGGGCGGGGATGGTGTAGGCCCAGATGTATCGCGGCTTTCTTATACAGAGCCAGAGGAACATCGGGGCGGCGAACACAACATTAGTCGGCCTGATCAGTACCGTCATTGATACCAGCACGGAGATCCATAACGCCCGGGAAACGGACGGCTTGTCTTCATGGTACAGCGCAACCAGACACGACAGTAGAATGAAGAAGGCTCCCGGACCATGCATCCACAGGCCTTGTGAGGAGGTGACCCACGCCTGGGAACCGAAGGCGTAGGCGACGGTCATGACAAGCGCCGTTCTTGGAGATTTCGATAGCCTGAGGGCCACGAATAGAAAGACGACAACGCTCAAGGCCGCTATACCTGAGGCGGCGATCTTCTCGGCGCTATTCGCAAATGAAGCCCAATCGGCAGTTGTCGGATTACCGGCCTCGAAAAGAAGAACCGGCAGGACATAAAAGGGGGTGATAAGAAGGCCGGTGGCGATTGGATAGGAAGATATGTATCCGTAGCTTGTCTTTTGAAAGTAGTATACGTCTCCAATGGTAGACAGGTAGTGTTGATAGAATTCATCCATAACGAGCGATCCCTTCGTTATTAAAGCGATGGGGATCAGGGAAGTAGGAATAGTGTCGCCGGATCCGATGGTCCGAAAATTTGCGTTATACACAGAAAACGATAGCAAGAAAAGAATGATCACCACAAGTAAGAGACGCCTTCTTGACACCGAATTGACCATGCGGCTAAGATTTCCTATCCCGTTGCCGTTATGAGGAACAGGGTTCGGGTTACGGGCAGGACCCCGATTCATCGCACTATTGTTTGAAAATACCTATACTGCATTCGTGCTGATAGCGCTGATAATTTCAAACAGCCTTTTTCCTACCCGTGAATATCGATGCGACTCACGCCAGACGGCCGCAGATTCCATTTTCTCCGCGACGTACGTTTCGGTATGAGCAATGTCCCTGATGAGCTTGGCTATCCCCTCTTTCATCTGCGTCGGGAGACAATCCCGGCAGATAGAAGACGGCCGGTTTCACGTCGTCAAATACCGGTAACGGCGTGACGGCGACCGGCAGTTCGGAGACTATCCCGTACCGTACCGCCCCGCTTGCCGATTTGCCGGTGGACTGGTAGGGGAATACGATGAGATCGGCGTCGGACAGGAGGGACAGGCTTTCTTCATCCGTCAGGAATCCCGTTGATAATTCAACGGACTCTTCCAGCCCATGAATCGATACCCTCCTCTTCGCCTCCGAGATCAGATTGCCCGATTCGGGCACCGGGTATTCTGCGTTGACCATTTTAAGTCGAACGTCAATCCCATCCCTCAGTAACAGGGATACCGTATCGATGATTTCAAGGAGTCCCTTGTGCGGCAAGAAAAAGCCGTACGTTGCCAGGACGAACGTCTTTCCGTTCCTTTCCTTTAACGACGGCCTATAATCGAGGATACCGAGGGGGAAAAGCTCCAAATTATTAAGAGCGATGGCTCTCAAGCGGTTGACGTCGTTATGAGAATGGACCAACAGCCGTTCGCAACGAGATAAGGCCGGAACGAGTAACTCAAGTCTCTTCCCGGGAAGTGACTGCCCGGCATCGGCCGTCGAGTGGAGGATAACTATGGCCTTTCTTCCCAAACTAACCTGGCCGCTCAGGAAATCCGAGAAACTGCCAAAATCGAAAAAGCCGTAATCGAATTGAATCACGAGGACGTCTAAATCAAGATAGTTGGTATAACCGGCCAGGTCGGACAATCCGGCCGATTCACCGGTTGACCAGCATCGATAAACATTATTGGTATCCGTCGCCTCTCGTTCCTCGTCATACGGCGCAAGGATGGACACCTTACCGGGAATGTATCGAACGAGCTGTCCCGAGTAGGCCGCAATACCGCATCTCGTATTCCATGTCGTGATTAAGCCGACGTGCGGGTCTCTGTCCTTGACGCCCCTCACGACCTTGTCGTGATACCGCTCAGTAAAATCGATCGACCGGGCGATGAGCATCAGGTCCCTCTCGGTTGCGGCGGCCGATTCCGGCAACAATGACAGTTCTCTCACGACGGCGTCCATTTTGCGGGGGCGTATCGGCCTGCCCGTGGTACCACCGGTCACTCTGTCATGGAGCGCCTCGAGCGCCTCGAGAGCCTTCCGGGCCGAGATATCCCACGAAAACTTCTTTGATTGCTCCAGCCCGCGGCTGGACAGGAACTCCCGAAAATCCTGATCGGTGATGCCTTGATGCAGCTTGCGGGATATACTCGTGATGTCCGCCGGGTCGAAGAGGGCTTCCTCGTTCTCGAGAACCTCCGGTATGCTCGTCGTCCGTGAAGCGATGGCGGGCGTCCCGCAGGAAATCGCCTCGAGCACGGGCAATCCGAAGCCTTCCCTGAGCGAGGGGAACACAAAAAGATGGCACAGGTTATATAAAATAACGAGGTCGTCATCCGGTACCTTTCCCGAAAAGATAACGTCTTCGGGACTCAGTCCGGCCTTTCTGCCGACCTCGGCCAGGTCCGAATAAACGCTCTCCCGCCCCTTCCCCACGATAAGCAGCTGAACGCCTCTCCTGGCCGCCGCGGGGAGATCCGCAAACGCCCGTATCAAAGACGCGTGGTTTTTCCGCGGGTCAAAGGCCCCCACATACATAAGGAATTTAGCCGTGATACCGTATTTCCTTTTAATCACGTCGGCCTGTTCGGGCGCGATCCGCGTAGGTCTAAACCTATTATCTGCTGCGGAGGATACATTCACTACCATAGCATCGGGTATCCCCAGCGTCTCGATCGCCTCCCGGCGCGAATACTCCGATATTGCAAGCAGGAGGCCGGCGTTACGCATGTCGTCCAGCTTCCTGAGATAGTGTTCCGTTACGCCATCATCGGTCAGGTACAGCTCCTGTTCTAACAGCGGGATAAGGTCATAAAGGGTCACGCTGGTACTGGTCCCCGGCAGCAGACGTCCGATGGAAACTGTGACGTTATCGCCAAACCCTTCCATCAAGCTTGAGACGTGAACGACGTCCGGGCTCAGGCCGAAAATGAAGTTCTCCCTGATTAATTCGGCGGCCCGCGCGCGGAACCTGTTTTCGGGATATACCTCCTGGACGGGACCCGGCACGTCAAATAGATGTATGCGATCCCGAGAAACCAACCCTCTCAATCTGTCATATACGTCGCCTATCCCCTCGGTTAACAGCCCGCTCAGGACGAAATGGAGTTCATGTCCCTGCGGATTGCGCGCCATCGCCTGCGCCAGATTCATCGAGTACCTCCCTATCCCGACGAAACGGCTCCCTGATTGACAAGACTGAAGATCGATGAGTATGCGCATTAGTAATCCCTGTCAGGGCGGGAGGCGAATATCGCCTTGAGATCGTCAAATATTCTCCGCGCCCGCGGGGTGAGGGCAACCGGTGGAGGGGACGTAGTGCCGGTCGTATGCATTGACGCACCCGCAGACGTCATTTCCCCGGATCGCGCGAAGCGTCGGATTCGGGAGTCCAACCCGGGCAACAGCCGCAGGGCGGGGGCCGCGCATTTCATGAATCCCGGACGTTTCAGGAAATATCCGATGACCGCCCGCAGGACGCCCTCAACTGCGCGTCGCGGTGAAAGAAGGCGGGCACGGCGGCCCGTTTCGGGGACCCGTGCCGCGACTCCCGAGCAGGCCGGCATTTATTACCCGCAGGGGCTTTGTTATGCGCCACGACCGACTGGCGTAAACCTGCCGCAACTCGGCCCTGGTGAGCCGCTCGTTTTGCCGTATCTCGGCCAACTCCGCCTCCAGGCGGTACGCGTACTGCCTGCTGCTCCATTCCCGATAACGAATGAAGTCATCGGAATAGTAAGGGGGCGAAGAGAAGGCGTTTCGGCGCGATTGATGCTCCCGGGCCAGATAAAAGCGATTTAGTCCGTCAAAGTATACGAAGTCGTACGCACGCCTCGTCAGCAGGTCCTCCCATTCCCGGTAGCTGGGTACCGAAGAAAGCGGCTCGCACGCCTCGACGAGAATAATCCAGGGCCGTATCATCTTGAGATCGATGCCCCGCAGAACCTCCTTTTCCGCCCCCTCGGCGTCTATCTTGAGAAAATGGACTTCCTTTATACCGTGGCGGGATAGAATGGTGTCAAGTGTATTCCCGGCGATCCTGTATTCCCGGATTCCATGACCCTGCCCGGCATAGTGCTCTGATAATCCCTTGTCAATGGTTGATAGCCCGGTGCCGACAACCTCATAGAATGCGATGTCGCCGTTTGTGGAATACGCCGCGACCTGAAGATTAATGTCATCCGGACGATCCATTTGGATCTTTTCGAACCAGTCCGCGACGGGCTCAATATTTATTCCGCGCCAGCCGTTTGTATAAAACAGCTTCGTAACTGAATCGGTAATCGGGTCCTGTGCGCCTACGTCTACGTAGAAGCCCTTCTCCACACCGCTGAGGGCGCGGAAGAGCATCACGTCCTCGCAGTTTTGAGCATAAGAAATATAGGTCATTTCCGCTCCGTATGGTATTCCAAGGCAGCCAACGCAGAGCCGACGAACACGTCCGTGCGCCGATCCGAAACAGCGGCGTGCGGCACTAATACCTTTCCCGCGGGTCCGTCCGGCACTATCCCCAATACGTGGCTATATTTAAGCAGAAAATGCTCATTTAATCCATACTTTAATGAAAGCGATGATGAGCCCTTTTATGACCGCAAGAAGCTTTTCGGAGAATACGGGGAATCATTACGGTGGCAAAAAGGCTTATCTTTTGTTATACTGCACGGGCCAGGTGGCCTTCTCGGGAAACCCGCTCATCAGAGCTCTCAGTCGTGTTGGATAAAGGAAAGATATGATCGATAGATGCGGCCTTTACAACCTGCCGGAAATAGCCGATCCGCGGGGCAACCTCACCTTTATCGAGTCCGGACGTCATATCCCCTTCGACATCCGCCGCGTATACTACCTGTACGATATCCCCGGCGGTTCGGAGCGCGGCGGGCACGCGCATAAGGCCCTGCACGAGTTTATCATCGCCATGTCCGGCTCATTTGATATCCACCTCGACGACGGACGGTCTCAGAAGACTGTCCATATGAACCGGAGCTACCACGGCCTCTATGTCTGCCCAATGATCTGGCGCGCAATAGACAATTTTTCTTCCGGCGCGGTGTGCCTGGTGCTGGCGTCCGAATACTTCGATGAGTCGGACTACTACCGGGACTACGATGAATTTATCAATGCTGCCCGGGTAAAAGCCAAATGAAGCAGGTCCCGTTCCTTGATCTCGGCCGACTGCACGGATCAATCCGTGACCAGCTTAATGCCGCCTGCCGCCGCGTCATGGATTCCGGTTGGTTTATCATGGGCCCCGAGTTGGAGGCGTTTGAGGCTGAATTTGCCCGGTATTGCGAAGTGAAGCATTGTATTGGCGTCGGCAACGGGCTCGAAGCGCTTCATCTTCTGTTACGCGCCTATAGGATCGGACCCGGTGACGAGGTAGTTGTACCTTCGAACACGTGCATCGCTACCTGGCTGGCTGTTACGGAGTGCGGGGCAACCCCGATTCCCGTTGAACCGAATGTAGACACGCATAACATCGACCCGGCGCTTATCGGTAACGCCATAACCGGCCGAACTCGGGCGATTATCCCCGTACATCTTTACGGCCAGGCGGCGGACATGGACCCCGTCAACGCACTCGCCGCCAGGCTCGGCCTGATCGTGATCGAAGACGCCGCACAGGCCCAGGGCGCGCGCTACAAAGGACGCCGCGCAGGGTCGCTGGGACATGCGGCCGCCACGAGCTTCTACCCCAGCAAGAACCTGGGGGCGCTCGGGGACGGCGGCGCCGTGCTCACGAACGATGATGCCGTCGCCACAGAGGTCAGGCTGCTCCGCAACTACGGTTCCGAAGCGAAGTACCGGCATGACCTTGCCGGTTGCAACAGCAGGCTTGACGA
>CAWKCL010000005.1:0-130674 GCA_963848155.1 uncultured delta proteobacterium
GATGCAGGCGGCTTTTCTTCGGGTAAAACTGGTTGTGCTGAACGAATGGAATACACGCCGCGGAGAAATCGCGGCTCAGTATTCGAGACTGTTGGCGGACGCAGACGTCGTCTTGCCGTACGTTCCGGGCTACGCCGATCCCGTGTGGCACCTTTACGTCATCCGCAGCAAACGGCGCGATGCATTAAGAGAGTACCTGGGACAACAGGGGATTTCGACCGGCATTCACTATCCGATCCCTCCGCATCGGCAGGCCTGTTATAGAGACTTGCGGGAATGCGAATTACCCGTCGCGGAGATGTTGGCAGATGAGGTGTTGAGTCTGCCGATATCGCCGGCGCTGGAGACGGCGGAAATCGAGTACGTTGCTGACGCGATATATCGCTTCCAGCGATCTTCAGAGGGTAGGCCGTGAGAGTCATCGACTTCTCTGCCGAACATGAAGAAAAATGGGATACGTGGTGCGCGGGTGCCGTTAACGGTACTTTTTTGCATTCGCGGCGCTTTCTCAACTATCACCGCAGCCGCTTTAGCGATGCATCAGCACTGCTCATGGAAGAAGAGAGCATTGTCGGGGTGTTTCCCGCGGCGATTGCGCTGGATGATCAGAAACTCGTCGTCAGCCATCCCGGCGCAACGTATGGCGGTATCGTGCATCAAGGACGGCTGAGAGGGACGCGAATGATCGAGGCACTGTCGGCCCTGCGATCTCATTACTCGATCCGGGGCTTTCATACCCTGCTGTATAAGCCGGTACCGCATATCTACATGCTCGTTCCCGCCCAGGATGATATTTACGCCCTGGCCAGACTGGGAGCGCGTAAGGCCGGTACCTACCTGTCTTCCTCGATCGATCTTGAAAACCGTCGCCGGACGACCGAACGGTTATGTAGAGGATTGCGTAAGGCGCAGAATATCGTTACAATCTCCCGTGATATTTCATTGCTCGGTGAATTATGGACGGTGCTCGAACATAATCTTGAGCGTAGGTATGGTGTCAAGCCGACGCATACTCGTGAAGAAATTACCGTTTTGCGGAATTTATTCCCGGACGAAATCCGTATCCGCTGTGCTCTCCTGGATGGAAAAGTGGAGGCTGGCATCGTGCTTTTCAATTCCCCGCGTGTTTGGCACACGCAGTATATTGCATCAAGCGAACGCGGTTATCAGGTACAGGCGCTCATCGCCGTTATAGAATCGGCGATAGAGGAGGCAAAAGAGAACGGCGTGCGGTATTTTGACCTTGGGACCAGCAATGAAAAAGGGGGTACGGTTTTAAACGACGGCCTCTACCGTTTTAAGACTAAGTTTGGCGGGGGAGGAGTGGCATACGAGTTCTATGAATTGGATTTGACTAATTGAGGTGGAAATGACCAATCATCGTTTCGCCGTATGTATAGGGAACGATTTCACCTTTCCCCTTGCTCCGATAGCAGGCAAGGAACTGCATAAGAGTAACGTAAAGACGTATTTGGGACTTAAGGATTGAATAAGCTAATCATAAATTTCGCTCCGACAGGAATGATTCCAACCAAGGAAATGACCCCCCATGTTCCGCTGAGCGTATCAGAGATCGTTGAAGAAGTTCGCGCCGCCTGGGATGAAGGCATAACAATGCTGCATCTGCATACCCGGGACCCTTTGACAGATGAGTCAGCCCATACGAAGGAGGTTTTCGCGGAGATAATTGAGAGGATACGATCGTTTGCTCCCGAATTGATAGTGTGCGTATCCCTGAGCGGACGTAATACTCCGGAGTTTGAATTACGTGCGGCCCCGCTCGAGTTGGACGGTCGCCTCAAGCCTGATATGGGAAGCCTCACGTTGAGCTCACTTAATTTTAATAGAAGATCGAGCATTAACGAGCCGGAAGTCATACAGAAGCTGGCGCAACAGATGCTGGAGCGCGGAATACGGCCTGAATTGGAGGCGTTCGATGCCGGCATGATTAATTACGCCAAGTACCTCCATAAAAAAGGGTTTCTTGCTCCCCCCTTCTATTTTAATCTTATTATGGGAAATATCGCCTGTGCCCAACCCGATTTGCTTCACCTGGGGGTCATGATCAACGACCTCCCCCCGGAATCTCTCTGGAGTGTTGGCGCGATTGGGGACTACCAGCTTAAGATGAACTCCGTCGCAATTGCGATCGGCGGAGGTGTACGGGTCGGGCTTGAAGACAACATCTGGTTTGACCAGGAACGAACCACGCGTGCCCGGAACATCGATTTAATAAAGAGGATACACGTATTACGCGAAGCCAATGGACGTGAACTCATGACGGCGCGGGAGCTCCGCGATATCTTACTTCTGGAACCGGGGAATACTGGTCGCTACGGTGTTAGGAAATAGAAGAGCAAACAACGGTGATATTTCACACCGGAACGGCTTCCGCCCCGATATGCCGCTCATTATCGAAACGGTACCGGATACTCATGTATAAACAGGATATCCAATGAATAAGCTGATCATCTATGGAGCCGCGTACGTCGATTTGATCAAGTTGATAGACGCAATCAACAGGTCTTCCCCCACCTGGGAGCTCTTAGGATTCATTGACGATACAAAGGACCTCCAGGACAAATCCTTTTTCGGCTACCCGGTCCTGGGCACCCGTGAATTGATCCCCGGTTTGGCGGAAGACGACGACGTCTATTTTTATAACAATGTGCACGGACACTGGTCAAAAACGAAGCTCATCGCTGACCTGCTTGATTCTCACGGCTGCGCAATCGCGGATTTGATTCACCCGTCTATAGACATGAACTACGTGGAAATCGGCAGGGGCTGTATATTTCCGGACGGTTGCATAGTCGGGAGTAACGCTAAAATCGGCGATTTTATAGCCGCACGGCTTCATGCCGTGATAAGCCATGATGTCACTATTGAGGACTACGTCTTTATCGGCCCCGGCGCCGTCATTGGCGGACACGCCACGCTTAAGCGGGGATGTCTTATAGGCGCCGGCGCGACCGTAATGAAGACTCGAACGATTGGCGCCGGGAGTGTCGTTGGAGCGGGTGCGGTCGTAACCAGGGACGTATTGCCGGGAACGACGGTAGCCGGTAATCCGGCAAGGGAGTTGATTAAAAAGAAGTAAGCATGACCCTTGGCAGATATGAGAAGATATAAGAGCCTGTATTCTTTCAGACAAAACGCATCTCGTTTAATCGATACGGGCGAGCTTGACAAAGCGTTGCGTTCAATCCACGATATCGTGGAGCAAATCATTACCGAGCCTTTGTGCACCACACAGGTTTTCGGCTCAAAGGCGCTGGATGACCTGTGCCTGCGTATCGGGAAAGCCAGCCTTGCACTGATCGGACAGAAAATTGACGACGCGGGACACGATCATTCGGATCGGCCGGACTTTGTCTACATCGTCACCCGGCTTCAAAAATCGGGGGGGCATACGCGCGTCATCGAGGACTTCATCAGGGCGCAACCGGCCGGCCGGCACGTCATCTTATCGACCGAGCTGGCTGGAAGATCTGATGTCGGCTACGTGATGAAGGGGTTGGCCGGGCAGGTAGCTGTCGTCTTTGAGCGGGCACCGAAGGTAAGCTACCGGCAGCGGCTGACATGGCTGCAGGAGCGCCTGTTAAAAATCCGCCCCTATAGAGTATACCTGTTCAATCATCATCAGGACAGCGTTGCCGTTGCCGCCATACAGCCCGAGATGAAACTCGATGCCTGTTTCTACCATCACGGAGATCATCATTTGTGCCTGGGGGTGTATTTATCTCACCTCAGGCACATCGACCCGCATCCGGTGGTTTACCATAACTGTCGAAACGTGCTGGGTATAGAGAACACCTACGTTCCGTTTACCGTCGAGGATAGGGGGGCGCGGCCCGTTGATCTGCCGTTTTTATCCGACGGGACGCTCACCACCTGCACGGCGGCACGGTTGAACAAAATCGAGGTCCCGTATTTTATCAGCTATCTTGATTTAGTTCCGAACCTCTTAAAGGCTACCGGGGGAAAGCATATTCACATCGGGCTACTGACGCCGTGGGCCCTGTTCAGGATTCGCCGCGGACTGAAGCGTTACGGCATTCAGCCCGATCGGTTCATATACTCGCCCTGGGTGCCCAGCGTCTGGAAGGCCCTTCATGATCATCGGGTTGACCTGTATATTGCCTCTTTTCCGTACGGAGGCGCTTTGACGCTGATTGAGGCAATGGGGGCGGGTATACCGGTGGCCCTGCATAGGCGCATCTCTTCACGAATCCACAGCGGGATTGACCTCGCCTACCCCGGCGCCTTCAGTTGGCGATGGCCGGACGAGCTGCTGAATTACTGCGTTTCGTTAACTCCCGCCGATCTCAAACGAGCCGGCCGTTCGGGCCGTATGCACTACGAGTTATTCCACTCCGGGGGCAGGCTTAAAGGGATCCTCAATACGCTCGGTAACAACGGTCTAAAGCCTCATGAGTTAGTCGATACGTTTTCTATCGAAAGCGACGAATGGGCCGTTTGGACTGAACGCCAGGTAAGTATAAGAAATTTGGTGCAAAGGGCCGCCTACCGGGCTTTTTTGCGCCTCAGAGCGCGGTGGTGATAATCAAGAAACGACGACCGCCACCGGCGCTGTCAGCATCCTCATAGGCGATTATGTGATATGCTCAATGATACCCAATAAGAGATAACCGTAACCGAGGAATCGATTAAGTCCGGACGCACGAAAACAGGTAACGTTCGAGTTCGATGAGCGGTTTTTCGCGGGCCAATTTCATGCGTTACATAAAGTCTGCATACAGGATCACCGAAGGCGAAAGCGACGGCACCTCGACGTTCGATGGCGTCTTTCTGCTGTTGCTGGTTTTCGCTTTCGCCGTGAGGCTGTTCCAGTCGCTGAATACCTCTGTAATAGAGCCCGATTCATGCCTGATCATTGAGACTGCAAAAACCCTCGGAAGTCCGGGTTCCCTATCCCTCATGGATTTTGCGGTTAACGTTCATCCGCTGTTTCCCCTTTTGATGGCGCTTATCAGCAAATGCGGTATCGGGTATGAGGAGTCCGGTAAAGCCCTTTCGATCCTGTTCGGAACGCTCACCCTGTTTCCCGTCTACCTGGCGTCAAGGAAGGCCTACGGACTAAGGGTCGGACGCTACTCCGCCTTCCTCTTCGCAATACACCCCTACCTGTTCGTAAACGCGTCAAATGTACTGAGAGACTCCACGAGCATCTTTTTGATCGTGACCACGTTCTTTATCGCGTGGAAGGCATTCGACGAAAAAAAGGACCGCTACCTTATCCTCGCGGGATTGACCGCATCCCTTGCCTACCTGACGAAAGCGGAAGGCCTCTTCTGTATCATCGCGGTCCTGGCCTATATCTGGATGAGAGACCCTCAAGGAAAGCAAACAACGATACGCGGGAGAGCGAGATCGACCCTTTCTTTCGCGTCAATTTCCCTCACCGTTGCCTTATCTCTTATCATCATTTTTTCGGTAAAGGCCCATAGCTTTTCGTTGAACCCGGGGAAACCACTCGCGGCAATATCGTTGTTCTCTCAATCGCTGATGGGCTTTAATGCCGAGTCGGAAGTGCTCGGGGTACTTGCCACGGGGATTACTCCAGTCGATATGATAACTGCCTTCCTTCTTACGTTCTTTGAAGCGGTATTTACCGTCTATATTCTTTTTCTTGGCATTAATATCGTACGGTTCTGGACAAGAACAGCCCTTTCGCCTATAGAACGCTACTACTTGTTTATCGTCATTGTCCTCCTGATACTTGACTTTATCTACTTCAGCCAGGTTCACGTATTTTCGCGAAGGTACTTTCTGTCCATAGTTGTTCTCCTCATGGGATTCATGGGATACGGCTTGAGGCTGTTGCAGGCGCGACTCGAAAACCTTATCGGTCGCAGGAACGGATCGGCGTCGTATCTCAGGATTCTCATGGTTATCTTCGTGAGCGTAATGATAACCGGCGCACTGATCAAGGGGTCCTACTACTGGGAACCCAGGAAAGTGTCGTTGAAAGTTGCCGGACGCTATATTCTTTCACACGCGGGTGACGAGAAGATTATTCTGACGGACGACCCCCGCATCGCCTACTATGCGAACGGGAAGTACCTCAAACTCACGAAGAATACCCTCTTAAAGGGGACGCGGAAAAACGCCGGCGCCTGCCGATATGACTTCATCGCTTTTTCCCGTGAGGATAACCTCCTGCTTTATGAGAAGTACAAGGAACGCATCACGGATTCCGGATTCATCTATCGTGCCGTTCCGCTTCCCCCGGGGAGTAAAAACGTAATTGTCTTAGAGTGCTCAAAGAAACAATAGGTCTCGCTATCCTCCCGGATTCATTGAATACGGACAGATCAGGCGCTGATAAACAGGACCAATGGTTCTCCGTCGCAGGATAGCAGTCTAATACAATAGACTTTCTGTGTGAATTGATGTATGTCAAGAGTTATGGCGTTTCTGCGAGAGATATATCACAAGAACCCCCGGCTATATACCCTGTGTGAACTATGCGTCGTGCTGGGCGGCATCTTCGTTATCCTGTGGATACTGCGGTTCTGCTACTGGGGGCCACACCTGTCGGCGCTGACGGGAACCATCTGCACCCTGGTGTTCCTTAGTAGTTTCTTTGTACACGAAGATACGCTCAAGGATCTTGGTATCCGGGTCGACAACCTGTCCCGGTCTTTCAAAGAAGCATCCATCGCAGCGCTCCTGTGTGTCGGGCTTACCGTATGTATTTTCATGTTTTACCGCGAGAGCTACAAACCTCACAACCCCGGAAAGGTATTCCTGGATATCCTGGCCTATAGTGTTTGGGGCACTCTGCAGCAGTTCGGCCTCAACAGCTTTCTCTACTTACGGCTGAAAAAAGTGCTCATCAATAAAGATGCCGCGATTATCCTGGCCGCGGGTTTGTTCTCGCTTATTCACGCGCCTAACATGGGCCTGGTGGCCTTTACGTCCGTCGGGGGCCTCATATTCTGCTACCTCTTTTCGCGTAACAGAAACATATTCTCGCTGGGGGTCATGCACGGCGTGGTGGCGGTTGCCGCACTCACACTGCTTGTGCCGGGCTACATGAAAAACTTTTCCGTGGGGCCGCCGGGATTGGAGCGCTACGATGCCTACGGAAACTCTCCGCTGGTCTGCGCGGGAGACGTAAACGGCGACGGCAAGGAAGAGATACTGGTCAGTAAAGGCCCGGCCAAGGAAAGCGATTCGGAGGTCCTGGTGCTCACCGGTGACGGCATCCTCGTAAACCGTTTTCCCGTCTTCGAAGCCGAGTCGCGTACGGGGCCAACCTGGCCTCGGGAGACATCGACGGTGACGGGCTCGATGAGATCATCGCGGCTCGGGGACCGTGGCATAGAAACGATACGCTCATAACGGTCTTGACGGGTTCCGGCCGGGAGCTCAGGCGTTTCTACGCGTTCCCGGAAAAGAGATACGGCGCGAACATAACCGCCGGCGACCTGAATGGGGATGGAAAAGACGAGATTATCGCCGGCATGGGCCCCGGCCAGGGTTACCGTCCCGTCATAAGGATCTTCTCCGGGAACGGTATGCTTCTCCGGGAATTCCAGGTTGAAGACATTATTGAGGCTGCCGATTACTATAGACATCTACGACACGGGATCAGGGTTTCCTCGGGCGATATCGACGGCGACGGGAGGGATGAGATAGTGGCCTCGGCACCTCATCTACACCCATATCAGACGTACTGTATGACCATTGATTTTGCCGATAGCGCCTTGAATCCGGTAGAGTCGAAATGGTTTCGGGTCTTCATCCCCGGGGCGCGATACGGCCTTAACACCGCAATCGGCGACGTCAATGGCGACGGTATCAGCGAAATAGTAGCGGGACCGGGACCCTATTCCTATTCGACCGACGATCTCAAGGTTCTGGGAAAGGGCAACGAAACGATTTTCGAGATATTTCCCTTTGACGCGCACTATGGCGTCACCGTCGCGACCGCGGACCTGGAAGGAGACGGTATCCCGGAGATACTGGCGTCTCCCGGGATAGGAGAAGAGAAACCGGGCTCCGTTATAAAAGTGCTTGACATGCACGGTGTAAAAAAGGAGCTGGACCTGCGGCCCTATTTCAAATAACGGACATGATGCCCGTATCGGGTACTGTAAAGTACGGTTAGTCCGGTATAGGGTTGATTCTCCCCCTTGACGCCTCAGGTTACAGTAGAGTGAGTATATTCATTATTAGATCCGTTCACTGTATCAGCTAAATAACTCAATCATAATGAAAAACAATCAGGTAGATATTATTGTTGTAAACTGGAATGGTAAACATTTCCTGAAGGATTGTCTTGAATCCATTCTAAACCAGTCCTATAAGAACACAAATATCGTTCTTGTCGACAACGGCTCCGATGACGGATCGGTAGAATACGTCTCCAGAAACTTCAGGAATATAGAAGTAATACCCCTAAAGGAAAACCGCGGTTTTACCGGTGCAAACAATATTGGAATAGAATCAGGCGCGGGTGAGTTCGTAGCCCTCCTCAATAACGACGCGGTGGCGCACCCCGATTGGCTGAGGGAATCTATCAAGTGCCTTGAACTCCATCCGGACGCGGGGTTCTGTGCCGCCAAGATAGTGAACTATTATCGAAGGGATATTCTTGATGCGGCCGGCGATATCTACACCGGGGGCGGCGTTAATGCAAAGAGGGGACTGGGTCAGAGCGTAGATACCTATAACAGCCCCGAGTACGTCTTTGGCGCGTGCGCCGCCGCCGTAGTGTATCGTCGCAGCATGCTGCAGGAGATCGGGTTATTCGACAAGGATTTCTTTATCATGTGCGAAGACGTAGACCTGAGTTTTCGGGCGCAGCTGGCCGGCTATAAATGCATATACTGCCCGGAAGCGGTCGTCTATCATAAGACACATGGGACCATCAGGGACATCGGTAAAGTATTCAGCTACTACGGACAAAGGAATCTTGAATACGTTTATTTTAAGAACATGCCCTTTCGCTTACTTTTTTCCCATTTGCCGGCTCATTTGGTATATAATACCGCCGTTTTATTTTATTTTGCATTCAACGGTCAATTACTATCTTTCCTGAAGGCTAAAATCGATTTTCTATTTAGCTTACCGGACGTACTGAAAAAAAGGGCGTTGATTCAAAGGAGCGCAAAGATTTCAACGAGGGACTTAGGTTCATTGATTACCGGGGGCTGGTTCTTAGACAAGATTAAAGCGAAATTATCGCCGGTGAACTCGCAATGATAAGCTTCGTAATTGTAACTCATAATAGCGAAAAGCATATCAGGGGCTGTCTTAATCATATTATGGCCGCTTCCGATATACCGTACGAAATTATCGTTGTTGATAACGATTCGAAAGATAACACCAGGCAGATAGTGAGAGACGAATTCAAGTCGGTAAAACTCATCGAATCAAAAAATAACCTCGGTTTCGCCCACGGGGTCAATACCGGGGTGCGCTATGCCAAACAAAGTACCATCTTCTTGTTGAATCCCGACGCATGGATACTACCTTCAAATCTCCGGGATTCTACTGCTGTTATTTCTTCTAATCATGTCGGCGTTTTAGGTCCCAAGGTAATAAATCCTCACGATTTCGGCAGGCAGTATTCGGCCCGGCGTTTCCCGACATTACGAACTGGAATATTTAATAGGAGCTCGATCTTCACAAGCCTGATTCCGAATAATAGATTTTCCAGGGAGTACCTCAATCCAATAGTATCTGATGATCGGCCGCAGCAAATCGACTGGGTTTCGGGATGCGCAATGGTATTTAGAAGAGAGGTCTTTGATTTGATAGGAGGATTCGACGACAATTTCTTTGTTTTTTATGAGGATATCGATTTCTGCTATCGCTTGAAGGAGGCCGGATATAAAGTTGTATACAATCCTATGATAGTTGTTTCTCACGAGATCGGAATCAGTAAGACCGTCCCGACGCTCAGGATTAATTACGAAAGACACCGGGGCATGTGGCTCTATTATACGAAGCATTTTCAGCGGAAGAGACTTATCGACCTATTAGTTATCTGCGGAATCGCCTTGCGTTTTATCATAACTTCCATTAAAGTCCTGGTAAAGAAGATTATACGATAGTATTTAAAAGCCGGGATTCCGTCGAAGAAGAATAGGAAAGTATACACACATATAGGCGCTTTTTAGGTTGCCGATCGGGTTCTCATGGCGGTAGCATCGCACAATAGCATCATTGCGGAAATACGGGACACTTTTCGATACCGATGGGTGGTTTTCTATTTCGTCTACTCTTTTCAGAAACATAGATACCGAAAGTCATTTCTCGGCTATTTCTGGTCCGTCCTCGCACCCCTCATGCAGAATCTCGTCGTCGGGTTTGTCTTCTTCAGCCTTTTTCGGTTTGACATGAAGGGATACCTTTTGTATCTCTTCTCGGGAATCGTCATCTTCAGCCTTTTCTCCGGCATTATCGGGAATTCCCCGACCGTCTTTATCAATAACGAGAACTTTATCAAGCGGATACACGTTCCTAAGCTTGCCTACGTCCTGCAAATCGTTGTGTTGGAGACGGTAAACTTCCTGTTTATCTTCATTTCGCTGCTGATCCTTGGGATCGCCTTTCGTCAAATAACGTTTACGACCTCCTATATTTTCCTGATAGTGCCGATCGTGCTGGCCATACTTCTGCTCATCGGTGAGGTTTGTATCATAGGCATTATGACCGTTTACTTTCGGGACCTCGCTTTCATCGTACCGGTAGTGATGCAGACCCTGTTCTTTCTTACGCCGGTGTACTATCCGATAACCATGATGCCGGCACGGCTTCAACAAATCATCGGGTATAATCCCCTCTACTGGTACGTGGAGCTTTTCCGAAAGCCTATATATGAAGGCGCCCTCCCCCCGTGGCATTTGACAGCGGCGTGCTCCGTGTTGTCGGTGTCACTGTGTATTCTCGGATTGTGGATACTAAAGAAATACGATAACAGGATCGTATTCAGGCTATGAATAGAAACGGATGCAGTATAGCGCTCGAGAACGTTTCCCTGGTCTATGACCTCTACTACGACAGGACAACCTCGCTTAAGGAGTACGTGATAAATCTCCTGAGCCGGAGGAAATACGTAGATGAGCGTGTTGGGAAGCTCTCTGCCCTCAGGAACTGCACGCTCGCCATCGGGCACGGCGAGCGGGTGGGGATTATCGGGCTTAACGGCTCGGGCAAGAGCACCCTCTTGAAAGTGATATCAGGCCTGCTCAAGCCGTCGGAGGGGTGCGTTACAATCGAGGGGAACGTCCAGCCGCTTATAGAGATGGGCGCCGGCTTTAATCCTGAGTTTTCCGGGAGGGACAACGTCTACCTGAACGGCTCCATGCTCGGCTTTACGCGCAGGCAGATCAGGGAAAAAGAGGACAAGATCATCGAGTTTACCGAGCTTGGCCATTTCATCGATGTCCCGGTCAAGTACTATTCGTCGGGCATGGTGATGCGGCTCGCCTTTACCATCGCCACAATGATTGACCCCGAGATCCTGCTCGTCGACGAGATCCTGGCATCCGGGGATATCCAGTTCATCGAAAAGGCTAAAGAGCGGCTCAATTCCCTCATTACCTCGGCGAAAATCCTGGTGCTTGTGAGCCATGATCTTGATATGATTAAGACCCTGACGCGGCGTGTGATTGTCCTCGATAAAGGGGAAGTGTTATTTGACGGGGATCAGGAGCATGGCGTAGAGTATTACCGCAGCATGACGTAAATACTCAGGCAGATCGAATCTCTATTAGACGAAATAACACCTTACAGGTTACGGAGAATACATGAAAAGGGTAGCCGTCATTACCCGTACGAAGGATCGACCGCTCCTCCTGCCCAGATTGCGTACAAGTATCGAACGTCAGACATACCAGGATCTCGTATGGGTTTTAGTCAATGACGCCGGTGAAGCGGAGTACGTCGATCGGGAAGCACAGGCGGCCCGGCAGAACGGGTTGGATGTCCTCACCGTTCACCTAAAAAAATCAAAGGGAATGGAAGCCGCCTCGAACGAAGGTATACGGCGTTCGGAATCGAACTATATCGTCGTTCACGATGACGATGACACCTGGCATCCGGAATTCCTGGCAAAGACGGTCGCGTTTCTGGATACCAGGCATGATTGTGTCGGCGTGGTGACACATTCGTCATGCGTTAAGGAAAAAGTAGAAAACAACACGATTAAGACCCTCTCAAAGAAAGCCTACAATACCGGGCTCAGGGCGGTTTATTTGGCGGACATGGCGTTGTGTAACCGATTTCCTAATAATTCCTTTCTCTACCGGCGGTCGGTTTTGGACAAGGTCGGTTGCTATGATGAATCGATGGCCGTACTGGGGGATTGGGATTTTAATCTGCGGGTTCTCTCGGTGGGCGACGTTGGCGTAGTGCCGGATAGTTTGGCCAATTTTCACCATCGTATCGATTCCCATTCCCTAACGGATGAGTACGGAAATACAGTTACGCGGTGGATTGATACGCACCACGAATATGACGCGGCCTATCGTAATAGAAAACTGCGTGAAGATATGGCTAACAATCGGGTCGGGCTTGGCTTTTTAATGGCGCTCGGGCGGCTCCAACAGCAATCCAGAGGAGAGAGGTTCTTCGGATTCTCGGCCGAAATACTGAGGAAACTCGGATTGAGATCCCTTCCGAGGACGGAGCGATAGGATAGGCGAACATACGTTCGTACTGAGTCCGGAGTTCAGGCTGCCGTGGCAGCCATTTGCGATAAGGGAATGCGACGATATGGGAACGAGTAACTGGCAGAATATCCCGTTTGTGATAGACGCCCTCATGAAGGTAGCGCCGACGCGAGTTTTAGACGTTGGGATAGGGTATGGGCGCTGGGGAATGATAGTCAGGGAATTCTGTGAATTATGGTTTGACAGAATCCGCCGGGAAGATTGGAGGATATACGTCGAAGGGGTTGAGGCCTTTCCTGACAATATCGATGAGTATCATAAATATTTCTACAACAAGATAGTCCTGGAGGATTTTAAGAATGTCTATCGCAGTCTCGATCGATCGTGGGATGTAGTACTATTCGGTGATGTCTTAGAGCACTTCGAAAAGGCTGCCGGCACGGAGCTTCTGGCCTGGGCGCTCGATTCAAGCAAGTATACCATCATAAATGTTCCGTTAGGTAAAGACTGGCAGCAGGATGAGAGGTACGAAAATGTATATGAAAGACATCTGAGTATATGGGATGTCGAGGACTTTGCCCCTTTTCCAGTTATTAGGTCCGAGTTCTTTCACGATTTTATGAATAGAAGATTCGGATCGTTTATTCTCTCCACAGCGGACCCTTCAAATCTATCTGAAAGCCTTTTTTCCCGGAATACGCCCGTAGATTTCAATACAGAAATATTTAATCGACTAATAGGCGAGATACAGCAGAATATCAGCCGAATCTCCGCCATCGAAGAAGAGAACCGTATTTTAAATCAGGAGAAGAATAGCTTCAAAGAAGAAATCCGAATCCTCAAAGGGGAAAACCATAACCTGAGAAATGACCTGGAGACGATAACGAACACCCGCAGCTATAAGCTGGCAAGAAGGATTTCATTGTCTCCCCTCGGATACATGGCGGCGGTCTTGCTGAAGAAGAAACATATCTCCACACCGGAATCTACCGCCCCGCCTGCCGTCGTCAAAAAATCGGGCTTTTCTCAAGAAGAGGAATCTTTCATAGAGAGAATAAGAAAAAGCGGCTATCCGGTTTCCGTCCTGAACCCGGAATGGAGAGGAATCAGGAGCTCGGCGCAGGAGCTTTTTACGGAAAATTACTCCATTAACGACATACTGACCCCGGAAACGGCTAACCATTATTCCGATCTCCTCACCGAAGCCGGGTGTTCCGCGCTGGTAATTCAGGGCTTCCCGCTCACCTACCGGTACCTACTGGAGGCGTTCTACGCGAAATCTCCCCGAATCCCGATTTTTGCCGTGTGGCACGGGAGTTTCCTGCAGTCAGGGGAAGAGATAAACTGGACGGGTTTTCGGTCAATTGTAAACTACTACCGCCGGGGGATGATATATAAGCTGGGATTCGTAAAAAAGGGAATGGCGGAAGTCGTCGGTAAGATGGGGATAAGGACCGGGTTCGTCATGAACTTTGTCAGTGATATCCCGGAGGGTCCGTCAAAGACGAAGAATGACGGCCTATGTCGTATCGGTATCTGGAATATAAAACCCGACTGGCGAAAGCAGCCCTATGCGATGATTGCGGCGGCAAGCACCCTTGATAACGTGGAGCTGCATATTTCCGGGGCGGACCATAGGACTATGGAACTGGCGGGACTCCTGAAAGTCAAAGCCAGGATCACCCCGGACGCCGTACCGCAGGATGAAATAAGGCGGCGCCTGGCGGAAATGGACGTAAACCTCTATGTTACGCTGAGCGAGTGCGCGCCGATGCTGCCGTTGGAAAGCCTTTCGGCGGGCAGCCCCTGTCTCATAGGACCAACCTCCCACTACTTCGAAGACGCTGATTATCTCCACAGCCGCCTGGTTGTACCGTATCCCGATAAGGCCTTCGTGATAGCGGAGTATGCGAAACAGGCCCTCGAAGAGAGGGACCGGATCGTTCATGAATACATCCCGTACGCCCGGCAGTATAACGAGAAGGCTCGAGAGTCCCTCAACCGGTTCATGGAAATGTCACGGGTTTAAACGGATAGAGTAGTGTCAAAGATATGTTTCGTATCATATGAATTCCACCCGACGACATGGGGCGGCTGCGGTGTATTGATTCGTAATGCCTGTGAGATCCTATTGGCAAAGGGCCATGACGTCGTCTTACTTCTCGATGTTACCGCCGAGGAATTCGAACGCTTTATCTCCGTAGACAGAAAGACCCTGCCCCGCTGGAAGCACTGCAAAGGCTATCTGGTCAGTGACCTGGCCGACACGCCTCTTAACCGAACTGCGTTCGGCTCTACCAAGGAGTGGAACGCCTACAGATTTCACGTCGCGGCAAAGAAAGTCGCCGATCTTGAGCGCCCCGACGTCATGGAATTCTTCGACTATTGCGGGCCGGCGTTTTATGCGATTCGCGCGAAGCTTGGCGGAATAGCCTATGAAGGAACGAACATTGCCGTCCGCATCCATAATTCTATAGAGGTAATGGACGCCAGCCAGGCCACCGCCGTGCACGATTATGCCCTTTACCGCCTGTTTGCCCTCGAACATGGTGCGCTGCAATTCGCTGATGCCGTTCTCTATCCATCCAAACGCTATTTGCAGGACGCGTATCTCCCCTTTTATGAAAAATGGCGGGGGAGCATGATCCATTCGAAGCCTCCCCTCGTTATCTGGCCGAAAAGAAGGGCCGGTACTCAAGAGAACATAGTGGCTTTCTACGGCCGTATTTTTGTCTGGAAAGGAGTGGACGCATTTATTGATGCCGCCGTGTGCTACCTTGTTTCTTCCGGAAATTCCGACGTTATGTTTTATATAATCGGCTATGACTCCAGTCTGCCTCCCGCACGAGGGGATAGCTACGTCGGCTACCTGGAAAAGAAAATACCACGGCATCTTCGTCACCGGTTTGTCTTTACGGGCCAATTATCCTGGCAGGAGCTCGAGGACCTGCTGCCGCGCGTAATGTTCGCCGTCTTCCCCAGCTATTTTGAGTCCTTCTGTTACGCGGCGCACGAGTTATACGCTGCGGGGACACCCCTCATAGTATCAAACATCCCCGCGTTTCTGGAATACTTCGAGCATGAAAAGAACGCCCTGGTGTTTGACGGTTCCATTTCAAGCTTAACCGCCTCTATAAAGAAGCTCATCGATGATAGGTCGCTTAAATCGGCGATTTCTCTGCCCTACCCGCTCAATGACGATCCGCTTGGCGATTTTTATGATAAGCCCGGTCGTTATTTTAGCGGCAGCAGCGTATCGGTCATCAGTCAAAAGAAGCCGGGAATCCTGATAGTCGTATTTTCAAAGGATAGACTGCTCACCGAGATGACGGTACGGTCCGTTCAAGAAAATGAAGGAGCCTTTGAACCGCATCTTATTATTGCTGAAGAGAGTATCCGGGCGCGGAAGGCGTTCCCTGCTGGTGGATGGGCAGAAACCTGCTCTTTAGGAATCCCGGCGGCGGTTTCCTAATGCCGACGGACGTCACCGCATACGACTATCTGCTCATCCTCGAGGGAGGCGATGTCCTCGACAAAGGCTTTCTTAATGCCTGCATCGGACTATTGGAGAAAAGACCGGATATTGGTTTTACGGGATCATGGCGCGAGATCCCGACGAAACAAGGCAAAAGGAAAAAGACGGATACATTTCCCGTGGATGCGATACTGGAGACGATTCCGTTTATCGGACGAACACCCTTATCAAGACATGTGATCAGGACGGAACCCGGAAAACTCCTGCTTGATACCTTTGACAACCGGCTTGGGATGTACAGCGAGCTTGGTTTCTTGTGGTCGTTGGAGGACCAGGACTTACCCGGGATTACCTTGCCGGAGGCGCTGATTTCCTGTCAGGAAGAAGAATTAGTGCGGGATAGTAAGGCAGTTAGTTATCTCGTTTTAAAGGACAGGAATCCCTTCAGGAAAAAAAGACTCGCGCGATTCCTTGTAGCTCGGAGCGCAATCGAAGGCGAAACCGGAAACAGCATTGTTTTCCATATCCCCGTTGACGACAGAATTCTCGTTGATGTGCTCGTGCCGTTAGCGGCACAATTGCGCGGATTTATGAAAAGTACGGTTTGTTACGCCGATTTCTGAAGCTCACATATAGACTGCTTAACAGAGGAAACTAGGTTATTCTATGTCCAAGAACGGAACCCTGTTACGGCAATTAGCCTACTAACCTGATTTTTCATGTTCTCCTCTATTATTTCGCAAAGGAATACCGCCTTTTCAATACGCTCGTCTCTGAAGCGCTGGATATCAACAAGATACTCTTCTTTTGCCTCCTGGCGGTAAGCTTCTGTCTTCTTCAGTATGCCCTGACCAGGCTTACCGTGCCGATAAGGGACGCCGGAAAAAACAAGGCCGTGCTGGCGGTTGCCGCGTTCCTGGCGGTCTGGCTGATACTTACCTACCCACTGATCGTCCACATGCCGGGATCAGGCACCGCCCTGTATGTAGAGTCATTGAACGAGAAGAACGCGTTATCACAGGGTACCGAGGTCTGGATAGAGGCAATTTACGTTGACGGAAACAGGATTAATGTACATGACGTCGTATCGGGTTTAGCCGGTTGGGAGATACGGGACAAGGTTATCCGCTGTACCACAGGGACGGGCCCGCTGCGTGTTCAAACCAACGTCGAGCGTGAGATCAAGATCGTCTTCATAAAACACCCGTGGTCCGGCAAGGCGAAGGTCCGATTCGTTAACGGCGCTACGGAAGTACTTGACCTGTACAGCGGGACGACCGACTCGGTCGAACTGGTGAACCTGGGCCGCGTTACGACATCCACCGACGGCCCGATAAAGGGGCTGGTCTATCTCTTTCTGTTTATTATCGTATACGTATACACCCTTACGCTGCTCCTGCTGTTGGACGGCATGAAAATACGGGCCAACCCGTACGGTAAGCTGCGGTTCAAGACTGTCCTGATGTATATGGCCCCCTCCCTCATCGTCTGGTGCATCTCCTGGTTTGCGTTTCACCCGGCCGTTATGATCTCAGACTCGCTGGATCAATGGGACCAGATGCGGTCCGTTTTTGACGGAGGTTATACGCCTCTGCACGAGCTTAATAACTGGCATCCGACAATACATACGCTCTTTATGGGGGCCTTAACGCTACCTGTGGGATAGCCCCGGTACGGTTGTTGTCGTCCAGATACTCTGTCTGTCGTTGGTGCTTTCTTTCTTTCTGGCACGGCTCGAACAAGTTGGCGTAAAAAGGGCCGTGTTGCTGGTGCTGCTGCTGTTCTATTCGCTTTCTCCGGTAAACGCCATGTACGTGGTGAATATCTGGAAAGATACGCTATATAGCATTGCCCTGTTTTCCCTTACCTTCGTTCTCTTCGAGATCTATGTTTCAGACGGGGAGGCATTAAAAAGTAAGCCCTGGATCGTCCTGCTTATCCTATCGTTTTTGGGAACGTCATTCAGACACAACGGGATCATTGCGCTCGTTACGACATTCGCCGCTCTCTTTCTCACGTACAGAAAGAAGAGCGGTAAGACGACGTACATCGCAGCCGGCGTCATCATAGCGGTACTGCTGATTATCAGGGTTATTACTTTTAATGTGCTGCATGCAACGCACATCCCAAGTAATATAAAGCACTCCTATTTTGTGCACCACATCGCGTCCGTCCTGGTCAACAGCCAGGGACATATACGAAGCGAAGATAGGGAGATGCTGACGAAGATAATGCCCGAGTATTTGTGGATAAAGTATTACGATCCATACTATAACGGGAAGTACTCCTTCAACGACGAGATACGTACCGTCCTGGGAGGTTCTTATAACTCCCAGATACGTAAGTATAAGGAATTCATACTGCCCGATTTTTTTTCATGTGCTTTACGATAATCCGGCATGGTCGCTAATTCCTGTCTGGATTCGATGAGCATCATCTGGCGATTCGAACAGGCGCCGGGTTCCTATACGTCAATGTGTTCGTTCGGCATAGAAAAAGCCGGTCGGTATCGGGAAAGACTTGATCTGTCTGATACGGAGAATCCGCTTACGGCCGATCCTGACTAAGGCGGTCCTCATAACCCAGAGAGGGATTTTAAAGACGCTATTCTGGAGACACGGTCTCTACTTGTTCATTCTCCTGGTCTCGCTGTTCCTGCTATTCAGAAACGGCGGAGTAAAGGGACTGATTTTAACTATTCCGTGCGCGGCAAATATCGCTTCTTTGCTGATCGCGACCGTCTCCCAGAATCTCAGATACGTATATCCTTCTCTATTAATCGTCCCTATCTTGCTCGCGGTGTCGCTTATAAAACCGCGGACGAGCGAGTCAGATAAGAGACTTGCGTAAAGGATTATTAAAATGTGCCCAACCGGCAAAGACGACTATTACTCCAGGAAATCGGATATCGCCAGGACGAGCTCGTTCCTCTGGCAGGTATTTAACGTGCCGAGGTTTCGCGGCAGTCGGTACCTCGGGTGGCTTTACAACGAATCCCCGCAAGGCAATACCGTCGCGATGGACCTCTGCAAGGGCAAGCGTATTGTGGCACATTACGGCATCGTTCCTCAGAGATTCCACAGCCGGGAAGGAACACGTCTCTTCGGGCTCGTCGTTAATATTGCGGTACGCCGGGGACTCAGGGGGCAGGATCTCCTGAAAGGCCTGGCGATTAAGGCATCCGAGACCGCGCGCATTGAGGAAGGAGTATCCGCCACGATCGGTCTCCCGAACGATTTTAGCCTGAAGGCCTGGAAGAAACTCCTTCCGAACCGCGTTGTTATTCAGATCCCCGCGATCGGGGGATTCGTGCTGCCGGGAAAACGGGACGTCGCCTCCTATCGAGTGACCCGGAAGTTCCTGAGGGGATCTGCGTTCTCAGAGATCGTAAGCGGCCTGGATTTTGGACCGGGACAACAGTGGAGCCAGGCATGGTCCCCGGAAGTTCTGAAATGGCGTCTTGGCTCTCCTGTTTCAAACTACTGTCTTCATGTTCATGACAGCGGAATAATGATTAACCACGGTGGACCGGTATAAGGGGATTCCGACCGTGGTCATACTGAAGTTCTTTCCTCGGCGCGACATCAAAACTATGGATACCCGCTCCCTGATAACACACGCGTGTTTTACCCATAAGACGCCGTTTTACCTGTATGCCGGATTGAACGATAGGGCCCCGGTCAGGGGATTTCGCGTTCCGCGATTCCTCCTGCCGTCTCCTCTCTTCTTTTTATACCGGAATCTCGAAACGGAAAACCCGTCATACAAGGAGTTTATTCTATCAAGTTACGAATTCCTTGACTACGATACATATTAAGTACAGGTAATCACTAAATTCCGTAACGGATGAGACCTCTTATGAGAGCAGGCACTATCGCAAACTTTCTAACGATTGACATTGAAGAATGGTATCATGCCAACTACAGGCTTCTAAACGATGAGGAAACCAGGTCTAAAGTCAATGGGACGGATCTGCAGGTAAACGTCGAGAAGCTTATGGACGTATGCGATTCGTTCAAAATAAAGTCTACTTGTTTCGTATTGGGCAGCCTGGCGGTAGAAAAACCTCACGTCGTGCGCCGGATTAGTGCTAAAGGACACGAAATTGCCTCGCACGGATACCTTCATAAGCTGGTATATACGATATCTAAAGAAGAGTTTCGCGCGGATATACGCAAGTCAAAGCGGGCACTTGAAGATATCACCGGGCAGGCAGTAATCGGCTATAGGGCGCCGTCATGGTCGATAAAAGGAAAGGATTTAGACTGGTTCTATGATATTCTCGGTGAAGAAGGTTACTCCTACTCTTCATCGGTTTATCCGGCATATACCTATCTCTACGGGATACCCGGCTTTCCTCGTTATCCGCATTTTCCCTGTATTAACGGTAAAGTAAAAGAAGTATATGAAATCCCTTGTCCGGTCACGAGAGTTTTGGGGAAATGGATTGGCTTTTCTGGTGGGTTCTTCCTCAGGTTTTTCCCTCTATGGTTCATTGTCTATAATATTAAGAAGCACAACGGCATCGGTAGACCCGTTTTTATCTATCTTCACCCGAGAGAGATCAGTCTAGAGCAACCGAGAATCAGGCTTAATTGCGTGGACTCTTTTGTCTTTTATTACAATGTTAGGAACACGGAAAAGAAGTTAATAAGGATTATTAAGGGACAGAATTTTTCCCCTCTACGCGACTATATACGAACGTAATCGGATAAAAGGTTATAGGGGACTACTATCCCGCACAGGAGATTAGCTTACGCCATGCCCAAGAATGGAATACTACTACGACAAGTCGTCTTAAACGCACTCTTTCACGCCCTCCTCTATTTCTTCGCGAGACAGTACCGCCTGTTCGACACGCTTATCTCCGAGGGTCTGGACCTAAATAAGATACTCTTCTTTTGCCTAATGGCCGTAAGCTTCTGTCTTATCCAGTACGCACTGACGAGACGTGCCATCCCGATACGTGATATCGGAAAGAATAAGGCCATTCTGATATTTGCGGCGTTCCTGGCGGTCTGGCTGATACTCACCTACCCGCTGACCGTTCACGTGCCAAAGACAGGCACGGCTTTGTATATCGAACCGTTGAACGAGAAGAACGCCCTGTCGAAGGGTACCGAGGTCTGGATAGACGCGATATACGTTGACGGGAATAGGGTTAATGTACATGACGTCGTATCGGGTGCGGCGGGCTGGGAGGCGCGCGGCGATGGCATCTGCTGCACCGGGGGATCGGGGCTGCTGCGCGTACAAACAGATGTCGATCATGAGATCAAGGTCGTCTTCATAAAGCACCCGTGGTCCGGCAAGGTCAAGGTTCGATTCGTCAACGGGCCCACAAAAATACTCGACCTCTACAGCGGGACGACCGGCTCGGCCGAGCTGGTAAACGCCGGCCGCGTAACTGTTGACAGCCCGGAAAAGGGACTGGTCTATGTCTTTCTGTTCTTTATTGTATACGTGTACACCCTTGCCCTGCTCCTGCTGTTGGACGGCGTAAAAATTCGGGCCAACCCGTACGGGAAGCTGCGACTCAAGACCGTCCTGATGTATATGGCCCCCTCCCTCATCGTCTGGTGCATCTCCTGGTACGCATTTTACCCCGCCGTTTTGACCGGTGATGCGCTCAGGGAATGGGATCAGATACAGTCCCTGTTCGACAGCAGCTACGTGCCATTACATCCCCTGGATAACCGGCACCCGGTATCATTCGTGTTATTCATGGCGTCTTTGACACGAGTTTGGAATAGCCCGGGCGTGGTCGTCATTTTTCAAATCCTGAGCCTGTCGATTCTCATATCCTTCTTCTTGTCTCGGCTCGAACAACTCGGCGTAAAAAGGGGTGTCTTGTTCTTGCTGCTTCTATTCTTTACTTTATCCCCGGTCAATAACATCTATTTGGCGACCATTCGGAAAGACGTGCCATACAGTATTGCCCTGCTTACTCTTACCTTCCTTTTCTTCGAAATCTACGTCTCCGGCGGGACGGCATTAAAGAGTAAGCCCAAGCTCGTCCTGCTCGTCCTCTCGTTATTGGCAACGTCGTTCAGGCACAACGGGATCATCGTCTTCGTTTTCGCCCTCCCGGTCTTATTCTTACTGGAACACAGCAAGCCGTTCGTTAAGAGAGTCTCTCTTATTATCGTGATAACGATAGCCCTCTCTCTCGTACTGCGGGTCGTCTATTTCGACGTATTACACGTGTTGCACTTTCCGAAAGGGGCCAGATATAGCTTTATAGCCCATCACATCGGGGCAGTTGTCTCAAACGAGAATGGGGTCGTTCGGGAGGCCGATAAGGAAATCGTTTACGGTATCATGCCGGAATACCAGTGGAAGAAGTATTTTACGCCTTTTCATCACAACGGCTACCAGTACAACCGCGAAATAGAGGAACTCACGGGGCGTTCGTATTTTGAGCAGCTGACTGTGTACAAGGACAAAATACTGCCGGTATACCTCCACATACTATTCGATAACCCCGGAATAGTCGCGAACGATTGGTTCACTTTGACCAGCCTCCTCTGGCGGTTTAAGGAATCGCCGGGCGGATACACGCACAAATCCGCCTTCCGTATAAAGGATGATAATCCATACGTGAAGAGGCTGGGCCTGAGGAATTTGGACAATCCCATCAGGCGGCCGTGGGAAACGGCTATCAGGTTTACCCAGCAAGGTGCCATGAAGACTATATTCTGGAGGCACGGGCTGTACCTTTTCTTGCTTTTATTTTCGATTTATTTTATATTCAGGAATCAGGGACTTAAGGCTGTGCTTGTGGCGGCTCCGTGTGCGGCCAATATCGGCTCGCTGTTTATCTCGATGACCGCGCAGGATTTTCGATATGTCTATGCCTCGGCAATTATCGTCCCCTTCCTGCTTCTGATTTCCGTGGTAGTATTTTCAAAAGAAAGAGGGGTTTCCGGTACGGGCTGAAGACGTACGATCTGCAGCTACCTGAGGTATGAGTAACATGAAGCTTATTATCCAGATACCCTGCTACAATGAGGCCCAAACCCTCGGGATTACCCTGTCCCGGCTCCCGAGAAAGGTCGCCGGTGTCGACATTGTCGAATGGCTTATTATCGACGATGGGAGCACGGATGGCACTGTGGGCGTAGCCGCCGCCCACGGCGTGGATCATGTCGTCCGTCATACGAGGAATCAAGGTTTGGCAAGGGCGTTCATGACCGGAATCGACACGGCGCTCGGTCTTGGAGCCGACATCATCGTCAATACCGATGCTGACAATCAATACAGCACGGATGATATCCCCACGCTCGTCACCCCTATCATCGAAGGCAAGGCCGATATCGTCATTGGAGCACGCCCTATTAATGCGATAGAGCATTTCAGCCCGCTCAAGAAACTCTTACAGAACCTCGGAAGCTGGGTTGTGCGTATAGTCAGCCGTACCGATATCCCGGACGCACCGAGCGGTTTTCGTGCCATAAGCCGACAGGCTGCACAGCGTATCGTAGTATATAACGACTATACCTACACCCTGGAAACCATCATTCAGGCCGGTCGAAATAACATGGCGGTCACGTCAGTACCGGTGCGGGTCAACGAAGAGCTTCGCCCTTCACGCCTGGTGCGAAGCATCCCGTCATATATCAAACGTTCCATTGTGACCATCGTCCGCATCTTCGTCATTTACCGACCCTTTCGCTTCTTTATGTGTATCGGTCTCGCATTTTTTGGCGCCGGGTTCTTAATAGGTTTGAGGTTCCTCTATTTCTTTCTTACCGGCCATGGTGGCGGGCATACACAATCCCTGATACTCGCATCGATCCTGCTCGGGATGGGCTTCCAGACGGTCCTGATTGCCTTCGTGGCCGATCTGCTGGCGGCCAACCGCATATTGTTAGAGGATATTCGCTATAAGTTACTGCGTTCCGAAAAACGTGCTCCCGGCGGGGAATAAAATCGACTCACCGCTTATCACGATTCTCGGGGCCGATCCGTATGTGAGAAAAGGAGAGAAATCTTCGAAATGAAACGCGTATCTATCATTGGCGCCACATTCACCGGTAACCGCGGCGCGGAGGCCATGCTCACGACAACCATAGGGCGAATTAGGGAACAGTATGCTGATTGCCTCTTTTGTGTCTTTTCGTACTATCCGGCCGACGACAGGCGGCTGATAGATGACGAGCGTATTCATATCTGCAGTGCCACACCGCTATATCTGGTAACAATCCTGCTTCCGTTTTCAGCGTTACTATTTTTTCTGACGTGGCTGCCGGTCGGCATACGTAATCTTCTCATCCCGGACCCCGTACGGGAGCTGAGCGATTCGGACCTCCTTATCGATCTGGCCGGCGTAGCTTTTATAGATGGACGAGCGAAAACCCTTCCCTATAACGTTCTGAGTCTTTTCCCGGCATTCATCCTCAGGATACCCGTTATCAAGTTTTCTCAAGCCCTTGGTCCGTTTCACAATCCGATCAATAGGGCGCTCGCGCGGTTTACGCTTTCGCGCTGCCGCCGGGTTTTTGCGCGCGGAAGTCAGACTCTCAACCATCTAGAGAGCCTGCGAATTACGACTGTGCACGATAGCGTTGCGGCCGACGTGGCTTTTCTGCAAAGCGCGGCGATTCTCCAAGTCGGGAAAGCTTATCTGACGTCGAACAGAGCGAAAAAGAAATCGACGCAGAGAATCTCCCTATCATCGGTATTTGCCCCAGCTCCGTTGTCGCGGTCAACATGAAAAAGCATGGAAGGGACTATTGTGGCCAGATCGCCGACCTCTGCAGGTATCTCCTCGATCAGAACTACGCACTGCTCCTATTTCCGAACGCTACCCGTCAGGCCTATATGGACCGACTCAGAAATAACGACCTGCCTCTGATCATTGACGTGAAACAGCGCCTGGTCTCTTATCCTGCCGCTGCCAAACACCTCCATGCCATTACGTATGATCTTAATACGGACAACATAGGCGGGTTAATACAGAAATGCCATTTCGTTATTACATCCCGCTTTCACGCAATGGTTGCCGCACTGGGGGCCGGTATTCCGGTTACCGTAGTCGGTTGGGGCCATAAATACGCCGAAGTTATGGCTTCCTTTGGACTGGAGGATTATGTATTGGATTTCAGAGAATTCAACAGTAATGCTCTGTTTCCCGCTATCCACTCGTCTTTATCGAACACCGCCATGCTTAAGAAACGGATTGAGTCCGGCTTGACCGCGGTTAAAAACTCTTCGCAGGAGCAATTCGACTACCTATTCAAATTCCTGGGGCAAAACTAATCGTCATGCAGGGTAAATGGATATCGGCATTAAAGTGGGCATGGTGGTTAGCAATCCTTCTTTTCGCGGGATTTTTTGTCCACAAGAACCTCGACAAGACCGCCCAGGTTTTACACCAGATCCATATATCGACCGTATTCCTATCGACGTCGGCAATCTTATGCGCAAAGCTTGCACTGAGCGTGATAGTGTACGTTTCGCTCCGTCGCTACAATGCCGTTATTTCGTTCAGGGAGTCCTTCCAAATATTTAATATTACCCAGGTAGCGAAATACATACCCGGCTCAATCTGGCAGTATGTAGGCCGCGCCGGCCTCTATAAGGCCGCCGGTTTGAGCAACAGTCAGATTCGGGGCTCAATTATCGTCGAGACTATCTGGATTGTCGGGTCGGCGTTCATTTGCGGGTTATTTCTCATTTTGCTGACACGCAACGAGGTGCTGGCTGCTCTCCTGCGGGCCCTCCCCTTTTCGACGGCTTTGCTGCTGCTTCTCATTGGAGGATTGGCAGCAACCGGAGTGATCCTCATCTATGTCTTCCGGGAGGCGCTGGATGCCTTTATCGCCGGTATCCTGATCCCGTTCAGGATAATTGTCGCGAGCTTACTAACGTGGCTATTTTTTGGATTTTCCCTCTGGATAATATTCCTCCCGTATATCAATGACGTATCGGTATATCTATATATAGTTGGCCTGTATTGTCTCGGCTTCAGTATCGGCTTTATTGTTCCTTTTGCCCCGGCGGGCATAGGCATTCGCGAAGCTGTCCTGGTCATTGGCGTCACGCACATTATCCCCGCGGATACTGCCGTCGTCCTGGCTTCGCTGCACCGCCTCTTCTACATTTTTACGGAATTCCTTCTGGTGGTTATCGCGAAGGTATCTTCAAGGTTGTATGATTAGCACCTATTCGCCGGGCTTTAGGGAACGCCGCGCCGTAAAAAAACCCGTGATACCCGTATTCGCAGATTCGGTCTATCGGACATGATACAAGAAAGGAAACTGAATAAGGCCGGCGGCGACGTCTCAACGATAGTCGACCGCGGCTTGTGTACCGGTTGCGGCGGTTGTGCGGGCGTTTGCCCGGAACAAGCGATCGAAATGCTCTTTACGCAACGGGGCATACTCGTTGGGCAGATAAATCGTGAACGATGCACTTCTTGCGGTTTATGTCTTCGTATTTGCCCGGGCGTCGGAATCAATATCCCGGAATACCAGGAGAGGATCTTCGGCGAAACACCCCGGCATCCCGAAATAGGGAACTTCGTTCAGACTTACGCGGCGTATTCAGAAAACGAGAAAATCAGATACCATTGCCAAAGTGGCGGCCTGATCTCTACCCTCCTGATCGATCTGCTTGAGACCGGGCAGGTAGACGGCGCCATAGTGACCAGATGGAAGAACGATAACCCGATTTCACCTGAGACTTTCATCGCGCGCAATGCGAAAGAAATCCTCGGGGCGGCAAAATCAAAGTATTGTTTTGTCCCCGCCGCCTCGAGCATCGGCGATATTCTGCGTACGGAAGGCACATACGCCTTCGTCGGCACCGGCTGTCAAATACACGCGATGAGAAAAGCGGAGCATGTCAAGCCTGTGCTAAAGAACAGGATAGCCGCCTATTTCGGCCTGCATTGTCTGTCTGTCTTTAATAACCATCATACTGAACTCATTTTAGGCAAATACGGCATACCTCGAAAACTCGTTTCTTCCTTCGACTATCGGAGTAAGGAGTGGCGTGGGTGGCCATGCGACATGAGGATCAAGCTTGAGGACGATACGGCCGTAGATATCTCGGGCCTGTCAAGCAGATTGATCCCGCGCCCCTATTTTACGCCCCTGAGATGCGTCTATTGCGTCGATAAATTAAACGAACTCTCTGACGTTTCGTTCGGTGACTGTCGTATCGCGAGAGTCTACGGACGCAAAACCATCAGGCGGGCAAGCTACGGGAATAATCGCGGCATATCGGATGTAATCTGCCGGTCAAGGAAGGGGCATGCAATCGTTGAAGAGGCGCGGCGCAAAGGCATCATCCATACCGAGCCGACCTTGTGGAAGGAGGTATTGAGAACGACGAAAGTGGCGGAAAAGAAGCTCGCCCTGACCCATTTCAAGTCCCATGCCCGCATTCTTAATATCGACCTTCCTGATTATGGGTTCATCAGCTATCCGAAGAAGAAAATACATAGGATCATCTTCTCGTTGTTACAGCCGACGTCTTTGGTAAGCTCGGTCTATTTTCGACTGATGGAACGTGCCGCGGGAAACGGCGTCGTTATGGGATTACTCAGGTTATGTCCCGGTATCGTCCTGCTCGCGGTGAGCCAGCTGAGAGAGCGGATGACAAACTTCAACGTTTTCTCCCGATCAGAGCTGGATATCCGCTACGTTCCGCGAAAAGTAGCGGGCCGACGTAACCGTCCATGAGTTGCTCTCAAGGGCATCACCTATATATAATATTTCATTACCACCACACATAAAGCACAGGCCGACGAGACGATCGCGAAAAGAGAGAGAAACACGGCGAGCCCGCCGGCGGCCGATTCTTTATCTATTCCCGCCAGCATCCGGACCTTGTGTCCGACTAGCCGGTTATTAAGCGCCAGGTAGAAGAGAGGCGAAAAGGCGATAAAATACCTCCCCTGAAGTCCCCGGATGACAGGTGCGCCCACCGGCGTCCCGATCGCGTAGAGGGCGGTAAAGATGGTCCGCCGCCATGCCGAGGAAATATCCCAAAGATCGCGATCCTTTGAAACGGTCTCATGGCAATGGCGTCGTTTCCGTCCACAACCGCCGTCACCATCAATACCGAGAGCATAGAGATAGAGGAGGAAATGAGGCAGGGGGGTATCAAGCCACCCGAGAACGCCGAAATGACTTCTCAGAAGACCAAGCTTTCCTTTCCAAAGCGTACGCAGCATAACTTCGGCGTAGTCCAAGGGATCCGCAAGGATGAGCGGTATCTGATCGTGGGACGAGACCCCTTTTCTTGATCCGAGGTGGGTATAGACATCCAGGTCGGTCATCAGGTGCCAGCCGACGCTGAGGATGATAACCACCGCCACGAGCGATCCGAAAAACGTCCAGTAACCGATCCGTGACCTGAATCTGTCGGCCGGAACGATAAGAAAGAGAAACACGACCAGAAAATAGGGCATCCGGCAGAGGGCAAGCAGGACTCCAAGGGCATATATCAGGACCTTTCCGCGAAATGTGAGTTGGATACCATCGTCCAGTCCGTGGCGTATCATGAGGGCAATAAAGAGAAACGACAGCCCGTTGGTCGCCGCGTCTCCGGATAGAGACGCCCCCGTAAAGAGAGACATGGGGGTAAGCGCCGCCAGGAAGAGCACCCATTTTCCGGTGGGGATTATCCGTATCGACATATAGATCAGAAAGATCCATGCCGCCAGGTTCGTCAATCGGCCCAGGTACATGAGGAGCAAGGGACAGAAGTCCGATAAACCTTCCGAACGCGATACCGATGGCCTGCGGGACATACGGTACAAAGGGATACCGGGCAATGTTGCTGAAGGAATAGTAGAATCGTATTTGAGGATCAAGGGGGATCTCGAGCAAAGAGAAGATATGTTTATCGATGTCTACCCTTATGTCTTTTTTACGACTAAATGTCTTGATATGTATCTTATACACTGATTTCGGCAGGACCCCCCCGATCTTCGTTATCTTTCCCCCCGGCTCGCGGTGAATCTCGGGTATGAGGCCGCCTTCCGATACCTGATACGAACGGAAGAAATGATGGGGCTCATCGGCTTACCTGGAAAGGAGGGGTGATAAAAACAAAGGCAATCCCGAAGAGGATCGATACGACGAGGAATGCGCTCGCGGGTAAGATGGATTTGTTTGTATGAGTCGTTTCCGCGTTCGCCAAACAGCCGTGATGTTTTTCCCATTCCGTTTCCTTATCACTACGGATCGACTATTCGGAGGTGCTCTACTTCATGATATAAGCGCTTTTGATATCTACCCTGATCCGCGCGGGCTCCAATACGGCGGCTCTGCCCGTATTACCCGCGGTAATCGCATTTGATTCATGACAGGACTCTCCTGATTCCCTCTTCAAAGCCAATCGGCGCCAGTCCAAGGTCATCCCGGGCCTCGCTGCCGTCCGGCGCCGCATCCTGCACTATCCTGCTTATCGCGTAGCGGGTCAGCGGCGGGTTTCTCATGGTGTTTTCCAGGATAACGGCAATGCCGTTCGCGATCCACAGGGGTACGGAGATGATCGGTTTATATCTGCCCTGGTTCGAGAGAATCAGTTGCGCCATCTCCCTGATGCTGATCTCCCGCCCCCCGCAAAGGGTATAGGTCTTCCCGTAGGTCTTGGGATTGCCCTCTATGGCCGCAAGACCCCGCACCAGGTCGTCTACATAGATCGGGTTTTTTCTTGCCGATCCCTTTCCGATAAAAGGAACGACCGGATACGTATCGAGGTATTCGAGAAACATCTTGAATTCCTGTCCTCCGCCCTTTCCGTAGATAAGGGTGGGACGCACAATCGTGACGTTCATTTCCGGCTGATCGGTAACGATCCGCTCACCCTCCATCTTGGAGCGTGCGTACGGCGTTGAGTGCGGGTACAGCACGGCCACCGAGGAGATATATATGAAATGCTCGACTCCGGATGACGCTGACCCCTTTACCATATTACGGGTTCCTTCGACATTGACGCGCCGTATTGTATCCCCGTCGGCAATTATCACTGCGGCGAGGTGGTATACCGTCTTTACCCCGTCAAAGATGCCGTCAAGGGAACGGTTATCCGACACGTCGCCCCTGACGATTTCGCAGGATACGCCGCGAAGATTGTCCGCACTGCGGTCTTCGGGAAGGGTTAATACCCGTACCCTGTGTCCGCGTCCGATAAGCTCCCTGACCAGCGGCGTACCCAGCATGCCCGCGCCGCCTGAAATCAGAATCATGATTAGCCACCTGTTATGAATTCAGCTATACGGCAGGACGTTTCCGTTCGTCTTCAAGGAGACGGTGATAGTCGCCCCGGATATACCGTATCACGACCCCGAGGACCTGGAAACCGTACGTTACGGGATTGAGATGAGATACTTCGTCGGCGTAAATCGTGGGAATGGCGACCTGCTTGATGCGAAATCCCGCTATATGCGCGGTAACCATCATCTCGAGGTCAAATGGAAAATCATCGCTGAGCCGTTCGAACGGAATTCGCTCAAGGAGTCGCCGTGAATAGATGAGATATCCGCTATGATATTCCGAAAGGCCCATTCCGAAAACGATACCCTCAATCAAGGAGAGTATCTTGTTCCCGGCGAATTTATAGAGCGGCATCCCTCCCCGCAGCGCACCTCCCCCGGCCATCCTCGATCCCTGCACCATGTCTGCTTCGCCCCTGTCAAGAGGTTCCAGCAGTTCAGGGATCTTTTCGGGTGAGTATTGCCCGTCCGCATGGAGAAGCACGGCGGCCCCGCACCCGTGATCCAAAACGTATGCCAAAAGCGTTTTTTCCGCGGCGCCGTATCCGCGGTTCTTCTCGTGCGCCAATACCGTAAGCGCGTCCATCCGCTTCTCGAGATCCGCGAGAACCCGGCGGGTGTTATCGGTGCTCCCGTCATCGACCACCACGTACCGGCTGACCCTCTCGCGCACGTCTGCCGGAATACGGGCAAACACGCCTTCGATAGTATCCTGTGCGTTATATGCCGGCATGATAATCCACACTGGTTCAATCATCTATTTTCCGTGTGTAATGAATTCGGATAGCTGCGCCCTCTCATTGGCGAGGGACGGTGCCGGAAGGCAACCAGGCCGCTGGTTTCTCTTCCCTGCAGGCATTAATATAGTAGCTCATGGTACGCGTAAGTAATTCGTTGATGCCGATAGCGGGTTCCCAGTCCAGGAGCGTTCTGGCCTTGGTGATATCGGGGATTCGACGATCGGAGTCCTCGTAGCCGCTGCCGTAAAATTCTTCTCCGGTAATTTCCACGATCTTCGGGAGCGGCACCTCGGGCAGCTTGAATTCTTTCTGGTATATCGAGCACATCGTCTCGGCTAGCGCGCGTATGCTTATTTCATTGTGCGGGGATCCGATGTTGAAAATCTGCCCGTCACATACCCCGTTCGGATTTTCGATAATACGGTCGATGCATTCAATCGCGTCATCTATGTACGTATAGCACCGGCGCTGCGCGCCGCCGTCAACCAGGGCCATACGGGTTCCCAGAATAAGCGCCTCCATGAAATAGGAAAAGACGCGGGGGACTTCGCCGCCGCCCGACGGGAGATAGTCGATTTTAGGACCGATAAAATTGAACGGGCGGATAATCGTATACTGCAGCTGTCCTGAGATCCCGTAGGCGTGGATAACCCGCTCCAGCAGCTGTTTTGCGCAGGCATAGATCCACCGGTGTTTACCTACGGGCCCGAGGATGAAATTCGTGGTTTCTTCCGAAAACGTGGCCAGCGCCGGATCGTCGGGATCGGATATCGAATCAGGAAAGGCGGCGGCCGCGGTTTTTCCGTATACTTCGCAGGATGAAAACTGGATCAGACGCTTTTTATGGCGGACACATTCTTCGGTAATCCTCAGGTTTTCGTTGAAGTTGAGATAAAAAACGTCGAGCGGCCTTTTTACGTAAATACCCGGATTGGCGTGGGCGATAAGATCGATTACCAGGTCCGCCTCGCTGACGGACGCAGACAGGTCGTACCGGTGATCACGGATATCGTGCTGCTGGAACGTGAAACGATCGTGGCCGAAATATTCGGCCAGTTTATCGGAATGGGTATCGACTCCGATGACGGTATGGCCGCGATCCAGGAGCCGTTGAGTTAAATGAGATCCGATGAATCCACCTGCCCCCAGGTTCAATACTCTCATGGGAACTCCTTTCTGAATTCCGGACACAGTTGATCAGCCGTTATGATTACGGTCCGCTTGATAGTCTCGCCCTGTATCGGTAAAAGCCCCCGTTTTTCGTTTCGCGATTATAGCATAAAGAATCCCCCGATCAATGGGCTTCCTTATACTAAATCGTATATGGCCCCCGGAAAAATCCAACCCTGCCCATAAAGGGGCAACCGCAACGACAATGGATATCGGGCTGCTGCCCGAAAACAAGTATTTTGTCATATCCCACGCGGAATAGACCGGCAAGGAGGGCCGGACGGCGTCGGAAAAAGGTATTGAGTGCAAAATAATCGTTCACTGCAAAATAATAGCCAATCAAACAAACCATACGCAACCATCTCTAACATATTGTTATTATAGGGTAAATTACTGAAATAGAAAATACCCCCCGCCGTCATGCGCAAAATAATCTTCACTATTCCCATACAGTTTTATTTATATTCGCCGGCGGATCGCTGGCCCAATGTAACATATTGATAACATTAGGTAATGCTAACACGTTGTTGCCCCCGTCGGGCTGCAAAATATTTTAACACTGGCACGTAACTTGCTAACCAATACAGTGTGTAAAACCAATGGCCTTTTATCCTTGTGAGCAACTGGTTATGGCAAAAATAAAAAAGGGCGCGGCGCTTCTGCTTGTCAATGAAGAAAACACCTACTTGCAGTTCCTTAAAAAGAATATCGTCGGGGTTTTCCCGGAAATACGTATCGAACTGGCCAACAGCGGCGAAACCGCCCTTCAACTGCTTGGCAAACAGGAATTCTCCCTTATTATTGCCGATTCAGTGTTGCCGGGTATGGGGGGTGTGAACTTTTTTCTGGAGGTGAGAAGGACAAAGCCGACCGCGAAGATAGTCCTTCTCTCCAATAGTCTGGATAAAGGGGCTAAGAAGTCCCTCGATCGGGAAGGCCTCTTTGGCTACCTTCAAAAGCCGTTTTTGATGGAAAGCCTCTCCGAGCTTATCGCCAAGACTCTAAACGAAAACGAGGATATCCGTCCGAATGGAAGGAAAGCGAATCAGGGCGGTCGTCATTGACGACGCCGAGTACATGAGAAATGCCATCACGAAGATCCTCCAGGCTGATCCTCTATATTGAAGTGGTTGGATACGGAAGGACGGGAATCGACGGCATACGGGAGATACAGAGGTTGAGACCGGACGTGGTAACGCTCGATATCGATATGCCCGAGATGGACGGGATCCGCGCCTTGAGACATATAATGATCCACGTTCCAACGCCGGTCGTCATCGTGAGCGCCCTTACCCACCAGGGGGACATAACCTTTGAGGCACTTCGCCTCGGTGCGGTGGACTTCCTTCCTAAGCCGTCGGGATCGATCTCACGGGATATCGAGGTACAGAAGGAGGATCTTATCAACAGGGTCAAGATCGCATCGACCGCCGATATTAATAGGATCAGGCGGGCGCGAATCCCTAACAGAAGAGGCGGTAGACAGCTGCCCGCCCCCGCGTGGACGCACGAGAAGATCCTTGTGATCGGAACGTCACTGGGAGGTCCAAACAGTATCATTCGCCTTATCTGCAGGCTTCCGAATAACCTCCCCTTCCCCATTGTCGTAACGCAGGATATCTCTCCGGTTATCATAGACTCATTCGTAGAAAAGTTTGACGCCGTGGCCCCGTTGGCAGTGAAGAGCGCCGGGAACGGCATAGAGCTCGAGGCCGCTACGGTATATATCAATTCTCTTGATCGGTATCTTACGTTCTCTCGTAATAGTGATAACAGCGTCTTTATGGGGCTCGGGCCATCGGACGGGAAACCGATAGACGCGATGCTGATATCCGGCTCCGAGACCTTCGGTGCTGGAACCGTCGGGATACTATTCGCAGGGGTAAGACATGACGGCGTATCCGGGCTTTCGGCCGTCAATGATCGCGGAGGGGTGACAGTCATGGAGGATCGATCCGGCTCTTTTCTGCCCGATTCAAACGAAGAAATATCACGGCAGGGAATAGCTCAACACGTCATGGACGATCACGCCATGCCCTCCTTTGTCGCGGGTCTGCTCAAGGAGCACTAGGAGCCGTGTATGTTCGCGGATGAAAAAAGGACGATCCTGCTGGTCGACGACGACCAACCGTTGCTGGATGTCGTCAAGACGAACCTTAAGCGCACGTACCAGGAAGCTTCGATCTTAACGGCATCGTCTGGCGCACAGGCCCTTGATATCATTAAGAATATTCTGATAGACCTTTTAATAACCGATATATATATGCCCGAGATGAACGGATTTGAACTCATCGTTTCCGCCAGGAAGATGAATCCCGACATTAAGATCATCGTCATGACCGCGCACTCGAGCCCTGACGTCGACAGGGAAGTCCAAGGCATGGGATCCATCGGATACATCGAAAAGCCGTTCGTCGTCAGGAATCTGGTGAGCCTTATTCAGAATACGTTTTCTCAGCCAAAGAAAAGCTTCGACGGCGCCATAGAAGGAATCCAGGTCACGGACATAATCCAGATCAACTGTATCTCCCGCCTCAGCAGTGCGGTTTTCATAAATGACAGCAACAGAGAAGGGGCGGTCTTCTTTGAGAACGGGGAAATCGTGCATGCGCAAACCGATACGCTCGAGGGAGAGCAGGCGCTTAAGGATATCCTTTCCTGGCAGAGCGGCTCGTTTTCCACGAAGAGAAACGCAGCCGCCCCAAAGAGAAGCATTGTAAAGAAATGGGAGCAGCTCCTTATAGAATCGTTAGTTTCTCTTGATGAGTCCCACCGGGGCGATTTCGTGCTCGAACAGGATATCTTGACTGATTTTGAACCTGCCCCGGACAAAACGCAGAGCGCGGCTATCCGTGTTCTTGTCGTCGATGACTCTGCAATCATTACAAAGGGGATTACCGACATTCTTTCCCAGGATGAGCAGATAGAGGTTATCGGCCAGGCAAAAGACGGCAAGGAGGCCGTTGAGAAAGTGGCGCACCTGAAGCCGGACGTGGTGACTATGGATGTCAATATGCCCGAGATGGACGGCCTGACGGCGCTCAAACACATCATGATCATGCAGCCCACGCCGGTGGTCATGCTCTCGGCGTACACGCAGGAAGGAGCCGCCGCCACGTTTGACTCGCTGCGGTTCGGGGCAATCGATTTCATCGCAAAACCTTCCACGCGTCAGGATTTGAGCCTGGAGGTCCAAAAGAAGAACATCGTCGAAACGGTCAAAAGGGCGGCAAAAGTCACGATTTCCAGCGTGCAGCACATCCGCATGAGGCAAAAGGGAAAAAGCACGAGGACCGAGGGCAAACGGCAGAATGCCGATTCCGTGATTGCCATGGGGACGGCGCTGGGCGGTTATAGCGTCCTCTTGAGGATACTCCCTCGATTCCCCGAGGACCTGAAGGCCGCGGTCCTCATCGTTCAGTATATGCCCGAAGAGGTTATCGGGACGTTCTGTGAATACCTGAATTCCTACTCGCCGATCCCCGTTAAACCGGCTCAGGACGGCGAGATCATGAACAACGGCGTCTGTTACTTATGCGCCGACAACCGCTACATGACGGTTCTTCGGGAAGGAGCAACCAGTAATATCAGGCTCAACGATCGGCCGTTCGATTTTGAGCACCGTAATTCATTCAACATGCTTCTGATTTCCCTGGCCGAAGCGTTCGGCGAGCGGGCGGTCGGCGTAGTTCTGACGGGGGAAGGTGTTGACGGGTTGGAGGGTGCCCAGGAGCTCAAGCGGGTGGGAGGGACCATCATTGTTCAACAGACAGATACGTGCCTTTCATCCGAAATGGCCGGACAGGTCATAGAAAAAGGATTGGCAGATAGAATTGTCCCGGATTATTTCCTGGCCAAAGAGATTACCCGGGCGCTCATGGTCAAGTCATAAGCAGGAGCGGGGAGAATATGTCTCCACACTTATTGGTTGTCGACGACTCAAAGGTAATTCGTGATTCAATCCGGGTGATCTTCAAGACGGAGGGATTTGCCGTCGATACCGCCGAAAACGGCGCCGAAGGCCTTTCGTTGGCCCGTTCCAGGCATTACGACGGGATCATCACCGACGTCTTCATGCCCGTTATGGATGGGTATGAATTCATTAAACAAATCAGGACATTTGAAGGGTATCAGTCGGTCCCGATCATTATCATCACCGTTGAGGAAGAGGCGGCGCGGCACAGAGAGCGGGGATTGTCGGCCGGTGCAAACATATACCTCATAAAACCGACGGAACCCAAAAAGCTCGTTACGCATATGAAAATGCTGCTGGGAGGAGAAGGTGAATAGCGACGGGGTCGACATGGTAATGGACTACGTCCAGGACGTCACGGGAGTGGCAATACTCAACGGAAGGGCCAAGGTCTTTAAGAAGAAGGTCGCCGAGCGTCAGAGGGAGCTCGAGATCGAGAACCCCTTCAGCTATTTCCTCTACGTGAAGCACCGGGCGCCAGACACGGAAGTCGTTGAGCTCCTTGACAGGCTGGCGGTCAGCGAGACCTACTTCTACCGGGAGGAAGGCCAGTGTATCGTATTTCAGGAGGAGATTTTGGGTCGGCTCTTTGATTCGGGGGCCGCGCTCGACCGAAGGATCAATATACTTTCCGCGGGCTGTTCCACCGGCGAAGAACCGTATACCGTGGCGATGATCGTTCTGGAGCGGTTCGGAAATATAATGGAGGCCGGCGACCTTAAAGTAAAGATCGTGGGCTGTGACATCAATACGAAGTCCCTGCGGCATGCGCGGACCGCGCGGTACGAAGACTGGTCTGTCCGTCATCTCCCAAAGGAGTATCGGGAGAAGTATATGATCGAAAACAGCGGATACTGGGAGGTCGATGACCGGGTAAAACGGTTAGTCGAGTTCTACCCTATCAACCTCAACGACACCCGGTCGTGGGTGCGTCGACCCGCTTTCTCGTTCGACGCCGTCTTCTGTCGTAACGTCTTGATGTATTTTTCGAACGATCGGGCGCGCTTTCTCGTGGATGGGCTTTTCGATGTATTGAATCCGGACGGTTTCCTTTTTACGGCCTCTACCGAATCGGTCCTGCGCCATACCGACCGGTTCATGCAGGAGCGCGTCAATGATGTCTTTATATATAAGAAACAGTAGCGAAGATACGTGGAGGTGACAGTTATGTCCGAAATATCGCGAAAACCAAAGACAACGCCGACCGGCGATTTCCAGATAGTGACCTTCTTCTTAGGCCAGGAAGAGTTCGGAGTCGATATCCTCCTGGTGCAGGAGATCATACGGCCGGCGCCGGTAACCGAAGTCCCCAATACCCCGCGGTTCGTCGAGGGGGTAATCAACCTGCGCGGAAAGGTAGTCCCGGTTATCGACCTCAGGAAACGGCTCAACATCCCCACGATTGACGCCGATAAGGCAACGCGTATCATCATCATCGAGCTGGAAAAACGGATCACCGGTTTCGTGGTCGATTCGGTATCGAAAGTCATAACCGTGCCCGCGGGGTCCGTGCAGGGCGCCCCGGATATGATCATGAGCGGGGTGGAGAGCGAGTATATCACCGGTGTGAGCAGAATCGACGACCGTCTGATTATCCTCCTGGATTTCTCGAAAATACTGACGGCCGGCGAGCAGCGGCAGCTCTCCACCCTGTGACCCGATAACAAAAGAAAGAAAGAATAAAGGAGGCAACAAATGAAATTCACACTACGAACCAGGCTGATCATCGCGATCGTCCTCATGGCGGTCGTTCCGCTGATAATCATCTCGGTGATCAACTACTACCGTGCCAAGTCCGATACAAACAACCTCGTCCAGGAAAGGCTGTCGTCGCTGCGGGAGGCGTCGCACGGCATCGTCTCCACGTTCATGGACGAAAGAAACCGAGAGGCGATGGACATCGCCAGGGTCATCGCGTCGATGGAAACGGGCGACTTATGCGACCATGGACGCTTACCTCGAGTCCATGTACAAGTCCAGGACGGCCTTCCTGGACGGCATCTCCTATTCCGACACGAGCGGGTTTGTCGTCGCGGAGGCCGACCCGGAATACCGCGGGAAAGTCGTCGACATCAGGGACAGGCAGTACTACATAACCCTGATGAGCGGCAAGGCCGACCGGGCAACCGAGATGGTCACAGTAGGCGGAGTGGAAACCCCGTCCTCTTAATAGTCTACCCGGTCAAGAAAGGCGGAACGACGAACGGCGTCCTCATTTATCAGGTCAACATGAAGTACCTCAGCGACCTCCTCGGCGAGTATATCTCCCTCGGAGAGACCGGCGAGGTGTATCTGATCGACGCGAGTACGGGATTAATGATTTCGGAGTCCCGGTTTGTCGACGAACTGAAGAAAGAGGGCCTTGATCAAGGAGAGCGCCATCCTTGAGCTCGATTTGAATAAAGGCGATGCCTTCATCAATGGTAAGTCTCTTCCGGACGTGATTTCGGGCAAAGAGGAAGGACATGAGGAAGACGTCTCCATAGGGCAGTGGAAGAACTACCTGGGCAACGACGTCTTCGGGATCGTGGATTACCTCGCAGACTACAACTGGATCCTCGTCGCCGAGCAGGGCGAGAGCGAGGTCCTGGCGACGTTGACCGCCACACGGTGGTTCAGCATCATCGTCACGCTGCTTATCCTGCTTGTCGCCGCAGGCCTCGGCTTCCTGGTCGCGCGGACGGTTTCCGAGCCGATCATCAGGATCGCCAACGAGATGTCGGCCCTGGCGGGCGCCGGCGCCGACCTGACCAGGCGGCTTCCCGCCACGGGCGATGACGAAATCGGGATGCTTGCCCGGGGATTTAACGAGTTCGTCTTCCGGCTCGAAGGCATCGTGGCCAGGGTTGCCCGAAACGCCGGCCTCGTGCGTAGCTACAGCGAGTCGGCCGCGCCGCTGTCTGCAGACAACGCGGGCCTGATGGGCGCACTCAGGGGATCACTGGAGCGGATCACGAGCGTAACCAGCGATGCCGCGCGCAGTTCTCACGAGTCGCTGTCTCTGGCGGCCGAGGTGGCCAAGGCCTCACGGCAGGTTCAGGAGCGCGCCAACGCCCAGGCCACCAACGCGGCCCAGACGTCATCGGCGGTCAACGAGATGGCGGCGTCGCTTACCGAGGTTGCCCGGGAGGCCGAGCGGGTCCGCATCGGCAGCGTCGAGGCGGTCAAGAAGCTCACCGACGCCCTGAATATCGCTAACACCGTGTCCCAGGAGGCGGCCAAAGCGTCCGACCGCGCCGAGGAGGTCATGGGTATCGTGCAGAAGGGCCAGGAGGGCGTGCGGCTGAACGAGGAAGGCATGAAGGCCATTACGGAGTCGACCGAGCAGGTGTTTGAGATCGTCGAGGTCATCAACGACATCGCCGAGCAGACCAACCTCCTGGCGCTTAACGCCGCCATCGAGGCGGCCCGTGCCGGGGAACACGGCAAGGGCTTCGCGGTCGTCGCCGACGAGGTGAGGAAGCTGGCCGAACGCAGCGCCGACGCCACCAAGGAGATCTCCGATCTTATCAAGAACGCCAACAAGGCCGTTGAGCAGGGATCGAAGGCCGCCGGCGAGATCGCCCAGACCCTTTCCACCATTTTGAAGAACGTCGAGACCAACCGAGAGGTAACCAGGACAAACTCCGGGCTTGCCAAGCAGGCCGCCGAGTTCCTGCAGATCGGCGTGGATGGCGGTAACGAGGCCGTGAAGATCAACCAGATCGTGGCCGACGCCATGAGCCAGCAGCTGAGAAGTATCGAAGAAGTGCTCAAGTCGATGGACGACCTGGCCTCTCTGGCCCAGGAAATCGTGGAGATGACCGGCGAGTCGGGACGCGCCACTACGACCGTGGAAAAGAACATCGAGTCGGTCGTGGGTATTGCCGATACCGTCAATAAGTCGGTCGCGGATGAATCCAGGAACGCGGAGCGCGTTGCCGCACAGGCGTCCCAGGTGTCCGAATTCCAGCGGAACATCGCGGAATCATCGGGCGCCAACGTCGGCTTGATGCAGCAGTTCAAGTACCGCACCGCCGAGGAAATAGAAAAGGAAGAGGCGATCAAGGCGGCCAGGCAGTAAGACGTCCGGAACCGGGTCTGTCCCGTTATCGGGTTCAGGATACGTATTCGCGGATACAGACGAGCGTCGCCTCGTCAAAACGAGGCGACGCGTCAGACGGACGGGACCGGCCGACACCGGGTGTGGCGTTGTCTGCAACCCACACGTTACAGAGAGTGAGGAGCGTACTATGGCTAAGACGCTATTGGTGGTGGATGATTCGTCGTTCATGAGGAACCGGATCAAGGAAGCGCTGGACGGCGGTGATCTGAAGGTGATCGGAGAGGCCAAGGACGGCGATGAGGCGGTCGCGCTCTTCCGCGAGCTCAAACCCGATCTGGTGACCATGGACGTCACCATGAGAAACACCGACGGCTTTGCCGCGGCAGAACAGATCCTGAAGGAAGACCCGACGGCCAGGCTCGTCCTCCTGACGTTGCGGCAGGAAGAAGAAAAGCACTTCCTTGAAGAAGCGGCCCTCAAGATGGGGATCAAGGCGGTCATCCTCAAGCCATTCAAACCGGAAGAGCTCAGGAAGCGGATCGTCAAAATCCTGGAGGATTAACGGCAGGGGCGCTCTCCAAAAAAGGGGCCGCGCCCTTTACCGGGCAAAACATAACACTACCGACGGACATGGATAGAGCAAATGACGTATAAAAACGGGAGTCCCGACTGGGATGGAAGTGATCGGAGGGAAAAAGAACGCAGAAGCAGCCTCGTGATGCGGAGAAAGCGCGCGGTCTTCACCAACCTGAAGAAAAAGCTGCTCATCTATTTTCTGTTGATCGTGGCCGTCTCGATCTCCATGAGCCTTGAATTGATCTGGGAGATCGGGGAAGCCAGGCTTACCAACAAGATACAGGACAATTTCGTCGCCGAGGCCCGGGCCCAGAATATCGAGGGGTCCGTAGAAGACCTTGATTACGAGCAGGTTTTCGCCCCCCTCTACCATCTCCAGAAACGGATGCTCATTATCCTGGCCATCACCATCTTTTGCGTCGGCGTGGCGCTCTGGTTCTTTATCAAGGAGGTGGCCGGGCCTCTGGACGAAATGGTACACGCCGCCCGGGAGATATCACGGGGAAACCTCTCCACGACGATGCCGGTCTACACCAAGGACGAGATCGGCCAGCTTGGCTCTATCATTAACGATATAACCGCCGATTTTCAGGAAGTACTGCTCATGGTGGGTAAGATCAACAATTCGGCCGTCCGGTCGGTCGACAGCGTCTATAACAGCGTGGAGGTTCTTAAGGAAAAGGAAATTACCGAAGATATTCGACGAGAGCTGAATACTCTCTACTCTAATATCGGCGAGCTGAAGTCCCTGGTGGAGTCATTCAAGTTCTATCAGGTCGATCTAACGAAAGTGTAAAGGTAACGAGCACATGGAAGCCGTTGGTCACTACATCTGGTCCGCGATAACTCACTACTGGTTTATGTTTCCGGTGGCTATCCTGACGGCATCGATGGCCACCAGCAGCGGGTTCGGGGGCGCCATTATCTTCTTTCCCATCTTCGTCTACGTACTCAAGATGAGCGTGCCCGAGGCGATAGGGACCGGCATGGTCACGGAGCTCTGCGGCATGACGTCCGGCATGGTCGCTTATACCAGGCAAAGGCAGATCGAGTTTTCCATGGCGTTTCCGATGGTACTGCTGACCATACCCGGCGTCGTTATCGGCCTGCACCTGGTGATGGTGCTCGATGAGGCGATCCTTAAGGTCTTTTTCGGACTCGTCGTGACGTGTTGCGCCGTCTGGACTTTCGCATCTATGGCGGAAAAGCATTACGGAAACCGCGAAGGCTTTTTGACGGAAGAGATCTACCCCTTCGCGTGGGTGCCGTTCATCGGGGGTATTTCGAGCGGTCTTTCTTCCATCGGTACCGCCGAGACCTCGTTTCCCCTCCTGGAGCGGGTATACAAGATGAACGTCCATCGGGCCATCGCCACAACCGTAGTCGTGGAAGGACTGGCCGGATGGGTGGCAACCTCCATCAATATCTGGGAGGGCCAGATCCGATGGGAGGTCGCGATCTTCACGATGAGCGGCGTCTTGATCGGTGGCCAGCTGGGTCCGATCATCAACCGGCTTGCCAGGGGATCTCTTTTGAAAACGTTCTTTTCGCTCTTCGTCTTTCTGACCGGCATCAAGATGATCTGGGACAATAGAAACGTCGTGTTGGGTATATTTACGTAGCCATGAAACCAACGAATACAAGAACCGTTACGCTGACCAGGAGGATGATGATATACGTCTGTATCATCGTCTTTTCCTCGTTAGTGCTCGGGTTTGAGTTTCTCATCGACATCAACGGTAAGGAGCCGTATCGGGAATTGGAACCCGGTTTCCAGGGTCAGTATCAGGCGCAGATCGGATAGCGGCCCGGCCACTGCCCCCATCGATCAGATAAAGAGAAAAGTGATTTTCCTGATCGCGATCCAGTCCTTCGTGACGGGCGTTGTACTGATTCTGTTCGTTAAAAAGATTACCATACCCCTTGGACGTATGTTTGCCGTTACGGCGAATATGGCGCAGGGTGATTTCGGGAATCCGATCCCGGTCTATGTCAACGATGAAATCGGAAGATTGGGACGGTTTATCAACGACGTCGTCTCCGATTTCGGTGAAGTTATTGGACTCGTGCGCGTTACGGGTAACAGGTGCCGCGAGAGGGTCCAGTCCATGAAGGCGGCCTTTGAGAGGGGCGACCGTAAGGCCGTGCTGGCCGATATGGAGCGTATCTCAGAAGAGATGGAACAACTTGATGATATGACGAGGGATCTTCAACCTCGCCAGGGCTGATTTATCCCGTTTGAAGAGATAGAACCGTATGGAGCAGTTTCCGTTTACGATCTTCCTTTTTGGGATTACCATTTCCACGGTAGCCGTTATGCTCGGCATTGGAGGGGGGATCTTATGGTCGCCCGTGCTAATCCTCCTGTACCGCATTCAGCCCCCGGAGGCCATCACCACTGCGCTGGCTATCCAGGTTGGGGGGATGGGGATCGGTACCCTCTCTTACTGGCGGTCCGGGCAGGGTAGACATCAAGGTGGCTCTCTTTTATGCGGCGCTGGCGCTGCCGATGGTAATAGCCGGCTCCGTCGTGGGCACGTACCTCCCCGATAACGTGCTGAGGCTGGGACTGGGGACGGCGGCCGTCGGCCTGGCCCTCTTCTTCCTTTCCGGCCAGGACTGGTATATAGACAACGAGCTCCGACGCGTAACGGTAAGACAGGCCGCCCGTGTCGGATATATCCCGTTCTTCTTTTCGTTCCTGAGCGGTCTCTTGTCTATCGGTGTCGGTGATTTTATTGTGCCGTCCATGGTCAAGAGGCTCAACTACAGTATGGAAGTGGCCGTCGGCACGGCTCTTGCGGTTATGTTCATCGTTGTCATTATGGGCTTGACTGCCCATCTGTCGCTCGGCGGGAGCCTTTCTCTTATGGCCGTTGCGTGGGGGCTGCCCGGCGTAATTATCGGGTCATATCTCGGCTCCCGGATATCGCGGCGTATGCGGACAGATTCGCTCAGGGAGTTCTTTATTTTCGTAATGTTATTTGTCGGAATCCACATACTGTACACGAGCATATAACCGAATTGAGAAAACGGGGAAGTATAGGAAGGATGCCCCGTAAAAACGATAAACCGTGGGTATTGATAACCTCAGCACTATAAAGGTGGCGTCATGTATGACGAGGAATTGCTCAAGGAATTCATTATAGAGAGCAACGAGCACCTGGCGGAATTGGAAGAGTCGCTCAACCGGATCCTCGAGGAACCCCAAAACAAGGAGGTCCTCAATCAGATCTTCCGGTCCATACACACCATCAAAGGCTCGGCAAACTATATCGGCCTGGTAAAACTCGGCGATTTTCTCCACGTGTTCGAAGGATGTCTCGAGCGGGTCCGCCAGGGGAAGATCGAGATAAACCGGGAGATCATCGACGTCCTGTTTTACGGGAAGGACGCCATCGATTCTCTTCTTAATGACCTCTCGGCATCGGGCGAAGAGCTGACCGATACCGACCAGATCATAACGAAGATCAGGAGCGCGTTCGAGTCCGTGGACGAAAAAGCCCCCACAAGCCCCGCCGGCCCTGTTGACCGGAGTCCTGAGCCGGAGACGACGCCTCCCGCACGTGACGAGCGGAAGGATCAGGACATAACGGACGATCGTGCGGGCGGCGGCACGGGCCAGACGGATATCTTCGACGAGGGTATCGGGGAGATCGTAGCCCATCACATAAAGGACCTTGAGCGGGGGCTCGGGACCCTCGAGGGCAACATGACGGTTGAGGAGCTGAACAGCTTCCTGGATCTGGTGAGCAGCTTCTCCTCCTCGATAGAGTATTTTGGCTACGATGAGCTCAAGAACGTGCTGGCGGGAATGAGGAATTCGGCTCTGGCGCTCGTAGAGGAAGGCGAAAACATTAACAGCACCGAGCTCCTGAGTTTCTATAAGGCATTAGACCATATAAAGGACTTCGTCAGGAAACACAAATCCGTGAAGGGAGAAATGCCCGAACAGGGCTCAAAAGATACGGGCGGCGATCTTTCCCTCGACCAGGCCATAAAGGAATTTACCATCATACCGGGAGTGGGCGGCTCGAAGGTGAAGCTCCTCTATAAGGCGGGCTATCGTTCTGTAGGGTCGCTCAGAACAGCGCGTATTGAAGACCTGGAGTCGGTCAACGGCATCAGCCTCAAGCTCGCAAAGGATATCGTCTCGTTCTTCAAAGACGACCATACCGCGGCGCGCAAGTCAACCGACTCAGCCGCGGCGCAGCAACTCGCCCGTGGCACGCGGCTCCCGAGTAAACAAAGAAGTCATTGAAGATGTGACGGCCGGTCATGACGAAGAGCTGATTGACATCTTTCTGTCGGCGACCGTCGACCTCTTCTCGATAATAGATAAACATCTGCAAAAGATCCGGGAGAGGACTGCGGACCGGGAGTCGCTATCCGAGGTGCTCGATGTGCTCCAGAAGCTCAGGAGATCGGCCCACTATATGGAATACGGCACCATCGTGGAGCGCCTTGACTCGATCCGTACGCTCATCGATAAATACGTTGCAGACAAGGAGGGCCTTAAGCAGGCCGAATTGGACCTTTTGATAAACGGGCTCATCGATCTCAAGAGCGGGCTCAGAAAATCCGTAGTAAAAGCCGAGACGGTGGACGTTACCGAGCCTTCGGAACAGGAGCCCACGGAGGACGAGGAACTCCTTGATATCTTCGTTTCTGCAGCCGGCCAGCACCTGGATACAATCAAAACCTGTATCTCCCATATCAAGCAGAAGGCCGACGTTCCCGAAAGCATCGAGGTATGCAAGAAGGCCCTCGAGAGCCTCAAATCCTCGGCGAAATTCATGGGATACGATTCGATGATTGATATCGTCGATAAGCAGCTCACGATCCTGGACAACGGATCGGCGGTTACTGACAACGGATTAGCGATTCTCCCCGTCCTTGAGGAGTCATATGCGAAATTGAAGGACGAAATCGGTTCGCTGACGGGCTCCCAATTCCTCCCCGTGTCGGGCGGGACCGCTCCCGAAACCGGGGATCTGCAGGAAGCGGTTTATACCGCCGACGAGCCGTCCCCCGAACAAATCGCCGGCGATCGTACGGACCGGGGCGATATGTCGGAATCGGCATCCATCGATTCCGTCGTGCAGCCCCGCGCGGACACCGAGCCGGGAGGCGCCGACGGCGGTGAGACGCCGGGGGACGATGGGGAGCTTCCTTCAGATGCTCCATACTCGCGACAGACACTGCGTGTCGAAACAGAGCGCGTTGATACGATCATGAATCTTGTAGGAGAGCTCGTCGTAAACAGGGCTACCTTCTCCCAGCTGACCGGGGTTTTCAGGGACGTATATCGGGAGATGTACGATCTTGATAAACTCAATAAACGGGAGCTCTCCCTGCTTCGACAGCTTGCCCTCGATCTTGAGTCATCGGCGATGGAGTTGGGACGGATCAGCAACGACCTGCAGGAGGGGGTCATGCGGGTCAGGATGGTTGGAATCAATCAGCTTTTCTCCCGTTTCCCCCGGCTCGTGCGCGATCTCGCCGACACCATGGATAAAGATATCAAACTCGTGATTACCGGCAGAGAGACCGAGCTGGATAAGTCGGTCATCGAGGAAATCGGAGATCCCCTCATCCACATCATCCGCAACTCGATAGACCACGGCATTGAGTCCCGGGAAGAACGAAAGAAGAAAGGAAAACCGGAGGAAGGTACGCTTTCAATCTCGGCGTATCATCAGGGTAATCAGGTCATCATAGACATACAGGACGATGGAAAAGGAATCGACCTGGAAGACGTGAAGAAGCGAATGGTCGCCGACGGTGAGGTTGCCGCCCAGGAGCTTTCCCGCGTGTCCGACCGTGAGGCCCTTGACTACCTCTTCAAGCCGGGGATCTCGATGGCCAGGAAGGTCAGCAAGGTATCCGGCAGGGGAGTTGGGCTTGACATCGTCAAAAGAAATATTGAGAAACTGAAAGGAATGGTCGAAGTCACGACGGTTAAAGATAGCGGGACCTCTTTTACGATCAAGCTGCCGTTGACGCTTGCGATTATTCAGGCCCTGATCGTTGGGATATCCGATCGTGTATACGCGATCCCCCTGGTATCTATCATCGAGACCGTCCGCATCAGTATCGAAGAGATAGAGACAATCGAAGGCCACCAGGTCCTGAGGATACGGGATAAGGTGTTGCCCCTTATCAAGCTCAGCGAAATCTTCGAGGCCAATATGGGCTGGCAGACCGGAGACGCGAGTCCGCCGACGCATCTATTTATCGTTATTCTTTCCGCCGAGGGCAGAGAGGTTGGACTGATGGTCGACCGGCTGGTCGGAGAAGAGAATATCGTCATCAAGTCACTTGAAAAGAATCTCGCCAACACCAAGGGAGTCTCCGGCGCCTCAATCATGGGCGATGGTTCGATCTCGCTGATACTTGACGTCGCTGAATTGGTGAATCTGGCCATAGAACGGGAAAAAGCAATACGCAAGCATCAGGCGCTTGAACGCTACAAACCCAAACGGAACACCGGCGTCGGCTCAACCTGAAGAAGAACTATAGACGGGAAACTCCGGATCGAGTTGAAAATGGAAAGCAGGAAGATAAGGGTTCTGGTCGTAGACGATTCCGCGATTATCAGGCGGGCTATTACCCAGGTCGTCGAAGAGACACCCGATATCGAGATAGCGGCGTTGGCGGTCGACGGCAAAGAGGCGATCAGGAAGTATATCGAATTCAGGCCCGATGTCGTAACGATGGACGTGATCATGCCCAATATGGACGGGTTGTCGGCATTACGGGAGCTCGTCGGACAATACCGGGCGCCCGTCATTATGCTTTCCGGGCTCACAAAAGAAGGGGCCAATATCACCATACGGGCTATAAACCTCGGCGCCGTCGATTTTATCACGAAGCCGCAGAAAGGATCGATGCTGCTCAACTTTCAGTTTTTGAAGGAGGAGCTCATCTCCAAGATCAGGGCGGCCGCCGGTATCAATATGGAGTATTACCTGTCTATTAAGGGGGCGGAAGAAGCGGCACTGGACGCGCAACCATATGACGAAACACCCAAGAAGCCGCTGTCGGGGTACACGAGGCAGGAACTGATGCAACTGTCCGACAACAAGGTAGTCGTAATCGGCGCCTCGACGGGAGGGCCAAAGGCCGTCGAGTTTATCCTGAGCAAAATCAGGAGGAATTTCCCCGTCGGCATCGTCGTCGTTCAGCATATGCCCCGTTTCTTTACCCGCTTTTTCGCGGAAAGGCTCAACCGGGTCTGCCATCTGCCGGTCGTGGAGGCCCAGGACGGCGAGATCGTGGAGGGCGGGAAGATTCTGGTAGCCCCCGGCGATTACGATATAACGATCAAGAAGTCTTTTCTGGCGCCGCAAATAGGGCTTCAGCGGGCGGGTACCGATCAAGCGAAACCGACTCCCTCGATCGACACCCTGTTCTACTCGGCAGCGGCGACTTTCGGCCAAAAGACGATCGGGGTTATCCTTACGGGGATGGGCAGGGACGGTTCGCGAGGTTTCAAGGCGATCAAGATCATGGGAGGCAGGACCATAGCCCAGGACGAGAAGACGTCTCTCGTCTTCGGAATGCCGAAATCGGCCATCGCAGACGGCGTTGTCGATTCGGTCCTTTCCCTCCAGCAGATCCCGGCGATGATCGACCTTATGGTCACCAACGGACTTTGAGCCGTTTATGAGAGGTACGGTCGCATGGGCATTGTTATAACGATAGCCAGTCAAAAAGGTGGGGTTGGAAAAACCACCACGGCGGTTAATCTTGGCGCTTCACTGGGCGTGTACGAGCGCAATACCCTCGTCGTGGGTATTGACCCCCAGTGCGGGCTCTGGATCAGCTTCGGACGGGATCGGGAGCACCTTCGCGGCGGGATGTACAACGCCGTCATCGATAAGGTCGAGCCGAAGCGTCTCATTCACGGCACCGAAATCGAATACCTGAGCTTCATCCCCTCAAACATCTGGACGAACGACGAGGAGACGCTCTACCTCTCCACAATCAACGACGACCTGCTCGTCATCAAGCGGATTCTCGACGTGCTCAAGACGGAATACGAGTTCATCATCGTAGACTGTCCCCCGTCGCTGGGCGCAGTCACGATGGCCGGTATCGCCGCGGCCGACTACCTGCTGGTTCCCGTGCAGAGCGAATACTTCGCCCTCAAGACTATCGGGCGCCTGATGAGGATGGCCCGCGTTGTGGGGGGAAGGTATAACCCGGATCTGAAGCTCCTCGGATTTCTCCTGACGATGGTGGACGGAAGGACGACGACGTCAAAGGAGGTGGCATATGACCTCAGGCGCGACCTCAAGACCAAGGTCTTCGAGACGATCGTCCCCCGCAACTCCCGGCTGGCGGAAGTCCCCAAGAGGGGCAACCCTGCGGTCTTGTTTGATGTCAGCTCGGTCGGGGCGCGGGCATATCTGAACCTGGCCAAAGAGATACTGGAAAAGGTATAAGGGAAGGACAGGAAACGGATCCATGGGAGGAGGATATCCATTTTATGTTACGACACATGAGAAAAAGCTCCACTATTTCCGGCACGACCTGTAGCACCTTGAAACCTGAAGTATCGTGAATATTCCCTAACAATTGGCCCTCTTTGATGGTGTTTCAAACAAAAATCCCACAGATACATGACGTCCTGGAGGTGGGTATCATGAAATCGATTGAATATTTAAAGAAAGAAGAACGGATCATAGGGTCCCTGATCGAGATGCTCGATCACTCTGCCCGCCGGATGGAACAAAGAAAAGAGGTTCCGCCCTATATGCTCAAGGAGATCATCGAGCTCATCCAGATCTATACTGATATGTCTCATATGATTCGGGAAGAATTCATCCTATCTCTCTTCGGAAGCCCCGGTGTGGAAACGCTCAGGCAGGAATGTGAAGACACGAACGCCAGTCTGAGGAAATACGAACGGTTTCTCCTCAAGGTCATCGAGGCATATGACCTCGGCTATCAGGGCGCGCGGGCGGTCTTCCCCCACTACGCCACGCAATACATCTACGTCCTCAGACAGCATCTCCGTCTCGAAGGCGATCTCCTCCATCGGTGGATCGTCGGCCACGACCAGCGCGACGCGCAGATCCTCAACGAATTAAAGAAGATAGAGGGCGGGGTCAGAAAAACGCGGGAGCGCGGGCGTATCCGCATGGAGACGCTCAAGCGCGATATGCGCATGGTAGCCGCCTGAGCAATAGTATCCTATACCCGCTCGGTCGAGAGGCGAAAGGCCGGGGGGCGGGAATACTTCCCCGGCCGTTTAGTTTATTCCACGAGCGTGCTCGCTTCCCTGAGGTTTTCCTTCAGGTTGAGGCGAAGCCGATGCTGCCCTACGGCGACCGAAATGTCTTCGGCGGGAAACGGTGTGAGCGCATACGGGTTGTCGTGCCGGGGGTAGTCTCTCAGTGAAACCTCCCTGCCGTTTTGCATCAGCGGACCCCTCCAGCCGAAACGAACCCTGCCCACAGATGGGCTGTCATATACGACAGAAAGCCCGCGGAAAGAAAGCGGCGCCCCGGTAATCCGCCGGGTGAACGCACCGAAATCGCCGTCCTTCTGCCTGTTTCCCATCTCGCAAACCCAGACGTTCTTGCCCCCTTCGGCGATGAGTTCGCATCCCGCGTCGGGCCCCTCGGTCTGCCAGCGACAGCCGTTCCGTGAGCGCAGGGCGAGGTAGCCGTCGTCCTTCCTCGCGAAGACCCACCCGTCCTGCTCTACAACCTCGTCGAAGGCGTCCCTCGGAAGCCATGCGTGGGTATAAAACAGCTCGTTTGTCATGTAGAGACCCGGCATCCGCGAGGCGTTGTAGCACGCGATGACCACGTTTTCGATCTGCGCCACGCGCGGCAGCGTCCCCGACCCGACCCAGTAACCCGCGCTGGTGTTCTTTGAGTGCCCCGGATGGGTCGTGAAACAAACGGCCGTCGGGGAAAGGGTCGCCTGCCAGATATGCTGCTGGTCCCCCCCGAACCCTGCCCGGTAGTCCTGGGCGCTGCAAAGCATGTAGTCGGGGGTCCTGCACGTGTAGAGGTTTACCTCCTCACGGGTGTTGCGGCAGAGGTCTTTTTCGAGCAGCCGGGCCAGCACCGGCATCAGGCCGAGGGTCCTGAGGACCCGTATGAGCCCGCGGTAGGATTTGAAAGGGGCGAAGAACTGGTTATCCCACCACCGGTAGGCGTCAAACATCCGCAGGACGAGGTTGACGGTCTTCGGGTGGAGATAGGCCTCCAGGGTCAGGAAATGGGCGCCGGAGTCCAAATCGTGATACGAGAGCCCCCACCTCGCCGCCTCTCTGAGCCGGATTCCCATGCGCTGCCGGTTTATTGTGAGCGCCCTCTCACGGTCGTTGGCGATCTCGTAGATGACGCGGGGCAGCCGGTAATTGTTTCCCAGCGCCAGCGACACGGCCCCCATGTTGTCCGCGCCGGCAAAAATCCCGGTACCGAACATGAGCTTTGCCGTATCGGTCGTCGACTCGATCGTGGCGTTGCGCTTTTCCTCTCCGTAGCTTCGCCCGTGCGAAGACCCGAAGGCGCCGCGATACGAATTGAGGGCCATGTCCAGAAACAGGAGGTCAAGCACGATCTGGGCCCGTTTGACGATAACCGGGTCCCGGGCAAAATCAACGAGGTTGGCCAGCGCCGTGATGTCCTCGTCGTAGTAGATATGGGAGAGCCACTCCGAAAACCCGGTACGGTACCTCAGGTCCAGCCATTCCAGTACGCGCCGCTCGGCGCGAGCGCTCCTCCGGCGGCCGGTCTCGTTCGAGTTGGTGAAGACCCGGTCGGGAAAGAGCTGACCCGCCAGGTACTGGTTGGCGGCGAACATGATGTAGTGGTTCTCGGTCCAGTAGCACATCGAGTCGATACCGGGCTCGTCCGGCGTGTATTTGAAGGAAAGCACCGTCCTCTCGGCATGGTCCAGGAGCCGCTGACTAACGAGCCGCTTGCCCGTGAGCTGGTAGAGGAGGCGGACGATCCCCAGCATGACGAAATCGGAACAGTCCCGGCGCTCGTCGATATAGTCCAGCGCCGCCTCTATCAGCGACTCGTGAACGGGCCCCTTGTCGCACGCGATACGTACCAGCTCGTAGTAGTAACCCTTGATGTTCGGACCGGCCGGATTTTTCAGGCAATGGTCAATCAGGGCGTCCCTGCGCTGCCGATACGAATCGGCAAACGGTTCTTGGGAGTATGTATCGGGCGCGGGCTCCGGATAGCCCTTGGGGGGCGGTCCGACGTTCCTGAAGGTGAAATCGGCCATCCCGGCCGTATCGGCAAAGTCGTGCTGAAAGACCGCTTCAGTTTGATCGACGTGCTTCTCTGATCGTGTCATCATTTCCGTTTCTCGAGGATTTGTTTAAGCTGTTTTTCTTCCGCCAGCATGGCCGCCGTCGGGGCCGTGACAGTTCTCCTCTTTTCGAGGTACTCCTTGATACGCCTGTGCAGCGAGGGTGACAGCGAGAAAAAGAGCGCGCTGGCCAGGCAGAGCGCCAGGAGCACCACCGGCACGGCCACAAAGATGACCCTGAGCACGAGAATAAACTGGTCGGTCTGGGTCTGCTGGATACCGTCTACGGGCGCCTGATAGCCGGCCCACCCGATGACCGCCGAGACGATAAAGAGGCCCGCAGCAGAGCTGAGCTTGCGCATGAAGGTGAACATCCCGGAGTAGAGCCCCTCGCGACGGGCACCCGAATAGAGCTCGTCCACGTCCGGGACGTCGGGGAAGATCGAGTAGATCATGATCACGACCCCGCCGGTGCCGGCCCCCACGAGGGCGCCGAACAGGTAGATCAGCCACGATGGGGAATCGGGACCGGCCGCGAAGCTGAGCGTCATGGAACAGATCCAGATGGCGACAGCGCTGACGTATGCGACCTTCTTGCTGGTGCGCATGCTCAAGAGGTAATAGAGGGGAATGACTGCAAGCTGCACCACCAGCAGCACACCGAGCACGTAGTTAGTCTCGTCCTGTCTGCCCATGTAGTAGGTCATAAAGTAGATGATAACCGACATGACCATGTCCATCGCTACGAAGGCAAACAAATACATCAACAGCACGTTGATAAACGTCGGTGTTTTGAAAGGTTCGATAAACGTGCTCTTGAAATTGAACGGCATCGCGTCCTGTTGAAACTCGGGACGCTCCCGGGTTGTCAGGAACGTGGCGATAAACGGGAGGGCAAAAAAGAGGCCGAAGGCCGTAGCCATGACGATGAAGCCGGTGTCGACGTTCGGCTTAAAGGCCTTGACGATCTCCCAGGGCACCACGGCGCAAACCAGCGAGGAAAGCCCGGAAAAGAAGATCCGAAAGCTTGTCAAAGACGTCCGCTCGTTATAATCCGGGGTAAGCTCCGGGACCATCGCGTTGTAGGGAATCATCACCATCGTGATGACGCTGGAAAAAAAGACGTACGCCACCAATACGTAAATAAAGCGGTGCATCTCCCGTGAAAAGTCAATCGGGTACCACATGGCAAAAAAGGACAGGAAAATAAGGACGATTCCGGCCAGAAAATAGGGGCGCCGTCTCCCGAAGCGGGTCCTGGTCCTGTCGGAGATAACGCCCATGATCGGGTCGGTTATCGCGTCCCACGCCTTGCTGACCAGGATAACGGTTCCCGCCAGCGCCGGCGTCAGGAGCACCACGTCGGTCAGAAAATAGAGATAATAAAACCCGATGATCATCATGGAACCGCCGCCGTAGATATCGCCGACACCGAATCCGATCTTGGTCGACAGCCCGAGTTTCTCTTTGGTCAGTTCTTTCATGGCATCCTCACATGATAGTGACAAAGCTCGTAAAAAACGACGGCAGCCTTAGGGCGTGGTGAAGCGCCGGTAGCGGTCGTCCACGATCTCGCGCCTGCCGCTTGCCGCCGAGCGGTAGAGCGCCTCCACGACCGCCAGGACCCGAAGGGAGGAGGCGGCCGGGATCAGGTAGTCGACGTCGTGCTGCACCCAGCGCCGGAAGGCTTCGACGCTCCGAAACAACGCGTGTAACCCCCCCACCGGGACGCGGTGGCGCTTGGCCTTCGTCCCGAGAAACCGCACGGATGAAAACGTCGATCCGGTATAGATGCCCGTGCCCGCGCTCCCGTATACCTCGATGGTCGCCGGCCGTTCGGGTACGGCGATCATGGAGCTGCTGATCGACAGCAGCGCGCCGTTGGATAGCCCCACGATCCCCATGCCGAGGTCCTCCACCTCGACGTCGGAAAACACCCGCCGGGCTATATCCGCCCGGGCGGTTACCGGCTCCCCGTCAAGCGCCAGGATGGCGATGTCGATGATATGGCTTGCCTGGGTGATCAGCGTGCCGCCGCCGCTCGCGTCCTTGCCGGCGTGCCACGGCGCGTTGGAAAAATAGTCCTGCCCCCGGTGCCAGGGAATATTGCAGCGGCCGTACAGGGGCCTGCCGAGTGCGCCGGCCTGGGCGGCCATGAAAAGCCGGTAGCACCCGGCGTCGTACCGGTACTGGTAGTTGATCCCTATCTTGATCCCGGTCTCCCGGGAAAGCCGGCAGACCGCCAGCCCGTCGTCCAGCGTCGTGGCGATCGGCTTTTCGCACAGCACCGGAAGCCCCCGGGCAACGGCCTTTTCGATCATCGCCCGATGCAGGTGGTGGGGTACGGCCAGGTAGACGGCGTCGGCCCCGGCGCTCTCAAGCATCCGGTCGTAGTCGTCAAATACCTGGCCGATCCAAAAACGCCGCCCGAACGCACGGGCCTTTGTTTCGTCCCTGTCCATACAGGCGACCGCCGTAATCTTTCGGTTGATCAGGCATCCGAGCGCGACGTACCGGGCGATATCGCCGCAACCGACGATCGCCAGTTTAAACCTCTTCATTGTTTACCTTCCGATCGGGTTCCTGCAATAAATGAGAGGGCATCCGTGATAATCTGCCGTACCTCTTTACCCGCGAGAACCTCGCTCACGTGTCCCAAGGAGATATAGCAGACCCGCCCCTCCCCGTGCGCCTTCGTCCAGACCACCGGCTCGGTCCTGCCCGTCTTCTCGGTCGCGTAGTGGACGATAACATCGCTGTCATAGCGGTGGATATAGAGCTCGTCGGTGACGGCGAATGGTTCGCTGACGGTAAACAGGGGGTCGTCCCCACCGATCCTGAACACCGTATACGGCTCTATTTTGCCGTGGCCCACGAACCGCCCGCCGAGGACGTCGAAATACCGGGGTGTCTTCTTGAAGGAGGCCGACGCCCCATGGATCGCCAGCAGCCCCCCTCCCCTCTTCACGAACCGATCCAGGGCGTCAAGCGCCCTGTCGGAGATGCGCCGCCGATGAAAATAGAGGACCGCGCCGGAAAACTCCTCCTGACCCAGGCGCGCGAGGGCTTCGACATCGTGGACGGTGGTATGATCAATGAGCCCGTGTGCGCCGATAATGCCCTCCAGATGCCGTCGCGCCGTAAGAGTCGGGTGAACCAGGCCCGCCGAGACCACCAGTACCCGCTTCTTCATGGTTTGCCCCCGTCAAAGGGTGTATCGCGATAAAAGACGCCGTCCCGGTACGCGGCCCATGTCCGCTCGAACGGCGCGGCCTCCCGGGGGATCGGGCGGACGCCGACCAACCGGACATGCGGGTTAAGGTCCCTATCCAGGACACATTCGAGAACGCGGTCGTTCATCGACTCGTCCGGGGCCACATCCGGTGATCTCGTACCGGCTCGGTACTTCGTTAGCCCCTCGATCGTATCAGCCCGCCCGACCAGGAACGACCCTCGCGGGCCCGAGAGGACGCCCAGGAGGAACTTCGCCGAGGCAAGGCACGCCCGCTCGGTTATCAGGAGGTCCTCGTTCTTGACAAACGTGAGGAGTTCCTCCCGATCGCTTAGCCCCCCCGACCGGTGGGCATCGATCATCTCCCGGTTTTCCTCGAGGGCGCGGGCCACGTCTTCGGCGTTTCGGACGATCCCCATAACCCGCGACATACGCCCCTGGATTTGATCCCGCTCCTTGTCGGTGTCAATACGGTTAGTCCGGGACGAAAGCCCCGAATAGGTTCGTACGAGCCGCTCCAGGGCCGTCTCCATGGGCCGGCGTCCGTCGCGCCTGGATATCTTTTCACCGTTGCGATGGGCGATCATCTGGGCCGCCCTCAGCGAGCCGACCTGGCCGGCGTTCAGCGCGGCCCCACCCGGCCGATAGATTCCGTGGCTGCCGTTGCATTCACCGACCGCAAACAGGTTACGAATCGTCGTCTCCCACCAGATCGAGCCCGCAAGGCCACCGTTGACGTGCTGATGCGAGACCGCGATCGGCACCCTGTCTGTACCGAGGTCGATGCCGTTGTCCAGGAAAAGCTCACGGGCCGGCCGGTTGAGGGCTTGAAGCCGGCCCGCCGGGGTATCGGCGGCGGCGCCGGACGCCGTAAGATAGTGCCTGACGACATCGGGGGCGGATTCCATCGAGAACGATATACCGCCGTAGGCGGGGTTCTGGGAAAAGTCGGCAAAAGTCCGCCGCCCCCGGATAACGGTCTCTTCGAAGACCAAAAGGTCAACCAGGGACGAACCGTAATCCGGGAGCTTGCGCACGTCAAACGGCCACTGGTAGCCCTTCAGGAACTGGGCGGTGAAGAGGCGATCGGCGTCGGGGAACCCGGCGTTGAGAAATTCCCGGAGGTCGCCGCCGGCCGCGTCCGTGGAGACATACCGGGGCAGCACCTGCTGGTAACTGCCGGAGAGATTCCAGCGAAAGCCCGTCGAGGCGATACCAAACTGGGATTCCGTGAGGTTTACGGCGGCGGCCCCCGCCGCCAGCGGCGCGCCCAATCCTCCGACCTGGTCGGGCGGGTAGACGCTGTCCCTGAAAAGCCCGCCGGGCCCGCCGACCGCGTATACTACGTAATCGGCTATAACCGCCGTCAGTCCGAGGGTATCGTCCCTCCCAACGCGGGGCCGCTCCAAACCCACGAGCCCCGTTACCCGCGCGGCGCCGTCCATGGTGTCGGTGATAAGCTCCAGCACTGTCAATCCGTCCACGATGGGAATCTTGAGACGTGCCACCTCGTCTGCCAGCCGCGCGACCATCTCGATCGAGGTCTTCGGCCCCGCCGAAGTCCCCCGGTCCGCCGTGTCGTGGTCGGTGCGGTAGCCGGGATAGACCCCGTATCGGTCGTGGGGGAAGTCAACGCCCAGCTCCGCGAGATGATAGAACTCCCGCTCCGAGAGCGCCGCCTCCACCAGGGCGATATCGCCGTGCATTGCCCCGCCCGAAAAGAGCGTTTCGGCCGTTTCCCGGACCCCGTCGCCGCCGGCCGCCGCCGGGTTTGTCCGATAATAGGTCTGCTTGTCCGAACCAGCGTTTGCGGAGACGCCCCCTCCCACGCGCTCGGTCACAATAATAACGTCATCGACGCCCAGATGACGAAGATGCACCGCGGCATTGAGTGCCGCCGCCCCGGAGCCGACGATGCAGACCCGGCTCTCGATGACCGGCACCGAGGGCCCTCCTGCGGCAATGACCCCCCGGCGCATTCTTAGAGCCTCCTGATATGAAACCCGCCGTCCACGTCAACGGCGGAACCGGTGCTGTAGGGATGGTATCCCAGGACGATCCCGACTACCGCCCGGGCCACGTCCTGGGGCGTTCCCCACCGTCCGATAGGAAGCAATCCCTCAGCAATGAGACGGTCGTATTTTTCGGCGACCGGTTCAGTCATGTCGGTCCTGATAATGCCGGGGCGCACCTCGAAGACGCGGATGTTGTCGGCCGCCAGCCGGTCGGCAAAGAGCGCGGTCATCATTGAAACACCGGCCTTGGAGATGCAGTAATCGGCCCGGTTCGTGGAAGCGGTATAGGCCGATATAGAGGATATATTAATAATATAGGCCGGCTCTTGTCTACCGTTCATCAGGTCGGCCAGGGCGGCCGAGAGGAGGAAGGGGGCGATCAGGTTGACCTTCAGGAGACCGATCATATCGTCCTCGGTCAGCTCCAGCATGTCCTTCCTGTCCCGCGTGGTAACGCCGGCATTGTTTACCAGGACCGACAGCGCTTTGTACTCTTCCCTGATCGTCTTCACCAGCCGGTCGCGGCTCGCCGCATCGGCGATATCTCCCCGAACGTAGCGGCACCGGTCGGTCCCGGCGGCCTCGTTGAGGCGACCGACGAGCCCGGCCGCCTCCCGGTCGGGCCGCCGGCCGGAGATCAGGACCGCGTATCCCTCGGAGGCCAGCGCCAGGGCGACCGCCTTTCCGATTCCGGCGCTTCCGCCCGTGACCAGGGCGGTCCGGGGCCCGCGTGGCTGTTTATCCATTGATCCCTCCTCGCGTGGTCGATTCGCCGACTATCAGGGTGCCGTTTACCTCCAGCTGAATCCTCCGGGACTCCCGGTGCTGGATATTGTCCCTCAACCAGCGGGCGGCGAAGAAACCCATCTCGAAGGTTGAAAGGCTGATCGTCGTAATCGAGGGTAAAAAGACCCTCCTGAGCGGGGAGTCGTCAAAACCGGTCACCGCCAGATCATCGGGAACCTTCCGGCCCGTATCCGAAAGCCCCTTGATGAACCGAATCGCGAAGTTGTCGTTGAAACACATCACGGCGTCGCATCCCCGGTCAACGAAATGACGGGCCGTCTCATGCGTTACCTCTCCCACCGAGGCAACCTCGGTAATCAGTGACGGGTCGAATTTGCCCACGGCCTCAAACGTCCCCATCAGATACCCGCGCCTCCGATCCGCATTGACCGGGATTGTCCCGCAGCCGAGGTAGCCGACCCGTTTATACCCTTGGGCCGCCAGGTGTTCGGCAAGCCTCAGCGTCCCCTTATAATGATTGCAGGAGACGTAGTTATTGTCATCCAGGACGCGGTTGAGAAAGATGTGCGGTATCCTCGCACCGTCAAGCGAGTCAAGAATCGGGCGGTCGACGTCTCCGAAGGCGAATATGACACCGTCGGCCGATTCAAGGGAGATCCGATCGGGGTCAAACAGCTGGGAAAAGGAAAAGGTCTCAATGGTCTTCTTTTCCCCGGAGAAGACGCTACCCACCGATCTCAGAAGCTCACCAATGTCGAAAAACGGATTGTCCAGAGTAACCGACGCATCGGGAACGATCAAGAGCAGCCTGAGTTGGGAGCGCGAGATCGGACGCTTGCGCTTGCTCGGGGAAAATTTATGCCGCTGGACTACCTCCATGACCCGCCGTACGGTCTCTCTGGATATGCCCGGCTCGTGATTGATCACCCGTGACACGGTGCTGACGGAGACGGAGCAAATCGTGGCGATATCCTGGAGATTTTTTACGGGTTCTGTCATGGTACCAGTCCTTTCGGTATCGGGCGGCTGCGCGTGTGTCGCCTGGAATCCACGCCAGTTTAAGGGAGAACCGTCCGTAACCGAAGTGAGTCGTACATCACGTCCGCTCCCGCCGTTTCGGTCCGTATGTCGTGCAGAAGACCGTCTCCTGTTTCTTGAGCAGACGAGAACACCCCCCGCACAACGTACAGTAGTCTATCGCGTCGGAACCGGAAAAGAGCTTTCGGGGGAAAAGCGGATCGGCCAGGTTTTGTCGTCCAAACCCCGCAAAATCCGTATATCCCTTCTCGATGTTTTCCCCGGCGTATCGAATAGCCTGCTGGTGCCCCGCCGAATAGGCCGAGCCTATGACGGCGGCGCGTCGGAAACGATCCTTGACGGCCTTTGTATAACGGAAATGGTGATAGAGATTGACGTCGCTCGCGACCGTAGGCCGGGTCAGGCCGGGGGTCAGCGCGGGGATCCCGGCCGAAACGTTGATAAAGTCGGCCCCGGCGGCAACAATAGACGAGACGACATCCAGTATATCCGAGAGGTCCTCGATCACCTCCGCCGGTCCGGTTGTGCCGCACCCCCCCGTATCCCCTCGAACAGTGATATTCGGCTTCCCGCCAGAAAGCCGGGATGGAGCCGCTTTATTTCCCTGATCACGGTGGCGACGTACCGGGCGCGGTTCTCGGGCCTGCCCCCGTACCGGTCGGCCCGTCCGTTGGCCGGGCGCAGCAGCTCTCCGCCCAGGTACCCGTGGCACGCCTTGATGTCCACCCCGTCGGCCCCTGCCTCATGCGCCAGCAAAGCCGCGGCGATACAGTCATCCACAACTTCATCGATCTCGGCCTCCGAAAGCATCGGCGCGTCGGCCAGGCCGTCCTCATATGCCTTGACGATCCTCGAAAAAGCGCCGCTCAGCCGCCCGGAGTGGCTCAGCTGAAACAGGAGGAGCGACCGATCGTTTGCCTTCCTGAAGGATTCCACCAGCCGCTTGAAGCCGTCCAGGCGATCCTTTGTGATGATCAGGCCGCGTTTCCGCGCCAGGTGCCGTTCCGTGATCGACACCGCCTCCAAGAAGACGATGCCCCACCCACCCTCGGCCAGCCCTTCATACCGGCGGATGATACCGGGGGTAATCCCGCCCCCTTCTGCGCAGTTTGTCTCCATCGCCTGGGCGACGAGACGGTTGGGCGCGGTGTGTGTCCCCAGCGCGTGCGGCGTGGCAAGCATATCCTTCAGCGTCATATTACCCTATGGGGCTCTCCTATGAAAACTCAAAGCCTGGCTATATTTGTATACTATTCATGCAAATTATGCAACTATTTTCTTGTCTTTGGACTTGTCCATACAGGATCCGCCGAAACTTCTGAAATCCCCCTGATTCGGCCTTGTCATCCCGCAGAAGCACCCGGCCGTATCCGTGAACGCCGAAAAGAGTTGCTTTTTATTAATGATTACGGTATATCTATGCCAAAGGAAAACCACTCAGCTCTTTGGTATGAACGTGTGACTCGTATAGAAGGGAAACAGTCTCGCCGCCCCTCACGGCTCACGCAGCCCGGTCGCCGGATATACGCTCCTTTCTTTACGGGCCGGGTCTATATTCAGTAAGTATAATAAATTGACGACCGTTTCGAGCAATACTGATCATGCGGTTTTCGCGTATTTCCGGACCTATAAAACAGGGGCATTACTCCTATCCTTGTTTCTCACAACCCGTCATAGTATGACGCTAAATCCGTTCTTCCGTACGTTTTGTTAGCAGGGAAAACGAATAACCTATTTTGGTTAAAGATTCCGTATCGGTTTAGCAACAGACAAAAAGAACGTGATAAATATCAGCACCAAGAGGATAGCAGTAACCGGGGGGGCCGGCTTTCTTGGCTCCTATGTAGTCGAACAGCTTCTGAAGAGGGGCGCTCATAAGGAAGATATACTTGTCGTTCGGTCAAAGGATTTTGACCTTACCCGGGAAAAGAACGTCGAGGAATTCTACCGGGCCTTGAGACCCGAAATCGTCATTCATCTGGCTGCGGTCGTCGGGGGTATCGGGATAAATCGCCTTCACCCGGGCAGCTTCTTCTATAAGAATCTCATCATGGGGACGCTGCTGATAGAATATGCACGGCTTTTCAATATAGAAAAGTTCGTTTCAATTGGGACCATCTGCGCCTATCCGAAACTTACTCCCGCGCCTTTCAAGGAAGAGGATATCTGGAACGGCTACCCGGAGGAGACTAACGCCCCCTACGGAATGGCCAAGAAAATGATGCTCCTTCAATCACAGGCGTATCGAACCGAATACGATTTTAATTCCATATACCTCCTCCCCACGAATCTGTACGGTCCTCGAGATAACTTCAATCCCGATTCCTCCCACGTGATACCGGCCCTGATAAAGAAATGCTTTGACGCCGTGCTCAATAACGAACGCCAGATCACCGCATGGGGCACCGGGAGCGCTTCCCGCGAATTTCTTTTCGTGGAGGATGCCGCCGAGGGGATTGTCCTGGCAGCCGAACAATACGACGGTATCCAACCGGTTAACCTGGGGTCGGGAAGTGAAATATCGATCAGGGAGCTGACCGATCTCATCGTCCGGTTAACCGGGTTTAAAGGGGAAGTCCTATGGGATGCGTCAAAACCGGACGGGCAGCCGAGGAGGAAGTTGGACGTATCCCGGGCTGCGCGCTATTTCGGCTTTACCGCGCGGACCGGCTTAGAGGAGGGGCTGAAGGCAACGATCGAATGGTACCGGCAGTTCGTTTTACCCGCTAAAGACAAGAGCCCCCAATGAAACGGAAAGAGGAATCGTTTAAGCGAATACGGAGCCTCGTGGGCGAAGAGATGGTTATTAAACCATCCAGTGGTTTTATCCCGATTAACTTCAGGGATTTTATTATATATCGGGAGCTTTTTTATTTTTTTGCCTGGAAAGAGATAAAGGCCCGTTATAAACAAACCGCCCTCGGGTTTGCGTGGGCCTTCTTGAAGCCGTTCATCTCGATAGTGATCTTCACCGTCGTTTTCGGGAATATCGTTAAGGTCCCGTCTGAAGATATACCGTACCCCCTGTTCTGCCTTTCCGGACTGGTGCTCTGGAATTACTTCTCCTATTCCCTTCTTAATTCAAGCGCCTGTTTGATAGCCAACCAGTCACTCATAACAAAAGTATACTTCCCCCGGATAGTCTTCCCCTGTTCATATAGTCTTTCCGGCATCTACGATTATCTGATATCGCTTTTGTTTCTGGGATGCATCATGCTTTACTACTCCTACCCGCCCAGTATATACCTCCTCCTGCTTCCCGTTGTTCTGCTCACGGCCACGCTAACGTCGATAGGGCTCGGATTATGGCTCTCGGCGATGAGCGTCAAATATCGCGACATCCAGTATATCATTCCGTTTTTCATCCAACTGCTCCTCTTCATGACACCGGTCATCTATCCCTCGAGTATTATAACGGGAAAGTACCGATTTCTTCTCTATCTGAACCCGATGTCGGGAGTCATTGATGCGCACCGTATCTGCATATTAGGAAATAGGAATATGGATCTGGAACTTCTCGGGATATCGCTGTTGGTTTCGTTGGTGGTCTTCGTCTCCGGGCTCTACTTTTTCAAGAGAATGGAACGATATTTTGCGGACATAATTTAACGATACGGGCACGGATATGGAGTTTGCTATCATTTCGGAAAATATCGGGAAAAGGTACAGGATCTCGCATCGACCGTCGGATCGCTATAGAACCCTTACCGAAAAAGTAAACTATCTGACCAGTACGTTCTTCACGAGGGTCAGGAAAAACTCATGGCGGCCGACAAAGGAAAGCCGTGAGGATTTCTGGGCGCTTCGGGATGTCTCTTTTCAAATCGAGAGGGGCCAGGTCGTCGGAATCATTGGAAAGAACGGCGCGGGAAAATCGACACTTCTCAAGATTCTATGCAGGATTACCGAGCCGACAACCGGGATCGTGCGAATCAGGGGGCGGTTGACCAGCCTCCTGGAGGTCGGAACCGGGTTTCACCCCGACCTGACCGGGCGGGAGAATATCTACCTCAACGCGGCCATTCTCGGGATGAAAAGGGCCGAAATAAACAAGAAGCTTGACGAGATCGTCCATTTTGCCGAGGTCGAGAAATTCCTCGACACGCCGGTAAAATACTACTCGAGCGGCATGTATGTGCGCCTCGGATTTTCGATCGCGGCGCATATTGAAAGCGAGATAATGATATCTAGATGAAGTCCTGGCTGTGGGCGACGCTGAGTTTCAGCAAAAGTGCTTCGAACGAATCCAGGGTTTCAGGAACAATGAAAGGACGATCCTTTTCGTGAGTCATAGTATGGAGCTGGTTCGAAAGGTTTGCCCTTATTGTATGTATTTTGTCGACGGAACACTCGTTTACTTCGGGAAAACCGACGGGGCGATCGAACGCTATCTTAAGTCGTAAACCCGTAAGAGCCGAATACTTATTATCGCTGGCCGGTCTTACCCGACGCAGGCGCGTTGAGGGGATTTTCCCCACTTTTCATCGGGGAGGGTTATGAAAAAAATAGATAAGCCGTGGGGATACGAAATTCTTTACGCCCAATCCGAGAACTACGCGGGCAAGATCCTCCATATTTATAAAGGCGAGTGCATCAGTCTGCAGTTCCACAACGTTAAAGACGAGACTATATTTCTTTCGCAAGGTTCTATGGAGTTAGAGGTAGAAGAAAACGGCAGGCTCGTACGTATTCTTATGAAACCGGGAGAGACGTATAGGATCTTACCGAAGGTAAAGCATAGATTCATCGCAATCGAGGAATGCGAGATTCTCGAGGTTTCCACTCCCCATCTCGATGACGTCATACGCCTCGAGGATAAATACGGCCGTATAAAAAAGAACTACTACGCCGTCATCATGGCCGGAGGGCACGGAACACGGTTCTGGCCCAGGAGCAGAAAGAAGACACCCAAACAGCTCCTCGATATCGTGAGCTCAGAACCGATGATTCGCGAGACGATCAAAAGGATCAGCAAGGTTATTTCAATCGATAATGTCTACATCATTGCAAACGAAGAACACAGAAGCGAGCTGGAGAGGCTCCTCCCCGAAATCCCGGCGGAGAACCTGGTATTCGAGCCGATCGCGAAAAACACCGCCCCGTGCATAGGCCTGGCCGCTGTTCTCATACACGAAAAGAATCCGAACGGCGTGATGGCCGTCTTTCCCGCGGATCATCTGATCCTCGATGAGGACGGCTTTGCGAACGCGATGGAAGTCAGCTTTGATCTGGCCGCCCAAAAGGATTGTCTCATTACCCTCGGGATGAAGGCCGTGTACCCCGAGACCGGATACGGATATATAAAAAAGGGCCGTCGATCTACGTCTTTTAGCGGCCACGACTTTTTTACCGTCGACCATTTCGAGGAAAAGCCGGAGAAGAAGCTCGCCGAGAAGTTCCTGAAATCCGGCAATTACTATTGGAACGGGGGCATCTTCATCTGGAAGACAGGCGTGATCCTGGATTCCATACAGAAGTATCTGCCGCATAACTACTCGGTTCTCATGGAAATTCGCAGGAGAATCGGCGGCGGAGAAAAAATCGAGGACGTCCTGGCCGAAACGTATCCGCAACTGGAATCAATATCTATCGACTACGGCGTCCTGGAACATGCCGATAACTTGCTCGTGCTGCCGGCCGATATCGGCTGGAGTGATATCGGCGGATGGGCCGCGCTCGATATGCTCATCAGCAAGAAAACAAAAGACAACAACGTAACGTGGTCCAAGCACATCAGTATAGACACAAAAAACTGCATCATTTACAGCCCCAAGAAGCTGGCGGCCACTATAGGGATCGAAAATATCATCATCGTCGAAACCGATGACGTCATCCTGGTAGCCGCGAAGGACCGGAGCCAGGACGTGAAAATGATCGTGGACAAGTTACGGGAATCGGGGCTGGAAGAATACCTATGATCGAGCAGGAAATCTTCCGGGAATATGACATCCGGGGTATCTACGGCAAGAACCTCGACGAAGAAACCGCCCGGGCTATCGGATGGGCCTACGGGAAAATCCTCACCGGCCGCCGGCCCAACCGCGGTCTTCCGGTGGTTGTGGGAAGGGACTGCCGGAAAAGCTCGGAGGTGCTTTCGCGCGCGTTGATCGAGGGGCTCTCCGCGTGGGGAATCGAGATTCTCGATATCGGCCTGTCCCCGACCCCCCTCCTCTACTTCTCCCTTCATCGCATGGCGGTCGCCGGGGGCATAATGATCACGGCAAGTCACAACCCGCCGGAGTATAACGGGTTCAAGATATGTATCGGCACGGACACGATCTTTGGAGAATCGATACAACAACTCTATCGCGAAGCCAAAGACGCGCCCGCCGTCAGCCCGGGTAACAAAGTCGTTACCGATCTGGATATCGTGGGACCGTACACGGACTATATGCTCGAAAACCTGGCGTCGCTTACCGGCGCGCCTTCGAACGGTGCGATCACCTGCGTGGTCGACTCCGGCAACGGGACGGCGGGCCTTGTTGTCCCGGACCTGCTGCGCCGTTTCGGGATCACGGTCCACGAGTTATTCTCCCAGCCGGACGGTAATTTCCCGAACCACCACCCTGACCCGACCGCCGAAGAGAACCTGGGCGACCTCATCGCAAAGGTGCGGGAAACGACGGCCGATCTCGGAATCGCGTTTGACGGCGATTCCGATCGGATCGGGGTGGTGGATGGAACCGGAAGGGTCATCCGGGGAGACCAGTTGCTGCTTATCCTTGCCGGGGATGTCATCGCCCAGCACCCCGGCGCTACCTGCATTGGAGAGGTGAAGTGCTCCCGCGTAATGTACGACGGCATCAGGCGCCTGGGCGGCAATCCCATCATGTGGAAGACGGGCCATTCGCTCATTAAACAGAAGATGCGGGAGACCGGGGCGCTCCTTGCCGGGGAGATGAGCGGCCATATCTTTTTCAAGCACCGCTACTTCGGGTATGACGACGCTATCTATGCCGCGCTGCGGCTAATCGAAATACTGGCGGGAAAACCGGCCGGGGGGCCGGGAAGGCTCGCCGATATCGTCGACCGCCTCCCGAAAATGGTGAATACCCCGGAGATTCGGGTTGCCTGTAATGAGTCGGATAAATTCAGGATCGTGGACGAGATCAAGAAGACGCTTGACGGTCACCACTTCCACGACATCGACGGGGTGCGGATAGAGTTCCCCGACGGCTGGGGCCTTATCCGGGCCTCCAATACGCAGCCGGCGCTCATATTACGGTTCGAGGCCGATTCACAGGAAAGGCTTGATGAGATTCGCGGCCTCATTGAACAGAAACTGGAGATAGCGACGAAAAGAATTACATAGGAACGATACCATGAAAAAAAAGGCGTTGATCACCGGGATAACCGGCCAGGACGGATCGTACCTGGCGGAATTCCTCCTAACGAAGGATTACGATATCGTTGGACTGGTCAGACGGTCAAGCACCCCCAGTCTCACGAGGATAGGCTCCATCCTCGACCGGATCAGTCTGGTGTCGGGGGATCTGACCGACGAGTCCTCCCTGATGTCGATCATCGAAAAGACACAGCCCGACGAAGTGTATAACCTGGCGGCGCAGAGTTTTGTACCCGCCTCATGGGACCAGCCGATCTTCACCTCGGATGTGACGGCGATCGGGGTATTGCGGCTCCTGGAGGCCGTCAGGGCCGTTAACCCGCGCATCAAGTTTTACCAGGCCTCGTCCAGCGAGATGTTCGGCAAGGCCCAGGAGGTCCCCCAGACCGAGAAGACGCCCTTTTATCCCCGTTCACCCTACGGGGTCTCAAAGGTATTCGGCCACTGGATTACCGTCAACTATCGGGAGAGCTACGACATGTTCGCCTGCTCGGGAATTCTATTTAACCACGAATCGCCCAGGCGGGGCTTCGAGTTCGTCACCAGGAAGATCACCCGCGCCGCCGCGCGTATCAAGCAGGGGCTCGACCGGGAGCTCTTCCTGGGCAACCTCGACGCCAGGCGCGACTGGGGTTTTGCGGGTGACTACGTGGAGGCGATGTGGCTGATGCTCCAGAAGGATAAGCCCGATACGTATGTCATCTCCTCCGGGCAGACCCACAGCGTCCGCGAGTTCGTGGACACCGCGTTCAAATGCGCCGGCCTTGATTACCGGGAGTTTGTCAAGGTGGATCCGAAGTTCTTCCGGCCCGCGGAGGTCGACATCCTCCTGGGTAACCCGGCTAAAGCGGAGCGGGAGCTCGGATGGAAACCGAAGGTATCGTTTGATGACCTGGTCAAGATGATGGTGGAGCACGATTTGGAGGACGGGGGAGCGGATAAGGGAGGCCTATAAATCCACGCACCCCGTACAACATGTCCGGGATGGAATGTCTTTTCATAGCGCGTTCATACCGGGTATCCTCGTTCCAGGAAAAACAACGGGATTCGAAAACGGGTGCATACGCAGCTGGATTCCTCCGCTGTTGTTCTAATCCCAGTATAAAAAATGCGGATTGGCCGATACGTAATGCATCTCGCTGAGACAGCTGGAATGTTTAGTCTCGTGACGTGGTATTTAGAATACTGCCAACGATAAGTAGTTCATTAGTATCGATTCCCGACATGTCAAAACATAAGGAGCTCCCGACAATAGGGCGAAAGGTATGATTTTAAGGGTCAAGATTTCGTCGGCATACTGGGGCTGGTTGAGGTTTTCACCCATGCGAAAAGGATGGTGGGATAACTACTATTTTGATACAAGAGGCCATCTTGACGAATATGACTATTGGGTAGTATTAGGAGACATGGATTCGAGCGAATCGGCTATTTGTAGCAACGATCGGACCTTCCTGGTTGTTTTCGAGCCGCCCGAAATAAAGAAAGGTTATACGGATGAGTTCCTGGCCCAATTCTCGGCAGTTATGACTTGGAGAGGTGATATCGATCATAAGAGATTGATTTTCACTCCGCCTCCTTTGCCGTGCATGGTTAGTCCTCACTATGCGGGTAAGGACGGGGAATATAAAATATACGAATCATTAAAGGATTACGATCAATTAAAGAGTATCAATTCGGTAAAAAAGCAGAAGGTGATCTCGACCGTTTGTTCAAACAAGCAAATTACGGATATTCAGAAAAAGAGGGTTGAGTTAACCACGTACTTGGGGCGCGCGTTATCGGAATACGATATTGATGTGTACGGTTATGGTAGTAATTACATTTTAGATAAATGGGATACCGTTTATCCCTATGAGTACCACATCGCCGTCGAAAACTCGGTTAACCCCAACTATTGGACGGAAAAGGTATCGGACGCATTCCTGGGTTACTCCTATCCTTTTTACTATGGCTGCCCGAATCTGGAGGAATTCTTTCCGGAAAAATCGTTTTCATACATAGACGTGGAAGACCGCGAAAAAACGCTATGGGAGATCAAGAAGTCCATAAAGGAAGAATACTTTCGGAAATACGCGGAGCATGTACGGGAGGCACGTAATCTAGTCTTGGATAAGTATAATATATTCCCCTATCTCGTCAATCAATTAAATAAGATCGGGAAAGGGACCGGCACCAGAAAGAAAATTACGCTAAAAGCGGAAAGGATTAATACCGTGCCTATAGCGCGAAATGTGATTAACCGGCTCCTGCCGGTAAACAGCAAAAGAAGATCAATTGCGAAATCTATAAGAGACAGGGTCATACGTATATGAACCACAGTATCTGTTTGTTTCGCATCGGATCACTATATTGGCTCTTTATCCGTGAGTTAATCTCTGAAGATGAACGTACCAAAAATCAGCGTCGTAATGCCGACTTATAACGCAGAACCCTATCTAAGGGAATCCATCGAGAGTATCCTTAGCCAGACTTTTGCCGATTATGAGTTTATCATTATCAATGATGGTTCCACGGACGGAACTAAAGGGATTTTAGATAGCTTTAGTGAAATCGACTGTCGAATAAAGGTATTCCATCAAAACAATAAGGGGGTCGCCTCTTCACTCAATCTGGGCTGTAAACACGCGAGAGGAAAATATATCGCCCGAATGGACGCGGACGATATTTCCTTACCCTCAAGGCTGGAAAAGCAAATCCGGTACTTGGAGAGACATCCGGAAATCGGGATTGTCGGTACATGGCTTGATGTCGTGGATGAATACGGCATAACGACCGGAAAGTGGTACATGGCGTCTTTACCGGGAGTTGTTAAGTGGAACCTGTCGTTTCGGCGCGGCTGTGGCGCATGCACTGTTTTCATGCGAAGCAGCATTATTCATGGACTGAAATATTACTACCCGCGGAGGGAAAGATATAACGAGGATTATGATTTGTGGGTCCGTGCGGCCGGGGTAACGAAACTCGCGAATATGCCCGAAGTCCTGTATAAATACCGTATTTGTGGTAAAGGCCTCACGTCGGTCTTTAAGGACGAAGTGTTTCGCGATTCTACGAAAACATCGCTCTTTACTATAAATAAATTACTGAAGACACAGGCCGATTACGCTTCTGTAGTAAGCCTGAGAAAGTTCATCGCGGATCGAACTTTAAATGATCCTCATGATTCGAAATCGATAAGCCGCCTCCTTATACGGCTATTATAGGTATTTGAGAGAGACCCGTCTATAACTCGGGAGGAAATAGAGGAAATCAGGAGCGAAGTTAGTAAAGAACTTTACTACATAGTAGCGGTGACTTCACGAATGTCCCCGATGGACGTCGCTTATCGTTTTCTTTCGGTCCTTATCGGCGAATCCTGTAGCATTTATGAAGGAATTCCTCGTAAACGTAAGAAGAAAGGTTCTCGGGGAATAGGCTGACGGTGAGATGATTAGAATATCAGTTGTCGTATGTACGTATAACCGTGCGGTCATATTGCGGACCGCACTGGAATCACTCTGCAATCAGGATCTTGACAGGTCACTGTACGAAATAATCGTCGTGGATAATAACTCCACGGACGACACGCGTCGTGTGGTTGAGAGCTTCGCGGATCAGGTAATGTGCAGTATCTCTTTGAAAAGAAGCCGGGGCCGTCTCACGCCCGAAACACGGGCTGGAAACGGGCGCGCGGGGAATATGTCGGCTTCTTCGATGACGACGCCAAGGCGCCGGCGAACTGGCTGACGGTGGCCGATGCAATCATTAAAGACCGGTCCCCGGATATCTTCGGGGGCCCCTATTTCCCTTTCTACATGAGCAAGAGACCGGCGTGGTTTAAGGAGGAGTACGAGTCGTTCTATCCCGGTTCCGAACCCAGGCTGTTACCCGTAACTGAGCATCTGTGCGGCACGAACATCTTCTTCAGGCGGAGTCTCCTGGAAATGTCCGGCGGGTTTGACGCCACGCTCGGGCCGCACGGAGACGTCATGGGATACGGCGAGGAAACCGCCCTGATGATAACGATCAGGAACAGGAAGCCGGATGCTGAAGTGCTGTACGATCCCGCGTTGTACGTATTCCACCTCGTACGGCCGACTAAAATGAAAATGCTCTGGATACTGCGTAATTTTTTTATTGCCGGCCAGTATCATAACTACGTCCTTCTGAGCCGGAACACGACACTCCCACAAAAATGCAAGGCACTCGTCAGGTTCTTCATCTTCGCAACATTGATTCCTGCCGACTGCGTATACGGACTTGTCTTTCGGAAAAGGGCAAAATACCCCTACTTCTATAATTATTTTTATGAGCATACGTCATTCTACGTACGCGGTCTCGGTGTTACATACGAAAGGATCGCCCAGAGGATTCAAAAGAAATAGCCTCGATATATCACCCCGCTTCCGAGATAGCGGTAGAATTCGCTTTATGACTCGGATAGCAATGATTAGAATATCAGTTGTCGTGTGTACGTATAACCGTGCGGACATATTGCGGACCGCACTGGAATCACTCTGCAATCAGGATCTTGACAGGTCACTGTACGAAATAATTATCGTGGATAATAACTCCAGCGGACAACACGCGTTCTGTTGTTGAAGGCTTTGCGGGTCACGGTAACGTGCAGTATCTCTTTGAAAAGAAGCCGGGGCCGTCTCACGCCCGAAACACGGGCTGGAAACGCGCCGCGGGGGGAATATATCGGCTTTTTCGATGACGACGCCAAGGCGCCGCCAAACTGGCTGGCGGTGGCCGATGCAATCATTAAAGACCGGTCCCCGGATATCTTCGGGGGCCCCTATTTCCCTTTCTATACGAGCGAGAGACCGGCGTGGTTCAAGGAAGAGTACGAGTCGTTCCGCCCCTGGTCCGAGCCCAGGCTGCTGTCCGTCACCGAGCATCTGTGCGGCACGAACATCTTCTTCAGGCGGAGTCTCCTGGAAATGTCCGGCGGGTTTGACGCCACGCTCGGGCCGCACGGAGACGTCATGGGATACGGCGAGGAAACCGCCCTGATGATAACGATCAGGAACAGGAAACCGGATGCTGAAGTGCTGTACGATCCCGCGTTGTACGTATTCCATCTCGTACGGCCGCCGATAAATGAAAATGCTATGGAATATAGGTAAAACTTTTTTGTTAGGACGTTACTCTCATTATGTCTTCTTTGATCAAAATATAACGATCCTGCACAAATTCCTATCCGCATTCAAGATTCTCTGTTTAGTACTTTTGATTCCCGCGGACGGCATGTATGGGCTGGCTTTTCGCAACCGGCAGAGGTTCCCGTTCTTCCGTAACTATGTGTATGAGCATACAACTAACTATATCTATATTTTAGGCATGCAATACGAAACGATTGTCCGGAAAATCAAAAAGAAGATTCCATAAATGGTGTATCTAAAATCGTTAGCGGTTTGGATCGTAATCCCGTAGTTTATTTGGTTGTACGTATGTCGACAGAGCATAAGAAAAGACGTGGTCCCATGCGTCCTGTTTGCCTATAACCGGCCGGATAAATTCGCCCGGGTAGTTTCCGCCATGAGAACCCAGAATGTTGACCGTATAGTCGTATTTATCGACGGGCCAAGGGATAGGAGTATAGCCGGAAAGGTCAAGGAGTGCAGGAGGATAGCGAAAGGAATTGACTGGGTCAGCGTCGATTATGTCTTTAAAGAAAGGAATGAAGGGCTGGCCGGCATCATTAATAATATTGGTGCCGTGTTTCGATCTTACGACTCGGCCGTCTTCGTGGAGGACGACTGCCTGCCAATGCCGGCATTCTATTCGTTCATGAAGAGAGCATTACGGCACTACGCCGACGATACGCGGGTCTTTTCCGTCGGGGGGTATCAACAGATATCGGGCGATTTTTTCAAGTCCTTCCCCTATTCGTTCGTGAGCTCGGCACGTTTTATGTGCTGGGGGTGGGCTTCGTGGCGCAATCGCTGGGAGTCAATCGCCCCCTGCCTTTCAAAAGACAGAGCCGATATAGCGGATTACTGCAATATCCCCGATACCGCGGGTGATGACCTGCCGTTATTTGCACGGCGGTTTTCGAGAGGCGCCAGGAGGCTCTGGGAGACCTCGTCGTGGGATATCAGGGTCGCCATTCTGTCCCTCTACTTCGAGAAAGTCCATCTACTGACAACCAGGGGACTAATAAAAAATATCGGATTGGATGCCGGAGTTCATTTTAAAGCCTATGAATCAGATAAGGGGTTCTATAACAGGAACGTATACGAAGGAGAAATCGCGAATATCAGGTGGCTGCGCGATACTCGGCTTCACGACGAATACAATAAACGGCTGAAGGCGTCTGTCGATAGTACCCGCAACTATTTTTTAGAGAAAATCGGGCGTACGTCCGCTAAAAGACAACCCCGTTACGTTGGAAGAGATAATCGTAAAAGCTCCTTACGTCCTGAGTCTCATGAGAAAAGATCCCCCGCAAACAATTAATAAAATTAGCCTGAGGCTTACCGGAAGGCCTATCCGTGCCCTGCTGCGTGTTAAAAGACAAAGGAAGATTACGGGCTACCGGGAATACTTAGGGAATACGAAAGACAAACGGGCGTTGCTATCCTATCTCGTCGGGCCTTTGCAGTGTCCTCCGGACAGGCGGGATAAAGCGATGTTCAGCAATCCCGGTATCGCACAAAACATACCGAGGGCGTTGAACGAGCTCGGTTATATCGTTGACATCATTAACTTTGATAATAAGAAATTCGCGATAAAGGAACGGTACGACCTGTTTATCGGGCACCTCGGGATAAACTTCGAAACTATCTGCAAACAGTTGCCGACCGAAGCCGTGAAGATATATTTTTCAACCGGAAACTACTGGAAATTCGCTAACAAACAGGAAACGGATAGACTGGAGTACCTGAACAAGAGACGCTCAATTATCTTGCCCTATGATAGGTACATTCACGATGATGAGGAATTCGCGAACCGGAATGCAGACGGCATAATATGTCTTGGGAGTGAAATCGTAAAACAAACCTACTCGGAGTTTCCCCTGGTAGTTTCATTAAATAACGCGGCCTTTCCGGATATCAAATACAATTATGACGAAAAGGATTTTAGGAAGGACGAAAGAACTTCCTATTCTATAGTGGGTCCGGGAATATTCACAAGGGTCTGGACCTGCTTTTGGATGTCTTCCTGAAAACGAAGAGCCACCTCTACGTATATACCGCCATAGACCCGCTTTTTGGAAGGGCCTTCAAGAACGAACTTAATCACGTTTCGAATATTCACTTCGGCGGGTATGTCCATCTCCACGATCCGACGGTGTATGCCGTATTAAGCCGCTGCAATTTCGTACTACACCCTTCCTGCAGCGAAGGCCAGCCCGGATCGGTGATCGAGTGTATGCACAAGGGATTGATACCGATCGTGAGCCGCGAGTCAAATATTGACACGGGCGATTTCGGTATTACACTGGACACCTGTTCCGTAGAAGAGATTTATCGCGTCGTTCAAGAGGTCTCCAAAAAGCCTGTCGAATGGTGCAGAGAAAAGTCAATACGAACCCGGTATATCGCGCAGAAATACTATACCGAGGAAAGATTTTTAGCTAATTTCAAGGGTGCCGTAGAATATATTATCCGGGAAAGAAAAGTAACGTAGAGAGAACACTTTATTCGGTTCGGACTGAATAGTAGTACCCTTCTGTTAGGATCGTAAGGACGTGAAAAAACGAAGACTGCGGGTAGATTTCGCTGACTTCTGGCCGAACTTCCCGAAAAACGATAACTATTTCTACCACCTCCTGAAAACGAGGTACGACGTAGAGATAGATATCGTCGATCCCGACGTGGTCTTCTTTTCCGCGTTCGGGAATGTGAAGCTGAGATACCGCGGCCATCGCTGTAAGAAGGTGTTTTATACGGGAGAGAATATAGCGTCGAACGCGTACGACTGTGATTTTTCGTTTTCTTTCGAAGCGACGAGGGAGAATAACGCGTATCTCCCCATGTGGGTTCTATTCCTGAATTGGTTCGGCGTTCCCCATAGCGACGAGCGGGATATCTCGTACCTGCTGGACATCGAGGACCTGATGACTCCGGTGGTGGATGTTGACGCCGTATTGAAGCGTAAAACCGGGTTTTGTTCTTTTATCGTCCAGAACTCAAAGGCAAGACTCCGTATTCAGTTCTGTAAGGCTTTACAAAGGAGGGCGCATGTCGATTGCCCGGGAAGCGTGCTGAACAATCATCCGCCGATCGGCGGGAGGGGAGACCAAAGACGCAAGGTAGATTTCCTGAGGCAGTACCGGTTCAACATTGCGTTCGAGAACGGTTTTTATCCGGGATATGTCACGGAAAAGATCATCCAGCCCTTCGCCGCCAGATGTATACCGATATACTGGGGAGGAACATCCGCATTGCGGTATTTTAACAGGAACGCCTTTGTATGGTGTGGTGATATGATAACCGCCGACAGGATTATCGATAGGGTATTGGAGATAGAGCATGATCCAGACGTATACGCCCGGATGATCAGCCAGCCCGTCTTTAATTCAGACATATTTCTTCAGGAATTCAGTCCCGGGAGGATGCTCGAACATCTATTAATAAGAGAGATCGTATGACGCTTCAGGACGCGTCGACTCCCGTCTGCGTGGAGAAAGACCCCCGGCTTCCATACGCGTTTTCCCGGAAGCCGGGACGGAGATCGATACGTCGCTTTTCACAGCTCCGAACGTATCTTTATAGACGTACCGGGACTTCCCCGGATGTTTGTCTCGATAGTGTTTGACCTGAATGGGCAGGTACTTCATTCTCATAGCGGTGGGCCATGGAAATCGGCGTTAATTGTATCAATCTCGTGGATAAGATCGGGGGCTTGAGAGTCTATTTCAACAGCCTCTTCGATTTCTTATTAGAGAACGATACCGGCAATGACTACACCTTCTTCTTTACGGAAGGCAACCTCCGCTTCCTCAGTGCATTGAAAAGCAATAGATGGACTAAACGGGGTATTCAGGTAACGCGTCCTTCGGAGATCCTGGGGCATGTTAAGAAGCTCGATCTCTATTTCTGCCCCGTTGGGATATTGGAGCCGAGGCCGGTGCCCGTTCCCAGCGTCTACACCCTGGCCGATATTCAGGACAGCTTTCTTCCGCAGTTCTTTTCCAGACGGTCCCTCCTGGCAAGGAGGATACACTACAAGAACTCCGTGACAATGGCCGACAGGGTAATTACCATATCGGATTTTTCGAGAAATGCCCTCATCGAACACTATCGCGTCGACCCCCGAAAGGTAGTACGGATATACCTGGGCGCCGAAAGCGACTTTTACGCCGACTATGGCCCGGGCGGCCGGGGCGGGCCGCCGCGGTTGGACGGGATTCCCCGGCAGTACGTCTTTTACCCGGCAAACCGCTGGAAGCATAAGAACCACCGCACGCTCCTTGAGACAATTCGGATACTCAACGAACAGTATCGCGACGATGTCTCCCTCGTCCTGACGGGCGATGACCCCCGGGACGGCTTCGATCTCATTGCGGAGAGCCGGAGGCTCGGCGTCGGCGACCGGGTCATCTCGCTCGGATTCGTGGACAAGCCCGACCTCATATCGCTCTACAGGAACGCGGTATGTCTCTGTTATCCCTCGTTGTTTGAGGGATTCGGCATACCGCTTGTGGAGGCGATGGCCGTCGGCTGCCCGGTAATCTGTTCGAACACGACGTCCATCCCGGAGGTGGTCGGCGACGCCGCCCTGCTGATAGACCCGCTGGATTCGCACGGGTTCGCTCGGGCGGTTCACTCCGTCATCACCGACGGGCAGCTGAGGGCGGAGCTTGCGAGGAAAGGGAGGCAGCGGGCCCGGCTTTTCTCCCCCGAAAATACGGCCGGGGATCATCTCAGGATTTTCGAAGAGGCCACCGGTCGGTTCAGCCGAAAACGCTATTTCTACCACACGCTCCCGTTCGTTGACCCGGTGTATAAATCTATGAAGCTCCTTTCATGGATAACGGGCCGGGTAACGTCGGGAAGGACAACGTAAGAAGGCTCCCGTCCGAATAGGACAGGTGGGACGTAACCCCAATTATCCGCATTATTACGATGAAACGATGACCAGGATTCTGATAGTAATACCCAGCCTCAATCAGGGGCGGTATCTCGCACGAAACCTTGAGCGCCTCTTTGCGGAGCCGAGCTCGGATATCTCCGTCGTGCTCATGGACGCGGGGTCAACCGATAACTCGCTCGATATCATCAGGGAATACGGAGAGAGGTTTAAGCACTGGAGGTCCCGCCCTGACGCGGGCCAATCGGCGGCCATCAACGAAGGCATGCGTATGGCCGACGCCGAACGATACGTCTGCTGGGTCAATGCCGACGACGTAGTGTTCCCGGAAAGACTCACGGACCTCGCGCGCTTTCTGGACGAGCACGAAGAGTGTGCGGCGGCGCACGGGCACGGAGAGATTATCGACGAGAACTCAACCGTCATCGGCGCGCACTATTCACGGCCCTTTTCTCCCCGCATATTCGCCTCGTTCAACACCATCTGCCAGCCGGCCTCATTGATCAGGCGGAAGGCGTGGGAGCACGTGGGGGGGGTTGATGAGGCCCTCCATTTCGGCATGGACTACGACCTGTGGTGGAAGCTTGCGCGTATCGGGGAGATCGGCTTCGTAAATGAAGTCGTCGCCCAGTATCGAGAGCACCCCGAAACAAAGACACGCAGCCGATATGACCAGGCCCTGAAAACGGCGATAGATATAGTAAAGAGATACTGCGGGTACGTGCCGCTCCTGTGGGTCGCCCGGCTTCGGTATCTGCGCAGAGCATCGTTGAAAAGACGCACGCCCCCGGGACATATCATTCAGACGACGCCGTTCGAGAAAGCCGTGATCGCCGTCGGTTCCATCAGGGATTTTTTCGTCGTGAACCGGCTGCGAGGGCTCATTAACTGCGCGGTCTTCCTCCTGTTCCCGAACCGCGTAATTAAAAAGGTCCGCGACGCACGACGGACGGATACTGTTTCGATGGGGTAATCGGACGCGGGCGGGACTATATATCGGGCGCGTGTCAGGGTAACCGCGGTCGGCGCTCCTCAATCATCCTGAGCGTCATCTCCCTGGCGTGACCCTTGAGGATTGAAAGGTAGGTGTCGGAATCGGGGTCGATCCGAAAATGCCTCGCGATAAACTTCGGTTGGACAAACAGTCCCCAGTACATGAGGCTTGCCGAGAGAAAGAAGAGAAAGAGGTTCATCGTCCCGAGGCGTTTCGTATCGATTTGAGACTCTATCCGCTCCGACCAGACGCGAAGGGTCGGCACTATTGTATCATCCTCCACGTTTCTCAGCTCAAGGTCCGTGACCAGCAGCTGGCGAATAAAGAGCCGGGCGTAGTTCGGGTGTTCGTGCAGAATATCAAACAGCTCATCGATAAGCCGGGTGACGGACTCCTCGAGCATCCCGGCGTCGCCCAGGTCCCTGCCGAGCATCCCCTCGACGTGCTCATTGACCAGCGCCGTAACGGAGACCAGGGCCCGCTCCAGCACCTTTTCGTAGAGGTTTTTCTTGCCGCCGCAATGGTAGTGCAGCGTATTGATCGAGACGTCCGCCGCCTTGGCGATCTCGCGGGTGGAAGCCCCGTCGTAACCCGCCTGCGCAAACAGCGTTTCGGCGGAATCCAGAATACGCCGCCACGTATCGTCCGATTGTTTATGCCTGGTCATGTTTTTGATATATCATAGAAGTCGGCACTTGTCCAAAGGATAGGGCACCTAACAGACCGCCCCGCTCATCTCTGTACGGGCGCTATTTCAGCGCCACCATTTCGTGGAGGGTTTGCCCCGTGCGGTGAAACGTTTCTTTTTTATCGACGACGGTAAGGTCGAAATCCGACTTGAATCTGAAATAGCCGGGCCGTCCGAAGGTTTTATTGATCCCCCACCTCAGGAGAGGATTCAGGCCTTCGAGGAAATCATGCGCGTCGATAATCTCTTTCACGTCCAGCCTCAGCGAAAACTCCCCCGGCGCGTCTATCGTCACGTACTGCGGGTAGTGCCGGTTGGCGACGGCATTGAAGACGGCCGGCCCCTCATTGAGCTCCCATTGGCCGGTGCTGTAGATTATCCGGTCCTTATGGGCTATCATCAACGGCTTTGAGCAGGCGTTCCCGAAACGGCGGTTCGTCCGCACATAGGCATAGATGAGGGTGAAGTCATCCGCGTAAATCCTCCCCCAGTACCAGTGGGTGAGGATCCGCTTCATGTCGGCCGTTCCCCAGTTGTGGTCATGATACCCGATGCCCCGGGCGGAAATGACCTTATCGTTGATCCTGATCGTACCTTCCACCCGCGCCCTCGGGATCGGGACGATCCAGGCGAAGTAACCTTTGTTGCCGTAGGTAGTCTTGCCCAGGCCCGGCCTCCACCCGGGAACCTGTACCGTGAAGGTCAATTTCGCTTCGAGGTTGCCCTCGGCGATGTGGACCGTATAGACCGGCGGCCCTGACTGTGGATATACTGCCGACGCGCTGTTCTCGCCCACCCGAACGTCGCAGATATCTCCAGAAATCCGCACGTCCGACACGCCATAGCGCTTGATCTCGGACAGTTTTTCGCCCGAGGGCAGATAGACATGAAGCTCGACGCCCGGTTTGCGGCTCAACAGCTCCGATGCCTGCAAAAAACCGATCACCACGTGCCCGGTCTCGAGGATGGCGTCGAAATACCACCACTCCAGGTAGGTCCTGCCGTCTACGACGTGGACCGCATTTTCTTTCGGATCGATCAGCTGGATTTCCCCGTCCCTCTTGCCGGGACCGGTCCAGGCCTCGAATACATCTCTGCTCATGACGGGTCTCCTCAATTACGTAAAGCTCCGGCGCTTAGGCCGTTATGTGAGAACGGGAACCCGCGCCCCGGTGCGTCGCGCGGACCGGCCGATCGGGGACCGAACCGGCCCGCGTCCGCATCCGCATCCGCCTGTGCGCGTGGATTTCCCCTCGGTTACGGCTCTCTCTCTTCCGGCTCGGCGTAGAAAAAGGGATCCGAGGCATTGTTCGGATCGAGGGCCTTCTTTATCTTGCTCTGCCAGAGTTGGTAATTGCGGCACGCCGGTCCGAGCCGGGCGTTCATGACGCTGCCCATGCCCGCGATGGGAATCCCCATCGCCTTCTCTATCGTGGCGTCGATCCCTTCGTTGATCAGGTCTCCCGTATCGATAATCGACTGCCGATCCTTCGTATTGTAGAGTATGATCCCCTCCACGTAGCCGAGGTGGCCCCCCTCGTACGTGCCCCCGCAGCCCAGGTCGCCCCCGTCGTCCACGATATGGCCCCGTTCGATATACTTCCGCTTGGCTCGGGCTATCCACTCGGACTGCTCCACGCCCAGGTCCCACGTATCGAATGACCCCATCATCGTGTTCATCCCCTGGGAGGGGCGCGAGGTCGCCTGCGTGTTCACGGCGTTTCGAATCAACAGCCAGAAAAGCCGCGAGTACGTTTCGAGGCGGTCCTGCTTGCCGACGGGAAGACGGTTGACGATCTCCTGCAAAAAGGGAAATCGCCGCAGTATGGCCAGCGGGTCCTTGATCCCGTCGATGATCCATCCGGCAAGCACGGACCGCCTCATTGCGTGAATCGCCTCGAGCATCTTCGGGGTAGGTTTGAGGGACATGGGAATCGACACGCCGCCGGTCTCCTTGAGTATCTGCCTCATTGCCTTCATCTTCCACCGGCATTCCCGGTCGGAGTAGCCGACCACCGCGTTTACCAGGACGTATTTCGCGATCTTCTCGAATATCCCGGTCTCGAGCGCGGTCTTGAGCTGCTCGTTGTTCTCGGTCAGTCCCAGCGCAACGAAAAAGGAGGGGGTGCGAAACTGGGCGTACTCGATGTTGGCCTCCCCGAGCTTATACCCCGCGTCCTTCATGGCCTGGGCCGAGGGGAACGAGAGGATGTTCATGAAGACTTTGCGGGGATAGTCGGCCAGGTGATAGACCGGGGCCTTCCCGCGTACCTCCCATTTGTCGGGGCCGTCCCACGCGTAGAGCTTCACCGCGCACTTCGTGAAAACCCCCAGCCCCCCGAACGTCCCGGAGAATCCGCGGAGGATCCCCCGCATGGACGGCCCGGGGCCGTCGGCGGTAAACCATCCGGCGCCCGCCCCCGCGCTTCCCAGCGTGAATACTTCGCCTGTTGGCAGCACCCACTCCACGCCCAACAGGTTCCTGCCGCTGTAGCTCGTCCACGGGCCGGAAAAACCGTACCCCCATGCGGCCGCGTGGGACGCAAGGATCGAATGGTTGCTGCCCGACGATATGATGTGCACGTTGAGGCCGTGCTTGAAGAGTTCCGTCTGAAGCTCGTACGCCTTCACGTAGGGCTCGACCACGGCGATCTGGTTCTTTACATCGATATCGATGATCCGGTTCATGCGTTTCAGATCAAGAATGATCACCCGGTCCCGCGAGGCCGCCGCAACGGTATGAAAACCCGTCGAAAGCGGCTTTGCCATGAGATCGCTCCTGTTGCAGAAGCGCATGATCTCCTGGACCTGCTCGGTCGATTCCGGCAGCACAACGGCTGCCGGGCGGGGTGCCCAGCGGCCGCCTTCCCGGTTGAGCGTCTCCGGATTCATGTACATGGCGTAGGTATCCATCATGCAGGGCGAGGTAAATACCCACCGGGGCGATACGATATCCTGAAGGGTTTTTAGTTCTTTATCCGTTATCATTCATGACTCCTGTCTCGCTGACGCTCACGCGCTCCCTTGTTACCGGCAAAGGTCGGACCTCGCCGGACGGATCAGAGGCCCCACTTGCCCCTGTTGAGCACCCGGCCGGGGTCAAAGATCGTCTTTACCTTCTTCATGAGCTCGTAATGGGCCGGGTTTTGCGCAAACACGATATCCCGTGAGGTGCCGTACGGCCTGCTGAAAAAGGCGCCCGCGCCGATGAGTCCCGTGACCGCCCCCTTCTCCAACGCCCGCATGCGCTCAATCGCGCCCGGCTCGTCCCGCTCGAACGGCACCATGAATTCGACGTGGCACGAATGATTCTGCACGACCGGCTGGACGTAGACACCGACGTCTCCGGCCTTCACCCCGTGCTTTTTTGCCGTATCGGAAAAGAGCTGTATGAACGACGGGGTTCTATCGAGCGTCGTCAGGAAAAATACCGAAAGGCAGTCTCCCGTAAGCCCGTGCCGCCAGTCTGCCTCCCCGCACGGCCGTGTCGATACCTCCAGCAGGTCTTCGGCCGATACCGCGCCGAGGGCGGCAACCGGCGATAGCCCGTGCCTCCTGGCGATCTCACGGATGTCTCGTTCCTGATACCGGGCCCGTTGCCTCGGGAGCCGCTCGAATCCCGCGATATTGATAAGACAGATATACCGGGGAAGGTTTTCGTATGCGCCGCCCGACGCAGCCCGGCCCGACCCGGCCATGAGCATGCCGAGGGACCGTGCGTTCAGGATAAAGACGTGCTCGCCGAGGCCGGGCCGTTGGACCTCATACACAAATCCGATCAGGGCCTCAAGGCTGTCGGTCCCGATCAGGAAGGGCCTCTGGACGGTAGGCGCTATTTCCGTGCGGATGGTTATCCAGGTGACGATCCCCATCGTGCCCTGGGAGCCCTGCACCACCCGGTGGAGATCCGTCTGGGAAGGGCCGCCCGAGTATTTTTGCGCGCCCCCGGAGCTCCGCTGCGTTTCCAGCGTACCGGGCCCGCCGGCAGACCCCGTCCTGAACAGCGAACCGTTGCCGAAGATGACCTCGGTGCTTCCCACGGGATCGCCCCAATCCCACTGCTTGTTGGGCCATGTCGTAGGCTCACGATCCGTCACGGACGCGACGACGCTCTTGCCGCTGCGCGGCGCCATCGGCATCGGGATCACCATCCCCTGTTCCCGCGCGGCCTTTGACAGCTCTCCATAGGTGACCCCCGGCTGGATCAGGGCGACACGGTTTCGGCGTTCGATGTGTTCGATTTCCTTCCACGCCGAAAGGTCGATGAGGATATTCTCCTTATCTGCAGCAATCCCCCCCCGGGAGTGGCGGCCCGTTGATGAGGTGAGCGTCAGGTTCAGCCCCGTCTCGTTCGAGAGGCTGACCAGCTCGGTCAGTTCCTCAACCGTCCCCGGACGGACGATACAACGAGGGGCAGCGCCTCTTTCGACCAGCGGGTTTTCGGTCAGCGACGCCGCGATCTCGCCGGCATCCCGGCTGATATCGCCGTCCGTAATAGCGGCGGTAAGCCGCTGGTTCAGTTTCGAATTCATGGTCATGATCGCCTCTCGATATCGGCGGCCTCGTAGACCAGGTCGATGATGTCCAATCACCGGCATGGGGGACCGGATAACGCGGATTGCGCCTCGGAAAGATTTCGCCTGCAGTGATTGGCAGGCCGTAACCAGGTATTCGGCGCCCGTCGACCGGGCCTCGTCAATACGGTGAAGCGCCGCGTTTGCGGCCAACCTCGGGTACGCCTCCGGAACGCCGCCGCCCCCGCCGCAGCAGAAGGCGTATTCGCGGATTCGGTGCATTTCCACGAGATCGATCCCTTTGATGGATTCAAGGACGCGCCTGGGCGCGTCAAAGACGCCGTTTACCCCCCGGTTGAGCGGCTTGGGCGGTTGGTAGTAGGTCATCACCCCGTGCGTCATCTTGAGCTGTCCCTGCCATTCCTGGGGCGGCTCGCTCTGGCGGCCGAGGTAACACGGGTCATGGTAGGTAACGAGATCCCGGACGGCCCGGGGCAGCTTCAGTCTTCGCTTGGTGATGAGCCGTTCGAGATATTCGGTCGCATGCAGTACCTCCGGTTTCAACCGGACGCCGTACTCGGGATACTTGGAGCGCAGTATCCCCAGGTCCGCGCCGGAGACCGCGACGACGGCCTGCACCTCGAGACCGTCTATGGTCTCCGCCAGCCGCGCTGCCGTTTCCTTGAACCGATCCCGATGGCCGGTCCAGTAGGCAAAGACCCCCGTATCTACGGGCCCATCCCCCAGGACACCCACGTCCACCCCGGCATGTGACAAGAGGCGGGCGAGCTTCGTAGTCGCACCCATGGCACCGGCGCTCCGCCCCTCTTCCGACCCGGGGATGAGCAGGACATCGGCCTTCTTTCCCGGTAGCACCGTCAGACCCGATCCGTCCGTCCGCGCCCGGTAGAGCGAAACCGTCCCGCTCGTTCGGTCCTCGCGCTGCCGCCTCGCGAGGGCCTTGCGGTGCGCGGGTCTCCCCAGGCCCTCGTCGACCAGGTGCTCCCTGAGGGCGATGTTCACGACCTGCCGCTCGGAATCCATGATGAATTTGCACGCGACGTCGCACAACCCGCACGTCGTGCAGGCAAAGGTAACCTCGGCCAGGGCTTCGTCTGCCGTGATACGGCCCTCCAGCAGGCTCAGCGCCATGATGCTCTTACCCGATCCCGAGTACCCGTGCACGTGGTACTCGCGGTTTGCCGGGCACCCTTCCGCGTACCGCGAATCGGTTATCACCGGAAGCGGCACCATCTTGCACAGCGAACACCGAAAGCACGTCTTCATCTCGTCTTCGAATGTCCGCAGTCGTTCTATCGCCATGATTGGTTCCTCTTTGTATCGGTAGAAACGCACCCGCAGTGATTCCGCGTCGCGCCTTCGCCATTACGCGTTTCCCGTTTCCCTGTTCCCCGCCACGGCCCGGGTTTCCTGCACCGCCGCGCACATACCGGCTGTCCCCAGCCCCTCGTCGCCGTCAACCGGGGACGAAAAGGACATCGGCCCACACGTTTTATATATCATTCGATTGATATAATAAAATATCGGGCAAACCGTGTCAAGAAAAAAGACTCATCGGGAGGAAATAATCCGGCCGTAAAAGATAGAACGGATTGGGATTGGTAAACGCTGGCGCGGCTGCGGCCCGGGCGGGCCCACGGTTTCGGCTTCCAGGCTGCGGGCCGCGCGGTTCTATTTCTTATTTGAACCCGGCACCCGCACCGGCGGCCGCGGGCGAAGTTTCTATTTCTTCCTCAGTACCGCCAGCACCTCCATGGGCGCCGGACCCACACACGTCGTCTTCTCGTAGGAGAAGTATGAAAGCTCCTCGACGGCAAGTCCCGCCGCCGCGGCCATCTTCCCGATACGATCGTCGGAAAAAAACGAGATGTGCAGCAGGAACGGAAACGCGTAGCCCTCTTCCTCTTCCCGGATTCGTCCGGTAATCCCGTTGGCGTCGGTCGGAACGGTAATGAGGAGCGGGGCGCCGGGTCTAAGCGTTCGAGAGACGGCCGCGAGCACCGCCTCCGGCCGCGTCGTATGCTCCAGCACGTCGGTCAGTATGGCCCCGTCAAACGGGCCGAAATCGGCCGGCAGCCCGACGAGATCGCCCGACCGGCATAGGGGCGCCGAGCCCGTAATCGGGGGGATCAGGGAACGATCAAGCGAGAGCCCGAAGACGCTCGACTCTCGATCGATGAGGTCAAGCACCCGCGAAAAGAAACCGGGATCGCTCCGGCACGCCTCGGCCATCGCCGCGGCGCGCGCGGCGCGAAACGGAGAAAAATCGATATAGGTCACCGGCCCCCTGGTCGACAGCACGAGTCCCGCGAAGCCGGAGCCTCCCCCGGCGTCCAGGAGATGTCCCTCCCACCGGCCGGCCCTCCCGAATACCCGATCGAGAAACGACGCCTCCCCCCCGGAGGAAAATCCCATGAGGTAGACCATGGAGTAGAGAAACGACAGGACCGGGCCGCTAATGTCCGACAGGAATGCACGGCGGAAGGCGTTTCTCGCGCGGACGGAGGCCGTCATGGCCGTGGCCGGCGACCCCCCGTCGGGGACGCCCTGCCTCCGCGAGGAACGCCGCGCGCGTATCGCCTGAAAAAAGCGAGACGATCCGGTCGATAACAAAGGGCCAGATGAGGGCGGCCGGCTCGTTGTAGGAAAGGACGAACCGTCGGTCGCGCCCCGTCTCCATCAGGGCTTCGTAGTAGGTAAACGATCGCTCGATGTCGTCCCTCGTCCGGCCGGTGAGTATCCGCTCCCAGAAGAGGGTAAGCGCTTCGGGGTCTGTCTCCCCGTCACGGGAAAACCTCCGCCTCGCCTCTTCAGGGAGGCATGAGAAGTAGGCCGAAAGGATCTCGCGTATCTCGAAAGGATAGTCCATAGGCGTTTGTCATGGGAAAGGCCGCGGGCGCACGCGGCGTCCGGCCTTTCCGTCGGGCGCGTCGTGCTTATTTCCTGAGCGTGATGACCGCCTGAAAGTAGAGGGTTTCGGGAACGATCCGTCTCATCGGGCCTTCATCAAGCCGGGTCAACAGATCGGCCGCGCGGCCGGTGAGACGGCCGAAGAGGGGGACATTTCTCAGGGGATGGCAGAACCACCGGGCGAAATTGCCAAGAAATCCGTACGTCGTGACGGTGCCTTTCCCAAACGGGATCTTGCCGATCATCCCGCGGAGCTCTTTCGGGTAGAACGTGGTGAGGTCCGGCGGGGCCGAGAGGCCGTCCACGAACTCCTCCTCCACAACCCAGATCGGCTTTTTCCCGCGGATGCGCTCCCTGATTCCCCAAACGACCCCCCAGGTCCAGCGCATCAGGCCGAAACAGAGGGCCGTCCCGTACCGGGTGGGCTCAAAGACCAGCGCCCTGCCCCCGGGGCGCAGCAGCCGATGAATCTCCCCGAGTACCGCCTCCGGATGAGCGACGTGGTGCAAGACCGCGTGACAGGTGATGAAATCAAAACTGTTGTCCCGATACGGAAGTTTCTGTGCGTCTGAGACCGAGAGTGTCACCTCCCGCCCCACCGCGTGGGCGTTTTCCCGGCACACCCTGAGCATCCCGATCGAGATATCAGAGCCGTGGGGGTCCCCCATGTCCGGGTAGAGGGAAAGGTTGACAACGGCGCTGCCCGTCCCGCATCCGACGTCCAGGTAACGCCCGATTGCGCCCACCGGGCCGCCGAGGTAATGCGCATATTCCGAGACGATCTTGTTCATCTCGGCGGTGGAGTATTGCTTTCCCCATTTCCAGTCATAGACCTTGGCGTCGAACTCGTCGTGGAAGACGATATTGGAATCGGTGATCTCTTTGTCCGTATAGTGCTTTTCGTCCGTCATAATCCTCGCCTTCGACAAACCGTGTCATTCGGTGCGTTTGGGTTGTGTTACCGGGAGTTCCACGATAAAGGATGCCCCCCCCTCCGGGCGATTGATGATATCAATATTACCGCCGTGATTGATGATGATCTTATGAGTGATGGCGAGCCCCAGCCCGGTCCCCGATTTCTTGGTCGTGAAGAACGGCTTAAAGATACTGCCGATAACGTCGGACGTGACGCCGGGCCCCGTATCCCGCACCTCCGCCCTGACGTAGGGGACGGAGCCGATCTGCTCGACCGTCGTGACAACCGTCATCTCGCCCCCGCCCTCCATCGCCTGCACGGCGTTATAGAAGAGGTTGAGGAAAACCTGCCGCAGCTGATCCGAGTCTGCCTCTATCGGACGGGATGTCCTGGAGAAACTCGGTTTTGAGCCGTATCTTCTTTGCCGCAAGATCGTCGACCACCAGCCCCAGCGTATCCCGTGATTACCTCGTTAAACTCGATCGTTCTGATCGAGGGCGGAATATCCCGCGGAAACGAGAGGATATTCTGAAGGGTATGCTCGAGCTTCATGACCTCCTTGACGACGATCCGGCTGTAGCGCGAGAGCTTGGGATCATCCCGGGACGCCTCGGAGATCTTTCGCGCAAAGCCGCCGATAGACACCAGCGGATTCCTTATTTCGTGGGCCATTTCGGCGGCCATCTCGCCCAGCCCGACAAGCTTGGCCTGCTGCAGCAGCTTTGCCTGGGCCTCCCGAAGCTCCCGGTTGATCCGCTCCTTGTTGGAATAGACGATCGAGTTTTGGATGGCCAGCCCCGCCTGGTTGGCGAACGCCGTCAGGAGTGCGATGTCTTCTTCTCGAATCGGCTTCCTGTTAAAGACGTTGTCTACGAGTATCGCGCCGAGGGGTCGATCCAGCGCGACGATCGGTATACAGGCGAATTCGTCTCCACCCATCAGGATGCGCTTCATGACGGCATCCACGCGCGGGTTTGTCTTGGCGTCCCTGACGATAATCGGCCGCCTGTCGAGGATAGAGCGCACGACCACATCGTCCGTGCGGCCAAGGTCAATCGATATCCTTTGTACCGTCCGGTTCTGTATGGTATCGGGGGAGCCGTGATTTTCGAAGTCCTCCTGGACGATTTCGAAAATGGAAGGCTTCTGGCGCTCGAGCTCTCCCCATATCCTGCCGGCCTCCTCCGCGCTGGTCGGCCCCACGGCCATTGTCCCCGCGATGGCCTTTTCGTCTTCATCCACCAGGAAGATAGCGGCACGGTTGAAACCGAAGGTCTCCCCGAAGGTCGCGGCCGTCAGCACGATATAAAGGAGCTTATTGAGCTCGATGGTCGTCAGCAGCGCTCCCGACAGGTCCATGAGGAGCGACAGCTCCCCCACCTTGAGGTCCTTCTCGCCGGAAAGCCGATCCGCCCGCTCAAAGATCAGGGCGTTTTCCACCGCCACGCCGATAAGGTTACCGATGGAGACCAGGAGCTTCATGTCCTGGGTTATCGACGGGCGGCGCTCGTAGACGCCCGCCGACAGCGTGCCCAGCGTTTTGTCCTTTGACCGGACAGGAACTACGATCACCTGGTAGAGCCCCTCCGTCATAAGGGCCGCCTGTTTCTCCGGGGGATCGGGAATGTCCCGGCTGGAAAGGTTGGGGACACCGGTCTTGACGACCTTGCCGGATATGCTGCCTTCCACCGGCACACTGCGGTATTTGTCGAGATATCCCTGGGAGACCCGGACGTGGGTCTTCAGGACCAGCTCGGTTCCTTCTTCGTTCAGTATCCTGATAATCCCCAGGTCCATGCCCATGACCTCGAGCACCTTGACCAGGCTGGTGAACAGCAGCTCATCCAGCTCGATGGTTTCGGCCAGCGCAGTCGAGACGGCATAGAGTGCCGAGAGCTCGCGGTTGGTGGAGATGAGCTTCTCGCGCATCTCCACCTCTTTGGTGATGTCCTGGATAATCCCGACGATATGAGCCGGTTTGCCGTTTTCCGGGATGAGGAGAGACGTCTTGAGCCGGACAACGAACTGCGCCCCCTGGGTTCCGACGGCGCTCATCTCGCGCTCCCAGCTCCCGTTGATGGTATTGTCCAGGATCTCGTGGGAGAGACTATCGTGATCCCGAGAGCCAAAAAGCGCCGTGATATTTAGTCCGATCATGTCGGTATCGCCGTAACCGAACAACGAGCGGATCGCCTCATTGACGTACACGATCGTCCCGGATATATCCGTAATGACGACTCCCTCCCGAATGCTCTCGACGGCCTTTTCGAGAAAGCGAACCTCCTCGGGTCCGCCGAGGAGGCTTAACAGGTCTTTCATGATAAAGAGACGCACGGAGGGGAAATGTCCGTGGCCGCCGAGCGTGTAACCGGCAAGCCCCGTCGAAACGGTGCTCCCGTCTTTCCTGACAAGCTCGATCTCCGGCAAGAAGACGGATGTCGATTGGGCGAGCGTGGCGAGAATCTTTCCGGACTCCGATACCCGGTCTTCGGCAAAGAAACGGGCCAGCGGCAGGCCCAGTGCCTGCCCGGCCCGATAGCCGGTCAGACGCTCCGCCGCCTCATTAAGGAACAGGACGAACCCGTCGACATCGGTAACCAGGATCGGCTGAGGCGGTACGGCGACGCCTGCGGTGGTCTCTCTTTTTGATCGCTTTGTCATCTGCCTTGAATAAACGGCGGCGCCGCTCCCAGCGCCTCCGACGGTACCCGTCATTTGATCTTCTCTTTTATCGCCTCACCGTAGAGCCGCTCGTATTTCTCCGCCGACGCCCGCCACGAGAAATCCATGGCCATGCCGTTTTTCATCATCGTCTGCCAATGGGCCTTCTTGCCGTAGAGAGAGACCGCCCGCTTGACCGCGGCAATCAGCGACCGGGCATCGTAATCGGCAAACGTAACGCCGGTTCCGGCCTTCGTCTTTTCCCGGTAGTCCGCAACCGTATCCGAGAGGCCCCCCGTATCCCTTACCACCGGCACCGTCCCGTAGCGCATGCTCATCATCTGGTTGAGCCCGCACGGCTCATAGCGGGAAGGCATGAGAAACATATCGGCCCCCGCCTCGATCAGGTGCGAGATCCTGGGATCAAATGCGAGCTTGACCCCAAGCTTGGTCGGGTAACGTTTCCCCAACCGGGTCAGCAGCTCGTGATAGCGCGCCTCGCCGGTCCCAAGCACGACCATCATCAGGTCCATTGCCATGATCTCTTCCATTGCCTCCGCCAGGATGTCAAATCCCTTTTGATCGGCAAGCCGGGAGATGATCCCGATGAGCGGCGTATCCGCCTGCTGGGGCAGGTAAAATTCCTCCAGCAGCGTCCTTTTATTCTCGACCTTATCGCCGAGCGTCCCGGGCCCGTACTGTTTCGTGATAAGAGCGTCCGTTTCCGGGTTCCAGATGTCGGTGTCAATTCCGTTGACGATGCCGAACAGCTTGTCACTGCGCGTCCTGAGCACCCCATCCAGTCCGAACCCGAACTCGGGGGTGGTAATCTCCTGGGCGTATTTTGCGCTGACGGTGTTGATAAGGTCCGCATAGACGATCCCGGCCTTGAGAAAATTGATCTTTCCCCAAAATTCGATCCCTTCCGGGGTAAAATAGTCCCACCCGACCCCAAGGAGCGGCATGTCCAGGTGCCAGAAGAGACCCTGATAGCCGAGATTATGGATGGTCAGCAGCGTTGCCGTTTTTTTAAAGTATGGATCATGTTTGTAGACAGACCGGAGATAGAGGGGGATTAGGGCAGACTGCCAGTCGTTAACGTGAATAACGTCGGGCTCGAACTCGAGCTCCCTGAGGCAGTCCAGCGCGGCCCTGGAAAAAAAGATGAAGCGGGAGGCGTTATCGGGAAAATCGCCGTTCTTGTTGCCATAGAGACCATCCCGCAGGAAGTATTCGTCGTTTTGAATAAAGATGGCCGTAAAATCGTCCTGGGAAGACGTGAGGATCTCGCCCCAGGCAATCTTGTCGCCGATCGGTACGGATATGCTGCCCCCGGTCCTCACAAGCCCGAACTTCGCCGCATCGACGACCTTGTATTTGGGCACGATCAGCTTGACCTCGTGCCCGGCCCGGGCAAGCTCCTTGGGGAGCGCGCCGGCTACGTCCGCCAGCCCTCCCGTCTTGGCAAAGGGCACGGCCTCCGGCGAGACGATCGCAATCCTCATAACTCCACCTCCCGCAGGAACTGGGCCGCTTCTTCCGGCGGGGTCGGGTTGATATAGAAACCGGAGCCCCATTCAAAACCGGCGACCTTTGTGAGCCGCGGCATCACCTCTATATGCCAGTGATAGAGGTGGCTGATATCTCCCGAATGTGGATCGTTGAAGGGAGACGTATGAAGGATATAATTATACGGGGGGTTGCGAAGCGCCTTGTTGAGCCGGAGCAAGAGCTCGCTGAGTATGTGCGCCAGGGATTCGTAGACCTCCCGCGGTCCCTCTTCGTAGCGGGGGAGGTGCGCCTTGGGAAATATCCACGTCTCGAAGGGAAACCGGGGGGCGTACGGGGCTATCGCCACGAACTTCGGATTTTCGCAGACAAGCCGGGTCCGCCGTGAGACCTCTTCCGAGATGATATCGCAGAAGATACACCGCTCCTTATAGGCGTAGAAACGCTGGGCCCCTTCTATCTCTTCCAGGACGGCTATCGGAACCTCCGGCAGGGCGATCAGCTGGCTGTGGGTGTGCTCCAGGGAAGCCCCGGCGATGCTCCCGTGGTTCTTGAAGACCATCACGAAACGGAACCGCCCGTCTTTCTTGAGATCGGCCATACGGTCCCGGTAGGCAATCATGACGTCGGTAATGCGGGACAGCGGCAGGTCGGCCAGGGTCAAATCATGATCCGGCGTTTCGATAATCACCTCGTGGGCGCCGATGCCGTTCATCTTGTCGTACATGCCGTCGCCGCGGCGGTCCAGATTCCCCTCCACCATGAGCGCGGGGAACTTATTGGGGACGACCCTCAGATGCCATCCCGGAGAATTGGGGGCGGCGCCCGGCTCACGGATCGCCGAGATTTCCCGGGGGGTCTTGTCTTCGTTGCCGGCATCAAAGGGGCAGAACCCCCCTTTCCGTTCTTCCCCCTTTTCCTCGAACGTCATCGGCCGTTTGCCGCGCTCCGTCGAGATGATCACCCATCGATCGATGACCGGGTCTTTCCTCAGTTCCGGCATGTAGCTCCTCCTGTCACGGGGCGTCCGATCTCCACAGGCCGATATCCAGGTCGGCAAACGGCCCGTCCTTCATCTCCATGTCCCCGACAAACTCCCAATCCCCCGTACTCGGCTCGGTATTGTCCATGATGCGCCGCGCGATACCGGCAAGCCTCGTGAAATCGTTGAAGTGTTCGGAGAAACGCATCTCCGCGTAGTCCCGCGCACTCCAGGTGGAAATCAGGAACTGCCAATCGGAGCTCTCCAGCAGCAGCAGTTCCCGCGCCGTCTGGGCGAGCACCCGTTCGAGGCCCGGGTCGCTCTTCTTGTGCGAGGCGTCCACGAGGTCTATCATCGTCTTCTCGGCCTCGTAGATATGCCGCCACGTCCACTTTGTCCAGTCGTTGAACCAGATCCAGTGGAACCCCCCCTCCCCCCAGGAGCCCTCGGGAATAGTGACGACCCTCCGGGGCGGGTAGGCCTCGTGGTGTTCGGTCAGCGTAGTCAGGCGCACTCCCGGGTTTTCGCTGAATTCCCTGATGACCTGATAGATGAATCGGGGCCCCTCGAACCACCAGTGGCCGAAGAGCTCCGTGTCATAGGGCGCCGTCACGATCCCGGGACGGTGATGGGTGCCCGAGAAATCGGCAAGTGTTTGCCGCACCAGCCCGGCAAAATGCGCGGCGTTCTCCCTGATACGTTCCGGAATGATGCCGGGGTCATAGATCTGTTTCTCTCCGAGATCGACCTTCGGCCCGGTGACCTTCCAGTAGCGGTTGCCGCCGGGAAAATGCTTCTTGTGGAAGTCAAGGTAGTTGCTGTCGCCGGGATATCCGTGTTCTCCGCTCCAGACCACCAGCGCGCTCTTGGGGTCGCGCGTGAAGATCGAGGCGGTCTTCGGCCCACCCTCCGATGAGACCGCGTACGATTCGTAGGGCGACCGCGGCTCATCGACGATGGTTTCCCGATACTCGGATATAAAGCGGTCCCAAATCTCCTTGAGGCCCTCGAAACGGTCGAGGTAGGCGCCGACGGCCTTGCCCCCCTCGAGGAGGTGGGAATCCACGACAAAGTGGGAAATCGAGGCGTCGGAGAGAAACTCCTCGATGCCCCGGCGCCGGTACCCCGCCCCCGCTCCCTCGACGGGGAATTCCCAGACGTATCCGGGACGGTAGGCGCACTCGGGAAGCCAGATGCCGGCGGGCCTCGTCCCGAAATGCCGCATGTGGGTTCGGGCGCCGGTTTCGATCTGCGCCCGGACGGCCTGGTCGTATCCGAGGAGGGGGAGGTATCCGTGGGTCGCCGCCGACGTGATGATTTCCACGGCCCCCTGTTCCCGGAGCCGTCTCAGTTCGCCGATGATGTCGCCGCGGCAGCCCGATACGAAGCCCTCGTAGATATCGACGTAGAACGATTCCCACATGGCGGCAAGCCCCGCAAGCTCCCTCTGGCCATGCCGCTCGAACTCCCTGATATCGTCCCGCGACGCCTCGATCTTCTGCTTGAGGTAGGAGATAAACCCGTCCGCGAACAATGGGGACGACAACTGCTCGGCAAGTATCGGCGTGACGCCGAGCGTTATCTTTGAGGCAATACCGTCGGCCGCAAGGCGTTTGATGACGGAGATAAGGGGGACGTAGGTCTCCGCGGAGGCCTCATTGAGCCAGTCGGTGCCGTGCGGCCACCGCCCGTGGGAGAGAACGTAAGGCAGGTGGGAGTGGAGCACAAAGGTAAAATAGCCGATGCCTTCCATGTCCTTCACTTCTCCCCGACCGGCAATACGGTCATCGCGGTCTCGATATGGTATTCCCCGCCGCCCGAAAGGACCACGGGAAACTGTGAGACGATACAGGTCCCCTGGTACGTCCGCTCCAACCCCCCCTCGGAATTGGACGCAGTCTCCACGCCAAAGCGGGAAAGCCGCGCCGGCCGGGAGTGTCGAAACGAGACGAGGAAACCCGAAAACTCATCGACAATCGAAAAGGCGTCGATGCCTTCTTCTTCCCCCCGCGCATTCATCGGGTATCGCGTATCGCCGGGCAGCAGCAGGTAGCGCGCGGGGTCGTCGCCCGCCAGCAACGTATAGTTGCTCTCGATCCCAAAAGAGAACGAGCACGCTTCCAGTCCCCGATTAAAGAGGGTATAGCCGACGGTTACGGAGGGCGACCCGTTTTGTATAGTATATCTCTTTTTTATTCCGAGGCAAACCCTTTTCGAATCGACGGCTATCGACCCCTCCCGGATGAGCTCAATCGTGATCCCGTCCGGTGTTCCGGATGCCTCGCTTACCGTATACTCACCCGTCACGAAATCCCCCGCCTCGTCGTACCGTCCGTCAATCAGATCGTCGACCGTCACGGCACCACGGAACAGGTGATCCATGAAACTGTATCGGGGATTGCGGTCATAGGTAAGGATGTCGATAAGTCCGGCTTCCTTCAGGACCATACGGTCGTGGATCGACTCGGGCTGCCGCCCGTCGGTCTTTGCCCCCGAGGCCCGGCGCGCCTCGTCGTGGTAGGCCTCGAACACCCGGGACATCGTATTGGTCAGGCAGAAATCGAACTCGACAATATCCAGGTGAAAGAGAGAGCCGCCGAGCGCCGGCGCGATACCGGCATGAAGCCCCGGTGTGGACACGAGAATTTCCTCGTGCCCATCCGCGTCAAAATCGAGCCGTTCAAGGGCCGGCCCGCCGCCCTGCTCCACGATACGCTGGGCCGCACAGAGGTTCTGGTAGATCGCGTGGCGCAGGTAGTTGAGGTAGAGGCCCCCGAAGAGGCCGTGCCAGTAGGCGCAGTTACATTGGGCCGACAGCAGAAACGGCGCCGCCGCTTTCCGCCTGTCGTCCGGCGCCGCAGCGACCTTTCCGCTCACGAACAGCATCCGCTTGTGCATGTTGTTCGATTCGCGGTACTTGGAGAGGAAATTGGCGAAAAACCCGCCCCGGATAAAAGGCCCGGCCGCCTCCATCATCCCGGCGTCCGTGAGCCTTTTTCTGACCTCCCGGTATTTAAGAACGGCGTCGGCCGGGAGCGCCCACTCCGCCATCTCCTCGTAGCTGGCGGTAGGCAGGTAGACCCTGCCGGTGGGGGGAAACCGGTCGAGGTATTCGGAGAAGGTCACGAGCTCAATCCAGTCCCTGTTCTCGAGTATTGTCTCGAAAAACCGGACGAGCCAGCCCTCCTCATAGACCCACCGGTGGGTGCCGGGCCACAGCCCGAATTTTTCTCCGTCGTCGCCGTAGACGACCCCCGCCCCCGGCCTGTTCCGGGCGATCTCTTTGAGCCGGGCGATCGTCTCCTGCGGCTCGCGGAAGGGGATCGTGTACCGCAGGCCCCGGTCGATCGGGAAGACCGAAAGGGTGTGCCCCGAATACTCGGTGACGTAGTAGCCGAAAAGCTCGTCCGTCGTCAGCCCCGCGTAGCGAAAGTGGGTATCGTCCAGAAGGGTATACCTGATGCCCGAGCGGTCGGTGATGGCCGGAAGCGCCGGCTCCCAGACCCGCTCGGTCATCCAGATACCCGCCGGCGCCTTCCCGAACCGATCCTTGATATAGCCGCTCATGCGATCGATCTGGGCCGTGGCGTCTCTCTCGGGGATGATTGAGAGGATCGGCTCATAATAGCCCCCTCCCATGATCTCGATCTGTCCGCGACTCGCGAGCTCCCCGACGGCATCGAGATATTCCGGCCGGTTTTGTTCCATCCAGTCGATGAGCGGGCCCGAATTGTGGAGGGTGATCCTGATGTCGGGGTATCGCTTGAGGACATCGAGGAAGGGGCCGTACGACCGGTCGAAAGCCCCCTCAAAGACCCAGGGGAAATTCCCTACCGGCTGGTGATTGTGGACCGCGATCATTACTTTGACGCCCATCGCTATACGCTCCAATTCTCCAGCTCGAAATCTTTATCGGGCACCTTCGTAACAAGGCTTCCCCGACGGGGACAGCGTAGAATCGATACGCCGTCCGTCCTGATCTCCGCGAGAAACGAGAACGCCTGCCCCGGGCTGAGGCCAAGCTCGCCGAACGGCACGAAAAACTCGGCGATCTTGCCAACGCCCGCCCGCTCGTATTGACCGGCCGGCTCAAACGCGCCCGTACCCGAAGAGGCAAGCATAGTGTAGGTCCGCTGCCCGGCGACGAGCGGCAGCACGATCTCGAAGTCGCGCCCGGCCCGAATAAAGAAATGGACGACGTATTCCTCGCCGTCGGGCGGCTGTCGGTAGTCGATACGGATGAAGAAGTCCTTCGGGGAAAAGCCGAAATAAAGGGACTCGACGTCGGTGATGCCGCCGAACATGACGCCCGCGGAAAGGTCCACCTCGTAATGCCCGGCGTTGGCCCATTCGTAGAAGTCGTTGATGGTCCCGTCGATTATCGGGCTGATAAAGCCGATAGGCGGGCGCGTTTCCGGCACCCGGCGCGCCCCCTTTATCGGCTCCGACAGGAGCTGGGGGGGCTCCTGTCCGAGGATTCGATAGACGTTTCTTAAGCGCTCGCGGAAGAGATAGTCGAACTCCTCGGCCTGTTCGGTGGAAAAATCGTCGCCGAACCACCAGAACCAGTCGCTCCCCTCCGCCGCGTAGATCTCCTCCCAGGCCCGCTGGATCGTTTCTCCGGGGACCGACGAGGCGTCAAACCTCGCCAGGTAATCCCTTACCAGCGAGAGCGTATCCCAGGCGGTGTTATCCTCGGGGTGCCCGATCCATATCGCGAAGTTGTGGTTGATCCACGATCCCGAAAAGAGCGGGTCGACCGTCCGGTCGGGACGATGTTCGTCCATATAGTCCCCGATGGTGGTCGAACGGGCGACGGACCCCTCCGAGAGGGCGGAGTATACGTGCCTGAGGAAGCCCTCACCGGCGTCCGGGTACCCTTCCCACGGGTTTTCCCCGTCCAGCACGACCGTCACGAGGGCGGCCCGGCCGTTTCGTCCTTCCCCTATCCGCTGGATATGACGCATGAAATCCGCTGCCGCCACCTGGGGGACGTTCTGGGAATAGGAGAAGCTGATAAGGTCGGAAAGCTTCTTGTCCCGAAAGGCGACCGAGACCTCGGCGCCGTCATGGACCGCCCGATAGGGGGTATACAGGTCGGCGGGGGAGTCGTCCCGGAGCCCCGAGTTAAAGAGGATATCCTGGTCGGTGGCGATCCACTGGATGCCCGCGTCGGACAACGGCCCGATAAGCTCCGGGCATACCGAACCCTCCGACGGCCAGAGCCCGCGCGGACGGCGGCCGAAGGTCTCGGCAAAGAGATCTATGCCGGCGTCAATCTGCCGCCGGGCGTCCTCCGGGTGCGCAAACCTCCGGGGAAGGATAAGGCCCGGCAGCGCCCGCCGGGCCGCGGTGTTGTCGATGAGAAGTGGCAGGATCGGATGATAAAAGGGGCTGGTCGACAGCTCGACCGTCCCGGCGTCCGAAAGCTTCCGGTAGAGCCCGATGAGCCTCCGCATGACCTCCCGGTGCACCTCGATGACGGTCCCCTTATCCTCCTCGGTAAAATCCCTCCCCTTTTTTATGAGCCGGTCGATTTCGGGAAAATCGCGCCTGACGAAATAGCCCGTCCACGTCAGGTTGAACAGGACCTGCAGGTCCCTGATGTCTCGATCCGAAAACCGCGAGCAGACCTCCCTGGGGTCTTCCGCCCCCGGCGCCGTGCCCCGCATGAAAAGAAGCTCACGATAGCGCGTATAAGGGGTTACATGGGTCTCCCATCGGTTCATAAAAAAGTTCTTGATGACGAAGAACTTTTCCGTCGGCGTGAGGTCCCCGGCCGGGGCGAGCGTCAGGTCGATAAAGACATCGCGGGCCGCGCCGTCTGCGTAATCCTTGATCTGGGATATAAGGGAAGGGACGAGATTAACGGTCACCCGGATGTCGGGAAACTCCTCCGACAGCCGCGCCATGTCATAATAGCCCTTGGTGCCGTGAAGCCGGACAAACGGGAGGATATAGCCGCCGCTGGCAGGGTCCCTGTAACTGGGCTGATGCATGTGCCACAGGAACGCGACGCGAATGTCCGTCACGACCTCCTCCGGTTGTCGTGAATGAGACAGACCGCCCCGTCAAAGAGGGTCGGATCTGTCCCGATCTCCCGTATCTCGCGGGTGAGGGAGACTTCGTAGGAGGCGGACTTGCCCGGGGGGATGACAAATATCGGCGATATCTTTGCCCCGGATTGGTGGTAGCCGAGGCGCGAATGATCCTCGAAGACGTACCCCTGGTAGAAGCGGTGGACGGCCGGCGAGATCTCCATATCCTCGAGGAGGTCCGTCGTCGATTGACCGAACCGGTAGGTGTGGATATCGTAAAACCGGCCGTAGAGCGGGGTCTTGACCACCAGCCCGTAGCGCAGCTCCCGGGGCTGGAAGACCGTCTCCGCCACCTCGTGCTGGATAAACCGGGGTGAATCGGGAGAGAAGGTCGTCACCTGGTAGGTGAGGCCGATCTTTTTTGCCTTACCGTTGGGGATGAGCTTAACAAAGGACTCGAGCTTGCCGTCGATATCGTCTGCCGGGGTAACCGAGTTGACCAGCTCCGGGACGAACAGGATTCGATCCCAGACGGGGTCCTTTTCCCTGGAGAGCTTGGTGACGACAAACTTCACGTCGAACCGGTCCTCCGATACGGTAAAGACCTTCTTCAGGGAGACGGAAACAGTCTCGCTCCCTTCTACGGTAAGGTCCTGGGCCGCCTCCATCGTGACGATAAGGGTCGTCCCGTCGATAGACCAATCCGCAAGCTCGAATATCCGGTAGTCAAAGGAGCCGACCACCGTAAGCTTTCCCTCGTCGTCCTTGACCACGAAGTTGGCCCGGTATGCGTCCCGGCAGTGCTCGACCCGGGAATCCTCCTCGAGGGTTACGCAGAGCTCGCTGTCGGGCTCGGTATGGATGAGGCACTGGCTGTAAAAGCCCGTGGCCGGAAACATCGGCATCTCGGTGACGAGGGATTCGGCGGCCGCCAGGATCTTCCTGAAATCCATCCCCTTGAAGTAGGGGGAGTGGATCTGGTGGTGGATGACGGTGCCCGCCACCTTGCTGATGACCAGGAACTGCTGGTCCGTATTGATGACGACCTCGTCGTTGCCGTCGTAGTCCCAATCGATGATTTCGAGCGTCGTCTTCGGGAAAAGCCCCCAGGTCTTGGATATCTCCGCCAGGAGGTAATCCGCCAGGCGGTGCGCCACCGCGATATAGGCCAGCCCCGTCAGGTCGTAATACGTGCACGAGCCGAAGTTAGGGTGCCGGGAAGCCCACCGGGGGTCCTCCTGGTAGGCGATGTTTCGTATCGTCTGGATCAGGTCATAGGCCTCCAGGGCCTCTTTCGAATAGTACTGGGCCATGAATACCCGGATAAGGTCATAGCGATTGGGGGCGGCCAGCACCTGCTTGGTGACCTCGTGGAGCAGGATGTGGGGCGACAGTGTCTCTACCTCGGACTTGACGCGGTCCATGACCGCCCGCTCCACCAGCTCCTGGGCCTTTTCGAGGTCCCTCAGGCACGATATGACCCTCCTCAGCTTCGGGTCTCCGAAGGTGACGCCCCGGATGCCCCGCTTCATCGTCCAGCTCTCAAACTCGGTATAGCTCGTGCTTGTCTTTATCGGGTAGGTATCGATATAACCGTATTTTTCATAGTACTCCCGCAGTGAGATGAACGAGGCCTCTGTATCCGCCGCCACAAGCCGAAAGAACTCCTCCAGCCACTCCCGGTCCGCGGCGGGATCGCCACTCCATTGGCCGAAAAGCTCGGCGTCATTGAAGATGAACATCAACGGAGGGGTCCGTTTGTTGGACTTTTTATAGATGAGGTCCGCGGCGTTCTTCGCCTTTTCGCGGATGAGCCCGAGGTACTGCTCGGGGCTGCAGGTGGGGTCAGGGCCGAAGATGGGACGCCGTTTCAGTAAAAAATAGCGTAATTCGCTGTGTATGGGGACCACAAAGAAGGGCCGCCCCATGATCTCATCCCGGTAGATCGAAAAGAGGGCGTCCTGCTTGAAATAGGGCATCGTCGACTTGAGCGCCGGGTCGACCACTCCGAAATGCTTCAGGGAGAGGTTTTCCTGTTCCGAGTCGAAATAGGGCGTAAAAAAGGTCTCCACGTCCAGGTAGTAGATGGGCAGCGCCCCGAGGTCCCCGAGCCCCGTGGAAAGCATCTGGAGGAGCCCCTCCCCGACCTCCCGCTCAACGATGTGAAACCCGTCCCAGCCGGAGGCGGGGACGCCGAAAAAACGCTCGGTGGCAATCCCGTACCTGAGCGTCTGGAAATAGACGTCGTCCCCACGGGAAGAGAGCTGGGGGAACGACTCATCAATGAGACCGCCGACGATCTTGACGACGCCCCGGTCCACCTGGTCTTTCATCCGGTGAAGGAATTCCTCTTCATGGCGGGAGGCATAGTTGATAAGCGGTCCGGAAACATGAAAGTTAAGCTTGAGCGCGCCGTTGGGGTCCTTGATCCCCTCAAGCATCTCGAGCATCGGGTAATAGCAGCGGGCAAAGACCTGGTCCCTGACGCTCTTCAATTGGAAGTGCGGCTGGTGAAAATGCAGGCAGAGGGTGATGTAGTATTGATCGGACATAAGCAGGTTTCGTTTTTCATCAGGATTATGGGAATTCGGCGATTATACTCCGTGGCGAGTCGTGTGTCAAGGAAAACGGGGAACCCCGGGGATCGCATGTGGCTTCGGCCTTTCCTGCAAAGATATCGAACCGCAATGAGGAATTGGATTGACTTCCCTAACTAAAATGAATAGTATTTATTATCCATTGTTATACCGCTACCTAAACAGGAGATTGTTATGAAATACCTCAGATGGTCTCTCTGGATTATTCTCGGCATCGTTATCGTGGTTTTTGTCGCCGCGTACGGCTGGCTCAGGGCCGGTCTTCCCAGCTATAAGGGAGAGATAACGGTCGCGGGCATAACCGGAAACGTTACTATCATCCGGGATTCCTTCGGCATGCCCCACATCTACGCCGATAACGACGAGGACGCGTATTTCGCCCTCGGCTACTGCATGGCCCAGGACCGCCTCTTCCAGATGGATATGCTCAGGCGCGCGATTCGGGGCAGGCTCTCGGAGATTCTGGGCAAAGACATGGTCGGCGTCGATAAGCTCTTCCGCACCATTACCGCGGTAAAGCCCGTCGATGACCTGTATTCGGACTACCCGCCCGAGATCGTGGACGGCATGACGGCCTTTGCTGCCGGCGTTAACTATTACCTCGATACGCGGACGGGCCCGCTCCCGGTCGAGTTTACGCTTCTGGGATATGAGCCCGAACCCTGGAAACCCAGCGACTGCAGCGCCGTCTATTATTATATGGCCTGGGACCTCAACAGCTCCTTTGATGTCGAGCCCCTCTTTGACTTGATTAAACAGAAGGTGGGCGAAGCAGAGGCCCGCGAGCTCTTCGTCGACTACCCCGCCGGGTACCCGACGATCATGTCGGGAACCGAGGTGCTGTCGTCGGTCAACACCGGGCGGATGCTTGCCGTCATGACCCGCGCGCGGGAGGTCCTCGGGACCGAAGGGGGCGGCGTCAGCAACAACTGGGTGATCTCGGGAAAGAAATCAGAGACCGGAAAACCGATACTCGCCACCGATATGCACCTCGGTCACGGGCTCCCGGGAATCTGGTATGAGACGCACCTTTCCACCCCGTCCATGAACGTCTCGGGCGTGGCGGCCCCCGGTATCCCCTTTATTATCGTGGGGGCCACCGATCACGTCGCCTGGGGATTTACCAACACCATGGCCGACGACTCCGACTACTACCTTGAGAAGATCAACCCCGAGAACGAAAACCAGTACGAGTATAAGGGAGTCTGGGAAGATATGACCATCAGGGAGGAGGTCATCAAGGTTAAGGGGGGCAAAGACGTAAAGTATACCGTCAGGCTTACCCGCCACGGCCCGGTCGTTGACGACGTGGACAGATTTGATGAGCCCGACGGGGAACGTACTGGCGATGCGCTGGACCGCCCCGGAGCTCGGTACCGTCCCTCTGGCCCTGTACGCGTTCAATCGGGCCGAAACTATCGACGACATGGAAAAGGGCATCGCCTATTTTAAGTGCCCCGGACAGAATATCGTCTATGCCGACGATCAGGGGAACATCGGCTACTGGGCCGCCGTCGGCATTCCCAAACGGGAAGGGTTCTCCGGCATGGAGCTCCTCCCGGGATGGGAGGGGAAATACGAGTGGAACGGGTACGTACCCACGGAGCAGCAGCCCCACCTCAGGAATCCCGATAGCGGATGGATCGCCTCGGCAAACAATAAGCACACCGGCCCGGAATCCCCCTATCCTATTTCCTACTACTATGCCATGCCGGACCGCTACCTCCGCATTACCGAGATGCTGACGGAAAAGGAGAAGCTGTCGGTGGCGGACTTCGAGCGGATGCACGCCGATTTCCTCGTCGTCCTGGCCCGGGAGTGGGTGCCCATCTTTATCGATCACCTTTCAGATAAGAAACTAAACGAAAACGAGGCGGCGGCCCTCGAAATGCTCAAAGAATGGGACTATACGGCGACGCCCGAGGCAACGGCGCCGACCGTCTTTCACGCGATGGTCCAGACGCTTGCCAAGAATACTCTCAAGAAGCGGCTCGATACGGAGCTGTATATCCGGTATCTCGGCAACAGCTATATTGTCATGAATGCCCTCAGGGGGATGATCAGCAGGGGGGACTCCGCCTGGTTCGATAACCCCGATACGAAAGCGTCGAGGATATGGATGCCGTCATCACCAAGAGCTTCAAGGAGGCCGTTACCTACCTCGAAGAGGCCATGAGCTAAGAAACCGGATCGCTGGGCATGGGGCAAGCTTCACACGCTGACCTACCACCACCCCTTCGGTAGATCGTCGGGAATCCTCGCGTTCTTCCTCGACCGCGGCCCCTATCCGATGGGTGGGAGCATCTCGACCGTCAATCCGATGCCCTGGCACCTCGAAGACCCCTGGGAAGTGTATCACGGGGCGTCCGAGCGGTGCATCTTCGACCTCTCGAACATGGGCAATTCCCTCAGGGTCATTCCCGCCGGCATCTCCGGGAACTTCATGAGCCCCCACTACGACGACCAGATCGACCTCTGGCGCACGGTGACCTACCGTCCCTTCGTCATCGACCGGAAGGGCGTCGATGCCGACGCACGGTATGTCATGACGATGAAGCCCGGGCAATAAAATCGCACATACGAGCACTTCGGCCCTTTCATGGAACACCGCCATGAAAGGGCCTTTTTATTGGCGAGTCCGGGCGAACCGCTAAAATACATGACACGCGGGCCGACCTGTGATAGAACATATCTATGAACGGATGGAAAAAGTTTACCCTTCTTGCAGCCATACTTATCGTAATTGTCGGGGCCGCCTTCTTTTTTCGGAGATTGTTGGAACCGCGGCCGAGCGAGATAGAGCGCCTCTTCGACGGCACCGAGGTCGTCTTCGTCGAGGGCAAAGACCTCCTGGCCGCCTGGCGTATCCTCAGCCAAACCGAGTACTGGCAGAACCGTACCTACGAGGGGTTGCAGGAGCTGCCGCCCGTGCGTATGCTGCTCGATTCGATCAACGGTGCAGACGGTGACTGGACAGAAAGGATCAATCTCGATACCGTCATGTCCGCCGTCGGCAACGAGTCGGCCCTCGGCATCTATGCCGGGGAGGTCTCGCCCCGATTCCTGTTAGTCTCCCGTGTTGACCCGAACTTCCTGTTGGTTGACCGGCTGCTTTCCTTTGCCGGGAGCGATGCCGGGATTACGGTCACGCCATACCGGGGGTTACGGGTCAAGGAAGCGGCGCTCGATGCGGGGCGATCCCTCCTGTGGGCGCTTGACGGGGATCTCCTCCTGCTCTCGAACGACGCCGATATCCTTTCCGCCGCCCTCGACCGGCATATCGACAAGACGACGGGAAGGATCGCCTCGAATCGCGATTTCCGGCGCATGAAAAAGGACCGGGAACCCTCCCGGCTTGTTTCGGGGTATGCCGTCACCGGGCGGCTGATGTCGATTGACCGGCGCGTCGGAAACCTTCCCGGGCGTCGCCCGGGCGTCACTGCCCCGCTCTGTCTTCTTTTTTGCCTCCCACGACGAAGGCGTCTTGTCACTTCACGCGGAAGGCACAAGCGGCATCGACCTCCTTTCATTGTTCCCCCACGATCGATATCGCGGCAGGCGGGAACCTCCGGCCCTGGGCGATGGAGTGGTTGCCGCCGTCAGGGTCGGACGGATGCCTCCTGCCGGCGGGGGCGTCGCCGACACGCCCTCCCTCGAGGCGGGGCTGGCGGGCGTCCTCCCGTATCTCTTTCCCGGCGGGTTTACTTTACTTATTCCGGGCGACCCGAATGCAGCGGGGAGGCGGGGCTTATCGGCGTGGGGGAGAGCCGGCCGTCAATGGTGGCGGTGATCGATCGGCTCCGTCTACCCGGTATGACGGAAAGAACCGTGACGGGCGCCGGAACCGATTGCCGGGTCCTCGAGAAGGACGGCGTCGCCTACCTGGCCTGGACCGAACGGGGCGGCCGAATCGTCGTTTCCGATCGTTATGAATCCCTTATCGGCATGCCGCCGGAAATCCTTGAAACCGGCGGCGGTTTGGGATATACTACTGCCGACGGAGAGATACTACTGGCGCTCATGCCGAGGCGCATGTACCGGGGGTTGGAACGCTGCGATAGGCCCCTCCCGATACCCTCGGTAACCCTCTCCCTCGATCAACAGAGACGGTTGTTTGCGGCCTTATACGCCGCCGAGCGCATCGACGGGCATGCGTCGATCGGCGCACGTACGGCCGTAATCGACATCGCTATTCACGTTGAGGATGCGATACCATGAAAAAGATGACCACGGTAATCCTGATACTTCTGTTGGGCTGCGCCGCAAAGACGAACGGCGATATCGGGTTTTCCACTGTTGCCAGGGACGATAACGCACCGGGCATCACCTACCGGCTCAACGAGGTAGTCACCGACCCGATCAGCTTCGAAAGACTATGGACGGGAATATATGACGGCATGGACCCCATCCCCGATATGCCGAAGATCGACTTTGCCGAGGATATGGTCATCGCGGTCTCTCCGGGCAGGATGCTGACGGGGGGATACGACGCCGAGATCGTTGCGGTCCAGGAAAAGGAGAACAAGCTCAGTGTAACGATTCTCCTTACCAAACCTTCCGGCGCGGTTACCGAAGCGCTCACCCAGCCGCACCATATCATCAAACTCAAGAAGAGCAATGCCCCCATCACCTTCAAGTGGGTGGAACGGTGACGGAGGATCGGCCGACGGAGGATTGAATATGCCCGAAACAGGTAAAAGAGGGGCCGGCAGGGAACCGGTGGTCTGGTTCATCATCGTGCTGGGCGCCCTGGTCCTGGCGATCGGGCTCGTCTCGATCTTTTTCGAGCTGCTCGGAACCTGGTTTTATGTCTCGGTCTTTCTGACGGTCCTCGCGGCGGCGGGATTGTTCTGGGGCAATCGTCTCTACGGGCACGGAGAGGGGACTTCCCCGGCCCTGGGCGTAGCGGTCATCGTACTGGCGTGTATCTTGATCTTCCTTGACGTCATGAGCATCAACAAGATGTTCGGCAGGCCGCTCTCGTCGTTTTCGTATGTCCTCCTTGTGACGACGGTCGTCTATTTCATCATCGCCTACGTAACGGATATCGGGCTTGTCCTTGCCATGAGCGTGCTTTCGCTCTTTTCGTGGCTCGCCTATCTGGGCGGCGGCTTCTGGGGATGGATTCCGTTCTTCAAGGGCGGCGTGAACAGCCACAGCTTCGTAGCGGCGGCAAGCCCCTTCGTCATCGCGGCGGGTTTTGCCCATGAGCGTCTCGCACTGACCAGGCTCAAACGGTATTCGGAGTTTAGCCCCGTCTACTACTTCCTCGGCTTCCTGTTCCTCAATACCTCTCTCTGGATGCTGTCGCTCTTCGGAAGGGAGGCGCGGCTTTTCGGCGGCGGATCGGGAACGAGAGAGATCGTTATATTTACCGTCCTCTTTTTTATCGCCAATATCGCGACCATTGTCTTCGGCGGCTTGCGAAAACAGCGCTCCTACATTACCCTCGGCGTGATCTTCCTGACCGTCAACGTCCTGACCCGATTTGGGGACGTCTTCATAGCGGGGCTGGGGCGATCGGCGACGTTTATCATCGCCGGCGCGATCGTCATAGCTATCGGGTTGATCCTTGAGCTGCTGTTGAAGAAAAAGGCCTGATCGGGCTGATCGGACGGACTCCGATACAATCTCCCGCCGGGCCTGGTTTGCCCGCCTATCCCTCCAGGAACCGTACGACTTCGTGGACCAGAAGGTATCGCGGCGTCTCGTCTTCCTCGATGGTCATAAACCGCGGCGTTTCCTCATAAAAGACGTTGTCGGCAACGTCGTCATTGACGGTAGAAACCTCCCCCGCAAGGACGTCACCCCCCTCCGCCCGGAATGAATGGTAAATGAAGGGGGAAAGCGTGAGGCTCTGGCCGGCGGCAAGCCGCAGGACCTCTCCGGGCCGGCACTCCCGGCTCATCCCGTCGGACCAGACCGAAAAATTGTCCGGTGAAAACGAGCCCCCGTCCGATGCCGCCCCCGGTCCAGCCCCCGACATAGCCATATAAAGCTCGAAACAGAGCGTACCGCCCCCCCGGTTGATAATATCCTCGGTCTTGGCGCGGTGGTAGTGCATCGGGCAGGTCTGGTCGTTGCGCACGTGGATGATCTTTTCGCAGTAGGTCTTGCCGGCGGCCACCGCCGCCGGCGTCCCGCCGTTCCTAAGGGTAACCAGCACAATCCCGGTGCGTTTAAAATCCCCGAGGTCAAAATCGGTCACGTCCCAGCCGAGCCCTGCCCCGATGACCTCGGCAAGCTCGCCGCGGCGCCGCCCCCATTCGTCCGGCGCTACGCGGCAGAAGGGCGGAAGGGGAAACCGATGCGCCGCGAAGAATGCGGCGCTCTCGTCGATGATGCGGTTTATCTCGGACCGTTTCATGATCAGGCCCTGCTGTTAGTGCCGGACAATTCACTCCAATCCCGACTCGAGGCTGAAAGCGATGGGGATATCTCCGATTTCCTTTTCGGTGAACGGGATATCCATCCCCGTTTTCGCCATTTGCGCCACCAGGCCGTTAATCTCCATGAGCGGGTCGGACTCCTCGGCCTCGGCAAGCTTACCAACCTCCCGGTAATGCACCAGGGCCTGGTCCCGGTTGCCGGAAAGGTCGTATGCCCAGCCAAGCAGCAGGTGCGTCATGGCGGCCTCGTTGGGCGCCTGGGGCAGCGTGAGCGCGCCGATAAGGAGCTCCACGGCCGTTTGGTAGTCCCTCAGGTGGATGGAAAGGATACCGGCCATACGGGCATAGGCCGGCTCGGCGGGGTCGGCGGCTATGGCCTGCCTGAGATTTTCGAGGGCGGTCGCCTTGTCGGAGAAATCCGCCTCGTAGGCGATATAGGCCTTCATGTAGAGCTCGAAGGCCGCCCGCCTCGCGGGGTCCTCCCATGAATAGCCCGAAAGGAGAGCGGGCCGCGGATCGCCCGGCGTCGCCGGCGAGCTCCGCGGGAAAATCATACCCGACGTAGTCGTTTATACACGCCGGCTCGCTTCCGCCGGCCACCCAGAAGAGGCCCGATCCCGGGACAAAGACCGCCGAGGTGACGTTGTTGTCCGAACAGATGGTGATCCCGGTGCCCCGCTCCGCCCCCGTAATCACGTCCACGTGATCGCTCATGAATGTCGCGGAAAGCGCCGGCGTGATTGCGCCCCGGTGCAGCTCGATAAGCCGCGAGAGGCGCTCATACCTGCCCATGACGTTGCGCAGCAGCACGTTGTACCGGAGCAGGAGGTCGACCGGCTTGAGCTCTTCGGTGGTGGCAAAATTGGTCAGGACGATCGTCCCGTTTTCCATCCGCCTGACGCCGAGGCGTTCGGGGGTGGATTCCACGACCGCCGCTTCCTTTCGGGCGCCGTCGGCGATGATGAGGCCGAAGGAACCGCCGCGGTGCGCGTCCTCGAGCAGCGCGATCGCCTCGTCGAGCGTATGCGCCTTTCGCATGATCTCGTTTTCGAGGACGGTAAACGAGACCCCGGCCGGTTCGGCCCCCTCAAACGCCATGAAGTGGCCGGACACGACGATCCCGGCCTCGTTCATGGCCGAATTCGCCTTGATGAGCCCCGCGCTCCCGACGTTGACGTAGCTCAGGCCGCCGGCCGGCTTATAGAAGAAGATGGTCTGGTACGGACCCCAGCGGCCCTGCCCCGAATAGTCGGTATTGCGGCCGAAAATGAGCGCGCCGCCCTCCACCGCGTCGCCGGCGGCGACGAAGGCGCTGCACTCCGCCCCGATACCCAGTTCCGCGGCCTTCTTGTTGATGACCCCGGGGGTCATGGCCATCGTAAGGTCGGAAAGGAAATTGGCGATGAAGACCTCCCTGAAATCGAGGCCCGCGCCGTCGGCGATACCCTTGATCTCTTCGAGGTATTCACGCGGGGTGTTCCGCTCGATGGGGCCGTAGACGGAAAACTCGAGATAGGTAAGCAGCAGCTTCCTGAGCCATGCGGGTTTGCCGGCAAACGAGGCGTTGTGGGAGACCGGGTCGGCGAAGACCGGCACCGCCCCGTTTGTGATCTCGTCTGCCATGAGAACGCCGTGCTGATAGCCCATTTCGTAGGGCGTCCCCGAAAGGTGCAGCAGGTAGTCGGCGCCCCGCTTTTCGACCCAGGCGTCGCCGAACCGTTTAATCCCGCCCTCCTCGGTTACCGGGAGGCCCGTGACCGCCTCGATCGCCTCCCGCGGCGGCAGGTAGTCGGAGCCGTCCGACACCGTGCGGGTATTGACGAACACGACCCCGCCGACGATCGCGACAAGAACGATAATCCCGATGATGAGAAGTGCCTTTTTCATTGCTGCCTCCGCATTTTTAATTCGGTACGTGGCAAAATGGCCAAAACGGGCGGTCCCCGCTCCCCCTTATCCCGTCTTCTTCATGATCGCCTCGACCAGCTCCCCGGTGAAATCGCAGAACCTCCCCGCCTCCACCTGGTTCTTCAGCAGCGGGTTGATATAGACGACAAGGCCGCCGGGGCAGATCATCAGCGCGAATCCCCGTGAGCGGGGCGCCCGGGCCGCCAGGACGCCCGCGATTCCTTCCCGGGTAAAGAAACCCTCGGGGTCAGACTGCTCATGCTCGGCCCGCACGCGCCAGCCGCCGGCAAGCGCGGGCGGCAGCCGGTCGGCCGATACCGGGAAAAACGCCCCCGTCTTGAATACCCGAAAGAGCCGCCGCCTCTTGAAACCCGCGAATGGAAAACGAACCGGCGGATGGATAAACAGGCCGCCGTCGGCAGGTGTTTTGATGAGCACGGCGATAAACTGGCGCTGGTTTTCCCGCGCTTTCGGCAGGTGGGAATCGGCGTCCGGCTGCGTCGTGAAGAGATACCCTTCCCCTGCCGGGCAGCGCGAGCCGCACGATATCAAAGAGATCGCCCCGCGGCAGGGGAAGGTGTTGCCGGAGCCTCAGGCCGACCGACTCCCCCTCCGAATCGGGGATGACCGAAAGGCCCCGGGCCCGGGCGAGCGCGGCCGACGGCGATGGCTTTTCCATCGACCTGATGATGAGGAAGTAGAAGACAATGTCAAGGGCCAGGAAGACGACGATGATGATGACGGCAGATGTGATATTCACGGCATATTACCTGTTGCCTATCGCCTTGTTGCCTGTTGCGTATTACCTATCCCCGTTCGAGCACGCGGGCCAGGTCATCGGCCCACTGGACGAAGAGATCAATTTCCTGCCGGCTCTTGAGCATCGATTCGATGTCAAGGCCGAAGCCCTTCGGTGCAAACGAGAGGTTGACCGGGTCCTTGCGCGGGTGGGCCATGAGGCAGGAGACCACGCCCGACGAGAGGATGACCGACCGCGCCCCCTTTTCGTCCTCGGTGAAGACGTTGTAGACCTTGGAGAACTCCGGGTAGTCGGCGGTCGTATCCAGGTAGTGGATGCCCTTTGCGCCGAAGGCCTTGGCCAGGACGAATTCGACCAGCTGCAGCCCGAATCCCCCGCGCGGCATGGGGACCGCCTTGGCGGCAAAGCTCCGTCCCTTGATCGGGATATCCATGAAGACGACGATGTACTGATGGGGCGAGCCGGTCGACGAATGGGGATCGGAGTTGTTTTTCTCCCGTTCCGGCGCCCTGGTGAAGAGCCACCCCTCGCCGGATGAGAGGGGAAGCCTGACGATATCCTGGTAGATCCCCCCCTCGGGGATTCCGAGCCGTTCCACCACCCGTTGTTCGAGCTCATTGCCCTCGTCTATCGGCTGGACGGCAAGCCCGCGGGAGGCCGCGAACTCCGCCAGCGCCTTCTTGGCCTTCTTGCCCGCAAAAAAGAAGATCAGGACAAACACGACGACGACAAGGGCAAAAAGCCCGAGGCCGAGAAACGTACCCGAATTAGTTGACTGCATACCGACTCCCACCAGTAATGAAATGCGGACGGCCTACTTGGCCACCTCGGCCCACGCGTCCCGGATGACCACGTCGCCCCGGTCGACCTGCGCCTCGAGACCCACGATGCGGTGCGCGGGCGCGTCTTCCTTGAGCCAGCCCGAGGTGGAGACGGTATCGCCCGGCAGCACGTTTCTCGAAAAGCGGACCTTGAGTTTTTTAAGTTTTGTCGGGTCGCCCCCGGCGGCGTTGTCGATGACCGCCTTCTGGACGAACGCCATCGTGCACAGCCCCTGCAGGATGATGCCCGGCAGCCCCACCTTGACGGCGAAGTCCGGGTCCACGTGGATCGGGTTATGGTCGCCCGAGGGCTCGGCATAGATATAGGTCTGGCCGCGGAGCACCTTCATCGAGGCGGTAAAGAGGGGTTTGCTCCGGTCCTCGGGGGTCTCCGGGGTCTTGGGTTTCTTGGGGGCGTCGGGCCGCCGCTCGAAGAAGCTGACGACCTGGCTGACCACGAGCTTTCCCTTCTCGTCGGTGCAGTCCACCTTCATCTCCAACAGGTCGCCGGTGCCCTTGTCGATGATGTCCTTGATCGTGGCGGTGACCTTCATCTTCGTGCCGGGGATCAACGGCTCGTTCCATTCGAAGTACTGCTCGCCGTGCACCACGAAGGCGAAGTTGAGCCCCAGCTCGGTATCCGCGATGATCTCCATGATCCCCTTGGCGCCGAGGTCCTTGCTGATGGCGTACATCGGCGGGGCCACCGTGCCGCCGGGACGCGCGCCGTCTATGTACCATTCGTTGGTGTCGTTGGTGGCAAGGGCGTAATACATCGCCTCCCGGGTGTCCACCACGCCGTCCACCGGGCCGTATTTCTTGCCGATGAGGCTGCGGTTCATTGCCATGGCATAACTCCTTGAATAAAATGCGGACGAAATCGACTATGCAAAAGATACCAGATGCCGCCGGGGGTGTCAAGAAGAAGAGGCCGCGCGTTGACCCCGGCGGGCCGCTGTGGTAAGGTATAGCAATTAGTATAGGGAGGTCTCGCGTGAAACGACTGTATCTCCTCGGGCTGTCGGCCCTTATAGTGACCCTGCTTTTATCGCCCGCGTGCAAGAAACCCGTGAGCGAGGAAGACAGGATCAAGGCGATGATCAACGAGACGGCCGACCTGGCCGAAGCAAAGGATATCAAGGGCGTCCTCGAGCACATTTCGAAAGATTACAAAGACCCTGAGGGCAACGACCGCAACGCGGTCAAGGGCCTCCTCTTCGTCTACTTTCAGCAGTACGAAAAGGTGGGGCTCTTCGTGCGGGATATCCAGGTGACGGTCGAGGGCGACGAGGCCCAGGCCCAGGTCAAGGTGATCCTCACCGGCGGGGAAGACCCGGAGACGATAGGAGACGTAGTCCCCGCCTCGGCAGGCGGCTACCTCATAGACATAAAGCTGGTCAATGAAGACGGGGAGTGGATGGTGGTCAGGGGCACGTGGACGGACATCGGGTTCACGAACGCGCTGTAGGGCCCGGCGGATAGCATGAGCGTCGCCGCCGATATCAAGAAACACGCCGGGGAGCTGGGCTTTGCCCTTGCCGGGATCGTCCCGGCCGCGGGAAGTCGAACAGATCGAGTTCCCTCCCGGCCGCGGCCTCAGGCGGCCGTCCGAGGTCTACCCCGCGGCACGGTCGCTGGTCGTGTTGGGGATCGTCGTCTCCGACGAGGCCCAGAACACCTCCGTCTCCATCCCCTCCTCCTACTACCCCGGCCTTACGGAAGAACAATACTTCAATTTCTATTACGAGATCACCGAAGCCCGGGCCTGGCGGCTGGCCGACCGGCTCCGCACAGAACAGGGGATACGCTCCCGCCCGACCCACCGCGTGGCGCTCAAGCCCGCGGCGGCGCTGGCGGGCCTGGGCCACATCGGCCGGAGTACGCTGCTGATAACGCCCGGCTGGGGGCCGCGGGTGCGCCTCGTGGGGCTCTTGACCGAAGAGGAGCTGACGGCGGACGCGCCGTTTACGCGCGACCTCTGCGCCGAACAGCCGCGCTGCCGCGAAAAGCCGCTCTGCATCGCCGCCTGCCCCTACCGCGCCATCGCCCCGGGAGACAGCCTCGGCGTGCCGCCCGGCGAGAAGGTCAAGATCGAACGCTGCGTGGTCTACCACGTCAACGACCGAGAGATCACAAAGCCCTGGGACCGGTTCATCCGGCGCGCGTCGGAACGGGGCTTCATGGAATGCACGCTCTGCAACCTCGCCTGCCCCTACGGGGAAGGAAACGAGAAGAAGGGGATGCCGGCGGTTGCCGGGTGCGATATGAGGGGCAGGGCGGAAGTACCATACCTGCCGGGCCGCAGCGTATACTAACGCGCGCCCGGCGTCTTGTCCGTACTGCAACCGGAGGCAAGGGGAGTATTCACCCGCGGTTTATTCTAAACAGCTTCTTTATAATGACGCTAAAGGAAAACAAGATGAATCCTACGGAACGAATTATTGCGGTAATCGATGGGAACGAGCTGGACAGGGTCCAGACGTATTCCGAAGGTCTGGATGACTGGCCGGTACAGCAGGTGCTTGGCAAACCTCTTATCCCTCCGAGAGTCATATTCAGGAATCCTCTCTTTCTCCAAGTAATAAAATGGCTGGGCAGGCATTCCGAGAGGTCCATACGAAACGGCCTGGACGAAGCGACGAGAGCAAAGAGCGCGAGAAAGGTGAAAATATTCAAGAAGCTCCTGGTTGACTCATCCGTGACGAGTAATCTCATGAAGAGAGTAGAGGCTGCCGTAGCCCTGGGATTTGATTCAATTCACGCCGGGTTTGACGGACGTTGGATGATCTGGGATGAAAAGACCCTGGCGATAAGTACCGGGTCCTTCTACGATTGGATCGACGACGGGCACGGCAATATATATTATATGTATCGGGGCCCCGCGCATTCCCACGTCCAGGGCCTTTGACGAATGGCCCTATTTTCCCGATACCGACGACATGGCCCACCGCTGCTATGATTTCTATCGAAATGCGTTACCGAAATACAGCGACAAGATATGTATCGTCGGCGATATAGCGTTCGGAATCCATGAGACCCTGTTGGCGTCGGTGGGGTTTGAAAACCTGGTCATGGCTATAAGGAAGGAGCCGCAATTCATCCGGCGGTTTATCGCCTACAAGGAGGAATTCATCTTCAAAAGCGTTATGGCCATGATGGACGCCGGCGTGAGGGTCATCCTCAAAGGGGATGATATGTCCTTCAAGTCGGGCCCGATGCTCAGGCCTGAAACGATCGACGAGCTTTTCGGGCCTCCCTATACGCGGCTCTGCAAGGCGGTGCACGACAGGGGCGGCAGGATCATGAACCATTCGTGCGGCGACAACACGAAGCTTTTTGACCTGTTCATCAAGTGGGGATTCGACGGCGGCCATGCCTTCGAGACGACCGCGAACGTCGATATCGCGTATGAAAAAAAGACGCACGGCGACCGGTATACTATCGTTGGGGGGATGGGTGTTGACTATATTCTTACGTCCCGCTCGAAACCCGAAGAAGTCCGGGAAGCCGCGAAGAACGTCATAAAAACGTGCGCGCCCGGAGGGAGGTTCCTGCTCGCCATGGCGCACACGCATCCCGAGCTTGATGTTGAAAAGATAAAGATCATGCTCGAGGTGGCAAAGGATTACGGAAGATATCCGATAAAATAGGCGTGACAGCGGATAAGGGCCCCGCCCCCCTCAGGCTTTCGGCCGGTGGATGACAAACCGGCACGCGGGGTCGCCCTTCGCGATGCAGTGGGTTTCCTCGACCTCGGTGTCGCGCCCGAGCACGAGCCTGGCCGTGGCGATGTTGAACCCGATTTCACCGTGGCAGATGGCGGTTTTCGCCTTCACCCCGCGGCACCAGAAACAGGGTCCGATCTCGTACGCAAGCTGGTCGGTCCTTTCTTCCCTCTTATAGATGTCTTCCCCGAACAATCCGCCCGCCGCGGCAATCATTATACCTTTTATCCGTATCAGCTCGTCGAAGAGCTTATCGGGTGTCCTCTCCTCGATCTTCAGCCCGTCGATGTTGAACAGCGACGGGAAGTCGCGGTGCATGATCTCGAACCCCGTTATACCGCCCCTGAGCATGAGGGACTTACAGCCCCCCTCGCCCATTATCTTGACGAGCCCCGTGGCCAGCTTCGTGAAGTCGATGGAGTCTATTTCGAGGTTGAGGTCGTTGGGCGGGTAGTTCCCGATATACTTCTGCAAGCCGGAGTAGTTGAGGATCGAGTTGATGCCGTTCTTACCCATCACATCTTCGACGGCGGTGCACGCTAAATAGAATATCTGGTTCGGGACTTTCTCTTTAAGGGGCATTGTGATCTCCTCTAAAGTGGGCTTCTTTTCCGGTAACGGTTTATTACTCAATTATAGAATAGTAGCTTATACTATAATAAAGGCCAGCGGGTCAATACCTATTATCCATGTTTGAGCCCGAATGAATATATTTTCGTAACTGTAAAAGGACGGGGTGTTTAAACTCGAACTATAAGATGCGCCCCCTCCCTGTCAGCGGTTCATCAGGAGGGCGACGGAGCGGGGCTTCATGGAGTGCACGCTCTGCAACCTCGCCTGCCCTTACGGGGAGGGACACGAGAAGAAGGGGATACCGGGGGTGGAGAGGGCGATATGAATCGGAGATGGTTCTCTATATAATCGGAGAAGTGTCAAGCCCTGACGAGATCCCTCCAACCGTGTCAAATTACATTAAAATAAAATTATACATATTTTAATTTGCAGAAAAGAAATATCCCTTTTTTCATGGTATTATGAGCGTATCAGGAAAGTATTACTGCACGGTTTTCGTATCTGGCAATGATTTGCTTTGGAAGTCAAAATAAGAGGAGAAGAATATGTCTAAAGACGATCCAGCAAAGAGCCGCAATGCAGAAATCAGCAGCACTGTAACGCGGCGGGAATTCATCAAGTATTCCGCCGGGACAGCCGTATTTATCTCCTTGGGCACGGTCGGCGTTGCATACGGAAGCAACGGGGAGACGCTGGTCTCCGGCTACCCGATTGACTCAGCCGTCTATACGACCCTCCAGAAAACGGTTAAGCTCACTCAGAAATTTTCAGGGACGATTGCCCCTAAAGATCTTCAAAATATTTTAGAATTTGAACTGAAAGGCTATGGCGTCTGGGAGGACGGCGGCCCGCTTGCTTCTGTGCCGCGCAAAGACATCATGGCGGCCGGTTATACTTTTCCCTCGGCCAACAAACCCGTGAAGTTTTTGAAGTTCTTTACCATAAGCGATATCCATATCACGGACAAGGAATCCCCCTCCCAGCTGATCTACATGCAGCAATTGAATAAATACGGTTTTGAGGCGACTTCCACTTCGGTATATTCACCGGTCATGCTCTACACAACCCATGTCCTGGATGCGGCGATCCAGACGGTAAACGCCCTTCACAAAATAGACCCGATCGATTTCGGCATTTCACTGGGCGACGCCTGCAACAGCACCCAGTACAACGAGCTGCGGTGGTATATCGATGTCCTTGACGGCAAGGTCATTACCCCCTGTTCCGGCGCCCATGTGGGGGCCGACACGATAGACTATCAGAAACCCTACAAGGCGGCCGGGCTCGATCAGTCGATCCCCTGGTATCAGGCCATCGGCAACCACGATCATTTCTGGCTGGGTTCGATCCCGGTGGAGGCCGGCGGCCTTGAAAAGTCCTACATCAGCGACGAAGTCGTCGCCATGGGAGATCTCCTGGCCGAAGCTTCCAACATATACAGCAAGACTCCTCCCCTCTACTATATGGGCGTCATCGACGGCTCCACCCCGACCGGAAACATTATAAAAGCCGGCACGGTCGGCGCCCCCGGCTTCACCAGTCCGCCCAAGGTCGTCCCCGACAAGGACCGGCGGTCGCTTTCCAAGGCAGAATGGAGGCAGGAGTTTTTCAACACGTCGAAGGGTCCGGCAGGTCACGGCTTTGGCCTGGTCCCCGCTGACCAGGACGATGATTTTCTCTGCTACAGCTTCGTGCCGAAGTCAAATATACCGATCAAGGTTATTGTTCTGGACGATACCCAGAGGGACGACGACGGCGTTGCGCCATCCACGGGCACGGCTTTCTGGACCAGGCGCGCTGGACCTGGCTCAAGAACGAACTTGCGGCCGGTGATGCCGCCGGTCAGCTCATGATCATCGCGTGCCACGTCCCGATAGGCGTCATGCCTCCCGCCGCAACAATACCGGAAGCGATGACTACATGGATTGGTTCGATAATTCCGCCAATCCTTCCGGTATGCAGAATGCCGTCGACCTGAAGGGCCTGCTTGCCGAGCTGCACAACCATCCGAATCTCCTCATGTGGGTCGCGGGTCATCGCCATGTCAATACCGTTAAGGCGTTTGTAACGGATGATGCCGCCAGGCCCGAGCGGGGCTTCTGGCACGTTGAAACGTCATCGCTGCATGATTTCCCGCAGCAGCTGCGCACGTTTGAGATCAACCTCAACAGCGACTATACCGTTTCAATCGTTACCACTAACGTCGATCCGGCGGTCAAAGAGGGCACTCCCGCCTGGACCTCTCGTAAATATGCCGTTGCGGCGCAGCAGATAGTTAAAAATCCTGTCAATCCCAATTTCAAAGGTGCAGATCCAACTGTCGCGGGTTATCCGAATGTTGTAGATCCGTCTATCGCTATAACCAACGAGGGAATGGACACGAATATCTATTCGTACAATGCGGAGCTTTTCAAGCAATTGAGCCCGGCAATGAAGGCAAAGATGCGGACGCTGTACCCGACAGTGTAAGCAGGTTCAGCAGACAGAGTAGTGCGAAAAACAAAGGGCGGCCGGATGGTCGCCCTTTGTCGTAAAAGTAGGGGATTCCGGGGGTGGAGGGGGCGATATGACGTGACTTATTCCTTCTTATGCTCTTGGTTGTTCGTGGCTCTATTCGAATTTTTATTCTTTTCTAAACATAAATCATCAAGCTTTTTTAACGACTCAACTAAGAACTCAAAAGCCGAAGGGACTTCTACCGAGATTGATGTCTTCTCATCAAAAAGCTTGAACGACTTTTCAACATACTTAGAAGCCCTATAGAGATAGTCGGGGTCAATACCAGTATCGGGAAGATCGATCGGAACACGGTGATAGCCGTGAAGAATGTTCGTACAGGTCGTGAGGTTAAACTTGCATATGTGGTGCCACATGCTATGAGTGGCCGCGTTAAATGGTTCATAAGCAAAATTGTATAGATCCATACAGTTAGCTTCTTCCGCCATTGCCCTTACATTTTTCCCCGACCAACTACCAACATTAACTTCGGTCAGAAAGATATATCTCTGGGAGTTCACCCAAGCTTCATTGGCTTTTATAACCGGGTCATCTTCGGGGCTTTGGCCCTGTTCTTCCAGATAGATTCTTCTATATTCGGTCTGTTGCTTAAGACGTCCGAGTCCGATAAAAAATGAATTTCTGTGCTCTATCAAGGGGATCGCAAAAAATCCAAGCTAAGGTGATGTACGTATCGGTCATTGTTCTTAGAAACAGCGGAGCTATGTGCGGATTCCACACTTGGGGTGCCCTGGCGAGTTGTGTCGCCAGTGTTACCTGACGGGCTAAAAGGGCACCCACCACTTCATACATTTCGCGATTAACTAAGTCTATAGACCACTTGTCCCATCGTCAGAGAGCTCATTACGAACGTAGGTTATATAGTGTTCTAAAATTGAGAAAAGTCTCTCCCAATACTCGGCTTCTTCCATAAATACCCTATTGTCCTCAAATAACACAAGGTTCAAGATACAAGCCCCGGTTCCAGAAATACCTCGACCAATCGGAACAAGAACAGTCGAAATTTTCCTTTAGAAAGAATCCCATATGGCCGTTTGATACTTGCCCGGATACTTGCTGCAATCATCTTAGATTCCTCCGTTCGCGGAAAATCAGAAATTGCCGGAAAGTTAGCCAGGCAGAAGTCTCAGTAGCCTTCATAATACCAGTAATGTTTGCTATATATATTGCGTTTGCCTGAGCGAATGTGGCTGTTATTTCATGCCTATTAAATAGTCCACTTAAGAGAGCCTTGAAATTATTCAAAGTCACATCTCTATTCTCTAACAAGGGGGGGTTATCACCAAACAAGAATCCAAGCGGACATTCCGGGTATAGCGAGACTAGTGATTCAAGGCTACTCCTTAGATAATCTATGGAATGTGATTCTTTAAGATTTTGAATAATGGATTTCTGTTGATTACTCGACAGGAGAGTATATGCACTTATAGCGCCATACCATCGTTTCGCCGAACGTACGCTAACGCTTGTAGCTTCCTTTGCTAGTATCGAAGTACAATTCCACACCCTTCCTTAAACCATAGGTCTCGTTAAGAAGTGCAAGCCATACTAGCTCCGGTAAGATACTATCTATCCAGCTTACTTCCCTTAACTGTATAGCCTGTAGTAACGGGGGGACAAACCGTTTACCAATCTTCTTATGATCGGACAATATGACTTTCTTGTCTTTTTCTTTGCTCATTGGCTTAAATGGTTAAAGTAAATCGAATACTGGAAATGATAAATCACTTCCTCTTCCCCGGCTCCCCCTTCACCACCTCGGCCATCTTCCTGATATGCTCCGGGGTCGTCCCGCAGCACCCGCCGATGATATTTACGCCCAGGTCCTTCAGCTGCCGGGCGCTTCGTTTGAAGTAGTCCGGGCTCTGCGAGCTTTCGCGGGAGCCGTCCTTGTACCGCGGCGTCCCGGCGTTGGGCTGTACCGAGATCATCCCGGTAAACGAGGCCGGCAGCGAACCCAACAGCTCGATCATCTTGCGCGGGCCGATCGAGCAATTCAGCCCGACCACGTCCGCGCCGAGCTTCACGAGCTCTTCGAACGCCCCGGCAAGCTTATCCCCATACACCGTCGTGCCCTGCTCGGTGAACGTCAGCTGGCAGACGATCGGTATATCGGTCGTCTCCTTGCACACGAGCACCGCCTCCTTTGCCTCCAAGAAGCTCGCCATGGTCTCCAGCATGATGAGGTCGACCCCGCCGTCGACCAGCGCCTGGATCTGCTCGTGGAACGCGGCATGCGCCTCGACGAGCGAGAGTTTGCCGTAGGGGCTGATCTTTTCCCCCAGGCCGCCCACCGCGCCCGCGACGAAGACCTGAGACGTGGTCGACCCGGCCTGCCCGGCGGCCTCCCGGGCGATCCGGGCGCCGGCCAGGTTTATCTCCCATACCTTTTTGGCCATCCCGTGCCTGGTCAGCTGAAAGCGGTTTGCCGCAAAGGTATTGGTCTCGATGATCCGCGCCCCGGCCTCGATATACTCGGCGTGCACCTTCCTGACCGTGTCGGGGTTGGTGAGGTTGAGGGATTCGGGGCAGTCGACGCTTCCGCGGACCTTGGTCCGTAAATAGGTCCCCATCGCGCCGTCGGAAAGCAGCACCTCCCCGCGCAGGGTATCGAGAAAGGCCGATTCGGGCCGCTTCCTGTCCGTTTTGACGGCCTCGGCGATATAGTATCCCCTTCTGGAGGTTCTCGATCCTGACCTTCTCGTACTCCCGGTCCACGTCGATGTTGCGCTCGCGCAGGAGCCGCTCCAACATCTCCACGGAATGCTCGAAATCAACGAACTCGTTCAGCCACTTTTCGGGCTGTTCCTCGTTTCCGGCTATCTTTGTCCTGAGGCCCGAGAATTCCTGGTTGACCTTGTCGAACTGCTCGGTAAGCCCGTAGGCGGTCTTTATCCTCGGGAAGCGGAAGAAGTCCAGCAGCCCCTTTTTGAAGTGCCGCTTGAAGATGAGCTTATCCACGTACCAGAAGACGCAGGCCAGGCAGAACTGGTTGAGGAGAAACGCCGGGATGGTGGGTATCCCCCAGAGATCGGAAAAGAAATACTGGACGATCGCCCCGGCGATCCCCGATATGACGACCCATCTGCCGAACACGTAAAAAAACCATTCGCGTGAAAACATGGTGTTGACGCTCCTCTGATTAATGGTACGGAATCAAGGGGACCGTAAACGCAGCGAGAATCCGGGGCCCGTACGGTCGTTCAAACACCTCCGGGTCTCGCTGCCGAATAGCCGGTAACACCGCGGGTTATAGGAGGCCGCCGCACGCTATTCCTGCGCTACCACGAACCGGTCGATCGAATCGTGGATTTCATCCATGATGCCGTTGAGCTCGTTGAGCCATTTCGCCCTTACAACGAACATCTCCCCGCAGTTGGGGCAAAAGAATGCGTCTCCTCTTTTGGGTTTTCCCGTGCTAAACCCGGTTTTCTCGATACAATCCGGACATTCCATAATAAGGATCATGTTTTGTGTCATGACCGACACCTCACTCGAAACGGTGGATAAATAGAGTGCGTTCCGGCTTAAGCGGGACACCCGCGGCAGACATCGCTATAATCGCGTATGGTCGTCCCCTGGATTCTCCCCCGTCTCTTTCTCTACGGCCGCCAGATCGGGAACACGAGCTGTCCCTTGGTATTCCCCATGATCGAAAAGGCCGTGTCCTTGTCCACGAACTTGATGATGTCCCTGGGCTGGCCGCCCTTGCCGGAGATGACCACGAACTCGCCCGTCGAAAAGGGGTTGTGCCCCTGGTCGCGCAGCCAATCCATCGTCTCCCGGATCTTCTGCAGGCTCACCCGCGCCGCCCGCAGGTTAAAGATCACGGAGGCCTCCTGGATGTTCTTCGGCGTCCAGAAGGTGGACCTGCCGTGCTGCCCGCCCCCGCCCACGTCGATGAGCCGCTGCTCCTGCAGCCGCATGAGGCTGCGGTAGTTGACGCCCAGCATCTTTGCAACCTCGGTGCCGGGGATTCCCTGCTTTTCCATCATGGCCCTCCATTGATGACATTGTTACATTGTCAATCTTACGGCGGAAAACAACGGGTGTCAAGAAAAAAGATGGGGGATATTAACGGGGATGGTTGCCGGGCGGGTACGGCGGACTGGTGAATCGAGGGACGATATTCTTAATTGGTTAATCCTGTCGACTCATTAGTGTCATTGCGACTCCAGTAGGTGGATCTCGGTCTATCAGCGAGTAACGGACAAAGGCGACTGCAGTCCACGGGACCCTTCGGGCCCTCGCAATGACAACGCTAATACATGGTCGCCATAAGGCCGACCGTGTTAGGGATATGCCGCCCCTACAGTCGGTTCTGATTCGAGACTCGCTAAAACGGCGCTAATGGCACTAGGTGCATCGTACCCTAATCTTGCACGACCGCCTCTAATCCTCCGTATCCCCTACTTCGCCTGTTCCCAATTGTCCGACTTAAGAACCCAATGGCCGCTCTGGTACTCGTAGTTGAGGACATGTTTGACCGTCTTGAGGTAGGTGTAGTCGGTGGACTTGAAGGCCGCCTCTTTTGACGGGCAGGGAGGCGTGACGTACTGGACGATGTTGTAGGAATAGGTGCCCGTATAGGGGGCAATGATCGAATCGGACTTGAAAACGTTGAAATCGTACTGGAGGTTGTCCTTTTCGATATACTTGCACCAGCCGTCCGACTTTCCGGCGACCATGACGCCCGCCGCGTTTTTCTTGAGCGTCTTTTCGGTCTCGTAGGTGAGGGTATAGTCTTCCTTGTCCCGGTCGCTGTCGATGTGCTTCTTGATGACCTGCAGGAACTCGTTCTTGATATCTTCTTCGCTCTTGGAAGTCGTGATCTTATAGTAGGTGAACGAGGACCCCGCGACGAGCGCCAGCGCAACCCCCGCAACGACGAGCCGCCGGATCAGCCTTTTCTTCGCCGAAGCGGGCTGCTTCGGCCGTGAGACGTCGAAGCGCTCCTTGCACTCGGGACAGGTAACGGACTTGCCTTCCTCGGGGATTACCTCCGAGCTGATCGTCGTCTCGTACTGACATGACGGACAGGTGATTCTCATCTCCCCTCCCCCAAAGTCCCAATAGTACCGATCGTACCAATAGTACTGTATTACTCCCCAGTTTTTGCTTTATAGCGGATTTTTATCGACAATTCAAGGGAAAAATGTCAGGGATGAATAACCGGGAGGTTCCACATCCACGGGCGGCGCACCGTCCTTGCCGCGTCCCGTCGTCCCATAGTGCGATAACCCCATAATCCAATGGGATCAGGCCTGCCGCTCCCGGAGCTTGCGCACGTCCCCCACGCGGATGGTCACCCGCTCGGAGTCGAAATACTCGAGCAGCGGAATCGTATATTTTCGGGACGCGCCGGTCAGGTCCTTGAACTGCTGCGTCGTCAGCTCGCCGGCCTCTTTCAGGTGGGAGACGAGGCGCTGCTTGAGCTCGGCGATCGTCTCCCGGTCAAAATAGAGGTTGTCCTTGACCCGGACGACCCGGCCGTCCCGCACGGCTACCGCCAGCAGCTTCTTGACGTCGGCCTCTTTTGCCGAGAGGCCCTCGGCAAGCTCCGCCGTTGTCGGCGGGGAGAGCCTCCCCTCCACGACGGCCTCCACGGCCTTGCCGGCCAGCCGCTCGTCCCCTCCGGCCAGCCGCACCTCGCGCCCGAACGTCGCCACCCGGTCCCCCGCTACCGTCACGACCTGTCGCGGAGGAGAGGTCCGTGAGCAGCTTCCCCAAGAGCCTCGCGTCCACGCCCCAGGGGAGCTTGCCCAGCAGCTCTTCCTTGTTGATCCCCGGCTCGGTAGGGTTTTTCTTGTGGTGCAGGCCGACGTGCCCCTGGATGAGCCCGGCCAGGCGGTTGTAGGCCGCGGCCTCGATCCAGCGGCTCTGTTCCTTGTCAAACGTTACGGCGGCGCCTTCGGCCCCGAGCTTCTTGAGAATCCGGCCCGCAGCGTCTTCCGGGACGCCCATCCGCCGGGAGAGCCGCTCGGCCGTCACCCCCGCGTAGCCGGCGTCCTTGATAAAGACGATCGCCCGCTCTTCTTCTTTTCCGAGGGCCAGCGTCGAAACGTCGTGGATGACCTCCTCCCGAAAACGCTTGTGCTTCCTGGCGACCGCGTTGAGCACCTCGCCCCCCCCGATGGTGACGACGGGAGAAAGGAGCCTGATGATAAACCGGTCGCCGGGAAGCGTCACGGCGGGCTCCGTGAGCCTGATCTGCACGAACCCCTCGTGCCCGGGGACGATCTCGTCGGAATCCAGGATCACGACGTTGCCGACGATCTCGCTGGTCCCGAAGTAGAATTTCACCTGCTCCCGGTTCTTGAGGTTGCGCGCGTTTTCCGAAAGGTAGAGGAGCCGGGCGTCTATCATGTACGAGGGCTCTATCGACCCCGGGGAAACCAGCACGTCGCCCCTCGATACGGCATCCATCTCCACGCCCGAGAGGTTGACGGCGGTCCTCGTCCCCGCGACCGCCTCGTTTTCGGGCTTCCCGTGCACCTGGATGCCGCGGACCCTGGCCGTTGCCCCCCGCGGCATGATCGCCACCTCTTCCCCCGACCTGACCCCGCCGGACATGAGGGTCCCCGTGACCACCGTCCCGAACCCTTTCATCGTGAAGACCCGGTCGATCGGGAGCCGAAAGATCCCCGACCGCCGTGCCCCCTCGATTGCGGCGGCCATCTCGTCCAGCGTTGCGACAAGCGTATCGATCCCCAGGCCCTTCACCGACGAGACGCCCACGACCGGGCAGCCCTCGAGAAACGTCCCCCGGGTGAAGTCGCGCACCTCCTCCGTGACCAGGTCGACCATCTCGGGCTCGACCATGTCGATCTTCGTTATGACCACCAGCCCCGCGCTGATCCCCAGCAGGGTCAGGATTTGCATATGTTCCCGGGTCTGGGGCATGATGCTTTCGTCGGCGGCGACGATCAGGGCCACCAGGTCGATCCCCCCCGCACCGGCCACCATGTGCCTGACGAATTTCTCGTGACCGGGCACGTCCACGATCCCCAGGAGCACCCCGGACGGCAGCGTGAGGTGGGCAAACCCCAGCTCGATGGTGATGCCCCGCTCCTTTTCTTCTTTCAGCCGGTCGGTATCGATGCCGGTGAGCGCCTTAACCAGCGCCGTCTTGCCGTGGTCGATGTGCCCGGCGGTGCCGAGGATGAGTCTCTTCATGCTACTTCCTAAAGAAGGCGATGCCCCTTCGGCGGCGGCTCGGGGCCGCCGCCGGATCAGTCGGCGGAAACGAGGCTATTGTAATGGATTTGGCGCGTCCGTGCAAGACAATCCGGCCGAAATAGCCCGTTGGAGCGGCCTGTCGGCCGATTAAGAATGGGCTTCTCTAAAGCCGTCGAAATGTGATTATTATCACAGTAATATCTTTTTTATCGTTTATATTCGGAACGAAACGTGATAACCGTCATCTAATATAGCAAGAAAGGCAATGGCGTGTTATCCGCATCACACAAATGGGGCGGGAAACCGTTTATAAGTATAATCAAAGAGAATGGTCCATGACACCTTGACATTGAGCTTTTCATGATCACTTTATTTATAAATAGCACGCTTTGATGATGCTTCGAGCGAGAAACCCACGAATAAACGATATAGTGGAGGTGGGTGTTATGAAATCGGTAGAATACGTAAAAAAAGAAGAACGGATCATAGAGTCCCTGCTCGAGATGCTCGATCATTCCGCCCGGCGGATGGAACAGAACAAGGACGTCCCGCCCTATATGCTCAAGGAGATAATCGAGCTCCTCCAGATTTATATCGATGTATCCCACATGATGCGGGAAGAATTCATCCTGTCGCTGATGGGAAGCCGCAGCGTGGAAGCGCTCTCACAGGAGTGCGAAGACATCCACGCCAGCCTGAGAAAACACGAGCGGTTTCTCCTCAAGGTCATCGAGGCTTATGACCTCGGCTACCAGGGGGCGCGGGCGGTCTTTTCCCGCTACGCCACGCAATACATCTATATCCTCAGGCAGCACCTTAAGCTCGAAGCCGACCTCCTCCACCGGTGGATCGTCGGCCACGACCAGCGCGACACCCAGCTCCTCAGGGAACTCAAGAAGATAGACGGCGGGGTCAGAAAGACGCGGGAGCGCGGCCTCGTCCGCATGGAGTCGCTCAAGCGGGATATGCGAATGGTGGCCGCGTAATAGACTAGCCCGGGCGCATCCGAGCGTCCCGTACTATATATAAGCAAGGGAGGCAATAGCCTCCCTTGCTGCTTTTTGTCCGGTTTAATCCCGGTTCCGGCCGGCCGCGTCCTACAGGTCGAGGGAAGTCAGGAAACCGTCCACCTCCGTGTGAAACCGATCGGTGGCCTCGATAAACGGCAGGTGGCCGACGCCGGGAATCACGACGACCGTGGCCCAGTCCCCCATTGCCCGCTTGGCCTTCTCGGCCCCCGCCGGGGGCAGCACCCGGTCCCGGTCGCCCCAGATAATGAGCGTCGGCAGCGCGACGTCCCGCGCCCGCCTCGTCAGGTCCGCGCTGAGCACCGATTGCGCCATGCGGACCAGCGCCATGATCCAGAGGCCGTAGTCGCCGCGCTCCTTCATCATTTCATAGGCCGCGCGGATCTTGCCGGCGGCGGGGTTGCTCTCGTCGGCAAAAAAGGCCGCCACCCGGCCGGGAAGCCGCGCGGACATCGTTGCGATGACCTTTCCCTTCGGCAGCAGCATCCGCTGCAGGCCGACGATCCAGGACAGCAGGACGTTTCTTCCCGAGAAACCCTACCGGCGCCGCCAGGACGAGCGCGCCGACCGCCTCCGGCCTCAACAGGGCCGCCTCCAGCGCGATCGCCCCCCCCATCGAGCTGCCCACCAGCACCGCCTTTTTGAGATTCAGTTTGTCTAACAGCTCGGCCGACGGCCCGCGCCATGAAGGGGATGTCGTAGGGTGCATCCTTCTTTTCGGAGAGGTAGTAGCCGGGGTAGTCCAGGGCGATGACCCGGTGGTTCTTGAGGAAATGGGGGTAGCTTTTCGCGAAGCTGGCCAGGTTGACCGAAAACCCGTGGAGGAACACCATCGGCGTCCCGCGCCTGCCCTCGTCTATATAGGCGCAGTCGTGGCCGGCCAGCGTGATCCGTTTTACGGGATAAGGGTAGAGCTCTTCAAGGGACATCTCTATCTCCCCCCGGCGGGCGGGGACTTCCGCCCGCCCCGCCTTGTCGGGTCTATTTATGCAGCTTCGCGATCCGCGCCTGCACGGCCGCGTAGTCGGCCGAGAAGCAGCCGTATCGCCGCGATCCCCGCTACGATGACCAAAACGTACGCAATCGGGACGACCAAGCAGGCCCTTAAAGAGGGACGAGGACAGGTCGCTGATCCAGCCGATGAGCGGCGGGCCGAGGGAATAGCCGATGCCGGTCTGCAGCAGCAGCAGGAGCGCCATCCCGACGCCCCGGTCCTGCGGCTCCACGAGGTCGACGATGACCGCGGACAGGATCGGGAACATCGCGATAGACAGAATAATCGCGATGAAGATTGCCGGTATCATGATCGCGTTGGAGACGGCAAGGTAGCTGATGATCACGAAGGGAATCGCCGGCCGCCGCGGCGATGGTCTGGACCTTGAGCCGGGCGGTCTTGTCCTTCCTGAACCAGAGGTCGGCTATGATCGCCCCGCCCAGGGCCCCGATGATCCCGCCGGCCAGCATCGCGATGCCGGCGAGCTTGCCCGCCGCCGCGATGTCGTACCCCCGCTCCCGGACAAGGTAGGTCGGCATCCAGAAGGCATAGCCCTGGATGCCGAGCTGGATGAGGGCCGTGGCGATGTAGTGGTAGATAAGGGTCTTCGTGGAGAGGATCTTCCCCACCTTGGTGAAGAAGTCCTGCCGCGATACCCCCTGGCGGTCGGCCGCCGTTAGCCCCTCCTGCACGCCCCGCACCGGGTCACGGGTCAACAGGATAAAGGGGATAAGGATGAGGCCGGGGATGGCGTAGATGAAAAAGGTCTTCTGCCAGCCGTATTTCTGGGCCAGTATTCCCCCGACGATGAGACCCGATTCCGGCCCCTAACGGCACGCCCATCTGGAACACGGCGATCGCGATCGTCCTGACCTTTTGGGAGAAGTAATCGCCCAGCAGCGAGACGCCCGAGGGGTGGGCCGACGACTCGCCGGCGCCGGTCAGCGCCCGCGCGGCAAAGAGGCTCCCGAAACTGCCGGCCAGCCCCGTGAGGAAGACCGCGCCGCTCCAGACCAGGATGCCGGCCGAGAGCACGTATTTTCTGCGTGAAGCGGTCGACCGCCGCGCCGATCGGCAGCGCCATGATGGCGTAAAAGAGCGTAAAGGCCAGCCCGCCGATGATGCCGAGCTGGGTGTCGGTGAGCGACAGGTCTTTGCCGATGAGCGGCGCCAGCACGCTCACCACGGCCCGGTCCATGTAGTTGACCGAGTTGATGAGCACCAGCACCACCAGGGCATAGATCGCGTGGGATTTCGTCATGGATGCGGATGTATCGGACATATGAGTCCTCCTGTTAGTTAATAACGGTAGGTGCTTCGATTATAGTGGGGGGGAGAGGGGCTGTCAACGGGAAAAGGGAGGGGGGAGTGAGGAAAGCTTTTGTTTCTACAGGCTATACGTTCTGTTTGTTTATCTTCGTTATACTAGTAACTAACACTTCACTCTCTAGTTCTTAGAGATCGCCCCGAAGAATTCATCGAATTTACCCGCAGTTCAACGTAAAGCCAGGAGACACAAAAATGAAATTTATCAACACACTTCTGACGGCATTGCCGTTGTTGGTCGCTCTCAACGTTCAGGCTGCCGCAGATCATCTGCTCAAACCTTTCGTGCTTGGCTCGAAGGGTGCCGGCACCGTTGCCGAGAAAACGGAGCAGGCAAAGTCCGCGCTGACCGGCGCAGGATTCAGCGTGGTCGGCAATTATTTCACCTTACCCGGATGCCCAAATCCTGATCGTTACCAGCGATGAACTGAAAAAGAATGCGGCTGCTTCTGAGTTCGGTGGATACGGTGCCGTACAACGGGTAGCGATCACCAAAGTGAAAAATGACGTACAGGTGAGCTATACAAACCCCGTTTACATGGCCAACGCTTACCGCATGAAGGGCGACCTAAGTGGTACCGCAACTGCGCTGGCGGGTGCTCTGGGCAAGGTGGAAGAGTTCGGCGCGAAAGGGATGACGGCGGCCAAGGCCCGGAAATACAACTACATGATCGGCATGGAACACTTCAACGAACCCAGCGTGCTTGCCGAATATGGCAGTTACGAAGAGGCGGTCAAGGCAGTCGATGCCAAGCTGACAAACAACAAGAACGGCGTATCGAAAGTTTATCGTGTGGACATTCCGGGCAAGAAGGAAAGCGTGTTCGGCGTTGCGATGAAGGGTAGTGGAGACACCAAGGCCATGGATGATCGCTTCATCATGTCCGAGATCGATTTCCGCGATCTCAAATCAACCGCGCATCTGCCCTATGAGGTGCTGGTATCAGGCAACACTGTTTATGCCCTCTATGCGCGCTACCGCATCGCGATCAATTTCCCCGATCTGAGCATGATGGGGGACAACAGTTTCATGAAAATCATGGACACGCCGGATGCAATTCGCGACGTGTTGAAAAAGACCGTGGAAAAATAGCCAACCGGAGATGTGATGAATGCCCAGCGAACTGATTGAAGTCGTCAAGGCTGGAGACGTTGCGGCAGCGCAACGTCTGTTTGCTGAAGGCGCGGATGTAAATGCCCGAGACGAAACGGGAGCGACCCTGCTGATGCTGGCTGCACATGCCGGCGAACTGCCGATGATCAATATATTGATCGCGGCAGGCGCCGACGTGAATGCCAGCGATGAACGCGGCTGGACTGCGCTGAGCAAATCCGTGTTCAACGCAGAACTGAATCGGGGATTCGCCGAGGTGACCCAGGCACTGATCGATGCCGGCGCGGATATCGAGGCGGCCATCGGCTACGGTGTGCGACCGCTGATGCTGGCGGCCGGCTACGGCGAAACCGCCGTGGTCGAGGTGCTCCTGAACGCTGGTGCCGACGTTCTGGCGCGCAACGAGGGAGGCTACACGGCGCTGATGATGGTCAAGCAGAAATTCTACGTTAACGTCATCAATCTGCTGCATGAGGCGGAGCAGAATGCGGGCATCGGCGAGGGGGGTTGCGGCACCAAGAATGCGCCCAATTCGAACGTCATCACCTTTATGAAGCGTCCCGCGTCCTGAGCGGGGATGCTTGACGAAAACTGAACGAGGCATGCATGCAATATTTCATTTACCGCATTACCGAGCGTCCCATCAGGAATCTGGAAAAGCTGGAGCAACACGAAAAATATGGCGCCGCATTGGCCAGGGTCAAGCAACTGCGCGCCGAACTTCCCGAGGGTTCGACCAAGACCGTCAGGATGATCCACGCCGAGACGGAATTGATGCCGAGGACCTGCTCAATCAGGTACGTGAGCCGGCTCCGGAACTGGGTGACGACTAGGCGGTCCGAGTAGGCGCAGAATGGACGAGAGCGCCTTCCGGGAAATGCTTTCCGGGGTAGTTGCACCATGCCCTTTCGAAAGGTCCATCTTGCGCGGCTGCGCTGCGTGCGCGCAGTCAGAGAAAATACAGATTGCCGAGCGTGAGCTGGTCAAATGCCGGAACATGGCCAGCCATTCACGATGCAGAGAACTCTATGCCCATTTGCGACGCAGCTTTTCGTTCGCCTTGGGAACATTGCGGGTTGATACTCCCCTGCCCCATGCGCAGGAGATGCGGATCCAGTGCGGCGGCCTGAAAGGCTTGCAGCACACCCTGAACGGCGGCGCCGAAGTCGAGAGCGTGGATGAATTGCTCGAAAACGCCCTGCACCATTGGGGCGACATCGAGGACATTCCCTACTCGGATGTTGTGCATGCAGCAGCCTCGGCATACAAGGGGCGCCACGGCTGATGCAACTATCCTGTCTTCGACCGGAAAAGCCGATGCGGCCAACGCCATGCCAACCCGATCGGCACATGCCGTCAAAATCCAATTTGCAAAGGAACCCTGATGAAACTCGATGTTGCCGCCCTCGACCAACTCTTCAACAATGCCCGCACCCATAACGTCTGGCAGGAAACCCCCATTCCCGACAGCCTGCTCATCGAACTGCACGACCTGATGAAATGGGGACCGACCAGCGCCAATTGCTGGCCGTTGCGCACGGTCTTTGTCAAGTCGCCGGAAGCCAAGGTCCGCCTAGTCCCGCTGCTGATGGAAGGCAACCGTAGCAAGACAGCGGCCGCCCCTGTCACTGCCCTGCTTGGCATGGACATGGCCTTCTACGAAGAACGCCCCGCCTGTTCCCGCACACCGACGCCAAATCCTGGTTCGTCGGCAACGAAACGCTGATCGCCGCCACTGCCTTCCGCAACAGCAGCCTGCAAGGTGCCTACTTCATGCTTGCCGCGCGCGCCCTGGAACCTCGACTGCGGCCCGATGTCCGGTTTCGACGCTGCTGCGGTCAACGCTGAATTCTTCACCGGTACGCGATCAAGTGCAACTTCATCTGCAGCCTCGGTTATGGCGATGCCGCCCAGTTGTTCCCGCGCAGCCCGCGCCCGAGCTTCGCGGAAGTCTGC
>CAWKCL010000006.1:0-765795 GCA_963848155.1 uncultured delta proteobacterium
GGGCATGCCCCTCGCAATGACGGGTGAATCACAAGACGGACACGATGAATCGTGTCCCTACGGATTCTAATAAGATACGCTCTTATCACCCGTAGGGACACGACTTGTCGTGTCCGGCAGCTAATAGAGCCTGTTATCGCGTGTCTTTTTGTAGGGGCGGCTCGCGAGCCGCCCTCTCCCCCTAGGCATACGATGGAATTAAGGGGACACCATACTTAATTACATGTAAACAGTAAAGCTATTTTAAAGGCTAGCTAATTAAGAATGGTGTCCCCTTAATTCTTCCTTCCTGTTTATATTAAGCGTCGCCGTGATTTTCCCGAATCTAAATGAACACGTTAGTCGTAACAACTCTTTAAGGCTTTGGGATCTTCTCGGAAGTCACCCGATCTGCATTTCGGACATCGGGCACTCGCGTCTATTTTATAATCGCCGCCGCATCGGCACTCCCCGGCAGCCCTTTCAAACGCCGTATAGTCTGAATAACTAACTTCAATATTATCAAATCTGATCGCTTTTTCTCTCCCGCATCTGGTACAGTGCAGCAGCTCGGATATCATCCCCCCGCCTTCTCTCACCCTGAACCTTGTGCCGCACCCGTTACAGATTACGAGGTATTGAATTCCCAAGGACTGCCTGCCCATCAAAAGGGGTTAAAAAGGGGTCGGACGCGGGTACAGCCCGCGTCCGCCTTCATACTACTATCCGGCGATTCAGTCTTTTGATTCCCCGATGAACCGATAAATCACCCCGCCGAGGAGAGCGCCGACGATCGGCGCCACCCAGAACAGCCACAGCTGGCCAAGCGCCCACCCCCCGGCAAACACGGCCACGCCCGTGCTGCGCGCGGGGTTTACCGACGTATTGGTCACCGGGATACTGATCAAATGGATCAGCGTGAGGCCCAGGCCGATGGCGATCGGCGCGAAGCCCTTCGGCGCGCGCTTGTCGGTTGCGCCCATGATGATGAACAGGAACATCATGGTCATAACCACTTCGGTAAGCAGGGCCGCCAGCAGGGAGTACCCGTCGGGCGAATGGGCGCCGTAGCCGTTCGAGGCAAACCCGGCCGATACGTCGAAGCCGGCCCTGCCGCTGGCGATCAGGAAGAGAACGCCGCCCGCGGCAACCGCACCCAGGACCTGCGCGACGATGTAGGGCAGCAATTGGTTGGCCGGAAAACGTTTGCCGGCCCAGAGCCCGATGGAAACCGCCGGGTTGAGGTGGCAGCCGGATATATGCCCGATCGCAAAGGCCATCGTCATGACGGTCAGGCCGAAGGCCAGGGCGACCCCCATAAAACCGATGCCCAGGGTGGGAAAGGCGGCGGCCAATACCGCGCTCCCGCATCCTCCAAGGACGAGCCAGAAAGTCCCGATAAACTCCGCACCGTACTTTTTCATGTCATCCCCCTCTCGGTTATTGATTACAAGGCCGACATTCAGGCAATTAAAGGGACACCGTACGTCATTAGTAGACCTTTAGTATGGTGTCACCTTAATTCTCTGGGGCGGGTATACCGCTCCCTAACGGGATACGTCCACGATGAAGAGGACGCGCCCCCGCACGTATCCGCTCTGGGCCGCAACGGGCGACGAGCGTATCTTGTATGTCCGGTCGCCGATCATGATCTCCAGGTGGCTCTGGTCCGTATCGTCCAACAGGCTCGTCATCCTCGACCAGTTGACGGAGGCCTCCTCGACGGTCATGCCAAGGGCATGGAACCCGGGGGAAGCGAAGAAGCGCGTGGCGGCGGGGTTCATGTCGATAATCTTATTGGCTTCGTCCATCAGCAGAAAGCCGTCGCTCATCTTTTCCACCACGACGTCCCGGGCAAAGGCCCGAAGGTCAAATATCTTGTAGCGAAAGATCGTCAGCGAAAATATCAGCCCGGCCGCGGTAAAACCGAAATGTGTCAGGTCGAGCCCGGGCACGGGGCTCAACCCCGACACGTACAGGACGTTTCCCGTCAGCGGCAGCAGCCGCCCCGATTACCACGAGGACGGCCTGGAGCCGGTAGAGCTTCGTATAGTGCCGGAAGGCCCTGAGAAGGAGTATTGTCCCCAGGACGACCGTCGTGTAGTTATATGCTATCAACAGCCAGAACCACGGCCCGTGCCGATAGACGAGCAGGTTGTAGACGGAGTCGGTATCCGGGCTAATGCTCGTCCATATCAACCGGTGGAGGTCATTGGTAAAGACCATCACGATGGTCGCCGCCGGTATCGCGGCAAGCAGCAGCAGCCGCTTTTTCGTAAACCACTGGCCTTTCCGGGCAAACCCGGCGGCAAACAGCAGCCACAGGATACCGGTCGTGGCGATCCCGAAGTAGGCGACCTGCGCCCACAGGATCTTCACGGCCCGGTCGACCGCCGCGGCCTCCAGCGACCAGGACAGACTCCACACCCCGAGGGCTACCATCAGGAAGGCAAAGGGCCTCCCCCCCGGATTTTGGCGCCTCGACCAGGCGAAAAACGCGAAGAAGACCGCGGCGCACGCATTGATGACGAACGTGATAACCAGCGGGGTAAATTGATAGGTCACGCTGTTAGCCCTCCAGATACGGGATATTTCGGTCTATATATCGATCTATACGAGTATTCATGGGAAACCGGCGCCGGCCGCCGTTCGGAGCGGAGCGCGCCCCGAAATGCCCCCTACGCCCACCTGATCGTTTTCGGCCGTTTGGGGCTGCCCGGCGGGCCGCCGCCGTAGCCGGGCCCCAGCTTCTTGACAACCTTCGCGGGGTGGCCCAGCGCCAGCGTATTGTCCGGTACGTCCCTGGTCACCAGCGACCCCGCCCCCACCACGGCCCCTCTCCCGATGCTCACCCCCCCAAGCACCACCGAGTACCCGCCGATCCACGCCCCGTCCCCCACGCGGATGGGTTCGCTGTAAAAGTTGCCCGCCCGGAAGTCCTCCGAGCCCATCTCGTGGGCCATGGTCAGGAACTTCACACCGGGCCCGATGGAACAGCGGTCGCCGATCACGGTCCCGGCGTAGGCCTCGCACCGGTAGTTCATGTTGACATCCGATCCGATCGTCACGGGGCCGACGAAGATGCTCTCCGGGCCCAGGCAGCTGCGCGCCCCCACGGTGAGCCCACCTTTGACCAGCACGCCTTCCCGCACCACGGCGTCCGTATCCAGGAAGACCCGCCCGGGGTCTTCCAGGGTTACGCGCTTCATGATAAACCGCACGCGGCACGGGCCCGTCATGAGCGGTGAGAGGATAATTCCCCGCAGGGCCGCCGCGTACATGCTGCGTCTCGGAAAGATCAGGACGTTGGAAATAAACGAGGCTATCGCCGGGATAACGAGGCGGAGGTCGCCTTTGAGGGTCCAGGGGGAAAAGAGGTATATCGATTTCATTTTTGTACGGGTAGCAGTCAAATGTGTGAATTATATCACATACTAATAATAACGGTATAATAAAGTGTTGTCTAATTATACCGTCATAGTGTACAATTATTCCGGTATCTATTCAATACCTGATTTGGCATAAAGAAGGAGTAAATCATGGCCAATAAGATTACCGAAGTTACCACGAAAAGCTGGGGGAGCAAGATCACCGAGTCGATCAAGGGGGTCGTATTCGGCATCATCCTCTTCCTGGCGTCCTTTGTCGTCCTCTGGGTAAACGAGGGAAGGACCGATATGTCCAGGGTCGCCATGAAGGAGACGGTCCCCGTCAACGCCGCCGCTCTGGACGTCGCCAACGAAGGCAAGCCCGTCTCGGTAACGGGGATGCTCTCTTCATACGAGACGATCGGCGACCCGGAGTTCCTCAATCCCGGCAAGTACCTCTCCCTGACCAGGAACGTCGAGATGTACGCCTGGGTCGAAAAGTCCGAATCCACGACCGAGAAGAACGTGGGCGGCAGCGAGACCACGACCACGACCTACAGCTACGTCCAGGAGTGGACGTCATCGCCTGCCGACTCGTCCACGTTCAAGGACCCCGCCGGCCACGCTAACCCGCCCATGCCGTATCAGGATCAGACCTTCTACGTGAACACCGCCTTTGTGGGCGTGTACCCCGTGGACGTCAAGAGCCTCTCGCTTCCCGGGCAATCGGAGGTCGTCCTCAACGCCTCGATGGTTAACCCGAGGTACACGGGGATGATCAGCGGGAATTATATCTTTGTCAAACCGGGCGGCTACGGCTACTACGGCGGAACCAGCGCCCCCACGGTCGGCGACGTCCGGATACACTACACGGGGCTCGCCTCGGATATAAACATGACCGTCTTCGGGCAGCTCACCGGCGGGCAGATCGTCCCCTTCATCTACAAGGGTGAGGACAGGCTCTATCACGCCCGCTTCGGGACGAGGGAAGAGGCCATCGCAACGCTGTCCCAGGAACACAAGACCGTCGGGTGGATCCTGAGGCTGGTCGGCTTCCTGATGATGTGGATCGGGCTGACCATGTTCTTCGGACCGATCAACGCCGTGCTGGACGTGCTGCCGTTCCTGGGCAACGTCGGCCGCGGGCTGGTCTCCATCGTCATGTTCTTCGTGGCATTAGGACTATCGATCGCCACCATCATCGTCTCGATGATCGCACACAATCCTATTGCCCTGATAATTACTATTGCGATTCTCGTGGGTGTCGTGTTTCTCATCGGGCGCCTCATCAAAAAGAAGAAAGCCGCACCGAAACCCGCCGCATAAACGCGCGCTATCGAGCTTTACCGGGCGGGAGATTGTCTCCCGCCCCTTCTTTTTTCACGGGACTTCACGCCCGGGCCAACCCGCGTCACGGCCGCGGGCTGCCTCCTGGCGCCGCCCCGCCGCTCCCCGTCCAGGACCGGCCGGAGACGCGGGGCCCGGTCCCGGGGAGAAAAAACACTTGACAAAGCCCGCCGGTTTTATTACTATGACAATTCGCAAAAAGCCGCGGTAGCTCAGCTGGTAGAGCATCGGACTGAAAATCCGAGTGTCCCCGGTTCAATCCCGGGCTGCGGCACCAATCTGTAATAATATCAAGGAGTTAGGAATATGCCTAACTCCTATTATATTAACACCTGTAAGTGTTACAGGATATGAATAATCATATCTACTGAAATTTACGTTTAAGCTCTGGATTATTGTATTCTTTCTCACTCCATTCGCCATTCTTCCGTCGTCTATCTCCTCAACAGCACCAGAAACCTGGCAAAACTGAGACAACTTCTTGGTCATTTGACCTTCAAGAGCACTGAACACTACCTAAGGCGCGCTGTCGAGAATATCCGTGAGAATATACCGAGGCGTTTCGGTGGAAGGAGTTGGAGACGATTGACCGCCCAACTCATCTGTTTCGAAAGAGGAGGTGGCGGTCGAGTCCACCCCTCTTTTTCTTATTTCGGGGGGAAAAATAGTGTATGATGATTTCAATGATTGACCTGCCCGCGGCAGGATAACGCTCATGAGGCAAGCGGAGAGTTAAAGTAAGGATATCATATATGTTCCCGTTCAGGAGATTCTATCATAACCGGAATTCTTCTGTGCTGAACCAAGGACAGTAAATGAAACCAGGCACCCTCATTGCATATTTCACCAAATCGGATGAAGCACGCAAGGCCTTCAGAATATTGCTGAGGCGGGGTTACCGCCGCGCAACATTGGTAATCAGGCATACGGACGGAGAAGTCAGGATATGGGATCCTTTCGGTTGGCGCCGCGCTTTCTGGGCAGTCTTGGCGTTTATTCTATTCTGGGTTCTTTCAGTGACTGTATCCACGAGCCCGCATTGGCCAGGGTTGATTCCAACCGGATTTGACTTCGTTCTTTTGTCGGCCCTGGCGGGTGGATTCATTGGAATCCTGCTCAGCTTGACATGGGTCCGGCGATTGAGGTTCGGAGTCGAGCGAAGGCTGCTTAAGGATCATATGCGCTGGCTTGACTCCGGGGAAACCGCCCTGATTCTCCAGGCGCCGATCGAAACATTGCCGATCCCCATGGCCGTTTTGCAGAAAAGCGGCGAGATCCCACCCATGATCTTCGTCCTGCATCCCAGGCGGGAGAGCCCCGTCGGAGGGGATTGGAGCCCTGGAACGCCGCTCAATACGGCGCAGCTTCAAGAGCATGCCCGGCGTCTGGCCACGGACCACCGGGTGGATCCAAAACCGCTCCGGAACATCATACTTCTCAAGCGGCTTGATCGGGGCCTCGAGTGGATTCAGAAAGTGTGCCTGGATCTCTCCGAAGCGAGTCGCCTGGAACAGTGCGTGCCGCCGACTACCGAGTGGCTCCTCGACAATGAATATATCCTTGAAAGCAATGCCCGCGACGTTCGGCTGAACCTTCCCCGGCGTTTTTACCGGCAGCTGCCGGCGCTTGCGAGTGCGCCCGACCGGGGACTGCCGCGTATCTACGGCCTTGCTCGAGAGCTTGCCTCTCACACCGACCTGCGCCTGGATCAGGAAAACATCTTGGCCTTTATTGAGGCCTATCAATCCGTAAAACAGCTCTCGATTGGCGAACTCTGGGCCGTTCCCCAGATGCTGCGTACCGTGCTTATCGAGGGCATCCAACAGTTCGCCGGACGAGCTCTATCGGAACTGCGTGAACGTGAAATCGCCGATTTCTGGGCGAACCGGCTTATCACGGCCAATCGGCGAGATCCCAACCAGCTCTTCTCGATTATGTCGGAGCTGACCGAAACCCAATCCAGCCCGAGCCCCTATTTCTCCGCTCAGCTGATCGATTACCTTTATGACGAAGAGGCCGCGCTGGCGCCGGTACAAAGCTGGCTTGAGCGAACATTCCACAAATCCCTGAACGAACTCAGCCTCCGTGAGAAAAACCGCCAGACAAAGGATCAAATATCCGTCGAAAACGCCTTTACCAGCTTGCGCGAACTGGCCCTGCTCGATTGGAAGGAGTGTTTCGAAAAGCTCAGCCGGGTCGAGCAGACGCTGCGGCAGGATCCCGCCGGCATTTATCCCCGGATGGATTTCGCTACGCGCGACCGGTATCGCCGGGCGATTGAGGATCTCCACCGCGGGTCCGGCCTGGCGGAGGACCAGGTCGCCCGGAACGCTATAGAAATGGCGATCCAGGCCGGCCACGATTCGGCCGAAGATGAACGGTCGATTCACGTCGGAACATATTTGATCGGCAAAAAAAGGGGGGATCTGGCTCAACTATCGGGTGCCGTGAGTCGTTACGTTTCCGCGCCTTCACTGGGTTTATCGTCATCACTCGGCGGTATACTTCCTCGGGCTCGCTCTTTTCTCCGCCGCGTTCGTTTCCCTGCCCATCCTGCTTGGCCTGCACGCACATGCCCCTGGGATTCTGATCATAATCACCACTGCTCCTGCTCATTCCTGCCAGCCAGCTCTCGCTTGAGGTAATGAATTACCTGGTGACGCGGCTCTTTCCGCCGCGCGTCCTGCCGAAGATGGATTTCAGGGTTTCGGGGATTCCCGATGACTGCCGGACCCTGGTAGTCGTGCCCATGATGCTGTTGGATATGGAGACGATTAAGGCTGAAGCGGAAAAGCTTGAGATCCGCTATCTCGCCAATAAAGAGGCCAATCTGCTCTTTGGTCTTTTCTCGGATTACATGGATGCGCCGCAGGCCCATTGTGAATCGGACGCGGCCCTGTTGCAGGCCGCGACGCAGTGCATCCAAGCCCTCAATCAGCGCCACGGCGACGATCGTTTCTTCCTGTTCCACCGGGAACGAAAGTGGTGTGAATCCGAACAAAAATTCATAGGTTGGGAGCGTAAGCGCGGGAAGCTGGAAGAGCTCAACGGCCTGATAGATGGCACGCGGCCCCGCGGGGCGGATCGCCTGGTTTACGTCGGCGACCCGGATCAGATTATCCAACGTAAGGTTCGTCATTACACTGGACAGTGACACGCAATTACCGCACGACGCCGCCCGCAGGATGATCGAGACTCTGGCGCACCCGCTGAACCGGGCGCGCTTCGATGGCGCAGGGCATGTCCAGTCCGGCTATACCATAATCCAGCCGCGCGTCAGCCCCTCCCTGCCGAGCACGAGTGGTTCGCCCTTCAGCCGGCTCTTCTCGGACCCGGTCGGTATTGACCCCTATACCAATACGGTCTCCGACGTTTATCAGGATCTGACCGGCGAAGGTTCCTATCACGGCAAAGGCATCTATGATGTGCGCGCCTTCAACCGGGTGCTTTCCGGCAGGTTCCCCGAAGCGTGGCTCCTCAGCCATGATTTGATTGAAGGCGCTCACGTCCGTGTGGGACTGGCCAGCGATATCGAGCTTTATGATGAGTTCCCCCAGGATTACCTGAGCTACATTAAGCGGCAGCACCGCTGGATTCGCGGCGATTGGCAAATCGCGGATTGGATCATGCCCCGTGTTCCTCGAGCCGGCGGTGGGCGAGCCCCCAACCCGCTCTCCTGGTTCGATCGATGGAAGATCTTCGATAACCTGCGCCGTAGCCTGCTGCCCGTAGCCAGCATGGCATTACTGATGGCCTCCTGGTTGATTTCCTCCCGGGCCGGGTGGATCGCCACTGTTGTGGTCGCCACACAACTGTTCTTTCACTCCCTGGCGCAGCCCGTTACCTGGGCGACAACTTCGTCAGGGCTTCAGAGGGAGTCTCCCTCGCCAAAATAGCGCATGATCTGCTGCGAGTTTTGGTTGAAGCGGCACTGCTTCCGTACCAAGCCTGGATGGCGCTGGATGCCATTGTACGGGTCCTCTATCGACGCCACGTCTCTCATCGTGGGCTGTTGGAGTGGGCTTCGGCACAGGTGACGCACGGTAATTCCCCGGCCAAAGTGCCTATGTTTGTGCTTTCGATAGGCCTGACGAGCCTGTTCTGGGTCATCGTTGGATGGGCCGTACAGCACTGGCGGCCGGCGGACATTTGGGTGGCCGGTCCCTGGCTCATGCTCTGGTTTCTATCCCCGGTATTCGGCTGGCTCCTGAGCCGGCGACCGCCGACAAAGCAGCCAAAGTTCCTGCTTCCGACGAAGGATCGGCAATTCCTGAGGCGTGTTGCCAGGCTAACCTGGCGCTATTTCTCGGACTTCGTGACCGAAAAGACCTCATGGCTGCCGCCGGACAATTATCAGGTTTCTTACCAGGATCAACTGGCCTTGCGTACCAGTCCGACCAATATCGGCCTCTATATGATCAGCGTGCTCAGCGCCTACGATTTCGGCTATGTAACCGTCGATGAGGTTACGCAAAGACTGACGCAGACGATGGAAACGCTTGGTAAACTGGAGCGCCACGAGGGCCATTTACTCAATTGGTATGACATTCAAACACTGACTCCGCTCAAACCACGCTACGTTTCCACCGTGGATAGCGGAAATCTGCTGGGTGCCCTCTGGACACTGGACCGGGGGCTCGAGGCGCTCATAAAGGCTCCGCTTCTGGACGTAAAGGCCTTTGAGGGTCTGCGGGATACCGCAGACATCCTGCAACAGGCCGCCCACGAAGACAGGTAATTCCGGCGTCGATATAAATGCCCTGGATGAACTGCTGCTCATGTGGAAATCACCGCCCGACCGTGCCTCAGACGCACTGCTGCTGCTCCGGCGCACGGAACGTATCGTCAGGGAGTTGGCCGAAAAGGCACGCGGATCGGACGTCGCGCGAGAGAGTACAGGTTACTGGACCGGGGAGATGGAGAACCAGTTAGAATCCTGGCTTACGATTACGGATCGTTACCTCGCCTGGATCGAAATCCTGGCCGAGAAGACGGAGGAAGATATCGCCGGGCTTGACCCGGACGTCTTGCCGGCTTTTCGCCAGGCCCTTCAGCACGCGCCATCGCTTCTGGACCTTGCCCACGGAAACATCGCCTGCATCGCGTCCCTCCAGGCTATCCGAGAGAAAACTCCCGAGAACGAGCACGCGCCTCCTGGGCTGGATCGACCGCGTTATGAAGGCCTTCGAAAGGTCGAAATGGCTGGCAGGTGAGATCCTGGCTTCGGGTGAGCGGCTCATTGGGTCGGGACGCGAGCTCTCCGAATCGATCAACATGCGCTTCCTCTACAATTCGGAACGCCGGATATTTTCGATCGGTTTTAATGTTTCTGAAGGGCGCCTGGACCGCGCCTTTTACGATCTGCTGGCGAGCGAGGCGCGACTGGGAAGCTTCGTCGCCATTGCCCGGGGGGACATTCCCGTTGAGCATTGGTTCGCCATGAGCCGGCCCTACGGCGCCATCGGTCGGCGCCGGGTGCTGCTCAGCTGGAGCGGGACGATGTTCGAATATCTGATGCCGCTGCTTTTTCAGAGATCTTACGGCAACTCGCTACTGGATAAATCCATCCGGGAAGCCGTGGCGATCCAGATCGCTTACGGCCGCAAGCACCGGGTGCCGTGGGGGATCTCGGAGTGCGCCTTCGGGGATTTAGACCTCCAAAAAACCTATCAGTATTATGCGTTTGGCGTACCGGAACTCGGACTCAAGCGCGGCCTGGCCGATAAGATCGTTATCGCGCCCTATGCCACCCTGCTGGCGGTGGGTATCGTACCCCGGGAAACTATGCGGAACCTTAAACGATTATCCGATCTGGGGCTACTGAGCGATTACGGCTATTACGAAGCGCTGGACTACAGCAGGCAATCCAGCCGCACGGGCGGCGCGGGGTGATCGTGCGAGCCTACATGGCGCACCACCAGGCAATGAGTTTGTTGGCGCTGGACAATTTCCTCCATGACAATAGGCTCCAGCAGCACTTCCATACCGATCCGCGCGTGCGGACGGTAGAGCCTTTGCTTCATGAACGTATCCCGAACCTTCCGCCGCTGCATCACATTTCCACGCGCGAGCGAGTCTCTTCGGTGGCGAGCGTCGGCGAGGTCGCGCCTTCGGTCAGCCAATTTGAAACACCCCATACCACGACACCAAAGACGCAGCTGCTGAGCAATGGACGCTACGGCCTCATGCTGACAAACACCGGCGGCGGCTACAGCCGCTGGGGCGACTACGAGATCACGCGCTGGCGATCGGATCGGACCAGGGATCCGTGGGGAACCTTCTGCTATATACGCGATCTCGATTCGAACCGGCTATGGAGCAATACCTATCAGCCAACCGGCGGAAAGGTTGAGGACTATCTTGCCAACTTCACGCTGGACCGCGCCGTGTTCCGGCGCGCTGATAATGGGATAGAGAGTGAAACCGAGGTTGTCGTCACCCCGGAAGATGACGTTGAGATTCGGCGGATGACGCTGATTAATCGTTCGCTACGCACCCGCCAGCTCGATCTGACGAGTTACGTTGAGCTCTCGCTGGCGCCGCACAATGCGGATCGTCAGCATCCGGCTTTCAACAAGCTGTTCATCCAAACTGAGGCTATCCATGAGCAGCAAGCGCTCCTGGCCTATCGCCGGCCTCGCAGCAGCAGCGACCCGCCCATCTATGTTGCACACCGCTTTACACTCGGGCAGACCGAGGGTGAAGCGTTGCGCTTTGAGAGCGCCCGGCGCCGCTTCATCGGCCGCGGGCGAACGCTCGCCAGCCCGATGGGCGCCCTGCAGGAACCGGGCAACAGCCAGGGATTTGTCCTGGACCCGATCCTCAGCCTGCGCCGGAGTCTCACTCTGGCTCCCGGTCAGCGGGTTCAAGTCTCTATGGTCCTGGCCGCCGGTGAATCACGAGAGCAGGTCCTGGGCCTGATGAGCAAGTACGGCGATCCCCATGCGATCGATCGGGCGATGGATTTCGTTTGGGCCTCGGCCCAGCTTGAGTTGCGCCTGCTGCGCATCCAGCCGGACGAAGCGCGCCGATTCCAGCAATTGGCAAGTCATCTGCTGTATCCGAATCCATTGCTGCGTCCCGCCGCAGAACGCATCACTGAAAACAACAAAGGGCAGACCGGCTTGTGGGCCTATGCCATCTCGGGTGACTTTCCGATTGCCCTCGTTTCCATTGGTGAGATGCAGGATCTCGCCCTGGTACGTCAAGTGCTCCAGGCGCACACCTACTGGCGCATGCACGGGCTCACGGCCGACCTGGTTATCCTGAACGAGGAGGCCAGCGGCTATGGACAGCCGCTCCGCGAGCAACTCGAACACCTGATACAATCACATTCGGCCAGCACGGGGATTGACCGGCCCGGCGGGAGTCTATCTGCGCAGCGCCGATCTGATCCCGGCGGAAGACCTGACGCTCCTTCAGGCCGTGGCGAGTATCGTGATGGTGGCGGCCCGCGGTGCCCTACCCCAGCAGATGGGCGTGCCGATGGAACCCCCCGTTTTGAGCGAGCAGGTCGCCCGAAAACGGGATCCCCGCGATCCTTCGGCGGCGCTCCCCTTCATGGAGCTTGCCTATTTTAACAGCCTGGGCGGTTTTACCCCGGATGGGCATGAATATGCAATCTATCTCGGTCCTAATATGCATACGCCTGCCCCCTGGGTGAATGTCATTGCCAACCCGACCTTCGGCACGCTCATCAGTGAAACCGGCGCCGGCTTTACCTGGCAGGGCAACAGCCAACGTAATCGTTTGACGCAATGGGCCAACGACCCCGTAATGGATTGCCCGTCGGAGGCGATATATATCCGGGATGAGGAAACCGGAGTTTATTGGACGCCGACCGCATCCCCGATCCGCGAGGAGACAGCCTACCGCGCAAGACATGGGGCGGGGTACACGGTATTCGAGCATAACAGCCACGGCATCGAGCAGGAACTGACGGTTTTTGTCCCCGTGGACGACCAGGGGGGCAAGCCGATCAAACTGCAGCGGTTAATCCTGCACAACGACACCGCCCGGCCGCGCAGGCTGTCGATGACGTATTATGTGGAGTGGACACTGGGCGAGGATCGTGAATCATCACAGATGCACGTCGTTACCGCCTGGGACGACGAAGCCCAGGCCTTGATTGCCCGCAACAGCTACCGTCCCGACTACGCGGATAGAGTAGCATTCGCGGCCGTGAGCGCGCCCACGACGATCGTACACTGCCGACCGCACCTTCTTCCTGGGGCGCAACCGTTCGATGAGCAACCCGGCGGCGATGAAGCGTACCCAGCTGACCCCCCGGACGGGGGCGGGCCTCGACCCCTGCGCCGCGTTTCGCGTCACCCTCGAGCTGGCTCCCGGTGAGAGGTCTGAAATCAGTTGTATGCTCGGCGAAGGCCGGTCGATGGAGCAGGTCCGTGCCCTGGTGTCCGCTTATCGCGATGCTCAGGCACTTGAGGCGGCACTCCGGCAAACACAGGCGTGGTGGGACGGCCGGCTCAGCACGATCCGGGTGCATACCCCTGAACTTGCCACGGATTTCCTGATCAACCGCTGGCTGCTCTATCAAAACCTTGGCTGCCGGATCTGGGGACGTTCCGGCGTTTACCAGCCCGGCGGCGCATTCGGTTTCCGTGATCAATTGCAGGACGTGATGGCGCTGCTTTACACCTGTCCCGATCTGGCGCGAGAGCACATCCTGCTTGCGGCAAGTCGGCAGTTCACGGAGGGTGATGTCCAGCACTGGTGGCACCCGCCGGGCGGCGCGGGAATCCGCTCGCGGATCTCCGATGACCTCCTGTGGCTGCCCCACGTCGTCGCTCAGTACATCAGGATCACCGCGGACGTAAACATCCTGCACGAAAAGGTCTCCTTTCTGGATGCACCCACACTCAAAGATGATCAGTACGAGAGCTTTCTATCACCGGGTGTATCGTCGGAATCCGGCACGCTCTTTGAGCATTGCCAGCGTGCGGTCACGCATAGCCAGAGATTTGGAGCCCATGGATTGCCGCTCATTGGAACCGGGGATTGGAACGACGGGATGAACCTGGTGGGCGCCGAGGGTAAAGGCGAGAGCGTTTGGCTGGCGTGGTTCATGGCGGACGTGCTCAATGGGATGGTCGAGATGTCCGACCTGTTGGGCCGACCCGATTTGAGCCGGACCTATCAGCAGGACAAAAAAACACTGGTCCAGCACGCTGAAGGGTTCGCCTGGGATGGACAATGGTATCTTCGGGCGACTTTTGACGATGGTACGAAACTGGGCTCCTCGGTGAATATGGAAGCGCTGATTGACTCGCTGCCGCAATCCTGGGCCTGGCTCAGCGGCGCCGCCGATCCGAAGCGCGCCAAAAAGGCACTCGAATCTGCGTGGAGCCACCTCGTCCGGGAGGACGAGGGGCTGGTGTTGCTCTTTGAACCTCCTTTCGATACGTCGAAGCCTTCACCCGGTTACATCGAGGGTTATCCGCCGGGAGTGCGGGAGAACGGCGGCCAGTATACCCACGCCGCCCTCTGGTTGGCCATGGCAATGGCGCGAAGCGGGGACGGCACACGCGCGGTGAAAATCCTGCGCATGCTCAATCCGATCGAGCACGCCCGCGATCCTGAATCGGTCTGGCGCTATGGAGTCGAACCCTACGTGGTTGCTGCCGATGTCTACCGCTTGCCGGGGTGGATCGGGCATGGCGGCTGGTCCTGGTATACGGGCTCGGCGGCGTGGATGTACCGCGCCTGGGTGGAAGAAATCCTGGGTCTGAAAGTACGCGGAGAGGCTTTGCGGCTCGATCCTGTCATCCCCGGCTGGTGGGATGGTTTTCAAATAAGCTACCGCCACGGTGAAGCGCTCTACGAGATCGAGATCGAAAATCCTCAACACGTCGAGAGAGGCGTGATCTGGGTGGAGATGGATGGCAAACGCGTCAAGGATGGCTTGATCGGCCTGGACCAGGATCTGGTCAAGCATCACGTCGTTGTCCGCATGGGCCAACCGCAGCAACAGGGCAAGGTCAAAAAGCCTCGACTGAAAAGTCCTGTCGAATAAGGTACATTCGGTTATACTTATCTATTCTATCTTATCTTCAACGATGACTTTTACTTCAATCCATAATAAATAATACAAACTTCTTCATATGAAAATATGTTACAAAAAGTGTTACAGAAACCGGGGCATTGTAGGGCATTCTGGGGCATTCCAGGGCATCGTAGGGAATTGAAAATACAATAATGTCAATACATTATCGTCAAGACGAGGCTACTGAAAATCCGAGTGTCCCCGGTTCAATCCCGGGCTGCGGCACCACTGATATAAAAGGGGTTACGAGTATTCGTAACCCCTTTGTTTTGATGTGTTACAGGATACGCAGGTGGTGCTTCGACTGGAATCTGAATCTGGGCTCCGGATTCCGGTATTCTTTCTTATACCCTCCGCCACTTTCTCGCTGTCCACTCCCTCAATAACACCAATAACCTCGCAACGCTAAAGCTACTTCTCGGCTATTGACTCTTAGAAGTATTCTATTATAATAATATGATAGTGCTATTTAGTAGGTTAGAGATAATGGCTTCGGACGGATTCTTACGCCGTGAAAATCCAATCGCTTTCTGGATATACCAGGTCTATGTCTGGCTAATCGTCATCCCTTTACTGATACTTTCCACTATTTTCTTCGTGTTTCTCGGCGTCATCGTCGTAATCCTCCGTGGTGACAAGGTCGCCCATCGTACGACGGGCGTCTGGTGGGCCCGGTTTAATAGTTATATCACCCCGATGCGCGTGACCGTCCTTGGGAGACAGAACATCAAGAAGGGACAGTCATATGTTATTGTCTCAAATCACCAAAGCTCATACGATATTTTTGTTCTCTACGGCTGGCTCGGTATTGACATCAAGTGGGTGATGAAAAAGGAACTGAGAAAAGTCCCGGTATTCGGCTTTGCAGGCAAGATGGGCGGAAACATATACATAGATCGGAGCAGCCCCAAGGCCGCCTACGCTTCCCTGGAGGCGGCCAAGAAAAAGCTCGTGGAGGGGACATCGGTTGTCATTTTACCCGAGGGGACAAGGAGCAAGACGGGGGAAATCGGTCCTTTCAAGAAGGGAGCCTTTGTCCTGGCGACGGACCTGGGCATGCCGATCCTCCCGGTATCTATCTCGGGGACGAGGTCCATCCTCCCCCCCGGAACGACCAGGCTGTTCCCCGGTCGCGCCGTTATGGAAATCCATCGGCCGGTTTCGGTTTCTCCGGAAGACCGGGACAAGATTGACGACACGGTAGAACAAATAAGAGATATAATAAAGTCAGGGTTCGAGAGAAACCTGTCTCGCAGGTAAACCCGGTCGTGTATCGTATCCACGAGAAAGAATTCTTATGCCTGTGAGATAAGCCTTTGTTGGAAACAAGCAGGGGGAGGTGTTTCAATGGAACTGGTAAACACGTTCTTCATCGCGGCGATCATCATCTTCGGCTACATGACGGGACTCTTCATCATCGCTCTGATTCGCAAGGATAACAGCATCGCCGATATCGCATGGGGACTTGGGTTCGTCATCGTTGCCTGGTTAACCTTGTGGATTGTCGGTAATTTTTATCCGCGGCAGCTCCTTACCTGCATCCTCGTCCTGATCTGGGGGAGCAGGCTATCGATAAGGATCTTTCGTCGGAACCGGGGCAGAGGGGAAGATCCGCGTTATCGAAAATGGCGGGAAGAGTGGGGCCGTTTCTTCATCCCGAGAAGCTATCTCCAGGTCTTCCTCCTCCAGGGAGCGATCCTTTTAATCAACATCAGCCCCGTTCTCATCATCAACACCACGAGCGGCGGGAGCCTGAATATACTGGACGCGTGTGGTCTTCTTATCTGGATAACCGGGTTCATCTTCGAGTCCGTGGGAGATTATCAGCTTGACCGATTCATAGCCGATCCAAAGAATCGAGGAACCATCATGGATCGGGGATTGTGGCGCTATACGAGACACCCGAACTATTTCGGTGAGATCACGATGTGGTGGGGCATATATATTATCGCGCTGTCGGTTCCCTATGGGTGGATCGGGTTCGTCGGCCCGCTGACGATTACGCTCATGATCGTCCTCGTCTCAGGGATACCCATGACCGAGCGACTTATGGAGAAGACCCCCGGTTTCGAGGAATACAGGAGGCGGACAAGCGTCTTGATCCCCTGGTTTGTCAAGAAGCGATAAGGAGGCATACAGGGAAAATACAGGAATAACTGTTATTGTCAGAGCTTTCCCAGGATATAGCCAAGGCCTGGTACGCAGCCGAAAACCCGACCTTTGGAGTTCAGCCTTTGCTGACGGCATACAGTAACCAAGAAGAACGATAAGAGGAGGGGATACGATGAGTATTTCATTTTACCTTAAGCTTTACGCGTTGACGGTACCGGTATTTTTCGCAATTGATATGTTGTGGCTGGGTGTTATCGCGAAGGGATTTTACCAACGGAAGCTTGGATTTATCTTAAGTCCCAGCATCAATTGGGCGGCAGCCATCACGTTCTACTTGATATTTATTGTGGGCATCCTCATCTTTGCCGTTCGGCCGGCGGTGAACAGTAATTCGTGGGTACAGGCCGTTGTCCTGGGTGCCCTGTTTGGGTTCTTTACCTATGCGACCTATGATTTGTCGAACCTGGCAACGATTAAGAACTGGCCGTTGGTCGTCGTCGTAGCTGATATAGTCTGGGGCATGTGTCTTTGTACGCTTACTGCACTCTTGAGCTACTTGATTTCAAAATGGCTTATCTAAGCAAAGGCAATAGTCTCAGACGGGCCGAATTAGAATTCCTGCTAACTTCCGGCGAATTGAAAATATAATGGTGTTAGTAGTCTATCGTCATGACGAGACTGCTGAACATCCGAGTGTCGAAGGGTATCAATCCCTGGCTGCGGCACCGCGTAGAAATAATAACAGGGGGTTAGAAAGCATAACCCCCTATTTTTTAGTCGGCGGAGGTGTTACAGATCTTATCTCTTATGGTGTTTTATAACCTTTCCCTCTACCATGAATATCGTATCTTCGCAGATGTTCGTCGAGAGGTCGGCCGTTCTCTCTAAATTCCTGCCGATTCTCAATAGGTGCAACGATCGCTCGATTGTCGTCGGGTCTCCCGTCATGAAGGTGATCAGCTCACGAATGATCTGCTCATGGAGATCGTCCACTTCATTGTCCCGCATACACACGTCTTTTGCCAGTTTGGGATTTTCCTCGATAAATGATGTTATCGCGTCTTTTAGCATTTCAATAGTTATCGCGGCCATCCGGGGAATATCAACAAGGGGTTTGACAAAGGGACGTTCGGCCAAAAAGATCGCGCTTTCGGCGATGTTCTCCGCGTGATCACCCATTCTCTCCAAATCGTTATTCATCCGCATCACCATGAGGATGGTGCGAAGGTCCCGTGCTTTCGGCTGAAACGTGGCGATGAGGCCGATGCATTCTTCATCGATTTCATTTTCGAGCCTGTTTGCCTTCGGCTCATGTACCGCTAATATCTCCTTGAGCATCGGAACGTCTTTTTCTTTCAATCCCTGGATACTTGCCTCAATCATCTTTTCGATCAGCGATGCGAAAAAGGCGAGGTCCTTTTTCAAAGAGATAATTTTACTTTCTAACATAGCGCTCCTCTAACCAAACTTTCCGGTAAGATACTCTTCAGTCTTCTTGTGGTCGGGGACGGTAAACATCTTCGTCGTCGTCCCAAATTCGATAAGCTCGCCAAGGTACATGAACGCGGTAAAGTCCGATACCCGTGCCGCCTGCGCCGTGTTGTGCGTTACGATGAGGATCGTGACCGTATCCTTCAGTAAGATTATCAGCTCCTCGATACTTGCCGTCGCCTTCGGATCGAGCGCGGAGGTCGGCTCATCCAGCAGGATGAGGTCCGGCTTCATGGCGAGCGCGCGGGCGATGCAGAGCCGCTGCTGCTGCCCGCCGGAAAGAAACGTCCCCTTGCGGTGGAGGATGTCTTTGACCTCGTCCCACAGGGCCGCCTTGTTGAGGGAATCCTCCACGATGCTGTTTTGTTCATCGCGAGAGAGCGATATGCTGTTGAGCTTGTATCCGGCGATGACGTTTTCGAATATGCTCATGGTGGGAAACGGGTTCGGGCGCTGGAATACCATCCCGATTTTTCTTCTCACGAGGATCGGGTTCATCGATGAGATGTCTTCGTCGTTGAGGTAGATCTTCCCTGAAATCGTCGCGCCGGCAGTCAACTCGTGCATGCGGTTGATCGTGCGGATCAGGGTAGTCTTGCCGCACCCCGACGGGCCCATGATCGCCGTGACCTTGTTCCGTTCGAATGAGACGGAGACCTTCTTTATCACCTCTTCTTTCCCAAAGAACGCGGAAAGGTTCTCCGTCCGTAGAATAATGTTTTTCATTTCCTGGTGACCAGTTTTGTGATGAGATTCAAACCAAGGATAAAGACAATCAGGACAAAGGAAGCGCCCCAGGCAATGTTGTGCCAGTCCTCATACGGGCTTGTCGCATAATAATATATCAACAGGGGCATCGAATTGACCGGTTTGAAGATGTCGAAATTCATCCAGGGGCTGCCGAACGCGGTGAAGAGCAGCGGCGCCGTCTCCCCTGCGATGCGGGCGACACCGAGGAGGGCGCCGGTGATGATCCCGCTTGCCCCCGCCGGGATGATGACCTTGAGGATCGTCCGGTAGTAGGGAACCCCGATGGCCAGCGAAGCCTCTTTCAGATCGTTCGGGATGAGGTTTAGTGTCTCCTCGGTAGACCTGATAATGACGGGGAGCATCATTATTGCGAGCGCAACGCCTCCCGAGAGGGCGGAAAAACCGCCCATCGGAACCACTACCCACGCGTACGCGATAATCCCCAGGATAATCGAGGGGATGCCCATGAGGATCTCCACGGAAGAACGAATTACGTGGGCAATCTTCCTATTCCTGTTTTCACTTAAAAACACGCCGGTCATCACGCCGATCGGAAGCGCGAAACAGGACGCGATTATGACGAGCATGATCGTTCCGATGATCGCGTTTGAGATGCCGCCGCCCACTTCTCCCACCGGCTTGGGAAGGGAAGTTAAAAATTCCCAGTTAATGGCATTAAAACCCTTGACGGTGATGTAATAAAGGATGAGCGCGAGCGGGACTATCGAACAGGCCGCCAGGAGAATAACCAGGGCATGAAATAACTGATCCTTCACGATGCGAATATATGGTGCCCGTACCGTCATCTCAGTTAATCCCGACGCTCGTCTTGTGGATAATATATCGTCCGATGAGGTTAATAATCATCGTGATGATAAACAGGACAAAACCGATCTCGATGATGCTCGAAAGATGCAGCCCGGAGCCCGATTCGGTAAACTCGTTGGCGATGAGGCTTGCCATGGTATTGGCCGGGGCAAAGATATTGGTCGGGATGCTGTTCATATTGCCGATGAGCATCGTGACCGCCATCGTTTCCCCGAGGGCCCTTCCCAGGGCAAGAATCATCCCGGCCAGAATCCCCGACCGGGCGATGGGGAGGATAACCCTTCGGATGACCTCGTATTTCGTCGCCCCCAGGGAATAGGCCGCTTCCTTGAGCTCATTAGGGACCAGCTGGACTACTTCCCTCCCGATGGAGGCGGCGTATGGAATGATCATGATGGTAAGGACGATAGACGAGGTAAATATACCGACTCCGTAGGGGAGCACGCCGACCTTTATCTCGATTTCCATGACGATCGGCACGAGGATGAACATCCCCCAGAATCCGTAAATGATCGAGGGGATGCCCGCGAGGAGCTCGATGGCGCTCTTGAGGATAGTGGGGATAATGCCCTTACCGTAATATTCTCCCAGGAAGAGCGCAATGGCCAGCGAAAACGGAATGGATAGAGCAAGGGACAAAAAAGACGTCAGCAGCGTTCCTACGATAAAAGGCAGGGCGCCGAATATTCCCTGGATCGGGTCCCAGGTGCCGCCGATAATGAAGCCGAATCCGAATTCCTTGATCGATTCGAGGGCGCCTAAAGGCAGCGTTATAAAGATCGCGCCGAGGAGGGCCAGTATCGTGAGCGAAGCCCCCAGCAGGATCAGCTTGAAGGCCTTCTCTTTGACAATAAAAGAATCGACTTTTTTTGAGATATTCTTCACTTATTTATTCCCGCGAAAACGGTGGGGGGAGGGAATATCCCCCCCCCTTTTTTCATACGCTACTTCAATACCGGTTTGCCGTTATAGGTGACCGATTTCAGGATCTTCTCCGCCTTCTTCACCACTTCGTTTGGAAGCGGCGCATACAGGAGCGGGGAGGTGAACTTCTGGCCCTCGTGGGTCATCCAGTAGATGAGCGTGACGACCGATTTCGCCTGATCCATCGTCCTTCCGCCGTAGTTCTGCTCCTTGTAGAGAACTACCCAGGTAAACCCGGCGATCGGGTATCCCTTCGGGTCGCTCGTGTTGTTGAGCGATACACGGGTGTCATCCGGGATAGCGCCCTTTGCCGCAAGGCTCGTCGACTCGAGCGTTGGTTTTATGAACTTCCCGCTCTTGTTCTCGATGAGGGCAACGGGCATCTTGTTCTCCATGGCGTAGGCCAGCTCCACGTAGCCGATCGACCCGGGGACCTTCTGGACCATCCCTGCGACCCCGCTGTTCTTGGCCGCGCCGAGGCCCGCCGGCCAATTGACCGTCTTGCCCGCGCCCACCTTGGATTTCCACGCGGGGCTTACTATCGCCAGGAAGTCAGTGAAGATACTCGTTGTCCCGCTGCCGTCGGAGCGGTGAATGACCGCGATCGGGAGATCGGGGAGCTTCGCCTTCGGGTTAAGCTTGACGATCCTCGGATCGTTCCACTTGGTGATCTTCCCGAGGAAGATATCGGCGAGAACAGACTGTGAAAGGGAAAGCTCCGTTACGCCTTTGATATTATAGGTTAACACGACCGACCCGATGCAGGTTGGGACGTGAACAACCGCACCGCCCGCCTTTTTTATTTCCGCGTCGGTCATGAAGGCGTCGGTTCCCGCGAAATCCACGGTCTTGTTGGTTAGCTCCTTGATGCCGCCGCTGGAGCCGATTCCCTGGTAGTTCACTTTTATCCCGTATTCCCTGTTGTACGCGTCAAACATCTTCGAATAGAGGGGATAGGGGAACGTCGCGCCCGCGGCGATAATCTCCTTTTGGGCGGAAAACGCCGGGAGGGAACCCACAACCATCAGCGCGAGTATCATCGCGACTCTCATTACTCTTTTCATTACAATCCTCCTGATAGAATGTACTATCTGGTAATGAGGATAGCGTCGTTATGAGAACTCCGTATAAATATACTGTAAATTTTGTGTAAATTCCGGCCTTCAGCGGCTGTTTTTCGGCAATTGGACGGTAACTTTCGTCCCCTTGCCTTCTTCGCTTTCGATGTCTATCTTCCCGTTGTGGAGCAGCACGATATACTTCACGATGGCCAGGCCGAGCCCCGTCCCGCCCAGCTTACGCGAACGGGACTTCTCGGCCCGATAAAAACGCTCGAAAACCCGCGGGAGGTCTTGTTCCGGGATGCCGATGCCCGTATCTTTTATCGAGAAAACGACGCTGTCCTTCTGCGAGGCGAGGCTTACGGATATCTCGCCGTGGGGCGAGTATTTCACGGCGTTATCCAGCAGGTTGATGAACATCTGCTCCAGCCTGGCGGCGCTTCCGGAGACGATCGGGGTGCCGTGAACCGTCGGTGGTGATGGTAATGCCCTTTTTCTCGCTCTCTCTCTCAAACAGCGATACTGCCTCCTTCAGGATTTCCTTCACGTTCACGGTTTCAAACGCGATCGGGAGGTTTCTTTCCTCAAGTTTGGAGAGCTCCGAAACGTCCCGCACTATCTCGACCAGGCGGTCGGTATTTCTCTTGATCACGGAGAGATAGTGTCTCCGTTGTTCCTCGGAGACCTCGTCAATAACGTCTATCAGGCCGGTTATGGCGGTAAGCGGAGTCTTGATTTCGTGGGCGATATTTGTCATGAACTCGCCCTTTATTTTAGCCAGGTTTTTCATCTCCGTTATGTCGTGGAACGCGAGCACGATCTGTCGTTCGACTGGAACGTATGAAGCGCTGACGTGATAACTCCTGGCCTTCACAACGGCCTCGCGCGTTCCCGTCACGGCGTTCTTCCTGACTTCTCGTATCAGGTCGCTCACCGCCGCCTCGCGCATCGCCTCCCAGAGAAAGGCGCCCGTCCTGGATTGCCCGCCCGTCAGTCTATCGAAACTCTCGTTAAAGAGCTTTATCCGCTCATCCTCATCCAAGCATCACGATGCCGTCCTCGATGGATGAGATCACCTTGAGGAGTTCCTCCCTGTTTCCCTGCAGCTCACGAAACAATACTCCGAGGCGTGTTGCCATCTCGTTGAAGTTTTCCGCGAGGTCCCGTATTTCGTCCGTCCGGTTTGAGAAGACCCGTATCCCGAAATCGCCCGTCGCCACCTTTTTTGACGCTTCTTTTATCTCCACGATTGGTTTGGAGAAGCCCCGAGAGATAAAAAAGGAAATGACGAGAACTACGATAAGAATGAGAAGGAGGCTTAAAAGAAACTCGTCACGAAAATGGGCCAAAACCGTATTAATATCCTGCGCGAACACGCTTACCCGCACAACGCCGATAACTGCGTCGCCTTCGAAAACGGGCACCGCGGCGTAAAGCATCCTCTTCTGGAGCGTCGGGCTGAATCGGTATGATACACCCGTCCTCCCGTCGAGGGCCTCGATGACCTCCGGCCTGAGCCCGTGGCTTTCCATGGTTTCCGGGGCGTGCTGGGAGTCGGCCAGGACACCGCCCGTGCTATCGATAACCGTCACCCGTTCTTTCAGCTTCGTCTTTATCGCGTCGATTTCCTTCTGAACGGAGGGCGTGTCTCCGTTCTTGATAAAGACGCCGATATCGGTCGCGATTATCTCCCCGAGTTCAATGAGGTTTTCTTCGAGCGCCCTCTCGTAGTATCGGGTGAAAAGCAGTGATGAAAAGATGAATATCGAGGCCGCGAGCAATACGGCGACGACAAAAAAACCAAGGAAGAATTTCGAAAACAGGGTCATCCTCATACTCTCCACCTTATATCCAACGCCCCTGATATTCTTGATATAGCGGGACGCTCCCTGCAGTTTCTTCCTCATGTTTTTTATGTGCATATCGATTGTCCTATCGATTACCATCTTCTCGTTACCCCACAGATGTTCGAGTATTCGCTCCCTCGAAAAAACGACGCCCATTTTAGAGGCGAGCAAGGATAAGATCCGAAATTCCGTAACCGTAAGATCGACTTTCTTGCCGGAGACATACGTTTCGTGCTTCTCTGTGTCTATGATGAAATCATGAGCGATAGTAAGTATATTCTCATTTTCGCCGCTTTTGTATCGCCTGAGAATCGCCTTTATCCGCGCGATAAGCTCGTTCGGTGAGAAGGGTTTCGTGATGTAATCGTCGGCCCCTACTTCCAAACCGAGGACCTTGTCCGATTCGTCTCCCCGGGCGGTTAGCATGATCACCGGGACATGGGAGAGTTTCCCGTCTTTTTTGAGTTTTTTGCATGTTTCGATACCGTCTTCGTCGGGGAGCATGAGGTCGAGAATGATAAGGGAAGGAATGGTCTTTTGCAGGGCCTTGAATAAATCATGGCCGGTATAGAAACCACGCGCCATAAAACCCGACCGTTCGAGGTGAAACGATATCATCTCAACGATATCAGGCTCATCATCCACGATATAAATGAGGTGTTTCATACTGGCATAAAATATAAATCCCTGTCATTTATTGTATCTTTCCGATCTAATTTTGGCAATATATTACTTTTTCACGTATCGGGACGTAACGGCTATTTTCGATTTAAGTACGCCAGCGGGTTTACAAAATGGAAGGCCACTGGATGACCGGGGATCCGGCGGGTCCTCTGCGGCCTTAGGCAGTTGCGCCGGCTCGGGACCTCGAGTTCACCTGCCCTGTCACGTGAAAAGCGGGCCGAGGCGGTTTAATAACGATTATTATACATCACTTTTAATAATATTACTTCATTGACATCCTGTCAAAACCATGGTATTAATTTGTTATGCAATTCAAAGGAGGTCGCTATGAAGAAACGTGTTATTTTATCGATCATTTCGGCGTTAATGTTAGTTCTCGCTTTTTCGATCTCGGCCGGTGCCGTCGAGGGGGTTATCGTCGGCCCCGAGGGCCTGCCCCTCGAGGGATTCTCCAACGTCTACGTGATAGACGGCAAGGCTGAGCCCGTCTATAACTTCGCGGAAAACAGGTGGTACGACGTCTTCGTGGTCGGGACCGACGAGAACGGCACGCCCATCTGCCACGTTACCCCGTCCTCAAACTCGTCAAACGAAGCCGGGCGCGATAAGGGAAATACCGCGCCGACAAAACCCAAGTGTTTCTCCGGCAACACATTTGTGATGATGGCCGACGGTTCGATGAAAATGATACGGGATATCACGGCCGGCGAGAAGGTCATGGGATATGATTTTACCGCCAGGCGGTTTACCCCGTGTGAAGTGCTCGACAACGACCCGGCCGTGCAGGACGACTACTATATCCTCAACGGCGGCCTGACGGTAACGGCGGGGCACCCGTTTTATGCCAGAGAGTTCGGCCTCACTCCGGCGAGCACCAGGATTACACCGGTAACGACGATCGAATCGCAGGCCCTGAAGCCTTATGCCACCCTCTACGGATTCAGTGCGTTAAACGGCGCCGCGCTTGAGAAATTCACCCTCACCTCAATCGTACACGTTAACGGGACAGGGACCTTCTATAACCTGCTGGTTGACGGGACTGAGAATTTCTTCGTCTCCCCGGATGGAAAGTCCTTTATTCTGGTTAAAATAAAATAGATAGGAAAAAGGATTAGAAAACTCAAGCGGACACGTCTATTGCCGCTCAAACCTTCTGACAACGCCCTCATCGTTTGGTGAGGGCGTTGTTATTTTCATAAAAGGGCCATTTATTGTCAAGAGGTTGCGCTAAATTGCCATGAGGCCGGCAGGCGGTATCCATGAAGACCCTTCGATAGAAGGAGGATCATAGACTCACCCTCGAAAACCCGACTCAGCGTCGCGAGAAGTTCTGCCGCCGTGAACGGCTTTGAGATTACCCGTGCGTTCGACACCCTGATAAGGACCTGTACCTATACCATGTGTTTCCTGTTTGGTTGTGTTGATACATATTTCGCTTGACAGGCAATAACTCGACTAATATACTTTCAGCCGCAATCAGGACGCAGGGTTCTGATGACGGGCTTTGAAAGGGAACCCACAAGCTTCGTGTGATGATCAATAATTTCCTTTCAATCATTTTTGTTGTTCGATTCTCGCGTTTAATGATGTGTTGTGATGTCGCTTTCCTCGCATTAGCTTACAGTGCCGACCATTATTAAATAAGAGAAGAAAAAGGAGTCAAGGATGCAGGGAAGCAAACTTTTCGTGGGAAACCTTAGCTACTCGGTAACGTCCGAGGAGCTCACCGAGCTTTTTTCCAACCACGGCGAGGTCAAAGAAGCCAAGGTCATCGAGGGAAAGGGTTTCGGGTTCGTTGAGATGGGTTCCCAGTCCGAAGCCGAGACCGCCAAGGAGGCGCTCAACGGTACGGAATTCGCCGGACGGTCTCTGAACGTGGACGAGGCGCGGCCTCCCAAGAGCAGGGATCAGGGGCGGGGCGGCGGTGGCGGTTACCGCAGCAGATACTAGCTTCCTGAGCTATTTCAGATAACAAAGGGGGGATTGATTCCCCCCTCTGCTTTTTTACGGCCCGATTTCGTGCGGAAAGCCGCCGCCGGTCGATATCGGCACGGCGCCGCCCGCTAATCCTTTGACGCCGCGCGCATCAGGCCCATGGCGATGACCAACACGGCCGACAAGAAAGAAAACGAATAGAACGATTCCAGACCCACCCCATAGATTCCATTGGGATAAAAGAGCCTTACCACAACACACAGTACGAAACCGACCAGCGAGGCCAAAAGAAAGAGATACGAAAGCAATCTCATCTTTCCCTCCTTATCTGCGCCCGAGGGGCGAGAAGCCGCACGGGCACCGCAAAAAGCAGGTGAATCTCCGCGCGCCCTATTTCTTTTTCGCGGGACGACCCTCCAGGAGCAAGAGCGCGATGGCAAAGAGGAGGCAGGCGTCCACGAAATTCATGAACGAGCGGGGGTAGAGCCCGAAGGCGACCGGGGTGCCGCCCATGAATTTGACGGCTATCGCCGCAACGAAACCAAGCGCCGCCACGACGATAAGGAGCCTGGCCAAAATCGCTAAAAGTTTCATGGTGACCTCCAGAGGAATATTTCTAAAGCACGCGCCGAAAGCAAACATGCCCGGTTTCGGCGACTGACTTTTCTTTATCCTTTAGTAATCAGGGCTCTAAGAAAAACGGCGTTTACGCGGGACGGTTCATACCCACTTAAGAGTCTCTTTGACGGTGCAGCCCATCTTTTCCACGGCGGTCATAAACTCTCGGCGCTTCGCGTGGTCGGGGATGGCGTACTCGAATCCCATCCGGAGACGGTGTTTCATCTCGTGGAAGTCGATCTTGAGGGCGGTCGAGAGCTTTTCGGCGGCCGTCTCCAGCTTCTTGTCATCTCCCGGTCCGATAATGGAGACGAAATACTTCTTGACGAACTGGTGGGAACAAAACGGGCATGCCCCGTAGGCCTCGTCGATTAGCTTCTTGCACTGCGGGCATTCCTTGGTCTTATCGAAGGTTGCCAGTTGCTGCTGGAGGAGGGGAGTGATCTTGACGATCAAACTCTCGACGATCACCGAGAACTCGTCAAATGTCTTAACGATTTCGCGGAGCGTCCTTCTCTGCTCCACAAGCAGGTAGGTGATGGCGATAAGCAGGAACACGCCGACGAGCGCGCCGAAAAACATGATATGCGGTAAGTAGGACTTTATGATGGTATCCACAGTCTTTTCCTGGAAGTCGCACCGCGCCGTCGTGGTTTCGTCGCGGTCGGATCCGTCGTTTCTCGGGATTATGTGCCGGCGGGGATTAATGAGAGCCGCCCGCCCTGTTTGTAATTATACCCGCATCCGGTCGGCTATTGCAAGGACAATTATCGATCGAGAAACTCCTGCCCGAACCGGCACAGCGCCAGCAGGGGACACTCGGCGCAGCGGGGGGTTTTCGGCTTGCAGAGCGACCTGCCCAGCATGATCAGGTTTATATGGGCCGGGTAATATTTTTCGGTGGGTATCAGGGCGCCGAGGATCGTATGGGCGGCGTCCGCGTCGGCGCCGGCGGGGATAAGCCCGAGCCGTCGGGTTACCCTGAGGATGTGGGTATCCACGGGGAACGCCGGGATGTCCAGGGAAAAGAGGAGCACGATGGCGGCCGTCTTCTGGCCGACGCCGTTAAAGGCTAACAACGTCCTGCGCGCCTGCTCGGCCCCGATCTTCGAGAGGTAGTCCAACGAGAGCGTGCCGGTCTTCTCATAGATCTCGCCGAGAATCGCCTTGATCCGTTTTGACTTCTGGGGGCCGAGCCCGCCGACCCTGATAGCCTCTTCGATCTCGGAGGTATCGGCCGCCAGCACGTCTTCCCAGCGGACAAATCGGCCCCGGAGCCTCTCGTAGGCTCGGTCCCTGTTTTTGTCGGTCGTGTTCTGGGAGAGTATAGTGAATATCAGCTCCGAAAGGGGATCCTTGGTCTTTCCCTTCTTCGGTATGCCGAAGCAGGCCTCCAGCCTTCCGATGATAGTGTCGATATCGGTCATTGGGTAGATTTTCCCACAAAGGGTACGGCCCGGCAAGTCCAAAACGTTTTTATCCTTTACTTTTGGCGTGGGATTGATTATAAAATTCATGAGCCCTTCATAAAAAAGGAGTGCGACAGTCATATGGATACGACCCTTTACCTGATGGTGACATCGTTTGGAAGCGTTTTTAACGAAGTGCCCTGCGTCTATGCCAGCGCCCCGGGCAGGATCAACCTGATCGGTGAGCATACCGACTATAACGAGGGATTTGTCCTGCCGATGGCCATCGGGCGGCGCACCTACGTGGTGGCGCGCCAGATGTATGGTGATTTGGCGCGGATCAAATCGGTGGGCTTTAATACGATAGAGGAATTCTGCGTCCGTCAGCCGCTTGCCAGGCGCGGCGGATGGGTGGACTACGTCATGGGCGTCACCGACCAGTTCATCAGGAGCGGCCGGGCCGTCGACGGCGTATGGGCGTATTATCTGGGGGAGGTCCCTATCGGGCTGGGGCTCTCGTCGTCGGCGGCTCTCGAAGTGGCGACGGCCCTGATGCTCTCCGAGATGTTCGGCCATCCCCTCAAACCGGAGGAAACGGCGCTCCTGGCCCGGACCGCCGAGGCGGAGTTTGTCGGCGTCAGGTGCGGGATCATGGATCAGATGACCAGCCTAATGGCAAAAGAGGGCCACGCCCTGTTCATCGACTGCCGCGACCTGAGCCGCGAGCATATCCCCCTGAATTTGAAGGACGCCGTCTTTGTGGCGGTGGACACGAAGGTCAAGCGCGAGCTGGGGGCCGGCGCCTATAACGACCGCCGGGCCGAATGTGAAGTCGCCGTATCGGCGCTCAAGAAGATAAACCCGAAGGCATCGGCGCTGCGGGACGCGGGCCCTGCCGACCTCGACAAGATCAAGGGCTCCGTCTCGGAGACGATCCTCAAGCGCGCCCGGCACGTCGTGACCGAAAACGCGCGGGTGCTCAAGGCAAAGGACCTCCTCAAGAAGGGGGCGGCCGCCGAATTCGGCGCCCTCATGTACGATTCCCATACGAGCCTCAAGGAAGACTACGAGGTCAGCTGCAAGGAGCTTGACGCCGTCGTGGAGGCCGCGCGCGGCACCGCGGACGTCTACGGCGCCCGGATGACCGGGGCCGGCTTCGGCGGGTGCGCCGTGGCGCTCTTGAAAAAGTCGGCGCTTCCCGCCTTTACCGAGGCCGTTACGGCGGCGTTCGCGGCCAGGGAATGGACGGCTCCCGAGGTCTTCGAGGTAGCGGCGTCGGCCGGCGCGAAGGTCGAGCGGCTTTCCATCACGTTCCCGGGAACAGAGAAACCGGCGGCGGAGGAGAAGCCGAAGAAGGAGAAATAGGGATTCGCCGTCATTGCGAGGAGTAAACGCGACGAAGCAATCCCCCGACTATCGAGTGAGAGCGGTTTATTGACCGACGTTTTCGGGCGGCATGTATGCCGCCCGTTTCTTTTCTCTCCTGCTATATTCAATCAATCCTTTTCCCCTATAAGCAACCGGTACATTGCCAATAGAAATAGCGAGACCGACAACGTCGCCGTCCTTCTTCTTTCCCTACGCACCCCCATAAATCCCTTGACGAAACGCCCGATAGTGTGAAATATTTGAGTATATGGACAGACGAGACACCGAACGGTGGGAGCTTGACCACCTTGCCTCCTACGCCTCCTTCTCGGCAAAAAGCCGGGGGAGGAAGCACAAGGAACCCGAGGACGAGATCCGCACCGCCTTTCAGCGGGACCGCGACCGGATCATCCACTCCAGCGCGTTCCGCCGGCTCGAATACAAGACCCAGGTCTTCGTCTACCACGAGGGCGACTATTTCCGCACCCGCCTCACCCACACCATCGAGGTCTCCCAGATCGCGCGGACTATCGCCCGGTCACTGGCCGTCAACGAGGACCTGACCGAGGCCGTGGCGCTCGCCCACGACATGGGCCACCCCCCCTTCGGGCACAGCGGCGAAAAGACGCTCAACGAGTTCCTGGCGTCGGACGGGGGCTTCAACCACAACCTCCAGAGCCTCAAGATCGTCGAGGAGCTGGAAAAAAAATACCCCGGTTTCCCCGGCCTCAACCTGACCTGCGAGGTCAGGGAGGGGCTGGCCAAGCACGCCACCGACTACGACGTGGCCGGGGCAACGGAGTTTTCCGGCTACCCTTATGGGTCGCTCGAAGCCCAGGTGGTGGACATCGCCGACGAGATCGCCTATAACAGCCACGATATCGACGACGGGCTGGCCTCCGGGATGCTTTCCGCCGACGAGATCATGGAGGTTACCCTCTGGCGGGACACCTTTAACCGGGTGCTGAGCGAGCACCCGGACGAGAGCGACACGGTCCTCCGGCTCGTCTCCGTCTCCCGGCTCATCGGGCGGCAGGTGACCGACGCCGTGGCCGAGGCCGGCCGCAATATCGAGCGTCACGCCGTTAAAACCGTGGACGACGTCAGGAACGCGCCGGAGCGCATCGCCGTCTTCAGCGAAGAGATGAACCGCCTCAACGAAGAGCTCAAGGCCTTTCTCATGCGCCGCCTCTACCGCCACTTCCGGGTGGTGCGGATGAGCGGCAAGGCCGAGCGCATCCTCACCGACCTCTTTCGGACCTACGTGGACATCCCCGAACAGCTGCCGCCGGCGGTCTTCGAAGAGTTCAGCAAAACGGGCAGCATCCGCGTGATATCGGACTATATCGCCCAGATGACCGACAAGTTCGCCATCGACGAGCACGGCAAGCTCTTTTCGCCGTACGAAAAGGTATAAAAGCCCCTCAGAAACTCAAACGTTTTCCGGACCATATCAAATGGAGAGCATTCTCTCCGACATCGTCCTCGTCGTCCATTTCACCTGGATCCTCTTTATCGTCCTGGGCCTTCCCGTCGCCCTTGCCTTCGGGATGCGGCGTTTGAGGATAATCCACGCCGTCGCGCTCGTCGGGACGGTCATCATGCAGGTCACCGGCACGATCTGCCCCCTCACCCACCTCGAGGAGTACCTGCGGCGCGCGGCCGCCCCCGGCTTTTCTTACGGCGGGTCGTTTATCGTCACGTGGCTTCGTCATCTCATCTACATCGAGGATATCGGGGTCTCGCTGGTGATCATCTACATCCTCACGGGCATATACCTCGCCTTCGCGATCCTGTCCTGGTTCCTCTGGCCGGTCTCACGGCCGCGGCGCGGACGCGGCGGCAAGGCCCGGTCCGCTAATCCCTGAAACCCTTTACTTTTCGTTCTCGTTTTGATATACTATAAGAGATTACGGCGGGTCCGACAGCGGAAGTATCGTTAATCTGCCGACTCTTCCACAACGATAATCCGGCCGTAATCACCCAACGAAAGAGACCTCCCTGACATAGAGGGAGCCAGAGGAATACGCCAGAGGAATACGATATGCCGAAGGTGTTAAGGGCCGTTAAAATGGAGCAGTGCATCGCCTGCATGGGGTGTATGCTCACCTGCGCGCGGGTGCGTCACAACAGCCTGTCGGTTGAGCGCAGCGCGATACGCGTGCGAACCGCGGGCGGTTTCCAGAGCCAGATGCTGGCCGATATCTGCATGGGGTGCGATCCGCCGCCCTGCGCGGCCGTCTGCATGAGCGGGGCGCTCACCCCGCGGAAAGGCGGCGGCGTGCGATTTGATCGGAAGGCCTGTTTCGCATGCAAGAAGTGCGTGGACGCCTGCCCCGTAAACGTGATCGCGTTTGACGAGGAGCTCCATATCCCGATCATATGCGTCCAGTGCGGCGCCTGTGTCCGCCATTGCCCCCACGAGTGCCTGGCCATGGAATACGTGGAGCACTTTGATCATAACGAAGGTCAACCGGATACTTCGGAGACGGGAGATCAGGAAAATGCTGAATAGAGACTACATCAAGGTCGTATATATAGACCTGACCACCCGGCGGGTAAAGATCGAGCGGCGTCAGGACCTGATGGAATATATCGGCGGCTCCGGGGTGGCGACCAAGCTCTTCTCGGAGCTGGTCAAGATCGATAAGGACCCCCTCGATCCCGATCAGCCCGATCATCTTCTCGGTCGGGCCGATGAACACCATCTTTCCCATCGTCACCAAGACGTCGGCCGTCTTTCGCTCTCCGCTGACCGGCAACTTCGGGGAATCCCACGCCGGCGGAAGGCTTGCCATGGCGATGCGCTTTGCGGGATACGACGCCTTCGTTATCCAGGGCAGGGCCTCCTCGCCCGTCTACCTGGCAATCACCCAGGGCTCAATCGACATCAAGGACGCCGGCTTTCTGTGGGGCGAGAAGGTCGAGCGAACCGGGAAGGTGTTGCGCGACCGGGAGGCCAAGATCGGCTCGGGCAAGCGCAGCATCATCCGCATCGGCCAGGCCGGGGAGCGGCTGGTGCGCTTTGCCTCGGTCAACGTGGATACCTACCGCCATTTCGGCAGGCTCGGGCTGGGCGCGGTTTTCGGCTCCAAGCTCCTCAAGGCGATAGTCGTCGGCGGTAACCGCTCCTACCCCATCCCCAAGCCCAAAGAGTATAACAGCGTCTACGAGAAGATCCTCAAGATCGCCACCGAGTCGGACGCCATGAAGAAGTACCACGAGCTGGGCACACCGGTCAACGTCGTCCCGCTCTCCACGGCCGGTGGGCTTCCCACGAGGAACCTTACTGCGACCTCGTTTGAGTCCGCCCAGGAGATCGACGGCGTCACGTTCGCCGAGGAGATCCTGCTGAGGAAGATCTCCTGCTCCGGGTGCCCCATCGGCTGTATCCATATCGCGCTGCTCCGTCAGGAGTTCGGCCCCGGTTACGAGACGACCTTTGCCGGGGTCGGTTACGACTACGAGCTGATATTTGCCCTCGGCAGCATGATCGGGGTGGGGAAAAAGAGCGACCTCTTGTCTCTCATCGACGCCGTGGAAGAATACGGGTTGGACGCCATGTCCACCGGCGTAATCCTTGCGTGGATCACCGAGGCGTTCCAGCGCGGTATCGTGACCAAGGAGATGCTTAAGACCGACGTTTCGTTCGGGGATGCCGCCGCCTATCTGAACATCATCAGTTACATCGTCACGCGGCCCAACGAATTTTACCGGGACTTAGGGATGGGCCTTGCGTATGTATCGGAGAAATACGGCGGGAAGGACTTCGCGATGGTGCTGGGCGGCCACGAGATGACCGGGTACCACACCGGCTACGGGGCGATGATGGGGCAGGCGGTCAGCACGCGCCACTCCCACCTGGACAACGCCGGCTACGCCATAGACCAGGGCATGAAGGAATTCGATAAGGAGGAGCTGGTAAAAAAGCTCATCGCCGAGGAGATCGACCGGAACATGCTCACGTCGCTCCACATATGCCTGTTTGCCCGCAAGATCTACGGCGACAAGGCCCTGGTCTCGGAGGCCCTTTCTTCCATCGGGATCGAAAAGACCCCCGGGGAGCTGACGGCCATCGGGGAGAAGATCTGGCGGCTCAAGAACCGCCTCAAGAAGGATATGGGCTTTGATTTCTCCCGTCTGACGTTCCCCAAGCGGTTCTTCGAGACCCCCTCGATGAACGGGAAACTGGACGAGAAGACCGCCCACGATATCCTGAGCCTCTACATCGAAAAGGCGGGGCTGTTCGAGGAAGAGCCGCAGCCGAAAGCCGACGAGATACGGCACGATACGAGGGTATAGCGGGGCGCGATAGACATCGCCCCCGCATTCTTTTCATCTCCGGGCCGAAACCGATGTTTCGGCCTGTTGTTGTATTTTAGACGATCGTTTCTTAGATGGGAGGCGGTGCAATGGATCTGAAGCTCTTCTTTACGGTGCTCGGGACGATATTTATCGCAGAGCTGGGCGACAAGACCCAGCTTGCCGTCATGGCGATGGCCGCCGAACACAAAGAGGGTCTCTTGTGGATATTCCTCGGCTCGGCGCTGGCCCTGGTGCTGACGTCGCTGTTGGGGGTGCTGCTGGGCGGGGTGATCACCCGGTTCATCCCGGTGCACGTCATCCACTACGTGGCGGGCTCCGCCTTCATCATCATCGGGATTCTGATGATACTCAACAAGTTTTAAGGGGGCGCGCGCCCCCTTAAAAACGCCCGGGTTATGAGGGTCGCTTACGGCACCGGGTCTATCCCCCCGGGGTTGAACGGGTTGCAGCGCGCTATCCGCCAGATCCCCATCGCCCCCCCCTTGAACACCCCGTATCTCTCGATGGCCTCGTAGGTGTACTGCGAGCAGGTCGGGTGAAACCGGCATACGCCGCCCGGCAGGAGCCGCGTCATCAGCGGGCTGTGGTCGGGGGAGATCGTCGCCTGGTAGAGCCGGATCATCCCCATCGGGACGCGCCTGACCCACCGCACCGCCCTTCCGAAAATGGACGGCCTCATTTTTCTCCCCGGCCGCCGGCAGCGCTCCCCGTCATATTCCCTTTCCCCTCAGGTAGTGGCAGATGATCATCCGCTGCACCTCCGAGGTGCCCGCGCCGATGGCAAAGACCTTGGCGTCCCGCATCATCCGCTCAACCCGGTATTCCTTCGTGTAGCCGTAGCCGCCGTGGACCTGCACCGCGTCGGTGGTCACCCGCATGACCATGTCGCAGGTAAAGAGCTTGGCGTAGGAGGCGGCAAGCCGCCCGTCGCCCCCCTGGTCGATGATCGCGGCCCCGTTATAGACCAGCAGGCGCGCCGCCTCGATCTCGGTGGCCATGTCGGCCAGCAGCTTCTGGACCATCTGGAAGTTGAAGATGGGGGTGTTGAACTGCTCGCGCTGCTGGGAATAGGCCAGCGCCTCTTCGAACGCGCCCTGCGCCAGCCCCAGCGCCAGCGAGCTCCAGCAGACCCGCTCCGTATCCAGCCCGCCCATCATCTGCCGGACGCCGATCCCCTCCGCGCCGCCCACGAGGTTTTCGGCGGGCACGCGGCACTCCTCGAAGACCAGCTCCCCGGTCGGCGAGGAACGAAGGCCCATCTTGTCAAATTCCTTGCCCACCGAAAAACCGGGCGTGTCCCGCTCGACGACAAAGGTGCATACCCCCTTGGCGCCCAGTTTCTTGTCCAGCGTGGCGTAGACGTAGGCCACGTCGCAGATCGGGGCGTTGGATATGAACGTCTTCGTCCCGGTCAGCACGTAGGAATTGCCGTCCTTGACGGCCCGGGTGGAGAGCGAGACGGCGTCAGACCCCGCGCCCGGCTCCGTGAGGCCCATGCACCCGATCCATTCGCCCGATGCGATCCTGGGCAGGAACCGCTTCTTCTGTTCCTCGGTGCCGTGGCGGGCCAGGTTGTTGCCGAAGAGCAGGGACGAGGCCCCCATAACCGTGCCCAGCGACGGGGAATACCGGGAGATCTCCTCGGACAACAGCGCCACCGAAAAATAGTCCCTGAATGTCCCGCCGTAGGCCTCCGGCACGCCGAAGCCGAAGAGCCCCATCTCCTTCATCGCACCCACGAGCTTTTCCGGGCACCCCCCCTTCTTGTCGTTTTCTTCCTCAACGGGTTTCACGTTCTTCTCGCAGAACTCCCGGACGGTGTTGAGCATGATGCGCTGTTCTTCCGAAATCTGGTAGAGCATGGCAGGTAACCTCTCGAGTATGGTATGGGGATTATTGGGGTATTTCTCCGCCGGGCGGCTTGCCGCCCGGCAGGGCATCATTATAACAGGATGCACCGGGGAGAAAAAGAAAAAACCGACCCGCCGCCTTGACTCGGCGGCGGTCTCCGCTTATACTGGCAATGGAGGGTAGCACCGATGTATAAGGCGCTGGCGCTGGACGTCTGCGGGGTCCTCACGACCCACAAGAGCGTCTGGCAGTTTATCCACGAAGAGCTTGGCCTCTGGGAAGGCGCGGCCGAACGCTTCCAGGAACAGTTCATTGCCGGCGCCATCAATTACCGGGAGTTCTGCGAGCGGGACGCCGCCCTCTGGGCCGGGAAGTCGGTGGAAGAGCTCGCGGCGATCGTCTCTCGCCTCCCCTACCGGGAGGGGATCGGGGAGCTGTTCGAGACGGCCCGGCGTTTGCGTCTCAAGACCGCCCTCATCTCGACCGGGCTGACGCTCCTGACCGACCGTATCGGGGCCGATTTCGGGGTGGACTACGCCGTCGCGAACCGGCTGATTACCGCCGACGGCGTCTTTACCGGCGGGGTCGAGGTCCTCGTCCCCCACGACGGCAAGGGAAAGGAGCTTGTCCAGGTTCGCGCGATCGTGTCGGGGTAAGACCCGTCGGAGGTCATCGCCGTGGGCGACGGCAGCTCGGATATCCCGATGTTTCAAGAGGCGGGATACGCGGTAGGGTTCGGGCTTACTCCCGGTCGGCATACACGAATCCCGGGACGTCGACATCGATGAAAGCCTCCCGGCGCTCGCAGGTCTGCTCACGGGAATCGTCAACGACAGCTCACCATAAATCGTCAGTTTAGATCTATCTCGCTTCCGACTTTAATCCCCCGCTCGGCAAACCACCCCCGGTTCACCTCGAGGGCGTATTTCGCCGGTGCGCCGGACCGGTAGCGCGCCCGCCCGTCGTCCGGGTACATATCCATGATCGCGATGATCACGCCTTCGGCGTCGGCAAAGGCGATCGAGAGGGGGATACGGGTGTTTTTCATCCAGAAGGCGCGGACGGCCTCGTCCGGGAAGACAAAGAGCATCCCCCGGTCGTGAGGCAGCGACTCCCGGTACATGAGGCCCGTCGACCGTTCCATCGCGTCGTCGGCCACCTCGACGACGAGCGGCACGCCGCCGACCGTGATCGTCGTGGTATCGAGCGCGGCCAACCCCCCCGGCCGCAGAAATGCGCACAGGACAAGAAGCGTAAAAAAACCGCCCCGTATTCCAGCCACGCGGGAAATCCCGGTATATCGTACGTCCACGCCCATGCTCCGTTCCGTCTTCGGCGTCTCTCCGATATGGAAGCCGCCGTCCTGTTTGAAATATTCAGCCCGCTACGGGATTCGTATTACGCTCATCAGCCCGAAGTGGTCCGACGGGTGACGACCGTTCACCGCCCGGTCAAGCACGACCCGGCTCTCGCAGACGTCGCCCTCCCGGAAAGGACCGGCGGCAAAGATAAAATCAATACGCTTGGATACCAGGTCATCGAGGCCTCCCGCGATCGTTTCCGGGGTTTGTTCCCCCCGCGGCTTTTCGTAGTAGACGCTGTTGAGATTTGCGGCCGGGTTCCAGGTATAGCCGGGATCGTCCGGATTCTTTGTCCCGAACGTATCGATGAAGCCCCTCGTAAAGACAGGCTGCATCTCGGGCGTGTCGGCCTCGGCGTTGAAGTCCCCCATGAGGATGACGGGGGCGCCTGCAGGCGTCTTTTGGGCGATAAAGGACAGCAGCTTCACGATCTCGCCGGCCCGCCACTTCTGCCCCTCGGCGATCGACGCCTTTGCGCGGGCAAGCCCCTCCTCCGTCAGCTTCCCCTCCCGAAACAGGCCGTCCAGCCGGTCCAAAAACGCCTGGTCATACGGAGGGCTGGCGTGCACGTGCGTGTTGAAGAGATACACGGTTTTACCGTTTACGACGATCGCCGCCCCGATCACCTGGTTGGATTCACTGGCGTGCAGCGTGACGAAATTAGTGATGATACCCTTGCCCGAAAGCCGCTCTTTCCCGAGGCGGGAAAGTCCGAGGCCCTTCCTGGCAAGTATCGCGTCCCCTTCCCTGAAATTGGTAGGGATGCCGACCGGCCCGATCCTCAAGCCTCCCATACCGACCGAATAGACGAAATCCATATCGAGGTCGCGGGCAAGCCGCCTGGCATAGCGCGGCAGCGGGTTGGCCTCGTTGAGCGCCACGACATCCGGGTCGATCTCCTTCAATTCGGCAAGCAACAGCCTGGTAGCGCTGCTCGCGGACGTCCCGTGGACTCGTATTCGCCCATCTTCAGGGTCCCCATGTAGTCGATCCCCGACCATACGTTGATGGTGACGACGGTAATCTCGTCGGCGGCGGCCGGAAGGCTCATCAGGGCAAGCAGTATGGCAAGTAATACCTTTCTCATAACAGCCTCGATAGAAATGATGATAATACCGGTTATTGTAAACGTTATGCGTTCTCCTGTCAATCGCCGCTTTTCAGGGATAAACGGTATCTCGTACTTTACATCCCTCTCCCGCTGTGGTAGCGTGGTCGGCGGAGGTTTGCGTTATGACACGAAACGGCACCGGCGATATCAACTCCGTAATGGAGGCCGCCTTCAATCCCCGCAGCATAGCCATGGTTGGGGTGCCTGAGGGGATGAAGATGGGCCGCCTCTTTCTGATGGGACTTCTCTCGGCCGGGTACCGGGGGACTATCTACCCGGTAAACCCGCGGATCGATACGATCGACGGGCTGCCCGTCTACCGGACGGTGGCCGACATCCCGGGGTCGATCGACCTGGCCGTCGTGCTGGTGCCCAAGAAGCACCTCTATCCCGTTATCGAAGAACTGGGCGCCAAGGGTGCGAAGGCGGCGGTTATCTTCACGGCGGGGTTTTCCGAACTGGGTGTCGACGGGCAAGACGAGCAGTGCAGGCTCGTGGAGCACGCACACGCCTGCGGCGTCCGTCTCATCGGCCCCAACTGCATGGGGGTCTATTCGTCCGAGGCACGCATGTCGTCTTTCCCGTCAATGCCGATGGATGAGGGCGATACGGCGCTCGTTTCCGGCAGCGGGTCCCTCACCTCGTTTATCGTGCTCCGGGGCGTCTCCCGGGGGCTCTTTTTTTCCAAGGCGGTCAGCTTCGGCAACGCGGCCGATCTCGCGCCGTCGGACTTCTTCTCATACCTGGCCTCCGACCCGAAGACCGCCGTCATCACCGCCTACATCGAGGGCGTACCGGAAGGCCGCCGCTTTTTCGAGACGCTCGCAAGGGTCTCCCGTATAAAACCGGTTGTAATCTGGAAGGCGGGGTTGACGGGATACGGGGCGGCCAGCGCGCACTCGCACACCGGGGCGCTGGCGGGTTTGCCGTCCCTCTGGGAGGGGGCGCTTACCCAGGCCGGAGCGGTGCAGGTCGCCGACATGGACGGGCTCCTGGATGCGGTCATGGCCTTTAAGTTTATCCCCCCCGAAACCGGAAACCGCGTGGCTATCCTGTCGGGACCGGGGGGCTTCGCGGTGGCGGCGGCAGACGAGCTGGAGCGCTCCGGCCTTTCTCTCGCACAGCTTTCCCCGGCAACCAGGCAGCGCATCTCCTCGATCATCCCGGAAACCGGCACATCGGTCGCCAATCCGGTGGACGTGGGGCTTTCGGCCTCGGTCGACTTTCGGCTCTATACCGAGCCTGCCCGGGCCGTACTGGAAGACCCGGGCGTGGACGCGCTGCTGATCATCGGGGGGACCTTTTCCGCCGAAACAAACCGGAGCTTTATGGAGGAGCTGGTAGCCGCCAGGACAGGCGACGGGTAAGACGGTTATCTTCGCGGATATTCCGGAGTTTTATTTCGCACTGGCCGAAAAGGACCTCGGGCTCCGGTTTGTGGAGGCAAAAATCCCCACGTTCCCCTCGTCGGCGCGGGCGCTGTGGGCGTTGAGGAAGGTTGTCGATTACGGGAGGTTTCTCAGGTCGAGCCACATAGCCGATAGCGAAACAACCGGATAGAACGACGACACTACGCCGCCGTTCCCTCTGGAAATCAGGAGGTCGCCCCGTGCGGGCCGTATCCGGCTCGTCGTCTATCGGCCGTCCCGGCATACCCGCGGTTGGGCGCGGGTACGGCCCTTGTGTTCAGACAATCGTCCGGAAATAGGCGATCGTCTTCCTCAGCCCCTCTTCCAGTGGTACGGAAGGCTCCCAGCCGAGCTCAGCGTACGCCTTGTTGATATCGGGCCGGCGCACCTTGGGGTCGTCGGGGGGAGGGGTTCAAAGACGATCGGCGATCGGCTTTCCGTCATCTCCTTGATGAGGCGGGCGAACTCGATGACGGAGCGCTCCTCGGGATTGCCGAGGTTAGTCGGGCCGGTATAGGCCGGGCCTTCCATGAGCCGGACCAGCCCTTCCACCATGTCGGACACGTAGCAGAACGACCGTGTCTGGCTCCCGTCGCCGAAGACCGTCAGCGGCCTTCCCGAAAGCGCCTGCACGATAAAGTTGGAGACTACCCGCCCGTCGTTGACATCCATCCTCGGCCCATACGTATTGAATATGCGGGCGATTCGAATATCGACGCCGGCCTGTTCATAGTAGGAGACCGCGAGACTCTCGGCGAGGCGCTTACCCTCGTCGTAGCAGCTGCGTACCCCGTTGGGATTGACGTTTCCCCAGTAAGACTCGGTCTGTGGAGAAACCACCGGATCACCGTATATCTCCGAAGTCGACGCGAACAGGACCCGGGCGCCGAACGTACCGGCAAGATTGAGCATCCGGTCCGCGCCGATGACGCAGGTCAGGGCCGTCATGACCCGATCGCGCTGGTAATGAACCGGCGACGCGGGGCAGGCCAGGTTATATATTCGGGTGACGGCCGGTATATCTCCCGGATCACGGACGTCCCGGTCGATGAGCGTAAAACGCGGGTGGGCCAACAAGTCATTGATATGTTGCCGGTTACCGGTATAGAAGTTGTCAAGGCAGACAACCTCGTTGCCCTCATCGAGGAGCCGCCCACAGAGATGAACGCCGATAAAGCCCGCGCCCCCGGTAACGAGGATAGATCCGGTCATGTGTGCGTTTCCCCCGAAGGCCTGCCGACGCAATAGTAAACGAATCCGGTCCGCTCCAGCTCTTCCCGGTTGTATTGATTTCTTCCGTCGAAAATAACAGGGCTTTTCATCACCCCTTTCATCCGCTCAAAATCCGGGTTTCTGAACTCGTTCCACTCGGTAAGAAGACAGAGCGCGTCGGCCCCTTCAACGGCGTCGTATGCGGAGCGGGCGTAACGAATGCTCTTTCCAAATCGGGCGCGGAAATTCTCGGTGCCCGCCGGGTCAAAAGCGATGATCTTCGCGCCACTCGCAAGAAGCCCTTCGGTGATAAACACGGCGGGCGCGTCACGGATGTCATCCGTATTGGGCTTGAATGAAAGGCCCCAGAGGGCGATGGAACGGTCTTTTAGGCTGTCACCGAAATGGGCCCGTATCTTGTTGACGAATACGCCGCGCTGGCGGTCGTTTACGTCCTTTACCGCACGAATAATGTCCGCCCGATAAGCAACGGTATCTGCAGTAGCTATCAGTGCCGACAGGTCCTTGGGAAAACACGATCCCCCGAAACCTACGCCCGCGAACAGGAACTTGTGGCCGATTCGCGAATCGGCGCCTATGGCGAGCCGAATCGACTCAATATCGGCGCCGAGGTGGTCGCAGAGATTTGCGATCTCGTTCATAAAGGAGATCTTCGTGGCCAACAGCGCGTTGGCGGCGTATTTGGAAAGCTCGGCCGAGCGTATATCCATGACCAGGATCGGGTTACCGGTACGGGTGTAGGGCGCATAGAGCTCCCTCATGCCCTCGACAGCCTTCGGGCTCCGGCTGCCGATAACGATCCGTTCCGGGCGCATGAAGTCTTCCACCGCGGCCCCTTCTTTAAGGAACTCGGGATTCGATACGATATCAAAGGGGTGGTTTGTTTCCCGCGCAACGGCATCTCCCACCGACTCCGTCGTGCCGACGGGGACGGTGCTCTTGGTCACGACTATCTTATAGCCGTTCATGGCCTTTCCGATCGACCGGGCGACATTCATGACCTGGGAAGTATCGGCCTTCCCGTCGTCATTGGGGGGCGTTCCCACGGCGATGAAGATGATCTCCGCGTTTTTCACCCCGTACGCCAGATCGGTCGTAAAAGAAAGCCTGTCATGGGAGAGGTTTCGTCTCATCAGATCAGAGAGCCCCGGCTCATATATATCGACGGCGCCCTTTTTAAGCCGTTCTATCTTTTCCGGGTTGTTGTCCACGCAGATAACGTCGTTGCCCATATCGGCAAAACAGCAACCGGTAACAAGGCCCACATAACCGGTGCCAATCATACAGAGTTTCATTGCAGCTCCGTCCAGTAAATAGAATAATCGATGACGGCTCCATTTTAATCAGACAAGACGGCTAAAGTCAATGAATAACTGACTGATACTCACACGATATAGGTCTTGTCGTATAATGGGGATAGTCGTGACATCCGGCCCGGTTTGTCCTGATCATCGTCCGCCTCGATCGTGAGAACGAGGTAGAATAGTATATAATCGTGCCACGAACGTAAAAATAGTAACACATTGATATCATTACTTTTTTCTTGACTTTATGTCTTCGGGTGATAAAATATTTTTAAGCTATGCTCACCGTTGAATAGAAGAGAAGGTCCTGTAGTTTTTCAGTTATAAACGATGTGCCCGCACGGGCAAAGGAGGAGCCATGAAGATCAAGAAGGTCCAAAAGGTTGCCAAGGGCTTATGTAAGTGTGGTCGTTCCTGCTGAAGATGTCCTGCACCTCGCTCTCAAGGGCCGAAAGAAGCGTTCGGCCCTTTTTTTTCAAACGGCCGCTCGGCTTTTTACTCAAAACAACGGACAATCTCCGGCCTTCTCTTCGCCGGTATTTCGTGCCCGTTTTTCCTGACATTATCTCCCAAGGTTGAGATTCGGTGGTGAAAAAACCAATAAAAAAGGAGTTTTCCGGCTTTATCTGTCGGCCGTACTGCGCCTTTTTCAAGGAAGGACAGAAAGACGAAATGGCATGCGGCGCGGCGCTGGTGGCGGCATCGCTGATCGAAAACGGTCTCTTGACAATCGCAAGCTTCCCGGAGTTGGAGGAAGCGGATGACGCCCCGCGTGATGAACGCCTTTTGTTCGAGCTTATCTGCCGGTCGTGCCCGTTCGTGCTTGACGGTTGCGATTTCAGGCTTCCAACCCCTCCGGTTGATGCCGTTGCCTGCGGAGGATTTGTGCTCCTTTCTGCCCTCTACCGCGCCGGGACGGTTACCTCCGATATGCTACGGACAACCCCCCATGAAGAGTAGGAATTGGAAATCGGGGTATCTCTCCCTGAGCCCGAAAGCGTCTCTCAAGATGCTCGAACAGCCGTATGTCTATCGTATCGATACGGACGACCTGTTCGAGATTAACGACGAGGCGTTTGCGTTCCTCTCGGCCTGCGACGGAACAACCCGCGGGGGGCTGATGGCAAATGACGACGAGTTCATAGCCTATTGCCTTTCCGAAGAAATACTTGACGTCTTGCCTGAGCCATCGTTTCGTCCTGTCAGGACGGCCCGCTCACCGCTGCCGTCGCTGCGTTTCCTTGAGCTTCAGGTCACCCCCCGGTGCAACCTGACCTGCCTCCACTGTTATCAGGATGCTCCCTCCCCTGCCGATTTACCGTTTGATGCGGCCCTTGCGGTCGTTGACCAGTTCGAGGAAATGGGAGGGCTTAAGCTTCTTATATCGGGGGGGAGCCAATGCTGTATCCCCGGATATTTGAACTCCTCGATCAAACCGCCGGGCGGCCAATGCGCCGCGTCCTCATCACCAATGGCACGCTGATCGACCATCGGACCGCGGGCCGGCTAACGGTCCAGGAAGTGCAGATATCCCTTGACGGGTGGGAGCACGGTCACGAGGCTATCCGGGGGCCGAAGTCTTTCGGAAGGGCAATGCGAGGGATTGAGTCGGTACGGGCGGCGGGGATCGCCGTGTCTATCGCCACGATGATTCATCGCGAAAACATGGATGAGTTCGACCGCATGGCCGCCTTTGTTCAGGAGATCGACGCGGTATCCTGGGGAATTGACGTGCCGTGCGCGGCCGGGAGATTCCCCCAAAACGACCGCCTGCTGGTTACGCCCGAAATGGCGGCCCCTCTTATGAGGTATGCCTTTGGAGGAGGCAGCCATTCCTCGCCCGGTTTCGCCTGCGGCCACCACCTCATGACGGTGCTGCCCTCGGGCCTGGGCGCTAAATGCGGTTTTTTTGCCGATCGACCCGTCGGTGACGCGACGGCCTCGCTACTGGATTGCTGGCGGTCGATGCCGATCACCAGGGCCGATGAACTCACCTGCGGCCCATGCCCGCACATCGATGACTGCGGGGGAGGGTGCCGGTTCCGGGCCCCCGATCCGGGCGCGCCCGATCCGGTGATGTGCGCCGTCTTCGGTGTAACGGGAGATAGAGGTATTTCGTAGGCTCACCGACGATCGAGCCCACAGCGGCGCGAAGCCCTTTGGGCTTGGATACGACGGTGATTTGATCAGGGAGCGGCGCCGTAATAAAAATCTCCCTTCCGCGACGGCGAAAAGGAGATTACGGCGACCGTTAAGACCGGCCCGGCCGCGGCCGGGCGATAGAGGGCTCTACCGATCCTGGACGTCATTGAAGGTGTTGACGATCTTTTCCCCGGAGGTCAGTGTGGTATCCGAAGATACCAGCCAGGTATCCATAAAGATGTCGCGGTCAAGGTTTGTCGAGCAGGTCGCAACGAAATCCTGCAGCGTTGCCGCCGGATAGGAGAAAAGATCCCAATTCTTATAGTACTTGGAATCGTGTATAGGATCGGTCCCTAAAACGGTGTAATCCCCCGTGTAGACGCTCTTGTCCGAATAGTAGGAGATTTCACTCGTCCAGATGCTCTCGAGGAGGACCCGTGCCTCCGATTGCATGGCCCCGGCCTTATAGTTGACATACAGAGGAATAGCAAACGACGCGAGGATCGTGAGAACCATCACGGTGATCATCAATTCTATCAGGGTAAAACCGGATCGCCTGCCTATTAAAGCCGAAATTTTTCGGTTCATATTCATGGTTTTTCAATTCCCCGTATATACTGACTTATTTAATAAGCAAATAGTATGCCATCGTCTCCTCCATCCCGTATCGGCGTGCCCCTTATAACAGCTTAATATCATTGTTGTTATTTCTTAGGGTTCCGGCATATGGCAATAGAAAATCGACGGAGGTTCGATAAAATTGCATATCTGCAAATAACCTTGTGATACTACAAATTTTCACGACGTCTCCGGGGGATACGTGGGGTGATCCTCTGTAATTACATCCCCATTTTACGTCGTTGTACAAAATGTTTGACCTGCGGGCATATTGTTATTATAATTGTACGGGGAAATACGGCATATCCATGCCGATAGGCATCCCGTCTGCCTGCGGCCGGTAGCCCTAAACGCTGATATATACATTTGAGGGGATTAGGAAATGGCAAAAGAAGATAAAAAGAAGAAGAGGTTGCTGCTTATACTGACCGCTATCGCCGTCGCCTCGCTCTCCTTTTTTTTATATATCAGTTATGCCCCGTCGTCAAAGGCCAAATCGTTTGAAGAATGTTCCCTCCTTTTCGAAAGCAAAAAGTATGACGCCTGTGTCACGTGTCTGAATGAATACATAAAAACTAATTCCGAGCCCGAGGCCTACAGGATGCGGGGAATGTCATACTTATATACCGAGCAGTATGAAAACGCCGCCAAGGATTTTACCGAATTTCTAAACAAAAATAAAACCAGCCGCGAGATATTCTACCAGCGGGGACTCACCTACGAGAAGATGGGAAAAGTAAAGGAAGCGGATGCCGATTTCAAGAGGGCCTGCGATTTCGGTCTCGTTAAGGCCTGCAACCACATCGCCTCGGCCCTCGGCGGAATCACCCCGGGCGGCGAAGGAGGCACGGAAAACCGAACGGCCGCCGATTGGTTTAAGATCGCTACTGATTTCGTCGGCAAGGGAGACTATGAAAACGCCGTCAGCTTCTTCAACCGAACCATAGAGCTTGAGCCGAAGATGACCGATGCCTATCTCTTCCGGGGTCTGGCCTACCGAAACATGCAGAAATATAAAGAAGCACTCGCCGACTATAATAAGCTCTTGTCTATAGACCCGAACTCGGCGCCGGCCTATAATAACCGGGGAGTCGTCTACTGGAAACAGGGTAAACACAAAGAGGCGTTAGCTGACTATAACAAGACGATATCCCTTGCCCCTAATGACTATATCGTCTATAACAACCGGGGCGTCGTATATCACGAGATGGGCAACTATGACAGCGCCCTTGCCGATTATACCAAGGCCATAAGCCTTAATTCAAAGTTTGCCCAATCCTACTGGAATCGGGGCGTTAGCTACCTTAAAGTGAACAAGAAAGAAGAAGCCAGAAAGGATTTCAAGTCCGCCTGTGACCTGAAGATAGAAGACGCTTGCACTGCGATGGAGGGCCAGTAAGAGAGGCGGGCAAACGCCCGGGGGTTCTCGGTCCGCTTACAGGTCCGTTAGTGTCTCTGCACAGGGGTACTTCGCTTTACATATTCCCCGGGACAAAGAACGGATAATCTACTTTAGGCAGTCTCTCCATCTTTCCCGCCCCGGCACATCCGGTCGCGGGGTTTGCTCCGGCACCGATATACGGATCTTTAATCCTCGACGGTGATTCTACGCCCCTATACACGGCATCATACGGTAGATATCTGTATGTCCCGTGATCGACGGGGCGGACTCCCATCATCGGAATTATTCGTCCGTCAGTAGCCTTTCCATCGCCTCAATAACAGGAGCCCTCTTCCGATCCACCTGCCGGCCGACCCCAAGGCGGGAGGCGGATCGAGATCTTCCCGATACGCCGCCGGTCAAGCGATACTAACGGAAACGGCCTCCCATAATCCCGGAAGACGGCCAAGCCGCGTCCTCAGCCGCCCCGGGCTCGAGTCCTAAACGTATAGATGCTGACATTCAGGGATTAAGGGCTTGACGTCCTCCTGAAAATAGGTTATCGTTCCTTCACACGGCTACGTTGGAAGCGGCTTTATATTCCACCTGTTGTGATCCCCTTATTCTACTCCTATTGACCCGACTCCGGAAAGACCGATTACCGCCGTGTCACCTTTCCCCTTCGCTGCGGAAATTCAGGGAGGCGCGTTACCATCGTGCTCACGTTCCGGGTGAAGCACGCAAAATCATCATCTTCATTTATTCTCACCAGTGGGAGGAATTCTATGGCAACAAGGGAGCAGATTTGGAGGAAATCGTGGGACAAGGGGCTTGACGACCTCAACCCGAAACTATTCGAGGTCAATTTCGTTGACGCGGTCAAACCGGCCTTTGATAGGTTCCCGGATAAGATCGCTTTGGCTTTCATGGGGACCGAGATTACGTTCAAGGAACTTGACGCATTGTCCAACCGCTTTGCCGACATGCTCATACGGGCAGGACTGAAAAAGGGGGACGTCGTCGGCATAAACCTTCCCAATATCCCCGAATACGTCATCGCCTGGCTGGGGACCCTCAAGGCAGGATGTGTCGTGTCCGGCGTCTCGCCGCTCCTCTCCACGGAAGAGATGGAATACCAGCTCAAGGATTCTGATGCCAGGGGCCTGGTAACGCTGGACGCTATCTTCGCGGCCCGGGTTACCCAGATCGCCGATAAACTGCCGAAGCTCACGGTGGTCGTGGCTGCCAGTGTCGGGGGGTTCCTTCCGGGCATCAAACGGGTATTGGCAAAGCTCCTCAAGAAGATCCCGACCGGCGACGTAACGCCGCTTGCCGGAAAGACCGTCTATCGGATGGAAGAAGTCATCAAGACAAAGACATTCTCCGCCAAAGACCCCGGCATAAAAATCACGCCGGACGACATCGCATATATCCAGTACACCGGCGGCACGACCGGCGCGCCAAAGGGGGCGATGCTCACCCACCGTAACGCCGTCTCCGACCTGTTGATCGTCCAGAGATGGCTTTCGTGGGAACCGGGCAAGGGCCCGGCGCTGTCGGGATTCCCGTTCTTTCACATCGCGGGTCTCTTCTTCAATGAGAACTGCATCTTCCTGGGCTGGACCCAGGTCTTGATCCCCAACCCGAGGGATACCATACACATCTGCAACGAGCTGGCCAAGTACCGGCCGACCACCCTGGTTAACGTGCCGTCCCTCTTCCAGCTGCTGATTTCCACCCCGAAGTTCAAGTCACTTGATCACAGCAACCTTGAGGTCTGTATCTCGGCGGCCTCGCCGTTCCCCGAAGAATCCCAGAAGGAGCTTGAATCCATCGTGGGCAAGTCTAAGCTCCTGGAGGTCTACGGAATGTCCGAGACCTCACCCCTGACCGTCATGAACCCCTCCAAGGGCAAGAAGAAGCTCGGTACGATCGGGCTGCCGATACTCAATACGGAGGTCAAGCTGGTCGATCCCGCTACCGGGAAGGAAGCCGAACACGGCAAGCCCGGCGAACTGTGGGTTAAGGGACCGATGATAATGGTCGGCTACTACAAGAAACCCGATGAAACCAAGAACGCCGTTGACAAGGACGGCTACATGCACACCGGCGACGTGGTAATCATGGACGACGAGGGCTACCTGCGGATTGTCGACCGAACCAAAGACATGATCATCGTCGGAGGATTTAAGGTATTCTCGGTTAAGGTGGAGGACGTGTTGTCCCGCCACCCCGCCGTCGACATGGCCGCCATGATAGGCGTGCCCAATCCGGATCGGCCCGGCTCGGAGTTCGTCAAGGCCTACATTCAGCTCACGCCCGAGTTTGCCGCCGGCGACCGCGAGGCCGTTAAAAAGGATATCGAGAAATACGCCAAGGAGAAACTCTCGCCCTACGAAGTGCCCAAGGTCATCGAGTTTATGGATGCGCTGCCGCTGACGGCGGTGGGTAAGCTCGACAAGAAGCGACTGAGAAAATAGTCAAACCGGTCATAAAATCGAAACGGGGTGGATATATCCACCCCGTTTTTTATTACTGCCGTTGCCTCGCGGGACGCGGTTCATGGAATGATAAGCTCGTTGAGCTTGGCGACAAACTCGCCTATCTTGAACGGTTTTTTAATACATATGTTGCCGGTGTCCGCTATAAAGGCCTGCGTCTCATCACCCAGGATATCCCCCGTAATGAACAGTATTTTTTCTGCTGCGCCCGGTATGTTCTTCCTGACGTATGCATACATCTCTCTTCCTCCCATGCCGGGCATCTTGATATCCGCAACGACGGCATCAAACGTCTGCGTACTCATCAGTACCAGGGCGTCCTCGGCAGTTGAAGCCGTCTGGATAGCATACCCATACTGGGTCAGTGCGCGCGACAGAAATTCCAGCACATCTCTTTCGTCGTCGACAAGAAGGATCGATTTCCCTCCCGTTATGACCTTTGGCTCCTCTGGAGCCCTCGTCATTGCGGGTTCGGCCCTGTCAACAATGGGTAATTCGACCGTAAATTTAGCGCCTTTGCCCTGCCGGCTTTCGATCTCTATCTTCCCGTTATGTTCTTCTACGATTCCGTAGGCGATTGAAAGGCCTAATCCCGTTCCTTTCCCAATATCCTTGGTGGTGTAAAATGGATCGAATATCTTTTGTATGTTTTCGTTTGCGATCCCCGGGCCGTCATCCTCGAACTCGATGAGCAGTTTCGCGTCACTGCGTATAGTCCTGATAGTGAGCGTCCCCCCCCCACTTCCATGAGTGCGTCGCGCGCGTTGTTTATGATATTGGAAAACACCTGTTGGAGCTGATATGGGTCGGCGAAAGTAAGCGGCATGTCGTCGGAAAGAAACAGCTCGGTCCTGATGTTGCTGACGCGCAGGCTATACTCTCTCAGCCGTTGCGCCTCCATAATGACATCGTTGACGCTTATCATCCTGCGTTCCGGCGTATGTTCACGCGCAAAGGTAAGCAGGCCGCCGACAATCTTGGCCGCCCGCTCCGACTCGTGGAGAATCACCTCCAATGATTTCCTGTCATTGGAGTCAGCGGGATCATTCATCAGCATGAGCTCGGCATTGCCCATGATCGCCGTCAGTGGATTGTTTATTTCGTGGGCTACTCCGGAGATCATTGTGCCCAGGCCCGAAAGCTTTTCGGCTTGAAGTAACTGGCGTTCCATCCGCTTCATTTTCGTTATATCCCTTGCCGATCCCTGGAAACCGGTAACGTTTCCCTGCCTGTCCCTTCGCACCGTCGCCGTTACGAGCGCCTCGATAATCGAGCCGTCCTTCTTTTTCAGACTGATCTCGTAATTCTCCACGAAACCCTCTTCTATGAGCTTCCCAAGCACCGCGTCCCTTTCGTCCGGATTCGCGTAGATATCGATTATATTAGCCCTTCTAACCTCCTCATCGGTGTACCCAAAGAAATCCTTTGCCTGGGGGTTATAGTCCAGAATTTCCCCGGCAAGAGAGGAGATAAACATGAAATCCCGGGACATCTCGAACACGCCCCTGAATTTCTTTTCCGAATCGACCAGGGCCTCCTCGGCCGTTTTCCGGTCGGTGATATTACGCGCGATACAGTGCACGTACTCAACGGTGCCGTTTATATCGAAGATCGGCCTGATGACAAACGAATACCAGCTCGTATGTTCCGTCCTTCTTCTTGCCCCTCATCTCGAATTCGTGGGGCATTCCCTGCCTGCCCTTCTCGTAGGCGTCAAGGGCAATACCTGCATCTTCGGGATGGACGAAATCCCTGAAACCCGTCGAGATAATATCCTGCTTCGAATAACCGGTATCCCGCAACAATGATTCGTTGACTTCGAGAAAATTCCCTTCCGTATCGACGGTAAAAATAAGGTCAATGGCGTTTTCAATCAGATCGCGGTACTTCGCCTCACTCTGAATCATCGCCTGCTCGATTTTTTTCCGCTCGGTGACGTCTCGGACGAAGATGATAAGGGCGGGCTCTCCTTCCCAGGGAATCTGCACACCGCTGACCTCCGTCCAGCGGATTTCTCCCGCCTTGGTGACGATCCGTAAGAGTGACAGGTATGAGTAGCCGCCTCCGGCGATCTTACGATAATACTCGGCGTCCGCCTCGCTCTGATCGTCCGGAACAAGGAAATCGTTATAGTTCCTGCCCAGGAATTCCTGATCGGTATAGCCGAATATATCCAGGAGCCTTCTGTTGGCGAATACGAAGACGTTTTCCTGAATGACCGCTATCCCCTCGTAGGCATTTTCCACCACCATCCGATATTTTTCTTCGGACTCCGCCAGCGCAACTTCGGCTTGCCTGCGCATGCCAATATCAATAGCGACACTCAGGATGACGGGATTTCCTTCCCACCGGGCGGTCTTCGCGTTTACGATCATCGGTATTCTCGCCCCGTCTTTCCGTAAATGCTCAACCTCGAATGACGCTTCACCCTCTTGCAGTACCAGCTGAACTCTCGATCCCATCAACTGGGCACTCTCGGGAACATCAATGCCGGACAGGCCGAGGTTGAAGAACTCTTCTTTTGTATATCCGTGGATGTCCAGGGTCTGTTTATTGGCGAAGAGGAATTTGCCGTCAAGATCGTGAACGGTTATAGACGCAGGGAATACGTCCAGAAGCTCGGCTAATATGCGGATGCGTTCTTCCGCCCGCCTGCGCTCACTGATGTCGCGGGTGATACCGAGCAGACCGGTAAATGCATCATTCTCGTCTCTCAAGACCGAAACCATGGTCTCCGTCCAAATTGTGGAGCCGTCTTTACACGTCTCTTCCAGCTCGAGTCTCTGCGTATCGACACGGTCATCGGTTCCGCCGGCCTCCGCCGCTATCCCCTGTTTGAAATGACTCATCATCACCTTCATCGAATCCGGCGTGAGCGCCTCCTCTACTGTCTGGGCCATCGCCTCCTCGACCGTAAACCCGCGAATCCGGGTAACCGAAGGGCTGATGTAGGTGAATGTGAGGTCGGTGTCCAGTGTGAAGATAATATCGTCTGCGTTTTCGGCAAGTAACCGGTAGCGCTGCTCACTTTCCCTGAGGGCCTCTTCCGCCTTAGTCCTCTCCGTGATATCCGAAATACTGACGACGATCTCCCTGAGCGGGTCGGCGGGATAGACAAAACTAACCCGCACGAGTCCGAGAAACTCAGTTGAGTCCGCCCGCCTGAATCTCGCCACCGCCTCGACAATCTCCCCGGACTTTATCCCTTCATAAGCCAGTTTCCCAATACGTTGGTACTCCTCTTCCGACGCATAAAGGATGGAGGTATCCTTTCCGACATATTCAGCGGCCCCCGAGAAGCCAAAGGTCTGTTCCATCGCCGCGTTTGCCCACGTTATCTTCCTGTTCTCGGCAAAGGCGATCCCCACGGTAGCGGTCTGGAGGATCTTCTCCTTGAGCTCCCGGTCTCTCCGTATCGCCTCCTCCGCCCTGTCTTTTCCGTGATATCAACGAAACTGACGACCACTTCTCTGATCGGGTCGTCCGGGTAGACGAAACTGACCCTCAGGAGGCCGAGAAACTCTGCTGAATCCTTACGCTTGAATCTCACCACCGTTTCGACAACTCCCTCCGATCCCGTCCCCTTGTAGAGCAGCTTCCCAACGCGTTGAAACTCCTCGTCCGAGGCATAAAGGATAGCGGTGCTTTCGCCAACGTAATCACGCGCATCCGTGAATCCGAAGGTCTGTTCAAATGCCGCGTTCGCCCAGGTGAGCTTCCTGTATTCGGCAAAGGCAATCGCCATGCGGCGGTACTGCAGGATCTTTCCCTTATGCTCCCGGTCTCTCCATATCGCTCTCCGGCCAGCCTCTTTTCGGTAATGTCTTCGACGAATCCCTCGATGAACAGGGTGCCATCGGGTCCGTATACGGCCGGAGTGTATCCGTGCGTCGATGATTGCTCCGTCCTTGCGCCGGAACCGCTCCTCGAAGACCCACCAGTCGGTCGTCTGCATGATCCTCCGATGACCCGGGCGTTCTGGCGGGCTCCGCATAGATGTCGCTGCGCGATATCAGTGATGGACGCTAGCATTTCCTCCGGTGAATCGTAACCGAGCATCCGTAGCGCATGGCCCGTGTTAGACCCTCAGAATGCTTGCCTTCAGGCAACGTGTATGAAAGATGCCGAAGGCGGCGTTCTCGAAGAAGGCGCGGTATCGCTCCTCCGATTGCCTGAGAATCTCTTCGGTCGCGGGACGATTGGATGATCTGGGCGGTTGTATTGGCCAGGTCTTCGAGGAGGGCATCTTCCTGCGGAGAGATGGGTTGTCCGCTAAAGAGTGCCAGAACGCCGATAGGCTCATCTCTCCGTCGAGAGGAGCCGATACCCGGCAAAGGAGACCAGGCCGAGCGTTCTGGCCCAGGCATGATCGTGACCAGCGGATCGTTGGGTGCGTCATTGGTCAGGAATTTCGGGTCTCCGGCCGGAGGCGACCTGGCCGATCTTATAGGCACCCAGACGGCACGCGCCGGTGGATGCTTCCCGTCCGATATGCGTATAACGCCCGGAGCTTGCCATCAGATGGAGGCAGCGGCTTCGATCACGACAGGTGTGCGGACCTTCGCTGACGCTCGAGTGATAGCAGCCCTTTTCGCAGAGATCGCCGGGTTTGAGTATCCATATTCGGGCGAAATCGGCATTGAATATCTCGACGATTCCGTCGGTGATGAGCTTGAGCTTATCCGAGAGGGCCGTGCGGGATCCGAGAAGCTGCTCCTTGAGGCGGTTGAGCAGCGGGCAGACTCCATTCTCGATACGCTTTCGTTGGGTGATATCGCGCGAGATTCCCTGGACCTCGATAATCCGATCGCCCTCCCATATGAGCCGCTCTCGGGTTTCGAGGGTCTTGATGTTGCCCTGCCTATCATAGACCTGCATCTCAAACGTATGTGCGCCTTCTCCCTGCTAACTGCCTCTTGAATACATCTCTCAGACAGCCGATAGGTTTCAGGGGTCACAAAGTCCTTTATGTTTTTTCCAACGATTTGTTCTGTATGAGTATCCGAGCGTTTCGATAAGCCGCTTCTATTAATAAAGGTAATATTGCCGTTGCCGTCCTGAACATGGATCAGATCATAGGTATTTTCGACCAGTTCCTCATACAGCTTGGGTATGTCCTTTTTCGTCTCCCATTTCTTGAGCACGTCTTCGATGCCGGCTTTTAGCTCTTCCTTTTTAACCGGTTTGACAAAGCATTTGTTTAGCTTTGCCTGGTTTACGAGGGATGTCGACTGTTCATCCGTACGGTCAACGAGGAGAAGAACAGGCGTGCCCTGGCTTCGCTGAATCAGCCGTGCCGCATCGATTCCGTCTATTTCTCCGGGAATTGCCGCGTCCATAAGGACGATGTCGGGCGCGAGGCGCTCCACTTTAAGGAGGGCCTCCGCCCCGGTCGCGGCCTACCCCGGCCACGTCGTAATTAAGGGAGATCAGGGTTCGTTTCAGTTGAGCAGTTGCGGACTTCGACTTTCCGACAATTAACACCCGCTTCATAGATGTCCTCTTGAAGTATAGCAGGAGCTAAAGTTGTAGCAATTATTCTATCACACTTTTAAACAGCATCAATCCCAATATCTCGTATCATCGCTGAAACCGGGGCAAAAGGAATCGATTGCTAAAATAATCTTTCAGTCATGTCTCACCTTTTTTCTTCCAGTACAAACATCTTGACTGGGTCCGCTTTTTACGTTATCTTTCTTACCGTTGATCGGGCGACCGGGGATTTCGATTCTATATTCGTTTTCGTACAGCTTCCATCCAATCCTCCCATTCTCCCCGCCTCACGATTGACTCTGTGCGGGTTCCCGTCTTTTCTGATTGAAACGACCGCGCCGTTTCCCTGGGGCGCGAATAGACATCAAAGAGGCGCGGATATAACCGGGCGGGAGATCCTTATATATATTGTCTCAATACAGCGAGGTATTCTATGGCGAAAAGGGAACAAATCTGGAAAAAATCATGGGATAAGGGGCTGACCGATCTTAACCCCAAGATGTGGGAGACCAACCTGTTAGACGCCTTCGGGCCAACGTTCGAGAACTTCCCGGAGAAAACGGCCCTCGCGTTTATGGGGACCGAAATCTCGTTCCGCGAACTCGAATCGCATGGCAAACCGGTTTGCCGATATGCTCATTAAGAACGGGTTCAAGAAAGGGCGACCTGGTTGGGATCAATCTTCCCAACATTCCCGAATACGTTATCGCCTGGTTGGGAACGCTGAAGGCCGGGCTGCGTTGTCTCCGGCGTCTCTCCTCTCCTTTCAACCGAAGAGATGGCCTACCAGCTCAAGGACTCCGACGCGAAAGGCCTGGTGACACTGGACGCGATCTTCGCCGCGCGTCTCACGAAGATCGCGCCGGAGCTGCCTAAACTCAAGCTCGTCGTGGTCGCCAGCATCGGGGGGTTCCTCCCCCCGGTTAAGCGGGTGCTCGGGAAGCTCCTCAAGAAGTTCCCGACCGGGAAGGTAACGCCGCTTGCCGGCAAGACCGTCTACCCGATGGAGGAGGTCATCAGCCCGAAGAATTTCTACGACAAGAACCCCCCGATAAAGATATCGCCCGACGATATCGCCTACATCCAGTACACCGGCGGCACCACCGGCGCCCCCAAGGGGGCGATGCTCACCCACCGTAACGCCGTGTCCAATATACTGGTCGTCGGAACATGGCTTGGATGGGAGAAGGGCAAGGGTCCGGCGCTGTCGGGCTATCCCTTCTTTCATATCGCGGGCCTTTTCATCAACGAGATGGGCCACTATCTCGGATGGACTCAGGTTTTGATCCCCAACCCGAGGGACACCAAGCATATCACCAGCGAGATCGCGAAGTACCGGCCGACCGCCCTCATAAACGTCCCCTCCCTCTACCAGCTCCTCATGGCCGAGCCGAAATTCAGGAAGCTGGACCATTCAGGGCTCTCCGCCTGCATCTCCTCGGCCTCGCCGTTCCCCGAGGAATCCCAGAAAGAGCTCGAGGCGATCGTCGGCAAGGGAAAGCTCATCGAAAACTACGGGATGTCGGAGACCTCGCCCCTGATCGCCAGCAATCCCTCCCGGGGCAAAAAGAAGCTCGGCTCCATCGGCCTTCCGATCCTCAATACCGACGTCAAGCTCGTGGACCCCACCACCGGCAAAGAGGCGGATATCGGCCAGCCCGGCGAGATCTGCGCGAAGGGGCCGCAGGTGATGGTCGGCTACTATAAGAAGCCGGAGGAGACCAAACACGCCATCGACAAGGACGGCTACATGCACACCGGGGACGTTGCCATCATGGATAACGAGGGCTATCTCAAGATCGTCGACCGCACGAAGGACATGATCATCGTTTCCGGGTTCAAGGTGTTCTCGGTAAAGGTGGAGGACGTGCTTACGCAGCACCCGGCCATCGACATGATCGCGACGATCGGCGTCCCGAACCCGGAGCGGCCCGGTTCCGAGATCGTCAAGGCGTTCGTCCAGCTCAAGGCGGAGCACAAGGCGGACGACAAGGACGCCCTCACAAAGGACATCATGGCCTTTGCCAAGGAAAAGCTCACCCCCTACGAGGTGCCCAAGGTCATCGAGTTCATGGACGCGCTGCCGCTGACCGCGGTTGGGAAATTGGACAAGAAGAAGCTGCGAAAGTAAGTGAACAGGCCACGATAAAACAGGAACGGGGTGGAGTACATCCACCCCGCCCTTTTCCCCTGATTCGCGGACCGACGGAACCGACCCTTATTTCAAGCCTATCTCAATCTCCGCAACCAAGAACCCGCTTTATCAAAGCGATATCGCGCTTACGCCTATAATTTCATCAAAGGGGAGGCTTTATATGTCAAAAAGAGAGCAACTCTGGAAGAAATCATGGGATGAGGGCCTGACCGATATGGACCCCCGGTCATTCGAGATGACCATTATCGATATCGTGAGGCCCACCTTTGAGCGCTTCCCGAAAAGGGTCGCTCAGACCTACATGGGGACCGAGATCACCTTCTGCGATCTCGACCGGTACGCCAACCGGTTTGCCGATATGCTCATCAAGCACGGGCTCAAAAAGGGCGATGTCGTCGGGATCAACCTCCCCAATACTCCCGAATATACCATCGCGTGGCTGGGGGCGCTCAGGGCAGGGTGCGTCGTCTCCGGCGTCTCGCCGCTCCTCTCAACCGAGGAGATGGAGTATCAGCTCAAGGACTCCAATGCGAAGGGCCTGGTGACGCTGGACGCGATCTTCGCCGGCCGGATTACGAAGATCGCCGACAGGCTGCCGGACCTGAAGGTCGTCGCCGTGGCGAGCATCGGCGGCTTCCTGCCGCCCGTCAAGCGCGTCCTCGGTACGCTCCTCAAGAAGTTCCCGACCGGTAAGGTCACGCCGCTTCCCGGAAAGCAGGTCTACCTCATGAAAGAGCTCGTCAACGACGGCGACCTTCTCCGATAAGGACCCCGGCATCAAGGTCGCGCCCGGCGACCTCGCCTATATCCAGTATACCGGCGGAACCACCGGGCTCCCCAAGGGGGCGATGCTCTCCCATCGGAATATCGTCTCCAATGTCATGTGCGTGAGCAAATGGTTCGGCTGGGAGCCGGGGGATGGGTCGGGGGTCAACGGGTTTCCCTTCTTTCATATCGCCGGCATTTTCGTCAACGCGAAACTCATATACCTCGGACTTACCCAGGTCCCTGATCCCAAACCCGCGCAATACCGACCACATCACCGCCGAGATCGCCAAGTATCGGCCGAGGATAATCTTCAACGTCCCGGCCCTCTACCAGCTCCTCATGGCCAACCCGAAGTTCAGGAAGCTCGACCACTCGAGCCTCGAGGTCTGCATATCGGGGGCGTCCCCCTTCCCCGAAGAGTCCCAAAAGGAGTTCGAAGCCATCGTCGGGAAGGGGAAGCTCATCGAAGCCTTCGGGATGTCGGAGACCTCGCCGCTGCTCTTCCATTAATCCCTACCATAAGGAAGAAGAAGCTCGGCTCAATCGGGCTCCCGGTCCTGAATACCGACGTCAAGCTCGTCGATCCCGCAACCGGCAAGGAAGTGGGGATCGGCCAGCCGGGCGAGATGTGGGTCAAGGGTCCCCAGGTGATGTCCGGATACTACAAGAAGCCCGAAGAGAACAAGAACGCGTTTGACAAGGACGGCTATTTTCGCACCGGCGACGTGTCTGTCATGGATGACGAGGGGTATCTTCGGGTCGTCGACCGCACCAAGGACATGATCATCGTCTCGGGTTTCAAGGTCTTCTCGGTGAAGGTGGAGGGCGTGCTGACCGAACATCCCGCGATCGACATGATCGCAACGGTCGGCGTCCCCAATCCCGAGCGGCCCGGCTCCGAGATCGTCAAGGCGTTCGTCCAGCTTAAGCCGGAGCACAAGGCGGACGACAAGGACGCCCTCACAAAGGACATCACGAGCCTTTGCCAAGGAAAAGCTCACCCCCTACGAGGTGCCCAAGGTCATCGAGTTCATGGACGCCCTGCCGCTGACCGCGGTGGGGAAAGTGGACAAGAAGAAGCTGCGAAAGTAAAGTAGTAGACCGGAATGATATGAGGCCGGGGTGGGTTACCTACCCCGGCCTTAGTATGTTTCAGGGACAGTCTCCGAGTCTTCGCCGGTCTATCTGAATGATAGTGGACATTACCACGCGTTCGTATGGACCTTGGCCGTATCGTAACGCGATTCGGCGGGCGGCTGCTTGCCGTCAGGATAGCCGATCGGGACGAACGATACCGGGACGATATGCTCCGGGAGCCCGAGGAGCTGTTTGACCTTCACGTCGTTACCCGGGAACACCGCCGTCCAGACCGCCCCCAGCCCCTTGGCATGGACCGCAAGCAGGATATTCTGGGTCGCGGCGCAACAGTCGTACAGGTAGAACCCCTCGTACTTCTGGGCCTTCTTGTCACCGCAGACGAGGATGCCCGCCGGCGCCCCTTTTGGGCAGTTCCCGTTGATGGCAAGATAGTCGGCCAGCGTCTTGCCGGAGAGAACGACAAACTGCCATGCCTGTTCATTTCCCGCCGAGGGCGCGTTCATCGCGGCCTCCAGGATATCGGTAATGTCCTTCTTGCCCACGTCCCGGCCGTCCCAGGACCTGACGCTGCGCCGCGTGTTAATGGTTTTGAACATAAAATTCTCCTTTCAGATATAGGCCGTCCAGCCTCATAGTCATCATATGCAGTTTCGAAACGCTATTTACAGCCAGGGCTTAAATAACTGGTACCGATCTTTATAGACAGGTCGTTGATCATGCAATGGGAACACAACCTAACGGGCTTCGAAGTCCAGCCTCTTGTGGGAGTCCCTGAAGACTGGTATGCATCACCATGCTAGATTTCCAGCAGGTCGGATTGTCCGCCGTGAGCTATCGACGCCCTATCCCTACTCGAAGTACTCCATCTCCACGCCCCTGCCCTGCAGCTCCTTCAGAAACGCACCGGGGTCCTTGATGAGCCGCTCCGGGGCATAGACGCCGCCGGGCAGGTCCTTGAATTTGCCCTTCGTAAGCCATACCGCCGCCTGGAGGCACGGGGCCGACGTGATAAAGGCGATGTGCCCCACGTAGGTGTAGTGGACCCGCTTATCTTTGCCCTTGTTTTTTCCCCAGACCTCCACGTAGCCCACGGATTTATCCGGCGCGCTTTTGCTCTGGAACAGCGGCAGGATGGGCTTGACGATGTTAAAGAGGCGCTGCCTGCGCGCGTGGGTCTTGGTCAGGCCGCAGCGTGCCAGAAACCGAACGACCTTCACGTCAAATACCGGTTTGGCCCCGCCGTGGACGCTGGCGAATTTGAGGCCCGGAAGGTTCCTGGGCAGGGTCACCGATTCGGCGTGGCCGGTGTAAAATATCGCGAGCCTGCCGACGGGCGGCGGGAAGTCCACGTACTTTCTTACCCTTCCCGCAGGGCACGTACTGCTCGTGCCCGTCGCGCCACTGGAGGGTCTGTCCGGTAAAGAGGTGAAACAGGTGCAGCAGGTTCGCCGGCCCCACCGCCTCGTTGGCGCCCGCCGCCCAGTTGACGGAGATGCCCTCGGGTGCGTCCATCGTGAGGTAGCCCTTCTTTGCCAGTACCTGGGTGAGCCCCGGTGAGTTGCCGAACCCGGAAAGGATCTTGACGCCCTTCTTCTTAGCCCTGGCGTCGAGCCTTTCGACGGCGAGGTACGCGTCGTAGTCGTCGGCGATGGAGATATAGTCAACGCCCGCCTCGATGGCCATCTCGGCCACCGGGGCCTCGAACCGGTAGAAGGGGCCAACGTAGCTGATAACGACGTCGTTTCCCTTCATGAGGCCGATTATCGCCCCGGCGTCGGTAACGTCCGCCTTGGCGGCGTTAAACTTCTTGCCGTGGGCCGCAGCCTTTTGTTTGGCCTTGGCCTCATCGAGATCGGCGATAGTGACGCGTGTTACGGCAGCCTCCTTTTCCATGAGGCCCAGCATCGTGGCGGCCATGTCGCCTGCCCCGCCGAGAAAGAGGATCTTCATTCTAAACCTCCGCGTTAAGTGGTGAGCGACGGGTTATGCGTCCGTTAGCCCCTGTTATCCTTCGTAGATCCCGTTGACTTTTCCTGGAAGTATTGTTTCATCGGCGTAAAGTAGAAGTCTATCCACCCCTTCCGGTAGCCCTCGCCCTGCCCGTCCGGGATGTCGCTGTGAATCAGGGTTATCTTCGTGCCCTCCGGGACCTCCTCGAAGACTACCTCGATCTCCGAATCGGGGGCATCGTCGGGAAACTCGGTGGTGCGCCAGGTCTGGATGATCCGGGAAAACGGCTCGACCGTAATCGTGGTGCCGGAGATGTAGCCGTCCCACGCGGTGAACGTCCCGCCGACGCGTTTGTCGATGACCGCCGGCGATCCCGTAAAGGCGCTGTGCTTATCGCTGTCGAGCCAGGCCTCGTAAAGATTTTTCTGCTTTACCGGTAGCACCTCGGAGACTTCTATGCGCTCGGTCATGGTCGGCCCTCCATTTTTCGTTATCGTTACCATACCCCCTTTTTGAACGGCCGGTCAAGGGGATGGAAACGGTTATTAGTGAGATGAGGCGTTACGGACGGTTAATCCGCCGGGTCTACTGATCAGGATGGCCGGACCGGGATTCCGGTTTGTGCCTTCACCGGTAAATACACGCTGTCACCGGTTCTTGATAAACCGTGTTTTCTGTGATAGTGTTACAGAAGTCCGTAACATATTCGTCGTCCTTTAGTCCTCCGGGCGTCGCCAAGGCGGCCAAGAAGAGCAAGGGGCGGTTTTTCTTTAACACAATCGAGAGGATACGACCCATGAGTCACCGAACGAATAGCAGAAACATGTTACGGGGGACCGCGTTGCTCCTGTCCCTCTTCCTTGTTATTGCCGTCGCCTCCTGCGCGATCGCCCCTGCGACCCCGGAGGGAGCAAAGCACCTCGCAATCGTCGGCACGTCCGACCTGCACAGCTACGTCCTGCCCTACGAGACCCAGGTTACCAGGGACGGCGCGAAGGTAAAGATAGTCGTCGGGGGGATGGACCGCATCGCGGCGGTGGCCGACCGGATGAGGGAATCCACCGACGGGACGCTCCTGGTCACCGGCGGCGACAACCTCATGGGCTTTTTCTTCAGGTCCTTTGACGGGGTCCCGGAGATCACCTCCATGAACATGGCCGGCTACGACGTGGTGACGCTGGGCAACCACGATTTTGACCTGGGGGTGGACGCCTGCACGAAGGCGATGCGGAAGGCGGATTTCCCGATCGTCTCCTCGAACATAACGATCGCCGACCCGGAGCTTGCCAAGCTGGTCAGCCCCTACTTCATCAAGGACGTCGCCGGGATAAAGGTCGGCTTCTTCGGGCTCATGACCCCGGACCTTCCCCGGGTCTCTTCCGTGGGAAGCGCCGTGATCGTTGACGAAGACCTGACCTCCGTCTCCACCGAGATGGTGCGCGTGCTCAGGGAAAAGGGCGCCGAAATCGTTGTAGCGCTCACCCATGTCGGCAAGGACCTCGACAAAGCGACGGCCCGCGAGGTCGCCGGCATCGATATCATCGTCGGCGGCCACAGCCACGACAGCTTCAAGGAGACGGTCGAAGGGCCCGGCGGCTGGAAGACCATCATCGTCCAGGTGGGGGTAAACGCCAAGGAGGCGGGAGTCCTTACGTTTGACGTTGCCGGAGGAAAGGTCCTGAACGCCGCATGGAAGACCGTGCTGCTGGACGAGGCCGCCGGCTCCGACCCCGAGATCGCGGCCTACCTCAAGCCCTATCAGGACAAGCTCGATGAACGCATGAACAGGCCCGTTGGGAAGACGCTCGTCGACCTGGACGCCCTCAATGACGTCGTGAGGAAGAAGGAGTCCAACCTCGGCAACCTCGTCACCGACGCGTGGGTCGACTGGTTCGCCAAGAAAGGGGCCAAGGACCCGATCGCCCTGGTCAACGGCGGCACCGTCCGCGGAAACCAGATATACCCCAAAGGCCCCATTACCTACGGCCAGCTGTTGAATATCCACCCGTTTTCCAATACGATCTACGAGGTCACCCTCTCCGGTAAAGACCTCCTGACCGTCCTGGAGCTGAGCGCCTCGGCAATCAGGGTAACGGGTGACGGCTCTACCGACACCGAGCGGGTGGCCGAAGGCGGATTCCTCCAGGTCAGCGGGCTCAGGTTTGTCATAGACCTGAAGGGCCGGCCCTTCTGCGGCGAATACGACGGCAGGAACATCAAGCGGATCATCTTTCCCGGTGAGCGGGTAAAGGACGTCATGGTCAGGGAAAACGGCGCATGGGTAAAGGTCGACCCGGCCAAGAACTATACGGTGCTCACCACCTCATGGACGGCCTCCGGCGGTGACGGCTACTACCCGTTTATCAAGGCAGTCAAGAAGGATACGACCGTGGATATCGTCGACGCGCTGCTGACGTACATCAAGGCCAAAGACCCCGTTAAGCCGGCAGTGGAAGGCAGGATCGTTATCGAAGGGGCGGAGTAGTCAGAAAGCGTAACAAGGGCAATTGAAAGAGGCCGGGACGGTACGTCCCGGCCTCTTTTTATCTTCTCGGTACCGCCGTCGTGTGCGGTTTGTCCCGGTGCTTGTAAGGGCTGTACCTGTCCGCAGCTAATGGGGTTAGAGAATTGATCAGGAAATGATCACCTGCCGAGGAGCTCCTCTACTTCCTCTTTACCCTCCTCAAGCTCGTGTGCCTGCTCCTTGTCTGATTCCAGGAGAAGGGCGAGAAATTCACCGACGTGCTCTTTTTCTTCCTTCGCGATGTCCAGGAGGACCCGCTTGATGTCGGCGTTTTTGGCTAATGCCGCCATCTGCTCGTAGAGGTTTATCGCGTCAAGCTCCGCAATAATGCCGGCCCTGAGAATCTCGCGGTCAACGTCCCCGGCGGCTATCTTACTCATCTCGATGGGAATTTTCGACAGCATATCGACCTCCTTACCGTTATATAGGATTAAAGCGGAACAGGTCCCACGTTGCCCTCGAGCGGGCTATTTTTGCCCCCGTTCCAGCCTCCCCCGCTTGGTGAACCGGTCGAAGTATTCGTAGATGACCGGGATCAGGAAGAGGGTGAAGACCGTCGAAATCAGGATGCCGCCGATGGTGGCCCAGCCCATTGCCTTCTGCATCCCGGCCTCGGCGTTGCCCGTAACCTGGGGGACGATCGCCAGCGCGATCGCCAGGTTCATCATGGCGATGGGGCGAAACCGCGTATAGCAGGCCTCAACGAGCGCCTCCCTCGGTGCTTGCCCTCGTCCCTGAGGACATTGGCGTAATCGAGCATGAGGATAGCGTTATTGACGACGATACCCACGAGCATGACGACGGCCATCAGCGACAGGATGTTGATCGTCTGCTTCCCGATAAAGAGCCCTATCGCCACCCCGACAAGTCCCAGCGGGAGCGTGGTCATGATGGTAACCGGGTGGACGTAGGATTCGAGCATGGCCGCCAGGATGATGTAGGTCAGGACGATGGCCATGAAGAGCGCCTGGAAGAGAGAGGCGAAGGCCTCGGCCTTGGCCTCGCTATCCCCGCCCAGGGCGATCCTGTACCCGTCGGGGATGTCCATCTTGTCGCGCTTTGACGTGATCATGTTTTCGTATTCGGAGAGCGCCCCCGTGCCGATGTTTGCCGTAACCTCGATGAGCCGGGTGCGGTTTTTCCGCTTGATCTCCGATTCCCCTGACGCCGGTACGACGTCGCCCAGGCGGCTGGCCGGCACGATGCCGCCGGGGGTGGCGATCATCACCTCGGAAAACGAGTCCTTGTCCTGGCGGCTGACACCGGCCAGCCGCACGCGGATGTCGTATTCCTCGCCTTTATCCCTGAAGACGGAGGGGACTTCTCCTTCAAAAGAATTCCTGAGAGTCGAGTAAACGGCGAGGGTGTTAATCCCCAGGGAGGCGATCCGGTACCGGTCGGGGATAAAGCGGAGCTCCGGTTTCGGCTCCTTTTCCGACGTATCCACGTCGACAAGGCCGTTGGCACTATCCATGAACGCCAGCATCTCCCCCGAGAGCCTCCGGAGTGTTTCCAGGTCAGGACCCGATACCTCGACGGTGATATCCTTTTCCGAGCCCCCGCCTCCGGACTCGGCCTCGCCGACAACGATCTTGGCCGAAGGGATCGATGCGAACTCCGGCCTGATGGCATTCACGAAATCCTTGGCTATGATATCCCTGTCGGAGAGGGGGACGAGCTTGACGACCAGCTCGCCTTCGTTAACGCCGGTCGTTTCGCCGCCAACGGTGTATAGGACGGACTCTACCTCGGGATGGGCCTTAACGATGTCGTTGACACGGCTTATCATCTCCTCGGTCTCTTCAAGAGTGGATTGGGACGGCATGGTTACGCTGATGGTGACGTATCCCCGGTCGGTATAGGGAAAGAACTCCCCGCCCACCATACCGAGCAGGACGAACGAGAGAAGGAACAGGCCAACCGCCGCGATGACGATCTTCTTCCCGTTGTCCAGCGCCCAGAGCAGCGTTTTCTTGTAGCCGTCGGTTACCTTTACGAACATCTCCTCCCATTTCGCGAAGAACTTCGCGATAAACTCCCGGTATTTTCGGACATATGTGAGCTGCGCCAGTCTCGATAGCCTCCCCGTGTCCGCGGTATTCTTTCCGGCCGAGGAACTTCGCCGCAAGCATCGGGGTCAGCGTAAACGAGATAAACAGGGAGACGACCGTTGCGAAAACGACCGTCAGGCCGAACTGTTTGAAGAACTGGCCCACGATCCCCTGCATGTAGGCGATGGGGGTAAAGACCACGATGTTCGTCAGCGCCGAGGCCGCAACCGCCAGGGCGATCTCCGAGGCCCCCTTCACGGCGGCGGCCGCCGGCACCTCGCCCATGGCGATGTACCGGTCGATATTTTCCAGCACAAGGAGCGAGTTGGTTACCAGCGTCCCGATGGATATACCCAGAGCCATGAGGGTCAGGATATTGAGGGTAAAATCCGCGGCATAGATCAGTATGAACGTGGCGATGATCGACGCGGGGATCGTCAGGGAAGCGATGATGGTAAACCTGAAATCGTGCAGAAAGACATAGAGCAAGAGAGCGGTGATGAGGATGCCGAGGATGATATTGTTGATAACGTCATTGACCGATCTGATGATATACGTCGCGGTGTCGCGGGCGATGTTTAGCTCGTATCCTTCAGGCAGCGTCTTATCCAGCTCGCCGATGGCCTTGTAGACTTCCGTGGCGACGTTGACCGTATTGGCGTCGGAACGCTTGGAGATGATGACGCCCACCGACGGGCTCCCGTTGAACGTGGCCGAGTCCCGCCGCTCCTTGAAGGAGTCCTCGATGCGGGCGATATCCCCGATCGTCACCGTGCCGCCGTTGGGCGTGGCGATGGTGGCGGCGGTAAGCTCCGCGATGGAGCTAAACTCGCCCTGGACCCGGAGGGTATATTCGGACCGGTCCTGCGTCAGGCGGCCGGCAGGGACGTTCCGGTTTTCGACCCCGATAACGTCCGCTACGTCGGTAATGGAAAGCCCGTACCGGATCAACGCCTCCTTGCTGACGTTCACCTGGATTTCCCGTTTCAGTCCACCGATGACCTCGATGGACGCCAGGCCGTCGATCCGGTTGAGCCGGTCCCTGACCTGGTTATCGGCTATATCGTAGATTTCATTGAGAGGACGATCGGCCGAAAGCGACAGGTTCATGATGGGCAGGGCGTTGAGGTCAAATTTGACGATCTTGGGGCGGTCGACGTCTTCGGGCAGCGAGTTGAGGATGGCGTCAACCTTGTCCTTGACCTCTATCGCGGCCAAATCCACGTCGGTCCCTACTATGAATTCGACGACGACGAGCGAGACGTTCTCTATGGACGTGGAGCTGATGGACTTGACGTTACTGACGGAAGCAACTTCGTCCTCGATCTTTTCCGTTACCTGGCTCTCCACTTCCCTGGGACCCGCTCCCTCGTAGATGGTGGTGATGGTGATCACGGGGATGTCAATCTTCGGAATAAGGTCGATGCTGAGGCGGGAATATGAAAAGATTCCCATGACCACGAGGACCGTAACGACCATGACGGTGAGGACGGGACGCTTGACCGAAAGCTCGATGAGGTTCATTGCTATTTCTCCGGGCCGGTGATTTTTACGAGCGCGTTGTCGGTCAGCATGTTCTGGCCCCTGCTGACGACCCGGTCGCCCACGTTGACGCCGGCGACGATCTCGACCGTCTCATCTCCCTGCCAGCCCACGGTGATCTTCCGTTTCGAAGCGATCCTGTCCTTATCCACGACCCAGACAAAATTGTTATCACCCTCGGCCATCAGGGCCGACGTCGGAATTACGAGCGCGTCCGGCGCCGAGAAGACGAGTATCTGCACCCTGGTGACGGTTCCGGGAATCAGGACGCCGTCCGGGTTATCAAAGGAGACCCGGACGCCGAAGAGCCCGGCTACCGAATCGGCCGAAAGCGATACGGACTCCACCATGCCCGATACCGTGACGTCCCTGCCGGAGGGAGACGGCACGGTAATGCGCGCCGGCTGCCCCTTGGCGATCATCCGCGCCTTTTCCTCCGAGAGCGTGAGGTCCACCCGCATCCGGTCGGTGACGGCTACGGTGCCGAGCACCATCCCGGAGGAAATGCGGTCGCCCTCGTTGACGTTGATATCGGTCAGCGTCCCGTCAAACGGGGCGGGGATCTCCACCGATTCCTTTGATGCGTTGAAATCGGACAACGCAATATCGTAGGCGGTCTTGGCGTTCTCGAAATCCTGTTTGGATACGGCCCCCGCCTCGTAGAGGATCTTCATCCGCTCGAAATCGCGCAGCGATTTCAGGTAGAGCTCCTGGTCCTGTCGGAAATTGACCGTCATACTGGAGGGATCGCTCGGGTCTATCTTCATGATGATATCCCCCTTCTTCACCGGATCGCCGACCGTATGGAGGAGCTTAACCACGCGTGTACTCAGGTTGGAGGTAAGCTCCGCCTGAAGGATGCCTTTTAACTCTCCTGAATAGGTCTTCCAGATATCCATCTGCCCCCGGGAGACGTCGGCCACCTCAACCGGGATACCCTCGGTCCTATAGATCTCTTCCAGCGAAACGACAGGCTCCTTGACGATATAGCCGTAGATCCTGGCGGCAATAAAAATTACGACCAGAAGGCAGCATACGCCGATGATCGTTTGTTTTCTGGTAAAACGCCACGGGATCTTCATTTTCTGACTCCACAAATCTGGGAATTTCATTCCATATATCCGATACTTGTATCTCTTGCTCGTACGTACCAGGGAAGCGGCCCGGCGTTGATCATGCCTGCTCCAGCCGCCTGTTGTCTTTACGGGGACTTACCCCGTCCTGGATCTTTCCGCCTTTTTCAACCGCCCGGCCGGATTCTGCCGCGGGCTTTTTCGCAAAGCCGAAACAGAGAACCGCCATAAGCTCGTCGACGCTATCCTCGACGGATTCGTTTTTGACTCCGCCCAGTTTGAACGGATTGATATAGACGTCAAGCGCGCTCAGGATGACGTGCGCGGTCAGTTCTGTGTTGGATACGACAAAGGCGCCGGTCTGCGCTCCGTAATCGAGAATCTCCATAATGGCGCCGAGGCTCCTCCGCACGCTCGTTTCGACCAGCTTCCTCGGAATAGGAGGCAATGATTCGATCGCATCGTGCCGGACATTCAGGAGCCGGGTCATTTCACGGACACCCAGGATCATGTTGAGGAGATATATCTTGATCTTTCGGTGCGGATCCGTTTCATGTTCGATCGCCTCCTCGACGTTTATCTGTATTTTATTGATCTCGGTTTCGATGATACAGAAAAAGATCTCTTCCTTGCTGTGGAAGTAGTTATAGAACGTTGCCCTCGATATTCCGGCCTTTTCAACAATATCCTCAATCCGGGTCTTGTACAGACCTTGAGCGCTAAAGAGACGAATTGAGACATCGAGTATCTTGCTCTTTGTGCTGTCTCTCATTGGTGAGCCGGTAACTGGTTATCGCAATTAGACATTTATGTCATTTTGTCTATTCTATCTCAACTACAGAAAATCGTCAAGAAAAATAATGAATCTCGGATTTGAAATCGGCCCGGGCGTGTCTTAGCTCCGATCGAGGGCGCCGGACCGTTGGCGGTCGCCCCCGAACCCGTCTCAGGGCCGCTCCTCGTCCCGAACGGCGGCCGTTTGCCTAAAAAAAGTCCCACAAGCGCGACGGCATTTCCCCGTTTTTCAAACCCCGTATATATTTGGAACAAATCCACGGAAAAAAATCGCTCCTGAATGGGTATTCATTCATTTTTTTCTTGACATCCTTTTTTGGGATGCTATACTACGATCAAAAGATAAGAACCCTCACCCCCATCGGTACAACTGGAAGCGGAACAGAAAAAGTCTCAAACCTGACCTGCCCGGACCTCACGAGACTACAGCTCGAAAACGATGGGGGTTTCCCTTTTCTATCGCCTGTCTTACCTGCTTCTTCTCATCTAAAAAACCCATCATGCTCATCAAATCCGGATCGGGCGCGTCCGGACAACTGCGGTATCCTTTTTTATGATTGAAAACGACACGCCGGCATGATAGGATTGGCGAAATTTCAAAGGAGCCGTTGCCGTGAAAAAGAAATTCGACGAAAAGACCCTCAAGAACGCCGCCTTTTGCCGCGACCAATGCCCCGGTTGCACCAAGGGCCGCCAAAAAGGCAGGGGTCTGATGTACCAGCTGATGAAAATTGAGCGCCTTTTCTGCCCCTACTGCCGGGCGTACGAGAAGGTCTATGGTGTTCGGGTCTATGAGAAGGCCGTATAACCATGAAAAAAATCATTCAGCCCCTCGTGATACTGGCGCTGGTTATCGTCGGCGCGTACGTCGGCATATCCTACTACTTTTCCAATCAGCTCCTCTTATCCGTCCCTCCTTACCGACGAGGAGTTGAAGGCGGAGTACGGCCCGATTATCCCCGCGGAAGTGGGGCTGGAAGTCGAAACAGTTACATTTCCGTCCCGAGACGGCGGCATTACCCTCTCCGGGTGGTGGATCGAGGTCCCCGGCGCAGATCGCGCCTTTATCCTCGTCCACGGACGCGGCACGAACAAGAAGGCGCTGGCGGGTTATGCGCCCCTGTTTATCGATCGAGGGATATCGGTCCTCATGCTGGACTTGAGGGGACACGGGGAGAGCACCCCGGCCTTCGTCACCTTTGGAGACAAGGAGCGAAACGATATCCTGGGGGCGCTGGACTTCCTTGCCGAAAAGGGAATCGGTCCGGAAAAGAAGGTCGGGTGCTTCGCGCTATCCATGGGGGCGACCGCCGCCTATCTCGCGGCGATGGACGCCAACAGCTCCAAACCTTCGTCCATCGATATCCTGGTGTTTGACTCCGGCATCGCCGACGTACCGTCCAGCATACGGGCAAATTCGGAGAAGGTCGTCGGGGCCGCGACCCCGTTTCTGCTTCCCGGCGCGCTTGTCCTGGCCGGCCTGAGAAGCGGCGCGGATTTTGAGGATGCAAACCCGATGGCCCATACGGCGGACCTTTCGATCCCGGTCCTGTACATCATGTGCTCCGGGGATGAGGTCGTGCCCTTCGATGACCAGAAACGGCTGCTGGATGCCTACAGCGGCCCAAAGGATTCCCTGGTCTTTGAGGGTCTCGGGCACCATCGGGGGTTCCGGGAGATGCGGTCCGAATACGAGCGCGCCCTCAAGGCTTTCCTTGCAGCACACTCGTTTTAGAGTCCGACAGCCGGCACAAGGCTGGACGCCACCGGCCCAATCCGGCTAACCGGCCCCGAACGGGAAGGACGATGGCGCGCTATCGGAGGCTCAATCCATGACAGATCACCGGCCCACCATCGCCCTCATGGGCCCGCCCGGATGCGGAAAGGGGACCCAGGCTCGGGTCCTTGCCGAGCGGCTGGGGCTCGTTCATCTCTCCTCGGGCGACATCATCCGGGAAAACATCCGCAGGAAAACGGAAATCGGTATGGCCTTCAGAGAGGCAACCGCAAAGGGCGAGCTCGGGCCCACCCACCTGGTTACCGACATGGTGCGGGAGCGCCTCGCGACGCTTTCCGCCGAGGGTAAGTCCTGCGTCCTGGACGGTTTTCCGCGAACGCTCCCGCAGGCCCAGATGCTGACTGGCCTGGGGCTTCCCGACGCGGTGATCTATATCTCGGTTAGTACCGATGAGGTCATTCGCCGGATCTCGGGGCGTCTGTCCTGTTCGTGCGGGGCGATCTACCACAGCACCGACGCCCCGCCGAAGATAGCGGGCACCTGCGATCTTTGCGGCGGCACCCTCTTCACCCGCCCCGACGACGAGAAACCGAAGGTGCGGGTACGAATGGACGAATACGCCAGGGAGACCCTTCCGCTCGTCGACTACTATCGAAATGCCGGTAAGCTCCGCGAGGTCGACGGAGCGGCCGGCCCCGATCAGGTGACCGCCCGTATCATGGCCGCCCTGGCCATCTGATCCCCTCTTGTTCACTATACGCCGCGCAGGTCGAACCGGGGAGTGAATTCCGGGTCCGGCGATCCTTCTTCCTGGAACCAGCCGTTCTCGAAACCAAGCGCAACGGCATATCGGCAGACCTCTTCATACTCCGCGTTAGAGACCGGCCGATCGAGTCCGGCTATAAGCCGCGCCCGGTGGGCCGGGTAGTACTGCGACATGAGGCTGATATGCGTCTGGGGCCCGAGGTGTTCGGCTATCCACAGGAGGACCCGTTTGGACTCGTCGACCATCCCCGGCAGCACCAGGTGGCGGATCATGGTCCCCCGTACGGCCACGCCGTCCTCATCGAGGACTAAATCACCGGCCTGCCGCTTCATCTCCCCGATCGCCGCCGCGGCGGCCGCCGGATAATCCGGCGCACCCGAACAGCGCCGGGCCGCCGCCTCGCTCACGTATTTCAGATCGGGCAGGTAGACGTCGACCAGCCCTTCCAGCATCGCCAGGGTCTCCGGCTTCTCGTAGCCGTTGGAGTTCCAGACCACCGGCGGTACCGGCCTTTCCCGGACATCCCGGAGCACACCGGCGATCAGGCCGGTATACGGGGTCGGCGATACCAGGTTGATGGTATGGACCCCTTTCTCCGTGAGGCGTAAGAGTATCGCGGCAAACTCGTCATCCGTGATCTCCTTGCCGAAACCGCCGGCCGATATCTCGTGGTTCTGGCAGAAGGCGCATGAAAGGTTGCAGTGGGAAAAGAAGACGGCGCCGCTTCCCCGCGACCCCGCTTATGGGCGGCTCCTCGAAGAAAAACGGGAGGGCAAGCGCCGCCTTCAGGCGGTCCGGTGCGCCGCACCGCCCGGGCGTAACCGATCGGTCCACGCCGCATTCATGGGGACAGAGGTTGCAGATCATAGTATGAGTATAGCAGATTTCACTGCGCGGGGCGATACCTGCGGCCCATTCGGTCATCTAAAAGTAGGGGAGATCAGTGATACACGCGCGAGAGGGCGGCAACCGAAATGACGAACAAAGGAGGACGAAATGATCACCGTAGGACAAAAGGCTCCTGACCTGTGCCTGCCCGATATGGACGAAAAGGAAACCTGCCTCGCGGATCTTCGTGGGAAGTGGGTAGTCCTCTACTTCTATCCGAAGGATAACACCAGCGGATGCACGATAGAAGCGTCCGACTTTTCCAGGCTTAAAGACGAGTTCAGGGCGCTGAACGCCGAGATCATCGGTGTGAGCGTCGATTCGGCCGCCAGCCACCGGGCCTTCATAAAAAAACATGCGCTGACCATCACGCTTCTTTCCGATACAGAGCGCCGGGCAGTCTCCGAATGGGGTGTCTGGGGCAAAGAAGAAGCTCTACGGGAGAGAGTATGAGGGGACTATCCGCTCGACCTTTCTCGTCGATCCGGAAGGAACGGTGCGGGATGTCTGGGACAAGGTGAGCGTACAGAATCATGCCGCGGACGTGCTGGAGCGGCTGAAGGCTCACCGGTAAAGACGACGCCTGCTTCCATCCAATCCGATACGCAGATTACGTATGACGAGCCACGCAGGGTCCGATCCCTATCGGCGTTTCCTTGAGACGAACCATACCGTCGGCCGGTTCACTGTTGACAACAGGTCCGTCATCGTATACCATAGACCCGGTGTTTTCTGGTAATCAATCTATTTGGTTCATGAAAGGACGGGTTGTTATGAAAGCCAATCGTAACCTGGTGATTTTCGCGTGCGTCATTATGGGGCTATTGCTCGTTGCTGCGCTTTCCGTAATCGGCTGCAAGGGTGAGCCCGCCGCCGAAACGCCGGCCGTTTCCGGACCCCCGGCGATCGATATCAGCGGGAACTGGAAAAGCGGCGCCGTTGAGGACCTTGGAGACGGCTATTTCGGGACGCGCGATCTCAGCCTCACCCAGACCGACTGGGAGGTCGTCTTTACCCGGTATCTCGATAAAGAGGCGACCAAGCCGGTCTATACCTATCGTGCTACCGGTACCTACACAATCGGCGCCGCGTCGGCGGCGGTCGACGGCGCATACGACGTCGTTTTCACGGTCTCCGGTAAGTATTTAACACTCAACACCGATGACGCGCAGATCATCAAGAGCGCCGGATTGGAGTTCTGCAATTTCCTCAAGAAGGATACCGAGGTCGAAATCTCCACGCTCGGCTGCTCGTCGTTCATGACGGTCAGCGGCTGCCCCCAGGAATATGACCTCGCTAAGCTGGAGGGGGTCGACCTCCTCCTGGGTAAACGCCTCTATTCCGACTACCTCTGCTCGGAGGATCGCCGGCCTGCGGAAATGGGCCCGCCCCTGGTTAAATACTAACCGGCTGGTACTATAAAAAAAGGGGGTCGCGAGAGACGGCCCCCCTTTTTATTTATTTTTCGCTATTTCTTCCTGAAGGTTACGGACTTCCCCTCCGTATCCACGACCACCGTGTCCCCGCCGGTAAACTCCCCCTTGAGTATCCTGGTCGCCAGCGGATTCTGCACTTCCTTCTGGAGGACCCGTTTCAGCGGCCGCGCGCCGTACTGGGGATCAAACCCCTCCCGGGCCAGCATCTCCACGGCGGCGTCCGATCACCTCGAGGCCGATCTTGCGTTCTACCAATAGATCCTTAATGTGCTCAACCTGGATTTTCACGATCTTCTTTATCCCGGCAAGGTCGAGACCGTTAAAGAAGATGATCTCGTCGATCCGGTTGAGGAACTCGGGACGGAACGTCGATTTAAGGGTGTCCATGACCCTCACCCGCATCTCTTCCGGGTTTGACTGCCCCAGTTCGATGATATAGTGGCTGCCGATGTTGCTGGTCATGATGATGACCGTGTTCTTGAAATCGACGGTCTTCCCCTGGCCGTCCGTGAGCCTGCCGTCGTCCAGTATCTGGAGCATCACGTTGAAGACGTCCGGGTGGGCCTTCTCGATCTCGTCAAAGAGGATGACCGCGTACGGCCGCCGCCTGACCGCCTCCGTGAGGTAACCCCCCTCCTCGTATCCGACGTACCCCGGGGGCGCGCCGATGAGCCGGGCCACCGAATGCTTTTCCATGAACTCGCTCATGTCCACCCGGATCATCGCCCGTTCGTCGTCAAACAGGAACTCCGCCAGCGCACGCGTCAGCTCCGTCTTGCCGACGCCGGTAGGCCCGAGAAAGATGAAAGAACCGATAGGCCGGTTGGGGTCCGAGAGACCCGCCCGCGCCCGCCTGATCGCGTCCGACACCGCCCCGATCGCCTCGTCCTGGCCCACTACCCGCTGCCCGAGCCGCTCCTCCATGGTCAGGAGCTTCTCTACCTCGCCCTCCAGCAGCCGCGATACCGGTATGCCGGTCCACTTGGCGATAACCTGGGCGATATCCTCGGCCTCGACCTCCTCGGTGAGCATCTTGTTGTCCTTCTGCAGCGCGACCAGCCTATCGCTTGCCTCGGCCAGCTTCTTTTCGAGATCGATCAAGGCGCCGTACCTGATCTTGGCCGCCTCTTCCAGGTTACCCTCGCGCTCCGCCTTTTTTTCGAGGGTCTTGTTCTCTTCGATCCTCGCCTTGATCTCCCCGATCGTATTGATGATCTCTTTTTCCGAAAGCCAGTGGGCCTTCAGGCCGCTGACCTTTTCCTTGAGCGCGGAAAGCTCCTGTTCGAGCTTACCGAGCCGCTCCCGCGAGGCCTCGTCTTTCTCCTTCTTGAGCGCCTGCCGCTCGATCTCAAGCTGCACGACCTTCCGCTCGATTTCGTCGATCTCCGTGGGCATGGAGTCTATCTCGATGCGCAGCTTGGACGAGGCCTCGTCCACCAGGTCTATGGCCTTGTCCGGCAGGAACCGGTCGGTAATGTAGCGCGACGACAGGGTCGCCGCCGCAATAAGGGCGCTGTCCTGTATCTTGATGCCGTGGTGCACCTCGTACTTTTCTTTGAGCCCCCGGAGGATCGATATCGTATCCTCGACCGACGGTTCCCGCACCATGACCGGCTGGAAGCGCCGTTCCAGCGCCGGGTCCTTTTCGACGTATTTACGGTATTCGTTTATGGTAGTGGCGCCCACGCAGTGAAGCTCGCCCCGGGCCAGCGGCGGCTTGAGCATATTTGAGGCATCCACGGAACCCTCCGCTGCCCCCGCGCCGACGACCGTGTGCATTTCATCGATGAACATGATTATGTCGCCCTCGGACGCGATTATCTCCTTGAGGACGGCCTTGAGCCTGTCCTCGAACTCGCCACGGTACTTGGCCCCGGCCACCATGGAGCCGATATCCAGGGCCAGCAGCCGCTTGTTGCGGAGACCCTCGGGGATATCGCCCGATACGATGCGCTGCGCCAGTCCCTCCACGATGGCGGTCTTGCCCACCCCCGGCTCGCCGATGAGCACGGGATTGTTTTTTGTCCGCCGGGAGAGCACCTGGATGACCCGCCTGATCTCCTCGTCCCGGCCGATTACCGGGTCAAGCTTACCGCGGCGGGCCAGCTCCGTGAGGTCCTTCGCATATTTTTCGAGCGCCTGGAACTTCCCCTCCGGGTCGGGGTCGGTTACCCGCTGGTTGCCCCGAACGTCCTTGAGGGCCGACAATACCGACTCCCTGGTGACGCCGTGGGCCGACAGCATCTTCGAAACCTGGCTCCCCTTCTCGTCGACCATCGCCACCAGGAGATGTTCCGTGCTGACGTAGTCGTCCTTGAGGGAATCGGCAACGGAAAAGGCCTTTTCGAGCACCCCTTTCAGCTCGGGTGAGATATGGGTGCCCGATGCCCCCGGGCCTTCCACCCGGGCAAGCCTTTCGATCGCCGATTGCGTCTCACCGGCCAACGCCTCGGGGGCCGCCCCGAGCTTCTTGAGGATCGGTATGACCACCCCGTCGGCCTGGGCTAATAGCGCGGCCAGCAGGTGCAGGGCGACGATCTCCTGGTTACCCCGCTTTCCGGCGATGTCCTCCGCCTGGGCGATGGCCTCTTGGGATTTAATCGTGAATTTATCCGGTCTGATCATTGGTTATTCTTCTACCTCCCCATACGTACAGCGTAGTTCTTTTCCCTTTTAATCTAAACACCGCCAGGCCGTTTGTCAAGCAGAAGTCGGGTCACCCTATCCCCGGAAACCGTCAAGGCGAGCCGCGCCTCCCGAAGAAACGGTGACTGCGAACAAAAAGGCGGGCGCCCTGCCGGGCGCCCGCCTTGAAAGAATCATACGTCATACCGCGCCGGGCGGTAGAAACCTCTATCGCGAGAGGGCCCTCCTGCCGACATCGCACGGCACACACGACTTTTCCACGACTTCGGCAAAGGGATCGGCGACGATAAGGGTCGTTGCCGCTATGTCACGATCTTCACAGAGGACGTAGTCGCCCCCGTATCCCGAAAACGCCATGACGTCAAGGGTGGCCGTATATGAGCCTTCAGCGATCTTCGGATCGGCCACGACCTGGTAGTCAATTACCAGCCGGTTCCTGCCGTTCAGTGCGGGATAGTACCAGTTGAGGGTCTTTCTGCCGATCGGATCCGGGCCGGCCGCCCCGTTGAACCGGGTGCTGCCGGGCACGTAGTGGAAACCGTCGGGCAGCGTCTGTTCGATCCTGATGCGCGTAAGCGGCCGGGCGATCCCGTCGTAGCAGTCGTTGTCGATGACGATCCGGTTGGTGAATACGTCTCCCGGCTTACCGACTCCCCTGGATTCGGACAGGATTATCTTGACGCTCCTGATAATCTCGGGAGAGAAGATCGTATTGCCTGAATCTTCGTTGCCCGGGTAGCGCTCGACACTGGCGATCTCCATGATACGGTTCATAAAGGTCGTCATGTGGTACGCCGAAAGGATCTTCCGCTCGCCGGAAAGATGCGGCTGAAGCTTGGAGATCAGGAGTACCGCCGCGATAAGCTCCTGGTTATTGTAGTTGAGCTCAAGCTTGGACACATCGGTCGCCTTATAGATGGTCCCGGAAGAGAGATAGAGCCCGATTTCCTGGTCCCACTTGCTTTCGTCGAAACGGTCGAAGTAAACAAGCGCCCTATTCAGGTACTTCTCGTCGCCGGTAACCTCCCACGTTCGGACAAGGGCAAGGATCGGGAAGACGTTCGTCCCGAGGGTCTCGAACTCGCAGAGGTCGGCGGGGATTGTCTCGCCGCCCAGCCCGATCATGGGTTCAAATCCCGTATCGGTCGCAAGCCGTGTCATGATGAAGTCCGCCTGTTTCCTGATCAGGCCCGTGAGCTTCTCCTTGGCCGGCCCGTCATCCATTACCTCGGCGGCCCTCGTCAGCATGTCAAGGGCCTTTGAGACCTCGACGGTGTTGACACTGCCGGTCACCAGCGTGCCGTACTCGGCGTTGTAATGGTGGGCGATGAGCGCGTCGATCAGCTCGGCAAGTACCGCTTCGTCATCGGTCACGTCTGTCATGACCGCGCGGTAGGCGTTAAAGAGCCCCTTCTGACTTGCATCGATATAGAGGGCCATCGCCCAGATCGCAAACGTATCGTCAAAGAGGGTCGATTTCTTTTCCGTGATCTCGACCACGGATCGCTTCTCTTTCTTGTCCGGGACCATCGAAAAGCTGTGAGGCACACCGGCGATCCCGTCCTTCTTGGCAGTACGGATGATCTCGCCGAGCGCGACGCGCTTTGCCGCGACCGACATCGTTATCACGTCGTTCACGAACCTGTCCGACGCCGACAGGTCGGTGCGTCCGTTGTTATCCATGATGAACATGAGCTGGCGCACCATCGTCGAGGACATGGAGGAGACCGTCAGCTTCTCGTCGAAGGTCTTCTCGTCCCACCCGTCGGAGATACCTTCGGTATAGAAGGGCTTGGACGAGGTATATTCGAGGTAGATGATATCGGTGAACCGTCCGCCCGCGGAAAGCCCAACCGCGCCCTTCACCCTGTCGATGAACCGTGAAAGGATATCGTCTCCCGCGGCGTCTTTCGGCGCCCGCGCCTTGACGTAATCGGTCAGGTATTTCTCGGGGCTCTTCATGGTCTTTTTCGCGAGTCTCCTGACCAGCTCGGACTCGGAAAGGCCGATCCCCATTCCGGAATTGAGGGTCAGGTTCTTCACGTTGTAGCTGCTTACCTCGCCTCCCACGAACGCGCCGTAGACCTGGATGCCCGGGTCCGTATGATACGGGTTAAACGCCGGGAGATCCGCGTTCAGGTTTTGCTGGTAGTCCCGCGTGAGTGTCGTGAAATACATGCCCTCGTCGGTTACAAACGTGTCGTCAATAACCGCGCTCGCAATGACGTCGGGGACTTCGTAGCGCAGGTCGGCCTTCCACTTGTTCCAGTCGGAGACGGAGTCTTCGTTGCCGGACGCAATGGCGCCGGCAGGCGTTATGTTGAGTACCATCTTGCGCACGAGGATCGGGGCAAGATCGTGGGATATCCCCTTGTCGCGGATCGTCGTGACGATCGGCTTGATGTATGACCTCCCGTTGGGGTCTTTCGGGACGATCGTGATCGGGGCGTGCCACGGGAAGAACCGGTTCTCGTAGAGCTGAAGCTGGGACTGGTCGAGCACCCGGTCGGTCGTGTACGACATCCGGTCCAGGTAGTCGTGCCGCATTGTCGGGTCGCCGTAGAGCACCAGATCCCTGAGGGCCCCTATCAGAGCGCCGATGGACTGCGGAGTCAGCACCACCTCGTAGTCCGGGTCCTCCTCGTCGATGAAGATCATAAGGTCTTCATACCAGAGCTCCTTGACCATGAACGCGTAGACCTTGAGCGCGGCGTTCCGATATTTCCTGTCCTCGGTGACGACGTAGGCCGAAAGGAGCGCCCGGACTGCCAGGGCGTTGTCGACCAGGGTCCGCTTCACTCCCACGACGGGGGTTCCGTCGGCGTAATTGTATGCGGTGTAGACGCCGCCGTCGTCGCTCATGAGCTCTTCGATCATGAAATCGGCGATCTCGACGATCTTGCGTTTCGGGTCGATCGTGTTGATCGACAGGTCTCGGTTGTCAAACAGTACCGACCGCATCGCCAGGATCGTAAAGGCGAGGTCCTTGGCGGCTACGCTCTTGTTCTCTTCGCCCTTGCCGGGGGCATGAACGCTCACGAAGCCCTTGCTCTGTTCGTCGTAGTGTATCGCTTCGATGGCCCGGTAGATCTCGTTCATCCTCTCGGTGATCTGGGGCACCAGCGCCCTGACATCGGGGTCGGCCGAATGCAGCGCCACGCTCCTGAGCTTGGAAAGGCCCCAGAGGACAGACGCGTGGTCATAGAGCGTGCTGGTCTCGTCGGTCGTTCGCCAGGTCAGGCCCCTGCCCTTTTCGACCTCGATCCTGCTGAAGTGAGGCAGGTATTTTACCGGCGGCGAGAACTCCGCGGTCTTCGCCAGGTCCGTCGATATGGACCTGGTCTTTTCGATTGCCTGGGTCAGCAGCAACAGGCCGAAGAAACGTTCGGTGGGATCGGTGCTGGCCAGGAACATCTCGATCTGGCCCGCCTCCCGGAGCAGCGTAAAGCCGAGGGCGGCCGGCATGATGTTTTTATCCATCAGCCCCTCTTCCCAGGCAAGCTTGTCTTCGGCTATCCGCTCATGCAGGTAGGGATAGGAGCCGAAGTATTCGAGGAATATCGGCTGTATTTCGGGAACCGCGGACAGGCCCGCCCGCTCGGCGAGGTCCCTGGTGAGTTCGGTTCCCGCCCGCTCCGGCGTCGTGCCCTCGCGGCGGGCCTTCTCCAGGACACCCGGTGCGTACTCAAGGGGGATACCCAGGAGCGATTCCATGACGACGTTTCCGAGGTTATACTGGGCGTACTCGCCGAGCTTGGTGATCATCCGGTTGTAGAGGCCGGTCATGAGGTACGTGCGCTCGGGGTCAAATCCCTGCACCTCAAGCCATGGCGTCATCCTCTTTTCGGTCACCAGGAGCTCCGTTGCGGCGTACATCGCGATGTCGGTCTGGTAGTAAATCTCCGGGCGGCCCGGCACCGTATCGCCGAAATCCTGGGAGCGGACGGGAATCGCCGTTACGACCAGGCAGCACTCGGGACGCGGGCGTTCCTTTTCGGGCGCGCGGGGGACCTCGGGTGCGGCCGTCGGCCGGGAGAACCGGGGCAGGAACGGGAACTTCTCGAAATCAAAGAAGCTGTCGTCCGTTACCGTTACCGTCGCCCGATCCTTGAGGCTGATGGGCTTGCCCGCGCCGTCGTGGGCGTTGAGCACGGCCCAGTTGACGTTTGCGCCGTGACGGGCAGATTGAGACACCAGCACGTAATAATCAAGCCTCACCGCGCTCTCCGGCCCAACCGTTCCGATAGAGAACACGTAGGGGTTGTTGCCGGTCGGATCGGCGATGAGCACGCCATCGAGCAGGGCCGTGCCGGGTTTATACGTAAAGCCGTGTGGCATCGTATCGGTGATAGTCGCATCATAGAAGCTGATCTTCCGGTTGTTGGTAAAGGTAACCGTGTAGTGCACGACCGCGCCGGCGCTGACACTGCGGGGTGTTACGTCTTTCACGAGGATGAGCGGCACGTTCGGGATATCGACCTCGACCGGTACGTCGTCCAGGTCGTCGGCGTCGGTATCGAGCGGTGTGATCGCCGATCCGTCCTTGGTGACCGGCTGATCGCTGAGGTCCAGCCCCTCGACCCACATCACGTTGTACATGGTGCCGCCCGACGTGCCGTCGGTCACCTCCGCCTGGAACGTGACGGTATAGATCCCGCCCGCGGCGATGTCCGCGTTGACAAGCCAGGTGAGGTCTCGTCCGTCAAGCGAGATCGTCGGTTCGCCGATATTGGCGCTGCCCGGGACGTATACGAACCCGATCGGCAGCGTGTCGAAGATGTTGACGTTGTGGGCGTCGCCCTCACCGACGTTGGTTACGGTAAACGAGTAGTCGATAATGCTGTCGACCACGGCCACCAGCGTGTTTGTGGGGTCGCCGTCGATCTGGGTAATGGTCTTTTCGGTGACGAAGAACGGCTCGCGCGTGTTGATAGACGTGCGGTCTTCATTACACGGCACCGTCGTCCCCCGTCCGTCCTTGGCCTCGGCATCGGCCAGGTTTTCGGCCACCGAATGCTGGATGATCAAGCCGTTGACGTAGGCGAGATACTCGATCGTGTAGGTCTGGCCGCCCGGCAGTACGATGCCGGTGACGCTCGAGTTCGGCGAGGATGCCGGGAGCGAGAGCGGACGTATATCCGAGCCGTCCCAGGTGAGCGTCCCAATGGTCGCGGGAACCGTGCCGACGAGATCCTCGGGGGCGTTGCCGTGGCGTATGGCCGGTCAGCGAGCCGGCCGGCGCGCCGCCCGCGTCATAGTAGTCGCTCCACGCGGCGCTCGTATACGTCCCGGTCCCGCAGCGTCGGCGGAATGTCGCCCGCCGGCGCCAGGTAATCGCCGTAGCCAAGCCCCTCGGATAAGGTATCCGTTATGTCAAGGTCGTAGGCCGTGCCCGTTCCGGTGTTGGTGACGGTGACACGGTATATGACGTAATCGCCGGGCTGAACGGTCATGTCGCTGGTATACGCGACGCCGTTGACCGAGAGTATCTCCTTGTCGAGCGTCAGCGTCGGGACCGCCCCGGTTACCTGCGCACAGGACCTGTCGGTGCCGGTGGCGGTATCGTACGTGTCGGCCGAGACGTGCGCGGTGTTGTCCGCCGGGATCTCGTTGCCGAGGATGTCGTGGCCGACGACCGAGGCGCAGTTCTCGTATACCGACCCCTCCACGATGGCGCTTGTTGCCGTTACCGAGTACGTCACGGTCACCGAGCCGTAGCCCGCTATCGTGTTGATGTGCCACGTGAGGAGCGGGCTGCCGGAGAAGTCATGGCTGTCCGCGCCGGAGAGGTGCACCGGATTATCGAATTGCGGCAGCATCGTGTCGGAGATGGTGATGTCGCTGGCCTCGCCGCTGCCGACGTTGTTTATGGTGATCGAGTAGGTCACCACGCCGCCCGGCTCCACGGTGGGCCGCGCCACGCCGTCGGCGCCTACGATAGACGGAAACGCTCTTTACGATCGTCAGGGCCGGCACGCGCACCGTCACGTCTGCCGAGCTGGCGCTGTTGCCGCCCGGCCAGGTCAGGCACGAAGCCGTATCCGTCGCCGTGACGGAGTTGGGGATGACGTCGCCGTCCTTGTTCTCGGTGACGTCCGGCACGTCCGTGGTGACGTGGATGACCAGGTCGCGGGCGGCCGGGGTCGCCAGGTATCCCGGTATATTGGCAAACACCCAGGTTACGGTTACCGGGGCCGTCCCGTCGTTAGGCGTGGAGACAGTGGTAGACGTGGGTGCGATGCTCCCGCCGCCCGGGGCCGTAAAAGTCGCGCTTACGAATCTCAGGCCGTTGGCGGCAATCCCCGCGCCGCCGATGGTTTCGGTAACCGTCAGGTCGGTGATCTGGGCCTGCGGCAGCGTGATGTTGATGTCATAGGTCGCCGTGGAGCCGATCGTCACGGTCGGGTCCGACGTGAGCGTCTTGGTGATGGCCGCGTCCGTATTGACCGGCACCTGGAGCGTATCGCTGGTCCGGTAGTCGTTCCACGTCGGGGTCGCCGCTGCCCGTCCGCTCTTCGGCGGGCGACCCGTTGAGGCTCGTCCAGGTCACCATCGCCTCGTTGTCCAGCGTCGAGCAGGCCACCACGTCGCCCGTGCCTGCCACCGTCACGTCGTAGACGAGCGTCGTCGAGGCGCCCGGGGCGAGGCTGTTTACATGCCACAGCAGCGGGTTGCCGGAGAAATCGTGGCTGTTCCCGCCGGAAACCCAGCTCGGACCGGTGAGGCCCGGGCCCAGCGTGTCTTCCACTTCTATGTCGTAAGCCGTGCAGATGGTGCTCTCGTTTTCCAGCGTCAGGGTATACCGGATGACCGCGCCCGCTTCCACCAGGCCGGATGCCGATATCACCGCGTAGGTCTTGTCGATCGTCAGGTTAGCCTCGCGCACGATCACGTTGGCCGAGCTGGCGCTGTTGCCGCCCGGCCAGGTCAGGCAGGAGCCGCTGTCCGTCGCCGTAACCCTGTTGGGGATGCTGTCGCCGTCGTTGTTCTGGTCAACGTTGGTCACCACCGCGTGCACTATGATCCACAGGTACCGGCCGGTGCCGCTTGCCGCCGCGTCGTACCCCGGTATGTTGGCAAACTCCCAGGTCACGGTCACCGGGACCGTCCCGTCGTTGGGCGAGGAGATGGTGGTCGACGTGGGCGAGATGCTCCCGCCGCCCGGGGCCACAAAGGTTGCGCCCTCGTATCTCAGGCCGTTGTTGGCGTTACCCGCCGTCCCGAAGACGTCCGTCACCGTCAGGTCCGAAATGGTCGTCCGCGGCAGCATCACCCGGATCTGGTAGTAGACGTCCGAGCCGATCGTCCAGTAGCCGTCCGCCGGGGGCTGCAGGTCCTTCGTGATGGACGCGACCGTGTCCACCGGTATCGAAAGCGTGTCGCTCGTCCGGTAGTCGTTCCACGCGGCGATCCCGCTGCCGGTCCGCTCTTCGGCGACCGACCCGTTCAGGCTCGTCCAGGTCACCACCGCCTCGTTGTTCAGCATCGAGCAGGGCGTCACGCTGTCTTCCACCGTCACGCGGTAGACGAGCGTCGTCGACGCGCCCACGGCGAGGCTGTTGACGTGCCACAGCAGCGGGTTGCCGGAGAAATCGTGGCTGTCCCCGCCGGATTGGTAGACCGGGTTAATGAGGCCCGGGCCCAGCGTATCGGCGACGTCTATGTCAAAGGCCGTGCACGTGCCGTTGTTTCTCAGCGTCAGGGTATACTCGATGACCGCACCCGCCTCCACGGGGGTTGCCCCTATCACCGCGTAGGTCTTGTCGATTGTCAGGTTGGCCTCGCGCACGATCACGTTGGTCGAGCTGGCGCTGTTGCCGCCCGGCCAGGTCAGGCACGAACCGCTGTCCGTCGCCGTGACCCTGTTGGGGATGCTGTCGCCGTTGTTGTTCTGGGCTACGTTGGTCACCACCGCCGTCACCGCGATCCACAGGTACCGGCCGGGGCCGCTTGTATCCGCGTCGTACCCGGGTATGTTGCTAAACGTCCAGGTCACGGTCACCGGGGCCGTCCCGTCGTTGGGTGAAGAAACACTCTCGCCCGGCGCGGTGGGAAGAGCCCCGCCGCCCGGAGCCACGAAGGTGGCACTAACGTATCTCAGGCCGTTATTGGCGTTACCCGCCGTCCCGATGACGTCCGTCACCGTCAGGTCAGCGATAGTCGTCCGCGGCAGCATCACCCGGATCAGGTAGTTCACCTCGGAGCCGATCGTCCAGTAGCCGTCCGTCGGGGGCACCAGGCTCTTGGTGATGGACGCGACCGTGTCCACCGGGACCTGGAGCGTATCGCTGGTCCGGTAGTCGTTGTATGCCGGGCTCCCGCTGCCGGTCCGCTCATCCGCGGGCAAGGCGGGCGTTCCGTTGATGCTCGTCCAGGTCACCACCGCCTCGTTGTTCAGCATCGAACAGGGCGTCACGCTGTCTTCCACCGTTACGCGGTAGACGAGCGTCGTCGACGCGCCCACGGCGAGGCTGTTGACGTGCCACAACAGCGGGTTGCCGGAGCAAAATCGTGGCTGTTCCCGCCGGATACCTAGGTCGGGGTCGTGAGCCCCGTTCCTAGCGTATCTTCCACGTCTATATCATAGGCCGTGCTCGTCCCGTTGTTGGCTCAGCGTCAGGGTATATTCGATGACCGCACTTCCCTCGACCGGGCCGCCCCCTACTACCGCGTAGGTCTTGTCGATCGTCAGCAGCGCCTCGATGATGGTCAGGGTGGTCGTGGAAGAATCCGTGTACGACGTCGCCCCGACAAGGTAGGTGGTCGTCGCCGTGTTGGGCAGCGTGTCCCCGTTGTCGGTATCGGCGGTGTTGGCCACAAACGTATCGAATTCGATAACATAGACCTGGGTCCCGCTAAAATCCCCGAGGTCCCAGGTGAGGGTCTGGCCGACCGGCGTGATTGACGACGGGGTCCCGTTTATCGTGAGGTTGCCGGCGTAGGTAAGGCCCGTCGGCAGCGTGTCGACGACCAGGACGTCTTCATAGGGTGTACCGGCGCCAAAATAGCTCGCGGTAATGGTCACGTGGACCGTTTCCCCGATCGTGGCGGTAGCCCTGTCGTAGACCTTTTCGATCTCGCTGTGGCCGGGGACGATGTTCTGGGTGGCGCCGGCCGATTCGTAGTTACATCCGCCGATGCAGGCGCCGGTCACCAGCACGGAGTTGCTCAGGTCGGACTCGGGGCTGGTGCTGAGAGGCTGGACCCAGATGTCGATTGTCTCGGAGCTGGGGCCTGTATCAAGGCTCACGCCGCTCCAGGTGACGGTGCGCGCGCCGGTGTCTATCGTCCGCGTACCGGTGCCGTTGACGGTGGCCGGGGCGTTGACCGTTGTCATGTCCCAGCCTGACCCGAACGTATCCACGATGGTGATGGTCCCGTAGGCCGGGCCGCCGCTGTTTGCTATCGTGACGTGCCACAGGGCGGGGTCGGTCTCCCCGATTACCCCGTAGACGGGGTCCAGTTCCTTGGTCACGGTAAGGTTCGGATAGGCCGGGATCGTGGCGGTCCCCGCAGTCGTCTCGTCGTACGTAGTCGTCGCAGGCGTCCTCGTAGTGGATAGAAACGGTATGCGTATCCCCGAAGGTCGTGACGTGCACTGCTCTCCCGCCTCCATCTCGTTTTCGAGATTGAACGTGATGGTCAGGGTTTCGAGCTTCTCGATATACGTATTGCCGGCCGTATCCATGAAGACCGGCGCGGTAGCCGCGTTGCTGTCCCAGGTCAGTGTCCGGGTCGGCACGTCGTAGTGCGGTTCTTCGTTCGCCTCGCTAAAGGCCCTGCCTTCCGACGACGTGATTTCCGCGGAGCCCACGGTATACTCGAAGCCCGCCGGGAAGACGTCCGTCAATACGACGTCATAGGCCCGGGAGCCGGTGTTTACCAGCGTGATGGTGACGCTCCCCCCGCAGTAGTCGACGTCCAGGTCGATGCCGGGCGTGACGTGGGGCGTCGAGTCTATAGTGGAGATATTGCTGGACGCGCTGGTCTTGCAGTCCTCGCACCACTCGACCCAGGCGGTGTTGCTGCCCGTCGTCGTGGGGTAGCAGTCGCTCAGGATCCCCCGTGCCGTAAACAGCATGCTGTCGCCGGGGGCGATATTCCCGATATCCCAGGGGTCGGTCTCGGTGCCGGAGCCGGAAAGCCCGTTGATGGTAACGCTGGAGAAGTATCCCGAGGGGTCGGGAATGTCCCAGAGGAAGACGGCCATGGCCGTGTAGATAGATGGGTTGGTGATCTCGATATCCCAGATGATCGGGTCGCTCGGGTCGCCCGCGGTGATATCCGGTCCCTTGGTGACCTCCAGTACCGGAGCCGACACGGTCGAGACGGTGTCCTGCGCGGGCGTGGTAGCCGTGCTGCACGGGGTATCGTAATCGAGGTTGGCCATCATCGAGGCGCCGCTCGCGTAGTCGCAGCCGACGATCTTTACCGGGAACCGGATGGTAAACTCGTCTCCCTCGCCGCTGTTGTCCACCGGCTTCATGCTGTGGGTAAAGGTCCAGGTAAGGGTGCCGCCGCCCGTCGTGTGATTGCTGCCGTCTACAAAGGCCACGTAGGCGGCCAGGTTGTTGCCGAACGCATCCACCGCGGTCCAGCCGCCGGGATAGGCCGTATCGTATTCGACGCCCAGGGGCAGCGTCTCGGTCAGCAGCATGTCGTAGGCGTAGGCCTTGCCGATATTTTTGAACACGACCGTTACGAACGAGGTCCCGCCGCAGGTGTTGATGTCGTCTGCCTGGTGCCGGTTGATGATTACCCGCGTGCCGAGATCCTGGACGGTCACCGGGCCGGCCAGGGCTTCGCCGCAGTAATCAAAGCCGGTCACCTCGTCGTAGCATCCCCACGTCGCCCGGACGCGGTTGGTCCTGTTCTCGCAGTCCTCCACGTGGCCCGTCAGCGTGATCGTCGCGGTTGTGCCGGGGGCAAGCTCATCGATGGTGAACGTGACGGTAGTTTCCACGCCGCTGGCGTACGCCGAAGGGACAACCACCGGGGTTACCGGGGCGCCGTCGAGCGTCGCCGAGCCGTCGACATAGCTGATGCCCGCGCCCAGCGTATCGGTCACGACGACGTTGGTCGCCGGCCCGCTGCCGGGGTTGGTGACGTAGATCGTCCAGGGGAGGTTGGCCCCCCGGTCCTTGATGTAGATGACGTCGGGCGTCTTCTTGAGGAGGAGCTTTCCTTCCCGCTCGCCCCGCGAGGCCCGGTAGGACATGCTGCTGGAATAGTCGTAGTCCCCGCACCATCCCCTGCTCTCGACGGTGGCGTTCGTCTCGGTCCCGCCGGAGCACGCGGTCATGAGGTTGAACTGGAGGTAGCTGTCGCTGCCCATCACGCCCAGGTCGCCGAGGTTCCAGACAGACGTCGCCCGGCGTGCTAGGTTCGGGTGCGAAGGCGCCGACGGGCGTCCCGTCCGGCCTGTTTATATTGACGAAGGACGTGGGGATACCGGTATCAAAAGTGTAGTTGTCCAGCAGCTCGATCCGGACGATAACGTCGCGCTCGACCCTGGTGCTGGTGAGATAAAGCCTGAAGGTCGAACTGTCGCACCGGTTGACGACGAACGTGCAGTGTCCCTCGTCGTCGTAGTGGCAGTAGTCAGAGATGGTCACCGTGGGGGACGGGTTTATCGGCGTTACCCACGCCCCGACATGGAATTCGTGTGCCGTCGTGACAGCCGGGATATAGCTCGCGACGGTGATATCCGACCAGTTGACGACGGTGGTCCCGGTGGTGTTGGAGGCGTCCGAGAAGTAGAGGGTATAGGTGATCACCAGGTCGTCATCCGGCCTGAGGGCGTGCCGGGTAGCGGCAGGCCGCACGGCGCCGAGGTTCAGCGGCACTCCCAGCGTTATGGGATAGTCGTTGACGACCAGCGCGCCGTTGAGGTAGAAATCGGCCGTCCCGTTCAGGGGTGTCCCTTCGCTAAAGGCCATGCCGATGGCGTTGCCGTTATCGGTGAACGTGACGTCGTTCCAGTCGGTAATCTCCTGGTTGAAGCGTGATTGTGTTCGTGAACGTGATGCCGGTCTCGTAGTCGCACCGCTCCGCGGAGGCGGGCGCGGCCGTTTTCGTCGGCCGGTAAACCCGGCGTGTCTTAATCGCAGTTATAGGCGAGGGCCAGCGCGGCCTCGTTGCGTCGCAGCCAAACGGAGAGGGATCGGCCACGCGCAGGGCGCCGCGCCCGTGGTATTGAGCGTTGCCGTCGCGGTGTTGGTGATCGTCGTCCCGCAGAGGCACGGGTCGTAGCCCGGATTGCCTAACGGGGATCTGCTCCATCGTGTAGGTGATCGGATACGCCCCTCCCTGGACGAGGGTGTTTTGGGCCAGGCACCAGGTGAGCGTATTGCCGGTAACACTGGTGGGCACGCGGGTTAGATTGCGGGGGCAGTCGGCGACCCGGAAGCCGGCCGGCAGCGTATCGGTAACGACCGCGGGCGGCGTACGAGCCACCGCCGATCAAGAGCCTCGGCCCGTAGTAGTATACAGTAGATGGTATAATTCAGCGGGTCAATCGCCGGCATATACGATGCCGGGGTGCGCGTCGTCGCCGTCGACGTCTTTGGTGATAACCAGCAGGGTATCGCTCAGGAGGCCCAGGTTGGCGGTGGCCCCCTCGGGCGGGCAGTCGCCCTCGCACATGCCGGAGGTCGGCTCCACCGCGAAGTGGAGCGTGAAATCGTCCTCGCAGTCGGCGCCGGCATAATCCGCCGTTAGCACCAGCCGTTTGGCAACCGACCAGGTTGTCGGGGTGAAAGTCCTCGTCTTCCCACGTTATCTCGTTTGCGCCGGTGACCGTATAGCCGGCGTCCGTGCCGGCCGCGATCGAAAACGTCGCGGGGTATGTCACGACGATGTCGGCCGTCGCGTCCGTCTCGCCGGCTTCGGCGTTATAGACCGCCGTGATCGTGTATCCGAGCGTGGCCCCCTCGTCCGGGATGGCCGGGTTGCCCGCGTCCGGCGTTACGGTGAGGTCGTAGTCCGACGTGGCCGGCGGGTAGGCCGAGATCTGCAGTTCCTGGATTGGCGGCTCGAACACGTCGCCGCAGTCGTCATAGAATTGCGGTATGAATATTAGTGACCGGCAGTCCAGCGTGGCGCACCCGTCACGCGAGACATCAAACGTGAAATCGAACTCGTCGTCCGGGCCGATGACCGCCGGCAGGCTATGGTTGGCCGCGTCGACGAACCTGAAAATGTTCGAGCCGGCATCGACCAGCACGTCGACCTCGGAGGAGGTGTCGCCCGTGACGGTGTATTCCATGCCGAAGGCGTCCACCGTCATTTGCAGGCCGACGATGTTACCCGCGGTTGCCCCGGGGTTTTCGACGGTGACGGTAACGCTGGTGCTGCCGCAGTAGGGTATCGTAGATATGGGGTCCGGGCTAAAGGAATAGGTCAGGTTGGGCGTCCGGTATTCCAGGTTGACGCTGCCGGTGACTACGACGTCCGGCTGGCAGTTGAGGCTCTCGCACCCGAAGTTGCCGGTAAAGGTAACGTAGATATCCTGGCAGGAGGTGGCGGTGCCCACGGTGAGATCGGCAGACACCGTGCCCAGGAATGTCCTGGGCGCTCCCGCGGTAAGATCGGGCATCGGTATGGGCGCCGTCAACGGCGCCGGGCTGCCGCTGGGCGGGGTGAAGGTAAGGTTATCTAACCCCCCGCCGGGGGCGAGCACGGCCGTCAGCGTTCCGTCGGAAAGGACACCGTCGCCGGTGTTGGATACGTACACCGGCCAGCTGGCGGTCTCGCCCGGGGCGATGCCGTAGAGGACCTCGGGGTCAAGCTCAACGACCAGGTTGGGCATGAGCACCTGCAGGGAGCCCGAGTAAACCGGGGTCTCCACGACGTGCACCAGGTCCACACCGTCGAAGTAGTCGTAGCTGACCATGACGACCAGCTCCCGGTTGGAGAACGCGTCGCAGTGCGGGCTGACGGTAAGGCTCCCGGTCCAGGTCGCATCCGCGGCAAGGGTCCGATCCGACCATGTCACCGTCGCCGGGGTGAGCGTATAGGAATTGGGCGCGGGATTAGGCGTGCCGGATTCATATACCAGCGTAAAATCGCTGGTGGGTATGACGCTGCCGCCGCCCGTCACAACGGCCGCGTAGATGTCCAGATTCGAAATGTCGGTATCGCCGTTTTCGACCGTGATAGTGAATTGGCCGTCGCCGCAGACGCTGACCTCCAGCCCCGACGGGCCCGTCAGGCCGATATCCTGCGCCAGGGAGAAGACCCCGAGCAGGAGCACGAGGAGTATCCCCGTTATCCGAAGCATGGTGACCGGTTTAAATCTAATCGTATCCATTAAATATCCTCAACGGGCTTTATCGTACGGTTAACTCGATATTGATTTTCAGCTTGCTCTTGTCCAGTACCGGAATATCCTTCCTGTTGTTCGTGGAAGCCTTCACGTTCACGGTGATCCTTTCTTTCTTTGACAGCCGGTAACTCTTCTTGAACTCCTGATCCTCCCGGATGGAGAGGGTATGCCGTCCTTCCTTTACCTTCTCGAAGCGGTAATTTCCCACCTTGTCGGTCACGGCCCTCTTTCCGGAGTCCAGGAGCACCGTCACCTTTTCGAGGCGCTTTTCCCCGGGGTTGTATATATTATTGCCGTTGGCGTCTACAAAGACATTGCCGAAGAGGGTCCCCTTCGGGGCGTTTCTCTCCTTTTCCTCCTCGGCCTTCTTCTTTTCCTCCTCCTTGCGGGCCTCTTCCTCCTTCTTGACGCTTCTCCTCCTCGGCCTTCTTCAGCGCCTCCAGCTCCTCTTTCGTGGGGCCGGTGCGCCCGAGGCCGAAATAGGTCCTCCCGGTACCGCCGGAAAAGAGCGAGACGATCTTGGAGGAGTCCCCGGCGACAAAATATTCCTTGGAAAGCTTGCGCACGTCAACGGCGACCAGGTGCTGGCCGGAGTCCACCTCGTCAAACTGGAACATGCCCTCCTCGTCGGTGCTCGTGCGCTCTCCCGATTCCATGATGATCCAGACGCCGGCTATCCCTTCCTCGTCGACGTTCTTCAGGCCGTTGCCGTTCTCGTCGATGAAGACCTTCCCCTTGATCTTTCCTTTTCTATCCAGCGCCTCCGACGAGACGCCAAGATCGGCGCTCGCCCTGGCGGTGAGCGTCCTGCCGGTCGCGTCCGTTCCGATTATCGTGACCGTGTTGGTGCTTTTGCCCCGGGATATATTGGGTTTGACCACCCCGTGATACTTCAGGGTTACGCTGTCCCCCCCGTCGATCTCGTCGATCTCCCAGATGAGCGTCGTCGTCCCGGAAGGCTCGGCGGCCTTTCTCCCGTCTATGGTGGTGCTTCCCTTCACGTAGCCGACGCCGGCCGGCATGTGGTCGCGGACGACCACGTCCTTGAGCACGCCGCGGCCGGTGTTGCTGATCTCTACCGTATAGAGCAGCATCCCGCCCACCTTGGCCGACGACGGGCTGACCGATTTATCCACGGTAAGCCCCGCGGATTCGACGACGGGCGCCTCGTTTATCGTGAGCGTCACGGTGACGTTTGCCGTATGCCCGCCCCCGCTTGCTTCCACGGTGATGGAGTATATCCCTTCCTCGACGGTCGCGTCCGTCTGGACGGTAAGGGTAACCGAGTTGGTGTTCGAGGTCGGAGGCAGCGACATCGGGTCTATCGTCGCCGTCAGCCCGTCGGTGACCGAGGGCTCGGGGAAACTCACCGTATAAGGAGGCAGCGACCCGCCGTCGTTGACCGTGATGGTGTACGTGGCGGTCCCGCCCGGCTCGATATCCCGGGAGGTCGGGGTTGCCGAGAGCGTAAAGTCGCTCGGTTTGTTGACCTTCAGGGCCGCCTTTGTCGTCCGGGTGCCCAGCGTCTTGTGCGTGCCGGTTATGGTGATCTCATAGGTGCCCGGTTCGGTATCGTAGCCCGTGGAAACCGTCAGTTCGGAGTTCGGGCTGCCCGCAGATATCGACTCCGGCGAGAAGGAGAAAGACAGGCCGGACGGGGAACCCGCGGCCGACAGCTCCACCTCGCCCTCAAAACCTTCCGAGAACGCGCCGATAACCTTAAAATCGGCCTTGTCTCCCGCCTCGATCTCCCGTGAGGTCGGGTCGGCGGAGAGCGTGAAATTATCCCTCTCCTTGACTGTGAGCGTCACCGTGTCGCTATCGTCCAACCCGCCGCTTTCCCCTTTAACGGTGATGATATATTCTCCGGGCGGGGCATTGTACGTATTATAGATGCGAAGCTTCGTCTGGGCGTTCCCGTTATCGCTGTTTCCCTTTGGGGATACGGGATTAGTCATCGAACGATACTTCACGCCGGCCGGAAGGCTGTCTTCGTCAACCGAGAGCTTACGTCCCCGGTGTATCCCTCGCACCACTTGGTCACTATCGTGAAGAAGGTCATTCTCACCCTCCTCACCGGCCATGATATTTCTATTCTCGGGGTGAACGTCGACCGTAAAGCAGGGGGCCGGCGGCGGATTGATGACGAGAGTCGCATAAGCGTATTTAGTATAAGTCACACCTCGATAGACGGCGGAAGCCTTGAACGTCAGTTTATACGTGCCCGGGGTTACGGCTGAATTCGTATCGATTGCGAGTGTCACTTCCTCGGACCTGTCTTCTTTAGTGTAATAGAGGTCTACGGGGAAGTCCGGGGTTACGGATACGCCCGAAGCGGGAAGACCGGTAACCGAGACGGTTATCGGTCCAAAAAAATCATCGTGTCCCTTTTCGACGTCGACTTTGACCGTAAATGATGTGCCGCCCCCTGCGTCGATAGTCCGGCTCTCCGGGTTAACGACGATAGGAACCTTTATCGGGCAGCCGTACGCCTCGGCCCCGTTATCGAGGTAGCCCATCGCCGTCCCCGCGTGGGGGACGAGGGCGTACGGGACGAGGGTCAGGACGGAGGCAAAAAGGATCGACTTAATGATCGAGGGCATTCGTTTTTTCATCGGACAAAACCCATCTGGTGTTTAAAATTTACCCGTCGCTTTCAGGTAGCCGATATTGGCGGTGTAATCGGTATCGGGCGCCTCGCGGTCGGCCATTTCCTGGTATTCGTATCCGAGAGACATCTTCAGCCAGTCGAAGAGATCGTACCCGACCTCAACGAACGTATCCATTTTGTTGCTTTCGAGGGCGCCGTTTGTCCCGGCGTATTTGAATCCGCCGACGACTTCCCATTTGGGGAGAAATTGATACCGCCCCCCGACAATATAGGTATTGGTCCTGGTTTCTTCGGCGGACAGCGGATCGGTCTTCAGGTAGCTTCGCTCGAACCGGTACTCGCCGTAGAGGGATAGATCGCCCGGCTCGGGAGAGTACTCGATCATGACCACCGCCTCGTCTTCCAGCGCCTCGTCGCCGGCGCCCCCGGTTTCATCGGCGGAGGTGTCCAGCGCGTAGGATACGGAAAGGACCAGGTCCGGCCTGATATCCCAGACGACCTCGGCCTCGGCGATGTAATCGGTGCTCGTGGTTTCGGGAAGGGTCGAGGAATCGGTATTGAACCCGACCTCGAGCTTAAGGCGCACGCCCACCGTATCGGTCGGCTTGTAGGTGACGATCGCAGAAGCGAGGTGCTCCTGGGTAATCTCCCGCCCCAGCGTATAATCGTATTCCTGCAGGAATTTATAGTACGCCTCGGCCCGTAATCTCTTGCGGCGGTAGTCTACCCCAAGCCAGGTCGCGTCGCCCCTGAGCACGACGCCGTCCTCTCCCCGTCCCGTGACCAGCATCTCGTTCTGCTCGATGAAAAACGTCAGATCGGGAACCGGCATGAAGTCCACGCGGGCCAGCAGGTAATGGGTTGCCTCGCTCCCGGTATGGTCAACCAGATCCCTGAAATCGTCATACACGTAAGCCGCCTCGATCTTGGCCGGGCCGGTGATCCGGGAGCTTCCGAGGGGGCCTTTCATCCCCATTATGAGGCGGTAGGTTTCGGTATCGGCGAGCCGGGGGCTCTGGTCGTCAAAGCTCTTGATCCACTGGGCGCCCACGAAATAGTTGAAGCGGTCCACCGGATTATATCGGTAGGAAGCGTACACATCGCGTGACGTAGTGCGGGGCAGGTCGTGGTCGTAAGGGATATTGTCCCTGATCTCGCGATAGCCGGCGGTCAGCGTGTGGTTCGGTGCAAACAGGTATTCCCCGGCCAGTCCCCAGGATTCTTCATCCGTCCCCAGGCCGACGTCGACGTCAGGGTTCAGATCATAGATATCGGTCCCCGACCTGAAATCGAAGGGAACATCGTAGCGGATTTCCTTGACGATCTTTTCGATATCAAAGCTCGTGGCGCCAAACGTCGGAAAATCCTTGTCCACGCGATAGTAACCGCCCCAGAAGCGGAGATCCGCGCTCGGCCTCCACGTAAAGTTTCCCCGGTAGGCTAAATCCGTCGGCGAGCTGCCGTTCGGTATGTCGCTTGCCGCAAATTCGGCGCCGAGGTAGAAGGAGTTCTTATTATCGATAGTCAGATCCGTGCCGTAGATCTGTATCCGGTTTTCGAAGCTTTCATTGAGCGAATCGTCAACGGGGCCGTTAGTGAGGAAGGTCATCCCCATCTTTACGTATTCGTGGGGCAGGAACCATACGCGCCCCCCCGCCACGTACCGGCTGTAGGCGCCTTCGGGATCATCATACTGATAGGTGACCACGATCGAGATCGGGTTTCCGGAGAAGTCCGTGGAGTCCACCGGGTAGGTGAATACTATTTTCCCGGTATCATAATCGATCGTATAGTCGATTCCCCGCTGCTGCTTATCGTTCTTAAGTATAAGAGCGGGGTTATTCTTATCGCGGACGCGGATAAAGACCGATTCGGTGGCCGCCATCACCGGGGAGAACGACGTATAATACGGCCCCGAGTTGCCGTCGGCATCGATCTCGTCTTCGGTCTGGTTACCGCGCACCGCCCCGCCAAAGACCTCCAGCCCGTAGTTCTTGTCTTCGATATGGAGCAAGGCGCCCCGGAATTCCGGTTCGAAACGGGTAAAGAGGGTATCGGTAAACACGCCTTCCTGGTGATCACCGATGGATAGGTAATTGAGATCCCTTTTGATCTTCAGGTACACCGAAAGGTTCGGCTCGAGGTTATAGGTGATGTCTCTGTAATGGAGGTAGCCTTCCAGCTGGTAGTCGTGATATACTCTTCCGTCGACCAGGAGATCGGCCCGGGAGGAATTGGAGAAGAACTCGGGGAGCCCCCGGTCGCTGTCCTCAAAGATGATGGGATTACCCTCCACCGATGTATAGTTGACCCTGAGAATTCCCAGCCCCATGAGGAGGACGTCGGTCCCGGTATCCTCATCCTCGATCCTGACGGCATACGTCAATACGGGCAGTAGAAACAGCAGAACGCAGAATAAGAGCACCTTCGAGATTCGTCCGGTAATCCTGATTCTTTTCACTATCGTGCATACCTCCCGCAGTCAGATAACGCGCACTGTACGCTGTGGTCATGTTGCATGAGAACGTTAAACCTTTATATCTAATGCAAAATCTATTCCAAATCTCGCCCTAAACGATGCTCCCAAAATTACCAGTGATAGCAATACATTACGCCGCCTTAGTCGGCGGTAACGTCCGATGGTCCCCGGTCCACGTTACATAAATGAAACATTATCGTTTCACTTGTCGTTGGCTGTTTCCACCATTACGGAAATCATGAGCCGCGGCGAAACAGCGTTCCATCCAACGTGGGCGTAACATGAGGGGACCTTCCCGAAATATGGCGCCGGCCTACGGCCTATTGCCTATTGCCTATTACCTATCGCACCAACAACGTCAAAGGGCTCGGGGATGCAGGAAGGGGCTTCCTCCCGGAGAAACCGGCCGTCTTTCAGGAAGAAAGACGGGGAAGGTCAAACCGACGCCGCGCGCAGCTGTCATCTCCTGGAACGTCCCGAAAAACCGCCACAATCAATACATTATTACATTAGAGCATCTTAATATTAATTAATATTACCCTCACAATGTTTTCGTACTATATATTTGTACATTCGGTGAGTCAAGTATTATCTTGGTTTTTCTGAAATTTCAAGTGATTCGCGTCAACAGGGGCATATATCCCACGCGGTCCCGGCAGACCATACCGGATACTCCTCTCTTTTTCTATGGATAATTCCACCGGTGTGACGTATTATTGCATCGAGAGGAGCAAAGGCCGTTTATGAAGCAGCTCGTGCTCGTTTTTGACTGCGGCGCCACAAACATCCGCGCGATTGCGGTTAACCAGCAGGGCGACATCGTCCATCGGGAGGCGCTGCCCAACGCGCCGGTGCGCCAGGAACCGGGCAAGGACTGGCTCATCTGGGATATCGACGCCGTCTGGAGAAAGCTGATCCACTGCGGGAGGAAGACGGCGGCCGCGGTTGGAAAAGACGCGGTACGGGCGGTCGTCGTCACCGCCTTCTCGGACGACGGCGCCCCCGTGGACAGAAACGGTAACCTGCTCTATCCCGTCATCTCCTGGCAGTGCCCCCGCACGGTCGATATCGCCGACCGGATTGACGACTATATCCCGTCTGCCGACCTCTTTCGGATCACCGGCGAGCAGGTCATGAGCCAGCACACCCTCCTTCGCCTCTTCTGGCTCAAAGCCAACGCCCCCCAGGCGCTCGACCATGCGCACGCCTACCTCATGACGCCCGGTATCATAAACTTCCGTCTGACCGGCCGCATGACCAACGACCCCACCACTGCCGACAGCATGATGCTGTTGGACATACGCCGGCGCGACTATTCGACAAGTTTGATTCAATCGGGCCGGTCTCGACCCGTCGCTCTTTTCACCGCTCGTGGAGCCGGGGACGGTCATCGGGACGCTGACTCGCCGGGCCGCTCACGGGCTCGGGCTTTCTACCGACGTGCCGGTGGTTGCGGCGGGCCACGACACCCAGTTTGCGATCGCTGGCTCCGGCTGCCCTCCCGGAGAGGCGATACTGAGCTCGGGTACGTGGGAGGTCCTCTTCGTGCGCCGGACCGCCCCCGATACGTCGGCCCGGGCGCGTGCGCTCGGGCTCAAGAACGAGTGCGACGCCGTCGCAGGTCTTTTCGACTCCGGCTTCCAGTGGATCGGATCGGGGGCGTTGGAATGGGCCGCCGGCGCCTTCTTTGGGGCGGCAAAGACGAAAAAGAGGGGATACGACCTGATGATCGCCGAGGCCGGGCGCGTTGACCGCGGCGCACAGGGTATCATGGTCTATCCCTCGTTCATCCGGGGATCAGGCATCGCCAAGAGATACGATGCCGCGGGCGCGATCACGGGCCTGACCCTGGCAAGCAGCCGCGGCGCAATCTACCGGGCGTTCCTGGAGGGATTGGCGTTTCAGCTGCGCGAGGCGGTGACGTTGCTTTCAGGGCTTTCAGCGATCGAGCTTTCCCCGGCTGACCGTCGTGGGAGGGGGGTCGAGAAACGAGCTGCTCAACCAAATCAGGGCCGACGTCCTCGATATACCCATCCGCCTGACCCGGCAGTCGGAGAACACGGTCGTCGGCGCGGCGATCTTCGGATTCATCGGGCTGGGAGTCTTCCGGGATCACCGCGAGGCGCTCTCGGGCATCGACTTCTTTTCCCGAACCATAGAGCCGTCCGGCGGCAGGGAGGTCTACGACGCCCTGTACGAACGGTTCGTGAAGCTCGGCCCCCTTCTCGACCGAATCCCGGGGTAAAATACGCCGCCCCGGCCCGGGGAAACCGGAAAACTCGGTTTGTTATTAGATATTTTTTTCATAACTTAAATAAAATAGTTGACAGGCAATGGCCTCCGTGATATAGTGGCGCAAAGTTTATGTATTGGCGTTACTAATCGATTGACCATGGATAAGACCCTTTCAATATTGTTTCCGGCAGTAGCTAACGGCAACTGGTGGGTGTGGCGCGATACCATACGAGGAGGTTCGTCCGCCCCATAGTCTCATCTACCTATATAGAAAGATAACGTAAGGCCGCGGTTGAATCTCAAAACCCGCGGCCTTTCTTTATTCAGCAAAGCCGCGGGTGAAAACACCCGCGGCTTTTTTTGTCTTGGAGGTATCCGGCGATGCTTACCCCGTCTTTCCCCGAGTTTGACCGGCTCTCCCGGACCGGCAATCTCATACCGGTCTATCGGGAGTTCCTGGCCGACATGGAAACCCCGGTAACCGCCTTCAGGAAACTGGACGGCCCGTATCATTCCTTTCTCCTGGAAAGCGTAGAGGGGGGAGAAAAATGGGGGCGCTACAGCTTCATCGGCATCGGGCCCTGCATCATCTTCCGCAGCCGGGGGCGATTCGTAGAGATCAAACGTCTCGGCCGGACGATCTTTGAAGGCCCGGTCGACGACCCCCTCGAAAAACTGAGGGAGTTCATGGGGAGGTATCGGCCGGTGGAAGTCGAGGGGCTGCCCCGCTTTTTCGGCGGCGCCGTCGGGTATATCGGCTATGACATGGTTCGTTTCATGGAACGCCTCCCCGAAAAGGACGGAGATGACCCGATGGCCTATGACATGTATTTTGTGATAGCCCACACGATTGTCATCTTCGACAACGTCAAGAATACCATCAAGGTAACGGTCAATGTCTTCCTCGAAGACGATACCGACACCGCCGCCGCGTACCGGGAGGCGGCGCACCAGGTCGATACCATAAAGGGACGCCTTGATCGTCCGCTGGATGTGGACGTCTCGCCGCGGGAAAGGCCGGAGCCGCCGTCACCGGTTTCCCTCACCACACGGGACGACTTTCTCAAGACGGTCGCGCGCGGAAAACAATACATCGAGAGCGGCGACGTTATCCAGGTCGTTCTCTCGCGGCGTCTCATGGTTAGGTCCACCGCCGACCCCTTCGATCTCTACCGCGCCCTGAGGACCATCAATCCTTCTCCCTATCTCTTCTACCTGAAATTCGACGCGGTAACCCTTGTCGGCTCATCCCCCGAGGTCCTCGTCCGGCTGGACGGACAGAAGGTCGAGATCAGGCCCATTGCCGGCACCCGGCCAAGGGGAAAGAATCCCGCCGAGGACATCCGTTTGGCCCGCGAGCTCCTGGCCGACCCGAAGGAGCGGGCCGAGCATATCATGCTCGTTGACCTGGGGAGAAACGACCTCGGGCGGGTATCCGAATACGGCAGCGTCACCGTAACCGAGCTGATGCGGGTGGAAAAGTACTCCCATGTAATGCATATCGTCTCCGACATCGAGGGAAAGCTCGTCGCCGGCAAGGACGCCTTTGACGTCCTGCGGGCCGCCTTCCCCGCCGGCACGCTGACCGGCGCGCCGAAGATCCGCGCCATGGAGATCATCGACGAACTGGAGCCGCACCGCCGCGGGCTGTACGGCGGCTCGGTTGGATATCTCGGGTTCTCGGGGAACATGGACATGTGCATCACGATTCGCACCATGGTGGTCAGGGACGGGGCGGTTTATGTCCAGACCGGCGCCGGGATCGTCTACGACTCCGACCCCGATCGGGAGTATCAGGAAACCACCGATAAAGCCAAGGGCATGATGAGGGCAATACAGATGGCCGCCGACAATATGGCATATAGATAGGGGGGTTCGCATGATCCTGGTGATCGATAATTACGATTCGTTTACCTATAACCTCGTCCAATACCTCGGGGAAATGGGGATGACCCCGGCCGTAATCCGTAACGACGCGATAACGGCCGACCGGGCCCGGGCCCTCTCGCCCGACTATATCGTGATCTCCCCCGGCCCCGGCACTCCGCACGACGCCGGGATCTCGGTTGACCTCATCAGGCGTAGTGCCGGCATACCGATTCTCGGGGTATGTCTCGGCCATCAGGCCATCGGCGCCGCATTCGGCGCACGGATCGTCAGGGCAAAGCGGATCATGCACGGCAAATGCTCCCCCGTCTACCACGATCGGGGGGGCGTCTTCATGAATGTCCCGAAACCCTTTTCGGCGGTGCGGTATCACTCGCTGGTCATCGATCCCGGTTCGGTTCCCGACTGCCTCGAAATCACCGCCACGACCGACGATGACGAGATCATGGGTGTGCGGCACCGGCAGCACCCCATATTCGGCATCCAGTTCCATCCCGAGTCGATCATGACCGAACACGGCAGACAGATCCTTAAGAACTTTTTACTGATAGGAGGCACTCATGATTAGATCCCTTTTGCAGAAGGTGGCCGACGCCGCGGACCTCACCTTTGAGGAGATGGAGGCGGCCATGGAGTATATCATGACCGGGCAGGCCTCGCAGGCCCAGATCGGCGCGTTCGTGACCGGGCTCCGCCTGAAGGGCGAGACGGTCGAGGAGATCGCCGGCGCCGCGTCCACCATGAGGAAGAAAGCCGTCAGGATAACGCCGCGCCTGCCCAACGGCAACGCGCTGCTGGATACCTGCGGAACCGGGGGCGACCGAAGCCAGACGTTCAACATCTCAACGGCGGCGGCCTTCGTGGCGGCCGGCGCGGGCGCCGTGGTGGCAAAGCACGGCAACCGGGGGGTATCGAGCAAATCGGGCAGCGCCGACGTCCTGGAGGCCCTCGGCGTGGATATCACCGCCGGGCCGGCTCTGGTCCAGAGGTGTATCGAGGAAATCGGCATCGGCTTTCTATTCGCACCGCAGCTGCATTCCGCCATGAAACACGTGAGCGAACCGCGTAAGCAGCTGGGATTTCGCACGATCTTTAATATCCTGGGTCCCCTCACCAACCCGGCCGGGGCCGACGTCCAGCTGTTGGGGGTCTACGACCCCGCCCTGTGCCGCGTGATGGCCGAGGCGCTCATCATGCTCGGGACAAAACGGGCAATGATCGTACACGGGCACGGGCTGGACGAGATCACGACCACCGGGCCCACCAGTATCTCATACGTTCGTGACGGGGCGATCGACGAGATGGTCCTTGAACCCGGACAGTACGGGATAGGGACGTCGCGCATCGAGGAGCTCATGGGCGGCACGCCCGTCGAAAACGCCCGGATAGTCGAGGACCTGCTCAGGGGTTTGCGCGGTCCAAAACGGGACGTGATGATGCTCAACGCCGCCGCGGCCCTCCTGGTCAGCGGGTTGAGCGGGGGTTTCGAGGAGGGGCTCGTCAAGGCGGAAGAGTCCATCGACAGCGGGGCCGCCTACCGGAAGCTCTGCGCCTTACGCGAAATCACGGCCGGTGCCAATTGACGGCGGGAGATATATACCGATGAGCACAACTCACTCAACAGACCCGGGCCCGATCCTGCAGCGGATCGTAGAAGGCCGGCGGCGCAGCATCCGGGACGCCCGGCGGCGGACTACCACGCGCGAGCTCCTGAGCCGAATAGGCGACCTGGAACCAACGAGGGGGTTTTTCACCGCCGTTTCCCCCGCGGGACCGGACGTGGCGGTCATCGCGGAGTTGAAAAAGGGCAGCCCTTCGCGGGGTGTTATCAGGAACGACTTTACTCCCGCCGAGCTGGCCCGGTGCTTTGCCGAAAACGGCGCGGCCGCCCTTTCCGTCCTGACTGAGCCCGACTTCTTCTTTGGGGACCCCGCGTACCTGGGGCAGGCCCGCTACGCGGCAGGCCTGCCGCTTTTAAGAAAGGACTTCATCGTGGACCCCTATCAGGTATACGAATCCAGGGTAATGGGGGCCGACGCCCTGCTTATCATCGTCAAGATTGTTGATCGCGGCCTCCTGGTCGATCTCATGGGGGCGGCCCGTGACGTGGGATTGGACGCCCTCGTGGAAGTGAATAACGAATACGAGCTTGAGACGGCGCTTGCGTCGGGAGCGGATCTGATCGGGATAAATAACCGGAACCTCGAAACGCTGGCCGTCGATCGGGGCACGGCCGCGCGCCTGGGCAGGCTTGTCCCGCACGGCGTCACGGCGGTCGCCATGAGCGGAATCCGGTCCCGGGCCGATATCGACGGCTACGTGCGGGTCGGCATCCGTTGTTTCCTGGTCGGCCAGGCCCTGATGCAGATACCGGATATCGGCGATATGGGCCGCGCGATGCAGGCACTGGCCGGGAAAAAATCTGACGGCCGATCATGAGGAGGCAGCCATGCCCGTGCGTATAAAGATATGCGGTATAACCAATTGCAGCCGACGCCCTGGCCGCGGAAAAGCTCGGGGCCGACGCCCTCGGTTTCGTCTTTCATCCCGAAAGTCCCCGCTCTATCTCCCCCGAAGACGCCCGGGCGATCTGCCGGAAGCTCTCCCCGTTTCTCGGGCGGGTCGGCGTCTTCGTAAACCGGGACGAGAAGGCTATTGTCGAAACGGTTTCCCGATGCGGCCTCTCGGCCGTGCAGCTTTCCGGAGACGAACCGGCGGATTTCCTGGCCGGGGCCCCGTTTCCCGTCATCAGGGCCGTCCGTATCAGGCAGAGGGAAGACCTCCGAAAGCTTGCCGCCTTCCCGGCCGCCTCCACGTTCGTACTGGATACGTATGTCCCCGGTTCCTACGGCGGCACCGGCATCCCGTTCGACTGGGACGTGCTTGACGGCGGTATCGGCCCGTACCGCATTATCATCGCCGGCGGCCTGACCCCCGAGAACGTCGCCGATGCGCTGGGTCATTTTCGGCCCTTCGGGGTGGACGTGGCCTCGGGGGTGGAGCAAAGCCCGGGTATCAAGGATCATATCAAGATGCGCCGCTTCATCCAGGTGGTTCGGCGCTATGGAGGTCATAACCCATGACGAGAAATCCCGACGTCAACGGTCATTTCGGGAAATACGGGGGCAGGTACGTGGCGGAAACCCTGATGCCCGCCCTGATCGAGCTTGAGCAGTCCTACAGGCACGAGAAACGGGAGAGGGGACTATTTTCCGAAATCGGCCCCTACCTGACCCGATACGCGGGCAGGCCCACCCCCCTCTGGCTCGCCAGCCGCCTCACGGAACACGCGGGCGGGGCGCGTATCTGGCTAAAACGGGAGGATCTCTGCCATACGGGCGCACACAAGATCAACAACACGCTGGGTCAGGCAATCCTCGCGCGCCGGATGGGGAAGTCACGCCTTATTGCGGAGACGGGGGCCGGCCAGCATGGGGTCGCCACCGCCACGGTTGCGGCCCTCTTCGGAATGTCGTGCGAGATATTCATGGGGACGACCGATATCGATCGCCAATCCCTCAACGTCTTTCGCATGAAGCTGTTGGGGGCGAACGTCCGGCCCGTCGATTCGGGATCGGCGACCCTTAAGGACGCAATGAACGAGGCCATGCGGGACTGGGTCGGCACCGTCCGGGATACCTTTTACGTTATCGGCACCGTGGCCGGTCCCCACCCCTATCCGATGATGGTGCGGGATTTCCAGGCCGTCATCGGGCGTGAGGCCAAACGCCAGATCAGGCAGGCCATCGGCCGGCTGCCCGATTGTCTGGTGGCGTGTGTCGGAGGAGGGTCTAACGCCATGGGGCTTTTCTATCCGTTCCTGGGTGATGACGCGGTCGCCATGGTCGGCGTCGAGGCCGCCGGCGACGGCATTGAGTCATCCCGGCATGCCGCGTCGATCTGCGGCGGCAGCCAGGGGGTCCTGCACGGCGCCAAGACCTACGTATTGCAGGATGACCACGGCCAGATTACCGAAACCCACTCCATTTCCGCCGGCCTGGACTACCCGGGGGTTGGGCCGGAACACAGCCTTCTTGCCGACAGCGGGCGTGTCTCATACCAGGCCGTTGACGACGAGGCGGCCGTCGAGGCGTTTCATACGCTGACGCAGCTGGAGGGGATCATCCCCGCACTGGAAAGCGCCCACGCCGTGGCTGCGGCAATTAACATCGCGCAGGGTATCGGCAAGAAGGGAGATATCATCGTCAACCTGTCGGGGAGAGGCGATAAGGACATCAACACGATCGCCTCCCTTATGGAGGTCTCACTCAAATGAGCAGAATCAGCGACGCGTTCCGGGCTATACGGGCCGACGGCCACAGGGCGCTGGTAGCATACCTCACGGCCGGCGACCCGAGCCTCGATGCGACCGGCGAGCTCCTCGTGGCCGTCCAGCAGGCGGGCGCCGATATCATTGAGATCGGGGTTCCCTTTTCCGATCCAACGGCTGACGGACCCACCATCCAGCGGGCCTCGATGCGCGCGCTCCGAAACGGGACAACGCTCGAAGCTATCCTCGATATGGTCGAACAACTCAGGCCGCGCCTCTCGATCCCGCTTGTCCTTTTCGGATATTTCAACCCGATCATGAATTTTGGGGTCGCGCGGTTTTCCGACCGTGCCCGTCGGGCGGGGGTGGACGGCGTCCTCGTGGTCGATCTCCCGTTTGAGGAGGCCGGCGAGATGCGGCGATATACCGATCGGGCGGGTATCGATTTCATCAATCTGATCTCTCCGGTAAGCGCCGGAGCGCGCCTTCAAAAGGTCGTTAAGGGGGCCTCGGGGTTTCTCTACTACATATCGGTCACGGGGGTGACCGGGGCGAGGGATGCCCTGCCCGACGACCTGGAGGAGCGGATATCGGCAATCAGGGATCATTACCGATCTGCCCGTGGCGGTGGGTTTTGGTATAGCTGATCCTCAAACGGCCCGCCGGGCCGGCGCGGTAGCCGACGGGGTGGTGGTAGGAAGCGCATTGGTGAACGTTATCGAACGAAACGGTGGTAACCGGGAGGAGTTGTTGAGAGAGGTCGGCCGCCTTGTCTCGGCGCTCAAGGCGCCCTTACGGTCGCTAAACACGTAATACATCGAAATCCCGGCGCCCGTCCCTTTTCCCGGCGCGCGTCACGGCTATAGAACGGCACGAGGAATCGGTCGACGGGAGATACGGCGGCGAGGGGCGTATATCACGAACCGCCACGACTGATAATGCGGTTGAACGCCTCCAGGACCCGGGGGTCGAAATGAGACCCCGCGCTTTCCGCAAGATGCGCGTTGATCTTATCCATTGTGAAGGCCGGGCGGTAGGGCCGGTCGGTGCTCAGCGCGTCATATACGTCCACCACCGCAAAGACGCGGGCCGAAAGCGGGATCTCTTCCCCCTTCAATCCCCGCGGGTAACCCGTTCCGTCCCACCGTTCATGGTGACAATAGGGGATATCCAGGGCGGGCCGAAGGTAGTCTATCGGAGACAAGAGCCGGTAGGCGTATTCGGGATGCCGTTTCATCACCGTCCATTCTTCGGCGGTCAGCGGGCCGGGCTTCTGGAGAACGGCGTCCGGGATCCCCATCTTTCCGATATCGTGCAGCAGGGCGCCCCGGCGAACGTGGTCGAGATCGCCGTCCGTAATGCCCATCACCCGGGCCAGCTCCAGCGTCTTCTGGGTAACGCGCAATGAATGTCCCTGGGTCTCGGAGTCCCTCAGTTCGAGGGCGTTCGCCCAACCCTCGAGGGTTGCATCATATGCCTTTTGCAGGTCAATATGGGCGCGCTTGAGGTTCTCCCGCTCGGTGAGGATCTGCCGAAAACGGTTGAGCCTGATGATATTTCGTATCTTGGCCGTGAGTTCGGCGAAGTCAAACGGTTTCGATATGAAGTCGTCGGCCCCGCTGTTGATGCCGCGTATTCGTGACGCGGTATCCCCGAGGGCGGTGATCATGATAATCGGCACCTGTGCAACCGTCGGCTCGCTGCGAAGCTTCCGGCATACCTCGTAGCCGTCCATCTTCGGCATCATGACGTCCAGGAGGATCAGGTCGGGGACCAGTTCGTACGCCTTTTCAAAGGCCTCGGCCCCGTTTTCCGCGAAGACCAGCCGGTGCCCTTCTTCGGCAAGCATGAGTCTGATGACATCACGGACGTTCGGCTCGTCATCGGCAACCAGGATGGTGCTCGCGTGCTCGGCTACATCCTGCATCTCCTGCATCTGATGCCTCCCTTCTTGGCAAGCCGAATCCGGCTGCCGTATGGGCTTCAATACGGAAGGGGCGCCCGGTAGTCCCCGTTTTCAGTTTCCCCGGTTGGAATCAAGGGACAATCCCACTGGTATAAAGGATATAATTGGTATCGTAAGTCCCGACCGGGTCGTTGTGTATGCAGGTAACCGGGCACAACAAGACGGGAAACCTGTTCAGAAAGAGATCGTATCCTCTCAGTCATGTAAGTACATTTCCACCGGTGCCCGGGACACGAAGTGATTTAATAATACCATCGAACGTGGCACTTGACAAGCAAGAAGCTTGAAATATTTGAGGCGGGTAGATACGGGATACCGATACACGGCTATGGGAACCGGCGGGCCTACCGGAGGACCTCGTTCATCGATCCGCTCCTGAGGCCCGCCAGATCCAGCGTCACGTAGACGTACCCGAGCGCCCTGAGCGACGAGACGATCGCCTCCCGCTCCAGGACGGCCCGCTCCAGGTGAGTCGCGCGGCACCTCGATGCGCGCCAGCGTCTCGTAATCCCTGACGCGGCACTCCCCAAACCCAAGTCCGCGCAGCGCCTCCTCCGCCCGGCCGACCCGGGCAAGCCGCTCGGGCGTGATCGGGCTGTCATAGGGGATGCGGCTGGCAAGGCAGGCCATGGCCGGCTTGTCCCACGTAACAAGCCCCATGATCCGGGACGCCGCCCTGATGTCTGCCTTGGTGAGGCCGGCCTCCATGAGGGGGTTTACGACCCCCGCCCTCATCCCCGCGTCGAGGCCCGGGCGGTAGTCTCCCGGGTCGTCGGCGTTCGCCCCGCAGATGACCGATGGAAAGCCGCGCTCCCGCGCGATCGTCCATATCTGGGCGAACAGGGCGCTTTTGCAGTGGTAGCAGCGGTCCACGGGATTTCGGGTAAAGTTGGGGTCGTCAAACTCGCGCGACTCGAATTCGACCAGTTCCACGCCCGCCGTCTCCGCAAGCCGCCGGGCCTCTTCACGTTCCCGGTCGGGTATGCTCGGCGAGATGCCGACGGCCGCAAGGACGTTTTCCGTGCCCAGGACGTCTGCGGCCAGTGCGAGCAGCAGCGTGCTGTCCACCCCCCCGGAAAAGGCGACGACCACCCTCCCGAGACGGGCCAGTATCTTCCGGGCCTCCGCGATCTTTTTGTCGAGATCCCCGTCGAATCCCGGCGTATCTCGGGGAGGAGTTTTCCATGGTTGTATCTTTCATTGTCCCGTATCGACCCGCCCCCGCGGGCCCGAACACCGCCGGCGCGGCCGCCGTGCGCCGGGACAATCGCGCATCGTCCCTACCACTTTTCCCACCTCCATGTCTTCTCCAACTCGGGCGGCAGGCCGCCGCCGGGGCCGGGGCCGAGCTTTCGTATCACCTGGGCGGGGCGGCCGACGGCAAGGGAATTGTCCGGGATGTCCCTGGTCACTAATGACCCGGCCCCGATAACGCACCCCACCCCGATCGTTACGCCGGGAAGCACCGTCGTCCGGGTTCCGATCCAGGTCCCGGCACGGACCAGGATCGGTTTGAATTTTATCTTCCCCACCCGCCGCGTAATGTCCCCGATGTCGTGGGTGAAGGTGATGAAATGGACGTTGGACGATATCCCCACCCAGTCTTCGAAGGTGGTATGGCTGATGGCGATACACCCCTCCCGGATCGAGGCGCCGTACCCGAGGGTCACCGGCCCCTCGATCGATACCCGCCTCCCGACAACCGCCAGGTCCCCGAGCGTCAATTCGCCCAGGATCGTCGTCCCTTCCTCGATGACGGAGTCCTTCCCGAGACGAAGCTCGCGGTAGGAGGAGGCCTCAACGTCTTTATAGACGAGGGCGACCCGTGCCCTCCCGTTTATCGCATTGATGATCGTGCCCCGGGCGGCCGCGGCGTACCAGGAGCGGCGGGGGAAGATCAGGTGGTTGAGCAACATGGTCAGCGGCCAGCGGATCGACCTGTCTGAGGTCTTCCTTGACAGCGTGTTTCGAGAAGAGGTAGTACGAGACCGTTTCTCTTAAATCAACCATGTCATACCCGTCTCAGGATTTTCGCGGCGCCGTCACCGCGTACGCTGCCCGCGACTCGCAGGCTCGAAATCTCGGATCATGGCAAGCCGCCGTATATTTATTATCAGCACCGTCCGTTTCCGGGCGGCGGGATCGACTAAAGATAGCACTCCATCGTCTCCCACAACGTCCTGGTGACTTGAGAGAGGCGCTCGTGGATCACTACGTCGGCCGCGTCGTCAAATGGGGTGGGCTGGTTGTTAATGATGATCAGGTGTGCGCCGTTGGTAATCGCGCCCAGGACGACCTCCTTGACGTGATCAACCAGGAGCGATGAGCCCATCACGAGCAGGAGTTCCGCACGCCCCGCGCGGTCCAGCGCCCTGTCGTAATCGGGCGTCCGCTCGAAGGCAAACACGATATCGGGCCCCACGATCCCTCCACATTCGGTGCATGCCGGTGGTATGCGCGCCGCCTGGATCTCGTCCATGATATAGTCCATACCACAGGCCGCCCCGCAGGAAAAACAGCGGCCGCCGCGGATGTTTCCGTGGATCTCCAGGACATCCGCGCTGCCGGCCTTGCCGTGGAGCCCGTCGGTGTTCTGGGTAATGACGGTCGAAAGGAGGCCCAGTGCCGACAGGCGCGCCAAAAAGTGATGGTTTATGTTGGGCCGGGCATGTATCATCGGCAGCAGGAGGGGAAACCAGTAGCGCCAGAACATCCCGATATAGTTATCCACGCCGTCCCGATACGCATCGATGGGCATAAACCGGTATGCGTGAATCCGCTCCCAGAGCAGGCTCTTGTCGCTCCGAAAATCGGGGATGCCGCTTTCCGTGGACACTCCCGCCCCGGTCAGGGCGAGGGTATTTTTTGAAAAGTAGATCAACTGCGCACAGCGGCGGATCCGCTCAAGCATGCCGTTCACCTCTGTTCACTGCCGCGTCGTCCGAAAGGCCGGCCGCCAGGACCATCACGATCATTCCCAAACCTATTTAATGTACGATGCACGCCCCCCACTGCCGTCCCGGCGTTCTTGATTGTAGAGGATGCGCCGTCGGTTGTCAAGGACAGATCGGACGGGGGCTTTGCCGTTGACACCGCGGCCCCCTTCCACGTATAATAAAATGTGTGGATTTTCAAAGCGATGGCGGCTGTAATGGTTACCGAATCGGAATATTCTCTTAAAAAGAAACGAGAACGAAAAGATTCGGCCAGGAGGGCCGAGGTCTTTCTGGTATGCTCTGTCCTCTTTCACGTCATCCTGCTGGGACTCTTCTCCCTCCTTACGATCGACGCGGCGTCAAAGCCGGACAAACCCCTCGTGGTCGAGCTCGCCGAAGATCGGGATAACCAATCGTACGAGTTCAACGACTTCCCCCAGAAAAACGAGACCGACAAGGAGGTGGATTCCCCCCGGCTTTCCGATAAGAACCGGCTGGTAGATCGCGAGACGGTTCGGCGGGGGACGCCGCTCGGCGGCGGCTCCCCGCAACCGCCGGGCGCGGTCCTCTCCCCGCCGGCCAAACCCGACCAACCCGACAAGAATGAGACGAGCGATAAACCGACGGTCGATGATCGGCTCGTAGCCAGGAAACAGACGCGCCCGGAACCGGCTATTAAGCCGGATGAATCGGTTCCCCGCCCCGACAAGGAGCGCCTTACCGTTGAGGACCTGACGATGGGCCGCGAGGGTTCGGGACGGCTCGACCAGCCGTTTGGTACGACCGCCCCGGGAGTCACCGAGGAAGAGGAGGTCTCTCTCAACACGACCGAGTTTAAATACTATGCCTATTTCGCCCACATCAAGCGGCAAATCGAGTTGGCATGGAACTACCCCTTCGAGGCCCAGAAACGCAACGAGGGGGGAAGGCTCACCCTCGTATTTACGATCGAGTCCGGCGGAAATGTATCGAGCGTCACGCTCATCAGATCATCCGGATACCAGATCCTCGATGAGTACGCGATCAAAGCGGTGAGGTACGCCTCTCCCTTTAATCCCATCCCCGCTTCAATCGGCACGAAACGGCTCCGGATCACGGCAAATTTCGAATATATTACCTCGCTGTTCGGCGTCCGCTGACTATTCCTGCCGCAAAAATTCGTTGCCGTTTCTACCGAAACAGTGTATAAGAAGCTCTTATGTCTTTCATGGAGAGCCATTTCATGGAATATCTATCACGTCCCGATATTATTCTCTGGATTCAACAAATAGCGGCCCCCGTGCTCGATTGGTTTTTTATTGCCGTGACCTTTCTGGGCAACGAAGAGTTTTACCTGATCGCCGTTCCGATCCTCTACTGGTGCGTGGATAAAAAGTTCGCCTTCAAGCTCGGCGTCCTGTTTCTCCTTTCGGCCTACGTCAACGACCTTCTGAAAGAAATATTCCAGACGCCGAGACCCGATCCCGCCCACGTCAGGGTAATCTACCCCGAATCGGGCGGCGGGTACGCGTTCCCGAGCGGTCACACCCAGGGGGCGACCGTCTTCTGGGGGACTATCGCCTGGCAGCTGAAAAAGGCGTGGGCATGGATCGCGGCCGTGATCATTATCATCGCCGTCGGCATTTCCCGCCTCTACCTCGGCGTCCACTGGCCCATCGACGTGGCCGGCGGGTGGGCTATCGGCGCCGTGATTCTGGGGCTCTACTTCATCTACGACACCACCCACCCGTTGCGGGGGATCAGCCCCAAGACCATCCCCCTGATCGTCCTTGTTCTCGCGCTTGCCGCGGTCATGTTCTTCATCTATTCCGGCGATACCGCCGTTCGGGTGATCGGAACGCTCACCGGCATGTCAATCGGCTTCATCATCGAGGAGGAGTACATCCTCTTTGATCCGAAATCGGTCTGGTGGTATCAGATCGTCAAGGTGATCGCGGGTGTTGCCGTAATTTTTCTGATCAAGATCGTCGTAAAGATGCTGCTCCCGGACGTACCGGTATCCCATCTCGTACGGTATTGTCTCATCGGACTTTGGATCACCGCCGGGGTGCCGTTGGTCTTCCGGGGCAGGAAGCAGTAAACCGGCCTATCGGGGGAGAGGACCGTGACACGCACAGATGATATCTTCATCCACCCGACGGCGGTAGTTGATGACGGCGCCGTAATCGGCGCCGGGACGAAGGTCTGGCACTTTTCCCACGTCGCGTCCGGCGCAACGATCGGAAGCAATGTGACCATAGGCCAGAACGTCTACATCGCCCCGACCGCGGTGATCGGAAACGGCGTGAAGATACAGAACAATGTTTCCGTGTATGACGGGGTCGTCGTCGGGGACTTCGCCTTCCTGGGGCCGTCCTGCGTCTTCACCAACGTCCGGACGCCCCGCAGCCAATTCCCGAGGAAAGACCGGTACGAGAAGACGCGTGTCGGCCGGGGTGCGACGATCGGGGCCAACGCCACGATTGTCTGCGGGACGGCGCTGGGCGACTACTGCCTGGTGGCGGCCGGCGCCGTGGTAACGAAGGATGTCGCCGATTTTGCCGTCGTCATGGGCGGCCCCGCCCGCCCGGCGGGGTGGGCCTGCATGTGCGGCGTATCGATCGAGTTTGACCGATCGGGCCGCGCCGCCTGCCCCGAGTGCGCCCGTCAATACCGGCAGCAAAACGGCGTGGTCACCCACGAGAAAGGATAAGGAATATATAGCGATGAACGTCCCCCTGCTTGATCTGAAGGCTCAGCACGCCACGATACAAGACGAAATTCGGGAGGCCGTCGACCGCGTGGTCTCATCCCAGTATTTCATCCTCGGCCCCGAGGTAGAGGCGCTGGAGGCCGAGATCGCCGCGTACACGGGCGCCCGATACGGGGTCGGCGTGGCGTCGGGAAGCGACGCAATACTACTGGCGATGATGCAGCTGGGCCTGGGGCCCGGCGATGCCGTGGTTACTACCCCCTACTCCTTTTTTGCCACGGCCGGCTCCATTACGCGGACCGGCGCATCGGTAATCTTCGTGGACATCGATCCCGTGACCTTTAACATGGACCCCGGTCTCTTCGAAGACCTCATGGGGCGCCTTACGAAAAAATCCAAGTCCCCCGTCACCCCGGACGGCGCAGCCGTCCGGGGCGTGATGCCGGTACACCTCTTCGGCCAGGCGGCCGACATGGCCGCCATTAAACGTACCGCCTCCCGGTTCGGTCTCTTCGTGGTGGAAGACGCCGCCCAGGCCATCGGGTCGCGCAGCCCTGCCGGAAGCGCCGGCGCCATGGGGGACATGGGGTGCTTTTCCTTTTTCCCCAGCAAGAACCTCGGCGGCTTCGGCGACGGCGGGATGATCACGACGTCATCCGAACAGACCGCCGAAGGCCTGAAGGTCCTGAGAAACCACGGCAGCAAACCGAAGTACTATCACCGGCTGGTCGGCGTCAACAGCAGGCTCGACGCGCTGCAGGCCGCCGTTCTGAGGGTAAAGCTCAAGCATCTTGACGGCTGGAGCGAAAAAAGAAAATCTAATGCCGCGCGCTATCGGGAGCTTTTCTCCGCCCGGGGCCTCGCCTCCCCCGCGGGGCCGATCGGCCTGCCTGTGGCGGTCGACGGCTATCGTCACATCTATAACCAGTTCGTCATCACGCTGGACCGGCGCGACGACCTGCGCGACCATCTGACGCGGGCCGGCGTGGGGACAGAGGTCTACTACCCCGTGCCGCTGCACCTGCAGGAGTGCTACCGGTACCTCGGTTATCGCCGGGGAGATTTCCCCCATTCCGAGACCGCCGCACTAAGGAGCCTGGCGCTGCCCATATACCCCGAGCTGACGGCCGAGATGCAGCAATACGTCGTGGACGAGATCGGGAAATTCTGCGAGGGTGCCGATTGATCGCCGTCGTCGATTACGGGATGGGAAACCTCAGGAGCGTCGCAAAGGCGCTGGAGAAGGTCGGGGCCGACGCGGTTGTCACGTCGGACGCAGGCGTCATCGCCGACAGCGCGGGGATGGTGCTTCCCGGCGTCGGCGCGTTTGCCGACTGCATGAAGAACCTGGACCGCTTCCACCTCACCCGGCCGATTATCGACTTTATTGATACCGGAAGGCCGTTTTTCGGGATCTGCCTGGGCCTTCAGCTCCTCTTTACCGAGGGCTTTGAGTTCGGCAGGCACGAAGGTCTGGGAGTCATCAAGGGGAGCGTGGTCAGGTTTTCCGGGCCGCCCTTTGACGGTAAGGATCGCCTCAAGATTCCCCACATGGGGTGGAACCGGGTGACGCTGGAACACGCAGGAGCCCCCGTTTGACGCCGTCGGGGACGGCGACTATTTCTATTTCGTGCACTCGTTTTACGTCGTGCCCGAAGACCCGGATACCGCGGCGGGGATAACCGATTACGGCGTACCGTTCGTTTCGGCGCTGAAGAAAGACAACATCTTCGCAACCCAGTTTCACCCGGAAAAGAGCCAGCAGAAGGGGCTTTCGATCCTTAAATCTTTCGCGGCGTTGGTCGACCGATGGGATTCGTAGTCATTCCGGCCGTCGATATGCGGGGGGGCAAGGCCGTCAGGCTCTCGGAGGGCGATTTTGCCCGCGAGACCCGCTATTTCGACGACCCCGTCGAGGCGGCCCGGCGCTGGGTTCAGATGGGGGCGCGGCGCCTTCACCTGGTTGACCTTGACGCGGCAAAGGGCGGCTCTCCCGTCCACCGGGAGGTGATCGAACAGATCGCCCGCACGCTGCCGGTCCCCGTCGAAGTCGGGGGCGGCATCCGCACGATGGAGTCGGTCGAGGGATATCTGACCGCCGGGGTCCAATGGGTCGTCGTGGGGACCGCCGCCGTCGAGGACCGCGATTTCGTCCTCTCGGCGTCGCGCCGCTACCCCGGCCGGATCATCCTGGGTATCGATGCCCGGGACGGCCTCGTCAGGACGAAGGCGTGGCACGACGCGGGAGGGGTATCGGCCGTGGAGCTTGCCCGTTCCTACGCCGGAACGGGGGTCGCGGCCGTTATCTACACCGATATCGCCCGGGACGGGGTGGGAACGGGAATCGACACAGAGGGGACGCGCCGGATGGCGCGCGAGGGCGCGATACCGGTGATCGCCTCCGGCGGGGTCAGGGACGTCTCGGACGTCGAGGCGGCCGCCCGGCTATACCCGGACGGGGTGATCGGCGTAATCGTGGGACGGGCGCTCTACGAGGGCACGGTTGACCTGGCCGGGGCCAACGCCGCGGCCGAAAGGATCGTCCCGAAGGCATAACGACCGCCGGGTCAAGGAGGCGCGATCGGCGTGTATTTGATAGTATTTTAGCCGAACGGGCAACAGGTTAGGTATGCTGGCCAAACGAATCATCCCCTGCCTCGACGTAAAAGACGGACGGGTCGTCAAGGGGGTAAATTTCATAGACCTGACCGACGCCGGGGACCCCGTCGAGAACGCCTCCTTCTATGACCGTGAGGGGGCCGATGAGCTGACGTTTCTGGACATCACCGCCTCCTCCGACAAGCGGGATATCATCCTGGACGTGGTCAGGAGAACGGCCGAGGAAATCTTCATGCCGCTGACGGTCGGGGGGGGATCAGGTCGCTGGAGGATATCAGGATGCTGCTGTCGGCCGGCGCCGACAAGGTCTCCATCAATACCGCCGCCGTAAACGACCCGGATTTCGTGTTCAAGGCGGCCCAGCGCTTCGGCTCCCAGTGCATCGTCGTGGCCGTCGACGCAAAGCGCAGGAGGCCCGACGAGTGGGGCCGCCACATGAAAGAAAGCCGCCGCAGGATACCGGACAACGCGGGCCACGACGGCCTTTCGTGGGAGGTGGTGACCCACGGCGGGCGGCAGGTCACCGGCATCGACGCCCTCGAGTGGGTGGTCAAAATGGAAGAGCTGGGGGCCGGCGAGATACTCCTGACCTCCATGGACTTTGACGGGACCAAGGAAGGCTACGACCTGATGCTCACCCGGGCGGTGGTCGACCGCGTGGCCATCCCCGTCATCGCCTCGGGGGGCGTAGGCACCCTGGATCACATTGTCGAGGGGCTCACCGTCGCCGGGGCGGACGCGGCGCTGGCGGCCTCCATCTTTCACTTCCGCGAGTATTCGATACGCCAGGCCAAAGAATACTTGCGGGATCGCGGGGTGCCGGTCAGGGTATAGGACATGCGGACGATGAAAGTTATTTCAGGGGATCTCAAAGGAAGACGTCTCATCAATCCCGCGGGGACGATGGTCAGGCCGACCGGGTCGCGCGTCAAGGAGGCCCTTTTTTCCATCATCGGCGACGGCATCATCGACTCCACCTTCGTGGATTGTTTTTCGGGAACGGGAAATATCGGCATCGAGGCCGTCAGCCGGGGGGCCGAACATGCATTCTTCATCGAGCGCAATCCCCGGGTGGTCGAAATCCTCAAGAGAAACGTGAAGAACCTCGGGCTTGCCGACCGCGTCTCGGTAATGACCCTTGACGCCATCAAGGGGATCAAGGCCCTCGGCAAGCTCGGCGTTTCGGCGGATATCGTTTTCCTGGACCCCCCCTATGCCTACGCCCGCACGGGGGAGCTCATCTTTTCTTTTATTGAGCACGGCATCGTCCCGCCGGGGGGTACGCTTATCTGGCAGCACAGCGCAAAGACGGTTCCCGGGTCATCCTATGGGGACCTGAGATCAGATCCTACAAGATTCTACGGCGATACAGGGATTACCTTTTTCACACGAGCATGAGGTGAACCATGCCCAGTCTTGCTATTCTTCCGGGGACGTTTGACCCCATCACGATGGGGCACATCGATCTGGCCGAGCGGGCGGTTAAGATCTTCGACAAGATCATCATCGCCATCGGCGTCAATCCCTACAAGGTCACGCTGTTTTCGCCCGAGGAGCGGATGGATATGATCAAACAGGCCCTCGCCGAGCACAGCGACCGGATCATCGTCGATACGTTCGAAGGGCTGTTGGTCGATTACGCCGCTTCTGTCAAGGCCAAGGCGATCATCCGGGGCCTGAGGGCGGTTTCTGATTTCGAGTATGAGCTCCAGCTGGCGCTGTTGAACCGGAAGCTCAACCGGAACATAGAGACCTTCTTCATGATGACCGGCTACCGTTACCTCTACGTCAGCTCCAATATTATCAAGGCCACCGCCATGGCGGGGGGGTCGGTAGAGGACCTGGTGACCGACTACGTCGCCGATAAACTCAAGGAAAAATTCAAGGAAGCATATCAGAAGAGGTAAAGACACGATGAAACGAAAGCTGTCTGACCGCGTCATCAGCCTCAAACCGTCCGCGACGCTGGCGATCGCCGCCAAGGCCAACGAGCTTAAGGCCAGGGGTGAAAACGTCATCGGTTTTGGGGTCGGGGAGCCGGATTTCGATACGCCGGCAAACATCAAGGAATCGGGCATCAAATCCATCCAGGCCGGCAAGACCAAGTATACCGACGTGGGGGGGATCAAGGAGCTCAAGGCCGCCGTCATCGAGAAGTTCAAGCGCGACAACGGCGTTACGTATAAGCCCTCCGAAATCATCGTGTCGTGCGGGGGAAAGCACTCGCTCTACAACCTGTGCATGGCCTTCTTCGAGCCCGGCGACGAGGTGTTGGTCCCCGCCCCCTACTGGGTCTCGTATCCCCCGATGGTGGAGCTTGCGGGCGCGACGCCGGTCATCATCCCCACCGGGAAGGACAAGGACTTCAAGATCGACTCGGATGACCTCGCCCGTTATACGACCCCGAAGACCAAGGCCCTGATCCTCAATTACCCGTCCAATCCCTCCGGGGTGTCGTATACGAAAGACGAGCTGTCCGACATCGCCGGGTTCTGCGTCAAGAACAACGTCTATGTTGTCTCAGACGAGATCTACGAGAAGCTGGTCTACGACGGCTTTAAACATACCAGCATCGCATCCATCGGAGACGACATCAGGCAGTTGACCATCATCGTCAACGGTGTCTCCAAGACGTACGCCATGACCGGCTGGCGCATCGGGTATGCCGCCGGGCCCGAGGCGCTCATCTCGGCCATGACCAAGATACAGAGCCAGAGCACCACCAACGCCTCCTCCGTCGCGCAGTGGGCGGCCGTCGAGGCGCTCATAGGCCCGCAGGACGAGGTGGAGCGGATGAGGCGCGAGTTCGAGGCGAGGCGAAAGCTTATCGTCGACGGTCTCAACGCGATACCGGGCGTTACCTGCCGCAACCCCGAGGGCGCCTTCTACGCCTTCCCCGACGTATCGGGGATCTACGGTAAGTCATACGCGGGCGCGAAGATCGCCGGCTCGATCGACTTTGCCGCCTTCCTCCTTTCGGAGGCGAAGGTGGCGCTGGTGCCGGGGGTGGAGTTCGGGGACGACAACTGCGTGCGTCTCTCGTACGCCGCCTCCGTTGCCGAGATCACCGAGGGGGTCAGGAGAATCGGGGAGGCCGTCAGGAAGCTCGGATAGGGCTGCCGTCGGATCAGAGGTACTGTCCTCCATCCCGGGCGGCATCGTCCGTGGTCCGATGATCGATTTCACGACCCTTAATTCGGCGGGAGGCGATAGCGGTATACCATCTCTCTCCCGCCGTTTTTATGGCCCGACGATGACGCGGAAAGATCACCGCTCCTTTTCCCCGAAGACCTGCGCGTCGTATATATAGATCTCGGTCCCCTCGTCCTTGTAGGCGTCCGGCGGCAGTCCCGCCTTCATGCAGGTATGGCGCAGGAAGGCCTCCCGGTTCCACCCCTGCTCCAGGGCTACCTGGGGCAGAAGCGTCCCGCGCCGCCCCCCCCGAATGATGTATATCCCGTGCCTGCCCACTTCGATTTCTTTGACATTCGAGATCTTTCTCAGGGGAGACAGGACGGATATCTCGATATCGATATCGGAAAGCTCTTCCTTTTCCGACTTCATTGAACCGGGGATCGTTCTTTGACGCGGCCCATGCCATATCGACAACGGTCTGGTAAAGGGGTGAATCGGCCTCGAACCTGCCGATGCAGCCCCTGAGCCCCCCCCGCTTGTGGAGCGATACAAAGGCGCCGGCCGGTACCGCCAGTTGGGTATCATCCGGCTCTGCCTTCGGCTTCTTCTTGCCGAGCGCCCCCTCCTCGATCGTCCTCCGCGCCAGGGCAAGCAGCTTCTTTTTCTGTTGATCGGAAAACGTCATTTCACCCATGGCACCGCCTCCTGTTACAGCGGCTCCAGGCCTTCGGGACGCTCAACCTCGCGGATGTTGAACTCGTCCCTGAGCTCGGCGATTACCGCCTCTACCTCACAAAGAAAACCGGGGGACACCGAGAGCTCGACGATCGAGCCCTTCTTGTCAACGGTTCGCATCAGGGCCGCATTGTCGTAAGATTCCAGGATGAACTTGAGCATGGCTATGCCGTTTCTGTCGATCCGATAGTATTTTTGGATGGTATCCATGCGCGTCCCGCGCTATCCGCCAGTCGGCAGCGACACGACCAGCCGCCTGAGGCATCCGTTAAGCGTATGGGCGTGGGCGGTGAGGTTGACCATGAACCGAACGAACCCAATGATTGTGCCGGGATGCCGGGCGAAATATGCGATTGCCCGCCCGATGGCAAGCCGCCCGTCGCCGCCCATAATCAGCCCCATAACGGGAAGCTCGGCCGAGAGGTCATCGGATATGATACGGGCGACAATAACGGGGATCCCTGCCGCCCGGGCGACCCGGCCGATATGGATGCTCTCCATATCGACCGCCACCGCCCCGAATCTGTCCCGGAGCCGCCTCCGGTGGTCGACGGCCGAAATAAAATACCGCGACGTGAGGATGGCGCCCCACACCCCCCCTTCCGGGAGCGCGAACCCGTCGGGAACGCCAAACGTCTCACGACCTCCGGCATCGTCGACCAGATCACTGCCGTAAACGACGGTACCGGCCGCCGCTTCTTCCGCCAGCCCCCCGGCAAAGCCGGTCGAAATGATGAGATCCGGCCGGGATGACTCGATGAGGGCCTCGGCAGCGTTTACCGCGGCCTTCCTCCCAACGCCGGAGATGACCAGCGAGACCGGCCTCCCCGAGACCTCCCCCCGGTGGATTACAAACCGGCGCGACGGTTATTGAGCGGTGGTTTTCCAGACCCTCGATGAAGGGCTCGACCTCCTGCCTGAGGGCGGCGATGATGCCTATGGTGCGCACGCCAAGCCGTTTCAAATGGGATGAGTACAATCAGACCTGATATTCAAGAAGATCGCGCGAGTCGTTCGGCATCCCCCGGATCGTTACGGGGCGTCTTTAGCGCATCGAAATCCGACGTTCGGCAGAGAAATGTAGGGAAGCGCCCCGGCCTCCCGGACATAAACACCGACTCCATCGGCCGCGGAGAGCCAGCTTCCGCCCCTGACGGCGTGCACCTCTCCCGTCTCCGGCCCCTTCGGATCGGCGGGGGGAGACGACCGATAGTAGCGCTCGGTCGTAGTAGTCGGCGACCATCTCGGCGACGTTACCCGACATATCGTAGAGCCCCAACGCGTTCGGGGCAAACATCCCAACGGGGGTCGTCCCCATGCGCTTCCTTCCATAATTGGCCGAAAGCGTGGTGATATCGTCCCCCCACGGGTATTGTTTGTCCGCCAGCCCCCCGCGGGCCGCCTTTTCCCACTCCGCCTCGGTGGGAAGCCGTTTCCCGGCCCAGCCTCGCATAGGCCTCGGCTCCATAGATAGGACACCATAGTCACCGGGTGGTCGCCATACCCCTCCTCCGCGACAAACGTGCCCTTTACCCGGTCAATCCTGCAGTCGGGGCTGTCGACGAATAGATACTGCGCGCCGGCTTCCCGATACATTTCCCGTCGCGTTGAGGAAGGCCGCGTACTCATCGTTGGTCACCTCGAAACAGTCGATAAAAAAATCCTTTACGAAGACCCGGTGCTCCGGCTGCTCATCGAGATCACCCGTTGAGCTGCCCATGACGAACTCCCCCCCGGGAACCAGCACCATGTCATCATACCCGCCCGCCGAAGCCGGCCCCCCCCAAAGCAACAGCGACAGGATCGCCCAGATCGATAGCATCGTCCCGGTTTTCACCATCGTCACCTCATTTGCCCGGAAGCTTATTCAAAATATTCCGCACATCGGCAACCGCCTTCGCGAGGACGGGCATCTGCGTATCAAGGCCAATGAACACCTTGTTTGCGCGCTTCAGGTCGGCGGCATAGTCCGCCCGGGACGGCCCGACGGGGCGTGTTGAGGATATCGGCGGCGGTCATGGAGATGAACGTAAGGCCGCCCGTGTGATCGAGTATCTTCTTTGAAAAGACGAAGTTCTCCTCGGCCGCGCTGATGCAGATCGGGTATGCCCGCCACCATCGCATTGACATAGTCTTCCTTCATCGGAAAGGGAAAACCCTCGCCCCACTCGAGCCCCAGGTAATTATCCGGGTACATGTCCCTGTCCAGGAGCTCCTTGATGGTCAGGAAAAGCCTCCCCATGACCATCAGCGAGGCAAACAGCGGGTCTTTCTGATACTTCGCCTCGTGCTTCTCCCGGTAGACCTCCCAGAAATAGGCGGCCTCGGCCACCTTCGTGGCAAAGACCGGATCGGGCATCCCAACCTTGAGATATACCCGCAGCTCGTGGTATTTATCAAACAGGGCCCGCGAATCGGAGAGGAATCCCTTTTCCTGGGCGTAGGGCGGCCAGTAGGTGGAAAAGAACCAGTACCCCCCCCACAGGGCCAGGACGATGATCAGGAAAAGGACAAATCCCTTTCTCAAACCCGCCACCCGGGGCGCCGGCCGCACCGATAGGGGAGGCCGTACATCGACCGATTCCTTTCGTCCGGCGCCGAAGAGACCGGAAAGACCTCTGTGCGGTTTTGCCGGCTCCACTACCGGGGCGTCTTCCAATACCGCCGGGATCGGGGAATCGGTGATGTCGTCCGTCATCAACCCGACGATATCGTCGACAGGGATATCGGCCGCCTCATCCCCGACTTTGCCTTGCCCGCGGCCGCGCCCGGCGTCAGGGTCCGGGACAATGTCGTCCTCCCCGAGCGAGATGACCTCTTCGGCGCCGATCTCTTCCGGGATATCGGCTCGGCCCACCCCCTCGATCTCGATGGTGAGGTCCTCATCCGATATCAGCTCGCTTTCTTCCATGATCTTGGTAAAGGGGATATCGTCGCCCGAACGGGCGCCGAAGAGGACGGGGTCTTTCTTTGCCGATTTCTTGCCGGGCGGAGCACCGCGCCCTTTAGGTGGGCCGCCACCCCCCGAGGAGGGTTTTTCGCCGCCGGGCGCAAAGGCCTTATGGCAGCGGGGGCATCTGACACTTCCCGAGGAGGCCTTTAGCTTTTCCTCGCCGATATTACCGACGAGGCCGCAATGCGGGCAGGTGATCTTCATAACACACCCCCAACCGTCACCGGAAGAATTTAACTATTGATTTTGCCCCTCGGTTATGCAAGAATTGCCTCATTATAGGAAATCGTCGTCAAAAAATCAAGGTTTTTTGACGGTAACGCCGCCCAAACCCTTTTCGGATTCCACCATACCATGAATGACGCGCACCGGCGAGTAAAACAACAGGCCCTCGATATCTTTCGGAGCTGTGTGGCGAGCGTCGATCCGAAGGCGGTGGTCAGTCGGGCGCTCCTGGATCTCGCCGAAACAATCGGGGCGTACCGCCGCGTCTATGTGGTCGGGCTTGGCAAGGCGGCCCTGCCGATGGTCGAGGCGGCAAACGAGATCATGGATGATCGCATCGCCGGATGCATCGCCGTGACCAAGTACGGCCACGGTGATCCGGCGGCACCCTTTGAGATCATCGAGGCCGGCCACCCCATACCGGACGAAAACGGGGCCGCCGCAACACAACGGATCATCGACATGGTCACGGGGAGATCTCCGGAGGACCTCGTGCTCGTGCTGATATCGGGTGGCGGCTCGGCGCTGACGAGCCTTCCCGCCGACGGCCTGACACTCGCCGATCTTGCCGAAACCAACCGGCTCCTCATCGAATCATCGGCCGACATACACGAGATCAACACCGTGCGCAAGCACCTCTCCGCCTTCTCGGGGGGCAGGCTTGCGCGTCATGCCCACCCTGCCCGGCTGGTGTCGCTCATCCTTTCGGACGTGGTCGGCGACGACATCTCCGTCATCGCGTCCGGCCCCACCGCCCCCGACCCGACCACCTTTGCCGAAGCGCTGGAGGTCCTGGCGCGATACGGGCTCGGCGAGCGGGTCCCGCATTCCGTCACGCGGCACCTGGCCGCCGGGGCAAAATCGGACATCCCCGAAACTCCCAAGCCGGGCGACCCCGTTTTTGACGGCGTCACCAATACCGTTATCGGGAACGCCGCGGCGGCGCTCACCGCGGCGCATAAACGCGCCGGCGCCCTTGGGTATGCCTCCGTCGTTCTTTCATCATCGTTTGCCGGAGATACCCACGAACTGGCCCGTTTTCACGCCGCCGTCGCCCGGGAGGTTTCGTGTTACGGCCGGCCGATCGCGCCTCCTGCCTGCCTCATTTCGGGCGGGGAGACCACGGTCACGGTCACGGGGTCGGGCGTCGGGGGCAGGAACACCGAATGCGCCCTCGCGTTCGCGCGGGAGACCGAGGCAACGCCCGGCGTCTTCGGCCTGTTTTGCGGGAGCGACGGGACCGACGGGCCGACCGATGCCGCCGGCGCCTTTACGGCGTCTGACACCGTCGCCCGGGCAAGGGAAAAAGGACTGGACGCGGCGACGTATCTCAAGAACAACGATTCGTACACCTTCTTCCAGGCACTCGACGACCTGATAGTTACCGGCCCCACGAGGACCAACGTCATGGATATCCGCCTGGTCTTCATAGCCCCGGAGGTTGCCGGATGAGCACGGCGCACCCCCCGGGGATTATCCGCAGGTTCGTTGGGGGGCTCTTTGCCCCCATACGAGGATTGCGGTTCCTCCTGGCGCACCCGCGGCTCCTCGCGTACGCCGCGTTCCCCACCCTCATCAACATCGTCCTGGTCCTGGCGGTCTTTTTCGTCGGGATGCATCTTTCTGAAAGCCTGGCCGACCGAATCATACCGGCACAGGACCAGTGGTACTGGGTGGTCCTGTCCCATGCGATCCAGATCATGCTGGTGGTGGCGCTCGTCCTTTTCGGCGCACTGGTTTTTTACATACTGGCCGGCATTATCTGCGTGCCGTTTAACGAGGTGCTCTCACAGAAAACCGAACAGATATTCGAGGGGGTACGGCGGGAAGAACCTTTTTCGTTTCGCCTCCTGACAAAAGACATAATCATCTCGATGAAGAACGAGCTCAAGCGGACGGCCATTATGCTGCTGCTCTTGCTGTCTCTGCTCATCATCTTTCTCATTCCCATCATCGGTAAGATATTCTATCTGGTCTTCGGCAATATCATCACGATGTTCTTTCTCGCCTACGATAACCTCGACTATTCCCTGGCCAGGAGGAGGCTCCCGTTTGCCGTGAAATGCCGGTTTATCTTCCGGCACAGCGCCTCGTGCCTCGGCTTCGGGGCGGGGGCGCTTGTATCGGTCGTGATTCCGTTTCTCAATTTCGTCGTCATTCCCCTGACCGTCGTCGGCGCAACCATCCTCTTCTGTGAGATCCAGTCGTGGTATGGAAAGGTCCCCGATATGACGCCGGCCGTCTCGGCGCGTAAGAATAGGAGCGTACCATGAAGCAGGTAATCACCCTACTCCTTGTCATCGGCATCGTCGCGATCGCGGCGGGCTACTGCCCCGCGATCGAGCGAAGCGCGGTCGTCATCGGCTCCCGCGTGCAGATACATGAGTCGGCGGCGGGAGATTCCCCAACCGTCGGTCTTCTGGGAGAGGGCGTCGCGGTGGCGCTCCTCGGCCGAAAGCCCGCGCCGGACCGGGTAGAGGGTTTCACCGACTACTGGTACCGCATCAACTACCGGGGCAAGACCGGCTGGGTCTTCGGGCAGTTCATCGCCCCGTCCACGGGCGGCCGGGGCCTCGCCCGCATTTTTACAGCGGCTGAGCTGGTCGACTACGCCGACCATGCGCGTTAAGAACCTCGTCGCCATAAGAAAGGCCGGTTACTACGCCGCCCTCATCGACGCTTCGGGCCGCCTGTCGGCCGACATTACGGAGCTTTCCGAAGACCCCATACTCTCGTCCCACGCGAGAGAGCTTGAGCCCTACGGACTCCTGGCGGCCTGCCTCATGGCGGAGGGATACGCCGGGACGGGCGATACCAAGGGTGCCGAAAAGATCGTGGAAAAGCTCCGGGCCTACAACCCGGCCACGCCGTTGCCCGATAAGACGACGCTCGGCGCCGCGATTGACCGGGTTAACGAAACGATGGAAAACAAGGACACGACAACGCCGTAGCCAACGGCGCGGGACGGCCGCGGCGCCGGCACGCCGGTGCACATATAACCGAACGATACAGGCGGAAGAGGACATGCCGGCCCTATCGCCCATATATTGTTGAGGAGCAGCTACCGTTTATGTATCCCGTCGACATCTTCTTTAACCCCGCGAGTTTTGCGATTATCGGGGCATCGGAAAATCCCAAGAAGGGGGGAAACATCGTCATCCAGAACCTCCACGAGTTCGGGTGGGAGGGATCGATTTATCCGATCAATCCGCGCGGCGGAACGATCCTCGGCCACGATGCCTACCCGAGCGTCCTGGACGTCCCCGGCGACCTCGAGCTGGCCATGATGGTCATCCCGCGCGACCTGGTGCCGAAGGCGATGGAAGAGTGCGGCGCCAAGGGCGTGAGGGGTGTCATCATCTCCACGGCCGGCTTTTCCGACTCCGGCGACGAGGTGGGAAGGCGGCTCGAGCGCGAGGTGGTCGATATCGCGGCGCGGTTTAATATGCGGCTCATGGGGCCCAACAGCATCGGGACGGTAAACGTCAAAGACCGGTTCGTTACGTCCATCACGACCCTGGAAAAGCCCGGCCCGGGGACGGTATCGTTTTTCGGGCAGACCGGCATGTTTGCCTCCGGGTTCTTCCGCTGGATTACCTCGTCCCAGAACTTCTCCGTTGCCAAGGTGGCCTGCCTCGGCAACAAGGCCGACGTGGACGAGACGGAAGTATTATCGTTTCTCGGGGACGATCGCGCCACCGACGTGGTGGGCGTCTACCTGGAGGGGGTTCGGGACGGGAGGCGCTTCCTCGAGACCGTCCGCGCCGTCTCGGAGAAAAAGCCGGTCGTGGCCCTCAAGTCGGGCAGGACCGAGCGGGGGGCCGACGCCATCTCGTCCCATACCGGCAGCCTGGCCGGGGACGACGCGATATACGACGGCCTCTTTGCGTCCCTCGGGACCACCCGGGCGACGGACTTTGACCGTTTCTATGACGCCCTGAAGGTCTTTTCGTTCTGCGCGCTTCCCCGCGGCGGCCGCATCGGCGTGGTCTCCATCACCGGCGTGGGGTGCGTCCTGACGGCCGACGCCCTCGGCGAAACGAGCCTGACGACCCCTCCCCTGACCGAAGAGACCAAGCGAACGATGGAAACGGTCTTCCCCGCCTGGGCGCGGGTGAAGAACCCCGTGGACATGTGGTTTGCCATCGAGAACGTCGGGCCCGAGCGGGCCTACGAAGTCATCGCCCGGGCGCTGATCGGCCAGCCCGACGTGGATATCCTCATCCTCATCTTCACCCTCATACCGGAGTCGGATTTCGACGCCGCCGGCGTCGTCTCGCGGATTCGTGACGAGCATCCCGACAAACCGGTCATCGCCTGTTTCATGGGGGGTGAAAACTCGATCTTTCTGAGGTGGTACGCGGCGTTCGAGCAGCGGCAGATACCGGTATTCCCCGACCCCGGCAGGGCCGTCTGGGCCGCCCGGGCGCTGGTCTCCTACGCCCGGTTCCGGGAGCGGGCGGGGTCATAGCCCGCGCGGCGATTCGTCCGGGACAAACCCCCGCAGGCGGGTCGGATTTCTTCTCACCGTTACTATAGAACAGGGAATAACCATGATACCCTATCCCAACATAGACCCGGTCATATTCTCGATATGGAAGCTCCAGATCCGCTGGTACGGGATGATGTACCTGCTCGGGTTTATCATCGGCTTTCTTGTCATGCAGTACCTTGCCGTCAGGAAGAAGGTAAAGCTGTCCGGTGACGATCTCTGGGACTTCATCTTTTACGCGATGCTGGGCGTCATCGTGGGGGGGAGGATCGGCTATTGCCTCTTCTACGCCCCCGGCTTCTATCTCGTCAATCCCCTCAAGATACTCGCCCTCTGGGAGGGGGGGATGTCTTTCCACGGGGGTTTTATCGGCGTCTTTATCGGGACCATCTACTACTCGTGGAAGAAAAAGGTCCCGTTTCTGGACGTCGCTGATATCGTCGTGGCCGGCGCCCCCATCGGGATCGGGCTGGGCAGGATCGGAAACTTCATCAACGGTGAGCTGTTTGGGAGGGCTACCGACGTCCCCTGGTGCATGGTCTTCCCCGGGGGAGGCCCGATCTGCCGCCATCCGTCGCAGCTCTACGAATCGCTGACCGAGGGTTTTCTCCTGTTTCTGATCCTCTTTCTCATGAACGTGCGCGGTGCACGGCGGGGTATTCCCTTCTGGTCCTTCTTCCTCTTCTACGGGCTCTTCCGGTTCATCAACGAGTTCTTTCGGGAGCCGGACGCCCAGCTCGGGTTCATCGTCGGTCCCCTGACCATGGGGCAGGTCCTCTCGGCGCCGATGATCCTTCTGGGCGCCGTCATGGTCGCCTTTGTTCTCACGAAGAAAGAAGTCCTCACAAAGAAAGAAGTTCCCATGAAGAAGGAAGCCCTTACGAAGAAGGGAGCACCAAAACCGCATAAGAAAGGCGCACGGCGATGAGACCAACCAAGATCGTCTGTACTATCGGTCCCGCTTCCCGATCACGGGAGATGATCGAAGAGATGGCGCGCGCCGGGATGGACTGTGCGCGTATCAACTTCTCTCACGGCACTCACGGCGATCATCAGCAAACCATAGACCACGTCAGGCAGGTCGAGCAGACCCTCAAACGCCCCCTCGGGATCATGATGGACCTTGCCGGCCCCAAGATCCGCGTGGGTGATATCGGCGAGAGGAAGATCGAGCTCAGAGAAGGCCAGACCGTTATCCTCAGGGGGTCGGACTCGTCCGACGAGGCGGCCGGCGGACAGACGATCATCCCGATCTCCTATCCGCTCGCCCGGGAGGTGAAACCGAAACACCGGATATTCATCGCCGACGGGACCATCGAGCTGCGGGTAGAGGAGGTGACGGCGGGTCACGTGACCGCCCATGTTGTGGAAGGCGGCCTTGTCACGTCGCGAAAGGGGGTCAACTTCCCGGACACGGCGCTTTCGGCGCCGTCCCTGACGAAAAAGGACGAAGAGGACCTCGCCTTCGGGCTCGCGGCCGGCGTCGACTGGGTCTCCGTCTCGTTTGTGCGGTCGGCCGCCGACATCACGCGGGTCAAGGAGATCATCGCGTCCCATAATAAACGAACACACGTTATCGCCAAGATCGAGAAGGCCGAGGCGGTTGCCGACATCGAGGCGATCATCGAGGCCGCCGACGGCCTGATGATAGCCCGGGGCGACCTGGGCGTGGAGACCCCCCTGGAAGAGGTGCCGCACGTCCAGAAACGGCTGATCGATCTTGCCAACGCCGTCGGCAAACCCGTTATTACCGCAACGCAGATGCTGGAAAGCATGGTGCAGGAGCAGCGGCCGACCCGGGCGGAGGTGGCCGACGTCGCCAACGCCGTTATGGATGGGACGGACGCCGTCATGCTCTCCGAGGAGACTGCCGTGGGCAAGAACCCGGCCCTCGTGGTGGCCGTCATGGCGCGGATTGCCGCGGCCGCCGTTGCGCCCTTTCCCGTGCAATGGCCGATCAAGTCCTATGCCTACCGGGAGGACGACATCACCCGGGCCGTCTGCCACGCGGCCTACCACACGGCCCAGCGCCTGGACGCCGCCGCCATCATTACGCCCACCTCGTCGGGCACGACCTCCCGGCTTGTCGCGCGCTACAAGCCCTCGCAGCCGATCATCGCGCTCTCGGGAGATGTAGAAACGGTGCGCCGGCTCACCCTTACCTTCGGCGTCATACCGAGGCAGGCGGCCTTCGCCACAAACGTCGAGGACATGACCCGTGCCGCGCGCGAAGAGGCCCTGAAGACGGGGCTCGTCAAACCGGGGGACCTCGTGGTGATCACGGCGGGGCTTCCCGGGGGAAGGCCGGGGACGACAAACCTGATAAAGGCCGAGGTGCTGTAGCGGCACCGTGCCGTTATCGGGCAGCGTAGGTCGTGCCAGGCTCCGGTGATCCCTTCACGGGAATATCGACGCCGTCACCACAAGGCACAAAGCATAAGGGCACGGTTCCTGTCTGATATGCGCGATCAGCGATGACGGTCGGGCCTCGACAACGACTCGAAAACAAACTGGAGTAGCCACCATGAACGTTCGAGAGCGATTCCACGCAACCTGTAACTTCGAAAAGGTCGATCGGCCCATCTATTATGACGCCCTCGGTTTCTGGGACGAGACGCTTGCCCGCTGGCACACCGAGGGTCTTCCCGAGACGGTCATCGACGCGGCCTTTACCGGGCCGGACTATTTCGGTTTCGACAGCCTCTCGTGGCTCCCGATAGCCGCCAATACCGACTACGAGCCGGGCTTCTGGCCGGCGTTCGAGGAAGTGACCGTCGAGGCGGGCCCCGACTATACCATCAAGCGGGACGTGGGGGGCAACACCGTGCGGGTCAAGGCCGACGGCCGATCCACCATCCCCCAGTACCTCGACCACCCGGTCAAGACCCTTAAGGATTTCGAGGACCTCCGGTGGCGGCTTGACCCCGGGACCCCGGAGCGCTTCACGCAGTTCCTCGATTTCATGATAGATATGGCCAAGGCCAAAGGCGACGAAACCTATACCTGCGCCCACTGCTGCGGGCTGTTCGGGATGCTCCGCCTCCTCCTGGGCCTGACGGGCCTTTCGGTCGCCATCCGGCGCGACCCCGCGCTCCTGCACGCGATCGGCAGGCAGTGGCTTTCCATGAACTCCGTCCTGCTGCGCAAAGTCAGGGAAAAGGCCCCCGTGGACTGGGTCTTTTTCTTCGAGGACATGTCCTACAAGAACGGCCCGATGATCTCGCCGAAGGCCGTTAACGAGTTCATGGCCCCCTACTACCGGAGCCTCATCCGGGAGGTCCGGGCCGAGACCGACATACGGGTCTTCGCCGTCGATTCCGACGGCGACGTGTCGCTCCTGATCCCGCTCTTCATGGAGACCGGCATCAACATGATGCTCCCCTTCGAGGTGCAGGCGGGCATGGACATCAGGCGGGTGAGAGAGCAGTATCCCCGCCTTATCATCCTCGGCGGCCTGGACAAGCGCGCCCTCTTTACCGACGAAGCGGCGATAGAAAACGAGGTGAGGCCGAAGGTTACCGAGATGCTGCCGCGGGGGGGATTTATCCCGTCTCTGGACCACAACGTGCCGCCGGAGGTGTCGCTTGACAATTTCAAGAAATATCTTGAGATTCTGAGGGGCCTGTATTAGATTAGGGATAGGAATTATGGGCCTCGTGAACCGTGAGAATGGAGGGATATCGTGAAGAAATATTCCGCCCTGCTGTTGGCCGTCCGTATTGATCTGCGCCGCGTTTGCCGTCGACGCCCTGGCCGGGAACAACGCCGTCATCACCGGCAGCAGCGTGCGCCTGCGTCCGGCGCCTTCCATCAATACGGGGGTGCTGCGGGAGCTGGGCGCGGGGACCCGCGTGGAGATACTGGCCCATACCGATTTTACCGATTCTCTGGACGGGTTTACCGGTTACTGGTACTATATCAATTATCAGGGGAATCTACGGCTACGTCTTCGGCAAATACATACGGCCCGACGTAGGTGTCTCGGTGCCGTCCGAGAGCCAGTACTTCGGGCCGGGTGACTGATGCCCTCGGATGTCCCGTTTTTTGCGGGGGGCCGGCCGTCGGCGCCCACTTTTCACGTAAACAGTTATGGCATAGGTGCTGTTATGAAACGATACCCGGTTATTATCGCCCTTCTGCTTTTCCTCGCGGCCGGGCTTGACGCCCGTGCCGCCGAAAACGCCACGATCACCGGCGACGCCCTGAGGATTCGCCAGAAGCCGACGACGGACGCCGCGGTCGTGGGGTCCCTGAACAAGGGGACCCGCATCGAGGTGCTTGCCCACACCGACGCGACCGACTCCATCGACGGCTTTACCGGCTACTGGTACTACATCGTCTACAAGACGACCTACGGCTACGTCTTCGGCAAATACGTCAAGACCGACGCGGGTACGTCCATCCCCTCCGAGAGCGACTATCGGTCGACCGTGCCGATCGCGCCGGCGGGCGGGCCGGCCGCGCTTTCCGATATCCTCGGCGACTGGCCGACCTACTACGACACGCCCAACGTCACCTTTTCGTTCTACCCCAACATGACCGCCAAGTTCGTCGAGTCCACGTTCGTGGGCGGGGGCGAGAAGGCCGTCACCCTGCCGCCGGTCCTCGGGACCTATACCTTTGACGGCAGGACGATAACGGTCTCGTGGAACGACGGCTCGAGCAGCGTCTTTACGGCAAAGAAAACCGGCGGGGTGACGACACTGTTCCTGGGCGAGACGGTGCTGCCTCCGGAGCTCCATATGCTTGGGCCGGGGGGGTATAACGGAATAGACTGAGACCGGCCGTCAGTAAAACAGATACAAAAAAGCCCTCGCGACCGAGGGCTTTTTTTATGTTTCTGATTATAGTTCGTCAGGCAACCGAAAAAGTGAGGCTCCCCCGGCATATCTCGGCATCGCCGACCGTGACGACCCCGGCGAATTTATAGATGGAGCCGAGAGACGACACCAGGTCCACGGAAAGCCGTATCGTGTCGCCCCGCCTCGCATCCCCCGAGAAGACAATATCCTTGAGCCTGACGAGGTACCCGACCGTGGGATAGTCTTTTTGATCGGCGCCCGGCATGAGCTTGCCTCCCGCGGCCACGAAGGCCGCGGTCTGGGCGAGCGCCTCGATCAGCATCGTCCGGGGCATGATCTCCTGCCCGGGGAGGTACGCGCCGACGAAATCGTCGTCCGTATCGATCCGCCGCACCCCGACGCCCCGCTTGCCGAACTCGACCTCTTCGATCGCGTCGATCAGCAGGATCGGCGGCCGGTGGGGGATAACGGCGGTTATATCGTTTTTGGTAAATCTCATGGCGGAATCGTCACGGGCGCCGGCAATCACCGCCCGGGACGGCGGGTTCCTTCGGTCCGCCGGGTCGCCCGCTGTCGGGGCGAAACGGCCGAACCGGTCACACCTTTCGTTCCGTTGCCACGAAGTCGGTCAGTGTGTTGATGGAAACGAATATCTTCTTTCCCACCTCCTCGTCGGCGATGATGATCCCGAATTCCTTCTCCAGGGCCACCACCAGCTCCAGCGCGTCGATGGAATCGAGCCCCAGCCCGTTGCCGAAGAGCGGGTCGTCGTCCTTGATGTCGGCGGGGGTAACGTCTTCGAGCCCGAGGCTCTCGATGATGAGCTTCTTGAGCCGTTCGGCCAGCGCCTTTTTGTCTTCCAAATAGTCCTCCTTGATGGTAATACCGGGAACGGCCCTGATGCCGTCATCGTATCAGTATATCAGGTCAGGCCGCCGTCAACACAGACGATCTGGCCGGTTATATAGTTTGACCGCTCCGACGCCAAGAAAAGGACGGCGCCCGTCACTTCCTCGGGGGTGCCGAAGCGCCCCATCGGGACCGCCTCGAGAAACGTCGCCTTCACGTCGTCGGGGATGCCGGAAAGCATCTCGGTCTCGATGATCCCCGGCGAGACGGCGTTGACCCATATCGAGAAGCGGGCAAGCTCCCTGGCAAGCGACTTCGTAAAGCTGATCACGCCCCCCTTGGCCGCGGCGTAGTTCGTCTGGCCCGCGCGGCCGACGATGGCCGACGGCGAGACGATATTGATGATTTTACCATATTTCTGGCCGATCATGAGCCGGGATGCGGATTTCGCGGTGTTGTAGACCCCCGTGAGGTTGACGGCGATCACCCGGTCCCAGTCGTCGGTCCCCATGAACATGAGGAGCTTATCCCTGATGATGCCCGCGTTGTTGACGAGGATATCCAGCCGCCCGGGGTCTTTGCGGATCATGCCGAACATTGCTTCGGTCTCTCGCGCGTCGGCCACGTCCGCCTTGACGGCGACGGCCTTTCCCCCCGACGCGGTGATATCGGAGACGGTCTTCTCGTGCGGCGGCCTCGTCGCTCGAATAGTTGACGAGCACATGCGCGCCGCGGGCCGCAAGCGCGATACTGATCGCCCTGCCGATCCCCTTGGAGCCGCCGGTGACCAGCGCCGCCTTACCGCCGAAATCGAAATCCATGAAAAATCCGTAATGGTTTAAAGGTCTTAATTAGCCCAAATTACGGGGTAAGTCAAGAAAAAATAGTCCGGCGAAAGGCAGCGCCGTGCGGAGCCGGGCTGGTGTTTATTCCGGGCGTCAGTGCGGGGAGACGAATTATGGGGAGACTTATGGAGACACCATACGTAATTCGTTAGACGCCCCGAATAGTCTGAAGGAACCGGAATTAACTATGGTGTTCCCATAACTCGGAATCCCAAATTCCTTCTGATTGACATCGCCGGTCACTGTCTGTTATACTTAAAAAATTATGGCGTTTTCACCGAGTTTCGAACAGGGCCCCATCCGGCCGCCGAGCGAGGCGCGCAGCCTGCTGGTCCGCCTGACGCGCAACTGCCCCTGGAACAAGTGCGCCTTCTGCCCGGTTTACAAAGGGGAGCGTTTTTCGCTGCGTGACGTTGACGACGTCAAGGGCGACATCGACGCGATGGCGGCCGCCGCCGACCAGATCCGGGCCCTCTCGTGGCGCATGGGCGAGGGTGGGGAAGTTACCGAGGCCGTGGCCCGGGAGGTCTTCTCCGGCGCGCTGGGGGGCGGAGAGGCGACGCGATATATCGCCTTCTGGCTCTTATCGGGCGGCGCGAGCGTCTTTCTGCAGGACGCCGACAGCCTGGTCATGAAACCGGCGGACGTTGCCGCCGTGCTGGCCCATCTCAAGCGGGCGTTTCCGAACGTCAGCCGCGTCACGACCTATGCCCGGTCGGCCACCGCCGCGCGGATGAAACCGGATGATCTCGCCGCCCTGAAAGAAGCGGGACTTACCCGCGTCCACATCGGCATGGAGAGCGGCTCAGACGACGTGCTCAAATACATGAAAAAGGGATCGACCGCCGACACCCACATCAGGGGAGGCCTCAACGTCGTAGGGGCGGGGCTGGAGCTTTCCGAATACGTCATGCCGGGGCTCGGGGGTAAACGCTGGACAAAGGAGCACGCGACCGAGACGGCCCGGGTGCTCAACGCCGTCAATCCCCATTTCATCCGGCTCCGGTCGCTCCACGTCCACCGGGTCATGCCGCTGTGGGAGAACGTCGAGTCGGGCGAGTTCGAGCTGCTTGCCGACGACGGGGTCGCCGCCGAGATCCGTCTCTTCCTGGAGACGCTCTCGGGCGTCACGAGCTATATCGCGTCCGACCACATCCTCAACCTCCTCGAGGAGATCGAGGGGAAGCTCCCCGATGACCGTGAGCGGCTCCTTTCGGTCGTCGACCGCTACCTGTCGCTTCCCGGGCCGGAGCGGCTCCTCTTCGTGCTGGCGCGCCGCGCGGGGATTGCCCGGGCCGTGGGGGACGTTTCGGACCCGGACGTGCGGATGCGGGCCGAGCGGATACGGGACCGGCTGGCCGTCACGGGGCCTGATGACGCCGCGGCCAAGATCCGTGAGCTGATGGACGGATATATTTAGTAACACCGATACGCCCACGGCGCCGATCGCGGCGCCGTCCGACAACAGATTATTATCCGGAGGGATTATGAAGCGCCTCAGACTGTCGTTATTTGTTTTCTTCCTTCTTTCAATCGTTCCTCTTTGTCTTGCGCAGGATACCGAATCGCCCCCTGACGATCGGCTGGATCATGGACAGCCGCGGCATGGGAGACGGCGGGTATAACGATGCGATAAGCAAGGTCCTGGCCGGGATCAGCGCCGAAAGAAAGGCCACGATCGTCAGGGTCCCCCGCCTCGACCTCTTTGCCGATAAAACCGTTGGAGACCTCCTGGCCCTCGGGCCCGACATCGTGATTGCCTCCGACGAAGGCGGGGATGAGCGGCGCGCTCGTCGAGGCCGCCCGGTCGAACCCCGATATCCGGTTCATACTCATCGGCGCCGAGGGCGCCCCGCTGGCCAACCTGGCCTCGGTCGTTTTCGAGGAGGACGAGGCGGGGTATCTGGCGGGCTATATCGCGGCGACGATCAGCACAACGAAGAAGGTCGCGTTCGTCGGCGGCGCTCCCTTTGACCCGGTCAAGCGCTTCGAATTCGGGTTTAACGGCGGCGTAAAGGATGCCGACAAAAACGCCGAGCCTCTCGTCGCCTACGTCGCCAAGGAGGGGGACACCAACGGCCTCTATGACCGGGATAAGACAAACGAGGCCGTCACGAGGCTGGCCAAGAAGGGGGCCGATACCGTCTTTATCGTGTCGGCCACCGGCGGCGTCGGCGGGATCTCCGCGGCCAAGAAGATGAAGATGGAAATCGTCGGGCTGGCCAACGACGAAAGGAAGCTCTCGGGCGAAAACGTTGCCGCCTCCGTTATCTATCGGTACGACACCGTCGTGAGCAAGTTACTTACCAATGCCCTTGAGGGCAAGGCCATCGGCGGGGTATACCCGATGAGCTTTGAAAACGGGGGGCTTGACCTTTCCGATCTTTCGGCCGGCATCGACGCCGGCGACAGACAGAGGATCGTCGAGCGCAAATCGCTCCTGGCCTCGGGAAAGATCAAGGTGCCCGACTACCTGCCGGAGCGAAGGAAGACCAGGCTCGTCGTCTCCCTTAACGTTACGATGCCGCCCTACGAATATATCGATGAGGACGGCCGCCTTGTAGGGTATACCATCGACGTAATGAACGAAGTGGGAAGGAGGCTGGGCCGGGAGGTCGTCTTCAATTCCTTCTCGGGGACCCGGATCCCCAGCGGGCTCGCGGCTACCCGGTCCGATATCGAGCCGATGGTAATGATCGACGAGGAGCGGGCCGCCTCTTTCCTGGTAGGCGAGCCGTGGGGAATCGTGGAATCGGTGCTCCTGGTCAAGGAGAATAAGCTGGTTCCCAGGGAGATCTTCGAGCTGATCAGCAAAAAGGTCGGGGTCGTGGCCGGCAGCGTGGAAGAGATCTACGTTCGGAAGCTTCCGGGGGTATTCTACAAGGGATATTCGTCCGCCGAGATCTGCCTGCTCGCGCTGGACAGGGGCGAGGTGGACGCCGCGATCGTGGACAGGAACGCGGCCGATTTCCTGTTTTTGGACCTCCTGGACGAAGACGACTTCGTGATGATTGAAAAGCCGGTAGTCATCTCCGCCTACAGCGTAGCGATGCCGCGTCCGGGTAACCCGGCGTTTATCGGAATAATCGACAAAGCCCTCAACTCGATGGAAGACGACGGAACGATCAAGAAGCTCTCCCGGCGCTGGTTTGAATAACGGGCCTACCCCCAGGGGCATGCCCGGGAGCCGTGTCGTGGAAGTAATAACCACTCACGTCAACGCGGACTTCGACGCGATGGCGTCGATGCTGGCCGCCAAGAAGCTCTATCCCGACGCCATGATGACCTTTTCCGGTTCACAGGAAAAGGGCCTGAGGGACTTTTTCGTCCGCTCCACGTTCTACGCCTTCGATTTCGTGCGAATCAAGGACGTGGATTTTGACACGATCGACCGGCTTATCCTGGTGGACATACGCCAGGCAGACCGGATCGGGCCGTTCAGAAAGCTCCTCGAGAAACCCAACATCGACGTCCATATCTACGACCATCATCCCGACAGTGAGAAAGACATAGCCGGCTCTCTCCAGGTCATCCGTCCCACGGGGGCCACGACGACGATATTCGCCAAGATCATCGAAGAACGGGCCATACCGCTGACCCCCGATGAGGCCACGATTATGATGCTGGGTATCTACGAGGATACCGGCTCTCTGACGTTTACCTCCACCACCCCCGAAGACCTCACGGCGGCGGCCTTTTTGCTGAAAAGCGGGGCCAAGCTGGGCATCGTATCGGACATGCTCACCCAGGAGCTGACCGCCGATCAGGTCGAGATGCTCGGGGAGCTTCTGAGAAACCGCGAGACCCATACGGTAAACGGAATTGACGTAACCATCATTGCCATCAGCAAGGAAACCTACGTGGGGGATCTCGCCGTTCTCGTCCACAAGATCAAGGACATGGAAAACCTGAACGTCCTGCTCGTCCTGGCGCTCCTGGGCGATCGGACGTATCTGGTGGCCCGCAGCCGCCTCGAAGAGGTGGACGTGGGCGAAATAGCGATGGCCTTCGGCGGCGGCGGGCACTCGACGGCCGCATCGGCGTCCATTACCGGCCTGACGATCGTCGAGGCCAAGGAAAAGCTCATCAGGGTGCTTCACGAAAAGGTGAATCCCGTGAGGACCGCGGCAGAGATCATGTCGTTCCCGGTCAAGTCCGTCCCCCCCGACATGAGCCTCAGGAGCGCCGCCGAGATGCTCTCCCGGTACAATGTCAATGTCCTGGCGGTGGTGGAGGGCGACAGCCGCCTGCTGGGGACGATCTCCCGCCAGACCATCGAGCGGGGGCTCTTCCACGGCATCGGGGAACTGCCGGTTCGCGAGCTGATGAACGCCGAGGTCGCCACCGTTACGCCGCAGACCCCATTGAGGGATATCCAGGCCCTGATTATCGACAGGAACCAGCGTTTCCTGCCGGTGGTGCTCGATTCCCGGCTCTTGGGCGCGATCACCAGGACCGACCTCTTGCGCGCCCTCTACTACGGCGCCGCACCCCGCGGCCACTCGCCCGACGACGAGCTGGAGGCCGGCTCCCTCATGCGCACGAAATCCGTGATCAAGCTGATGGAGGAGCGGCTGACTCCGCGAATCATGGATATCCTGAGAAATCTCGGGACCGCCGCCGACGACCTGGGATTCAACGCCTATGCCGTCGGAGGATTTGTCCGGGATCTCTGGCTGAGACGGGATAATTTCGATATAGACGTCGTCATCGAGGGTGACGGTATCGCGTTCGCGCGGCACCTCGAACAGACGATCGGGGCGCACGTCAGGCCGCACGAAAAATTCGGGACCGCCGTCGCGGTCTATCCCGACGGTTTCAAGGTGGACATCGCCACGGCCAGGACGGAGTACTACGAGTACCCCGGGGCGCTCCCGGTCGTCGAGGGTTCGACCCTCAAGCTGGACCTCTACCGGCGCGATTTTACCATCAACACCCTTGCGGTAAAGCTCAATCCCAAGGGGTTCGGAACGCTCATCGATTTCTTCGGGGCGATCAGGGATTTAAAGGAGAAAGTCATACGGGTTATCCAGAACCTGTCGTTTGTCGAGGACCCCACGAGGATATTTCGCGCCGTCCGTTTTGAAAAACGATTTGATTTTACCATCGGGAAACAGACCGAAAAGCTCATCAAGAATGCCGTCAAGCTCAACGTCTTCGACAGGCTTGCCGGGGCCCGGCTCCTCTCTGAGCTCGATCTCATCTTCGACGAGGAAGACCCGTACGCCATTATCGAGCGGCTTTCCTCGTTCGACCTGCTCAAGTTCATCCATCGCAACCTCAAGACCACAGAACAGATGGAGGCCCGTTTCTCGAAGATGCACGAAGTCTGTTCCTGGTACGATCTCCTCTTTCTTCCGGAGGCCTACGATAAGAGGAGGCTCTTCCTGTTTGCGCTGATCTGGGAGCTGGTCGGAGACGAAAGAAAGGAGATCCTCACGCGCCTCATGATCGGCCAGCAGGAACAGAAAAAGATGATCGGGCAGTTAGACGGGGTTCCGCCGGCCATGCGGATGCTTTCTGTGGCCCGGGAGCTTGCGCCCAGCGAGATATACCGGATACTCAATCCCCTCGGGATCGAAACGCTCCTGTTTATGATGGCCATCATCCCGAGGGACGCGATCCGGCGGTACATCTCGCTTTTCATCACCCGTCTCAAGGCGATGCGGGTGGAGGTAACCGGCGACGATCTCCGGTCCCTCGGCATCGAGCCGGGAGAGATCTTCTCGGTTATCTTGAATGACCTGCTGATGCAGCGGCTCGATGGAAAGGTCGCCGATCGGGGATCGGAGATTTCCTATGTCAGGAAGACCTACTGTAAGCAGCGGGAACCGGCCGCCCGCGTAATTTCTCCTTGACGAACGGCTTTCCGCTGTGGTTATAATAGGGTTTAACCGTCGCGCGATACCGCAGCCGCGGATGATGTGGCATTTTTACCGGCGGACCGTCGGTATATAGCATTGACATGTGACATGACGACACGGCGCGCTGCGCGGCGTCATTTTGGAGGTCATTCTGGATATACTCGCAATCGTCAGGGAGGCGCTCCTCTGGATAATCCCGATCATGATCGCGGTGATCTTTCATGAGGTCGCCCACGGATACATCGCCCTCAAGCTGGGGGATACTACCGCCCGGGACATGGGAAGGCTTACCCTCAATCCCCTGCCCCATATCGACCCGGTCGGGACGATCCTCATCCCCGGGATACTTATTCTCCTCAATGCGGGATTCGTTTTCGGCTACGCCCGTCCCGTCCCGGTCAACTTCATGCGGCTCAGGAATCCCAAGCGGGGGATGGCCCTTGTGGCGCTGGCGGGGCCGGCCACCAACATACTCATCGCCCTGATCGCGGCCGTCCTGATCCGGCTCCTGGTATTGGCCGATCCGGGTCTGATCGGGCAGATTATGTCGCACGGCGCCTCGACGGGCGTGCTCGCCGCCCTCGGCGTTTCGGCCGCCTACATACTCTTCTATACCTTCTTTCTGTCGGTGATTCTTGCAATCTTCAACCTGATACCCATCCCCCCGCTGGACGGCGGCAGGATCGCCGTCGGGCTGCTCCCGGAGAGCGCGGCGCGGGCCTACTCTAAAATCGAGCCGTTCGGGATGATTATCGTTATTGCCATTCTCTTCCTCGATCCGTTTCGCGTATTCAGCTCGGCCCTGTCGGCCGTAACGGGGCTCATCTCGTGGCTCCTGCTGGGGACCGATCTTTTCGGCGTCCTCATGACGACCCTCAGGTAAGGGAAACCGTTCAATGGATGAGTTAATCGCCGATGAGGGCATGTATCGGGTGCGGCTTCCGATCTTTGAGGGGCCGCTGGATCTCCTGTTGTATCTGGTCAAGAAAAATGAGTATGATATCTTCGACATCCCGATCGCCGAGATTACCCGGCAATATATGGACCATATCGAGATCATGAAAGTGCTCAATCTCGATGTCGCGGGCGAGTACCTCGTGATGGCGGCAACGCTTGCCCACATCAAGTCCAAGATGCTGCTGCCCCCGGATCGAACCGAGGATCAGGAGGATGAGGAGCTCGACCCGAGGATGGAGCTTGCGCTCCAGCTGGCCGAATATGAGCGGTTCAAGGACGCCGCCCGTCAGCTGGACGAGTTTGACATCCTGCTGAGAGACGTGTTCCTCCGCGGCGGAAAGATGGTGCTGGAGGTCGAGGACGAGAAGCTTGCCGACCTCACCCTCTTCGGGCTGGTGGCCGCGCTGCAAAAGGTATTGTTGGCCGCGCCCAAGGAGACGATCCACCAGATAAGTGTGGGGGAGCTGACGATCCAGGAAAAGATGGCCGAGCTCTCCCAGCTGATAACCGAGCGGGGGGAGATGGTATTCGAAGAGCTCTTTGTCGGGGAACCCTCGCGTATGACGATCGTCGTCACCTTCCTGGCACTGCTGGAATTGATAAAGTCCCGGATCGTGCGTATCTACCAGGCACAGCCCTTCGGGACAATCCGCCTCTTCAGGGCGGTGAGAGAGGACGCCTGACGCCGTGGAAAAAGAGAAACTCATTGGAATCATCGAGGCGCTGATCTTCGCCTCCGAAAAGCCCCTCACCGAGGATGAGATAAAGCGAATCGTCCCGGACCTCGCACCCCGGGAAATCAAGGGGGCGCTTACGGACCTCAGGAAGATCTACGATGAATCAAGCGGCGGGATATTCGTCGCCGAGGTCGCGGGCGGCTTCCAGTTCCGCACCCGCCCGGAGTTCTCGGAATATATCAAGCTGATGCTCGAGCAGAAGCCCAAGAGGCTCTCCCGGGCGGCCCTTGAAACCCTCGCGATCATTGCCTACCGGCAGCCCCTGGTTCGCTCCGACATCGAGAGGATCAGGGGGGTGGACTCGGGGGGCGTCGTTAAGATCCTGCTCGAGAGAAGCCTCATCCGTATCCTCGGGAAGAAGGACGTCCCCGGAAAGCCCCTCCTGTACGGGACTACCAAGGAGTTCCTCGAAACCTTCGGGCTCAAGGACCTCAAGTCGCTGCCGACGATACGGGAGATGGGGGCCCTATTTAAAGAAGGAGATATCGAGGAGCAGAAAACGCTCTTCTCTACCGATGACAAAAATCAGACTTAACCGGGTTATATCCCAGGACGGCCTGGCTTCCGTTCGAGAGGCCGATGAGTTCATACGGCAGGGCCGGGTGATGGTCGACGGCCTTGTTGTGACCGCACTTGGGACCATGGTTGACCCGCGCACCAACCGGATTATGGTGGACGGTGAGCCGGTCGGCCGCCCGAAGAAAAAACACTACTACCTCTTCTTCAAGCCGAAAGGCGTCGTCTCCACCATGGACGACCCGCAGAACAGGTCGTCGATTTCCGACTTTACCAAGGCGCTGTCTATCAGGGTGTTTCCGGCCGGCCGCCTCGATTACGACGCCGACGGCCTGATGCTATTGACCAACGACGGCCGGATAGCCGACCTCGCGATGCACCCGCGGTCCAAAGTCCCCAAGACCTATCAGGTCAAGGTCGCGGGGGCCCTCTCCGAGCGCGAGCTCGCGCGGTTTGCCGGCGGCGTATCCATCGAGGGTAAAAAGACCCTCCCCGCAAAGATTTTCCCCCTCGAGGTCAGGCCGAGCAACGCCTGGTACGAGATAACGCTTTCCGAGGGGAGGAACCGCCAGATCAAGAAGATGTTCGGATTGTTCGGCAAGCGTGTCATGAAGATCAGGAGGATCGCCATCGGGCCGCTCACGCTGGAGGGGCTGGCTCCGGGCGAATTGAGAAAGCTTACCGCCCGTGAGTGCAAGCTCCTCTTTTCGGCGCTTGGCATGGAGGAGCCGTGAGGCTGGAGCGTTTTGGTGGATTTCCGTCCGGCGAGGTCACGGGCCGCGTCGCCGCGGCGGCCGACGCCGCCGCCGCGGCGGGGCTCTCGGGTCTCTTGATCCTGCAGCATGTCGACATCTACTATTTCACCGGCACGGCCCAGCGGGGCGCCCTGTTTATCCCGGCGGAGCCGGAAGGTTCTCCGGGCGTCCTGTTCGTGATCAAGGACGCGCGGCGTGCCGCCGCCGAGTCAAAGTTTCCGGTCATCCGGCCTCTGAAAAGGCTCCGGGACCTCCCGGAGCAGCTCTCCCGTGAGGGATTTCATGATCTGGCGTCCATCGGGCTGGAGATGGACGTCTTGCCGGCCAAAAACTACCTCTTTTTGTCGGAGCTCTTCACCAATACGACGTTTCATGACGCCTCGGACATCATCAGGAAGCTCCGGGCCGTCAAGACCCCCCTCGAAAGAAAATTGATACGGCCGCGCGGCGCGCCAGCTCGTTTCCCTGTTTGCCGCCGCGCCTTCCTTTTTTTCCCCCAACGCCCGGGAGATCGACATCGCCATTGCCGCCGAGGCGCACCTCAGAGGCCTCGGACACCAGGGGCAAATCCGCCTGAGGGCCTTCGGCCAGGAGCTATTCTACGGCGTGGTCGTATCCGGCCCGTCGGGGGCCGTCGGCTCGTCGCTCGACGGGCCGGTATCGGGAATGGGGCTTTCCCCGGCCTTTCCCCAGGGGGCGTCCCCGAAGATCATCGGCGACGCCGAGCCGGTCCTCATCGATATGGTGGCGGCATGGGGCGGGTACCTGGCCGACGGGGCGCGCCTCTTCTACCGGAAGGAGCTTCCTCCCAAGGCCCGCCGGGCCTACGAGGCCTCCCTCGAGATCCAGAAGGCCGTTATCGACCGCGCCCTCCCGGGGGTACCCGCAGGCGAGCTCTTTGCCGAGGCCGAGCGAATCGCCGACGCGCTACGGCCTCCTGGACAACTTCATGGGCATCGGGGAGGGGCGGCTCTCCTATATCGGGCACGGGATCGGGCTTGAGGTGGACGAGTCCCCGGTCATCGCCCGGGGATCGGCCGAGCGGCTTGCCGAGGGCCACGTATTTGCGCTCGAACCGAAGTTCGTCTTTCCGGACGTCGGCGCCGTGGGCGTGGAGAACACCTTCTACCTCGGGCTGGCGGGGCCGGAGCTCTTGACCGACGCCCCACAGGAGCCGGTTCGGGTAGACTAACATAATTCCGGCAGTCGCAGTATACGTCGTTAATTCATTTCAGCGAGGAACCCATGCATTCCGCGTTTCAACATGATTCGTATTTCCTCAAGCGGCAGGTATTCGCGCTCTCCGGCAAACTCCGCCTCTTCAGCCCCCACGGCGAGCTGGTGCTTTTCGTCGAACAGAAGCTCCTTCGCCTCAAGGAGGATATTCGCGTCTACGGCGACGAGGCCAAGACGGATGAGGTCCTCACGATCAAGGCGCGCACGGTCATCGATTTTTCGGCCGCCTACGACGTCGTCGATCCCGCCGACGGCGCAAAGGTCGGCGTCCTGCGCCGCAAGGGACTGAAATCGTTCCTGCGCGACGAGTGGGAGGTGTTAGACCGGGACGACCGGATCATCGGAAGACTGTTTGAAGACAGCGTCGGGCGGGCGATGCTCAGGCGTATGCTGCTGGGCTCCCTCTTGCCCCAGGACTATGACATGGTCATCGGGGATATGAGGGTGGCCGATTTCAAGCAGCGCTTCAATCCCTTTGTGTATCAGATGGATATCGACTTCAGGATGGACGCCGGAAGGCTGCTTGACCGCCGGCTCGGGACGGCCGCCGCCATGGTGCTGGCCATCATCGAGGGCAGGCAGCAGTAATGCCGGGCCGCCTCCTCACGCGTATCGGGGAGCGCCTGTGGGGGGCCGATATCTCGCCGCTCGCCGACAACGCGCTCGTCGGTTCCATCGGCGCCTTCTTCGGGTGGGACTTTTCCGCCGTCCGCTTCCGCCGCGGGGGGATCCTCCCCTACGTCGTCCCCTTCCCCTATTCGGCGGTGGTCTTCGGCAATACCGTCAACATCCGCCGGGGATACGAACCGGTCCTCCATGACCCCCGCGTCATGGCCGAGGAGCTCTTCCACGTAATCCAGTGGGCCCGGATGGGGCCGGTACGGATGGCGATTGCGTATCCGTTTTATCACCTCGTCGGGGGATACGCGGGAAATCCCATCGAGCGGCGAGGCCAAGCAGAGGGCCGACGCCTATTGTACCAATCGTACCAATCGCGCTAATTGTACTAATCGCGCTTCCCTGAAGTCCGCGACTCAGCGCACGACAGTATCCCGTCGGAAGCCGTAAGTCATCGGGAAGCGGCGTAAACATTATCGCCGTTTTCGTCGGCCAGGTCGTGGCTGCGGATCAGCGAGACGAAGACATCCTCGAGCGACGGCTCAATCTGCTGGATCGAGAAGACCTCGATCCCCCGTGCGGCCAGGACCCGCGAGAGCTCTTTCCTCCCCTTGGCTACGTCCCGCACCACGACGTGTACGCTCGTCCCAAAGACTGCCGCTTCCAGCACACCGGTAACCTCGACGGCAACCTTCGAGGCGGCCACGACGTCCGCGGCCTCTACCTCCAGGACGCTGCCCGGCATCAGGCCGAACTTGAGCTCTTCGGGAGTGCCGATGGTGATGAGCCTGGCCCGGTAGATCAGGCCGAGCCGGTCGCAGTGCTCGGCCTCGTCCATGTAGTGGGTCGTTACGAAGACCGTGGTCCCCCGGTCGGCGATCTCGCCGATCAGGTCCCAGAAGTCGCGCCGTGACTTCGGGTCCACGCCGCTGGTCGGCTCGTCCAGGAATAATAGTTTCGGCTCGTGCAGCAGGGCGCACCCGAGGGCAAGCCGCTGTTTCCACCCCACCGCAAGTGACCCGGTGATCATGTTCCCGCTTATCGGTCAAGGCCCGCCATTTTCAGGGCCCACTCGTATCGCTGCCGTCTCTTCTCCCGTGGGACCTGGTAGATACCGCCGTAGAACTCGATGTTTTCGATCACCTTCAGGTCGTCGTAGAGGGAGAACCTCTGGGACATATACCCGATCTTCTCCTTGATCCGATCGACCTCGGTATAGATGTCATGCCCGAGGATACGGGCCTGCCCCGACGTGGGCATCAGGATGCCGTTGAGCATCCGGATGGTGGTCGATTTTCCCGCGCCGTTGGGCCCCAGGAAACCGAAGATCTCGCCCTTCGAGACCGAAAAGCTCACGTGGTCTACCGCAACGAAATCCCCAAAAACCCGGGTGAGGTCCTTTACAACAACCGTATCTTCCATCAGGTGCGCCTCGTTGTGGCCCGTCTATCGTATACGCCGGAGACACTCCGGCCGATGATCCGCGCCCGCTCCGCTCCCATGACGCCGCAACACCGCCGGCCAAGGGATCGATTTTTCATTTTAACCTCTTCCTGAACCGCGCGGCGGCAAAACCAACGACGATCACCCCCAGCACAAGGAGCCCCACGTAGTCAAGCCACAGATAGCGCACCCCCACCCCCTTGAGGAATATCCCGCGCAGGATATGGATCATGTACCGCATGGGATCGAGGTAGGTGATGATTTGCATGGCGCGGGGCATCGAATCGATCGGGAAGACGAACCCGCTCATGAGCATCGCCGGGAAGAAGAAGAGAAACGTGCTCATCATGGCCTCCTGCTGGGTGGCCGATATCGTCGAGATGAAGAGCCCGACCCCAAGCGCCGGAAGCAGGAAGAAGGCCGTCGAGAAAAAGAGGAGCAGGATGCTGCCCTTGAGCGGGACGTTGAACCAGAGCGTAGCGATGACCGTAATAATCGCCACGTCGATATACCCGATGACCGCGAAGGGAAGGAGCTTGCCCGTAATAAGCTCGATGGGGCGGATAGGGGTAACGATGAGCTGCTCCATTGTCCCCACCTCGCGCTCCTTGACGATGGCCATGGAGGTCATCATGACGGCGATCAGCGTCAGCAACAGGGCGATGATCCCGGGGACGAAGTAGTTGCGGCTCTCCAGGTCTTCGTTGAACCAGGTCCTCTCCACGAGAGTCACCGGCGCGACCCTGAGGGGGACCGCCGAATCCGGCCTGACGCCCCTGATGCGCGTGATCTTCTCCAGGAGGATATCCTGCGAGTAGTCGTTCACGATCCGGTTGACGTACCCGAGCGTCACCGAGGCGACGTTGGAGTTTGTGCCGTCCACCACGATGAGGACGTCGGCGCCGTCCCCTTGCTCGATCGCCTTCTCAAACCCTTTGTGGATATAAATAAAAGCGTCGACGGACCCGTCGTCCATGAGGCGGTCGGCCTCGGCGGGAGACGAGAGGTAGCGCTCGACCGTGAAGTATTCACCCGCCTCGAATTTCTCAATGAAATGCCGGCTCTCGGCCGTCCGGTCCTCGTCGAGTACGGCCAGCGATATATTCTTAACGTCCATGGTGGCCGCGTACCCGAAGATAACCAGCTGTATTATCGGCGGTAAAAAGACGAGCAGCCGCATCCGCTTGTCCCGGAATATCTGTATCATCTCCTTTTTAAAGATTTGAATGATCCGCTCCCACATGCCGCTAAAGCTCCTTTTTGAATTTTCTCATCGCCAGAATGAAGATAACCCCGGTAAAGCACAAAAGGAGGATACCTTCTGCCCACAGGATCGAAACACCGACACCCTTGAGGAATATCCCCTTGAGGATCGTCACGAAATAGCGGGCGGGAACAATATAGGTTATTGCCTTTAATGCCAACGGCATGTTGGCGATCGGAAAGACGAAGCCCGACATGATGAACGAGGGCAGGAACGTTATCAGGATCGCCATCTGGCTCGCCTGCACCTGTTTCTTGGCGACGATCGATATGAGCAACCCGAGCGACATGGCGCCTACCAAGAAAGACGATCGTCATCACAAAGAGAAGGACGATGCTCCCCTTGAGCGGGACGCCAAAGATGAGGGTTCCCACCAGGAGCGCCAGGACAAAATCGATGAGCCCCAGCTCCACGTAGGGGATAAGCTTTCCGATCAGGAGCTCCGGGACCGTGACGGGGGTGGAGATGAGCTGCTCCATCGTCCCCCGCTCCCACTCCCGGGCGATCGTCAGCGAGGTGAGGAGGCCGGCGATGACCATCATGATGACGGCAATCAATCCCGGTATGATGAAGTTCTTGCTCTCCATCTCGGGATTGAACCAGACCCGGACGCTTACGTCAAGCGGCATGGTCCCACCTCTGACGCCCGCCTTTGACAGGGCGCCGGAGGATATGCTCCTGGGAAAAGACCGCCGTGATTGCCGAGACGTACCCCACCAGGACCTGGGCCGTCAGCGGGTCGCTCCCGTCGGTGATCAGCTGCACCTCGGCGCCCCGGTCGGCCTTGAGGTCGGCCCCGAACCCCTTAGGGATGACGATGACCGCCTTCAGGTCGCCGACGTCTATCCCGTGGATCGCCTCGTTGTAGTCATCGCTGTATCCGACGATATCGAAGTACTCGATATGGGCGAACCGCCCGACGTATTCCCTGCTCGCGGGGGTCTTGTCCCGGTCGATAACGAGGGTCTTGATATCGCTCACGTCGAGCTTGAGCGCCCAGGAAAAAAGGACGATCAGGAGCATCGGGATGCCGAGGGAAAGCATCAGGCTCCTCGTGTCCCTGACGATCTGCTTCCACTCCTTCCTGGTGACCGCGCGGATTCGTCTGAGCTTCATGATTTCCCCGACAGCTCAAAAAAGACGTCTTCGAGCGACGGCGTAATCGCCCTCACCGACCGCGGCCCGACGCCTTCGGTTTCAAGCAGCTTCTTGATAGACGATTCGTCGGGCCGGTCCGACTTCACCGATACGTGGATCTTGTCGCCGAAAAAGACGACGTCGGCCACGCCCGCCGTCTTGTGGAGCGCCGCCACCGCGCGCTTCGGATCGGCGCACTTGATCTCGATGATCTTCGTCTTCATCCGCCCCCTGATCCCCTGCGGCGTGTCCGATACCAGAAGCCTCCCCTTTTCCATGATCCCCACCCGGTGGCAGCGGTCGGCCTCGTCCATGTAGGGGGTCGATACGAATATCGTAACGCGCTCGGCCAGGAGGTCATAGATGATCTTCCAGAACTCCCGCCGGGAGACCGGGTCTACGCCGTTGGTCGGTTCGTCCAGGAGCAAGAGCCGGGGTGTGTGGATCAGGGCGCACGCCAGCCCAAGCTTCTGTTTCATGCCGCCGGAGAGTTTGCCTGCCAGCCTTCCGAGGAAAGGGGTCAGGCGCGAGAACTCCATCAGCCGCTGGAACCGGGCCTCCCGCTCCTTCTTGCCCACGAGGTAGAGGTCGGCGTAAAAGTCGATGTTCTCGGCCACCGTCAGGTCCTCGTAGAGGCCGAACCGCTGGGACATGTAGCCGATCTTTTCCTTCACCGCCTCGGGTTCGGTAATGACGTCCGAGCCGAGGACGAGGGCTTGCCCGCCGTCCGGCCTAAGGACCCCCGCCAGCATCCGCATGGTCGTGGTCTTGCCCGCGCCGTCCGGCCCGATCAGGCCGAAGACCTCGCCCTGCCCGACGACCAGGTCGAGGCCGTCAACCGCCGAAACGGCCCCGTATCTCTTGACCAGGCCCGTGACCTGGATTGCCGCCTCGTTCACTGCGTTACCTTTCCGTAGCGACGCCGATCTCGGCGTCCGCCGGCATGCCGGGTTTCAACAGGCCCTCGGGGTTTTCCAGCTCGATCTTCACGGCAAAAACGAGCTTGGTCCGCTCCTCTTTTGTCTGCACGGTCTTGGGGGTAAACTCCGGCTTGTCAGAGATGTATGACACTACCCCCGGAAATGTCCTGTTCGGCCAGCTGTCCACCCGTACCGCCGCGGCACCGCCCGTCTTGATCAAACCGACGACCGGCTCATTCACGTAGATCTTGATCCAAACCTTTGACAGGTCGGCAAGCGTCACGATCGGGGAGCCGGCGAACGCCACCTCGCCCACCTCCAGGTTCCTGGTGAGGACTACCCCATCTATCGGGGCGTACAGGGTGGAATTGGCCAGCGTCGCGTCGATGTAGTCTAGCTGCGCTTTGGCGCTGCGGTAGGCGGTCTCCGCGTTGTCGAGGTCCATCCTGGATACCCCCCCCGCCCTGAAGAGGCTCCGTACGCGACCGACGTTGGTCTGCGCGTTGAGGAATACCGCCTCGGCGCCCATCCGCTGGGCCAGCAGCTCCTCGGCCTTGATCTCGACAAGGAGGTCGCCGGCCTTGACGGAATCGCCCTCGTCGAAGTGGATGGCCGTGATAATCCCCGAGATGCGCGGGCTCACGTCCACCTCGGTGGCCTCGACCGTCCCCGACCCGGTGATCAGGTTCGGGTCGTCGCCGTTGTGCAGCAGCAGGAAGGCGGTCACCGCCGCTGCGATCGCGATAACGAGAACCGGGATTACGATTTTTTTCTTATCAATCATACCCTACCCCTGTTTCGGCAAGATTCCGTTAATAATGAGGTTGCTGATTTCTTTTTTCCTCTCGGCTATGTGTTCGGGCGTAAGCGGATCTTCACCCCAGATGACGCGAATTACCGGTTCCGCGAAGAAGAAAAAAAGGATCATCCCGATCATGCTGACAAACAGATGCTTCGGATTAAAGGGGCGAAGGTAGCCGTCACGCGCGGCCTGTTCGAAGACACCCGTAGCCTCGCCGATTTTATCCCGCATCATTTTACCGGCGACTCTCGAGACGATCGCGCCGCCGCGGGCCAGGTCCCATAACATGACCTTGAAAAAGATGCGATGGGCATCGATAAAATCGATGTAGCTGTCGATGAACGACTGGATTCCTTCCTCGGGGGTTTTCACATTTACATGTGAGAGATGCGCGCTGAGGATGAGGTAAACTTCTCCGAATACCGTCTCGACGATGACGGTATAGAGGTTCTCCTTCGACTTGAAGTAGTAATAGATCATCGCCTTGTTGACGCCGGCCTTGGCCGCGATCTCGTCGGTGCGCGCACCGTCGAATCCCTTCTCGGCAAACACCTCGACGGCGGCCGCCAGGATCTTGCGCTCCGCCTGGCCGAACTCCTCGAATTCCCCGGCTAACTGGTTGTCTAAGCTGTCTGTCTCTGTTCCCATAAGAATTCTCTATTACGGTCAATTGAACATTGAACGCAGGGTCGTCGGCCCGTTATCTTTCCAGCGTATTTCTGCCGACGATCTTCTCGATACGGGCCTTGGCCTCCTCGTATCCGAACAGGGCGTTGAGCCAGTTGAGGCGCGCCGACGTGAGGGCAAGCTGGGCGTCCATCAGCTCCAGCAGCGTGCGAAATCCCGTTGTCGTAGCGCACCTCGGCGATCTTCACCGCCTCCTCGGCCGCCTCGATGTTCAACCGCTGGGAATCGACGATCTCCCGCGCCTCGACCAGGTCGTAGTAGGCGCCCTTGATGTCAAGCTTTACCTTGTTGCCCGTGTCCAGCATCCCCACGCGCGCCTTCGTGTATTCGGCCCTGGCCTCCTTGACCTTGGCCCCGACCACCAAGCAGGTCGGTGATCGGCATGGACACCATCACGCCCGCCGTCCAGTCCCACGCCCAGTCGTCCTGCTCCCACGAGAAGTCGAAGGTCGACCCTTCGTACCGGGCAAAGGTCGTAACCGTCGGCAGGAACTCGCCAAACGCCATTTTCACGTTCTTTGACGCGATCCGCTCGGCCTTGCGGGCGATTATCAGCTCCGGGCTCGCCTCGTCGGCCTCCTTCAACAGCCCGTCAAGGTCAACCGCCTCCTCGGCAAACGTCAGCTCACCCTCGATCTCGAAGGGCTCGATCACGTCCACCCCCATCACCCGTTTCAGCGTCTCCCCGGCCAGAACCAGGTCCTTCTTGGCCGAAATCAGCGGGGGTCGGGCATTGGCCACCTCCACCTCCGAACGCAATACGTCAAACCGCGATACCACCCCCACGTCGTACTTCAGCCGGGTCGTCTCCAGGTGCCGCGTCAACAGGTCCAGGGCCTCCGTCCTGATGGTGACCACCTCGCGGGCCAGCAGGATCGAATAAAAGGCAACCCGCACGTTATAGAGCGTGTCGTTTACCGCCTTGCGGTACTGCTCACCGGCGATGTCGTCCGAAAGATAGGCCACCGCCAGCCCCGAGACAACCCGGCCCCCCGTGAAGACCGGCAGCGTCCCCTGCAGGCCCACGTTGTACGTCTCGTGGGAGGGTACGCCCATAAAAACGTCGGTCGCCGGTATGCCGGGACCAAAGATGCCGGCCGGAAACGTCGTGCCGGGAGGCGTGTTGAAGTAGGTGTAGGTGCCGTCCGCGTTCACCGAAAGGATGCTCGCCCAGACCTCCCAGATCAGGCCCTTGGTCCGCTTCATCTCGGCGGCCGCCGCGATGATCGCCGGAGACTGCCGCTCGGCAATCCGTATGCAGTCCTCCAGCGTGTAGGTCAGCGGAAGCTTCCCGCCGTCGTCCTGGGCGAGGACCGAAACCGGAACGGAAAAGAGAAAAAGGGCGACGACGGCAAGGGCAGACGGCCCTGATTGTTCTGTATCGGGTTATCATCTCACTACCCCATAACGAGCGTTGGAACGATATTGCGCGTACAATGAGTCTCTTTCACGGTAATAACTAACTGGTTAGTTAGTTACGATAAGTTTAAGTCCTTTTTGGAGTAGCTGTCAAGAAAAAATTTGCGGGTCCGGGTTTTTACAGGGTACGGTTTTTAAGGAGCGGAAGACGGGCACGGCATGTCGTGCCCCTACGGATTCAAACACGCATTCGGTTTATCGGCTGTAGGGACACCACATGTGGTGTCCGTCCCTCCCACGCACGGGCAAGGGTTCCGCGTCGGCCTTCGGCCTCCTCGCAATGACAATATAATCGCCGCCTTTGGCGGCATTGTTAAGCATGGCACGCCGCAGTCATATCCCTCTATCGGAACTCCCCGCCGGTATCCGGCGGCTCCTCGTCTGCGTCCGCACCGTCGGGCGGCCCGGCCCCGATGTAGAGGATCTCCCCCGGGTCGGCCGTTATGACCGGCGTCCCCGTCCCGCCCGTGATATCGATGAGGATTCCGGTGAACTCCACGTACTGGCCCACCCCGGCTTCGTCCAGCGTATCCGGGCCGCATGAACGCGAGCTCGTAGACGACGTCGCGCTCGACGGCCGCCCCGTCCGTCTCCACGGCAATATCAACAACCACGCGGTCCCTGATACGGACGATCTCCGTCCTCCGGGTCGGGGTAATATCAATGATAGTTCCCGCGCCCCGTATGCGCCGCTGCCGCAGGTCCCTGACGACCTTCCGGTGGAGCGCCGCCGGGTCGTTCAAAAACGGGGCGATCTCCGAGAGGATTTCCTCGATAGCGGGCTCGTCGTCGCTGCGGCCTATCAGCCGCTTGGCGATAAAGCCCGCGACCGCCGCGAGGAGAAGGAAGAAGAGGGTAAAGTTTAGGTCCACGACAATATAAACCGATTAAACCGATTAAAACGATTCGGGGGGGAGCAGGCTCCCCCCCCAATAGATAAATCACGGTAGCGGATAGTTCTACTTCTTCTTAGGGTCCAGGAAATCGGGGCTCATGAACTCGGGGCTCTTCCAGTCGTAGAAGCCCTTCATCGTCTTGACCCCCTTGAGTCCCTTGTCGATCATGTCCTTGAGGGCCTGGGGCGGCTTGTCCTTGGGGTCCTTGCTGTCGTTGTAGTAGGACATCTCGATGTCGTAGACCACGTCCAGCCCCACGTAGTCCATCGCGCCGAAGGGCCCGATATTCATGCCGGTCATGACCATCCATCCGCGGTCGACGTCGCGGAAATCGGCGTAGCCCCCCGCCCAGATGGCCAGGGCGTCCTTCTTGATCGCGCGCCAGACGCGGTTGAAGACAAACCCCATGCACTCCTTCTTGGCAAGCAGGGGGATGCAGTGGATATCCCTGACCCACTGTTCGGCGGCGTCCTTGGTCTCCTTGCTGGTCTTGGCGCATCCCATGATATCCACGATGTTGCGCTGGGAGATGGGGATGTAGAAGTGGATATTGATGACGCGGTCATGGCATTGGACGGAGTCGATGACGCAGGAAACGGGGATCGAGGAGGAATTGGAGGCGAGGATCGCGTGCGACGGCGCGGCCTTTTCCATCTCGGCAAATACCTTCTTCTTGAGTTCCGGGTTCTCCGGCACGACCTCGAAGGCAAGGTCGACGCCTTTGAGCGCCTCGGCCAGCGTGCCGTGGTAGGTTACCCTGCTTTCCGCCGCGGCGGCCTCGCTCTTGTTGTCGCCAAAATGCATATCGGTATAGGCCTTCGTGGTGGCCTTCGCGGCGGTAAGCACATCGGGGTTCAGGTCAAACATCCTGACGGTAAAGCCGAACACGGCCGCGCGGGACGCGATCTGGCACCCCATGAAGCCGGCGCCGACGATTCCAACGGTCTTGATTTTCTGGGCCATGGTTCTACTCCTTTTTTATAACAAGCAGATAGAGGATTGCGAGGTAGAAGAGATACTATAACATGAATGGTGGTTCATTTCAAGAAAATATCGGGCGGGGGCGGCGGAAGAAGTGGATCGTGGGGCCGGCCCGGCAGGCCGCGCCGTCCCGGCCTCCCCGTGTCCGAATGGACGGCATGACCGGGCACCGGGAAAACTTATCTATCACTATTTACTTGACACGTTGTCAATGCGTATCATAATGTCCGATAAAAAGAACCGTATGCATCCGAATACGCGTCCTCTCTCATGTGCGCATGCTCATCGGCACTTTGGCCCTCGCCTATATTGGTTTGAGGATTTGTCATGAACAAGAGACTCTTACCGGCGTACATCCTTTCTGCTTTTAACGTAATCTTGATTGCCGTCTCGGTCGGTCTAAGCCTCTATACCTTTATAGTCGTCCCGATCTTTTTCATTGCACTGTTTTTTACGATCAAAGGGAGCGTGAGGGGGTGGTTTGTATGGGTCGGGTGTATTTGTTTTCTTATCTATTTTTCGGTTCAGAATGTAAGTGATTTTAATCCTATATGTAAGATCTTCTTTGTCTATCATCCTTTTTTCTCATTCATCATTTTCTTGACTTCCATTATTTCCCTATACTATAACTCTCACGTCCTTCGATATAAAATCAATTACTTCTCTTTTGATTGACAGAGTTCCGAGGAAACTCACCACATCGCTTCTCTTATTACTGGTTTTACAAACGTTGTGGAACGTAATCGTTGAGAGTATATGGATTCGAGTATAGCCGAGAGATTGAACATTCTAGGGAACTCTCTTCTATGTTAGTCTCATACTTGCGTTTTCTATCCTCACATAAAGATGATCGCTGGTTTTAAATGCCGTTTTTTTGCTGCTACGTCGGCATTATATGGGCTATTTTCTATCCTATCTCATCCTTCTAACGGTTTCCCTCACCTGGCTCGGCTACACCTTAAATATAAATCCTCTTCACCTTTTTCCCGGTGTTAAGGGCGTAATAAAAGCTATTATTCAATGGCGACTCCCCCAATACGATCTCTTGCCGTTATTCTTCTCCTCTCTCTTTAACGTATTTTGCTTCATTTTAACGTTATTCATCTTGGTAGGCACAAAGGATATTAAGGAAGAAATGGACAAATAGACCTGTAAAAGGCTTTTCGTGACGCACGCAGAGTAAGGCCATCTATTTGAAATGAGCCGTGTTGGGCATTCGTCCGTCGTTCAGTATTTAGATGACTTCCCCATGGACAAAGAGACTCACGTAGCGGCAGAGGTTCTCGCGACTCATCGGCGTGGGTTATTCCGGCCTCTTATCTTGGCCTGAGCTTCTACACCGTTATCGCGTTCTGCCCGCCTTCGTTATCGTATTGATCATTTAGTATCTGGAGGTTCACAGGGCGGAAGGCCGTTTGTCTCGGCCTCGCTGCTTTCTCCTCTATCTTACGGTTCATTATCTCATTAAATACTCTCCCTATATTAATTCGCAACTGCGCTCTTGCGCTGCTCCGGATACTAACCTTTTATTACTTTTCGTCCTCGTTCTTACTGCCTTTCTCAGAGGGCATGAAATGCGCGCAAGCTCAGCCGGTAATTGGCCGTACTTGCCGGTATCTATCATACTGCCACGGTTTTTTATTCTAACAATCGCCATAAAGATATGATTAATAAAAGTCTTTTACGAGTCTCCGAAAAAATATGGGTCATACTTAATTCGAATTGAGCCGTTTATTCCATTACCCATATCAGATCTACATTTACCATATATTGCCAATTTCCTGTATCAGCATTACTCGCTTCTTCCTAAGAGAGCGGTTCACTTTTTACAGTATCGCTCCTGTCTTATTAATCTATAACCTCCTTGCCGCGCTCGATAACATCTTTGATTTCAAAAACGACCATCTTTCTACCCAGGGAATCATTAGGTATCTAACAATACCGTTTCAAATCGGTACGGAAACAATCCACTTAGTTTTTGATATACACGTACTTTTAACTCTAATTATCGCGATTTATTTCTTTAGAAACTATACGAAGGAAACAGAGCAATAAGGAGCAAGGGGGTCAAGTCTCCGTTTAACTCTTATTGTGTTCTTTGCAAATAAGCCGGCTTTTACTCTCACTTCCCCCTCCCCCACATAAGGTCATTGCGAGGGAGTGTAACGAACCGAAGCAATCCGCATACAACGGAGGCAGGACGTGCGGTTAACCGGCGTTTACGGGACGTAGTCGGGGGATTGCCACGCCGCCTGAAGGCGGCTCGCAATGACAATGATAATCGTCGCCGGTGGTGACATTGTTAAGCATTACCACGTCGGCCTTCGGCCTCCTCGAACTGACGGCATAACACGAAACGGGAAAAGGAGACTACTCCCTCACCCGTCCGTATCACGCCCCAACGCTTAGAAATAGTACCTCACCTGGAGATAATACAGCTCCGGCCGCTCGCCGTATTCCGTCATATCCTCCCCGATCCCGACCTGCGCCCCGGCCGAAAGGTAGACGTCCTCGGTCAGGGAGTATTCGACGGACGGCGCCAGGAGGACGCTCCCGTCCCCGACGTTGCAGACCGCGGAAAAGCTCCCCGTCAGGAGCGGAGTGATCTGGTAGCCGACGCTCGCAAAGAGGTAATGCTGAGAAAGGGCCGGCTCCGACCCGTCGGCCGCCGCCTCCCAGTTATAGTTGCCCGTATCCATCTCCCCCTTGCCGTTGTAGTAATACTCCGCGAGCACCGACAGGGTGTTCGGGAAGATATACTGCGCCCCCAGGGTCGCCCGCACGTAGCCGCTCTTTGACCGGTGCATAGAAAACCCGAACGGCGACGACGGGTCGATAACGGCGTACGTCACCCCCTCGTCCTCCTGGTTCCAGGCGGCCTCCCCCCAGACCGCGATATTCCAGACCTGGCCGGAAAAATCCAGGCCGTAGACCTCGCGGTCCGTAAACCTCCCGGCCACGAGCGACACGTCGTAATTAAAGCGATTCGTATAGAGACGGACCGCGTACGACGCGTCGTCCATAGGAAACGTCGGCGCGAACACGAGCGACATCCCGGTAAACTGGCCGAGGGAGACCTCGGTCACCAGGGCGTCGGTCCCCCGCCGTTCCTCCGTATCGATGGCCATGGGGCCGAACGGGTTAAAGAGGTCGAGCGGGGAGATAAACCGCGCCACGCCCCACCCGATGCGCTGGCGCCCGATGATGACGTTCACCGGGTCGGCGCGCACCGTCAGGTAGGCCCGGTCCAGCGTGTGGGACACCGACCGCCCGGTCGCCCTCGCCGATCGGCCACCAGAGGTTCGCGAATACGTCCGGGTCGGCCAGCGCCGCCGACCGGTAGGCGGGGTTGGACAGCGACCCGCCCCAGAGGGCGCTGACCTCGTAGTGCAGCGTGAGCGTGACCCGGTCGCGCCAGTTCGCCTCGGTCTTGACCCGGAGCGTCACGGCCCCGTTCCATACCTCCCTGCCGTCGTCGGGGACGGACGCCGTCGTCAGGGACGTGAGGTACCCGCCCCAGGTCACCGTCAGGTCGTCGGTGGTGAGCAATTCCCTCGACTGGCCGAAGGCCGCCGGGCACAGCAGGAAGAGCGCCGCGGCGCGCCGCAGGCGCCGCCGCCGCGAGCCGCCGGGCTATCCCCTTTCGCGGGCCGGTCATTTCCGGTTATCCTCCGTAATCGCCCCGTCCCTCAGGATCACCAGCCTCTGGGCGTGGTCCATGACCATCCTGTCGTGCGTGGAGAAGACGAACGTGATCCCGTGGGACTCGTTCATGTGGCGCATCTGCATCAGGAGCGCCTCCCCGGTCTTTGAGTCGAGGTTAGCCGTGGGCTCGTCGGCCAGCACCACGTCCGGGTTGGATACGATCGCCCGCGCAACCGCCACCCGCTGCTGCTGCCCCCCGCTCATCTGGTTGGGGCGGGTATTGATATAGTCGGCAAGCCCCACCTCCGTGAGGATCTCCTCGGCCCGCCGGATGCGCTCGCGCTCCTCGACGCCCTGGAGCAGCATGACGTATTCCACGTTTTCCCGGGCCGTCAAAACGGGTATGAGGTTATAGGCCTGGAAGATAAACCCGATATGGAAGAGCCTGAGGTCGGAAAGCTCGGTCTTCCCGAGGGAGGCGATGTCCTTTCCCGCGACGATGACCGTCCCCTCGGTCGGCTTATCCAGCCCCCCGATGAGGTTGAGGAGGGTCGTCTTGCCGGACCCCGAGGGGCCGGCCAGGGCCATGAACTCCCCCTTCCGGATGGTCAGGTCCACCCGGTCGAGCGCGGTGATCGTGAGGGCGGATTCGTCGTAAACCTTCGTCAGTTTTTTCGTCTGGATAATGATCGAGTCTTTCATCGTTTTTCCTTTTCCGTGCCGAAGCCAGCCGTTATACCGAGCGAATCGCCGAAGACGGCGTAAGCCGCATGATCCGTATCGCGGGATAGAGCGACGAGAGGGCCGCCGCCAGGAAGACCGAGACGGTCGACTTGACGACGTTGCCGATGGTGACGACCGGGTAGAGGGTCGCGCCGATGCCTCCCATGTACTTGAGGCTCTCGGCCCAGAGGGAAAGGTCGATGCCCGTGTGCGAGATCACCGCGTAAAAGACCCCCGTGAACACCCAGCCGACGGCGATCCCGATGAGCCCCAGCAGCACCCCCTCGCTCAGGACCTCGAAAAAGACGAGCCGCGGGCGGGTCCCGATGGCCATGAGGATGCCGATCTCCCGGGTCCGCTCTAACACGCTCATCAGGATCGTGTTGACGATCCCGAAGGCCATCGCCAGGACGACGATGATATAGACGACGTAGTTGAACCCGTCAAACATCGCCAGCATCTCGACGATGACCGGGAGCACCCCCTTCCACGAGAGGACCTCCATCCCGGTGCCCGAAAGGGTGCGGGTCAAGGACGCCGTCAGCCCGTCCACGTTGTCGATGTCGTCGGCGATGATGACGATTTCCGATACCCGGCCGCCCATCGAGAGGAGCTGCCGGGCGTCGTCGAGGTTTATATAGAGGTTAAACTTGTCAAACTCGGGCGAGGTGGATTCGAAGATCCCGGCCACCCGGTATGCCGCCGACCCGATCTCCGGCGAAAGGCCCTGGCTCATCAGGACGATCTTGTCGCCCAGCTCGACCTCGAGCTTGTGGGCCAGGCTCCTGCCGATGTATATCTCCCCGTGGGCGCCGGAGAGGAACTCCCCGTCGGAAAGCCACCGCTCGACGGCGGAGACCCGCGGCTCGGCGGCGTGGTCGATCCCCCAGATGAGGACCCCGGCCGAGCTCTCCGGTGACGAGACCAGCCCCATGACCTTGATCCGCTCGGCGGCCGCCTCGATGTGCGGCGTGCCCTCGATCTTCTTCAGGACCCAGGAGGGGTCGCGGACGTTCCGGTTGACGTCCAGGTTATCCATGAACCCCTGCCGGTGTATCTGGACGTGCCCGACGCCCGACTCGATGGAGGTCTTGACCATCTCCTGCATCATGCCCTCGGAGATGGCGATCATGAAGACCATCCCCCAGAGCCCCGAGACGATGGCGGCGATCACGATAAAGGAGCGCCGCTTGTTCCTCCAGAGGTTCCTCCAGGCAAGTTTGAGGGTGAGATTCATGCGTTCCCCCTACACGTACCGCAGCGCGCGGACCGGTTCGAGCCGCGACGCCTTGACCGCCGGGTAGACCGCCGAAAGGATCGTCGCCGACAGGATGATCAGGTCCGTAATATAAAAGACGAATGGATATATCTTGGCGTAGAGCAGCGGGTTGATGCCGAAGCTCTCCATGCTCTTGGCGTAGGCCGAGAGATCCATCGGGACCTGGGTGAAGTAGTAGGATATGCCAAACCCGATCGCGTCCCCGATGACGATCCCCACCAGGGCGATCAGGGCCGACTCCATCAGGACGAGGGATACGATATGCTTCGGCTTGGTGCCGAGCGCCATGATCACCCCGAATTCCCGGTACCGCTCCATGACCGCCATGAGGATGGTGTTCATGATCCCGAAGATGACGACGATCAGGATCATGAAATAATAGATATACCCGAAGATGTTATCCAGCTCCACGAACTGGACGAGGTCCGGGATGAGCTTTTGCCAGGGCATGACCTCGTGGGTCTCGGGGTCAAGCGCCCCGCTGATTTCCCGGGTCAGGTCGTCCGCGTCGCGGTCGGTCTTGAGCAGGAGCGACACCTCCGTCACCTGCCCGTACATCGACAGGAGCTCGCCCGCCGTCGCTATATCCACCATCGCCATCGCCCGGTCAAACTCCATGGACCCCGTGCGGAAGATCCCCGAGACCGTGAAGAACCGCGCGGCGATGGAGCCGTCGTAGGCCTGGGTGAGGATCACCAGCCGGTCTCCCACGCCGCAGTTCAGGTTCTTGGCCAGGGACTGGCCGATGACGATGGCATCGGGGTTGCCGGGCTCGATGAACGCGCCGTCGATGATCTTATTCCTGATCTCCGAAAACTCCCGGGCGGGGTCCACCCCGATCATCGCCACGCCGCTGGTATTGGTATCGCTGGATATGAGGGCATCGACCGTCAGCCGCGTGGTGACGGCCTTGACCCGGTCGTCGGCGGAGAGCGTGGCGATCAGCTCTTCGGGCGGCAGGATGCTGTTATAGATGGTCTTGTCCTCCCAGTACCCCTTCGCGTGGATCTGGATATGGCCGGGATAGAGCTTGAGGGCGTCGTTTATCATCTGTTCGTGCTCCCCGATCGCCACGCACCACATGAAGACGGCGATCGTCACCGCGAACACCACCGCGGCCACGGTGATGACCGTCCTGCGGGTGTTGCGCCAGATGTTTCTCCACGCCATCAAGAAGAGCCGGTAGGTAAATCCATCCATATACGCGCTTCCTTATTCTTCAGGAAAAACTCGGGGCGGCCGTTACCGGGTGGTGCCGCCCTTAAGTTTCGAGAGCGAAAATACGTCGTCGCTGATGGGGACGTTGAAGCTGATCTTGTCGATGACCAGTACCGTCTTCTTGCCCTTCTTCGTCACCGGGATCATCGTCATGACGGTGGGGATGGTCCTGCCGCCCATCTTCTTGATGTCGGAGAGGTCCTGGTAGCGGATCAGCTTTCCCTTTTCGTCGAAGAACTCGTACTTGAGCGGGATATGGTCGCTCACCCGTACGTATGCCGTGATCTTGCCCCAGACGACCGCCGCCTCCGGCCGGGGGATGAGGTCAAGGACGTAGCACTGGCCGTCGGGGAGCGCCTGCTTGCCGGTGATCTTCGCCTCGTAATCCCGGGAGATGCTCGATTCCTTGACGATGTCGTCGTTGGTGAAGTCCGACCCCATCCACGACTGCATCATCATGGAGGGCGGGACCTTGATGACCTTCTCGACCGAGGGGATGTAGTTCCACATCTCGTTGCCGATCTTGAGGGATACGGTGCCGGCCTCCTTGGCGGGGGAGACGACCTTCATCAACGATTTTTCCTTACCCTTTTCCCAGTAGTCCATCGTCATGGAGCGTTTCCAGTTGGGGGTCGTGATGCTCATGGTAAACGTGCCCGTGTTGGACTGGCCCCGCATCAGGTCCTCCGCCTCTTTGACGAGGTCCTGGGCGGTCGGCTCGGCCGCGTAGGAGAAAACCGCGTGGCCTAACCAGGCCAGGATAAAGCCGAGAATCGCAGTACGTTTCATTTTACATCCTCTTGGGAAACGATCTTCATGAACCTCTCGAGCGAGTCCATGTAGTCCCTGAAGGCCTGAATGCCTTTCTCCGTCGCCCGGTAGGCCGTTTTCGGCCGTCTCCCCACAAATTCCTTCGTTTCAATAGTATAGCCGCTCTTCTCCAACACCCTCAGATGCGCGCTCAGGTTTCCGTCGGTAAGCGACAGCATTTTTTTCAGGGCGGTAAACTCGGTCCGGCCGCCTCCGACCAGGATCGCCATAATCCCGAGCCGCGCCCGCTCGTGGATCACCCGATCGAGCCCCTCGGTGATATGCCGCTCTCCGTTTGCTTCGGCCATATTAATTATATACACAAGTTGGAAAAACCACAACCTACCTGGTCAACAGATATATCGTAACGATCCCCTGCACGGCCGAGACAACCGCGCCCCCCCAGAGAATAAACCGGGATATCGGCGCGGTGAAACCGGGCTTGCCCTTCCTGATGAAGTAGGTGTGAATGGCCAGCGCGAAGATCCCGACGGCCGAAAGAATGGCCGAGAGGACCAGGCCCGCCGTCCGCTCCATATAGACCAGCACCAGCCCCCACAGGAATATAAACAGGAGCGGGAAGTGAAGCGAAAGGAACAGGGTAATCCCCCCCGGCATCCCGATGAGCTCCCATTCCTTCTGATAGCCGGAGTCGATCTCGTGGTTGATCAAAAAAATCGCGTTGACAAGATACAGCCAGAACAGCAGGTCCCACATGGTTTTATACTCCTTTCTAACGGACAACAATCGGACGAATCTGAGACACGCGTCACCTTCCGCGGGTGATCAGGTAGGCCGCTCCCCAGAGACACATCGCGCCTCCCGCGAATCCGACGCACCAGATCCCGCCTGCGGGGACGATAAAGGCCGCGACGGAGGCGACGATCGTCGTCGCCCCGAGCACCCATAGCCCCCCGGGGATATAGAGGCCCAGCGCGGTAAACGTGGTGCCGAAACCCAGGAGCCACGCCGCGGGGATATATTCCGGCATAGATATCTTGATGAAGACAAGGGTCAGGATAAGCCCCTGGGCGGTCATGACGAGTTCGGAAGCGACGATCTTTACCAGGAGCCCGGAGATTATCGGCCGGCCGACCTCCCGGCAGCGCCGCGCAAAGAAGATGAAATCCGATAACGCGAGGAGGATGCCGACGACGGCCCAGAGCATCCAGAGGGTCCCCGGGATATCCCAGCGCTCGGGATGGGCCATGACCAGCGCGGTAACGGCGGCCCCCGCCACGGTGACAATCCCCGCCGCCACCCCGGACCAGCCGGAGACAAAAAAGTCGTGAGAGGCGTCAAGGAGGTCGCGGATATACCGGACGTCCCCGATCGCCCGGTTCAGGGTATCGATTTTCACATCGCCCCCGCCGGCCGCCGGCCGACGGCCCGGTTTTTTGCCGCCGCTGCCGATATCCCGGCGGGTTGGTTTCTCGTCCATCGGTACCCATCCTCCACGGGAAACAGTAAGAAGTATACTTTGTATTACAAAGTACTTTGTAGTATAGTCAGCGGATAGAATAAAGTCAAGAAAAAAATGCGGGCGCACGGCCGGTCGGCCGCTGCGTATCACGGGTTTTATTGCGGGAGCGGGGCCCGCAGGCTACCCGAAAATCCCCTTGAGGTAGGCAAAGATGAAATACCAGCAGACGAAGGTCGCCCCGATCGCGAGCAGGATAGCGGTTCGGCGGAGGGCCGGGTGAGCGGAGCGGATCCTGGCCTCGGCCCGGGAGCTTCTTTTCCCGATGACGATCAGCAGCGCCTCGGAGATGTAGAAGAGAAACTTCGCGCTGACGAACGTCAGCAGGACGGCGACGATCAGCCGCAGCGACACCTGGGGGTACTTGTTGATCATCGGCGCGACGACGATCGCCATGACGATAACCCCGCCGATGGCCGCCATCACCACCAGGAAGATCAGGAGCGCCCGAATGTCCTCGGAAAGCTTCATACCTATATCGTACCAGATATGACACGGTAAATCCACACTCTTCGTACGCGGACCGGGGCGCGCAATATAGCTCCCCCACGTCTTGACCGCCGCCTGATGGCGGCGTATACTCAAATCGGGACGGTCGGATACCTCCGCCTCGATATATTCAGGAGAATACCATGGCCAAGAAGACGATCCGCTACCAGCCGTTCAAGGCGTATGACAACGATTACGAGACATTGCTGCGTTTCGCCGAAAAAAGCGCCTTACTCCTGTCTCCCGGATTTGACCCTCCGGATACCCGGACCCCGGAGTGGGTCGAGCCGGAGGGCGAAGAGCGTTACTGGACCAGGCGCGGATGGAGCCGGGGAGACAAAGAGCGCGGATTTGCCGTCACGTTCGGCCAGACCATCGAGCCCCGATACGACGGGATTGCCGCGAGCTCCGTCTCGGTCCGGGCCTACGGGCTGCCGGAAGGGATCGAGCTTTCGATTATCTGCGAACGCAACTGGTTTGAGCCGCGCTATCTCGAGATGACAGCGGCGGGCCCCGGGGAGGCCGTAGAGGAGGTGGTACGCGCGTTCGAGAGGGAGTTCGGCCCGGTAGCCGCCCGTGTCCCGAGCAATCAGGAGCTCGATGTTGAGCTGATCGGGATCAGGAGCGCCCTCCGGTGGCAACAGTGGGAAGCCGCCGCGTACGAGGGCCGAGTATGTCTTACGGTTTCGGCCCGACGATCCCGAGGCCCTGTTCGCGCTCGGGACGGCCGCGGGTGCCTTGGGCGACGCCAAACGGGCGCTTGAGCTGCTGAGCCGGGCAGTGGAGCTTTCTCCCAATCACCACGACGCATGGTATAACCTCGGGATCGCCTATATCGAGACCGGGAACCCCGAAAAGGCCGTCGACGCCCTCGAGCGCGCCCTTTCGCTCTCTCCGGACAGCGTCGAGATCAAACAGCAGCTTGCCCGCGCCCGGGAGCTGATAAAAGAGAAGTAGCCGTGTGCGGACGATCGATCTTCTTTCGCGGACGACCTCTATGACGGCCCGTTTCCCCGCGTGCCGATCAGCCCGCGTACCGCCTGCCCGTCGGCGGGGTCAACGGCCGCATCCCGGATGATCCATTCCTCCTCGTGGATGACCGGCCTGTTCGGGAAAAACGTGCACTCGGGCGAGAGGGTCTCAAGCTCCACGAAGTCCGCGCAGGTGTAGCACTGGACGGCGCAGCCCTCGTCGTAGTAGGGGGCGGATGCGACGCGGGCGAACCGCTTGACAAAGGTATAGCCGGCCCCGACAACCCCGATGAATCCTTGAGTCCCGGAGGTCCCGACCTTCCCCTCCGAGCCGTCCGGCCTGACCAGGAAGAGGTCGTCCGTGGGGACGTACTGGGAGCCTCCCACGTCCGTCGTATGGTTCATCCACCGTTTCCAGTAGACGATCTTCTTCAGGTCCCAGTCGCCCCCCGTCCCCCAGGGGAAGAAGACCGTGCACTGCGGCACAACGCAGGTCAGCGCCCAGATCGCGCCGACGACAAGCGTATCTGACCGGTTAACGGCCGTATGCGTGACGAGGAAATCTCCCCCACGCTCGGAGACGGTAATCGATTTTTCGAGCATCAGCGCCTCGTCGAGCGCGGTGACGGTCACGCGCCCGCCGTCCAATTCCACCCGGCACTGCCCGTTATCCGGCGCGTAGGTGGACCGGGTCTCCGGCGCGATCCAGAGGCGGTGTCCCCCGTAGAGGAGCCATTCCCCGCTGCCCATGCCCCTGCCCTCGTCCACGAACAGCACGTTTGGGCCGCCGCCGACCGAAAGCGAGATGATCCGCGGGCCGAAATCGGCGGTGATTACAAGGCTCTTGTCCCCGATGCGGCACGCGTAGCAGTTCGGGCTCCCGGAAAATTCAACCTGCTCTATCTCCATAAACCGTCCGTTACCCCTTTCCCGACGCCCCGAAGAGGTCAAAATAGTACGAACACCGCTCCCGATGCGCCTGTTTGGCGGCGGCAACCATCCCCAGGTACGATGCCTCCGGCTGCCGGGCCGCCTCGATCATCTTTTCTGTCGCAACCCCCAGAAGGTCCGTCGCGATGTTGATCTTGGCGATCCCGGCGTCGATCGCGTCCCGGTACTGCCGTTCGGAGAGCCCCGTTCCGCCGTGGAGCGCCAGCGGCGCGTCGGTCTCGCGCCGAATATGCGCCAGGAGATCAATGTCGATATGGGGCGTCCCCTTGTAGCGGCCGTGGGCGGTACCAACGGCCACCGCCAGGACGTCGCAGCCGGTCCCGGCCACAAAGCGCGAAACGGTCGCGGGATCGGTGAAACCTTCACGGGCCGCCCCGAACGCCTCGTAGTTCGAGCCCTCGCCCACGTGGCCTAATTCCGCCTCTACCCCGGCGCCGGTCTTCCGGGCCGCGGTCACAACGCGGGCAGTGGACGCGATATTTTCCTCGATCGGGAGCTTTGACCCGTCGTACATGACGTCCGTGAACCCGAGCGAGAGCGCCCGGTCGCAGCGCTCGGGGCTCGATCCGTGATCGAGCATGAGGGAGACCGGCACCGGCGATCGCTCCGCGACGTCCCGGATAAAGGCGGCGTATGACGACACCGTCGGAAGCAATAACAGGGCGTCGTAGATCGCGACGATGACCGGCGCCTTCTTCTCCTCGGCCGCGGCGATGATCCCCTCGACCGCGTTCATCTCGAAGGCGTCAAAGAGGGGGACGGCAAAACGGCCCGACGAGGCCTTCCTGAGCGTTTCGATGATCGATACCAGGGGCATGGCGTTTGCTCCTCTCTGATGTACGGTTTCCTGTAAGCTTCCGGGGGCAAGCCCGCGCGGCCTTCCCACCGGACGGGACGCCTATCCCTGAGAGACCATCTCACGGATTACGGCGGCCGCGGGCTTTATATCCCTGATGAGGGCGGCCACGTCGCCGGAGCCTGCCGGGAAAAGATCGAAGTCGCCCGTCGTCCAGGCCTTGCCCGCGTTCATGTAGTTATACTCGGCCGCGAGATCAGCCTTCGGGTCACTCATCAGGGCCCTCAGCTTCTCGTTCATGATCGTGCGCATCGTCATCCTGCCCAGCGGCAGCAGCGCCGTTCCGCCGTCGCTGCAGTTAACGATGGCGTCTTTCCACGCCTGAGGAGCCGGACTCTCATCGGTGGCGATGAACCGGGTGCCCACCTGGACTCCCTGGGCGCCGAGCGCCAGGGCCGCCCGGTACCCCCGGCCGTCGGCGATTCCGCCGGCGGCAACTACCGGTATCTTTACATGATCGACCACGAGCGGCACCAGCACCATCGTCGATGATTCGGGATTGACCGACCGTAAGCCTCCCGCCTCCGCACCGCAGACGACCAGCCCGTCGGCCCCGGCCTCCTCGGCCGCCAGCGCGTGGGGCAGAGACAGCAGCACGTGGAGACCTTTCATACCGAGGGCATGGATATCCGGAAATATCTTCTTGGGAGACCCCGCCGACGTGGTGACAAGCCCAACACCCGCCGCGGCCAGGACCTCGAGGTTCTCCTTATTGGCCGGATTCATGATCATGAGATTTGCCCCGAAGGGCTTATCGGTCAACTCCCTGACCTCGGCGACCATGCGCCTGACGTCGTCGGGACCGGAAAACCCGAGGGCCAGCATCCCGAGACCGCCGGCCTCGGAGATCGCCGATACCAGCCGGGGGCCGTTCAACGCGCCGATCGGCCCCTGGATAATGGGGTACCGGCTTCCGAGCAGATCAAGTAGTTTTTGCATGAGTCACCCCTCCGCTTCAACACGCCCGTGTTGGCATGTGTATGAGTATATACGCTGACGCCGCGGGGAGCCCTCATAGGCAATAGACTAATGGGCTCCCCGCGCGTCCTTGCAGCAATCAGATCAGCCTACTTCTTGGTATACGTATCCTTATACTGCTCCCGGACCACCTTCTTATCGATCTTGCCCACGGAGGTCTTGCTGATCTCGTTGACGAACATGACCTCGTCGGGGAGCTGCCACTTGGAAAACGACTTGAGCAGGTGGTTGTGGATGTCTTCCCTGGTAACCTTACCCTTGTAGTCATCCCGCAGGATGACGAGCGCCAGCGGCCGCTCCTCCCACTTCGGGTGGGCAACGCCGACGACGGCCGCCTCCAGCACCGCCGGATGGGCCACGAGGGCGTTTTCCATGTCTACCGACGAGATCCATTCGCCGCCGCTCTTGATGATGTCTTTGACCCGGTCGGTGATCTTGAGGTACCCCTCTACGTCCATGGTGCCGGCGTCGCCGCTCTTCCAGTAGCCGTCCTCGGTAAACTGGGTGCTGGGGGAGTCCGGGTTATAGTAGCTGCCGGTAACCCACGGTCCCCGGATGCAGAACTCGCCCGGGGTCTTGCCGTCGTGGGGCACTTCTTTTCCCATCGGGTCCATGAGCTTGACGTCAAGGCCGGTAACCACGTATCCCTGCTTGCGGCGCATGTCCCACTGCTCGTCCTCGGTCATCTTTTCCGCCAGCCACGGCTTGAGGCGGTTCATGCTGGTCAGCGGAGAGGTCTCCGTTGCGCCGTAGGCGTGGATCACCTCGGCGCCGGTCAGGTTCCAGTAGTCCTTCATCATCGACAGCGGCGGCTCGGTGGCGCCGGAGAGGAACCGGGCGCCTCTGAGATCCGGTTTCTTGTCGAGCTTTTTGATATATTCGAGCATCGGCATGAAGAGGGCCGGCGCCCCGGCCGTCGTGTTGACCTTCTCGTCCACGATGATCTGCGCCAGCTCGTCCAGCCGCTGGAGGTTATACATGCCGGGCAGCACGTATTTGGCGCCGCACATGGTGGAAAAGTAGGGCCCGCCCCACCCCATCGCGTGGAACATCGGCACCAGCTGGAAGAAACAGTCCGAGTATGAGAGGGCGGCGTTCGTCCCCACCGCCAGGCCGTGCAGGTAGGTGCTCCGGTGGGAGTAGTAGACGCCCTTCGGTTTGCCGGTCGTCCCCGTGGTGTAACAGGCGGCGCACGCCGATTTTTCGTCCATCAACGGCCAGTCATACTCCGGCTTTTCGGCCGCCAGCAGCTCCTCGAAGCTGTACACCGGCTTGAGCTTCGTCTGGATATCCGAGAGCTTCTTATCGGTGATGATGATGTACCCCTTGACGGTCTTGAGCTGGGGAGCGACCATCTCCACGAGGGGCACCAGCGTCTCGTCGACGATAACGAGCTTCGTCTCGGCGTGGTTGACCACATACGCGAGATCGGGAGGTGCAAGGCGCAGGTTCATCAGGAGCATCACGGCCCCGTATCCGGGGATGGAAAAGTAGAGCTCATAATTGCGGTAGCTGTTCCAGTCCATGACGCCGATCCGGTCGCCGATCTTGATATTCAATCTCTTGAATACGTTGCCAAACTGCATGATCCGCTGATACGCATCATTATAGGTATAGCGGAACATTTGATCGCCTATCTTACAAACGATCTGCTGTTTTTCGAAGTTCCTGGCCCCGTGCTTGATGAGGTTGATGAGATTGAGCTGGTAGTCGTCCTGCATCGTGGAAGGAAAGCCCTTGACGATCTTCATGATACGCTCCTGAAAAATGGGATTATAGATATAAAAATGGGGTGCCTCCCCGGTGAGGGTAGGTGGCGGAGCGTTCGTTCGGGGAGAACCGGACCCAATCCGACGGCATCACTATAGCAAAGGGCGCGTAGCTTTTCAATCGAAATGTGCCGGAAACCCGGCGCTGCCGCCACTGCCGTAATTGCTTGACCGCGGCGTATCCCTTTTGTTATCATGGGCGGGAATACGCTGTCAATCGGCGCGCAATGCCCGATACCTATGCCCGCGTGTTATATTGTCCCCAATCAGTGGAGGCCCTGCCATGACCTCGTTAACCCACAAAGAACGAATTCTCAGGACGATGCGGGGAGAAATGGTCGACCGGATCCCTTTTGTCCCCCGTCTTGACCTCTGGTGGATCGCCAATAACCTGGGCGGCACACTCCCCGAACGGCATAAGGGAAGAAAACCCGACGATATTGCCAGGGCCGAGGGGTGGGCGTGCTACCACATGGTGCCCGATTTCACGAACATGATCAAGAGCCCGGACGACATCCTTCACCGCTCGATAGGTCTCTTCAATTTCATCCAGTCGGTCTACGGTTGGCGCTTTTCGAAGGATATCGAGATCGAGGTGAAGAGCGAGTACGGGCCAGCAGATCGTCTCCTATCATACACCCAAGGGCACGGTGCGCACCGCCGGTGGGCTCACCGAAGAGATGCAGCGGGCGGGCGCCTCCCTCGGCTGGACCCAGGAACACATCATCAAGAAACCGTCGGACTACGAGATCGTCGGCTATATCTTCGAAAACATCGACGTCTTCGAGCAGTATGAGACGGCGCAGCAGTACATGGACGAAGTCGGGGACGACGGGGTCGTGGCGGCCGGGGGCGCGTCGCTGGCGGCCTCCCCCATGCACCATATCCAGAAGGAGTTCCTCGATCCAACCCGCTTCTATTACGAGTATAACGACCACCCCGCCGAGATGCGGCGGCTTGCCGAGAGCGTCGCCGTCTATTTCGAGAAGGTGCTGGCCGTCATGGGAGACTCGCCCGCCGAAGTGGTGCTCTGGGGCGCCAACTACGACGACATGCTCACCTACCCGCCCTATTTCGAAAAGGAGATCGTCCCCTGGCTCCGAAAGGTCTCCGACTACCTCGGGGCGCGCGGCAAGCTCGTCGCCACCCATACCGATGGAGAAAACTTCGGGCTCATGGACCTGATACGCGACTCGGGCGTCCACGTGGCGGAATCCGTAACCCCCTGGCCGATGACCAAGGTCAGGATCGAGGACTATTACCGGCGCTGGCGCGACAAGCTCACCATCATGGGCGGTATCCCCGAATCGATCCTCTCGGCCGACACGGCCGACGAAGATGAGTTCGAGTCCTTTCTCACAAACCTCTTCAAAAGCGTTACCCCGGGAGACCGGCTCATCCTCGGCACCGCCGACTCCACACCGCCGAGGGCGGTCTTCGAGCGGCTCGTTCGGATTTCGGAGCGCGTCCAGGCCGAGGGAATGCTCCCGCTCAAGGCGGGCGGGTTCAACCCGGTCTCCGACGAGCGACTCGAGAAGGCGCGGGTATCGGTCACGCCGGCGGCCGGGGCAGACGATCTTTTTTCGGGGGTCCGGGAGGATATCATCTCGGGTGACGACGAGTCCCTCCTCGCCCGTATCCGGGGGCTTCTGGATAGCGGGACATCGGCCCATGACATCCTCCATCGCGGGATGATCCCGGCCATGGAGATCGTGGGGACCCGCTTCAAGGACGGCGACCTGTTCATCCCGGAGGTGCTGCTCTCTGCCAGGGCGATGAACACGGCGCTCGTCCTGCTGGAGCCGCAGCTTGCCGCCGACGGGGCCAAAACGGGCCGTCGGGTCCTCATCGGCACCGTCCGGGGGGATATGCACGATATCGGCAAAAACATGGTGGCCATCATGCTCAAGGGCGTGGGCTTTGAGGTGATCGACATCGGCATCAACGTGGACAGCCAGGAGTTTATTCGCCGCGTCCGCGAGGAAAAACCCGATATCCTCGGCCTCTCGGCGCTCTTGACCACCACGATGGACCAGATGAAGGTCGTCATCGAGGCCCTCAAAGAACAGGGGTTGAGGGACGACGTTAAGGTGATGGTCGGCGGGGCGCCTCTCAATAGGAAGTTTGCCGACGATATCGGCGCGGACGGCTGGGCCAAGGACGCCGTTGAGGCGGTGGACGTGGCGCGCAAACTCCTGGCGCGGGCATAGTCTCGGAACGGCATGGATATCGCCGCCGTCATGGGGCGTCTGCGGTTATTGGCCGACGCAATACCGGCGGGACGCGATAGGCACTACTCGGCATTGGAGGAAACAGGAATATGAAGATACTAATCGCCTTCTTTTCGCAGACCGGCAACACCGGGAAGATCGCTGCTGCCTTTTACGAGGAGCTGGCCGCCGGCAATCAGGTTGACCTGGCGCCGATCGACGTAACCGGGCCCGATGCGGCGGGCGCTTACGATCTGGTCTTCGTCGGCTCACCCTGCCACGCCGGCGATCTCTCTGCCCAGGCAAAGTCCTTCCTCACCGGCCTGCCGCAGCAGGCAGCGTTTAAACTCGCCGGGTTTATCACCCACGCGTCGTCGGCCTACGAGCGGGCGGGTTTCGAGAAGTGCATCACGACCTTTGAGACGATCAGCGGGGCAAAACGGATACCGTTCCTCGGCTGTTTCGACTGCCAGGGCTATCTCTCGCCGGATATCCAGCCCTACGTCAAGAAGGCCCGGAAGGTATCGGACGACGAGTGGAACGCGATCATCGAGAAGATGACCGGCCGCCCCAACGCCGAGGACGAAAAGAACGCGCGCCTGTTCGCGCGCGCCACGGTCGATGCGGTATAAAAAAATGCCGCACGACACTCGTCGTGCGGCAAAATGGAAAGAGAATTCTGGGACCTATCTATAGAGGGGAAACCAGGGAGCTATTTCTTTCCGTCACCGTTGCCGTTACCGTCGCCGTTACCGCCGCTGTTACCGTTACCCTGCCGGATTTGCCCTTGCGACTCGGACTTCCCGTCATCGGACTTCCCGTTATTGGACTTCCCGTTGTCAGAACTGGCGACATCGGTCTCTCCGTCGTCTCCGCCCTTCTTGCCCTTGCCTTTATCTTCCTTGAAGGAGTTCCTGACCGTCTCGACGAAACCTGCCGCTTTCTTCTTGCCGAGGGCAAGGCCCAGGGTGCTCGGGTGGATACCAAGCTCGTGGCAGATCTCGCCCCAGCCCATGCCGTCTTCCCGCATCGACATAACGGACTCGGCGTCGAAGCTCTCGGCCGCGGCAGCGGCTTCATCGGCCTTGGCGGCGGCCGCGTCGGCCGCTGAGGTGGCTGCATCGACCGCGGCGGTAGCCGCATCAACTGCGGCGGTGGCGTCCGCTACTGCCGCTTCAGCCGCTGCGATTTCCTCGTCGGTGGCCTCGGCGTTTGCCTGAACGTCTGTGAGGTTCTGCTCGGCCGCCGCGAGACCATCCTCGGCCGCCGTCAGGTCGGACTCTGCCGCCGCGACATCAGCCTCAGCAGCCTCGGCCTCGGCAGCCGCGTCCTCGGCCTTCTCGGCGAGTATATCGGCCGCGGCCTCGGCGACGTTTTCGGCCTTCATGGTCTGGGCCTCGTTCCAGTTGACCGTGCTCTCCTCTTCCGTGGCGGTTTCGTCCGTGGTGCCGGAGTCATCCGTCGGTTCGGACGTATCCGTCGGTTCGGTCGTATCCTGGCCCGATACCATGGCGGGTACGAACAGGGTCAGACACCCGACTATCGAGGCGATAAAAAATACAAGAAACACGCGCCTGATGTTACTCATGATTCAATCTCCTTCTGCGTAACTCTGATTATAAATAATGCCACAAACATTGCTTGCATAATAGGAAAGCAACTACCGTGCCATTCGGCATCACGCAAGTAATTGGAATTATTAGACAATAAATCAGTATAATTGAAGGGTATTTAGATGATTTGAAGACGCCGATAAGCGGCGCGAAGGGAAATGTTCAGTAATAACAATTAGTTACGAAGAATACGGTCAAAAACAGGGGTGCAAAATACTTCTGCGGTTTACTACTTATTTTGCACCCGCCCGCCCTCAGCCGGACGGCCGTCTATTGCTCCCCGTAGGTCATACGCCTGAACGTCCCGTCGTAAAGCTCTACATACTCGCGCCGATCTATCCAGCTACCGGTGTTGATATACGTACGCCGGCGCCCATCAAGCTCCATCCCCCAGATGGTGGGAAGGTGGAAATGGCCCAGCACGACGGCGTCATATCCCTCGAAGAACCGCGTAACCGCAAATTCGCGGCCCAGCGCCTCCTTGTCGTCTTTCTTCGAGTCGGTATAGACACGGCTCGCACGGCTCATGGCGCGGGCCACCCGTTCGATAATGAAGGGGGGAATAAGATGACGGACGAACCGTACCGGCAGGCTGCGCAGCAGCAGTCTGAGGAGCCGATAGCCCCGATCCCGGTGATTGACCTGGTCGCCGTGTGCCACGTAGATACGCAGTCCGGAATGTGTGAACTCCCATGGGCCGGTATGCACCTGCGCGCGGATAAAATCGGTGAAAAAGGGCCCCACGGAAAAATCGTGGTTACCCTCGGTATAATGGATGGAAACGCCGCCGGCCGAAAGCGTATGAAGGCGGCTGAGTATCGGGAGGTAGCGATAGGGAACAACCGAGCGAAATCCGACCCAGAAATCGAACAGGTCGCCCATGATGACAAGGGTGTCCGAGTACCCGAGGCGGCCGATCAACTCATCGAGAAACGCCGACATATCCCGGTAGTCGTCGTCGGCGGGATCGTGCAGGTGGGCGTCGGGGATAAAGACGACGCGGCTCCCTTCGGCGTTCATTTCTCTTCTCCGTCTTCGGCGGCCGCCGTATCTTCCAGGTCTTCCGCCGGCGTTTCCTTCTTCTTCCCGAAGAAGTAGGCCACCCAGATGCTGATCTCGTACAGGATAATCAAGCGGCCCGGCCATCATGGCCTGGTTAAAGACGTCCGGGGTCGGCGTCAGGATCGCCCCCAGGATAAAGGCGCCCAGGAATGCGTATCGGCGGAACTTCCTCAGTCCCTTGTGGCCGACGATCCCGAATCGGGCCAGGAGAAAGATCACCACGGGCAGCTCGAATATCGCCCCGAAGGCAAGGAGCATCCACGTTACCAGGGAGAAGTATTCCCGCATGGTCGGCATCGGCTTTATCAGGTCAGTGGTATAGTTGGAGATGAGGAATTTAAAGCCGAAGGGAAATACGACGAAGTACCCGAAGGCCGCCCCGGCAACAAAGAGAACCACCGATATGACCGTTACGGGGATAAGCGCCCGCCTCTCCTTCTTGTAAAGACCCGGGGAGATAAAGGCCCATATCTGGTAGAGTATGAAGGGAGAGGCGATAAAGACGCCGGCCAACAGACCGACCTTGAGGTAGGTAAAGAAGGCCTCGGTGATACTGGTGAAGATGAGGCTCGTCCCCTTGGGCAGGACGTCGGTGAGCGGCTTGATGAGCCAGCCGAAGATCGTTTCGGAAAAGTAATAGCCGATACCAAATCCGATACCGGCCGAAATAAGGATCTTTATGAGTCGTGAGCGCAACTCCTCGAGGTGTTCGAGGATGCTCATAGTTACGTTACTCGCCGTTGTTCTCCTTTTCAGCCAAGACCTCCCCCCTTTCGCTTCTCTTTGCCTATCCCTTGTGCTGCCGGTCATGTTCCCGTTTCGAGTGCGTACCATCGTCGCGTTTGTCGGTGGTGCGCTCGGCGTCATCCTTCATCATATTGGTGAAGACATCGTTGACGTTTACCGACCCCTTTACCCCGTCCATAGCCTTTCTCAGCTCCTGGTACCCCTTGCCGAGGGTCTTGGCTACTTCAGGAAGCTTCTTGGGCCCGAGGACAACGAGCGCAAGGATAACGATAAGCAGCAGCTCTTGGCCGGAAAGTCCAAACATCGCGCCTCCTTCACAATTAGTATCATAGGTTCTTTTGGATGGACTGTCAAGGCTATATTTTTCGTTTTACTTTCGGCCGAAACGGCCATATCATTATAGAGAGGAGGTAATCCATGAACCCACGGAGATTTCCCGGGCTTCTTGCCGTCATCGGCATTCTGATCGGTCATCCTGTCGGCCCCGGCCGGCGTCTGCGGCGAGGTCGACCGTTATACCCTGCCGAACGGCATGGTCGTGGTCCTTGCGCCGGATCATTCCACTCCGGCCGTTTCCATGAATATATGGATAAACGTCGGCGCCTTCAACGAGCTGGACTCGGAGTCGGGGATGTCCCATTTCATCGAGCACCTCCTCTTTGACGGCTCCGCGAACCTGAAGCCGGGCGAGGGGGCCGCCTTCATCGAGGCGTCAGGCGGCAATTTCAACGCCTATACCGACCATGACAACACGGTACTGACGGCAACCGTCGCATCGCGCTTCGTCGAGACCATGATCAGGGTCGTCTCGGAAACGGCGCTCTCACCCCTGCTTGAGGAAAGCGAGGTTGAGCGGGAGCGGCAGGTTATCCTCGAGGAGATTAGAATGGGCCTCGACGATCCCCAGGACCGGCTCTCCGAGTTGTTGTTCGAAAAGGCGTTTGTCGGCCACCCTTATGAAAAGCCGGTCATCGGGACAATGGAAAAGATCGCCTCCTATAGCCGGGACGACCTCTCCCGTTACTACACTGCCCATTACCGGCCCAACAATATGGTCACGGTTCTTGTGGGCGATTTTGACCCCCGTGTCGTCAAGCCGATGATCCGGCAGCATCTCGGCGCCGCGGTGCCCTCCGACCTGCTCACGTGCCCGTCGGTGCCCACTCCGCTAAACGCGGGCACGATAATCGCCGGGCTTACGAAACCGGTTCACACGGCTTCGGTCTACGTCGCCTTCAATACGATCGGCATTAACCACGACGACCTGTTTGCGCTCGACGTTTCGTCGTTTATACTCGGCACGGGGAGGGACTCGCGCCTCTACCGGGCCGTCGTGGATACAGGATTGGCCTACTCGATCAGATCGTACTCCTACACCCCGAAACAGGCGGGTCTCTTTTTTATTACCATAGCAACAGACGAAAAGAAGATACTTCCGGCGGTAGAGGCGGTAATTCGCGAAGTTTCGCGCCTGTCTTATGAGCCGGTCGCCGAAGAGGAGCTCACCAAGGCCGAGACCGGTACGACCTGCAGATTTCATCTTCAATAAGGAGACCTATAGCAGCCGCGCGAACTCGCTCGGATTTTACGAGACGGCCACGGGCACGCTCGACTTCGAGAAGCACTACCTAAAAGGCGTGGAGTCCCTGACTGCCCGCAACATCATGCGAACGGCGAAGAAGTATCTCACCCCCGATAACATGACTATCGTCTACCTCGTCCCCTCATCAGACACGAAATCCGTGTCGGACGAGGAGATCAAGTCCGCGGCCCTGGCCGCCTTCGGGGGACCGGTGGTAGCCGCGGGGGGGCTCCCCGAACTCGTTGCCGGCCCCCCGGCCGGCTATAAGGCGGTCCTTCCAAACGGAATCCGTTTGGTTATCAAGGAGGATCATTCCCTGCCCATTGTTTCCGTGGTGGCGGCCTTCGACGGCGGTGTTCGATACGAAACCTCCGAAAATAACGGCATCGGCAACCTTACCGCCATGATGCTGACCCGCGGGACAACCCGGCTCACCGCGCAGGCCCTTTCCGAGCGTATCGACCGGATCGCTGCCGACGTGGGCGGCTCTTCGGGGCGGGACTCTCTTACGCTCAAGGCCCAGTTTCTCACCACGTATCAGGACGAGGGCTGGCAGATTGTCGCCGATATCCTGCGCAACCCCTCGTTTGATACCGACGAGCTGGACAAGGTAAAGGAGATCGCGGGGGCGGCCATAGACCGGGGCAAGGATGATCTCGTCCAGCGGACCCTCAATCTCTTCAAGAAGACCCTCTACCGCGGCTATCCGTACGCGCTGCCCCTTCTCGGGACCAAGGAAAGCCTGGCGTCGATCTCCCGGAGCGATCTGATCGCGTACTATCGGCGTGCGGCCAACCCCGAGCACATGGTCATCTCGGTAGTCGGCGACGTAGACCCGGACGAAGTCCTGGAGCGGATTTCTGATCTTTTCGGCGATCTGTCGGCGTCCGCACCCACCGCCCCCGAGCCCAGGCCGGCCGTAAGGCCCGCCTCCCCCATTCGGATCAGTGAGACCGAAGCCGGCAAGGAACAGGCCCACATAATGTACGGATTTCTGGGCACGGACTACCTGTCGGACGACTACTACGGCATGGAGGTGCTCACGGCCGTGCTCTCCGGCATGGGGGGACGGATGTTCATGGAGTTGCGCGAACGGCAGGGGCTGGCCTACGCGGTCGAAGCGTTTTCCGTCGGTGGTGTCGCCCCCGGGTTCTTCGGGGTGTACATGGCGACCGCACCCAAGAACCTGCCGGCGGCAGTCGGCGGAATCAGGAAGGAGCTGCTGCGAATCAGGGACGAGGGGATAACTCCCGATGAGCTTTCCCGGGCCAAAAACTACCTTATCGGGAATTTCGAGCTTTCCCTGCAGACGAACCTCGACACCGCCTCGCTAATGGCCGCAGATGAGCTCTATGGGCTCGGGTATGATTTCTTCCGGCGCTATCCCGGGAAGATAGAGGCCGTCTCCGAATCGGACGTGAGGCGCGTCGCCGAGACCTACCTCGATCAGCAAAACTCGGTCCTCACCATCATCACGCCGACCCATTAGGGCGATGAGGTCGGACGAACAGGAGCAGTATGGAGGCCAGCAGCGCAAACCCGGCCCCCATGGCGAAGGCGTAGCCGAATCCCGCGTACTGCCAGATGATGCCGAAGATGATGCTTGAGGGAAGCGCCCCTATCCCCACCGTCAGGTTAAAGAGGCCGTATGCGGTGCCCCGCCGGTCCTCGCCGACAAGATCGGCCACCAGCGCCCGCTCCGCCCCTTCGGTAAGGCCGAAATAGATGCCGTAAAGCCCGAAGAGAATCCATATGCCGGTGCTTGTCGTCACGAACGCGAACGCGACATAGATCGCCGCGTAGACCACCCACCCCGAGATGATGACCTTCTTGCGTCCTATTTTGTCCGAAATGTACCCCCCGGGAATTCCCGTGACCGTCTTAACGATATGCAGCACCATCCAGAGGATAGGGATCAAGGCCGCCGGGATGCCGGCGGACGACGCCCTGAGGAGCAGGAAGGCGTCCGAGGAATTACCGAGGGTAAATAAGAGGACAACCACGAGGTAGTACCTGAAGTTAGGGTCCACCCCGGCAAGCCCGTCCCTGATAGACAGCCGTGCGGTTGATTTCTTCGGCCGTACCTCCCTGACGAAGAAGAATACAAGGATCAGCGCCAGCACCCCGGGAATCGCCGAGAGGAAAAAGAGCGTCCTGAGATCGTTGTGCAATAGCGGCAGTAGCAGCGCGGCGGCAAGCGGGCCCATGATCGCCCCGGCGTTGTCCATGGCCCGCTGAAAGCCGAAAACGAGGCCCCGCTTACCTTTACCGGCCGAATCGGCCATCAGCGCGTCCCGGGGGGCGGTGCGGATTCCCTTGCCGATCCGGTCCGAGAAGCGCAAAAGCAGCACGTGCAACCACGAGCCCGCCACCCCCATCAGGGGCCGTACCGTGTTGGAAAGGGCGTATCCCGAGGCGAAAATCGGTTTTCTTCGCCGGTACTTGTCCGACCAGTAGCCCGAAAAAAATTTCAGCAGGGAGGCCGTCGTCTCGGCAACGCCCTCGATTACCCCGATAGATGCCGCCCCGGCTTTCAGTACCGTCGTGAGAAAGAGCGGCAGGAGGGGATAGATCATGTCGGAGGCAAAATCGTTGAAGAAGCTGACCAATCCGAGGAAGAAGATATTTTTTTGTCCCCTTTTCTCTTCAGCTGCAGGACTGTTTTCCGGCATCAACGCCTCCGGGTCGGCGCCGCCGGCACCGGTTCGTAACTCACCGTTCCGCCTTTCACGCGCACCTTAAGGTAATGATAGAAAAAGTGGGCCGGGTCAGTGCCGACCAATGGCGCGCCCCCGCCTCCGGAGATCGTATACGGTATCCCTTCCCAGTCTCCGGTAAAGTAGCCGTGTATGTGAGAACAAAAGATGTGCGTGATTCGGCGCCCCCTGAATATATTCATCAGCCGCTCCGCCGTCTTTTCTCCCAGGCTGTGGCGAATGCCCGATCCGGGCGGGTCATACAGGGGTACGTGCATAAAGACCAGCGTCGCCGCATATCGGTCGGCCGCGTCAAGCTCTTTCGCAAGCCATTCCTCAAAAATCCAGTCCATCCGGCTTGCGCTTGCGTTGTCTATAACAATAAAATAGACCTCCCCGAACGTAAAGGAGTAGTTACGGCGGCCGACGACCGATTCGTAGAGGGCGGCGCCGTGGGAAAGCTCATGGTTGCTCGCGGTTAAGATGAGGGGCTTGGTAAGATACCGGGACACCTGCCAGAAGAAGATCCTCGAACCGCCGGCGCGTCCCATCAGTGACGGTGTCACCCGTGGAGACGGCAAACAGGATGTCCGGGTCCTTGCTGATCTGGGTGAGGAGGCGCGGGAAGACGGCGGTGCTGCCCTGATTGTCGCCGATGACGGCAAAGGTAAAGTCATTCGGGTTCGCGGGGACGATTTCCCATACCCGGGAGAGACCCTCGGTTACCGGATCGGCGGCGGCCGGGATCGACTCCCCGCCGACGGCCGACGAGACCGTCAGCAACAGCCATAGTAAAGCGAGGGCGATCGGCATCCGCCCGATTCTCGGACCCAGGCCGGATACCGCGAGCTTTTTTCTCATTTTCTTCTCCCTGTTGCCGGCAAGCCGGCCTCGCGTCTGTGTGTGTACTAATTAAAAATCACAAACGGGAACATGTCAAGGCCAAAACGGTCAAAACGAACAGTGAAGTTGTTTACAGTAGATTTACATCGCGCAATATGATATATTTTCCCAATTACTACAGAAGGAACACCCCATGAAGACGATAAAAAGACTATGGGTGGCGGCGTGCATCGCATCCGTCCTGATCTGTGCGGCCTCCTGCGTTACCATGACGGGCCCCCGGGATATATCTACATCGGCGCCGACCGCGGAGATGTCGCAGGCCTTTTTAAAGGCCGAACAGGATTTCAAGAGCGGCCCGTACACCCAGGCACTCAAGGAGTACCTTGCATACATCAATACCTATGAGCGTAACTCGCTGACCGATAACGCCCTGGTCCGCGCCGGGGATATCTACCTGGCCTCGGGAGACCTCAACTCAGCTACCAACCTCTATCTCAAGGCCGTCGGTGATTACGTAAACTCCGACAGTTACGATGAGGCGCGCTACAAGCTCGGCTATACCTATTTCAAATCGGGAAAATATACCGACGCGGCCGAGATCCTCAAACCGCTGGCCGCAAAACCCTCGGCCGGCGCCGATAAGACCACGACCTACATGCTGCTGGCAAAAAGCTACCTGATGACCGGGGACTACTATTCCTCGATCTCATGGTTCACGAAGGCGGGAGACAGCACGTCGGACGCGGCGGTAAGATCCGAGGCCAAGACCAATGTCAAGTACATCGTCGAGAAATACCTTTCCGAGGATGAGCTGGCCTGGATATCGGACGGCCTGGTCGGGAAAGACGCGGGTAGCTACGCCGCGTTTACCCTGGCGCAGATATATATAGACCGTGGCGAGATCGACGCGGCCCACGAGCAGCTCTTGAAGATCGTCCGGAACCAGCCGGATCACGAATATTACTACAAGGCCCAGGGGATGCTCAAGGAGACGGCGGGTACCGGGGTATCCGGGGCAATCACCGTCGGGGTAATCCTGCCGCTGTCCGGCCGCAACTCCTCGTTCGGGATTATGGCGCGCGACGGGATGAAACTTGCCGCCGGCGATATGGGATTTACCGACGGCCCGCGGGTAAAGCTGGTCATCAAGGACTGCGGCGACAATGCCGGCTCGGCCACCTACGCCGTGACCGAACTTGCCCGGGATAACGACGTCATGGTCATCGTCGGGCCGATGGCGAAAGAAAGCGCTATCGCAGCCGCAAAAGAGGCCCAGGAGCGGCAGATCCCCATCATCACGCTTACCAGGACCCAGGATATCGCCGGCATCGGCGATTATGTCTTCAGGAACTTCCTCACCAATCCCGACGAGATCCGCGGACTGGTGCGATACGTCGTCCAGGGGCGCGGGCTCACCCGTTTTGCGATCCTCTATCCCGACGACGCCTACGGCCGGGAGATGAAGGAGCTGTTTTCCAGGGAAGCGGGCTACTACGGCGCCAGGGTTGTCGCCGAAACCTCCTATGCGGGCGAGACCGCCGATTTCCGCGCGACGATGAGAGATCTGATAGGCGCGGCCGGAGGAGACCGGAGTAAACCGGCGTTTGAAGCCCTGTTTATTCCCGATTACTATAGCATGGTCGGGATGATCGTACCGTATGTCTCCTACTACAACCTCAAGAACGTCACGCTGATCGGCACCGACGCCTGGAACGACCCCGGCCTCCTTTCGATCGGCGGTGACGCGCTGGTCGGCGCCTATTTCCCCGACGCCTTCTGCCCCAACAGCGACCGCCCCGAGGTCAAGCGGTTCGTCGACGACTTCAAGACCGCATTCGGCCGGGAACCCGGCGTACTGGAGGCCTACGGGTACGACACCATTAAGATCATCCAGTACCTGGTCAAAACCCAGGGCATCAGGAACCGCGACGACATGCGGATCTCACTCTTGTCGGTGAGGGACTGGGAGGGCGTCACCGGCAGCACCACCATCGACCGGACGGGCGAGTCCACCAAGGAGCCGTTCATCCTGACCGTCGTGGAGGCCAGGACCGATGCGGTGATGAGCATTACCGAACAGCCGGAGGAGGGCGTAGCGATCGCCGCCGAGACGCCGACCGAAAGCAAGCAGAACCTCATGATCATCGAGGTACCGGGGGCCAACCGCTGAGAAAATGAGACGCCTAAGCAGAAAGGCCCCGCTTGTCATTATCCTGATCGTCCTTCTGGCCCTGGCCGCCTCCGCGGCCGGGGTCATTTCTTTTCTGCGTACCCCTGAGAAGGGCGTTGTCGTATCAAAGGTCTTTGACGGCGACAGTCTCCTGCTCTCCGACGGCCGCGAGGTCCGCTACATCGGTATCGACGCACCCGAGACCGGCGGCAACCGCCCCGCCGAATACGGGGGTAGAGAGGCGGCGGAACTCAACGAGCGGCTCGTTGAGGGTAACGAGGTCAGGCTCGAGTTCGATATCGAGGCAAAAGACCGCTACGGCAGGACGCTTGCCTACGTTTACGACGGCGATACCATGATAAACCGTGAGATGGTGCTTGCCGGCGCGGCGCTGGCCGTCCCCTATCCGCCGAACCTGAATCACCAGAGGGAGCTTTCGGCCGCGATGGAGACGGCCCGGAGCGAGAAAAAGGGCCTCTGGGCCGACACCGGCCGCTGGATGGTCCGGGCCGACGACGCGGGACGATATCTCGGAGAGTCCAAGACCGTCGCGGGGCGGGTGCTCTCGGCCAAGGTCGCCGCGCCGGGCTTGTTTCTCAACTTCGGAACGGACTTCAAAACCGATTTCACCGCCTTCGTACCGACGCAGTACCTCCTGGTCTATTTCGGGACCGCGGGCGCCGACCCCACCGTGGCCTACCGGGGCAGGGAGATCGAGGTAACCGGTACGATCAACGAGCGAAACGGGCCATCGATCACGGTCACTCACCCGGCACAGATATTCGTTCGGGATTAGGGGTTACGGGACACCGTATTTCCTACCCGACACGCAGGACTACTACCATGCAGGAAAAGGCGTTCTTTATCGGTCTTACCGTCTTCCTCCTGTGGATCGCGGCCGAAACCGCCGTGATCTACTTCGGGGCGCGGTTGGCGCGTATCGGGGGAAATTCGCTGCCCCGCGCCTTTTTCGCCGCGCTGACCTCCGGGTTTGCGCTGCTGCTGGCAGTCTCGTTCGCGCGGGACTCCGTCGGCGCAAGCCTCCCGCTCTGGCTGGCCATGTATGCCGTCATAGCACTTCCGATCATGGCGCTGTGTCTCAGGGCTGGCGTTTTCAAGGTGATCGTCCCGTGGCTGGGGGCGGTCCTGCTGCTCGGCGCCGCGTTCCTCGTGTGGCGGTTGCTGCCGGGTAACTAATTTAGGCAATCCACGACACCGGCCAGGCACGGTGTCCGTCAACTTTCAAGAAGGTATCATGAAATCCGAAGACCTGATCGTAGCAAAAATCGCCGACGACCTGTTTCAACTCTCACCCCCGTCACCGATGTGGCCGGCTACCGCCTGCGTCTACGTCGTCGTGGATAACGGTTCCTTTGCCCTGATCGACGTGGGGTGCGGGAGGGCAGACGCGCTCGAGCCGGCTAAAGGCGGGGCTCGCGCAACTGGGGCTTGATCTCTCGTCCCTGAAGACGCTTGTCCTTTCCCACGCCCACCCCGACCACATGGGCGCCGCGGAAATGCTCCTCGGGCACTATGCGCCGGAAGTCCTCATCCATGCCGACGACGTTGGACCACGCCCGCGATCCCCGCGGCCTTACCGGGACCTTTGACATCGAGCTTGCCACGCGGCTTTTGGGCCGCGCGGACGGGCCGGTGAAAGACCTTATCTCATTTTTCGACGGCTCCGGGTGATCGATGTCACGGGCCGACCCGGACGGGTCGCTGGAAGAAGGAGATATCGTCCGCCTCGGGACCTATCGTTTCGAGGTATTGCATACCCCCGGGCATTCCCCCGGGCACATCTCGCTCTTTGACCGGGATACCGGGATATTATTTGGCGGCGACCTCGTGGGAGACATCGTGGCGTGGTACACGCCGGCATCGGGCGGCGTTACGGGTTATCTCGAAAGCCTCGCGAAGATCAAGGCGTGTCAACCCGCGCGTCATCCTGCCCTCCCACGGCGCCGTTATCAATCGATCCGGCCGGAAAGATCGACGAGGTAAGGGCGCGGCTCCTTTCGCGGGAGAAAAAGATGCTCGGCGTCCTCTCCGAGGGGCCGATTTCGTTTTTCGATCTGGTCAGTCGGATGTTTACCAACGAGATGATCAGGTTTTTCCCCGGCACCGGCATCACCGAAAGCCACGTACAAAAGCTGTTGGGAGAAGGGAGGATCAGGAGGGTAGACGGGACGATCCGGATGGCATAAAACGAATTAAGGGGACACCATACTTAATTCCCCATTCGTAGCTCAACCGGTGGGGTACGAATGAATTAAGTATGGTGTCCCCTTAATTCTGTCATATAACTGTAGGTGCTCTCCTACTTTCGACGGCAACAACACCTGCGCCTCCGTGAGCGTGAACGATCCCTTCTCGATCCACTCCTTGAGAGCGGCCGCGATTTCCTGCGCGCGGACGCGGGAAGACAGCGGTACGGTCTGGATCTCTTTTCCCTCAAACGTGATCGTGCCGGTCTTTAACGCCCCGTACGTGGTGTAGCCGAGGACCCTGCCGGTCATCTGGGGATAATCGACGGCGTAATCCACGATCGGCGCCTGGATCTCGTCATCGGCAATCGAGGTGTGGTAGGCCATCTCCTCGTTGAGAATCGGGATCGGTATCCCCAACCCCACCGCCATCGAGCACCCGTATCCGATGAAGCTGACGCCGACGAGATTCCTCCCGTTCATCCCCTTGAGGTCGCCCATGACGGAGAGCGTGCCCGCCGGCACCGTGGGCACCCCCTTGACGCCCCGGTTGGGCTTCGGGTTGTGCTGTGTGCCGTACCAGACGACATAGCCGACCCCCCCGCCCAGGAATATCCGCGTTCCCAGGCCGATGGTCTTGAACAGCGGGTCGTTCATGAGGGGGGAAAGCTCGCCCGCACTGCAGTAGTTGGCGTTGGAAAATTTCGGCCCGAGGATACCCATGTAGGTATAGAGGGTCCGGTCGCCCGTGTTGACCGCCACGTTGTAGTTCTGGTACGCGTTGCGGGGGTTGGTGAGCATCGCGTAGGGAAAGTCCTTCAGGCGCATGGCCTTTTTCAGGCCCCGGTTCGGGTAACAGTCGGTGCCGTATGACTCGAGATCGAGATCAACCTTCTTGCCCGAGACGAGGTCCTGGATCACGTGCCCCCCTCCGTAGGGGAACTGGCCGGGGAAAACCTTATTGAGCGGGTCGTCGATAGTCGGCTCGGTGACGCCGATATAGAGGTCCACCGCCGCTATCCCGCCGTAGGCCGGCACGCGGTTCATGAGAATCTTCGATGCCCTGATCCGGGGCTTGGTGTGCCCGAAGTTGAGAAAGGCCCCCGAGGAACACATGGGCCCAAAGGTGCCGGTAGTGACCACGTCCACCCTGCGGGCGGCGGCCACCTCGCCTTCCTTTTTCACGAGGGCCGTCATTTCCTCGGCGGTAACGACGACGACTTTGCCGGACTTGATCTTTTCGTTGATCTCGGCAATACTCTTGACTACGGAAAAATTACCCATCTCTCTTCCTATACTTCGGCGGCTCGACTATAACCCCCCGCCGAGGGGTATACGCAGACTTCCGTGCGGACGTTTTTCCCACGCCGTGCGCGCCTACGTGCTCTCGTACCCCGTAATCTCGATCATCTTCTTATAGAGCGGGGCAAGCGCGTCATAGGTTTTTAAATATACTTCCTTGTAGAGGCCGTCGTATATCTCGCGGTTCTTCGGGTTGGGGTGAAACGCCTTTCCCGTCCTGGTCATCGCGGCCACCGCCTCCTCGAAGGTCTTGTGGAGCCCGGTACCCACGGCGGCATCGATCGCAGCGCCTTTGGCGCAGTTCTCGAAGGTATCCATCCGTCTTGCGGTCAGGTTGAAGATATCCGCGGCAATCTGGACCGCCTCGTCGCTGCTGGACCCGCCGCCGCCGACCCTGAGCTCCTTGAGAGGTACTCCCGTCCTCTTCTGGGCCAACTCGCCCAGCCGTCTGAGCTCGTAGCCCATCCCCTCTAAAATCGCCCGGTAGATATGCGCCCGGGTATGGGCGCTGCCGAACCCGATGATGGATCCCTTGGAGTATTTGAGCGACGGCAGCGGCGTCCAGTAGGGCTGAAGTACCAGGCCCAGGCACCCCGGCGGGATATCCCGGATTATCTCATCAAAGACGACCTCCGGGGCAACGCCGCGATCCCGGGCGATAATGTTCTCCCGGCTGCCCATCTCGTCGGCGAACCACCGCACCATCCAGAACCCCCGGTAAACAAAACACTCGATGTTCCATCCGTACGGCACCGCCGAGCACCAGGTAAAGAATTGCCCGTTCCGGTCCTCCACGTATTTCTTTGTCACGATCTCCATGGCGGTGGCCGTCCCGAACGAGATAACGCCGATATCCGGCGTGAGGACGCCCGCCCCGAGGGACTCGGACTGCTTGTCGCCGCCGCCGACGATGATCGGCAGCCCCTCCGGCAGCCCGGTCTCTTTTGCGGCGCTCTTGGTGACGACCCCGAGGATCTCATGGGGCTGCTTGATGACCGGAAGCATATCCTCGCTTACGCTGAAGAGATCCATGACCCCCTTGATCTTGAACCAGTCGGACTTCTTATGCTCCAGCGGGTAATAGCCGACGTACAGCGAGCAGGAATCGGCGAACTCGCCGGTCAGTTTCTTGACGAAGTAGCTGGTAACCTGGCAGAACTTATAGGTCTTCTTGTATATCTCCGGCTCGTGGGTCTTGATCCAGGTGAAGCGGGAGTTCTTCTGGACAAAATTTATGAGCTTGGACCTGCCGGCCAGCCCGAACAGCACCTTGACGCCCAGGCTCGCGGGCGGCGGGTTTTCGGTGTACCGCTGGTCGAGCCAGATGATGCTGTTCCTCAGGGCGTTTCCGTTCTTATCCGTCGGGATGACCGCCGACCGCTGGGCGGTAATCCCGAGGGCGGCAAGCTTCTTGGGGTCAAACTTCTTGCTTGCCATCACTTCCCCGACGACCTTGCAGAATTTCTTCCAGTAGTCGTCCGGTTTTTGCTCCGCCCATCCCGGTTTCAGGGAAAAGTAGGGATCGTGCGGCGCCCGGGCCACGGCAAGCTCTTTGCCCTGCCGGTCGTATACGATGGCCCGTACGCTCTGCGTGCCGCTGTCCACCGCCATAACGAATTCTTTTTCCATCACACTACCTGCAAAATAATGTCATTGTATAAGTGCACTATAGCTCCGGCTCCCAGGTGGGGTCATAGGTCCGGTAATAGGTGAAGAACCGATCCCGGTGCTCCTGCGCCTTATGCACGAGGGACTCCCGGGTGATGATACCCCGGTCGACCATGATGTCTTCGAGCTTCTTGAGTGCCTGTTCGTAGGGAGGGCACCCGGGTAAAAACGTATCGTTTCCCGAAAGCGAGATCCGGTTCCTGATCTCCCGGGCGTCTCCGGCACAGCCAAGGGCGCAGTCGCCCAGGAAAAAGGTGTTTCTCTCGTCCCAGGTCCTTCCGGCTGGAACTTTCGGGTCTACCCCGACGACCAGCGCCGTCTTTTCGGGAAACTTGTTGAGCGATGGGAGCGTCAGCGCCGCCATGAGCCAGCAGGTGGGGCAGGCCCCGCCGATGAAGATATCCACGTTGGGCCAGACCCCCGTCACAAAGGTATCGACCGGCTGGGTATAGTTGATGGGAAGCATGAATTTCTTCCTGACCTCGGACACCCGCAGCCCCACGACCTCGATTTGGTCGGGCGAGCGCCGTACCCAGCCCGTCGTAGGCGGCAATGCGCGTCGTACCGACGACCGTCGGGGTCTCGATGCCCATCACCATGGAGGCGACCGCGTCGGTCGCCACGGGGTCGGCGCCTGCAACCAGTACCCCAAGGGGCACGGGACCGCCCCCTTCTCCGGCACCCATTCCCTCCATGCCGATGAGCCCGTCGATGATGGTCAGGTCGGGTTTCCTGACCTTCATGATGTCAACCATATGCTGGTCCAGGTCATCCCGGTGGCCGTAGTAGCGGTCCGCCTCGTTCAACAGGCCCTGGAGGTTCTTGATGCCCAGCGTCACCATCGTCATCGTATGGGTCTTGAGGGCGGGCAGGTTTATGAAGACGTCGGCCTCCAGTACCGACCTCGGGTAATCTATCGTGGTCAGGACTTTCCCGCCGGTAACGGCCGTTTTGACCCGCGGGCCGTCTTCCACACCCAGGACCTCGCCCCCGGCCTCCTCGACCGCCCGTTTTACACCCAACAGCTTCATGACGTCGATCGTCTTCATCCCCCGGGTCATTGTTTTCGAGGGGCCGCTCTTTTCGATATTGACCCGTTTCATGAGGCTGCCGACGCTCACCCCCTCCACGACCGTGACCTTACCCGCACCGGCGCTTTTGCAGAGGGAAACGACCGCGGCGATGACCCTGCGGTCCACCGAGACCGGCGGGGGGTAGGGGGCAAAGAGGTTGGGCTTGATAACGACCGATTGCCCCGGTTTTACGTACCGCCCGATTCCCCCGACGAGATCGACGGCTTCGGCCGTCATCCGCTTGATATCGGAAGCGCTCGCGGGGAGATCTGATTTCACGATGGATACGGAGGATTTCTGCGCCATGAGTGGGGTCCCTTTGCGTCAACCGGCAGTCCCGCCCGGGGCCGTCACCACCACAGGGTCGACGGCCGGGAAGGGAATGAAGATATTTCGCAGATACTATAGCACATCATTGGGCGTTTCTCAATCACGGATAAAAAAAGGCCGCTTCAGGCGGCCTTTTTTTATCGTATGGTGCCGAAGGCGGGACTCGAACCCGCACAGGCGTTAACCCACCACCCCCTCAAGATGGCGTGTCTACCAGTTCCACCACTTCGGCTATTTCAAGAAACGCAATAGTATACAATAGCGTCTTGTCTGTCAAGGAGATTTATTCGTCGATGTCCGATGGAAGCTCCGGGATTTCCGGGACGTCCGGGAGCTCTTCTTCGACCCCCGGCTTGCCCTTGAGGTTCTCCATCAATGACGAAGAGCCGACCGACGTCGTGAAGTAGGCAAGCGCCAGACTCGTGAGCATAAACACGATTGCCGCCACGGTCGTCAGCTTGTTTAAAAAGGTCGCCGGTCCGGCGCTCCCGAACAGCGTCTGGCTCGCACCGCCGAACGCCGCCCCCATGTCCTGGCCCTTGCCGGTCTGCAGAAGCACGATAAGAATCAGCGCAAAACAGACAATGATGTGGACCGTAATGATTGCCGCTGTCATAAAACCCTTCCTTTTACCCGTTATTTGGTATCGGGCGGTCGATTACTCCCTTACCCGCATCTTGTGTCGGAGTAGACACGCCGCCGCGCGCCGCTCATGCGTCTATGAATCGCCGTCCGCCCCTTTCCCCTTACGCGTTACCTCGGATCAGCGCGCGAACCTGACGATCCGCTCAAACGAATCGGCCTTGAGGCTCGCACCGCCCACCAGCGCCCCGTCTATATCGGGCATGGCCATCAGCGTGTCGACATTGTCCGGGGTAACACTACCACCATATAGTATTTTAAGTGAATTTGCAACAGTTTTGTCGTATTTTGTTTCTATGACACCGCCGGATAAACCCGTGCATTTCCTGAGCCTGCTCGGGACTCGCAGTTACGCCGGTCCCGATAGCCCATACCGGCTCATAGGCAATAACGATCCGGCTTATCGTTTCCCGGTCTATATCGGAAAGCCCCCCGGTAATCTGCCGCTGGACGACCGTCTGGGCCTTGCCCGATTCCCGCTCCTTCAGGGTCTCCCCTACGCAGAAGATCGGCAAAATCGACTCCGAGAGGGCCGCGGTAAGCTTTTTGCTGATCAGATCATCGGTCTCGGCAAAGAGCGTCCTGCGCTCCGAGTGTCCGACGATCACGTATTTCGCGCCCGCGGCCGCAAGCATCGGGGGCGAGGTCTCCCCGGTGAAGGCGCCCTTACGCTCGTAATGGACGTTCTGCGCCGCAAGCTGGATGGACGGAACCCGCGAGAACGGCGCCTACCGGGATCAGGACGGTGAAATTGGGCGCTACCACGATCGTGACGTCGGTAACATTCCCGATCCGTTTCACCAGCTCCCCTGCCAGGGCTTCGGCCTCCGGCAGGGTCAGGTTCATCTTCCAGTTAGCGGCGATTAGTTTCGTTCTCATTGTCATACCTTGGCCTCGAGGGCTTCAATGCCGGGAAGCTTTTTTCCCTCCAGAAGCTCAATGAAGGCGCCGCCGCCCGTGGATATATAGGACATCTTGGACAGCTCGCCGGCCTTCATCACCGCCACGTCGGTATCCCCCCCGCCCACGATGGTCAGCGCGTAGGAGTTCGCCACGGACGACACCATCGCGAAGGTCCCCCGGGAGAACGCATCCATTTCGAAGGCTCCCATCGGGCCGTTCCAGATAATGGTCTTGGCGTTCTGGAGCACCTCGGTAAAGAGCTGCGTCGTCGCCGGGCCGATATCCAGGGCCGTCCAGTGTTCGGGGATCTCCTGGACAGGCACGATCTTCGTCTCGGCCTGGGCGTCAAATTTCTCGGCGACTACTACGTCAACGGGAAGGTAGAGTTTCACCTTCTTCTGAGCGGCCTTGGCCACGAGTTGTCTCGCATGATCGATCAAATCGGGTTCCACCTTGGAATCGCCCATATCGCAGCCGGTGGCCGCCAAAAACGTGGAGGCCATCGCGCCGCCGATGATGAGCTTATCCACTTTCATAAGGAGATTCTCAATGGCGCCGATCTTATCGGACACCTTGGCGCCGCCGAGAATGGCGACCACGGGACGGGCGGGATTGGTGATCGCCTTGTCGAAATAGGTGATCTCCTTCTTCATCAGGAAGCCCGCCACGCAGATATCGAAGAACTTCGTGATGGCGTGCACCGACGTATGGGCGCGGTGTGCCACGGCGAATGCGTCGTTGACATAGATATCGGCCAGCATCGAGAGCTTCTTGGCAAATCCGTCGTCGTCGGTCGTCTCCTCCGGGTGAAAACGGAGATTTTCCAGGAGCATTACGTCGCCCTGCTTCATCTGCTGGGCCATCCGTTCCACGTCCGGGCCCACGCAGTCGGGGGCCATGGCCACGTCCTTATCCAGGAGGCGGGAGAGGCGCCTTGCCACCGGCTTGAGGCTCATGCTCTCCACGACCTTACCCTTGGGCCGTCCCATGTGAGACATGAGGATGACCTTGCCGCCCCCGTCGAGGGCGTAGTTGATGGTCGGAAGCACGCTCCTGATACGCACGTCATTGGTGATGTTGCCCAATTCGTCAAGGGGAACGTTAAAATCGGCCCTGATCAGCAGGGTCTTGCCCTTTATGTCTATCTCATCGATATATTTCAGCATGGGAATGTCTCTTTATCTGGTTAAAGACGAACGCCGACGTAGTTGGCCAGGTCGACCAATCGCTCGGCATAACCGGACTCGTTATCGTACCACGCGATTACCTTGGCCATCCGCCCGCCGATGACATTTGTCAGCGGGGCGTCGAAGATGGCCGAATAGGGTGATGACTGGAAGTCAATGGATACCAGCTCTTCCTCGCTGTAGTATACAATTCCCTTGAGCCGTCCCCCGGCCTGCTGTTTGACCGCCTCGTTGATCTGTTCCGGTGTTGCGTCCTTCTTGAGGTCAACCACCAGGTCGACCAGAGATACGTTTGGCGTGGGGACGCGAACGGCAAATCCGTCGAGCTTCCCCTTCAATTCGGGTATGACCTGCCCTACGGCGCCGGCCGCACCCGTTGTCGTCGGGACCATGGACAGGGCCGCGGCGCGCCCCCGCCTCAGGTCCTTGTGAGAGCCGTCCAGCAGCCGCTGATCCATGGTGTAGGAATGGATGGTGGTCATGAGGCCCTTCTCGATTCCAAACGTATCGTTAATGACCTTCACAACGGGCGCGAGGCAGTTAGTGGTGCATGAGGCGTTTGAAATGACGTGGTGTGAGGCGGCGTCATAGGTATCTTCGTTGACGCCCAACACGATCGTGGCGTCCACCCCCTTGCCCGGGGCCGCCAGGATTACCTTCTTCGCCCCCCCCGCCAGATGGCCGGTAATTTCGTCCTTCTTGCGGAATTTGCCCGTACACTCTAACACGACGTCCGCGCCGTATTTTCCCCACGGAATCGAGCCAAGGTCCTTGGTTTCACGGATGATCGGGATCTTCTTTCCGTCAACTGAGAACGAATCTTCCTCGTACGAGACCGGCGCATCGTATTTCCCGTGGATCGAATCGTATTTAAAAAGGTGCGCCAGTACCTTGGATTCCGCCCTGCTGTTGATCGCGGCGATTTCCATGTCCTTTCGTCCAAGAATGCTCCTGAGGGCGTACCGCCCGACTCTCCCGAATCCGTTAATACCAACTCGTACGGTCATCTCTATCTCCATTCAAGGCATGAATAATCAGGGAAAGTTTTTTTATATACCAGGGACGGGAATACGTCAAGAGTATTTATCTCTGTATTCGGGGGGAATTAAGGCGGTATTCAGTGACAGGTAAGGGTCTAAACCGCGGCGATAAGGCCGGATCTAGGTACGCGCAGCGCGATAATTATGCTTTTGGCTTGTCGTCTTGGTTGATCTCCTCGTGGACAAAGGAGATCAATTTCCCGGAGAAATCAAGGATCTGCCCGAGGTCATAGCCCGAGTTTTTCAGCTCTTTGAACATGGTCTTGGCAATGAGGTCCATTCCCTTATGGCCGTTCCCCTTGACGCGTCCGTTTCCGTTTCCGTTCCCGTTTCCGTTCCGTTTCCGCTTATCTTTTTCGTATTTGCCGTCATGTGTTCCTCAGGTGCCGATCCCGTATCCGATTATGTTAAACTACTATCTTTTAGGGGCGCTTACAGGAATAGAACCATTTAGTACTCAATGAGCGTAACCCCTGCTCACTCACCAATTGAGAGTATAGTAAGCAATATCCTTGCCATATATGCGACGGCAAAACATTTAATTAGTCTAATGATTTCGAGAGGATAGGCAGCAGTACGGGCGGCCGGAAATGGCGGACCTCGGTCTTATGTCACAAATGACACACGTGGTGTGTCAAACATAACACAAATCTGGCTTCCTTTTTGTTCCTGTCATGGGACCGCGACGTCGTATCGTTACGCGCGCGCGGACCTGACGCGTACCGGGATCGCCTTACGGCCGGTGTCCGTTGTCCTTTTGCAGCTTCTTGAGCTCGTTAACGATCTCGGGCAGGACATTTCCCACCTTGCCGAGGATGAGATAGTCGGAGACCTTTCCGGTCAACTGGGTCGGTTCATCATTGATCTCAATGACGATTGCCCCGACGTTGGGTGAGGGCTCGATGACGGCGGTCGAAAAGAAGCCCCCGCCCCGTTTCGCGATGAACGGGAGCTCGGCGGCGGGGTAGACCACCGCGGAAGTCCCGGCCACGATCATCACGTCCGAACGGCGCGCCTCCGCAATCGACCGCTGTAATGCCTGCGGAGGTATCGGTTCGCCGAAGAAGACCGCGTCGGGCTTGAGGATACCCCCGCACGCGGTACAGCGGGGGGAAGCTCGCCCGTGTCGATCATCCGGTCGATCGCATCGGTCGGGTAGCGCTCGCCGCAGCCGATACACCGCCCCCACAAGAGGCTCCCGTGAAATTCAATGACGTCGGTGCTGCCGGCCTTCTGGTGGAGGTTATCGACGTTCTGGGTAATGACGCATTTCAGGTATCCCATCGTTTCCAGCTCGGCCAGCGCCAGGTGCGCCGGGTTCGGCAATGCCTCGCCCATGTCGAGATCGCCTTCCCGTTTCATCCTGATACTCATCTCCCAGATCCGCTTCGGGTTGGACATGAAGCGCTCATACATGAACTCCATGGGATCATACTTCTCCCAAAGGCCCCCGGGGCTTCGGAAATCAGGGATCCCGGATTCCGTACTGACGCCCGCGCCGGTCAGCGCAACGACGTGCTGCGCGCCATAGATATCCCAGGCAGCCCGCTTAATGAGATCCTTCATCGAACCCGCTCCTTTTCGTGACTGATCGGACGAAGACCCGAACCCGGTAACAAAGGCTACCATAGAAGTCAATTAATCTCAAGACTTTATCGGGACACGCCGCCGCGATCGTAACGGCACCCGCGATAGGCCATGCCAGGCAGATTTGGCGAACGGCCCCGCCGACGCGGTCACTCCTTCCGGCAGGAGATATGGCATTTTTCGCTGTCCACGTGCGTATAGATTCCCGAAAGGCACATCCGGCAGAATTCGGGCGGTTTCCCCTCGGCGAAGCTTCGCCTGAGGCCCCGGTATCCCTGCGAGTTCCAGATAGTCCGAAAATCGGTCTCGACGATCGATCCGAGGTACAGCAGCGGAAAACAGCACGGCCGGACGTTCCCATCATAACCGACGTAGGCGAAATCGTACGGGCGAAGGCAGGTCTTCTGAGGCGTGGGCGGTTTTTGACTTTCGTCCGATGTGAACAGGCCGGGGAGCCGCGCCTCGAGACCCGCCGCACGGGCCCTCGCGGCGACTTCCGTGAGCGCCTTGTTTGCGCGCGGTCGGTCGAAGAAGAGGCTTTTGTCAACGAGCTCTTCCTTATAGGCCATCAGGTAGTTGATCTCAACGGCGTCGACAGACAGGTCGCGCGCAAGGTCTACGAGCGCCGGTAATTGGTCGACGTTGTCCCTCATCGCCACAGCGGCAAGCACTACCCGGGGCAGGCGCGTCCCCCGCTCATTTCGCATCGTAATGAAGCGCCCTACGTTACCGGTAACCCGGTCAAATGACGCGCCCTTGCGTATCCGCTCGAAAGCGGCTTTATCGGGTGAATCGATGGAGACGGTGATCTCGGTCATGCCGCCAGCGATAACGGCCTCGGCCCGCCTGCCGGTTAGCATCGTCCCGTTGGTATAGAACGACTTCTCGCACTCAAACGGGCCGACGATATCCATGATCTCGGCAAACCGGGGATGCGCCAACGGCTCTCCATAGCCGTGGAGTATCAGCTTTTTCAAATACGGAAAGACCGGCACCAGCGACCTGAAGAGGTCGATCGAAAGGTGACCGGGCCCGTACGGAAACTCCGAGCGGGCGCATATGGAGCAGGCGAGGTTACAGGCCGAGCTGATCTCCACCTGCAGGATCGTGGGTAACGAGATCAACCGCTCCCGTTTCAAAACCCGCTCGAGGTAGTTGAGCACTGCGTTACGGGATGACGTGAGATTCATATGGATTGCTGTAATCCGCCTGTTCGTCGGCGGGCGCTATCTAACGGTATATCGTATTTCAGCGCGCGTCCTACAGCAGCGCCTGCTTGAGGCCGTCAATAACAAACTGCGCGGCCATTACGCAGAGGATGAGCCCCATCACCCGCTCGAGGATGTTCATGCCGGTCCTGCCGAAGACCCGCTGTACGTTTTCGGCAAAGCTCAAGAGGAGAAACGCGATAAGCATCGTCAGGAGACTCCCCCCGAGGACCACCACCTTTGCCTCCCACCCCGGCATCCGGGACGAGAGGACCATCACCGTAGTGATCGAGGCGGGCCCGGCCAGAATCGGGACGGCCATGGGGACGATGGATATATCCTCTTTTTTTTCGCTCTCATCCTCTTCCTCCGGGGTGGTGATAACCCGCGCGCGGATAATCCGTATCATCGCAAAGCCGATAAAAAAGAGGATAATCCCCCCCGCAACCTGAAAGGCCGCCACCGTGATTCCGAAGAAAGTAAGGATATTGTTGCCGAACAGCGTAAAGACCGAAAGGACGGCCAGGGCAGTCACGCAGGATTTGAGGGCGGTACGCCTGACCTTATGCCGGTCCATCCCCTTGGTGAGGGTCAGGAAGATCGCGACGCTCTCCGGCGCGCCCACCACCACGAAGATCGTGATGAACGACGTTATGGCAAACGTAAAATCCATGTATCACCCGTACGGTGGCTACGCGCAGAGTCTTTCGATGAGATGGTACATATACTTGGTGCCGAGGAGGAGCCCCTCCTCGCTGATCTTCTCGTTCTTACCGTGGACCGTCTGGACGTCCTCGGTCGTGAGCGGGGCCGGCAGAAGGCCGTACGATGTGATCCCGAGATCTCGAAAAAACCGGGAATCGGTAAATCCGGTAGAAATCATCGGGATGGTAATCGAATCGGGGACGATCTCGCCGGCCGTGGCCGAAACGGCCCGGAAGAATTCGCCCGTCGATTGAGACAGGGACGACGGGGCGAAGAACACCTCCCGAACCGCGATCCGGTCGTCATTGAGCCGTTTTTTTGCCCACCCGATGAATTCGTCCTTGTCGGTTCGCGGGAGCAGCCGGACATCGATGGTCATCCGGGCCCCGTCGGGGATTACGTTCTCCTTGATGCCCGCGTGCATGGTGGTGAGGCTTATCGTATCGGTGAGCATCGCGCCGATATTGGGGGTCTTTGAAAGGAGCCTGCCGATCAGCGGCCTGAGAAACGGGACGCGTACGCCCTTGAGCAGCGCGCCCTTTATCCCCCCGATCCCGCCGCCGAGGCCGGCGCAAAATTCGATCGTTTCGTCGATGAACCGGATGGGCCGGCCCGCCCTGGAAAGCCGGTCGGCCGCCCGGATCAGTTTGAGGATGGCGTTATCCGCCACGGGGACCGAGCCGTGCCCCGAGGTGCCGGGTCGGGAGAGCTCCAGCCAGAGCGGGCCCTTTTCCCCCACGGCGACCATGCACGAGACCCTGTCGTTGGGCAGGACTCCCCGCATAAGGGCGCCCCCCTCGTTGAGGAGAAAGGTCGCCGCCAGCTTATCGGCGTGTTCCCGGGCCATGTATCCCGCGCCATATTCGCCCCCGGTCTCTTCATCGGCCGTCGCCAAAAAGACCACGTCCCGCTTGAGCTGCAGACCCGTACGCTTGGCCAGCAGCAGCGCCATCAGGCCCATGACTCCCATCCCCTTGTCGTCGAGCGTCCCCCTGCCGAGGATGTAGCCGTTCCTTCGCTCACCCGAGAAAGGGTCAAAATCCCACGTGGAGGCCTCGGCCCCGACCGTGTCTATGTGGGAAAGAAAAATCAATCCCCGTGGGTCTGCGCCCTTCAGCCGCGCCAGGATGCTGGCCCGTTTGGGACCGGATAGATAGATATTTGAAGTCGATGCCGTCTTTCTTGAGCACGGAGGCGAGGAACCGGGCCGCCTCTTCTTCGTCGCCCGGGGGGTTTACCGTCTTGATCCGCACGTACCGGGCCAGGATTTCGGATGCCTCATCTTTCACGTCCTTCCACGCGATGCCGCTTGCCTTATTCGTCATGTTCAATCCGCCTGCGAAAGTCCTTTTTTGCCGATGTTATCCGCTTCGTTTCGAGCCGCCGCTCGCGCACGCGCCCGGGAGCCCTGGTTTTGATGCGTATAGCGGCGCGTTTCGTCTTTTCGCTGACCCGCTCGGCGAGCCTCTCAAATGCCCGTTTCATATTGACGCTGCGGTAGCGGCTTTCCGGGGCAACCACCGTTATCCCGGTCGGCAGGTGCGTGATCCTTACGGCCGTATCCTTCTTGTTCTTCCGCTGCCCGCCGGGGCCGGAGGCCCGGTAGAACTCGATAACGATGTCTCCCTTTGAAAACATGGCGCCGGATCACATAATCTCGGGAATATCCCGCTCGGTGACCGGCCCCAGGAAGACCGCCGTCAGCTGATCGGGGTTGATCACCGTACGCGCGACCTCCAGGACGTCGGCCGCGGTTACCCGGTCGATACTCTGGATGATTTCGTCGGCCTCCACCCGGCGGCCGAAGTATAACTCGTTTTTGGCCATTCGTCCGAGGCGGGCGTCCGTGCTCTCCAGCGAGAGAAGGAGGTTGCCCTTGATCTGGCCCTTGGCCGAGGCAAGCTCGGCCTCCGAGAGGGGCTTTTTCGTCAGTTTCTTGATCTCGCGGGCGCTTATCCGCACGAGCTCCTCGAGTGAGTCGGCATCGGTGCCGGCGTATATTTCCAGCGCGCCCGAATCCCGGTATGGGGAGAGAAACGAGTAAATCGAATACGCGAGCCCTCTTTTTTCACGGACTTCCTGGAAGAGCCGGGAGCTCATGCCCGCGCCCAGCACGGTGTTGAGGATCAACTGGCTGTACCGGTCGGGATGCGTATAGGGAAGCGCCGAAAACCCGATGATGAAATGGACCTGTTCTATATCGCGCTCGAATACCTCGCGCCGGGCGGCAAACTGCGGCGATGCGATACCGTCGGGAGAACCCGCCGGAATCGCCGCCAGCGGCCCGGAGAGCAGGGCCGCGAGCCGCTCATGTTCGAAATTCCCGACCGCCCCGATAATAATGTTTTCCCGGGTATGGTGCTTCATCCGATAGGCGGTCAGTAATTCCTTGGTGACGGCCCCGACCGTCTCTATTTCCCCCAGTATCGAATACCCGAAGGGGTGATCGGGCCACATCGTCTGAAAGGAAAGGTCGTGGATCAGATCGTCCGGGGTATCCTCTACCATCTTTATTTCCTGAATGACGACCGACTTCTCTTTTTCCATCTCGTCTGCAGGAAAGACTGGATTCAGGAATATATCCATCAGGACATCGGCCGCCAACTCGATATCGTCCTTGAGCACCTTCACGTAGAAATTGGTATATTCCTTGGAGGTATAGGCGTTCAGATGCCCCCCTACGTCATCAATTTCCCGGGCGATTTGATATGCCGTCCTGCGCTGAGTTCCCTTGAACAGCATATGCTCGACGAAGTGCCCTATCCCCATCGTCTCTTTCGTATCGGAGACGGAGCCGGACTTTACCCAGATGCCGAGGGAAACGGAATGAACGTAGGGTATATATTCAGAGAGGAGGGGAACCCCTCCTCCTATGTGTGTCTTTGTAAACATGTCACCCTGCAATCAGATCTCGTCGCCGACGAGGGCCTCTTTACGGGAAAGCTTGATCCTTCCTTCCTTGTCGACATCAATTACCTTGACGCGGACCGTATCGCCTTCCTTGATTACGTCGGTCACCTTATTGACGCGATTCCTGGTGAGCTGCGAGATATGCACCAGCCCGTCCACGCCGGGAAGTATCTCCACGAAGGCACCGAAATCGACGACCCGGACGACCTTACCCTCGTATATCTCCCCGATGGCCGCTTCTTTGGTCAACTCCTTGATCGTGTTGATCGCCTTGTTTGCGGCGGCCTCGTCGATGGAGGCTATTTCGACCTTACCGTCGTCGGTAATATCAATCCTCACTCCGGTATCACTGACGATCTTTCTGATGACCTTACCTCCGGGGCCGATCACGTCCCTGATCTTATCCGGATTTATGAAGAACGTCACGATACGCGGGGCGTGTGGCGATAGTTCGGGCCTGGGCCGATCAATGGCTTCAGACATCTTCTTGAGGATGAACAGCCTCCCCTGACCGGCCTGGGCAAGGGCTCGCTTCATGATATCCTCACCGACGCCCGTGATCTTTATATCCATCTGGAGGGCGGTGATACCGTTTGTCGTGCCGGCCACTTTGAAGTCCATATCACCGGCGTGGTCTTCGTCTCCCATGATGTCCGAGAGAACGGCAACCTTGTCGCCCTCCTTGACAAGACCCATGGCGATACCCGCCACGTGCGCCTTGATCGGGACGCCGGCATCCATCAGGGAAAGGCTCGATCCGCAGACCGTCGCCATTGACGAGGACCCGTTGGATTCGAGAACGTCCGAGACGATACGGATCGTATAGGGGAAGTCGTCGTCCTTGGGCAGCACGGACGATATCGCCCGCTCGGCAAGGGCCCCGTGGCCGATCTCCCTGCGTGAGGGGCCGCGCAACGGCCGCGCCTCACCGACGGAAAAGGGCGGGAAGTTATAGTGAAGCATAAAGGACTTGTAGCTCTCGCCGCGTAAGGCGTCGATCTTCTGTTCGTCCTGAGACGTACCGAGTGTCGTCGAAGCCATAACCTGGGTCTCTCCCCGGGTAAACAGGGCGCTGCCGTGGGTCCGCGGAAGAATCCCCACCTCGCAGGTGATCGTTCTGATTTCGTCAAACTTCCGGCCGTCGATACGTACTCCCTTGAGGATGATATCCCTGAGCACGTGATGATGGACGTCTTCAAAACATGCCGCCGCTTCCGCCGCTATCGTCGGGTCGTCGGGGGCAATCGCCGCCGTGATCTCCTGCTTCAGGGCCGCCAGGGCCTTGTACCGTTCCAGCTTGACAGGAATTGCAAGGGCCTTTGTGATTTTATCGGCGGCCGACTTTTCTACCTGTGCACGGAGCGCGGAGTCAAGCGTCTTTTCTTCAAAGCTCCTCTTGGGTTTCCCCGCCTCTTTCATGAGCTCAAGCTGCATGTCAATGAGCGGTTGAAGCTCCCGGTGGGCCGATACGATCGCCGAAAGGACATCGTCTTCGGATATTTCCGAGAACCTTCCTTCCACCATGACCACGTCGTCACGGCTGCCGGCAACAAACAGATCCATATCGCTCTTGAGGAGGTCCTCGCCGCTCGGATTGAACAGGAACTTGCCGCCGATCCTGCCTACCCGCACCGCCGCGATGGGGCCGCAAAACGGGACGTCCGACAGACAAAGGGCGCACGAAGCGCCGGTAAGCGCCATGATATCCGGATCATTGTCCTGATCGATGGAAAGTACCGAAGCCACGATCTGGGTTTCGTAATAATACCCTTTCGGCAACAGCGGCCGGATAGGCCGGTCGATGATTCGGCAGGTGAGGATTTCCCGCTCACTGGGCCTGCCCTCGCGTTTGAAGAAACCCCCGGGAATCTTGCCGGCCGCATAGGTCATTTCCTGATAATCGACGGTCAGGGGCAGGAAATCTGTCCCGGCCCTGGTCGTATCCGCGGAAACGGCCGTTACCAGCACACGGGTATCCCCGTACTTCACGAGGACCGAGCCTCCGGCCTGCTTGGCCATCTTCCCGGTCTCGATACCGAAGGGTCTGCCGTGAAACTCTCTCTTTTTTTCTCTAAATTCTGTCATAAACCTCTTTCATTGTCCTCGGGCGACATTACTTTCTGATGCCCAGCCGCGCGATAAGTTCCCGGTATCCCTCGACATTTTTTCGCTTGAGATACTCCAGGAGCCGCCGCCGCTGGCCAACCATCATCAGTAGGCCGCGCCGAGACATATGATCCTTTTTGTGTGTTTTGAAATGTTCCGTGAGGGTATTGATGCGCTCGGTTAACAACGCGATCTGTACCTCCGGTGAACCGGTATCGGTCGGATGTTTTTTATATCCGTCGATGATCTCGATCTTTTTCTCCTTAATAAGGGACATCTACTACCTCCAAAAACACCGTTACTTAAACAAAAACCTTAAACGGCTTTAAATTTGCCTTGATATTCCGGTCCATAACCTTTGCGAGCGCCACAAGCCGTCCTTCATGCACCAGCTTGACGGTCGCCCCCGTCCGCATGGCGTTGGGCCTGCTCCAGCAGAGGAACCCGCCGTTGGCCACGAGGGCGGCCTCCTGGTCGCTGATGGGTATCTCCATCATGTCGGCGACCGCCTCGCGAAGCCCGATAACGGCGCCGTATCCCGAAAGGCCAAGGGCCGTGAACTCCGACAGCTCATGGGCCGCCTCGAGTGTAAAGGGGCCGGATGCGGTCCTGCTCAGCTGTTCGAGATAGGCCCCCGTCCCGAGCGCCCGGCCGATATCGGCCGCCAGCGATCTGATGTACGTCCCCGGCGAGCAAATGACCTCAAAACTTACCCGGGGAGGCGAAAAGTCGATCGGCCGCAGCTTTCGGATATGCACGGGCCGGGCCTCCGGCAGGGGCATTTCAACGCCGCTGCGGGCAAGCTTATAGAGCCGAACCCCGTCCACCTTGATCGCCGAAAAGACCGGCGGGTGCTGCAGAATATCACCGACGAAGCGCGAACAGGCGGTTGCGATATCCTGCTCGGTTATCCCGGAGATATCCCCGGCCGTGACGATCTTTCCGGTCAGGTCATACGTATCGGTAGAGGAGCCCAGGACCATCACGGCCCGGTAGGCCTTCTCGGTCTTGTCGAGAAACGGGATGAGCTTCGTCCCCTGGTTGATCCCCATTACCAGAACGCCGGTCGCGAAGGGATCGAGCGTGCCGGTATGGCCAACCTTGGCCGCCGAGAGCGACCGTTTTACCTCCCGAACCGCGTCGTGGGACGTTATGCCTTCCGGTTTGTTGATGACCAGGACACCGTCAAACGGCATATCACGTCCCCCCGCCGGTCGTTTCCTCCAGCACGCGCTGGGCCACCGAAATGACATCGTCCTTGACCCGGGCCAGCTCGCCGGGTATCGTGCACCCGGAAGCATTCACGTGGCCGCCGCCTCCGAAGTGCCCGGCAATCCGCGACACGTCCAGCGTATCTCGCGACCGGAAGCTGACTTTATAACCGCCGCCGGCCAATTCCCGGAAGAGGACTGCGACCTTTACGCCCGCAACAAACCTCGGATAATCGATAAATCCCTCGATCATGTCCGGTCCGCTGCCGGTCTCCCTGAACATCTCCTGGGTGATCGTCATCGATCCGATTCGACGGTTACCGGAAAACTCGAGAGAAGACAGCGCCAACCGCAGCAGGTCGAGACGGGACACCGAGTAGTTCTCGTTGATCTCCTCTGCGATCTTGGCGGGCTGTGCGCCGCACCTGACGAGCTTTTCGGATATTTCAAACGCCCGGGCCGTCGTGTTCGAGTAGGTGAAGCTCCCGGTATCGGTCATGATCGCCGTATAGAGACACGACGCAATTCGGGAATCGACCCCTGTTCCCAGGGCGTCGATCACGTCATAGAGCATCTCTCCGACCGCAGACGCCTTCGGGTCAATATAATTAATATCACCGAAGGAGTTGTTGGAGACATGATGGTCGATATTAATGACCTTCTCCGGTCTCACGATCGACGGGATATCCGTTCCCGTACGCTCCCAGTCGGTGCTGTCCACCACGATTGCCAGGTCAAACGACCGGCCCTTCCGGTCGGGAAGCCCGTTGATCACGAGATCGGAGGTCGGCAAAAACCGGAAATTAGCCGGGATCGGGTCCGCAATAAACGCCGTCACATCCTTCCCGAGCCCTAACAAAAGGCAGTTGAGGGCAAGTAGTGACCCGATCGCATCCCCGTCCGGATTTACGTGCGTCGCTAAAAAAACGCGTGACGAGTCTTTTATCGTCCGGGTAATCTCGGTGAGTATGGACACTACTCTTCCTTCAACTCCTCGAGGATCCGATCTATCTTCTGACCATAGTCGAGGCTCGTGTCAAAAATAAACGTCAGCTCGGGCATCCGCCTGATCGTTAAGTTATGCGCGACGGCGCTTCTGATAAATCCCACGGCGCTCTCTAACCCCCGCTGCGCTTCACGTCTCGCGTTATTATCGCCGCTGACGGTATAGAAGACCTTGGCGGTTCGCATATCCCGGGAAACCTCTACGTCGGTGATGGTGAGCATCCCAATCCGGGGATCCCTGATTTGTCTGATCAAGAGGTTCGATATCTCTTCCTTGATAAGGTCCCCGAGCCTATCGATCCTCCGTGTATCCTTCCCCTTCACCTAATCAAAATCCCTGTCGGAATAATTGAGTATCTCGATGTTGTGGTCGATCATCTCGGCCGCTTCGATGTACTCCATATAGTTAATTATCTTATCGAGGTGGGAATTGACAAACGAAGCATCGTTACCCACCACGGCGAACCCTATCGTCGCCTTCTGCCAGAGGTTGCCGTCGGCAACCTCGGCGCATGCCGCATTGAATTTGTTGTGGACCTGTACGGTTATCCCTTTGACCACCTGCCGTTTCGACTTCAGGGAATTGGCGTGATGGATAAAAAACTGAACGCGACCCACCCCGACGAACATGCTACAACTCCGCGGCGATTTCCTCTATTATGTACGACTCGATAATGTCGCTGGGTTTTATGTCGTTATAATTCTCGAGTTTTATACCGCATTCATACCCCGAGGCTACTTCCTTGGTATCTTCCTTGAATCGCTTGAGAGATTCCATCTTTCCGTCAAAGATGACCTGCTTATCACGGAGCAGGCGAACCCGGGATCCCCGGGTAATCTTGCCGTCCGTCACGTAGCTGCCGGCCACTGAGCCGATCTTCGGGATCGAGAATACTTCTCGGACCTCGGCGTGACCGAGGGTCTTTTCCACCAGCTTCGGGGCAAGCATCCCCGTGATCGCCCGTTTTATATCGTCCACGCAGTCATAAATGATATTATAGAGCTTGATCTCCACCTTTTCGAATTCCGCAAGCTCCATCACCTTCGGCTCCGGTCGAACCGAGAAACCAATGATGACCGCCTCGGAAGCCGACGCCAGCATCACGTCCGACTCGGTGATGCTCCCGGTTGCACCGTGAACGATGACGACTTTCACTTCCTCGTTACCGAGGTTCACCAAGTTCTCGGAGAGCGCCTCCACCGAACCCTGCACGTCGCCCTTTATGATGAGCTTGAGTTCTTTTACGCCCTCCTGCAGTTTCTGATAGAACTCTTCAAGGCTCGCCCGGGCGTGCGGCATGACCATCTCTTTTTCCCGGGCCTTCTGCTGCCGGTGGCCGACTACCTCTTTTGCCGCCTTTTCGTTCTCGACAACACTAAACGGATCTCCGGCAGCCGGTACCCCCGAGAGCCCCAGGATTTCGACCGGGATCGACGGCCCTGCCTGGTCGACGGACGCTCCCTGATCGTTGATGAGCGCCCGCACCTTTCCGGAGTAAAGGCCGGTCACGAGATGATCACCCACCTTGAGGGTTCCGTCCTTCACCAGGACGGTCGCTATGGGCCCCCTCCCCCGGTCAAGCTTGGCCTCTATGACCACGCCGCGGGCCGGCTTATCCGGGTTGGCCCGCAGCTCCAGCACCTCCGACTGAATCAGGATCATCTCGAGGAGTTCGCCGATGTTTTGCCGCTTCTTGGCCGAAAGCTCGACGTATATGGTCTCCCCGCCCAGGTCTTCCGAAACAAGACCGTATTCGATGAGCTCCTTCCTGATCCGCTCGGGTTTCGCGTCCGGCTTATCGATTTTATTGACCGCGACAATAATGGGAACGCCTGCGGCCTTTGCGTGATTGACGGCCTCTACCGTCTGGGGCATAACACCGTCATCGGCGGCAACCACCAGGACGACGATATCGGTCACCTGGGCCCCCCGGGCCCGCATTGTCGTAAAAGCTTCGTGGCCGGGGGTGTCAAGGAAGACGATTCTCTTATCCTTTATATCCACTTCATAGGCGCCGATGTGCTGCGTGATGCCGCCGAACTCGCCGTCCACAACGTTCGTTTCTCGAATGGCGTCCAGCAGCGTGGTCTTCCCGTGGTCGACGTGCCCCATAATGGTAACAACCGGCGGCCGAATACTCAGGTCCTCTTCTTTATCCTCGACCTCTTTGATGAGCGTCGTTTCCTCAAAGGCGATATTTTCGACCTCGTATCCAAACTCGTGGGCGATAATCGAGGCGGTATCCAGGTCAATCACCTTATTGATCGTCGCCATGGTGCCCAGTTCCATCAGCTTCCTGATGAGGTCCGAGGCCTTCACACCCATCCGTTTGGCAAGTTCCCCGACGGTGACGACCTCTTCGATCTTGATGACGCGCTTACTTGCCTTGGGCGTCGTGATGGCCGTTTTCAGCATCGCCTTCTTGACGGTCTTGGGCGCTTTCTTGAATTTCCTGGCCAGCGGCCCGGGCTTGGCCCGAGCGACCTCATCGGTAACTGCGGACACCTCCGTCGTAATAAGGACCTCGCGTTTCTTGACGGGATGTCTTATCGCCGCCTTATCGTCAACAACGTCCCCTCTCTTCTTTTTCCTCTTTCGTTTCTTATCGGCCTCCCTGTTAACGGGGGCCACTACCGCCTTTTTATCCGCGCCGGCACCGGTGGTCGGCACGGACCTTTTCCTGTCGGCGGCTGTTATCTCAACGTGCTGGGGCTTATGTATGATCTTGGGGCGAACGATCTCGGTCATCTCCTCTTTCGAAACGGTCTTTAGCCGCTTGCCCAACACCCTCTCCTCCCGTTGTTCGGTAGGATGCTGGGGCGTCGCAGGTTTCCCTTCGTCCGCCTCCGGTGCCCGTACGCCCTTTGCCGCCGGCTTTTCTTCGCCTTCCTGCTTCGGTTTACGCTCCTTGACTACCTCTTTGGAGATAATACGGGGAGCCGATACCTGCTCCTTTTCGACCGTTTTGAGGCGCGGACCTGCATCGTCTCTCGGCTCGCGCTCAGGCTCGGTTTCAACGACCGGCGTTTCTTCTATGACCTCGGGGGTGACGTCTTGATCGGGAGATTCGGCCGGTTTTTCCTTTGCCCTCCTCCTGATGACGGTCGGCTTTATCCTTTCCTCGACAACGCTATCGGTCTTTTCCTTCCTGATTAACTCTTCGAGGATCTTGACTTCCTCCGACTCGAGGGTCTCCGTGGCGTCTTCTATACCGAGGCCGACATCCCGGATCCTCTGCAAGAGGATCTCGTCCTCGATTTTTAATTTTTTCGCCAGCTCGAAGACTTTCATCCTAGACATTCAGACAATTCCCCCACACGGTGGACGTCCGCAGCATTCGAACCGCTGCTCCAATCGGTACCGTCCTTATCGTTATTTTTCTTCCGATACAGCTTCACCAATGAGTTTTTTAGCCGATTCAATGATCGCCTGGGCCTTCTTCTCCCCGATACCGGGGATTTTGGAGAGTTCCTCAACACTTGCTGCGGCGATCTTCCGTACCTCGTCAAATCCCCCGCCAACCAAAAGCTCCCGGGTCTTTTCGCCGACCCCTTCCAGGTCTCCAAGGGATGACGGCAGGGAGGTCGGCTCTGTTTCGGCCCCGGCGACGTTTTCACCGGCAAGGATTGCCCGTGCCGCCGCGTAAATCTTCTCCGCCTTTTTTGGGCCGAGGCTCTCGATGTTGGCGAGAAAATCGACGCCCGCGTCAACAATATCGGCAACCGTTGCAATGCCGTCTCGGTAAAGGATCTCCGCGGTTGCGAGGCCCACACCGGGAACGGCTCCCAATGCATAGACCGCCTCTGCAAACTGCTTCTCCTTCTTCGAGGCGCTCTTAATATCGAGCCGCCACCCCACGAGCTTCGAGGCAAGACGCACGTTCTGCCCTTTCTTGCCTATGGCAAGCGACAGTTGATCATCCGATACGATGATCTCCATCGACCTTTCATCTTCGTAGATAATGACCTCGCTCACTTCCGCCGGCGACAGCGCCTTACAGACGAATTTGACCGGGTCTTCGACCCACGGGACGATATCTATCTTCTCGCCCCTGAGCTCCTGGACGATGCTCTGTACCCGGGACCCTTTGACTCCAACACACGCCCCGACCGGATCAACGTCTTTATCGGTGGAAGAGACCGCGATCTTGGAGCGCTCGCCCGGCTCCCGGGCCGCCCCCATAATCTTGACGATCCCCTCGCTGATCTCGGGAACCTCCAACTCAAAGAGCTTAATCAGGAGCCCGGGGTGGGTTCGGGAGAGAATGATCTGCGGCCCCTTTGACTCCCTGAGCACGTCAAGGATGTAGGCCCTGATCCGATCCCCCTGGCGATAGCCCTCCCGCGGGACCTGTTCTTTCGGCGGTATGATCGCCTCTGCCCTTCCCAGATTAACGTAGATATGCCCGCGCTCGAAACGCTGGACCATCCCGGTAATGAGCTCGTTAACGCGGTCTTTATATTCCTCGTAGACGTTATCCCGCTCGGCGTTGCGTACCTTCTGGATAATCACCTGCTTGGCGGTCTGAGCGGCGATCCTGCCGAAGTCCGAGATATCGAGTTTAAAGCCGAGGCTGTCTCCCAGGACGGCTTCCGGATCCGTCTTAACAGCCTCCTCGTGGGATATCTGGGTCTCGGGATCGGTAACCTCTTCCACGACTTCCTTAAATTCGAAGAGCTCGACCTCTCCCAGATCGTGGTTGAATGATGCTTCGATCTCCTTCATGTTGCCGTACTTTTTCTTGGCCGCCGAAAGGAGGGCCGCCTCGATAGCCTCGACAAGAACGCTCTTGCTGATTCCCTTTTCTTTTTCGACCTGGTCGAGGATATGATCCAGGTTGGTATATGTTGTTGTTGTTGTTGTCGTCGCCACTTGACCTACCCTTTTATAGGAATATCATGATGGGCAAGACGGGCCTTCTTTACCGTCTTATGAGGAATACGAAACTCCCTATCACCTTCGCCCATGAGTATAATTTGTCCATCGGAAATCCCTATGAGCTTGCCCGAGAAATTCGTCTGCCCTTCGATGGGGATATCCGTCTTTATCCGTATAGTATTACCCGCAAACGCCTGAAAATCACCCTCTTTCCTCAGCGGTCGATCGGGCCCCGGGGAGGAAACTTCGAGGGTAAATGGGCCGTCAATGGGGTCCTTCGCGTCGAGGAATCTGCCGACGGCCTGGCTCACGTGGGCGCAATCTTCCACCGTGACTCCCTGCTGCCCGTCGATATAGTAGCGAACCAGGAGCCTGCCCCTTCCGCGATTGACCTCGACCTCGATGAGCGATAAGCCGAAAAGGTCGCAGGCCTTCTCACCTAATGCCCAGAGGGTATCCTGCAATGCTTCGAAATACCCTCGCCTTTGTTCATCCGTCGTGATAATAAACCGTTAAAAGCCGTTTGATACTATATGCCAAAAAAAAAGCGGGCGCAAGAGCCCACTTATTTTAAGCAGACCCATAGCACTACTGTAAATCACAAAAAGTCCATCATCGTTTCCAAACGTAGAAAATGGAGCGGGCAACGGGGTTCGAACCCGCGACATCAAGCTTGGGAAGCTTGCACTCTACCAACTGAGTTATGCCCGCTTTATCACATCAATCTAACGCGACCGGTTTTCCGTTCGTCGCGAGACAAGATTTCAAGTCCCGGCATCCCCCGGTATCCTAGAGGCGCACGAACCTTCATTTAGAAGTGGTAATATAGATGAAAAATGCTTTTTTGTCAATAGATATTTTTCGGCCGTTTCCGGGCGGTCGGGCCGTTTTGGCTCGTTTATGGTCTATTCTATGTCGAGGGAATCCAGTATTTTATCAATATCAATTGTCTCGTTCAAATCCTGCCCGGTTTGCGTATTTTCGCCTGTTGCCGGTGCTCCTGCCGGCGCCGCGTTCGACACCGGAGCGCGGGCGGTATTTCCCGGAGCTACCCGTGTCCTGTCATCGGCGACCCCCCGGTCGTCGCCCGGGGCTATTACCTTATGTGATTCAATCCGGTTCAGCTCATCAGGCGAAGCCGGCTTGAGGCTCAATTCCTGGGCGACCCTTTCAATGATCGTACGATCAATCACGTCGGCTTTTGCGAGCATTCCCTCCAGGAGCGAGTTATCGCAAATGTTATTGATAACCCTCGGTATGCCTTTTGAATACCGCTGTATCTCCTCTACCGCCTCCCGGGTAAACAGCATCTTTGTCGCACCTGCCACCTTGAGGCGGTGCTTTATATATTTCTCGGTCGAATCGATATTCATATACTGGAGCCGAAGGCGCAGCGCGACCCTTTGGTTGAGCGGTTCATCCTGCTTAAGGTTTTCCTCGAGGTCCGGCAGTCCGAAAAAAACAAACGAGATAAACTTCTTGCCCGGCGTCTCTATATTCAAGAGCCCTCTGAACTCCTCCATGACTTCCCTGCTCTTGAGCATCTGGGCCTCGTCGACAAGGATGATAGCGCTCTTACCGGAGGCCTGGATTTCGCTCAATCGCGCAAAGAGCTGCCCCAGGAGCTTTATCTTATCCTCCGCCGGGTTTTCTACACCGAGCTGAACGGCAATCCTGGTCAACAACCAATCTGCGCTAATTCCCGAGTGGATGATTACGAGCATCGACGCATCATACTCGTCATCGGACAGAGACATCAGAAGCCTGCGTGCCAGCGTCGTCTTTCCGGTTCCCACGTCACCAATGAGTATTGCCAGGCCCTTCATCGACCTGGCAATGTAGAGCAGCTTGGTCAATACCAATGAATGTTGATCGCTATTGAAATAGAACCGATTATCCGGCGTATTGGAAAACGGATCGAGTTGCATGCCGTAGAATTGGTAGTGTTCCATTAAACCGCCGTGGTATTGGAATGGGATATAAACCGGACCCATTGCAGACAGCCGCTATACAAACGATATCTTCCCCTTCTTCGATGGAGTTTCCGTATGAGAGGATTTATCGCTGTCCTGACTGGAGGGCTCGGTTTTGGCGGCCGTCTTGACGGGGGGGGGCGGGTCCGTGTGTCCCCTGATCGATTTAATCTTATCGGCTACGTCCCTGAAACCCGTATCCTGAGAGTATATCTGCTCGTACAACGAGACCGCCTCGTCCAGCTGTTTCGCATATTCGTTGGAAAGTGCCAGCTCGTATAGGATACCCATTCGCTCGTCCTTCTCTATCCCGGAGGTATCGAGGGCTTCCGCAAAATAGTCGATACTTTTGCCGTATTCGTTGATATCGCGGTGCGTAACCCCGAGCATAATAATGCTGTCCAGTCTCTTCTTCGGATCGCCTGCCGAGATGAGAAACTCGGTTACCGCGTCCTCGAAAAGGCCCATCTCGCGGTAGGCGATGCCCAGATTATAGTGTGTGTCGTAATCCCCTTTTCCGAATTGTTTTTGTACGCCCCGCTTGAATTCATCGAAGACGTCCTCAAAAGAGTATTGATCGTCCTTTCCGAGCAGGCCCGCTCCTCCCTTTGACTCCAGCGAGATGTCTTCGTCGAGTACGACCTCCTCGAGTTCCTTACGCAGATCAAAGTAGTCTTCCCCATCGCCGAGCGGCTCGTCCCGCGGAGCCATATTGATCAGCGGTGAGGCGGAAGACTCCCTGAGCTGCGGCTCGCGGGTGGCTTTTACCTCATGCAGCTCGTTATCTTCGATTACCGTCTCATAATTGTCGGAAAATCCCTGCTCATCCAGGGAAATCTCTATCGGCTCCCCACCCGCTTCGCCAATGTCGATAGACTCGGAGACCTCGATGTCGTCCATAGACGCGAAATCGTCGTCTTGCTCCATCGCCTCCAGCGCCTCAGTGTCGTCCATGACGACGTCAAACTCGTTAACCTCTTCCATGGCGACATCGGAAGGAGTCCCGGCCGAATCCGGCGCGCCCAGCTCCGCCGCCTGGGCCGCCATATCTCTGGAAAGCTCTGTATAGCCCTTCTTCTTGGCAATCGCCGAAATATCGCGATACACCTGCGCGGCAAGGATGGAGTATTGGTCGGAATCTTCACCAGCGTCGGCAAGCTCCCGGTAGAGATCCGCAAGCCGCATCCGTGGGGTTATTACGTCCCGTTTGGCCGTATAATCACCCAGGACATTGGCAGCCTCCTTGAACTGGCCGTATTTAACGTACGTATCCACCTTCAGCATAACCAGCCGCCCCTCGTTGTCAAGAGACTCATCGATCTCTTCAGGAGCTTGTCCAAGGTCGGAGATCTCCTCTACGATCTCCGCATCGATAATCTCATTTTCGCCCACCTCGATTACATCTTCCTCGCCGAGTTCCCGTAACGGTTCGTGCTCGTCTCCCGACAGGGACCCGGAGCCGATACCCGCGCTCATCATATCTTCGGATATAGTGCTTTTCAGGTTTTCGTAAAGGGCTTTGTAGTGGGCCGCCTTTTCTTCTCCCCCGACCTTTTTTCGAAACGAGATCATTAATTCGGTGTAGAGTCGTTCCAGTTCATCCTTATTACCCTGTTTCTCGTAGATTCTGGCCAGGTCTTCCTTTGCCGTGATAAACTCGGGGTCCGCCTTGAGGATTCGATTGAGAATATCGATAGTAACCTGGTGACTGTCCCGCTCCAGGCAGAGTCTCGACTTGAGATAGAGGAGTTTCATTGAATCGGGGGCGACCCCCAAACCCATGTCAATACGGGCCTCGGCCATTTCCTTCTTATTGGCCTTGAGATAGGTATCCGCAACCTCCGTGATCATATCCAAACGCTGCGGATGGTGTTTGATAAGTTTTTCATAGAGGCTTATCATATCGTCGACGCGGCCGTCTTTCTTGAGCTGCTCCCCTATTTTGACGTATTCGTCCAGACTGTGGTCGACGTTTCCGTTACGATAGTAGGCGTCGGCAAGACGCATGCGCAGCTGAAGGTTACCGGGAGCCATTTCGGCCATCTTATCCAGCGTCTCAAGCGCCCGTACGGTATCCCCCTTGCGCTCATAGAACTGGTAAACGAGCTGGAACTGCTGGATTGCATCGCCGTTGAGGTTCTGTTTGTGGTATAGCTCGGCAAGCTTGAGGTTGATCGTTATTTGGGTGGGATCAAGTTTCAGGATCTGCTTGTACAGGGCGATAGCGCGAAGATAGAAGCCGTCATCGGCATAAAACTTGGCGACGTAGTTATATTCGGCCAATGCCTCCGATCTCTTGTTCTCACGGGCATATAGATCGCCGAGCTTTTGGCGTACCTTGATATCCTTCGGGTCTTCACGTACAATACCGGCCAGTTCCTTAATAGCGCGGTCATACATCCCCTTCTGGATATACTTCTGTGCGAGCAGGATCGTCTTGTTCTTATCAAGGGCCATACGACGGAATTTAAAGGAAATAAGTCTTTTTAAAAAATACTACATATCAGCCGAAAAGTCAATACACTATAGGGTGACGGCGCCGCTCCCCGTGACTCGGGTTCGGGTTCGGCCGATAATACTAAGGAAGTCAGATATATTTTTCGAGAAAGCTCGAATCGCTATAACCGCCAATAAAGATAGGATCAACCATTATCTTCCTGTACAGGGGTATTGTCGTTTCGATCCCCTCGATGACGAATTCGGAGAGCGCCCTCCTCATGCGTCCAATCGCGCTCGCCCGATCGGTAGCGCTAACAATGAGCTTCGCAACGAGAGAATCATAATAGGGATTAACGTACGCGCCGCAGTAGATCGCTGAATCGACGCGAACTCCCGGGCCTCCGGCCGGGATATACTGAGTAATCGTGCCGGAGGAAGGGGTAAACCTGAACGGGTCTTCTGCCGTAATGCGGCATTCAATGCCGTGTCCGGTAAGCGCCACATCCTCCTGAGCTAAACCCAGCGGCTCGCCGGCGGCCAGCCGTATCTGTTCCTTAACAACGTCGATGCCCGTGACCATCTCGGTAATGCCGTGTTCGACCTGTATACGGGTGTTCATCTCAAGAAAGTAGAAGCGTTGGTCCTCGGTAAGGAGAAATTCTACCGTCCCGATATTCGAATACCCAACCGATCGGGCGAAGCGGACGGCCGCCTCGCCCATCTCCTTTTGCATTTCATCGGTAAGTCCGAATGCCGGAGACTCTTCGATAATCTTCTGATACCGGCGCTGTATCGTGCAATCGCGCTCACCGAGGTGAATAGTGTTGCCGGCGTTGTCGGCGACGATCTGAAACTCGATGTGCCTGGCTTTTTGAAGGTACTTCTCGATATAGATGCCCGGATTCTTGAGATAACTCTGTGCTTCCTTTTTAGACTGCTCAAAGGCCGATGCAAAAGCCCCCCGGTCGCCGACAACCTTGACACCCCGGCCTCCTCCGCCGCCGACGGCCTTGAGGATAATCGGAAAGCCGAGGGAATCGGCCACGGAGAGCGCCTCGCGTTCATCGCTGATGGCCTCCACGCTCCCCGGCACAACCTCAACACCGACGCTCGCCGCGACGTTCTTGGCGGCCACCTTGTCGGCCATAAGCGACATCGAATTGACCCCTGTACCGATAAACGTGACGCCTACGTCATAACAGGATTCGACGAATTCGAGGTTCTCGGCGAGCGGGCAGTATCCCGGATGGATCGCGTCCGCCCCTGTAATCTCGGCGGCCGACAGGATTGCGGAAAAATTGAGGTAGCTGTCCCTGATACCGGCCGGCCCTATGCAGAGCGCCTCATCGGCGGTCCTGACATGAAGGGATTCTTGATCGGCCACGGAGTAGACGGCAACAGTGTTGACGCCCATCTCTTTGAGGCTGCGTATGATACGAACCGCTATTTCGCCCCGATCGGCGATAAGGACTTTGTGAAACATACGGTCGTTACAGCGGCTCAAGCAGAAAGAGCGTCTGCCCGTATTCTACCGGTTGTCCGTTTTCAACAACGATTGAGACGACGATCCCGTCCACATCGGACTCGATCTCGTTCATCAGCTTCATCGACTCCACCATACACAGGACATCCCCCGTATGGACCTCCTGACCCACCTCGACAAACGGGGGAGAATCCAGAGAGGACGAGCGATAAAACGTACCGACGAGCGGGGAGGTCACCGCCGCCAGCTCATGCTCTTCGGTCACGCTCTTGGGCGTAGAGGCCGTTGTGGCCTTAACGTCTACGGACCCGGGCGTGCCCCGCTTAATTCTGATCCTCTCCCCCGACCGTTCGATCTCAATCTCGGTTATATCCGTCCCCTTTATCGCCCTGATGATGTCCTTTATCTCCCTGAGATTCATGCTCGGCCCCTCTTGATTCTATTTCGAAACCCGCTCGATATATTCGCCGGTCCTCGTATCAACCTTAAGAACGTCACCTTCGTTCACAAAGAGGGGCACCTGCACTACCCGCCCGGTCGAGAGTCGGGCGGGTTTCGTCCCTCCGCTTGCGGTATCACCCTTTACACCGGGTTCCGTCTTCGCTATCGGAAGCTCGACGAACGTGGGGAGTTCCAGGGATATTGGCGTGTCATCGTGGTAGAGCACCATGAGTTCCAACCCCTCAGAGAGAAAATCGGCGGAGTCCCCCACATGATCCTGGGTAATAAAGACCTGATCGTAGGTGTCCGTATCCATGAAGTGAAACCCGTCCGAATCACGGTACAGATACTGCATATGCTTCTCTTCGAGACGGGGCTTGTCCACTTTTTCTCCCGAGCGGAAAGTTTTCTCCAGCACCGCTCCGGTTACCAGGCTCTTGAGCCGTGTCCGAACGAACGCTCCTCCCTTGCCGGGTTTCACGTGTTGAAAATCAACAATGATATAGGGCTTTCCGTCTAACTCTATTTTAAGTCCCTTTCTGAACTCCGCTGTTGAATACACGTACGTAGTCTCCTCAGAAAATAACGTTAAGGGATTACTTTAAACGATTTGGGAATCGTTGTCAACACGCGAGGGCCGGTTTCCGTTACCAGAACCATATCCTCAATGCGCACGCCTCCCCAGCCGGGGATATAAATACCCGGCTCCACGGTGACGACCATACCCTCCTCGAGGACTTCCTCACCAAGCGGGCTGATCCTGGGCGGCTCGTGAATGTCCAGACCCACACCGTGGCCGGTGCCATGAGTAAAATAGCTCCCGTACCCACGCTCGGCAATATAGTCCCGGGCGATTGTGTCCACCTCCCGCACCGGCGTACCGGGCCTGACGGCTTCGATCGCGCGCCGCTGGGCTCCCAGCACCACGTCATAGACCTCCCGTTGTTTTGTACCGTCGGTCCCAATCATGACGGTAACGGTCTGATCGGAGTGATAGCCCTGGTACTGCGCGCCAAAATCGACCGTTACCAGATCACCGGGCTCAATCTTCCGGTTTCCCGCATGGGCGTGCGGGAGGGCCCCGTTTGTGCCCGCCGCCACGATTATCGGGAACGGGAGTACGCCGGATCCCTTCTTTTTCATCCGGTATTCAAGCTCAACGGCAATTATGTCCTCACGGCCGCCCGCGGTAATATAGGGCGCCGTTTCCGCGAATGATTCCTCAGAGATCCTGATCGCCTGCTTGAGGGCGTCTATCTCATCATCGTCCTTTATCATCCGCATGAGCGCCAGGTCTTCTTCTATCGGGAGAACTTTTCGGCCCGGCAGGCGCGACTTGATGGCGGTGAAGAGAAAAAGGGGCAGCACGCGGGATTCGATTCCGATCCGCTTTATCTTCAACGCGCGAACTTCATCGGCGATGCCGTCGATCTTATTTCGGTATTCCTTGACGGAAAACAAGGTAACCTCGCTTGTGGCCTGGGTCGTATAGCGGCCGTCGGTAAGAAACGTCCCGCCGTTTTCGGAAACCACCAGGACACCGTCACTACCGGTGAAGCCGGAAAAGTACCGGATATTCTTCATGTCGGTAATGATAGTCCCGGAAAACCCCAGACGCGAGAGGGTTCCCTTCAATCGATCAATTCTTGTCTTTGACATGCTTCTTCGCGGTGAGGTGTTCATGCAGGGCGATGAGAGCGAGGCGGTAACCGGTTGTACCGAAACCCGTGATGACGCCGACGGCAATATCGGATATGAACGACCTTTTCCTGAATTCCTCCCGGGAAAATATATTGGAGAGGTGAACCTCAATAACGGGAAGACCTGCCGATAACAGGGCGTCTCGTACAGCTACCGAGGTATGTGTATAACCGCCGGCATTAATGATGATCCCGTCGCAGCCTCGCGCTTCCTGGATCGTATCGATGATCTCTCCCTCGCTGTTGGATTGGAAGACCCGGACGGATGTACCAAGGGAATCGGACCACTTGTGTATCAGATCGACAAGCCCATCATACGAGACATTCCCGTATACTGCCGGCTCCCGCTTCCCGAGCATATTAAGATTCGGACCGTTTATGATTAGTATGTCCATGAGCACGCGCCCTTGAACGTCACATCAGCTCTCGAAGCTTGAGGGAACAGACCCGGGTCTTATACCGGGCAAGGCCTTCGTTTGCCTGTGAGTTGAGAAAGATTACGAAGTAGTAATCATGGGATATAATATGGGCGACAACCGTAAACATGTCCGAGCATACGGTTACGTCTTTAAGTTCATCCAGCTTTAGGATCGATATCTGCTTGTGTACCTCCGAAACGACACCGGCGTACTCCGCCCCGATTACTTCCCGATCGAGACCGATGGCGGCGTTCTGATATGATTCTACGATCAGCCCGTCTCTCCCGATAACCATAGCGACAAGGCTTCCGGGTATGCCCCTGATGACTTCCTTCAATACGGTCTTAAAATCTATCATACACAACGCCGTCCGGCTTATCGATCCGGGATTCGCTTTATCGCCCGCCGCTCGTTTGGCCGGTCCGATCCACGGAAAAAAGAAATATGATGACCTGCTTTACACTATTAATCGATCTGATACGTACCGATAAAGGAAAGCGACAAAAAGAAGGCCGTACGCCCTTCCGCATCCCCCCTTGCAGCTATTTCCCGGCCCTAAAACCCATGGTGCGGTTGCCCGCGGAAGGACGGCGGGGATTACCTGCTCGGTTACAAACGACGTAATCGCTTAATCGATACGAGCCACCGATTGAGACTCTCGACGTTCTCCTTGAGTTTACGGTCACCGGCGAATTCAGAGACACCGGGCTCCGGAGTCATTGCTTCCCCCTCGATCGGCGTCGTCGTCCGCTGCTGATGATCGCCGCCGGCCTCCCTTATCTTATTCTTGACAAAGGCGATCTTCTGTTTAAGTGACTCTCTTTCCGGGTAGACTCCCTGGAGCTCCTCATAGACGGTCAGCGCCTTGTCAAAATAGCCCTGTTTTACATAGATATCGGCTATAGTCTCCGTGGTTATAGTCACCCCCTGGGTATCAGGGGCTGCATCTTCGCCCTCGGGTTCTCCTATGACGTCATCCGATGGCCGACGTTTACCCGGTTCACGGGCTTTTTCGGCGGCCGTAGTTTTAGGCGCGCCGCCGGTAGCCCGCCCGGTCGGTTGAGGGGCGCTTTCGAGCCCTTCTACGGTTATCTCCCCTTCTTCTTCCATGATACCGAACTCATCCACCAGTTCCTGGTCACCCTCGACGTCGATATCGCCGTCTAAAGTCTCTCGATCGGGCTCAAATCCCGATTCCTCATCCGGGGCGTAGCCGACCGTAGGCTGGGACGGCTCCTGGTCCTGTTCCACTTCCCAGAGATCCCCTTCACCGTTCCCCCGCTCGCCTTCGGCGACTCCACTCGATTCCCCGATATGCTCGTTTTCACGGCCGTCTTTGCCGGTCTCATCGGTCAAAAGATCGTCCAGCGAGCCATCGTCCTCAAGGGGTATGTCGAGATCTCCTGCCTCTTGAATCCGTTCGGCCATGCCGGCAGGGGACTCTTCGGGAGGGGCGGATGCTTCGGGGTCCTCGGGCGGTTGGCCGACTTGCCCGATGGGCGTGGCGTCTTCAATAATCTCGATTGACGCGTCCTCGGGCACTTCCTCGAGGATATCGCCGTCAAGGATTTCTTCCACCTCCTGCACGGCTTGAACCGGTCTATCAGGCTTGTTGCCGGCTTCGAGGAGCCTCTGTTTGGCCTCTGCGTCATCAGGGGCAAGCGCCAGTACCTTGGTAAAGCTCTCAACGGCCTTAGGGGTATCTCCCTCCAAGAGGTGGATCTCCCCGAGGATCTTATTTGCCAGGATATTATCGGGGGTAATAGAGACGACCGTTAGTACTTCTTCTTTCGCCTCCTTTAGCATCCCCTTGTCCGCATAGGCCCTCGCGAGGGCGACCCGCCCGCTCATGTATTTCGGATGGGCTTTCGTTCCGCTCAGGCAGAGCCTCACGGCCTCATCGAGCATTCCCGCCTTTCTATAAAGCTCGGCCAGGGCCGCAAACACCCGCGAATTCGGATCTTTGGCGATCATCGCCCGGTACCGCTCCATCTCGGGCGTTACGACCCCAACACCGATAGGGACCTCTTTCTGCGGCGGGGCCGGAGCAACGGCCTTTTGGACCGGCTTTTGTCCGAGCGTGAGAGACTTCTCAGGAGGCCCGATATTCTCTCTCTCGTCTGCCATATGGGACCCCTATTGTTCAATAAAATCAAGTATATCTAAGACAGAAATATTTTTCAAGATAAAACGACCGATACCTCCGCTAAGGACGAAATTTATTGTCGTTCCGTCGGATTTTTTGTCCACCATGAGGGCCTGGCGGTAATCGGCATGCCCGAACCTCGGGATTGATAAGTCAAAGCCATATGCTGACAAGAGGGCGATAATCCTGTCCCGGTCTTTCGGTGAGATAGTCCCCATCTTATGGGAAAGATTTGCGGAAAACGCCATACCCTTGGCCACCGCCTCACCGTGCCTGATGTTTCCATATCCGACGAGCCTCTCTACGGCATGCCCGATAGTGTGGCCGAAGTTGAGTACACTGCGCAGTCCTGCCTCCCGCTCATCCTGGCGCACAACATCGGCCTTAATCTGGACGGATCTCTTGATGATCGTAACGAGCTCTTCGCGGTTCTGCTCGAGGATTTCCTTTCTCTTGTTCTCGAGCAGCTCAAACAGGTCGAGGTCAAGGACAATCCCGTATTTAAGGACCTCCGCTATACCGGAGAGAAATTCCTCCCGCGGGAGCGTACAGAGCGTGTCTATATCAATGAACACGAGCCTCGGCTGATAGAAAACGCCGATAAGGTTCTTCCCCCGGGGGTGGTTCACCGCAGTCTTCCCCCCCACGGAGGAATCCACCTGCGAAAGGAGAGTCGTCGGTACCTGGATAAACGGTATCCCCCGCATGAGCGTTGCCGCGGCAAATCCCCCCAGGTCCCCGATTACGCCGCCCCCCAGCGCGATAAGCGGCGTCTTGCGCTGCGCCCCGTTGCGTAACAGCTCGTCGTATACCTGGTGAAGACGCGCGAAATCCTTTGACGTCTCGCCGTCGGGCACGATGATGCTGTGCGCCGTCGCCCCAGCCCTCCCGACAGCGTCCCGAACTACTGCGCCGTATAGCCGATCGACCGGCGGGTTGGTGAGGATATAGACGTCGCCGGCCGGCAGGTAGCCTCCGATCTCCGGTAGAATTCCGGACCCGATGAGGATTGGATAGCTCCGATCGCCGAGATCTACCGTAACCCTTTCCATCCCCCCGCAAACCTCCAATAGCCGTCCAGAACCTCCTGGACGGCGGTATCGACGCTCTTACCGTCCGTATCCACCGTAAGGTCCGAAACCTGATATGATACGCTGCGCCGTTCCATCAGCTCCCGTACGACGGCGATTCGATCCGGTACGTTAAGGAGCGGCCGATGCCGGTCGTCGGCTACGCGCCGGGCGATTTCCTCGGGAGAAGCCGTCAGACAGACGAGTACGCCGTTATGCTTAAGGTTCTGCACGTTTTCCGGCTTTAGCAACGATCCTCCGCCCGTTGAAATGACCAATCCCCGTAACTTCGAGAACCTCCTGATCATACCCGATTCTATCTCTCTAAAGCAATCTTCACCGTGCTTTTTGAAGATCTCGTTGATGGTCATCCCGGAAGATTGGATGATCTGGTCATCAATATCAACGAAGGTCCTCCCCAGGCGTTCTGAGACCGCCTTCCCGACCTCGGTTTTTCCCGTGCCCATAAACCCGACGAGTACCAGATTGGGTCCCATCACCTGCCGAGAATCCTCTCGGTGTACGCGTCTAACGAGGCATGGATATCGCGGCGGCAGTCCCCTCCAAATTTTTCAAGAAACGCACCGATCAGTGTCAGAGCGATCATCGCTTCCACGACGACCGCGGCCGCGGGCACGGCGCATACGTCGCTTCGCTCGGCCGCGGCCGAAACCTGCTGTTTCGTGTCGACATCGACGGATCTCAGCGGACTCATGAGCGTCGGTATCGGCTTCATCGCCGCCCTGACGACGAGGGGTTGCCCATTGGTTACCCCCCCCTCCAGGCCTCCGGCGTGATTCGTTTCCCGGTAGAATCCTTTTTCCTCGTGATACAGGATTTCGTCGTGTGCCTGGGAACCCGGTCCGTCCGCAAGCCGATACCCGTCCCCGATTTCCACTCCTTTAATCGCGGGAATACTCATAACTGCCTGGGCGAGCCTCCCGTCCAGGCGTGCGTCCCACTGGTCGTACCCGCCCAGCCCGACGGGAATCCCCGTTGCAGCGACCTCGACGATCCCCCCGAGGGTATCGCCGGCCTGGCGCGTGCGATCGACCAGGGACACGAGCTGGTCATCTTTGTCGGGTTTCGGGGTTGAAAATGGAGAGTTCAGTGCGTTCTGCTGCCTGGCATCGTAGGGGATATCACCGGGGTCAACCGATATTCCCCCTATCGCCAGGACGTAGCCGTACAGGCGGATATCGAAATCGGCAAGTATTGCCCGGGCCACCGCTCCCGCGGCGACCCGCGCCGCCGTCTCCCGGGCGCTGGCGCGTTCCAGGACGTTACGCATGTCCCGGTGGTCGTATTTTAGTGCTCCGGCCAGGTCCGCGTGGCCGGGTCGGGGGCGGCTAACCTCGCGTCCGGGCGAGATTTTTCCGGAATCCATATATTCCTTCCAGTTATCATAATCCCGGTTCTCTATCAGGAGAGCTATTGGGCTCCCAATGGTCACCCCTCCCCTAATACCCGAAAGGACCTGGACCCGGTCGGCCTCGATATTCATCCGCTGTCCCCGTCCGTACCCCTTTTGGCGCCGCTTCAATTGTTCATCGATAACCTCAGGGCCAACGACGAAGCCTGCCGGTATCCCCGAGAGCAACGCCACGACGGACGGCCCGTGAGATTCTCCCGCTGACGAAAATGTAATCATAGGTGTTGTCTTTTTAAAAAAAACGTGCACCTGATGAATATCAGGTGCACTGAATAAGGTATTACCGTATTATACTATTTTTCGGCCGTTGCCTCATCCTCGCTCCTGACGATCGTCGGCGTTATAAAGATCAACAGTTCCCGCCGTGTATCGTTTATATTTCTGGTTTTAAAGAGCCACCCGAGCAGGGGGATATCCTTGAGCCCGGGAAGTCCCTCTTCTGAGGTGTTGCTTTGCTTCCGGTAAAGCCCGCCGATAACGATCGTGTCGCGGTTGTCGACCAGGACCTTTGTGATGAGATTCTTCTTGAACTCCGTATAGTAGATATTTTCAACACCGCCCTCGTTGGTCAGCGTGACCGGCTCACCCTGCGTGTTGTGGGTAAGGTCCAGGTCGAGCTTGATGGTATTGTCGGGATTTACCGTCGGGGTGATAACGAGCTTGGTCATGAAGTCCTTGTATTCGATCTGCGAGGTAACGGTGATATTTCCATCCTCGTCTTCCTCCTGCTTGGGATTGCTCGTCGGAATGCTCGTGGTGATCTCAAGGGTCGCCGTCTCGTTGTTAAGAACCCGCACCTTCGGAGACTCAATGATCTGCGCCTCGCCGAGGCTCTCCAGGGCATGGAGCTCTATATCCAGTCGCAGCGCACCGTCCAGCAAGCCGATCATCGCGCCGGCGCCGCCAAAGGAGTTAAGCGCGGTCAGCGGGAGCTGCGGAAAGATCGTCGTCGCTGCGTCAAAAAAGCCGCCGTTATTCAGGTTAGAGCCGTCCAGGGTTCCGATGGCCGACTTTATGGTGCCCCCGTTATCGCCGTTATAGCCGGCAACCCACTTGATACCCAGGTCTTGTTCAAACGTGTCGTTCATCTCGACGATCCGCGCCTCGATCCGCACTTCGGGCTGCTTTTCCGGTGTATCCAATAGACGGACCATCTCGATTATCCTATCGACCCTCCCCTGAGTATCGGTTACGATAATCATGTCCCCTGACGGCGCCCACGCGATCGAACCACGGGTACTGAGCATCTTCGCATTAGTAATTGCGGTAACGATATCAATGCTCGCGCCGGTCGTGGTAGTCGTCGGTGCGGTTGTGCCCGCCGTGGTCGGGCCCGGGCTCGGGCGGTATGTTACGTTGACCTGTCGGGTCACCAGCGGTTCGTCGTCCTCGAGGTTCTTCTTGAACTTATACTCGGTCTGAATCTCTTCATTCAGCTTGGCCTTGGTCGTGACGATAATAACATTGCCCCGCTGTACCATGCCAAGTCCCGACAGACTTACGATCAGATCCAAAGCCTGATCCCACGGGACCTTCTTGAGCCTCAGCGATAGCGTCAGATCGTTAGGAACCTCGGGCTTGATAACAATGCTCACGTTTGAAAACTCGGCGATAAGGTTGATGAGGTCCTTGACCTTGGCGTTACTGAAGATCAGGGTCATCGGTTTTCCCGTATAGACCCTCTCATCAGAAACGGCGCCGGTCGGGGCCGGTTCCATACCGGGCGCGACGACCGTCGACTCGACGGCCGGCGTTGTCTCTCCCGGAAGGGTGGCCGGTGTTGAGGCCGGGGTTTCGGGGGCCTGGCTGTATCTCGTCGTCGGTCCGATTTCCGTTACCGGGATCTCCCCGGAGGGCTGGGCCGGGGCCGGCGGCGTCTCCTTGGGGGCAGACGCTGGAATTGACCCAAGGACCATCTCGCCCGCCTTCCTGAACGAAATCATCAGCTTATTGTCAAGAGGAAATACGTTATACGTATTGATCTTATCCGGGATGACCGACTCCATGACCACCCGCGTCTTGTCCGGATAGGTACCGATTCTAATAACTTTGATGTCGGAGCCGCTTGTCTTTATCTCCTTGTTGGGATACGTATTGGTCAGTCCCTTGATATCCACGACCAGCCGGTACGGGCTTTCAAGGACAAAGGACTCGAAGTTCTCAACACCGCCGTCGGCAAGAATCGTGACTAGTGTCCCGTCGGCCTCATCGTCTGCCACAACGTTGATGATTTTGGTGGCCGGAGGATACGTCGTCGCGGGGTGCGAGGATGGGGGCACGGGTGTCGATTCCACGATACCGGACGTAACGAGTTTCTGTATCTCGACTCTGATCTGGTAATCGGACGGCTTGGCAACAAAGTAATTGGTGTCTTCCGTCAGATAAATCTCGAGACGGGCGATGTTGTTTCCGTCCGACGTCATATCGAGTTTCGATATCTTGCTGACCGTATCGCTACTGATGGCAACGTCCTTTTCCGGTTTGTCGAATGCGGCGTCAGGAATATCGATGACGAGCCTGAGCGGGGATTCAAGGCGATAGGGAGTATAGCTCAGTTCGGCGTTGCCGGAAAGAGTTATAATCACGCGGTCCTCCAATTCCTGGATAGAATCCAACGCGACCGTGTTTACCGGTGACGGTCCACCGGAAACCGGCTGCGTTGTACCGGTGACACACCCTTGTATCGGCGACACTATCATCAGAAGGAGGAATAGCAAACCGATACGTTTAACGGCGACCTTATTCATCTATTTTCCTCCCGCAATCTTTAACGTCTCAATTCTCTTTTCGGTATTTCCGTAAAAATCCTCGTAACTCATCTCGACTTGTACATCGGTCTCGGTGATACGCACCACTCTTCCGCCGCCGATTTCCGAGCCGATAATGATGTTATAACCCTTTTTATCCGGCGCTTCCACCATAGCGATACCCGTCCCCTTTTCCGAATCATATATTATTGCCGTTAACTTGAGCTGCGATAGGTTATATCGCTGCAACGGGGTCAGTTCCTCCGGGGGAACCTCGGACTTTTTTTCCACCTTCAGGTTAAAGGGTCTGAACGGGTCCCTCTTTCCGGTTGGATCATACGTATATTCCTTATCCATGAGGGAATCCACCGGTTTCGTGGGCGATAGCGTTGGGCCGCCGGCTCCCGGCACGAGGGCTAGTATCGCGATATCTTCTCCAATCGTTATACCGCCTCCCGTGGTCTTATCGGTTGACGGTTTATCGGGCGTAGCCGGCGGCGTTTTGGTCCCTTCGGCCGGCGTGGCCGGTTTAGTTTTTCCGTTGGTCTTATCCGCTGTCCCGTTTACATCCGGCCCGGTGGGTTTCCCGTTCTTATCGAGCCCCGCGGGCGGGATCGCCTTTTCTCCCGGTTTCTTCGCCGTTTCCGTGCCGGGGGGCTGTTTCTCCGGCGAAGCAGGGGATACTTTGAGTGCGTCTTTATCGGAAACTATCGATCCTCCCGGTCCTGGTGTGCCCGGCGCGCCCCCCTCGTCTCCGACAGGCACTACCGCACTCGGAGTAAACGCAGGTGTAGAGCTGCGTATCTCCTCGGTTGGTTTGAGCTTGTGTACTACCGGCTCTTCCTTCTTCTCTTCAGATTTAAGAAAGCCGGGCAAGAGGTCGCCATACTTGTCCGCGAGGTCGGAGCAGCCCGACGCCATGGACAATGAGCCGATTAAAATAACACAGAAGAAAGAGTTTCTTTTTTTCAATACCGATTCCATCTTAGTTATTCGGAGAACTTAAACGTAACCGCCTTACACGAAATCTCGAGAATAATGTTTGATTCCCTGACCGCCTTTTTCTTCATCGAGATGTCCCTGATGTTGATGATTCGCTCAAGTCTGCGCACCTTGTCCAGGAAAACCGCAAAGCTCTGGTAGGTGCCCTCAACGCGGATACTAACCGGAACCTCTGTATATTTCTTGTCCTTGCTTTTGGCCTCTTTGTCCGGCTGGAAAAGGAGAAATGTCAGCCCCGACTCTCTTCCCTTTGTAGAAACGTTTGAGAGAATTCCCGGTATCTCGGAGCTCTTTGGGATCTGTACCAAGAGGAGATTCAACTCGGCTTCAAGCTCACTTACCTTGGCCTTATATGCAACGAGGTTCTTTTTGGTATCCTCGAGTTTCTGAAGCTCCTTTTTTTGGCTATTAAGCTCTTCGTTTAGTTTACTTAGTTCGTCCTGTTTTCCGGTATAGACGCCGAAATAGTAGCCTGCGCCCATTAAGGCCAGCGCACCGATGAGGATGAGGGCCTTATATTGCGTGGGGAGCTTCTTGATCATTTCGGGTGAAAATGCCATCCCGTACTCCTATCCTGTCTTGTCACGCGTACGTTTCGTTACGCCTCTTTCTCTTCGGTCTTCTCTTCCTTTTTCTTCTCTTCTTTCTTTTCCACCGGTTTCTCCGTACCGGGGTATTTTATCTTCATCGTAAGGGTAAATCGGTTAACGGTGAGGCCTCCCGATGTCGTTTTTTCGCTTCGTACAAGGTTGACGGAGGTAAAATAGGGCCGATTGGTCAGGTTCATCATAAAGGTCGCGATAGTCTCGTTATCCGAGGCGAATCCCTTCACCGTAAGCGCATCTCCCTTGAGGGTAAATTCGTCAATCCAGATCGCCTGCGGCATAGCCTGCGAGAATTCATCCATGAGATGAACCGGCCCGTTCCGTCCGACTTCCAGCGTATTGATGATATTACGCTTACTCTCAAGGTCTTCGGTCTTTTTCTTGTATTCATTCAGGTCGCCGACCTCTTTCTTGAGGCTTGCCAGCTCTTTCTTGACGTTCTCGTTTTCCGTCTCGACGGCCTTTATCTTCTTGTTTATATTGATGTGTACGTAGGCAATCCCCCCCACACCCACCAGGAGACATAACGCGAACAGAAGTATCTGCTGCTGGAACGTATCTCTTTTCTTGACTTCACGGGTAGCAAGGAGATTTATCTTTATCATCGGTCACCCACCCTTCTGAGCGCCAAGCCGACCCCAACCGAGCCGAAGGGGGCTATCTCCTGAATGTAGGCCGCATCAAAGAGCTTTTCGTTGTAGTCGATATTGGCAAAGGGATTAATGATCTCAATCGGAATACCCGCCTTATCGGCGATGATCTTCGCGAGCCCCTGGGTCTTGGATGTCCCCCCGGAGAGATATATCTTACCTATGGAGTGATGGACACCCTGAGAGAGGAAGTAGTCGATGGTCTTCTGAATCTCCGACGCCACCAGGTCACCGGAGACCTGGTCGATGACCTTTTTCATTTCTTCTCGGGATATATCTTTACCGCCCTTTCCGAGCTTGAGGGACTCGGCATCATCGTAGCTGATCGAGAAGCGCTTCTGCAGCTCCTCCGTATACTGATTACCGCCTGACGCGATATCCCGGGTAAAGGCGCTCATACCGTTCTTGATAATATTGATATTGGTAAAGCTCGCCCCAATATTAACCAGGGCGATTATATCCCCCGTTTCGAACTGGTAGTTGATATCAAACATGTTTTCAAGCGCGAAACAGTCTACGTCCACGACAACGACGTTGAGCCCGGCCTCGCTGATGACCGCCACGTATTCGTTGATAACGTCCTTCTTGGCCGCGGCCAGCATTACCTCCATCTGGCCCGATCCGTCGTCAAGGGTATCGAGGATCTGAAAATCGATATTGACGTCCGAAATGTCAAACGGAATATACTGTTCCGCCTCCCACTGAATCGATTCGTCCAACTCTTCCTTGGTCATGGAAGGCAAAGATATCTTCTGAATACGGACCGCATTTCCGGAAACGGAGGTAACCACGTCTCTGATCTTCACCTTCAGGCCCGAAACGAGACTCTGGATCGCGTCGACGACCGCCGCCGTATCCATGATGGCGCCGTCAACGATTGTCTCCGGATGTAGCTCCGCGATACCAAAATTGGTAAGTTGATACCCTTTCTTGGCTTCCTTGATCTCTACCAGCTTGATGGAGCTTGACCCGATATCGATCCCGATAACATCCTTTTTACTCCCAAACATCTCGTACTCCCCGGACTAACCTGATGGACTCGCAAAAACCTTCTCCTTTTCGTTCAGATCAAGCCCCAGCGCGAAGAGAATTTTCCGCTTGGTGTCCATGCGGCATTCTTTGCCCTTCTCAATGCGGTCGATGGTCAAAGGAGAAACACCGGCCTTGCGCGCCAACTCGGCCTTGCTCATCAAAAGCTGTTCCCGAAAGCTCTTAACGTTATTATGTCTCAAGCGCTCCCCCCCTGAAAGATGAATTCTCGTCCTATTATAGGGATAAATACGGTTTTGGAACATTATAATAGACCTAATTATGCTATGTCAAGCATTTTTTTATGTATAATTAGCACTAAATTATACTTATCTTAGTTTATTTCTGGTATTAAAACGACATAATTTAATAATATTTTAATCTCATGAAGGCTCGCAGCGGTCCCTCCCGCCCTCTTTCGCCGCGTACAGGTAGCGGTCGGCCTCCTTGATCAGGGTATCGGGTATCGCCCCGCCCCCGGATCGCGTCGCAACCCCGATACTGACCGTCACCGCAATCGAGGCCCTGCCATGCGGGATCGATTGTTTCCGTATAGCCTTTCTGATACGCTCCGCAGTGGCAAGGGAGCTTTTTTTCGGCGACATGGGAAGAATTACCGCGAATTCCTCGCCTCCGATCCTCGCCGCGACGTCAACCTTGCGAATCGACGAAAGGATCGTATCGGCCACGGCCTTGATCACCTCATCGCCTGCCGCGTGGCCGTAGGTATCGTTTATACCCTTGAACCGATCGATATCAATCATCAGAAGCGAGATCGGTTCGGCGTACCGATCGGCGTACTCCACCATCCGCCCAAATGCCTTCGTAAAACTTCTCCGATTATGGAGGCCGGTGAGCGGGTCGGTTACCGCCTGCCTCTCGAGCGTCTGCTTGGACTCGATACGCATCCATGAAGCGACGGCCATACTCAGGATGAGCTCGATCAGGCGGTTATGGAACGATGACGGGGTCTTTGGGGAGGCAATCAACAGGCAGCAGGTACCGATGACCCCCTCTTCCGACAGGAGCGGAAAGATAACCAGCGATCCGTCAGCCGGGAAGTCTATCTGCCGCCCGAACACGTCACGCTTGCGCTCCTTCTGGGGATATGCGAGTACCTTTCCGGTTTCGATTACCCATCCGACGAGCGAGCCGGAATTGGGAAATGTCTTGTCGGCAACCGAAGCGAGGTCTTCCCCGTGGATCGAGAGAACTTGGCTGTCGCTCTGTATTGCCCGGGTAATAGCCATGGCGGCCGTTGCGGGGATCAGCGTCTTACAGGAATCATAAACGGTCTTGAAGACGTCCTCTGTCCCCTTGGCATCCGCAAGGCGCGTGCTGATGTCGTACAGCCCCTCGTGTTCCTCAAGGCCGACGCGCAACCGCTGGTATTCCATGATCGACTTCTCCGCGTTACGAATCGTCGCGGCCACCACCTCAAGAAATCGAATATCCTTTTCTAAAATCCCGCCCGCGATTCGCCCGTCGCACACCAGGAGGCCGGATACCGTTCGCCCGTCTGTCACCGGAACAATCGCCATACATGCCGCACCGGAGGGTCTCCCCGTATAGTAGCCGGTGTCAAGCCCCCGGGGACCCTGGCCCGCCGATAATAACGCCGGCTCACCCCGTGTCATAACCACCCGGTACGTCTGGAGGTTCGGCCGCGCTTCAAAGTCGAACTTTTCGTCGCTCGAGGCCGCCTCCCGAACCCTGAAGAGGTTGTTGCCGGCGGGCACGAGGTAGGCGACGGTGTCCACGCCGATGACCTTCTTCGTCCTGTTCAGGATGTCGAACAGGAAATCGTCAATGCTCCGAAGCGCCCTGACGGCTTGCTTGCCGATCTTTTCCTCCGATATCCCCTTTCCCCGGTCGAGTACCGAGCTTGAAATCCCCGATATATCGTCCTCGTAGCGAACGAGCCGCCGCGACATCTCACGGTGTCTCCTCGCCTCGATCCGGGTATAGAGCAGGAAGAAACCGAAGAATAACAGCAGGATCAGTTCTTCCATCAAGACGGTATTGATCACGAACGGGTGCCCGGCCCAGGTCAACCGCGGCGCGACGTCGACGGCCGCCAGGAGAATCAGCAGACACAGGCCGATCACGGGCCTGAGGACGAGGGCGAGTATTGATGCGGTGAGGTACATCAGGGGGTAGAAAGGGGAATCGACAAAACCGGTCAGCTGAACGAGGAGCGCCGTCAGAACCACAAAAAGCGCCCCGAATTCCACCTGCACAGCGGTCGTTCGGGATGATCGGAAAAAGCGAACAGCCGCCCGGATGAATACCGGAATAAGCGGCAGGGCCAGAATCGCCCCGATAACCGTATTACCGCCGCGGGGGATAAACAGCCCCAGGATGAGGGGCACTATATAGGCGAGACAAACCAGGGGGGAGACATACGAGAAAAGCCGTTTCACCTTTTCAGTTATTTCCCTCCCATGAGATAGACGCGGGCCTCCCTGCCGGATTCAGACTCGGGCGCGAGCCTGATAACCTCCTTGAATTCGAGATCCGCAGCCGTCGACCTGCCGAGTTTCAGGTACATCTTGCCGAGGAGTAGATGCGTATCGGGAGAATTGGGGGCGTAGGTCAATAACGTCTTCAGTATCCCGACGGCGGCCTCGTAGTTTTTCAGATCACCGTACACCAACGCAAGTTGATAATATGGCGGGAGAAACTCGGGCCGCAGGCTGATGGCCCCTTTAAGATAGGTAACTGCCTTGTCCCGGTCGTCCATCACCAGGTACGTCAGTGCGATGTTATAGTATGCTTTTTCCGGTTCGTGGAACAGGATGTTATCAAGGGATGCGTTAAACTGGGCAAGCGCATCGTCGTATCTCCCCATGTCCCTGAGTACAATCCCCTTGCCCACGTGGCTGCTGGAGAAATTCCTGTCCAGCAGCAGCGATTTATCGAAATAGCCCAGCGCAAGCTCATTCCTCCTGAGCATGTAACAGGCCTGCCCCATCGAAAAATAGAGTTCTGCCGTCTTCCTGTATTTTTCCGCGGTCAGAAACGCCTCCATCGCACGTGAAGCCTCGTTACTGGTCAACCGGCTGAGCCCCTGGTTATAATGGAGCGTATATCTGGCCTCGTTGAACTCGGCCGTCGTCATATCCGAAGGCGTTGTTGCGCACCCGCCGATCCATATAAAAATGCAGAGAACGATCGGAATGATCTTCTTCATGGCCTGCTCACAATGTAATTAGTAATTTTACGATCGCCTGTTGTTTCCCGGGGAGGATTTCCGCCTCCGGAGCGGCCTCCGGTTCTGGTTCTTTCTGCCGGTTCGCGACAGCCTCCGGCGCTATCGGCCGCTCGACACGGGGTTTTAGCGTCTGTCGTTCTTTCTGGGGCAATTCGCGAATGGTTTCAACAACGTCCGATAGCTCCCGGCCGAGGTCGAAGGCCTGCTCATCCTCCGGGGCGGCCTGGGCGGTATCCGGGAGGGGGGCCGCGGTTCGGCCCTGTAAGCGGTATCGGCCGTATCGGCGGCCGGTGGGGGCAGCTCCTGCTCCGATACCTCGTTAACGACGTCGGACAGGCTCTCGTATTCCTCCGGTTTGGGCGGCTCCTCTTCTACGGGTACCTCTTCCTCAACCTCCTCGTACACCTCCTCATATTCGAGCTCCGATTCCGCCGCCGCCTGATCTCTCTTTTGTTTCTTGGCCCGCTTTTGTTCGTATCTAACCTGGGAGATATCCTCCACAAAGGGAGCAAGACCCATGATGGCGTCTTCACGCAGATCTGCCGAGAGCTCGTCTAACCGTTCCCGTACCATCATGAATCCCATATCTTCGGCAAATCGCAGCGCCTCCCCTTCGAGCCTGGCGCGGGCGGATTGAGAAGTAGGGACGGTATTTGAGGTATAGATGAGCCGCTGGCCCTCCTTGATGATGTGAAAGCAGAGGTATACCGGCTGGGTCTTTCCCCTGTTGACGGATACGATGAAAGCGTCGGCCTGCTGCTGGGGGCCGGACAGGGCCACCAGCGGCCGATTTGTGGAAACGAGCAGCGTAATAATATCTGATGGAGGGGCGTCCAATCTTTCGAGGGAGTGGTTTTGAACAAACATGGAATTTCCGGCCTTTTTTATTACTGTAACAGACTCGTGTAATATTGTCAATCCATAGAAAATAGCCTGACGCAGGCGTGGCCGTTCGCATGATGGTACGGTCCTTTCACGACTGCCTGATTCGGTACGGCGGAACGTTCGCCCCCGGCCGGTCCGCCGCCCCCACGAAAATCCTTGATTTAGTACATCGAGTTAACTATACTGTCCGAACTACTCCTCACAAAATTATCCGTTTTTTATCACAGGAGCCGACCATGCCGTCCTATAAGCGGGAATTTGTCTTCTCCGGCGACGACCTCTTTATCTATGATTTCCCCGAAAAGACCCGAATCATATACCCCCCGGATACCGTTCCTCCCCTGGCCGACGAGCGGGCGGCCGTCATCCGCGCGCTGGATCGTCCGTTAGGGGCGCCGCCCCTCATCAGCCAGGTCGACATGACCTCCCGGGTCACGATCGCCTTTGACGACCCCTGCCTTCCCGTCCCCCACATGGTTCGTGACCCGCGGGAGACGGTTATTACGGCGGTGATCGAAAAGCTTTTCTCCGCGGGGGTGAAAAAGGAAAACATACGGCTGATATGCGCGGGGGGGCTCCACCGGATGTGGACGATCAAGGAGCTTGCCGCGATCATCGGCAAGCGCGTGGCATCGGAATTTCGGGATCAGATCAGCTGCCATGACGCCGAGGACCCCGAGGCGATCGTATCCCTCGGCATGACCGAAGCGGGTGAGGACGTAGAAATCAACCGGGCCGCCCTTGACTGCGACCTGTTGATCTACGTCAACCTGAACTACATCACCATGAACGGCGGCTGGAAATCAACCGCCGTGGGGCTTTCCACCTACAAGAGCGTACGCCACCATCACCGGCCCGACGCGCTCAAGATCGGCTCCCTCATCGATCCGGCGAGCTCCGGGATGCACGGCGCCGTCAATCGCATGGGAGAGGTGCTCAAGAAACACGTCAACCTATTCCAGATAGAAACGGTCATCAACAATAGCCTCTGGCCGGGCGTCATCGGTAATCACCTGGTTCCTATCGGTCAGACAAAGCAACGCACCCCAACGAGAATGGTCAAGGCCATGCTTCCTATCGCCGCCAAGCTCGGCCCGGGCATCAAGGCCTCCGTGCGAAATAAGCTGCGCGCGGGATACCGCATGATCGGGGTTAACGCCGGGAAGGTGGAGGAGGTCCATAAGAAAACCCTGGAGCTCCTCTTCCCCCAGCAAAACAGCCTGGTGCGGGGCCAGTCGGATATCCTCGTCTACGGCGTGCCCAACTTCTGCCCCTACTCGGCCTTTTCCACCATCAATCCGATGCTGGTCGTGACAATGGCGATGGGCTACTACTTCAATGCGCACCGCACGAAGCCGCTGGTCAAGAAGAACGGCGTGGTCATCATCAATAACCCCCTCACCGAGCAGTTTAACGCCGTCCACCACCCGTCCTACATCGATTTCTACAAGGACCACCTGCCCACGCACGCCAATCCCGAGACGATACCGGTGAAGCTGGAGGAGGCGTTTGCCTGCGACCAGAACTATATCGACCTCTACCGGTCGCGCCTGGCCTATCACGGTTCCCACGCGATACTCGCGTGGTACTGGGCGAGCAAGGGCCTCACCCACGTCAAGCAGGTGATCGCCGCCGGCGCCGACCCGGCCGTGGCCCAGAAGCTGGGGCTCGTCCCCGCCAGGGACCTCACGACGGCCATAGCGATGGCCGAGGAGATCATGGGCAAGGACGCCTCGCTCGCCTACCATTACCTGATCCCGCTCAACGCGGTGGACGTGGGGTAGTCGCGGCGATCGTCTGCTATCGCGACGGTGATCTCGCCGCCGAATCGGATATGCCGATTGCCGAATTCCGTACATATCAAGTACGCGAATCGGCCTTACGTATGTGGAATCCTTAAAGATGAGGTGGGAAATGAGAAAAGTATTTCTCGGATTTATTCGCTCTTATCTGCCTTTTTCTTCTCGTCCCCACGGCGTTCGCCGGTGAGGACGGTTCGGGAACGGCCGACAGACCCTGGTTTATGCCGACCCTGCGGGTGGGCTGCGCCTTTGACGTGGGCGATGCCATTTACGACCTCAAAACCGGGGCGTGGCGATGGCCGGGCTTACCAGGAGCAAACCTAAGCTCCCGAGCACCCCGCGTGTCTACCTGGCCGCGGAATTGCCGGTTGCAGTGACCGACCGGCTGACCCTGTCGCTCGGGGGAAGCTGGGCTTTCTATACTAAAGGAAAGTGACGTCCGCGAATCGGTTGCAACCGGGCCAAATTCGCCGAAGGGACTGGGATCGCGAGAATCGCGACGACTGGGTAACGGCGGACTTCACGGTATCCTACGCCTTAATCAAGGACGTCTCGATAATCAAGGATCTCTCGGTGGTCGGCTCCCTCCGCTGGGGCTATCGGGACATGCTCTTCACCGAACGCGCATAATTCCGTAGGAGGGGCCGTCGCTTCGAGCCCGGCGGACGAAATCGACATCCAGATGCAGACCCTGGCGCCCGTCTTCGGATTGACGTGCACGCTTGCGGGCCGCGAATCCGGGTTCTTCGGGGGAGACATCAGTTGGGCGTCCTGGCGGGCCCGGTCGTCTGGAGCGATGTGGAGTGGTGCGAGGGATTCAGGGCGCCCATTTTTCAGTTTCGGCATGAAGGGCAATCCTTCGCACGGCCATATCGTGAATGCCTTCGTGGAACTGCCGGTCTACTCGGGGACGATCAAGCCGGGGCTCGACGGGTCTGTCTCGTTCTTCGCGGACTATACCAGGACCGCCGTCAGGGGCGACATTAATGGAGCGCGCTATAGTGGCGGGGTTCTCGTCGCCACGTCCCCATACCACTTCGAAACACTGAGTAACGTCATGGTACTTGGCATCAACGCCTCGTTGGCGTTTTAGGAGAAAGACGGTTTCGGGACTCAATGCGGTTACGGCGAGTCGGGTATGCCGATTAGCCGAATTCCGCGTATATCAGGTGAGCGAATCGATAGTACTTTGTTTGGAATCCTTAAAGACGAGGTGGGAAATGAGAAAAGTACTTCTCGGATTCTTTACTCTTATCTGCCTTTTCCTTCTCGTCCCTACGGCGTTCGCCGGTGAGGACGGTTCGGGAACGGCCGACAGGCCGTGGTTTATGCCGACCCTGCGGGTGGGCTGCGCCGTCGATGCAGCTGTCACCCATTATACGTTGGATACGAAGAATGTCGCACTCGGCGGTATACGGCGAATTGATTTAAAGCGACCGGCTGATGCGCGGTTTTACCTTGCCGCGGAACTGCCGTTTGCCATAACCGACCGTTTAACCCTTGCCCTTGGGACGGACTGGGCGTTTTCCGGCGCGGAGGATGAATTTCCGGAAATATACAACTGCTTCGCTTACCGTCCGCCGCTACTGGGACCGGGATGGTCGCAGCGACTGGGTGACGGCCGACTTCCTCGTATCCTATGCCCTCATCAAGGAACGTTCGGTGGTGAAAGACCTGTCGGTTGTCGCGGGGCTGCGGTGGGACTACGAGGATCGTCCTGACGGCAACGCGCATAATCCCTCGGGGTCGTAGCTTGTCGGCGGACACATTGACTACAAGATGCAGACCCTGGCGCCGGTCTTTGGATTGACTGTATGTTCAAGGGCTTCAAGTCGGGCATCTGGGGGGGGACTATTACGTTCGGCGTCCTATCGGGACCGATCGTCTGGGGCAGGGTGGATTACCGGGAAACATTTGCAATTAACTAGGCGTTAGGATTTAAGAACGATATATACCGGGGGTACATCGTGAAGGTATCCGGCCAGGCACCGGTGATTTCCGGCTCGATCGCACCGGGCGTTGATGCCTCGCTTTCACTCTTCGTGGACTATACCAGAACCGCCGTGCACGGCGTGCGTTGATGGAACGTATTATCCGATCGGGCTCCGATCTCAATACGATTTCGAGACAAGAAGCGACGTTATCACCTTCGGCCTGGCCGGGTCGCTGGCGTTCGACCTGTACGGAAGGCCGGAGCCGGTTTCACCGCCGCCCGCTCCCGCACCCGTGATCGAGCCCAAGCTCGAGCCGATGAGCCAGAAGTAGACCGATCTCCCGGCTGAAGTTACGGATTCGTAATAGGTGCCGTGTATGGAGGGGCGGCTTCCTGCCGCCCCTCTCCCTCGAAAGTGATCGGCAGCGCGTACCCGCCCCTATCCCCGCTTGAGTATCAGGTATTTTTCCTTGAACTGACGGATGTGGCCCTCCTCGGCGAAGCTGTAGTAGTCGCCGTGGCCGATGACGATATGGTCGAAGACCTCGATATCCATCATCCGGGCGGCAAAGACGAGGTTCCGGGTGATCTCGTGGTCCTGCGGGGAGGGCTTGGCGTGGCCGCTCGGGTGGTTATGCACGAATATGAGGCCGGAGGCGTTGTAGTGCAGCGCCTTCTCGATGATCTTGCGGGGATAGACCAGCGAATGGTTGAGGGTACCCTCGTGGAGGGTATCGGTGGTGATGATCTCGTTCTTTGCGTTGAGGAAGATGACGCGGAAGACCTCGTGCCTGAGCGACATCATCGACACCTGGAGATACTCCAGCACCTCTCCGGCGGAATGGAGGTACTCCCGCTTCTTGATCCGCTCCCGCAGGTAGTAGGACGGCGCCTCGAGAAAGAATTTTATCAGGAAGGCGGCGTTCTCCCCGACGCCTTTGACCTCCATCAGCTCCTCCTGGGGCGCTTCCATGATCCCCTGGATGTTCTTGAACCGCCGGAACAGCTCCTTGGCGATGGGCTTGGTATCCCGGCGCGGAATGGCAAACGTCAGCAGCAGCTCGATGACCTCGTAGTCGGCAAGGCCCTGCCCTCCCGTCTTGATGAAGCGCTCCCGCAACCGCGCCCGATGCCCCGCGTGGTCGGTTACGCCGGCCGGACCCTTTTCTTTTTCGCCGCTGGACGACAAGCCGAGACCCCTCCCGAATCTTCGTGCTATTGTACATAAAATGGGAAAAATTAAACACTAAAATTAAGGATACTACTTCCTATGCATACGGGCGATATAAAATCCGTCGGGGATAGTATCCTCGTCGGAAAAACGGTCGGGCGTCGTAAAGAGCGCCCCGCCCTCTATGCACGGCCCGCACGTGTCCGGCAGGATCGTCGCCAGGTCGTCGGAAACGAACTCCCGGTGTGATCGCAGGAACTCCTCGACCACGCCGGCGCCCTCGTCCGGGTTGATCGTGCAGACCGCATAGACAAGCACCCCTCCCGGCGCGACGAAACGTGCCGCCGCCTCAAGGATGCCGCCGCTGGCCGGCGGCAAGTACCGCCAGGTCGCCGGACACCAGCCGCCACCTGATCTCGGGATTGCGCCTGATGACGCCCAGGCCGCTGCAGGGAGGGTCGACCATAACCCGGTCGAAGGCCGCATCCGGGCGTATCGGCGGCCGGGCCGCGTCGCCGCCGACCACCGAGAGCGACCGGATGCCGAGGCGGCGGGCGTTCTCCCGGATAGCCATAGAACGGGCGTGGTTTATCTCGACCGACACCACCATTCCCCGGTCACCCATCAGCTCCGCGCAGAACGTCCCCTTGATCCCGGGGGCCGCACAGACATCGAGCACCCGCATCCCCGGTTCGACGCCGAGCGCCGGGCAGGCCAGCTGTGATGCCTCGTCCTGCAGAGAAAATAGCCCGTTTTGAAAAAGATCGGACTTATGCAGCGCCCCGCCGCCCCTGACCGCGATCCCGAAGGCGGAATGTCTCGTTTTACGCGCGTCGTAACCGCGCGCGGTAAGCTCCTCCATGAGCCGCTCTCTGGTGATCTTGATCGTATTTGCCCGCAGAACCACGGGGGGACGCTCGACGTATCTCTGCCCGATGGCAACCGCCCGGTCGCGCCCGAAGCGCTGCAGGAATAAGCGCGCAAGCCACACCGGGAGCGAGCAGCAGACCACCAGGAAACCCTCCGGGTCGGTCCGCTCGGAGGGGTAATCGACGGACTCGATCCCGCGCAGGGCGGAACGCAGGACGCCGTTGATAAACGATCCGGCGCTTCGTTTGCCGAAGACGGCGGCAAGGCTCACCGCTTCGTCGACGGCGGCATAGGGGGGAATCTTTTCGAGAAACAGGATCTGGTAGAGGGCCACACGGAGGATATTTATGACGTCGGGATCGAGCGATCCGGGCGTACGTTTCGAAAAGCGGGAAAGGACGTAGTCGATGCGCCCGAGATTTCTCAACGCGCCGTAGGTAATCTCGGTTGCCAGGGCACGGTCTTCGTCGGTGAGCGTCCTGTCTCGCGTGAGGAGTATATCCAGGACACTGTCCGAATACCCGCCGCCGCCCAGCACCGCCCCCAGCACCCTGACGGCGGCGTCACGGGGGCCGCTCATGGCGCGCCGAACCGGGAGCCGACCGGTATCTTGTTCCCTCTCACGAACTGGCCGGCCTCCATACGCTGTTTACCCGGCGCCTGGAGGTCGGTTATGACGGCAACCCGCCCCCCCGCGGCGACGTATATACCGTCACCGGCCACCCTGACGATCGTGCCCGGGGGTGCGCCGCTTTTCTCGGAATCCTGTCTGATCCCGAATACCTTTATCATCCGGTCGCCGAGCCGTGTAAATGCGCCGGGCCAGGGCGTCATGCCGCGGATATGGTTCTTGACGGCCTCGGGCGTCTTTGACCAGTCGATGAGGCCGTCCTCTTTCTTGAGCATCGGGGCGTGGGTGGCCTTCGCGTGGTCCTGCGGGACGGGCCGGATGCGGCCTTCCTTGAGGGCCTCGATCGTTTCGGTCAGCAGGCGTGCGCCGTCGTCCGCGAGGCGATTGGCGAGCTGGCCGGCCGTTTCGTCCGGTCCGATGGGGATCTCGCGGGAGAGGAGGATGTCTCCGGTATCCACCCCTTCGTCCAGCAGCATGGTGGTGACGCCGGTGACGACCTGTCCGTCGATGATCGCGCGGTTGATCGGCGCCGCCCCGCGGTAGGCCGGAAGCAGCGACGCGTGGACGTTGACAACGCCCATCGGCGGGATATCGAGGAGGGATCGCCTGAGTATCTGGCCGTAGGCGACAACAACGATACAATCGGGGGAGAGATCGGTGACGTGCCGGATAAAACCGGGGTCGGAGGCCTTCTCGGGCGTTACGACGGGAATGGCGTGTGCCTCGGCCGCCAGCCTGACGGGGCTCTTGGCCGCTTCCATTCCCCTGCCCCTGGGACGGTCCGGCTGTGTCACCACCAGGGCTACCCGGTCCGGCCCCGCGATCAGCGCCGCAAGCGACGGGACCGCAAATTCGGGCGTACCCATAAAGACGATGGAAAGCGGCTCCTCACTCATCGTCTTCATCGTCCTTTTTAATGAGGCCTTTCCTGACCTTACGCTTGTAGATATCCCGCTTGAGGCCGCTCACCCTGTTGATGAGCAGGACGCCGTCCAGGTGGTCGATCTCGTGCTGAAAGACTACGGCCAGCAGTCCCTCGGCGTCGTAGACCGCCTCCTCCCCCCTTTCGTTAATCCCGCACACCCGGACCTTCTCGTTGCGCGTGATCTTTTCGCGAAATTCGGGAAGCGACAGGCACCCCTCCTCGTAGACGAGTTCTCCCTCGCAGGAGACGATCTCGGGGTCGGCCAGCATGATTGGCTGCGGTTTTTCCTCGCCCCCGGCATCAACGACGATGATCCGTTTGTCCACGCCCACCTGCGGGGCCGCGAGCCCCACACCGGGGGCCGAATACATCGTCTCCAGCATGTCTTCCATCAGTTTCTTCACGTCCCCGGTAACGTCGCCGACTTTTTCGGCCTTGCACGAGAGGATCGGATCGGGGAAAGTTACAATAGTGAGAATCGACATACAACACTCAGATGTTACGTATTTAGAATATGCGGCAACCGATAGGGCCGCCGTACGGTTCTTTCCTCTTCAATTATAATTATAGCATATCCATCGGATCGATATCAACCGATATTGCGACACCCGAGTGTCTCACCGGGCCGCCAAGAAGCCTCGACGCGTTGAGTAACTCAAATATATCATGCCGCCTCGTCGCCTTTATGAGGATCTGGTAGCGGTGCCGGTCCCTGATACGTTCGATGGGCGCTGGCACCGGGCCCATGACTATCAGGCCGAGCCCTCTTTGCGCGATTATCCCCGCGAACTCGTCGCGTACCCGGGCCGATTCGCGCCGGACCGCAGCCGCATCCGGGCCGTTTATCCTGACCAGCGCCAGGCGGCTAAAGGGCGGATACGAAAGCTCCTGCCGTACGGCGATCTCGCGCTCGGCAAAGCCGTCAAAATCGTGCATCGAGGCGGCGGTCACCGTGTAGTGCCCGGGGTTATACGTCTGGATAATAACCTTCGAGGGCGTATCGCCCCGGCCCGCCCTCCCGGCCGCCTGGGCAAGCAGGGTAAATGTTCGTTCGCCCGCCCGAAAATCGGGCAGATTGAGCGCAACGTCGGCATTGATGACGCCAACCAGCGTCACGTCCGGGAAATCATGCCCTTTTGCCACCATCTGTGTCCCGATGAGAATATCTGCCTGATGGCGGGAAAATGCCGTCAGTATCTTCTCCGTCTCGCCCCTCCTTTGCGCCGCGTCGCGGTCGAGCCGGAGGATACGCGCCCCCCCCGCGATAGTGGCAAGCTCCTCCTGGACCCGCTGGACCCCCGCACCCATGAGTATGAGGTTATATCCCGCACACTCGGGGCAGACGTCCGGCGCGGGTATCGTGTAATCGCAATAGTGGCACAGGAGCTTACCCGGCCCCTTGTGGTAGGTCAGGGTGATACTGCAGGAAGGGCAGGGAAAGTTATGGCCGCAGTTCGGGCAGAGGATAAAAGAAGAAAATCCGCGCCGGTTTAACAGGAGGATTGCCTGGCGCCCTGCTTCCACGGCGCTTTTGAGCTCGTCGGCAAGGCGCTCGGTAATGTTTTGGGTGGCAAACACGGCCCCCCGCATATCCACGATCTCGACCTGGGGCAGCCGCTTCATCTTGGTTACCCGGTCCGGCAGGACGAGCCTCCGGTAGCGGCCCGTTCGGGCGTTGTGGACGGTTTCCAGCGAGGGCGTTGCCGACCCGAGGACGACCACCGCCTCTTTGATCCTGGCCAGCATCACCGCGGCGTCCCGGGCATGGTAGCGGGGCGTCTCGCCCTGCTTATAGGAAGGATCGTGCTCCTCGTCCACGATTATGACGCCGGGGTCGGGAAGCGGTGCGAAGAGGGCGGACCGCGCGCCGACGGCCACCCGGGCCTTTTTCGTCTTCACCCGCCACCACTGATCCAGGCGCTGCCCGTCGGAAAGCCCGCTGTGAAACAGCGCTACCGTCTGTCCGAGGCGCGACGAAAACTGGGCCGTCAGCTGCGGGGTGAGGGCAATCTCCGGGACAAGGACGATAGCCCCCTTGCCCATCTCCAGGGCCCTTTGCACCGCCCGAATGTAGACCTCGGTCTTGCCGCTGCCGGTGACCCCGTAGAGGAGATAGGCCGAGAAGCCCCCCGAATCGATGGACGCGCCGATATCTTCAATCGCGGCCCCCTGGGCCGCCGTGAGCTCTTCCGGTCTTTCGGTGGGCATATCGGCGGCGACGACGGCCTGTTCCCGGTATTCCGTGACGATGTCCACCGCCCCCCATTCGGCCAGCCGCCTGACCTGGCCGGAGACCGCCCCCCATCGTTTGAGGAGCGCGGCGTACTCTATCTCGCCCTCGTTACGCAGCGCCGCCAGGATTTGACTCAGCTTAGGCGATCGGGAGAGCGCCTTTTCGAACTCGGCCGGAGGCTCCCATTCCCTCGGCTTGACGACCCTGGTGCCGCGGCGTTTCGCGCCCCGGGACAGGGAATGAGACGCCTCCTCAACGACGACGGCGCCTGCACGGGTAAGCTTATCCAGCCGATACGAGATGCCGGTCGTGCCGAGGCGTTTCATGAGCCCGCCTACGGTGATACCGCCGGGGGCCCGGGAAAGCTCGAGGATACGCCCTTCGAGCGGGTCAACGGCATCATAATCGCCGGCCGCGCGCACGGTTCGCCGCGTCTGGATCGTAAATCCGCTCGGAAGCGCCTTCCTGATTACCTCGCCGAGCGGGGCCCCGTAATAGTCCGCCAGAAACCGAAAGAACCGGAACGTCCCGTCGTCAAACAGGGGCTCCGAATCCAGCAGATCGATGACGTCCCTGATCTCGCCGGAGTATGCGCCCCCCCCGGCGATAATGAACCCGGTAACCACCCGCCTGCCGAGCGGGATGAGTACCCGGCTGCCGACCGCCGCCTTACCGGAAAACTCGGCCCCGAGCCGGTAGGTCAGCGCCAGGTCGAGCCCGGTCGCCGGGACGACCGTCACAAGGTCTTTTTCTTGGTCGAATTGAGGCATTCTATTGGGCCGTCGCCGATTTTGCGCCGGCAAAGACGATGGGGAAGAAGGAACGGGCGTTACACATCAATGCCCTTGGTGAGGAGTTTTGCCGCCAGGTCGTCGTCGAATATCTCATCGGTACCGAATATCGTGATACTTTTCCCCGATATCGACAGGAGCCTGCGGCGGTGCAGCTCGTTGAGCACCCGCGAGACGGTCTCCCGCGAAGTCCCGACGATGGAGGCGATGTCCTGCTGGGTCGGCCTCTTCTCTATCATGATACCGCCCTCGACCTTCGTCCCATCGGTGCGTGCCAGGTCCAGCAGGAATCGGGCGATCCTGCCGTAGACGTCAAGAAGGATGAGATTCCCGATTCGTTCGTCGGCCCGGCGCATCCGCTGGCTCATCTCGGAAAGGATTGCCTTGGCGATCGATGGGTTCTTTTCGATCTGATAGAGGAAATCGTTACGCTGTATGACCAGGAAGGTGGAATCCTCCATCGCGATAACGGTAGCCGAACGGGGCTCTCCGTCAAGCAGAGACATCTCGCCGAAGAAATCTCCGTCCTTGAGTATGGAAAGGATGATCTCCTTTCCTTCCTCGGAGTTGAGGACGACCTTGACCCTCCCCGTGAGGATGACCATGAGCGAGTCTCCAACGTCGTCTTCCTGGACTATGATGCTGTCTTTCGGAAACCGCTTGCGGATGGCGCGCTCCGCGAGGCTCGTCAGCTCGGCCTGGCCGAGGTTTTTGAAAATCGGGAGTCTTTTAAGAACTTCATTCATGGCACGCGTCACATCTATCTTTACTTATGCCGTAGTATATCGAAATTGACGATAAGTGCAAGAAAATTTTTGATTTTCCCCAACGCTATTGTCAAGCACGGGCATCTGTGGTATAGAACAATAAACGGGCCAAACCGCAACGCGGGAGGTCCCCGCACAGGCAGAAACGCCGGGCGGCGGCGCGACCGATTACAGCCGGCGGTACGCGGGGCGTTCCGGCCGGAAGCCGGGCGGCCGGGGTAAGCGGACAGGGTATCCATCGTATGATAATCATCAAATCACGTGACGACATCGCCGCCCTGCGGCGCGCAAACCGGGTGGCGGCCGAGGCCCTGGCCGAGGTGGTAAAGGCCGTCAAGCCCGGCGTCGAGACAGGCCGACTGGACGATATCGCCCGTGAGCAGATTCTGTCACGCGGGGCAAAGCCTGCCTTCCTCGGCTACCACGGGTATCCCAAGAGCCTGTGCGTATCGCTGAACGACGAGGTGGTGCACGGAATACCGTCCAACCGGAAGATCGGCGAGGGAGACCTGGTGAGCCTGGATATCGGCGCGGTAAAGGACGGGTTTGTGGGAGACCTTGCGGTGACGGTGGCGGCGGGCGATGTGCCTCCCCGGGCACAGGAGCTCATCCGGGTCACGAGGGAGTCTCTCTACAGGGGAATCGAACAGGCGCGGTCCGGTAACCGCCTCTATGATATTTCCTCGGCCGTCGAGGCCCATGTGACGGCGGCCGGTTTTTCTGTGGTGCGCCAGTTCGTCGGGCACGGGATCGGCCGCGACATGCACGAGGAACCGCAGATCCCCAATTACGGGAAGGCGGGAACCGGAGTCAGGCTCAAGGCCGGGATGACCTTTGCCATCGAGCCGATGGTCAACGTCGGCGGGTGGTCGGTAAAGGTTCTTCCGGACGGCTGGACGGTGGTGACCGCCGACGGGTCGCTGTCGGCCCACTTCGAGCATTCGATCGCGATCACCGAAAACGGGCCGGTGATACTGAGCGAGCTGGACTAAGACCGCATCCCGGCATCCCCGTCCCTTGAATGAACTCGTCCCGCCCGCGCCCAGGTCGCGGTATATAACGCTCGGACGCCTCCCGCTACTATTCTCTCCACCCAATAAAGGAGGACTCCTCCGTGAAATCCGTCGACGAACTGACAAAGAAGGAGATCATCGATCTGCTGGGGCGCTGCTGGATGACCCACGACGGGATGTGGTTCTACCAGACTATGCAGGCCTTCGGGATCGCGGAGGCAAACCGGCTGAACAAGGGGGCCATCGCGATGCTCGCCCCCCTCGAAATCGGGCGGATGAAGAAGGCCTTCGGGCTCGAAAAGGAGAGAATCGAGACGTTTGGGGAGCTGGCGGAGTTCTTCGAGCGCGCAAGCTCTCTCTTCGTCCCCGATTTCATGAACGCGTCCTTTTCGTTCCCGGGGGAAAACACCTTCCACTGGGAGTTCAAGCCGAAAAGCTGCTTTGCCTACAAGGGGATATCGCGGATCGGGATTATCGAACAATACGAGTGCGGCGTGATCTACCGGGTTCTGTGCTGGCTCGATTCCCTCGGGGTGAAGTATACGGCACCGGAGGTCGTCCGCTGCCGGATGATAGACGGGGATACGTGTACGGGGGACGTGGAGGTGAGGTTTTAGCCTGTCAGGTTTTCTGTGCCCTCAGATGATATCTCCCAGCTGTTCCTTCAGCTCGAGGTAGTCCAGGACCTTCTTGAGGTTCTGCGGTTTCTTGATTGTCAGGACGTTCCCGGCAACCGTCAGGAAGTTTTTTGCGACCAGGTTCAGGACGATGCGCCTGGTCTTTTCGAGGTCAAGGCCCACGAAACCTGAAAGGTCGGCGATAGAAAGCTCCACCACGATGCCTTCCTTGGTCTTCTTCCCTTCCTTTTCTGCGATCTTCCCGATCATGTCCACCACCTTGCTGGTGCTGTCCTTGATGAAGAGGTTCTCGATACGGTGGTCCGCGTCTCGCAGCCGTTCCGCCAGCTTGCGCATAATCCGGATTGCCACGTCCGGGTTGTTGCGGATTGTCGTATCGAAGGTCTTTTCGTCGATGACCAGGAGTTTTACGTCGGTGGCCGCGGTGGCCGAAGCCGAGCGCGCCTCTTTTTCAAGCAAGGCCATCTCCCCGAAGAAATCGCCCCGGTCAAGCTCGGCAAGGATCGTCTCCATCGCGCGGATCTTTTTGGTGATCTTTACCCTGCCCTCGTGGATGATATACATCTCGTGGCCGCTCTCGCCCTCGCGGAAAATCACGGTCCCCTTCGGCGCCGATTTACCGAATTTTTCATAGAGCTTCTCCCGTTCCGACACCGCCCGCCCCCTTTGTGCACGAATTATTCGAAAAATATTATAATATTGTATCATACAAAGTCAAGGTTTATTGACAAGGAGGCCCCGATACGGTATATAGGAGGAAGAGTTGTAAGGACGGATAATGGAAAAGAGAATCGCTCCCTCGATCCTTTCGGCCGATTTCTCGCGCCTCGGCGATGAGATCAGGGCGGTCGAGGCCGCGGGTGCCGATTGGATCCACGTTGACGTGATGGACGGGGTATTCGTCCCCAACATCACCATCGGACCGCCGGTCGTCAAATCGATCCGGGCGACAACCCGCCTGGTGCTGGACGTTCACCTGATGATCGAGAGACCGGAGCGCTACGTCGCGGCGTTTGCGCAGGCCGGGGCCGACATCATTACGATCCACGCCGAGGCCTCCGTTCATACCGACCGGACCCTGCGCGAGATACGGTCCCTCGGCAAGAAGGCGGGGATCTCACTTAATCCCTCGACGCCGCTCGCCGCGGTCCAGGAAATACTACCCATCGTTGACCTCGTGCTGATCATGAGCGTCAACCCCGGCTTCGGCGGCCAAACGCTCATCCCCTACACGCTGGATAAGGCGGCGCGGCTCAAATCGATGCTGGCCGAACGGGACCTTGCCGACGTGATCATCGAGATCGACGGCGGCATTACCGACGAGACCATCGCCGCCGCCTCCCGGGCGGGAGTGGACGTGTTTGTGGCGGGCTCTGCGGTCTTTTCAAGGCCGGATTACGCGGCAGCCATAAAAAAATTAAAAAAGAGTATTGAATAGCTCCGAATAATCAGATATAATAGGAAATTCGTCGGGGTGTAGCGCAGCCTGGTTTAGCGCGCCTGCTTCGGGAGCAGGAGGTCGGAGGTTCAAATCCTCTCATCCCGACCATTGAATACCGAAAGGAGTTGCGGGTTTTAGCAACTCCTTTTCTTTATACGCCGATGGGGTACTGCGGGCGGCATGTATGCCGCCCCTACGGAATCTAACACGATACGTCAATACCACCTGTAGGGACACGATTCATCGTGTCCGTCACTCCTGTCACTTCGCCGTCATTGCGAGGGAGTAAAACGACCGAAGTAATCCCCCGACTGTCACCGAAAGCGTCCCCCGTCATTGCGAGGAGGCCGAAGGCCGACGCGGCAATCGCATCATAGTGCGGGGAGAAAAAGTGTCAACAAAAGACTTGACCCCTTGATTGTTCGGGTGGCCTGTTTTCCCCGGCCGATCGGAGAATGCGGCTCGATATAGCGCTACAATTAATAGCGGAAAAGGGGGGCACGGAAAAGTAAATTCCACTTTTCTATATCATTCCTGCGCGGTATGAAGACCGCATCTGGTTGTGAAGAATTTGACCTGAACCTATGATTCTCCTGTAGTAATCACTTGCAGTGAAAAAGGAAAGTCTTTACGTCACGCGGTTTATCACGAGAGCTCCTGTCCATAGATTCCCATTCGTATCCAGCATATCCGTTCCATTCATATCCAACATATGTTCCGGTGATTACCCGTGACGTGAACCAGATATGGCCGAACCTAACTGGCTTCCCGTTTATTTGTAACCAAGCTGTTTCTCCATTATCTATGTATAGGAGCGTACTATTTAAAATACGTCCGTCCTCGGTCACGCCATACATAATATGTACCTCAATACGACCTTCATCGGGGATACCATCACAGTTTCCATCAAAGATATTTTTCCATATTAGAACTGGATCTTTGTGCCCTACAGTCATCGGGCTGCTCTCGGAGTCGAGGCTATTTGCAGTCTCATTCTTCTGGACTATGATCGTAACATCACTATTCATGTTGTCGTTTTTGTCACCTGCCCAGACTAATGAAGGCAAGATAAGGACCAGAGGAAGAAAGAATGCTAAGCGTTTCAAAATATCCTCCATGTAGCTACAGCGAAGAGTGTTTGGACGCTAATGCTATCACCAACTATTTGACGTGTTAATATTCGGCTATTGGCGGATACATCACCCTATTAGGCTGTTCGTCATCAACGGATTTGCTAAATGAAAAATTGATAAGGCCGAGATGTCTATCGGGTTATCTCGATAAACATACAGTCGTTTTCCTCGAAAATCACCTTCCCGTTTTTCAATGATACTATCCAGCCCTTCGATAACGGCCCCGCCTTTATCGGACGGTATAAAGAGGTAACGTATATTGTTGTCCAAAAGCCACTCCACGTCGAAGGTATCGTGGACATGCCGCATATAGTTCTCATAGCTGAATAGGCTCATCCCCTGGTAGTAGAAAAACGATACGGGGAAAACGTCGTACAACGGAAGTATTCGGGACGCGCCGCGGGGCAAGAGCCATATCTCGTCGTTGATAGTAATGACTTCGTTGAGGATCAGTATCCTCGGCACCGTTCGATAATCCAGGCTGCCGCCCGTCTCCCGGTATTCCCGAAACAGCCCCTCGACCTTTTTTATGACGGCAAGATCGTTCCCGGTAATCTCCTCGCTGCCGCCCAGCATGTATTTACGCGGAAGGACTATATTTGATTTCTCGCTCTCACCTCCCGATACGATGACGAAACAGAGAATAATGATAAGCGTACCTAACACGATTTTCGTGTAATCGATATGCTCTACCAGGGCCGCGAGGACGACCCCAATACCCAGGAAAAGCCATACGATCACGTATTTTGACATATGCAGGGTTAGGTAAAGGGGCAGTTGATATACGATAAAGTGCCACGGTACGCCGTGCGACCCGGCCGGCATTACAGGAGTGGAAAGAGAAACCGAGCTGGTAGCGGCATTCAACAATCCGGTCAGCAGCACGGAGGCTATTATCAGGAATAGTCCTGTAATAACGATCAGCGAAAGAACTCGCCATTTCAGGTACTTCCTGTAGAATAAAAAAACTACAGATAAAATCATAAGAATCACAAGAAACATGTTGAGGGTATCGTCCAGGAGACCCGTTTGAAAGAGGGAAGGAATATGGCTAATACCCCGAAAACTATCCGCCAGAACCGAGACATACGTTTTAAGGAATCCCGGCATCCCCGTATCTCCGGCGACGGGGGCGCCGGGGCGCAGGAAGCCGACCAGGATATCGCTATAGTACGGATCGAGGAGGGGAAATGCCCCAAGCGGCAAGACTGCGGCCGCCTTGGCCCAGTCGCCTTTCCTTTTACTACCGCGCCAGAAGACAATAATCCCGAGGGAGTATAGGACAATGGCATACAGGCCTGTTATCGGGTGAATGAGCATCAATGCGCTTACTATCAGTATGATAGCGGCCACATTGAGGGGAATATTCAGGTTCTCCCGGTACCGGGTGTCTCCGTTATTCACCCACGCAAAAAAGAAGAAGCTGAACCCCATGGAGACGAACAGGAGTGTGCCTAAAAGAGCCGTATGCGCCTGGCAGAAGAAAGCCGAATCAAATCCTTCGGGGAGAACGAGATAGTAGACGCAAAAGATCAGGCACAGGAAGGTAAAATATACGCGTCCCTTTTGAAGAGCGTCATTACCCGCCGACCGCACGCATTCCACGATTATTAGTATTGCCAGCTGGGACTGGATCAATCTTTGTACGCTAACCACGTTACGGACATCCAGCCCACTTATGGTCGTCCAGATAAAGTTCAATACCGCAAATCCCCCCGGATAGTGAAAGGGCTGGTCCCCCCAATAGAACTGCGTATACGGCAGGGTGTGGAATCGCAGAAACTGATTTAAAAAAAAGACGTGTTGATCCGGGTCGGAGGAAAGCATGACTATCCGGGGAAGCTCTTTGTTGGCGATAATCAGAAACAAGAGCCATATAAAATACATAGTTATGAGGTAGTAGTCCCTATTGAGATTCACTTCCTTTTATGAGCGGAGCAAGCTCCTTCTTTTCTATAGAGGATAATAAGAAGAAGGGCGGTAATAGCTATGACATCGACTGCAGTTATGGGGATAACTACCCCGATCAGGTAATTTATATATGACCTGAGGTAGACGTAGACGAGTAAAGCCAGTTGACCGATGAACACCGTATGAACCAGGGGTTTTGAGCTCCTTCTTTGAGAACCATAATCCTTTGACGCTGTGGATGATAAGAAGGCCTATTATCCCGAGTATGGCAACAACAAGGATAAGCTGAAACGCATGGATATAATTTAAGACAGTATGTATAAAAGGCTCGGGCCTAACGATTACTTTATGATCGGCATAGCCGAGGAAACGCAGATAGATTGCGTTGGCAAAATAGAGCGGGATAAAGGGCGCCGTAACCATAAAAGGGATGGTCAACGTTCTCCTGATTTTTCCCGGCAGGATTGTCATCACGTGCTCCAGCGTCGTAGTACAGGATTATGAGAAAGAGGAAAACGGTACAGCTCTTTCTATTCGAGCGACCGTAGAAAAGGGGATTACCCGATGACTCTGCGCGACAGGACTACAATGTATCGGCCGCCGCCTCACTCATTGCTCAGGGCGACCTTGTATCCGGTGGAAACGGCGAATATATAAAACAGGATATCCAGCGGATGGAAGGAGGCGCCCATGATCCTGGCGGCGGTACCGGGGCTGCCGAGGGCGTCGGAAAGGACGGATATAAATCCGGCGTTCCTCGGGTCCGACGAGATGAAGGCGCAGGCCGCCATCAGGTTCCCGATGACGCAGCCGAAAAGCGAAAAGCCCGCCCCGATGAAGCCGAACGTCTGATCAGTACTCCTTCCGAAAAACTTCACCGCAAACCCGACCAGCGCCCCAACCCCAATGGCCATCCACCCGATCTGGAAGCTCGTTATCACCGTGATAAAGGCCCAGATCATCGCCCCGACGAAGGCCGCCGCCGCTCCTCCCGCCGCCGCCCGTCCGATGCTCGGGCTCCACATCTCATCAAGGGACGGGCCGGTGTCCGCGCGGGCATTGCCCAGGCGCGGCAGGCCCGTCGGCGCCAGCGGGCGCGGCACGGTGACGGACGAACCGACCAGGCCCGAGTTACGCGAAATCGTCGGCTCGGCAGCGTTTTGTGCGGGCATCGCCCGGGGCTGCAGGGTCGCCGGAGCGTCGCGTTCGGCCTCTCCCGGCCGCCTGACGAAAAACCGGGTGTTACATCCGGGGCAGTTCATCCCGGTTCCCCCCTCTGGAACAAGGCGTCCGGAGACGCTCCCCTCCCGTCCGCACTGGGGACAGCGGTAGGGGACCGTCCCTCCCGCGGCCGAGGCAGTGGGCGCAGTGGACCTTATGGCGGCGCCGGCGGCCGCCGCGGGGACGGGCCGCTTAACGGGGAACCGCGCCTTGCACTTCGGGCAGGTGATTGTTGTACCGCCCGGGGGTATTCGGGAGGCAGGCAGCGAGCCGGACGCGCCGCAGGCGCTACAGGTCACGGGGACCTTTTCTTCCGGCGATTGCGGTGAAGAGATCGCGCCGGGGCACTGCCTCAGAAGACACCTTGTTACGGTGAATTTCGCCCGGCACTTCGGGCAGATGACTGTCTTCCCCCCGTCCGGCACGAGGGCTTCACTGATGGTTCCGGTCGCGGCACACTGGGGACATTTGACATTCATCGCACGTCCTCTCGACTCTACTCGTGGAGCGGTGGGTGGACGGACGGGGCTTTCTCCCGTAATCCATTAAGGGTCCCGTCTATCCCCGATTCGCGCCGGTTCACTCGTACTCTTTCGGCACGGCGCATATCAGCACGAGATCGGCGGCAGGGCTCGTGTTCTTATACCGGTGCTTTTCGTCCGGGAGGATCAGGGCGAAATCGCCCTTCCTGACCGGGGTCTCGTTTCCCGCCTCGTCTACCACAACGCCCTGCCCTTCGATAATGTAGTTCAGGTGCTCGAAAGGGTGGCTGTGGTAGGGGGTATACCCGCCCACGCCGATGGTAAAGACCCTGATGGAAAAACCGGGCGTCGCGTCCCCTGCGCCGATGGGAAGCTGCTTGGTCACGCCCCGGGCGCCCTCCATGACGGGCGTCGTTTTTGTTACCGCGTCAAGACTTCGAATAATCATATCGTTTCCCCATACGAAGATTGCCCGATTCCGAACGGCGCCGGGGAGGCCCGTCCCCTGGACTCGGCACCGCCCGCCGCCCCGCATCCGCCCGACTCACCCTGATTAAGGGACCGGGGCATTGACGGGACGGGAAATAGTGCGCATATTATATACTAATACCGGATTAATGCGCAGCAACTTATTTTCATACCCTATCCCCTCGTGCAAAATAAGGATACTATAAAAGCCATGAAGAGGAAACCGAACATCGCAACATTCGTCTCTCTAGCCGGACAATACTGCTCCGGGCGACGCCTCCGCCCCGTTTCCGAGCCAGGGAGACGAAGACCGTGACCTGCTGGACGCCTATTCCCGCGCGGTCGTCGGCGTAGTGGAGCGGGTGGGGCCGGCCGTGGTGAGCATACGGGTCAAAACCAAGGCGTCTCCCCGTCGCTTCGGCGCCGAGGGTGCGGGTTCCGGGGTGATTGTAACTCCGGACGGCTTTATACTCACCAATAACCACGTCGTCGAGGCGGCCGGGGAGCTTACCGTTTACCTGACCGAGGGAAACGAGTTCCCCGCCTCCGTGGTCGGAACCGATCCGGCGACGGATCTTGCGGTGATTCGGGTCGGTGCCGGGTCAATTCCGATCGCGCAGTTGGGGAACTCGGATACCCTGCGTACGGGCCAACTGGTTATCGCTATCGGCAATCCCCTTGGTTTCCAGAACACCGTATCAACCGGCGTTATCTCGGCCCTCGGCAGAAATCTCAGGAGCCAATCGGGCAGGCTTATTGAAAACGTCATCCAAACCGACGTTTCGCTCAACCCCGGCAACTCCGGCGGGCCGCTCGTGGACAGCCGGGGACTGGTAATCGGCATCAATACGGCGATGATTTCGATGGCCCAGGGCATCAGCTTTGCCGTTCCCGTCAACACGGCCCGCTGGGTAGTGGGGGAGCTGATCAACCGCGGTAAGGTTCGACGTCACTATTTGGGAATCGTCGCCCAGTCCCGGCCGATCGGCCGGCGCGTCCAGCGTCACTTCAGCCTCTCATCCGGCACCGTTGTGGAGGTCACCTCCGTGGAGAAAGACGGCCCGGCTCAACGCGCGGGGCTCCTGTCGGGTGACTTAATCATCCGTATAAACGGCATTCCCATTACGGGCGTGGACGATATCCACCGGATCCTCTCGGGACTTCCGGAAGGCCCGACGCTTTCGATAACTATTCTGAGAAGGCTCAAGCAGATCGAGATATCGATGGTGCCGGGCGAGGTATAGATGTGTCCGGCGCTAAAAAGGGCGATCGGGGGGCTTGACATTTGCGCTATAAATGATGTATTGCAATGAAAAAAGTTAATTATACAATTGTAGGAGGGTGATGTCATGAGCGACAAGCAGTTAGGCGCAGGGATGTTTCAGGTTAATGATGATGACGAAATTCATGCCTTTAATCGGCAATGGGTGATCTTTTCCATAGCCCTCCTCTCCAATATGGTGGATCGTCTGGTGGGGCTCCTCGGCCCGGTCGCCAAGCGCCAGATTTACGAGGCGGGGTTTTCTTCCGGCAAGATAGCCGGGGATCGGATGCGCCAGTACTTCGGCGGGGGAATCGAACAAATCAAGAAGCACCTCGACCTCATCAAAAACATGGGCTGGGGTAAGGTCAAGGATATAACGTACGACGAAGCCTCGGGAAAGATCGTGATCGACTTCATCAAGACCTGGGAGGCTGCGGGATACGGAGAAGTGCATCCCGGCGAAAAACAAAAGGCCGCCACCTGTATCCTGTGCGCGGGCCTGTATGCCGGGGCCGCTTCGGGAGCCTTCGAGAAGCACTATGAGGCCGATGAAGTCCAATGCGTCAGTAAGGGCGACCCCATTTGCAGGTTCGAATTCATGCCCGCGGGGGAATTAAAGAAGGTTATCAGGTAACTATTAGCCTTCAGTGGACCGCGATTAATTCGCTCTTAATCGATTCCGTTGGCGGGATCTTCGTAACCGGGACTTTTGAAAGGTACGGCCCTACCCGAATAGATGACCACCTTTTTCCGATCCCGGATACGACGATCCCGGTTTTCACCGTATCCGGCCGCTCGCGTATAAAGGTACTTAGCAACCTTAATCGTCCGGCAGCCCTCATACCGGCCGGATTCCAGGTTAACGGGTAGTTACGCCTTTTTCACGATCTCGCCTACCTTTTCGATGAGATACGAGATCGGGCACGGCTTCTGAATAAACCCTTCGGCTTTCGTACCGATACCGTCCCACACCATATCGTTTGCGCCGTACCCGGATGATATCAGCACCTTAATATCCGGCTTGATCTCCTTGAGCTTATGAAAGGTCTCCCCACCTCCCATTACGGGCATAATGAAATCGAGGATAACCAGATCGATGGAGTCCTTTTCCTTTTGAAAGATGTCAATTCCCTCGGCGCCGTCTTCGGCAACGATAACCGTAAACCCGCGTTCGGATAAGTGCATCGCTCCAGGTCTCGCGGACTATCGGCTCGTCGTCGATAATCAGGATCGTGTCGCCACCCGGGACAACCCTATCACTCCTGAGGGGAGCCGGCTGACGCAGCTTGCCTGATATTGCCGGAAAATAGAGCTTAAAGGTCGTTCCCTCGCGCGGCTCGGAATAGACCGTTATCAATCCTTTGTGGCTCTTCATGATACCCCATACCGTCGATAGGCCGAGGCCGGTCCCCCGTTTTTGGTCTTTCGTGCTGAAAAAGGGCTCGAAAATGTGGGGCTTATGTTCTTCGGGGATCCCTTCACCATTGTCCGTTACGGAGACGACGGCATAATCGCCCGCGTGGGTTCCAAGATGCGCGCGGACGAAATCCTCACCGACGTGCTGGTAATACGTTTCAATGACGATGTTACCGCCGTTGGGCATGGCGTCCCGGGCGTTGATACACAGATTGAGCAGGCATTGCTGTATCCGGCTCATATCGCCTTCAATGAGCGGGAGATGCTCCGCAAGGTAGGTCTTTACTTCGATCGATGTATCCAGCGTCCCCGTGATGAGGGGGAGGAATCTTCGGATGAGCGTATTGAGGTTGAGCTTTACCAGGCTATAGTCACCGCCCCGGGCGATTGAAAGAAGCTCTTTGGTAAGCTTTGAGGCGCTAACCGTTCCCTCGTGAATAATCTTCAGGGCCTTATAGTCCGGGTCCGTCGCATCCTTTTTCCCAAGGAGCAGTTCGGAGTAGCCCATGATGCCCACGAGGATATTATTGAAATTGTGCGCCATACCGCCGGCCAGCGTACCAATCGCCTCCATCCTCTTTGCCGCCGCCAGCTGCTGTTCAAGCCGCTTGCGATCACTGATATCCTTGATGAGGCCCTGGTATCCGATCACGTTTCCCTCCCTGTCCCTCCTGAGAGTTGCCGTGATAAGGCTGTCAACAAGGGTCCCGTCTTTCTTTTTAAAAGTCACCTCCCAGTCTTTCACAAAACCGAGCGTCTCAATAGTGTCGTGCAGGTGTTGCCTGTCATTTTCATTCTTGTAGATATCCTGGGTATCCATCCTGAGCAGCTCATCACGGCTGTATCCGAAGAACTCCTCACCTGCCCGGTTGATGTCGTAAAACCACCCGGTTATGGTTGAGAGGAATATCACGTCCTTTGAGGAATCGAACAAGTCCCTCAGTTTCTCCTCCGATTCCCGGAGCGCATTCTCCGCCCTCTTTCGATCGGTGATATCGAGGATCGCGGCAACCGTTTGTCTTGTCTCCGGAACGAAACCAATGGTGATATGAATATGCTTTACGATTCCGTTTCTGTCGATAGACCTGGACTCGTAGGACGGGGGCGCCGCGGGGTCCCCGCTTCTTCGGGCCTTATGGAAATTAACCATGCGGCCCAATTCGTCCGGGTGGACAAAAGCCGTCCATCTCATTGTGCCTTCGATTTCTTTTTTCGTATACCCGACAAGCTCCTCAAATACGTGGTTGCATTTCGTTATCGTCATATCTTCTTCAACGATAATCATAGCAGTGCCGGTAAATTCGAATACGTTGTTAAGCTCCCGCTCCCTAAGGACGAGGGCATGACGGGCTTCCTTGCGCTCGGTTATATCCCTGACGACGACAAGTACGGCGGGTTCCCCTTTATACGTCAGGGGCATGGCTACCGCCTCGCCGTCTATCGTCGTTCCGTCAATACGAATAAATTTTTCTTCCGTCATCGGGACCGGGACACCGCCCTCCATTGACGTTTGAATACGCCCGATGATGGTAGCGATGAAATCGGGATGCATAAAGTCCCGGACATTTCTTCCGGACAGGTCTTCAGGTGATGCGGCGCCGATAAGCCGGGCCGCAGCGGAGTTCGCGAATACGATCTTACCGCCGCTGTGCACAATAATAGCGTCGGGAGACACTTCTACCAGCTTACGGTACCGCTCCTCACTCTCCCGGAGAGCGCTTTCCGCCCGTTTTCGCTCGGTGACGTCTCTGCCAATACCGTGCACCTCGACAATCCGGCCATCCTTCCATACGAGGCGCTCCCTGGTCTCGATCGTGATGATGTCTCCATTCCAATTCTTAAAGCTTATCTCGAAAGCGCCTACGTCCTCCCCGCTCATCTGCCGCTTATAGATATCCTTGACCTGCTCATACGACTCGGGGGTAATCATGTCGACGAAGTTGGTCGTATGTATTTTGTTCCTGTCAAGTCCTGAAAATCTCAGGAGTGCGCCGTTTGCAAAGAGAAACGTTCCCCTCTCGTCCATAATATAGATTATATCGTCGATATCTTCCACGAGGTCACGGTATTGCTTTTCCGATTTCTCCAGCGCTTCCAGGGCCGCTTTTCTGTCGGTTATATCCCTGAAGAGACACAGCAGGGCCGGCTCGCCCCCCCACTGGGTCAGGGCAACGTTGATCTCGGTGTAAATAACCTGCTTATCCTTCGTGAGAACGCGGAATTCAAGACCCCCCTCGGAGGCCTGGGCCTTCATCCGGCTCGTATAACGGTCGACTACCATCGAAAGGTCGTCGGGGTGGATAAACTTGTCAAACGAGGTATTAGAAAACTCTTCCCGGGTAAATCCCGTCTTCTCGACGAGCAGGCCGTTAAAAAATACGATTTTGCCGTCCTGGATAACGGCTATCCCATCGGTGGATGTCTCAACGAGCGCACGGTAACGCTTCTCCGACTCCAGCAGCTCGCTCTCCTTGCCCTTTCGCTCGGTGATATCTTCCGAGAACCCGATAAGACATGATACGCCGCCTTTATCATCGATTATGGCAACGGTTCTCTCGAGGACCCATGCCATGGACCCATCCGGTCTCGTGATGTGGCGTTCCAGGCAGTCGTAGCCGTGCCCGACTCCGGGCGATGGTACCCGGTGCTTTCGCACGATCGCCCGCCCCGCCGGCTTCCAGCCAGAGGCGAGGGTTCTTATACATTTCGGCGGAGGCAAGCCCGTAGATCTTTTCGGCTGAAGGGCCTACGTAGAGTATCTCGGTGAGTCCCGGGGCGGCTATCCAAAAGGCGATCGAGTCCGTCGCGGAAATCCTGGACAGGATATCACGGGTTTTATCGAGCAGGTCGTCCGTATGAGATTGGCCTTTTCGCGTAACCATACTTTTTGGACTATGGCAAATAAATACGCGCTCTATCGGGCGGATCGGCCGCCGCAAATGAACCGCTCTCTCGAGGTGCTATGGGCCGCTCTTTGTACAGCAGGGATATCGGTGGTCTCGTCTTGGTCAAGAAAGGCGATGCAACAAAACCGGAAGTGGAACGTGGGGATTCGCCGCCGGCCAGCGGCCGAAAACAGGGCTATGAGTATAGTACTATTCAGCAGTCCCAGAGTATACATAATCATTCTATACCGGGCTTTCGTCGGACAGATATGCTCTAAAGGGAGCGGCCCCCTCGCACGAGGAGGGGGCCGCGTCAAACGCTACGGACGCTGCGTGTGGCACGACAGGCACTCTGTGGGAGCGTTTTTGCCGGCCTCGGCTTCTGTGATATGGCAGACGACGCACCGTTTGTGCATCGCGTCCTTGAAGAGAGATTTCGCCTTCCGCATTATGGCAGGCTCCGCATCGAGCGGTAGAGCCGGACGTGAACGTCTCTTTCTCCGTATGGTGGCAGGTGACGCAGGAAATCCCGTATCCCTCGATATGCGTCTTATGGTCGAAGGTAACGGGAAGGTATCGGCTGGTCGCCTTCGTGGTATCATCGAGATCAACGCGAGCGGCGCCGAAGTCTATCGAAAGGGCGGCGATAGCCGCCAATCCCGATAAAAGGACCGCAAGGATAAAGACGAAAGCCGTTTTCTGTATTGTCTTTGTTTTCATGTGGCCCTCCCTATTGAATGCCTTCGCGGTCCAATACCAAACGGGCGGCGCGCCATCCGTTTACCTGGCCGGCGCCCATACCAAACCATGCCTGTGACCAGTTGCTGGCGATGAATACGTTATCGATGGGCGTGTCGTTGGGGATTTTGTCCCACTGCTTGGTGTCAAGATAGAAACCATACGGGACGCCCTTATAGTTCATCGTATACTCCTCGAGGCTCTGGGGTGTTACCATTTCCAGCACCTCGATGTTCTTCGGATCGCCGAGCTCGGGGATAATCCGGGCCGCCAGATTAATCTGCTCCCAGGCCTTTTCTTCCTTCATCTTCTGGTATTCGTCGCGATCCTTCGGCCAGGCATCGTAGTCGGAATAGGCATGGAGCACTACGCATGACTTACCCGGAGGGGCATAGATCGGATCCCCGAAATTCGAGTAGATCGAAATGGACGACGCGCCGTTGGCGAAATCCCCCTTCATCATGCTGTCGTATATCTTACCGCTGTCCTTGTCGGTGCTGTAGATGATCTCGGTGTCCGTATAGCCGAGCTTCTTCAGGTCGATATTGAGACCGAGATAGACGCCGAAGAGGGAATTGGCGATCTTCATCCCCTTGATTTTATCTACGTAGTCTTTCGGGAGATTTTCTTCGCCGATTAGCTTGAAGACCATCTGGAAGGGGTCGGTATTGCAGATGACGTACCGGGCGGTGTAGGTGTCGCCGAACTCGGTCTCGATCCCCCGGGCCAGGCCGTCTTCGATAATGATCTTGGTAACCAGCGTCCCGGTCTTGACCTCGCCGCCGAGCTCGATAATCCGCTCGGCGTAGGCGTCGGCCATCGCCTGGGCGGTCCCGAAGACATGGTACGTGCCGTAGGTCATAATGGCGTCGGTCGCCGTCATATAGAAGAGCGCCGACTGATCGGAAACGGGCGCGCCGTAATAGACCCAGGTCTGGTTGAGCACCGCCTTGATGTCATCGTTGGTGAAGCACTCGTCCATGAGGTCGGCAAGCGTCTTGTCTTTCCACTCGTAGAGGTTTTTCTGCTTGAAGGGGATCTTGGCCTTTATGAGCAGCGCATCGAAGCCGCTCTTGCGGAAGATCCCGCTGATGGAAAAGGCCTCGTCGTAGAGATCGGCGCAAAGCTTGTGGAACTTGTCGATACCGGCGGTCTCTTCGGGCCACCGCTCTTTGAGGGCCGTATCCAGTTCATCCCAGCGGTTCGGCACCCGAAAATCTACCCCCGGGTAAATCGAACGGTAGTAGTCGGGAAGCTCGTACAGCTTCATCTTGTCGTAGACGCCGTTGGTCCGAATCAGCTTGTTGAGTCCCTCGTTGGGGACCCTGTCGCCGGCGCCCACTAAAAGATGCATGGCGGTGTTGAAGGTAAAGTCGCCTCGCGTGAAATTCGTCGCGCATCCGCCGACCTTGTGGTGCTGTTCGAGCAGCAGCACCTTCAGGCCGTTGGCCGCCAGCGTGGCCGCTGCGGACATTCCGCCGACGCCGGCGCCGATGATGATTACATCGTACTGGGCATCAAAGGAGGGGCGGGCCTTCTCTCCACATCCCTGCAGTGTGAAGAGACAACAGGTGAGAATGGTGATGAGCGCCAGGGTCAAAAACCGATTCTGTTTTTCCATACTGTGCCTCCATATGAGTCTGGTAACAGGAGTAAGACAACATGAATATGAACGTATGGGCACGTGATGTCTTTATCGGTACGCTATCGGTAGCTTCGTCGGATGAAGAAGGACCGCCGGTATTCTCGGGTAGCCCGACGGGCGATGAATCGTTACTCCCCCCCGTATCCTGGTTTGATACAGTCATACCATACTCTCACGATGTTTCCAAGCATATTCTATATATGTAATAGCTCAGATATCTCTATTCCTTCTGTATAATAAATGTCACCGTTCAAAATTAAAGGCGCTAAATAGGGGAAACAACTGCCTAACGATCGAGCCCTGTGGTTGATAGCTCCGGGGTTCGTACGGTACGCCCTCAAATCACGGCCCATCGCATGGCTGAATTCCCACTACTGCGCAGAGAACGCCTGATCCGAAATACCCTTAGAAAACCGCTGAGAAACTATTTGACATTTATTCAATATCGCGTGATACAATTAATATAATTCGATATGGAGGTAAGCAATGAATGAGATCAGTTGGTATGTCCTCCTGCACGCGGGTCTCGGGGACCTTGGCTCTCTCTGCTTTCTCTGGGTCGTCGTTGAGCTCATCAACGCAAAGGAAGAGGGCCTCAGGCGGGCGCGCGTCGTCTCGCTGGCGGGATTGCTCCTGATTTTCGTAAGCTGGATAGTGGGGGGATATTATTATGTGACGACGTATGGGAAAGCCGTCAAACCGGTCATCGTCGGCTCGACATACGCGTGGGCCCACGGCATTATCATGGAAGCCAAGGAGCACATCTTCCTGTTTATCCCCCTCATGGCCGCGGTGGTCGTGATCGGCCTCTTCGCGACAAAGAGCTTCAAGGACATTGCCGTAAAGGGCAGAACGAGGCTCGGTATGCTGTCGGCTCTCGTCTTTCTTACCGGCTTTTCTATGGCGATGATGGGTTTTCTCATCGCGGTAGGTGCCAGGGCGGCCCTGGCGGCAGGAAACGTTGTCACGCCTTAACGGAGGAGAGTGATGAAAAACAAGGTTTCGTCGGCGGCCTGGTCGGCAAACATCACGATGATCGTGACGGTTATAGTCGTCATCGTTGCGGAATACGTCGCTTCATTTAAGAGCTTCCTCGCCTCTGTCACCGGCCATCACTGGGTGACGAAGAGCGTATTAGAAGTCATCCTTTTCATAGTTCTCTTCCTGGTATTGGGGATGGTATTAAAGCAGGACAAGAAAGGACCGATGAATGCGATCATCTCAACGGTGGTCGTTGGTTTCGCGTCTATCGTAGTCCTGCTTGGATTCTTTATCTTCCACTTTATGGGGAAATAGGGAAGATCGTCACCCGTCGATCGACCGTTACCGTCGTTCAGCCGGGATATGGTTCTCTGCTAAAACGCGGCCGACCCGAGGCGCTCACGTCCTCTCAGCGGGTTCAGGCCGCTTCTTTTTTCCTCGGACGCCGAACCAGCGTGCCGATAAGGAAGCCCAACAGGAGGAGGTCTACGGCACAACCGGCGCCCCCGAGCAACGGGTGTGCCGCGATGAACGGCGCAAGGATAACGACGGTGAGGTAATCGACCTGATAGAGGAGCTTTCGGGCAGGGCCCTCACGAGTTATCATCACGCGCTCGGTGACAACCCGCGACGCCGGGTCGACGTTGAAAAGGATCCCGTGGGAAATCGATGTGGACTCTCTTCCGAAGAGGCCCATGCCCCCCCCCGAAATGATATTGGCTGTTCCGAAGAGGGTCTGTCTGAGGTAGGTGTGGAAGTGGCCTGATATGAGGTAATCGATACGGTATTTTGCGGCGAGATCCCTGAACCGGGGAATAAAGACAGCGGGGTATTTCGCCACGTCATAGTCCGTCCGAAAGGGTAAGTGACAGATCACGAAGATCATGCGGGCGCCGGAAGCTTCCCGATTCGAGGGCCCCTTCCAGGAAATCCATGTAGGCCTCACCGCCTATCGAATTATTGACCACGATAAACAGGCACCCCGCATAGGTAAACGAAAACTCGTCGGGCCCGTACGTATCACGGAACTGCTTGAGATCAAACCCGTACGCCCCGTAATCGGTCCTGTCGAACATCTGTCCCTCTCCCACATCATGGTTACCAGGCACCACAAACGTTGGGGAATTGATATCCATCCTCCGGCAGGTATTCCAGAAATAGCGGTGTTGTTGCTTAACGGGATCTTCTACCACGTCACCCAGGATTATGCCGAAAGACGGGTGCTGCGGCTTTATTTGTTCGTGATAAAGGGTCCGCAGGTAGTTATCCTTATGGGTATCCCCCGCCACCCAGAAGGTAAAGGGGTGAATCTTGTCTTTGTCTTTTTCGAGAAGCGCGATTGTCTCGGGTTTGTTCCCCAAAAGGGCGGGAGGCGCCGCCTGTTCCAGCACGCGGCCGCCGTATATAAACGAGGCAAGCAGGAGTGCGAGGGAAAAGACGAGTATGAAGACGACGAGAAAACGAACCGTCGTTAAAAGCATCCGGACCCAGGGCGGTCGCGGATAGATACGGCTCTTCTCTTGACGCATGCGGAATTCCCCTTAATCGCTTCTTGATCGGATACGGATGGGGTTCAGACGACCAGGTCCTCGATAAACTTGGCGAGCTGTTTGAGGTTACGGCATTCCCTGGCCTCGGTGATAAACGGCATGAATTTGTCCATGTCCGAATCTCCGCTCCCCCACCAGCGCTCCGGCTCGGGGTTGAGCCAGTATACCTTCCGGGACCGCTTCTTTATCTTTTCGAGCACCCAGGCGTTATGCGCCATATAGTTGTTGCGGGCATCGCCGATAATAATGACGGTGGTTCTCCGGTTCACGGAATCCAGGTAATCGTTATAGAAGCGCATCAGCACGTCGCCGTAGTCCGTATAGGAAAAGAAATTTATGCCCGCCTCGCTGATGAGGCGTTTGAGCGCCTCGTTGTGCTCGTAACGGGAAAATATCTTTGTGACCTCCCCGAGGTCGGAAACGAAAACAAATGATCGTACCCGGTCAAACTGGTCCTGGAGCGAGTAGAGGAGGTTGAGCATGAAACGGGAGGCGTTCCAGACCGAGCGGGAGACGTCGCAGATCGTCACGAGCTGTCCCTTTGTCTTTTTCTTCTTCCTGAAGATCACCTTAATCGGTACGCCGCCGTACTGAAGCGAACGCCTGATCGTCCGCTTGATGTCAAATCTCCCCCGTTTAAACCGCCGCTCCCGGATTGCCAGCGTATCCTTGATCTTCCTGACCAGCGCCTTTATGGCGTCCCGCATCTCCTCGATCTCCTGCTCGGAGAGCTCCGAGAAGTTCCGTTCCCCCATCGTATCCGGGACGGCCTGGTCCCGTTTCGGATTCCGGTGCTTTTCCTGTTCCCGCTTGATCTCGGAGCGGATGAGGTCCTTGATATCGGTGAGGCGCGCGTCGAAAAGCCCGCGGACGTTTTGCTCCCCCATCCCGTTTTCGAGATACCCACGCTCCCGAAGGAAGTCTATGAAGTCAGAAAGCTCCCGCTCCAGCCCCATGCCCCCCAGCATACCGGACATCTTGGTGAAGAAATAGCCCGACTGCATGGGGAAGCGGATATCCTTGAGGTTGGTCGCCTCGGCGATCCCCCCGACCAGCTGCCATCATCATCTTGGGGTCGCCCTGCATGACGCCCATAAATTCCTCGGAAAAGAGGTCCTTTGCCTCCTGCAGGATGGCCGCGATCTTCTTGTCAGTCTCGGTCTTTTGGGTAAGCAGGATCGACGAGGGATTGAAGAAGAGGTCAAACAGCTCGTCAAAGGCGGCGATGTCCTTCCTGTCTTTGACGAGGGTGGCCCTGAGCACCGATTTGAAGGCTGACTTATCGGCCACGCCGATCTCGGTCACGCCCCTGAGCGCGTCCATGGTCTCCGAGACGGAAACCCTGACCCCGCGAAACTTGAGGCCGTCGATGAAATCAATGATGACGTCTTTCACGGCAGAATTCTTCTCTTATGAGGTACAGGCCGGATGGGCAGTGGTCAATCGCTTCCGGCGTATACTCCGTAGATCATATGGTTAATTGAGCGCCGCGATCCCCTCGGCGATCTTGGTCATGTTCTTTTTCGCAGCCTCGATATCCGACTGGTACTTGAGGATAAAGTTTAGCGTCGTGGTCACCGTATCGGGATCGAGATTCTTGATATTGAGGATCACCAGCGCCCTGGCCCAGTCCAGCGTCTCGGAGATGGAGGGGACCTTCTTGAGGTCGAGGTCACGCAGCGTTTGCACGGTAAAGACCACCTGCCTGGCAAGCCGCTCGTCGACCCCCGGCACCTTGAGGCGGATAATCTCCTCCTCGCGCTCCTTGGTGGGGAAATCCATGTACAGGTGGAGACACCGGCGCTTGAGTGCGTCGGACATATCGCGCGTGTTGTTGCTGGTTAAAATCACCTGGGGGATATGCGTGGCCTTGACCGTCCCGATCTCCGGTATGCTGATCTGAAAGTCGGAGAGGATTTCGAGCAGAAACGCCTCGAACTCGGGGTCGGCCTTGTCCACCTCGTCGATGAGCAGCACCACCTGCTTTTCGGAGGTGATGGACTTGAGCAGGGGGCGGGGAAGGATAAACTTTGTCGAGAAGAAGGCGTCCTCCTCATGTCCCAGCCGCTCCACCGCGTCGGAAAGGGACTTGGTGCCGGTCAGGACCTCCCCGATCTTTTCCTTCAGGATCTGGGTATAGAGGAGCTGCTTGGCGTACTCCCACTCGTAGAGCGCCTTGGCCTCGTCCAATCCCTCGTAGCACTGGAGCCGGATGAGCTCAAGCCCCTGGGAGGCGGCGATGACCTTGCCCAGCTCGGTCTTGCCGACGCCCGCCGGCCCCTCGACGAGGATGGGTTTATTCATCATCACCGAGAGGTAGACCACGGTCGCCACGTCGGGGTTGATGATATAGTAGTTTCTCTTGAAGGTCTCGATGACGTCTGAAATTGAGCTAAACATGTTACTGCCTTTCCTGTTGGCGGTTGGATATAACGGCTATCGGTATTACCCCCCGGCTGCCTGATAAGGGGGTCCTCTTCATTCCATAGTATACTTCGCGGAGAACATAGCGGCCTTTTTCGTCCGCCGTGAGGGTGAACGCCCCGCCGGGGATGCCCGCTCTTTTATTGATACCACCGCGGCAAACGAGCGTCAAGGGAAAAGATGGCAGGGCGGCGGCGCGGCATTGCCCAGGGGGACGGTATGGCTCTCGGCAGTCCCCGTATCTCTTATTTCTTCTGGCCCGCCTTCTGCCCGCCGGCCCGGTTGAGGGCGCAGAGCTTCTCGTAGACCTCCCGCACCCGTAACTCCAGGTCCTCGAACGTCCCGGTATTGTCAATAACGAAATCGGCCCGTCGCTTCTTTTCGTCGAGGTCCATCTGCTTTTCGATCCGGTTTATCGCGTCCTCCCGTGAAAAACCGTCACGGCCCATGAGGCGCTGTATCTGCGTCTCCCGGTCGATCCAGACCACCACCACGCGGTCGACGATTTTTTCCCCTCCCGATTCGAACAGGAGCGGTATATCGAGCATCAGTATCGTATCGCCCGGGTCCTTCCGATACTCCGCCATCTCCCGGGCCATCTCGGCATAGACCGCCGGGTGAACGATGGCGTTGAGGTCGGCCAGCGCCCGGGAGTCGTGAAACACGATATCCCTGAGCTTCTCCCGGTTCAATGTCCCGTCGGCGTTTATTACGCAGTGCCCGAACCGCTCCCTGATCTTGAAAGGGCGGGCCTTCCCGGCTCCACGACGGTGCGGGCCAGGACGTCGCTGTCAACGACCTTGACGCCGAGCTTTATAAAAATACGCGCCGCGCTGCTCTTGCCGCTCGCGATGCCGCCGGTCAATCCAACGATCAACATGCTCTACTCCTCGATCATGATTCCGGCCAGCATCCTTCCCGTCCCCTCTCCCTCACGCCGGTATGAGTAGAAGAGGTCCTCGCGACAATAGGTGCACAGGTCCGCCGACCAGATATGATCGGGGGAAAGCCCCGCGCGGACGAGCGCGGTGCGGTTGAGGCCTACCAGGTCGAGCATCCCCTTCCCGTCGGATTTCATCTCGACGTGGTCGTCGCCAAAGGGAAAAGCCTCTCGCACATCCCGGATAACCTCCGGCCCCACCTCATAGCAGCACCTCCCGATGCACGGGCCCAGGGCGGCGAAGATATCGCCGGGTTCCGACCCAAAGACGGCCTCCATCGTCGTGACCGCCTTTTGCGCTATCCCGGCCGCCGTGCTGCGCCACCCGGCATGAACGGCGGCTACCACGCCCCTTTTCCGATCGGCCATCAGGATCGGGAGGCAGTCGGCCGTGAGAACCGTGAGGACAAGGCCGGGACGATCGGTCACCGTCGCGTCAACGGGAATCGCCGCCCGCATCCGGTGGGGTTCCGGGATTTCGCGGATGACCGTGACGTCACCGCCATGCACCTGCCGCATAACGAAGACCGACGATGCCGGCACCCCGAACCAGCCGGCCGCGGCGTCATAACTCTCCCCGACCGCCGGATTATCGCCCTTCCGGTGATCGAAGTCAAGGGCCGCCCCGCCGGTCGATGTCCTCCTGGTCGAAAAGAGACACCGGATTTTCCCCCCGTAGCCCGGGGGGAGTACCTGAATACCGACGATCCGTTCAAACGTCACGATGTCCGGTTTCTTCATGCAGTACTTCCATAAGAAGAGTTATATCGGCGGGCAGGGCAGACTCAAAATGCATGGCCTTCCCCGAAACGGGGTGAACAAACCCGAGAGACGCCGCGTGAAGGGCCTGACGGTTCAGTGCCGTTACCGCGTCAATGAGCCGCCGATCGGTCAGCCGTTTGGCCGCGTTTACCCCGCCGTACGTGCGGTCTCCGACGATCGGATGGCCCCGGGAGGCCATGTGGACGCGGATCTGATGGGTCCTTCCGGTCTTGAGTCGAAACTGTGCGTACGTCATATGCCTGAACCGTTCCAGGACGAGGTACTCGGTGACCGCCGTTCTCCCCTCGGCGGTCCTCGTCGTCATCCGCGTACGGTCGCGGCCGTGGCGGGCAATCAGCGTATCGATCGTCCCGTGATCCTGCCCGATCCTCCCCCAGCAGACCCCCCGGTAGATACGGCCAACAGTATGGGCCATGAATTGGGATTTGAGTCCGTCGTAGGCACGGTCGTCCTTTGCCACGACAATGAGCCCCGAGGTATCCTTGTCGAGCCGGTGGACGATCCCCGGACGATCCTCCCCCGCTTTCCGGGAAAGACTCATCCCGCGAAATAGGAGCGCGGAGACAAGCGTGCCGGAGATTCTTCCGGCGCCGGGATGCACCGAGAGCCCGGCCGGTTTATCGACGACGGCAAGCCAGTCGTCCTCGTAGACGACCGTGACCGCGATATCTTCGGGACCGATGGTCTGCAACGCCTGTTCGGGGATAGATACGTCGATCCGGGCCCCGGCGATAACCGGATCGGCCCCGGACGCGGCGCTGCCGTTCACGAGGACGCGACTATCCCTGATGAGCTTTTGAAAAAACGAGCGGGAGTATTCAGGAGCAGCGTTGGAGAGATACCGATCGAGCCGATTGCCCCGGGCCTCGGCCTCTACGAAGAACGTCAGGTGCCGTCCGCCGCGGCCGGTTTCGATCGTCCCTCCCATAGCGGTTTCAGATCTTGCTGTTCATGTCGGTGGCCTGCTGGACCATGATATCGACGATCGCAAGATCGTAGAAGTTGGTCGTTTGGATGATTTCCGGAGACACCTTGCTTTCGTAGACCTTTCGCCCCTTTTCCAGATCGACCTTCAGCACGTCAAAGAGGTTATCGTTCTTGAGGCCCTCCTTGACCTTCTCTTTGTTATAGATGGTGATATCGGATATGATCGTTCTCGCGAGCCGTTTGGCGGCTTCTGGATCGCTAATGAGTGCCATCTGCCGTTTCCTCAATACCTCGACGGCTTACCTGTCGTTCGTATACGGCGTTCGGACTTTCGGACGCCTCTGGATCCCTGCGATTGTCCGCGGACTCCGTGGAATAATCAACAGATACGTACGGGATTTTGCCGTGATGCGCCATTATCACAAAAAACGGGGGTTTTGTCAACCGATAACAACGGTAAATATCGTCTATTTCTAATGCAGGAAATCTTTAGGATTCTTATCGGGGCCCCCGTGAATCCCCGCCAGCCTGCAAAAGTCTTCGATAACCGTCTTTCGGCAGGCCGCACAAAGAATAACTTCCCGCTCGAAATAGACGTCGTTTTCCAGATCTGCCGATGACCGATGTGCGATATCGGTCAAAATCCCCGGAAGCGTTGCTTCGTTTTCAGGATTAATAACGCCGTCATATCCCGATACGGCCGAAAGCTTCACGTGATAAAAAAGGCCGCCCTCGGGTATCTCTTGACCGCATCGGCAGCAGGTATGGGCCATTGTTCATCCTTCTCGACGAAGCCGATCCAGGGATCCGATGACTTCATCGACCCCGAGTCCCGTGCCGGGCATATCGATTCCTGAACGCATGAGTCCCTTGAGCAAGAGCAGGTACTCGGGCAGCTCGATGTTCAGCCGGTCGAGTATTCGGTCATCGTCGATAAACTGCCTGGGTGTGCCGGAAAACGCGATTTTCCCGCCGTCAAGGACGAAGACGATATCCGAGAGCACCGCCTCCGCCAGGGAGTGGGTAATGGAGAGGACCGTGATACCCTCCTTTTCGTTCAGTTCCCGGATCAGTTTGAGGATATCACGCCTGCCGTTCGAATCCAGCATGGAGGTGGCCTCGTCAAGGATAATGATCCTGGTCTCCATCACCAGGATCCCCGCGATGACAAGCCTCTGCTGCTCTCCGCCGGATAGCGTATGGGGAAGCCGCTTGGACAACTGCTCCAGGCCGAGCCGCCGGATGATCCGGCGGACCCGCCGCCTCATTTCGGAGGTTTTAACTCCTCTATTTTCCAGGCCGAAGGCGATGTCTTCTTCCACAATCGTCGAAATTATCTGGTTCTCGGGATTTGAGAATACCAGTCCGACGTCCTCTGATATCTCCTCGGGCCCGAGGGTCTTGCCGGCAACCGTTACGGTCCCGCCGCTGGGCGCGGTGATCCCCTTGATGATCCTGGCAAGGGTCGTCTTGCCGGAACCGTTGGGCCCGATGAGGGCGGCGTAGGCCCCCTCGGGCACGTGAAGGTTCACCCCGGTCAGCGCGAACGACGACCCCGCATCCCCGTTACCATAGGAGATACTCACGTCGGAAAGGCGGATCACTTCTTGCCCCCGGCCGCCATCCCCAGCTTGACCTTGAAATCCTCGGTAATGATGTACAGGGCCGGCACGGCAAAAAGCGTCAACATTGTCGAAAAGAGCATACCCCAGAACATGGAGATCGCCATCGGTGCCAGGTATGGCTCGCTGCCGCCGATACCGAAAGCCATGGGGAAGAGCCCGCCCAGGGTCGTCAACGACGTGAGCAATATCGGCCTGAGCCGTGTCTTGCCCGAGTCGATCACGGCGTCATGGATGGTAGACCCGTTTTCCCGCGCCCGGTTGATGAAATCGATCAGGAGGATCGAGTTGTTGATCACCACCCCCATCAGCGCCACGATCCCGACCACCGCCAGGATTGAGAGTTGTTCCCCCATGATAAACAGCCCGAACACCACGCCGATAAAAGCAAACGGGATGGCGATCATGATGATGATCGGTTGGATGAACGAGCGGAATAGGGCCGCCAGGATAATGAAGATGACCCCGAGCGCAAGCCAGAACGCCGAGACCATCGAATCCATGGATTCCTGGGTATCCCTGAACTCGCCGGTATAGTCGTATACGTAGCCGGGATGTTCCTTGCTTGTGGTGCCGAACCGCTTAATGAGGGCCTTGTTGACCGTTGCGGACGTCGTTTCCTCGCGCAGGATATCGGCGGTAACGGTGATCGTCCGCTTCCGTTCCGAATGGTAGATCTTGAATATCCCTTTACCGTAGGCGATATCGGAGACGCTTTTTATGGGAATCCTCTCGCCGTTCATATTCATAACGGAAAAGTTCATGAGATAGTTGGGATTCGCGAAGTGGTCATGGTACTTGACGACGATATCGATCTTCTCGTCGCCCCGCCGTATATTTCCGGCGTCGCCCCCCGCAAACGCGCTCCTGATCTCGGTGGCGATCGTTGCCACGTCAAGACCCATGGTCCGTACCTTGTGCTCGTCTATGCTGATTTTGACCTCGTCTTTACCCCGGCGGTAGTTGGTCTCGATATCCTTGACGCCCTTTACGGTCTTGAGCTCGGCCACCACCTCGCCGGCGAGTTTTTCCAGGACCCCAAAATCGTTCCCTTTGACCTCCACCGATACGGGCTTGCCCGTGGGAGGCCCCCCTTCCATCCCCTCGATGGAAATCGAGGAGGGACCGGCGATCCGTCCGACCTTATCCCTGAGGGTATTCATCGTCTCGTCCGAATCGCGCTCGGTATAGCCGAATTCGGTCAGCTCCACCGTTACCTGCCCGAGGTACGTACCGTAATCATATCCCGTGTCCCCCTGGGCCGTGCCGACCGTGGTTACCACCGACGCCAGCTCATCGGCAGGGATCTCCATCACGCGCTTCTCGACCTCCTTTATAACCCGGTCGGTCTCCATGAGGTTGGCGTCGACGGGATTATTGACGGTCACGAGGAACTGTTCGTTACGCATCTTTCCCATCCAGACGAACTCCATGGTCACCAATGCAAAAACAACCGTGGCCATGGCAATAGAGATCAACCCGAAGAATATGAGGTAGCGTCGCCTGACGCAGTATCCAAGCATTCTCCCGTAAAAGTCCCTGAAATCCGTGAACCACCCCCGGAATTCCTTTTTGTTCGTATCGACCTTTACCTTGACGAACTGGTTTAGGTTGCTGGGCAGGATAAGAAACGCCTGTAACCAGGAGGCCAGGAAACAGATGATGGCGACCTCCGGGATCATCCGCATGAATTTTCCGACGATGCCGGTGGTCAACAGCAGCGGCAGGAATGAGGCAATATTTGTCAATATGGCGGCGGCAACCGGCAGCGCCACCTCGCCGGTCCCGGTAATCGCCGCCTCCTGGGTCGAGAGGCCGAGCTCCCGGTACCGGAAGAAGTTCTCGGATACGACGATGGCGTTATCCACGACCATACCCAGGACGAGTATCAGGCCGAACATCGACATCATGTTCAGGCTGATTCCCGTATAGCGCATGACGATCATCGCCGTGAGAAACGAAAAGGGGATAGAGAGCGCCGCCCAGACGGCAATCCATGTCTCCAGCATCGCCACAAGCACGATGACGACAAGCGCCAGGCCCATCAAACCGTTGCTGAGCATCGTATTCTGCCGGCGCTGGACATACTTCGCAAAGTCCTGCACGAGCGTTATCTCGGCCTCCTTTGGCACGAGCGCCCGCTCCTCTTTTACGATACCCTGTATTTCTTCGACAATGTCAATGGCGTCGCCGTCGGCCTTCTTGGTTACCATCAAGTCGATGGCCGGCTTACCGTTAATACGCCCGTAAACGTCCCGTTTTTTGAAGGTCTCGGATCACCTCCGCGATATCCCCCACCCTGACCGGCCCGTTCGGCAGCGACCGGACGATCACCTCCTCCAGATCCCCGGCGTCTTCGACCTCGCCGATGATGCGGATGAGCAGCTCTTTACGGTCCTGATCGATCGTACCGCCGGGGATGTTGAGGTTTCTCTTCTTGATGGCTATGATCACCTCAGAGAGCGTCAGGTTTGCCGCCTCAAGCCTCCGCGGGTCCACCGAGACCCACATCTCCCGGTCCCGATAGCCGAAGCGGTCCACCGTCCCAACCCCATCGATTAGCTCAATCCTCGATTTGAGCCGCTCGGAGGCCGACCGCAGAGTCTCCTCGGGAACGTCGCCGGAAATAGCCACCGTAACGACCGGGAATTCGGCAGAGATTTTAATAAACTCGGAATCCTCCACGTCGTCGGGTAGATCGGTTACCTTGTCCACCTCGCTCTTGAGGTCGTTGACGAGCTGATCAAGCTCAAGCTCATCGATATCGCTCTCGGCCTGTATGATGACCGTGGATACTCCCTCCCGGGTGACTGACTCGAGCTTCTTGATCCCGTCGACGTCGGCCACCTCTTCCTCAAACGGGGTCGTAACGATCTTCTCCACCTCCTCGGGGGAGGCCCCGGGATACGCGGTAACAATAATGACATAGCCGAACGATATCGAAGGGAAGACCTCGCGAGTAAGCCTCGTGGTGGAGACGATCCCCAGGATCACGACCGCGATGGTAATCATATTGACCAGTACGGAGTTTTTTACCGAGAATTTGGCTATTGACATGGCGGGATACTCTTTATCGTATTCGTGGGTTGCGGGGGCGGCCTTCCCCCTCCCGTTGCCCGGCAGCACCACCCGGGTCGGACGGGAACGACGGCGGCAGTTACCCCCGCGGCTCTTCTCCGGGCCCGCGGCGGGTCGGGCGATCAGTGACTACTCGGACGGCACCACCACGACCGGCGTGCCGTCGCTCAGGTTCTCCTTACCGAGGGTGACCACCTTATCCCCTTTTGCGAGACCCGAGATCACCTCGGCCGATTCGCCATCGATAACACCGAGGGTCAGCGGGCGTCTCCGGGCCGAATTGTCTATCACCACGTAGCAGTAGGGTCCCTGTCTGTCCTCCCGATCAAAAAGGATGGACTCGAAGGGAATTACGAGGGCATCGGTGTTTTCCGAAAGGATAATAGTTGCGTCTCCGAACATCCCGGCCCTGAGTTTCCCGTCGTGATCCCTGATAGTTATCTCCACCTGGGATGTTCGCGTGGTTCGCTCGATGACCGGGCTGATTCGCTCAACCGCCCCGGTATAGATAGTATCCGGGACCGTGGGGACGGTAACCTCGACTTTCATACCCTCGGTGATCCTGGAGAGCTCGGTGTCGGGAACGTTGATGAAGACCTTTATGGGGTTCCCCCCGACGATAAGCGCGAGCGGTGTCTGCGGGGTGGCGCGCTCTCCTATATCAAGGTAATTGGCGGCGACCCTTCCCGATATCGGAGCGGCTACGATAATCGGTTTGAACTGATCCCATGTCTCTTCGTGCTCGAGAATCACCATCGGGGCGCCCTTGGCCACGTCCTGGCCTTCCCTGAAGTTATATCTCACGAGCCTTCCGGTAACCAGGCTGTAGACCAGGACCTCCTTTTCGGCGTGCAGATCACCGGTATAAAACAGGGTATTCCTGATCGTATCGATATCGGGCTTCGACAACGGAAACGGGATTGCCCGCGACCTCGCCGGTTCCCTTTTCCGCGAAGAGCTTGGATTGAATAAGCCGCACCGCTATCACCGCTATAAACAGGATAACGATAACGGCGGCAACGGAAACAATAATAATCTTCTTTTTGTCTTTCACGCCGGATCCCCCATACGATAAAGGCAAGGAAACACCCTTGCCTTTATGATCCTATATGACGTTACTCATATCAGGACCCCGCTTGTTGCGGGGATTGCACTCCGATGCGCGGGGGATACCCCCCTGCTATTCAGCCGGTTCCTTCTTTTTCTTTTTTGACGAACCCTTATCTTCCGCCTCCCCCGACTTTCCGGTGTCCTTTACTTTCTTTGCCTTCGGCGCGGCTTCCGCAGCCTTCTTGGCTGCCTTGGGGGCGGTTTTCGCAGCAGGCTTCGCGCCCGGCTTCGCTTTCTCTTTTACCTCTTTCTTATCTTTCTCGTCGGCCGGCTTGGCTGCCTTTTCCTTATCCTTCGGCTCCTTTTCCCCGACCAACTCGATTATCGCCATGCGGGCGTTATCACCCGCGCGATTCGCAAGCTTCATGATTCGGGTGTACCCCCCCGGCCTGTCCTTGAATCTTTCGGCGTATTCACTAAAGACCTTAGTGACAACATCCTCACTCCGTAAAAACGCCAGCGCCTGCCGACGCGCGTGCAGATCGCCCCGCTTGCCCAGGGTAATCATTTTCTCGACGTAGTGTCTCAGCTCTTTGGCCTTGATCTCAGTGGTCTCAATGCGGCTCTTATCCAACAGCGAGGTGGCCATGTTACGAAACATCGCCTTCCGGTGGCTTGATATCCGCCCAAGTCTTTTTGAATTCTTCTGGTGGCGCATCTCACATCCCCTTCTGCTATTGCTCGGGCTCGGTTTCTTCCGGCTCCTGGTATTCGGGTAAATCCTTCGGCGGCCAATTATCAAGCTTCATGCCGAACCGGAGTCCCATCTCGGCCAAGAGCTCCTTGATCTCGTTGAGGGACTTCCGACCGAAGTTCTTAGTTCTGAGCATGTCCATTTCCGTCTTCTGTACAAGGTCACCGATGAATCGGATATTGGCGTTTTTCAGGCAGTTGGACGACCGAACCGAAAGTTCGAGCTCGCTGACAGGACGCAGCAGGTTCTCGTTGAAGTCATATTTCCCGTCGCCCATTTCTTCCTGATCGCTCTCCATCTCCTCGAAGAAGTTAATGAAGATGCTCATGTGCTCTTTGAGGATCTTTGCCGCGAACGCTATCGCGTCATCAGGGGTGACGCTCCCGTCCGTCCAGACCTCCATCGTCAGCTTATCGTAGTCGGTCCGCTGGCCCACCCGCGCCGCCGTGACGGTATAGTTTACCTTCTTTATCGGGGAGAATATCGCATCGATCGGGATCGTGCCGATCGGCATATCCTCCTCCTTGTTCCGTTCGGCGGGGATATACCCCCTCCCCCACTTTACGGTCATCTCCATAAGAAGGCTTCCGCCCTTGGAGATACTCGCTATGTAATGGTCGGGATTGAGTATCTTGACGCTGTCGTCGCAAACTATATCCTTGGCGGTAATCCTGCCTTCTTTCTCGGCCTTAATCCTGACGGTTTTCGTTCCGTCATCAAACAGCTTAAACCGCACGCCCTTGAGGTTGAGGATAATATCGGTCACGTCCTCGACAACCCCGGGAATCGTCGTAAATTCGTGGAGAACGCCTTCTATTTTAACGGACGTTATGGCGGTTCCCATAAGCGAGGAAAGGAGAATCCTCCTCAGCGAGTTACCGATGGTAATCCCGAATCCCCGCTCAAAGGGCTCTGCGACGAATTTACCGTAAAACTCGGTCAATTCATCCGATTCGCCCACCAGTTTCTTGGGCTTAATAAGTTCCCGCCAGTTCGCCTGTATCGTATTTCCCATTTGACTCCCTCACCCAAAAAACCATACCTACTTGGAATAAAGCTCAACGATCAGGTTCTCGGATATAGGCATAGTCAGATCTTTTCGCGCAGGCATCGCCTTTACGGTTCCCGTAACGTTGTTTTTGTCGAATTCAAGCCACTGAGGAATCCCCCTTCTGAAGGATACCTCGAGGGCCTCGACGATACGTTCCACCTTCCGGCTGCTCTGCTGAAGCGTAATCGTATCCCCCACCTTGATGAGATACGAAGGGATATTAACCTTTTTCCCGTTGACCAGGAAATGGTTATGGAGAACCAGCTGCCGCGCCTCGCTGCGAGACGTGGCGAACCCGAAGCGATACACCATGTTGTCCAGTCTCCGCTCCAGCAGGACCAGGAGATTTTCTCCCGTTATCCCTTTGAGTCTGTCGGCCCTGTTAAAGTAGATGTGAAACTGGTTCTCAAGGAGGCCGTACATGCGTTTAACTTTTTGTTTCTCCCTCAGCTGGCTTCCGTATTCAGAAAATTTAGTCCTTCCCTGCCCATGTTCTCCGGGGGGATAGTTACGGCGCTCAACGGCGCACTTCTCCGAGAAGCACCGATCCCCCTTGAGGTAGAGCTTCATGCCGTCCCTTCTGCAGAGTTTACATACCGGGCCACGATAGCGTGCCAAATTAGACCTCCGATTATACCCTGTATAGGTTTTCGTTCAACGATGAATGCATATCAATCTCCCCCTCGGCCGGACTCAATGCAAAGGCTCGGGGGGAAGTATATCCCTTTGTGGCAGCGACGCCCGGTTACACCCTTCTGCGCTTGGGTGGTCTGCAGCCGTTGTGCGGGATAGGCGTCACGTCCCTGATCATATTTACCTCAAGCCCCGCACCCTGTAGCGCTCTGAGCGCGGCCTCTCTGCCGGACCCAGGCCCCTTAACATGGACGTCTATCGTCCTTAACCCGTGTTCCATTGCCTTTTTCGCGGCGTCAGCCGCGGCGATCTGCGCGGCAAACGGGGTGCTCTTTCGGGAACCCTTGAAACCCTGGGCACCGGCGCTCGACCACGACAGGACGTTACCCGAGAGATCGGTTATAGTAACAATCGTATTATTGAAGGATGACTGGATATGGGCTACTCCCACCTGTACGTTCTTTCTTTCCTTCTTCTTTCTAATTACCTTCTTGCCCTTGGCCATTATCTATTCCCTCTATTTCTTCTTGATCTTGACCCGACGGGGACCTTTCCGCGTCCGGGCATTCGTGGACGTCCGCTGACCCCTCACCGGTAAGCCTTTCCGATGCCTGAGCCCGCGGTAATTGCCGATATCCATAAGCATCTTGATGTTCATCGACCGTTTCTTGCGCAGGTCGCCCTCGACCGTAAATTTGGCGTCGATGATGTCCCTGATGGCGGCGACTTCTTTTTCGGTCAGGCTATCGGTCCGCTTGTTGAAATCGATCCCCGCCTCGCTCAATATTTCCTGCGAAGACGTGCGCCCGATGCCGTAGATATAGGTAAGCCCGATCTCGATCCGCTTGTTCTTGGGCAGGTCAACACCCGCGATACGCGCCATGTTTCCTCCTTATCGCTCTTATCCTTGTCGTTGCTTGTGCTTGGGGTTTTCGCAGATCACTCGAACGATACCCTTTCGCTTGATGATCTTGCACTTGTCGCAGATCTTCTTGACTGACGCACGAACCTTCATTGTTAGTATCCTCTCTATATCGCCTACCTGAGACTTACTTGGCCCGGTAGATGATTCTGCCGCGGGAAAGGTCATAGGGTGAAAGCTCCACCGTGACCTTGTCGCCCTTGAGTATCTTGATGAAGTGCATCCTCATCTTACCCGAAATATGGGCCAAAACCTTATGGCCGTTATCAAGTTCCACCCTAAACATGGCGTTTGGAAGGATCTCATGCACGGTTCCTTCGATTTCGATGGCCTCTTCTTTCGGCATATAGCAAAACCTCTCTCGTTATATCAGATACTATCCCAATACCTTCGCGATAGAATTGAAGATATCCTTGATACCGCCGGTACCGGGCACCGTTCTGAGCAACCCTGTGCCCTTATAATACGCGATCAGCGGCTCGGTCTGCTGCTTGTAGACCTTCAGGCGTGACGTGATGGTCTCTTCCTTGTCATCGTCCCGCTGGTAGAGCTCCCCACCGCATTTGTCACACACGCCGCCTTTCTTCGGGGGCTCGAACGTAATATGATACATGGCCGAGCATGACCGGCAGGTCCTTCGCCCGGTTAACCTCGTCAGGAGGTCTTTTTCATCCACCTCTATCGATACGACGTGGGTCAGGCCGTCACCTATCTTGGTAAGGATATCATCCAGCGATTTTGCCTGATTGACGGTTCGCGGAAATCCATCCAGGATATACCCGTTCTTGCAGTCCGATTCCTTGAGACGCTCACGCACCAGCCCGATGACCACGTCGTCGGGAACAAGGCCGCCCGTGTCCATGACCTTCTTGGCTTCTTTGCCCAGGTCGGTACCGGCCGCAACCGCCTTTCTGAGGATGTCACCGGTCGAAATCTGCGGAATACCATACTTTTCCACGAGCATCTTTGCCTGAGTGCCCTTCCCGGCGCCCGGGGGGCCCAGCAATACGAGGTTCTTTTTCATCGTCTTGTCATCCTTCTGGAAGAACTATAGCAATTCAATAGTCGGACAATTACTCATGTTCAATTCCATCGATCGCGGCTCTCTCTCGTCATTACCTATGCCCCGGCCGAACCTATCGTCCGGGCGCCTCGGCGCCTTGTCTCATCAGTTACCCCCGCCTTCCCTTGAGCCTTCCCTTTTTGAGGAACCCTTCATAGTTCCTGGTGATCATATGGGTTTCGATCTGCTGGGCGGTGTCCAGCGCCACGCCGACCACGATCAGGAGTGCCGTGCCCCCGAAGTAAAAGGGGACCTTAAAGTAGGCGATCAGGATCGTCGGCAAAACGCAGACCGCCGATACATAGAGCGCCCCGACAAGCGTAATGCGGGTCAGTACCCTGTCGATGTATTCGGACGTTCGCTTCCCCGGCCTGATCCCCGGGATAAACCCGCCGTACCGTTTCATATTATCGGCCACGTCCACCGGGTTGAAGGTGACGGCCGTGTAGAAATAGCAGAAAAAGATAATCAACAGGACGTAAATAGCATTATAAATCACATGCGTCGGAGAAAAGCTATTGACCAAAAACTCAAGCCACTTGTGCTGCTGGATCGTTTCCGGGGGGAAGAAGTTCGCGATCGTCAGGGGGAACATCAGAATCGACGACGCGAAGATCGGCGGTATAACCCCGGACGTATTTATCCTCAAGGGCAGGTGCGTGCTTGAACCGCCGTACATCTTTCGACCGACCACCCGCTTTGCGTACTGGACGGGCAGTCTCCGCTGCCCCCGCTCCATAAATATGATAGCCGCCACGACCACTACCATCATGGCGATTACTCCCAAAAACACGAGGATGCCGATTTCTTCGTTCTGGATCATCTTGAACGAAAGGATAATAGAGGCCGGCATACGCGCCACGATGCCCGCAAAAATAATCAAGCGAGATGCCGTTTCCGATCCCCCGCTCAGTTATCTGCTCGCCCAGCCACATAATGAAGGCGGTTCCGGCCGTCAGCGTAATAATCGTCATGATCCGAAATGCCCAACCCGGGTCGATGACCACCGGATCGCCGACCGGGCTTTGCATTTGCTCCAGTCCGAAGCTGATGCCGAAGGCCTGGATCGCCGACAGGACAACCGTCCCATACCGGGTGTATTGCGTGATCTTCTTCCTGCCCGCCTCGCCTTCCTTGGCCAGCCTTTCAAGATGGGGCACGACCACCGTAAGGAGCTGCAGGATAATCGATGCGCTGATGTAGGGCATGATCCCGAGGGCAAAAACCGACAGGTTTCTCAGCCCGCCGCCGGAGAACATATCAAAGAATCCAAGCAGCGTTCCCTGGGCGCTATCAAAGAAGCTCCTCAGCGCCGCCGCGTCGATACCCGGCGTCGGGACATGCACCCCGATCCGATACACCGCCAGCAAAAACAGGGTAATAAGTATTCGGTTCTTCAGCTCGGGGATCTTGAAGATATTCGTGAATCCTTGGGCCACGTTAAATCTCCTCCACCGTGCCGCCGCCGGCTTCGATCTTCTGTTTTGCGGCAGCCGAGAACTTATGGGCCTTTACGGTCAGCGCCTTCTTTACCTCGCCTACTCCCAGTATCTTTACGCCGTCTTTCCCCTGCTTGATCCTCTTGGCGGCCGTCAGCGCCGGTATATCAACCACTCCCTTGACCTCGAGTTTCTCGAGATCCTTCAGGTTGAGGATCGCGTATTCCTTCTTGAAGATGTTCGTGAATCCGCGCTTGGGGAGCCTCCGGGCCAGGGGCATCTGCCCTCCCTCGAATCCGGGTCTTATGGCCGGGCTGGACCGGGCCTTCTGGCCCTTGTGTCCCTTGCCTGCGGTCTTTCCCCAGCTTCCTTCTCCCCTGCCGATCCGTTTTTTATTTTTTACCGCCCCCTTCGGGGGTTTGAGGGTATCGAGGTCCATAGTCTATCGCTCCTCTACCTCTAGGAGGTGAGATATCTTGTGAATCATCCCCCAAGTCTCGGGCGTATCGGGAAGCTCGACGATTCGGTTCATCTTCCCCAGTCCCATGGCCTTGAGAATTATCTTATGCTTGAGGGGCCTTCCGATACCGCTTCTGATCTGCTTGACCCTCACGGTTTTCTTCTCTTTTGCCATATTACCTTGTCTCCTGGCGCAAATCGCTCAGCGATTTTCCCCGCGATCGCGCGATTTCTTCCGGATGTTTCAGGTCGCTGAGACCCTTGATCGTGGCCTTAACCAGATTGTGGGGATTATGAGAGCCGAGACACTTGGTGAGGATATTCTTGATCCCCGCCGTCTCGACGACCGCCCGGACGGCCCCGCCTGCGATTATCCCGGTACCTTCTCTTGCCGGCATCAGGAGAACCTTCCCGGAGCCGAATTTTCCGATCACATCATAGGGAATGGTCGAGTTGATGATCGGAACATCGATCATATTCTTCTTGGCTTTTTCGACTCCCTTTCTGATTGCGTCGGGGACTTCGTGGGCCTTTCCCATGCCCCAGCCTACCCTTCCGTTACCGTCTCCGACGACAACGATCGCCGAGAAGGAAAAGCGCCTCCCGCCCTTGACGACCTTGGCTACCCTGTTGATGTGGACAACCCGATCGACAAATTCCTGTTCTGTTGGTGTAAAAGACATCTATTATTCTCCGATACTGTCAGAACTCAAGGCCACCTTCCCGCGCCGCCTCGGCCAACGCCTGGACCCTTCCGTGGTAGAGATACCCGCCCCGATCAAAGACAACCTTTTTGATCCCCGCGGCCTTGGCCTTCTTGGCAAGTAGCGTCCCTACCTGTTTGGAGCCATCCTTGTTTCCACCTGTCTTGATTTTACCGGCCAGTTCCTTGTCAAGACTCGACGCACAGACTAATGTCACGCTGGCGACGTCATCGATAATCTGCGCATATATGTGCCGCGCACTCCGAAATACCGAAAGCCTCGGTTGCTCGGGGGTTCCCTTGATTCTTAATCTGATCCGTTTTCTACGTCTAATACGCCCAAAAACCCGCTTCGATAACCGCTTCACTGTATGACTCCTTATGCTCCGGCCTTACCGGCTTTTCTCCTGATTTTCTCATTGGCGTATCGTATCCCCTTGCCCTTATACGGCTCGGGTTTTCTGACAGCCCGTATATTGGCGGCAACCTGGCCGACCATCTGCTTATCAATCCCGGAAAGCGTGACAACGGTGTTCTTTTCGATAGCGGCCGATATCCCTTCCGGCAGTTCGAATCGAACCGCGTGGGAATACCCCACGTTAAGGACGAGAGTATTTCCGTCCAACTCGGCCTTATAGCCCAATCCGCTGATCTCAAGGACCTTCTTGATCCCCTCGGAGACACCCTGTATCATGTTTGCCAGGAGCGATCGGGTCAGTCCCTGAAACGACCGGACCTTCCGAGACTGGTTTTCCGCGACGACCGAAAGCTCGTTTTCGTGAATCTCGAGCTTTATCCCGGGAACAACAGTCTGTTTGAGGATTCCCTTTGGGACCGGTGACGGTTACATCGGAACCCGAGACCTCGATCTTGACGCCCGGCGGTATCGTAATCGGTTTTCTTCCAATTCGTGACATGGTATACCTTTTGACTCGTGCGCTATGAGTGATGGGTCGGTCTCCGTAAGACCACCCGTAAATCGCTATCGGCCCATCTTACCAGATCTTACAGATCACTTCGCCCCCGATCCCGGCTTTCCGGGCTTCCTTATCGGTAATGACGCCCCGCGAGGTAGAGAGAATTGCGATTCCGTACCCCCGCAGGACCATAGGGATTTCGTCCTTATCGACATAGACCCGGCGACCCGGTTTCGAAACACGTATAACCTTGTTTATGGCTCCGTCTTTTACCCGGTCGTATTTGAGGTGTATCCGCAGGGTATTTTGTTTGTTGTCTTCAAGGACTTTATAGCTCTCGACATACCCTTCCTGCACCAGCAGCTTGGCTATCGATTCTTTTATCTTCGAAGACGGAATGTCAACAATTTCAAATTTCGCTTTGACGCCGTTTCTGATGCGGGTCAGCATATCGGCGATCGGGTCCGTTATCATCGCTCACACCTCACTCTTACCAGCTCGATTTTATTACGCCGGGAATATCACCCTTGGAAGCATACTGCCTCAGGCAGATACGACACATATCGAACTTCCGGTGATATCCCCGCGGCCGCCCGCAAATGGGGCATCTATTATATTGCCTCGAGGAAAACTTTGGTTTCCGTTTCGCTTTCGCGATCAGTGACTTCTTTGCCACAGAACATCTCCTCTTTTTTTATGATCCGGCAAAGGGCATGCCGAGATATCTCAACAGGGACCGCGCCTCTTCATCCGTTTTAGCGGTGGTGACAACGGTGATATTCATTCCCTTGATCTTATCGATCTTGTCGTAGCTGATCTCGGGGAATATAATCTGTTCTTTGATCCCGAAGGTGTAGTTTCCCCTTCCGTCGAAACCCTTGGGGGATATCCCCCTGAAGTCCCTGACGCGCGGGAGGGCCACGTTGACCAGCCTATCGAGGAACTCGTACATCTTTTCCCTTCTCAGCGTCACCGCACAGCCGATCGGGTTGCCCTCGCGCAGCTTGAAATTCGCGACCGATCTGCGAGCCTTGGTGATAACGGGCTGCTGCCCCGTTATCAGGGAGATCTCTTCGGACGCGCTGTCGAGGATCTTGATGTTTGAGAGCGCCTCGCCCAATCCCATATTCACGACGATCTTGGTGATCTTGGGCACCTGCATGACGTTCTTGTACGCAAAATCCTTGGTTAGGCGCGGAACAATTTCTTTTTTATAGTAGTCCTTCAAACGAGCCATACAATCACCATTTACTTATCATCAAGTATTTCATCACACTTCTTGCAGATTCGAACCTTGGAACCGTCTTCGAGAAGCCGCGTTCCGATCTTGGTCGGAAGCTTGCACTTCGGGCAAAGGAGCATAACGTTGGAAATATTAACGGGCCCTTCCTTTTCAACGATACCACCCTGCCGGTGAGCAGCACTCGGCCTAAGGTGCCTCTTGATAACGTTCACCTTTTCCACGAAGATCCGGCCCTTCTCGCGGTCAACCTTCAGCACCTTCCCCTTTTCGCCCTTCTGCTTGCCCGAGATGACCTGAACGATATCATTTTTCTTAATCTTGGTCTTGACGGTGTCCACCGATCCCTCCCTTATCATAAGACCTCGGGCGCCAGAGATATGATCTTCATGAACCTTTTCGCGCGAAGCTCCCGCGCAACGGGTCCAAATATACGCGTCCCGATCGGCTCATTCTGATTGTTAATGAGGACTGCCGAGTTATCGTCAAACTTTATATACGTGCCGTCCTGTCTTCTGACTTCCTTCTTCGTCCGAACGATCACGGCTTTGAGTACCTCTCCCTTTTTCACCTTTCCGGTCGGTATGGCCTCTCTCACGGATACCGTCACCACGTCACCGAGGGCGGCGTATTTCCGTTTCGATCCGCCGAGGACCTTAATCGTGTATAGTTTTCGGGCGCCGGAGTTGTCGGCGACATTGAGCAACGTCTGCATCTGTATCATTTCTTATCCCTCGCGCGGGCTTACACCGCCTTTTGTAGCACATCCTTGAGCACCCAGCGTTTGTGCCTGCTCAACGGTCGACTCTCCATAATCACGACCAGATCACCTATGCCGCACTGGCCCTCGGGATCATGGGCCATATATTTATCGCGTCTGTTGATGTATTTCTTATACTTCGCGTGCATAACCGTTCGCTCGACCTGGACGACGATGGTCTTTTCCATCTTATCGCTCACCACCGTGCCCGTGAGGGTTCTACGTTTTGACTGCGTTTCCATCTTATGCGTCCCCTCCCTCGGACCGCTCCTTCTGGGCGATCACGGTCAACACACGGGCTATCTCTTTTCGAGTATTCCTGATCTTGCGCTTATCTTCAAGTTGGTTGGCCGCCCGCTGAAACCTCAGGTTGAAAACCTCCTGGGCCAGCGTAAGGTGGCGCTCCTTGAGTTCCCCGACCGATAAATCCCTCAGTTCGCTAGCCTTCATATTCCGTGCTCCTTGAGACGAACCGGGTTGCAAGCGGCAATTTGCGCGCGGCCAGCCGCAGGGCCTCTCGCGCCTGTTCCTCGCTTACACCTTCCATTTCATAGAGAATCCTTCCGGGTCTGACGACGACCACCCATTCCTCGACACTTCCCTTACCTTTTCCCATGCGGGTTTCTGCGGGTTTCTTGCAGACGGGCTTATCGGGAAAGATGCGAATCCAGATTTTTCCGCCCCTTTTGATGTACCGTGTCATGGCGATACGAGCGGCCTCTATCTGGCGGGCCGTGATCCTTCCGGGAACCAAAACCTGGAGGCCGTATTCACCGAAGCTGATGGTCGCTCCCCTGGTACGGACACCCGTCATACGTCCCTTCTGCTGCTTTCTGTATTTTACTTTCTTGGGCATTAACATGGTCTATTCCTCCTACAGGGGACGAGCCTTATCACCGGGGAGCACCTCACCGTTGAACACCCAGACCTTTATTCCGATGATCCCGTACGTCGTCTGGGCTATGGCCGTACCGTAATCGATATCCGCCCGGAGCGTGTGAAGCGGTACCCGCCCTTCCCGGTACCATTCCCGGCGGGCCATTTCCGCGCCTCCGAGTCGGCCGGCGCAGGCGATCTTTATACCTTCTACGCCGAGCTTCAGCGCGCCAAATACCGATTTCTTCATGGCGCGGCGGAAAGAAACCCGGCGTTCGAGCTGGGTGGCAACGTTTTCCGCGATCAACTGCGCATTCGTTTCCGGTTTCTTGATTTCCTTGATATTTATGGAGATATCGTTACCGGTCAACTTGACAAGGCCCTTGCGGATGTTCTCGATCTCTGAGCCTTTCCTTCCGATGATGATACCGGGGCGGGCCGTATAGATATTAACCGACGCCTTAGACGCGGCCCGCTCGATCTCTATCTTTGCGATGCCGGCATGATAGAAATTCTTCTTAATATACTTGCGTATGGCAATATCATCATGGAGGTTCTTCTGATAATCCTTCATGCCGTACCATTTCGAATTCCAGTCGCGAATGATACCGAGCCTTAATCCGATGGGATTAACCTTATGACCCACAGCTTTCCTCCAGTTATTTCTCTTCGAGAACCACGGTAATGTGGCTCGTTCTTTTCAAAATGCGGTTGAATCTCCCCATTGAGCGTGGACGAAACCGTTTCCACGTGGGGCCCTGATCCACGAAAATCCGACCGACGTAGAGATTATCGACGTCGATTTCTTTATTCTGGCCGGCGTTGGCCACGGCGCTGTCGATCAATTTCTTGACGAGTGCCGAAGCCTTCTTGTCGGTGAGGTTGAGGAGATCCCGCGCAATACCGACGGGCTTACCCCGGACCATGTCGGCCACCAGCCGTACCTTATAGGGAGAGATCCTCACGAATCGTGTCTTAGCCGTCATTTCCATCGTCCTGCGCCCCTATCTCTTTTTGCCCCGGAGTTTCGCCTTCTTATCTGCGGCATGTCCAAAGAAGGTCCGAGTCGGTGAAAATTCTCCCAGTTTATAGCCCACCATATTCTCGGTGATGAATACGGGGATGAACTTCCTGCCGTTGTGAATCGCAATCGTCAGCCCCACCATCTCCGGAATAACTGTTGAACGCCGGGACCATGTTTTAATGACCTGGCGATCACCGGTATTCTGCGACACGGTGACCTTCTTCATCAGATGGTCATCGATAAATGGGCCTTTTTTGAGGGATCGTGCCATACTCAGCTTCTCCTCTTCACGATATACCGATCAGTCTCTTTATTCGAACGCGTCTTGTGCCCCTTGGTGGGCACGCCCCAGGGTGTTACCGGGTGCCTGCCGCCCGAGGTCTTACCCTCGCCACCGCCGTGGGGATGGTCGATCGGGTTCATGGCCACGCCCCGCACCTTGGGCCGCTTGCCGAGCCATCGGGAGCGCCCCGCCTTCCCAACGCTGATGTTGCCGTGGTCGGCGTTTCCAACGACGCCGATCGTCGCAACGCATTCCTTTCGGACCAGACGAACCTCCCCCGAGGGGAGCTTCACCTGAACGTAATTACCTTCCTTGGCCATAAGCTGGGCCGAAGCCCCCGCCGATCGAACTATCTGCCCGCCCTTTCCCGGCTTGAGCTCGATGTTGTGGATCTGGGTGCCGAGCGGGATATTCTTAAGAGGCATTGCATTACCGGGCTTGATCTCCGCGGTCTCGGAAACAACCACCTCTTCTCCGACCGCAAGCCCCACCGGGGCGATGATATAGCGCTTCTCGCCATCCACGTAATGGAGCAGCGCAATACGCGCCGACCGGTTCGGATCATATTCGATAGAAAACACCTTTGCCGGAATTTCACGCTTATCGCGTTTGAAATCAATAACGCGGTAGCGCCGTTTGTGTCCGTCGCCACGCCGCCGCATCGTAATAGTCCCGGCATTGTTCCTTCCGCCGGAGCTCTTCAGTGGTTGGATGAGCTTCTTTTCAGGCGCCTTCTTCGTCAGTCCCGAAAAGTCGGCGACTTCCTGGAATCTCCTGCCGGGCGATGTAGGCTTGTATTTCTTAACGGTCATGTCTGGTTATACTCCCTCAAAGAAGTCGATACGCTCTCCGGGTTTGAGGCGAACAATTGCTTTCTTCCAGTCGGGAAGCTTCCCATGAGAACGCCCGACTCTCTTGGTCTTACCCCGCATCGTAACGGTCTTGACTTCAACGACCTTTTTGTTGAAGATCTTCTCAACGGCCTTCCTGACCTCGATCTTCGTCGCCCAGAGCGGGACGCGGAACGTTACCTGCTGTGCTTCTTCCTTCTGGATGTTGCTTTTCTCGGTGATGATCGGCTCCAGGAGCACGTCATAATGATTTTTCATGACAGGGCCTTATGTATGTTTTCAAGCGCTCCACGCGTAATTACAAGGTTATCAAACTTCAGGATATCAAATACGTTGAGCCCCTCGGCCATCAGGATCTTTATCCCCCGTACATTGCGTGCCGATAATTCAAGATTCCTGTCATGCTCGGCGATGACGATAAGGGCCTTTGAGAGGCCGAGCTTTCCTATAATCTCAAGAAAACGCTTTGTCTTGATCTCTGAGATATCGAAGGACTCTATAACGGTCAGCTTTCCATCGGAGAGCTTCTTTATCAGCGCGCTGCGGAGGGCCGCCTTCCTGATCTTCTTAGGGACCTTATAGTAATGATCCCTGGGCTTTGGGCCGAAGATGGTGCCGCCGCCTACCCATATTGGAGAGGTGACGGATCCCGCCCGGGCGCGCCCCGTTCCCTTTTGTCGGTACGGTTTCTTGCCACTACCCGCGACCTCCGCCCTTGTCTTCGTGCGTGCGGTGCCGCTCCGCCGATTGTTAAGCTGCATCTTGACCACGTCCCAGAAGAGATGCTCCTTAGCTTCGACTCCAAATACGGCCTTATTTAACTCGACCGACGAGACGACCTCTTTGTTCGAATTATATACGTCAATCTTTGACATTGGTCATCTCCCGATTAACCGATTCCCTTAATAAATACGATTCCATCCTTGGCCCCGGGGATTGCCCCCTTAATCAGGATGATATTCTTGTCGGGCTTTACATCCACGATCGAAAGGTCCTTGACCGTTACCCGGGTATCTCCCAGGTGTCCGGGGAGCTTGCGTCCCTTGAAAGTCCTGGACGGATCCGCGCACATGCCGATTGAACCCGGAGCCCGGTGAAAGCGCGACCCATGAGTCGCACGGCCGCCGTGGAAACCCCAGCGCTTAACGACGCCGGCAAAACCCTTCCCCTTGGAGATACCCACCACATCGACCAGTTGTCCAATTGAGAACATCCCGACGGTGATTTCCTGACCCGGCGTGAATTCACCTATCCCCTCTTCGGAGATCCTGAATTCTTTTACCACCGCGAAAGCCGAGCTCCCGATTTTCTCAAAGAGTCCGCGTTTCGGCTTATTAACCTTTTTGAGGTCTTTTTTCCCGAAACCGAGGGCCACCGCCGCATACCCGTTGCGCTTGGGGGTCCTGACGTCCACGACGGTACAGGGACCCGCCTCCAGGACGGTAACGGGTATGTGGTTTCCCGATTCGTCGAAGACCTGGGTCATGCCAAGTTTCTTACCGATTATTCCAGTAGCCATGTCACCTCCCGGCCCTTACCGACGCCGCCCGGCGGGCGGTTCGGACGCCGGTGTATGGTTTATAGTTTAATCTCGACATTAACACCGGCCGACAGGTCAAGTCTCATGAGGGCATCGACCGTCTGCTGGGTTGGTTCGAGAATATCAAGTATCCGCTTATGCGTCCTGATTTCAAACTGCTCACGAGATTTCTTGTCGATATGCGGCGAACGCAACACACAGTACTTATTTATCACCGTCGGCAGCGGAATGGGGCCGGCAACCCTGGCTCCCGTTCGGCGCGCGGTTTCGATGATCTCGCCTGCCGATTGATCCAGGAGCTTATGATCGTAGGCCTTGAGCCTGATCCGTATTTTCTGTGCGGGCATTGGACTATTCCTCCGAAAAAGGTCGCCTTACTCCATGATGTCGCTGACGACGCCGGCGCCCACGGTCCTGCCGCCCTCGCGAATCGCGAACCGAAGCTCTTTCTCCATCGCGATCGGCGTGATCAACTCAATGGCCAAATTCGTGTTATCCCCCGGCATCACCATCTCCGTCCCCTCGGGCAACGTGCACACTCCCGTCACGTCAGTCGTCCGAAAATAAAACTGCGGACGATACCCGGGGAAAAACGGCGTGTGGCGACCACCCTCTTCCTTCGTCAATATATACACCGACGCCTTGAACTTCTTGTGCGGCTTGATGCTGCCCGGCTTGGCCACTACCTGCCCACGCTCTACCTCGTCCCGCTTCGTGCCGCGCAGCAATACCCCAACGTTGTCTCCCGCACGGCCCTCGTCCAGCGTCTTCCTGAACATCTCCACTCCCGTGCACACCGTCTTGACCGTCGGACGAATACCAACAATCTCTACCTCCTCGCCCGTCTTCACAATGCCACGGTCAATACGGCCCGTCACAACCGTCCCGCGTCCCGAAATCGAAAATACGTCCTCGATCGGCATCAGGAAAGGCTTGTCTATCGGACGCTCCGGCACCGGAATGTAGCTGTCCAATGCGTCCAGTAACTCAAATATGCACTTCGTGTCCGGAGAATTCGGATCTCCGCTCTCCAGTGCCTTCAACGCACTGCCGCGAATGATCGGTATCTCCTCACCCGGAAATTCATAGGCAGTCAACAGCTCCCGAAGCTCCAGCTCTACCAGCTCGATCAGCTCCGGATCGTCAACCATGTCAACCTTGTTTAAAAATACCACCATGTACGGAACGCCAACCTGCCGCGCTAACAAAATGTGCTCCCGCGTCTGAGGCATCGGACCGTCGTTGGCTCCAACAACCAAAATCGCACCGTCCATCTGCGCCGCGCCCGTAATCATGTTCTTGATATAGTCCGCGTGCCCGGGACAGTCCACGTGCGCATAGTGACGCTTCTCCGTCGAGTACTCTACGTGCGCCGTCGCAATCGTGATACCACGCTCCTTCTCCTCCGGCGCCTTGTCAATCTGGTCAAACGGTACGTAATCCGCAAAACCCTTGCCCTGCGCCGCCAGCACACGCGTAATCGCCGCCGTCAACGTCGTCTTGCCGTGGTCAATGTGACCAATCGTCCCAACGTTCACGTGCGGCTTCGTCCGCTCAAACTTCTTCTTTGCCATCTCAGTATCCTTAGAATCAATTCCTAACGGTTATTGGTACGCAAACAAGTATCTCGTTTGCATTTATTCTAACTATCGTTCAGCGGCTGTTTGTAGTTTCGGCCGCGCTTCGATTTCGGGCGGCGGCAAACTGACGACCCCCTCAGCCCGGCCCCCTACCCCTTGGCCCCGGCCATGATCTCGGTCGATTTCTGGTGCGGGACCTCTTCGTAGTGCATAAACTGCATCGTGTAGGTGGCCCGCCCCTGCGTCTTTGACCGAATATCGGTGGCATAGCCGAACATTTCTTCAAGAGGGACCCGCGCCCGTATCGCCTGGGTGCCCGAGCGGGCTTCTATGCCCGAGATCTTGCCCCGCCGGGAGCTGAGATCCCCGACGATATCACCGGTAAATTCCTCGGGCGTCACCACCTCCACGTCCATAATCGGCTCCAGGAGGATCGGCGATCCCTTCTTTACCGCCTCTTTAAATCCGATAGAGCCCGCCACCGAAAAGGCGAATTCCGACGAGTCCACATCATGATATGAACCGTCGTCCAGCGTCACCTTCACGTCCACGACGGGATAACCGGCCAGAATCCCCTGATCGAGGGCGCCCAGTATCCCTTTTTCCACGGCCGGCACGTACTCCCGCGGCACCCTGCCCCCCACGACCTTGTTCTGAAACTCGAAGCCTTTCCCCTGCTCGTTGGGTGATACCGTCAGGATCACGTGGCCGTATTGGCCGCGGCCACCCGACTGGCGGACGAATTTCCCCTCCGCCGTGGATGTCTTGGTGATGGTCTCTTTATAGGCGACCTGTGGTTTACCCACCTTCGCGTCTACCTTGTATTCCCTCATGAGCCGATCTACGATGATTTCAAGGTGGAGCTCGCCCATCCCGGATATCAGGGTTTGCGCGGTTTCTTTATCGACCCTGACCTTGAACGACGGGTCTTCCATGGCGAGCTTGCCCAGGGCTATGCCCAGCTTCTCCTCGTCTGCTTTCGATTTCGGCTCGACTGCAACCGAGATGACCGGCACGGGAAATTCCACCGATTCAAGAAGGACCGGCGATTTGGAATCGCACAGCGTATCACCGGTGTTGGTGGCCTTCAAACCCACCACCGCGGCGATATCGCCGGTCAGTACATCCTTGATGTCTTCCATCTTGTTGGCGTGCACCTTGAGGAGCCTTCCGATCCGCTCTTTCTTTTGCCGGGTGGCGTTATAGACGTCGGACCCGGCCTTGAGGTGCCCGCTGTAGACCCTGATATATGTCAGCTGGCCGACATAGGGATCGGCCATGATCTTGAAGGCCAGCGCGGCAAACGGCGCGTCGTCCTTCTGAGGAATAACTATTTCTTCGTTCGAATCGGGGTTCTTCCCGGTGATCTCGGGCCTGTCAAGGGGGGAAGGCAGGTAATCAACAACGGCGTCCAGGAGCTGCTGCACTCCCTTGTTCTTGAAGGAGGCTCCCAGGAGTACGGGGATGATCTTACCCTCGACCGTCGCCTTTCGTATTCCTGCGGAGATCTCCGATACGGAGATGTCCTCTCCCTCGAGATAGCGGGCCATCATTGTATCGTCGTACTCACAGACGGCCTCCACCATTCGCTCGCGCATCCGCTCCGCCTCGGGCTTTATCTGTTCGGGTATATCGATTTCCTGATAGTCGCTGCCCAGCGTCGTCGCGTCATAGATGAAGCCTTTTCGCCCGATAAGATCGACAATGCCCGAAAAATCGCCCTCGGCTCCTATGGGCAGTTGGAGCAACACCGGCCGCGCCTTCAAACGCTCCTGGATCTGGGAGATAACCAGCATGTAGTCCGCGCCGGTCCGATCCATCTTATTGATGAACGCGATACGAGGGATGTTATACTTATCAGCCTGGCGCCAGACCGTCTCGGATTGGGGCTCTACGCCGCCGACCGCACAAAATACTGCAACGACTCCGTCCAGAACGCGAAGGGAACGCTCCACCTCGGCGGTAAAGTCCACGTGACCCGGCGTATCGATGATATTAATGCGGTGATCCTTCCAGAGACAGGTGGTCGCCGCTGAGGTGATGGTAATGCCGCGCTCCTGTTCCTGCTCCATCCAGTCCATGACCGCCGTCCCCTCGTGCACCTCTCCCATCTTGTAGGATATGCCGGTGTAATAGAGGATCCTCTCGGTAGTCGTGGTCTTGCCCGCGTCGATGTGGGCCATGATCCCGATGTTGCGAATCTTATGAAGTGGAAACGTTCTCAACTTACTCTCTTCCCCTTAGGACAAAAAAAGCCTCGCAATTAAGGCTTTCTATATATACTTTCTCAAATACGCTACCAGCGGTAATGGGCAAACGCCTTATTGGCCTCGGCCATCCGGTGGGTCTCTTCGCGCTTCTTGACCGCCGCTCCCTTTCCGTTGAAGGCGTCGATAATCTCGGCGGCAAGTTTGTCTCGCATAGATTTCTCGCCCCTGGCACGGGAGTACCGTATAAGCCAGCGGATGCCGAGAGCCTCCCGCCGATCCGACCTGACCTCGATGGGCACCTGATAGGTGGAACCACCGACACGCCGGGCCTTTACCTCTATTATCGGCTTGATATTGTCCATCGCCTTCTTGAAGACCCGAATCGGATCGTTCTTCGTCTTGTCGGCGACGATATCCATGGCATCATAGAAGATCTCCTCGCCAACGCCTTTTTTGCCCTGGTACATCAGCGAATTGATAAACTTGGCCACGAGCCGATCTTTAAATTTCGGGTCCGGTAAGATGACCCTCTTTGCTACTACGCGCCGTCTTGGCATCTCTTTACCTTATCAGTCTTTACACATGCGATATTAACTTATCTCTGCTATCGGTTCTTTCTTATATCGTTTTTCACGTCCCCGCCCCGCTGCCTCCCGCCCATTGAAATCGTCCGCGTCACGCTTCTTGCAGGAACCCGCCCCTTTGTTAGGCTTTCGGACGCTTGGTGCCGTACTTGGATCGGCTCTGCTTCCGGTTGGCGACGCCGAGCGTATCCAGGGTCCCGCGGACGATGTGATACCGTACGCCCGGGATGTCCTTTACCCTTCCACCCCTGATGAGAACCACCGAGTGCTCCTGAAGGTTGTGACCGACACCGGGAATATAACTGGTCACCTCGATTCCGTTCGTCAACCTGACGCGCGCCACCTTCCTGAGCGCCGAGTTAGGCTTCTTCGGCGTAGTGGTATATACCCTGACGCAGACCCCCCGTTTCTGGGGCGATCCCTGGAGGGCAGGGGCCTTTGTTTTGGCCTTGAGCTTTTCCCGCCCTTTTCTCACCAGTTGATTAATGGTGGGCATCAATACTCCTTGTAGAGAAAAACTCTGTAATAATATCAGGATAATAAGTTTTGTCAAGCTTTTTCTGCCGGCTTTGTTATAAAAGAACACTTCCCCATTGCCGTCAAACCGGAAATAGCCGATCCGCTTTCCTGGCGCGTCCCGCTTACCGTGCTCAATCGGCCACCGCCTCCTCATGATCTACTTCCCGCTCCAGTTCGTGGTACTTCTGGTATCCGGTACCGGCTGGGATGAGCCTTCCCATCAGGACGTTTTCCTTGAGCCCCTGCAGGTAGTCCACCTTGCCGAGGATCGAGGCCTCGGTAAGAACCTTGGTGGTCTCCTGGAACGAGGCGGCCGACAGGAAGCTATCGGTGGACAAGGAGGCCTTGGTAATCCCCAACAGCAGCGGCTCTCCAACGGCCGGACTGCCCCCCTTGCCGATAGCGGACCGGTTTTCCTCTTCAAACTCGTGCTTTTCTACCTGCTCGCCGACCAGGAACTTCGTGTCGCCCACATCGGTAATCCGGACACGCCTGAGCATCTGCCGCACGATGACCTCGATGTGTTTGTCGTTTATCTTGACGCCCTGAAGCCGGTATACCTCCTGGACTTCGTCGACGAGGTACTTGGCCAGCTCCTTTTCTCCAAGAACCTGGAGGATGTCATGCGGGTTTGCCGACCCCTCCATGAGGGGTTCCCCCGCCCTGACTAAATCGTTCTCGTGCACGTTGATATGCTTTCCCTTGGCGATCAGATATTCTTTGGGCTCTCCGACCTCGGGAGTAATGATGACCTTGCGCTTTCCTTTGACATCCTTGCCGAAGCTCACGACACCGTCGATCTCCGAAATAACGGCAAACTCCTTGGGGCGCCGCGCCTCGAAAAGCTCCGCCACCCGCGGCAGACCGCCCGTGATGTCTTTTGTCTTGGTTGTCTCCCGGGGGATTTTGGACAGGACGTCACCGGCTTCCACGCGACTTCCCTCCGAAACCATGAGGTTGGCCCCGACCGGCATGAAGTAGCGCGCCATGGCCGTCGAACCGGGCAGTTTCAGGGTCTTTCCCTGGTCGTCCTTGATGGAGACGCGGGGACGGGTATCCGGGTCCTTGGATTCCACGATGACCTTTCTCGAAAGGCTGGTCACGGGGTCCAATTGCTCCTGCATGGTAACGCCCTCGATCACGTCGCCGAACTTGATAATACCGCTAACCTCGGTGAGAATCGGGAGCGTGTAGGGGTCCCATTCGGCTACCAGCTGGCCGGCGCTCACCTGCTCGTCCTCGGCTACCAGAAGCTTGGAGCCGTAGATGAGGGGGTACCGCTCCCGCTCGCGGCCGCTTTCGTCCTGGATGATGATTTCGCCGTTGCGATTCATGACGATAAAGAAGCCATCCTTGTTCTTGACGACGTTCAGATTGAAGTATTTTACCGTTCCCTCGTTTCTTGTCTCGAGCATCGTCTGCTCGGCCCGCCGGGAGGCAGTACCGCCGATGTGGAAGGTCCTCATCGTAAGCTGTGTGCCCGGCTCGCCGATGGACTGGGCCGCGATAACGCCGACGGCCTCGCCGATGTTTGCCTCCTGGCCCCGGGCCAGGTCCCGCCCGTAACATTTGGCGCAGATACCCCGCTTGGTACGGCAGGTGAGGACCGACCGGGTCTTGATACGCTCCAGCCCCGCTTCTTCGATCTTCTCGACCAGGGCTTCGTCAATTTCCTCGTTGGCGTGAATCAGTATTTCCTCGGTATAGGGGTCGCGTATGTCGTCAAGTGCGACCTTACCGAGGATGCGGTCTCCTACCGGCTCGATTATCTCGCCCCCCTCCATCAGGGGAGTCACGAAGATGCCGTCGGCCGTTCCGCAGTCTTCCTCGGAGATAATGACATCCTGCACGACGTCCACGAGACGCCGGGTGAGATACCCGGAGTTGGCCGTCTTGAGCGCGGTATCGGCAAGGCCCTTACGCGCACCGTGGGTCGAGATGAAGTACTGCAGAACGGTCAGCCCCTCGCGGAAGTTGGCGGTAATCGGCGTCTCGATGATCTCGCCGGAAGGTTTTGCCATGAGCCCCCGCATCCCGGCCAGCTGCCTGATCTGCTGTTGAGAGCCCCGGGATCCGGAGTCAACCATCATGTGAATCGAATTGAAGCTCGGGATGCGCCGCTCCTTGCCGTCCTTATCGATAACGGTATCATACGAGAGCTCATCGGCCATTTGCCGGGCGATTTCTTCGGTAACCTCGGCCCATATATCAATAACCTTATTGTAGCGCTCGCCGTCGGTGATCAATCCCTCGGTGTACTGATGCTCGACCTTCTGAACCTCCTGTGCGGCGTCCTCCAGCAGGTCGTGTTTGTTGGTGGGTATGCGCATATCTTTAATGGATATAGAGATTCCCGCACTGGTGGCGTATTTATAGCCGAGGTCTTTGAGCCGGTCTGCCAGAAGCACCGTGCTCTTATTGCCGGCGTTTCGATATGAGAGGTCGATGAGCTTGACAACCTCTTTCTTGGTCATAACGGTATTGACCGCCTCGAAGGGGATCTCCTTGGGAACAACCTCGTAGAGGATGCAGCGACCGGTCGTCGTATCTACGAGCTTCCCGTTTACGCGGACCCTGACCTTGGCCTGCAGGTCCACTTCGCCCGCGTCAAAGGCCATCCGCACCTCGTCCAGATCGGCGAATACCTTCTTCTCTCCGTAAACCCCTTCCCGGCTGCGGGTCATATAGTATAGACCCAGTACGATGTCCTGGCTCGGCACGATGATCGGTTTCCCGTTGGCGGGAAGCAGGATGTTATTCGTGCTCATCATGAGAACCCGCGCCTCCACCTGGGCCTCGACGGACAGCGGCACGTGGACCGCCATCTGGTCTCCGTCGAAGTCGGCGTTAAACGCGGTGCAGACCAGCGGGTGCAGCTGTATAGCCTTCCCTTCGATGAGAATCGGCTCAAACGCCTGTATCCCGAGACGATGGAGCGTCGGTGCGCGGTTCAACAGAACCGGATGTTCCTTGATGACTTCGTCCAGGATATCCCACACCTCGGGCCGCTCTTTTTCCACCGCCTTCTTGGCGCTCTTGATGGTGGAGACGAACCCCTGGTTCTCCAGCTTGGCGTAGATAAAGGGCTTGAACAGCTCGACGGCCATTTTCTTGGGCAACCCGCACTGGTGGAGCCGCAGCTCCGGGCCGATGACGATAACCGAGCGGCCCGAGTAGTCGACGCGTTTGCCCAGGAGGTTCTGGCGGAACCGCCCCTGCTTGCCCTTAAGCATATCGGACAACGACTTGAGCGGACGCTTGTTCTGGCCGGTAATGGCCCTGCCGCGCCGGCCGTTATCAAAGAGCGCGTCCACTGACTCCTGCAGCATCCGCTTCTCGTTCTGTATGATAATGCCGGGGGCATTGAGATCCTGCAGCCTTTTGAGGCGGTTGTTCCGGTTGATAACCCGCCGATAGAGGTCGTTGAGGTCGGACGTCGCAAACCTGCCCCCATCGAGCGGCACCAGCGGCCTGAGATCGGGCGGGATGACCGGTATGCATTCCATGACCATCCACTCGGGGCGGTTGCCGGAAAGCAGGAACGCCTCGATGACTTTGAGACGTTTGGCTATTTTCTTGCGCTTGGCCTCGGAATTGGTCTCCTTCATCTCCCGCCGGAGATCGTCGGCGAGCTTGCTGATATCAAGCTCCCTGAGAAGGTCGCGGATGGCTTCTGCGCCGATATCGACTTCGATTTCCCCGTGTTTTTCCCTGACGCGGTATAGCTGGTCGTCGGTAAGAAGGTCACCCTTCTGGTGGGGGGTCTCCTTCGGATCTTTGACGACGTAGGTCTCAAAGTAGAGGATACGCTCCAGGTCTTTCAGGCTGATGTCAAGTACCGTCCCTACCCGGGAGGGAAGGCTCTTCAAGAACCAGATGTGGGTGACGGGGGTGGCAAGCTCAATATGCCCGAGACGCTCCCGCCTGACCTTGGACTGAATCACCTCGACGCCGCACTTTTCGCAGACGACACCGCGGTGCTTCATGCGCTTATACTTCCCGCAGTTGCATTCGTAGTCCTTCGTGGGCCCGAAGATCTTCGCGCAGAACAGACCGTCTCTCTCCGGCTTGAAGGTGCGGTAGTTAATGGTCTCCGGCTTTTTTACTTCACCGTGGGACCATGACCGAATCTTCTCCGGCGACGCAATCGAGATCTTAACCGCCTCGATGTCAATGGGATCCCGCGGCTTTTCAAAATAGCTATAAATGTCGTCCAAGTTTACACCTCTCTATCGTTAGTTGGCCTTGGCCTTTCTAATACTCCGTTCGATTAAGTCCATATCAAGCCCGAGGCTCTGGAGCTCCTTGACCAGGACGTTGAATGACTCCGGAAGCCCCGGCTCGAGGTACTGCTCGTCCTTGACGATCGACTCGTACATGCGGTTCCTGCCCGTAACGTCGTCGGACTTGACGGTGAGGAACTCCTGGAGAGAATAGGCGGCTCCGTAGGCCTCCATCGCCCACACTTCCATCTCGCCCAGACGCTGACCGCCGAACTGCGCTTTACCGCCGAGCGGCTGCTGCGTAACCAGGGAGTACGGCCCGATGGAGCGGGCATGGATCTTGTCATCTACCAGGTGGTGGAGCTTAAGCATGTACATCATACCCACGGTCACGGAATTCCTGAACGCTTCCCCCGTTCGTCCGTCGTAGAGGGTTGCCTGGCCGTGCTCGGGAAGCCCGGCATGGACCAGCGCCCGAGAAACCTCTTCCTCCGTGGCGCCGTCAAAGACCGGCGTTGATACGAAGACGCCGTTATCGAATTTCCTGGCAACGACCAGGACCTCATCGTCTGAAAGCTCGTCTATATAGTTCTTTCTGTTCCCCATACCGAAGACGGCGGCCAGGCTTTTTCGCAGGGCCTGGGGAGAGAAGTTCTTCTCGATGATTTCGTTAATCTGATTGCCGATCTCCTTGGCGGCCCAGCCGATGTGGGTCTCGAGAATCTGTCCAACGTTCATACGGGACGGGACACCGAGGGGATTGAGCACGATATCGACGGGCGTACCGTCCTGCATATACGGCATGTCCTCTACGGGCAGTATCCGGGAAAGGACGCCCTTGTTCCCGTGGCGCCCGGCCATCTTATCGCCCACGGAGAGCTTACGCTTCATCGCGACGTAGACCTTGACGAGCTTGATGACGCCGGGGGGAAGCTCATCGTCCCGTGTCACCTTGTTGATCTTCTCCTGAAAGATAATCCTGATGACGTCGATCTGCTCCGAAATGCTCTCATAGATCTGTGAGAGCTTATCGGTGATCTCTTCATTCCCCTTGATCTTGATATCCCTGAGATCCTCGAATTTCAGGCCGGCAAAGCTCTCTTCCTCTATGGAAGTCCCCTTCTTGATGATGACGTTGTCCTTGCCGTCCAGGACGTTCGCAGATAGCTTCTGGCCCAACAGGAGGTTCTTTATCCGCTCGATCCCGCTATGCTTGATGATCGTAATCTCGTCGTTCATGTCTTTTGTGAGTTTTTCGACCTCGTCGTTCTCTATCGAGCGGGTGCGGTCGTCTTTTTCAATTCCCTTGCGCGAGAATACCTTCGCCCCGATGACGATGCCCTCGATACCCGGCGGAACCCGAAGGGAAGAATCCCGGACGTCTCCCGCCTTTTCACCGAAAATGGCCCTGAGCAGCTTCTCCTCTGGCGAAAGCTGCGTCTCACCCTTGGGGGATATCTTTCCGATGAGGATATCTCCCGGGTGCACCTCGGCGCCGATCCGTACTATTCCGGATTCGTCCAGGTCCTTGAGCGCCTCCTCGCCGACGTTGGGTATGTCGCGCGTGATCTCTTCCGGCCCCAGTTTGGTGTCCCGGGCCAGGAGCTCGAATTCCTCGATATGAATCGAGGTGAAGGAATCGTCCTGAACAACTTTATCGGAGATAAGGATCGAATCCTCGAAGTTGTATCCGCCCCACGGCATGAAGGCAACGATAACGTTGATCCCGAGGGCCAGCTCCCCGTTCTGGATGGCCGGGCCGTCGGCGATGATCTGCCCCTTGACAATGGGATCTCCCTTTTTTACGATTGGCTTCTGGTTGATACAGGTGTTCTGGTTTGATCGCTGGTACTTGATAAGGTTATAGATATCCACCCCGGCGCCGGAGACACTCTCCTCATCGGTGCGGATGATAATACGGGACGCATCGACGTTTTCGACAACCCCGTCTCTCTTTGCCATGACCGTTACGCCGCTGTCCCTGGCAACGACCCGCTCCATGCCTGTTCCCACCAGCGGGGCCTGCGGGCGAAGGAGCGGCACCGCCTGCCGCTGCATGTTGGAGCCCATGAGGGCCCTGTTTGCGTCGTCGTTTTCGAGAAACGGGATAAGCGAGGCCGCGACGCTCACCAGCTGCTTGGGCGAAACGTCCATATAGTTAATATCTTCGGGGCTGGTCATCGCGGGCTCACCGCCCCGCCTGACGTTAATCATCTCGGTGCCGAAAGAGCCGTCCTGATCTATGGGGGCATTGGCCTGGGCGATGATGCATACCTCTTCGTCCAGGGCCGTCAGCAAATCGGTTTGGTCGGTTACTCGCCCGTTTTCCACCCGGCGATACGGGGTTTCTATGAAGCCGTAATCGTTGACGGAGGCGTACGTCGATAGCGACGCGATCAGGCCGATATTGGGGCCCTCCGGCGTCTCGATGGGACAGATACGGCCATAGTGTGTGTTATGGACGTCCCGGACCTCAAAACCCGCCCGTTCCCGGGTAAGTCCCCCGGGGCCGAGGGCCGATAACCTCCGTTTGTGCGTGATCTCCGAAAGAGGGTTGGTCTGATCCATGAATTGCGAGAGCTGGGAGGAGCCGAAGAATTCCTTGATGACCGCGCTGACCGGTTTGGAGTTGATCAGGTCGTGCGGCATGAGCGTCTCCACCTCCGATAGGCTCATTCGTTCCTTTATCGCCCGCTCCATCCGCACCAGGCCGATCCGGAACTGGTTTTCCAGCAGCTCGCCGACCGCCCTGACCCGGCGGTTTCCAAGATGATCGATGTCGTCTATCTGGCCGATCCCGTTGCGCAGGTTAAAAAGGTATCGCACCGAATGGAGAATATCCTCCTTGAGAAGGATGCGAACGTCCAGGGGGGTATCCAGGCCGAGTTTGTAATTGAGTTTGAGACGGCCGACCTTGGAAAGGTCGTAGCGCTCGGCGTTGAAGAAGAGGTTAAAGAAGAGGTTCTGGGCCGTATCGAGAGTCGGCGGATCGCCCGGGCGGAGCCTGCGGTAGATCTCGATGATCGCGTTATTCTGGGACGAGATCTTGTCGGCCAACAGCGTATTGCGGATAGCCGCCGAGACGTTGACCTCGTCGATGAACAGGACCACGAATTCCCGGATTCCCTTCTTGACGATCTCTTCGAGCTTTTCTTTGGTGATCTCCTCGTTTACCTCGAGGATTACCTCACCGGAGTCAGGCGCGACGATATCTTTGGCGGCAATCTTGCCGATTATTGACTCATATTCGATGGAGATGGTATCGATACCCTCTTCGGTCATCCTTCTTGACCGTCCCCTTGGTATACTTCCTCCCCTTCTTGATGATCACTTCTCCATTGCGGTCAACCATATCCACAGCCGCCCGCTGACCCGCCAGGTATTCGAGGGCCGGGACCTTGCTATATTGACCTTCCCCGATGATAATCCGCTCGGTCTTGTAGAAGAAGTTGAGGAGCTCTTCGGTAGTATAGCCGAGGGCCTTCAGGAGTATCGTGGCCGGGAATTTTCTCCGCCGGTCGATTCGCACGTGGATGACATCCCGGGCGTCGAACTCAAAGTCAAGCCATGAGCCGCGATACGGAATGATCCGGCATGAGTAGAGAAGCTTACCCGACAGGTGTGTCTTGCCCTTGTCGTGATCGAAGAAGACCCCCGGGGACCGGTGCAGCTGGCTGACGACGACGCGCTCCGTCCCGTTGATGACAAAGCTCCCGTTGCCGGTCATCAGGGGGATCTCGCCGAAGAAGACCTCCTGCTCCTTAATATCGCGTATATTCTTGACGCCGGTCTCCTCGTCCTTGTCCCATACGACGAGCCTGACCGTTACTTTAAACGGGGCGGCAAAGGTCATTCCCCGCTGATGGCACTCGATAACGTCATATTTCGGATCGCTGAGCGTATAGTGAACGTACTCGAGAGACGCCGTCTCGTTAAAATCCCATATGGGGAAGATGCTCTTGAAGACGCCCTCCAAGCCGATATCTTCCCGCTCTTCTATCGGTACGTCCTTTTGAAGGAATCGCAGGTAGGACCGCTCCTGGACCTCGATGAGATTCGGGATCTCGATAATGTTTCTGATTTTTCCAAAATCGACCCGTTCCCACTGATATTTCCTTACGGTTTCGGCCATAAAAAACCCCTCACTGTTACGTAGTCACGAGTAATGAGTCCGAATATGACATGAGAAATGAAAATGAATATCGTGAAGACAGATAGTGTATTTGAGTATGTTCGATGAATGTACGGTGATGGGGTGGGGGCACCCCCCCACCCCAAAAGCGATGACTTATTTGATTTCCACTTTTGCGCCGACTTCTTCGAGCTTCTTCTTGATCTCTTCGGCGGTCTCTTTAGAAACGCCTTCTTTCACCGGCTTCGGAGCCGATTCAACGAGATCCTTGGCCTCCTTAAGGCCCAGCGTGGTGAACTCCCGCACTACCTTGATGACCTTGATCTTTTCGGCGCCCGCCTCGGTCAGGACGACGTCAAATTCGGTCTTCTCCTCGACTGCCGCCGCCTCGGGACCACCGCCGCCAGCAGCAACACCGGCCATAACCACAGGCGCGGAGGCGGAAACCCCGAATTTTTCTTCCAGTTCCTTAACGAGCTCGGAAAGCTCGAGGACCGTCATACTCTCAATAAAGGCAATAACGTCCTCTTTGGATATCTTGGCGGCCGATCCTTCCTTTGCCGTCTTCTTCTTCTCTTCCTTGATAATTGTCTCTTCCGACATGACTCTCCTCCTTTAGGCTAATTTTCCGCTTTCTTTGGCTTCCTTGACGGCCGCCAGGGCATACACGAACTTCCTCATAACTCCGGACAGCACTCCAACAAATCCTCCCGGAACCGAGTTCATGGTCCCGAGGAGCTTGGCCAGCAACACGTCGCGCGGCGGGAGCTTTGGCGATCGACTTAATGTCGGCTTCGCCTAACTGTTTGCCGCTGAGAACGCCCGTCTTAAAAGAAAGGACGTTGAACTTGGCCATGTACTCCACGAGGATTTTGGAGGCTTCAACCGGGTCCGACTTGGAGACGATCATCCCCGTGGGACCCGTAACGCTTTCAATGACGCGCGCAAAATCGGTTCCTTCGGCGGCGCGCCTGAGGAGGTTATTCTTAACCACCCGGTACTGAACGCCGACCTTGCGGAACCCGCCCCTCAGCTCGTTGATCTGCTCTGCCGTGAGGCCCCGATAGTCCGTCAGGAAGAGGACACTGGAATCGGTAAGGGCCGTGCGCATCGCAGATACGATCACTTCCTTTTCCTTCTTTTTCACCCAAACCTCCTTCGTCTCTCCCGCGTCGTGAAAGCTAACGCCCGTGCATGCCCCAAAAAAAGTGAGGGATCATGTCGTTTCACCCTGGTCTCGGCGGGCCCTTTCGGATTAAGCACACAACGTGCGCCGGCTGTCTTTGACAGGGGAGGTATATAACTATGAGTTCTGTATCTCTATCTCTATTTCAGGAGATTCCTTACGTATACCGGATCGATCTTTATCCCCGGACCCATCGTAGAGGAGATCGTCACCCCCCGTCAGATAGGTTCCCTTGCTCGTCGACGGTTTGAGCTTCATGACCGCTTCCAGAAGGGCTATGATATTGTCTTTGAGCTTGGCCGGTCCGAAGGAGAGCTTACCGACCGGTACATGGAGGATCCCGTTCTTATCTACTCTGAAATCGACCTTGCCGGCCTTGAGCTCCGCGATCGCCCGTCCCACGTCAAAGGTGACGGTGCCGATCTTTGCGTTCGGCATCAATCCCCGGGGACCGAGAATCTTGCCAAGTTTGCTGACCAGGCCCATGATGTCCGGCGTCGCGATAGCCTTGTCGAAATCAAACCAGCCTCCGCTGATCTTCTCCACGAGGTCTTCCGCGCCGACGTAATCCGCCTTGGCGTCCATGGCCTCCTTTTCCTTCTCACCCTTCGCGAAAACCAGCACCCGTACGGACTTGCCCGTTCCGTTCGGGAGCACGACTGCCCCGCGCACCATCTGGTCCGAGTGCTTCGGATTGACCCCAAGCCTCAGCGCTATGTCGACGCTCTCGTCGAATTTGGCGGCAGGATTCTTTGTTATGATCTCAAGGGCCTCGTCGAATTCAAACCGTTTTGCGGTATCGATCTTGGTCTTGATGTTACGAAATAGTTTTCCGTGTTTCGGCATTTCAACTCTCCGGTTTTGCTTATTCCACGATATCGATTCCCATGCTCCGCGCGGTACCTTCAATAATATGTACCGCTCCGGGCAGGTCTATGGCATTGAGATCGGGGAGTTTCGTCTTTGCGATTTCCTCGATCTGGCCCCTGGTGATTTTTCCCACCTTTTCTTTATTCGGCGTGCCGCTCCCCTTGACGATCCCCACGGCCTTCTTGATCAGGATTGCGGCCGGAGGAGTTTTAGTGATAAAAGAGAACGAACGATCCGCGTAAACGGTGATCACCACCGGGATAATCATCCCCGGTTGAGACTGGGTTCTCGCGTTAAATATCTTACAGAACTCCATGATATTTACGCCGTGCTGACCGAGCGCGGGTCCAACCGGGGGCGACGGGGTTGCCTGCCCGGCCGGTATCTGGAGTTTTATCATTCCCGTGATCTTCTTTGCCATAGCGACTCCTTTTCTCTATCCCTTCTTCACCTGAAAAAATTCCAATTCTACCGGTGTGGGTCTCCCGAATATAGACACCATCACCTTTACCTTCCCCTTATCGGGATAGACTTCATCCACGCTTCCGGTGAACGTTGCAAAGGGTCCGTCGGTAACGGTAATGACGTCCCCCTTCTCAAAGGACACCTTCGGCTTGGGCTTGGTGGACCCGTCCTCCATTTGCTGCAGAATCTCTTCCACTTCCCGATCGGTCAGGGCGGGCGGGCGGGTGGAACCTCCCACAAAACCGGTCACCTTAGGGGTGTTACGGACGATGTGCCATGTCTCCTCGTTCAGCTCCATCTTGACGAGCATATAACCGGGGAAGAACTTGCGCATAGTCGTTCGCTTTTCTCCCTTGACCATCTCCACCACTTTTTCCGCGGGAACCATTACCTCGATGATCTCGTCTTCTTTATTCATTGACCTGACGCGCGCTTCGAGGGCGGATTTTGCGGTCTGCTCATATCCCGAGTATGTATGGACTATATACCATTTATGTGCCATGTATCGTCATTCGTACTTATTCTGTCAATTATATGTTTGGGACGTTTGACTTCCGGCGGTTCCTAATCGGCGCCCTTACGATATCCTCCGTCTTTTACCGGGTATCACTGTCTTCGGCATCCCGGTTTACAGACGGCAAAAATCCCTCTCATCCCTTGCACCGTTTGTTGCGAGGGCATCGGGTTCGCGCCGGTAGTCTTTATTCTCTATATCGAGCATCTCATGAGATGCCGTCCCACCTACGAATTACCTCTGGTCGCCTTACGCGGCGAGCCGTCCGTCTCACGGGTAGTGCTGGTACCCGGGAAAACGGCCAATCCGCCGAACCTGATCTTCGCCGGGCCGCCCACCAACCGCACTGAGTTACGGTACCTTTAGCAGCGGGGACGAACCCTCTTCACGCCATCGTTAGCCCGTCAGGATCTTCTCTACCCCTGTGGAGAGGAAGAAATCTACGATCCCCAAGAAGGCCCCGATGATAATTGTCGTGATCAAGACGACGATCGTGGACGCGATGGTTTCCTTTCGAGTCGGCCAGGTGACCTTCTTGATTTCGACCCGCACCTCACGAAAGAACTGAAGTATCTTTTCCCAGGTTTCTTTCATTTGTATATCACATACGGGAAACGACCGTTTCGGAAAAGACCGTTCCCCTTTACTATAAGTCAATGGCAGGCCAGGAGGGATTCGAACCCCCAGCACCCGGATTTGGAGTCCGGTGCTCTAACCGTTAGAGCTACTGGCCTGTTGAACAATCGGGCCTGTTATTTGGTCTCCTTGTGCGGCGTATGCGTCTTGCAGAACCTGCAATATTTCTTGAATTCGAGCCGGTCGGGAGTCTGCTTCTTGTTCTTAGTCGTCGTATAGTTTCTCTGCTTGCACTCCGTGCAGGCAAGCGTAATGATGTCTCTCATAGTGCCGCCTTACTCCATGATGTCGCTGACGACGCCGGCGCCCACGGTCCTGCCGCCCTCGCGAATCGCGAACCGAAGCTCTTTCTCCATCGCGATCGGTGTGATCAACTCAATGGCCAAATTCGTGTTATCCCCCGGCATCACCATCTCCGTCCCCTCGGGCAACGTGCACACTCCCGTCACGTCAGTCGTCCGAAAATAAAACTGCGGACGATACCCGGGGAAAAACGGCGTGTGGCGACCACCCTCTTCCTTCGTCAATATATACACCGACGCCTTGAACTTCTTGTGCGGCTTGATGCTGCCCGGCTTGGCCACTACCTGCCCACGCTCTACCTCGTCCCGCTTCGTGCCGCGCAGCAATACCCCAACGTTGTCTCCCGCACGGCCCTCGTCAAGCGTCTTCCTGAACATCTCCACTCCCGTGCACACCGTCTTCACCGTCGGACGAATACCAACAATCTCTACCTCCTCGCCCGTCTTCACAATACCACGGTCAATACGGCCCGTCACAACCGTCCCGCGTCCCGAAATCGAAAATACGTCCTCGATCGGCATCAGGAAAGGCTTGTCCATCGGACGTTCCGGCACCGGAATGTAGCTGTCCAATGCGTCCAGTAACTCGAATATGCACTTCGTGTCCGGAGAATTCGGATCTCCGCTCTCCAGTGCCTTCAACGCACTGCCGCGAATGATCGGTATCTCCTCACCCGGAAATTCATAGGCAGTCAACAGCTCCCGAAGCTCCAGCTCTACCAGCTCGATCAGCTCCGGATCGTCAACCATGTCAACCTTGTTTAAAAATACCACCATGTACGGAACGCCAACCTGCCGCGCTAACAAAATGTGCTCCCGCGTCTGAGGCATCGGACCGTCGTTGGCTCCAACAACCAAAATCGCACCGTCCATCTGCGCCGCGCCCGTAATCATGTTCTTGATATAGTCCGCGTGCCCGGGACAGTCCACGTGCGCATAGTGACGCTTCTCCGTCGAGTACTCTACGTGCGCCGTCGCAATCGTGATACCACGCTCCTTCTCCTCCGGCGCCTTGTCAATCTGGTCAAACGGTACGTAATCCGCAAAACCCTTGCCCTGCGCCGCCAGCACACGCGTAATCGCCGCCGTCAACGTCGTCTTGCCGTGGTCAATGTGACCAATCGTCCCAACGTTCACGTGCGGCTTCGTCCGCTCAAACTTCTTCTTTGCCATATGACTGTCCCTCCACGAAAAGGCCTATATTTTATAAATATGTTTTGTATGGAGCCCACGCCCGGACTTGAACCGGGGACCTCTTCCTTACCAAGGAAGTGCTCCACCGACTGAGCTACGTGGGCCGCCGCTGCGACCTGGAGCGGGAAACGGGATTCGAACCCGCGACCCTCAGCTTGGAAGGCTGACGCTCTAGCCACTGAGCTATTCCCGCGTTTTTTGCTATGGTGGAGGGGGGAGGATTCGAACCTCCGAAGGCTGAGCCGGCAGATTTACAGTCTGCTCCCTTTGGCCACTTGGGAACCCCTCCCAGATAACTATCAAAGAACACGGAACGCTCAATGGAGCTGGCGATGGGACTTGAACCCGCAACCTGCTGATTACAAATCAGCTGCTCTACCAGTTGAGCTACGCCAGCAATCTGGCAATCTAAAATTACTATTGTGTAGAAAAAGGGCGGGAATGTCAAGATATTTCTGAAATTATTTTCAGAAGGACGGGATAAAAAGCGGATTTACGGGCCGCCTCCGAAGAGCGGAGACGGTACCCGGGCAAGCGGGGTAGTGTGGCCGGTTCCCCTGCAACTACCACGATAACGATATCGCCCGCCAATCCAAGCAGACACCCGCCACGCTTGTCGCCCGCCGGGGGAGGACCCGCCATGTGTGTCCCGTTCTCCCCGCCCGGATGCCTTGATGCCGGTAGCCCCCTTCTCTGACGTTACCTATTATTTTGCCGTTCGCAGAAAAAACGGGGCCCCACCCGGAGGTGGGAACTCCGTCGAGAAACCTGAATCATCCGGATATACCGGTGTTCCTCCCTACAAGTCTTTCACCGCCACCCCCGCAAAAAGCGTTCCATCCGGCGACACGAAGAAATTCCTGGTCCCGTCAACCTGCAGGTTGTAGAACGTGCCGGGCTCATTGACGTGTATGATGGAATTGAGGGTGAGTTTTTCAAGCCCGGAGTCCTTCGCCGGGTTGAACCCATACAGCGTGGCGTAGGGCTTCAGATCCTGGGTCTGGATGGTACTCACCGGCGCGGGCCTGAGGCTCGCCGGGGTGGGGCCGAAGTTTATAGCGTAAAACGGGTGGCCCGCCGTAACCTTAAGGCCGTTGAGGATGTAGTAGTCGCCCTGGACCGTCGGGTAGTTGTCGACCACCTCGCACGAGGTAAACCGCCCGGCAACCGGTCATATCCCATGACTTTCTCGCCGATTGCGATATCCTTGATCATCTTCGTCGAACCGTCGGCCATCAGCACGAGCGTCGTGCCGGAGAAGCAATGAAACTCCTGGGTCAATCTCCCTTATCGAATCCCTGCTCCTGATTGAGGGACGGATCCGGGGCGACGTGACAGATCGGGACCCCGTTTTCGTCCGTTCCGACGATAAAGACATCGTACCACTTGTGCTCCGCAAGGTTATAGACCGGCTGGGGTTTGCCGTCTACGATATAGACATTTGAGAACCCCTCCAACGGCAGACCTTCGGGGCCAACCAGAATCCCCTCGACGGCGCTTGCCGAAACGGCCAGGGTAAGGAGAAGCAGTAACCCGAAGACGACCGACAAAAGATTACGTTTCTTCATAGCAGCCTCCTCTAGTTATGGGCTACCAGTATTATCATATTTCTGATAATAAGTCAATTATAATACGTAAATCATGGTGCGGGCGTCCCGGTCCAGATGCTCCGAAATATCCCCATTGCCTTCCGGGCCGATATCTCTTATACTCACGTCATGGTTGAAATCAGGAGATACGAGAAAAAGGACCGGGACGCCGTCGTCACGATCTGCCACCGGACAGGCTACTTCGGGGAGGACGCGGCGCCATATTTCAGGGACGCTGAGCTCTTTGGCCTCCTCTTCACCGCCTACTATCTCGACTATGAGCCGGAGCACTGTTTTGTTGCCGACGACAGCGGAAAGGCCGTCGGCTACATCATCGGGTCAGCCGACACCGTGGCCCAGCGCGAGGCGTTTGACCGCCTCATCGTACCGCGGATCATCAGGCGCGCGTTCACAAAAACACTCTTCCGCCACCCTGGCGACGTCTGGTTCCTGTTGGGTCTTACCGATCACGCCGAGTACGAAAAAGAGCTCTTCACCCCGGACCTCGTTACGAAATTCCCCGCCCACTTGCACATGAACGTGCTGCCCGGCTACCAGCGGCGCGGCCTCGGAACGCGGCTCATGGCGAAGTTCCTCGACTCGATGGCTGCTGCCGGCGCGCCGGGAGTGCACCTGGTCACCTCCACCGAGAATAAAAAGGCCCTCCCCTTTTACCGCAGGGAGGGCTTCACCGTCTTCAAGGAGCTCCCCACCAAGCTCTGGGAACGGAAATCCCCGCCGACAGTCAGGACGCTTGTGTACGTTCGGTCACTGTGAACAGGGACACGCTATTCGTATGGCGGCACGTCAGCCGTCACATTGCGGGCGCAGCAAAGTAATCCCCTTGTATACGGTGACAGTCAGGGGATTGCCACGCCCCCTTGCGGGGGCTCGCAATGACGATATATAGTGCGTGGTTTCGCAAAAAGGATGGGCGTGATAACTACTATCGGTAGCGCTTCTTACTCCCCGATCTCCTCGATAATCGATTCGGCCGCCGCACGCGGGTCAGGCGCCGCCGCGATCGGCCTTCCCACAACGATATAGTCCGCGCCGGCCTCGAATGCCTCTCGCGGCGTCACGATCCGCTTCTGGTCGCCGCTGTCGGCCCCGGCGGGCCTGATGCCGGGGGTTATAAGGATAAAACCGGGGCCGAACTCCTCGCGGAGCCGCGCCACCTCCCGGGCGGATGATACCACGCCGGCAAGTCCCGCCTCACGCGCCAGCCGCGCCAGCCTCACAACCGCCTCCTCGGGCGCGTCCTCGATACCCACCCGCAACAGGTCGGTCGCGTCCATGGAGGTCAATACCGTAACGCCGATAACGCGGGTGCTGGGATCGATCTCGCGCGCCGAGTCGGCCGCCGCCCGCATCATCTGGACACCGCCCAGCGTATGGACATTTACCAGCGAGACCCCGAGACCGGCCGCGCTCCGCACCGCCCGGGAAACCGTGTTGGGGATGTCGTGATACTTAAGATCGAGGAATACCTCCGCTCCGCCGTCACGCACCATCCTGACGGCGTCGGGACCGGCGGCCGAAAACAGCTCGCTGCCCACCTTGAAAAAGGCGATGAGGCCGGAAAGCGACTTCACGAGCCTTTGCGCCGCGGCCAGGTCTTCCTGATCCAGCGCGACGATGATCCGGTCTTTTCGCGGGCCGCTATTTGTTGTTCTTGATGAACTCATCGATAACCTCGCGGTTACGGACCATACCCATCCTGGCGGCTCCGATGATGGTTGTAACGTCAGCCACCGCCCGGGAGAAATCGTCGTTGATCACCAGGTAGTCGTAGTATGATGCCTGGGAGATCTCACGGCGGGCGTTTTCAATCCGGCGTTTTATCGCGTCCTGCTTCTCGGTATCACGAACCCTGAGCCTGCGCATCAGCTCTTCCATGCTCGGGGGGAGGATGAAGATGAGCACCGCGTTGATCTTCTCCCTGACGATCAGCGCCCCCTGGACGTCGATATCCAGGATCACGTCGGTACCGGCGGAAATATACGGAAGCACCTCTCCCTCGTGGGTGCCGTACCAATTTCCGTGGACGTTGGCCGCCTCGAGAAACGCCCCCTCGTCCTGCATCAACGTAAAACGCTCGGAGGTAACGAAATGGTAATCCGTGCCGTCGGTCTCGCGCGGCCGCGGCCTCCTGGTAGTGTGGCTGACGCTGATGCGGATATTCCCGACCCTATTGACCACCTCACGGGCGATCGTCGTCTTTCCCGCGCCGGACGGCGCCGAAAGGATAAAGGCGGTCCCCGTTTGTGGCGTATCGGTAATCGGTTGGCTCATGGTACTCGGTATTCCCCCGGTTGCCTCGGGCGCTACTGTGCGCCCCACTTCTTTTCGGTCCGGTCGTCGGAAGCCAGGCGCTGGGCGATCGTATCGGACTGTACCGCCGAAAGGATGACATGATGCGAGTCGGTGATGATGATGGAGCGAGTCTTCCTGCCGTGAGTTGCGTCGATCAGGAGACCCTTGCCTTTCGCCTCGTCTTTGAGCCGTTTCATCGGTGATGAATCGGGGGAAAGGACCGCAACAATCCGGCTGACGATGACGGAGTTTCCAAACCCGAGACTCAATAGCTTTAATTCCATTTGCCCGTCCTACTCGATATTTTGAACCTGCTGCCTCATCTTTTCAAGCTCCACCTTCGCTGAAACGACCTGCTCGGAGATATCCGAGCTCACGTTTTTGTTGCCGATTGTGTTGATCTCCCGTCCCATCTCCTGGAGCAGGAAGTCGAGCTTCCTTCCCATCGGCCCGCCGGCCCCAATCGTCCGGCCGAACGCGCCGATATGAGCGGTAAGCCTGACCAGCTCCTCGGTAAAGTCGACGCGATCCGAGAAGATCACCACCTCCTCCTCGATCCGGTCGACGTTGAGGCGGTCGTCGGAAAGTTCCTTGATCCGCCCGATCAATCGCTCCCGAAAGTGCGTTATCATCCCGGGGGCCTCTCTCTCGACGGCCGCAGTGATTTGCCGGAGGTGTTCCAGCCGTCCCATGAGGTCGGCCGCCAGCGCATCCCCTTCCTGGGCGCGGCTTTTGCCGAGCCGTTCTAAAACCCCTTCGAGGATCGGCTCGAACTCTGCCCAGGCGTTCTGCATATCGAGTGTCGGCGCCGACTGATAGATGACATCCCGCATCCGGCAGACGATATCCAGGTTCACCTCTCCGGGAAGCGAGAGGCCGTCCTTGAGCGCGTTCATCAGTTCAACGTACCGGGCGGCCAGCTCAAGATCCATGGCCGGCATCGTCTTTTTCTGCTGCCCCGCCGCCTCCGTAACTACGAGGTCTATTCGTCCCCGGTCAAAGCGCTCCTTGATCTTTCGCTGAATCTCGAATTCCCATGCATCGTATTTCGGCGGGAGCTTTACCCTCGTCTCCAGGAACCGGTGATTGAGCGACTTGGCAACGAGCAGATAGGTTGCCTCACTCGAATCCCAGGTCCCTTCGCCGTATCCGGTCATCGAACAGACTGTGTTCATACACTCACCTTCTCCCTTGTTACTGTCTGCGATCGGGATATCCTGTCGCCTTATGACCTGCCCGGTGCGCCGGGCCTCTCCTTGGCGTCGATGGCGCGCCGTATTTCTCCCTTCAGTTCCCCGGCGGTAGTGATTGCCGTTCCAACCTTACCCACCACGATGCCCGCGGCATAGTTGGAGATAACCGCGGCATCCCGCATCGTAGCGCCGGCTGCCAGCGCAAGCGTCAGCGTCGATATAACGGTATCACCGGCGCCGGTCACATCAAAGACCTCGCGCGCCACCGTCGGGATGTGGACGATGCCGCCCGGCGCCTCAAAGAGGGTCATCCCGTCCTCTCCCCGGGTAATAATGACGTTTTTACAGCCGAGCCTGGAGAGTATGAGTCTTCCGGTAGCCAGGAGGCTCTCGTCATCGACGATCTTGTGGTGGACTCCGCTGGATGCCTCGTGGTGGTTGGGAGTAATAACGGTTACATTCTTATATATCGAAAAGTTTTCCACTTTCGGGTCGACCGAGACGATCAGGTCGTTCTTTGCGGCATAATCGACCAGGCCGGAGACGAGACGCTCGTTGATGACCCCCTTCCCGTAGTCGGAGATAATAATGGCGCGGATCTGCGTGCCGAGAGACCGGGCATACCCGATGATCCTGTCGGTAGTCTCCTTGTCGATCTTTATGCGTCTTTCACGGTCAAATCGAACGACCTGCTGATGGTGGGCTATCACGCGTGTCTTGATGGTAGTCGGCCGGTCCGAGAGGGTTACGATCCCGTCTGCCGCAACGCCGATCTTGGCCAGCTCATCGATGAGGTGGCCGCCCATCGCGTCCTTTCCCACGACGCCGGCCAGGAAAACGCGGCCGCCCAGCGCCCGGATATTATTGACAACGTTTGCACCGCCGCCCAACAGCAGCGCCTCACGCTGAACCTCCACAACCGGGACCGGCGCCTCGGGGGATATCCGCTCCACTCTTCCCCAGACGAATTCATCGACCATGACGTCCCCTACCACAAGGACCCCCGCCTCACTGAACCGGTCGACACAGCCAATCATTTCTATTGTGGGATATAACTGGTCCATTGGTGCACGTCTCCGCTACTTATTGATCCCTGAAAGTCCCCATGAGGCTGGCCGCCCCAGGACGACCCACAAGAGAAGGCCCGCATACCGCTTGCATCGCTCCCGGGGGCTCCTGGCAATAAACAGGGTAGCACAGCACATAAGCGCCTGCAGCAGTATATCCACGCTAAACCGTATCGCGAGTCCCGCCGACAAAGACCGCCCGGTAGAGACGTCCGCGGTTCTTCTCCATGAAGGTAACCAGCGAGCGGTAATATTCCACCTTGGCCCTGAGGGGGTACCGCTTCGCGGTTTTCCCCTGGTCGTGGATGATGCGCGCCTCCGGGACGACCACAACCCGCATCCGCGCCCGCTTCATCCTCAGGCACCAATCGGTCTCCTCGAGGAAGAAAAAGTAGTCCTCATCAAGCCCCCCCACGTGCCGAACGGCGTCCATCCGCACGACCATGAGCGCCCCGATGATCGAATCGACGTCAAAAGGATCGCGCCTGCCCGCCCCGCTGCCCGGGAAACGCCGCGGAAAGAGGAGCTTGAGCAGCGGCTTAAGGCCGAATTCGGTGGCCATCCCGGGGAAGGCGGCCGCGCTGTTCTGAGGGCTTCCGGAGGGGCCCATAAGCCGCCCCCCGGCAATCGCCACATCGGGATGGTCGTCCATAAACCGCCCGATCGTCTCCAGGGCGCCCGGGGTTAAGCCGGGCGTCCGAATTCATCAGCACAATATAGTCGCCCCGGGCCGCGGCGATTCCCCGGTTGACGGCCGCGGCAAAACCGAGGTTCTTTCCGTTCTCGATGAGATGGATATCGGGCCACTGCTCCCGGATGAGCCGATCGCTCCCATCCGTCGATCCGTTATCAGAAACGATGATCTCATAGAGCGGCCGCTCAATGGTTTGGCGGATCGAATCAATGCACGACGGCAGGAGCGCCCGGTTATTAAAACAGACGATGATGAATGAGAACCTCGGCGAGCCTTTCACGTCTGCGTCCCTTCCCGGTACCATCGTATCGTGCGGGTGAGCCCCTCCTCCATGCCGATCCGTACGGAATATCCCAACAGCCTCTTTGCCTTTTCGATGCTGCCGAACGAATGCTTGATATCGCCGTCCCTGGGGGGATCAAAGACCGGTTCGATCGAGGTCCCCAGCAGGCTCCCGATTGCCTTGGCAAGCTCCATCAGGCCAAGCTGCTGCCCGGTTGAAATGTTCATGACTTCCCCCAGGCATCGGGTATCGTCGGCCGCCAGCATATTTGCCGAAACGACGTTTTCTATGTACGTAAAGTCCCGCGTCTGGGCGCCGTCCCCGTAAATAAGGGGCGGTTTCCCCGCCATCATCAGCGTGATGAACTTCGGGATGACCGCGGCATATTCAGACGCGGGGTCCTGCCGGGGGCCGAAGACGTTGAAGTAACGCAGCGCCACCGTCGGCATACCGTAGACGAGGAAAAATACGCGCGTGTAATATTCCCCCATGAGCTTTTGAACGGCATAGGGGGACAGGGGCGAGGGGGGCATTTCTTCGACCTTGGGAAGCGTCGGCGTATCGCCGTAAGCGGAGGACGACGACGCGTACACGAATCGCGAAACCCCGGCGTCCTTTGCCGCGAGAAGCAGCCCCAGGGTGCCGTTGACGTTAACGTCGTGCGTAAGCAGGGGCTCACGGACGGAACGGGGGACGGACGGTATGGCGGCCTGGTGAAAGACCACGTCGACCCCGCGCACCGCCCTGGCGACGGCGTCCTGGTCTCTGATATCTCCTTCGATCAGCTCTATGTCCCGGATAAACGAGGCAATATTTTGCCGCCTACCGGTGTAGAAGTTATCCAGAATACGCACCTTCCTGCCCGACTTCAGGAGCGCCTCGGCTATGTGCGAACCGATAAAACCGGCTCCTCCGGTTACCAAACATTCCATATCGTTACCCATCTACAGTAAAGATTCCCGATACCGTCACAACGGCGACCTCCGATTCCTTGCAGACGCGTTGAATATATCGTCGGGTCTCGGCGGAAAGATCGTTGACCGCTACGATTACCTCATCGGCCTTATTCTCGCGGATTACCCGGCCCAGATCGTGCCGGGTACCCAGGACCTCGATCCCATTGATGATCTTGCCGACCTTGGAGGGATCGTCATCGATAAAGGCCAGCGGCAGGCGGTCCGGCCCGCCGTTGTTGAGTATCTCCCGGAGGACGGCGTTGCCCGAGTCCCCGGCCCCGAAAATAAGGACCCTCTTTTCCGCCCGACGGGCTCGATGACGGGTAAAAAAATCGGTAAGGCCCCTGATACTTGCGGCCCTCGCCGCTATGAAAAAGGTCATGATAAAGAAATAAACGATCACCACGGACGCCGAATAGCCCGTGAAAAAGGTGAAGAGAAACAGGATAAGGGATGAGATCGCCGTGCCTGCCAGGGCCGCCTCAACGATCCGTATCATATCCCCAAACGAGACGTATTTCCATACTCCGCGGTAGATCCCGAACAAGTAGAACGAGGCCATTTGGAAAAAAACAAATATCGGCAGAGACCTTCCGATGAGGACCCCCTCGTCTCGGCTGACGGAGCCGTTTCCCATTAGGTAGTAGGCCAGGATATAGGACGCCGCGACAATCAACGCATCGGCGGCGATCTTGACGACAGCATTTCTTTTCTTAATAAGAAGCGCGATGATCCCGTTAGGGCCCCTGTTAGCGCGAACGCGGTTCTCTATCTCCCTGAGATCCGGACCGCTCAGGAAGAGCCCCAGCAAAAATAGAAATACCAGGGAGATGACCAGGAGCGTCCAGACGAGCAGGTAGCTTGCCCCCGGGAAGGCGAGAAACACCGCGAAGCCGCCGAAAACCAGCGAGAAGAGGTAGATGGCGAGGACCGATTTTTTTTCGGACAGTCCCATGATAACGAGGCGATGAGAGGTATGGTCCTTACCGCCTTCGTAGACGCGCCGGCCGGAAACCGCCCTGAGCGTTGTGACGAAAGCCGTATCAAGTATCGGAACCGCCATGACAAGGATCGGGGCGACGAGTGTCAGGATAAGGTTGCTCATATAGGTCATCGACCCGATCAGCGTAACGACCGAGAGATAAAAGCCGATCGTCAGCGCGCCGCAGTCCCCCATGAAGATCCGCGCAGGATTAAAATTATAGCGCAGAAATCCGAGTGCCGCTCCGCACATCACGGCCGAGAGGATTGCCGTGTCTGCCCAGCCCATAATCGCCGATAGTACAAACAGGGTCATCGCAGAAATCGCCGCAATCCCCGAAGCCAGGCCGTCCATGTTGTCGATGAGGTTGTACGCATTGGTAATCGCCACTATCCAGAAGATCGTAAGGGGAATACCGAAAAACGGGCTGAAGTATTCCGAGTAGACGCCGAAGGCAATCACCACGGCCGCGGCGGCCACTTCCACGATAATCTTAATCACCGGGGAAACGGATCGTAAATCGTCGACCAGACCGAGAATAAAGATAATGGTCGTACCGGCCAGTAACCCTACTATCTTCATCTCCGTCGGGGGCCAGAAGGATACGATTGTGACGACCATGAGGGCGATATATATGGCGATTCCGCCGAGCTTGGCCGTCGGTTTGGAATGCCAGCGGTCTTTTTTTATCTTTTCGACCCACCCCATTTTAGGGCCGAGCGAGATCAGCGCCCGGGTCCCAACAAGTGAGATCGCCAGAGAAGCAATAAAAACCGCGAGGTATTTTATAAAGGAAGAATCCATCTATTTCTCGTAATACTCGATGACGCTTCGAATAATATCGTCAATGCTCTTTTGAGGATAGTATCCGATGAATTTCTCAATTTTAGTAAGATCCGGGTATCGCCGTTCCATGTCTTCAAATCCCTTGCCGTATGCTCGTTCGTATGGGATATGCTCGACGGTCGATTTACTGTTGGCAAACTCGATTACCTTTTTGGCCAGTTCGTTTATGGTAATCTCCTCAGAGTTCCCGATATTGAATATCTGTCCCTCGGCGCCGGGGCACTCCATGAGGGCGATCATCGCCGAAACGACGTCATCGACGTGAGTGAAGCTTCTGGATTGCTCACCGGTGCCGAAAACCGGCAGGGGTTTCCCCAGCAGGGCCGACGTGACGAACGTCGGTATCACCATTCCGTAGCGCCCGGTCTGCCGGGGCCCAACCGTGTTAAAGAGCCGAGTGATAATCACGGGAAGTCCCTTCTCGTCATAGTAAGCCAGGGCCAGGAATTCGTCAAGGGCCTTGGAGCAGGCGTATGCCCACCGTCGCTTGCATGTCGGCCCCAGGAGGAGGTCGTTTTCTTCCTTGAGCTTACCCCCCTCGTCCTGGATATCCATCGCCTTTCCGTAGACCTCCGAGGTGGAGGTAACGAGAACCTTTCGTTTATAGAGGTTGGCCGTCCGCAGCACCGCTTCGGTCCCCAGAACGTTCGTCTCCAGGGTTTCTACCGGGTTTTCCATGATGAGCTTGACGCCCACCGCGGCCGCCAGATGGTATATGCAGTCGCACCTTCCGGTGAGTTCGTTGAGCGTCCCCTCATTGAGGACGGAGTCTATGACCGCGTGACATGCCCCGTGCTTCTTGATCGCTTCGATGTTTTTCAGGCTTCCGGTCGAAAGGTTATCGATGATATACACATCGTCTCCCCGGGAAATGAGCCTTTCGGCCAGATGAGAGCCGATGAAACCGGCGCCGCCCGTTATGAGTATATTCATTTCTTCACCAGTACGCTAAGCCGCTGCGCTAAGCCAGTGCAGCAAGATACAGAGACTCGATATCCTTTATGAGTCTCTTTGCGTCGTATTCACGTCGCACGAACTCCCGCGCCCGTTGTACGACAGCCGCCGTGGTAGTCTCATCGGTCAGGACGAGCTTCAGCCCTTCGGCAAGCCCCGCGTCGTCGCCGGAGGCAACCATGACGCCCCTCTGGCGGACCGTAGACGATCCGTCCGTGCCGGCGCCGAGGAGATCCGGAACCCCCCCGACCGCGGTGGCAACGACGGGGATTCCAAGGGCCATTGCCTCGATAATGGTTACCGGCGTTCCTTCGTTGATCGACGTAAGCATCAGCACGTCAAGTCCCGCGTAGACCTCGCCCATATCCCGCCGCCACCCTGTAAAGACGACCTTCCGTGCAATTCCGAGCTTCTCGGCCTTCCGCTCCAGCTTTTGCCGCAATTCCCCGTCTCCTATCACTGCGAAACGCACGCTCGGTATCGTGTCGTCCGCAATCAAGCGGGCGGCCGTCTCAAGAAACAAATCGTGGTTCTTTATCGTCGTGAGCCTTCCCACGATCCCCACGATTTTTTCGTTGGTTAAGCGCGCCGATCTCCCGCCTGAAGCTCTCTCCGTTTTCCCTGCCGGTGGCGAGCTTGTCGAAATTAAAACCGAGGGGGATGACGACGGCCTTGCGTTCCGGGACAATTCGGTAGGTCTTGACGATATCATCCTTCAGGAGCCGGCTGATAATAACTATGTTTCGGCAAAAGAGGGCGAGCGTCCGCTCGATATATATGAACACCCTCGTTTTGACCGAGCCGAAATAGCCGTAAAAATAGTGCCCGTGATAAGTGTGGAATATCTTAATCTTCTTATTACAGAAAATCAAGATAAACTTCGCGAGGGCCCCGCCGATCCTCCCGAGGGTTCCCGCCTTGGCCAGATGCGTATGGATGATATCAGGCCGATACGAGGCGATGAGCCGAACGATATGCACGAATGAGATGATATCATCGATAACGTTGATCTCCCGCCCAAGGGTGGGCACGACAATCGGGTTGATCCCGGCTTCCTCGGCAAGGTACCCCATACTCCCCTCCCCCTTGCCAAGCTGGCCGGTAACAAGGATAGACTCAAACACGTTTGTATCAAGTCCCTTGGCCAACAGCACCGCGTGGATCGACGGCCCGCCGACGTTGAGCCGCGTAATGATGCGCATAACCTTAATTCTGGTCACGGCCTTTCCGCACGCCTCCTTGTGTCCCACCATACGAGGGCGAAGATATTCCACAGCAAAAAGGTATAATCCCGCCGGTTGTCCCGGTGCATTCGATAGATTTCGTTGATCCCGTCATACCGAAAAACCCCGAGCCTGTTGGCCGCGTCCTTAGTGACAACGTCAAAGAAGAGGGGGGCGAGCCGCCCCTTGAACCATTCGCCGATAGGCATTTCAAATCCCTGCTTGGGTCGGTTGATGACCCGTCTCGGCAGCATATCTCTAAATGCGTCCTGCAGGATTCGCTTTCTGCGCATACCCGAAAGCTTGAACTCACCGGGCAGTGTAAAGGCGAGCTCCAGAACCGACGGGTCGAGGAAGGGAACCCTGACCTCGAGGGAGTTTTTCATGCTCATGGCATCCACCTTTGCCAGCATATCGTCGGGGAGCACCAGGCTGACGTCCGTATAGAACATCCTGTTTTTTACGTCGCCGGGAAACGACGAAAAAAGTCCTTCGACCATCGAGCGGGCGGATGCGGCGTCTCGAAATTGACGCATAAAATCACCCGTCAGTATACGGCCGGCGGTATCCGACGTCAGGACCGAGAGCCAGCGAAAGTGGCGTCCGGCGGGGTCGAGCGCCTGGCCGTCGATAAACCTTTTGACCTTGCGGGCCGCTTCGCCCAACCGGGTGCCGCGCGACTGCGGGAGACGGGCCAGCATCGGGCCGATGACCTCGCTGCCGCACGGAAGCCGGAATCAGGCGCCACCAGCGGTAGAACTGCTCACCCAGATATTTCCGGTATCCGCCGAAGACTTCGTCGGCGCCGTCACCCGATAACGCCACCGTAACCTCCCGGCGTGCCATCTTGGAGACGAGATAGGTCGGCACGACGGAAAAATCGGCGAACGGCTCGTCCAGGCTGTCCATGACGGTCGGGAATCAGGTCAAACAGGTCGTCGCTCGTCAGGTCCAGGATACTCGCCCGGACGTTCTTATTCATTTCGATCACGTCCCTGGCGTAATGGGTCTCATCGAAGAGCCCGTCCTTGCCGAACCCTATGGTGAAGGTCTTGACCGGCCCCCCGAGGGAATTCACGATCCCGGTGATAATGGAGGAATCCAAACCCCCGCTCAAGAAGGCCGCCAGGGGCACGTCGGCTACGAGCTGCCCTTCCACCGAGGCGGTGAGGAGCTGCCTGAGCTCGTGGCGCGCCTGCCGGTACGTCGGCGGCTCGACGCCACTGACGCGGGCCGCCAAATCGTAATAGCGATGTATCCTGATCGTGCCGGAATCGACGGTAAGGGTATGGCCGGGGGGAAGCTTTTGTATCTCGCGATAAACGCTCCGGGGGGCGGGAATGTAGTTGAGGCAGACATACTCCGAGAGCGCCTCGGGATCGACCGAAAGGCGCGCCGTGCCGGACGCGGTAATGGCCTTGATCTCCGAGGCAAAGATAAACGCGGCGTCGTCATGATAGTAGACCAGCGGCTTGATGCCGAACGGATCGCGGGCGGCGAAGAGGCGGCGGTTTTGCGCGTCCCACACGGCGAACGCGAACATCCCCTCCAATTTATCGACGACCTGCTCCCCCCACTGCCGGTAGCCCCGGAGGATGACCTCGGTATCGGTGTGGGAAAAGAAGGTATGGCCGAGCGATTCGAGCTGGCTGCGCAGCCGGCGGAAGTTGTAGATCTCGCCGTTATGGACAATGACGAGGCGGCCGTCCTCGGTGGCCATGGGCTGGTGCCCGGCGGCCGAAAGGTCGATGACCGAAAGGCGCCGGTGGCCGAGGCCGACCGTCGGCGTCTCTCCGGTACGGGAGAGATAGATACCCCGGTCGTCCGGACCCCGATGGATCATGGTGTCGCGCATGGCCTCAAGACGCCCCGGGTCGATGGGGCGGCCGTCAAATCGAACGATTCCCACAATCCCGCACATCGCCTCTAATCGTCCCCCCACAATTGCGTATAGAGGGCGCGGGCGTCCTCGATCACGTCTCCGGTATCGGATACGTAGCGGATGTCCCTGCCCTTCACAAGATTGCCGACGAGCCGTGCGATCTTCCGTGAATCCTCCGGCTTCCCCGAGGCGGCGGTATACGCCTCAAAGAATAGCATACGTCTGTTCGGCGCCGATCATCCGCGGGGTAGAAAGGAATATCTGGGCCAGGTTCTTGGCCTTTCGCGCAGCCGAAACCGACGTACCGAACGAGACCGCGTCAAGATCAAGGAAAGAGATGGAAAACCCCGTGCCCTGCCTTCCGGCGGCGATATTGGAGGTCTTCAGGTCCCGGTGGTAAATACCCGCCCGATGCAGTGAGCCGATAACCGAGCCGAAGTCCGTCACGAAACGGGCGGCCTCGTCCGGCGGTCCGTCTTTCAGATTTCTGAGGATAAACCGGGCCATCTCGAGACGGGGCGCGATAGATTCCGTAACAAGGTATGCCGACCGCGGGATGAAAAGGCGCCGCTTTATTACCAGGCAGAGGCCCCGGGGGGTCTCAAAACCCCTGAGCGACAGGCCATGGGCCGCCTTCCATGAGCCGTGACCGCGGCTGATGCCCATCAGCGTCTTGATCAGGTCCGAAAAACCGAGGTGCTCGTAGGCCTTGACGCAAAGCTCTCCCCGATCCTCCCTGACCAGGGCGATGGTCGCCTTCGTATCCTTCTTGATGAGCCGGCCTTCGCCCCGGGTGAACCGCCCGATGACCCGGTCGATTTCTTCCGGCGACATCTCCCGCCGCGCGTAGACGACTTCGCCCGGGTTGCTCGTGGTAAAAAAGCCGCTCGAGTTGACAAAGCACCGTTTTGTACGGCTCCGGAGCCGGCGCGCCTCGATCTTCTTGAGACGTCTTTCGATGGAGCGTTGGGCGTCGGCCTCGTCCCAACGTGCCGCCGGATTTTCCTTTCGATATCGAGATAAAAACCGCGGGATATCGTCCTGCCCGATGGCAGGCAGCAGCGAATGAATTATATCGGCGATATTTTTCGGGCCCCGGCGGCCGGACATATCGCGCGGAAATGACGAGCGGTGCAGGTCGACGACCCAGAGGACCGGACTGCCCGCCTCGTCCGCCGCCAGCAGCAGGTTTCCCCCGTGATAGTCACGGTGATAAAAAGAGGCCCGGTGCAGCGCCGCTGTTGTATCTGCAATCAGGTCAAGGTACTTTTCCCGCTGGTCCGGTTTCGCCTTCATAAAGAGATCCTTCACGGGGACGGCATCCGGTATCTCCCGAAAGACGATAATCGCGTGGTCGGGCTCCCTGCTCGATAGCCCCACGGCGAGGGCCTCCGGCGTCCGAATTCCGCGTGAGATAAGGTAATCCGAGGCGATGAATTCCTTTTTCGCGACATGCCCCAGCGACAGCGACTTGATGGACCGCCCGATACCGACGTGTTTGAAGATCTTCACGAAATAGCCGCTGCCGCCCCTGTCCAGCCGCCCCCGGATGCGCACCATGTTTTCGCTTGAACCGGCATGCATCTCTCGGGAAAAGTCCAGTGCGATCAGGTCCTCGCATCCCTGGCGGTACGTCCAGACCATCCCGCCTGCCTTCCGCGTGCGATACGTCGGTTTCCCCTCTGCCATACCCGTCTTCCTACTCCTCGGGCGCCGCGCGTCCGGCCCTCGGCGGCAGCGCCACTTCATCTATGACCGCGCCTTGACCGTCGACCGCCCGGACGGTGCACCGTTCGTCGGTGACGTCCAGCACCAGGTAATGGTTTGCTACCGCCTGGGCCTCCTTCTTTCCCGCGAACCAGCCGTACGGGCTGTATCGACTGACCGGCTGTAACTTCCCGCCCCCGCCGCCGGAGACGAAGAAGGGAAATCCCCGGTGTATCTTCCCGCGTACGTAGTGATGGTCATGGCCGGAAAACATCGCCGATACCCCGGCTCGTACCATCAGCGGCAGGAGCGGCTTCAGTCCGATAAAGCCGCGGCGGAACTCTTTGTAGCTGACCGGGCCGACGTGGCTGAAGACAAATATATGCCGGACGTCCGTGCGGCGCTTCAGCTCCCTGAGCTTTCTTATGAGCCAGAACCCGTGATGAAAGAAGAGGTGATCGTTTCGCGAATCGAGGATAATGTAGCTAGTCCGATCCTACGTCAAACGCACCGTAGTAGTAGCCCTCCGGCGTCCCCGCGGGCCGCCCGATGTAGCGGTCGTACAGGACGGTTCCACCCTGGACATCGTGATTGCCGACGGCCGCGGCAAACGGGATGCGGGCAAAAAGCCCCCCGCCCATTTCAAAAAAGTTCGGCCATCTGTCCTTGTGATGGGGCGAAGCGACAATGTCGCCCAGGCACACGATAAAATCGGGATTCTCGCTGTACGATCCTTTGCGCCAGGGTTCGGAAGCCGTCGGCCGGGGACATGGGGATCGCCAAATATGACGACACGGTACGGCCCGCTTGCGGGCGGCGTCTTGAATGAGCCGCGAAACAGTGGCTTCCCCTTGACGATCACCGAGTAGTCGTAGGCGGTCGCCGGAGCGAGACCGGTCAGGGTATTGCGGTGCAGAGTAACCGGGCACGGATCAACCACACGGTCCCGTTTGGTCCGGAGGCTTCCGGATGGGCCCGTAGACGACCTCGCCGGCGACCTCTCCCTGTGTTTCCCAGACGACCGTCATTGCATCGCCGCCGAAGTATCGGAGAATGGGGCCGACAATAAGCCCCGTATCTTTCCTAATGCCTCTCATCTTCCGTCTTCTCCAAGCTTTCGCCTAAACCGGGGATATGGATAAAAAGGCGAGGCCGATTTGCGGGGCCGTCTTTTTCTGCGATTACAGCACTGTCGAGCACCGTTCCGTCGGGTGACACCGCCCTGAACGTGCATGTCCGGCCGTCAACGTCCATGACCAGGAAATGGTAGGCCGGCTCCAGGTAATCCGTCCTGCCCGTGAGAACGCCGTAGAAATTGTACTTATTAGCCGGCCGGAGCGGCGAGCCGCCGCCGCCGGTAATGAAAAAGGGTACGCCGGAGTAGGTAGTGCCCCGGGCGTAGTAGTGATCGTGTCCCGAGATCATGGCCGTAACCCCGTACTTGCCCATGATCCTGAGCAGCGGTTTCAACGCAATATCGCCTCTGCGGAGTCTCCAATGGCTGATTACGCCTTCGTGAGTGAGAATGAAGATGTTCCCCGTATCCCGCCCCGCCGATGCGTTCCGCAGCAGTCGATAGAGCTTTATTCCGTTGGTAATCGGGAGAAACGGGCGGCTGTTATAGAAATCGAGCAATACATAGAGATCCCCGCATAATCTCAGGTCATACATCATGGCGTCCGACGGTAGCGCCGGGAGGAAGGGGGAAGAATCGTCTGAACATCCTTCTTTCGGGATCGTCTTCGAATTCATGGTTTCCGGTTATCGCCAGGATGGGGGTATGGTCGAAGAGTCTTCTTCCGGGATCAAACAGCTCCTGTTCCCAATCGTCTATCCGATCTGACCAGGTTACTAGATCGCCCAGCAGGACGATAAACCGGGGTTGATACGTATCGATCCTGGGAAAAGAGGTCTTTTATGATGCCCCTGTTTTCCCGCGTATCGCCGAGAAATACGACGCGGTACGGCCCCTGTTTTGGCAGCGTGCGAAAACACGAGCGATAAATAGGCGTCTCCGTCCGCACGGACCGCATACTCGTACCGCGTGTCGGGCGCCAGCCCCGCGATCGTCGCCACGTGGCGGGTACCCGCGACCGGCGAAAGTATCTCCCGCTCGGTACCCGAAGGACCCCGCACGATCACCGAGCCGGCGCACGCGGAGTCCGTCTCCCACACGACGGTCATGGTGTCGGTCCCGGGCAGCTCCAGCAGGGGGCCGACGGTGATCTGAGCGCCCGACGCCGCTGCCACCGCCAGGAAGAGCGGGAGAAAGAAGGCGGCCAGCCCGGCCCATCTTCGTCGTATAAAGGGAATCATCTCTTGCCGGCCTTTATGAGCGATCCGTAGAAATCCTCGACGTTCTGTGCGTGACGCGCCAGGTCAAACCGCTGCGCGGCGTGCCGCGCGCCTTCCCCAAGCCTCCTGCGTAATCCGGCATCGCTGCAGAGCAGTTCGAGGGCCGTCGCAACAGCCGTCTTCAGTCGGCTCAACGACAAGCCCCGAGGCCATGTCTTCCACGATTTCCGGGAGCATCCCGATACGGGCCGCCACGACCGGCAGCCCCAGCGCCATTGCCTCCCTCAACGCCCGGGCCGTACCGTCCGATCCCGGCATCATGAATACGAACGCGTCCATTGACGCGAGCGCGTCCCGGTAGTCCTCGCGGATGTAGCCCGGGGTAATGACCCGGTCGGCCACGCCGAGCCGCCGGGCGGGACGCCGTACGCTCTGTTCCATCTGGGAGCTTCGTCCCAGCAGGAGCAACCGGGCCTCCGGATGTTTTTTCGCCAGGCGGGCAAACGCCGCGATGACCCGGTCGGTCTTTCGATAGGCCTGAAAGCGTGCCACCATCCCGATGACAAAGGCGTCCGGCTCGATCCCGAAGGCCGCCCGCATATTTTTTGCCGGCGGGCCGGGTTGCCAGCGCGCAAGGTCGAGGGCCGGATCGGCCACCAGGAGCCTGCTCTTCGGAAACGAGAAGGTCTCGGTTATGCGCCACGCGGCCCCGGACGAAAACGTGATGATCCCGTCGGTCCCGCGAGACAAAAGGAAACGGGTCGCAATACCGGCCGGAAACGAATCCCGCTTATGGTCGGTCCTGACGAGGACCGGCCGGGCGGCGGCGAAGCGCCGGGCTAACGCCGCCGTTATATGGTCGTGGTCGGAATGGGCATTGATGACGTCGGCGCGGAACTCTTCTATGATCCGGGCGAGCCTGCGCGCGTCACGGATGATTCCGGGTATGCCGAAGAGATTATCCGGTTTGGTGCGTCGGTCCCAGTCAAGGGAGGTATCGATCCGCACCCCGCGCGCGCGGGCGAACGTGACGATGGTGTTGGCTTGTCCGGCGTCTTCGGGCGGTTTCTGAACCGCAAAGAGCACCTCGTGTCCCCGTTTCGCGAGTGCATCGGCCAGGATGAGAACCGGCTCGGACGGCCCGGTCCATTTCCAGTCGGCCAACAGATGAAGGATTCTCATCGGGTTGTTCTCCCTTTATACACACCGATCAAAGAGGCGACCCGTCCCGCATTACCGCCGTCGTCCGTAATAAAGCGCCGGTACAGAGACCTTCCCGCACATAAATCCCGGCGCGGTTGAAGCAATTAAATACCTTGTCGGCCACCGGTCTTCCCCGTTTCGGCCAGGAGCTCTCCGGCGGCTTGGGCCACCATCAGGGGGGTAATCCCGTCAAAGCAGTCGGTGCGCGTGCACGTCTTTTCCCTGCACGGGGCACATCGCGACGGAACGCGGACCATACGGAACGGGGTCCCGGTATAGGGCTCGTTCTCAACAGGATCGGTGGGGCCGAAGACCACCACCACGGGCGTGCCCACGAAAGAAGAAATATGTGTCGGCCCGGTGTCACCTCCGATATAGAGGTCGGCCGTCTCAAAAAGGGCTGCCAGCTCAAGCAGGGACAGCGGCTCGTCGATGATAGAGGGCTTGTGTTTCATGTGGCGCGCCGTCTCCGATACGATCGCCTCTTCCCCCGGCCCCCCGGTTACGATCACCTCGCCCCCGTGGCGGGAGACGACAAGGTCGGCGGCTTCGGCGAATTTTCGGGCGTCCCACCGCTTATAGGCGGTCTTGGCGGACGTGCCGGGGTGAACGATGATGCGGGGACGGTCCCCCGTGGACCCTTTCCGCAGTATACGATCGACGGCGGCCCTGTCCTTTTTAGAGGGCTCTATCCTGACCCGGGGAGTCTCGACCGGCCCGCAGAGCGCCTCGGCCATAAGGAGGTTGCGCCTGACGCGGGAGAGCTTCGGCGCGGGAAGAGAAACGCGCCTCGTGGAAAACAGGTGGTTCATCTCCTTGTCGAATCCCTTCTCGAATCCGAAACGGACCGGCGCACCCGAAAAATAGGAGATCAAGGCGCTCTTCAAAAGCCCGTGAAAATCGACGGCCACGTCAAAGCGCTTTGCCTTGAGATACCGCACGAACCGGTAAAGGGTGGCCACCGCGCGAAACAGCGTGAGGGGGTTTTTTGCCTGCCGTGCGAGGGACCGGCGGGGAAAGACGATCACCTCATCGAGGTCCTTTCGTCCCATGAGAATTTCGCCGGCCTTCTCTTCGACGACCCAGGCGATAAACGCGTTGGGAAACCGCCGCCTGATCACCGCCAGCGCGGGAAGGGTGCGCACCACGTCCCCGATCGCCGAGAGGCGGACAATGAGAATCCGGTTGATGGATTGCGTATCTATAATAAAAGGCCTCTGCTTCAGATGTTACCGGAACAATATTTAATACTATAAAAGCCGGTCAATAGCAACGCTAAAAAACGTGAAAAAATCCCTTGACAATACCGGGGCTGCTGCCCGATAGTAAACACAAGGGGGAAACGACCATGACACAAGGGGAAAAGACCGCGCTGCCTGTGAGTATATCCCGGCTCGTGCTCGTATCGATGCTGTTTGCCGGCGTCTTTCTCTGGGCCTGCCCGGGATCAAACGAAAAAATCACCTCGTACGGGCTTACCGCCGAAGACCTGGTCATCTCTCACGAAAAGGACGGTCCTTCCGCCGATCCCCGGGTCTTTCATCCGGGAGATGAGATACATATTCGGTTTTCTCTTTCCGAATTCCAGCTCGATTCCGAGGGAAATCTCTGGATCCAGGAAGACCTGACCATGAATGATCCGGGCGGCGTTTCGGTGCTGGCACGCCAAAACCTGATCGACGATCGCATCCCCCCGCCGAAGGGAATGACAAGCGTACCCGTAAACAATACTATCACGTTGTTCGATACCGCCCAACCCGGCACCTACACGATCCAGATCAATGTCCGGGATAAGATCGGGGGCGGGGCAGTCTATGTGGAGGCCGAGGTAACGGTCAAGCCGAAGTAATTTCGAAGTAATCGTTCCGCGTCCGCGTACAGGGTATCTGTCCGGCGCCTCCGGCCGGGCGGCCCTGCCCTGATGCCTAGGTAATGACAACCCGGGCTATCGTGAGGACGCCCACCGCTTCGGCCCCGGCGTCCATCAAAACCCGGGAACACTCCGTCACCGTGGCCCCGGTGGTATAGACGTCATCCACCAGGAGCACCCGCCTGCCCTTAAACACGTCGCCCGTTACCGCGAAGGCCCCCCGGACGTTCCGTTCCCGTTCGGCGGGCGTTAGACGTATCTGGGCTGCGGTCTGCCGCGTCCGCGCCAGCCCCGTTTCTTCGACCTCGATGCCCCACGCCTCCCCAAGCCCCCGGCACAACAGCATCGCCTGGTTAAACCCCCGCTCATAGAGCCGCCGCTTGTGGAGCGGGACGGGAACCATGACGTCATATCGTTTCGGATCAAGACCGCCCCAGTCGTGGGTTTCGGCAATTCCGCATAATACCGACGAGAGGGCCGTCTGATGGTGATACTTGAACAGGTGCACCGCCTCCAGGAGCACGCCGCCGTATACGCCGAAGCTCCGGGCCTCGGCGAACGGGGGTCTTTTGTGCATGCACGCGCCGCACAGGTGGTCGTCATCGCCCGCCGTCAGAAAGGGTTTACCGCAGACGGTACAGAGCGGCCGCCCGATTCGGACGATCCGGTCCAGGCACGCGTCACAGAGATGGCGTCGATCCGTTGAAATCAATCCCCCGCACGTTACGCAAACCGGGGGGAAGATCAGCTCGAGCAACGCGGCAAACGTGCGCCGGACGGCCGTTTCGGCACTGTGCGGCTTCCGGGGGCCGATGAATGAAAAAGGCCGCCATGGGGCGGCCTGCGTGGGTTCGGTCATACGCTAAAAATAGTCGATGCGAATAGCCCGCTTGTCCTGTTTGGTGAACATAACGCAGATCTTGCCTGTCGGGGAATTGAAGACCTGCTCTTCGATATTAGGGTTCTTAAACGAGACCGTCGCGGGTTTCCCGAAGGCGCCGCAGATATCCCCCTCGGAGAGGTCCTTCAACGGGATGATCCGAACCATCGTTACGGTGCCGTTTACGATATAGATCGCGGCTCCATTCGTATCGGCGGGGGCCTTGTTCTGATCGTAGATCATAACCAGTCCCGAATCGTAGGACGGCTCGCCGAGGATCGCCAGGACCTCACCCCGCGTGGTCTTATAGGGAACGATACCGTTCCACTCGGCGAGGGCAACCTGGGCGATACAAAGCACAAAAAACACGACAAGAAGAAGTAAGGATAGGCGAACTTCGGTTTTCATGATGCTGTTTTCTCCTCTTTCGGTATCCTTGCTTGAAATAATCTCAGTAATCTCAAACAATCTCAAACACCGCTCCTATCAGCGATTCACCACCTGTTTGGGCCCGACGTCTCGCCCCGCCTTCCGCTCGCCTATGCGGGGGACCAGGCCCTGATACGCCTCTGCGTATCGATTAGTACTGAAAACTAAAGAAATCGTAAATGAGGCTTGCCGCCGTCGGTTTTTTATTCTCGTCCCTGGCCGGCGGCAGGATGAAGACCTGGCTGACGACCGCCGTCGGCTCCATGTAGACGGTAATCGGTTCTTTACCGTTACGCTCAAAAACGAAGTTGGGGGAGATAATTGCCTCCCTCACCCCCATGAAGAAGTCCGTGTCTCCGTAAAACTCGAATTGATCTCCCTTGACGTTCATGAGTATGATGCTCATCGTCATCCGGGATATGAACGCCCGCACGTCCGGATCGGCCGACGACTTTTTGACCTCGCCGCGGTAGGAATCAAGGGCAAGGAAATAGGCCGCAAACGGCCTCAAGTCCAGCTTCGTACGGGTTACCCGCCGCGCGTCAACACCGAAGGTTGCGGGCTCGATCTTCATGATCAGGGTTGCCTTATACTCGTCGCGCTCCGTCTCATGATAGATGTATAGCTGCGCCCATCCGGTACCGAGGGTCTTAAATTCCCGCTGAAGCTGGGGGAATTTGGCCCGAAAGAGATCCGCGACTTCGCTCGGGAAATCGGCGAAGTCGAGGGTTAGCTCCCGGGCGCTGGAAATCCCGGACAACAGATTGAAAAAGAGCAAAAAAACGAAAAAGGTTGCTAAGAACCTTCTCATGGCAAAACAAATATCCATTAATATCGCTAACTGTACCTTTCGCTGTCGCGGCATGTCAACAAAAAAGCAATTAGATTGCTCTAATAGCGTAGCGCCGAACGGGCGGCCGTGAGTATAATAGCCTTGACTTCTGGCGTCTATCATATACAATTCCCGTAAAAAACGGCGCGAGACAATGAAAAAAGGGCTCTTTTCTCTCTGTATCCTCCTTATCCTGACGCATATCGGTACCGGCAGGGCCGAAGAACTGGTGCTGGCCGTCGGTTCCAACGGCAGTGATACGGCTCGAATCGGCTTTACCCTTGCCGGGATCCTGAGCGACAATAGCGTAACCGTAAAGGCCGTCGAGTCGGCCGGCGATGCGGAAAGCATCGCACGCATCGTTGCCGGATCGGCGGACCTTGCGGTCGTCGATTCCCTGTCGGCTTATGAGGCCGCTCTCGGCATCGGAACGTTTTCTCCCGCAAAAAAGGGGGGGGCGCCGGCAGCGGCCGTCGTGGGATTATCAGTCGAGCATTTCCTCTTGGCCGCCTCGGTACGAGATCCGAAAGACATCACCGCTCTTTCGGGCAAGATGCTCTACCTGGGGCCGGGTAACGACCCCGGGGCTCATGCCGCCAAGATCATAATCGGCGCTTCGGGGGTCGAATCTTTCTTTGAGGTTGGGGACGATTGGGACTATGACACTGCCGCGGAATTGATGATCGACGGGACGTTTGACGGTGCAGTATTTTCGGGAATCGTGCCGATTCCCGCCGTTTCCCGTCTCACCTCAACGATGGGGGCCCATCTGGTCCTGCTTGCGGTCCCGGACGATAAACTAATGGCCATCCGCGATCGGTGGCCCGTCTGGTTCCCCTATGTCGTTGCCGGCAACAGCTATCCCGCCGTGAACGAACCCTATGAGACCGTCGCCCGGCCGATCCTGCTGTTGGCCTCCCAGGAACTTGACAAGGCAATGGTAAAGGCCGTTTTGACACGCCTGTACGAGGACGAGAGGGCCGGCAGACAGGAACCGACGGGACTCCCCTACCCCCTGACCGAATCGATGACGCAAACCTACTGCCCGATAAGCCTCCACCCGGGCGCGGCCGAGTATTTCAAGGAACGGGGCTACTAAATGCACTACCCGCGTCTCATCAAACCCGGATCGAAATTCTCCGGCCGGGCAAAGACCCTCGACGCCCGAATCGGGTGCCGTCCATGACCGTCCTGCTGTTCTCCGGCGAGAAAAAGACCATCGCGATCGACGAAGGCAAGGCATATCGGGACGCCCTCGAAAAGATCATCTGGGGCGGCGCGATCACCGACGTCTATTCCGCGACCCCCAATATCGATCCCGCCGTCTTCAGGCGGGGGCTGTCGTCCTTTCTCCCCGACGAGGAGGAGAGAATTGAGGGGATCTGCCGGGGGGCCGTCCTTGATCCCGCAGACCTCCTGCCGATATGGTCGCGGGAGATGGGCGTTACGTTCTCTCTGGTCCCCCCGGCGACCGCTTTGATCGCCGCGCTCGCCTGCGACCGGTTCGCGGAGGGGGTCTGCGCCCTCGGCGTGAATATTGATATCCCGGTCTTTCTCGTGCCGTTTCTCGTCGCCCGGAGATACCATCCGAAGGGATTGTATTTTCATGTCGAGCTTTCACTGATTACTATGGCGGGGGCGCTGGCGGGGATCAATGATCACGGCCTAGGTGCGGCCCTTTGTCTCAAGCCCTTCGAGGGCGACGGGAGGGGCAGCATTCCGCTTTCCCTCATCGTACGGGAGGTGCTGCGGCGCTGCAGGGACGTCCGCGGCGCCCTCAGGCTGATCGAATCAATGTCGCGGGGCGCTTCGGGGACGATCGTTGTCGCCGATGCCTATTCGGTTATGGTAGTGGAGGTAACACCCAACTCGCTGGAGGCAAGAGAGATAAAGAGCGGCTTTCACGTCGCCCCGGGCCACTTCCTGCTGCCCGCAATGATGGGGCGAGATATTCCGCACGAGACCACCTGGCCCCCGACGGCGCCGTCAGAGCTTATCGGGAAACGGGTCTACGAGGTGAGCGAGCTGCGCCTTGACAACGCATGGGAAATGATCGAGCCGAAAAAGGTATGGGACTCCCAGGGGCTGGGAAACCTGCTGCTCGATCGGGAGCGGGAGGTTCGGATCTCCTCCGGGTTCTACAAGACCTCCGCCTCGGTCGTGATGATCCCCGCAAAAAAGACCCTCTTTCACTGCACCGGCAAAAAAGACAAGTTCACCCGGATATTTCTGTAGCCCTCCGTTCTCATCGGTGCCCGGCGCCGGGGCCCGCTCGGACTATTGGCCTATTGGTCTGTCGGCCTGTCGGCCTGTCGCATCCGTTCCGCAAACCGTGCGCCTTCCCTAAACCTTTTCCCTGAGCTCCCGTTTCAGCACCTTTCCTGCCATGTTGACCGGGAGGCTTTCAACAAAAACGACCCTGCGCACGTGCTTGTATGCCGCGACCGAACCGTTGACGAAGTCCATGATCTCGGCCTCGGTGGCCTTCTTATCCGGCCCGAGTTGGACAAAGGCCACGGGGATCTCTCCACCGGCCTCGTCGAGCTTTCCGATGACGGCGCACTGGAGCACGGCCGGGTGGGTAAAGAGGATCTCCTCCAGCTCCCGCGGATAGACGTTATAGCCCTTGTAGATGATCATGTCCTTCTTTCGATCGGTGATGAAGAAATAGCCGTCCTCGTCCTCATAACCGATATCCCCCGAGTGTATCCAGCCGTCGATCAGGACGTTCCTGGTCTCCTCGGGCCTGTTCCAGTAACCCTTCATGCACTGCGGCCCCCGGATGCAGAGCTCCCCCTGCTGGCCGACGGGTACGGGTCTTACCCGTTTCCAGATCGATGACCGTAACGTCGGTGTCGATGACCGGCATCCCAACGGAGCCCACTTTGACTGCCGCGCGGTCCGCCGGGTTGGCCGTTGCCACCAGCGTCACCTCGGTCATCCCGTAGCCCTCCGTAACCACGCCGGGAAAGGCCCCCATCATGCGCCGCATTACGTGCTCGGGCAGAGGCGCCGCCCCGGAGATTACCGCCCTGATGGAGGAAAGGTCCGTACGTGAAAACTCGGGGTGGTCGATCATCTGGATAAACAGCTGGGGCGCCCCGCCGATCACCTCGGCGCCGTACTTTTCCACCGCCCTGATAAAAGGACCGGGGTCAAACCGGGGAAACAGGATCATCGTATGCCCCGCGTAGAGCTGCAGGTTGAGGTAGGCGATCGTGCCCATGGCGTGAAACCACGGCACCACGACGAGCGTCTTCATCCTGATCTTCATCAACGGATCGACGCCCGCGGGTATACCCGAGAGGTCCGGAACCAGGACGCCGTCCCGGACCTCCGGTTTTCCCCGGCTGTAAAAATGGAAACACTGCAGCACGTTGGCCACGATATTGTAATGGGTCAGCATTACCCCCTTGGGCAGTCCCGTGGTGCCCCCCGTATAGGCCAGGTGCGCCAGGTCATTCCTGGGGTCGATGGATACCCCGATCGGGTCGGGGCTTCCTTCCTCCAGGAGATTGACGAAGTCCTCCCCCTTGTCTATGGGGATCTTGCGCAGGGGTTTGGTCATGATGGTAAGGGGCGGGTAATTATCCGCAAGGCTCGTGACGATAAGGTTTTTTACCGGCCTCCGCTCGATGACCTTTCCCGTTATGGCAAAAAACAGGTCGATGGTGATCAACGTCTCGGCGCCGGAATCGGCGATCTGGTATTCAAGCTCACGGTCGGTCAGCAGCGGGGAGCAGGGCACAAAGACCGCCCCCAGCCTGAGCAGGGCGTAATAGGCCATGGCAAACTGGGGGCAGTTGAGCAGGTGAATCGCCACCCGGTCGCCCTTCTTAACACCCCGGGCCGCCAGCGAGTGGGCGAACCGGTTGACGAGGAGTCCGAACTCGGTGTAGGTTATCTCGGTGCCGGAAAAGCGCATCGCCACGGTATCGGGGAAACGGGCGATTGCGGAATCCAGAAACCCGTGAACCGGTATCTCCGGATAGGTAAGGGTGCGCGCCGCCCCCGTCGGCCATCGGGAGAAGTTCTTTTCTTTTCTCATGACCGTCTCCGTAAGTAGTTCGTATCAATTCCCAAGGGATCTCAAGGGTGGTCAGTATATCACCGGCGGCCGCCCTAATCAAGCGTTATGGGTACGTAAAACGGCGCCCGTTGCCGGGCGCCGTTCACTCACGCGGATATATTCGTCTCTTCCGTACGCTTTTCTGTTATCCCTTCTTCTCGATGCCGGATTTGAACTTCGCCTCCCAGTCAATGCGGCCGGTCATCTGCATGACGACAAAGAGCGTGAGGATGGAGGCGACCGTGATAATCAGCCCGGTATATCCCTTGAAGAAAAACGAATAGGAGAAAAGGATGAGGTAGATGAGCTGCGCCGTGCCGGCCTCGACCAGCGCAAACCTCATTCCCGTTACAAGCCTGAGATAGCTGACGACCAGGAACAACGAGACCGCCGCGGAAATCAGGAACGCGAGGTGGATATCCAGGTGATCGACGAGGTAGGCCATCAGCAGGTGGAAGGCAAAGAAGGCCGCCGCCAGGAAGAAGTAGTTCATCGGGTGCAGGTTGATTCCCCTCAGCGTGGTGATGATGAAGATGATGAAGAAGAAAAAGAGGAGCGATACGGGGGCGAAAAAGGTCATCCGTTCCGCCATCGGGCCCGGGTTTACCCGCTCGGGCATCGCGATCCCGATGTGGTTTCCGGTAATCCGCTTGGTGAAATCCCAGGCGAGGGCCATCCCGGACTCCGTCTCTTCCTTTGCGGTGGGAGACAGCGTCCCCGCGGGAAAGTCGAGCCCCGTAAAGTCGGTCGTGACCTTCATCGAGAAGTCCCTGACCTCCTCCACGCTCCCCTGGCTGAAATAGTAGTGCCACTCCGAAAGCCCGCGGCTCGTGTAGACGACCCGGAAATCGAGCGGCCCTTGCCCGCGGGAACGTCCACGGACGTGGTGATTCCCTCGGCGGACCAGGTGAGCGTCTCGATTTCCTTACCGTCGACAAAGATGTGAAAATCGTCGTACTCGGCATTGGCGGTGGGAAATTTATGGGTAATGGTAACCGTCTCGCCCTTCGGCGTGTCGTTGATTACCCGGTAGGTGCCGTCGAATTTTACGACGTAGGTGGAATACCAGAGGAGGCCCTTCTTCCGGTAGTCGAGGGAGAAGTCGGCCGTGACGTCGCTTCCCGCGATCGGAAGGCTCCGGTACATGATGACCCTTTCCTTGACGACCTTTTTGGTATTCTCATCGACCTTGTCCCGGTATTCAATATAGGGAAACGTAAAGACGGGGGGGTATTGGTGCTGGATATCTCCCCAGAGGTGCGCCACCTCCTCGCCCAGCCGGGTGTCGGTCTCCGAGGTGCGCATCTCGATGGACGCACCGAGGATAACCCACGCCAGCGCCGTACAAAAGAAGATAAAAATAATTGCCGCGATTTTCTTGCCCATAGAAATTCTCCGTATGTGGTGTCACCCGTATCTGACACACGGTCGGGGGGAGAGTTCCCGGGCCGGTGGACAAAACCGGTACTTTACGAGAAACGAGAACAGATGGCACATCCCGGAACGCCCATTAACAATACCGGCGGGCAGGTGCACCTGCCCGCCGGCACATGTAAGGGCGGATTAAAAGTATCGGCGGCGATGCTACACGAACTTTCCCCTGGCCGCGATCTCCCACTCGGCGTCCACCATGTCCCCCCGGACGGCGTAGAACTTGTCATGCAGGTTGATGGTGGTGCAGCCGTGGGTGGGGACAAGCTCGATCTTATCGCCGACGGCGATTTTGGCCGTGTCGGGAACCGTCATGTGCCCGTGCTCTTCCGAGAGCGACGTGACCGCCGCCCCCTCGATCCCGATCACCTGGGCCATGCCGAACTCATGGGTGAGCGATTTCATGCCGCAATCGAGGATCACGTGATCGCCGTGGATCGCGATGACGGTGGTCATGAGGGTAAGGGCCTGCTTAAACCCGAGGTTGAGGTAGCCGTAGGTGGCGTCCATCGTCAGGTAGGAGCCCGCCTGGATCTCGGTAATCCCCTCGACTTTCGAGGAGATATCGTACGTTCCCGTTCCGCCTCCCGAGACGATCCCGATGGGGAATCCCTCTTTTTCGAGCCGTTTTTTGACGCCGACAAGCGCCTCCATGCATTCCCGCGCCGCCTTTTCGCGCTCGGCCCGTTCAAACGTGAAGATGATGTGGCCCTCGTACCCCATGATGCCGGCAAGCTGTATGCCCTTTGCCGCGTCGATCTTTTTTTGCCAGCGCTACCGCCTCATCGGCGGTCTTGACCCCGCATCGGCCCATCCCCACGTCCACCTCGATGAGAACCGGCAGCGTCTTGCCCCGCAGCCGGGCCGCCTCGGAGAGCTGCGCGACGTTTCCCTCGTTTTCCACCGCCACCTTCACGTCGGATATGGCCAGGAGGTCCATGAGCCGCATGATCTTTCTCGCGCCCACCACCTGGTTTGCGATCAGGATATCCGAGATGCCGGCCTTGGCCATCACCTCGGCCTCACCGACCTTGGCGCAGGTCACGCCGATAGCGCCGGCGCGGACCTGCTTGGTCGCCAGCACCGGGCACTTGTGGGTCTTGATGTGGGGGCGGAGCCTGGCCGACGTCGTCTTGATGAAATCGGCGGCCCTGGCCAGGTTGAACTCGATCTTATCGAGGTCCAGCAGTAAGCGCCGGGGTATCGATATACTCCTTCTTGTTTCGGACTCTCATTTCTTCTCCTCATGTCCGGGTATCTTCTTGTAGATTCCGAAGAAATCCGTCCCCCCCGCATCATGGCCCGCTTTCTGACGATATAGATAGAGACAGACCACGATTGCCCATCCGAGCAGGATGAGGGGAAGGATACCGAACTGGAGGACGATGAACGCGAGGAAGATACCGGAGGTAACAATGGCCGCCCACGAAATGAACGTGAGCCACCCCCTGCCGATCCGGAATGTGGCCTTGTTATACAGGTCGGGGAACCGCTTCGGGAGCCGTATGCAGGCAAGCGCGATAGTGACGTTGGTAAGCAGCAGCGCTCCCACGGCCAGGAAGCCGTAAAAATCGGCGGTCTGCCTGAACAGCAGCAGGACCAGGACCGGCGGGAATACCGAGAGGACCGCCCATAGCGGCGTCTTGGCCTTCTTCGTAACGTATTTAAACGCGGACGGGATGATGCCGTCCCTGCCCTGGGCGAAGAGCTCCCGGGGCATGGCGATGACCCCCGCGTTAATCGAGGTGAGTCCCGCGCCGAGGGCCCCGAGGTTCAGGAAATGGACCGCCCATACCGGCAGGAACAGGCCCGCCGCATATGCCACCGGCGCGGAAAGTCCCTCGAGCATCTCCTTGTCATACCCGATCAGCCGGTTGAACGTCGTCGCTACCAGGGCGTAGGCGATGAAGATGATAACCGCCGAAATCCCAATGGACAGGGGGATGTTACGCTTCGGGTTATTCATCTCCTCTCCCACCTCGGCGATCACGGCGAACCCAACATAGGAGTAGTAGCAGAGGACCGACGCCATAGCCAGCCCCCCGACGCCGCCCGCAAGAAACGGGACACCCACCGTCTCCGTCCTCGGTCCGGCAACGAAGCCCCAGACGGCAAATATGAGCATGGCTATGATCATCTGGACGACCATGATGATCTGAACGGTTTCAGCAAACAGCAGGCCGATCGCGTTGATGAGCACAAACGCGGCAACCAGCAGGATCGCGATGATCGTCACGTCAACGGGCGGGGTAAGGTAGAGGTTGACGTACTGGGCAAGGCCGACTCCGACGGTGCACAGGGCCCCGACAATGGCAAGGCAGATGAACCACGAAGTGGCAAATCCCCAGAAGGGTCCGAGAATCCGCGACGTGAAGACGTATCCGCCGCCCGCCCGGGGGATCGCGCTTCCCAGCTGCGATACGGTTACCGCATTGAGGAGGGCCGGAATCAACGCAAGGAAGAAGGCAATCGGCAGGGATGGCCCCGTCAGGGAGGCCATCGAGTTTATCAGGACGAATATCGACATCCCGATAACGCTGCCCACCGTAATGGCGATCGCGCCGGCCAGGGAGACCGTACGTTTCAATTCCGCTTCTGCCATGGTAAACCTCTTGCTTGGGGTAAAAGGGGAAAGAAAACATTGAATAATACTTATAATATTCAGATGGGCCCGAATGTCAAGGATATATTTTTTGCCCGGAACTTGAAAAATGGCTCTTGTTTTTGAATCGTGACCGGGTTAGTATCATCTATGAAAGTAAACCCTGGAGGTATTGAATTATGGCATCTGATAAGGTCAAAGAGATAAACGACAGCAGCTTCGGCGACGAGGTCATCAAGTCAGATAAACTAACCCTCGTCGACTTCTGGGCGCCCTGGTGCATGCCGTGCAAGGCCATCGCACCGGTGATCGAGGAGTTGGCCGTCAACCTATGACGGCAAGGTAAAGTTCACCAAGCTCAACGTGGACGACAATCCGATGACCGCGTCGTCGTACGGCGTCCGCGGTATACCCACCATTATCCTCTATAAGAACGGGAAGGTCGTGGATCAGGTCGTCGGGGCCGTTCCCAAGGCCGAATTGGAAAAGGCGATCGGCAAGTCCCTGTAGGACGGTAGGACGGCTAGTACGGCGTAGAATGGGACTAATAAGAACCGCTTCGCGAGGCGGCGCCCCATCGATAGCAGTATCGTATGCGGGCGCCGCGTCCGTTCATACCCGTTCAACACGATCCCCCGGGGCCGGCGGACCCTCCGCCGCCCGCGGATTGGCGCCGCGCACGGTCTCGATGGGGGACGGCCATTTCGCGTCCCCCTGCCGTACTAGCGGCCGACCGGGTCCTTCATCACGAAGCGGTCGATAATAAAGACCAGGCCCGCCAGAACTCCCGTAACGATCACCCCCGAAATCCCCTGAATCCCGGTGATCAGGTCGTTTCCGCCGACGATCAGGATAATAGCCAGGCCCGCCATGGCATTATACGTCCCGTGCATAACGGCCGCGGCGATCACCGATCGCGCCCGTACCCGCACGTAGCTGATAACGATACCCAGGAAGACGCAGTTTACCGTCCAGAGAAACGCCCCCGGTACCGGGTGCTCGGGGTAGTTATGTCCCATGAGGATAAGGGGGAGGTGCCACACCCCCCAGATAAAGCCGATGAGGGCCGATGAACCCCAGAACCCGATCGGCCCCAGCTCCCTCTGCAGGAATCCCCGCCAGCCAAGCTCCTCCCCGAAGGCGGCCACCGCGTTAAGGGTGGGACCGATGATCAATCCCTGGATGAGGGCAAACCATACCGGGTGAAACGGGAGCATCTCCTGTTTTCTCCTGATCTCCTGGATCTGCTCGGGCGTGAAGACCCTGGCAAAGTGCTCGTAGATCCCGGCCATCTCCGGCGAGTAGGACACGGAGCGAAACAGGAGGCTTATCCCAAACGCCCCGAACGCGATGACCACGGGGACGAGCCAGGCGGCAATCCACCACGGGTTGAGCGCGAAACGATATGCCCAGGGGCCCCTTTAAGGTCCTGGTGATAGATGAATCTCTGGACGACGACGGCCATGATCATCGGGACGAACATATAGGCGAGGGCCATGAAGACCGCCGGCGTCGTATTCAGTCTCCCCCCGAACAGGTAGAAGAGACCCGCCATGAGCCAATCGGCCGCAAACGTGAGGCCGAGAAAGAGCAGGATCTTTTTTCGATCGATTGTCTCGGGCATTTCCCCCTCCATCGGGTTGTGTTCAGTGTTCGGTTTGTACTTGTGATATCTTCGCGCTGAGTATCGCAAAATAGTCCGCGAGATCGACGTTCCCCCCGCTGATGATTACCCCCACCCGGGCGTCTTTGACGGCGATCTTGCCCGACAGGACGCCGGCAAGCCCAACCGCCCCGGACGGCTCCACGACCAGCTTCATCCGCTCCCACAAAAACCTCATGGCGTTGACGATCTCCGGTTCCGATACGGTCACGATCGAATCGACATGCCGCTGGATTATCGCGAAGGTGCGGTCACATAGCGTGGTCCGCAGGCCGTCGGCGATGGTGTCCGTGGAGAGGTTCCTGACGATGCGGCCCGCCGCCAGCGACCGGCAGGCGTCGTCGGCGCGCTCCGGCTCCGCCGCAACGACGATGGGCCTCTTGCCCACCCCCGCGGCGGCGATCGCGCTCCCCGAAACCAGCCCTCCCCCCCGACGGGGCAGACCAGGATATCCAGGCCGCCGGTCTCCTCCAGGAGCTCTCCGGCCGCCGTGCCCGCGCCCGCGATGACCGCGTCGTTATCGTAGGGGTGTACGAGGGTATAGCCGAAGCGGGAGATGAGGTCCTCGGTCGTTTCGATCCGGGAGGCCTCGCTGTTTTCGCAGAAGACCACGTCGGCCCCGTAGCCCCGGGTGGCCTCGACCTTGACGGCCGGGGCCCCCTTCGGCATGACGACCGTTGCCCCGACCGACGAAAGGCGCGCCGCCAGCGCAAGCGCCTGGGCGTGGTTGCCGCTGGAGTGGGTGATCACCCCGCGTGTCTTCTCTTCCGCTGTAAGGATGCTCACCGCGTTGAGCGCCCCCCGGATCTTAAACGCGCCGACCCTCTGGAAGTTCTCGCACTTGAAAAAGACGCGCGCGCCGATGATCCCGTCCAGCGTCCGCGAGGTCATGACGGGGGTCCGGTTGATCGCCTTTCGTATGCGGCCGTGGGCGCCCAGTATATCGTCCGGCGTAATCATCTGGTCAGCATACTATCCAAGATAGGTATAATCCCTACAAAATAGTAGACGCCCGGCCGAGCCTTTGTCAAGGACTTTCACGGCCCGGCCCGCCGCCGCACGCGCCCCTCGCCGTTGCCCTTGTCATCGACGACTGGCGGTGGTATAGTTAAACAAACGCGGGAGACAATACCATTGTCCATAACCATTGCCGTCGTGCAGACCGAACCGGCCTTCCTGGACGTTGCGGCCAACGTCAAAAGGGTGGCCGATCTTCTGACCGGGACCAGGGCCGACGTGGCGGTCCTCCCGGAGCTCTGTACGTCGGGCTATACGTTCGCGGGCCCCGATGAGGTGCGGGCGGTATCCATCGGCCCCGACGACGCCGTCCTGCTGCCGCTCTATGACCTATCCCGGGATCGCTCGATGGGTATTTGCGGCGGATATGCGGAGCGGGCGGGCGACCGTTATTTCAACTCCGCATTTTTCATCGGTGACGGCGCGCTCGTCGCAAACTACCGGAAGACCCACCTCTTCTCCCACGAGAAGGAGTTCTTCTCTCCCGGCGACACCGGTTTTTCCGTCTTTTCGTACAAGGGGACGCGATTCGGGATGATGATCTGCTTTGACTGGTTCTTCCCCGAGGCCGCCCGTACGCTGGCGCTCTCGGGCGCCGAAGTGATCCTGCACCCCGCCAATCTCGTCCTGCCCTACTGCCAGCGGGCGATGTTCGCCCGGGCGGTGGAAAACCGGGTCTATACCGTCACGGCAAACCGGGTCGGCACGGAAAAAAACGGCGGTCGGCGCAACGCCTTCACCGGCGGCTCGGTGGTCGTCTCCCCGGCAGGCGACTATCTCATGGAGCTGGATACGCATACCGAGCAGTGCCGGACCGTTCGGATCGAGCCGGCCGCAGGCCCGCGATAAGAAGGTCACGCCCATAAACGACCTGTTTGACGACCGCAGGCCCCAATTCTATAAATAGGGCAGGTCCCCTACGGGCGTATCCGTTCCACGTCCCCCAAAACGGCCCCAAGCTCAAACCAGAAACGGGACATATTGATATTTATTTTCAGGAATCTCGTTTCGATGATCTCGAAGATGACCCCCGCGATCGCCGTGGTATCCAGGTACGCGTATTTGGTTATCGATCCCCCCGCGTTCCCGCCGCTCGCCAACGACCCCGCCTGAAGGACGCCGATCCCGCTCTCCGTATACGCGGCGAGCCTCTTGTCGAAGTCGTTCACGTAGAAACCGAGGTGATGAACCCCTTCCCCGTATCTATCCAGATGGTCGCGGTAAATGCTCCGGTCGCCCCCTTTATGCTCGATGATCTCGTACTGTATTTTCCCGGCGTAGGCAATGGCAAGGTCGAGGTCGAACTGTGCCGGGCGTTTCCCCGCAAGGTAGTGTTCCTGGCCCGAAAGCTTCGGCCGAAACCACGGCCCGATGCCGAAGGTTTTCGAATAGTACTCGACCGCTTTCGGGGCGCTGCGGACGACGATCCCTATCTGCCGCACCTCGGGAAGCGCCGGGAGATGGCGCGTTTCACTGACCGGCGTATGCATAGTACGCATAGTGACCTCCCATACCGACACGGTTACGGCACGAAGAGCCGGACCGGCGGGCTTTCCCCGACGGCCCGGGAAGTCCCTCGTGCGCGTGACGTTCATTTTTTCATGCGATCGATCAGGCTCGTCGTGGAGGCCCCGGCGGTAAACGCGGCCCGCACGACCCTCCCGCCCCACGACTTCACCTCCTTCGCGCCCACGATATCGTCTTCCTGCCAGTCCTCCCCCTTGACCAGCACGGCCGGCTTGAGGGCCGTTATCAGGCCGATCGGGGTCGGCTCGTCAAAGATCACCACGTAATCGACGACCCTGAGGGCCGCCAGGATCTCCGCCCGGTCATCCTCTCGTTGTATGGGGCGGTCCGGCCCCTTGAGGCCCCGTACCGACCGGTCGGAGTTGAGCCCAACCACGAGGATATCCCCCTCCGATTTGGCCCGGGCAAGGTAACGGATATGACCCACGTGCAGCAGGTCAAAACAGCCGTTGGTAAAAACCACCGTCCGCCCCTCTTTCTTGTGTTCGGCGATCAGGGGCAGCAGTTCATCGAGCAGGAGATGCCGCCTTGTTTCCATAGACCATTCCTTAGCGGGGTATGAATCCCTTCAGCGGGAAATGAAAGATCCGCGAGAAAATATTGAGCGTTCCCTTCCCAAGCCCCTCGAGGGTCATTGGCTCCACCTTGGGGTCCTTGATACTCCCGATAACCTTGAAGTAGGTGGTAAAGAGGTTGCCGTCATCCCCCGTGAGGATGTAGCCGACGACAGGGATCTTGTTGATGATAAGGTCGATCGTCTGCAGGAGTTGAAATCCCAGGACCATATCGAGGTTGTCTCGGACCGCGTCGTAGCCGCCCACAACGCTCATCTTCACAACCCTGCTGTTAAAATATAGGTTTTCCGTCTTGAGCGCCCCGTCCTCGATAGTAAAATCCCCGGTGATCGAGTCAAACGGTATCCCCTCGGTATCGAGTTTGGGAAATTTCAGGCGCAGGTAGTTTGAAATCTGCGCGATAGACATGACTTTTGACAATAGCGACAGTCGCTTGATCGTCCCGTCGGTAACGGTAATTGCCGCCGTCCCATCCATCGTTTCCAGGATAGTCCGCGGGTCTCCGGGTTCAGATCTCAATGAGAGCGTAAGGTCGGCCCGGCCCATGACGTTATCGGATATACCGGCATCCGAGAGCAGGGCGCCGATATCGGCCTGTTCCCCGACGAGATTGAGATAGAAGAGGCTTTCCGGTCCCGTCTCGGGGTACACGTATCCGAACTCGCCGGAACAGGTGCCGCCGTAGAGGCCGCCTTTCAGATCGGGCAGGATAATATACCCTTCTTCGAAGATGAGCCGGGTAGTGAGATCGTCCAGCAGCAGCGAGGCGTTGCCCGTTCCAAAAAGCTCGGCAAGGTCCATGGCGGGGGCGCTGATCGACATCACGAGCCGCGGCCGCGCAAAATTGGTCAATGTCCCTTCTCCGGAAAGGATCGACTCGGCGAACTTTATCGTAACGGGCGGTATACTCATTCGATTCCCTTCGAAGATCAGCGTGGCCTCCCCCGGTAACGGGGTCTTGGTGAAGAAGGGAACGCTCAGGGCCCAGTCCGAAAAGGCGACCCACCCCGTTGCCTCGGGGACGCCGGGGGTATCGGCTATCGGCGCATCCACCTTCATTACTCCCCGAACCCTCCCCGTCCCCTCGGTCTCGCTCAAGAAAGGAACGGCGGCGACCACGTCCGAGGCCAGGATGTCCTTGACGTCCTCGAAGGCCATGTCGTCCACGGTAACCATGAGGTCCCGGAGGTAGGGCGCCCGGTAGGTATTTTCGACCCGCCAGCGGAGTCCCTTCACCTTTCCCGGCGGATCGGAGAAGGTCAACGTTTTTGACCGTTATCTCATCGGCCGAAACCGAAAGGTCGGCATTCACACCGGAGACGACGATACCGCCCAGGTCGAACGCGCCTCCCGTGAGCCTTCCGGTTGCCTCCAATCGGGCGGCCCTTGTCCCGAGGAGGGATGGGTCGCCCTTGATGTCCACGCGGGCGCTGAGTCTTCCCTTTTGAATGAGCTTTGCCGCATCCCCCTTCGCCCCATCCCCCAGGAACCCGAAGGGGATAAGCGCCAGGTCATCGGCAAGATCAAATCCCCTGATATTCGCGCTCACCGCCAGGTCGGGGGAATAGCCGTTTCGATGCAATACCTGTTTATACGCGAAGTCCCCCCGAACGTCGAGGGATCCCCGCGAGACTATGGCGTCGCGGATTTCTATGCCGGCAGGCGTTAGCGAAAGCACTCCGGAAATGTCGATCCGGTCTATCGCGAGACCGTCGGGATACGCGGGGCTTCCGGCAAGCCGAAGGTTCGTTCCAAGGATACGGCCCTCGGTACTCAGGTTATGGGGGTCGTAGTAGGTGAGCGTAAACGAGCCGCTTACCGTGCCCGAGATTGAGATCGGTCCGTAATCTACGAAGACCAGGTTGGCCGGATCGAGGCTCACCGTATCGAGCGTTACGCGGGCGGAAAGCCCCCCGTCGGGCTGTGTCTGCCCCTTGGACTTAATTGTTCCACGGCCGCCCGGCGGCACCAGCAGGAGGGAATATTTCAGGGGACCCTTTTTGAGATCCCCTTTGAACCAGCCGTAAGAGAGGAAAACCGTATAGTCTTTTGTCGGGGTAAAACGCGTATCCGTGATTTTTAATGAAGCATCGTGAATCACCACTTCCCGGAGGGTAATTTCGCTGCCCTCCGTAGGGGCGGCCCGGTTGATGGTCTTTACGATCTTGTCAATCAGGAGTTCATCCTTTCCGACGGTGATCAGAACCGCGGGGGAAATTACCCTGAGTTTCCTCGGAACGACCTTACCCGCGAAGAGCGGGAAGAAATTGACGCCTATGACCACTTCATCGGCCCGTACGACAGGGGTGTCCCGGTCTCCGGTGAGAAGGAAATTCCGCCCCCTGACGCCGAAGTATGGGAAAAGTGAGAATTCGATACTATCGAGCCGGACTTCCCCGCCTAAAGAATCATTTAAGGTGGTGATGATCTGTTTTCGATAGTTTTCCAGATCGATGGAGGAGACCGTGATGATAAAGGCAACCAGTCCTATCAGAAGGACAAGGATGATCGTCTCTATCCCGATCCGAAGCCTTTTGTGAATTCTGTGCATATATAAAATGGGAGACCGGCGCCCCCGCCTCTTTTACGTCTGTGTTAGTCTCTATGAGGAGAGATCCGGACAGCGCGGCGTCGCAGCATTCCCGATGGCAAGCGGGGGCGTGCTGTTGCCCGATCCGAAATCCTCTTTCGGTAAGCCGCCGTCCCCCGGAGGCGTATCGGCGTTAGGCCACCCTATTCACCCGAGGATCTCCTCGATCTGCTTCAGGAGGTTTTCCGGGGCGCTCTTATTCTTTCGTGCCGCCTCTACCGTAAGCCTTCCCATGACCCGATAAAACTCGAGGAGGTCGGGGCGTTTTTCTTTCATGGCCGCTATATGATCCGCGATCGTCGTGGCGTCCCCCCGGGCAATGGGTCCGGTGAGGGCCGCCGGAACTCCCAGCGCCTTGCTGTTGCTGAGCGTCCCTTCCACGAGCGGCATGAGGGCCTTGAGGGCGGTCGCGCCGTCCATACCGACCGACTCCAGGAGCATGACCGCGCTCCATAAAAGGGTAACAAGATAATTCGAGGCAACTACCGCGCCGGCATGGTAGAGGGCCTTATCTTGCTTTGGTATCGAGATCTCCACCCCGCCGAATATCGTGACCATCTTCCTCAGCTCGGGGAGCGCCTCCTCATCCCCCTCGAGGCAGAAGACGGAACCGGGGATATTCTTGACCGCCTGGGTGAAATCGGCGAAGCTCTGGAGGGGATGGAGCGACGCGGCCGCGGCCCCGTGATCGCGGACCGACCCGAGGACGTCCGAGGTAAGCGAACCGCTCATATGCACGACGATATGGCCGGCCCTGATACCGCCCCGCCCGGCAATATCGTCGGCGACCTCGCCGATGAGCCGGTCGGGCGTGGTGATAAAGAGGATATCCGCGTCCCGGCTTACGGCGGCGGCGTCCCGGACGGGCGTAACACCGCCCATTGTGCGGCCCGCCTCGTCGGCACGCGCGGGATCAATATCGTGCACGAAGGCAATCGTATATCCTGCCCGGCCAAGGAGCACGCCGACGGCGGTGCCTACTTTTCCCGCCCCGATGATCCCGATTTTCTTTCGCTGGGTCATATCCGTGCCGCCCCGGGCCGATGAGGACGGCCCATACTGTATAGTATAAATGATATGACGTCGCCGTACGCATGTCAAGGCTTACCGTCAGGCGACGGCGCAACTAAAATCCCGGGTGAAACGGCCTGCCGTGCGATACCAACGCACCCCTCACGACGAATATCGCCCGTTGGTCGGCCTCGGGGCTCGTCACGCCCCGGCCTCACGGGGGGATGCGGCCGAAAAAAAAGAGGCCGGATAGACCTCTTTTTTATGCGCTCACCCGCGCCGTATCGCTAATTCGATCGGTACGCGTCCGGTTACCGATCCTGCCGGGGACGGAATAACCGCGCCCGATACTTCTATCGGACGGGAAATTAGACCAGTTTTTCCAGCTCGTCTACGGCACGTTTCATATCCAGGAAGATAAGCCCCAGCTTTGCATCCTTGGTAACCAGGGTGGTCAACACGGCGTCTTCGCCCGCGTTCATCAGCAGCACGTAGCCGTCTACCCCGTGAATAAAGACCTGATCCAGTTTTCCCCGGTTGAGCTCCTGAGCGGTACGCTCGCCAAGGGAGAGCATCGCCGCGCTCATCGCCGCGACGCGGTCTTCTTCCACGTCCTGGGGGAGCGCCGACGCCATGATCAGGCCGTCGACACTTACGATGGCCGACGCTTCAATATCGGGTGTCCCTTTCTGCAGTTCTTTCAATATCTTCGTCATAGATTCGGTCCTGCTGGCCATAGTTGCCTCCTTTTGAGTCGTATCTCAAACAATAATACTCGTGTTTAAAACGGGATGTCCCGCTTCAGTCCGTCTTCTGCTTGGCCTTCTCTTCCCGCTCAGCCAGTTTCTTGAGGTTAAACTTTACCATCTCATTATCCGGCTGAATCTCGAGGGCCCTTTCCCACTCTTTCCGCGCCTTGTTATATTTATTTTCACGGAGAAACTGAAAACCCTGGTCAAAGTGGATAAAGAAATCTTCTTTGACCTCTTCGCTGATCTTTCCTGCCGCTCCCCCCGTCTCATGCGAGGTTCGAGAGGCCTCGTCGGCGATTCTCAGTCCTTCCATGATGAGGAACTGCCAGTCGCTGGTGATCGTGCGCTTCTTGGGGGACTCATTTCGCTTGGCCAGAAACGTTCCCTCGGGCCAGGTAAGTATCTGGTAGAAGGCCTCTTCACCCGCTATATCGCCGGTCTCTGAATGTACGATATTGCCGTCTTTGAAATAGATCTTCCCTTCCCGGGCGCCGCTCCTGATAGTCAGGGACGCGTGGGCCTTGCCGAGGCAATTCATCTGGATGACGTCGGTCAGGAGGAGGTCTTGAAGCTGTCCCTCGAATCCTTTTCGCTCGTCCTTGAGAGAATCTAAAATCATCTCTCTGATTTCCTTTATCTCAAACGGCTTTTCGATGTAGTAGAGCGATCCCCTGACGTTGGCGTCCTTCTGAACGTCGGGTGATCCGTAAGCAGTCATGATAATAACCTTCACATCGGGATATTCCCTGCGGACTTTGGAGAGGAGATCCAGGCCGGAGATACCGGGCATCCTGATATCGGTGATTACAAGCCTGATCCTTTCCTTCTCCAGTACCTTAAGGGCGTCTTCCCCGCTGTTGGCGACGATTACCTCGAACTTATCCTTATCCTTGGAGAGGCTTTTTGACATGCTCCAAGTGAGCGTTTCCTCGTCATCGACGATGAGAATTTTATCTATATCCGCCATCGAAAGCTCCTCTCTATGAATGTTAGTTGCAAGATGGGTGCCAAGCGGGGCGTCATGTCGGCCCGAATGCCCTCAAAGAAAATAGCAATAAATCCAATATAATACGTGGCATGATAATGACTATCACCGATTCCTCCGGCAGTGATTCGAAAGGATGACCGATTATCGTACACTTTGGGTGTCCTGTAATCAGACACCCTCTTCGATTCGGTACCGCTTGATCTTCTCGATCAGCGTCGATCGGGATATACCGAGAAGCCGTGCCGCCTCTGACCGGTTACCCGAAACCGATACGAGAACCCGCACAATATAGTCCCGCTCCTGATCTGCCAGCGTCTTGATCTGCCTCAGCCCCAACACGGACGTGTCCCGTACAAGCTCCATCGGAAGGGCCGATACCTCCACCGTGTCCGTTTCGGTCAGGATCACGGCCCTCTCGATCATATTTTTCAGCTCGCGGACGTTACCCGGCCAGTCGTATTCCATCAGAATACCCATAGCCTCCCGCGAGACAGACCGGACGCTCTTGCGCAGCTCCTCGTTGGCCTTGGTGAGAAAGAGCTTGATGAGCAGCTCGATATCCTGCTTTCTCTCACGCAGCGCCGGCATCTCGATCACCATAACCTTGAGACGATAGTAGAGATCGTCCCGAAACTTACCCTCGGCCACCAGACGGTTAAGGTCCTTGTTGGTGGCCGCGATAACACGGACGTCCACCGCGATTTCCTTCACACCCCCGACCGGATTAAAGGTTTGCGTCTCCAGGAAGCGGAGTAGCTTCGGTTGGAGCAAGAGCTTCATCTCCGCGATTTCGTCCAGAAACAGGGTGCCCGCGGCCGCCAGCTCAAAGAGTCCCTTCTTGTTCTCCTTTGCGTCGGTAAAGGCCCCCTTCTTATACCCAAAAAACTCCGACTCGATGAGGTGTTCGGGGATGGCGCTCACGTTTATCTTGATCAGGGGCCAGTCCGCCCGGTCCGACGCCCGGTGGATGGCGTCGGCTACCAGCTCCTTTCCCGTCCCGCTTTCTCCCGTGACCAGCACCGGGGTTCGGGGGGTCTTGGCCACGATAGAGATAAGCTCTCTGACCGCCAATATCTGGGGGCTCGTCCCGACGATGTCATGGGTCTCTTTCTGGCGCTCTCGTTTAAGGGTGGTAAGCTGCACCTTGAGCCGCGAGTTTTCCAGCGCCCGCGAGACGATAACCTTAAGCTCGTCAAGCTCAAACGGCTTCTGGAGGTAGTCCGTGGCCCCCGCCTTCATGGCGTCCACTGCAACCTTCACGTCCGTATAGGCGGTCATGACGATCACCGGGATATCCGGCTCGACCTCGCGAATCGCCCTGCAGCAGGTCCAGGCCGTTCATGTCGGGCAGGCGAATATCGAGGATCACCAGGTGTACGGCGCTTTCTTCAAGGATCTTTTTTGCCTCCGATCCCTGCGAGACGCCCGACGCGTCATATCCCTGTCTGATAAGGACGCGGCCGATGGAATCGGCTACCAGCGAATCATCCTCGACTATAAGAACCCGCGGTTTTACCGTCATATCAGTCGATCGTTGGAAGATTGATAATAAACGTCGTGCCCTGACCCAATTTGCTGTTGACCGTGATGGACCCGCCGTGCCTCTGAATAATGCGGTACGTAATCGAGAGGCCCAGGCCGGTCCCCTTGGCGGTTGTGGTAAAGAATGGATCGAAAATCTTGTTGATATGCTCGTCGTCAATGCCCGCGCCGGTATCGGTGAGGGAAATCTCTAACACTCGTTTCTTGTGGCTGTCTTTCTTTCCCCACGCGGTGATAAAGATCTTTTTCTCGCGGCCCGGCTCCATGAACTCGACCGAGTTGAGCAAGAGGTTGAGAAAAACCTGCTGCAGCTGCTGAAAATCGCCGTGAACCGCCGGTAAATCCGGGGCGTACTTTTCTACGATTTCGATCTTGTTATTGGTGATGTCTTTGCCGAGCAGCAGGAGTACCTCTTTGACGACGTCCCTGATGTCGCAGCGGATGTACATCGGCCGCTTCGGCTTGGCAAAGGAGAAGAAAGTCCTCAACATAGTATCGAGGCGGTCGATCTCCTTGACAATCCGGGAGAGGAATTCCCGCTTGGGGTCTTCCGGCTCCATCTCTTCTTCCAGGGCCTGAGCGGTTGTCTTGATGGCGGCCAGTGGATTGCGTATCTCGTGGGCAATGCCGGAAGAAATCTCGCCGAGAGAGGCCAGGCGGTCCATCCTGAGGATCTCCTCCTGCATCCGGTGAATCTCGGTGAGGTCCTTGAAGGTGATGATATGCCCCTGGATGTTTCCGTCTTTGTCGTTAAAAATGGCCGCGCTCGTCCCGATGGAGATCATATCACCGCTGGATTTCTTGACCGTCGTCTCCTTACCTACCCGCGCCTCACCCGCCCGAAACCGCCCCGCGAGTATTCGCTCAACGTCTTCTTTCCCGAAGATAGTGTCGATATTCTTACCGATAACCCGCTTCCGATCGTACCCGAGGATATCCTGGGCCGCCGAGTTGAAATAGAGGATCTTACCGCTATCATCGATGGTGATCAGCCCGTCCTGGACGATCTCGACGATACTCTCGGTAAAACTACCCAGATCCTCGAGGGATTTCGTAAGTTTTTCCGACTCGTTGGATAGCCGCCGGCCGCCGGCCTTTTGCGCCATGACCGCTCTCCGCATTTTTGATAAAGGAAGAATTTACGCCCGGTAATCGAAAAGAAACGGCCCTTACTCTATCAAAGGACGGCCCCCATGTCAAACAACTTAGTTGGGGATTTGTTTCTTGATTTTGCCCGCGGCTTTTCTTATAATCTGTCCAGTTACGAGGAGAACCCCATGCTGAACCATACGCCTATCAGGACGCTTGCGGGAAATATCGACAGCGACTGTCACGATCCACGGCTGGCTGATGAACACCCGGGGAACGGGCAACGTCCGGTTTCTGGTCGTCCGGGACGGAAGCGGGATCGTGCAGTGCGTCGTGGAGCACCAGCGCGTGGGCGACGAGGCCTTCGCCCTGGCCGGGCACATCGGCCAGGAATCTGCCCTGACGATATCCGGGACGGTGCGCTCGGAGCCCCGATCCCCCGGCGGCGTGGAGCTTGCCGTCGACGCCTCGCCGTCATTTCCGACTCCGTCGATTTTCCCATCAGCCCGAAGTCCCACGGCATCGACTTTCTCCTCTCGAACCGTCACCTCTGGATCAGGTCCCGCAGGCAGCTTTCGATCCTGCGAATACGCGACGAGGTGATCCGGGCGATCCGGGATTTCTTCTTCGAGCGCGACTTCATCAACATCGACAGCCCCATCCTCACCGGCGCCATCGGCGAAAGCGCCGGGACGTTATTTGCCACCGACTACTTTGACCTCGGCAAGGCCTATCTCTCCCAGACGGGCCAGCTCTACCTCGAAGCGGCGATTTATGCCTTCGAGAAGGTCTTCTGCTTCGGCCCCACCTTTCGGGCGGAAAAGTCCAAGACCCGCCGCCACCTCACCGAGTTCTGGATGGTGGAGGCCGAGGAGGCCTTCTATGACAACGAGGATAACATCGGGCTCCAGGAGGAGTTCGTCTCGTATATCGTCGGGCGGGTCCTCGAACACCGTGCCGAAGACCTCGCGAGGCTCGAGCGTGATACAAAGCCCCTGGAGAACGTGACGGCGCCGTTCGACCGGATCTCCTATGACGACGCGATCCGGCTCCTCAAGGACAAGGGAAGGCCCGCCGTCTGGGGGGAGGACCTCACCGGCGAGGACGAGACGGTCCTGACGTCGCTGTTTGACCGCCCGGTTTTCGTGATCAATTACCCGAAGAAGGCAAAGGCGTTCTACATGAAGGCCCACCCCGAGAGGGAAGACCTGGTGCTCTGCGCCGACCTCCTTGCCCCCGAGGGATACGGCGAGATCATCGGCGGCTCCCAGCGCGAAGACGACTATGAGCGGCTGCTGCGCCGGATTCGGGAGGAGGGGCTGCCGGAGGAGGCGTACGGGTGGTACCTCGAGCTGAGGAAATACGGCTCGGTGGTACACTCCGGGTTCGGGCTGGGGGTGGAGCGGACGGTGGCCTGGATCTGCGGCCTGGAGCACCTGAGAGAGGCCATCCCGTTTCCGCGGATGATGGGGCGGATATATCCGTAGTGGCCGTAATGGCCATAGTGGCCCTAGCGGCCGATGTAACGGCCGTAACGGCCGTGACGTCCGAAACGTGCCCGTTAAGATCGTGCGTTCGATATAGATCGGACGTGATTGGGATTGGCGGGGCCGATGATGAAGAAGCGGGGGTGACCAACCACCCCCGCTTTACGTTTTACCCAGAAATTACGGCCGCTTACCCGGCGGCCTTACGCGGCGTGCGCGTAGTCGCGGGGCGGCCCCCCGCCGGCGCCGGCGCGGGCTTCTTTCGAGAATGCAGAAATTCATTGACGATCGCACCGATTCCCACGCAGTAGACGATTACTGCCAGGAAGAACCCGGCGATCGGAACGGCCAGCGCCAAATAGACAACAACCGCGCCCATTACCAGCCGCACCCAAAAGGCCGCCTCCTCCTTGAACAGGCGTGAGACGATAAACCCTCCGACTGCCACGACCGCGAAGAGTTTCCCGAGATAGAGGCCCACGAAGACGCAGACAAGCAATAACAGCGCCAGCGGTATCCCGACCAGCGTGATCAGAAGGATACCCAGGGCGATCGGAAAGAGCAACAACGTCAGCAGCCCCAGGCCCAGATTAGTTATGGGCTCGGCGGCAAGCAGTTTCTCGGTCCTGGCCGTATAGTCCGGGAAGAGCCTATTCATGACCAGGCCCACGATGATAATACCGCATAGGGTGACCAGCCAGAAAACCAGGACGACCCACCACCCGGCGATCCCTTCCTTTTTCTTCTCGCGGGCAAGCTCCCTGCCGATGATCTGATTGAGCTTCCCGCCAATGACCGCGGAGTCTGCCTTGCTGAACTCCTCGGCGGAGACGTTGACGTCATTGTTAAACCGCCCTTCCGGCAGGAGCAGGACTTTTCTCGCGTGGAGGTTGACCGTGTCGGCAAACGTCCCCCCGGCGCTGACGGTCTCGCCCGCGGCGTTAACCACCCCGGCGACTACCGCACTGATATCGACGCGCCGTCCCGCCGCGCTGACCTCGCCGTCGAAGGTTCCGGTCAGGTCAACACCGTTTCCGAGGACCCGTACGTCGGTCACGAAGTGGCCGGAGAGGTCCACGCTGTCGCCGATAACAAAGGCATCGCCGGCAATCTCCCCGGGAACCCTTATTGAGCTTCCGAAGAGAAACGCCTCCCCCGTGACCGTGCCCTCGATTACGATGGAATTGGAGAAGACGAACAAATCACCGTCGACGGTCTCCCCTTGCTTTAAAAGGTAAGACTCCCCCGAGAAGTATTTTGATTCCGCGGCAAAACAATTGAGAGCAAAGACCAGCAATACGGCAGTCAGGGAAAATACGATCAGTTTCTTCATGGCGTACTCCTGAATAGAGACTCTGCGCACAGGTGGAGGGCGTTTTTTGCGGTGGGCTTATTCTCTCGGTGTGGTGATGCGCTAAAGCTGAACGAAAACTCCCGGACGGATAAAATAGACACCACCCTTAACAAGGGTATCAGGCTTGACCACATTTGTCAAGGTTTCAACATAGGCGCTGATCTGGCCCTTATAGCGGAGGGCCGCCTCCGCTGCGGTTTCCCGGGTGACCTTGTCGGTCTTGTAGTCCAAGACGACGATTGCGCCCGGCGTTTCGTAAATGATGTCGACCCGCCCGGTCAATGTCACCCCGTCCCTGCTCGCCAGAACGGGGACTTCCCTCCCGATAATGCGCGACGATCCGATCTCCCTTACCATCTCGGAGCCGAGGAATTGATCGATGAGGGGCCTCGCCTCGCCAATGACGGACTCGGCGACATCGGCGGCAAGGCCCATCCCGGCCGCCGCGCGCTCGATGAGCCCGATCGGGAAGGCCGCCTCCCGAAAGATCCGCGACTGACAGCACCTCGTGGACGAGCGTGCCGACGAGCCTTCCGATCCCCTCGGGATCGGAGCCAACGGCAGGGCTTACCGTCTGCGGCTGTCGGTCTTTTCCCTCGGTGACAGAGCCGAAGAACGTGCGGTTGACCGCCCGTTCGTACTCAGCGCGTCGTTTGGCCTCTGCCTTGCGGGCCTGCTCAAGGGGCGTCGGGTCTGCAGGACCCGAGAAAAGGTCATCGATATGGGCCTGCCGTTTCCCGACCGAGTATTTCCCGTCCCCCGCATGGTCGATTTCCTCCAGAGTCACCGGCGGCCGATCACCGTCAACGGGTGAATCCGCGAACTCCACCAGCGCGTGCTGGTGGCTTGCCTCCGCCTTCCCCGATCCGACCAGTATCAGCCGGTCCCGCGCCCGGGTCGCCGCGACATAGAGGAGCCTGCGTTCCTCGGCCGCCGCGCGCCAATCCTCTCGGGCGCGGATCGCGGCATAGCCGAAATCGGCCGCGGGGCCCAGCCGGGCGCCGGAGACCGGCGCGCCCGACCGGTCGACGAATATTCCCTCCCGGTCCCACTGCCTCTTTTTCCTGCCCAGGTCGACGACGAACACGACCGGGAACTCGAGCCCCTTGGCGGCGTGGATCGTCATGATACGCACGGCGTTTTTCCCCTCCTCCGTCACCACGGCCTCCGCCTCGTCCTCGCGCTCGAGCGAAAGCGCCGTGAGCAGCTTCAGGAACGCCGGCAGCGTCAGCGGCCCCCTGGACTCGAGGGCACGGGCGGTCTCCTGGATCTTCATGAGGTTGCCGACCCGCTGCGCCCCCCCGGGACCGAAGGCGTTTACCTCGACGATCGGGATGGTCCGATAGATCTCCGCAAGGAGCTCGGAAAGGCTCAACCGAAAGGCCGAGGCGTGAAGGCGCCTCAATACCGCCAGCACCTCACCCACCGGGCCCTCCTGTCCTTCCGCCAGGTAGGAAAGCGCGCCTCGCCGGGCAGCCTCATAGAGGGTCAGGTCGTCGATACCGAAGGCGGGGCTCCTCAAGGCGCCGACCAGCGACCGCCGGTCGGCAGGTTTGAAGACCGCCCTGAGGATATTGGCTATGTCGTAGATCTCCTGGCGCTGGAAGTATCCCCTGCCCCCCACGATAAAATAGGGTATACCCGACCGTTTGAGCGCTTCCTCGTAAACGGCGGAAACCCGCGAAAGGGACCGAAACAGGACGGCGATATCCCGGTATTCTATATCCCGGTATTGCCCGGGGACGGCGTCCCGGCTGTTGCGGACGATCCTGCCTTCCACCTTACCCTCGACCAGCGCCTGTATCTCTTCGGCGATGAAATCGGCCTCCGCCCGCCGGACCTCCTCGATCGACAGGGGAGACCCGGGATCGGAATCGACAATCCTGACGGCGGGAGCGCGGTCGGCCTCGGCGGCGTCCGAAACGGCTGCTTCAAGTGCGTCGTACCGGATGGCGTATGGGTCGTCCTCGTGGCGGATGAAGCCGTCAAAGAAGGCGTTCTGGAAGGCAATCAGGTGCCGCTGGCTCCGGTAGTTGGTCCGGAGCGGTTCGATCCGCCCGCCCGATTCCTCGATCTTTTTCATCACCGAAAAGAAAACCCCGATATCGGCCTCCCGAAAGCGATAGATCGATTGCTTCGGGTCTCCGACGATAAAGAGCTTCCCCGGTTTCAGCCGGGCCTCGTGCGGCCGCCGGGATACCGCGCCGTCTTCGGCAAGGAGAAGGACGATGTCTCCAAGGATCGGGTCGATATCCTGAAACTCGTCCACGAGGATATAGTCGAATTCATTCTGGTACCGCTTCCGGATGGAACGGTCCCGTTCGAGGAGCAGCTTTGCCTCCCAGATCAGGTCGAAGAACGAGAGTATGCCCCGCCGCCGCTTTTCGGCCCGGAAGAAATCGACAAAATCGGAGAGCACGCGGATCGCGGTCTGGACAACCGCGTTCCGTTCGAGCGCCCGGGGGAAGGCTTCCGCCTCCTTGAGGGTATCGATCGCGCCGCCGGGCCCGTCGATGAGCCGTTTCACGGTCTCAAATTGCCCGGGATCGCGCCATCTCTTCGGCGTTCCGCCCGATTTCCTGAACGGTGTTTGTCTGATCGCTTCGCAAATCGGCGTGAGATCCCGGAGCGCGAGTATCTCCCTGACGCGCAGGAATCTCTTGTACAGGGGGTCCTCGTCGGCGGCGGAAGGATCGATTCCCGAGAGCGTTACCGAAAGGTCGCGGAGCTGTTGTTCGATACGCTCCTTCTCGATCCGGGGATCGATCCTGAGCACGTCGTAGTCTTCGAGGCGGTCGGGGCGGGAGGCCAGGGTCAGGGCGGCCTTCTTGAGACCCTCGACGCTCATGTGGCCAAGGAGCATCACCAGGTCATCGTCAAATTCGGTTCCGCCCCAGAATACCTGTTTTGCCCACAGCCGCCAGATCTCATCGGTCAGCAGGACATCCGATGACTCTTCCTGGATGGTGAATTCGGGATCAATCCCCGCTTCGAAGGGATTTTCCACCAGTATCCTGCGGGCCAGCGAGTGTATCGTGCTGATCTGCGCCCGGGGAAGTGAAGAAACGGCTGTCAGAAACCGGTGATCGCCGGTCTCGGCAAGGCGCGTGAAGAGCCTGTCCCTCAACTTTTCTTTCATATCGGCGGCGGCCGACTCGGAGAAGGTGACGGCCAGGACCCGCTCGATGGGCACGCCACGCCGCTCGATCAAGGCAATGATCTCCCCGATCAGCCGGGTGGTCTTCCCCGTGCCCGCGCCGGCGATGACCGCGGTGTTTACCCCCTCGGCCAGCCCGAAAAGCTGTTTCTCGTCCTTACGGCTCATCGGAATCGTCGTCCTCCCCGGAAGGATTGCCGCGGTCGGCCGTCTTGTGCCGCCTGGCGGCGTCGACGGACTTGCTCTCGCTGCGGCAGAGGTCCCCATGGGCGCAGAACAGGCATAACCCGTCTTTCTCCGGCGTGAACTCCCCGGCGGCGATTGCGTCCACCACCGCGCCGACCCGCTCCATGACGGTATCGCGGAGTCCGTGCAAATTCCTCCCCCGAGATAGTCTCGCGGTAATCGGCCCCCTCTTCTGCCTCCAGATAGACGAGGGCGGCCTCTCCCGGCCGGTACCGCCCCTCCAGGATAAGGTCGTCGGCCGCCATCAGGTAGATCGGCAGCTGAAAATGGCGACCGGCCATGATCTCGGTCTTAAGCCTGCGCGCCCCCGACCCCTTCTTCCGCTTGTAGTCGATGACGGAAAAGGCCGCCGCGGACTCGTTGATGTCGATCCGGTCGATCCTGCCGACGCAGTCCATATCGCGCGGGCCGATCGAGAGCGTAAGCGCCGGGTGTTCGATCACCCCGTCTCTTCGGGGGCCGAATGTCACCTCATAGCGGGCAGGAACGAATCCCGATATGCCGACTATGCCGCTCCCGCTCAATGAGCCTCCCCACGATCCGGGCGGTATGGTGTCCCCGCGCCCTGAGGATCAGGGCGGGGATGCGTCCCGAAAGCCTGCCCGACGTCTCTTTGGTAACCTGGGCGTCAACCAGCCGGCTGACGACTTCGGGGTCGGCCGCAGCCGCCAAGAGCCCCTTCTCCACGAGAAGCGGAAACAGCCGGGAGAGGATCCGATGATATATGTTGCCCAGCTCACGGGGCTCCACGTCCAGCTCTTCTTCGACCGCCTCTTCCTCCCCGACCGAAAGGATGTATCGCATGAAGAAGTCAAACGGGCAGGCGGCATAGCTTTCCAGCTTCTGCGCCGATAGCGGCGCGATCATATCAACGAGGCCGTCCGCGCCGCCGATCAGGCCGTCATACTTCGAGAAAGGCCTGTTGGACGCCCGCTCGTCAACGGCCGTGAGGCCTCCTGCGAGAAACGGCGTATCGGAGACGACGCCGCGCACGGCGCGAAGGTCCCGCTCGTTGGGCCATCCGAGGCAGAGGAAGGCGCGGGTGTCCTGCTCGCGGTGGCGCGAGAGCTCCCGGTCGGTCGCGGTAATGCGGGGGTAGTCGCGGCCGGCCGGTCCGCCCGTTAGAGAGACCTCATCACCGCCGATCGTTATCCGAGAGAGGAGTTCTTCCAGAAACGGCGAGGGGGAGACGGTCCTCCCCGCGTCGTCGCTGCGCTGCCGGGAAACCACGATCAGGTCCCGCGCGCACGCGACCGTCAGCGTAAAGAGGGTGCGGTCCTCCATGAGGCGCGAAGCGGCCGTACGAAGCCCCATAGCCGCGCCGGTCTCGTCCCTGAGAAACGGGTCGCGGCCCGCGACGTGCGGGAAGACCTTTTCGTTCATCCCCATCAGGAAGACGACTTTTCGGGGGAGCAGACGCGCGCCCATGACGTCGGAAACGAAGACCCCGTCGATATCGTCGGGGGACGGCGCGTTTGACTGGGAGATCGCGTCCTCGAGGATCACCAGGCAATCATCCCGCGTGATGCGGGGCCGGATTGACGAGACGGCCGTCAGCGTCCCCAGGATTTCTTTCAGGTGCCCTGACGCCCGGAGATTCCTCATGGGAAGGGCGGATATAGGTATCGATGAGCGAGGTCAGGCGATCCCGGTATTCGCCGGGCGGCGCCTCGGCGGGGATTTCGGCGAGCGCCGAGAGGAATCCGCCGACGATCGGCTGCACGGTCTGGATGTATCGGTTCATCGATTGACGCGGGTCGTCGGCGGGCGGACCGTCCGGCTCATCTTCGGCCGAGCCGATATCCGCGGTGCGGTCCCGGTGCTTGCTGAACGCGTTTTCCCACTCCCGTACGCCCGAGATAACCCGGTAGAACCCGGCGAATTCGGCCAGCAGGTACGCGTTGTCCCGAACCCGGGGCTCGTCGGCGGCCGCGAGGCCCGGCCAGGCGAACAGGGCCGATGACAGGAGAAATAGGACGTCGTCCCGGACAAGCCCTCGCCGGAGGGCGGCTATCAGCACCTGGAAGTAGCCGACCTCGGGAATTGACGAGAGGGGACGCCCGCCGTCAAAGACGGCCGGTATCGAATAGTCGGCAAAGACATCCGCCAGCGCGCCGGTATAATCGGCGCGCTCCCTCATGGTCACGGCGATGTCGCGCCACCCCAGGGAGGGGTCTTTTTCCATCAGGGCGACGATAGAAAGCGCCACCGCGCGGGCCTCTCCCCTGACGCCCGAGGCGGTTACCACCTCGATGCTTCCGCCCGCCTCGCGGCGGGCGTTCCCGGGGGCTGAAAAGAGCTCGCGGGCGATCGAAGTAATAACCGAATCGGGTTCGGCCTCAGCCGCCTTGAGGGGATCGGCCGCAGACCCGGACAGTTCCCGATATAACTGAGCGGTACTTTCGAAAAACTCCTCGGTCCCGGCCGAAAATCCCCCGGCGGCAAGGATCGTGAGGTCGCTTCGCGCATCGAGCGACCGGACCATATCGGCCTGGACCGGGTTGAGATCGTAAAATCCGTAGAGGAAAACACCCTTCGGCACGTCGGGGGAGCTATCGGCTGAAAGCAGGCGCGCCGCCTCGTCAATCAGGTCATCGGCGTCCCGTATTCCCAGCTCGCGCTTTTTATCACAAAACGACCGATAGATGGCAAAGACGGTCTTCTCGATCCCGACGGGATCGGCCGGCGGCGTGACCCGATAGGAGGTGAAACGGGAAAAGAGACCAAGCAGCCGCTTGAGGGAGTTGTTATACGAAAGGAAGTAGGCCGTGTGCTCGTTTTTGGGCAGGTCAGATTCGACGACCTGTTTGAGCAGCAGCAACGCGACCGGCTCCGGCACGGTCGGTGGAACCTCCCGTCCCGCGGCCTTCAACAGCCACAAGCGACAGCTCAAAGAAGGTAAAGAAGTGGACGTTTACCCGGCTGCAGTCACGTGCAAGGATCGATTGGAGGCGGCGTTTGAGGGCGCGGGTGGGGACGATAACGGCCATCGGGAGAAACGGGTCGTCCCGTTTTCCCGCGGCGATCTCGCCTTGGAGACGCCCCTCCAGGTGCGTAAATGATGATCCGGTAACCAGCCGCGCCATCGCTGTTACACGTAAAGGGATTCGAGGAGTTCACGGTACCGGTCGGTGATTACCCTCCGTTTTACCTTGAGCGTCGGCGTAATCTCGCCCTCCTCCTGGGAAAATTCACGGGGCAGTATCGCGAATTTCTTGATCGTCTCGAACTTCGCGAGCTTCCCGTTTACCGTGTCTATGCCGCCGCTGATTACCTCCACGATCTTCGGGTGTTTTGTCAGCTCTTCAAAACTGGAAAATGATATGCCGTGCCGCCGGGCGAAGGCCTCGGTCTCTGCCCGATCGAGGGTCACGATCGCCGTCAGGTAGTTCTTGTTGTCTCCATAGACCATCGGCAGTGATACCAGCGGGATCTGCTTGAGGAGGTTTTCGATATTTGCCGGAGAGATGTTCTTGCCGCCCGAGGTAATGATGAGGTCTTTCTTCCGGTCGGTGATCACGAGGTAGCCGTCTTCGTCCCATTTGCCGATATCTCCGGTATAGCACCATCCCTCCTTGATGGTCTGTGCCGTCAGGTCGGGCCGGTTGTGGTAACCCAGGAAGTTATTGCCCCGCATGAGGATCTCGCCGTCCGGGGCGATCTTCACCTCAAAGCCGGGCATCGACCTGCCGACGGTGCCGTACTTGCACGCGTCAAAGGTCGTCATCGTTCCGCCGACGGTCTCGGTCAGTCCGTAAAACTCGAGCACCTGTATGCCGACGCTGTGGATGAACTCGCCGACCTCGGCCGAGAGGGGCGCTCCCGCCGACAGGGCAAAGGTGAGCCTGCCGCCCAGGGCGGCGCGTATCTTCTTGAAAACCAGGGCGTCGGCCACGGCAAACTGAAGCCTGAGCGTCGTCGGCAACGGCTTATGACCGTTGAGGAGCCGGCTCCGCCGCCTGCCGACCGATACCGCCCATCTGAACAGGAGGCGCTTGACAGGCGATCCCGCCGATGCCGACGCCGTGATCCGTGCGTAGACCTTCTCGAAGATACGGGGGACGCTCGTGAAATAGGTTGGGTGCACCTCGAGCATGTTGGCCGCCAGGGTATCGAGCGATTCCGCAATGGCAAAAGGGGTATTGTTGAAGAGATTATAGTAATATCCCGAGATCCTCGGGTAGAAGTGCGAAATCGGCAGTATCATGAGCGAAAGGTTTGACCGCCCGTCGATATGGATAATGTCTTTGATGGAGTCAAGGACGAAAATAGCATTCCGGTGGGAGAGGACGCACCCCTTGGGCGGGCCCGTGGTGCCCGAGGTATAGACAATAGTGGCCGGGTCGTCGGGCTTGACCGCCTGTATCCTTTTCTTGAGTTCGCCGGCGAGGGCCTTTTTTTGCGCCCGTCCGGTCTCCTCGAGCCGCGAAAACGGCGTGACGGCCGCGTCCTTTTGGGGCGCCGCGCCTTCGATAATGAAAATACGTTCAAGCTTTTTAAGCTCCGGTCTCTTCTCGACGACCTTTGCCAGCTGGCCGGGGTCCTCCACGACCACAAAGCGGGACCCGGAATCGGAAAGGACGTAGGCGCACTGCTCTGCGGTGCTGGTATGATAGATGGGGACGTCTACGCCGCCGGCCAGCAGCGTCGCCAGATCGGCGATGATCCATTCGATGCGGTTTGCCGAGAGGATGGCAAGCCGGTCACCCGGTTTCAGGCCCGCGGCAATGAGCCCTGTTGCCGCCGCTTCGACGCGGCCGAAAAGCTCGCCCCAGGTGAGGTCTGAATAAGGCGCCCCCTTGGATTTCTTGTATTTGATGATGACGTCGCCGGAGAGCTGTTCTGCGTTTCGGGTAAAGACGGAACTGAGGGTATTCGTGGGTCATCGCGCTCCTCCGGAAGGGTTGTGTATTTATGGCTTCGCCGCACGTGGGTGGGCGAACATCCGGCAGCACCGTCGGTCGTGGACGGCGTTACGCGACACGGAGATCCGGGACGAAATCCCGGCCGGGGGAGCCGATCATTGTCGCTGTGCCGTGCGTGGGAAAAGGCTCAACCGCGCTATATGGAAACGGGAACGCCCCGGTCTTACCCGAAGCACTTCCAGTATTCCTTCTGGATTCCGACCGCCCTGGTTATGGTATTGTCGGCGGTCCTGCCGATGCTATCCAGGTTCCTTCCGAGGAGCTCCTCGTCGGCGGCGTCTTGGCCCGATAGCTGTTTGATGACGCTCCTGACCCCGTCCCTGAGCCCGCCCAGGTTGTAGCCCCCCTCCAGGGTAATGAGGAGCTTTCCGTCCGAACATGCCTCGGCGATATCCAGGATCACCTGGGTCATCGTTGCGTATCCCGCCGACGTCACCTCCATCCCCCCGAGCGGATCCTTGAAGTAGGTATCAAATCCCGCCGAGACCATCACCAGCTCGGGCTTATACTCAAGGGCGATGGGGAGAAGCACTTTCTTGAAGATCTTATAATATTCCGCGTCGCCGTGCCCCATGGACAGGGGGATATTGACGGTGAATCCCTTTCCCTCCCCCTCGCCCACCTCGCCGAAGGCGCCCGTCCCCGGATAGTAGGGATATTGATGGGTGGAAAAGTAGAGGACCCGCCGGTCACGATAGAACGAATGCTGGGTGCCGTTGCCGTGATGGAGGTCCCAGTCGATAATGAGGACCCGCGAGAGCTTGTAGTGCTTTATCGCATAAGCGGCGGCGATCGCCACGTTGTTAAAGAGGCAAAAGCCCATCCCCTGGCCCGCCTCTGCATGGTGGCCGGGGGGGCGCACAAGCCCGAAGACGTTATTGATTTCGCCTCCCATGATCTTGTCAAGTCCGACCAGCAGACCGCCGGCGGCAAACAGCGCCGCCTCGAAAGAGAGTTCGGAGGTCTGCGTGTCGGAATCGAGGGAGAAATGGGATTTCCCGGCGGTTGAGGCAACGTAGCCATAATATCGATGATCATGGATTAGCTCAATCTCTTCCCGCGTTGCCTTCCGGGGCTGGATCGCCTCAAATGTGCCGGCTATGTCCGTCTTCCGCAAGCATCTCATAGAGGACCTCCAGACGCTGCGGGCTCTCCCAGTGGAGATAGCCGGGCTTATGTTCGAGGTAGATAGGGTCTTTGACGATACCGGTTGTGCTCACGGGTGCCATCCTTTTCGTGGGTGGGTGTGGGGGAATTCCTTAAAAAGTGATACCATCGTATCGGCAAAAAATCAACGATTTTGTCTCTTGTTTCACGGAATTGGAACGGCCGCGGTACACCCCGCCCGTTCTCGGCCGTCCGGGCATTACACGGGGTCGTGCGGCTTGGCTTTGGCCTGCGTTCGCCGCAGGCAATTGCCGATACGGAGATGCCAGTCGATGCCGCCGTCCGGGCGCGCCGGGGCGTTACGCCTTGCCTTTTTTCGCTTCCATATCCTTTTGGGCCCGTACCGAGGAGGGTAGCCACGGTATCGTCATGGACGTACTGGGCGGTGCCTATCGCTATTCGTACCTGTTTCGGGATGACGAGTGTTGAATCTTCTTCGATGACCCGCCTCATCTTTTCCGAGGCCGCGCGGGTTTCCTCTTCCTTGGTATTCGGCAGCAGGACCAGCAGTTGTCCGGGGCCCAACCGTCCGCTGATATCTCCCCGCCGCATGTTCATCCTGAACAGATAACCTACCCGTTGCATTACCTCTTCGGCCTTTTTGCCGCCGAACTCCTTCTTAATAGAATCCAGGTCGCATACGGTGACGTTCAATATCCCGAGGGGAGAACCGTATCGCACGGCGTTTTCGACCTTCACCTCGAAATACTCCATTATCTTGTGACGGGTATAGAGGCCGGTCAGAAGGTCTACCGGGATCATCCGTTGGATATCCCGTCTGAGCTCTTCGAGTTCGAGGCGCGGCCGATCGTCCCGCATGATCTCAACCACCCCGATCACCTCGCCCTTCGAATTACTGACGGGCAGCACCCTGATCTCCACGGGAAAGGTGTTGCTCTTTTTGTCCCGAAAGAAGTTACGGCCCTCGTAGATCTTCCCCTTTTTCAGGGACCAGTCCAGCAAACACTCCGTTTCACACAGGCTGACCCCCGTTGCATCGGTGTGCCTCGGGGAGAAATCGGCGCACTGCTTACCAACCACTTCCGGCATTGAATGCCCAAGGAGCCGCTCGCCGTACGGATTGATATAGAGAATCCGCTTCTCCGTATCCACGAAACGTACGCTGCTCTCGAGGTTTTCCGCCAGGGTTTCAAAGAATTTCGTTTCCCGGTCACTCATAATCGCTTCTCCCGAACAACCAGCGTTCTCATCCTGTTGACGGCGGCCGCCGTCTCAAACAGACGGGGACAGGCCAGATCGCCCGTTTTGCCGGGGACGAGGATGTCAAGGCCGCTCTTTTCAACCTCGTCCATCACCCGGGTTAATCCTTCGATAAGTCCGGACCCGCCGGGGGAATATCGGGTCGCGTATCGGTGGATAGCGGTCCCGATGGCCCGGGTCTGTCCCGTATCGACAAGCTGCGACAGGCCGTCAAGGTCGATCTCGAGCGTACCATAGACGATCCTGTTTCGTCCCCGTGCGTCGATTTTAACTTCCCGTTTCCCGCGGGACGGGTCAAACGAAGAGGGGTCGGGCGTCCGTTTGGTAACAGCCCCGAACCGAGCGCCCCCTTCGTCTTTACGCGAGGCGCGATGCCTCTCGGAGATTTCCCTTGCCCGGTCGCTTACGTCCTGTGGGAGGTAGGTGTCCATAGCGATTACCGTATCGGCCACGTCAAAATAGTCGCCGCTTCCTCCCATGACGAGTATCGTGGAGACCCCGTGATCGATAAAGAGTTTTCCGACCTTATCCACAAAGGGCGTAATGGGCTCTTTATCCTTGGTAATCAGCTGCTGCATTCGCTCGTCCCGGATCATGAAGTTGGTGGCCGAGGTATCCTCGTCGATAAGCAAGAGCGATGATCCTGCCTCAAGGGCCTCGATGATACTGGCGGCCTGGGACGTGGAGCCGCTCGCGTTTTCCGAACAGAAATCAGCGGTATCCCTGCCAAGGGGAAGGTTCGTGATGAACGGGCTGATGTCTACCTTCTGAATATACCTGCCGTCCTCGGCGCGGATCCTGACGGCGGTAGGATCGGTGGCGACCAGCTCCCTGCCGTCTCCCGGAACATGGGGGTAGACCCCCCGTTCGAGTGCCGAAAGCAGGGTTGATTTGCCGTGAAAGCCCCCTCCCACGATGAGGGTTACTCCCCGGGGGATTCCCATACCGGTAATCCTTCCCCGATGGGGGAGAGTAACCGTGACGGAAAGCGACGGCGGTGATACGAAGGGTATGCCGCCGTTCGTGATCGGCCGGTCATCAACACCGCTGTTCCTTGCCAGGAGCGACCCGTCAGCCACGAATGCCGCCAGGCCGAGATCGGAGAGAGACGATCGCAAATGATGGTAGTCCTCAACCGTATCGACGTGATGCGCGAACGCCCCGCCTTCCACCCGGTCGATAAAGAGCGATTCAGCGGCGACCGCCGGGATTTCGGTAAAAAAGATTTCAATCGCCTCGCGGGCCAACACGCTCCTGCCGGCGGCCGGCAGCCCCACGACAAATCGGATCTCCAGAAACCGGTCGTCTATAACGCATGAGTTTCTGAGGAGGACCTCCTGGCCGCCCGCTTCCACGGCTACCAGCCCGCTTGTTCCCATACCCCGGCGCCCCTTGACACACCGGGTAACGGCCCGGTGAAATTGCCGGGTCAGGAAATCCGCGGCGGCCGTCTTTCGAATGGGATTGGAGAAGAGGGAGGCGTCAAAACCGGCCGCGCTGCGGGCCACTTGAAGGCTCAATCGGGAGGGCGACGCAAAGGGGTCTCCCTGGACGTGATCGACCGAAAGAGTATATGACCCGAAATCATAGACGCCGTGGATATCGCCATAGGCCTTATAGCCCCTGCGGTCTATCCTCGTAAGCGTCCGTCGGAGGTCTTCCTTCGGTCTTGTCGCCCTCTCGGAAAGCATTGATGTAGTATACCACCGAGGTGACGTAAAGTAAACTAGTTTAGCTACGGCGGATATCGTACTCCCCGGCGTTTCGGCGGGTGCCGGGACGGGCGCGGTTTTCTTACCCATTACGGCCGGAAGGAACGTTACTATCGATGGAAGATGAGTACCCGGTAAGGGCGCAGCGAAGGGCCGAAGTGTGTATAGGGCCGGCGGGAGAGGCCCAGAGGGGGAATTGCCGGGCAAGGCCGTCGAAAAAATCCGGGGGCCTCCCTCCTGCAACAACGGATAACTCTCCCGAAATGACGGGCGCTCACGGGCAGTTATTCGCCCACGTTCTGTGCCTCGATGATCGTGACGACATAACCGTCGGTCTCGTCCGGGACCGAGAAGACGACCACCATGTACGGTATGGACCCATTGGGTTTTATATGGGCGTTGTCGAATTTCTTACCGGCCTCAAGGGAGAGCCGTTTCGTAATCTCGGCTTTGGACAGCGTTTCGAGCTCGGGTAATTCAAGGACGTTACCGCAGTAGGATTCCGAATTCCCTATTTCTTTCCCACTCTTGTCATACAGGCTCAGCCGTACCTTGATGCGCCCCTTTTCGATGGAGGAATGGTTGATGACCGCGCCTTCCAGCACCAGGACCTTACCGAGCTGCTGGTTCATGACGTAGTAGTAGTGCATCTTCATCTCGGCGTTTTCGAGATTTGCCAGGGGGTCCTCGTTACTGGAAAAGAGGGTGAGGACCTTTTCGGGATCAAATCCCTCGCTGAAGTAGGTCGAATAGGCCCAGTATCCCGCGGCCAACAGGAACACGAGGATGAGGAGGGCAACCATCAGCGGGTTTCTGCGGGCCGTCTTCTTCTTCGCTCTGGATATGGGGGCCGATCCCTCAATATCGGCGAAGGGTTCGCCGACCGAATCGATCCCGATAGAATCGCCGAAGCCGATATCATTCTTGCCGCCCAGGAGTGCGTCGCCGCCGATTTCGAAATCATCGGGGATATCTCCCGGGGCGGTGGGCTGCGGCGCCGGGGTGGGAGAAACGTCCGCCCTTGCCGGCGCGGTCTCCGGCCCAAAGGAGAGATCGAAATCACTGCCGGCCTCGGCGGCCGCCTTCTTACCTGCCGGCGCCGGGCTGTCATCAAATGACAGGTCCAGATCACCCAGGTCACCGTCCAGCTCTTTTTCGAGGGTAAAGTCGCTGTCCGCGGCGGCTCGGCCGCCCCCCTGGTCGTCTATATCGAACTCGAGAGAATCCGAATCCGCGGTCTTCCCGCTGTCGGAGCTTACGTCGAGATCGGAATCCAGGCCGAGGTCCGAATCTCCCGTATCGAGATCGAGATTGTCCCCCCCGATGTCCCCATCCAGGTCTCCCGGGATATCTGAATCGAGCGTGCCCTCCGAGGAAAGATCGGAAGCGCCTTCGTCAAATCCCGAAAGATCATCGTCAAGGCCGGCGGAAAACGAATCATCAATAGCGGGATTCTCCGCCGGGGGTGAGACGTCAAAGACGTTCTTGCAGCGGGTACATCGGATCTTAACACCCCCCGGCTTGACTTTATCGTCGGGGAGGTTAAACTTTGTCTGGCAATGGGAGCACTCAACAATCATGGGGTCTCCCTCTCCTATGCTAGTCGGTTCGGTGGGTTAATTATATCATCCGGGCGGCGTATTACAAGCAAAAATACCCCTGCCGATCGTATATGCTTGTATTTCGAATAGTTCGAGGATATAATTTCGTGGGGAGTACTATAGTCTTAGAGGGCAAGCGGCCGGTTATGGATGATTCGCGCTTCTGGGAACAGATCAAGAAACGAAATGAAGAGCTGTCTACCATTAATGAAATCGGGCGCGCCCTTACATCGAGCCTCGATCTCAAAGAGATTCTGTCCATCATCATGCAGCAGATCAGTTTTCTCCTCCACCCGAAAAACTGGTCGCTCCTGCTCGTGGACGAGGATAGCAGCGAGCTCTACTTTGAGATAATCGTCGGGGACAACACCAAAAAGATTCGCAATCTAAGGCTCAAAGTCGGCGAGGGTATCGCCGGATGGGTCGCTGAACACGGTACACCGGTGCTGGTGCAGGACGTTTCCAAGGATACGAGATTTTCGCCGAAGGCCGATAAACTGTCCCAGTTCAAGACAAAATCCATTGTCTGCGTACCGGTCGTCAGTAAAGACAAGACCATCGGCGTCATAGAACTCGTCAACTATTGTGACGACAAGGAGTTCACCCAGGATGACCTCAGGATCCTGTCGATCCTGGCCGACTATACCGCCATTGCCCTGGAAAACGCCCGCTACTACGAGCTTGCCAGGCGGCTCATCCTGACCGATGAGCTGACTGGCCTCTACAACTCCCGCTATCTCCACCAGCTCCTCAACGGAGAAGGTGAAGATGAGCTCAAGGACCTGAGCCAGGTCTCGATGATCTTCATAGACCTGGATTACTTCAAGAACATTAACGACAAATTCGGCCACCTGATCGGAAGTAAGACGCTTCGGGAATTGGGGGAGGTTATCAAGGGAAACCTGAACTCCGCCCAGAAGGGCATCCGATACGGCGGCGATGAGTTTGTCATCATACTTCCAAAGACCGATAAGGCCAAGGCCTATGAGATAGCCAAGCGTCTCAGGTCAAAGATCAAGGAGAAGAGATTCCTGACGATAGAGGGGCTCAATATCAAGCTGACGGCCAGCTACGGCATAGCCTCGATACCCGAGGACGCTTCGAATTACCAGGAGCTGATAGGCGAAGCCGATAAAGCCATGTACCAGGTAAAAAATACCTTCCGTGACGGCATTTCCCTTGCCAAAGACCACATGGGCCAGTGACTACTAATCATCCGGCAACGCCCCTGCCCCACCTTACTATGATTCCAATCGGGAGATTACCACAATGAACGCACGGCAGAGGGTTGAAACCGCAATCAATCTCCAGGAGCCGGATCGTGTTCCGGTAGGTCCCTTTATGATCTGGCATAACGCCGTTACGGCGGGCGTCCGAATCAACGATTACGCCTGGGACGTGGATACCTGTTTTCGGGCCAACAAGAAGACCCTTGAGTTTTATGACAACGGGCTTGATGTAATGAACCTCGCCCCCATGATGCTGGCCTATTCAAATATCAATCCCGTCCTTTATTCCGCGCTCTATTTTGACTGGCGTTTCCCGGAAGATACCATACCCCAGTTCTTCGAGGTCACCCAGGGCGACGAAACCCTGTACGACACGATACTCAAGAAGGGGTTTTCGGCGGTGCGGACTTTTGGCCGGATCGGCCTGGGCCGTGTCGTCAAGAACCTGACCCTTGACGTCATGAGGTATATGCGCTGGATGAAGATCGTCAGAAGGGACTGGGACGTTGTCCCCTTCGGGGACATGGTCTGTTACACCCCGGCCGAGATCATGCTTTTTTTGAGGGCCAACCAGGGGTTCATCGACATCAGGAAGCGCCCCGAAAGGCTCATCGAGCTCAACGAGAAATACAACAAGGTCTTCATTACGCGGTCGATCCAGCTGGCAAAGCTGCTCAAGGCGGAGTTTATCTTCATGCCGTCATTGAAGTTTTCCACGAGCTTCATGAATCCGAAGATCTTCGAAAAGATCCAGTGGCCCTGGTATAAGGAGATGGCGGAGTCTTTTACCGCCGCAGGATTCAAGGTGCTGCTCCATCTGGACGGCAACTGGGGGCCGCTGCTTGATCACTTTACCGACCTGACCCCGAAGAAATACGTCATGGAGCTCGACGTGACGGATATGAAGCTTGCAAAGAAAACGGTGGGGCATATCATGTGCATCAAGGGGATGGTGGGTCCCCTCACGCTGGCGACGGGAACACCGGCCGAGGTAGAGCGGGAATGCAAGCGGTTCATCGACGACTGCGCGCCGGGAGGCGGCTTTATCCTCTCATCCGGCTGCGAGGCCCCGCCTAATACAAAACCGGAAAATCTCAGGATGATGATCACGTGCGCGCGGGAATATGGAAGGTACCGATAGAAAAAATGGCCTGTTCATAAGAAAACGGACGCGTTCTTACGCGTCCGTCCTTTTCTTGTCTTCCTTCCAGAGGCCGCTCGGCCCTACCTCACGCCGACGGCAGCAGACCGATGAAGCTACAGTCCGCCCTTCCCTGGCCTCCCAATGGGCGCTACTTTGCTATAATAAGCTCGCGGAAAAACGCCGGCAAAAGAGAGTAGGAGAGGAGCCCTGCCACAACGAACGTGAGAAACACCACCGCGCAGCCGATACAGCCGCACACCAGCCACGTACGCTTCTTCTGTTGGGGCTCACTGCCGCCCTCGGCCGTCCCCGGGCCCGTTTCCTGTAAATCGTCCGACATCCTGTCTTCCGTATTGTACGAACGCACCGTTTCGGCCGGCGCGCCGTTTCCTCCTTCTACAAGATCGATTGGGCGGTGCTGCGAATCGTCTCCCACAGGCCCGTAAAATATGCCACCGCCTCCGGGTCGCGCGACATCGACGTCCAGGTATGGACGCCGAAGCCGATCTGCGCCAAAACCCAGTCCCCGATCGCGAATTGGCCTATGGCTATATGGCCCGTCGTGAACTGGCCGATCCCGAAAATGGCGGCCGGCGCCAGTTGCCCCACGGCGATGAGCCCCGCCGTAAGCTGGCCAAAGCCGAACAGGATCCCCAGCCCTATCTGGGCGAACGTAATAAGCCCGATCCCGAACTGGCCGACGGCAATAATCCCCTTGGCGATACGGAACTTCCCGCTCTCGTCCCGCCCGAAGGCGACGTGGAGCAGCGGCCATCCATAAATAGTCAGCGGACTCTTGTATTCAAATCCCACCTTCGGCCTCATCATAATGCCTGAAAGATGACGCCCCAGCATGAGCGGCGCGCCGCAGGAGGGGCAGTCGTTTGCGCCCTCGGGGACGGCGGCGGCGCATTTCGGGCAGATAGTCAGCCCATCGGGGGTTTTAACGATATCCATATATTGCGCCTTTCGCCGCCCCGGGCCCAACGGCCCTAACTAACTGCCTTCCTGATCCCGGAGGACCCATATATCCGGGAGGTTCCGATACTGCTCGTTGCAGTCGATGCCGTACCCGACGATAAACCCGTCTTCCATCTCGATGCCCACGTATTGGACGTCGATCTGAACCTCGCGCCGGGCCTTCTTGTCGATCAGCGCGCAGATCGCCAGGGACGCCGGTCGTCTCCGCCTGAGGATATCCATGAAATACGTAAGGGTGATGCCGGTATCGACGATATCCTCCACCACCAGCACGTCCTTCCCCTCGATGGGGGCCGACAGGTCCTTGAGCATCTTGACCTCGCCGGAGGTGGTGGTGCCCGAGCCGTAGGAACCCAGTACCACGAAATCCACCGTTACGTCCAGGTCGAGCTTGCGGATGAGGTCGGCCAGGAAGACAAAGCTCCCCTTGAGTATCCCCACCACAACAAGAGGCCTCCCGCGGTAATCCGCGTTAATCCGCCGGGCCAGTTCCGTAATCGCCTCTTCGATGGCCTGCCGGGAAAACAGGATGGTCTTGCTCATCGTCACATCAATCCTCACAATCGTCCGCGGCGTTACCGTTATCTCCCGAATCCCGCGAACGCTTTGTATCAGTGTAGGGCATTTACATTCCTGTGTCAAGACGGGGGTGGGCGGGTCGGCGGCATCGCGTCCTACTATACCCTTGACATCGAGCCGTATCCCGGATACACTTGCCCGGAAAGGAGAAAACACCATGATGCGAAATATTATTCTGCTTGTTGCAGCCGTTACGTTGATCTTCTCCGTCTCCTGTTCGAAAAAAGTGGCAGAAGGGGATGGGTGGTCTATATCCGCCAAGGAGTTTCGTGAAAAGTACGATTCGCTGCCTCCCGATGCAACGCCGTTCGTTGCGTCTCCGGAAGGCAAGAAGCGTTACCTCGATTCGCTGGTCCTGAGGGAAATCATCTACCACGAGGCCGAAAAGGAAGGTATTACCAAGGAGCCCGCCATCCTCAACCGGATAGAGGACTCGAAAAAGAAGGTGGTAATCGAGGAATTCCTCCAGCGCAAGGTCGAAGGGGGGTTGTCTCCGGCCGACGAAGAGAAGGACGCCTTCTATAATGAAAATAAGGACGCCTTCGACAATGCCGAGACAATACGGGTACGGCACATCCTCGTCAAGACCAAGGAAGAGGCAGAGAAGATCCAGAAGCTCCTCGCCGACGGCGAAGACTTTACGAAACTGGCACGGGAAAACTCCATTTGCCCCACCGCGTCGGAAGGGGGAGACCTCGGCTACTTCAAGCGGGGAGATATGGTCGAGGAATTCGACAAGGCCGCCTTTGAGCTCAAGCAACCGGGTGATATCAGCCCTATCGTCCAGACCCAGTTCGGTTTTCATCTTATCGAGCTGGTCGATAAGGATCACTTGATTGAGCAATTCATTACCGAGAAGCGGGACGATCTGGTAAACAGCTACCTTGAGAAAATGAAGGAAGAGGCTGACTATAAAGTATTCGAGGAGAACCTCAATTTTGAAGACTGACGCCCGCGCGTACGGTACGGGCGGGAGTAGAGGCCGACGCTATTTAGCAGGATTTATCGAGTGAGGGGCGGTATGAGAAAGACGCTTCTCTTTTTCATCGCGGTAATTATGGTGCTCTCCTCGTGCGCCCACGGCCCCGCCGCAAAACGCGGGGTTCGCAGCATGTACTATGCCCACCCCCCCAAGGAAGTCCTTGCCGCCACAAAAACGGTGCTCATCGAGCAGGAATACGAGATCACCGAGATCAACATGGCCGAGAATTTTATCAGGGCCATAAAGGGCGCGACGATTCCCGGAATGCCCATTGCCGTTATCCTCACGTTTCGGGAAGAGGGGGAAAACACGTGGGTTGACATGAACAAGGACGTCCCGCCCCAGTTCATACCCGGTTCAACCGCAGGCTACCGCATGGACGTCGACGAGCTCTTCCGCTATATTGAATTGGAGCTGGACAGAAACTATTAGGCGGCAGGGCGCGCCTGCAAACCCCGTCTGAACGGTACGCCGGCGGCGTCCTTCCGGAGACCGAGGGCCAGGGCCGTCGGGTCATCTATAGAAATTATCCTTCCACTGCGGGTCCAGCTCAACCGCCTTATCGTAGTCCTCTTTCGCCTTGAGGTAGTCCCCGGCTTCCCAGTATTCCCTTCCCCGCGCATAATAGGCGTAGCCGTTTTTCGGGTCAATGCCGATAGCGTGGGTAAAGTCGGCTATGGCCGCCGCGGACAGCCCCATCTGGCCGTAGGCCATCCCCCTCATGATATAGGCGTTGACCAAATCCGCTTTCAGGTCGACGGCGGCCGTCAGGTCGGCCACGGCTGCCTCGAACTCGTCCTTGATCACCGTATTCTGATCCTCGGAATAGGCGCGGGCTATACATGATGATATAAATTTGGCCGAGCTCAAGATGGGCGCTCCCCCGGGCGTAATACGCGTCGGAATCCTCCTTGTCCTTATTGATGCGCTCGGTAGCCTCGGCAATAATCGTGTTCCTGCTCTGGATCTGCTCCATGTAGGTCGGCTCTTCGACCGGGAGGGCCGGGTACGCCGTAAGCGCGATCAAGGCCAGGGAGAAGCCAAACCAAACCGTCTTTTTCATAGAAACTCACTTCCTAATGGTTTAAGGCAAATAAAACACTGCGCAAGAGAATTCTTGCAGTATACCACAAATGTCCGACGGCGTAATCCCTCATTTTTCACCGGCGCCCCGGTGAAGGGTGGCTGCATCCGTATGGTATCGGTACCGGCAATAGTCTAATAGTCTAATAGGCTGATTGGCGAATAGGCGGGCCTTCGGGGGCAAAAAAAAGGCCCCGTCATTGACGGGGCCTTGACAGGGACGATTAGTACATCCCGCCGCCGGGCATTCCGCCGGGCATGGGGGGCATGCCGCCGTGGCCGCCCTTCTCCTCGGGCTTCTCGGCAATCATCGCCTCGGTGGTGAGCAGCAGCCCCGCCACGGAGGCCGCGTTCTGCAGCGCGATACGCGTCACCTTGGTCGGGTCGATGATACCCACCTTCATCAGGTCCTCGTAGACCATCGTCTGGGCATTGAAGCCGAAGGCGTCTTTGCCGTCCTTGACCTTGGAGGTGACGATCGAGCCGTCCTCACCCGCGTTCTGGGCGATCTGGCGGATCGGCTCTTCGAGGGACCGCCGAACGATGTTGGCCCCGAAGCGCTCGACATCCGTAAGGGTGAGCTTTTCCACGACGCTCAGGCAGCGCAGCAGCGCCACGCCGCCGCCGGGGACGATCCCCTCTTCCACGGCCGCGCGGGTCGCGTTAAGCGCGTCCTCGACGCGTGCCTTCTTTTCCTTCATCTCGGTCTCGGTAGCGGCGCCCACGTTGATGACGGCAACTCCGCCGATGAGCTTGGCCAGCCGCTCCTGCAGCTTTTCCTTGTCGTAATCGGAGGTGGTTTCCTCGATCTGGGCGCGGATCTGCTTGACGCGGCCTTCCAGCGCCTGCTTGGTGCCGGCGCCGTCGATGATGGTGGTCTCTTCCTTGGTCACGACCACGCGCTTGGCCTTGCCCAGCTCATCCAGGCCGATGTTCTCCAGTTTGATGCCGAGGTCTTCGGCGATCATCTGGCCGCCGGTGAGGATGGCGATATCTTCAAGCATTGCCTTTCTGCGGTCGCCGAAGCCGGGGGCCTTGACGGCCACACACGACAGGGTCCCGCGCAGCTTGTTGACGACCAGCGTCGCCAGCGCCTCGCCCTCGACGTCCTCGGAAATCAGGATGAAGGGGCGGCCGGTCTTGGCGATCTTCTCCAGGACAGGCAGCATATCCTTCATGTTGGATATCTTCTTCTCGTTGAGCAGGATGTAAGGATTCTCGAGAACCGCTTCCATCCGTTCCGCGTCGGTCACGAAGTAGGGGGAGAGATAACCGCGGTCAAACTGCATACCCTCGACGATCTCGAGGGTGGTCTCCATACCCTTGGCCTCTTCCACGGTGATAACGCCTTCCTTGCCGACCTTATCCATAGCCTCGGCGATAATGTTGCCGATGGTCTCGTCGTTATTGGCCGAGATCGTCCCGACCTGCGCGATTTCCTTCTGGTCCTTGGTGGGCTTGGAAATCTTTTCTAACTGCTTTATAACGGCCTCGACGGCCTTGTCGATGCCGCGCTTGATGCTCATCGGGTCGTGACCCGCGGCTACGAGCTTCGTGCCCTCACGATAGATGGCCTGGGCCAGGATCGTGGCGGTGGTGGTGCCGTCGCCGGCGACGTCCGACGTCTTGGAGGCGACTTCGCGCACCATCTGGGCGCCCATGTTTTCGAACCTATCTTCCAGTTCGATCTCTTTGGCGACGGTCACGCCGTCCTTGGTGATAGTCGGGGAGCCGAAGGATTTCTCGAGGATGACGTTCCTCCCCTTGGGGCCGAGGGTGACTTTCACGGCGTCCGAAAGGGTGTTGACGCCCTTGAGGATGCTCTCCCTGGCTTCCTGATCGAATTTAATTATTTTCGCAGCCATAGTATATCGCCTCCTTTACTTTTCGATGATGCCGAGGATGTCATCCTCTCGCATAATGAGGTGTTCGACGCCGTCGATCTTGACCTCGTTTCCGGCGTACTTGGAAAAGAGAATCCGGTCGCCGACCTTGACGCTCATATCGAGCTTTGTACCGTTCTCAAGGACCTTGCCCTTGCCGACGGCCATAACCAGGCCCTCGACGGGCTTTTCCTTCGCGCTATCGGGGATGATGATGCCTCCCTTGGTCTTCTCTTCCTCCTCGACCCGCTTGACAATGACGCGGTCCTGCAGTGGTCTGATCTTCATAGCCCACTCCTTTCTTATTTAATGTTACATAAAACCATAGGCCGCTCGCGCGGCGCTGTTGCCTTTCTTATACAAGGTTTGGTATACCGCCGGTAGGCGGCGAGCCGTTCCGAAAAACCGGAGAGACGTGATTAGTCGTGCGGTACCCCTCTGGAGCAAAAACATTAGCACTCGACGGAGGTGAGTGCTAATATAATACTACTGCATGATCTGGGATATAGCAAGGGCGATGAGGAGTAGTGGGGGATAGTATGGTTGCTCTATCTCGTATTATCTATGAATATCTTATGATAGCTCATATTATCTCTGAATATCATTCGATTGCGATAATACGGAACCGGCCGCCTGAACGTCCTCTGCATATCCATAAGGTAAACGCGTTAAAGAAGCTAACCGGGTATCGCGTCCGGGCACCTCATCCATAACTGATCATGCGGTAATGGTATAGGGCTACTATCCCCCTACCCCCACCCTATCTCGTACTCCTCTATATGAAACTGCGGCGCGGCGCGCACCGCGACGCGGATTCCGAACCGCTCCTCGATGTCGTCGAGCCACACCCGCTCCTCGTCAAACAGGAGCGAGGCCACGTCCGGGTTTACCTGCACCGTGGCCTTTTCGCGTTTTGCGCCTGCCCCTTTTATCAGATCCCGGAATATCTCGTAGCAGACGGTACGCTTTGATTTCAAAAAGCCGTGACCGTCGCAGTAGGGACACGGGTCGGCCAGCGCCTGCGTCAGGTTTTCGCGGGTGCGTTTGCGGGTCATTTCCACGATGCCCAGCTCCGATATCTTGAGGATGTTGGTCTTTTTCGTGTCGGCCTTCATCGCCTCTTCCAGCGCCTTGTAGACCTTTTCACGGTTCTCCGCCCGCTCCATGTCGATAAAATCGATGATCACCAGCCCCCCGATGTTGCGGAGCCTCAGCTGGTAGGCGATCTCGCGGACGGCCTCCAGGTTGGTACGCAGGATCGTGTCCTCGAGGTTCCGCTTCCCGACGAATTTTCCCGTGTTCACGTCCACGGCCGTCAGCGCCTCGGTCCCCTCGATGACGATGGAGCCGCCCGACTTGAGCCAGACCTTCTTGCCCAGCGCCCGCTTTATCTCCATTTCCAGGCCGTACTGCTCGAATATCGGCTCGAGGCGCTCGTAGCGCCGGATCGAGCCCGCGACATGCGGCAGAAATGACTCGGCAAATTCCAGGAGCCGGCGGTACTCGGTCTCGGAATCGATAATCAGCGCATCCACGTCCTGGGTAAGCAGGTCCCTGACCATGCGCAGGCCCAGGTCCAGCTCCCGGTGGATGAGCACCGGGGCCCCGGACCGCTCCTTCTTGGCCAGGATCGAGCGGGAGAGTTTCATGAGAAACTCGAGGTCCTCTCTGATCTCGTTCTCGCTCATGCCCTGGCCGGCGGTGCGTACGATGAAGCCTGTGCCGGGAGGCTTCATCTGCTCGACGATCTGCTTGAGCCGCTTTCGCTCCGCCTCGTCCTCGATGCGGCGCGAAACACCCACCCGGTCCATCATGGTCAGCAGCACCAGGTATTTGCCGGGCAGCGAGATATGGGAGGTGATGCGTGCGCCCTTGGAGCCGATCGGCTCCCGGGCCACCTGTACGAGCACCTCCTGGCCCCGCTTCATCATCTCCACGGTGCCGGCCACGGGGACCGAATAGGGCTGCTCAAGGCCTTCGAAGTAATCGGGGCTGTCTTTGTCCAGCAGGCTCTCCATCTCGTCGATCTCGTCAAGGAAGTCGGTGGCGTACAGGAAGGCCGCCTTCTCCAGCCCGATATCGACGAACGCCGCCTCCATGCCGGGCATAACCCTGATAACCTTTCCCTTGTAGATATTGCCCGAGACGCCCAGGTCCTTGGGCCGTTCGAGGTAAAACTCGGACAGCACCCCGTTATCGAGCAGGGCGGCCCGCGTTTCCCAGGGATGGGCATTGATAATTATCTCTTTTACCATATTCCTCTCAAATCGGCGCCCGGTAGGCGCCCGATCAGGTCGTCGCCGCTTCGGGCTCCAACGGTTCCTTGACCACCATGAGCGATCGGGCCTGCTCCTCGGCTATCCCCAGCAGGGCCGAGATCACCCGATAGGGGCTGGGTGACGAGCCGCCGATTCGCTTCATCACCATAATCATCCCGTCAGACGCGTCGTATGTAATATCGCTGATGAAAGGACGGACGTTGATGCGCTTGCGCTGCCCCTTGACGGTCCCCTCGTACCAGCATTCGGCCCCGTCCAAAAAAGACGCGATACGCGCCGTCAACTCGCCCGGCGCATACCCGTTTTCCGGCAAACCCACCCGATAGGCACAATCGGCCATCCTCGCCTCCCGGCTGCTCCGGCTATCCGACGGCGCGACGATCGATTCTATCCGGATGCCCTCGGGCAGCGTCTCGTTGAGCCGCCCGGCCACGTCAACCGTATCGATGTGACGGGAAAGCTCGACCACAAACGGTTCTCGGCGGGCCTCCACTCCCACCGCCAGCGCCCCCGAAAAGCTGATCCGGGGCTTGGGGTGAAATCCCTCCGAGAAGTTGACCGGCACGTCGGCCCGCGCCAGCGCCCGCTCCAGGGCCGACGCGGTCTCGAGGTGCGAGAGAAACCGCACCATGCCCGTCCGGGAGTAAAAGAAGAGATACTTGTGCCGGTCGCCCTGCCGCCGGCGCACCGCCGTCCTCGGCCGGCCCGGCCGACGGGCCGGCAGGCTGTTTTTCCGGATGCCCCGCCTCTGAATGCTGCCCTAACACACCGGCTTCGAGCGAGCCTGTCGTTGACGCATGGCCCCGTGGAGGCCGCCGCCATCGCCCGCTCGCGCTCCTTGACGAAAAACTGCCGGCCCACGCCGGTCTCGATATGATCCCAGGGCATCGGCGCGTCCACGGCCGGCGTCCACCCGGTGTACTGCTCCATCGTGAGCCCGCTATCCGCGAAGGCCCGCTCCCACAGGTCGAACCGCAGGTGTTCGGTCCAGCCGTCGAACCGGCAGCCCAGTTCGGCGGCGCGTACGATCACCGGCCGCAGCCTCCGGTCGCCCCGGGAGAAGACCGCTTCCAGCATGCTCATCCGGGGGTCGTGGAACCTCAGGGCGACGCGGCCGGAGCGCAGCGCCCCCCGAAGGATCTCCTGGCGCCTCACGATCTCCGGGCGGGGCGTCATCCCCTCCCACTGAAAGGGGGTGTGGGGCTTGGGGATAAACGTCGAGACGCTCACGTTCAGGGTCGTCCTGCCGCGTCCCGGGGCGATCCGCTCGATGTTCTTAACCAGATCGACGATCTCCTGGACGTCCTCGTCCGTCTCCGTGGGAAGACCGATCATGAAATAGAGCTTGATGAGCCGCCACCCGGCGCGAAAGACGCGCTGGACCGTCGCCTCGATCTCGGCCCGGGTAATGTTCTTGTTGATGACGGCCCGAAGCCGCGCGCTGCCCGCCTCCGGGGCGACGGTAAATCCGGTCTTGCGGACCCGCCTGATCTGGGCGATCATCTCGTCGGTCAGGGTATCGACCCGCAGAGACGGCACCGAGAGGGCCACCCGCTTTTCCGAAAGCGAGGCCATGAGGTTGGCCATGAGGCGCTCGATATCCGAGTAGTCGCCCGACGACAGCGAGAGAAGCGACACGTCCCCCATACCCGTGGCGCGCCGCCGGCCTTCGACGACCTGTTCGATCGTGTCGGCGTCCCGCTCCCGGAGGGGACGATAGATATATCCCGCCTGGCAGAACCGGCACCCGCGGCGGCAGCCTCGGGCGATCTCAACGCTGATGCGGTCGTGGACCGCCTGAACATGGGGGATGATCGGTTTTGCAGGGCCCGTCGCGGAATTGAGGTCGGCGACCGTCCGTTTCTTGATCGTTCGGGGGCCGGGTTTTATATGGCCCATCCCGCTGAAGACGCCGTCCCGGTATGCCGGCTCGTAGAACCGGGGCACATAGACGCCGGAAAGCGCGGCAAGCCGGGCCAGCAGGTCGTCCTTTGTCGCGCCGCGCATCTCCCGCAGGACGCTCATGATCTCGGCGATGACCTCCTCGCCGTCCCCGACCACGATGGCGTCGAAGATCTCGGCCACCGGCTCCGGGTTGAAGGCGCAGGCGCCGCCGGCGATAAGCAGGGGAACCCGCCCGTCCCGATCGGCGGCAAGGACCGGTATCCCGGCAAGAGTCAGCATCGCCACCACGTTGGTATACGTCAGCTCGTACATCAGCGAAAAGCCGATGACGTCAAACCGGGCAAGGGGAGTCCTGGTTTCCAGTGAAAAGAGGGGGACGCCGGCCTTCTTCATCTCGGCTTCCATGTCAGGCCATACGGTAAATGCCCGCTCGGCAAAGACACCGTCTATCCCGTTGAGGATATCCAGGATAATCGCCGTCCCCTGGTGGCTCATCCCGATTTCGTACACCTCGGGGAAGGCCAGGCATACCCGGATATCGCCGGGGGACGGTGTTCCACCCCGCGAGTTTACCTCCCCACCGATATAACGGCCGGGCTTTGATACGACCGGAAGCACCCGGGACAGAAAGCCCTCGATATCATGCTCGTGCACGTTGTTTCCAATCATCGTCGATACGTAAAAAGGATACTGGCCCGCCCGGCCCGATCAATCGCCCCTGGAAAACCCCTCACGACATGCCCCGGGCCGGCCGGACAACAGAGTATCTGTCCGCCGATCGGCGCGATCCTTTGGATCGGAGGCCGGCGCGGCGGTTATGAGCCTGACCCCACTGAGGTTGACGTAAAAAAATGAGGCGGGCGGAACGGTAGACTCGGACTCCTGCAAAATACGGGAACACCGGCGGCGATGGCGCCGCCACGCTGGTACCTGAATGAAATCTACCACGCCGCCGCGATAAAGTCAATAAACCCGGCCCCATAAATAAAGATCGCACCTGCTAAACCCAACGTGCTATAATACAAAACCATTATACCATAGGGACTATTCATGAACGGTATCATCAATAAGAGATCCCCGTTTGTTTCCTCCCTGGCGATTCTTTCGGTTGTGGTGTGCGTTTCTCTTCTGCTTCCTTCCGTCCCGCGCGCGGACGCCGGGGAGATGTCGCTCGGCAGTCTGGTGACCGACCCCCTCGGCGTGGCGTCCTTCATGCCGCCCAGGGGGTGGGTTCGATGGAATTTCTGGGGCACGGCGGCCTTTTCCCCGACAACGGAGCATAATCCCAAAATAACGTTCTCTGTGTATTCCGGCAACGGCTCTTCCGAGGATCAGGCCGATGAGGCAATGAGAGACTACGTAAAGACCTTTTCGAGCGAAAACTACGTACTCGTTGAGAAGGAAAACCTCTATCTCGATGGATGGTCGGGAGTCAGGGTCCTGGCAAAGGGAACCGAAAAGAACACCCTCTTCGGACTGGACTACATCTGGATACAGGACTATTTCACGGACGAGAGCCGGGTCTCCCTGGTGTTCCGTTCCGACCCGGCGACCTTTGAAACCTACCGGGATTCCGTGCTTGCATCGTTTCGCTCCCTGGCCATCAAACACACAAACGATGGATTATAGCAGCCGGCCGACGACGGCTGTTCTCTATACCGTCGGGCACTCCAACCACCCAATCGGCCGTTTTATTGAGCTTATCAATGCTGCCGGAATCGAGCTGATCGTTGACGTCAGGAGCGTTCCCTTCTCGCGTTTTGCGCCCCAGTTCAACAGGGCGGCGCTCGAAAAGAGCCTGGCGTCGGCCCGTATCGGATACTACTACCTGGGAGATCTTCTGGGAGGCCGTCCGGGAGGGCGTGCGAAAGGAGCTCCCCTCTCGTGGGAGGAGGCGTCGGCCGGCGCGCCATTTCGGGAGGGATTACGGCGGCTTTGGGAGCTCTCGGTATCGAAGCGCTGCGCCGTGATGTGCGCGGAACGGGACCCGAACCGGTGCCACCGTAAGCACCTCATCGCGGCGGGGGTGGTGATGATGGGAGGGGCCGTGATACACCTGCTTTACGATGGGACGCTCGTCCCCGAGCCGCCGGAGCCGTCAATCCTTCGATGAATCCGATCGCGCTTCGTCACCGATCCTTTTCGAAGAGGTCTTCCCCGTTCTTACGCGCCATCGATGCCTTGGTGTAGAAACGAAAGAGGGCGGGATTGACGGTGCGCATGAGCTTGCGCAGCTCCATCATGTCGGCGCCCTTGAGCGCGCGGAACAGCATCTCGTGCTCAACCATGACCAGGGCGTGGTAAAACACCCTGCCCGGCGTCTCGTCGGAATCGTCCTTGCCAAGCTCCGAGCGAAGACGGTTAAATTCCTTGAAGAAGGCCATCAGCTCATTCGAGTCAGGAAATACGGGCGAAGGGAAAACCATGAGTATATAGCCGACGGAAGCGGCCCAGATCCCCCCCAAGCCCTCGGGGATGTACGTGCCGAGAATCAGCGCCTTGGTGTCGTCGTCCAGCAGCGCCTTGACGTCGATTCCGCTCGTATCGGCCAGGATCGCCTCCACGTAGTGCCGCCGCGCCTCTTCGATCTCGCCTCCCGCGATAAAGACGTCCCCGAGATATCCCAGAAGGTGCGCCCTTTTCTTGGGAGTAATTCCCGCTTGAGAGAGCTCTCCGGTCAATGACTGTTTGGCCTCCTCCAGGCGTCCCGCCTTGAGCAGGAGGTACCCGGGGGGATACCCGTAGATCGGGCCGAGGGGCTCGGTTCCTGCCAGGTCCACGACACGCCCGAAATAGGCCCGTTCGAGGTCGGCAAGGTATTCGGGTATATAGGAGCTTTCCTTAAGAAGCTTCTTGAAGGCCGAATAGTGGGTGAAGAGCTGGGCCGGTTTCGTGATGGTGGAAAAGGTCTCCTCCAGAAACCGGACGATTATATCCTCGCGCTTTATCTCCGGATGGTCGGGGTACTGCCTGGCGAGCAGCGTCCATATTCAGCCGTGCGTTCGCAAGATCGAGGGTCGAGAGGGCCTTTTGCACCTCTCTAAGGCGTTTCTGGGGCACGTCAAAGAGCGTTATCGTTCGGTCCATACCTTTGTCCCCAGGGGAAGGCCGAGCCGCTCGCGCGCTGAGAAAAAGACGGCGAGGGCCGCCACAGCCTTCATCGAATCGCCAATAATGGGCAACAGGAGCCCGATCTTGAGCGCGGTCATCAGGGCGATTTCTTTATCCAGGAAGAAGTGCGCCGCGACCATAAAATAGGGAACCCCGAAGATATAAACGATCAGAACGGCGCAGATTACGCCGCATACGGGCCAGGCCCTCCCTCCCCTTCGTGAGAGCAGGCCCGCCACCGCCGCGGCAGGTATAAACCCGATGAGGTAACCGAAGGTGGGGGAAAAGATATAGGCAATCCCGCCCCCTCCGGAAAAGATCGGGAAGCCCACCAGCCCGAGCGTCACGTATATGAGCTGGGACAGTGCCCCTCCCGCCGGCCCGAGGAAGAGGCCGGACGAGTAGACCAGGAGCGTCTGAAGGGTCATCGGCACCAGCGGCATCGGGATCTTGATAAAAGCGCCTGCGGCCGTCAGGGCCGAAAAGAGCGATATGAGGATAAACGTCCTGGTTCGCCGTCTCACGGGTAGCGCACCTCGACCAAAAAGAGTCCCTGGGGGGGGGCGGTCACCCCGGCCCGGGCCCTATCGCGCGCCCGGATGATCTCGCCGAAGCCCTCGACGCTCATTTTTCCTCTCCCCACGTCCACGATCGTGCCGACGATGGAACGAACCATATGCCTGAGAAAGGCATTCGCGGCGATTTCGATCTGTATAACGCCGGCGGCGGTTTCATCGACGTGAAAAGAAACGATCTGTCGTACCGTGCTCGTCGTTTCGTCCCCGCTCGAGGCAAACGACGCGAAATCGTGGGTCCCCACCAACTGAGAGCCCGCCCGATCCATCGCCTCGGCGCCCAGCGGCGCCGGGATATGCCAGGCATACCGGCCCATAAACGGGGATATCACCGATCCCGTATAGATAAGATATCGGTATACCCGCAGGATCGCCGATCTGCGCACGTCAAAGGAATCCGGGACCTCGTCGGCACAGAGGACACGTACATCCGGGGCAAGCAGCGCGTTGAGCCCCCGGCAGAGCGCAGGACACGGTATGCGTGAGTCGGTCCTGAAACCGGCCGTCTGCCCGAGGGCGTGCACGCCCGCGTCGGTCCTTCCCGCCCCGCCTATTCTCACGGGGCCGGCCAGTATCACGCCCAGCGCTTCTTCCACCGCTCCCTGCACCGTTCTCGCATCCGGCTGGTACTGCCACCCGGAAAAGTCCGTGCCGTCATAGGAAAGGGTCAGCCGTATATTCCTCATGTCAAATAAAAAAGAACGGCGTCATAAGAAGGACAACGGCCATAGACAGGAAATCGGTCCCGGCAAACCGGAGTTCTTTGAAACTTGTCCGGTCGGCACCCGTAACGTAACCCCGGCAGACCATGGCCACGGCCAGTTCGTCGGCCCGCTTGAAAGAGAGGTGGAACAGGGGAATAAGAATAGGCACGAGTTTCTTGGCCCGCGAAAATATCCCTCCCGTTTCGAAGTCGATACCCCTTGACTTCTGGGCGTTGATGATTCGCTGAGATTCCAAAAGGAGAATGGGAACGAACCGGATGGTCAGCATCATCATCATGACGAAATCATCTATCGGGGCCTTAACAACCCTCAGCGGAGCTAAGGCCTTTTTCAATGCGGTCGTCAATTCCATCGGCGTGGTGGTGAGGGTCAGGAGCGACGACAGCACGATAACGCAAAGGATCCGTGTAGATACTAACGCTCCGTTTATCAGCCCCTCCTCGGTGACATTAAGGAATCCGACGGGAAAGGGGGGAATGGAACGACCGGGGGTGAAAAAAAGATGGGCAACTGCGGCAAAGAGAAAGAGCCAGAAAAAAGGGATAATCCCGCGCATTACGGAGCCGACGGGTATATTGGAAAGCCTGATGATCAGGGCGATGAACAGCCCCATAAGAAGAAACGGAAGGGGCCTCGTGATAAAAAAAACGATGATCATCAGTATCATTAACGCCATGAACTTCGTTCTGGGATCAAGCCGATGGACGAATGAATCGACCGGCATATATTGGCCGAGGGTTATGTCTTGCAGGAATTTCATTTCAATGGCTACTTATCGGCGGTAATAGAGGTCAGGACCCAGGTTGTCGAGTTCTTATTCCACAGATAGAAGATTATGGACTTTTCCGTCTCGAGCCTCATTATAGTAAGCTTATAGTGCTTCTGTACTTCTTTACCGTTTTCGGCAAGTCCGACGTCTACGTCGGATACCGTTTTATAGATTCTGTACCGATCCAGGATCGAGATCTCGCCTAGTCCCTCAACGCCCCTCTCGCGCATATAGTGAGTCAGGAGCAGAAACATGATGAGGTTTTCCCCGGTCAGTTTCGGGCGTGTGGATCGCTCGGCCTCGAGGTCCTTTATCTCTTCCTTGACCCGTTTTACCTCTTTTTCGACAATCTTGTTCTCGGAGACAAGCCGTATCTTCTCCTGCTGGAGCTCCTTAATATATTTTTCGACGGTTTCGAGCCATACCCTATCGTCAAGCATATTCTGATACTGCTCTCGGATGGCCCTGAGCCTTGAGTCATAACCGGCCTTTCGCCTATCGTACTGGGGTTTGAGACGGGAGTACTTGGCCGCGAGATCCTCAAGCTCCATTTTATTGGCGTTATATGCGGGGTCATTACCCCCCCTTCCATAAACCGCTTCATACTCGGCTATCCGTCGCTTCGCGTCGGCCGTATCTTGTTCGATCATCTTTATCTGGTTCTCGAGGGCGTTAAAGTCCTCCTTGAAGATCTTTACCTCCTTCTGGTATTCCTCTTCGATGGATTGAGCATCCAGTTTATCGTTAGAAACGAGACTGAGGTACTTCGTTTTATCGGCGTTGAGAACACCTATCGTCTCATCGATCTCCGTAATTCGCTGCCCGTTTTCTTTATACGTTTTTTCCTGCAGGGAAAGCTCGTTCTTGGTATTGTCATACTCTATTTCTTCCGAGAAATCGGCGGTGTAGGTTTCGATCGCCTTCTTGAGCCCTCCCTTTGTAACTTCCGTCTCCGGCGAGGATTTTAGCAATTCCCAGGACACGATTGAAGAACCGGGCGGAAAAGGATCGGGGATCTTCGCGTTTAGACCGTCCGTCCTGATTGAGTAAAAGATCCTGTTAACGCCGCCCTCCAGCTCCTCGACCGATGGATGGGTAGTGGGCATGGCAAGCCAGAAAACCGTAAGGATCACCAGGACGGCGACAATAGGTATGGAGATACGTATTATCCGGGAGATAATCTCGAGTGGAGAGACTTTATAGAAGTAGCGGCCCATCGGGAGACGGGCGACAAACTTACCGGTGTCGACGGCCACCTCTCTTCTTGTCTCATCCATCATAACCCGCGGGCCGCGGCCGGGCCTCTCCTGATTGGACGTTTCGGCCCGCACAGGTTTACTATCCGGTTCCATGGCTATCTCATGGGTGGCCATCCCCCCGGTTATGTCTCCAATCTCGAAGTCGCCGGTCGAGGCATCTGCCTCAGTCGTATCGTGCCGTCCCGTATCAATCTGGAAGACGTCATCGAATTTTCCCTCGATCTCGTCCACCGTAGAGGAGAAGTCCTTAATGTCGGTATCGGAGCCGGCCGATTCAGCCTTTTTTTCGGAGAATATCCCGGAAAGCTCGTCCGAGTCGACGATATTCCTCTCCAGGAGGTGTTCGTCGATAATTTCTTCATGACCCGACTCTACACCGATAACGACCTCCATGTCGGCATCGGAATATCTCTCCCGTTCGGAAAATCCGCCGGGTGAATCCTCCTTACTGTCGAGCTCGACGGTAACTTCAACATCGTCATCTGGCTGCCGGCCTCTTCCGGGAGAAGTGATATCTTCCACCTCGAACTCAACATCTTGTTCGGAGGTGCTGCCGGCAAAGGCTGGTTCACGATCCTCCTCGTGTTCGTCTATTTCTCCCTGGAGATAATAGAGAATCTTTTCGGTAGTCTTTTTATTGCCGATGATGGCGGTGCCGACGGCCGGGGAGTCATGGAAGTGCTTAGCCAGGAAAAGGAGAAGCTCGGGGGATGTGCCGGTATCGGCGGCGATCTGAACGAGGTCCTGTTCGGTAAGCCGTAGGATCGACTTCTTTGCCTGAACCCGAACAAGCAGATCGGAATCTTCACAGAGCTTGGCGAGGGTCTTTGGGGGGGTAGCGATCCCCTCGAAGGTTTGTCCCTGAGCAAGCTTGAGACGCTCCTCCTTCGAGAAGGTGCCCTGCTTTAGAGAGGCGAGATACCTGGCGTCTGTATCGTTTTGAGCCATTACCCCCTACGCGTAGTGGGTTATATAGTACTCGGCAATCTGAACGGCGTTGAGCGCCGCCCCCTTTCGAATATTATCTGAGACAATCCACATATTGAGGCCGTTGTGTATTGAGAAATCTTCTCTGATTCTCCCAACAAAGGTATCGTCCTTTCCGGCCGCGTCCAGCGCCAGCGGATAGATATTGTGAGACGGATCGTCGACTACCACAACGCCGGGGGCCTTTTTCAGGATTTCCCGCGCCCGTTCGGGTGTCAGTTTCTTCTCGGTTTCGATATTGACCGACTCGCTGTGGGAATAGAAGACGGGAACCCGCACCGTGGTTGCGGTTACGGCAATCGTGTCGTCCCCCATGATCTTCTTGGTCTCGTTGACCATCTTTATCTCTTCCTTGGTATACCCATTATCGGTAAACGAGTCGATATGGGGCAGGCAGTTGAAGGCGATCGTATGGGGATATACCTTCTTCTCGAACGACGTCCCGCCCAGTACCGCTCTCGATTGACGGTCCAGCTCCTCGATGGCCTTGCTGCCCGTCCCGGAGACGGCCTGATACGTCGATACGACGACCCGTTTTATCCTGGCCGCGTCGTGCAGCGGCTTGAGAACGACCACCATTTGAATGGTCGAGCAATTCGGATTGGCGATAATTCGGCGCTTCGTGTAGTCGGCAATCGCCTGCGGATTGACTTCGGGCACCACCAGCGGTATATCCGGCTCCATTCGAAAGGCGCTCGAATTGTCGATGACGACGGCCCCTGCGGCCGCCGCGGCCGGGGCAAATTCGAGGCTTCGTGACGCGCCCGCGGAAAAGAGGGCGACATCCACGCCGGCAAACGAGTCCTTCGTCATGGTGTGCACCGTGACGTCCGTGCCGCGAAAGCGCATCTTCTTGCCCTCGGACCGCTCCGAGGCCAGCAATACAAGCTCCCGCACGGGGAAATTTCTCTGCTCAAGTGTCTTGACCATCTCGTTGCCGACGGCGCCGGTGGCTCCGGCTACGGCCACGCGGTATTCCTTTTTCGCTGCCATAGTACTGCGTTACACTCCTTTCAGTTCCCCGATAATCTCGGTAATACGGTCTCCCATTTCAGTGGTCGATACGCGGGTGCCTTCGCCCCGGTAAATATCCATTGTCCTCAGTCCGTCTGCAACGGCCGTTCGGACTGCGCTCATTATTGCGTAAGCCGCCGCTTCTTCTTGAAACGACAGGTCAAGCATCATCGCCGTCGACAGGATGCAGGCGATCGGATTGGCGATGCCACGCCCGGCGATGTCCGGGGCGCTGCCGTGAACCGGCTCGAATAATCCAACCGAGCCGGGCGCGCCGAGGCTCGCCGAGGGGAGCATGCCGATGGAGCCGGTCAGCATCGCCGCTTCATCGCTCACTATATCACCAAACATATTGGTTGTCAAAATAGTATCGAAGTCACGCGGGTTTCTGACGAGCTGCATGGCGCAGTTATCGACGTACATATGTTCGAGCGCCACGTCGGGATATTCCCGCCCAACCTCCGTGACCACGTCCCGCCACAGGGCCATCGATTCCAGGACGTTGGCCTTGTCCACCGAGGTAACTTTATTTCTGCGCCTCCGCGCGATCGAAAACGCCGTATGCGCGATACGTCTGATCTCGGATTCGGAATAGACCATGGTATTGATCCCAACCCGCTGTCCGTCCCGCTCTTCGATTCCGCGCGGGGTTCCGAAATAGACGTCACCGGTCAGCTCCCGCACCACCATGATATCGACTCCCCGGATAACCTCCTCTTTGATCGCCGACTCGCCGATCAGCTCGTCAAAGAGGATAGCGGGCCTCAGGTTGGCAAAGAGCGAGAGTCCCTTTCTCAGGCCCAGCAGGCCCGCCTCGGGCCGCCTGTCGGTAGGCATTGTGTCCCACTTCGGGCCCCCCACGGCCCCCAGGATAACGGCGTCACAACCGCGGGCCTGTGTAAGCGTATCGTCGGGAAGCGGCGTGCCGAAGCGGTCGATAGCCGCCCCCCCCACCAGGCATTCGACGAAATCGAAGGAAATGGCGTGACGGCGTCCCACCGCTTCGAGGACTTTTCTGGCCTCGGCGACGACCTCGACCCCGATGCCGTCGCCGGGCAAAAGCGCTATCCGATACTGTTTCATGGGGTTACCGTTTCTTTTTGTTCTTTTTCAGGTGCGCGATCAGGCCCCCGTCCGAAAGCAGCTCTGCCATGAACGGGGGGATCGGTTTTGCCCGGTAGGTCTTCCTGGTGGTGAGGTTTGTTATGATGCCCGCCCGGTCGTCTACCTCGACGGAATCTCCGGGGCGAATCTCACGGGCGGCGTCGGCCGATTCGAGGATGGCAAGGCCCGTATTGAAGGCGTTCCGGTAGAATATGCGGGCGAAGCTCTCGGCGATGATGATCCGGGCGCCGGCGGTCTTCATCGCAACCGGCGCGTGCTCCCGGGAGGAGCCGCAGCCGAAGTTCCTGCCCGCCACCACGATCCCGCTCTCCCTTACCGCGGAGCGGAAATCGGGGGCCGCGTCCTCAAAGGCGTGGCCGCCCAATTCCTCGGGGTCGGTGGTGTTGAGGAAGCGCGCGGGGATAATCGCGTCGGTATCGACGTCATCTCCGAGCTTGTATACGGTTCCGGTATATTTCATGACTTGACCTTACCTCGACGTTTTCGATGCGACCGACGGCGACCCGATACTCGATCGCATGGCTATTCGGGCGCTACGTTATTGAAGACAGTGACTTTTGCCGCGTGTTCCTCACAGCCCCAGCTTATCCGGCCCCGCGACCTTCCCCACGACGGCCGATGCCGCCGCCACCGCAGGGCCCGCCAGGATGACCTCGCTGCCGGGGTCGCCCATGCGGCCCTGGAAATTCCTGTTGGTCGTCGCCACGGCGCGCTCCCCCTGGCCCAGTATCCCCATGTGGCCGCCGAGGCACGGCCCGCACGTCGGGGGGCCGATCAGGGCGCCGGCATCCAAAAAGATCGTAAAGAGTCCTTCGTCCATCGCCTGCCGCCAGACCGCCGGCGTCGCCGGAATGACGATGAGCCGCACGTCCGGGTGGACCTTCCTGCCCGCAAGGACCTCTGCCGCCATCCTCAGGTCGCTGATCCTGCCGTTCGTGCAGGAGCCGATGATGACCTGGTCGATCGGCAAATCCGGCGCGTCGCCTACCGGGACGGCGTTTGACGGGAGATGGGGAAGCGCCACCTGGAGCTGCAGTTTGGATACGTCATACTCCCGAACCTCGGCGTACTCGGCGTCCGGGTCGCTTACGGCGCGATTGAATGACCGTGCCGTCTTCCCGGCGAGGTACTCGGCCGTTTTGTCGTCGGCGGCAAATATCCCGTTTTTGCCTCCCGCCTCGATGGCCATGTTGGCCACGGTCAGCCTCTCTTCGACCGGCAGGCGCCCGGCCGCATCCCCCGCGAATTCCATCGCCCGGTAGAGCGCCCCGTCTACCCCGATATCGCCGATAATCGCGAGGATATAGTCCTTGCCGGTCACCCATTTGCCCGGCGTACCGGTAAGCACGAATTTCATCGACTCGGGGACTCGAAGCCACACCTCGCCGGTCATCATCACGGCGGCAAGATCCGTGCTCCCCACGCCGGTTGCAAACGCCGAAAGCCCACCGTAGGTGCACGTATGGGAATCCGCCCCGATGATGAGCTCGCCCGGCGCCACCAGGCCGAGCTCCGGGAGAAGCGCATGCTCGACCCCGGAACATCCCCCGTCGTAGACGTGCGGAAGGCCGAAGGTCTTGCCGAACTCCCTGACGCGCCGGCACTGGTTGGCGCTCTTGATATCCTTGTTGGGGGTAAAGTGGTCGCATACCAGGACCACCTTATCGGCGTCAAACACCCCGTCGGCCCCGGCCTCTTCAAAGACGTCAATGGCCAGGGGCGCGGTAATATCGTTTCCAAGGCAAAGGTCAACCCGCGCCGTTACCAGATCGCCGGGACAGACGGACTCCCTGCCGGCGTGGGCCGCCAGGATCTTTTCGGTTATCGTCATCGCCATGGTCTTTCTACCTGTTCTTATACACTATCCATCAGAACCGCGTCGTTCTCGTTATCTGGGTGGCCGCTAAACGACGGTTGATTCGGGGGCCGTCCGCCTCGCGTGTCCGCGAAAAACAGCCGCAACCGATCAGACCGTCGGGGAAGTCCTCAGGTCTTTTTTCTTGACCGCTTCCAGCTTGTTGAGGGCATTGATAAAGGCCATCGCCGAGGCCACCAGGATGTCGGTGTGCGATCCGGCCCCTATGGAGCGGTCCGAGCCGTCTTCGAGCCGAACCGTCACCTCCCCCAGCGCGTCCGTGCCGCCGGTGATGGACTTGACCTCATAGCTGGCGAGTTTGCACCGTGTCTTGACCATCTTGGCGATCGTGCGGTAGACCGCGTCCACCGGGCCGTCACCGAATCCGGCATCCTTGACCTTATTGCCGTCGATGGAAAGGATCACGGTAGCGGTCGGCATCGCCTCGGTGCCCGAGCTTACCGTCAGCGAGATGAGCCGGTATCGGTCGGGTATCCTCAGGATCTCCTCAGCGATAACGGCAGCGATATCCTCGTCGAACACGTCCTTCTTTTTATCCGCGAGTCTTTTAAAGGCCTTAAACGCAAGCTCGACCTGGTTGTCCGAAAGATCAAAGCCCATTTTTATGACGCGCTCGGAGAATGCGTGCCTGCCCGAGTGTTTCCCGAGGACGAGATTTGTCTGCGTGTAGCCGATGCTTTCGGGCGTGATGATTTCGTAGGTGGTCTTCTGTTTCAGGAGCCCATCCTGATGTATGCCCGATTCGTGGGAAAAGGCGTTAGCGCCGACGATCGCCTTATTCGGCTGCACTACGATGCCGGTAATCGCCGAAACCATCCGGCTGGTAGGGTAAATCAGCTCCGTGACGATATTGGTTGAAAGCCCGAACCGGTCGTTGCGGACCGCCAGTGCCATGACGAATTCTTCGAGAGACGTGTTGCCCGCCCTCTCGCCGATGCCGTTGATGGTGCACTCGACCTGGCGGGCGCCGGCGCGCACCGCCGCCAGGGAGTTCGCCACGGCCAGACCCAGGTCGTTGTGGCAGTGGACAGCAACGACGACGTTCTCGATTCCCGATACGTGCTCCATCAGGTAGCCGATAATATGCGCGTACTCGTCGGGGACGGTGTAGCCCACCGTATCAGGGATATTGACGGTGGTCGCCCCGGCGTCGACGGCGGCCGATATAACGTCGGCAAGGTACGCGGGGTCGCTACGGGTGGCGTCCATTGCCGAAAACTCAACGTCCGGGCACAATGATTTCGCGCGTTTGACGCAGGCCGATGCGATCTTGAGAGCCTCGTCCCTTGTCTTTTTGAGCTGGTACTCGAGATGGATATCGGACGTGGATAGGAACGTATGGATCCGCGGGCGCTTGGCGTTCTTGATCGCGTCAAATGCAACGTCGATATCCTTGATCTTGGCCCTGGCTAAAGCCGCGACTATTGCGCGGTCCAGGGTCTGTGCTATTTTTTTGACGGCCTCGAAGTCGCCGGGGCTGGCCACGGGGAATCCCGCCTCTATCACGTCAACACCCAGCCGCTCGAGCTGCCTTGCTACGGTGACCTTTTCCTCGATGTTCATGCTGGCGCCGGGCGATTGCTCACCGTCCCTGAGAGTTGTGTCGAATATAATAACCGTGTTATTCATCTGTCATATCACGCGCTAAAGAAATATATATAATACTGCCGCCGTTCAACCGGCCGGTCCCGTCATCGCGGGCCGCCTTTCGGGCGACGGAATTGATGCCGAGAGTGGTTGAAGACGGACGGCGGGGCCTATCGAGTTCGCCCGGGGTCCTTTCCCTCGCTCGCCTCGACCGCCTTGGGCCTAAAGACCGCGCAATAGAGGAGATACAGGGGGCCCGATAGGACGTACAGTGAGATCAGGGAAAAGATCATCATCTCCGGCCGGGTGGCAATCAGGATCAGGATCAGGATCGTCAGGACCAGGGTATGGAACGGTTTTTTCCTGAGGACGTCCAGCTCCTTGAAGCTCGAGTACTTTATGTTGGAGACCATCAATAACCCGGTACAGTAGACCATCACCAGAAGGAACGGGCCCCAGACCTCCACCGAGAGTGCCTGGTCCTCGAAGAAAAGGACGGTAGCCGCCAGCATCAGCGCCGCGCCGGGAGACGGAAGCCCGTTGAAGACACGTTTCTCGACGGTGTTGATCTGTACGTTAAACCGGGCAAGCCTCAGTGCGGCGCAGATGGCGAAGAGGGCGGCGCCCAGAAAACCGAAACGGGCGAAGGGGGCAAGCGCCCACTGGTAAAGCAACAACGCCGGGGCAACGCCGAACGAGATCGCGTCCGATATCGAATCGTACTCAACCCCGAATGCGCTCACGGTATGGGTGAGCCGCGCCACCCTTCCATCAAGGCCGTCAAAGACCGCGGCCAGGAAGATCGCCCCTACCGCATGATCGATCCTGCCCGTGGCGGACGCGACAATAGAAAAGAAACCCATGAACAAAGCGCCGGTTGTCAGGAGATTGGGAAGGATGTAGATTCCCTTCTTGAGGTCCTCTCTCTTGATCCGCGAGATTCCTATTCTTCCATCCCGTATTTTCTTTTCTCTCATCGCAGCACCCCCATGATCGTTTCTCCGCCTCTGACCTTTTGGCCTACATGAACCCTGATATCGGTATTTTCGGGAAGATAGAGATCGAGGCGCGAGCCGAAACGAATCAGCCCGAATCGATCGCCTTTATTGACCGAGTCGCCCGCCGCAACGTAGCTGACGATACGGCGCGCAACCAGGCCCGCAATCTGTATGACAAGGATTTTCACGCCTCCGGCGCCCTCGATGAGGACCGCGTTGCGCTCGTTGAGCTCCGATGCCTTGTCGAGGCTCGCTACGAGGAATTTTCCGGGAAAGTATTGAACCTTTCGTACGGTCCCTCCCAGCGGGATACGGTTTACATGCACGTTAAATACGTTCATGAAGACGCACACACGGATACACCGCCCTTTGAGAAAGGCGGGCTCATCCATCGGCTTGATCTCGATGACCTTGCCGTCGGCGGGAGAGACGACCGCCTTGGAATCGGAGGGGATCTTCCTTTGGGGATTTCTGAAGAAGGCCGTCACGAACGCCAGGATGGCGGCGCAAATGACCGTAACCCATACCGGAAGCAGGACGGCGCTGACGATGGTAATCACCAGCACGGGAATGATAAAGGGCAGGCCCTCTACCGCGACGATACTCTTCTCGTTTTTCATGTTAGTTCTTATCCCTGTCGACCTTCTTCTCCTTGGAAAGCCAGCTCATCATGCCCCGCAGCTCCTTGCCGACCCGCTCGATGAGGTGTTCCTCGTCACGCCGGGTCAGCGCGTTGAATACCGGCCGGTTTACCTTGTTTTCGAGGATCCACTCCTTGGCGAATTCCCCGCTCTGTATCTCTTCGAGGATGTAGCGCATCTCTTCGCGGGTGTCTTCGGTGATGATCCGGGGCCCCCGCGTCAGGTCTCCGTACTGGGCCGTATTGCTGACCGAATACCGCATATTCGAGATTCCCCCCTCGTAGATCAGGTCTACGATCAGTTTCAGCTCGTGGAGGCACTCGAAATAGGCAAGCTCGGCCGGGTATCCCGCCTCGACCAGGGTATCGAATCCGGCCATAATCAGTTGGGTCACGCCGCCGCACAAAACCGCCTGCTCGCCGAATAGGTCGGTCTCGGTTTCTTCACGAAAGGTCGTTTCGATCATGCCGGCCCGCCCGCCTCCGATGGCGCTGCCATAGGCCAGCGCGATCTCCCGGGCGTCTCCCGACGCGTCCCGCTGGACGGCAATCAGCATCGGTACCCCGCGTCCCTGGGAGTATTCGTACCTGACCATGTGTCCCGGCGCCTTGGGGGCCACCATAAAGACACTGACGCCGTCGGGAACAACGACCTGGCCGTAGTGTACGTTAAAACCGTGGGCGAACGCGAGGTACGCACCCGATTTCATCGAGGGTGCGATCTCTTCTTTATAGAGGTCCGCCGCCAGCTCGTCCGGAACGAGGATCATCACGATATCGGCCCAGGCCGCCGCTTCCTTCGGTTTCATCACGGTAAAACCGGCGCCCTCGGCCTTCTTCTTGCTCGCCCCGTCCCGAAGGCCCACCCGAACGTCAACGCCGGAGTCGCGCAGGTTATTGGCGTGGGCGTGGCCCTGGGAGCCGAACCCGATTACGGCCACTTTCTTTTTCTTGATCTTGGCAAGATCGGCGTCTTTATCGTAATAAACCTTCATACTGACTCCTCAAACGGTATCGGGTGGATATCGGTACGGACGGCTTGTCCGAGTCCTCTTGCCTATCGACATTCCGAGAGGCGCCCGCCATGCGGGTCTCTACGCTCCCGGTAAAAGGAACATTCCCTCAAGTAAAAGGGGCATATCACAAACGTGTCGTATTATCTCACACCAGCAACATCTTGTCGAGAGGAGAGCCGACCGGCACCATCGGATAGACGTTTTCCTCCCTGCTCACCACAAAATCCATGATTACCGGCTTCCTCACCCGGACCGCCTCCTCGATGGCCGGCACCACGTCCGCGGGTTTTTCGACTCTCATCCCGACTGCGTTATATGCCTCGGCCAGCTTCACGAAATCCGGGGAGCACTCCATCTCGGTATGGGAGTAGTTCTGGTCATAGAAGAGCTCCTGCCATTGCCTGACCATTCCGAGAAACCCGTTGTTGAGGACGGCGATCTTTACCGGAAGGTCGTGTTGGACGGCCGTGGCCAGTTCCTGTATATTCATCTGGATGCTTCCATCGCCGGCGATGTCGAAGACGAGCTTATCCGGATAGGCCGCCTGTGCCCCGATGGCAGCGGGAAAGCCGTAGCCCATGGTGCCCAGCCCGCCGGAGGTCAAAAGCGTCCGCGGCCGGTCAAACGTAAAGAACTGGGCGGTCCACATCTGGTTCTGACCCACTTCGGTCGAGATGATCACGTCCCCCTTCGTCACCCGATAGATCGATTCGACAACGTACTGCGGCTTGATCTCGCCGCCGTTACTGTTGTAGCTCAGCGGGTGCGTTGTGCCCCACTCCTCGATCTGGGCAAGCCACTCGCGCCGTTGTTCGGCCCAATCGGTGGCGTCGTTCTCGAGGAGGGAAAGGAGCCTGCCCAGCGCGTACTTGACGTCAGAGACGATCGGGATATCCACGATGATGTTCTTGCTGATGGACGACGGGTCTATATCGATATGGATGATCTTTGCCTGCGGCGCGAATTCGTCAACCTTTCCGGTGACGCGGTCGTCAAACCGGGAGCCCACCGCGATCAGGAGGTCGGAGTTGGTGACGGCCATATTGGCCCGGTACGTCCCGTGCATCCCGAGCATCCCCAGAAACAGGGGATGAGATCCCGGGAATCCCCCCAGCCCCATCAGTGAAGAGGTCACCGGGATCGAGAGCCGCTCGGCCAGCCGTATCAGCTCGTCCGAGGCCGAGGAGCTGATTACCCCGCCCCCGACATAAAGGACCGGGTGCCGGGAGGCCGTAATGGCGGAAAAGGCCTTCTGGATGCCGTCGTCGTCGGCCTCGGTTGTAACCCGGTAGCTCCTGAGAGAGACGGCCGAGATACGCTGATATTTCGCGCGGCCCGCCACCACGTCCCGGGGCAGATCAACGAGGACCGGGCCGGGCCGCCCGGTCGAGGCGATGTGAAACGCTTCCTTGACCACTTCCTCGAGGTCGGCGGTCTTTGTGACCAGGAAATTGTGCTTGGTGCAGGGACGCGTGATCCCCACAATGTCGGCCTCCTGAAAGGCGTCGTTGCCGATGAGCATGGTGGGTACCTGGCCGGTAAAGACGACCACGGGGATGGAGTCCATATGCGCGGTTGCAATCCCCGTAACGGTGTTGGTGGCCCCCGGGCCGGAGGTCACCAGCGCCACGCCCACCCTTCCCGTGGCGCGGGCATAGCCGTCGGCGGCGTGAACCGCCGCCTGCTCGTGTCGGACGAGGATATGCCGAATAGGGTAGGCGGGCATGCGGTGATAGAGGTTCAATACCGCACCCCCGGGATACCCGAAAATGGTATTCACTCCCTCGTCGATGAGGCTCTTAAAGAATATGTCGGTTCCTTCGCTGGTCATTATTTTCGGTCGGCGGTTATCCATCCCGTACATGGAGCCACTCCTGTGGCCGCGGGCTTTCCCGGCGGCGGGTATGTGCCTATTTCCCCCGATGCCTGGCCAAGATGGCTTCCATCTTGTCTTTTCCGGAGAGTTTCAACTTTTGAATCCTCTTGCGCTCGACCTCCTCGGCCGGCGTTAGATGCGTGCGCTCGTTGAAATCCGCCAGTATTCCCTCAAACGTGACGTGCTCTTCCATCAGTTTCTTGAATTCAGGGTCCTCTTCCGTAAGCCTCTTCTTAAGAAGTCCTTCTTTGTCTTCCACGTGCGACCCCCCTTATCTTAAAAAATACAATTTGTTGATTTTATTGAATAAAATATCCCTTGTCAACAGATATTCTCGACACTCCCCTCTTTTCTCTCCCGGGCGGTCTCGGCGTCGGACTTTCGTACGTAGATCGGGCTAACGTCCCGGGGGTTGTCCGGACCCTGTCGCTCGTACCGCTCGATGGCCAGGCGGCAGATCGTGCCGGCGTCCACCTCCCCAAACGTAACGGAAAGAACGGGCCTCTTTATTCGCACCGTTTCCGGCAGCAGCCCGACGCCGTTTCCCACAAGTGCATATTCGGGCCCGACAAACCGATCCAGGCTATCGGGCGGGGTGACAAAGACATCTCCCTCGGCCCTGACACCTCCCCTCCCGTCCAGGTCATATCGCCTCCCGCAGACCTCATGGCGCCGCGCGTCAACGATAACGGCAAGCCTTCCCGTGTAACCGGTAACGCCCGCGGCCGTCGCGTCGAGAGTCGATACCCCGATAATCGGGGCAGAAAGCGCGTAGGCAATTGCCTTGGCCGTGGTAATCCCCACCCTCAGGCCCGTCCATGTCCCCGGCCCCAGCCCAACCGCGACAAGCTCGATCCCGGCAATGGGTATCCCGGCCGTTTCAAGAACCTCGCTGACTGCACCGAGGAGCGTCTCCGAATGGTTTTTACCTGCTTCCGTAGTCAGCCGCGCCGTGACCCCGTCTTTCCCGGCGACGGCCACACGCGCGACCATGCTCGACGTATCAATCCCCAGGCAAATCATCGGTCACCCGGAAAAGACAAGGCGCTCGATATCGAAGTAGAACGCCAGGATCATGAGTAGCACCAGCATCCCCAGCCCGATCTGAAGGGCGATCTCCTTGACCCTGAGATTGATGGGCCTTCGGATAATCCCCTCGATCGTAAAGAAGAGGAGATGCCCCCCATCGAGAACCGGCACCGGCAAAAGGTTCAGGACGGCAAGGTTGATCGAGATGAGCGCCATGAAGTGGATATAGGGCATGATCCCGAGTCGCGCCGCTTCCCCGGCCACCTTGGCAATCAGGATCGGGCCGCCCAGGTTATTGAGGGCGACTTCCCCCGTGAACATCTTGCCGATAACCAAAAACGTCAGGTAGATCAGGCGGCCGGTCTCGGAAAAACTTTTCCCCGCGGCCGACAGCACCCCGTAGTTCACAAGGTGAAAATCGCCCGATGGAGTTATCCCGATCATATACTTCTTCTGGGGGGTCATGATATCGCTCAACCCCTCCTCGTATATCGGGACAACCTGCACGGCTGTCTCTGTATTATCCCGCAAGACAACGAATTCGAGCGGTTTGCCTCCCGATTCCGAAATAATTGTGGCCATCGACTCCCACTCATCAACGGCTACCCCGTTTATGGAGATGACCCGGTCGGCCGGTTTAAGGCCGGCGGCCTCGGCGGGATATCCCTTTTTGAGCTCACCGAGGACGGGGTCGATGACCGGCACCCCCGCCATGAATACGATCCACAAGGCGCCGATCGCGAAGACCAGGTTGAACAGCGGACCCGCGCCCACGATGGCGATCTTTTTCCAGTTCTTCTGGGCCAGAAACGAGTAGGGCTGCTCCTCTTTGGTCGGCGTCTGGGAGGGGTCGTCCCCGGTCATCCTCACGTACCCGCCCAGCGGGAAGGCCGAAAGCCGGTAGTCGGTATCGCCTATCTTCTTACCGATAATCCGCGGACCGAAGCCGAGCGAAAACGTGACAACCCTGACGCCCATCGATTTTGCGGCGATGAAGTGGCCCAGCTCGTGGACAAAGATCAATACGCCCAACAGGATAATAAAATAAACTACCGTCATAGTGTTTCTCCGACTATCTTCGTTTCATGCCGCGCCCAACGGTCGGCCTCAATGATCTCGGCAAGGGACGGGCGGATCGTTGGGCGGTGATCTTCCATAACGCTATCCACCAGCCGCACGATCGAGAGAAAGCCTATCTTCCTTTCAAGAAAGAGCGCCACCGCCTCCTCATTGGCCGCGGACATCACCGCGGGCATCGTTCCGCCGACACTCAGCGCCATCCGCGCCAGCGTCAGGGCCCGGAACCGCTGTTCGTCCGCCTCGAAAAATGTAAGGCGGCCGACACCGGCCAGGTCCAGCGGCTCGGCGGCGCGCTCCACCCGCGCGGGGTAGGCCAGCGCGTAGGCGATGGGGAGCCTCATGTCGGTCGTGGAAAGCTGTGCTATCATCGAACCGTCGATATACTCGACCATGGAATGGACGATGCTTTCAGGGTGTATAACGACGGAGATCTTTTCCTGGGGCACGTCAAAAAGGCGGCTTGCCTCAATAACCTCGAGGGCCTTGTTCATGAGGGTGGCCGAATCAACGCTGATCTTTTTGCCCATGTTCCACCGGGGGTGACGCACCGCCTCTTCGGGAGTAACCGAGCCAAGCTCCTCTATCGGCCGCCTCCAGAACGGTCCGCCGGATGCCGTGATGATGAGTCGTTTAACGTGGGCCGGATCATGCCCGGCCAGCGATTGGAAAAGCGCGCTGTGTTCGCTGTCGACCGGCAGTATCCGCACCCCCTTTTCCCGCGCCCGTTCGGTCACCAGCGGTCCTGCGCACACCAGCGTCTCTTTATTGGCCAGGGCTATGTCGATACCGGCCTCGATGGCCGCCATCGTCGGCCCGAGCCCCGCGGCACCCACCATTGCAGCAAGGCAGATATCGGCGCCCGATTCGGCGGCGGCCGCCCTTACCCCGGCCTCACCCGACAGAACCGTCACTTCCGGGGGGAGCAGCTGCCGGAGTTGCCGGGCCGCACCCTCGTCATACAGAGCCGCGATACGCGGTTTGAGCAGTTCTGCCTGCCGCCGGATCAGGGAGACGTTGCCATGGGCGGCAAGGGCCGTTACGGTAAATCGATCCCTGTTGTGCTCTATGATATCGACGGCCTGGGTCCCGATAGAACCGGTCGAGCCGAGAATGGCAACCTTTTTCATATATTAAAAGCAGTACGCCGCGTAGTAATAAATAAACGGGACCGAAAAGACAAACGAGTCTATCCGGTCAAGGAATCCGCCGTGTCCCGGGAGCAGCCCCCCCGCGTCCTTGACCTTAAAGCCGCGCTTGACAAGCGATTCGGCCATATCACCGAGGATAGCCAAAACCGACGAGATAAAGCCCAGGATCAGAACGTCTGCCCACCCCAGCCCCTTGATCAGGACGTACTTGGCGATCACCAGCAGCACCAGACAGAGAATAATCCCGCCGATCGCGCCCTCGACGGTCTTCTTTGGACTGATAACCGGATAGAGGGGGTGCCTGCCGAGAAACCTTCCGGCGAAATAGCCGCCGGCGTCCGTGCCGAAGTTTATGGCCACCGCCAGCACCACCCACTCGATGCCGTGGGGGAGCTTCCGCAACAGGATGAGGTAGGAGAGGAGAAAGGCCACGTAGAAGATACCGAACAGACGCATAAAGAGGTTCTCGGCCTTTCTGGCCGGGTCGGTAACGCGGAAAAGGGCAAAGGCGGTAGCAAAGATAAAAATAAAGGCCACTGCCGAGACAACCATCTCGGGATACCCGAGATAAAAGGTGACCGGCAACAGAAGGCCGAGGGCCGTGTGGGCGATGATCTGGATATTAACCTTCTGGGGATAGATGAAGGTGAAGTACTCGTAAAGGGAAACTCCCACGACCACGAAGACTAAAAGGAAAAAGCCGAGATTTCCGCCGAGGATGATAATGGCCAATACCAACGGAACGGCCACTGCGGCGGTAAGAAGACGTGCGGCTAACATATGCGGCTCCATGATAGTGTGATCGGCAAGTATGGGACGGCGCGTGGATCGCCGATTCGCGGCGCCGGCCCTAAGTCCTCGTCGTCCCTATTGTCGCGGCGAGGCGGGGCGTCATGGGGCTCTACAGGGCAACCGCGATGGCCGCGAATCTCATTTATACCTTTCCCGTAAGCTGCTCACTGGTCAGTCCGTAACGCCGCTCCCGGCTCGAATAGTTCTTCAGTGCGGACAGAAACTCCTCTTTGGTAAAATCGGGCCAGAGGGTCTGCGTGAAGAAGAGCTCCGTATAGGCTGCCTGAAACAGGAGAAAGTTCGAGATCCGCATCTCCCCGCTGGTGCGGATAAGGAGATCGGGATCGGGAAGGTTTTTTGTATAGAGGTGCCGGGCGATCATATCCTCGTCGATTTCTTCGGACGTCACCCGCTTTTCGGCAACCTGCACCGCGATTTCTTTGGCGGCATCAACGATCTCGCCCCTCCCGCTGTAGGAGAGGGCAAGATTGAGTATCATGCCGCCGTTGTCCTTGGTGAGCGCGACGGTCTCGAGAAGGACCCGGCGGACGATATCCGGCAGCTGGGAGAACCTCCCGATGGCACAGAGCCGAATACGCTCATCCATCATCTTGGGAAGCTCTGATTGGAGGAACTCGGCCAGGAGGCCCATGAGCGCCTGTACCTCGTCCTTGGGGCGGTTCCAGTTTTCTTCCGAAAAGGCGTACAGGGTAAGGACCTTTATTCCGGTCTCCCGGCTGACCTCCACGATCTTCCTGACTACCTCGCTTCCCCTGCGGTGGCCTTCAACTCGGGGAAGGTTTTTCTCCTTGGCCCACCGGCCGTTCCCGTCCATGATGATGGCCACGTGTCGGGGGATATTTTTCATATCATTCATACTAAACCGGTCACTGCCCTCATTGGAGCGGCATCATATGATGCGGCGCACCCGGCCGCTGCATGAATCGTAATCCGTAGATCCTCGTCTTTAGCAGCGCGGTGCAGATCCGGGAATTTGGACTTCTTACTCCGACCCGAATCTCCCCTTACGCAGCTTCTTCCGCGGCCACAAGCGGCGGCCCCGACAAACCCGCCGGCCTTTGTGCCGGCGCTAAATCTCCATGATCTCCTTTTCCTTTTCGGCAAGGATCGCATCGGTGCTCTTGATATGCTCGTCGGTGAGCTCCTGAATCTTTTCGTGGAGGCGGAAATAATCGTCTTCCGAGATCTCCTTTTCCTTTTTGAGTTCCTTGAGGAACTCGATCGAGTCCCGCCGATGATTTCGAAGGGCGACCTTGAAGTCTTCGCTCATCTTCTTGACCGTCTTGACAAGCTCTTTTCTCCGTTCCTCGGTGAGGTTGGGGATGGTAATCCGGATGACCTTGCCGTCGTTTTGGGGAGTAAGACCGAGATCGGACTTGAGAATGGCCTTTTCGACATCGCCGATAGATCCCGCATCCCAGGGCTGAATGATAAGAAGCCGGGGTTCCGGGGCCGAGACAGTAGCCAACTGATTGAGCGCCGTGGGATTACCGTAGTAGTCTACCCTGATCCCGTCAAGAATCGCCGTTGAGGCCCGTCCGGTCCTGATCCGCTTGAGTTCGTTGGTAAAGCCTTTTACGGTCTTTTCCATCTCCTGTTTTAAATCAGACAATACCTCTTCCATCACGTACCCCTTACAGCTGTTCCTATTTTTTTTCCTGATACGACCTTCGTGAGGTTTCCGGGCGCCAGGAGGTTAAACACGATGATGGGAAGATCGTTATCCATACAGAGCGACAGGGCGGTGGAATCCATCACCCCGAGCCCGAGATTGAGGGCCTGGATATAGCTGATCTCTTCGAATTTCTTGGCGTCCGAAAATCGCACCGGGTCTTTGTCGTAGACACCGTCAACTTTCGTGGCCTTGATGATAACGTCTGCGCCGATTTCCATTGCCCTGAGCGCGGCCGCGGTATCGGTGGTAAAATAGGGATTTCCGGTGCCCCCCGCGAATATGACGATCCGCTTCTTTTCGAGATGGCGGATGGCCCTGCGTCGAATATAGGGCTCCGCTACCGCCCGCATCTCGAAGGCGGTCTGCACCCTGGTTACATGCCCGGCCCTTTCTAGGTAGTTTTGCAGGGCCAGGGCGTTGATTACCGTGGCAAGCATCCCCATATAATCCGCATTGGCGCGGTCCATCCCCTGTTCGCTGGCCGATATCCCGCGAAAGATGTTTCCGCCGCCTACCACCAGCGCCATCTCGATGCCGAGCCCCGCAGTCTGCCCGATTTCCTCGGTGATGAATTTGATAGCTTCCGGACTGATGCCGGACTTCTGGGACCCCGCCAGGGCCTCACCGGACAGTTTGACCAGTACCCGTTTATAGTGCATGTCTCACCGCCCCCAGCATCCCCCTTCAGGGCCTCTCAGCATATAAGAATATTCAACGCCTTACCCGGGTCGCCGTCAACTCCCTACTCAATACCCTCGCCGAGTTGAAACCGAACGAACCTCCTGATTATCATATTCTCGCCGATCTTGGCAATCATGTTGGTAAGGTGTTCGGCGACCGATATATTCGGGTCTTTCACGAACGGCTGATCGAGCAGGCAGACCTCGGTATGGAACTTCTTGAGCTTGCCCTCGACGATCTTATCGATGACGTTTTCAGGCTTCTTGGTGTCCTGCACCTGGGCGCGGTAGATCTCCCGCTCCCTGTCAAGAACCGCTTCGGGTATATCCTCGCTGGTCAGGTACTGCGGGCTCGAGGCGGCAACCTGCATGGCGATGTCCTTGACGAACGCCACGAAGTCGTCGGTGCGGGCAACAAAATCGGATTCGCAATTGACCTCGACGAGGACGCCGATTTTCCCTCCCATATGAATATAGGAGCCGACCATTCCCTCTTTCGCCGCCCTCCCCGCCCGCTTGGCGGCACGGGAAAGCCCTTTTTTCCTGAGAGCGTCTATTGCCTTTTCCATGTCGCCGGCCGATTCGGCCAGGGCGGTCTTACAGTCCATCATTCCGGCCCCGGTTTTTTCCCGCAGGTCCTTGACCATCTGAGCGCTAATTTCCATTTTCCACTCCTTACAAGCCGTCAGGGCTTTATCCTGTATCTACTATTGTTCGTCCGTTATCGGTTCTTCCGGCCCCGGCTCATTATCGGTATCGGGAGTCTTGGCACGTGCGGGGGCCGTTTTTCTTACTACGACGGGCCCCTCTTTCTGCTCCTCGGGCTCTTCTCTCTTGGCGGCCTCTTCTACCGGCGCGGCGGTCGTCTGCTGCTTACCCTCGAGGACGGCGTCGGCAATCCGGGAGGAAAACAGGCGGATAGCGCGGATCGCGTCATCGTTTCCGGGGATGACGTAGTTGATCTTATCCGGGTTGCAGTTGGTGTCAACAACGGCCACGACCGGGATATTTAGCTTATTGGCCTCGGCAACGGCGATCCGCTCCTTTCTCGGGTCGACCAGGAAGATGCAGTCCGGCAGCCTACCCATATCCTTGATCCCCCCGATACTTTTAGAGAGCTTTTCCCTCTGGGAGACCAAACCTGCTACCTCTTTTTTCGGCAGTGAATCGATCGTATCGGCCGAAAGGAGGGCCTCAAGCCGCTTGAAGCGCTCGACCGTCTTCCTGATGGTAACGAAGTTCGTCATGGTACCGCCGAGCCATCGATCATTGACGAAATACATCCCGCAGCGTTCAGCCTCGGCCTGTATCGACTCATTGGCCTGCTTTTTCGTTCCCACGAACAGGATCGTCCCGTTCTTTGCCGAAACCTGTCTCACAAATTCATAGGCCTTGTCAAACAGCGTAACCGTCTTCTGGAGGTCTATGATGTAAATCCCGTTTCGGGCCCCGAAGATATAGGGTTTCATCTTCGGGTTCCAGCGTTTGGTCTGGTGGCCGAAATGGACGCCGGCCTCCAGAAGCTCCTTCATTGCGATGTAGCTCATTGTTCAACTCCTTGTGGTGGTTGTTTCTTCCGCCCGCCGGGACCCGGGAACCCGATATCGGGTCACCTCCCTGTCCCCACCGGCCGGGCGTGCTTAATGTGATGTATGTTTACAGGGCGCGTGCGCCCATCGTTGCCGCTATTACCCGCTACTACCCCTTATTGCCTATTATTGCCTATCATTGCCCACGATCACCCACAAGTATATACCGCCGCCGTCATAGTATGCCGGACATGCGCTGCACAGTACCTGATCCGATTCACCCCCCGCGTATCGAAAAATGGGGATGGAAATTTACTTATGTAACACAAAACCGGGTAATATGCAATAAAAAAAAGCCGCCATGTATCCCTTTCCCTTATACGATAAGGCCGCTCAACCCCACCCCGAGGGCAAGCAACAACCCGGTGATAAGGTGAATGCCGATCGTCATACCGCAGACCGGAACGACCCCCCGGGGGTCATCGTAGACCCGAAAGAGACTTTTCGTCGCCGCGGCAGCTATCGGTATCGTGAGCAGGCTGACCAGGCAGAGCGCCGGAATGATTGAGAGGGCGACGCCCAGGACGATCTCCAGGTATGTGGCCCCCAGGATCAGGGCGTAGATCCAGCGCGAGCTTGCCCGTCCGTAGGTGACGACCGCGGTCCGTTTGTTCGTCTTCAGGTCCGCCTCGTAATCGGGATAGCCGTTGACAAACAGGATCAGGGCTATCAAGAGCCCGGGCGTCAGCGTGAGCCACCATATCGCCGCCGAGAGCGCTTCCGCCATGACCCAGTAGGTGCCCAGCACCATCAGCGGCCCGAAACCGACCGCCACGGCCAGCTCGCCCAGCCCCCGGCCGACGTAGGCGAGTCCGTACCTGGGGATTGAATAGGCCAGCACGAGGATAGTCCCGGCGATCCCGAAAATGAGCACCTCCCAGCCTACCCTGATAACAAGAACGAGGCCAACCGCGATCCCCGCCGAAAGGAGGCCGATTCCAAGCCTCAGCGTCTGTTTCGGCGTCAAAAGGCCGTCCTGGATTACCCGGCTGCCGCCCGAAAAAAGGTTATGATACCGATTCACGTTATCGGTCCCGCCGAGATAGTCGAAATAGTCGTTTATGACGTTTGCCGCGGCGTGAAACGAAAGAGCCCCGACCAGGCACAGGGCAAACAGGACGATATCGAAACGGCCGACCCTGGCCGCTTCCACCGACCCGATGACAACCGGGATGATCGTCCCCGTGAAAAACGGCGCCCGAACGGCCTGTATAATGACCTTGAACATACGGCGTTTCCTTCAGCTCCGGTAATCCGCGTTGATCTTCACGTAATCGACGGAAAGGTCGGACGTGTAGGCGGTAAACGAATCGGGACCGGCGCCCAGTTCGATGATGATCTCATACTCCGGCCGCTTCATTATCTCCCGGGCAGCGGCCTCCCTATCCGCGCCGCAGCCGATCCCCCCCGAAACCACCAGGACGTCCCCGAAACGGATATCGGCGTGCGCGGGATCAAACGCTCCATCGACGCATCCGATCGCTCCGATGATTCGTCCCCAGTTCGGGTCCTCTCCGAAAAACGCGGTCTTCACGAGGGGGGAGTTGGCCACCTGGAAGGCCGCCCGCCGCGCCGTCCGGCCGTCGGGCGCTCCGCGCACCGTAACGGCCACCAGCTTCGTCGCCCCTTCGGCGTCTTTGACGATATGGCGCGCCAGCCGGATACAGAGCTCCGTGAACGCCTCCCGAAACGGGGCGCAGTCGGCGGAGCTATTGTATGATCGTTGTGCCCCGGCCGAGAGAACCAGCAGCGTGTCGTTGGTGCTCATGTCCCCATCCACCGTGATGGCGTTAAACGAGCGATGAGACCGCCTGTTTCAGAATAGTTTCAAGGGGTTTCTTTTCGATGGGAAAATCGGTGACGGCAAAGGCCAGCATCGTGGCGAGGTGCGGAAATATCATCCCCGCTCCCTTGGCGATCCCAAGCACTGTATGATTAGCGCCGCCCGCCGAGAACGGCAGTGCGATGCATTTCGGGTAGGTGTCCGTCGTCATGATCGCCCGCGCGGCCCGGCCGAACCCGTCCGGCGAGAGGTCGGAGACGAGCGAGTCCATCGATTGCGCGATACGGTCAACCGGCAGGCGCTGGCCGATCACCCCGGTGGACGCCGCAAGGACCGAGTCCTCCGGGATATCCAGCCTGCGGGCGATCTCTCCCGTGAGGGCGCGGGCATCGGCAATTCCCTCGTCGCCGGTGCAGGCGTTGGCCCCCCCGCTGTTGATGAGCACCGCCCGGGGCCGGCCTCCCTGGAGCCGCTCCATGGAGAGGATCACCGGGGCCGCCTTTACCCGGTTCTCGGTAAAGACCGCGGCGCCGACCGAGGGGGTATCGGCAACGATTAATGCCAGGTCGGGATCGCCCGTCTTTTTTATTCCGGCCGCAATCCCCGCGGCCCGAAAGCCGGGACACACCGGCGCATCAGCTATCATAATTATATATACACCTTTTGAGATCGGCGCCTACCCGTAGGCCTCGACCTTTCCGTGACACTTCTTGTACTTCTTCCCGCTGCCGCAGGGGCAGGGGTCATTCCGGCCGACCTTGGGCGTCTCGCGCACGATGGGCTTGGCCTTCTCGCCGGGGGGCCGTCTCGGAGGCCCGGCCGTAATCCGCAGCCGCGCCTTCCCTCGGCCTCGGGACCCTCTCCCATCGCGGGGGCGGTAAACTCCCGGTGTATGAGCGTGAGCCGGTCCCTTTCCGCCCGCGCCTGCGCCGTCTCGTCCCGGGCGATCTGGACGCGAAAGAGCTGTGACAGCACCTCTCCCTTAACGTTCTCTCCCATTTCAAGAAAGAGCTCATACCCCTCTTTCTGATATTCGATGAGGGGGTTACGCTGCCCGTATGCCCTGAGCCCGATTCCCTCCTTGAGGTGGTCCATTGCCTCCAGGTGGTCCTGCCAGGCGGCGTCCAGCACCCGGAGCATAATGAGCTTTTCGAGCCGCCGCATGAGGGGGGGCTGGATATGCTCCTCCTTGGCCTTGTAGGTAGAGACGACTTTCTCCCCGAGCCAGTCGGCGAAATCATCCTGGGTCATCTCTTTAAGCTTCGGGTCCGACAGATTGATCGAGATGGAAAACGACCGCATCACCGTCTCGGCGATTCCGATGGTATCCCAATCTTCGAGGTAGCCCTTATCGTCGGTGTAGGTCATGATGATCTCGTCGACCTTTTCCTCGATCATCTCCATGATGTCCTCACCGATTTCGTCGTCGGACAGGATCTCGCGGCGCCGGGCGTAAATGACCTCACGCTGCTTGTTCATGACGTCGTCGTATTCGAGCAGGTGCTTTCTGACGGAGAAGTTATTGCTCTCAACCTTTTTCTGGGCGTTCTCGATGGCCCGCGTCAGCAGGCTATGCTCGATGGCCTCCCCCTCCTCCATGCCGAGCCGATCCATGACGGACATGATCCGGTCGGCCCCGAAGATACGCAGGAGATCGTCCTCGAGCGACAGGTAAAACTGGGACGAACCGGGGTCACCCTGCCGGCCCGGACCTCCCGCGAAGCTGGTTATCGATCCGGCGGCTCTCGTGACGCTCGGTCCCGATGATATGCAGGCCGCCCAGGTCCGACACCCCGTTGCCCAGGACGATGTCGGTTCCTCGGCCGGCCATGTTGGTGGCAATGGTGACGCTGCCCTGCTGCCCGGCCATCGCCACGATCTCCGCCTCGCGCTCGTGGTGCTTCGCGTTAAGCACCTGGTGGTTGACCTTGCGCATCTTGAGGAGCCGCGCGAGCCTTTCCGACTTATCGATGGACGTGGTCCCGACAAGGACGGGCCGTCCCTTTTCATACAACTCTCCGATGTGGTCTGCCACCGCCAGGAATTTCGCGTTTTCGGTCTTGTAGATCAGGTCGGGGTCCTCCGACCGCCTGAGCGGCTTGTTCGTGGGGATGACCATTACGGGCAGCCTGTAGACCTTGTGGAATTCCTCCGCCTCGGTATCGGCGGTTCCGGTCATGCCGGCCAGCTTATTGTACATACGGAAGTAGTTCTGGAGGGTAATGGTCGCCACGGTCTTGGTTGCCTTGGCGATGGTGACGTCCTCTTTGGCCTCAAGCGCCTGATGGAGCCCGTCACTGTAGCGCCGTCCCGGCATCATGCGTCCGGTGAATTGATCGACGATAATGACCTGGCCGTCCTTGACGACGTAGTCGACGTCCTGCTCGAACAGCGTATATGCCTTCAGGAGCTGGCCGAGGTTATGGATCTTTTCGGTCTTATCCTCGTGCTCAGCGCCCACCTCCCGTTTACGCTGCTCCTTCTGGGCGGCAGACAGGGAATCGTCCTGCTCGATCTTGATATACTCCTCGTTGACGTCGCCCAGGTCAAACAGCTCTCCGACCGACGACCGGATGATGGCCTGGCCCTCATCGGTAAAGGAAACGTTGTGCTCCTTGTCCGAGAAAATGTAGAGCAGCCCTTCCTCGAAGTCCGCCGTCCGTTTGTCACGGATATAGATGCTCTCCCACTGGGTCATCGACCTCTTGACGTCCTTGTGGTCGGCCATGTATTTAAGGAGGCGCTTGTTCTTCGGATCCCCTTTCTCCACCCGAAGAAGGTTGACCATCATCGTCTCGTCGTCGTCGTTTTTTTCGGCCGTCATCGCGCCGGAAAAAAGCTCTGCGACGAGATCTTTTTGGCGGGAGACGAGCCGCTTGATAAGGGGCTTGAGCTTGTCGTACTGATGCAGGTCCACGTCCACCTGGCTCGAAATGATGAGCGGGGTCCTGGCCTCATCGATGAGGATCGAGTCCACCTCGTCGACGACCGCGAAATTGAGGTCGCGCTGGACGTAGTCTTCGAGCTGGTATTTCATGTTATCGCGCAGGTAGTCGAAGCCGAACTCATTATTCGTGCCGTAGACGATGTCGCACGCATAGGCCTTTTTTCTCTCGGCGTCATCCATATCGTGGACGATTACGCCGACCGAAAGGCCGAGGAACTCGTAGATACGGCCCATCCAGTTTCGGTCGCGCCCGGCCAGATAGTCGTTGACGGTGACGATGTGAACGCCCTTGCCGGAGACGGCGTTCAGATAGGCGGCAAGCGTCGCCACGAGGGTCTTGCCTTCGCCGGTTTTCATCTCGGCTATTTTCCCCTCGTGCAGGACGACCCCTCCGATGAGCTGGACGTCAAAATGGCGCAGCCCGATCGTCCTCCTGGAAGCCTCGCGGACCGCGGCAAAGGCCTCGGGGAGGATTTCATCCAGCGTCTGACCGTCGGCCAGTCTTTGCTTGAACTCGGCGGTCTTGTTTTTCAGGGCCTCATCGGAAAGCGCGGCCATCCCGGGTTCCAGGTCGTTGATCTCGTTGACGATGGGGATTATCCGTTTGATTTCGCGCTCGTTCTGAGAGCCGAACAGCTTCTGCAAAAAGTCTATAAACATAACGAAGTCCTAAAATTGTTCTCGCCAAAAACCATGGCCGGCCGGTTCGTGTTTCCAACTAAAACCCCGAAGGAGGTACACTCCATCGGGGTTTACACGGCTCTCCTGATAACGCGTGCCCCGTCATAGGTACGACACCGGCACGACACCAGTCTGCGGTCGGTGCGCCGACCGGACGACTCAGTTGAGGATATAGTTCCTCGGGTTAACCGGCACGCCGTTTATCCTCACCTCATAGTGAACGTGTGGACCGGTGGTGCGGCCGGTAACGCCAAGGGTGGCGACCTTATCGCCCCGTTTTACCTTATCCCCTTCCTTGACCAGGATGGTATCCAGATGCCCGTACCGCGTCGCGATCCCATAGCCGTGGTCGATGGATAATACCTTCCCGTAGCTCCCCTCGATGCCGGTAAAGACCACCACGCCGTCGGCCGACGCGTATATGGGCGTTCCGACCTTGTTGGCGATATCCAGGCCCTCGTGCATACGAAGGGTCTTGGTATAGGGGGAGCGGCGGTACCCGAACGACGAGGTCACGAAACCCCGTGTCGGCCATATAGACGGAGTGCACGAGAGGAGGTTTTTCTGTTCCTCGAGGAAGCTCAGGAGACCCTGGAGGCTCTCCTCGCGCACCTTTGACTCTTCCTGGAGGTTTTCGAGATCCACCTTGATCTCGCGGATGAGCGACTCGTGGCGTTTATCGAGCTCGGTAACGCTGTTTCCTTCCTCCGGGGTAGGCCCTCCGACCCCAAACACGTCACCCCCCTCGGAATTCTCGCCGATGTTGGTAATGATCCTGAGTTTCTCGTCAAATTGGCGGATCTTTTCCATCTCCCCGTTGAGATCCTCGAGCTTGGAGGCAAACTCCCGTATTTGATCTTTTTGCTGTCGGTTTTCTTCTCTGAGGGAGTTAAGTTCGGCAACTTTGAGGCGCACGTCGAGGTAGTTATACAGCATCCAGACCGAGATGAGGATGATGACGCCCGTTACGCCGGCCACGACATACAAGGCGATATCGGAGATCTTGAACCTGAAGACCTTTTGCGCCTTCTGCGGCACGACCATGATAGTATAGTATTTCTTCTTTCGCTTCATCTTACGTATACCTGCCCGGGTATTCTGCTTACATGTGAGATCATAACGAAGATATCGAGTAGGCGAGTAGGCTATCACGGCATCCGCCCGTGCGCACCAACCCGATTTTTAAGTATCTAACATAAAAAAGATGCGATGTCAAGGGTTTTCAAACACTAAAGAGGCGGACGCGGCCGGCCCGGGAGGACAACCGGGGTGTTTCCGGACGAATTTTTCTTGACATCCCGTAAAAATATGATAGATTTCCCTTTCGACAACTGAATAATACCCACTGTCTCCTTGCTCGGGGGGAACGCCGTCGGATTCGTCAAGGTCGAAGGCCTGATGCGGATCGTGACGGATCGTCGACGGTTCCCCGAAAATACCGGGCTTTATAACCGAAGGGAGGTGAATTTCACGTGCGTACCTACGAGACCGTCTTTATTCTCGATCCCGATCTCACCGAAGATGACTCCGAAAAGTCGATCAAGCGCGTCCAAACTGTCCTTGAGGGACAAAAGGGCAAGGTCATCCTGATGGACCGATGGGGCAAGAGAAAGCTCGCCTATCGAGTCAAGAAAAAGCTCAAAGGCAATTACGTCAGGGTCGTCTATTACGGTGAACCCAAGATCGTGGCAGTCCTCGAGCGGAACCTCAGGATCATGGAAGAGGTGCTGAAGTTCCTGACCATTATCCTTGCCGCCACCGAGATCGAAATCACCACCGAGGAAAAGAAAGAGGAGGTTCGGGAGCATACCGACCAGACCGGCGCCCGCGTTCCGCCTGCCGCCGGCCCCGAATCGCCGGATAGCGATGAGGATCTGGAAGAAACGCCCCCGGCCGATGATACGTCCGACGCCTCGGGTGAGCCGCAGGAATAGGCCGCGGATAGCCGACGCCCCCGCGAATAGGGTACCCGGCTGAAAGCAAAGGCACACGGCGTAAAAGAGACCGGGCACGGCGGCGGCCCGCCGGACGAGCCGACACTGCTTATCGGTCGGCTGTCGGACAGGCGCTCGCTCGCGGCGAACCGGTACCGGGCGGCGATGTATCAGCCGAATCATTGCCGAACATTATTTACCAATAACAGGCCCGAAGGGACCAACACCGGTGTACAATTCACGGGTACGAGTCCGGTACGGCCTACGGTTATTCTGGAAACGATATGGAAAGACGATACGAATCACGAACATCAAATGGGGATTCGCGCGGTAACTCCGGCGCGAAGGTGGTCAAGCGTAAAGGGTTTCACAAGCGCAAAGTCTGCCGCTTTTGCATGACGCCGGCCATCACGATCGACTATAAAGACGCCAAGATGCTGCGTTACTTCATCACGGAGCGGGGCAAGATCATTCCCCGGCGGATTTCGGGAAACTGCGCCAAACACCAGCGTGAGCTGACCGTCGCCATAAAACGGGCGAGAATCCTGGCGCTGCTCCCCTTCACATCCACGATCTCGCAGTATTAGGCGCTCGGCGCGCGCTCGGGGCCTCGTCGCCCGTTCAGGGCCGTCGGAGCCTGTGCGCGATACGCGACGTGACAGACGGTCGGCGTGACATTATAATGAATACGGCCGGCCGCCGTCATCCGGCGGCGCTCCCGGGGCCGGATATCGGATCGGCGAAGCTGAAAACCGTCGGTTTTCCCCGTATTTCCGTCGCCTCGCGGCGCAGTTTGCACCATCACGACAAGGAGAAGTCACCATGGAAGTGATTCTGATACAGGACGTTGCCTCCCTGGGCAAGACCGGCGACGTGGTTAAGGTCGCCACCGGCTATGCCCGCAACTACCTCTTGCCCAAGAACTTTGCCCTGGCCGCTACCCCGGAAAATCTCAAGCTGTTGGGAACTATCAAGAAACGGGATGAGAAGATCAAGGAAAAAGAAAAGCTGGGCGCCCAGGCCGTTAAGGAAAAAATCGAGGCGATCTCGATAACGATGAAGAAGCACGCCGGGGAGGAAGACAAGCTCTTCGGATCGGTGACCTCTCACGAGATCGTCGACGCGCTGGTGGAGATGGGCATCGAGGTGGACAAGAGAAAGATCGTTATCGAGGAGCATATAAAACGGCTGGGTGAGTATACGGTGCCGATTAAGCTGGCCACCGATGTCGTGGCCAACCTCAAGCTGACGGTCGTCAAGGAAGATTGAGCGATTTTCGGGCCCGCTTTTTGACCTTCCCCGTTGTTTCATAAACCGCTCGATCGGACCGGGCCGCAATCGTCCGGCGTATCGGCCATCGGATCAATCGGAGGCCGTTCGGTAATCGGGAGACGACATAATCCCCGGCCGACGGTGGATGCGCCGCATGAAAGAGACGCCCATGATGGCCGCTGTGTCGCGGGACTCCGTCAGAGATAATAGATGCGCCGGCGGCTGCGCCGACCGTTCCGTTTGCGGGTGATCGGCGCGTACCCGCGCCGCCCGCGACCCATCAAATCATCGCTTTAGTCATATAGTCAAACAAGGGGGCTACATATGGGATCGGGTGAAGCCGTTTTACGGATGCCGCCCCAGAGCCTCGACGCCGAGCAGTCCGTGCTGGGGGGAATCCTCATCGAGGATCGGGCCATCACCAAGGTGTTGGATATCCTCATGCCCCAGGATTTCTACCGGGAGGGTCACCGAAAAGTCTTCTCGGCGATGATCGATCTCTTCGACAAAAGCGAGCCGGTCGACTTCATTACCCTGACCGAGGCCCTCAAGAAGAAGGGGACGCTGGAGGATGCCGGCGGGATCGCGTATATCACCTCGCTGGTGGACAACGTCCCCACCGCCGCCAATATCCAATACTACGCCAAGATCGTCAAGGAAAAGGCCATCCTGCGGGGACTGATCGCCGCCTCGTCCGAGATCATCGCCGACAGCTACGAGGCCAAGCGGGACGTGGACGAGCTTCTGGAGAAGGCCGAAAGCAAGATCTTCGAGATCTCCGAGCACAAGATCAAGCAGGCGTTTTTCCCCATCCAGAAGATCGTCACCGAGAGCGTCGAGATAATACAGCATCTATACAATAAGGATCTGGACATCACGGGCGTGCCGACCGGGTTTAAGGATATCGACGACATGACCGCCGGCCTCCAGCCCGCCGACCTCATCATCATCGCCGGGCGGCCCTCGATGGGAAAGACCGCCCTGGCCCTCAACATCGCGCTCAACGCCGCCTTCAAGCACAAGGTGCCGGTGGCCGTCTTTTCGCTGGAGATGAGCAAGGAGCAGCTGGTCATGCGGATGCTTGCCTCCGAGGCCAGGATCGAGCTCAACCGCATCAGGACGGGAAAGATCAGGGCCGACGAATGGAAGAAGCTGACGGGCGCGGCGGGAAACCTCCTCGAGACCAGCATATTTATTGACGATTCCTCCGGCCTCAACCCTTTGGAGATGCGCGCCAAGGCCCGCCGCCTCAAGGTCGAGGCGAACATCGGGCTGGTCGTGGTCGACTACCTCCAGCTGATGACCGGCATGGGAAAGGCCGAGCGGCGGGATCTGGAGATTTCCGAGATCTCGCGTTCCCTCAAGGCAATGGCAAAGGAGCTCAAGGTCCCGGTGGTGGCGCTCTCCCAGCTCTCCCGGGCGGTAGAGAGCCGGGAAAACAGGCGGCCGATCCTGGCCGACCTGCGCGAGTCCGGGGCCATCGAACAGGACGCCGACGTGATCGCCTTCATCTACCGCGACGAGGTCTACAACCCCAATTCGGACGACAAGGGGATAGCCGAGATCATCATCGGCAAGCAGCGCAACGGGCCGACGGGAACGGCGCGGCTGACCTTCATCAACGAACACACGCGGTTCGAGGACCACTCGAAACGGGATACGTTTTAGGGCCGGGGTTCCCGGGAGTCCCGCCTGCGTGCATCCGATAAACGGGATACCGGACGGCGGCCCAAATTGGGCCATAGTGGAATATGACGGACGTGGGAAATATTTGGACGCGGGCGGCAAAAAAGACTTGACAACCGGGCAGGAACTATTTAACCTAAAGGTTCGTACCAAGACGGGGCGTTAACTCAGTCGGTAGAGTATCTGCCTTTTAAGCAGAGAGTCACTGGTTCGAATCCAGTACGCCCTACCAGAAAAAAACCGGCGGGATCAAAAACCGCCGGTGCGTTACAGAGCGGTTGAGACGTGTTGACGGTTTATTGCGGAGAGTGGATTAACGAGGCAGCTCCCCGCACGTGCGGGGCAGGCCGGTAACCGAGACAAACAGCGACCCCATCGTCTAGTCAGGCCCAGGACATCGGCTTTTCACGCCGACAACAGGGGTTCGAATCCCCTTGGGGTCGCCAACAAATGAGAAGAGCCGCCCGGAAACGGGCGGCTCTTTAGTTTATTTTGCCCCGACTATCCTTACCGTATTAACAGGTAACCGGGACATTTACTTCAGACCGGAACAGACCGATAGCGACAATACGGAATCAGTATTACGGCTCGCCGGCGGCGACCCTGTAGTTCTCTCTCTTACCGTTCTCTCTTTTCAACTTCAAACAGGCACGTCTCGTCACCCAGCGCCCTGCATTTCGTTTCCCTCACGAGGTAGATGCCCTTCCCGTACACCCAGTCGGTAAGAAACTGGAGAGCCCCGGCGTATTGGGAGCAGTAGGGCTTCCTGCTCGTGATGTCAACGCACATCAGGCAGTCGAAGACATCAAATGCCGGAAATCCGCCACCGGGCGCGACCACCCGGCCCTTGTTTATCACGATCTTCAGGAACTCGAAGGCCTTCACGACCCGCTCGTCTTGCGGTAGATCCTTGAGGTGGTCGAGTATCCCGAACTTGAGGATGGAAGTCTCCGAATTCTTGTACCCGATGAGCCGTAGGATCCCCTGCGCCCCCACCGCCCCCACGAGGTTTACGGTTTCTACATAGATATCGAGCTGCTGCTTGTTGGTGAAGTTCTTGTCCAGGGTATAGTCCGGGGGAGACTCCAGGACCTGCCGCCAGGCCAACGTTCTTAAAGATCATGTCCCCGGCCCTCTCGCCGACGATTTCCCTTATAGAATCATACGAAGCTCGTATCGCGATGTTGGTTACCGTTTTTTCCTCCGTCATGGCTGTTTTTCCTCTTTTGATGGTCAAATAGTACGTATTGCTTTCGTTATGCGTCCGTTCCTAAGAAATAGTATGGATACACTAACACACTATCGAATATCAAATTTATACAATATACTGATATCGAATAATTATTTACTATAGTAGTGTACTGCGTTTGTCAACAATAAAATACTTTCATAATAAGAAAGGGACTTACGCTCATATATACGTCCCGTTGATTCGGAGTTACATTATACACATGCTCATACCTGTATGCCCATTTACGAGCGGAAGAAAGGCAATATCCTGCGTTTTTAAATTTCGGCAGGATCGAAGAAACCGGTTGCGAATAATGCAGGCCAAACATCCAGACGCCCGCGCTTTTGAGCCGGTAACGGGAGTTTCGTCCTTTGGTGTTAAAGTAGAATAGAAAAGCCGCCCGGAACAGGCGCTTAGTCTGTACAATCCGAAGCGGTTATTTACGTTCCCGGCCAAATACCGCCGCCCGTTTCTCGACAAAGGACCGTAACCCCTCCATCCCGTTTTCCGACGAGCCGCAGGCCGCGATCCCCTCCCGCTCGCGTTCGAGCTGGACGGCAAGCGGCGTATCGAACGACTCGTTGATCAGCCGCTTACTCCAGGCAAACGATTCGCGCGGCCCCGCGGCGATCTTCTTGACGAGCGCCACGGCCTCGGCAACAGCGGTGTCGTTATCGACGACTTTCGTAGCCAGCCCCCACGAGAGCGCCCGTTGGGCGTCGATCGGCTCGTCGAACGCCGCCACCTCGAGCGCGCGGGCCGCCCCCACGATGCGCGGCAGCGTCCACGTCCCCCCGCCGTCGATGGAAAGGCCGCGCGACGTATAGCCCTGGATCAGGAGCGCCGAGGCCGCCATCACCCGGAAATCGCACGCCAGCGCCAGCGAGAAACCTCCCCCCGCCGCGGCCCCGTTTACGGCCGCCGCCACCGGCTTTCCCATCCCCCTGATCTCCAGCACCGCGCGATGGAAATGGGCGGCCAGCGTCATAAAGGCGGCGTGGACGCCGCCGGGGTAACCGAGGATATATTTAAGGTCGCCGCCGCCGCAAAATGCCTTTCCCGCCCCGCTGATCACTACGCCCCGCACCGTGCCGTCCGCCCCGACCTCGATGAGACGGTCGGCTAATTCCCTCACCAGCTCGAGGTTAAACGCGTTAAACGCGTCCGGCCGGTTGAGCAAGACAACGGCGATCCCGCCGTCCGTGGTCACCCGCACGAGGTCTGCCATGAGGGCACCTCCCGGTAAATCGGTAGCTGAAAATAGAAAACCCCTCACAGAGAGGGGTTCATATAACGATAAAGTCCGGCCCGGTTTTCTACGGAATTGCCCGTTTGCCGCCCATAGGATGCCCGGACGCGATGGGGTGTGTGCGAGGACATTGCCCGCGGTCCTCCTCGTGGACGAGCGCCCCGTCGGGTCGGTTGGGGGCTTTACGCCACGAACTCGATCAGCTGTATCCTGACCCCGTCCGGGTCCTCGATGAAGGCGATCTTGCGGTCGGCGCGAAGCTGCATCGGCTCCATGATGAACCTGACAGACTCGGCTTTGAGCCGTGCGGCCAGCCCTTCGAGGTCCTCCACGGCAAAGGCCAGGTGGTAGAGGCCGTACCCCTTGTCCACGTTGATCATCTCGTCGCCGGGGTTGGACTGCTCGATCTCGATACGGGTCTTGTCGTTGCCGATAAAATAAAAGCGCCTTCCCACCAGGTCTATCCGCTCGAGTACCTCGAGGCCCAGGATCCGCGTGTAGAAGTCCAGCGACTTGTCGATATCGGCCGACTTTATGCCGGAATGGTGCAGGTACACGGCCTACCCCTTCTTAGCCGCGAGGTGCTCGGAAACGGCCTTGAACGCCTCCCGCGATACCTCGAGCGTATGTGCGATATCGGCCTCGGTGTGGGCCGCCGACAGAAACCAGTTGTGATGGGGGTGGAAGAAGATCCCCCGCTTTGCCGCCTCGCCGCAGAAGAGCCGGTTCACGTCAAAGACCGGGTCGTTGTCAAACCGCATGAAGGGGATCGCGTCCGTCCCGGTATAGACCACCGAGAGCCCCGCGTCCTTGGCCAGGCCGAGGAGACCCGTCCTCAGCGACGCGCCGAGCTTTGCCACCTTCTCGATGACCCCCTCTTCCTCGATGATGTCCATGGTCGCCATCGCCGCGGCCATGGGCACCGCCGCAAAGAAATGCGTGCCGGAGAAATAGACCCCCGTCGCCGCCTCCTTGAGCCGCTCGGTGCCCAGGCAGGCCCCGATCGGATGCCCGTTTGCCATCGCCTTTCCCATCGTCACCAGGTCCGGCTTGGCCCCGAAAAAGACGTGGGAACCGTTGAGGTGGAGCCGGAAGTTGCACCGGATGTCGTCCATGATCAGGAGCGACCCGTTCTTATCGCAAAGCGAGCGCACCGCGTCATAGAAGCCCTTTGCCGGCAGCACCTGGTCGGCCATCGCCGGGTGGTGGAAGGGCGTGAGGATCACCCCCGCCACGTCGTCCTTATGCTTTTCGAACAGGGCCGTGAGCCCCGCGACGTCGTTGTAATCAAAGTGCTCGACGTGCGCCTTGTATTCCGGGGGGATCCCGTTGACGTTATGGACGCACCAGAAGTGGGACCCGTGATAGACGCCGTTTGCCATGATGATAACCCGCTTCTTCGTGAAATGGCGGGCTACCGTGATGGCATACGTGGTCACGTCGGAACCGTTCTTGGAAAATACCGTCCAGCCCATACCGGAGATCAGCCCCACCAGCCGCTTTGCCAGCTCGTTCCAGCGGCTTGAGGGGAGCGTGAAGCAGTTGCCGAGGTCTTCCTGCCGCTTGGCCGCCGCCTCCACCCCGGGGTGCCCGAGGCCCAGGATATTGGTGCCGAACGAGCACATGTAGTCGATATACTCGTTGCCGTCCACGTCCCAGATATGGCAGCCCTTTCCCCGCTCCAGGAAGCAGGGGTACGAGCCGAAGGTAAGGAACATCGGGCTGCGCGGCCCGTAGATGCCGCCGGGGACATACTTCTTGGCCTCTTCGAACATCTGGTAGGATTTGGTGAAGGTGTAGGTCTTCATGGGGTGTCCTCGTTATGAAATGGAGCAACGACGGTCAAATCAATACGCCCTGTCCCCGCCCGCGCGTCGGCACGCCGGGGCAAAGCGATTCTCCCGGGGCGGCTGCGGCAGGCGGAAGATTGGGATATCCGCGGGATACCCGCCTGCCCGCTCCCCTATCTTCTCTCGATGGGGACGTAGGGCCGGTTCAGGTCTCCGATATATTCCTGGATCGGCCTGAAGATCCGGTTTGCCTCGACCTGCTCCATCCAGTGTGCCGCCCAGCCGACCGACCGCGCGATGGCAAAGACCGGGGTAAACAGGTCGATGGGGATGCGCAGTATCTCCAGCACGACCGCGGAATAGAAATCGACGTTGGGGTAAACCTTCTTGTGGGAGAGTCTCTTTTCGACCTCGACTTCGAGCCCCGTGGCGATCTCGTAGAGCTCCTTGAACTCCTCCCCCCCGACCTTATCCAACAGCCCCGGGATATACGATTTCAGGATGGGGGCCCGGGGATCGGTGGTCTTATAGATGCGGTGGCCCAGCCCCATGATCTTTTTTGCCGAATCCAGCATCTCGTCGACGTATTTCGGGACGTTATCGGAGCTCCCGATGGAATAGAGCGTCCGTATGACCCGCTCGTTGGCCCCCCCGTGCAGCGAGCCGGACAGGGCGCCGACCGCCGCCGACAGCGCCGAGTAGATGCTCGCGTTCGTGGAGCCGACGACGCGCGACGTGAAGGTGGAGGCGTTCATCGTGTGCTCGGCCATGAGGATAAAGCACTTGTCCAGCACGCGGGCCACGCCGGGGTCGGCGGGGTCTCCCGTGAGCATGAACAGGAAGTTCTCGGCATGGTTGTATTTGGAAACCGGCGGCAGCGGGTCTTCGCCGTTCCTGCAGTGGTCAAACGCCGCCACGATCGTGGGGAACTTGGCGATGAGCGAGATCGACCGCCTGATGTTGTGGATCGGTGACGACACGTCGTCGGCGTAGAAGTCCTCTCCCTGGAGGAGCGCGACGGCCGACTGGAGGGCAAGCATCGGGTGCATCCCGACCGGGAATTTCTTGATCGCCTCGGACACGGAAAGCGGCAGGTGCCGCTGCCTCGCGATGAGGGTGGAGAACTCCTTGAGCTCCCGGTCGCTCGGGAGGTGGTTGTAGAGGAGGAGGTAGGCGGTCTCCTCGAACGTGCTGTGCTCGGCCAGCTCTTCGATGGTGATGCCGCGGTAGGAGAGCTTTCCCTTTTCGCCGTCGATGTGGCAGATGGCCGACCTCGTGGCGATGATCCCCTCCAGCCCCGGGCGATATTCGGAGGCGGCCTTCGATTCGGTAACGCCGTTGCCGGCGTTATCCCCGGAGTTGTTCATGGTCGTCTCGTCGATCGCATCCTTTGTCATGGCTTTCCTCAACGTACGCGGAGTCTCTCCCGCGGCCGGTGGATTAATCGCTTTGATGAACGGTAATTTTAGAAATTTACCAGATGACGACGGTTTTGTCAAATGGTATCTGGCGGGGGAAAACCGGGGGTGAGGGGGTTGTGACGCGCCCGGCGTGCGAAAACGGGCGGCCCTTACGGGTTATTCCCGGTGACAGTCAGGGGATTGCCGCGTCGGGCTACGCGCCCCTCGCAATGACGATGAAAACAAGACGGGCACGACATGTCGTGCCCCTACGGCTACGAATACGTAACGGTTTAGCACCTGCAGGGACACCACATGATGGTGTCGCGTCTTTCCTTTGTAGGGACCGTTCGCGAACGGCGCTCCGATCCGAGTGGGCGGCTCACTTAATCTTATAATAGTTCTCGCACCCCTGCCTATAACCGAGTTTACAGGCCTTGTCGAAATCGGCCAGCGCCTCGTCTTTGAGCCCCGCGTTATAGTAGGCGACCCCCCGGTTGTTGAACGCGCTCGAATAGTGCGGCTCGATCCGTATGGCCCGGGTGTAGTCCGCGATCGCCTTGTCGTGCCGCCCCAGCATCTCGTACGCGTATCCCCGGTTGTTGTAGGTCTGGGCGATATCCGGGTTGAGCGCGATCGCGCTCGTGTAGTCCGCGATGGCCTTTTCGTACCTGCCCAGGTCGCTGTTGGCGGTTCCCCGGCCCGTATAGGCCTCGGCAAGCTCCGGGTTGAGCCGGATGGCCTGCGTGAAGTACTCGACCTGCAGCTCGGGGTTGGTCTCTTCTTTGGCCTTCCTCAGCCAGTCCTCGGCGGACTCCCCCCAGGCCAGGACCGGGATCGCGATAAGAAGGGCGGCGATGCACCCGATGATCGCGCGGTGATTCTGTATCATGTTCGGTACCTCGATGTTTTATGGCCGCCGCGGGCAAACGGCGTCCTCCCGTCGGAGGGCCGTGCCCTGCCCTGGATCGGCCGGTATCTCCCGCCCGCCGGCCTCCCGACCGATACGGGTAGAAGTATACTGAAGCCTATTTTTATCCCTTACCACAGGGAATTGTCAACAGATAATTTTCTCGTTTTGCGCGCCGTCCGGCTGCCGCCCGATGGGAGCGTCACGCCGGGGCGTCACGAGGATGAGGCTGAATGGGGTTGGTGAGGATATATGGAATTTGTCAATCGTGATATAATTATGTTATCCAGATATATCCCGTTTCCGTTAAAAAACGGTAACGGCGATACTGCGAGGTGTGCCATGGACGTGAAAGAAGCGATCATGACAAGGCGCGCGTACCGTTCCTTCGTGCCGGTGACGATCACTCGGGAGCTGGTGGAGGACCTGGCCGGAGCCGCGGGGCTTGCGCCGTCCTGCAACAACAACCAGCCCTGCCGCTTTGTCTTCGTCTACGGGTCGGAGGCGCTCGGGAAACTCCATGCGGCGCTCTCGGAAGGAAACCGGTGGGCAAAGGACTCGTCCCTCATCATTGCCGCGTTTGCCGGGAAAGAGGACGACTGCATGATGCCCGGACGCGACTATTTCCTGTTTGACGCAGGCGTGGCGGTGGCCTTTATCGTCCTGCGGGCCACGGAGCTGGGTCTCGTTGCCCACCCCATCGCCGGGTACGACGAGGACAAGGCAAAGGAGGTCCTCGGCATCCCGGCGGGCGCGACCCTGATTACGCTCATCAACGTGGGCAAGCACACGACCGAGCTGAAGCCCTACCTGAGCGAGAACCAGGTCAAGGCGGAGCGGGGGCGCCCGCCCCGTAAGGCGCTGTCGGAATACCTCTTTATTGACCACTATACCGGCCGATGATATACGGACACATCGCCAAAGGAGCCGCCCATGACCAATGAGCTGAAGGACTACCCGGTCGTCGTCTCGATCCCCATAGCCTGGGGCGAGATGGACGCCCTCGGCCACCTCAACAACATCATCTATTTCCGGTATTTCGAGACGGCGCGGATGCGCTACCTGGAACAGGCGGGATTGATCGAGATCATGAAACAGATCGGGATCGGGCCGATCCTGGCCAAGACCTCCTGCACCTATCGGGTACCCCTCTACTATCCCGATACGCTTTCGGTCGGCGCCCGGGTCTCCACGATCGGCAACACCCACTTCACCATGGAATACCTCGTCGTGAGCCCGAAGCTCGGCGCGGCGGCGACGGGGGATTCGGTGGTCGTGACCTTCGATTACCGGGCAAACGCCAAGGCCCCCGTGCCGGAGCCGGTCATCCGGGCGATCGAGGGGCTCGAGGGGTGCGCAGCCGGATCGAAGTGCGTGGTGGAGGAATTGGATTTATAGGAGTGGCGTAAGGGCTTTGTGCAGCGTTCCGTCGATCGGGGTGGTTGACTCCGGCCGCTATTTCAGGCGGATGATCGCGCCCCCGTTTCTCATCGACTCGTCCCCGGCCGTCAGCACCTGCACGACCTGCCGCCCCTGCAGGACGTCGGTGTTCGGGGCCGTTTTTTCACGGACGCAGTCGATGAAGTGCCGGACCTCCACCATCAGCGGTTCCTGCGCGGCAACCAGGGGAATATGGATATCGCCGTGGCGGATCGAGATGCTCCGTGCGAAATCCGCGGCCGCCTTCACCTGGGCGCCCTTGTCGTAGATGCGGATCTTCTCGGTGGCCTCCATGTCGTCAAAGACGAGCATCTTCCTGGACCCGACCACCACGGTCCTGCGCTCCTTGCTGGGGTCCAGCCACGAGACGTGGATCTCCCCCATCCTCCCGTCCGAAAAAAAGAGCGTCATGAAGGCGACGTCCTCCACCTTCCGGTTGAGGTAGGCCCCGCCGTGGGCCGAAACCGCTTCGGGCGGCCCCCCCATGAGGTGGATGAGGATCGATATGTCGTGGGGCGCCAGCGACCAGAGGACGTTTTCGTCCTGCCTGACTACGCCGAGGTTGAGCCGCTTGGTATAGATATAGTAGATATCGCCCAGTTCGCCGCTCCCGATGACGTCCTTTATCATGGCCGTGGCCGGGTGATAGATGAGGAGGTGGCCTACCATGAGCGGGCGGGCCGGGTCTTTTTGGGCGAGCTGGAAAAGTCCGTCGGCATCGGACATCGAGAGCGTCAGCGGCTTTTCGACGAAGACGGCCTTTCCGGCGGCAAAGAACGCCCCGGCGATGGCCGCGTGCGTTGCCGCCGGGGTGGCGATCAGCACCGCGTCGATGTCCGGATTATTGACAAGCGCCCCGTATTCTTCGGTGCAGGTAATCCCGGGGTTCTGCGCCGAAAGGGAGCGTACCCTCTCGGGGTTGCTGTCGCAGATATGGGTCAGCCGGACGGAGTCGAGGGCAAGCAGCGCCCGCAGGATGTTTGAACCCCACCCGCCGACGCCGACGAGCGCCGCCCGTATCCGAGTATCGCCCATGATTAATGCTCCCCTTTCATCTCAGCCGACCCGGTATCGTTTCCTGCCCTCGGCAAATATGTCGTTGCCCTGGCAGTCAATCGCCACGACGGCAGGAAAATCCGCAAAAACGATCTCGCGAACCGCCTCCGGGCCGAGGTCCTCAAAGGCGATAACCCGGGCGCCCGTGATATGGCGCGACAGCAGCGCGCCCACCCCCCCGGTGGCGGCAAAATAGACGGCCGTGTGCTCCATCAACGCCTCGGCGACCTCCGGGGCCCGGTCGCCCTTGCCGATGCTGCCCTTGACGCCGAGCGCCGAGAGCCGCCGGACAAACGGGTCCATGCGCCGGGCCGTCGTGGGGCCCGCCGAGCCGATGACCCGTCCCGGGGGGGCCGGCGTCGGCCCGACGTAGTAGATGACGGAGCCGGCAGGGTCAAAGGGGAGCGCTTCCCCCCGGTCCAGAAGCTCCATGAACCGGCGGTGAGCCGCGTCCCGGGCCGTGTATACGACGCCCGATATGGTCACCGCCATGCCCGCCCGGAGCGTCTTGACGACGGCGTCGGAAAGCGGTGTTGATAATGATACGACGTCTTTACGCAACGGATTGTCCCCAGGTCATTCGATTTTATAACCGTAGCATATTCCGGGGGAAAAGACAATGCCGATCGTTGGGACGGTGCAGTTGAGGAGAGACGCCCTTTATCACAGAACGACCCGATTGTTTTCGGGCGGCTTTTTAGCGGAGTCACGTTGGAGCGATTGTCAGCTATCTTTTCCTGAATAAACGCGACAGATTACTGTAGTCGTTTTGTATCCCGAGCATTTCCAAATAAACAGATATCATGCCCCGGTGATGAGTCTCGTGGTTGAACATATGGAGGACTAATCCGCCGAAAATCGCGATGATTTTCCGTCCCTCGTATATCTGTATATACTAAAGTGCGCCCCAGATCTGCCTGGGTTATCTCATGTACGAAGTCGGTAATCAACTTGTCCATATATTCCCGTTTGGGCAGATATTCCTTTTGGGTTTCGAAGGTGTCCGTCGCGAAGTCTATCGTATTCAGGAATACCTCGTCCTGAATATACTGAAAACTCCGTAACTTACTGAAACGCCTGAGCCAGTGAAAATCCCCGGCATAGATATGGTTGCAGATCTTGCGGATATTCGGGAAGAAGGCATTAAAACTGTGGTTCCATTGAGCCTCGTCCATGTGGGAAATGAGCTTATTCATTTCACCGTTGGTTTTTTCATTATAGTCGGCCAAGAGCCTCATCGTATTGATATCCATTTGTCTTCACCCCTGAGCGAATAGCCGTGGTGTTTTTGGTACGATAGCGCCCGGCTAACAATAAATTAAATCGATCCGCGTAACATTTTCCCGAGTCTCTTATTCTTATTTTATTCGCTACACTCTCTTTAAAAACTCATCGAAATATCCGTAAAATTCACTCTTATTCCCCAAATGGACGTTATGATCCGGATGTGACATTTCATAAGGCATGCAATCCGAGATGAGTGATTTCATCTTTACGAAATCCTCATTCGACACCGCCTCATGCCCATCTGCCCTCACCAGCATTACCGGGCATTTAATCCGTGGTAAAAGATGGAACCAATTTTCATAATATGCAATATTGGCGGCCATAGCCTGTGTACTGAACATCATCTGGTATCCATCTACGGTTTCAACCAGGCTATTCATGAAATACTGATAACTCAAATCCGATTCCATTGCATTTTTAATAAACTCTTGTGCTTCAATCAGACTGGTAAACGGCATGGGCCAATCTTCTGTGACCGGGTCATTAATTTGTATTTTATCCAACGGTAGTGTATTTGGCTCTTCCGGGCCGGAAGCCGATTTATCGAGGATCGCCAATGCCTTTACATATTTTGGATATAGTGCCGCTAAATAACCGGCAATATATCCACCCATTGAATGACCCACTAATATAACCGAGTCAATCTGCAAATAGTTTAAAAGGCCGATCATATCACCGGCCATTTCCTCAGCCGTATATTTCGATACCGGTTTGCCGCTCAAACCATGACCGCGTTGATCGGGAGCTATTATTCTATATGTCTGCCCGTAATGCTGCATGAAATCAATCCATGTTTCGCCTCTCCCCCATCTGCCATGAAGACAGAGAATCGTCTGTCCTTCGGTTTTTGTATCTCGAAAAAATATGTCGATAGCATCTAGTTTAGCTATACTTCTATGAATCTTTGTGTTCCCCATTTTTCATGCCTTCGGCTATCGCTTCGTACTGTATAAATACCAGACAATGATAATAAACCCAAACGGCCGGCGGTCGGGACGTGGGTGCGTATCGGTCGGCGAATGGTTCCCGGCGTGTCGGTGCGGAGCCCTATCCGGCGGCTGCTTGCCTTATCGCCCGGTCTTCTCCGCCCGCGCCTTGAGGGCCTTGTTCATCGCCGTAAAACCCTTTCGCGTTTTGGTGTCGAGCATATTCCAGAGAAACGGGACGAGGATCCCGCTGAAACGCTCGCGCTGGATAAAGTGTACCGAGTTCTTGCTTATCGGCTCGATGATAAAATGATGCTCGCCGTCAAAGATCCCCGGCATAAACAGGCTCCCCTTCCATGCCAGCTCGCGGCCCGGCCGCACCACGAGAACCCGGGGCGAAAAGCGCATCGATTTTCCTCCCGGCGGCTCCATCGTCGCCTCGAGGCGGGTGCCGGCCTTCGGCCGGCCGACGATCTTTTTGATAAAGGGGTTCCACGAGGAGTATGTCCCAAAATCCGTGAGTATCTCCCAGACGTGGGAGGCCCGCGCCTTGATATCGATTTCGGTCGTCAGTTCTTTCATCGCTTCCTTCCTCCTCCGTGATCGGGTTAGGCCGGAAACGGGCCGAGTCCGACAAGGGCAGCGGCTCGGCCCGTCGGCGCCAGGATCGTATGGAACGGATGTGATCTTACGCCAGGGAAAGCGATTTTTCCGACTCCCAGAGGCCGTGGATATTACAGAGGGCCACGGCGTGAAGCGTCCCGGGCTTGTTGGTCTTGAAGGCGAACGTTACCTCGTGGTTGGTGCAGACCGGGCCCTGGTTGGGGCCGGCCACCGCCTCCCCGTGCGCGTTGAACTCGAAGCGGCCCAGCTCATAGGTGAATTTGTCGTCATCGGGTGAAAAGAAGCACGCGATCCAGCGGATATGGTGCTCGGTGGTGTTTGGGTGAGCGACGGCCTTGCCCAACGAGACGGTTACTTTCACGAAGTCATCGGCCTTGACCTTGTCCGGGCATTCGATGGCGGGGACGTGCTTTTCCTTTTGCCAATCCGCCTGCTGGATTTTTTCGGAGATGCGCATATGTTCCTCCTGTATGATATTAATAGGTTAACAGATGTAGTTAGTATATCATGAAAGTACGCATGCGAAATACCAACGAACTTTTTTCTCTGAAATCGTCTGAAATTCGACCTGCCGTCATGACGAGGGCCTTCCTGCCTCGTCGCTGCCCCCTCGGGGGGCCAGCGATCGGCGAATCGGGCGATTTTCTCGTACCTGACGCCTCCTTTAGCGTATCATGGGCTCCCACATTGACCGTTTGAATTCCTAAAAATCATCTTGACAAGCTTTCCCCCTCATGTTATTTTTCCAAGATACGGGTAAATACATACGTGGGCCATTAGCTCAATTGGTAGAGCAACTGACTCTTAATCAGTAGGTCCTAGGTTCGATCCCTAGATGGCCCACCATAATTTTTTACGTTCCGCCCTATTGCGAGAGTGGCGGAATTGGTAGACGCGCTGGACTTAGGATCCAGTGGTTCCTGCCGTGGGGGTTCAAATCCCCCCTCTCGCACCATCCCATCACCCCGTTGTTTCGCACTCATAACCATCATACGATCAGGAGTTCGTTTCCATGAAGGTTACCGTTGAAGACGTATCGAGCGTCAAGAAAAAGATTACCGTCACCATCCCCCGGGACGTCGTCAATTCCGCCGTGGAGGACGCCTACCTCGCCCTCAACAAGAAGGCTAAGGTCAAGGGCTTCAGGCCCGGCAAGATTCCCCGTCACGTCCTGAGATCACTTTTCAAGGACCAGGTCAAGGCCGACGTTACCGAGAAACTCTTCGGCGACAGCTACTCCAAGGCGCTTTCCGAGGCCGGAATCCGCCCCGTTTCATACCCCGAGGTGGATACCGAGGGCGCGGCGGAAGACGAGGAGTTCACCTATTCGGCGGCCTTCGAGGTGACCCCGGTTGTCACGCTGGCGGACTACAAGGCCATCGGGGTCGAGCGCCTTAAGATCGATATCGACAAGAAAGAGGTTGAGGCGTTCGTCGAGAGGCTTGCCGAAAACCACGCCACCCTCGAGGTAGAAGAGAAGCAGCGCCCCGTCAAGAAGGGGGATATCGTCACCGTCAGCTTTGCCGGCTCGATGGACGGCAAGCCCGTAAAGGAGGCTGCCGCCGAGAACTACCCCGTCGAGATCGGCGCCGGGAGGTTTATCGAGGATTTCGAGAAAAACCTGATCGGCCAGGAAGCCGGTCAGCACCTCAGTTTCGAGGTCGAGTTCCCGGCCGACTATCACAGCAAGGACCTGGCCGGGAAACAGGTCCACTTTGAGGTCGATATCAAGGAGATTCGGGTAAAGAACGTCCCGAAGATCGATGACGAATTTGCCAAGGACGTCGGCCAATTTGAAGACCTCAAGGCGCTCAGGGAAGACGTCAGGAAACGGCTCGAAGATACCGCCGCCAAGCGGGAAGACCAGGCGGTCAGCCGCCGCATCATAAAGCGGCTCGTTGAGAAGCACCCCATCGAGGCGCCGCCGGCCCTCGTCGAGGCACAGAGCCTCGATATCATACGCGACACGGAAATGCGGCTGCGCTCCCAGGGGCTTTCGCTGGAGATGATGGAGGCCAAACCCGATGAGATGCTGGCGACCGTCAAGCCGAGGGCCGAGTACGAGGTAAAGGCCCGGCTCATCCTCGAAGAGATCGCCAAGCGGGAAGGAATCACCACCACGCGTCAGGAATCCGAGGAGCGGCTCAAGAACGACGCCCAGTCGCTCAGGATGAAATACGAGGAGATCAAGAAACGGTACGACAAGAACGACGCGTGGGAAGATCTGGCCTCCCGGATCACCGAGGAAAAAACCCTTGATTTTCTAACAAAGCTTGTTACAATAAAAGAAGTAAAGAAGTTATCCAAGGAATTTCAGGATACTGAGCAATCCGATGAAGACTTGGAGAAGTAGGCCGGATTGGTATAAGAATACGCCCTGATTGGCTGTACGCTGCCGTTGGGCGGGTCGGGCCGGTTCTGATCTGAAGTAGTACGAATATCGGGAAAACGGAGATACATGACCGCCCGAGTCCAATGCCAAAAAGGCCTGTTAAGGGTCGATACGGGCGAAAAATGACGCCCCCGGCTTGACGAAGCCGATAAAGAGCATTATCTTATACAATAAGGGGGCACGGTTCATCATAGGCGGCAGACGCCCGATGGCCAACCCCCTTAACAGTAAATACGAGGGATAACCCAATGGCGCTCATCCCAATCGTCGTAGAGCAGGACGGCCGCGGAGAACGGGCGTTCGATATCTATTCGAGACTCCTCAAGGACCGGGTAATCTTTTTAGGAACGCCCATTACCGATGACGTGGCAAACGTTATCATCGCCCAGATGCTATTTCTGGAGGCCGAGGATCCCGATAAGGACATCAGCTTCTATATTAATTCGCCGGGCGGCATTGTGACGGCGGGCCTCGCGATATACGACACCATGCAGTATATCAAACCGGCTGTCTCGACGATCTGCATCGGCCAGGCCGCTTCTATGGGTGCTGTCCTGCTGATGGCCGGCGCCAATGGGAAGCGCTATTCTCTGCCGCATGCACGCATTCTTGTGCACCAGGTTATGGGTGGTTTTGAGGGACAGGCTTCCGATATCGATATCCACGCCCGGGAGATACTTCGGGTCAAGGAGGAGCTGAACCGGATCATCTCAAAACACACCGGGCAGCCCATCGAACGGGTAACCTCCGACTCGGATCGCGACTTTTTCATGACGGGCGATCAGGCAAAGGAATACGGCCTGGTCGACGAGATCATGTCGAAGAGAAAATAGGATCGGTAACCTCGATAGTCAACAGGGCGGGAGCACCCGCCGTCGCGGCGATACCGCGGCGTCTAAAAGGACATAGCGTATCAACATAGGGTACAGGTATGGATGATTTCAGAGATAAAGACAAGGAACGCGGGATGTTCTGCTCGTTCTGCGGCAAGAACCAGAAAGACGTCAAAAAACTGATCGCGGGACCGACGAGCTTCATCTGCGACGAATGCGTTGAGCTCTGCAACGATATTATCGCCGAAGAATACGAGCGCGAGGAGCTTTCCCGCACGCGCTCGGAAATCCCCAAGCCGGTGGAGATAAAGCAATTCCTCGACGAATACGTCGTCGGCCAGGAATGGGCCAAGAAAATCCTCTCGGTGGCCGTCCACAATCACTATAAACGCATCGACTGCGATACCAAGACCGGCGATATCGAGCTTCAGAAGAGCAATATCCTGCTGCTGGGCCCCACCGGGTCGGGCAAGACCCTGCTGGCCCAGACACTGGCGAAATTCCTGAAGGTTCCCTTCACCATCGCCGATGCCACGAGCCTCACCGAGGCCGGCTACGTGGGTGAGGACGTGGAAAACATCATCCTCAACCTCCTGCAGGCCTCCGACTACGATATCGAGAAGGCCTCCCGGGGTATCGTGTATATCGACGAGGTGGATAAGATCTCGCGAAAGAGCGAAAATCCCTCAATCACCAGGGACGTATCCGGAGAGGGGGTCCAGCAGGCCCTCCTCAAGATCATCGAGGGGACGATCGCCAATGTGCCGCCCAAGGGCGGGAGAAAGCACCCCCAGCAGGAGTTCCTCCCGGTCGACACTACCAATATCCTCTTCATATGCGGCGGCGCGTTCACGGGCCTGGAAAAGATCGTCGAGCGGCGGCTTCACTCCAAGACCCTCGGGTTCGGCGCCGATATCAAGAAGAAGAAGGAAATGGATATCGGGGCGACACTGACCCAGGTGCAGCCCCAGGACCTGATTAAGTACGGCCTTATCCCCGAATTCGTGGGAAGGCTTCCGGTTATCGCCTCGCTGACCGACCTCTCGGAGGAGGCGCTTATAAAGATCCTGACGCTGCCGAAAAACGCCCTCGTCAAGCAGTATCAGAAGCTGTTCGATTTCGAGAAGGTCAAGCTCCGCTTTACCGACGGCGCGCTGGCGTCCATCTCCAAGCTCGCCATCGAGCGGGGATCGGGGGCGCGCGGGCTTCGCTCGATCATGGAGAATATAATGCTCGACCTTATGTACGAGATCCCCTCCCAGAAAAACATCAAGGAATGCATCATCAATGAAGGGGTCGTACTGAAAAAGGAGAACCCGATCATACTCTACGAAAAATCGGCCTAATATCGTCGATTTTAACTGAATACGAGGAGAACACCTACGATGTTTTTCAAGAACGAAAAGGATGATCCTACCCATAGCGCGCAGGACGAGAACCTGATCCCCTTGTTGCCGCTTCGGGACATCATCATCTTTCCCCATATGGTTGTCCCACTATTTGTGGGCAGGAAAAAATCAATCAACGCACTGGAGTCGGCGATGGCCGCCGACAAGAATGTCCTGCTTTCCGCCCAGCATAACGCCAAGATGGACGATCCCGGTCCCGACCAGATCTACTCGATCGGAACGGTGGGGATCATAATCCAGCTCTTGCGGCTGCCCGACGGAACGGTTAAGGTACTCGTCGAGGGAAAGCAGCGGGCGCGCATTCGGCGGTTTGTGCCGAACGAGGAATACTTCCTGGTGGACACCGAGGTTATCGTCGAAGATAACGACATAACGCCTGAGATCGAGGCGCTGGTACGATCCATCAACAGCACCTTTGAGACGTATGCCAAGCTCAACCGTAAGATTCCGCCCGAGATGATCCTGTCTGTGGCGTCGATCAATGAGCCGTCGCGTCTGGCCGATACGATTATCACGCACCTCAACCTTAAGCTTGATGAGAAGCAGTCGGTACTCGAAATCGAAAAACCGGCCGAGCGCCTGGAAAAGGTGCTTTCCTTCATGCAGAGCGAGATCGAGATCCTCCAGATCGAGCGGCGGATCAAGAACCGCGTCAAAAAGCAGATGGAGCGCACCCAGAAGGAATACTACCTCAACGAGCAGATGCGGGCCATCCAGAAAGAGCTCGGGGAAAAAGACGAGTTTAAGACCGAGATCAAGGAACTCGAGGATAAGATCAAGAAGAAAAAGCTATCCGACGAGGCGCGGGACCGCGCCGACAAGGAACTCAAGAAGCTCAAGATGATGTCTCCAATGAGTGCGGAGGCGACCGTCATCAGGAACTACCTCGACTGGATACTGGCGCTCCCCTGGGGAGAGTACACTGAGGATAAGCTGGATATCGACGAGGCCACCCGCATCCTCGAGGAGGATCACTACGGTCTCAAGAAACCCAAGGAAAGGATCCTCGAATACCTGGCGGTCAAGCATCTCAAGCAGGACATGAAAGGCCCCATCCTCTGCTTCGTCGGCCCTCCGGGCGTCGGGAAGACCTCGCTGGGTAAATCGATTGCCCGCGCCGCCGGACGCAGCTTCGTCAGGCTCTCGCTGGGCGGCGTCAGGGACGAGGCCGAGATCAGGGGACACCGGCGCACCTATATCGGCGCGCTGCCCGGAAAGATCATCCAGTACCTCAAGAAGTCAAAATCGTCCAACCCCGTCTACCTCATGGACGAGGTGGATAAGATGAGCACCGATTTCCGCGGCGATCCGTCGGCGGCGCTGCTCGAGGTGTTGGACCCGGAACAGAACAACACGTTTAACGACCACTACCTGGACCTGGACTATGACCTTTCCAAGGTGATGTTTATTACGACGGCAAACCTCCTGCACAATATTCCCAAACCATTGCAGGATAGGATGGAGATCATCCAGATCGACAGCTACACGGAGATCGAAAAACTCCATATCGCCCAGCAGTTCCTGGTCAAGAAGCAGGCTGCCGAAAACGGCCTGAAGGACAATAACATTTCTTTTTCCGACAGCGCGATGCTGGCAGTCATCCGAAACTACACCCGGGAATCGGGCGTGCGCAACCTGGAGCGCGAGATCGGCTCCATTTGCCGCAAGGTGGCAAAAGAGGTGGTCAAGTTCGGCGCCGAGTTTTCGGTATCGATCAGTCCCGCCAAGGTTAAGAAATACCTTGGGATTCCCCGCTTCCGTTACGGCAAGCTCGAGGAGGAGGATACGGTCGGTATCGCCACCGGCATGGCATGGACGGAGGTCGGCGGGGAGCTCCTGACGATCGAGGTAAGCGTCGTCCCCGGAAAGGGCAAGCTGACTATCACCGGCAAGCTCGGCGAGGTCATGCAGGAAAGCGCCCAGGCGGCCATGAGCTACGTGCGCAGCCGTGCTGATGAGCTGGGATTGGAACGCGACTTCTACCAGAATATCGACCTGCACATCCACGTCCCTGAGGGCGCCATCCCGAAAGACGGCCCGTCGGCCGGCATTACGATGGCAAGCGCCATCGCATCGGCCCTCACCAAGATAAAGGTCAGGCGCGACCTCTCCATGACCGGCGAGATCACCCTGAGGGGGCGGGTCCTTCCCATCGGCGGCCTCAAGGAAAAGCTCCTTGCGGCAAACCGCGGCGGCATCAAGGAAGTCATCATCCCGATGGAAAACCAGAAAGACCTCGAAGACGTTCCCGATCGGATCAAGAAATCCCTCAAGATCGTCTTTGCCGATCATATGGATCAGGTCCTCAGAAGGGCCCTCGTTTTGGACGATGCGGACGAGTTCTTCAGGAAGAACAGGGAAGAGAAGGAGCGGGAATTCACCAAGGAGGTGGAGCCGTCCCCGGAGGAGCGCGTCGCGGCCCATTAAGAAGTCGGAAGTCGGGAAACAGGCCGTCACCTTTGCCTTGCTCACTATTCACAATCGGGACATCCTTCATCAAGGATGTCCCGATTGCGTTTTGTGGCTGCGGGGGAAAGCGGCCGCCATGGCACTATGGGGCCATAGTAGTATAAGGACTTCCGGGGGATCGACCATCTGCCGCTGCGGCGGGCGTGGGATAATCCGTATTCCTTTTTGGCGCGCGGTCTGATTTTTTCTTGACAACAAAGCCGGGCCATGAGAGTATTATAAGTCTTACGGCAGGGCCCAGGGGCGGGTAGCTCAGTTGGGAGAGCACCGGCCTTACAAGCCGGGGGTCACAGGTTCAAACCCTGTTCCGCCTACCAATTACTTGTGCACGGTTACTGGTGGAAAAACCGGGAGAGAGCTGGCAGTGACGTAGCCGGGCGCGTACGCAAGCCGCAAGCCGTTGGGAAAAGTCAGAATCGGGGGCGTAGTTCAGTTGGTTAGAACGCCGGCCTGTCACGCCGGAGGTCGCGAGTTCGAGTCTCGTCGCTCCCGCCAGAATACGAAAGCGGCCCCTTCATATGAAGGGGCCGCTTTTTTTCGTGCGCCCTGTTAAATGTGAAATCAGCGGCATAAGCCCGTAAGGGTTGGCGCTATTTGATTCCGACGACGGCCTCGGCGACGTTGAAGACGTGGTCACCGATCTTTTCGAAATTCGTCAGCATGTCAATGAAGACGAGGCCCGTTTCAACGCTGCAGGTCCCCGCGTTCAGGCGGTCGATGTGCGCCTGGCGCAGCGTATCTTCAAGGTAGTTGATCCGTTTTTCGTACCGGTCGGCCTCCGGCTTTATGCCGGTCTCCTGCTTTACCATTCCCTGGATCACGAACTCCATGAAGTGCCGTGTCTCATGGTAGATGTCCCGTATCCCATCCAGGGCCTCTTCGGAAAAGCGTATACTTGCCGGACTTCTTCTTTTCGATAAGCTCGCTCAGGTTTTCGCAGTGATCCCCGATCCGCTCGAGGTTGTTGACCATGTTGATGAGGGAGGTGATATTCTTGGAGACCTCGGGAGTGATCGATTCCTGCGATATCTGGACGCAGTAGGCGGTGATCTCCTTCTGCATCACGTCCACCCGTCCCTCGAGCCGCCTGACGTTATCGAGATTCTTGGTATCATTATTGAGGAGCGCCCGCATGTCCTCATCGAGCATATCCAGCGTGAAGCGCGCCATCCGGACCGCCTCGTTTCTCGCCTCCTCCACCGCGATGACCGGCGAGATCATCTGCCCCTTGATGTAGACGAGGCGAAACTCCTCCTCGGTCTCAACCTTCCCCGGGACGATCCAGGTAACGAGCTTGGCCAGTCCGCCGATCAGAGGCAGGAATACAATGACGTTGACAATATTAAAAATCGAGTGCGCATTGGCGATATGCCGGGCGATATAGGGGGCATCCCCGATATTCATTTTGAAGCGGGCGGCCTCGGCCGCGGTCGTGATGATAAATCCCACGTCTCCGGGGGTGATCATATTTATGAGCTTCACGTAATAGGGAAGAAGCGGGAAGATATAGCAGACGCCGATGACGTTAAACATCGTATGCGCCCAGGCCGTTCTGCGCGCGCTGATGTTGGTCCCGATGGACGCAAGCTGCGCGGTGATCGTGGTGCCGATGTTATCCCCGAGGATAAGCGCAACGCTGGTCGGAAACGAGATGAGGCCCGTGGTCGCCAGGGCCATGGTGATACCGACGGTGACCGACGAGCTCTGCATGATCATCGTGAAGACCGTCCCGATGATGACCGCCATCAGGGGGAACCCGTCGAGGCTGGCGAAGAGGTCGAGGACCTTCGGGGATTCTCTCAGGAATATGAAGGCGTCCGACATGATCAGGAGCCCGAAGAAGAGCATCCCGAATCCCATGAGGATCTGGCCGAAATAGATGATCTTTTCTTTCTTGAAGAAGAGATAGAGGATGACCCCGATGCCCAGAATCGGCAGGGCATAGTCCTGCACGCGGAAGGCGATGAGCTGGGCGGTCATGGTGGTGCCGATATTGGCGCCGAAGACCACGCCGATCGCCTGGACCAGCGTAATGAGGCCGGCGTTGACCAGGCTCACCGTCATGACGGTGGTGGCGCTGCTGGATTGGATGATCGCGGTGACGATCAGGCCCGTGAGCATACCGACGAAACGGTTCTTCGTGATGCTCTTGAGGAAGTTCCTGAGCCGATCCCCGGCGTACTTCTGGAGGCCGTCGCCCATGGTGCGGATTCCGAAGAAAAAGAGGCCCAGCCCCCCCATGATGCCGAAGATCATATGTAGTACGTTACCGCTTATGGCCGTCTCCTTTCAGTGTATGCGCGAAGGCTCTCACGTGTCGCGTATCCGACGCAAGAGCACATTTCTATCGAATGATACTACTACGATAGGTCGCCGAATGGCAACCTAAAAATGTTCGTATGAGTTTTCTCCGGCACGGGCGCGTAGTCCCGGGCTGCTGGCCGCAGGGAAAGGGACCGGAAGCAGGCCGCAAGTCCCCGGCGCATTACGGGCGCGCCGTGTAGGGCGCGCCCGGTCTCTCGTGCTGCACCGGTGGATTACCTTTCCCGATCGACGATACGCCGTATATCCGGAAGATCCCCCGCTATGTCGTTTTCTCGGGCGCCTATACGGTACCCGGCCCCTCGCCGGAGCTGACTACCGCCTTCTTCTTTTTCTGGCTTCTGATAATCAGGACGACAATGATGATCACTCCGACGATGCCCACCAGGAAGATCGCCCCGATAATAAGGAATACGAGTCCCTACGGTCTTAAAGACCGCCTCCGGTCCCATCTTCTCGAGCATGTTGGTATCGTAGATATAGAAGTAGTACCCGACCCGCTCAACCGTGAACGTCGCCGAAAGGCCCGATACGTTCCACTGCGGCCCCTCGGCCTTGAACGACCCGCTCACTTCATACAGGATCCCGGGAGAGATCTCTTTGATACTCTCGTCGGAGAGGTTCGGGAAAAACGAGACCTTGATCCCGCCGCCCGCGATCCTCGCGTATATGTCGTTGGACAGCGCCGTGCGCCGGTCCTGGGGCATGTTGGGCGAAAAGAGATTGATGATCCCCTGGGAATCGCCCTGGTTGATGGAGGTCTCCATCATCCCGAAGAGCCACTTGAGCTGCTCCTTATCCTGCACCGTCAGGGGCGCGGCCGATACCCCGGCGGCAAACACCAGCAAACAAAACGCCGCAACGATCACAGCGACATATCTTCTCATCTGCATTACGATCTCCTCGTTAGTTTATGGCGTATCCTTTACCTTCAGTTTCCGTTCAAGTTTTGCCCGCCGCGCCGAAAGCCGGCGTTTGATCTCTTCCTCAAACCCCCGATCCGTCGGCTGGTAGTAGGCCCTTCCCGCGAGCTTCTCGGGGAGGCGCGGTTGATCGACCACGGCATCCGCGTAGTTATGGGCGTACTTATACCCCTTCCCGTAGCCGATCTCCTTCATCAGGCGTGTGGGCGCGTTCCGGATGACCAGGGGCACCGGCAGCGCGCCGTATTTCTTCACGTCCCGCTCCACCTCACCATACGCGGCGTAGACGGCGTTACTCTTGGGGGCGCACGCCAGATAGACCGCGACTTCGGCCAGGGCCAGCTCCCCCTCGGGATATCCCATGAAGTGGTAGGCTTCCTTGGCGGCCACCGCTACCGGAAGCGCCTGGGGATCGGCAAGCCCCACGTCCTCGATTGCCATGCGGATGAGCCGACGGGCGATATAGAGCGGGTCCTCGCCCCCCTTGAGCATACGCGAAAGCCAGTAGAGCGCCGCGTCCGGGTCGGAATCCCTGACGGACTTGTGCAGGGCCGAGATGATATTGTAGTGCTCCTCGCCGCCTTTGTCGTACATCAGGGCGCGCCGCTGCATCGCCTCCTCGGCGACCGCAAGCGTCACGCGGACCGCCCCGTCCGGGCCGGGCGGCGTATTTGCCACGGCGACCTCGAGGCCCGAGAGCGCGATCCGGGCGTCCCCGTGGGACTGGGAGGCGAGATGGCCGAGCGCGTCCTCATCCACGGTAAGCGTAAGACCCCCCAGGCCCCGGTCTGTATCGGTAAGCGCCCGCCGGATGATGGCGGCAAGGTCTTCGTCGGTAAGCTGGCCGAAGACGTAGACCCGCGTACGGGACAGCAACGCCGAATTGACCTCAAACGAGGGGTTCTCGGTGGTCGCCCCGATCAGGACGATGGTGCCGTCCTCCACGAAGGGCAAAAAGACGTCCTGCTGGGCCTTGTTGAAGCGGTGGATCTCGTCGATAAAGAGGATCGTCTTCTTGCCGTAATATTTCAGGTCGCTGCCGGCCTTTTCGATGACCTCCCTGACCTCCTTGATGCCCGAGGTAACGGCCGAAAAGGCGATGAAGGCGGCCTGGGAGCGCTCGGCGATAATACGGGCCAGGGTCGTCTTGCCGGAGCCCGGCGGCCCCCAGAAGATCATGGAGACGATCTCGTCCCGCTCGATGGAGGTGCGCAGGAGCGTGCCCGGCCCGAGGATCTCGGCCTGCCCCATGAATTCCTCGAGGGACCGGGGCCGCATCCGGTCGGCCAGCGGCGCGTGGGCCTGTTTACGCTTCTTATCGCTATGGTCGAAGATATCCATATCTATTGTTTTACATTATAGAAGGAAACTCACGGGCGTGGCAAGGGATAAGTTAAATTACCGGGTGTGTATTATATAACCGTGTATGTGTTATATTTATTGCGGCATGGGTTACAGGAAGCGTATGAATTGGATAAGCGATTACTTCGACCGCAGTAAGCCTCGTACCTCACCCCCCGGTCCCCGATAAACCTGTCACATATTAAAAGATGAAATGAAAGCGGTAGACACGCGGGTCGGATAAATTGCTGCGGGAAACCTTGACGTACGTATGGAGCTGATGAGACCGTCGCAGAGTCATTTATTAGATAGGAAAGGGGGCGCACCGTTATAGATTTACCATGGGACCCATAGATGCTGCCCCCCTTCCTTTGCAGATTCGCTAATCCTTTTTAACAAGCTTCACGTAGCAGGTTTCGTCGCCTTTTGCCATGCAGAGCGTCTCCCGGGCGAGGTAGACGTTCTTGCCGAACGCCCAGTCCGAAATGTATTGGATAACCCCCTCGAAGTGGGAGCATACCGGCCGCGTATACGTATACCCCTCGCACGAAAAGCAGTCGAAACAGTCAAACTCCGCCATCCCCTCGGGGCCGGTCACCAGTTTTCCTTTTCCCGAGGCCATCGCGAAGATCTCCATTCCCTTATTGAATTTTTCCACGGGCGGAAGGGCGGCGAAACTGTCGAAAATATGCCCCATCTCCACGGGGTATTTCATGACAAAATAGCCGATCCTCCTCCACAACACGATCCCCCCCTTGTAGCCCATCAAGTCCATGATTGAGCGGTATATCGTAGCCTGCTCGCTCACCTTTATGCACGGCTCAAAGTTATAATCCGGCGGGTTTAGAAACAGAGAGGTCTTATTCGCCTTGTCGAAGACGATCTTGGTCGCGTTCTTCCCCATGATCTCTTCGATGGCGACAATGGCCGCCCGTATCGCCATGTTTGTCGCCATCCGTTCGTCTGATGTCATTCCTTTCCCTCCGACGGTACCATCGTGGAGTAGATTCCCTATGCAAATCCATGTGGTAGCGTCCATCACAATATCGTTATGTCCGAATAGTATTGTTTATCGTTATGGTTTTATTCTCTCCCCGCCATAGGCGTTTTGTCAAGATAGTAATCATTCTCACGTGCTAAGTAATGATCAAAACGGTCTTGTTTTTTTTTGTCGGGTATGATATATATAGATTATTGAGCTTGGCGCGTGTCGCACGTGTCAATTAGAGTAAACCCGGTATTTCGCATATACGATACTAATTCCATAGATCAGGCATGCCCAAGACAAAAACTACCCCCGACTACGACATCCCACCCGTTCAGGATATTCCGCCGATCGACTCATTTGACGATATGAAGCTTGACGAGCGCGTCCGTGCCGGAATTCGTGAGCTGGGATTTACCACGCCGACCGAGATCCAGAAGAAGTCTCTCCCCTACACCCTTTCCGGCTATGACCTCATCGGCCAGGCCCAGACCGGCACGGGAAAGACCGCGGCGTTTCTCATCACTATCTTTAACCGCCTCCTCACAAATTCAAGGAAGGGCGGCGCCCTCCCGCGGGCGCTCATTATTGCCCCCACCAGGGAGCTTGCCGTCCAGATAGAGCGCGAGGCCCATGACCTGGGCGCCCGAACCGGGATTACCGCTACCGCGATCTTCGGGGGCGTCGATTACCGTGAACAGGCCGATATCCTCAGGAAGGGCGTTGATATCGTCGTCGGCACACCGGGCCGCCTTATCGACTACATGAAGCAGGGCATCCTCAAGACCTCCGGCATCGAGATTCTGGTCATCGACGAGGCCGACCGCCTGCTGGACATGGGTTTTATCAAGGACCTGCGCTTTGTCCTCAAGAAGCTCCCGCTGTTTACGGAGCGCCAGACCCTCCTCTTTTCGGCCACCATCACCTTTTCGGTCGTCGAGGCCACCTACCATTTCATGAAGATCCCCGTGGAGGTCTCCGCAACTCCGGAGAGCATCACCGTCGAGGAGGTAACACAGCAGCTGTATCACGTCGGCAAGCGGGAGAAGTTCCGGCTGCTGCTGGGGCTTATCGGCAAAATCGACAGCAGCAAAATCCTGATTTTTTCCAACACCAAGAGCGGCGTCACGATGATCAAGGAGCGGCTCACCCGAAACGGGTTCTCGGCCCAGGCGCTTTCGGGCGACATACCCCAGCGCAAGCGTCTCAAGATCCTCGAGCGGTTTATGAAGGGGGAGATCCGCGCGCTCATCGGTACCGACGTGGCCTCCCGCGGGCTTCACATAGAGGACGTCGACTGCGTCATCCTCTACGACCTGCCCCAGAACCCGGAGGACTATGTCCACCGAATCGGAAGGACCGCCCGGGCCGGCAAGAGCGGCCTGGCGATCTCACTGGCCTCCGAGGACGACGCCTATTACCTGGAGCCGATAGAGCGGCTCATCGACCAGAAAATCCCCTATCGGGTTGCCGAGGAGTCCGACCTGGGCGAGGAGACGGAACTGCGACCGCGGCACGAGCAGGAGAGGAACCGGGATCGGAAAACGATGGGACGGAAACGGTGGTAGGGGAAACGGGCTCCCGTTAGATAGAAAGGGGTAGTTGTAGTAGCGGGATGAGGGTTATTTCCCCATCCCGATCTTATACGCCTTGATTTTCTTATGGAGGTGACTGCGCTCCATGTTGAGGATCTTGGCGGTCTGTGAGACGTTGAAGTCGTTTTCGCGCAGTTTCCTCTCAATGAAGATCCGCTCGAAGCGATCCCTTGCCTCTTTGATGTCCCCACCGGTAAACAGCGACTCGTCGGTACCCGCCTCCGCCTTACCCCTGATATAGTCCGGGATATCCTCCGGCCCGATGACACTGTCTCTGGTCATGATGGTGAGCCGCTCCACGAGGTTTTTCAACTCCCGGACGTTTCCCGGCCAGTGGTAGCCGGCAAGAATATAGAGCGCGCGGGGATCGATAGTCTTCTTTCGCCGGACCTCCCCCTTAGAAAACTCGTTGATGAAGTGTTCGACCAGCAGCCCGATGTCTCCCACACGCTCCCGCAATGGCGGCACGGTCAGCGGCAGCACGTGCAGACGAAAATAGAGATCCTCGCGGAAGGCGCCTTCTTCGATTTTCCTGGTGAGGTTCTGGTTGGTTGCGGCGATCACCCGCGTGTCCACCGTGATGGTCTTGGTCCCCCCCACCCGGTCGAACGTCCCCTCCTGGAGAATCCTCAGGATCTTGGCCTGCGTCTTGAGGCTCATGTCACCGATCTCGTCCAGGAAAATAGTCCCGCCGTCGGCCGAGTCGAACTTGCCCAGCTTCTTGGCGTCCGCACCGGTAAACGCGCCCTTCTCGTAACCGAAAAGCTCGCTCTCGATAAGCTCCTCGGGGATTGCCGCGCAATTTACCTCCACAAAGGGGCCGTCGCTGCGCTTGCTCATGGCAAAGAGCGCCCGGGCAACAAGTTCCTTGCCCGTGCCGTTTTCCCCCGAGATCAGCACGTAGCTGTCGCTTGGGGCGGCCATCTTGATCTCTTCCTTAAGCTTGATGATTGCGGGACTCTCGCCGACGATCGTCGTGCTTACATCAAAACGGGCGCGGTACAGGCTCACCTCGCTCTCGAGGCTCTTTTCCCTGAGGGCGTGGTCGATAGTTAGGGTGATCTTTTCCAGGGACAGGGGCTTCTCGATAAAATCGTAGGCCCCCAGTTTCGCCGCTTTGACGGCCGTCTCGATGGTCCCGTGGCCGGATATCATAATTACCGCCGACTCGGGGAAGTCCTTCTTGAGCCGTTTGAGCACTTCCATCCCGTCCATCTGGGGCATCCAGATGTCCAGGAGCACCAGGTGAGGCCTCGTCGTCTCGGCCAGCTCCAGGGCCTTCTTGCCGTCCTCGGCGTCAAAGACCTCATACCCCTCGTCGGTCAGCGCCCCGACCAGCGACTTGCGGATGCTTTCCTCGTCGTCAACGACTAAGATTCTTTTTTTCATTGAAGCCCTATCGGAAGATCGATAACAAATTTTGTACCCGTCGGCTCGTTATTGAAAACCCGGATGTAGCCGTGGTGATCGGATATAATGGTAGTAACGATGGTGAGCCCCAGCCCCGTACCCCCCTTCTTGGTGGAGTAGTACGGCTCGAAGATCCGGTCCTTGGCCTCGGGCGTTACGCCGCGGCCCGTATCAGCGATAACCAGGCGCACCTTTGCCTGTTCGGCCAGGAAGGCCGTCTGTATTTCGACGGACCCGCTTTCTCCGATCGCGTCCACGGCATTCTCCAGAAGGTTGATCAGCACCCGTTTTATCTGTTCCCGATCGAGGTTTACGGGGGGAAGCTTCCGGTCCTCCCGAAATTTATAGGTTATACTTTTGTGAGCCTCTTTGTAAAGGGCCAGGGTCTCCTTAACGATATCGTTTAGATCGTTGGGGCGCAGGCGCGTCGCCGGCATCCGGGCGAACTGGGAAAATGCATCGACCAGCGCCTTCATCTCCTCGACCTGGGTGATTATGGTCTGTGTGCACTCGTCCAGCACCTGGCCGTCGTCGGAAAGCCTGTCCAGGTATTTCTTCCTGATACGCTGGGCGGAAAGCTTGATGGGGGTGAGCGGGTTCTTGATCTCATGGGCGATGCGGCGGGCCACCTCCCGCCAGGCGGCCATCTTCTGCGCCCTCATGATCTCGGTGATATCGTCGAAGACCGCCACCATCCCGAGGTAGTTCCCGTCTTCGTCCATGAGATAGTTGAGGTTTGCCATGAGCACCAGTGTCCTATCCTCCAGCGGTATCTCAACCTGGCGCTGCACAAATCCTTCCTTTGACGCGAGAAGATCATCGATGAGCCCGTTGACGATAGAGGCATGTTTCTCCCTGAGAACCTCCCCAAAGGGATGATCGAGGACCTTCGGCGTCTTGATGGCTAACATCCGTTCAGCCGATTTGTTGATCGTGGTAATGACGCCGTCCTTATCCACCGAGATAACGCCGGCAGCCACGTTCTTCAACACGATTTCCATATACCGGCGCCGGGCCTCGATCTCCATGTTGCTGAGGGAAAGCTCGTTATAGGCCCGCTCGAGGCGCCTCGACTGCATCTTCAGATCCTGGGTCATCTTATTGAACGAATCGACAAGGACACCGACCTCGTCATCGGTGGTAAAGTCGACGTATACGTCAAGATCGCCGTCGGCGACCTTCTTGGTTCCCTCGGCCAGCAGCGAAATCGGCACGGTTATACCCTTTGCCAGGTAAAATCCGAGCCACGTCGCGGTAAAGACGAGCAGTAGTGCAATGATCGAGAGGGTGATCAAATACGAAATAGCGATCGGTTCCTTGAGTATCTTGTTCTTCTTGTACCCCTCGAGGAAATCGCCGATCGCCAGCATTCTTGGCAGTAACGACTTGGGGATAAAGTTCGCGGTCATAACCAGGCAGGAGACCTTATCCCGGTTCATGACGGGAAAGAGCGCCCAGACTACGTCGCCGTAGCCGGTTGTCTGAATGGTGGAAACGGGTTTGCCCGAAAGCGCCTCGGTAAATAGGTCGGCCTTCAGCCGAATCATCGACATATCGGGTATTTCGTCACTTGCCGATGACGCCAGCTCTTCCATAGCGGGCGAGAATACCGTAACCAGGTCGATACCCCGTATGTCCCGCTGGGAATCGACGTAGGTCTGAAGCAGGGGTCTGGCCTCTTCCGTAAGCAAGCCTTCCGCCGTTATCTCGGCGCCGATGACCTTGGCGTAGGTGAGGGCCGTCTCGGTCGCGTCGGTATAGTAGGTCTGGGCTATGTCCAGCGCCCCGTCGAGCGAATGCTCCACCTGGACGTTGAAGAAAAGGTCCATACTCGTCCTGAAAAAGAGCATCGCCGCGATGAACATGACGACCGTTGGAAACAGCGTCAATCCCGCGAACGAGAGCACCAGCTTCGTTCTCAGTTTCGCCGCTTCTACCTTCCGTTTCCGTTCGAAGATGAGCTTGACGAGGTTTCTCAGGACGAGGAAAATTACGAGGATTAAAAGGATAATATTGACGTCTATGAGGGCAAGGAGGATAAAGTTCTCATTGACGCCGATATCGAGGTCTTCGCTGGTAACATAGGTCCCAAAAACGGTCAGGGAGACGATCGCGATCACAGAGATAACGATAATGATCCGCTCTCTCTTCTTCCTGGTCTCTTCCGACGTCAGTTCTTCGCTCTTTTTCTTAAGAATATTTCGGCCCATACGTTGGACGTGCCCTTAGTATGAAAACCCCTCCACGTACCAGGGAGTCGAAAAACTCCATGCCTTGGCAAAAAAGAAGATGTATCTGAGAGACTCGGGTATATCGGCCTTATCCAGCTCGCCCTTTATCTCGACACGGTAGCTTTTGCCTTTTTCGAGCATCGTAAGGGGAGCGAGCGGATAAAACTTTACCTGGGTCATAATCCGCTTTGCGGTGTCGAAATCTTTTGTTACGAAGGGCTTGGCGCCCTCCTCATCCCGCGTGACCGCATATTCCTGAAGAAGTGCGTTGTATTTTACGGTATGTTTTATGACACGCTCGGTAATCTCGGGATCAGACAGGATACCGCCGCGATACCTCTTGAGGACGATGTAAAACGTAAAGGTCGTCTCAATCCCGCTCTTGATGGCCTCATCCATTTCACGCGAGAAGGGCCCCTCCAGCTTGAAATATACGTACAGGTTGTCCTGATACCTGGTGAGAACGACGTTATCGATAAATACGTTTTGGGCAAGCGCCCATGACGCGCCCAGCGCATAGCACAGGACAATGAGTATGACAACACGGGCCTTCATATCGGTATGATCTCGTAAGCCTGTTGACGAAAAAGCTCCTGCACAAGGAGGTGATTGAGACGATGGCCCGATTTATAGGCGATGAACGTGCCGAGGATAGGCATGCCGAAGAGCGAGAGATCGCCGACGGCATCCAGGCACTTATGGCGGACGCACTCATCGTCGAATCTCAACCCGCCGGAATTAATCACGCCCTCATCGCCGATAATCACGGCGTTTTCAAGGCTCCCCCCCAGTGCCAAACCCTGTGCGTACATACTATCGATATCCCTGACCAGTCCGAACGTACGGGCGGGGGCTACCTCCCTGGCGAAGGTCTCCGGCGTCAATTCGAAAGCAAACCGCTGCGTCCCGATATGGGGATTATCATAGACAATCGTATAATCGAGAGACAGCCGGTCGGTCCCCGGCAAGAGTTCGGCCCGGCAGTCCCCGGATGTAACCGCGACATGCCGGAGGACGCGCGCCCCTTTCCGCGGTACGCCCGCCTCGACTATTCCGGCCGACCTGATGAGCGAAACGAACGGTCCGGCGCTCCCGTCCAGTATCGGGACCTCCGGCCCCGAGAGGCTTACCGTGGCGTTATCCACCCCAAGGGCAAGCAGGGAGGCCGTCAGGTGCTCCACGGTGGCGACGCTCACTCCATTCTGCGTGAGCGTCGTCGCGAGCTGGGTGTTTTTTACCATGGAGAAGTGTGCGGGAACCCGCAACCGGGTATCGACGTCTCCCCGAATAAAACCCACCCCATCGTCTGGCCCGGCAGGAGAGAGCGTCAGCGTAACTGAATTACCGGAATGTATCCCCACGCCCTCGGTAGAAACGGCCCCCCGTATGGTTTGCTGCATCATCGGGTCATTATATATAAACTACGGCCCCGTGACAAGCCTTTTCGACCGGCGCCCCTAAGCCCCAAGGTCCACCGGCCGGTGCGTGAGAAGTTTTTTAGGTATCGCGGCGATCTTCATGGCGTCCCGGTAGTCGTTGGCGCCCTCCCGAAACGGGATATAGAAGAGCCGGGGCGAGTCAAGGGCAAGGGAAAGTCCGGAGACGAAATCGCGCGATCCTTTCCTCTCTCCTGCCAGTGTTGAGATAAAGATGACACGGGCATAAGCGGCCGCGGTATGTTCGTCCATGCACGGCCCCCAGATAACCCCCCGCCCGGGCTTTCCGGGAACGAGGACGGGTTGGGTATAGGTAAACACCCGCGACGCCGAAAGCCGGTGCCGCTCAACGGATAGCGACACCGCCAGGACAAAGAGGGACAGCGGCCGGTTCTCCGTGGCCGTGACGGCCTCGAGAAACGCGATATACTTACAGTAGGAATGGAAGTCCTCTATCCTGCCCTCCGGGCTCTCGGCGGTCATACGAAATACCCAAAAGGGGAAATACCGGCTGTCTGAATCACCGGGCGCGATCCACTCCACCCTCTTTTCAACGAGCCTGTTTCCTTCTTGTCCCCAGAGCGTGAAACACCGCCGGCAGAGGAATGCCCGGTCGTCGAATCCGATGCCGATATCCCCTGAACACTGGGGACACTTGAGTTCGACCAGCTCTATCGATGTGCGGTTACTCAATAGCCCCCTCCTCGCCCCGCCAGGCGGTGACGAAAGTGCCGAGCAGTGTGCCCCAAAACCATCCCCATCCGTTGACGAAGACGTAGTAAAGCGCCACGGCTCCCGGTATAACAAGAAGTAAGGGAATCGTCGTGGCCAGAAACGCAATGACGGCAAGACTGAGGATACCGGGTACGGCGGCAACCTTGCCGCGTTTACTAACCCGTGCGTTCAGAATATCCCCCCCGAGGCCGTCAATAACCACTCGATAGGGGACTCCGTCAAGCAGAAACCGGACTATCCAGATTGGATAATGGATCAGGGATATTTCCTCGCTGACCTTTTCGGCTTCGAAGTATTCCAATGGTAGCCCTGCCGGTTTCGCGGACGCAATCAGCGTCGCCCAGGCCTCCCGGGCGGCCGTTCCCCGCTCCTTCAGGGGCGTATAGACCTCGCCGGCTGTAATCTTGTCGGGGTCCATCGGAAACAGCTCGATCGCTTCCGATTTCGCCCAGAGTCCGATAAGCCCCAGTTCGGATATATCGACGGCCGGCACGAAGAATGAAATATCTCTGAAAAAGCCCTCTACAACGTTCTTTGTAACCTCACGGGGGATAACGACCGATTGCTGGTTGCCGTATTCCCGCCACAAGTAGTCGATTCCCACGCCCTTTCCGATATACCATCCCCCGCCGGTGACCTTGACCCGGAAGAAAGGGACGTAGGCAAGCCGGGTATCGACAAAATGGACAATTCTGCCGTCCCGGATCTTTTCCAGGAAATTCCGTACGATCCCGGTTGCCTGAGACCCTGCTATTTTACCGGGTATCCAGTAGCGAAGGTCCCCCTTTTCCCCCACGACCATGTGGGATCGGCCGCAGTGCGCACAAACCACCCTGGTACTGCCCTCGGCAAAGGCGAAGCTCCCACCGCACGACGGGCAAATAAGCGCTACCGTGAAATGGCTCCTCGTCGGATCTGAGACTATTCCCGGCTCGGGAATCCTTTCGATTGATGTGCTGTCGTCCCGATCTTTCGCCATTGTTCCTGCTATTTACGCCCCAGTGCCAGGGGCGATACGATGACACAGACGAGCCCGCCTATGCCGATAGCGGCGGCCTTCAGGTAGACGTCATGGATAAGGAGCCCCGCGGTCGCGAAAAGGCCAGCGACAACCGAGAAAAAGATCAGTGACCTGATTGAGACATTTCTCCGTTCGACCGGCACGCGAGTGCCGGAATAGAGGTGCGACGAATCCCCGACGAGGGCAAAACTAAACGGCCCGTCGGAACCCTCCGTTTGCATGAAGTAAACCGGTAGATACACAAGATCAATACGACCCGGATCGCCGACCGCCTGCTGCCCCCCGAGCGCACGATCAAATGGCACGGTAAGCGGGACAACGGGGGCCTTCGGATGCGAACCCTCATCGTAGAAAACGAGGCGCCCGGGAGGGACTTTTATAGATAAGAGGTTATGGTCGCGAGTCTGTGCCGCCGAGTGGGCGGTAATGGATCCATCGGCGCGCCGAACCACCCAGAAGGGGACGTAGGAGAGCTCGAGATCGACCTTGTCGTGGCTGTCCGCGACACCGGCCCGTTTCAGGCGTTCGTGGAAGAGGGCCCGTGCCCACAGGTCGTTTCGTTCGTGCTCCATAATAAAGCAGGCAAACGACCGGCCTCCTTCCAGGACGAGAGAAGATGCGCAAAAGGGACAGTCGAAGAACCGGTTTTCATTCCTCCGGTTGATCTTTGCCCCGCACTGGGAGCAGTGAACGATCATGGATCCCTTGCGACCCGTCCGATTGATGGACGCGGTTATATACGAAACCGGGCAAACAAGCGCCGGAGTCAGCGCCCGTTTGCCCGTATACTATATCGTACCGCCACCTATAAGAGCCGGCCTATCGAAAGCCTGCCTCACTTACCTGTCTTTTCCCCGCATTCCGTGCAGAACTTCGCCCCGGCCGGGAGCTTTGCACCGCACTTTGAGCACTTTGTCTCTTTTCCCACCGTTTTTCCGCAAACGGAGCAGAACTTTGCCTCCGCCGGCAGGTCTTTGCCGCAGTGGGCGCACTTATTGATGACCACCAGCTGGGTCCCGCAGCTGTTGCAGAACCGGGCGTTTAACGGAACCTGGGCATGGCATTTGGGGCAGAGCACGTACCCCTGCTTTTCGGCGTCCGAATCGTCCTTCACGGCCTGGTAGAGCATTCCGGGGATCATTCCGCCCAGGCCCACCCCGAATATTGTCCCGACACCGGCGGCCGCGCCGCCTGCCGCAGACCCCGCGCCTCCCCCGGCCGCGGCCCCTTCGCCGAACTTACCGATGGCCTTGGCCGCTTCGTATTTCAGGAACTTGTTCATATCGCCCACGACGCCCATTCCCGTCCGCTCGTCGATCATCTTCTGGACTTCCTCGGGCGGAGTGATCTCGTTGACGAAGAAATCGATCAGCTCCATACCGTATTTCGAGAAATCATCTTTGAGCCTGACCTTGGCCACCACCGAAAGTTCGTCGAAATTCTGGGGGAGGTCGAGGATGCTCTTCATATGCTCGCCCAGAAAGTCGTTAAGACGCGAAACAATAACGTCCCGAAGATACCCGGCGATACCCTCGGTGGTAAACACCCCCTTGGTGGCAACGATGGTATTGACAAACAGGAGCGGCTGCGTGATACGCATGGTGAAGTTGCCGTAGGCCCGAAGCCTTACCAGTCCGAACTCCGAATCCCGAAACGCAACCGGGTTCCTCGTCCCCCACTTCATGTCGGTAAAGACCTTCATGTTGATGAAGAGGACCTCGCATCTGAACGGGCTCTTGCCGCCGAACGGTAGCGCCAGCAGCTTGGTTACCAGAGGAAGGTTCATGGTGGTGAGGGTATGCCGGCCCGCGCCGAAGACGTCCAGACCCTTCCCATCCCTGAAGAAGACCGCCGACTGGCTTTCCCTGACGACCAGCTGGGCGCCCAGCTTCGTCTCTCCCGAACCCGACTCCGGAATCCGGTGAACTATCTCGGTCGGGTCCTCAAAAAAATACTCAAATATGTCAAGATACTCGGCCATGAGCACTTACCTCCTCTACAGTTCCGGCGTGCCGCCCCCTGGTTCTCCGCCTGCCGGAGGGGACGTTTCCTGGATGCCCTTGGTAACGGCGTACATACGCTCCTCTATAGTCCTCTCCATCTCGTCGGTAAAAGACATGAGCGCCGCAATCTCCTTATCGGCCCTGGCTTCGTCGGCGGGGATTGCCGAGATCTGTTTTTCCATATCCTCCACCTTCGAGAGGATAGCCAGGTCGTATTCCATGAGACGCTCAAGCTCTGTATCGAGGATCCTGACCCGTTCGAACACCCCCGAATAGCCGTGCGAGGTGAACTTGATCGTATCACGGAGCTTATCGAGCCTGCGGGAAAGCCGATCAAGCTTGTCGAGTCCCGTGAGGATTCTCTTTTCGGTCATTGCCTCCATCTGTTTCATCACCACCACTTTGAGGTGGTCGATCCGCTGGGCGATGTGTTCTCGGACGATCTTATCCCGCTCACGGGCGTTTTCCCTGCGAAGGTAATCCCCCAGGAGCGGTATTTTCGCCACGAGTTTCTCGAGCTTCTGCGCCATCCCTTCGGATATTCCCTCCCAGAACACTCCCTTGTCCGGCATGATTCCCTCCGCTATACTATTTACGCATAAGTGAAAGTATTACCGAGATGACCGCGCTGATTATCAGCATGCTGACGATAGGAAAATTGAGCGTGAAACGCTCACGTGTGACCACAATGTCTCCGGGGAGCCTTCCGAAAAACGGGACCTTTTCGGAGGCGAGCAGCAACCCTCCCGCGAGGACAATCACGAGCCCGATGATAACCGGGACCCGACCGAACTGACGTATCTCTGCAAGCCCGCCCATTGCGTGCCGTTTAGCGGATTCCCTCGAAGGCGATCCAGAACGAGGAGAGCTTGCCCCGGTGGCTGATGGGCACGACGACCGTATACGTCAGCGGGAGGTCGACTGCGGCAAAGAACGAGCTTCCGTCGTAGTTGAAGGCGTACGCCCGTATGTCATAGGGATCCGGCCGGGGATCGAGGGCGATTTCCAGGTTTCTGCCCGGCTCGATCCGTCCCATGAAATGCCGATCGACCACGACATCCAGCACCACCGGACCGTAGAGCGTGGGGGCGACGTCGGTGTCGTTAAAGACCGTTCCAACGACAAATCCCTCGTCCGTTTGGGACATACCGCTGTACGGGAGGACCGCCAGGCAGCCCATCATAAGGACCGCCGCGGCAATTCTTACCAACCGGCTCTTTTTCATCATCATGCCCTCCGCTCCTGTTCCATGAGGGCCGCGATCTTCTTCTTATATCGTTCTTCTTCGCTGAAGATGCAGCCGCAGTATTTCTGACGATAGATTGAAAATTCCCTGGCGCGCCGCTGCCCCTCATGCCAGCCGACGCGAAAATCCTCGTAATAGAACTCTACCCCCGCGTCCTCAGACTCCTCCCGCCCGATCCCGGCCACGGTATCGTGATCCTGGTAGATCGAGAAGAGGAGCGTCGTCGTCACGGTGTCTATCCCCATTTCCCTGCCCTTTTCGGCGAGGCCCTTTAGCCGCATGCGCCAGCATGCCTCACACCGCCGTTTCCCGGAGCCGAAAACCATTCCGATAAATGCGGAAACATCATAGGCGGCATCGACGATAAGCGGATTTTGCGCGGTGTGATAGAAATCGCACACTGCCTGCAGCCTCTTCTCGAACTCGGAGAACGGGTGGATATTCGGGTTATAAAAGAACCCGGTCACTGCAAACCCCCGGGCCTGCAGACGGTCAAACGGGTACAGGGTGCACGGCGCACAGCAGCTGTGCAGCAGCATACGGGGCTTCGTTTCTTTCGGGATGGGTGTCATCGTATACTGGTAACCGATACTACGGGGCTAATCCATCCGCCGCCGTCACTGTACCCATTGTCCCGGTTATCCCGATCGTCCCGATCGGGCGCGGTACCGTCAACGGCCGGCGACCTTCCAGGGGTTACGCACAGACCTTTCTTCGGGCATCGTCCGGCGCCGTTGCGTGGGAGTATATCTTGTACGAACGGCGACCGCTTGCACAAAAGGTCTTGGGTACTCATTTTTATATAAAATAACAGACTTACGCCGCCCTGTCAAGGGGACAGGCATCCTGCGCTTCCCCGGACTATACCCGGCGGCTTCGGCATCTCCGGTGGGGTGTCTTCCTGGTTTTCCGCCGTACCTTTGCGTCGGCCCCGTACGCTGCAAAAAAACCTTGATTTGTTTAAAACAATATGATAAAAAGAACTTTGTTTTTTTATTCGCTGTCGCAGGCATAATCCTATAGAAACAGAGAGGGGAGGTGACGGTCGTTGGAGGTAAAGGTTCTCGACAAAGACATAGAAAAGGCGATCAAGATTCTGAAGAACAAGCTGGCCAAGAGCGGGTTTTTCAAGGAGATGAAGGAGCGCCGTTTCTACGAGAAACCGAGCGTCAAGAAGAAACGCAAAAGGGCTGAGGCTAAAAAGCGGTCAATCAAGTCAATGCGACGGAGACGTGAATCGGAATAGGTACGCTGGATCGAGGCTTTCGACCGTTAGAAGGACGCATTCGAGGGAAAGGGGGGATACAATCCCCCCTTTCCTTATTTTTTATTCCGCCTCTTTCCATTCAATCGTCGCTGTGCGACAAGTGCCGCTCGCGCGGTCATCGGTCATGTCCGCGATCCACACGCGTATCCGGTTGATACGGCCGCCGACTCCCTCTCCCGCCCGAATCGGACCTATTGCTATTTCAACTGGTAGGTTATCCGGTACCGGCATTCGGCGTCCCCGATGAGCCTGCACGCTTCTTCCACTACCACGACCGAAAGCTCTTTATCGAAGCAATCCCCTATCCCCTTCAGGAGACCGCGGATAAAGGCGCAGGAGGGTTTCGTAATATCCGACGCTATTTCCGTACGAGTAAGTATCTCGTTACACTCGGTACAGTCGGGACGATGATTGATAATCTGCCTTTCTCCCGGAAGATACTCCAGCGTCTTTTCGGGATCGTAACCGGCGTTTCTGACATAGGCCTGGTAGCCCAGCTTGAGCTTTTCGACAGGGTCATACTTCATCGCGACGAGGCCCTGAAGGGGCTCAGAATGTTTCAGAATGTTCCTGACAGCAAATCCGCCCGCGCGAAACATCACGACATCGTATCCTCGATTTCCCAGGAGATCCCTGACACCGACGAACATTTTGGTAGTAAACTCGTACGGCACGCGCTTTTCGGCATCATAATCGACGGGATTCGTAATTATCTCCTTAAGCCCCGCAAACCGGAGGACCGAATTCTTGCCGTTTTCGCCGAGCACGTCCTCGATAGCGTCAATACAGGACCTGTAAGCAAGATGGGTAAGGGAATTATCTGTCGTCATCTCAACCCTCCAGAGATACCGTACTGATAAATGAGCAAGACGTTGCGTTATCGATCCAAGCTGCTGATCCTTATCCGGGATACATGGTGAGAAAGGTGACCCGTTTTCGCGAACGGCGGGGAAAGGCCGCCTCGGCCGTGGCCGCGCGCTCCTTCGAGAGAAAAATCTCCGGCAAAAATGGGAACGTCAGGCAGGGCCTTTTTAAAGACGCTTTGCGATGTGCGATGCGCCGGAATATCCGGGCCGTCTCGACAGACCGTCGGCGCGCACACCGGCCGCCCTTCGTCACCGTTGCCCGCGTTGAAAGCCCCCGATAGTCTAATACCAACTATGGACAAAATGTCAAGAAAAATTTTGCTATTATACTATCAAATCTCTCGGGATTGTTTCTCGCAGGCGATCGCGGAAAGAACAAAGAAACGGGCATGGCACGCAGGTACCGTGGTCAACAGCAGTACGTGCGAATCATGCCCGGCCAGCCCGAACGGAGCGCGTATCATTGTATCGGCCGATGCACTATTTCCTGGTTACCCCGATAGTCACCTCGAATGCCCCGGTATTATCACCCCAGCAGGTCCAACAGTCGTTATACCCGATATAGAGCCTCCCCGCACCGGATACCGGGCCGTCGTACCGTTTGCCGATCGAAAATGACCCGCCTGTATCTCCGACACGCCCCACCAGCGCGGTAAGCCCGTTGCCCAACGCACCGTCAACAATGACGGCATCGGGCCGGCAATAGGGGGGGCAGTCCGTAATCCCGTCACAGGGGGGGTGGTTTTTCGCCGGGGCGGCAACGATCGTCAAAACGTCGCCCGTTCCCACTTCTATACCGGTATCCATCCAGGGCATAGTGATCGGCAATACGATCAGATAGGTACCCCCCGGCGCCCCCATCCCGATCCCGACGCTTCCTCTAATCGTACCCTCTTTGGAGTTCGTTGTATCGAGCATTTCCTGACCGAAGAGCGGTACGGTGATGAAAAAAGCAGTATACGATGACGGCGATGACGGCCGATCAGCATTGATCGTTTCATTATGCGTCTCCACAGTGTGGGTAAGGCGAATCGCATTTCGCGACGTCCATCGGATTGACCCGTACGGGGGAGGTTGCCGCCGTACCGGACGGGACCGGCCCCGGTATCAGAAGGTACACCGCGCTATTTCCCGACGGATGGGCCGGTCCTATATGACCGCAGTCATCCTCTTGATTTCCTCGTATCGGGGAAGCAGGTCTTTGACCACTCTGTTCTTATTGTCAACGAGGATGTGTTTGGGTATATACCCCCTGGCCTCGGCGTCCTCCATCATCGCAAAGGCGACGATGATCACCAGGTCGCCACGGTGCACCAGCTTCGCGGCGGCGCCGTTCATACCGATGGTGCCGGAACCAGCCTCCCCCTCGATGACATAGGTCTGCAGGCGGTTACCGTTGGTCAGGTCGTAGATCCAGACCTCCTCGTAGGGGATGAGGTCGGCGGCGTCCATCAGGTCGCGATCGATGGTAATGCTTCCTTCATAGTTGATGTTCGCGCACGTCACCGTGGCACGGTGTATTTTCGATTTGCAAATTGACCTCAACATTGTTCGAATTCCTCCCCCAGAACGGTGTTGTCAATGAGGCGGGTCGGACCGATATGGACCGCCAGGGCCAAAAGGGCCCTGTCCCACACAACGCCGACCAGGTCATTGAGCGTTTCGGTGTGAGCCAACCGAATATAATCAATGCGGGCCGCCTCCTCGTTCATGACCACGCCGACGGCCCGGTCCATCAGCGCCCCAACGCGCCGCTCTCCATTTTCGAAGAGCTCCCGGCTGGCGGTTATTGCCTTGACCAGGCAAAGGGCCGCTTTGCGCTCCTTGGGATTAAGGTACTTGTTCCGGGAGCTCATCGCCAGGCCGTCCGGCTCCCGCACGATCGGCATACCGATGATGCCCACGTCCATGTTCATGTCTTTGACCATGCGCTCGATTACCCTGAGCTGCTGGAAGTCCTTTCTGCCGAAGAGCGCGATGTGCGGCAGCACGCAGTGAAACAGCTTCGCGCATACCGTGGCGACGCCCCTGAAATGCCCGGGCCGGCTCATTCCGCAGAGGTTCCTTGTTACTTCCTCCACCTCCAGGTAGGTCTGGTAGCCGTCCGGGTACATCTCTTCCCCCGTCGGTGCAAACACAACGTCCACCCCGACAGATTCCATCATCGCCCTGTCGCGCTCGAAGTCCCGCGGATATTTACTCAAGTCCTCATTCGGGCCGAACTGGGTAGGATTGACGAAAACCGATACCACCAGCACGTCCGCCCGCTTTCTCCCTTCCTTCATGAGGGACAGGTGCCCCTCGTGAAGATATCCCATCGTGGGGACAAACGAGATGACCTTCCCCTCCACGCGCAGGTCCTGGGAGTAGGCCTGCATGTCCTTGATCCGCTCGATTATCTCCATGCTCACTCTCCGAAGGAAGCGTCAACGACCGCGTTGCCGAAACGGCCGCAGTGCCGGCTCCCGGTTACTTGACCTCGTACGTATATTCCGCGGTCGGGAAACGCCCCTCCCGTACCTCGGTAATGAACGCCCTGACGTAATTATCAGCCGCTTCTTTGAGGTTCCCGTATTCTTTGACGAACTTGGGCCTCTTGCCGAAGGCGAGCCCCAGGATATCGTGCATAACCAGCACCTGTCCGTCACAGTCGACCCCCGCACCGATACCGATAGTAGGGATGGAGAGCATCCCCGTGATATCCTTGGCCAGATCCGCGGGCATGGCCTCCAGCACGACCGCGTAGGCCCCGGCCTCTTCTACGGCCTGGGCGTCTTCTATGAGCTTTTTACGGCTTTTCTCATCCTTCCCCTGCACCTTGAACCCCCCCATCCGGTGAACCGACTGCGGGGTAAGCCCGATATGGCCCATTACCGGGATATCCATATCGGTGATTGCCTTAATCCGCTCCCTGATATTGACGCCGCCCTCCAGCTTAACCGTCTGTGCGCCGCCCTCCTTGAGAAACCGCCCGGCGTTTCGTATCGCCTCCTCGGTTGAGGCATGGTAGCTCATGAACGGCATATCGCCGACGACAAGCGCCCGGGGATTGGCCCGGGCCACCGCCCGGGTGTGATAGACCATTTCGTCCATCGTGACCGGGAGCGTGGAATCGTAGCCGGAAAAGACGTTGCCGACGCTGTCGCCCACGAGGATCACGTCGATGCCGGCGTCCGAGAATATCCGCGCAAAAGGATAGTCGTAGGCCGTGATCATCGTGATCTTGCTGCCCTCGGTCTTCATCCGGCCGAGATCGAGAATAGTTACTTTTTCCTGGCTCATGGTCGCCGTCCTGATATCAAGATAGGTTTATTGATACAGTAAATCCACCTATGTAAACAAGGGATCATCGTTCTTCCTTCGCGGCGGGTCCGGTACTAAGGCGAAGATAGGTGGCCCTCAAATAGAAACCCCCGTGCCGTTAAAGGACCGGACACGGGGGTTTGGATTTGATTATGGTTCTATCGCAGAACGACGAAAGGCAATCCCGGCGTACGAAACAAAAGCCCGCGGGTGGTTGTCGTCACCGGCCCGTCAGTGCCTATATGCGGAGTTGCCGTTTTCTTCGTCTCAGCGTAGCCCATCCTTCTCTTCCGTCCCAGTCCCCCAATTGCCCGAACGGGAAAAAACATCCGAAAGAGGCGAACCTGCCTCATTCGTTGCCTTTCGCCTCCCGGGTTACGGAGTGGATCCAAGCGGCACGAAGTATTGGGTTCCCGTCTTAAATTCCCTGATCTCCTTGACGAGCTGCCTGAAATCGCTGTCTCTGGATACAAAGTCAATGTTCGTGGTAGAGATAACCAGAAGCGGCGTCTCGTCGTACTGAAAAAAGAAATCGTTATAGGCCGAAACTACGCGCGAGAGGTAGGACATATCCAGGCTCTTCTCGTACGGATTGGCCCTCCCCCGAATCCGCTTTTTGAGGATCTCGATATCGGCCGAAAGGTAGATAACCAGATCGGGCTTAGGGATACGGAGGCTCAGAATCCGATACAGCTCATCGTAGAGGTAGAGTTCATCCCGGTCGAGGTTGAGGCGTGCAAAGATGCGGTCCTTGGCAAACAGGTAATCTCCGACGGCCGTCTTTTGAAAGAGATCGGTCTGTACGAGATCGACCTGCTGCTGGTACCGGGACAGGAGAAAATAGAGCTGTGTCTTGAACGCGTTCTTCTTTCGATCGTGATAGAATTCCTGTAAGAACGGGTTCTCTTCGACATTCTCAAAGAGCGTCCTGGCCTCGAATTCCTCGGCCAGCCGGGAAGCCAACGATGTCTTCCCCACACCAATGGGGCCTTCCAGCACGATGTATCTGGCTTTCTGCATCCGCCGTCACTATTAGAAGGATATGCCCCATCCTCTATATAGCACACAACCGGACGCGTGTCCAGTGCTTTTTTGACCACGGGAGTAAAATATAGTTCCACCGATTGAACCGTTCGGCAAGAAATAGAACGGGACGATTGATGATGACGTCACTTCTTTACGGCCTTCCCGCGCGCGTCCTGTGACCAGGTTGTCTCCCAGAGCGGCCGGAAATCCCGGGCCTCGTCAACTCCAAACTCACCGAGGCAAACCGGGATTGCCCGGTCGCGGCCGGCGGGCGGCTCTTCACGGGGCGGCCGCCCGGCCCGGACCGTCCCCCTCCCTTTCAAGGGATTGCCGGGTTTGCGATCCCTCATCGGCTCTTTCCTCCCTTTGACGGCAATCCCCTGTCTCCCCGCCGCTTCAGGAACTCGGCCGCGTGCTGCTTACAGAGCGTCGCAAAGGTGACCGCACCGTAGTCGGCCGCGCTGCCGCGCAGCATTGCATCGATCGTCTCATCCAGGAACGACCGCTCATGTTCGGAGATCACCTCGTCGGGATTCTCCCCGTGCCGGCGTAGCGCCGTCAGGAAGTCGATCAGCGTGATCCTGCCGAGGTCTTTTGCCGGAAGGTACCTCCCCTCATCCTCGCCCACGGCAATGATAAGTCCCTCGTCTCTGAGGATAAAGAGCACGTTATTGATCAGGTGGACGGGCGCGTTCAGTAGCCTCGAGATCTCGTCAACGGAGATAGGGCGTCTCCCCTCAAAGAAGTTAGAGCTCACCGCCATGAACACTCTGAGCGCCAGCCGCTCTAAGAACGAGAAGCTGACGCGTGAAGCCGCCGCGTCAAGGCGAAAGCTCCGGTAGTTCTGATGGACGTACGCGGTAACGGCGCCGAGTATCACCATCAGCCAGCTGACAAAGAGCCAGAACATAAAGAAGGGGAGCGACGCGAAGCTCGAATAGATCAGGTTATAGTTGGCCAGCCCCACCTGGAACTTCGCGTAGAAATAGAGCGCCAGCTGCCAGAGGGTGCCGCCGACCAGCGCCCCGAACACGGCAGACAAGAGCCGGACCTTGGTGTTGGGTATTACCTTATACATGAAGGCAAACAGCGCCCAGACCACGAGGTACGGGAGAAACCGCATGAACCCCCGGAAGAGCTCGGTGAACCAGGCGAGGCGGGAAAGCTCCTTGAGGATGACGGCGCTTTCCAGGGCCGTGGTAACGCCGATGGAGCCCAGGATCATGACCGGGAACAGGACCGTAATCGTCGTATAGTACGACATACGGAATACTAGCGGCCGGCGGTCCCTGATGCCCCAGATATCGTTGATGGTGGTCTCGAGCGAGGCCAGCGTTACCACAAAGGCCCAGAAGGTGACAAAGAAGCCGATTAATCCGAGGGTTGCAAAATTCGTGTTTTGGACGGAAGACAGCATCGCCTGCGCCAGGTCGCTGCGGCCCAGCGTCAGGTTCATGAGCAGGTATTCCTTGACCTGCTGGCTCACCTTGAAGGCCGAAAGGAGCGAGAAAACGAAGGCCAGCATCGGGATAAGGGAGATGAGGGTCGTAAAGGTCAGCGCGGAGACCCGCACCAGCACGCCCCGTTCGTTGAGCGTCTGGTAAATCAGGCTGATGGTCTTGACCTCCCGCTCCACCAGGCGGTCGATCGCGATCTCCTTGTTGCCGGACCTGAAGATCGTTATCGTCAGGATACGGGTTAGCGCCTTTTTTGCCGTCGAGAATATCGTCTTTTTCATATTCTCCCTATACGCCGTGATTATTTCTAGATGCCCTGTAATTATAGTTTTTTTTATCGGCAATAGGCAAGAACAAAAGACGGTAATTGCCTCACGAGCGACGCGTATCAAAAGGGATTACGGCCCGACCCAACAACGCCGGGTCGACAAACGCGGTGCGTGCCGGATATAAAGGGCCGGGATCGGCATCGTACCTTCTTGCCCCTTAGAGGTACGTAAGAAAGGCCCGACCCGTCAGGGGTCGGGCCCTCGTAAACACGCCGTATCGTCACCGTGCCATGCTGCGACGTTGTTTTGGTTTGACGGCCTTCACGTACGTCCTTTTTAATCGACATTTTCTCTTTCTTTAGCAGCTCTGCGAGACGGTCGTAGCTTTCGGCCCACCCCGATTCCATACCGGAGCTGAGTGCCCCGTCCCGCTCCTCGGCCGACCCGAAAACCGCTTTTTCCGTAAGTCTTGTTCTGCCTCCGATCTCCTCGAACATCGCCGTCTCGACCGAAATATGGCCCGGCATCCCCTCGAATTCAAACGTCTGTACGAGCCTCTCGGGCGGCACTACTTCGTGGTACTCGCCGTTAAACGCGTACTCGTTGCCCTCCGGGTCGCGCTGGATGAACCGCCACGATCCCGCCCGGCCGAACGTCCATCTTCTCCACGGTGGTCTTAAAGATTCGAGGCCCCCACCAGCGCGGGATGAGCTCCGGGTCGATGGATGCCGCAAACACCAGCTCCCGCGGTGCGTCAAAGACGCGGGTGGCCGTTATTTCCGGTTTCCCCGCTTCGGCAGTAAACCGGGTCTTTGAGGTGCCGCCTACCCGCCTTAGCTTTTTCAGGCTCTTGGCCAGTTTGTCGAAGGATTCGCCCCATCCCTGTTTCGTCATTTCGGCCATCTCTCCCGGCGGGAAGCCTTCATGCCTCAGTATCATCCTTGTTTTGCCCGCTTCCTCTTCAAATGTGACCGTTATCAGCATCTCCATCGGGAGATCGGTGCCCATGCCGTAGTACGTTGCCGGCACGACGTTACCCGCCGGGTCGGCAAACGAATCGGTTAAGACGAGCCGCTCGGGCTCGAAGATTTCCCGGTAAACGCCGGTGCTCCAGTAGTCCTTGCCATCGGGAGATCGCATGCAGTTGAGGTACTTCCCTCCGACGCGCAGATCGACCTTGCTTACCGGTGACGTGAAGTCTTTCGGGCCCCACCAGAGCTTGACGTTCTCGGGCTCCGTCCAGGCCTCCCATACCAGCTTGCGCGGCGCATCGAATACCCGGATAATGGTTAATTCATCTTTATTTTCTTTTAGAGTTTTCATGTTCGTCCTCCTTTCCTTCCCGTTGAACATCCACGCCTTGGGCCCCATATGGTGACCCGATGGCGGTCTACCGTTCTCTTTCCCGTCGACCGGGATTTCCACACGCCGCCCATCATAATCAGGTCGATCTCGTATATCGGCTCATGCGGAGTTTTACACCTGGGGGCGGATTTCTCCTTTTACCTATTTAGATGCCGCAGAGGCTTTCATGTGTCAAAGTAATAGGGGGGTTTTTGGAGGGACGCGGAAGTACGGGTAGTGGTCGGGCGCGTTTCAAAGGGCCGGCAGTGAGCGTCTAAGATACCATGAACCGGACATTCCCGTAATACTCGTTCGGGTATGTAGAAACATACGACTCAAGTATTCGTGCGAACTCCTCGATGACACGGTCGTAGTCCCGTTCGCCCTGTTTCCATCGGCCATCGATAGGTTCCTTGAATATCAGCTTGATGTTTCCGTGCCGGTATAGCTGAAAGAAGGGTATAATGGTGGCATTGGCGCTCCGGGCAAAATAGATCATGCCTGTCGGGATACCGATCTTTCGCCCACAGAAAGGGACTATCGCCTTTCTTCTCCCCCATGCCGAATCTACTGTGTAGTAGACTATCTTGCCCGACTGAAGGGTTTCTCGGATCCTCTCCTTTGTGCTATCCGAAACAGGTGGTTTGGATATGTAGATTGAATACTTGGGAGGATTGACATGGAGTGCGTTTCTGGATCTGCGTTTTTCGGGACTGCCGGCTTTCAGGAAGCTGGCATTGTACCCGAGTTTTCGTATGATACTCAGGCCAAAGTTGAGATTCCCAAGATGCGCCGATAACAGGACGACTCCCCTTCCTTCCGCTAATGCGCGATCCAGTATCTCCCGGCCCTCTATCTCCACAAACTGCTCGATAAAACGCGCATCGAAGTAGGGGATGAGATATCGCTGCATCCTCCTGGTACCCCTCAGCTCAAACATACCCCTGATGATCCGACGATACTCCCTAGGGTTCGAATCTCTGTCATAAAACAGCTTTACGTTATCCTCGTATTCTTTTTTACGTTTCTTTTCCCGGTGATAGGCGATGAACGAATAGATCCGGGGATATAAGAAAGCTAACTTAAAAAGGTATCGGTTCATCCCTGATATGCTCCCGCGCTGTGCCGGTGACTACCATAATCCATACGTAAATAATTTGCAAATGGTTTATTTAAAGCCGGGAATCTGAGCCGTGAGCGGGAAGCCGCGGCCTTGAATTCGCCGCGTCTTGTATTCACATCGTTTTACCCGTTCACGTCTTCGCCTTCGGTTTCACCGTGAGTATTTCCCTGAGCTTGGCCGTCACCATTCGAATCTGATACGGTTTCTGGATAAAGCCGTCGGCCCCGCGCTCCATGACCTTCTTCGCCTCGCCGTTTTCGCTATAGCCCGAGGAGACCAGCACCTTCATCGACGGATATCGCTTTCGTATCAATGAGAAGGCCTCTTCACCGCCCTTGTGCGGCATAACCAGATCGAGTATCACCAGGTCCACTGCGCCGTCGCGCTCCTCCAGGACCGACAGCGCTTCCTCCCCATCGCCGGCCGAAAGGACATGATACCCGATCTCATCGAGGATTTCGCCCCACATCTCGCGAATAATCGGCTCGTCGTCCACCAAAAGAAGCGTTTCGCCCTTTCCGGGCATTATCTCGTCGCTCCGATGGCCCTCCTTCTGGGTCTTGAGGTAAACGGCGGGGAAATAGAGGGTAAACGTAGTGCCGGTCCCCGGCTCGCTGTTGACGGAAACGATGCCCCCGTGGTTCTTAACCACTCCCCATACCGTGGCAAGCCCCATACCCGTACCGCCGGCGTGCTTCTTTGTGCTGAAGAACGGCTCGTAGATATGATCTTTTATGTGAGGGGGCATCCCGATACCGGTGTCGGTCACCGAGAGCACCACGTAATTACCGATCTTGGCGCCCAGATGCAGCTTCACGAAATCCTCGTCCAGCCGACGGGTGTAGGTCTCAATGACGAGTTTACCCCCCTCGGGCATTGCGTCACGGGCATTGATGCAGATATTGAGGAGGCTCTGTTCGATCTGCCCCACGTCGCCCTCCATGATTACCGGGCCCGGATCAAGGACGGTCTGGACCTCTATTGATTTATTGAAGGTACCCGCGATGAGCGGCATAACCCGGTTGATAACCTCGTTGAGGGACAGGCGCACCCGCTTAAACTCTCCGCCGCGGGCGATGTTGAGGAGCTGACGGGTCAGGTCGGAGGCCTTGACGCTCCCCTCGTGAATGGTCTTGATGGCCTTGTATTCCGGGTCCGTTTCGTTTCTCTTGGAGAGCAGGTATTCCGAGTAGCCCATGATTCCCACGAGGATGTTGTTGAAATTGTGGGCCATGCCGCCGGCCAGCGTGCCGATGGCCTCCATCTTCTGGGCGGAAACAAGCTGGTCAAAGAGCATTGCCCGCTCGTTTTCGGCTACCTTGCGGTCGGTGATATCGCGGATAAAGCAGACCGACGCCTTTTCGCCCTCCCACTCCGAAAGGACAACGTTAATCTCGACAAAAACCGGGTTCCCCTCCTTATTGACAAGCCGGAACTCGTATCTATCGGGTGAATATTGACCGCCGATTCGCTTGAGGTAATTGTCCATAACGAACTGGCGATCATCCGGGTGGGTAACGTCCATGAAGGGGCGGTCGATCAGGTCGGACTCCTCGTACCCGACCAGCTGTATCATCTTCTTGTTGAAGAAGATCATCTTTGAATCACGGATTACGACGATACCGTCATGGCTGCTCTCCACCAGGAGACGGTGTCGTTTTTCCGACTGCCCGAGTCTCTCGAGGGTTTGCTCCAATTCCCGCTCAATCTTCTTGCGCTCGGAAATATCAATAAAGACTCCCTGTATTGCCTTTTCTCCGAGGTAGTCGACGTTACTCCCGTAGATCAGGATCGGAAGGAGGCTGCCGTCTTTCCTGACTATCCTGACTTCGTAACCGCTCGGTACGTCCTCCCCGAGGGCCCTTCTCCGGGCACGGTCCATAACCAAAGCCCGGTCGTCTTCGTAAATCACGTCCATGATGTTTGTCCCGATCCGCTCGTCGGCCGAATAACCGAGCATCCGGGCCCCTTCCTCACCGGCGTATTTTATAATCCCTCCGACGTGAATAAATATTCCAACGGGTACATTGTCGGCAATTACCCGATATTTCTGTTCGGACTGCCTGAGCTTTTCTTCGTTTAGCTTCTGGTCGGAGATGTTATGGAGCACCGTGACGATGTGCGTCACCTCTCCGTTATTCAGGATGGGAATCCGTCGCTTCTGCATGAGAAACGTTGTACCGGGCGCCGTTATTTCTCCTTCAGTTACCAGGGGGAGGCCGGTTTCGATTACCCGGCTGAATTCGGCCTCGACGTCATACCCGAGTTCTATATTCAGCTCGGTAATACTCTTGCCGATGTGTTGGCTGAAGTCAACCCCGAGGGTCTTCGCGTACCTGTTTATCCGCTCATTGACATAGACCAGCGTAAGGTCCCGATCGACGAGGTAAACCGAATCTCCGAGGTGATCCAGCGTAGTCCGGTATCGCTCCTCGGACTCGGAAAGCGCCGATATGGCCAGCTGGTAGTCGGTCATATCGATACACGAAACGACAACGCCGGCAAAAGCGTCAGTATCATCGACAAGACGGGAACCGGCCATGAGGACGGGAAAGACGCTGCCGTCTTTTCTCCGACCCACCAGTTCGCCCTGCCAGGTTCCGCGATCAAGAATACTCCTTAATATCTCGGCTAATCTGGAATCGCCCAGCCCGTCAAAATACGATCTTGAAGGCATCTCGATCACCTCGTCGATCGTTTCGTAGCCCCATAGGCGGACCATCGCCGGATTGACGTACTGAATGCGCCAACGGTTATCCGTTATGGCGATACCGGAAAGCGAGTGATCAATCGCCTGGGCAATGGCCGCCGTAGACTCAAGGGAGGCGTAGGTTTCAAGTCGATCGGTCAGGGCGGCTATCTCTTCCTTGAGCGCCCTGTTCTGTTTTTTAAGTTGTTGTGATTTCGTCCATACGTGATTATTACCGAACGCGGATAAAACAAATGCGACCGGCGTCGGATATATGCCCGGGTGCAGGCGGTAGTAACCGGCGTTTCAGCGCCGCCTGGTTTGCCGGGGCCGGTAACGGGATAACAGGAAGACCCTTTGCCTATCTGCTTAAACACCGCGGGCCGGAATACATCGTTCCGACCCGCTTCCTGTATCCGAACGGTTCGTACTCGTCCGGTCGCTCATAACGCGCCATCCTCCCCTGGGAACTGATCAGGGGGAGGTTTCAGGCGCCTCATTATCGTCCGGCGGACCGTAGAAAAGACCGCCATATGTCACCGCACCCAGCGCAAACGCCATACTATTAACCAGCACATCCCGTATGCTGAAGGCCTTTAGCGAGAGCAATACCTGAAGCAGCTCATCGCATCCCACGATAACCAGACCCGCCCCCACCGTAACTCCGTAGGCCACGTGCCGATTCAATCCCCATAGCGTAGCCGGGCGCAGGAACAGGCCTCCCAGGAGGGCAAATTCAATCAAATGGACTTTTTCACGCTCGCCGTTCAGGAAACGGACGATAAAAAAAAGAACCACGGAAATAATCATCAGGAAGATAAAATCCCCGCCTCGCGTTTCTTTTTTTATGAACGTGAGATAGACCAGCAGAAGGCTGATGAAGCCGTAGGGAGCGAGCGAGAAAACGAGGTCAACGCGCTCACCCAACAGGAGCCGTCCGATTGACAGCAGCATGAGGGGATCACCCAGCGAAAACAGGATTAAGGTGCCGTACAGGATCGCAACGGTCGCGGCAAATCTTCTTTCGGACATCAGGCTTCTCCGGGTGTTTTCGTATACTACCCTCCGCCATAAGGAGTGTCAATACATAATTATGTGGCTTGACAAAGGCGTCCGCGTACCATATCATTTAATGTAGTGAATCTCTCCTCCATTTTCATAGGGAGCAGGTCGCATGCTTGATACGAATTCGAGAAAGGTGTCTGTTGATAGGCTGCGGTGGAGATGTGATCCCGCGCTTTTTCCTTTCAAGACGACCGATGAGATCGAGCCACTGGACGGAATATTGGGACAGGATCGGGCGTTGACGGCCCTCAAGACGGGCCTCGAGATAGAAAGCCCCGGCTACAATATCTTCGTTGCCGGCCTTACCGGGACCGGAAGGTCCACCACGATCAAGACAACCCTCGAGAAATTCCTTAAACCGGGCCCCGCCCCCGACGACATCCTGTATGTCCATAATTTCAAGAATACCGACAGCCCCACGGCGATCCTGCTTCACGCGGGAGAGGGCATCCGCTTTAAGAAGATGATGGAATCCTTCATCGCCAATCTCGCCACGTTCATTCCGCAGGTATTGGCCAGCCAGGATTTCAAAAACAGCATCAAGAACGTCGTAGAAGACTTTCGAAACCGCCAGAAAGAGCTGGTAAATCGGATTAAGTTGAGATCCCAGGAAGAAGGATTTTCCCTGGTTCAGGTGCAGGTCGGTCCGTTTCAGAGACCGGTGCTGATGCCTAACTTCCAGAATCAGCCGACGCCCCTGGAGAAGCTCGAGAGCATGGTGGAGGCCGGGGAGTTCCCCAAAGACCGCTTTGACGAGCTCAAGGATAAGTCGTTCCAGCTCAATAATGAGCTCGAGAATACCCAGCGGGCGACCGTGGATATAGAAAAGGAGCTCAGAAAGAGCATCGAGAGCCTCGAGGTGGAGGCGATTCGGCCTCACGTGGAAGAGCAGGTCAAGGCGATCGCCGAGGCGTTTAACGTGGAGCCGGTGACCCGGTACCTGGCCGACCTCAAGAACGATATCGTCGAAAACGTCTCCTTTTTCAAGGAAGAAGAGACCCCCCAGGCCCCCCAGATGCCGTTTCCCTTCATGGGCGCCGGGCCCGAGAAGAGCCCGCTCTGGCGGTATGAAGTCAACCTTCTGGTGGATAACTCCGAGACGAAGGGAGCTCCGGTCATCCTCGAAACCAACCCGACGTTCGGCAACCTCTTCGGGGTAATCGAGCGCTCCATCGACCGCACGGGAACGATGTCTACCGATTTTACCCGCCTTAAGGCGGGCAGCATCCACCGGGCAAACGGCGGCTACCTCATCATCAACGCCTTTGATCTCCTCACGGAGCCGGGGGGCTGGCGCGGCCTGAAGCGGGTCCTGAAGAACCGTAAAATCGAGTTTCAGCTGCTTGAGCCGCTTTTTATCTTCGCGGCCTTTTCGCTCAAACCTGAAGCGATCGACTCCAACGTCAAGGTGATCATGGTGGGCGATCCCTACGTCTACTATCTCCTCCTGGCCCAGGACGACGACTTCTCGATGATCTTCAAGATCAAATCCGATTTTGACCCGGTCATGGAGAGAAACGATGAACACCTGACCGGTTATGCCTCTTTCGTCAGGAAGATCACCAACGAGGAGAAGCTCCCGCCCTTCGCAAACACGGCGGTGGCCTCCCTCGTCGAATTCGGCGTCCGGGAATCCCGGAGCCAAAAGAAGATCTCCAGCAGGCTTTCGGACGTCGCGGACCTTATACGGGAGTCCGCCTACTGGGCAAAGACCGACTCCCGGACGGTCGTTGAGGGGGCCGATGTTGAGCGGGCGATTACGGAAAAACAACGGCGCCTGACCATGGTTTACGACAAGTTCAAGGAGCGGATGAAGGAAGGGGTCATCATGATTGACACCGCCGGGGCCGCGGTGGGCCAGGTCAACGGCCTGGCGGTCTACAGCCTCGGCAATATCTCGTTCGGCGCCCCCAGCCGGATTACCGCGGTCACGTCCCTGGGGCGGGCGGGGATCATTAACATCGAGCGCGAGGCGAAGCTTTCCGGCAGCACCCACGACAAGGGGGTGCTGATCCTCACCGGCTACCTGAGGGGCCGATACGCCCAGGATGCGCCCATGACCCTTTCGGCGTCCATCTGTTTTGAGCAGTCTTACTACGGTGTCGATGGAGACAGCGCGTCCTCGACGGAGCTCTACGCGCTCATATCGAGCATCACGGAGCTGCCGCTGCACCAGGATATCGCCGTCACCGGGTCGGTCAACCAGAGGGGGGACGTGCAGCCGATCGGCGGCGTCAACGAGAAGATCGAGGGTTTTTTTGACGTCTGCAGCGACCGGGGACTGTCGGGAACCCAGGGCGTGATGATCCCGAAGACAAACGTGGACGACCTGATGCTGAGGCCCGATATCGTGGCCGCCGTGAAGTCAGGGAAATTCCATATCTGGAGCGTATCGACCATCGATGAGGGGATCGAGGTCCTCACGGGCGTCCCGGCGGGGGAAAAGGGCAAGGACGGCAAGTATCCCGCGGGAACCGTCAACGCGCTGATGACCGAAAAACTGCGCGAGATCCACAAGAGGCTCAAGGACGTGGACAAGTCCGACGAGAAGGACAAGAAGGATAATAAGGAGGAATAGGAGGCCGCCCGAAAGCCGCGGCGCTCCGGGCGGGCGGACGGCTTCGGAATCCGAGACTAATGAGGCGGACCTTATCGGGTGTGGTATCGGGCGGTTGCGCCCGCATGCCATACCGTAGACCTTCAAAAGACAACCACGGGCGGCCTTCCGGCCGCCCGTATCTTTATCAAATCGGACGTTAGCTTTTCGAGAAGACCGGTATCAGAGCCGTGACCCGTTCCCCCCCAGCTCCCGTTGTTTTTTTATCAGCTTTTCGGCGTACATGGCCGAATCGGCGGCGTGGATGAGCTCCTTTTCCGAATCGCCTCTCCTGAACCCGGCGACGCCGGCGCTGATCCCGATCCTCCCGAAGCGCTCCATCACCCTGCAGGTGATCCTGAAGGCCACGCACCGGGCCTTTTCTTCGTCCGAGTTCGGCAGGATCAACAGGAATTCGTCTCCCCCGTACCGATAGGCGGTATCCGTGTCCTTGCGGATGGATTCGACAATGATCTCCGCCACACCAATGAGTATGTCGTCGCCCGCCAGATGCCCGCTCGTATCGTTAACGGTTTTAAGGTCGTCGACATCGATCATGATAAGGGAGAGCGGATAGCCCATGCGTGAAGCGCGGTGCACTTCCTCGGTGATCTTCTTTTGGAAATACCGCCGATTGAAAAGGCCGGTCAGGCTGTCGGTTATCGAGAGCTTCAAGAGCATATCTTCGACCCGTTTCTTGCCCGAAAGGTCCTTGCAGGCGTTCACGATAAGGTGCGGCTCGTTGTTCTCGTTGCGGATGATGTCGGACGTGAGACGAACGGGGAAGACCGTCCCATCCTCTCCTGACGTTCTTGGTCTCCCGGGTAAAGAAGGCCATGCTCCCGACCTCGTCGCTGGTCATGATCCTCCATATATCTTTTGGGCCGAAGATCCGGGACTGCTTCCCGATAAGCTCTTCCACGCTCCACCCGTGGATCATGGCGTCTACCGGGTTGGTATAGATAATGGTCCCGTTCAGGTCAGTAATGGTAATTCCAATTTCCATCGGCATCACCCACCTGAGAAAGGTATCGAGTATTGATATGATAGTCCGCGACGGGCTCGCGTACCCATCCGGCGCAACAGCCGCCGCGGGAGGGGTCCGGTATATCGGTCGGATCAGGATGTACAGAAAGCGGAGATGGTATCGAGGTTTAAAATATATATACTAATGGCCAATCCTGTCAATAAAATAATTATCAACGACCGGGTTGACGTATAATAAACGGCGGTTATATTATTACCTGAGCAAATTATTTTAGTCTCTTGATAATCTCGAAGGCTTTTGCAAGGGCCTCGGCCTCGTCGAAGGCAAGGATCTTCCCCCAATGATGGACAACCCGTCCTCCGACGATGGTGGCCTTTACGTCCAGCCCCCGGGCGCTGTAGACCAGGTGGGACTCGTACGAAAACAGCGGCGCCGCGTGGGGGCGCGAAAGGTCGATGACGATCATATCGGCGGCCATGCCCGGCGAGAGGCTGCCGGCCGTCTCCTCGAGCCCGAGGGCCTCGGCGCCCAGGTAGAGGGCCATCTTGAGGACGGTACGCGCGTCCATCACGGAGGGGTCCCGGGTGACGAGCTTGTGCCCCTTGGCGCAAAAGTCCATCTCGTAGAAGAGGTCCTGGCGGTTGTTTGAGGCGGGGCCGTCGGTGCCCAGCCCCACGGGAATCCCCGCGGCAAGCATTTCGCCTACCGGCGCAAGGCCGTTTCCGAGCTTGGCGTTGCTTCCCGGGCAGTGGACGACCGAGGCGCCGTACTGCGAAAGGATATCGATCTCCTCCTCGTCGACCCAGACGGCGTGAACGCCGACAAACGTATCGGAGAGTATCCCCTCCCGGGCCAGGAGGCGGACCGGCGTCGCGCCGTATTTCTCCTTGACGTCGCCGACCTCCCGCTCCGATTCCGAGAGGTGCGTAAAGAGGAGCGCGCCGTGGTCGTCGCACAGGGCCTTTGCCTCCCGGTAGGTCTCGGGAGACGCGGTATAGGGGGCGTGTACGAAGAGCGCCGGGGTGAACGAGCGCCCCCCGGCCGGCCGTGTGATCGGAAAGAAACGAGCGCAAGACCTCGGACCTGCGCGCTGATCGTCTTCCCACTGGGGCCTGGGGCCGTCCATGACGCCCTGGGCGACAACGGCCCGCATCCCGGCGTCCCTGAAGGCGCGGGCCGCAGCGGCGCCGAAAAAATAGGCGTCCGCGCACGTGGTGATCCCGGAGCGCAGCATCTCGGCGGCCGAAACGAGCGTCCCCCAGTAGACCATCTCCTCGTCCATGAGCTTTTCTTCCGCCGGGATGATGTGATCGAAGAGCCAGGTGTCGAGCGGCAGGTCGTCGGCATACCCGCGCAACAGGGACATCGCGGCGTGGGTGTGCCCATTGATCAGGCCGGGCATGATGAGGTCGCCGCCCGTATCGATGGTACGGTCGGCCTCGTAGTCATTGCCGATCTCGAATTCATCGCCGACGGCGGCGATCTTCCCGTCCTTTACGCAGACGATCCCGCGGGTGTAGCGGTTGTCCTGTTCGTCAAAGGTCAAGAGCGGCCCGCCCTTGACGATCAGGTCGACTTTTTCCGTCATACGATCACCGATTCGTCGTCTGCCCGCCACGGCGGGTCGACGATGCAGTAAAAGACGAGGTCCGTATCGCCCGCGTTTTCTATCCACTGGAGCGCCCCGGGCGGGATATAGACGAGGTCGCCGGCCGCAACCTCGGCCGCCTCGTCGTCGATGTGCATGATCCCCCGCCCCCCGGTGATGAGGTAGACCTCCGACGAGGTCTTCAGGCGGTGGGGGAGGTTCTGTTCTCCCCTCGGCAGCCGCGCCAGGGCAATAGAGTAACGGATACCGACGCCGTCTTTCGTCGGCGACAACAGCTCCTTGACGGGAGTCCCGTCGGCGGCGGTGATGTCGGACGTATTGTGCGACCTTACTATTTTCATGTGCTCTCTCAGGAAATTACGGGGACACAATACTTGATTTCCTAACCCACGCTCTTCCTCACCCTCACCGCCAGCTCCCTCCCCTTTGCCATGATCTCGGCCACGTCAGCCTTTGCGAGCCTGCCGTCACGAACGAGAAGCTCCCCGTTGACCACCACGTCGCGCACGTCGGAGGACTTGGCGGCGTAGACCAGGTGCGAATACGGATTATAGACCGGCGTCAGGTGGGGCTTGTTGAAATCGACGACGATCACGTCCGCCTTCTTGCCGGCGGCAAGCGTCCCCACCCTGTCCCCCAGCCCGAGGGCGGCCGCTCCTTTCGCGGTGGCGATCTCGGTGACGGTCTTCGCCTCCATGTGGGTCGGGTCCTCGTCGTAGACCTTGTGCAGCTTTGCCAGGGTGTCCATCTCGCCGAAGAGGTCGAGGTCGTTGTTGCTGGCGCACCCGTCGGTCCCGATCCCCACCGTGATCCCCCGCTCGAGGTATTGGTGCACCGGCGCCCACCCGGAGGCAAGCTTCATGTTGCTCTCGGGGTTGGTCACCACGCTGACGCCCCGATCGCGGATTATCTCTATTTCCTCGTCCGTCACCCATACGGCGTGGAGCGCCGTGAACCGCTCGTCCAGCACCCCCAGCCCGTCGAGATAGGCAAACGAGCTTTTTCCGTATTTTTCTTTTACGTGGGCGACGTTGCCCCTCGATTCGGCCACGTGTACGATATCACGCACGCCGTATTTTTTTGATATCTCGTGCGCACGGACAAACAGGTCGGGCGAGCAGGTGTCCAGCGCGTGGGGCTGTATCGAGGGGACGATGAGCGGGTCGCCCGACCATTTTTTTATGAAGGCCTCGGTATAGGCAAATCCCTTGTCGATAGGCCCGTAGTTGGGCGAATCAAAATCGTAGAGGACCTCCCCCAGCACCCCCCGCATCCCCATCTCCTTGGCGGCGCGCGCCGCCGACTCCTCGAAGAGGTACATGTCGCAGAAGGTCGTCACCCCCCCGAGCAGCATCTCGGCGCAGGCAAGCTTCGTCCCCCAGTAGACGAAATCGTCGTCGAGGTTGTTTTTCTCCGCGGGGAATATGTATTCGGAAAGCCACCGCTCCAGCGGCAGGTCGTCGGCAATGCCCCGAAAGAGGCTCATGGCCGCATGCGTGTGCCCGTTGATTAACCCCGGAAGGACGACGCAGCCCGCGGCGTCTATCTCGTTTTTTGCCGCATACCGCCCCGCGGCGTCCGCCGCGCTCCCCACAAAGGCGATCGTGTCTCCGGTAATCGCCACCGCGCCGTTCTCGATTGCACGGCCGTTGTCCATCGTGAGGACCGTGCCGCCCCGGATCATCAGGTCCGCTTGAATCTTCTCGGTCATAGATCGGTCTCTTCCTCCATCCGTTTAATAACCGCGGCAATCAGCCTGATCAGGTCGTGTCCCGTTTTACCGACCGTGGCGATGATGTCGTCGATCAGGATCGGCTCCATGGCGTCCGGCAGGTTGACGTTGGCGATCATGGAAAGCCCCAGCACCCGCATCCCCGCGTGGCGCGCGGCGATCACCTCCATGACCGTGGACATCCCGAGGGCGTCGGCCCCGAACGACCGGTACATCCGGGTCTCGGCGGGCGTCTCCAGGCTCGGCCCCAGTATCCCGGCATAAACCCCCCGGTTGACGCGAATACCGAGGCGCTGCGCCTCAGCCTCGGCGATCTCGATAAGCGCCCGGTCGTAGGCGCGCGACATATCCGGGAAGCGCGGGCCGGCCACCTCCAGGTTGACGCCGACCAGCGGGTTTACCCCCGTCGCGTTTATATGGTCATGGATAACCATGATCTCCCCGGCGGCAAACAGGGGGTTGAGGCCGCCGGCCGAGTTGGTGACGATGAGCCGCTCGATCCCCATCACGGACAGCACCCGGATCGGCAGGGCGATCTCCGAGGGCTCATAGCCCTCGTAGAGGTGAAAGCGCCCCTCCATCACCGCCGCCTCCACGCCGCCGATGCGCCCCATATGTAAAATCCCCGGGTGCCCCGGAACGGTCGACACGGGAAAACTGGGTATTTCTCCGTACGGGAGAGAAACGTCCGTCTCCATGAATTGGCCGATCCCCGAAAGTCCCGTGCCGAGGATGACGGCCGTTTTCGGGCGGAGGTTTGTCTTCAAGAGGACGTGTTCTGCCGCCTTGCGAATGTGGGACAGCTCCCCCTGGGCTTCGTGCTGGGTCCTGAACGCCATGATGTGGCTCCTTTCAGTAAGACACGTGCCGCCGCCGGCCCCCCGGTCGGCGTCATGCCGACGACGTCGGTCGCCGGACCTTCACTTATTTGTTTTTTTGTCCGCCGGTTTTGCCTCGGTCTCTCTCTTTTCGGCGATCGTTCCCAACAACTCGGCGATTTCCGTATCATCGGGGAGCGCGTTCTTCGCCGCCGTCAGGTATTTGGCCGCCTCGGAGTATTTCTTCATCCGGTAGTAGACATAACCGAGGGCCTTCGTGCCGAGGGGATTCTCGGCCTTGAGGACCAACGACCGGTCGGCGCATTTCTTTGCCCGCTCGAGCTTCTTGTTTTCCCGGGCGTAGATGAGGGCCGTGTCGGCCCAGAGCGCGTAATCGCTCGGGTCAAGTGACAGGCCCTTCTCGTAGTAGGTAAGGGCGCTGTTGACGCTGCCTGATCTGAGGAAGTAATCGCCGATTGCCCGGTAGGTGGCGTAATCATCGGGCTTGAGCTTGGCAAGGGCAAGGTAGGAGGATTTCGCCTTATCGGGATCGCCGACCGCCTCGTAGGTCTTGGCGGTCTCGAGCATGGCCCCGTAGTTATCCGGTTTTGCGGCGAGTGCCGCCCCCAGGTACTCGAGGGCTTTGTCGAACTGGCCGATGCGGGAATAGCACTGGCCCAACAGGAAGTATACCTCCGTATTGTCCGGGGCCATCGACCGGGCGCGCTCGAGGTGAGGTATGGCCTCTTCGTATTTTCCGGCGAGCCTCAGCCCGTCGCCCAGGTCGATATACGGCCGAACGTCATCGGGGTAGCTCGCCATAAGGCCGGCGTTGAACTCCCGGAGCTTCTGGACGGCCGGCTCGTAGTCGGGCATAATGGAAAGGCAGCGCTTCAGCGAGAGCATCGCCTCCTCCGACCATCCCCTGACCGCGAAGATAATGCCGAGGTTGTAATGGGCCTTGTAATTATCGGGCTGGATGCGAACGACGTTGTTGAAGGCCGAGATCGCCTCGTCGTACGAGGCGAGCTTTACGTAATTCGTGCCGAGCACAAAATAGAGATCGGCGTTATCCGGTTCGATCTCAAGCGCCTTCCAGATCGTGTCAACCGCCAGCTTGTACTGCCCGGTGTTCGAATAGCACTCCGCGATATAGAGCATCGACTTGACGTCGCCGGGGTCTTTCGCCAGAACGTCGTTGAAGACCTCCAGCGCCTTCTCGTACGTACCCCCGTCGAAATAGCACTGGCCCAGCAATACCATCGCCTCCCGGTTATCGGGCTTTACCGCGAGCGCCTGTTTGAGGGCGACTGCCCCCTCGCCGTAGCTCCCCAGCCGGTGGTAGGCAAGCGCGAGCATGTACAGACCGTCCACGAACTCCGGCGAATATGATACCGCCTTTGTGAAATACTCAACGGCGCTTGCGGTATCATTGGCTTCCAGCTTCAGAATCCCGATCTGGTAGTAGGCCATATAGTTATCGGGCGAGAGCTCGACCGACTTGGTGTAGTTTTCGAAAGCCCGGTCGGTATCCCCGAGCTTCCAATAGACCTGGCCGAGGCTGTAGTAGACGACGAACTGGTCGGGGTTAAGCCTCAGCGATTCCTCGTAGGCCGCGATCGAATCGTCGTACTGTTCCCGGTAGTAGTAGACCTTTCCGATCCCCTTGTAGGAGCGGGAATTACCCGGGTCGATGGTCTTGGCCCGCTCATAATAGTCCATTGCCGATTCCAGCTCCCGGTTATCCAGGTACGTCTCCGCCGAGAGGATAAGGGCGTCGAAGAAACGGGGGTCTATCTTGAGCGCCATGTCCAGGAGCGCCATACCGTTGGTCTTTTCTCCCGAATTGACGTAGATATCGGCCAGGGCGTAGAGGGCGGTGGTGTTCTTAGGATCGATCTCGATAACCTTCCGGTAAGTCTCTATCGCGGCTTCTTTTTGGCCGAGGAAGGTCATTAGATTGCCGAGGGAAAGGTAGGCGTCGATATATTTCGGGTCGGTATCGATCGCCTTCCGGTAGGAGGCGACGGCTGATTTGAAATCGCCCCCTTCCGCGTAGATCTTGGCCTTATAGTAATAGGCGGGCGCGTATCCCGGGTTTATCTTGACGGCCTTGTCGATGGCCGCGATCGCCTTCTTCGTTTCTCCCATTTTCGAATAGACCTGGGAGAGCTCTACGTATGCCTCGTAATAATCGCGCTTGAGCTTGATGACCTTTTCGAGGGTGGAGACGGCATCCGCGAATCTGCCGAAAGAGGCATACGACCTCCCGATGGCAAGGTAGGCGGGATAGAAGTCGGGGCGTATCGCCAATACCGATTCATAGACCGAGATTGCCCGATCGATGTCCCCGATCGCCAGCGCCACCCTGCCGATATGGTCATAACCGTCAACAAAGTCGGGCTTGATCTCCACGGCCCGGAGGTAGGCCGTCATCGCGTCCCGGGACCTTCCCTCGGCCAGCAGCGTCGTCCCAAGCTCATCGAAGGCAAGATAGTGCGTCGGGTCCAGCGCCACCGCGTCATTCAGGAACTGCTCGGCCATGACGTTTTCGCCCTTCTTGAGATACGCGGCGCCAAGGCCGTAGTGGACGTCGGCGTTTCTCGGCGCCAGCGCCAGCGCCCGGGAAAAGGTCGTTATCGCTTCGTCGGCGTCGCCGGTCACCAGGTAGGTCTTGCCCAGGTTGATCAGGACGTTCGGGTCGTCTCCGGCAAGTGACAGGGCCCTCGTGAGCACCCTTACGGCGTCCGCGTATTCCTTTCGGGCCGAGAATATCTCGCCCTTGAGTATATAGACGTTCGCGTCGGTAGACCTGAGCTTTTCGGCGCGCTCGAGATAGCCGATCCCCGACTTCGAATCCCCCATGGCGACGGCGGTCCTGGCCGCCAGTATCAGGGCGTCGAAGTTCGCGGGGTCAGACGAGAGTACGGAATCAAGCGCCTCCTTGGCCTGGGGAAAGTTGCCCAGGTCAAATGAGAGCCGCGCCAGGAGCATCAATCCCTCCGGCGACCCACCGGTGGTCTCCGCCGCCCTCTTATACGTGGCAACCGCCTCCTCTGCCAGGCCTTCGGCCGCGAGCAGGTTCCCGATCTTTATGTAGGCCTCGGTATAGTCGGGCTTGATATCGACGGCGCGATTATAGGCCGAGAGCGCCCCGTCCCGATCCCCCGCCCCCATAAACGCGTCGCCGAGGTAATTGAAGGCTATATACGAATCCGGCACGAGATCGACGGCCCGCGAAAGGCTTTCAACCGCGTCACGGAACCGCTTGACCTCGAGGTAGGTCTTGCCGAGATTGAAGAAGCCCTCGAAGTATCGGGGTTCGTCGGCGACGGCCTCCCGGAAGGATCGAATCGCCCCCTCGGTGTCTCCCATCTTGAGGTAAACGCGGCCGATCATGTTTTTCGGGCGCGGATCACCGGGGGCGGCGGCGTTGGCCGCCTCGAATTGCCTCAGCGCCTCGGCATATTCCCCATTGTTCAGGTAGAAGTCCCCCCGGGACATTGCCGAGAGGTAGTCGGGGTTGTCCGATTGCCCCCATAACAGGGACGCGGGCGCCGCCAACGCAATCACAACCGCAATCACCAGCACATAGGTTCGCTTCATTTGCTTACGCTCACAAAATCGCTTATCATGATAAATCGGATCCAGCCGGCCGGCCCCCCGGATCGGGAGTCCATAGCAGAGATCCGTACCGCGTCGGCGTATCCGAAGAGGATCGCCCTGCCGCTCGACGCGGCAATCGTGTCCCTCAGGAAGGCCGAGACTTCATCCGGCCCAATCCCCCCGGGAATCACCATAACGGGTTGGGCCGACAGATAGGACAGATACTCGATGCGGGAAAAATCCGACTCACCCCATACGCCCGTTTCAGGGAAAACGATGAGCCTGCCCTGCGCGTCCCACCAGGGAAAGTCAGGGGTACAATGGTCGATACGGACGGAGCCTCCATCATCGGACAACCGTGACGGGTCGCCGCCGTCCGTACCGTCCGGGGCCGCCGGCTCGGCGGCAGGATCGGTCCCTTCGATGCCCGGGAGGTCTATCTCCCCAACCGCGAGGATGTCAGGGCCGGCGCGCATGTCTCCGGACGGCAAAAAGCCCGCCGTCAACGGGGAGAGCCATGACGTACCAAACAGGGTATATCCCTCCCCCAAAAAGCCGAATCGCCCCTCGTCGTTGTAGCGCCCCAGGGCCTGTATCGGGAGCGACCGGAGCGTTCCCCCCGGCGATATCCCCGCCGGCGAGATACCTATCGTCGTTATGCCGGCGAGCTCGGGGAGTATGGGGGACACCAGCATCGACGTGAAAGAGGTGGAGGCCTCCGTAAAATCGAGGGGGATCTCACCCGCGGTCCCGATGCTGAGCGATCCGGCGGCCTCTTCGAGGCGCGCGAGCGCGGCCGATATGTCTTCGTATCCTTCCGGGAGCCGAACGATCGATATACCCCTCCCGGTCATGACCAAGGCGCAGGCGCCTTCAGGATTCACCACGTAATGGACGAGCGCCGCGTCCGCGGGCAGACCGCGCGACGATTCGGCGGGGTTGGGATTGATAATCCCCATCCAAACGGCAAAGCGCGGCGACTCGCGGGCAATCCGCGTCTCGGCGGCGTCAAGGGACCGGCGCGCCTCGTCCAACAGCCGCAACGACTCGGCGCGCGAGGTATCGGCGAACGTGACGTATTCTCCGCCGATCGATACGTCCTCGGCCGCAATCGCGCGCGCCGCGGCATCGCGAAAGAGCTGCATCAGCCCCGCGTCCCGGCTCGGCAGGGCCGGGAGGTCCCACAGGGCTTCCCGCGCGGCTTTTGCCCCCTCATACCCGGCAGCGGCGGCAAATGCCCGTTTCTCCTTACCGGCCTCCGCCGCAAGAAAAAGGAGGTGAGACAGGGCCGCCTCCCGCTGGGCGTCGCCGAAGAAAAGGAAGGGCACGTCCCGGCCGACGACCCTGATGTCCGACGAGGTCTCGATGCACGAGACAAGGGCGTCAAAGGCGGCCCCCCCGTCACCGGCGGCGCGCGAGACCTCCCCCATGGCAAGGTACGTCGCGGCAATGAGCGCGGGGTCTTCGGCGGACAGCGCCAGGGCATGGGCCGCGGCGGCTGCTGTCTCGGCGGCCGAAGGGTTGTCCAGCTCACCCTGAGTATAGGCCTCCTCACACAGGCAGGCGATCTCGCCTGCCGTCCACCCGGAATCCCGGGCGGTCTTGAGCGCGTCGGTAAGGTACAATGTGGCTGTCTTCGGGTCGCCGGCTATCCGGCTGGCCCTGGCCATCCCGATGAGGGACTTGGCGGCGGAAATCCCGTCGTCATACTTTCCCGCAAGGTTCTTTGCGAGCTTAAACGACGCAATGGCCCCCGCGCCGTCCCGTTCGGCAATGAGAACCAGCCCCATGAGCAAATGGGCCTGCGTTAGGCGCTTGACATCGGTAATCTCCTCAAGAATCCCGACTGCGCGCCCAAGCGTAATTCCGGCCGACTCATAGTCGGCCGCCCGGTAGTCGAGCTCGGCGTCGAGCAGCAACGCCTCCGCGATAATTCCGTCGTATCCCGAAACAGACGGGTCATTGAGCACCTCGCCGATCTCCCGATCCGCCCCAACCAGGTCGCCGGAGGAGGCCATAAGGCGGGCACGGGCGATCCGGACGGCGGCCGCGTAGTCGGCCCGTTTGAGGTCTACCGCCAGCTCAAGCGCCCGGTCATAATCGATCCGGGCCGCCGTAACGTCTCCCAGGGACGCGTACGCCCTCCCGATGCCCATGTGGCAGCGGTACACGCCTTCCGTCGATTCGGCCGTCTCGAAAAGGGTTTTTGCCGACAGGAAGGACTCGATCCCCCGCAGCCGATCCAGGAGAATATCGGAGGCAACTTCCCCCTGGATATAGATCGCCTGGGCCTTTGATACGAGGATTTCGTTTTCCGCGGCCGAAAGGGTCCGCGGTGCCTGCGGCTTGCCCTCCAATTTCCGGATGTTTTCAAGGTGACCGTAAAGGGCGGCGGCATCGATGGCAACGGCCGCCGACAGCACCGCCGTATCTCCCCCGGGCAGCTCCGATACGGACAGGATTTCGACCTTTGTAATATAGCGTGGATATTCCGGCAGGATCAGCGTATCGACCGCGTCCTTGAGCCGGAGGAACTCTTCGGGACCGAGGATTGTATAGAGGTAAGAGAGGATCGCCTTCTTCCCGGCGTCTTCAAGCGCCCCGGCCGGCGCGGGAGACGACTCGGCCGGTACCGTCTTCCCCGGCGGCGCCCCCATACCGACGGACGTTACCACGACCGGCTGGGGGGGTTCGAGCGAATAGAGAAGATCGGCCGAAACCGGCAGGAACAAAAGAAGCCCGACCCCTATGAATACAGCCTTTTCGAGCGCAGGATGCCGAGAGATCATCGTGAATTCCTTATTCGCTCCAATCCCGGTTCGGGGCCGTTTGATCCAGCGCGGCAGAGGCATATAGTCCCGACGGCCCAGCCTACAGACCCAGCTCTCCCGCGACCGATCCCATAGCCGTGAGGCTTACGGTAACGAATTCGTCCAGCGGCATGCCGATTTGCTCGCACAGCAGGATTCCCTCCCGGGAGACGGATCGGGCGAAGCCCTTCTCTTTCATCCTTTTTACGACCGACGATGGTTTTACCTGGGCGATTTTCTTGTCCGGCTGGACCAGCGCGGTGGCGACGATCAGTCCCGTCAGGTTCTCGGCTGCGGTCAGGGCAAAATGGAAGGGGGCGGAACGCTTGATACCGAGGGACTCGGCGTTGTGGCTTTTGATGGCCTCGATGATCTCGCCGGATACCCCGGCCTGTTGGAGGATCGTCTCCGTCACAAGGCCATGTCGTTCGGGCGCGTTCTTTGTCTCGGTATAATCGAGGTCATGAAGGAGTCCGGCGATCCCCCACGTCTCGGGGTCGGCCCCGAATCGGTCGGCGATGTGCCTCATGATCGCCTCGGTGGCAAGGCTATGCTTGATCAGGACTTGATCGGAGAGCCGCTCTTTCAGAAGCGCCATAGCCTCGTCCCTGGTGATCCCGCATCCGCTCATCGGTTTCCCCCCGTGTTTCCCTTTTCCTTCTCCCGTTTCTGCTGGAGCATCTTCTCGGTGCAATAACCGACCTTGAGCTCGCACGCCCTCAGGATATCGGCTTCCCCCTTGTCGCCAAGGCCCAGCATCAGGTAGCAGCCGCCCCGCTGATACAGGGCATCCGCGTCGTTAGGATTGAAACCCACGACCATCGAGAAATCATCGGCGGCTTCCTTCCACATCAGGAGCTTCTTGTAGGTCAGGCCCCGGTTGAAATAGACCGGCGCGGGATCGATCATCTCGCCGCCGGTATCGGTCGGTTCGGGCGAAATGATGCGCGTCCACTCGGCCAGGGCCAGGTCATACTGCCCTCGTCTGAAGTCCCGCTGGGCGTCCTCATAGACGTCTTTAAGGTCGGCGGCGCCAAGCAGGCCTGCGGCAGAGAAGGCCGCGAAAAGAGATATGAGAACAACGATTCGTCGTCGCATAGGTGTTCCTCAAAAGCCATCCGGTTGCACTGAAACAGGTTTCAAGATATTGTAGTTATCCACAGAAGTATACACAAGATGTGGATAGAATACCAAAATAGACAGGAAAGTTATTACTTTACATCGGCAAAAATATTGCTTTCATAATACCGTACCGGTACCGGCAAGTCAAGCTTTTCCCTTGACGGTACGTCCGATGTATGATACGTATTTAAATTTACAGCTTAAATATTTTCAATTATTTGTGCCGCGATCGGCGCGAACATTGGTCGACGCCTCTACGCAGGGCCGACAACAAAGGAAGGGTTTTCGGGTATGCAGTCAGTAGCCAAGAAACTGCTTCTGGTGGATGATCGCGCTAAATATGCAAACCTCATCTCCGAGTTCTTCAGTAAATCCGGGTATCTGATCGATCTTGCCGTATCAGCCAAACAGGGCATCGGCATGTTGAACGACAAGGGGCTTGATCACTACCGGGTCGTCGTAACCGACGTTTCGATGGAACACCAGCTGGCGGGGCTTGAGCTGACCTACTTTCTTCTGAGAAAGAAATATGCGGGAACGGTCGTCATGGCGAGCACCGGTTTTGACGTTTTCCTGGGGATGTTCTTCTCGAAGCTCTTCATGGGGATACTCGGCGTACACTATCTCATCCCGAAGACATCTATCGTTAAACGGGATTTCATTTTCTATCCGGCCTGGCCCGGATCTTCACCGCTGAAGGAATTTGTAGAGATCACCAGAGCTTAGTACCACATTGCCTGAACAGACACGGCTGGATCTGCGGACGTATGCCGTCTTCTTACGGGAGATATGGTTACCCGCTCATAGAGTGGGTGATCATATGTACATAGAGTAGATAAACAGTATGAAAGGAGAGACTCGCATGAAACGAATTCTATTTATCGTCGCAGTCATGGCCCTTATCGTCCCCCTGGCAACAGGCCTTACCGGATGCGCAAAGGAAAAGAAACACTACGTCATCGGGATCTCGCAGTTTGTTGAGCACCCGGCTCTGGACGCGGTAAGAAACGGCTTTGTCGACTACCTCAAAGAGGAAGGTTACGTCGAAGGAGAAAACGTCACGTACGACGTTAACTTCGCTCAGGCCGATTTCGGCATCGCCGCTCAGATCGCCGAGAAGCTCGTCGGCGAAAAGCCGGACCTGATCCTCGCGATCGCCACCCCTTCTGCTCAGACGATCGTTAAGGCAACCACGGAGATCCCCGTTGTCTTCTCGGCGATAACCGACCCCGTAGGGGCGGGACTGGTCGATTCCCTCGACGGCGGCGGCAAGAACGTTACCGGCACCTCTGACCTCTCCCCGGCCGACAGGCAGCTTGAGCTCATCAAAGAGATCGTCCCGAGTGTCAAGAAGCTCGGCTTCATCTATAACGCCGGCGAGTCCAACTCCCTGACCTCCCTCAAACAGGTCCAGGATGAAGGCGCCAAGCTCGGCATCGAGATCGTCGAGGCAACCGTCACGAACTCCAGCGAGGTCATGATGGCCGCCGAGTCCCTGGTCGGCAAGGTCGACGCTATCCATATCCCCACCGACAATACCGTGGTTTCGGCGTTTGAAGCCATCACCAAGGTCTGCACCGATAACAAGATCCCCCTGTTCGCCGCGGATGTCGATTCCGTGCCGCGCGGCGCTATCGCGGCCCTGGCTATCGACTATTACCTCCTCGGCAAACAAACCGGGAGAATGGCCGTGGAGATCCTGAAGGGTAAGAACCCGGGCGAGATGCCCACGGAGATGCTGGAAGACCTCCTCCTGTATGTGAACCTCGATTCGGCCGCGGCAATGGGTGTGACCATTCCCGAGGCCGTCCTCACGAGGGCCGACGAAACCTTCAAAGCGGAGGCGCCGGCAGAAGAGGGCAAATAGGCATTCCCCGAAAGGCCGCAAGGCCTCCGGGATTGTCTCACGGGCGTGGGCGGCCCTTAATCTAAGCTGACCGACCGCCCGTCAATCGTACCGCATAAAGCGCGGGGTGGGAGTCTGTACTCCCACCCCGCGGTCGTTTTTGGTTATAGGCACCGTCGGCCTTTTTGCTTGACGATTCGGACAATCTGTGCTAAAAACCCTAATCTAATCAATAATATTTATCCGCCTCATACGGTTTGGGACTGTCCCCCGGATTCTTAATTCGGCCGTTTTCTCAGTTGACCACCCGGGAAACGGCATCGTATCGTCATATATCGAGGAGGTAACGCGGGTGTCTTTCTACGCGCTTATGGGCGCCATCTCTCAGGGCCTGGTCTATTCGCTTATGGCCCTCGGTGTCTATCTCACCTTCAGAGTACTGGATTTCCCGGATCTCACGGTCGATGGAAGCTTTCCCCTCGGGGCGTCGGTAAGCGCCGTCTTGATAACCCATGGGATGAATCCTTTTTTGGTGCTTCCGGTGGCCGTCGCCGCGGGCATGATGGCGGGTCTTGTAACCGCGTTTCTATCTACCAAGCTCAATATACTCAACCTCCTTGCGTCAATCCTCACGATGATTGCGCTCTACTCGATTAATCTCAGGATCATGGGAAAACCGAACACCTCTCTGATCAACAGGCAGACGGTTTTCGATCATTTCGCCGCCTTTCGGGATTTCATCATTTCTCTCGGAATACCCCCGTTCGTTATGGTACCGATCCTTTTCCTGGTGGTTATCGTTATTGTCAAGATCGTCCTTGACCTTTTTTTGCACACCGAACTGGGCCTGGCGATGCGCGCGACCGGCGATAACCCTCACATGATACGGGCGCTGGGGGTTAATACTCACTTTACCATTATGCTCGGTGTGGCGCTCAGCAACGGGCTGGTAGCCCTTGCCGGGGCGTTATTTGCCCAGAATCAGGGAAGCGCCGACGTGAACATGGGGGTGGGAACGATCGTAGCCGGCCTCGCGTCGGTTATCATCGGAGAGGCCCTCATAGGCGAGATGACGGTCTTCCGGGCGACCCTCGGGGTCGTTATCGGCTCGGTGGTATATCGTCTTGCCATAGCCGCGGCCCTGCAAATCAGGATTGGCTCCCTCCAGATTACCCCGAGCGATCTGAAACTCATCACGGCAATCCTCGTTGTCTTCGCGTTGACGCTACCCACCATACGGAGTAAGATCAAGCTCGCGGCCTTCCGGAAAGGGGAGAGCGAGCAATGATCAAGGTCAAGAATCTCACCAAGATCTTCAATAAGGGAAGCGTCAACGAGAACCTCGCGCTCGACCGGGTGACCATCGACGTTAAAAAGGGCGACTTTATCACCGTTATCGGTTCCAACGGGGCCGGCAAATCGACGCTCCTCAACCTCATCGCGGGGGTCTACCCCCCCGATACGGGCAAAGTCATCATCGACGGCAGCAATGTCACGCCTCTCAAAGAGCACCAGCGGGCGAAGTTTATCGGACGGGTCTTTCAGGACCCGATGATGGGCACCGCGGGGTCAATGTCCATTGAGGAGAACTTCTCGATTGCGTTGGCCCGCGGCAGGAGGCGGACGCTGGCCTTCGGCGTCAACCAGAAATCCAGAAACCTCTTCAAAGAGAGGCTCTCCCTCCTCGGATTGGGTCTCGAAGATCGCCTGCGGGACAAGGTCGGGCTCCTTTCGGGAGGGCAGCGCCAGTCCCTCACCCTGCTCATGGCAACCCTCAATTCCCCGAAGGTCCTGTTATTGGACGAGCACACGGCCGCCCTCGATCCGAAGACGGCCAGGCTCGTCATGGATCTCACCAGGCGGATCATCGAGAAATACGGGCTGACTACCGTAATGATTACCCATAATATGCAGCAGGCGCTGGCCAACGGCAATCGGCTTATCATGATGCACCTGGGTAAGATCATCTTCGACGTAAAAGGGTCCGATCGGGACCGGCTGACGGTTGAGGAACTCCTGGATCAGTTCGGGAAGCTGCGGGGGACCTTGGCCGACAAGACCCTCCTTTCGATCAAGTCCGAGGCGCCGTAGCGGCCGACCCGGAATTATTTTCAGGACCACGAAGGCCGATTGTGGAGTCTTCGGGATCCATCTCGTCGACAGGTAATGCCCTTTTTCGTGTTACCGTCCGCGTCAGCCTTTCGAGCTTTCTATACGGAACTGCATCACGATGACAAAAAAGGCTAAATCCAGATTCGTCTGCCAGTCCTGCGGCTATGTCGCCCCGCGGTGGGTGGGCAGGTGTCCCGAGTGCAACGAATGGAACACCGTAATCGAGGAGGCCGTGCCCGAGAAAGAGGTGCGGCCCTCCGGCGAAGGCATAACGGCCCGCCCCATCTTTCTCGCGTCGCTTGATCGGGCGGAGGTCTCCCGCATGACTACCGGAATCGGCGAGCTGGACCGGGTCCTCGGCGGGGGCCTGGTGCCGGGATCGGTCGTATTGGTCGGCGGGGACCCCGGCGTTGGCAAGACGACGCTCCTGATGGAGGCGGTATCACGGCTCGCCGGGGCCGGGATCGAGACCCTCTACGTCTCGGGGGAGGAGTCCGGCGCGCAGCTCGCCCTCAGGGCCCGGCGGATGGATCTTGATCTCGCGGCCTTTCAGGCGCTATTCACGACCTCGCTTACCGTGATCGAGGCGGCAATGAATGACCGGCGGCCGCGCGTGGTTGTGATAGACTCGATCCAGACGACGGCCGACCCGGAGGTCGGTTCCGCGCCCGGAAGCATCGGCCAGATCAGGGAGGTGGCCCAGAAGCTGACGCAGTACGCGAAACAAAACGCAATGGCCGTCCTGCTGGTCGGGCACATTACCAAGGAAGGGGCGATCGCCGGCCCCAAGGTTCTCGAGCACCTGGTGGATACCGTTCTCTATTTCGAGGGCGGCACCCACTACCCCTACCGTATACTCAAGGCGCACAAGAACCGCTTCGGCCCTACCCACGAGGTGGGGATCTTCGAAATGAAAGAACAGGGTCTGCTTGAGGTGGCAAATCCATCCGAGCTGTTTCTGACCCGTCGGGATACCCCCATCTCCGGGGCGGCGGTGACCGCCGCTATCGAGGGGACGCGCAGTATCATGGTCGAGGTTCAGTCCCTCACCACGCCCGGCGCCCTGGCGGTCCCCCGGCGGACGTCGATGGGGATCGATTATAACCGGACGGCTATCATCGCGGCGGTGCTCGAAAAGAAGGCGGGGGTGAATCTGTCGTCCCACGACATCTTTGTCAATGTGGCGGGCGGGATCAGGCTTTCGGAGCCTGCCGTTGACCTGGCCCTGGCGGCCAGCCTCGCGTCAAGCCATACCGATATCCCGATCCCTCCCGGTACCGTCTTTTTTGGGGAGATCGGGCTCTCCGGCGAGGTAACGGCGGTCTCGCAGTCGGCTATGCGGATTGCGGAGGCCAAACGGCTCGGATTCGTCCGCGCCGTTGTGCCGGCCGGAAACGCGTCAACGGAATCCGCACCGCCCGCGATGGCGGTGGTCGGCGTCAAAAACGTTGGAGAGCTTATCGATCTTCTCGATTCGTTCAGACGCTGAAGGCCCGGCCGGTATAATCCTGTTGCCCGCCCCGGGCTGTTCGTGAGGCGTTTACAGCTTCAGCACTTCATCTACCCGCGCCAGCAGCACTTCTATCTCAAACGGCTTTTCGATATATACGTTCCCGGTTATCCTGAAAAATGACTGCGTGTCTACGCTCAGGACGTCCCCCGTGATAAAGAGGACCCGGCGGGCAAGATTGGGGTAATATTTCTGGACGAAGGTATAGAGCTCCTTTCCGCCGATTCCGGGCATCTTCAAATCCGTTATGATTGCGTCAAACCGTTTCACCTTCATCATATCGATTGCCTGCTGCCCGCCCTCGCACTGCTGGACCCGATAGCCGTCCCGCTCGAGAACCTCGGCGATCATCTTTCGGAGGGGCTCTTCGTCCTCGACCACCATTACCAGCTTTCCGTCCGCCGACTTTCCCGTCTGCCTCAGTGTCGGCGCGGTCCGCTCGGTAATCTCTGTCGTCACGGGCAGATAGATGGTGAACTTCGCCCCTTTGCCCGGCAGGCTGTTCACCTCTATCCTTCCGCTGTGCTCCTTAATTATTCCGTACACTATAGAAAGCCCCAGTCCGGTTCCCTTACCGACCTCCTTTGTGGTAAAGAACGGGTCGAAGATAAACCCTATATCCTGTTCCGGGATCCCCGGCCCGTCGTCCTCGAACTCGATACCGATAGTCCCGTCCCTGACAAATGAGCGGATAACCAACTGGCTCCCGCCGCCGACGGTCAGCGCGTCGTGACTGTTGTTGATGAGGTTTATGAAGACCTGCTGTAGTTGATGGGGATCGGCGGCCGTAAGCGGTATATCCTTAGTAAGGTCCAGTTTTATGGCAATATTATCAACGCGGAACTCGTACTCCCTGAGCCGGTAGGACTCCTCGACGATCTTGTTGACGGAGATCATCTTCCGCTCCGGCTTATGTTCACGTGCGAAGGTCAATAGCCCCTGGATGATCTTGGCGGTTCTGAGCGATTCTCGATGAATTACCTCGAGTTTCTCCCTGATATTCCTCAGGAACCGGGCCGCGCATGATCATTTGGGCGATCCCGATGATTGACGTGAGAGGATTGTTCATCTCATGGGCTACCCCGGAAAGGATTCCGCCGAGCGACGAAAGCTTCTCGGCCTGGATGAGCTGGCGTTCCATACGTTTTTTTTCGCTGATGTCCCTGATCGTCCCCTGGTAGCCGATGATCGCGCCGCCGTGATCCCTTCTTGACCGTCGCGGTTATGAGGCAGTCCACGAAGGTCCCGTCTTTCCTCCGGACGGCTACCTCGAAATCCCTGACAAAACCGAGGTTTTCGACCGCCTTCCGGAATCGGTTTCGATCATCTTGATTCTTGTAGAAGTGCGTAACGTTTTTCGGAAGCGTCTCTTCCCTCGTATACCCAAGTATATCCTCAAAAGCCTTGTTTACATCCAGAACGGTTCCATCAGGGGAGGTAATAAACACAATATCCCGGGACGTTTCAAAGAAGCTGCGGAATTTTTCCTCGGACTCCTTCAGCGCCTCTTCCGACCGTTTCCTCTCCGCCTCCGCCTCGATCACGGTCATTGCAAAGGCGATGTCATCGGCCACGTCTTCCATGAGCGCGACCTCTTCGTCATCGAATACATCGACGCGGTCCGAGTAGACGGCCAGCGCGCCGTAAACCCGCTTGCCGGTCGTGATAGGGACCGCCATCAGCGAGCGGAACCCGCGTTTCAATGCTTCGTCACTCCAGGGTTTGAAAATCAGGGTTATTGGCCGTATCATTGAAAACACAGGGCCGTCCCGTTCGAATGGCCGTTCCGATCGGGCCCCTTCCGGTGGGCGTGTCATCCCAGGTTACCGTGACAGCGTCGAGGTACCCGTCCTCGTATCCCCAGTAGGCGGCGGGAGCGACCCGCATATGCCCTTCTTCCACGAGGCCGATCCAGACAAAATAGTACCCGCTCACCTCGCACAGGATTTCACACGCCCCGGCCAACAGCGTATCCTTATCGTCGACCCTCACGATGAGCTTGTCTATAGTCCGTATGGACTCCAGCACGTGGTTGAGGTGCGCGATCCGTTCATCGGCGCGCTTGCGCTCCGTAATATCCCTGCCGATACCCCGAACCTGCGCAATCCGTTTTCCCTCCCAGACTACCTGTTCGCGGACTTCGATTATCCGTATACTGCCGCTCTTATCGATGAAGGAGATTTCGTATGACCCGATATCTTCTCCCTTCTTCTGGGCCTTAAAAATCCCCTTGACTTTTTCCAGCGACTCCGGGGTCAGCAGCTCCATGTAGTTTTTCTGGAGCAGCTCCTCGCGTGTATACCCCGAGACCTCCTCCAGGGCCTTATTGAGATAGATGATCTTCCCGGTACCGTCCGTAATATAAACAATATCGGCGATAGTCTCGACCAGCTCCCGGTAGCGCTGTTCGGAATCCCGCAGCGCCTCCAGGGCCCGCTTCTTCTCCGTTATGTTGCGCCCGATCCCGTGAAACGATACGATTCGGTCGCCGTCCCAGACCAGCTGTTCCCTGGTTTCGATCGTCTTGATCGCCCCGGTCCTGTCGTAAAGCTCAAGCTCGAAAACCCCGGCGTCCTCCCCGGCCCGCTGGCGTTTGAAGACGCTTGCGGCGGTTTCAATAGATTCGGGGGTAAGGAAGTCGGCGAAAGTTAGTCCCAGCAATTCTTTCCGGGAATACCCGATAAACTGCTCGGCGGCTGCGTTGAGAAATACCAACTTACCGTCCTCGTTTGTGACGTAGATGATATCCGCGATATTCTCCAGCAGCTCGCGGTAACGCTGCTCGCTCTCCCTGATTGCCCGTTCGGTCTCCTTCCTCTTGCTGATGTCCGTCACGATAACCTGGACGGCCGGTTTGCCCCCGTAGGTAACGGGCGCCGCGATAACGTCTACGGGAACGGGGGTACCGTCAAGCCTGACGTATACGTTTTCATTGGGATACAGCCCCTGTTCTCCGGCCATCATGCGCCTGAGACGGTCCAGGGACCGGTCAACATAGTCAGGATGAATGATCGTACTGACATCCCTGCCGGTTATCTCATCCGGGGATTGCGCCCCGACTATCTGCGCCCCGGCGGTATTCGTGAAGACGATCTTTCCCTCCGCCTGGACGGCGATGCCGACGGGGGCAAGCTCCAGGAGGTTGCGGTATCGCTCCTCGCTTTCCCGCAGCGCTTCCTGCGCGGTTTTCCTTTCCGTTATGTCGCGGCCGATCCCGTGTACCTCAACTATCCGGCGTCCTTCCCATACCAATTTCTCCCGGGTTTCCAGCGTCCTGATCTCACCGTCTTTGTTGTAGAAATCAAGCTCGAAGACCACCACATCTTCCCCGGCAAGCTGCCTTTTAAAAACAGCGGCAGCGGTCTCAAAGGACGACGGGACAAGAAACTCAACAAAGCTGCGGCCAATAGATTCTTCCCGCGTATATCCGAAGAAACGCTCGGCCGCCCCGTTCAGAAACAGGACGTTGCCGCGGTCGTCCACGACATAGACGATATCCCCGATGTTTTCTATCAACTCCCGGTATTTCCGTTCCGACTCCCTGATCGCCCGCTCGGCCTCCCTGCGCTCGGTGATATCCCGGCCGACGCCGAGAAATCCCTCGGGGCGTCCGTCCGCGTCACGGATGAGCGTCATGGTGATTTCCGACCAGAAGGTAGAGCCGTCCTTGCGGTAGAATTCAAGCTCCAGTGTCACGGATATCGGGAGCCCTGCGTCCGCCAGCCGTTCCGGGGTCAGATTTTCTGCGATCACTTCCGAAATGATTTTTAGGGATTCGGGGGTCATGTGCTTATCGAGGGGCATGTCAGAGAGATCTTGGAGGGTATATCCGCGGGTTGCCACTACCGACGGGCTGATATAGGTCGTGCGTAAATCCATGTCCATGATCCAGACGGTATCGCTCATATTCTCGGTGATGATCCGGTAGCGCTCCTGGTTTTCCCTGAGCGAGGCCTCGATCCGCTCCTTTTCCTGCCGGACACGCCTTACCTCCAGTGCGGCGGAGACGGCGGGTCCCAGCCGCCTGATGGAGTCTTTCAGGACATAGTCCGAAGCGCCCGCCTTAATACAGCTGACGGCGACGTCCTCGTTTTGCGATCCGGTGAGGATAATCAGGGGGGTGGCGGGGGCGTTTTCGAGGGTGAGTTTCAGCGCCGTCATCCCGTTGAACACGGGCAGGCTGTAGTCCGAGACGATAATATCCGGGACAAAGGTCTCCAGCGCGTCCAGGAATTCCTCCTGCGTCTCTACAATTTTGAAGTCGCAGGGTTTTATCTCCCCGCCTATCTCCCGTTTAGCCAGTTCGGCGTCCGCGGCGACGTCTTCGACGATGAGGATTCGGATGGCCTCATCCATGGAGTTCACCTCCGTATCGGTACAAAGGAAGAGGGAAAAGCCCGTTTCACCGGGGGGGGTGATTGACCAGCAGCCAGTAGAGGCCGAGGTTGCTCATGGCGTTGAAGAACTGTTCGAAATCAACCGGCTTTACAACGTAGCTGTTAGCCCCAAGTGCGTATGACTCCTCGATATCAGGATCTTCCCGCGAGGAGGTCACAACGATCACCGGAATCTTTTTCGTTCGCGCATCAGATTTAATCTGGCTGAGCACCTCCAGGCCGCTGACCTTTGGCAGCTTCAGGTCCAAAAGGACGATCTTTGGGGGGGCCGCGTTTTCGCGCCGTGCGTATTGGCCGCGCGCAAACAGGATATCCAGCGCCTCGGCCCCGTCCTCGGCTACGTATATCCGGTTTGCCAGCCTGTTTTTCTTAAACGCCCGGACGATAAGCTCCGCGTCCTGCGGGTTGTCCTCGACGAGCAGGATCTCGATCGCGTCGATGTCTTTCACGACTCACCCCCAAGTTTCGTCGGAAGGGAAAAGTAAAACACCGCGCCCCCATCTACCTTCCCTTCAGCCCATACACGTCCTCCGTGCCGGGCGATTATCCTGTGTACAATAGCGAGGCCCACGCCAGTGCCGGGGAATTCCTTTTCCCCGTGGAGTCGCTGGAAGACGCCGAAGAGCTTGTCGGAGTATCTATCGTCAAAACCTGCGCCGTTATCCCGGATCGAGTAAATTACCTGGGCATTCTGCTTACGGCCGGTAATTTCAATGACCGCGAGTTCTTCTTTCGAGGAGAATTTGACTGCGTTGGAGACGAGGTTTGTCCAGACGTGGCGGAGCAGGGAGGAATCTCCGTTGACCTCCGGAAGGTTGCCCACGGTAAACGAGATACGCGCCCGGTCGTCCTCCGTCGCCAATTCGAAAAATGCGGATTTGGCCAGAAGCTCCATGTTGATCGGGCCGATATGCAGCTCACTGCGCCCTACGCGGGAAAAGTCCAGCAGGTCATCGATAAGCTTTCCCATGCGCCGGGTATTATCCCGTATAACGCCGGCCAGCCGCCTGCCTTCCTCGTCCAGACGATTATCGTATTCCTCCGCGAGCACCCTGGTAAAACCGTCGATGGCCCGCAGGGGGGCGCGCAGGTCGTGGGAGACCGAATAGCTGAAGGCCTCGAGCTCTTTATTGGCGGCCTGAAGCTGGGCCGTGCGGTCGATCACGCGCTGCTCCAGTTCCTCGTTGAGTTTCCTGATCTCGGCCTCGTCCCGCTTGCGCTTAGTAATATCCTTGTGCTGGATAACGGCGCTTATTATCCTCCCACCGGGGTCGCGCACGGGGAAGATCGTTGCATCGAGATATACCGACGCCGCGTCCTTGAGATCGAGGCCCGTGACCCGCGCCGTGTCGTAGGTGAGTTCGAACCTCGCCGTCTCCCCCTTTTCAAAAACGGCCTCGACCTTCGGCAGGTGTCCCTGCTCTCTAACGATATTATCGTTGAGCACGTTATATTTACCTATCACCTCTTCGGGGGTAATATGCAGCAGCTCACAGCAGGCCTTATTAATCCGTCTGAGCGTTCCGTTTTCGTCGGAAATCCACATGGGAACCGGGCTCTGGTCGATCATGCTGTCCAAAAATGTCGCCGATTTCCTGACTTCCTCCTCGGCGGTCCGCCAATCGGTCATGTCGCGGGCCGAGGAGAGCGCCCCGATGACGTTTCCATTTTCGTCTTTGAGGGCCTTACACCACCAGCCGAGCAGGCGTCGCTCGCCGTCCTTGCGCCGCTGCCAGCTTTCCACGTAAAATATATCCTCGTTGCCGTCAAACAGCGGCTTTACCGCGGCGTACGTATCCTGTTCGCCTTCAAAATACGACTCAGCCTCCTTACCGATCACATCTTCACCGAAGAAGTCGTAACCTGCCCGGTTAGCCCATGTATACACCTTTTCGGCGTCGACCTCCATGATGATATCCGGGACGGCGTCGAGGATTGCCTCCTGCCGCAGAGAAAGCACTCGCAGCGTTTCTTCGGCCCGCTTGCGCTCGGTGACGTCGATAAAGGAACCCTCGATACGTACCGGTTTCCCGTGTAGGTCTTTGACGATCCGGGCGTTTATCTCAACATAAATCTCTTCTCCGCTCTGTTTTTTCGCCGCGGTAAGGTAGTTCCGGATGACGCCCTGCAGTTTCAGTTGTCCAAGGTATGCTTTTCTATCCTCGGGATTCCGCCAGAAATCGGGAAGTCGCGCGTCAACCAGATTCGCGTCCGGGTCAAAACCGAGGATCCTGCTGAATTCAACATTATGATCGAGCAGTACGCCGTCAAGGGTCGCACTATAGAATCCTTCGCTCAGATTCATGATCATATTTCGGTACTTCAGTTCACTGGCCCGCAGCGCAGCTTCGGACCGCTTGCGCTCGGTAATGTCAAAGACGATGCCCAGATAGCGGATGATGTGCCCTTTTGTATCGCGCTCGGGCAACCCGCGGGACATCAACCAGCGTTCCGGCCCTTTGCGCGTATTCACACGCCATTCGGCGTTCAACTCGGTCCCTTGTTCAGTAGCACTCCTGACCGCGGCCTCGGCGGCCGAGCGGTCATTGGGGTGAATAGACCGCCGCCACAATTCGTATGAAGGCTCACCGCTGCCGGGCTCCAATCCGTAGAGCGTCCACAGCCCGTCGGACCAGGTGTTCTTGTTGGTTTTCAGGTCCCACTCCCACGCGCCGGCTTTAACCGCGTCATAGGCCCTCTGAAGGCGCTCTTTGCTCTCGTCGATTTGTCGGATTATCGGGGCCGATACCCGCACGAAAGCGATTGAACTTATAATCGCAAGGACAAGCGCAACGATCCCCGCCGTCGTCCCCGCCTTTATGAAGGGGGCCTTGATCTCTGCAAGGTCGATCTTGACCACAACCCCAAGTCCGAGCGCAGGCATCGGCTCGTGGGCGGCAAGCACCTCCTCCCCCCGGTAGTCGGTCCCGATCATCGTACCCGACTTCCCCGAGAGTGCCAGGCGCATGGGCTCCGCGAAGGCAGAATCGGGGCTCAGCGTGTTGGGGCCGGTTTCTTCGTACGATCTCTTAGTCAAGAGAAAGACTATGGTATCGTTCTCACGCCGGGCGACGACGATCTCACCGGTTTTCGTATTGGTCAGGTAGTGTGTATGAAGCTCAATAGTATCGTGTAGCTTTGCAGTATCCAGCGTCCCGACGAGGGTATCGGCCGGATGTCCTTCTGCGAAGAAGACCTCCTCATAGTGGGAAACCATACTGCGGGCGATCTCTGAAAGGCGTTCCTTCTGTTCCTGGATCGAGGCCCGGTAGAGCATGATCAGCGAGACGGCGCTGACGGCCGCCGTCACGATGACCATAATAATAACGAGGAGTGCGATTCTACCTTTTCCCGTCATGTTCCGTCGCCAATACTATGAAAACAGGTATAATCGGATGGGCTTGATCAAAGCGAGATCACGATCAGATGAAAGTGCGTTCAACCCGGCGGCAGAAGCCGGCGTACGATCAACGGTGAGTGAGCCGCCCCTGACGCGTGTACGAAGGAAACCGCTGAATTCTATCGGAAGGGAATAGATTATGAGAACGGGTCGCGGGTCTGAATGATGCGCTCGGCGGCGACACCAATAACGGTGATACGAACGGCGATTCCAACAAGTGCTCAATCACCGGGCTGAACCTCCGCATAAATCATCATAATTATTACATGATTTATCGCAATATGCAAATCATTTCCGGTTATTGGCGCCCCCATGCCGCGGATTGACAGGCACCGCCGCCTATCGGACCATTACGTGAATCGTCATGGATTGCGGCGCCCCTTTCGTTTCCCGAACTCACTCATCAGGGCCCGGCGTTCCGGGTTCTGGAAGAGCTGTAAAAACGTCTCTTTCTCGACCTGAGACGCGTCACTAAAGGTCATGTCCATCACCTCAGAGAAGAGGCGCTTAACGGTCTTTACGGCCTCGGGGGGTTTACCTATGATATCGGCGGCGATCTTCTTACTCTCGGCAAGGGTTTTTCGGGCCGGCACTATTTGAGAGATGATCCCCCACTGGGCAACCTCACGGGCGGGGAAGATTGCCCCCGTGAGCGCCATATAGCGCGCCCGGTTGAGGCCGGCATGTCGCCACACCCGCACGATTCCCGGAAGCACCGAAAAGTTAGCCTCCGGCTCTCCAAAAAGCGCCCGGTCGGAGGCAACAAGTATATCGCAGGAAAGGGCAAGCTCCATACCACCGCCGAGACAATATCCCTCAACCGCCGAGATCGTCACCTGGGACAGGCCGTGCAGCATCTCGAAGACCTTAGCCTCGGCCCGGACGAGCCGCAGTCCTTCCTGCTCTTCGACCTCCGCCATATCAATTAAGTCCATCCCGGAGCAGAAGTCGGCGCCGGCCCCGGTCACGATGAGGACCCTGACGTCCGTGGCGTGGTGGATCATATCCAGCGCCCGAACCAGCTCATCGATGATACCCTTTCCGAGGGCGTTCTTTCGAGCCGGTCGATTGAGCGTCAAAACGGCGCACAGGCCTTCCCGGGTGAGTGTAATGCACGTAAACTCGTCCATAGGGCACCTCCCGAATATACGTGAGCCGAATACTGTCTTTTCCGATCCCGTTATCCACAGGAGGACCTCACAGCCCGACGCGATAACCGCACAAAGGGTCGGGGGCTCCCCCTCTCGGACTACCTATAACTTGATCACAACGGTATCGGCCAGCATGTCATGCCATGCCTGGCGATCCGGGTCCCAGAGGACCCAGAGGAAACCGACAAAAAGCAGCATACCGGACGGGGCGTAGCCGGCGAATCTGACAAGCGACCGCGCGAACGAGACGCGCTCCCCGTTGCCTCTGACTACCCTTATTCCGGCAATCATCTTTCCGATGGTTTGCCCGAAGAGGGCAATCATGACTACGAAATAGACCGGGGGGACGCAAACGGTCGTAACGATGGCCGCCTTCAGGAGCGGGGTGATGACCTGGAGGAACTCAAAGCCGCGGCTTGTCAGGACCAGGTCAACGACTCCGGTGGTCTTGCCGATCAGCACGCCACCCCCAAAGAGGAGCGCCCCGTCCAGCATTACCACGAAGAGAAGATCGACGGCCATTGCCAGGCAGCGAATACCGAACCCGGCTCGCCTGAAATCGGCGATATTCTTTCTGAGCCGAACGACGCCCTGGCGCGCCGAGACAATAGTATTGTTCTGACGTGTTGGGCCCTTTTGGGGTTGCCTCCGTGACGTCACGCCTGACGGCCTCTTCAGGAGGGCATCACATGAGCGGCAGGAGCGGGCCCCGGAACGATTATTGTATCCGCACTCCGGGCATTTCATGATCTCAGAGGTCCCCCCATTCGTATTGGACGATGGCGGCCGCCACCAGGGGCGCCGTCTCCGCCCTGATGATACGCCGGCCGAGCCCTACCGATACGAGGCCCGCGTCGGCGGCCGTTTTAGCCTCCCCGGCGGAAAATCCTCCCTCGGGCCCGGTAAAAAGCGCGACCGTCGCCGGCGCAGCCTGCCGCGACCGTATCACCTCTTTGATATCCGTGGTCTCTTCTTCCCAGACGAACAGCGAGAGATCGGCCCCGGACCGGACGGCGTCCGCAAAGGCGACCGGCGCCCAGACCAGGAGCGGTCGGTTTCGCCCGGAAAGGCTCGACTCCTCGACGGCGATCTTTTTCATTCGCTCAAGCTTCATATCGCCGATGTCCCTTGGAATCGTACGGGAGCTGATGAAGGGGGTTACGGACTCGACGCCGAGGGCCGCGGCGTCCCGGACAAGCCGCTCCATCTTCTTACCCTTCATGAGCCCCGCAAACAGGTTGATGGAAAGGACCGGCCGGGGGGAGGAACCGACCTCCTCTACGACGGCAAGCTCCATATCTCCGCCCTTTTTACCGGCGATCTGTGCGCGAAATTCATGTCCGGTTTCGTCAATGAGGATCACGCTGTCATTCATCGAAAGCCTGACGACATTTCTGAGGTGGTGCGCCTGGGCCGGCGAAAGCGGCGCAATCTCCCCTACCGAAAGCTTCCCCTCAACGAAAATTCGGTTCATCTTCAGGTTTCCTTTTCCCCGGTAAGCTCGTATATCCTGACGGTTTCTTCCTTTCCCTTTACGCGCACGGAGCCCAGGTCTTTGACCACAAACCCCGGTGCCTCGGCAAGGGTAAACTCGCTGATGATGATGGTTGTGCCGAATTCTTTGTTCATTGACTCCAGCCGCGATGCGAGATTGACGCTGTCCCCGATAACGGTATAGTCCATCCGGCGCTCCGATCCAATATTACCGACGACGACCTCGCCCGTGTTAATGCCGATGCCGATCTTCATGGGCGGTATCCCTTCAGACGCGAGATGCTCGTTGACAGCCTCGAGCTGCTGCTGCATTCCGAGGGCGCAGAGGCACGCCTTGCGGGCATGGTCGGGATCGTCCTTGGGCGCCCCGAAGAACGCCATGATGGCGTCGCCGACGTATTTATCCAGGGTGCCGTCGTTTTGAAAGACCACCTCCACCATCGCCTTGAAATAGATGTTCAATCTCCGCACGACTTCTTCCGGGGCCAGCTTCTCGCTCATGCTGGTAAACCCGCGAATATCGGAAAAGAGAATGGAGATATCCCTGCGGTCCCCGGTATCCAGTTTCAGGTCGTCAATGTTTTTGCTGATCTCGTCGACCACCTGGGGCGAGACGTACTTCGCGAAGGCCTCCCTGAACTTTCGTTTGGCCCGCCCCTCGGTCACGTAGTTAAAGACAAGCGCCGACACGAACGATAGCAGGAGGGCCGACGCCGGCGCCACAAATTCGACCATGATCCGCCCGAAGACGAACAGGAGGACCACGGCGGCGGTGAACAAGACCAGGAGTGCCAGCGTCGAGCCGATACCGATCCAGGCCGAGCCGAGCCTGACGGAAATGAGGGCGACCACCAGGGAAATCGCCAGGATCACCAGTATCGTCCCGTACCGGCCGACGGTTTTGACGTGATCGGCGTTGAGGATATTATCTATTGCCGTCGCGTTGAGCTCAACCCCCGGATAGACGGGGGAAAAGGGGGTCGCCCTCAAGTCGTACAGCGAGATCGCGGTCGTCCCTACAAGCACGATCTTATCCGCAAAGGTCTCCGGCGAAATCCTCGGGGCATCACCCCGGCTGATTGCCGCCATCGATTCGATTATGTCGCCGATGGAGTAATAGTCGTAGGTATGATAGGGGCCGTGCCAGTTGAGGAGCACTCTTCCGTCATCGAGCAGCGGCACCCGAATCGGCCCGGCGGTCAGGGTGTTATCCTTTGAGATAGTGACCTTCTCTTCCTTCAGGTCAACCCCCAGATAGCGGGCCGCCGAAACGAGCGCGAGCGACGGGTAGTAGTGATCCTGGTACCGGAAGAGGGGGTACGACGCCCGGGAGGGGCCGTCGGGATCGGCCACGAAGTTAATACACCCGGCGGCCGCCGACGAGGTAAAGAGCCCCAGATAGGCAAGCGTTGCGGAATGGTATTGTTCAAAAGCAACTGTGCCGTCATTGACGACGCCGACCGAGAAATGCTCGGAAAGATATCCTTTCTTGAGAAGCGTCTCGTAGGTATCGTCATCGGATTGAGGGGATAAAGAGAAGACCATGGACGTAATTACCCGTCCCGATTCGGAAGCCGCCCGGACAAACTCGGCGTCGGAGGCGGGATTTTCGAGGTCAGGCTCGGCAAAGAGCATATCGAAGGCGACGATACGCGCGCCGCCGGCGGTCAGATAACCGGTGAGAGCGGCGAAAACTTCCCGCGGCCAGGGCCACGTCCCCAGGTACTCCCGATAGAAATTGAGGCTCGCCTCATCGACGGCGATAATGACGATCCTCCCGTCGTGACTCGGATCGGCAAACAACCGAAACCGTACGTCTCCCGTTTTATTTTCGAGAGATGTAAAGACGCCCGTAATAAAGAGAAGGCTGACACAGAAGAAGACCGATAATCCGATAATTACGCCGATCAGGAATTTGAAGAAAAGGGGATATCGTTTCTTGCCGCTCTTCATAGTATATACATACCAGTAAATACTATGAGAGGCAATAGTTTTTAGGATTCGTCCGGAATCTCGACAGGCTGTATCCCACGTACAATTGACAAAGCATGGAGCAGGTGGTATAGTTCCGATTATTTATTTATTGCCGTACTATACGGCCCATCTCACGTACAATGCCTCTCAGAAACACTTCTCTTAAGCGCGGAACATCGGACCAGCCGGGCGATCCATCGTCTATCGCTCGATATCGCATCATCCTGTTCGTAATCCTCGGTACCTCAATCGGACTGAGGGTAATACGGCTCTTCCGTACGATCGTTGTTTCCCCGGATAGTCCCGGCTATATTCGCGACGCGCTTTCGATCGGCACCGATGGATTGCGCAGCCTGTTCCTTGACGGTTTCTACGGAAATTTCTCGATATACCCCATTTTCCTGTATCTCGTTAATCTACTCGTGCAAAACCCCATCCTGTCGGGCCAGCTGGTTTCGCTTTTCTTCGGCTGTCTCCTTATTGTTCCGATATACTTCCTCGTTACGGAAACCATGGGCCCCCGGGCGGGATTATGTGCCGCATTTCTGGCGGCTATACACCCGTACCTGATCAAGTATTCGGCCGATGTCCTGAAAGACTCCATGCTCTTTTTCTTTGCGGTAACGTCGTTTGCCCTTGCCCTGAGAGGTCACGAGAACAGGAGGTATCTGCTGGCCTTTCTTGCGGGCGTCGCCGCATGGACGACGAGTCTGGTGAGGATTTACGGAATAGTCGTTGTCGTATCGATATCCGTGGCGATCATCATTATGGGGCTCGTCGACCGGCGAAAATGGCACGAGACTGCCCGGGAGCTGGTGCTGTTTGCACTTCCCGTGCCGGTTCTGGGGTATCTCCTTTTTCTGTTGTATGTCGGTCCCGGCAGGGAATATATTACCGAGACCGTGTTATACCTTTCCTGGACGGCCTCGCATAAGTTCTTGATGGTTGGGTCGTATGCGGATATCCTGATGGCGAATAATCCGGGCATGGACCCATATTACCTGAAGATGATCACCTCCTATCCCTGGCTCTCGGCAGTCCGCACGTTTCTTGACGTCCTGGTTACCGCATCCTCCGGTGTTATTACCCTTCTTTTTTTAGTCGGCGTCTATCTCGGCCGCTCGTCCCTGATAAAACGGGGACCCGGCCTGTTTGTGCTGACGTGCGCGGCGGTACTGGCCTTCATTGACGTCTTTATTGTTATGAACCTCTTTTTCCTTTCCAAGCGCCACGCCATGATACTGGTATTCCTTCTCCTGCCCTGGTCTGCCCTTGCGCTGGATCGAATCATCGTATGGTGTCAGGAGCGGGCGCACAGAAAATATAAAATGAAACCGGCGTCTTTCGGCTTGCTACTATCGGTCTTCTTCATAGCCTCGGTAATCCTCACCCTTATCTTTACGTCGTTTCTGGATCCCGAGCTCGATAAGCGCTACTATAAGAGGGCGGCCGGGGAGTATATCAAGGCTCTGGGGCAACCCAACCCGATACTCGTTATCCCGCCGTCGGACAGGCTTACCGTTTTTTATTCCGGCGGCAGGGAAATAATCTACCATGATCCCGCCGCGCTCGAAAAAACCATTGCGCGGGAAAAACCGGATTATATCCTGTGGGATACCGATTCGGGGCCGCTGCCGGAGCCGATCATGGCCCTCACGGCGGGCGGAGTCATCGAGGAGATTCAGACGATACGGGGCAGTGAGGACAATTCTATCGTGATCTATCGGATAAAGGCGGACTGATACCCGGCCGACCGCCCGAAGCCTGTCGCGTTACCACCGGGAAACAGCGTTACGTGAAGGAATCGACGAGCCGATCGACGTCGAGAACCTCGCCCTTTTTGACGTCCCTGGCAAGGGAAACCGCGCCGTTTTCGCAAACCGCTACGCAGGCCCCGCATCCGTTACACTTCTCGTAGATAAAATCGATCGGCCTTTCAGCAGGGGAATCGGAAAAGACCAGTGCTCCATAGGGGCAGACCTTCGCGCAACCCCCACACGCGCGGCATTTCGCGTCGTCCCTTTTGGCCGCGTAGCCCGACGGGGCGACTATTCGTTTATCGTCAAGCCCGCCGATCTGCGAGATGATTCGGAACGCCTCGGCGCCCTTGCAGCAACAGCTGCAGCACGAGCAGAGGACGCCTCCCCGATAACCGGTGGCGTCCTTGAACCAGAGGTTGAACGAGACGCCCCGCCGGTACTGCGTCTCGATGAGCAGGGCCGCTTCCTGGGAAGTAACCCGCCTTCCGTGCATTCGGGGCATGTGGGTCGTCACGAAATCGACGCCGGGCTTCCCGAGAAACATGCAGGTATTGAGGGGCTCGCACGCAGGCAGCCCCCGGCCGATGTTTTCCAACCGGCAGGGACAATCGACGAGGGCGATGTGATCCCTGTGGTTGAAGATGAGCCTGTTGGCGATGTCAAAGGGTATTATGCGCCTGCTCTCGTCATCGGGGACCAAAAGCTCCCGGTCCAGCATGACGAGTTTTCGCGCGTTCTCGACGGTAAGGACCTTTGCGTGGTAGTGGTCAACCAGGTAGGCGATCGCCCCGCGCGTGAGCGAAAGCGAGGGGAAGCGGCGCGTCAGGAACCGCAGGGCGGTAAGCGCCACGGCGACGTAGCGGTCGTACAGGGTATAGTATATATACCCGTGGGCCATGTTGGCGGCCCGGAGCATGCCCCGCGCCCCTTCGCCCTGCATCTTCCAGAAGTTCCTCGTCGACTCCTTTATCATACGGCCCCCTTTTCGGAAAAGCGATACGCGGATGACCCGACGGCCGCGCCCCCGGGGCCCGCGGCTTTATACGGAAAAACGGGGTTTGAGTAATCCCTCATAACCCCGTTTCTCGTTACGCCGATATGAGCGTGTTTGACCCGTTCCGGGCTGATGGCTAATAGGTGGCCGGGACGACGTTGAAAACCACAGAGGTATAGTACTCGTTATCGAAAGTAGATGTCCCACCGCCATTGCCCGGTAGGGTCCCCCGACGTATTGAATCCCCAGTGGCTCAGGAACGGAGTCGCGGAGGGAGCGGGCGTCAGGACGGTCGTATACTCGGCCCGGCTTTCTTCGGGGTATGTCCGGTAGCTGCCCTCACTGCCCTCCCAGAGGTTCCAGTTCTGGGGCGGATACGGGAAAAACTCCTCTTCGCGGTACTGGATGGGTTTCCCCGTCTTGCTGAGATACTCGAAGTAGATGCCGATATACGTTCCGGGAACGTAAGGAACCGTGGTCGTCTCGGTAATACCGGTGTAATCCCCCGCGCTATCGAGATTCACGATTCCCGCCTTGAGGTTTGATATATCGCAGCAATTGAGCATTCTAATGGCGGGGCCGGGGCCGGGCGCTCCGGGCGTGGTGCCGGGGATCACCCCGCCGGGGCCGGAATCCGGGGAACCCGGGGCGACGAGCCCGAGCACCTGCCTTATCTGATCACAGCCGGTTGTCAGGACGGTGATCGATACTAAAAGCGTCACAATGAGAACAACGTTCCTTTTCATTCCAAAACCCTTTCGTAGTTCGAGTAAAACTGTATTCTGCCGATATAGTAATAAAATCCGTAATGTTTGTCAAGTATAACGGCCCCGGCCCACCGCCCGTACGGGATTATCGCGTACCTCCCTTACGCGCGTGCGCCGCGGCCTCTCCCTCTATCATCGGCCGCACCGCCTCGTAGGCCAGCACGTATCCCCAGCGATTCCTTCTGCCGGTCGGTCCGGTCAAACAGGAGCGCGTCTATGTCTCCCGGAGCCGATATTGCGGGGCGCGCCCCCGAAAGCCCCCGCCGGAGGACCTCGATCTCGCCTGCATGATAGACCGCCAGGCCCTCCGCGAGCCACGCCGGCATGTCGGCCCCGTAGCGCCTGACCAGGAAAACGAGGCATACCTCGTGGCGGATCGTCGTGTCCAGCACGCCGCGGGCCGCGAGTACCGACGACGGGCTGCATGTAGATCGCCCCGTCTATCGTCGCCGCGGCCGACCACACGGCAAGCCCCGTCTCTGCGGTGAAATCGCCCGTCTCGGCAAAGATCACCACGTCTATCGGCCGCGTATCGATTGTCCCCAGCGCCTGTTCCATCGTCCCGTAGGCCGCCTCGAAGACCGCGGCCGCGCCGCGGATTCGTGCCGCGGACGTTTTTTCGCCGAACCTGATCGCGAAGTGCCTGGTCTCGATCAGGGAAAAATCGAGCGCGGGCGCCTGCGGCGCCGCTGCAAGAATTGCGAGAAGTGCTGCGATCCGGATTCCCCTCACGGGTTCGCCCCTTCCTCGAAATAGGCCCGGAATACCTCGCGGGCCACCGGCGCCGCGTCCTCCCCGCCCATTCCCCGGTAGAGGAAAACGACAACGGCGATCTCGGGCGCCTCGGCGGGGGCAAATCCGAGAAACCAGCCGTGCGTCTCCCACGGTACCCCCAGGAGCGTCCCCGTGCCGGTCTTGCCCATGACCTCATGGCCTTCCACCGCCGCCATGGTCGCGGTGCCGTAGCGGACCGCATCGCGCATTCCCTTGACGATGACGGGGGCGGCCCGCGATGCGTCTATCCTGCGCGCGAGCCGCGGGCTGAATGACGCGATCTCGCCGGCCGAACCGGTCACCGCCGGGACCCACACGCTGCCGCCGTTTACCAGGGCGGAGAGGTACGTGATCACCTGCAGGGGAGTGGCCGTAACGGCGTCGGTGTTTCCGATGAGGTAGTCGCGGCCGGGTCCGCCGGGCGGCGAAACCCTCCCCGCTGCCTCGCCGGGGAGGTTGACCCCGGTCTTCTTTCCAAAGCCGAGCTCCACGAGGCCGCGGTAGGTAGTATCGGCCGATACCGTGTCGCCCAGGGAAAGAAAATAGAGGTTGCAGGAATAGGCGATCCCGTGGACGAGGTCGAGATCCCCGTGGCCCGGCGGATACCAGCACGGGTATTCGATCCCCGAAAAGCGGGCGCTCCCCGTGCAGACGAACCTTTTCCCGGGGGAAAGGGTTCCCTCCTCTATCGCCTTCCAGGCGGTCACCAGCTTAACGAGGGACCCCGGGGGGAATGCCCACCCGGCCGCCGTTTCTTCCCCCGTCATTGCCCTGATCCTGCCCGTCCCCACGTCCATGACCACCACGGCCCCGGGTCGTCCGTCCATGGCGTCGATTGCGGCCTCCCTGAGGCGGGAGTCTTTTTCAAGCGTCGCCTCCGGTGACGGGGAGCAGGAGACCACCGCGATAAAAAGGGCGGCGGCCCCCCAGGGGCCGAGCCGCCGATGAAGAAATCTCATCTATCCCCCATCGCTCACTTCGTATCGGTAATGACGATGGTCGCGCTCTCCGTGCGTCCCGACCGGTCGGGGAAGTACATCAGGTATGCCTCGGCGGGCATCACGCCGTAGGTGCCGGGGTTTTGCGCCCTCAGGATGTATTTAAAGACCTTCGTCCCTTTACCGAAGTATTCCATCGAGAGGGCAATCCGCTCGTCGCGGTACTCCTTGCCCGCGTACCACCAGTAGGCGTCGCCCGTGTAGAGATCGTCGCCGGAGATAACGTAGTTCGCATCGTCCGTGACGGCCTCGCACCCGGCCGGGAAGTAATCTTCCAGCAGGAAGTATTTCACCGTCCTTGTCGTTGGTGACGGTCAGCTCCACGAGGATCTCGTCCCCGCTCGTGACGGGGCCGGCCAGCGGCACCTTGGCGTAAATCAGCTCGCCCTTCTTCGCCACCCGCTTGAGGAGGTAATATTTTCGTTTCACCTCGAATCCGTCGTTCTTGGGATCGATGCGGTCGGCCGCGGTGTAGTAGGTAAAGGCCGACGAATAGTAGAGGCTGCCCGGCCCGTCCTTCTTGATCTCGATCGTGTTCGTCCCGGTCTTCAGGTCGGCCTCCTTGATGGTGATCGACCCCGCTTCCGAGATCATCGTGTCCTTGGTGATCTTGCTCTTCTTGATCTCCTTGCCGTTGAGGGTAACGGTCAGGGTGTAGTTCGGCGAGGTCTCTCCCGTCCGGGTAAGGTAATCGGTCAGTGCGTAGATGATCTTCCCGGTGACCTTGGTTGACCGCCAGTAGCTGCCCGTTCGGTTGACGATGAGCCAGCGGATCGTCTTGGGGATCAAGCGGGTTGTCTATGTCGCGCTTGGCCATGACCCGGAGCATGTAGGCGGTCGTCTCGAGCGGATCGGCCTCCCAATCCCACCAGTAGAATTGCTCGCCGGTGTATCCCCAGTGGACCATTCCGTTGGACTCGATCTTTTCCTTCATCAGCTCATCGTAGAGGACCTTCGCCTTGCCCTCGACACCCTTGTTCTCGTAGGCCAAAAGCAGCATCGCCTTGGAAATCGAGGTGAGCTTGGCCCGTTTCTCAAACATTTCGTCGAGCCAGGTCAGCTTGAGCTTATCGGTGTGCGAGAGGACGTACAGGGCATAGACCCTGACCGAGTCCTCCTTTATCGAGGGAAGCTGGGTGATGAGCGAGGCCGTCCCGCGCTTGATTACCCCCTCGTCGACCGTGATGGGGATACCCGCCTCCGGCAGCATCCGTTTTGCCTCCAGGAGGCCGTACAGGACGTAGGCCGTCATATAGGGGTCGGTCTCGTCGAACTCATACCACCCCCAGCCGTTGTCGTCGTGCTGGCGTTTATACAGCACCATGAGCCCGCTGTTGATGTAGTCGGGGAGGTCCTTCTCGATGCTCTTTTCGCTCAGATCAAGCTTCTTCAAGTACCGAACCGACCATGATTGATGGCAAGAACCTTGCCATTACCTGCTCGTTTCAGCCATATGGGTAGCCGACCAGAAATGGTATGGCGGCAAGCATCGTATTGGCGAGCGTGGGGCTCGTCGTCAGTACAAGCTCGGCGGCGTTCTTTATCGTGGAGGCCGGCTTATCCACCTTAACGGTGATCGTGCCCGATTCCTTGATGATCTCGCCCACCTCGCTCCTCGTTTCCCTGACGCCCATCGGCAGCACGGGTATCGTCAGCTCCATCCCGTCGGAGACCTCGTTGGTCATCGCCTTGGCCGTGAGGGTCGCGTCCCCGACGAGATCGGCCCTGACGTGCCAGTCAATCCGTTTTTCGCCGTTTTTCGGGACGATTGCGTCGACCGGTTTGCCGGATATGAGCGTGAGCCCCTTGGCCTCGAAGGTGAAGCGCACGTTCTTGTCGGTGGAGAGATAATTATGGGCGATCGTGGAGATCACCAGGTCGTCTCCCTGGCGGAAGAACCGGGGCGACTCTATCCTGACCAGCAGGTCCTTCCTGCTGATGACGGTGTAGGTCACCTGGCCCATCAATCGCCGCCGGTCACCCCCCGCACCGTCGCCCGCCAGCGCGTCAGGTTATCCGGAAAATTCACGCTGATCGTGGCCGTGCCGTTCCTGTCGGTGGTGATGGTGGGTGACCAGTACATCGTATCCTTGAAATCCTTTCGGATCACCGGCTCCACGAGGCTGTCTCCCTTGAAGTCGGCAAGCTTCGTCTCACTTTTCGGGGAGCGCCGCCAAGAGCCCCTTGCGGTGGGAATACCCGTAGAAGCGGAAGTAGAGCGACGAGGAGGTATCCACCGAATGGTAGCGGAGGCTATAGAAATACTTCTGTATCTCGTCGACCAGCTCCGGCGAGATGGCGTAGATCGCGTCGTCCACGATGCCCAGCGAGACCTCCGCGGTCACGGGCTTGCCCTTGTCGTCGGTCGTCTTGATGGTGAAGGTCCCCTTTTCCTGGGGCTCGTATACCGCCTTGTTGGAGGTAACCTCGATGGTGACGAATTTTTCGGTCGGCGGGATGATGATGTTCTTATTCTCGGTGTAGAGCTCATCGTTAAAGATCGCCGAGACCGAGATGTAGATGTTCGGCGCGTACTGCTCCTTTATGGGCAGATCGATCATCGTCGAGCCGCCGGCGATCTTTACGACCCTGCTGTCGTAGATCGCCTCCCCCTCGGTGGTGACCAGGAGATAGGTATCGGTCACCGGGGCGGCTATCAGGATATGGGCCGTATCGCCGACGGCATAGGTCTCCTTGTCGGGGACGATCGAAACACCGCCCCCCGATTCCCCCCCGTAGGCGTATCCTCGGTGATCGAGTAGGAGCTGTCCCTGGCGGGGTGCTGTTTCCCGCCTTATCGAAGACCGTGGCCACAAAGTTGATATCACCCACGCCCCTCACGGGATATTCGATAACGGCGTCGCCCGCGGCGTTGGTGGTCCCGGTAAGGGTCATCGAGGAGGGGGCGGCATTGGTCCTTCCAGCCGGTCACCGTAGCGATTAGCGTCACCGGCACGCCGGCGATCCCGTTGTTGTCGAAGTCGGAGACGTTTACGGTTACGCGCGCCGTGTCGCCGGGGGCGTATATCCACCGGTCCGGGCCGCACCGTAAGCGAATAAGAGGAGCGCACGACCTTGACCACCGAGCTTGTCGTAACCACCCGGCGGGAGAGGTCGGTCACCGAGGCCTCGATCGTAAACGTATAGTCGTTATCGGGCGATTCGAGGTATAGTGACGGTATCCACCGTCAGCTTAAGCTTTCCCTGGTCATCCAGGATCGCGTGCCGCTGTCCACCATTACCTTCTCATGGGCATAGTAATAGTCGGAATCCATGAAGTACCAGCCCCAGTCATATCCCCACCACCAGGGGCGCTCATATACCGACCGGTAAATCGGTATAGTCGACCTTCGCCTCCGAGACGGGGCTGCCGAAATAGTAACCCGCGTCGATATCGGCGCGGATCGTCTCGCCCCGGATATAGACGTCCTTATCCGTCTTGACCTTGACCTCGTACTCCGGCTTCTTGTATTCCTCGACCTTAAAGCTGGCTGTAGTAATTCTGGCCGTTCAGGCTCACGACGATCTGATACTCCCCGAGCGAGGGCTCGGCGCCGAGAACGAAGCTGCCGGCAAGGCTCCCATATTCGGTCAGGGGGAACTCGCTCCTCAAGACCTCGTTGCCCTTGGCGTCGTTGACGATGACCAGGTAGTCGTCGCCCCTGCCGGGCACCTTGAGCCCCGAATCGGTCGATTCCCTCAGGATCGAGCGGAAAAAGACCGTGTCTCCGGGACGGTAGACGGGCCGGTCGGTGTAGGTATATACCTTGTCGTTGGCCTCGTCCCACCAGTAGGCGTAGGGGTCGGCGAGCGTGAAGTTCTTGCCGTCCTCGGCGAAGACGTAGACCGTGTCGGAATCGCCCGTCTTCACCTTGGAGTAGTACGTCCCTTCCGAATCGGTCTTGCCCTTGAACAGGAGTTTTTTCTCCTGGTCGTAGACCGAAACCTTGACGCCCCGCATCGGCTTTCCGGTCACCCGGTCGGCCACGTAGATGAGGCTGTCGGAAGACGAGCTCTTGACGATAAACGACATCGGGGTGACCACCACCATCGTGTAGGCCACCTCGTCCTGGTAGACCGCCTCGACCAGGTAACAGCCGACATCGGGGATATTCAGGTTAACCGTGTGATATTGCCACTGGCCGGAGCGTGAAATAACGAGGTTTTCCTGCCAGCGGTTCAGGAAGTTGAAGCGCTTCAGGATCGGGAAGAGCTCGTAGCTTTCCGGGGCCGGGGCTTCCGGCTCCGAGGCGTGGGGCAGGCCCAGGGCGGACACCATGTCGTTGCGGATGTTATCGGTGAGCTTACCCCGGTAATCGTCCCTCAACAGCCGCCCGGCCTTGCGCTTGACCGCGCCTACCATCTCCGAGGGGGAGGATACGCCGCGCTTGGTGACAACCTCCGGGGAGTGCACGTCCTCAAGCCCCAGGAAGTAGGACTTCGGGTCATCGACCCGGTAGAGCCGGATATCCAGCGTCGGGATATCCATCGCCGATACCGTGACGGAGACCGGCTCGCCCGGCGCGAAGATCTTATCGGTAGAAAGCTCAAACGAGCCGGCAAAGGCCAGGGCCGGCAGCGCGCACAGTAATGCGAGAGAAAGGATAAGGGACTTTTTCATGGTTTCCCTCAACGTAGTATGCCGTTGCTAATCAATCCAGTATCTTGAGCCGGTAATATCCAAGAAAATGATCGTTTTCCTTCACCGGCCGCCACCGCTCGTCCGGGTGCTCCTTGAGCGTGGCCAGCCTCACCTTGCGCACCTGCCCCCGGTCGTTTGTCCTCGGGCCGGTATGGTAGACCAGCCAGTCCTCGTTCTCGTCGTCGTCGGCCTCTCTCCCCCACTCGCCCAGGTAGATCATCGTATGGGACGGCATCCGCGGGTTATCCGGGTTGAAGAAGAACAGGAGATCTCCCGGAAGCACGTCACGCTCGGTGCGTCCCAGAAAGACGACATTATACTGGAGCAGCGCCTCGGCCGTGCCCGCCGCAGAAAAGTTGAGGCCGATATCGTCGGGCGTAAAGGCGCCCGGCGCCGTGCGGAAGACCGCCGTTCCCAGGAGCGGCACGCCGGGATACGCGTACCTCTTCACGTCCGGGTTGGCCGGCGAGACCAGCGTGGCGTATGACGCGAAAAACGCGTCGTCGTGCGGCTTGAGGGCCTCGATATAGGCAAACCGCACCAGGCCCGCGCAATCCCGGTTGAGCTCGTCCCAGCGCCGGTTTTCCTCGAACACCTGCGATTCTGCCACCGCGCAAAACCAGCGCCTGAAGTTGAGCCGGTCGGTATCCCCGAAGAGCTCGGTCGACGTCCGGGAAACCGTCCTTATCCCGATCCCGGTAGTCTCCGACGACGTCGATCGTCGCCCGTCCGGGGTCAAGCCCCGGGGCCTCGGCCGTAACGTAAAGGGTGCCGGTCTCGAACGTCGAAATAAGTCGCGCCGCCGCCGCCCCGTTGTGAAGCAGGATCGGCCCGCCCTCCGTCATGGTAACCGCGGGACCGGAAAGGGTAACCGTTACCGGCCCGTCGTACCCGCGGGCGGGGTTTCCCGCCTCCGTTACCGCGTTGATGGCGAGCTCCACGGTATCTTCCCTGTTCGCCGAAAGCCTGTCCTTTGAAGGAGCGACGGTTATATCGGTCGCCCGGCCGCACGAGACGGCCGTTACGGCCGATACGATCAACAGGAGCGGCCCGGCCCAGCTATTCATCGATGTCTTTTGCCGTGAGCGTAACGGTGCCTTCGATAGCGTCGCCCGAAAAGTTAATGCCCCCGGAACATGAGACAAACGCATGCCGCGTCAGTTCCAGAAGCGGCAGCAGCCGCTTTTCCGAATCCTGATAGAGAAAATAGGTATAGTTTGCCGAGAGATTGACCAGGTAATCCTCCAGGAGCGAGACCGCGTTGTTCCCGTCAACATAGCCGTAGAGGTCGTAATTGTCGGCGGGGATCTTCTTTTGGGCCTCGATAAAGGCCGCCGATTTAGTGAGGAAGTCCCGGTCAAAGAGGCTGCCCGCCTCCTTCATCGACGAGAGTGCGGCGTTGTCGATGAGCCGCTGCGACCGCCGAGAAATCCCAGAAGAGAAAAAGCTTCCCGCCCCAGAACCCGAATCCCGGGTTTGCCTTGACGGAAACGTCATATTCGGAGCCGTTCCAATTGATGCTCTTTTCACGGAAACCGCCCATGTACGACAGCGTGGCGTTGTCCAGGGTGATGACCTGGGGGCCGGCATCAAAAAACGAATAGGCGAAGAACTTGGAGAGGTTTTCCGCGAGCGCGGCCTCGCCGCCCGGTTTCACGCCCACGGAAGCTATCACCTTCAGGTGCGGCTTTTGGGCCTCCCAGCCGAGCCCGACGAGCGCCGCCGTCGCCCCCCTGCCGAGGTTGTTGATGATGCCTCCCTCGAGGTCGAATCCCCCCTTCTCTTTCCACGTCTTGAGCACGGAGATATAGGCGATCCGCTCAGCCACGTCCCCGAACCAGCTCTTTGAAAAGTGTGTGTAGACGATACCCGGGTCAAAGGCCCGAAAGGCGATCAGGCCCGCCGTTTCCCCCGGGATCTGCCCGAGGTCGATCGGCGGCGTATCGGCAAGCGTCCCGAGCGCCATAAGGTCGGTCAGCGTCCTCCGCCGTACCGTACGGGGCCAGCATCGAGGCGTCGATCCCCGTCTCGGTAAACGTTAAAGCCGCCGCTACCGCGTCCGTACCTTTCAACAGCCGCGCCATCCGCGCCCGGAGCCCCTTCTTTGTCGGGATCGGGATTCATGACGGAGGTCGAGTAGTAGAGGACGTGGTACTGGCCGGGCAAACGTGAGAACAGACCCGTGAACCGGGGGTTATTCGTGATCGCGGCGGTACCGCTACCCGATACCATCTCCCACTGGCTCTTGAACAGCTCTGCCGAATCGGAAAAGACCGTGTATTGTTTTGTCGATTTGTAATATATATGCTTGCCGCCGGCCGTGACCACCCAGACCGAATAGGTCCCCCAGTCCTCCTTGGCGACGCCGCCCGAAAAGATCGAGGCGGCGCCGATGACCAGGCGCTTGAAAAATCCCGTCTCGATTATCCCCGCCGAGGCCGTACCGGAAGGCAGTCTCGTGGTAAAAAAGACCGCCCGCTTGCCGACCATCCATAACACCCGGCGCGGCGTTGGACGGATACCCGTCGATTTTTCAAGATCGCCCAGTTTCGTGAGGAGCGGCGCGGAGAGATCACTCTTGAACGGACCGTCGAAAACGGAAAGGCCGCGCACCTCGTCATAGTAGTCGCTCCTGAGAAACGGCGAGAGCCCCTGTTTCAGGTCGCGCAGATAGATAAGGGACTCGACGTTTTCGGGGACGAGCCCGAGAAGCTCGTCGGGGGCTTCCGCCCGGGCGTCCCCGAGGTTCATTACGAGCGTAATGCCCATCGCGACCGCGACCGCTACGCCCAGGGCGATTGCCGAAATCCGGATTCTTTGTCGCATGACGTGCTCCCTATTGTCCCCGGCCTTTTTAGCGGGGTTGCATGAGCATATAGAGACGGGGGTCCACCCCCGCCCGCAGGATCGTGTTGAAATACCTCAACACGACGATATGGAGCACCCGCTCCCTCATCGTGTCCGGTACCGCGTCCATCAGGATCGGCAGGTCCCGGTAGAAATCAGCGAGCGATTCCCCGGCGGCCTTCACGAGAGCAGGGTCGGCCGTCTCGGAAGGCACCGAGGCCGAGAGGGTCGTATACTCGTCCCACTCGGCGTCGAGGATAACGTCCAGCGCGTCCCCCCGTGTCATGTCCGGACCGCCCGCGGTATCCGCCTCCCCGGGCTCGTAGTAATCGGTCTCCGCCGAGTAGTCTGATACGATGCGGGGCACCGTGAATCGCTGCCGCGCGTCCAGGATGAGCTTCCATTCGCCGCGCGGTACGTCGGAGTCCCGCTCTCCGGTTTCGGGCATTGACTTTTCGACCGTTTCAACCGCCGTGATCACGTCGGCGAAAACGCCGCCCTTCACGGGCGCTCCCTCTCCCTCGGGCGGCGCTGCATGGCACCCCCAGAGCATCGCGGCAGCCGATACAGCAGGACAAACGAGAGACGCCGGACGCCGCTCATGCGTGCATCCCCCCGCGTCCTCCCGGCGCGCCGGGGCCGAGGACGGACAATATCTCGCTCAACGCCCGGTCCGAACGATAGGTATTTGTCTTGATATCCCATCCCTTCTCCTTCAAACCGATTAATAACTGGGTGACATCGGGCAAGAACGGCCGCGCCCTATCCAGGGCCTCCGGGTCGTCAAAAAGCGCCTCGGGCGTGCGATCCAGGACGATTTTACCCCGCTCAAGGATGATGATCCGATCGGCCACCCGGATGATCTCTTCCATGTCGTGCGAGATGATGAAAACGGTCTTCCCCCGGGCGTTGAGCTCCTTGATATGCCTGAGCGTTTCGGTGCGGGAACGGGAGTCCAGCCCCTGGGTCGGCTCGTCGAAAACCAGGATATCCGGGTCCATGGAGATAATCGATGCGATGGCGACCTTGCGCTGCTCGCCCCCCGACAGGGTAAACGGCGAGCGGTCGGCCAATCGGTCGAGGTCAAGGTTTACCAGGCGCGCGGCCTCGTAAACACGGCCACGGATTTCTTCTTCGGAAAGTCCACCCCGGTTCACGAGGCCGAACGATATCTCGGCCATGACCGTCTCTTCAAAGAGCTGGTGCTCCGGGTACTGGAAGACCAGCCCCACCCGATCCCGGAGCCGCGCGGTCTTCTTTGTCGAGGGCTTGACCTCGATGTCGCCGACGCGGACGCTGCCCTTGGTCGGGATCAATAGCCCGTTGAGGGAAAGGGCCAGCGTCGTCTTTCCCGAGCCGGTCCGGCCGATAAGGGCGATGAACTCGCCCTGATCGACGGCAAGGTCAATCCCCGACAGCGCGGCCTTTTGAAGGGGCGTCCCGGGGAAAAACACGTGGTGCAGGCCCTTGATTTCGATGAGCATAGTCTTCACGCTATGGCTTTTTAAAGACGTGATCCCCCGGTCGGACCTTGTCGGCGATCTTTATCCCCACCAGCGCCCCTGACTTGACGTCCGTCACCTCGGCGTTATCGATCTGCATCGAGGCCACCACCTCGGTAAAATCGGTCGTGGCTCCCTTGAAATGGAGCTCATCGCCGACCTTGATGGGGCCGGTTACCTTTATCGCCGCAACGGACGGCTTGGCAAAAAACTTGATGACCTCTCCAACCATTACCTCTTCGGACATCACACTCCTCCTCACACGCTGTCTTTTTCGGGTCTGTTGCTATGCCGGGATCCCGTCTCTCCCCGCAGCGCGGCCGCCGTCCCCCGGATCAGGTCCGGTATCTGGCGGTCGGTGATTGTGCGGGGGTCCAGGATCAGTCGTTCATGGGTAATCCGGGCCACGATAGGGACCGGTTGGCGGCGCAGGCGCTCCTCGAGCTTGACGGGGCTTTCGGCCAGCGGGATGATCGTGATCACCCGGCCGGGCAGCTCGGAAGTCGGGAAGGCCCCGCCGCCGACCCCGGAAACGTCGTCCGCGGTGGTGACGTGGTGGTTCGGGTGGGGCTCCCGGTTGAGCTGCCGGACGATTCTCAGGGCGCGCCGCTTTGTCTCGTCGTAGGACATCGTGATCATCCTGACGACGGGGATCTTCTGCCGGGCCTCGTTCGGGTCGCGGTAGAGCATGAGGGTCGATTCGACGGCGGCCAGCGTCATCTTATCGACGCGCATGGCCCGGTACAGGGGGTTTTTCGCGACCCGCTCGACGTAATCGGCCGCCCCGATGACGAAGCCGGCCTGCCCCCCGCCCAGCAGCTTATCCCCGGAAAAGGTGATAATATCCACGCCCGACGAGACCACCTCCGGGACGGTCGGCTCGTGGGGGAGCCCCCAGGGGGTCAGGTCGATAATCGAGCCGCTGCCGAGGTCCTCCATGACCGGCACGTCGTACCGCCTTCCGAGGGCGACAAGCTCGGCTGCGGCGACCTCCTCGGTAAACCCGACGATCCGGTAGTTCGATGTATGGACCTTCAACAGCAGCCCCGTCTGGGAGCCGATGGCGCGTTCGTAGTCGGAAAGCCTCGTCCGGTTGGTCGCCCCCACCTCGCGCAGGCGGGCGCCGCTCTTTTCCATCACGTCGGGAATCCTGAACGCGCCGCCGATCTCCACAAGCTCGCCCCGGGAGACGATGACCTCCCGCCCCTCGGCCAGCGTATTGAGCGCCAAAAGGACCGCCGCGGCGTTGTTGTTGACGACCACGGACGCCGGGGCGCCGGTGATTTCGGTTATCAGCGCGGAGAGGTGGTCCCGGCGCGACCCCCGCCGTCCTTCGTCGAGGTCAAATTCGAGGTTGGAATAGCCCGAGGAGATTGCCGCGACATGATCGAGCGCCTCGTTAGCCAGCGGCGCCCGTCCGAGGTTGGTATGCAGGATGATCCCGGTGGCGTTGATAACCGGCACGAGCCGCGGCGTGATCGACATCAGCAGCCACTCCTCGATCAGGGAAAGGAGGGCCGGCTCGGCCATCACGTCGGACGCGGGGTGTTCCTTGAGCTGCCCGCGGGCGTCGGACACCGCCTCCCGGACGGCCTGTTTGACCACCATCGCGGGAAAGCGCTCCGAAAGCTCCCTGACGTGCGGATGAGCGAGCAATTTATCCACCGCGGGAAGTTTGGAGAGAGGTGATTGGGGGGCCGGTTTTTCGGTCTTTTTCGGCATGACGCCACTCGGTAATTTGCGTGAAACTCTATCATATTTTTACGGATTTCTCAAGCAAAATGAGCGGCCGTATCCACCGGCCCGATTTCGGACGGGCGGCCGGACAAAAAAAGGGGGCTCGGTCCCGCGCCGTTTGGCGCACCGGACCGGAGCCCCCACGATGGGCATCTGAACGGGCTGCCTACCTTACCGTGAAGGTGACGGACGTCAGCTCCGTGCCGTTGTCATCGGTGCTGTGCATGCGAAAGTCGTACGATCCGGGAGTCGTCGGAGCGCTGAAATAGAGCGTGCCCGAGGTCCTTCCCTGGAGATATTGATAGGACAGGTCGTACTGATCGTTGGTCGCCTCGCTGCCGTGGGCCACCCACGAGGGGATGATCCCGATCCAGGCGTTGGAGGAAAGCCCCGCCGGCGCGCTAAAGGTTACGGCGATCGACCCTCCGGGAGAAACGCTGTACGTGTTAAGACTCAGCGACGCCGGGGAGGGTGCCGCGCCGCCCGACACGGTAAAGGAAACGTAGGTCAGCTCAGCTCCGCTGTTATCCGAGCTGTTCATCCGCAGGTCGTAGTTGCCCGGAGTAGTGGGTGCGGTAAATACGAGGGTTCCGTAGGTCTTACCCTCCAGGTACTTGTAGGAGATATCGTTCTGGTCGTTGGTCACTTCACTGCCGTGCGGGACCGACGAGGGGATGACGCCCACCCAGGCATTGTTGGGAAGGCCGGGAGGTGCATTAAACGTTGCAGTGATCGACTCCCCGGGGGCATATCCCCGCTTCGGGATCGTCAGCGACGCGCCCCCGGTCTGGGCGAAGACGGTCACGGAAACCAGGCATATCGCCGCCGCTATGAAGGCGGCTAAGAAGATCGGATTTTTTCTCTTGAATGTCATGTTGTTCTCCTTTTGGATTTACGTTAAAGATTCTCTATCTCGACGGCCAGGCTTCTCTCCGGCCGGGCGCTGACGCTGCCGACGACCTGGGCGGCAACGTAGGCCGCGATCCTTCCCGCCCGCTCGAAGTCTATGCCGCGCGCGATGGAAAAGAGGATGCCGGCCGCGTAGGCGTCTCCCGCCCCGTTGCTGTTGACGACCGCTACCGGGTAGATCGGCACCCTGATGACCCGTCCGTCTGCCTCGATGAGGCTTCCCCGGTCGCCGAGCTTGACCACGGCCACCTCGCACATGGCATATATCGCGGCCAGCGCCTGCTCCTCGTCATCCAGCCCGGTAAAGGCCCGCGCCTCCATCTCGTTGACGAAGATGATATCGGCCCGTTCTCTCACCAGGTCCCTGATCGGCTCGAGGTTCCTGCCGATGAGCGCGGGGTCGGCAAGGTCGATGGAAACCTTCCCCCCGAGTTACGCGCGACCTCCATTGCGTGAACGCACGTCTCCTTGAGCTCCGGGTCTTCCAGCTGATATCCCTCAATGTGCAGGATTCGGCTCTGCCTGATATCCTCGTCGAAGACGTCGTCCTTTCGGAAGTGGAGCGCCGCTCCCAGGTGGGTCGCGAATGTCCGCTCCGAATCCGGGGTGATGAAGGTGATCGCGTGTCCGGTTATACCCGATTGGTGCCTGCTCAGCCGCGACCGGACGCCGGAGTCCACGGTGCTCTGTTCGTATACCGTCCCGTGGTAGTCGTCGCCGATCTTGCCCAGGAAGACGGCGCTGCCCCCGAGTGCGCTGACGCAGGCCAGCGTATTGGCCGACGAGCCGCCCGGCGCGGTCTTGACCCGGTAGCCCTTCTCGATCATGCCGAGGATGCGCCTGCTCTGCTCTTCGTCGATGAGATGCATCTGGCCCTTTTGCATGTCGATTTCGGCAAGCAGGCCGTCGTCCACCTCGACGATAAAATCGAGCAGCGGGCTGCCGATCCCGCAGACGTCATAGCGTTTCGGTACAGCGTCGGTTTTTGATATCATCTCAGGTAACCACCTTTCATTCTGTGAATACGGTCACGTCCTGCTATCGGCCCAGCAGCAGCCGTCCGACGGCCGCGCGCAGGTTGTCCCGTTGGTCGTGGGTCGTATCCAGGCCGAGGGCATCGGCCTGTTCGCGGCCGGTCAACGGCTGGCAGACGAGCTTCTGCTTGAGATACACCTCAAGGGTCGCGTCCGATACGCTCTTTTCCTTCATCCGCTGCCGAATCCTCTTTTTCACGACCTCGTCGGGGGCGGTCACCGCGACGATAATAAAGCGCGACCCCGTCTCTTCGGCGATCTCGCGGGCGCGTTGTCTGTCGCGTTCCGCGAGGAAGCAGGCGTCCAGGATCACCGACCGGTTATCCGCCAGCAGCCGCCCGGCCCGGTCGAACATGGTTTCGTAGGTCTTTTCTGTCATGCGCCGCGAGTAGATCCCTTCCCCGAACCGGCCGTAGCGGTGTTCCTCTCGATCGACCCCCGCGATCTCCTTTCTCACCTCGTCGGACCGGATAATCTCAAACCCCATCTCGCGGGCGAGGTCGTCGGCGATCCCGCTTTTCCCGGTCCCTGCCAGCCCGAAGGTGACCACGAGAAAAGGGCGCGTCTCCCTGACCGCATAGTGGTGGGCCAGGTGGAAGTAGGCGCGGGCGCTTGCGGCCGCCCGCTCTTTCTCCTCGCTGTCTATCTCGGCCTCCCCCAGCTCAAAGCTGATGACCTTGCCCCGCGAAAAGGCATGGTAGCAGGCGTAAAAATCGACGAGGCCGGCAAGGCCCGTATCGCCCGACCGGGCGACGTACGCGTCGATAAAGGCCCGCGAGAGCGCGGGATACCCGAAAAAATCGAGGTCCATGGAAAGAAACGCGATATCCTGCGCAACGTCGCCCATCCTGAACCGCTCGTTGAACTCGATGCAGTCATAGATATAGACGGCCTGCCGGGGTGACGCAGATGTTTCGGGAATGGAGGTCGCCGTGCCCCTCCCGTATGAACCCGCCCCGTACCCGCTCTTCGAAGAGATCGGCCTTCGTCTTGAAGGTATGCTCCGTAAACTCCTTGACGCCTTCGAAGAGCTCGGGAGATATCGTTTTCCCGACGTAGGGCCGTGTCTGGTTGAAGTTCTCGTCGCAATTGAGCCCGATGACCGGCGTAGCCCCGTACCGGTCGATCCGCGGTCCGGCCAGCGCGCCGCGATAGAAAGGGACGAGGACGTCGGCGATCCGGCCCACGTCGCCGGCCGAAACCAGCGCCGCGGGAAAGCAGGCCGTCCATCATACGAATCTTCCGGGAGCCGTTTCATCCTGACGGCGTATTCGACGACCGGGCCCGTACCCTCGATCACGGCCCCCGTGCCGTCGTCGGTAACCGGCACGACCCCGAGGTAGATATCGGGGCAGAGCCTCTTGTTGAGCCTGACTTCCTCCTCGCAGTAGTATTTACGCTTCTCCAGGTCGGAAAAGTCCAGGAATCCGAAGCTGACCGGCTTCTTGATCTTGAATACGAGGTCATCGGCGATAAAGACAACCGAGATATGGGTCTGCACGACGCGCACCGCCTTGGGGCCGTGGGGATAGGCGCGCCGATTGCTCAGCGCCTCGATAATTCTGGCCAGGGGCATGCGCCGCTCCAAACCGAGTGAAATCCAAAGGGGAAAGCCTGCCGGTTCCCCCATAAAAACGAACGGCTATGTTCGGGAAGAAAAGCGGCCCGGAGGCGGGTCACATTACGAAAAGATATCGTCGAAGAACCGTTTTTTCATCTTGATCTTGAGCAGGCCGAAGATGTCCCGTTGTACGTCCCGAATGCTCTTTCCCGCCTCCATCATCACCTCCTGCTTTCGCCATTCGTCGAGCCGAAACGGATGGTCGGAAAGGCCCTGGAGGTCAAAGCCCTCCTCCTTTGCCTTTTGTACGAACCGCTCGGGGAGTTTATCCGGGATCGGCAGGTCGTTCATGACCGCCCAGACCATCGTCCAGAGCCGGGCGGTATTGAAATGGTTGTAACCGCCGCCGCCCAGCGCGATCCACCGTTTTGCATGCTTGCCGCATCGTGGTAATGGCGTGGAGGTACCCCTGGGAGGTCAGGTTGAGGTTTGCCAGGGGATCGGTGAGCATCATATCGCACCCGACCTGCGATACGAGCACGTCGGGGGAGAATTTCTCTATGATCGGGATAAAGATATCGTCAAACGCCCAGGTAAACGTGCGGTCGTCGGTCCCGTAGCGCAGCGGGACGTTGATCGAATAGCCCTTCCCCTTGTCCCGGCCGAGCTCCTCGGTGAAGCCGGTCCCGGGGAAGAGCGATTTTCCGCTTTCATGAAACGAGAGCGTCAGAACCCGGTCGGTGTCGTAAAAGGCGGCCTGGACGCCGTCTCCGTGGTGGGCGTCGATGTCCACGTACATCACCTTGAGCCGTTTTGAGAGCAGGTAGTTAATCGCGATGACGATGTCGTTGACGAAGCAAAAACCCGCCGCCTTGTCACGCATGGAGTGGTGCATCCCGCCGGCCATGTTGAACGCGGCCCACGCCGTCCCCTCGGCCACGGCCCGGGCGGCCGCAAGGGAGTTGCCCAGCACCGCCAGGGAAAAGTCGAATATCCCGGGGAAGACCGGGTTATCGCCGGGGCCGATGTTATATTTTTCCAGCTCCGGAAGGTAGTTTCCGTCGTTGGCCGTCTTGAGCGCCGCTACGTAGTCCGGGTCGTGGTACGAGAGGACGTCCTGTTCGGTTGCGGGAGGCGGGGAACTATAGAGCGCGTTTGCCAGCTGATCCATCCCGTATTCATGGATCAGCTCCATCGCGTAGGTTACCCGCTCCCACCTCAGCGGGTGGCCCGGCCCGTAGTTGAACGCCTCAAATCCCACGGGGACGATGAGAAGGGTCTTTTTTGATCGTCCGAAAATGGCGGTTCCCCCTGTCTGCCGTTGACTGTCTGTTATCCTAAGGGCCCGGCGCCGAACGTCATTGCCGCAAAGGTGACGGTGGAGCGCTCCTCGTCCATCACCGTGCTGTCGTACGAGATAAGCCTGCCCTTTGCGCCGTCGATGACCGAGAGCATCGTATAGATCGCCGGAAAGCCGCACACCCTGCGCCGGTCGTCATCGGCGGCGATGTGTTCGAGAAAGGCCTTCGGGTCGCCGGCCGCAATGATCTCGATCATACGGCGGTCCTGTTCGTTTACCCGCTCGATCTCTTGTTCGGTCGGGGGCTCTTCATCCCCGTATTTGATCCCCACGTGCGCGAAATCGACCGAGGCCAGCACCACCGCCCGGCCCCGGTAGGCCGCCAGGGCCGCCTTGAGCGCCCCGATGAACTCGCTCCGCCACGTCCCTGACGCGCCGAAAAGCGGTCGTGGGTGAAGATCGTATGGGGAAAGGAGGTCAAAATCGGCGCGATGGCAAAGGGCGCGTCCCCGAAGACGTATTTCAAAAAGATCGTCTGGAATTCGATGGTATGCTCGGTCCGGTGGAGCATCTCGCCTGAAAAGAGCCGGTCGCCGAAGCGCCGCGAGAGGTCGTCCATGAACGCGCGGTCGGTGGCGACCGGTCCCAGCGGGGTCTCGAAGTCCTTTTTCGTGCCGGCAAAGAGGTCTTCGATACCCGCGTGCCCCACGCCGAGGATCACGTAGAGATCCGCCGGCCCCGCGGCCCTGATCGCCTCGTAGACGCGCGCGAAGCTGGCGCCCCCGGCGTTGATGCTGATGTGCGGGGCGATGGCGGCGACAAGCGCACCGTTTGACACGGCGCTCGCCGCGTCGGCGGGGCCCGCCGCGGTGAAATAGGACGAAAGCTCCGCCCTGAGCTCGTCCGGCTCGGCCCGGTAGCCCGCCCCCGCGTGGGCAGGCCGGCGGACGGGCGATCCGAAGAAGTCCTCGTCGACGCGGCGCTTCTGTTTCAGGAACGATTCGCTGACCAGGTAGTGGCTTGATTCCAGCTCGTCGGCGACCTTCTTGATGTCTCCCGCGTCAACCTTGCTGCCGGAGCGGCTCAGTATCTCTTCCTGGATCTGCCGGTAGGTCTTGGTGCCGTCGAAAAACTGGATGATGCCCACCACCTCCCGGGGTATAAAGAGGATCTTGTCCGTATAGAGAAACGGGTCCCGGAGCACGAGCCCCTGCCTCCCCCCGATGCTGGTGGGGACAAACTCGACGTTGCGCAGTTTCGGATAATCGGAGTCGGACAAAATAGAAATTCCTCCCGGCCCTCCCCGGTCGTGCCTCATTTCAGGATCGCACCGGTAAAACCGTTGCGTATTACCCTATATAATTAGGTATCACACAACCGGCGGCTGGTCAAGGCCAAAAGCCAAACCGCGGATGAGGGCTCTACGTGTCCCTTTCGTATATCGTTCATTTCTTGCCTTTGTGCCTTTATAGTGAGACGTTTACCCGTCCGGCCCGCCGATCAAATCAGTTGAAAGACGGTCAACCCTCTGGTATGATTTATACTACCTCTTTATCCATGTATCGGGTATATCATGAAAATCAGCTTTATCGGCGGTGCGCGCACCGTCACCGGCTCTTCGTTCCTTATTTCCACCGGCTCTGCCAACGTCCTGGTGGACTGCGGGATGTTTCAGGGCAGGCGGGAGCTCGTCGCCCGTAACTACCTCGAGACGATCTACGACCCGCGAGATATCGACGCGGTCGTCCTGACCCACGCCCATATCGACCACACCGGGCTGATCCCGAAGCTCGTCAGGGACGGTTTTTCGGGCCGCATCCACGCCACCCGCGCCACGACCGACCTCTGCGGCCTGATGCTGGCAGACAGCGCCCACATCCAGGAGATGGAATCGCGCTGGAAGACGAGCAAGAACCGGCGCCGCGGCATCGGCGATACCCCTCCCCTTTACACCGTCAGGGACGCCGAGCGCGCCATGACGCATTTCGAGCCGGTCGCCTACGACAAGAAGGTCTCACCCGTACCGGGAATCGAGGTGGTCTTTCGGGACGCGGGCCACATCCTGGGCTCCGGCATGCTGGAGATATGGGCGGATACCGGGGGCAAGAAGACCAAGCTCGTCTTCTCGGGCGACGTGGGCACCAGCGACCAGCCCATCATCCGGGACCCCTCGGTGATCACCGAGGCCGATTTCCTGTTTATCGAATCCACCTACGGCAACCGCCTGCACAAGACCATCGAGGAGAGCAAGGAGGAGTTCACCGAGGCGCTGCTGGCAACGATCGGCCGGGGCGGCAAGGTTATCATCCCGTCGTTTGCGGTGGGCAGGACCCAGGAGATCATCTACTACCTGGCCGAGCTGTCCCGCGCGGGTAAGCTCCCGAACGTACCGATCATCGTCGACAGCCCCATGGCCACCTCGGCGACGCAGATTATCAAGAACAACCCCGACTGCTTCGACCAGGACATCAACGACCTGATGGCCGAGGGGAAGCGCCCGCTGGACATCCCGGCGCTGAAATTCACCCGCTCTACCGAGGAATCGATGGCGGTCAACACGCTCAAGGGCAGCGCCGTTATCATCTCCTCGTCCGGGATGTGCGACGGCGGCAGGATCAAGCACCACCTGCGCCACAACCTCTGGCGGCCCGAGACCACGGTGATCTTCGTGGGCTTCCAGGCCGAAGGCACGCTGGGCCGGCGCATCGTCAACGGGGACGACATGGTCAGGATATTCGGGGAGGAGATCCAGGTAAACGCGAAGATCTACACCATCAACGGCCTGTCCGCCCACGCGGACCGGGACGGCCTTCTGGACTGGGCCTCGCACTTTCGGGGGGCCGACCCCATGACCTTCGTGATACACGGGGAGGAGCGGGCGGCGTTCGACTTTGCCCGCACGCTCACGGGCGAGCTTTCGCTCAAGACCTACGTGCCCGACTGGGGAGAGACGGTACAGCTCCTTCCCGGAAAGGAGTTCCGGTCGCTCTCGGTCACGGAGGCGGGCGAAAAGATCGAGATATTCTCCGGGAAGTTCAAGAAGGACCTTGCCTATATCAAGGAGAGGATCGACACGATCGAGAAGAAGGGCATCGCGGGCAGGAAGAAGGTCTCCGACCGGCTGGGGGTGATCAAGAGCCTGTTGAGCGAGATCGAGGAAGAATAGCCGCCTCCGTTTCTTAGAGAAGGAACCCGGCTTTTATCTATGGGGCGGCAACCGCACCGCCCGCGTACGCATCAGAGCGGGCACGATGTATCGTGCCCCTACTGCCCGCAACCCGTTACCCGTTTGTACCCGTAGGGACACCACATGTGGTGTCCGCAAAACGGCGAGTGCTCGGCAAGAAGGTGATTACGAAACAACCGCCCCCTTTTGATTCGTGGGATAGTCCTACCGGAAAATGTAATTTCTCGATAGTATTGGCTGCTGCCATAACGGTAATGCTATTGCTCATCGCGTCTAATACCCCGGCCGCCCTCCCCGCCCAGCCCGCCCAGCACATGAGGACTGCAAGCAGGGACCCGTTCAATAATCTCGTCGCGGCATTCAAGGGCCCGAAGGATCTCGAGGCCTACGTCCTCGATAATTTCAGATATCAGGAGGACAGGCAGGACAGGCTCAAGAGCATCCGCAGGTTTATGTATGACCGGGGCGGCGACTGCGAAGACTATTCGCTGTTTATCGGCAGCGCGCTGGAAAAGATGGGGTATACGGTCGATGTATTGGAGATGCACTTCCGGCGCGGGGGTGAGATATTCGACCACAGGGTCGTGCTGTTTCACGACGAGACGACGGGAAAGGAATACTACATGCAGGGCTATCCCGACGGGTTTTCCGACGGGAGGATCAGCCGCCCCTACGACAGCAAGGCCGACCTGATCCGGGCGCTGGAAACGATGTGGCGCGCCGACCCCGGCACCTTTTCCTACGGCCTCAACTCGACGCAGCTCTTGATAATTACGTACGGGAATACTCCTGACCTGGGGTATTTACCGTGACGGGGGGCAGTAGTTTGTAACTCATTTCAGAAACTGGCGTTAGCCGCTCCGGACACTCTTTCCAAATTACACCAACCCCCCATTGACGTATCGGATCACCGCCATTACATTATTTAATATGCTCGATTTTAATCCATTGAGGGGGTACCGTTATGAATACTCCAGGTAAAATGACTCTGTATCTATTCGGTATCACTGCGTTCGTTGCCGCGCTGGCGGTTCTGGCCGCCTGCCCGACGGCCGGCTCCGAAAAGCCCGCGCCCGCGGTGGCGGATGCCCCGTTCGAGACGGTCGCGACTGAACTCACGGTCCCCTGGGAGATCGCCTTTCTGCCCGGCGGCGCCGGTGGAACCGATGGAAATATCCTCGTTACCGAGCGGCCGGGCACGCTCGTGCGCCTCGGCGCGGCCGGGCGCGCGATAACCGTCCCCGGCGTAGAGACTTCCGGCGAGTCCGGCCTGATGGGACTTGCCCTGCACCCCGCTTTCGCCGAGAACCGCTGGCTTTACCTTGCCTACACGACCGGGTCGGATAACCGCGTTGTGCGATACACGTACGACCTCGAGGCAAACGCGCTGACCGAGCCCACGGTCATCATCGCCGGGATTCCCGCGGCCCGGTTCCACGACGGCGGAAGGATCGCGTTCGGCCCGGACGGGTATCTCTACGTCACCACGGGAGACGCTGGAGACCCCGGCTCCGCGCAGGATCCGGCCTCGCTCGCCGGTAAGATCCTCAGGCTCACCGACGGGGGCGCCGTTCCCGGCGACAACCCCTTCGGCAACGCCGTCTATTCCTACGGGCACCGCAACCCGCAGGGGCTGGCCTGGGACGACCGGGGCAGGCTCTGGTCTACCGAGCACGGCAGGTCCGTCCCGCTTTCGGGCTACGACGAGCTGAACCTCATCGAAAAGGGGGGAAACTACGGCTGGCCCGATATACAGGGGGACGAGACGAAGCCCGGCATGGTCGACCCGGTGGTACACTCCGGCCCGGCGGCGACCTGGGCGCCCGCGGGAGCGGTCTACTTCGACGGGGGTATCCTCTTTACCGGGCTGAAGGGTGAGACGCTCTACCGGTACGACACCGGCACCCGCACGCTTGCCACGTATTTCGCGGGCCGCTTCGGCAGGATGAGGGCTATCGCCGTTCACGACGGGTGGCTTTACCTCTCGACGAGCAACCGGGACGGCAGGGGCACCGTACATGCGGGTGACGACCGGATCGTAAGGATACGCCTCGATGCGCTGAAAGAGCTCTTTTAGTCGTCCCGGCCTCTCCCGAGTATAACGCGCGGATAAAAAGAGGCCGCCTGCGGGCGGCCTTGTCCGCGGAGCGCTGCAGACGGGAGCGTGCCTATTTCTTCGTCTGCTCCCCGGCGTAGGTGCGGACGTTTGCCACCGCCATCAGGAGCGCAATCAGGGTCGCCATAGCCCCCGGGGCGATAAAAAAGTAGGCCCAGCTCACGCCGGCAACGAGCGCAAAGGTCGCCAGCAGCGCCCAGCCTATCGGCAGGAAGGGGGCCGCGAGCTTTCCCGTGAACCCGCCCATGAACCAGGCTAAAAATGCGGAAAAGAGAAGAAATATTGAGAAGAGGAGGCCTAACCCGAGATACATCCCTCCCCAGGTGACGCTCGATCCCATGACCGTAAACCCGGCCGAGTCCATCAGCGACCGTACGGTATCGACTCCCGGCCCATAGCTTGCGCGGCTCAGCAGGCCGAACGTGTGAAGGGCGCAAAAGACGACCAGGAGATACGAGCAGATACGGTAAAGGGAAAAGTGTCTCGCCATGCCGCTACCCCTGTTTGATTGGCTGGTTACAAAAACTCGGGCAGCACGCCGCACAGCGCCTCGATCGCGCGCCTGCGGTGGCTGATCTGGTTTTTCTCGGGATCGCTCATCTCGGCGTAGGTCTTGCCGAGGGGGGGATAATAAAAGACCGGGTCGTACCCGAATCCGCCGCCGCCCCGGGGCGCCTCGGCGATAACGCCCCGGCACTCTCCCCGCACTATCCGCTCCCGCCCGTCCGGGGTGACCAGCGCGATCACCGCCACGAACCGTGCTGCCCGCCGTTCGGGGGGGACGCCGGCAAGCAAATCTAGCAGCTTTTCGTTGTTGGCCGCGTCCGTGGACGACGGCCCCGCAAACCGGGCCGACAGCACCCCCGGCGCGCCTCCCAGCGCCTCCACCTCGATGCCCGAGTCGTCCGCCGCGGAAACCAACCCCGTAAAGGCCGCCGCCGCCCGCGCCTTGATCAGGGCGTTTTCCTCGAAGGTGCTGCCCGTCTCCTCAACGTCGGGGTAATCGGCCGCGTCGGCAAGAGACCTGATGCTCACCCTGCCGGTCAGCCCCAGCTCGTCCATGATCTGCCGAAATTCCGCGAGCTTACCCCGGTTCTTGGTGGCGATCACGATCTCAGGTCTTGTCACTGATCTCCCCGAGGAGCTCTTTCTGCTTTTCTATGAGCCGGGCGATCCCGTCCCGGGCAAGCCCCATCATCGTGTCGAGCGTATTCTGATCAAAGGGGTGGTTTTCGGCCGTGCCCTGCACCTCCACGAAGAGTCCGGAGCCCGTTATGACGAAGTTCATGTCGACCTCCGCCGCCGAATCCTCCTTGTAGTCCAGGTCGAGCAGGGTCTTTCCGTCCACGACGCCCGCGCTGACCGCCGCGATGTAGTCCCTGATCGGCACGCGGGATATCTGGCCGGTCTTTTTCATCTTCATGAGGCATTCGGCCAGGGCCACAAAACCCCCGGTGATGGACGCGGTGCGCGTCCCTCCGTCGGCGCAGATCACGTCGCAGTCTATCCAGATCGTGCGCTCGCCCAGCGCCCTGAGGTCGACGACGGCCCTGAGCGCCCTGCCGATGAGCCGCTGTATCTCCAGCGTCCTGCCGCCGGCCCTCCCCTGCGTGACCTCGCGGGTCATCCTGGTCTCGGTGGAGCGTGGCAGCATCCCGTACTCCGCGGTAACCCACCCGCCGCCGGTTCCCTTGAGGAAGCCGGGGACCCGGTCCTCCACGGAGGCCGTGGCGATGACCCTCGTCATCCCCATCTCGATGAGCACACTGCCCTCGGCATAAGGGATATAGTTCTTGGTCATCGTAACCGGACGGATGGCGTTGAACTGCCGTCCGTTCCGCCGGAGCCAATCGACCGGCCTGTTGTTTCTCGTTGTTTTCACGCACGCTCCCCGATAGAGGTGAGGGTAGATGATACCGATTCGCCCGGTATCTGTCAAGGTCTAACGAGGCGTCCAACGGACATACCGTGAATCGCGAATCGGCGCGGGCGGCACGAAAATCCGGGCAGTGCCCGGGCCTATCGGCTCGGACGCGCTGGCGTGCATCGGAATCGGGGGAAGAACGTGACGTATGATGAATATTTTGCGGGGGGAATCCATATGTAAAAATATTTTACACCTCTGAAAGATGCCGTTATTATTCGAAATATCGGCAGCGATACATACTGCGTTCGCTCTTTTGTATAACTATTTGGCACTTTTAGTCAGTTTTGGCCTCCCCGATGAGGGGAATGCACCTGCCGGCCCGTAACTCATTGTATTTGCTTCATTTGTTCACGCAAAAAGAATGCCGCGCAACCCGCAGATAGGCACGCTTATTGCTATAAACACTATGCGGACGGAGCCGGTACCCCCGTCCGAACGGGCGTCCTCACACAATTTATACGTATCCTTGAAGGGGAAAGGAGACAACCATGATAAGTAAACGTCTTATGGTGTTCGACAACGATTCTCAATTCGTCAGCTCCCTCATTTCCGCGCTGGGCAAGGCCTATGAGGTGGCATGGACCAAGGAGGCCGTCGGTGCGCTTGATACGATCCGCTCCTGTAAGGCCGACGTGGCACTCGTCAATTTCGCGGTGGGTGCCGAGGAATCCTTCTCGGTCATCCGGGAATCAAAGAAATGGGGTGTTCCCTCTATCGTCGTGACGCATCTGTCCACCGAGGAGATGGCAATCGAGGCCCTCAACGCCGGCGCCGCATACTACCTCAAGAAGCCGGTTCACCTCGAGGACCTGACCGCCGCAATCGCGCGGGTCACGGGAAATCCCAATACCGAAATGGACCCCATCGACCGGGTGCGGTTCTTCCTTCTGGAGAACTACATGAAGGATATCTCGGTCAATGACCTCTCCGACTCGGTTGGCATCCGCAGGCAGAAGATATTCTACCACTTCAAAAAGCGCTACGGAAAGGGTATCAAGTCCTACCTGCGGGACATCAGGATGCAAAAGGCCCAGGAGCTCCTCGAGACATCGAACCTGGCCATATACCGGATCGCCAAGGCCGTCGGGTACAACCACTTCGGGTATTTCTGCAGGGAATTCAAGCGGGTCTACCACTTCACGCCCAAGGAAATCAGAAGGGCGCATCACCGGCTGGCCAGCTGACGCCCCGCCGGGCCTTCCCGGAAAACTAAAACGGCCGCCGGTATATTTTAGCCGGTGGCCGTTGGGCGGCACGATACGGTGGGGAAAGTAAAGCGCCTCTCGGCGGAAAACGGGCCCCGGTACGGGGAGCCGCCGGGGCAAGAGAAGGCGACAGACGGCCTCACATCCCCCTTTTTTCCACTCATCCAGCCTGCAGCAGCCAACCAGGTGGCCCGGTTCTACCTCCACCATCGGCGGAATATATTCGCAGCAGCCCTTGTCGGAGATGGAGCAGCGGGTGTGAAAGCGGCACCCGGGCGGCGGGGCGATAGCCGAGGGGATCTCGCCCCGCGCAATGGCGTGGCGCCGGCGCAGCGTGGGGTTCGGAACCGGGACCGCCGCAAGCAGCGCCCTGGTGTAGGGGTGCATCGGGTTATGGAAGACCTGGTCCACCGTCCCGATCTCGACGATAACGCCCAGGTACATCACCGCGATTCGGCTGCAGATATATTTGGCCGTGGCCAGGTCGTGCGTGACGAACAGGTACGTCAGCTTCAGCTCTTCCTTCAGCTTGATCATCATCTCCAGGATGAGCGCCCGGACCGACACGTCGGCCATGGCGATCGGCTCATCGGCCACAACCAGCTTGGGCGAAAGGACCAGCGCCCTCGCCAGGACGACCCGCTGCTTTTGTCCTCCGGACAAAAGGTGCGGGTACCGGTTATAGATGTCTTTCACGGGCGTAAGCGCCACCCGCTGCATGACCTCCTTGACCCGCTCTTCCTGTTGTTTCTTCGTCCCGATTGACTGGATGACCAGCGAATACCCGATATTTTCCCCCACGGTCATGCGGGGGTTGAGCGACGCGTGGGGGTCCTGGAAAACCATCTGCATATTCGGGCGGAACCGCCGCAGCGTCTCGCCCGTCATCTGGGTGATATCTTTTCCCTCGAACCTGATCTCGCCTTCCGTCGGGTCAACGAGCCGCATAATGAGCCGTCCCGTCGTTGTCTTTCCGCACCCGCTCTCGCCCGCTAGGCCCATGACCTCGCCCTTCTCGATATCAAAGGATACGTCGTCCACGGCCCTGACGTAGCGCTTCTTGGGCGTAAACAGGCCCTCGATAAGTCCCCCATGGGTCGGGAAATATTTCTTAAGATTCTTAACGCTCACGAGCGTCTCGCGTTCAGGCATTATTTTCCCCCCCCATAGAGGAAACATTCCACCCTCCGTCCGCCGGTGGTAATATCGTTGGGTAATTTCCTGTCGCAGATCTTCATCCTGCTGGGGCAGCGGGGGTGGAACGGACAGCCCGGCGGGAGATCCGTCAGGTCGGGCGGTGAGCCGGGCATCGTGTAGAGGTGCATCTGGTCCACCTCTATGTTCGGGATCGACGAGAGGAGGCCCCTCGTGTAGGGGTGCAGCGGGTTGCCGAACAGGTCCATCACGTCGGCCTCCTCGACGAGCCTGCCGGCGTACATGACCGCCACGCGGTCCGCCAGCTGCGCCACGATCCCCATGTTGTGGGTGATGAGGAGAATCGTCAGGTTATATTCCTTCTGAAGGCTCTTGAGCAGGTCGAGGAAGTGGGCCTCGACGATCACGTCCAGCGAGTTGGTCGGCTCGTCGGCGATTATCAGCCGCGGGTTGAGGATGAGGGCAAGCCCGATCATGATCCGCTGCCGCATCCCGCCCGACAGCTCGTGGGGGAACTCGTTGAGGCGCGAAGGGGAGATGCCGAGGTGCTCCACCAGCGAATTGACCCGGGCCATGGCGGCCTTTTTGCTCACGCCGTTTTCGTGGGCGCGGATCGTCTCGAGGAAATGCCGGTCGAGCCGTATCAGGGGGTTGAGCGAGGTCATCGGGTCCTGGAAGACCATGGACACCTTCGGCCCGCGGACCTTCCTCATCTCGGATTCGTTTTTGTCTATCAGGTTTTCTCCGTCAAGGACGATATCCCCCGATACGATCTGTCCCGGCGGACGCATGAGCTTGAGGATGGCCAGGCCCAGCGTTGATTTCCCGCAGCCGCTTTCCCCCACCAGCCCCACGACGCCGCCCCGCGGAAGGGAAAGATCGACGCTGTCTACGGCCCTGACGATGCCCGTCGAGGTCGGGTAATGGATTGAGAGCCCCTTGATAGTCAGGATGGCGTCGTCCACTCATTTCTCCTTGAGGCGGGGGTTGAGGATCTCGTTGAGCCCCTCGCCGATCATCGTAAATGAGAGGGCAACCAGGGTAATCATAAGGCCGGGGAACGTAACGATCCACCACATGCCGCTGGGCACGAATACCTTCCCCTTTGACAGGTCGATCCCCCAGTCCGGGAGGTCCGGGGGAAGGCCTAAACCCAGGTATGACAGGCCCGCCTCGGTAAGGATGGCGTCGGCCACGTTGAGCGAAAAGATGACCACAACCGAGGCGATCACGTTGGGAAAGACGTATTTTCTCATAATGGTGATAGGTTTTGCCCCGATGGACCGGGCGGCCTCCACGTAGAGCTCCTGCTTGACGGAAAGCACCTGGCCGCGAACGATACGAAAATAGGTCGGGACGTAGATCACCGCGATGGCGATTGAGATGTTCATGACCCCGGGGCCGAGCATTGCCGCCATGGCGATGGCCAGTATCAGCCCCGGAAAGGAGTATATCGAGTCCATGATCAGTGAAAGGGTGCGGTCCAGCTTTCCGCCGTAATAGCCGGAAAGCAGGCCGATAGGGATCCCGAAGAAGGCGGAGAATATCGATGCCGCGATCGAGATAAGGAGCACCGTCCGGGAGCCGAAGAGGATACGTGAAAAGACGTCGAACCCGAGGTTGTTAGTCCCCATGATGAATTCAAAGCTCGGCGGCGAGAACCGCTCACCGGCTTCCTCCAGCGGACCGTACGGGGCAATCAGGGGCGCGAACACCGAGGAAAGCACGATAATGGTCAGGATTATGGCGCCGGCCACGACGATGTACCATTCGGCCTTATGTTCCCTGGCCATTTCGATGAAATAGCGGATGGGGCGTGATAAAAATCCGTACCGCATCATCAGTACCTCACCCGCGGATCGATAATCGCGTACAGGATATCGACCAGGAGCGATATTCCCATCACCAGCATCGCAATGAAAATGATCGTCCCCTGGAGGGCCGGGAAATCGCGATAATTGACCGACTCGACCAGGAAGCTGCCCATCCCCGGCCACGAGAAGGTGGTCTCGGTCAGGACCGCCCCGGACATGAGGTACGCGAATTCGAGGCCCATCATGGTCAGGATGGGCACGAAGGCGTTCTTGAGGGCGTGTTTATAGACGACCCTCCGTTTGGGGATGCCCCGGGCATTGGCCGCCAGGACGTAGTCCTGCTTGAGGACATCGAGCATATTGGCCCGGGTGAGCCTGATAAAGATCCCGCAGAGGATAAGGCCCAGCGCGGTGGCCGGCAGCGCCAGGTGCCACAGCGCGCTTACCACCTGTTCGAAATTGAGGGTGATGATCCCGTCCAGGACGTAGAGCCCGGTAACGACGTTCGGCGATATCCGGGCGCCGATCCTGCCGGCGATCGGAAACCAGCTGGGAAACCAGCCGATCCCGACGCCCAGGAACATCTGGAGCATCAGTCCCAGCCAGAAGACCGGGATGGAATAGGTCGTGATCCCGAAGAGCCTGATCGCATAGTCGGCGGCGCTTTTCCGCTTGTGGGCCGCAAATGCCCCCGTGGCGACCCCCAGGCCCACCGCGAACAGGAGCGCAAAGATGGTCAGCTCAAGGGTCGCGGGAAAATACTGGGCTATCTTCTTGGTTACCGGCACCTTATACCAGAGCGACATTCCGAAATCGCCGTGGAGCAGCGCCGACATATAGTCAACGAACTGGTTGTTCGTGGAAAAGTCGATAATAGGTTTATCCAGCCCGAGCTGGTGGCGGATCTCGTCCATCGTCTCCTTGGGAGCGTGCGCCCCCAGCATCGACTTGACGGGATCGCCGGGCATAACCCTGATGATGAAAAAGACCAGGGTCAGCAGGATGAGGACCATCGGGATCGTCAGAAGGATGCGCGTCAGTATATAAGATAAGAGAGCTCTCATTGGCAAACCGCCCGGATGAAAAAAAGGAGGGGGAAGGCGTTCGGCCTTCCCCCCCTGTAGATCATGCTGTCAGTTATTTGCGGTAGACCACGTCGTAGTTGAAGATCATGGTCGCGCCAATGTTGATGCCCTCGATGTAGGGCTGGGTCACGAGCGTGAGCTTGCCCTGGAAAAGCGGGCAGGTCGGGACTTCTGTTGCCCAGTAGTCCTGGACTTCTTCGTAGATCTTGGTCCGGTCTTTCAGATCCGGCGTAACCTGGGCCTTCAGGAGCAGCTCGTCCATCTTGGGATCGGCATAGAAGATCCCCATGCTGTCGGAAGCGGTCGACAGGGCGAAGACCGAGGTGTAATCATCCGGGTCGATGTAGTCGGGATACCAGCCGAGGAGGAAGGCGCTCATGTTGCCTTTGTCGAAGTTCTCGTTGTAGGTGCCCCATTCGGCGCTCTTGATCTCGACCTTCATGACGCCGGTGGCTTCCAGGGCCTGCTTGAGGAGCAGGGCCACGTCGGCCTCGGTATCGCCGTAGTGGCTCGGCGAATACCACAGCTCGAAGGTGAACGGCTTGGTCTCGTCATAGCCCAGCCCCTTGAGGAGCTCTTTGGCCTTTTCGATGTTGGCGTCCCCGTACACATCCTTGAAGGAATCCTTGTGGCTCCACATCCCGATCGGGACCATGGAGTAGAGGGGTTCAACCGTGCCGAGGAAGATCTTGTCGACGATAGAGGCGCGGTCAACGGCCGCCGCAACCGCCGCCCTCAGGATTTTCTCCTTGAAGGGGTCGCCGTTGCAGACAAAGCAGAGATACCTGATCTGGGCGCCGGATGCCTCGACGACCTTCAGGTTCGGGTTGGCTTTCAGGTCTTTGATGTCTGAAGGATTCAGGGCCTTCCACGCGATGTCGATCTCGCCCTTTTCAACGGCGAGGCGAAGCGTCGTGGCGTCCTTGTAGAACTTGATGATGATCTTGTCGTTGAGCGCTGCGTCGCCGTAGTAGTTCGGGTTCTTCACGAGAACCAGCTCCACGTCACGCACGAACTTCTCAACCATGTAGGCGCCCGCGCAGTTAAACGCGGTAGGATCGGCGATGGTCTTATCGGCAGGATAGATCTTCGGATCCACCGGCATGTACGGCGGGGTCGCGACCAGTGACGGGAAGTACGCGATCGAATCCTTGAGGACGAACTTGACGGTCAGCGGGTCGATCACTTCGACATGATCGACGAAGTCATCCACCAGCCACGACGGGTCGGACTTGGTAAGCATAACCCGGTCGATCTGGTACTTGACCGTTTCGGCCGTCAGAGGGGTGCCGTCGGAGAACTTGAGGCCCTCTCTGAGCTTGAAGGTCCACTCCTTGTTGTCCTCAGATGCGACGGGCATCTCGGCGGCCAGTCCCGGGACCAGCTCGGTCGTGCCGGGCTTGTAGGCCAGGAGCGTCTGGTAGATGTTCTGGAAGATCTCCCAGGTGTAGAAGTCGTAGGCCTCTGCCGGATCAAGCTTCGTGATCTTTTCGGTAGTGCCGATGACGATCTCACCGCCGGCGGTCTCCACGGGTTTCTTCCCACAGCCGGCGGCCCAGACGAGCCCTACGGCCAGCACGAGGATCAACCCCGCATAGAGTAATTTCCTTGATTTCATAAATCCTCCATAACTAAGGTAGTTTCTATGGTAAACACACAGAGAAAACGACAGTCGGGCGTGGTGGGTAAGCATAGCGAACGGTATGTAAGCGGTTCCTTCCCTTCGCATCTTTTACGGAGCACTTCCCTCAGGAAATAGTACAAGGTACTATACTATATAGCGTTACAATCATGATTTGTCAAATGTTTTATTACTGTTGGCCATATTTATTTAACAATCTCGGGAAAATAACGAAAATACTTGACAAAAAAGGGGCAGATGATACGGTATTTACCCGGTAGCCCGGCGTACGCCGGATAGAGCCGCCCCGACTTGCCGGCAGATATGGAGCAAAGGAACGATGCCTGCACGGCGCCCGCTCACCCGAACCGATGCGTAACTGATCGGCAGACTAATGGCTCATTGATGGCCAATTCATGGCCAATTACATGGAGATTGACGTGACACCGACACCGCCCCCCTCCGACCCCCTCTGGAAATCCGTTTTCCTGCCGCAAACCGTCGCCCTCGTGGGAAAAACGGGCCCCGCAAAGGGCGGGTCCATGTTCCTCGACGCGCTGGTCAACCAGGGCTATTCCGGGAAGGTATATGTCATTTCCACGAACGGCGGCCCTGTCGGGGATTACGAACCGTGCGATTCGATCGAGGCGCTGCCGGCCGGCATCGACTACGCAATCCTCTGCGTTCCGTCCCGCGAGGTGCCGGAGGCCGTGCGGCGCCTCGCGCAAAGGGGGGTCAAGGCCGCCCACGTCTTTTCCTCCGGCTTCGGCGACCTGGAAAACGACAAGGGCAGGCAGCTTGAGGCGGAGCTGAGGCGCGCGGCGCGGGAAACGGGCGTCCGCGTGATCGGCCCCAACTGCCTGGGCGTCTATTCCCCCGCGGTGGGTATCGCCTTTCCCCCCGGCATCTTCCCCAAGGGGGTGGGCACCGTCGGGGTGGTCTCCCAGAGCGGCGGCACGACCCAGGCGCTCATCTGGTGCGGGGCGCACTATGCCTACCGGGTCAACAAGGCCGTGAGCCTGGGCAATACCGTCGATCTCTCGGTCGAGGATTTCCTGGAATATATGATTGCCGATACCGCCGTGGAGGTTATCGCCGTCTACCTCGAGGGGTCGGCGGACACGGGCCGGTTCACGGAGCTGGTCAAACGCGGCTCGGCGGTAAAGCCTATCGTCGTCCTCAAGGTCGGGATGAGCGAGGCGGGGGCCAAGGCGGCCTCGTCGCATACCGGCATCATGGCCGGAAGCGCACGGCTATGGGACGCGGCCCTTCGCCAGGCGGGGGCTGTCCGCGTCTCGACCTTCGAGGAGCTGGTCGGGACGGTCTCCGCCTTCACCAAGCGGCGCGGCACCGTGGGCCGGCGCGTCGCGCTGGTCAACCGGGGCGGGGGCGAGGGGGTCGTCGCGGCGGACGTCCTGCCGGGCATGGGGCTTGCCGTCCCCCCCTTCGCGAAAGAGACGCAGGAGGCCCTTGCCTCCATCATACCCTCGGAGGGCACCGGCTTCATCAACCCCGTCGATTTTTCTCTGGTGGGGGGGCTGCCCGGCGTCTTCGAGAAGATGTTCGGGATCATAGACGACGACCCCGAGACCGATATTATCATATATCAGCACCAGATCGAGTTCGCCCACCTCTTCAAGGAGGGCTATAACCAGTACCTCCTGGACGCGATGGTCAACGTCGCCGCGGGCCTAAAAAAGATGTTCATGGTGGTGATGCCGCTCTACTATTCCGGCGACGAGTGGCTGAGGTCCTTTGTCTACCTCAACGAGCGGGGGATCTCAACCCACCCGTCGATCGAGGCGGCAGGCGCCGCGGCGCGCAACCTCGCGGCCTACGGGGAGCACAACAGGCCGGCGGGTAAGAAAAGGCGGTAATTTATGAAGAAATCAATCCTCTCCGGCATGAGCTTCGGGTTGACCTCGGGCATCATCACCACCCTCGGCCTGATGATGGGGCTTAGCTCAAGCACCCACTCGAAGCTCGTCGTCATCGGCGGCGTATTGACCATCGCGATAGCCGACGCCTTTTCCGACGCGCTGGGCGTTCACATCTCCGAGGAATCCGAGGACATGCACACCGAGGCCGAGATCTGGACCTCGACGATCTCGACGCTCGCCTCCAAGTTCCTGTTTGCCTCCACGTTTCTCGTCCCGGTGTTCCTGCTGGACCTCTCGTGGGCGATCGTCGTCAGCATTGCCTGGGGGGGTATCGCGCTGGGGTTCCTGAGCTTCGTCATCGCCCGGATGCAGGGCAAAAAGCCCGCCGTGGTCATCGCCGAGCACCTGACGATCGCGGCGCTGGTCATCGTCACGACGCACTTCGTGGGGGCCTGGATCGGGAGGATGTTCGGGGGGTAAGTCTTCGCGGTTTCTTACAGCACGATCTCCCCGTGCCGCGCGCTGAATGGCACTGGAGGTTGACGGCAAGCGGCAGGCTCGCGATGTGGCAGGGGGCGATTTCGACATGGACCGCCAGCGCCGTGACCCGCCCCCCCAGGCCCATCGGCCCGATGCCAAGGTCGTTGATCTCGGTAAGCATCCGCGCCTCGAGCTGGGCGATCCGCGGCTCCGGGTTAGGCTCTCCGACCGGCCTGAGAAGCGCCCGGCGCGCCATGATCGGCGCGGTGTCAAACGTCCCCCCCAGCCCCACGCCGATAATCAGCGGCGGGCAGGCGCGGGCGCCTGCCTCGTCCACGACGGACGCGACCCGCGCAACGACGGCCTCTTCCCTGGTTGACGGGGGAAGCATCAGCAGCCGGGAGGCGTTCTCCGCCCCGCCCCCCTTGGCAAGAAACGTTATAGTCAGCTTATCTCCGGGGACATGCCGGATATGGATGACGGCCGGCGCGTTGTCGTCCGTGTTCACGCGGGTCAGGGGGTCTGCCATGGACGTCCTGAACAGGCCGTCCCGGTAGCCCCGCCGCATTCCCTCGGTTATCGCCGATTCGAGGTCTCCCCCCCCGACGAGGGCCTCGGCCCCGATATCGGCAAAGAATATCGCCGTACCGGTATCCTGGCACAGCGGCATCCGTTCGCGCACCGCGGTCTTGCGGTTTTCGAGGATTTCCTCTATCACGAGCCTGCCCGCCTCGGACTCTTCGCGCCCGAGCGCCCCCTCGAGCGCGGCCGTCACGTCGGCCGGCAGCTCATATTTGCCTTGACGACCAGCTGCCTGACCCGTTCGGCAATGAGGGACGCGGGAATTTGCCTCACCCGATCTCCCCCCTGATCTCGTCGATCTCTTTTGCGACCGCGGCGGCGGATTCGGCGAGCATCCGCTTTTCGTCGGCGGAAAGCCCGATCTCGATGATCTGCTCGACGCCCTTTCCCGTTATCTTCACCGGGACCCCCAGGCATATCCCCGAAAAGCCGTATTCCCCCTCGAGGTATGCCGACGCCCCGGTCACCCGCCCCCGGTCAAGCAGGTAGCTTTCGGCCATCATCACGGCGGACGCCGCCGGCGATACGTAGGCGCTGCCCGTGCCGAGGAGCTTGACGATCTCGCCCCCGGCGTGCCGCGTCCTCGTTACCAGCTCCTCGATTGTCTCGGCGGAGAGAAGCTCCGTGACCGGGATGCCGGCGACCGACGCACACCGGACCAGCGGCACCATCGTATCGCCGTGGCCGCCCAGCACCATCGCGGAAACGTCGTTTACCGATACGCCCAGGGCGTCTGCGATAAAGGCCGAAAACCGCGCGGCGTCCAGCGCGCCGGCCATCCCCACCACGCGCGCGCGGGCAAACCCCGTCACCTCTTTTGTCACCCAGGTCATGGTATCCAGCGGGTTGGTCACGACGATGACGAAGGCCTCCGGCGCGTGTGACCGGATTTTCTCGGCTGTCCCCTTCACGATCCCCGTGTTTACTTTTGCGAGGTCGGCCCGGCTCATCCCGGGCTTGCGGGCCAGCCCCGCCGTCACGATCACGACGTCGGCCCCGGCAAGCGCCCCCATGTCGTTCGTCCCGCGGACCCGCGCGTCAAATCCCGCCACCGGCGCCGCCTCCATGATGTCCAGCGCCTTGCCCTCGGGCATACCGGGGACGATGTCGATCAGCGTGATGTCCCCGAGATTTTTCTGAGCGGCAAACAGCGCGCAGGAGCTGCCCACGTTTCCCGCCCCGATGATAGCGATCTTTCTTTCTCTGCGGCATTATCCGTTATCCGAAAATAGTATGTATCATTCCATCGATGCGATCATCGACTTCGCAAAGCCCGAGCAGGAGACCTCCACGGCACCGTCCATCTGGCGCGCCAGGTCGTAGGTGACGGTCTTTTTTGCCACCGTCGCCTCAAGCGAGTCGTAGATCATCTCGGCCGCCTCTTTCCACCCCATGTGCTCCAGCATCAGCGAGGCCGAGAGTATCAGCGAGCCGGGGTTGACCTTGTCCTGGCCGGCGTACTTGGGCGCCGTGCCGTGGGTCGCCTCGAACAGCGCCGCGTGGTCCCCGATGTTGGCCCCCGGCGCCATCCCCAGCCCGCCGATCTGCGCGGCAAGCGCGTCCGAGAGGTAGTCCCCGTTGAGGTTGGGCGTGGCGATGACCGAATACTCCTCGGGCCTGAGCAGCACCTGCTGGAACATCGCATCGGCGATACGGTCCTTGATGACGACCCGGCCCTTTGTGCCCTTGGCGTCCGGGCCGTTAAGCTCGGATTCGGTAACGGTCAGGTCCGAAAACTCCTGACGGGCCACCTCGTAGCCCCAGTCACGGAACGCCCCCTCGGTGAACTTCATGATGTTGCCCTTGTGCACGAGCGTCACCGAGTCCCGCCCGTTGTCCACGGCGTACCTGACGGCGCGGCGCACCAGCCTTTTGGTCCCGGTCTCGCTCATCGGCTTGATGCCGATGCCCGAATCGGGGGCAATCGCGACGCCGAACTGGTCCTTGAGGATCGCGATCAGCCGCCCGGCCTCGTCGCTGTCCCGTTTCCACTCGATGCCCGCGTAGACGTCCTCCATGTTTTCGCGAAAGATCACCATGTCCACCCGCTCGGGGTGCTTGACGGGCGAGGGGACGCCCGGGATGTAGCGCACCGGCCGCACGCAGGCGTAGAGGTCCAGGAGCTGCCTCAGCGCCACGTTGATGCTCCGCATGCCCCCGCCCACCGGCGTGGTCAGCGGCCCCTTGATCGCCACCACGTATTTCCTGATGGCGTCAACGGTCTCGTCCGGCAGCCAGGAGCCGGTCTTCTTGTAGGCGGCCTCTCCCGCGGCGACCTCAAACCAGCGGATCTCGCGCCTCCCGCCGTAGGCCCGCTTCACGGCCTCGGCCACCACCATCTCGGTGGCGTGCCAGATATCGGGGCCGGTGCCGTCGCCCCGGATAAAGGGGATGATGGGGTCGTCGGGGACGGAGAGCCCCCGGTCGGGGTTGACGGTTATGGTGGAGCCGTCGGGGGGGGTAAAATAAATGGGTGTCATGCGCCATGAGTAATCGTATCCTTCCTGTAGTAAAACGAATAGCCGACGGTCGGCCGGGGTTCCGTGCGCCGACGTCACGCCCGCGCCGCTATAGGCTATACCGCGATCCTGCCGTGCCGCTTGATGTGGTCGACCAGCCCCCCGTCTTCGAGTATCTTCTGCATGACGTCCGGCAGGGCCGGGAAGGTAAGCTCGATGCCCTGCGTCACGTTCCTGACGACGCCCTGCGCGAGGTCCACCTCGAGCCGGTCGCCCTCTTTGTATACGGGTCGTGTCCACGATGATCGCCGGCAGCCCCACGTTGATCGCGTTTCTGAAGAATATCCGCGCAAACGACTGCGCCAGCACCGCGCCGACCCCTGCCATCCTGATGATACGCGGGGCGTGCTCGCGCGAGGAGCCCAGGCCGAAGTTCTTGCCCGCGACCACGAAATCGCCCGGGGAGAGCTTCCCCGCGAAATCGGTCCGCGCGTCTTCCAGGACGTGCTTGGCAAGCTCCGGGAGGTTTGACCGCAGGTGAAAATACCTCCCGGGGGCGATGTGGTCGGTGGAGATATCGTCCCCGAAGATAAACGCCTTTCCTGTTAGAATCGCCTCTGTCATGGTGCCCTACTCCTCTTTCTCCTCTTTCATGTCTGGCGGCGCTTTCTTCCCCTTCTTTATGCTGAGGTCCACGACGGCCTTGATAACCCTGCTCCGTTTCGCCCCGCCCATGAGCGTCTTGAGGTCTTCGTAGAGCGTCGGGTCGTTCACCAGCGCGCCGAGGGTTCCCTCCCCGCTGTCGATCTTTTTCAGGATGCTGTCGAGCCGCTCCGCCGAGTTGTCGAGGCTTTCCATCGTGTTTTCGCCGCCTTCGGTATCCCCGTAGACAAGGGAATGCAGCGTTCCGTCCCCCTCCTTGATCTCGGTGACGATCATATCGGCGTTGTCGAGAATCCGCGCCACGTCTTCGCCCGAATCTTGTTCCTTGAGGGGGGTCAAGGAATACGTTGAGGGAATCGGTAATCTCCTCGATATCGTTGACGATCTTATCGGCCTTTTCCAGGTACGAGAAGAGCTCGGCCGACTCGATGGCGGTGATGGAATCCCCGTCGGCCAGCACCGGTTTGTCGGGGCTCCCGATGGTTATCGCGATATACTTATCGCCCAGCACGCCCATCGTGCGGATGCTCGCGGTGCTGTCGGTATGTATCCGCTCCATGACGCTCGTGTTGATCATCATCTCCACGCCCACCAGCTTCTTGTCCCGCTCGGTCAGAAACCATATCTGGGATACCGTGCCCACCTCAACGCCGGCCAGCCTCACGGGAGAGCCGGCGATCAACCCGCCGACGTCCTTGAAATTGGTATAGAGGGTATACTGCTTCCTGAAGAGCTGGCTCTTGCTCCCGATGGCAAACACGGCGACAAAAGCAAGGATAAGCCCGATGAAAATAAAAAGCCCTACCCTGATTTCCTGAGACGTCTTCCTGGCCATAATCTGCCCCTCGTGTTACTTTCTCGTGTATGGAGAGGCCGCCGCCCGGTGCGTTACGTGTCCGCAACCGGGCTCATGCGCCTCTCGGGTATGCCGCGCCGATCGTGCCGCCGGCGCGTCTTTCGTTCGTTACAGCTCCCCGCCCCGTTACAGCTCCCCGCCCCTTACAGCTCCCCGATATTGCCCTCGATAAACCCCCTCACGACCGGGTCTTTGGAGCGCTCGATTTCCTTCGGCGTCCCCACCGCCTCGATCTTGCCCTTGAAGAGCATGGCGAGCCGGTCCGATACGGCAAACGCCGATTTCATATCGTGGGTCACGACGACCGAGGTGACCTTGAGGATCTGCCTCAGCTCGTTGATGAGGTGATTGATGCGGTTAGAGTTGGTCGGGTCCAGGCCCGTCGTCGGCTCGTCATAGAGGATAACCTCCGGGTCGTAGGCGATCGCCCTGGCCAGCGCCACCCGCTTTTTCATCCCGCCGGAGAGGTCGGAGGGCATCATCTCCTCGATTCCCGGCAGCCCCACCATCTCGAGGCACTGCGCCACCTTTTTGCCGATCGCCTTCTCGCTCATCCCCTTGTGCATCACCAGGCCGTATCCGACGTTATCGCCGACCGAGATGGAGTCAAACAGCGCGCCCCCCTGGAACAGCATGCCGATACGCTTGCGGACCGAGACGAGGTCGTTCTCGGAGAGGGGGACGATGTCGATCCCGCCTATCGTGATCGACCCCTTGTCCGGCTTCATCAGGCCGACCAGGAGTTTGAGGAGGACGCTCTTGCCCGAGCCGCTGCCGCCGATAATGGTGATCGTCTCTCCCTTTTCGATTGAGAGGTCGAGCCCGGTATATACCGCCTTCTCGTCGAACGACTTCCTGATCCCGGTAAATTCGATGAACGACATAGTATATTACGCCTGAAACAGCAGGATAAAGAGCTTTGTTAAGAAGAAATCGGCCACGAGGATCGAGAGCGATATCGTAACCACCGACTCCGTCGTGGCGCGCCCCACGCCCACGGTGCCCCCGACGGTGGTGAACCCCCGGTAGCACCCGACCAGCCCGATAATGACGCCGAAGAAGACCGACTTGCCCACGCCCCCGGCAAAGTCGCTGACTTCGAGGATCGCGTAGGCCTGGTTCATGTAGAAGGTCGCGTTTACGCCGAGCTCCGTCATGGTGATGATCATCCCCGCGAGGATCCCCACCACGATGGAATAGACCGTCAGGACCGGCAGCACGATCGCGCACGCCAGGATCTTCGGGAGCACCAGCTCCCTGATGGGGTCGGCGCCGAGCGCCCTGACGGCGTCTATCTGCTCGGTGACGTTCATGGAGCCCACTTCGGCCGTGATGCCGGCCCCGACCCTGCCGCCGACCAACAGCCCCGTCAGCACCGGCCCCAGCTCGCGCACCAGCGAGACCGCCAGCACGTTTGCGGCAAACGACTGGGCGCCGAACCGCTGCAGCGAAAACGAAAGCTGGAGCGCCATCACCAGCCCCGTGAAGAGCGCGGTGAAGGTGGCGATCAGGGTCGACTTTATGCCGATATATTCGATCTGCTCGACGACGCTCGAGAACTTGAACGGCGTCGTAACGAGGACCGCCGCCGCGCGCATCAGCATCCGGGTGGAGCCGTCAAAATAGACCACGGCCTTTATGAATCGGCGTCCCAACAGCTCCAGGAATTCTTTCATTGGCCCGTCTCCCGCTGGAACCTGAACGTCTCGACCATTTTCTGGAACGCCGGCCGCCCCGTTTCGAAATAGGCGGGCGGGCACCACATCAAAATGTCGTAGACCGCCCCGTCGTGACGCGCCACGTAGGCCGAGACGATCAGCTCGGTATCATCCGTGACCCCGGTGACGGTAATAAATTTCGCGGGCGCCCCGCCGAGCGTCGCGTCCTCAAAGGCCCGGTACTCCTTTTTCGTGAGAAAGAACAGGAGGTCCCGCGCCAGGTAGTCGAGGACCTTATCCTGGTCGGCCATGTCCCGGTAGGGATCGGGGCTTACCGCGACCGCGAACGACACGCCCGTATCGGGATCGGTAAGCGCCGCCAGCGCGTCTTTCGGGGCGATCCGCTCGTAGGGCGGGCCCGGCAGGCCGACGGAAAAGCCGTAGTCGTCGGAGACAAAGGCGCCGTCCGAAACCCGGCCGTGGACGCAGCCGGCGGCAAGGAGAAACAGGAACCCGAGGAGAACAGCCCGGCGCCGCGTCATCGCGTCACCACGTCTTTTCGGGAAAAAAGGAGAAACGCGATCCCCGCGCCGAGCGGCGCCAGGATCAGTACGATCATATAGCCGTACTGCTGGGCCGTAAACGATTGCCCCTGGTTGACCGTGGCCACCCACCCGGCCACCATCACCGCGCTGAAGGTAAGGGCGACGACCGCGACGACCAGCTTGATGATCCCGGCCGGCGTGTGGTGCCGGCTGACCGCGGCAAACAGCGCGTCGTCTCTCCCGCCCCTGAAGGGGGAATCCTTGAGGGCGACAAAGAGCCGCTTTTTGTACACGATAAAGAGCCAGACCATGATCGGGACGATCAGGACGCCCAGGAACGTCTCGGAAAAGAGGACGAAGTCGTACGCGCCGTGAAACAGGATCGCGATCAACAGCCCGGCGCCGACGAAGTATTTCTTATCTTCCTTGTACACCTTTTTCATGCCCAGGTAATACCCGATGATCGCCCCGCACATCGCGTGCAGCGGCACGGAAAGGAACGCGCGGAAGAGCCCGGTGGCCGCCCCGAATTGAAATACGTAAAAGACGTTCTCGATGGTCGCAAAGCCGAGGGCCGCCGCCACGGAATAGACGATGCCGTCCATGACCTCGTTGAACGAGGCCGACCGGTAGGCCTTGACGCGGACCGCGAGGAACTTGGCGACCTCCTCGACCGGCGCGACGACGAAGAACGAGCCGATGAAGGCCCCGAGCATGTTGCCGGTCATGGGCATGCCCGTCCCCCATTCGAACAGGTACTCGATGATGCCGGCCGGGACGGCCACCGCCACGCCGAGGAAAAAGGTGGCCACGATGAGCCCCTTGGGTTCGCGCTCGTATTTATCCTTGTGGTAGACGTACCACAGGATAAAGAAACCGGGGGCGACGGCCAGCAGGAGGAGCGCAACGACTTCCATGATAATCCCGCATATTGTAAAGTACGTTATTATAGCAGGAAACGTCGCGTTTTACATCAATAACTTTATTTCGCCGAAATTCGTCGGCTGCTCCGCCGCCGCTCCGCGGCCCGCTCAGCCTTCCCCTTGACATCGGCGGCCTATGATGATAGTAAGATGATAGTAAGAGAAGTCATCGTATATATCGGGAGAAAATCTATGAAGCGGACGCTCGGGATTCTGATAGCGGTTATGTTCGTGTGCGGGGCGGCCGGGGTGCTCCCGGCGGCGGCCGGGGAGGCCGTTACCCCCGCCGAGGTTATCGCCAAGGTAAAAGAGGCGGCGGCCTTCCTCTCCGGGACGGGCGAGGCGGGGCTGGCGCAGTTCAACGACCCGAAGGGCCCCTGGTCGTGGAAGGATACCTACGTCTTCGTGTTTGACTGCAGCAAGGGCACCATCATCGGCCACCCCAGCAAGGAGCTGGTCGGCACGGACCTGACCACGCGGGCCGATAAGAACGGTTTCAAGTTCAACGTCGCCCTCTGCGGGGAGTCCCAAAAACCCTCGGGCGGCTGGGTAGAGTATTGGAGGCCGACCGACGCCGTCGATGCGTCCGGCGCCGCGGAATACCGCCGCAAGATATCCTATATTCTCAAGGTCCCCGGCCAGCCGATGGAAGTGGGCGCCGGCATCTATGAGCCGACGCTGACCATCGACGAGCTTAACAAGATGCTTGCCAAATAAAGGCGGCCGCGTTTCCCGACGGGGCGGCGCGGGCCGATGGTCCAATGTACATACATACATCCGCAACCGGCGGATGTCTCTTTTAACCTCATTATCATGTGGAGTAAGACATGAAAAAAGTTTCACTGTTCGTTTTACTGGCGGCCCTGGCGTCTCTCGTGGCGCTCACGGCGGTCCCCGCGTTTGCCGCGGAAACCGTCACGCCCGACGAGATCGTGGCCAAGTGCAAGGAGGCCTCCGCCTACCTGCTGCGAAAAGGGAGACGCGGCGGTTGCCGAATTCAGCGACCCGAACAACACCCGCTGGGTCTGGAAGGATACCTACGTGTTCGTCTATGACTGCGCGGTGGGCGAGTGCGTCGGCAACATCACGCCGGGCATGGTCGGAAAGAAGATCGAGGACATCGCAACCATAGACACCGAGGGCAAGACGGTCGGCCTCCACCTCTGCGAGATCGCGAACGACGCAAGCAAGCCGAACGGCTGGTGGATCCAGTTCGACTGGAGAAACCCGAAGACCGGCGAGACCAAGCCGAAGCTCAGCTACATCTACCGGGCGCCGGGCGCCAAGTATACCGTCGGCGCGGGCATCTACAGCCCCGAGGGGATCACGGCCGACGACCTCAACAAGAAGCTGAAATAGGGCGAGGTAGCGCCGTCCGATAGCGACGGCACCGAAAAGGTTCAAACAACAAAGGGCGCTCCCGGAATGGGAAGCGCCCTTTTGTTTACGTCACGGAGGAAAACGGACACCACATGTGGTGTCCCTACGGGTGTTAAGACGTATCGTGTTAGAATTTGTAGGGGCACGACATGTCGTGCCCTCCGTTCCTTCCCCGTTACGTATTTGAACCCGTAGGGGCGGCATACATGCCGCCCGTATTTTCCATAGTCCGTAAAAAGTTATTTACCATCTCGGAAGGGTTAATCCCTCTCTTTCAATTCGCTTTCTTATTACGTCGTCGGAAACACCAAATGGTTTCCTTAGAGTTGGTGTGATTCGGTTTAGTACAACGTCGGGATTGTCCCGAGCCATAGAAACAGGACTCTCATTCCCAGCGATTCTCTCATACGCTTTTCGTAATTCCTTGGCTAAAGCTTCACGAGGTACTAGTAATCTCCAGCGAATTCGTTTGCTTGATATTCGAAATCCAAATGATCCTCATCGGGAAAATTCCCGATAAATTCCTTATACTCTTCAACTGAACTGAAAACAAATCTCTCATAACTATTTCGATGGAGTACAAGATGGCCGACTTCATGAGCAAAGGAAAATCGAAGGGCACCTGCATAGCGATCGAACTCATCCATGTATATATCACAATCTACAACAATCCCAGATAGGTCTGCTTTTAAGATACGCACGTATCTGTTTACCAATACCATGCTCAGGAATGATATCAAGGCCTAGTCTATTGATAACGCTCTCCATGTTAATTGGCAGACTACTCTCGGGCCAATACCGCTTTCTGAAATCCTCGGCCTTTTGCCGAAATGTTTTCTTTTCTAATCTAAACTCGCACTTATAGATTGAATCGTCGATCATCTACTTGCTCGTTTTCAGATTCTTAATGAGTTCTTCTAGTTCCTCAGTTGTCGGTTTTACGCTTCCAATAGTCCTGAAAAAAATTGGTAAAGCCTGCAATACTTCCTTATCAGACATAATGTAATCTGGAATGCTTTCCTCCATCTACATTCGCCAGATCGTGCAAAGTATCCCAATCTGGCGATCCTTGTTTGATACCCAAAATGCCTGCGATCTTTTTCAACTTCAGTTTGATCTTTCGGCGGAGCAATAAGTTGCCGTTCTACTTTACTCCAGTTACTTGCGTCCTCGTCCAGTTGGCGGCAAAACTCTCGTAAACTTAGTTCTGTTTCTAGTCTTTTTCTTTTTATAAATTCCCCAAACATTAGCACCTCCTCCTTGTGGTAGGATACTCCTTATGTGGTATATCTTATACCATGTGGTAATAATAGTACCACAAATAGCTGTTGTCAATGAAAAAGTGCAACCCCGATTCGTACATATCCTGAGAAAAGGGCGCAAATCTCCGTTTGACCCTTATTCACCGAGGGAAACGTTTCAATTTTCCGTTTAACGGCCTCGCAATGACGGGGGCGTTTCCGGTGATAGTCGGGGATTGCCACGTCGGGTGCGCCTCCTCGCAATGACGGCGAGAGTGGGGTGTAAACGCAAGACGGGCGCGAATCACGGTGACAGTCAGGGGATTGCTTCGTCGCTTCGCTCCTCGCAATGACGGCGAAGTGAGGTAACGCAAAACGGGCGGCATATATGCCGCCCCTACGGGTTCTAATCGGTTCTCTGGTTGAATGGCACGGATCTATTCCCGGCCAACGTCCTCCGCCCGAGCTTCCTACCCCGACCCCTACACGGCCTTCTTGGCCTCCTCGTCCGACTTTCCCATCAGGAAATAGACGGCCACCGCCGCCAGCACCGCGTACAAGGGGAGCTTGGGCATCAGGTAGTGGTTCCGGTAGAGGTAGATCCCCGTGAAGAAGAGGACGTTGTAGAGGCAGAAGACGAAGACGTCTATCGAGACCAGTATCAGGAGCCTCTTTTTCGCCTTCGGCTTGAAGTTCCAGTAGGCCGAGGAAAGCCAGACGAACAGCGGCGCGGAGGCGAGGTAGTAGAGCGCGAACACGACCGAGAGCGTGATATCCAAGCCCCGTCGGGTCGCGCGGTATGCCGGAGAGAGCCAGGGTGCCGGTAAAGCTGCCCAGGGCGACCGAGAGGTGGGAAAAGAAATTGATCGTGAGGTTAAAGAACGCCGCCACCATGCCGAAAAACCCCACGTACCAGAACCCGAAGGGGACCTCGTCGGTGAGCCGGTAGGGCGGGAAGAGGACCTCCATGAATTTTTTCCCGTGCGCCATGATCAACTCCTATCGCTCTTTTTGGGAGAATTCTTCCCCGCGCCCTTCGCGGGGACCCCCCGGCCGGCCGCCGGGAGACATCCGCGGGACTGATCCGGTTTTTCTCCCTGATCCTGAAGTAAAGGACAATCCCGACCGCCATCATCGCCGCGCCGATGAGCTGGGACGTGCTGACGGTGCCCCACAGCCAGAACCCCCGCGGGTCGCCCCGGAAGATCTCGACGATGGCGCGCGCCGCGCCGTAGAGAAAGAGGTACGAGAGGATCTGCTCGCCCCGGAACGTAACCCTGTTTCTCCTGAAAAAGAGGAGCGCGAAGATCATGAAATTGAAGAGCATCTCGTAGAGCTGGGTGGGGTGCAGCGCAACCCCGAGGGGCGCTATCTCGGACTCGGTAAACGTGACCCCCCACGGCAGGGCCGTGGGCATGCCGTAGCAGCAGCCCGCCATGAAGCAGCCGACCCGCCCGATGGCCTGGCCCAGCGCCACGTAGGGGATGGCGATATCCGCCCAGAGCCAGCCGTCCAGCTTCTTTACGCGGAAGAATATGAACACCGCCGCCAGCGCCCCCAGAAAGGCCCCGTACCAGACCAGCCCCCCCTCCCAGAGCATGAATATCTTCACGGGATACTTCCCGAAATAGGAGAGGTTCAGCAGGACGTAGACGAGGCGCGACCCCACGATGGACGACAGCAGCACCCAGAAGGCGAGGTCGATCCCCGTATCGACCGAGAGCGACCGCCGCTTCAGGTCAAAGAGGAACAGCGCGAAGCCCGTGAGAAACCCGATCGAGAGCATCATGCCGTAGGTATAGAGGGTGACCCCGTCGAATGAATAAAGGATTGGATGCATCAGGCGTTCTTCCCCTCCCGCAGTTTTTCGAGCCTCGGCTCGACGATCAGGAGCTGCCACGCCAGCAGCACGATGCCCACGCTGATGGCCGAATCGGCGATGTTGAATATCGGCCAGGAGAGGTTATAGATGTGCATGTGCAGGAAGTCCCGCACCTCGCCGAACATGACCCGGTCGATCAGGTTTCCGATGGCCCCGGCGAAGACCAGCGAGAGCGAGAGCAGGTAGGCCACCCGCTCCTTTTCGGCCTTCACGAAGAGAAAGAAGATCATGCCCATGGCCACCAGCGACACGCCCACCAGAAACGGGAGGCGCCGCCGTCCGGCAGGCGCGCCATCAGCCCGAAGGCCGCCCCGGTGTTCCTGATGTAGCGGATGTCGAAGAAGTTCGGGACGATCGTGATGAACTCGTTGAGGAACATGTGCCGCTCGACGATAAGCTTGGTCCACTGGTCGGACGCCACGATAACGAGGTTCACCACCCCGAACAGGAGGTATTTTGCCAATGCGCTCTTCATCCGGTTTGCTCCTACGGGCCTTCGGCCCTCAGCCCTTTCAGCCTTTCAAATTTCGCCGCGCACGACCCGCAGACCTCGGGATGGGCGGCGTCCGCGCCGATATCCTCGGTATAGTTCCAGCAGCGGGGGCACTTGGCGCCCGCCGCCTTGGCCACGGCCACGGAAAGCCCCGGGACCGTCTCGCTTGCCGTCGCCCCCGCGGGCGCGGTATCGGTAAGCACGACCCTGGAGACGATAAAGATGTCGGACAGCTGGTCGGCGTATTTCGCCAGCAGGTCTTTCTCCTTGCCCTTCGCCGCGAGCGTCACCACGGCGTCCAGCGAATGCCCGATGACCTTGCCCCGCCGCGCCTCCTCCAGCGTCTTCTGCACCTGCTCCCTGACCTCGATGAGCTTGTCCCACGCGGCCTCGAGCGCCGTCGTCCAACAGCGAATCGTCGACCGGCGGGAACGCCGCCAGATGCACGCTTTTTTCTTTGCCGTCTCCCGGCAGCATCTCCCAGATCTCCTCGGCGGTAAACGAGAGGATCGGCGCCATGAGCCGGGTCATGCCGGAGAGGATGATGAACATCGCGCTCTGGGCCGCCCGGCGCTTGGCCGACCCCGCGGGCTCGGTGTAGAGCCGGTCCTTGAGGATATCGAGGTAGAAGGCCGAGAGCGTCACCGTGCAGAAGTTGTGGATGCTGTGGTAGATGACGTGAAACTCGAAGGCCGTGTAGGCCTCGACGATCCGTTGGCGAGCTTCGTGAACTTGATGAGAATAAAACGGTCGATCTCGGGCATGTCGGCCGGCGCGACGAGGTCCTTTTTCGGGTCGAAATCATAGAGGTTGCCCAGGATGAACCGCGCCGTGTTCCTGATGCGCCGGTAGGCCTCGGACTGCCGCTGGAGGATCTCCTGGGATATGCGGATGTCGTCCCGGTAGTCCTCGGCGCTCACCCAGAGGCGCAGCACCTCGGCCCCGAATTTGTCGATGACCTCCTCGGGGGCGATGAAGTTGCCGAGGGATTTGCTCATCTTCTTGCCCTCGCCGTCCACGAGGAACCCGTGCGTGAGGACCTCTTTGTAGGGCGCGTGCCCCCGCGTCCCGACGGAGGCCAGCAGCGACGAGTGGAACCACCCGCGGTGCTGGTCGCTGCCCTCGAGGTACATGTCGGGAAGGGGCTTCAGGCCCGGGCGCTTTTCGCAGACCGCGGCGTAGCTCACGCCCGAGTCAAACCAGACGTCCAGGATGTCTTCTTCCTTGGTGAACTCGGTCCCCTTGCAGGCGGGGCAGGTCAGCCCCGGCGCGGCGAGCTCCTTCACGGAGCGGTCAAACCAGGCGTCGGCGCCTTCCTTTTGCGACGAATTCGGCGACGCGCTCCAGGCTCTTCGCGTCGATGATCTCTTTTCCGCACGCGGCGCAGTAGAAGAACGTTATCGGCACGCCCCACGAGCGCTGGCGGCTGATGCACCAGTCGGGCCGGTTCTCGATCATCCCGGAGATGCGCTCCCGCCCCCACTTGGGTATCCAGCGCACCCGGTCGATCTCGGCCATCGCGTTCTTCCGAAGGCCGTTTGTCTCCATCGAGATGAACCACTGCGGCGTGGAGCGGAAGACGATCGGGTTCTTGCAGCGCCAGCAGCTCGGGTACTGGTGGGAATAGTCGCTCTTGAGGAGCAGCATCCCCAGCTCGTCGAGCTTCTTGATCACCTCGGTGTTGGTGTCGAAAACGAATTTCCCCGCGAAAAACTCCACGTCCTCGGTGAACTTGCCGTGGTCGTCCACCGGGGCGTAGATCTCCAGCCCGTACTTCAGGCCGGACTCGTAGTCCTCCTGGCCGTGGCCGGGCGCGGTATGGACGATGCCGGTGCCGGCCTCCAGCGTCACGTAATCTGCCAGTATCCCGACGGAGGGCCGGTCGTAGATCGGGTGCTTCGCCTTCTTGCCCTCTAAGGCCGTGCCGGGAAACGTCGCCAGGACCTTGTAGTCGCCCATCCCGAAGGAATGGAGCACGCGGTCGGCCAGGTCCTCGGCCAGGATGTAGACCTCGCCGCCCTTCACTTCGGCGGCGACGTAGGTATATTCGGGGGAGAGCGCAACGGCCAGGTTTGCCGGGATCGTCCAGGGGGTCGTGGTCCAGATGACGACGAAGACCTTCTTCCCCTTCAGCGCGGGAAACTCGGCCGACAGGTCGTCGATCATCGGGAACTTGACGTAGATCGAGGGGGACACGTGGTCGTGGTATTCCACCTCGGCCTCGGCCAGCGCCGTCACGCAGGTCGAGCACCAGTAGACCGGCTTCTTGCCCCGGTAGACCGCGCCCGAGAGCGCGAACTTCGCGAGCTCGCGCACGATCGTCGCCTCGTAGTCGTAGGCCATCGTGAGGTAGGGGTCAAACCACTCCCCGAGCACGCCCAGCCGGATGAACTCCGCGCGCTGGATGTCGATAAAGCGCTCGGCAAACGCCCGGCACTTGCGCCGGATGTCGGTCTTGCTCATCGTGGCCTTGGCCGCCCCCAGCTCCTTATCCACCTGGTGCTCGATGGGAAGGCCGTGGCAGTCCCACCCGGGGACGTAGTAGCTGTCGAAGCCCATCTTGAAGCGGGACTTGACGATGATGTCTTTGAGGATCTTGTTGAGCGCCGTGCCCAGGTGTATGTGGCCGTTGGCGTACGGCGGCCCGTCGTGAAGGATGTATTTCTCGCGGCCCTCGGAGGCCTTCTTGATCTGGTCGTAGAGGCCCATCTCGGTCCAGCGGGCCAGGAACATCGGCTCCCGCTTGGTGAGGTCGGCCTTCATGGGAAATTCGGTCTTGGGAAGGTTGAGCGTTTCTTTATAGTCCATCGTCTTCTCCGGGTGCACGCGTTCTCATATCTCCTTGATTTTTCAAGGGAAATAAATGTTATTAGATACCACGAAAAACGGAGAAGATGTCAAGGGGAAAAGAGGGCCACTTCGGCTGTCATTGCGAGGAGGCCCGTCGGTGACCGGACGTGGCGTCAAAGGGCATAATGATGTCGCCTCCGGCGACGATTATCATTGTCATTGCGAGGAGCCGAAGGCGACGAGGCAATCTTCTGACTGTCACCGTATACCAACCGTCATTGCGAGGAGGCCAGGCGACGCGCAATCCCTGTCGGAGACATTAAGCTTAATCGCAACGAGGAGATTGCTTCGTTGCTCCCCGCAAGAGAGGGCGTTGTAAACGCCCGCCCTTTTAATTCCTGCCGATAGATTTATCAGAAAAGGCTTGACACTCGTTTAACATGCGTTTATCCTTCTGGCTATCCGGGGTATTTACAGATAGTACAGCCAGAATCTCTCGTCAATTCATCGAATGCCCCTGATTTTCTATGCCTTAAACTAAGTCCATACGATTCAAAATTGGAAAACATAATTTTAGGTATGGATGCCGGCTCAGAGAGGTGGCGACTAAGTGACAAAGGAAGACGTGACCCCTTTCTTTCTTTCCTTTTTAAAAACCAAGACAACCTCCAGGTAAATAATGAGTGAAACATTTCCGTATATTGAATCAGTGGGGAAGCTTAAAACTTAATAAACTAATGTCAGAAATAAGGAAAGTAGATGTCCCGAAAGAGGTAAATGGTGCGTGGTTTAATTTTCTTGATTTGGATAAAAAAGATAGCTCCGGTATGTTTCAAATACTTAAATTCACAGGTTTTATTGATGATGCTAAAAAACCTACTCCCGTTTGGATTGGATATAAATCTTCGAAGAACCCTAAAAAGGCCTTGGCAAAAGCAATAAAAAAGAACTATCAGGAATTGTTTGCAAAATTCCCGGACGCACATACAAAAAGTAAATTAGAATTGGCTGATTATTTCCGAGAAAATTCATCCTTGGAAGGTGAAGATATTACTAAAGCTAAAATAACATTTTTATATTTGTGCTCTTTAGCTGATTTTGGTGATAAACCAAAAAGTGAAGAAAAAGAACAGGAAGCAGCAGTTCCTAAAAAAAGTGAAAATGAAGTTGAAACTAAACCAATCTCAGATGATACTAAAAAGCAAGGCAATAAGCTCTCTGATCAGCAAATTGAGTTGTTTAGACAGGCTAAACGATGCATTGAAAATGAGATTTTTCGTGCCGCACACGTTGTTGCCTGGATAGGATTTATGGATTACCTGGGAGACCAATTGACTGCTTATGGAATAAAGAAAATTATTGCCGACAAAGAGAACTTATCAAAATTGAAGATAGAAAATATAGATGATTTGAGAGAAATTGTAACTGAGCATGCAATAATAATAATGTTACGTGAAATAAAGGTATTTTCAAAATTAGAAATGAATTCAATCCATGGCCTTTTAAGCAAGAGAAATGAATGTGCGCATCCAACGAATTATAGACCGGGACTTTCTGAAACAGTCGGATATGTTAATGAACTGTTAAAGCGGATAGAAGAAATTCAATCAAAAAAGTAACATAATCCCCCTCAATTGTAAGGCCCATACGGTCAGGTCAAAAAAGGGGTCAAGTCTCCGTTTGACCCTTATTCACAGAGAAACCCGCCAATTCTTCCATTGAGGCCCCAAGACTGGCAGCATGGTTACCGCCCCCTCGCAATGACGAGTAACGTGTGATAAAAATCACAAAATCCCGCTTAATTCCTGCCGATAAAATTTATTGATTAAACTTGACATGCGTTATCCGCAGATTTATCCTTCGGGTAGCGGTAGGGAAGAACGAGGTTATCGTATGCAGGTCACATGCCCGAAATGCGGCTATACGGGCGCCATCGTGGACAAGCTCGTCCCCGGATTGGACAGGTTCGGCGGTCCTTTCTTGATGAGGTCTTTAACATGAAATCGAGTGGCATCGCGACGCGGGCGGGATTACTCGCTTTACTGATCTCTCTTGCCGTTCCCATTCCGTCTTTTTCGGCCGACTGCACCATCACGACGGTCAGCGGCTTTTCGGCCCAGTGCCGGGACTGCCGGTGGGAGGGCGACTACCTGAAGTTCGTGATGGACAACCAGTGGAAGCAGGTCAGGAAGGACAACCTCGTCAGCGTCGAATGGATCGGCGGCACCGAGACCGCCCCCGGCTCCGTCCCCACGGACACCGAGTATGTCTCGGAGCTTACCCCCGGCGAGGCGGCGCTCGTCGCCGCGCATACGAATTCGGACGCGTCGGAAGCGGGCGGCGTGATACGCACCTCGTCCGGCGATCCCCTTGGGTGCGACGAGGACACCGACAAGGGCGTCCGGGCTATCCTCGACTCGGCGCGGGGGGGGATCCTTCTGGACGGCAGCGGAAAGCTCCTGGTGAACAGCTTCTTCTGGGAGCTCTTAGACGCGGGCAAGAGGCAGGAACTGGCCAAGGCGTGCGCCGTCTATGCCCGGTGCCACAACTATCACAGCTCGTTGTGGGCGATCGTCTATGACCAGGAGACGCTGAAGAAATACGCCTTCTGGTCGCCGGACCGGGGGTACGTGGAGTTCTAGGGAGGACCGGATAAAGCGGGTATGACGCGGTTGACGGTCCGCGCGGTCTGTAATCTTGCGGGTTTGAAATGCAGGTCACATGCCCGAAATGCGGCTATACGGGCGCCATTGCCGATGAGCTGGTGCCGGAAGAGGGCGGGACGGTCGAGTGTCCCCGATGCCGCGAACGCTCCTCCGTACAGAAGCCACCGGGTGAGTCTTTCAGATTGGTGGGGCCGCCCGGTACCGGCAAGCCCGCGGGGCAATCCCCGGCCGCGGCCCGCCCCTACTCCGCGGCCTTTAAGCCGATACCGTTTGAAGTTATTACCTTTCCGCCGGAGAGTGCTCGACAGCGGCCCCGTCGGAAGCTCTCGATCGCGGGTGGCTGCCTGGGGGTAGCCGCGGCGCTTCTGGTCGTCGTCGTCTGTGCTGAGCGTGTTCGGTAGCGGGAGATTGACGAGGGTTCTCACCAACACGTACCACGACGTAAAGACGGAGTTGCACGCCCCGACGTCCGCCGCGGAAGACACGGGATCGACGGTTGAATTCAAACCTTCATACTATGAAGAGGACGGCACGCCGGTGTTCACCGACCTCAACAGCCCCCCGAGTCCGCAACCGGAAACTAAGGAGCCGGCCGGTGAGAATGAAACTGTCATGCGGGGCGACGCCGGCGATACGGTATACGTTATCGACGGGGGGAAGACGTACCATCGTAGCGGGTGCGCGGATTTCGGCAAGGGCGAGCCGAAGGCGATAATGAGGGTGGAAGCGGTACTGGAAGGCTACAAAGCCTGCAGCGTCTGCGATCCGTGAGGCCAAGCCCGTTAAAAACTACCACGATTCGGGAAGAGCAAAGGGGGTCACGTCTCCGTTTGACCCTTATTCATAGAGCGAAACGTTCCGCCAGTTTTCCGTTGAGCGTCGCTCGCAGACGAGTGCCGAATTGCCAGCCCGCCTATCGGCCCCCCGCAATAATGCCAAAGTGTGATATAAATCACACCGTCCGCCCCGGACCGTCTATTAATAGGCTTGACACGGTTTCTGCATACGTCTATTCTTCTACCATCACCCTTCGGGATCACGCGAGGTTCAACGATGCAGGCCATATGTCCACATTGCGGGTTTACGGGAACTCTGAAGGACAGCATGGTCCCGGATGCGGGCCGCACCGTCGATTGCCTCCAGTGCAAGAAACCGTTTTTCGTGAAAAAGGGGCAGGACGGCGTCGGGATCGCCCCCGATGCCCTGGCCGATGTCCCCCCGGCCCCCAAGGCGACCGCCGCCCCACCCGTCGATAGGCCAAAGCCGGCTTCCGCCGGGCCCACGCCCCCCCCGTCACGCGACGCCGCCCCCCCGAAGAAAGAAAAGCCCGTCAAGGCCCCCCCTCCTCCGGCGCCCGATCCCCTCCCGGCCGCAACGACGGCCCCTCCCCAGGCCGCGCCTCCCGCGGTAGGCGAGACCGCCCCCGCCCCACCCGTCGATAGGCCGAAGGCCGCCCCTGCGCCGCCGCCGGCACGCGATACGGCACCGGTAAAGAAAGAGGCGCCCGCTCCGCCCCCGCCGGCGGCCGGCGGAGCGCCCGCGGAAAGCCGGGAGGACGCCCGGAAGCCGACCCCGCCGGCCGAAGACGCCGTACCGCACCGGGAAGCCGCCGGGCCGCCCAGGCCGATCCTCGTCCCGAAGAAGGCGTCCCCGGGCTTCGATCTCGCGACGCTGATCATACCCGTCGTCACCGCGTTGGTGTTTCTGGTCATCGGTTTTTTCGGGGGCTACACCTACCACAGGAACAGGGTCCCGGTCCGCGAACTGCTCATCCCCGTGGGGGAGGAGACCGTCGCGACGCCCGCCGCGCCCGCCACGCCCGGCTCTGATAATGACGCCCGCAGCCCCGCTCCCCGGGGAGCCGCCGGAAGGCGGCCCGCAATGAGCGGGAGAGTACATAAACGGGAAGACGGGCGGGACCCCGATGACATTGAGGGGATAGAGCACCACCCCGCGGAGCAGATTCGCGGGGGGCCGATAGGAGACGCACACCTCCCGCAATGACGGCTAGGTTACGGCCAAGAGGCACGAAACGGCGTTCCCGGCAGCCGTCTCACTGTAAAACTCACCCGCAATTCATTTCTATAACAAAAGCAGAGAAACGTACAAATAATAATTTCTATATTGCTCAAACGCGTATTTATTCGCTTGACGGGAAACCGGTCGGGCTGTTACCTTAAAGTACATTCAAAGTACATTCAACACCTCTTTTTCGGAGTTACTGATGAGCGACAAGCTGGTAATCGACAACAACATCTTTGAGACCGCTTCGGGTCTCCTCGGCACGGTCCTGGCGGACCTCAAGCACCAGCGGGACGGGGCCGACGTTGCGATGCTCAAGTCCATGGGCCTCACCGCGATCTTCACGACCCGCGACCTCATGTTCGCCCCGATGGCGCTGGCCATCTTCGAGATGATGGGCCAGAACGGCATAAAGAACCTCATGTACCGCGGCGGGTACTACGCGGCCGAGAGGTTTTCCATCGAGACGATCGAGGCGGGATACGCGAAGTGGGACGAGAGCCTCGTCAATTACTACGGGACGGTCGGGCTCGCGACCGGCTGGGGGATCTACCAGCACCCGGAGATAGACTTTAACCTCGAAAATCCGAGGATCGTGTGCCTGCTGAAGAACCACCCCTCCTCCACGACCGTGGTGCGGATAATGGAATCGGCGGCGGAGAGGAACCCGGGGCTGAAGATAGACTACAAGCAGACCTTCTGCGACTACCAGGTGGGCTGGCTCGTCTCGATGCTGCGCCTCATCATGAAAGAGAAGGGCGCGGACGAAAAGGTCATCTCGGCGATAAAGGGGAAGGAGGAATACTGCCAGGCGCAAAAGGGCAACGACCACTGCCGGATCGTCGTCGGGCTCCTGGACCGGTAGACGGCACAGGGCGGATCGAAGGAGTCAACCGCCTCGTTTCCACCGTCATTGCGAGTCAGTGTAACGACCGAGCGATCCCCGCACTGTCACCAGGGACGTCACTTAAACGTACGCCTTTCCTTCGTAGTCAGGGGATTGCCACGTCGCCCCGTGGGGCCTCCTCGCAATGACGGCGAAGTGACAATAGCGCTCGGACGGACGTAACGTGTCTTACCCCTACGGACGGGAAGGCTGTTTCGTGTTTTTCTTCGGCGGGGCCGTTTGCGCGTCCGCCTTCTCCTGTTTCCTGCCCAGCCCCTTCGTGGGAAAAAGCAGCGAAATGGACGTGTCCCCCGGCCGTGACGAGACCCGGTAGGCGACCTTATAGGGCTTCAGGAGAAAATCGACGGTATAGAGCCCCAGCCCCGTCCCCTGCTCCTTTTCGTACTTGGTGGTAAAGAAGGGGTCAAAGATGTGGGGCAGGCTCGTTTCGTCTATCCCGCTGCCGGTGTCGTGAAAGGTAACGGCGATCCTCTTTTTTTCGAGCGCGGTGGTGATGGTGAGCCGCCGTTCGGCCGATTCGCGCATGGCGTCGGTCGCGTTGAGGATGATGTTCACGAAGCTCTGCGAGATGTCCGAATAGACCCCGGGAAGCGGGGGGAGCCGGTCGGCCAGCGAGAGCCGCTTTTCGACCTTGTGCTTGAAGAAGAGGTCGGCCTCCAGGAACGCCACCTCCGCCCGTACGATCGCGTTGAGGTCGAGGTCCTCGACCTTGCGCCTGGATTCTTTCCTGATCTTCATCAGCAGGTTCTTGACCTGGTCGGAAAGACGCCGGGCGATGGCGTAGGTCTCGTCCACGTCGCGGACGATCTGGCCGGACGCCCCGTCCTGCGCGTCCCCGGGCGCATCGTGCGCCCCCGAGCGTCCGGCCGATATCCTGCTGTATGACACGCAGCAGGCCGAGGAGCCCCTGCAGGGGGTTGTTGAGGTTGTGGAACAGGCCCTCGGTCATGATCCCGATCTGGGAGTGCTTGGACCGCTCCATCAGCTCCAATTGGAGCCGTTCCTTCTGCGCCTCGAGCTCCACGAGCCCGGTCTGGTCGACCAGGTGCGCGATGACCCGGCCGTCCGCGTCGGCCGGCATTGCCGAAAACGTCCCCGAAAAAACGATCCGCCGTTCGCCGGCCCCCTCGGCCTCAAAGGTGAGCGCCCGGACGGACCCGGCCCGCCCGATCACCCGGCTTACCGCTTCGCGCACCCGCGCCTCTTCGCCGCGCGGGAGGAATTCCGAGAGGTTTGTGCGGGCGAGTTTGGCCGGCCGCACGCCCAGCATCCGGGCCAGCGTATCGTTGGCAAACAGGATCGAGAGGTCCTCGCCCAGGATCGTCCAGCCGTCGCCCGACCCCTCCACCACCATCCGGTACTTCCTCTCGGAGTCTTCGAGCTTTCGGCTGCGCTCCTGCACCTGCCGCTCCAGCTCCCGGTTGTAGTTCTCCATGAATTCCCGGGAGATCCAAAGCTCCCCCGCCATGCGGTTGAACGACCGGGCAAGCTCGCCGATCTCGTCGCGGGAGCGCACCGTCGATATCCCGCGAAAAATCCCCCGCCCTGATCCGCTCGGTGCCCCGGCTGATCTCCCTGATGGGACGCGTTATCGTCCGGGAGAGCAGGAAGGAAAAGAGCGAGGTCGCCGCGAGTATCATGATGAGGGCCAGGCCGATACTGTCGCCGATCTGGTCGGCGACCAGGTAGGCCTCGTCCTCGCCGTAGGTGACCAGCACCCGGAGGCCCCGGGGCGACGGCCGCTCCCCCTCCGGCACCGACGCGACAAAGGCGATGTGGCGCAGGTCCGGCCCGTCGGCGGTGTGGACGGTGTAGTGGATGATGCCCTCTCCCACGGTGGCGATCCGCCGCGTGACTGCCTCGTCGGCAAACGGCACGAAGAGGCCGGCCGCGTCCGGCCCCGCCACGATAGTCCCCGAATCGTCGAGGACGTAGGCGCGCCCCGTCTCCCCGATCCTGACCAGGCGTGCCGCGTCCATCAGGGCGCGCGCGTCCACGGCGGCGACCAGCACCGTCGGCATGGCGCCCGGCCCGGTTTTGACCGGGACAGACACGAGAAAGGCCGGGTTTACGTTATCGGGAAACGGGCGGGGGGCCGAAACGTATGGGGCGGCGGTGGAAAAGTCCAGGATACCCGGGTCGCCGCTGACAAACACCCGCGGCCCGCTGGAAGACAGCACCTCCCTGCCCTTCAGCAGGTAGAGGCCCCTGATCTGGGGGAATTCGTCCCGTATCCGCTCCATCTCGCGCTCGATGTCGGCCCGGCGCGCCCTTCCGTCGGTAAAGACCGGGTCGGCGGCGATCGACTCGTCTATCCGCGTCGCCTCGTCGATCGTCCGGCTCACGTCGTCCCTGAAGCGGAGGCCGACGTTGGTCAGGTTGTTTTCGACGTCGAAGGCGACCTGCCGGTTGATCTGCCAGAAGGCGTAAAACGACATGAACCCGATGGGGATGAGGCCTACGGAGGCAAAGAGCAGAAAGAACCTGAGGGTGATGCCGATTCTCGGTCTTTTTATCCGGATCGCCATGTATGAGGCCCGTTGTGAAAACCGCCCGAGGAAAGGCCGTAGCGGTTATCCGATAAGCGAAAGGACAAGGGCGACCACCCCCACAACACCCGCGCCGATAACGGCGGCGATCAGGATCTTTATCCGGCGCCACGCCAGGTCGGCCCTCCGGTTCTGCTCGACTATCCGCTTTTCGAGGGAAAAGATGAGGTTGTGGTGGAGCTGCCGGGTGTTTTCGAGGTCTTCGTCGAGCTGCTCGATCTGCCCGGTCAGGGCGTCGTGAAGTTCCTGGATATCGGAGGCGATCCTGGCCGTCTCGGCGTTAAGCCTGCCGATCTCCGCGTCCGTGACTCCCCGGAGGAAATCCATCGTCAGGTCGATAAGGCGGTCATACTGGGACCGGATCATCCGGTCGTAATGGGAGAGGATTATCTCGTCCGGGTGGTCGCCGGCGGCGCTGCGCATGGGAAGGTCCGCCGCGCCGCGCGGCCTGGCGTCGATCATCGAAGAAATCGTCCGGGTCGTCGTCCGCGTGGACGGCGGCCAGCCCGCGCTTACCGCGGAGCGTAGGGGGTTTTACGATCTCGGAGATGATCTTCCGGTGGGCGGCAAAGCGCTCGGCGAAATCGCCGCTGATGCCCTTGAGCTGATCGTGGTCGAGCGATTTGAGGTGGTCTTCGACGATCTCGTAGAGGGAGGAGATAGTATGATCTTTTTCCTGTTCTTCCCCGGCTTTTGGACCTGCCGGTTTCTTCTCGAACGTTTTCTTAAACCAGTTCCTCATATTTGTCTATCGTACCATTTTTTTGGACATTGTCAAGGCGATTGATGCGGCGCGGCGGCTTCCGATTGACAACGGCCCGGCGCGGTGCTATATATAAAATGACACCCGGGGAGGCCGCTCGGCCCCGTGTCCGTAAAAAGCGCCGCGCCCCCGGGGAAGAAGCCCCGGAGGAAGGGAAAGGAAACCGCCATGAAACCGCCCCGCAAGCTCACCGTAACGCCGCTGATCCTCGTCTTCTGGGACCAGCCCATGTGGCAGGGCAACCCGCGCGTCTTCACCGACCGGGTGGACGACCTGAAGGCCGAGCTCGGGGACTTTGTCCCCTGCTCCTTCACGCTCTACGCGGGCCCGGACTACATGAGGAGCGAGGACGGCACGTCGCCGGCCTACTGGCAGGCGCGCTTCTTCGTCGAGAAGGGGTGCAAGTATACGGGAATCAGGACACCGGACGCCGCCGGGCGGGACGTCATCATGCCGCCGCTGGGCCCGGGGTTTTACCAGGACTGCATGTTCCCCGAGGGGCTCAACTGGACCGAGCCGGACGGGCAGGGCCGCATGGCCTTCACGAAGATCAACTCATTCAGGTTCGTCGAACACAAGTTCACCATCTTTAACGACTACCTCCCCCCCCAGCTCAAGAAAACGGAGAAATTGACCGGTGGACCACCTGACCGTATCCTTCTTTTTGACCCGCCGGTGCACCAGCCGCTGCCGCCACTGCGGCGCGTGGTACGCGCAGTCCGCGGATTATGACTTCACAAGACAAGACCTCGGCCGGTTCATTGCCGACGTGGCAAAGACCCCCGGCATAGGGGCGGTGGGTTTTTCGGGCGGCGAGGTCTTCGTCGTGGAGGACGCTTTTCGATTTTGCCGTGGATGAGGTCAGGCGCCTGGGCCTGCCCTTCACTTTTGTGACCAATGCCTCCTGGGCAAAGACCGAGGCGGTCGCGCGCGGGCGCCTCTCGCGGTACGTGGGGACGCTCGGAATGGGGCTCTCGGCCGATTCGTTCCACCAGGAGTTCATCCCGGTGGACCGGGTCGTCAACGCCGCAAAGGCCGCCGAAGCCCTCGGCATCCCCTACCTGGTGCGCGCCACGATGCGTACTTCCGACAGCCGTGCCGGGATCGAAAAGGGGCTCGTGGCGGCGGGGCTTCCCGACCCGTCCAAAATCGCCTATGCCCCCGTCATGTATCTCGGCCAGGCCAGGGAAAAGATCGACCCCGCCGATTTCCCGGACGAAAACCCGTATACCGCCTGCCTGTCTCTGAGGACCCCCTTTATCTTCCCCAACGGGGACGTCTACGCCTGCTGCGGCGAGGCCGGCGATATCGAGGGGAAACACCCGCTGTTTCTCGGGAACCTCAACGAGGCGCGGCTTTCAGAGCTGGTCAAGAAATACGGGACCGACCCGACGCTTGACGCGATCTACACCGTCGGCCCCCGCGCCCTGTGGGACAAGACGGGCCGCCGCCCGGCGTCGCTTCGCGACGAGCTGCTGCTCCGCTCCCCCTGCGGCACGTGCCGGTTGCTGTTCGAGCCCGCCGATACCCCGAAGGGATAAACACGCCCTGCCGATCATTTTTCCCTTGACACACCCCCCGTCCCCCCGCTATAGTATAGGTAACATATGTTGGGTATTCGGAAGTTAGATAGTCCCGAAGAGACCCGGAGTCCTTGTTTTCGGCCGTTACCTCACTCGTCATTGCGAGGGAGCAGCGCGACCGAAGCAATCTCATCATCGCGCTTGGCCCTCGTGGGGCTGTATTTCCCGTCCCAGGACATGGCCTCCGGCGGCGAGGAGATTGCTTCGTCGGCCTTCGGCCTCCTCGCAATGACGAGATGGAGGACGGACACGACGAGGCATACCCCTACGGGTTCTAACACGAATCGTATGTACACACCGTAGGAACACGACGTGTCGTGTCCGTCCTGTACCCCACACGGGCAAGCTGACGCTTCGCCCGTGTCACCCGGCGCACAGTGGGATGCGGGTAGGGTGGCACGGACAAACTTGTTTGTCCGTGGGCGCGCGGCATACCGTCCCCGGACATTCTTAGGCAGGGGGCCTTTTCTCCCGCTATCGGAGGGATTCTGCATGGTAGAAGGACTGACAAAACGGCAGAAAGAGGCGCTGGACTTCGTGGCCGCCTATACGGAACGGCACGGCTACCCGCCCACCGTCCGGGAGCTGGCCTCGGCCCTCGGGATCTCCGGCCCCAAGGGGGCAAAGCAGTTCCTGGACGCGCTGGCCGCCAAGGGCTACATCCGGCGCGAGCCCGAAAACGCCCGGGCCATCCGGGTGGTCGGGTCGCCGGGGGAGGAAAAGCCCCCCGGAATCCCGGTGATCGGGCACGTCGCGGCGGGCAGCCCCGTCACCGCCGTGGAAAACCTGGAGGGCTACGTGTCGCTCTCCGGCGCGCGCGGCAAAAATGACCTCTTCTTTTTGAAGGTGCGGGGAGACAGCATGATCGGCGCCCACATCGCCCCGGGCGACCTGGTGCTGGTCCGGCCGCAGGATACCGCCGAAAACGGGGACATCGTCGTGGCGCTCATCGACAACGAGGCCACCGTGAAGCGCTACCGGAAGGACGCCGAGGGCGTGACCCTCTTTCCCGAAAACAGCGCCATGGAGCCGATCGTCTTCGTGGGTGAGGCGGCCTCGTTCCTGACGATCATCGGCAAGGTCGTCGGGGTCGTCCGTGACCTCGAGGGGGGCCTGGTGGTGCCGGAATAGATGATGAGCGGACACAACGGGTCGTGTTCGTACATTTTCCTGGCCTGTCACCTGTTTGAACCCGTAGGGGCGGCAATGCTTAACAATGTCGCCTCTTGGCGACGATTACTATTGTCATTGCGAGCCGCACGAAGTGGGCGCGGCAATCTCGCCGCCCGGGCAACGCCCCGCACAACGTACAACCCTCGGCATGAGGAATACTATTTCAGAGACAGTCGGACACATCACCCATGATTACCGTCATAGAAGAACCGATAAAGGTAGGGGCCGTCTTCGGCGGCGGCAAGGTCCAGCCCAAGTGGTTTTACTGGAGGGGGAGGAAATACACCGTCCAGCGCGTGACCCACACCTGGAAGGACGCCGAGGGCCGGGAGACCCGCCACCACTTCGCCGTTTCCGACGGCGCGACGCTCTTCGAGCTGTGCTATCTGGAGCGGGCGATGAACTGGTACCTGGCGGCGATCCAGGGGGAGTGAACGCCGCACCGCTGTCATTGCGAGGGCGCGATAGCGCCCGTGGCAATCCCCTGACTGTCACCGCGCACTCTAACCCGTCATTATAGAGGGAGTGAAACGACCGAAGTAATCTCATCATCGCATCGGGTAACCTCGTGCGGCCGTGTCTTCCGTGCTGACGTAAGGCCTCCGGCGGCGAGGAGATTGCTTCGTCGGCTAAAGCCTCCTCGCAATGACGGTGAAGCGGCGAAGAGCCGGGCGGCATAAATGCCGCCCCTACAGGTGCTAACCGGATCGTCAGGGCATTTGTAGGGGCGGCTCGCGAGCCGCCCACCGGACTGACGGGCCGTTCGCGAACCGCCCCTACGAAAGAAGCGCGTTAGTCCTCTTCTTTTGCGGTGATGTCAACTATGTCCCTCGTCCCTCCCACAAACTCCTTTATCTCCCCGCGGCGGATGGCGCGCTCCCCGGGGCCGCGCACGATCCTGCATATCGACATGGACGCGTTCTTCGCCTCCATCGAGCAGGCCACAAACCCCGCCCTCGTGGGAAAGCCCATCGCGGTGGTCGGCAGCAAGAAGCGCACCGTCATCGTGACCTCCTCCTACGAGGCGCGCAAAAAGGGCGTCAAGACCGGCATGACCGCGACCGAGGGCAAGCGCGCCTGCCCCGACCTGATCCTCGTGCCCGGCAACAACCGTCGGTACATCGACGCCTCGGTCAGGATACTCACGATCATGCGCGACTACAGCCCCGACGTGGAGGTCTTTTCCATCGACGAGGCCTTTATTGACGTGACGGGGTCTCTCAGGCTCTTCGGCGGGGCCGAGGCCATCTCGCGGGAGATCAAGCGGCGCATCAAGGAAGACCTCAACATCACCTGCTCGGTGGGCGTGGCCCCCAATAAGCTGGTGGCAAAGCTCGTCTCCGGGACCACAAAGCCCGACGGGCTGACCATCGTGACCGAGGCCGGGGTCGGGCCGCTCATGGAGACGATGCCGATCGAGGAGATCTGCGGGATCGGCTCGCGGCTGGGAAAAATCCTCAAGGGACTGGGGATCGTCACCTGCGGCGACCTGGGCCGCTACCCCGTCTCCGTCCTCAAGCAGAAATTCGGGGTCGTGGGGGAGCGGCTCCACTACATGGGCCTGGGCGTGGACGAGACCCCCATCGTCCCCCTCGGGCAGGAAGACGCGGCAAAGAGCATCGGCCATTCCATGACCTTCCCCTACGACATCGACGATCAGCCCGGCATCCACCGCTACCTGCTGCACCTGTCGGCCAAGGTCGGAAGGCGCATGAGAAAGGCGCACTGCTCCGGCAGAACGGTCTACCTCTACGTCCGCTTTGCCGACTTTTCCGGCATCGGCAGGCGGCACACCCTGCCCAAGCCGATCCGGCTGGATCTCGACATCTACCGCGCCGCGGCCGACGTCCTTTCGACCGTCGACATCGTCATGCCGATACGGCTTCTGGGCGTGAGCATGACAAATCTCGTTTATTCCGGCAGCCAGGTACCGCTGTTTGCCGGCGAGCGGCGGGAGTTCCTGCTGGCAGGCGCGGTTGACAGCATCAAGGACCGCTACGGCGACGATATCCTGACAGCGGCATCCGCCGCCGACCGGCCGATGGAGGCCGGCGTCATCTCCCCGGCCTGGCGGCCCCAGGGGACCAGAAGGGTGGACCCGAAGTAGCCGTCAGTTCTTCCGGTCCTTCCCGGTTTCTCCGGACCTGCCGCCGCGGGCACCCCCCCCACCCATGTCCTTAGCAAATTGCAGTATATCGCCGAGAAACGAGCTCGCGGCGTTCGAGAACTTCCAGCCGGTTAGCATTGAGATCCCCCGGTAGATCGTAAAAAGGCCGTACAGGAAGGGGACGGCGCAAAGGCCGAGGAGGGAGAGCCTGGCCGTGGAAAACTGAGAGATGATCTCGATGAACGTGCCGGGATCGGCTATCAAAACCGGCACGAGCCACGCGATGCCGAGACCGAAGAGGAAGAAGATGGTGATGAGCGAGCCGACCACGATGTTGGCGATGCCGGCGCGTGTCCTGTTTTCCACGGCGGTCCCCTTCTACCTGACGACCTTCTCTCCCCCGGTGTAGACGATCCGCGTCCCGGTGGGTATCTCCCGTCTCTTGATCATCTCGTCGACGCGCTCCCGAACCTCGGTCTCGTGGACGCCGACACTCCGCGCTATCTCTTCGGTGATAACCCGGTTCTTATCATTGACCATCCCCCGAATAAGCAGCGTCATCGTCCGGATCTTCTTGACCGATCGTGCCCCGCTTACCGACACTACCACGCCCAGGAGCGCAATCGCCGCGCACCCGACGATCAGCAGCGGGTCGGCCGAAACCACGGCGCCGATACCGCCCGCCCAGTGAAATTTCACGGCGGCAACCACGATGGCAAAGGCCGCCAGGACCAGTCCCCCGATGACCCGGTAGAGCGCGTCTGTTTTCATGGGTTCCCCCTCCATTATCGTTCAGGCAATCGACGGGATTTTCCATTTGCCCGCCGCCGTTACTGTCATATCTTAATACACCCGGAGATATAGTTCAATACCTTACCGAAACCTGTTGACTTACCGGGACAAAAGGTGATAAAGTTAATCAAACGATTGATAGGCGACGTACCGATGTCCGAGGAAAAGAGAGAGATCATCCTGCAGGCGGCCACCCACGCCTTCGCGGAAAAGGGGTTTGCGGCCGTCGGCATCCGGGAGATCGCCCGGGAGGCGGGGCTCAACTCCGCCACACTCTACCATTACTTCGAGAACAAGGAAGGCATCTACGCAACGGTCCTCGAGCGCACGTTCGACCAGCTGGTGGGAATCCTTCACGAGATATCGCAAAAGGAAATGGCGCCCGAGCCGCTGCTCAGGTTTGCCATCGACCGCTATATCGACTTCATCAAAGACCACCGGGATATCCTCAAGATCCTCGTCCACGAGTTTAACCTCGAAACAGATATCGTGGCAGACGTGGCCACGAAGTTCTATAACAAGTTCTTCAAGATCGCCGAGGAGATGCTTGCGGCACGTAAGGCCGATACGGGGGTTCGGCAGATCGAGCCGAAGCACCTCTTGATCTCCGGCATCGGGTTGTGCATCATCTACTTCACCATCGCCCCCCTCTTCGATCTCCTGGAGGGCAAAGACCAGCTCTCCCCGGAGATGCTGGCCGAGTGGAAGAAAGCCGTATCGGACCTGATGCTCTACGGGATCATGGAGCGGTAGCAGGCATCCGCCCGGCCCCGGCAGTCTTCACAACGCGACCCGGAAACAAAAAAGGGAGCGGTTTTTCCGCTCCCCTTTGTTTTTCATCATCTACGGCGGGCCGCTCGGCCCCGCCCGAACCACTGTCTATTGACTACCCGGTCTTTTCCAGCACCTTGAGCTGCGCCTTGGCCAGTTCATTGGTCCTTTTCGCGTTACGGTATTCATCGGTGTTCTTCTCGGCCACCTTGAGGATTTCCTCGGATTTCTGAAGGTTGAGCTCCTCCTGGACCTTGTCGATGTCCCGCGCCCTGATGCACTGGTCGGCAAGGACGATGACCTTCTGATCGGTCACCTCCACGTACCCCCCGGTAACCACGAGGATATGTTCCTTTTTCACGGTGGAGTCGATATACCGGACCTCCCCGATCTTCATCTTCGTGATGAGCGGGACATGGTTCGGCAGGACACCGAATTCCCCCTCCGCGCCGGGGCAGACGACCTTTTCGACCTCGTCGCTGATAACCAGCCGGTCGGGGGTGACGATTTCAAGGGCAAATCCCATGAGCATGACTCCTTCGTTCGTCCCGCGTTACGCCGACAGGCTCTTGGCCTTCTCGACGACTTCCTCGATCCCGCCCACCATATAGAAGGCCTGCTCCGGCAGCGAGTCGTGCTTGCCTTCGACGATCTCCTTGAAGCCCCGGATGTTTTCCTCGAGCGCAACGTACTTGCCCGGAGTTCCCGTGAACTCCTGGGCCACGAAGAAGGGCTGCGAGAGGAACCGCTGGATCTTCCGCGCGCGGGAGACGACGAGCTTGTCTTCCTCGGAGAGCTCGTCCATACCGAGGATCGCGATAATATCCTGAAGGTCTTTATACTTCTGGAGAACGAGCTGAACGTCGCGCGCGACCCGGTAGTGTTCCTCGCCGACCACCTGCGGGTCGAGAATCCGCGACGTGGAGTCGAGCGGGTCAACCGCCGGGTAGATGCCAAGCTCCGATATCTGGCGCGAGAGAACGGTGGTCGCGTCCAGGTGCGCGAACGTGGTGGCCGGCGCCGGGTCGGTCAGGTCGTCGGCGGGCACGTAGATGGCCTGCACCGAGGTGATGGAGCCCTTCGTGGTGGAGGTGATACGCTCCTGGAGCTCGCCCATCTCGGTGGAGAGTGTCGGCTGGTAGCCGACCGCCGAGGGCATCCGGCCCAGCAGTGCCGAGACCTCGCTGCCTGCCTGGGTGAACCGGAATATGTTGTCGATGAACAGCAGGACGTCCTGGCCTTCCACGTCGCGGAAATATTCCGCAACGGTCAGCCCGGAAAGCCCGACGCGCGCGCGCGCTCCCGGCGGCTCGTTCATCTGGCCGTAGACCAGCGCCGTCTTGTCGATAACCTTGCTCTCCTTCATCTCGAGCCAGAGGTCGTTGCCCTCGCGTGTCCGCTCGCCGACGCCCGCGAAGATCGAGAACCCGCCGTGCTGGGTGGCGATATTGCGGATCAGCTCCATGATAAAGACGGTCTTGCCGACGCCGGCGCCGCCGAAGAGCCCGATCTTTCCGCCGCGGGAGTAGGGCGCCAGCAGGTCGACGACCTTGATGCCCGTCTCGAAGGCCTCGACCGTCACGTTCTGATCGACGAACTCGGGCTGGGCGCGGTGGATCGCCCACCGCTCGGTGTACTCGATTTTGCCCATTTCGTCAACGGGCTCGCCGACGACGTTCATAATCCTGCCGAGGGTGCCTTTCCCAACGGGAACGGTGATATGGTCCCCGGTATCCACTCCCTTCATTCCGCGCACGAGGCCGTCCGTGGTATCCATGGCCACGCACCGCACGACGTTATCGCCCAGGTGCTGGGCGACCTCAACGATCAGGTTCCCTTCCTTGTCGTTGATGGTGGGGTTGGATATCCTGATCGCGTTATAGATCTCCGGAAGCATCGTGGGGAAGTGTATATCCACAACGGGGCCGATAACCTGAATAATCCTGCCTTCGTTCATAGTAATCCTGAACCCTCCTTCATGTGTGCGCTAACCGCATCCGTTTTCGGTTCCGCTATAACTACAGCGCGTCTTCGCGTCCGAATATACGATAATTCTACTATTATATTCCGAGACTTTCTTTATATCCCTCTTTGCGGATTCGTTCCGCTTCGGCATTGTGCCCTACAGGGCCTCGGCGCCGGCGATGATCTCCATGAGCTCCTTGGTAATGGTCTCCTGCCGTGCCCGGTTATACTTGAGCGTGAGCTTCTTGATCATCTCCCCGGCGTTGGAAGTGGCGCTGTCCATCGCCGTCATGCGCGCCCCAAACTCGGACGCCTCGGATTCCAGCAGCGCCCGGAAGATCTGCACCTCGAGGTTCTTCCTGATGATATCCTCCAGGAGGTCACCATCGGACGGCTCAAAGACGTAGCCGGGCACGGTCTGGCCCTCGGCCGCTTCCATCGGGGCTATCGGCAAGATCCTCGTGAATACGAGCTCCTGGCTTATGGTCGTCTTGAACCGGTTATAGAGGATATACACCTCGTCCACGTTCGCGGAGAGGAAAAGCTCCCGGAGGTTGTCGGCGATCGACTGGGCAAGCTCGTAGGAGAGTTTACCCGTTATATTGAGATACTCCCGCTGGATGGTAATCGGGCGTATCTTAAAATAATCGTATCCCTTCTTGCCGATCATCGTAAAGAGTATTTCCGAATAGCGGGAGCGGTTTTGCCGGATGAACTGCTCGGCCGTTTTAATGATGTTCTGGTTGAACGCGCCGCATAGCCCGCGGTCGGAGCTTACCACTACCAGCGCGACGCTCTTGACTTCCCTGCGTACCAGCAGCGGGTGCGCCTTCTCGTGGGTCCTCAGCGCGAGGCTCGCCAGGACGTCGCCCATCTTCTCGGCATAGGGCCGGGCCTTCTCGATGCGCTCCTGGGCCTTCTTGAGCTTGGCCGCGGCCACCATTTTCATGGCGCTCGTGATCTGCTGCGTATTTTTAACGGACTGTATCCGTTTGCGTATTTCCTTCAGGTTTGCCATGCCCGTCCCTTGCCGTTATATAACGAAGTGCTCCTTAAAATCATCGAGCGCCTTGGTGACCTGCCGTTCGAGATCGGTCGAGATATTCCCCTTTTGCTTGATCTCTTCCAGGATGTGGGCGTACTTGGACTCGAAGAACGTGTAGAGCTCCTGCTCGTATTTCCGGAGCGCCCCCTCCGGGTATTGGTCCACAAACCCCCTGGTCGCGGCATAGATGATGAGGACCTGCTTTTCGACCGGGAGCGGCTGGTACTGGGGCTGCTTGAGGATCTCGACGAGGCGGCTGCCCCGGGCAAGCTGCGCCTGGGTCGCCTTATCGAGGTCGGAGCCGAACTGGGCAAAGGCGGCCATCTCGCGATACTGGGCGAGATCCAGCCGGAGCGAGCCCGCGACCTGCTTCATGCCCTTGATCTGGGCCTTTCCGCCGACCCGCGAGACCGACAGTCCCACGTTGATGGCCGGCCGCACGCCCGAGTAGAACAGGTCGGACTCGAGGAAGATCTGCCCGTCGGTAATGGAAATAACGTTCGTGGGGATATAGGCCGAAACGTCGCCCGCCTGGGTCTCGATGATCGGCAGCGCCGTCAGCGACCCGCCGCCCTTGTCTTCCGAGAGCTTGGCTGCGCGCTCCAGGAGCCGCGAGTGGAGGTAAAATACGTCGCCCGGATAGGCCTCGCGTCCCGGCGGCCGCCGAAGCAGCAGCGAAAGCTGGCGGTAGGCCACCGCGTGCTTGCTGAGGTCGTCGTAGATGACGCAGCGCGTGCTTGCCGTTGTCCCGGAAATACTCCCCAAAGGTGACGCCCGAGTAGGGGGCGATGTACTGCATCGGCGCGGGCTCGGCGGCCGACGCCGCCACGACGATGGTCTTTTCCAGGGCCCCGAACTTATTGAGGGTATCCACGACCCGCGCCACCGTGGAGCGTTTCTGGCCGATCGCGACGTAGATCGAGATGACGTCATTGTCCCGCTGGTTGATGATGGTATCCAGCGCGATGGACGTCTTTCCGGTCTGCCGGTCGCCGATGATAAGCTCCCGCTGGCCCCTGCCGATGGGGGTCATGGAATCGATGGCCTTGATCCCGGTCTGGAGCGGCTCCTTGACCGGCTGGCGGTAGACGATGCCGGGGGCCTTGACCTCGATGGGGCGATACTCCTTGGTCTCGATCGGGCCCTTCCCGTCGATCGGCTGACCGAGGGCGTTAACAACCCGGCCCAGCAGCGCTTCCCCGACCGGCACCTCGGCGATACGGCCCGTCCGCTTGACGACGTCGCCCTCCTTGATGTGCCAATCCTCGCCGAAAATGGCCGAGCCGACGTTATCCTCCTCGAGGTTCAGAACCATTCCGTAGATCTCTCCGGGAAACTCCAGGAGCTCCCCGGCCATCGCCTTTTCAAGGCCGTAGATACGGGCGATGCCGTCGCCCACATACAGGATGGTCCCGGTCTCGCTGATCTCGAGGCGCTTTTCGTATTCCTTTATCTGCTTCTTAAGTATACTGCTTATTTCTTCAGCCCTGATTTCCATGTCAGCTTATATGCCCCTTCTTAAGGTTATCACGAATAGTACTCAACTGCGTCCGTATACTCCCGTCAAATATAAGCCCCCCGACGTAGGCGACCGCCCCGCCGATGAGCGATGGATCAACCGAGGTCTCCAGGATAATCTCCCGATTGAGCGAGGCGGACAGCCGTTTCGTAATCTCGGCCGTCTCCCCGTCCGAAAGGGGAGCCGCGCTCACCACCCGCGCCTTCATCTTGCCCTCATGCTCATCAAGAAGCCGGCCGTAGGCGCGGGCGATATCGGTGATGAGGACCAGGCGCTCCTTGTCCATTAAGAGCCGGATAAAATTTGCCACCAGCCCGAGGTACTGCGCTTTTGAAAGGACGGCATCCAGCGCAGAGCGCCTGAGCTCGGTATCTCCGGCAGGCCCGGTGAAGAGCCCCCACAGCTGCTCGTTTTCCCTGATGAGAATACCGAACGATTCGATCTCGCGTCCGCATCGTTCCAGCTGTTTGTCTTCCAGCGCCAGCTCGATGAGGGCCCGCGCGTACTTCCGTGCAATCGTTTCGTGTATCATTTGGCTTCCGACGCCTTTTCAATGAAGTCCTGGGTGATCTTTTTCTGATCGTCCTTGGTGATCTTCTTGGTAAGGATCTCTTCGGCCATCGAGACCGCCAGGTCCACTGCCTCGGCCCTGAGCGCAAACCGCGCCTTCCTGACTTCCTGGACCGCCGTATGTTCGGCCTGCTTCTTGATTTTATCGGCCTCCCGTTCGGCGTTCTTGATTATCCGGTCGCGCTCTCTCTGGCCCTCGGCGTTAAACGAGAAATGTATCTCCTCCATCTCTTCCTTGGCCTTCTTGAGGAGCTTATTGACTTCCTCGTATTTCTTCTGCGCCTCCCGCCGGGCCTTCACCGCGTCTTCGAGGGCCTCCTGGATGGCCTTTTTCCGGTCGGAAAAGAAGGTAACGGCGCGCCGCGTTAATGCGACATGGAGAATGATAATAAGGACGGTGAAGTTCGCGATCCGCCAGACCAGGTCCTGCAGCCGCGCGGTTTCCTCCGGCAGCTTGAGCGAAATTACCCCCTGCACGGCAAGCGTCACGGCGACGGCAACACCGATCGCCAGGCAGGAGATGATGATCATGACGACGAGGACCGGGGAAATCTTCCGTTTTGATACCGAAGGAGCCATACGACTATATCGACCTCCCCAGCACCTTCTCGGCGATCTGGGCCGAGAGGGCCTTAACCTCGTTCTTCATCACCGAAGAGGCCTCATGCGCCTCCTTCTCGATCCTTTGTTTCATGTCTTCCACGGTCTTTCGGGACTGCTCCCGGGCGGCCCTGATTATCTCGTTTTCCCGCTCGATGCCCTCGGTCCTTATCCGCTCTTTTTGTTTTCCGGCATCGATCCGGGCCTCAGCCAGGCCCCGCTCATATTCCGCGATATTCTTGTCGGCCTCGTCCGTCAGGCGCCGGGCCTCTTCTTCGGAACCCTCGACACGCACCCTGCGCTCCTCAAGGACCCTCAGGGTCGGCTTGACCAACAGCCAGTTGAGGACGGCGATGAGAATAAGGAAGTTGATTACCTGGATGAAGAATGTTGCGTCTATGTTAAGCACGGCTGCACCGCTCCGGTATTGTCTGAATCAGATGTAACTCGCCCCGCCGCTTCCGTCTCCACCCGGCCGTTGCCGGGGCGGCGGTTAATTCAATTCGATTCCAATCAATCCAATGAACCAATCAATCGAATGAATGATTATTCATTCAACCACCGTGGAATTTATCACAGGGTATTTTTTCTGTCAAGCGAAAAATAAAAATCCCGTCCGATTGGCGGGATTGTAGGAGCCGGTTCAATGATGGGTAATCGGACGGGATTTTCATGTGGGGCGTCGTCAGAGTTACCCCGAAGTCCCCCAACGGCCGGCTGCCCGCCGGCGATCCCCGGTAACAGGGGAGTAAAGCGAAATCCTGAGTGGCAGAGCTCCGCCGTCCCTGTTTAGTTGAGTGTTCCTCCGTTTGCCTTTCTGTCGACGATCTTGATCAACGAGTTGCCCGCTCTCCTTATCGGCGGAGGTAAACTTCGTGGTGGAGAGCATCTCCTTGATCTCCTCCATACGGCAGCTCCCCTCGAAGACTCCCCCGTCCTCAATGATAAAGGTAGGCGTCTCGACGTTTCCGTAGAATCGGCCGGTAGGCGCGATGATGAGCTTGTTGGCGGCCCGGACGGTGCCCTTGACGGTCCCGTCGATGATGATGGTGTCAACCTCTATCTCGCCGTCGACGAAGCCGTTATTTCCGATGATAAGGACGTCCTTGGCGAAGACCCTGCCCTTCAGTTTCCCCTCCACCCGGACGGTGCCGGTAAACGTAAGCTTACCCTCGAATTCCGTGCCTATCCCCAGAAACGCGTTGAGGTCGGCCGTCCTGTCAAAATGCTCCGGCGCTTTGCCGCCGATCATCTTTAGTTTTCCAAACATTGTTTCACCTTTATTTTTGATGTAAAACCGGGTCTACCAAAACCCGTTACTGTGAGACAGCTCATACGGGACCCGCGGCGCTCCGTTCAGGGACGGAGGATTTCCGCCAGCCGGTCCAACTCCTGTTCAGAGTAGTACTCGATCACGATCGACCCGCCCGCCCCCTTGGTGACGATCCTGACCTTCGTGCCGAGGGTGCGGGTCAGGTCCTCCTCGATATCGAGGATCGCCGGGTCGATTGCGGGCTTTTCCTTATCCGCGCCCTCCCCCTCCTTGATCCGCTTGACATAGGCCTCCGCCTCACGGACCGACATCCCCTTGGCGATGAATTTTTCCCGGGCGATCAGGATCTGGCGCTCGTCGCCCAGGCCCAGCAGCGCCCTGCCGTGGCCCGGGGTCAGGCCGCCGGCGGCCAGGTCGTTGCGCACGATCGCCGGCAGCGTCAACAATCGCAGGCTGTTGGTAATCGTGGTGCGGTCCCTCCCCACCTTCTGGCCCATCTCTTCCTGAGTCAGGGAGAATTCCTCGATGAGCCGTTGATAGGCCTGCGCCTCCTCGATGGGGTTGAGGTTTTCCCGCTGGATATTCTCGATGAGGGCCAGTTCCAGCGCCTCCCCGTCGGTGACGTCCCGGATGACTGCGGGGACCGAGGCCAGGCCCGCCAGTTTGGCCGCACGCAGCCGGCGCTCCCCGGCTATCAGCTCATACCCCTCGTCGGTCTCCCGGACGATGAGCGGCTGGATGATGCCCTTCTCCCGGATGGAGGCGGCCAACTCCTCGATCTTTACGTCATCGAAATCCCTTCGCGGCTGAAAGCGGTTCGGGGATATTTCATCGACGGTGATGGAAGCGAGGTTTCCACCCGCCCCATCGGCCGTCACGGCGGCGTCCGGGATCAGGGCCGAGAGCCCCTTGCCGAGGACTTTCCTCTTGCTCATGTGGCCTCCCGCTTGATGATCTCCTGGGCCAGATCGAGATAGCTCTGCGCGCCCTTGGAGTCTATGTCGTAGAGGATTATCGGCAGGCCGAAGCTCGAACACTCCGAGAGGCGCACGTTGCGCGGTATGACGGTCGAAAAGACCTCGTTCTTGAAATGCGTGGTCACTTCCTCCTGAACCTGGTGGGAGAGATTGTTACGCATGTCGAACATCGTCAGGAGTATCCCCTCGATCGCCAGCTCCTTATTGAGGTTCTTCTTGATGATGCTGATGGTCGAGAGGAGCTGGCCCAGCCCCTCCATCGCGAAATACTCGCACTGGAGCGGCACGATCACGCTGTGGGCGCAGGTCAGCGAATTGACCGTCAGGAGGCCGAGGGACGGGGGGCAATCGATGAGAATGTAGGAAAACTGGTCCATTACCTCTTCAATCGCCTTTTTGAGCTTCGTCTCCCGGGCCAGCGCCCCGATCAGCTCGACCTCGGCGCCGATAAGATCCGTGTTGGCGGGCGCCAGTGTCAAAAACGGGAGTTGCTTCTGGGGCTTTATCAATATCTTGGAAAGCGGTATCTGGTCAATGATGACCTGGTAGATGCTCTGCTTGATCGTGTTCTTATCGACCCCCAGTCCGCTGCCTGCGTTGGCCTGTGGGTCTGCATCTATGACGAGGGTGGGTTTTTCGGCAGCCGCCAGCGACGCAGAGAGGTTCACGGCGGTGGTGGTCTTGCCGACTCCCCCTTTCTGGTTTGCGATGCAGATGATTTTGGCCGCCATTACCCCGTTCCCTCGCGAAAACTCAGAGAACTATAGCATACCTGTATTTTTTAAAAAAGGACAAAATGTGACGAATGGACAAAAAGCCGCGCTCTTCCGGCGGATTCCTTTGTATGTTTCACGTGAAACAAGGCCGCCGCGCGAAACGACGGTTTTCATGGCCCGCGGAAGTTCCCGGGCATTTCGACTGCCGTTTTGTGCGGATATGCGGGAGATAGTCCCGTGTCGCGGTATACCAACCGCCTCGATGCGGACCCTTCTGCGGAGCCCCGGAGGTCCGCCGGGGCCCACCTGTTCCACGTGAAACATTCCGCCGCGATTTCGGGCGCCGGCATAGCGGGACGTCCGGCAAACGCTATTTCCCGACGCAGAAACGGGAAAAGATCGTCTCGAGGACCTCTTCCGTGGTTACGTCTCCCGTCAGCTCCCCGAGGGCGGAAAGGGCGCCCCGGATATCCAGGGCGATAAATTCCGGAGAAACGCCCCCGGCCGCCCCCCGGTGCGCCTCCTTGAGGGATTTTTGGACCGAGATGAGCGCCGCGTAGTGCCTCGCGTTGGTGATCATCTCGTCCCGGCCGCCGCGGCCCGCGCCGACGACAACCAGGGAATGGATAACATCCTTCAGTTCCTCGATGCCGGTTCCCGTCAGCGCCGACGTGAAGACGGCCCGCGCCGTCGTATCAGGCGGCGCGGGAATGTCGCCGTCAATGAGATCGACCTTGTTCATCACCAGCACCACCGGGCGGCAGGCCCGCGTCGCCATTTCGATAACGCCGCGTTCTTCGGGCCCGATACCTCCCGTCGCCTCGGCGACCAGCAGTATCATGTCGGCCGTATCCAATGCCTGCCGCGTCCGCTCCACCCCCTCCCGCTCGACTGCCCCCGACGCCTCGCGCAGCCCGCAGGTGTCCACGACCCTGACCGGAACCCCGCCGATATCCATGATATCCTCGATCGTATCGGTGGTTGTCCCCGGCTCGGGCGCGACGATGGCCCGCGGGCGGCCGACGAGACGGTTGAGCAGGCTTGATTTCCCCACGTTGGGACGTCCCGCGATGACCAGCTGCGCGCCCTCCCGGTAGATCCTGCCCGCCCGGTACGACCCGAGCAGCCGGTCGACCGAACCACGCGACTCCTCTATATCCCGGACGAGCGCTTCCACCGCAGGCGGGTCGATCTCCTGGTCCGAAAAGTCGATGGACGCCTCAATGTCGGCAAGGAGAGAAATAAGGCGGCCCCGCAGCTCCGAAAGACCGCCGGAAAGCCCGCCCATGAGGTGCCGTGAAAATATCGAAAGGCCGCCGCTTGTCTTGGCGGCAATGAGGTCGGCTACCGCCTCGGCCTGGATGAGATCGATCTTCCCGTTCATGAACGCGCGCCGGGTGAACTCGCCGGGCCGCGCCGGTAGCGCGCCCAGCGATACCGCGGCCGTCACGAGCCGGGCCAGCAGCAGCGGCGACCCGTGGCATTGAAGTTCAACAACATCCTCGCCGGTATACGAGCGCGGGGCCCGCATTATGGCGAAGATGGCACGGTCGATGATCACGCGGTCATCACCATCGGCCGCCCGGGCCGGCGCCGGGCCGCCGCCTCCGCCCGGGGCGCCCGGGGTCGTCACGATCTCCGGCGGGTCGAGGGGAACGACGACAGAACCCGGGTAGAGCCGGTGGGACTCGATATCGCCGGGTTCCTGGGCAAAACGGAAGAGCCGTTTCCCGATGGCCAGGGAGTGGGGGCCGGAAAGCCGCACGATCCCGATCCCCCCCTCACCCGGGGGCGTTGCGATCGCGACGATGGTCGGGTCGCCGGTCATATTATTCTCTTTCTGGTTCATAGTCCCAAACAAAAAAGCCCCCGCATGGCGCAGGGGACTTTATGCACGACACGGACGGCGATGCCCGCTTACTTCTTGGCGGGGTAGACCACCACCCGGCGCTTATCGCCCTCCCCGTGGCTCTCGGTAGACAGGTCCCGGTCGGACTTGAGCGCCAGGTGAAAGAGGCGCCGCTCGCTGGAATCCATCGGCTGCGCGGCAATCGGTTTTCCCGTCCGTTTCACTCTTCGCGCGATGTTCTGGGCCATCCGCGTGATGATCTGTTCACGTTTTCGGCGATACCCCTCGCAGTCAAGTACGACCCTGGTATTCTGCGACTGGTCGCGCTGGAAGTAGCGGTTAGTGATATACTGGAGCGCATCAAGCGTTTGCCCCCGTTTTCCGATGATAATCTCGCCCCTGTCCCCATCGATGTTGAGCGTGATTCCCTCGTCGGTCTCCCGGACCGTAACGCGGGCATCGATCCCCATTCGGGAAAGAATTCCCAGGAGGAACTGATCGGCAGCCAATAACGGTCGGCCGCCGTCTTTGTGCCACGCCTTGATAGTTATCTTTTTCTTCTTAAATATCCCGAATATACCGCCGACATCCGAATCGATTACCCTGTATTCGAGGTCGTTTCGACCGATTCCGAGCCGCTCCGAAGCAGCGGCCAGGGCGTCTTCCAGATCGTTTCCCTCAACGGTGATTTCGGGTTCGGTTGTGTGCGCCATAGGAAAACCTAATCCTTCACAAACTTGTTCATATAGAGCTGCTGGGCAATGGACAGGATGTTACTCACGAAGAAGTAGAGCACCAGCCCCGCCGGCAGGTTGAGAAATATCACGGTAAAGATAACGGGCATAAGGAGCATGATCTTCTGCTGAGTGGGATCCATGGTCGACGGGGTCAGCTTCTGCTGAATAAAATACGACGCCCCCATGACGATAGGGGTGACGTAGTAGGGGTCCATCTCTGACAGATCCTTGATCCAGAAGATAAACGGTGAGTGCCTGAGCTCAATGGCCACGTAGAGTGCCTTGTAGAGGGCAATAAAGACCGGCAGCTGCAATAACAGCGGCAGGCACCCGCCGAGGGGATTGATCTTTTGCGTCTGGTAGAGGCGCATGACCTCCTGATTCATTTTCTCCTTGTCGTTCTTATATTTCTCTCGAAGCTCCGCCATCAGGGGCTGCAGCTTCTGCATCTGCTTCATCGACTTCATCGATTTGTAGGTAAAGGGATACAGGACAATCCTGACGACAACGGTCAAGAGGATAATCGCGACCCCGTAGTTTTTAAACACCGAGAAAAAGAAGGTCAAGAGCCACACGAGCGGGATGGACAGAAAGCCGAAAAAGCCGTAGTCGATGGCCGATGATAGCGAATACCCCACCGAATCCATCACGTCGACCTGTTTAGGGCCGAGGTACATGACCATATCTTTTTTTACGGCCCCTCCCGCCGGAAATGACACGTCATCCATAGTGACGGTGCCGGCGGCGGTGTCGTCGCTCAATCGGCTTATCTCGACCTCACCTCCGGACAGTTTCTCGGTGATGAGGGCCGTCATGAAGTACTTCGTGTCGAAACCGAACCAGGCGGCGTTGCCCGGTATTTTCTCGGCCTTGTCGGCCTTCACGTCCTTGGCGATGTCTTTCTTGAGCGATTTATCGACGAAGACCATATAGTTTGAGGGATAATCGTAGCTGCCGAAGATGCTCCACGATTTCTTGGTCACGTCGACGTAGTCAAACAGCGAAACGCTCATGTCGCCTGCCGAATCCTGCGCGGTGAGGTTTGTCACCGTCACCGCGAATCCGACGCCGTATTCCTTCGGATCGAAGGTATAGGTCTTCTCGACCTTGAATTGCTTTCCCACGTAGGCGAGCGTAACTGCCTTCTTCTCGTCCCCGTTGATGACAACGGTATCTTCCGATAATGACGTGTAGACGACGTCATCGGAAAAGCTGCCGATCGGGGTATCGAAGTCGAGCCGGGGCGAGAGCACCGACGTATTTTCACTGACAAGGTCGACCGGGGGTGAATCGTCGTCTATCGTATTGGCGTATTTCGTCAGGGTAAAATGGGCGATCCTTCCGCCCGCCGTGCTGATGGTTGCCGTATAGAGCGGGCCCTCCACGATGATATCCCGCGGCGCGGCCGTTTCCCCGGCAGGCGCAGACGGCTGTTCTTCGACGACGGCGATCTCCTCCGGCAGGGATGCGGCCGGCCCGGTGGGGGTAACCTCTTCTATCTCCCCCTGGGGCGTCATTACTTCCTCGCCCGCCGGTTTCGGGGCAGGCTTCGTAAAAAAGAGCTGCCACACGACCAGTATCAGGAAAGAGAGGGCGATAGCCAATAGCGTCTTCTTGTCCATGTAACACCTGCCTGTGAATTAACTATGCGGTACTTAGTGCGATAACGGCTCTGAGCCGTCGTTGTATCATTATCACGTATGCCCCCCGTCCGGCGCCGATCCCTCCGCCCGTTTGACCGGTACGTACCGGCCCGTGAGAGAGAGGATTCTCGCGCTGAATTCACCGAGGGTCATCAGGTCGGGCGGTCTTCTCACGATAATCAGGAGATCAACCGAGCCGGGCAAAGAGTCCCGGTTGAGGCGAAAGGCCTCCCTGATCAGCCGCTTCATCCTGTTGCGCGCCACCGCGTTTCCAACCCGCTTGGGTACGGCTATCCCCAGCCTGGGAAAACCGATATCGTTTGGCAGGATAACCGCGAGAAAAACGCCGTCGGTAAATTTCGTTCCGCTCTTCTTGAGCCGGTCAAAGTCGAGCTTGTCCCTGATGCGGTCTTTCTTGGTAAAGGTCTTCTTTTCCACCGATAGTGTTTCGCCCGAGCCGCAATAGCCCTGCGGCTTGCGGCCGCCCGGATCGCCCGGCCCCCGGGATAGTCCCCGGGCGGCTAAAGGATCCGTCAGGTAAACCGCGGCTCGCATGTCGATCACGTCCGGGCTAAGGGCCGGCCCTATCAGCCCCGCATTCCCTTCTCGAAAAGGGAGCCCCCCCGGCAAGTGATCCAGCAGGCAAAACGGGAGAAAAGACGAGGTGAAAAGAAGGGGGGTATGAAGCCGGTAAACTCGGGGAACCTCCGGTATTCCCGCCATCCCGCCAATGGGGCACCCGCCGATCAACTCTATACGGCGGATGCTTCCATCACGAAAGACGGCTTACCCGGCGAAAGGACAAGGGCTCCTCGGTCTCCCGACGAGCGTACCGGTTATGCGGACAGTCTCTTCCTTCCCTTGGCCCTTCTGCGGCGAATAACGTTTCGTCCGCCGGGCGTGCTCATACGTTTCAGGAACCCGTGGGTCCTTTTGCGCTTCAGTCTGCTCGGTTGAAAAGTTCTCTTCATGGCTCAGTTCCTTTGTGCATGCCCATCACCGCGTAATCGGTGGGCCCAATCGGTCCGAAAGACCCAAAAACCCGATGAGCCCCGGTGGGCTCCGATGGGTATATTACTGGGGGATTCCCCCGCTAAAGTTCAAAAAAGGCATAATGTTTAAATAAAACATAAAACAGTGAACTCTGTCAAGCATTTAAACGGTCCGCGTCGAAAAAAAGTCCATCCGCCGTGTGCGCCGGAGAGCCGGTTACGGCGATGCCCCGGCCGCTTCGTTGCCTCCGGGCGAAGCATCACCGCCCCCCGAGAAGGGTTTCCCGTACGTAGGCCACGGCGTTTCTGAACATCATAAGCCCCATCCCTTCCGCGGGGACCTCGCCCCGCGTCCAGGTCGGGTGCTGCGTCCGAAGGAGGTATCCCTCCGGGTGGGGCATGAGGGCCATGAGCCGGCCCGTGGGGTCACAGATACCCGCGATGGCAGAGAGCGATCCGTTCGGGTTGAGGGGGTAGGCCATGGTGGGGGCGTAGTCCTCATCCGCGTATCTCAGGACAACGAGCTTTTGGGCCTCCATCGCCGAAAGGACGGCCGGCGGTGCGACGAACTTCCCTTCGCCGTGCCGAACCGGAAACATCAGACGCTCGATCCCCCGGGTGAAGATCGACGGGGAACCCGTCTCGACGGAGAGCCGCACCCAGCGATCCTCAAATCGGCCGGAGTCGTTATTGGTGATCGTGACCGATTGCATCCCGTAGGCGCCGCCGAGGGCCGGAAGGAGTCCGATCTTGACCATCAGCTGGAACCCGTTGCAGATCCCGATAATGAGCTTTTTATCATCAACGAATTTCAGGATCGCGTCCAGCAGTCGCCGGTCGGTGCCCGCGATATGCGCGAACTTTACCCGGTTTGCCATCGCCTTGGCCGCCCCGAGGTCGTCGCCGTCCAGGAATCCCCCCGCCAGCGCCAGTATATGGTAATCGTCGAGGTTCACCTGGCCGGTTACTATCCGGCTGATGTGGACGATATCGGATACCTCGGCTCCCGCCAGCCTGAAGGCAAAGGCCGTCTCGATCTCGCAGTTGGTGCCGTTTCCGGATATGGTGATTGCGCGTACCGCGTTTTTCATACGTACTCAATCAATACGCCGGGGCCGAAAAAGCACCGGCCGTTTTCGGGCGTACCTAAAACATGAGCGGGCGCCGCCAGGCCTCCTGAAGGTCGTCAAGAGGGCAGTCGATCACGACCGCCCCCGAGAGCCCCCGGATGACCAGGCGCTTTTGTTCCGTAACCCGGCCGACCCGGGCGTAGACCGTCCCCGCCATGACCTCCTCGAACGCCCCGGCGTCGTCCGGCTTCACCGTCACCACGAAGCGGCCGGCGGACTCCGAGAAGAGGAGAAAATCGTCCCGATCCACCCCTTCCCTGACGACGGCGGCAAGCTCGATCTCCATCCCCAGGCCGCCGGCAAGCGCCGTCTCGGCAAGCGCCGTCCCCAGCCCCGCGTCCGAAAGGTCGTGCGCCGAGGCGGCAAGTCCCCGGCCGATGGCCCGGGTGAGCGCCCGATAGCGCGCCAGGTTACCCTCGATATCCACCGTCGGGACGGCGTTTCCGATACTCCCCCTGGACGCGAAATACTCCGAGCCGCCGAGCTCGTTTTTCGTGGTTCCCAGGACGTAGACGAGGTCCCCCGGGCGCTTGGCGTCCATGGTGACGGCCCGGTTGACGTCGGCCATCTTCCCGATGACCGAAAAGAGGATCGTGGGGGGGATCGATATCTTCGTGTCGCCGATCTGGTAGTCGTTTTTCATGCTGTCTTTTCCGGAGATCAGCGGCACGCCGTAGCCGACCGCGACGTCCGAGAGACCCCGGTTGGCCCTGACCAGCTGGGCGAGCTTGTACCGGCCGTCCGGGTTCTTTTCGGACTCGACGGGATCGCACCAGCAGAAGTTGTCCAGCCCCGCCAGATAGTCTATGTCCCCGCCGACGGCCACGGCGTTCCTGACCGCCTCGTCCACGGCGTTGGCGGCCATGTGATAGGCATCGATGTCCGAATATTTGGGGCAGATGCCGTGGGCGATCACCACGCCCTCGTCCCGGTCGAGGATCGGCCGGATGACGGCGGCGTCCGACGGGCCGATTCCTCCCGCGCCCACCATCGGCTTGATGACGCTCGTCCCCTGCACCTCGTGGTCATATTGGCGGACCACCGATTCCTTGCTGGCCACGTTCAGCCGCGACAGCATCGCCAACAGCTCCCGGCCCAGGTCGGCCGGGACGGCAAAACCGGGCTCGGGGTGTACGGGCCGTCTCCATCGGGCAGATAGAGACAGGGGGGGATTCTTTTCGTGGAGAAACTCCATGTCGAGGTAGGCGACCGTCTTTCCCTCGAACTGGACGTGAAACCGCCCGGTCTCGGTAAATTCCCCCAGCACCGTCGCCTCCACCTCCATCTGGCGGGCAAGCCCCATGAACTCGTCGATATGCTTCGGGGGAACCGCCAGGGTCATCCGCTCCTGGGCCTCGGAAACGAGGATCTCCCAGGGGCGCAGCCCCTCGTACTTGAGCGGAGCCTTATCGAGGTAGAGGACGCACCCCCCCGTGTCCCGCGCCATCTCGCCGACTGATGACGACAGCCCCCCCGCCCCGTTGTCGGTGATCGAGTTATAGAGCCCCCGGTCGCGGGCGACCAGCAGCATGTCGGTCATACGCTTCTGGGTGATCGGGTCCCCGATCTGCACGGCGGTGGCCGGCGACCCCTCGTGCAGCTCCTCGGAGGAAAAGGTCGCCCCGTGGATGCCGTCCTTGCCGATCCGCCCGCCGGTCATGACGATGAGGTCGCCCGGCCGTGACAGCTTCTCGTGGGACGGCTTGCCGTTGATCGTCCGGGGCATGATCCCGCCCGTTCCGCAGTATACCAGCGGCTTTCCGAGGAAGCGGTCGTCAAAGACGATCGAGCCGTTGACCGTGGGGATACCGCTCTTGTTCCCGCCGTGTTCCACCCCCTCCCGCACCCCCTCATAGACCCTCTTGGGGTGCAGCAGGCGCGGAGGGAGCTCGCCCGTAAAGCCCGGATCGGCAAAACAGAAGACGTCCGTATTGAAGATGAGGCGGGAGCCCAACCCCGTGCCGAACGGGTCCCGGTTCACCCCAACGATACCCGTCAGCGCCCCCCCGTAGGGGTCCAGCGCCGAGGGGCTGTTATGGGTCTCCACCTTGAAGACCAGGTTATAGTCCTCGGTAAACGAGATAACGCCCGCGTTATCCTTGAAGACCGAGAGGCAGAAGTCGCCCTTGCCCTTGGCCTTCCTGACGGCCTCGGTCGTCCCTTTTATATAGGTGTCAAAGAGGCTCTCGATTTTCTCGGTGTTTCCGATATCGTCTTCGTAATCGATCAGCGCGTTGAATATCTTGTGCTTGCAGTGCTCCGACCAGGTCTGGGCGATCACCTCCAGCTCCACGTCGGTGATTGTATCTCCAAGGCCGGCCCGTGCGCGCTCCGGTTGTCCCGCCTCTACGCCGATGTACTCCTGTATCGCCTTCATCTCGGCAAGCGACAGCGCCAGCACCCCCTCCCGGCTGATGCGCACCAGCTCGTCGTCGGTAACCGAGAGATCGATTGTCTCGACCGTCGGGTCATGGCTGCCGGTGACCTTTGGGATGTGCGGGGTAACCCCGCCGGCGGCGGTAAACCCCTTCCTGTCGAGGACCGTAAAGCGCTGGATGAGGGGATTCCCCAGGAGACCGGTCGCGATGCGCTCGGCCCCTGCCCGGTCGATCGGGCCCCGGATACGGTACTGAAGCGAGGCATAGACCTTCTGATCGGCCGACAACCGGCCCGGAAAGATGAGGGATACTCCCTCGCGGGCGGTCCTGCCGACGTTGTCGGTTACGCCGGGCAAGAACGCGACCTCAACGGCGAAGTCAAACTCCTCGGCCGGAGCGAGGGGAGAATCGACCGTGTAGTGCTGGATGATCGGGTCAACCAGGAGGTTTTCGGCGATGGTGGAAAGCTCGTCCGGATTAAGCTCGGCGTCCACGGTGAAGACCGAAACGACCCGTACCCCGGATACCTCGATCTTCAGGTCCTCCCGAATCCGCCGCGCCGTCTTCTCACCGTGGGCGTCGCGTACATCGGCAAGCAACCCCACCTCAATTCGGTGTGCCATAGTCTACTTTTTCTTTGCCTTGGAAAGCTCCCGGAGCGCCTCGTCTTTACCGGGCAGGGTATCGGGCATAAGGATAAGAAACTCGTTGATCCCGGAGATTCCCCCCACGGCCCTGATGCCGGCTATCGGAACGATATCGACGCCGATTATCTCGGCAATGTCGGCGCATTCCGGGTATTTATCCGCGAGGACCTTCGGGTCGGTGGACGAAAGATCGCCGTACTCCGCCTTGAAGGCCTCCCATATCTCGGCGGCCGCGGCGGCCGCGTAGGCCTTCGGGTCGTCCCGGGACAGGTCGCGGAAGTAGTTCTCGTAATAGGGCCGCTCGAAATATATGAGCTGACGCCGGGCCAGCACCTCCAGGGCCTCCCCCTTGTTCGGCAGACCGTCCGAAAGCCCGCTGACGGCGGCGTACAGGCCCACGTCTCCCCCGTGATGCTGAATAACGGCAAGTGATACAAAATCCAGGCCCGTCAGGCCGGCGATCAGGGCCGGAACCCGAAATGCGTCCCGGTTGTTTGCGTCGTCCACGATTGCACCGTACGTGAAGGTGCGGGGCTCGCCCTTTGCGGCGATCAACGACTCGGCCGCCGCCGCAAGGCTCTTGTTTGCGGCGGCCACGAGATCGGCGGCCGTCGCCGAATGAGACAGGACGACGGCCCCGGCGATCGATACCGCGGTCACGATCGAGAGAAATCGCGTGCGTTTCACGGCTGGTCCCCGTTGGTAGTGTGGAGTATAAGACAATAGCAGGTAAGGCCGCCGGAGTCAATAAAAAGGCTCTCGGGCATGCAGCGGTTCCGGGAAAATGTTGCAGTATGGCCGCCGGATAGGCCTGCCTGTTTCGCATTGCGTCTCTGTTGCCGTTCCGTGGTAGATCCGATGACGCCCTGTGGTACCCTCGAAAAGCCGCATTTTTTGGTGTTATGTATACAATATATGTATGCACATTTCTCTTGATTTCCTGTAAAGACTAGTCTATCTATTACAATATTATATTTTCTACTATATGGAGGTTTATGAGGAAAACAATAAGCGCCGAACCATCGATACCCAATCTATCCATAGAAATATCCATTTTACACGCCCTCTTAGCATTAGGCGACCAAACACCGTATCGCTAAGACTCATCCGCCACTCCACACAAAACCTCTCGCAATAAATATCATACGCACACCCGCCGCCGGCATTCCCTGAAACCGCTAGGCCCGGCAGCACCCGTTGCCGTCCGACTCACCGAGGTCGTGCGCCTTGTCTTCCTTTTAATTATACGACATATTTACAAATGAGGTTCTGTTCCTAAACTAATCGTTTATCGTGGAGGATAACAAAATGCTGATACCTAGGCCTGAGGAGGCCATTTATATAAGGGACCTGGTTGGAAATAGGACCCCCGCGGGAACACGCAAGCAAACAAGGTCTGTTCGTAAAGGCCCGCTCAAGACCATACGGAATGACACTGACCCGTGGAAAACCCTCGCGGTACCCCGGGTAGGGCAAATCGGGATCGTCGTCGAGAGCCTGCCGAAAGCCGTAGAGTTCTATTCGAGCGCGTTCGGGATCGGACCATGGTTTCGATCGAAATTCACTGGCGAAGAACACTACCTTCATGGAGAGAAACGGATACGCTTCAACCTTGACATCGCAATGGCATTTGCCGGTAACGTGCAGTACGAAATCATCGAGCACAAAGGCGGCGACCGGAGCATCTACGTCGACCACCTCGAAAAGTACGGGGAAGGGCTTCACCACCTCGGTTTTTACGTGAATAATTTCGACCGGCGTCTCGCCTCGTGCCGGCAATGCGGTATCGGAGTGCTGCAATCGGGCCTGCTCAGGAGCGGTGGGAATCTCGGGGGGTCTACGACGAAATACGCCTACCTCGATACAGCGCGGACCGGGGGGGTAATCCTCGAACTCATCGAGACAAGCACGATGGGGATGAAGATCGAGTCGTCCCGCGCCTGGTTCGAGCTGGGGGCGCTTATGGGGGACCTGGAGAAGATGAACATTGGATCCGACCGGAAGTAGGCTGTTAAGATAGAAACGCTCGGGGACTTCTGCCGGTTCTGTTTCCGAAGGTGGTCGGGCCTCTCGTAGTTAGCTAACTGCTATTCGGATTTACGTCTCCATACGTTTATGAGTAATGCATGCGTTTATAGTATGTCTTAACCAGACTCGCTATTAAAAGGAGGTTATCATGGCAACTGAAGGGAAGAGCGGGTATTACCGGACCAGCGATCGCCCACTGCCCATGGGGCGACGGCACTTACTCGCGCTGTGGTTCAGACGCCGACACTGGGTCTATACGTAGTAGGGGAGGTGACAAAATGTCCAATCTGATTACCGTCAGCTCCGGGTAGGGCCGGTCGAGGAAAAATACTCAAAACCTAAGGCTTCATATAACAGGGATCCACGCGCTGGGAGGATCTCGAAACGGAAGATCCCTTCGCTCGGAAGACCTTTGGATCGGGCTTTCCCGAAACTCACGTGGGACCCAATTTCAAGCCGGGCGGAACCTACGACTTTGTCGCGTACTGTGGACCCAAAAAACGTCGGAGTCGGGCCTCACGTGATCGAGGTCAGCGGGAAATGGGACTGCCTTTTGTCCGCAGGGTCCGAACATGACTGGGTTTTTTTCCCGTCCCTACGCGCATCCGAATACGACCTGGGGCCAAACAAACCCATGTCCGTGATGCGCCGTCTATGCCGGTGATATGTACGTTCCGGGAGGGATCCGGAGATCCTTAACAACAGCCCATCAGCTTTATCGACCGGATCTCCGAACCCGATCTCCGCTGCCCGACGGCCCGAAACGGCCCGGGTCAATCGTGTAACGGGTGCCTCCTGACTCACGAGGAAGGAGGGCCGGTGCGTCTCGAACGCTGTTTTCACGCGCGCGGCAGCACCGCCGTACCATGAGTTCATTTCGATTCCCGGGGACTCAGGAGCTGGAGTATACCGTCCAATAATGGAGCAGCATAATATCATCGGCTAATCCCATGCCGTTGCGATTATCGTGAAGCGTAGTCTCATTTACAGCATAAAGGCGATCTATATTGTCACTCCCGATCCTTTATTACTCATAAACAAAGGAGGAAATCATGGCTAAAGAAAAACTCACCGGGATCTCCAGGGGGCTCAAAGCGTTGTTTATTGTCCACGGGGCTTCCGCCCTGGTCGCCGGCTTCATGTATTTGGTAATGCCGTTCAAATGGGCCGAGCTATCTAAGTATGGTCCTATCGATCAGGTGTTTTTAAGGTACTTCGGGGCCATTACGCTGGCGCTGTCGTTCAAGGACTGGGTATGCCTGTTACGCTACGGCCTGGACGGAGGTACGAATCATCGTCATGATGGAGGTCGTGTGGACCCTGCTTGCCACGCTGCTCGGCCTCTATCTGGCCCTGTTTGCCGTCATCACCGCTCCCGTGAGCCTCATCTGGCTGAATACCGTTATCTTTGCGGCCTTCTTTATCGCGTGGACTTATTTCTACGTCAAGTATAGGAGATAACCCGGAACCGACCGAGCCCCCGATAGTAAGCCGCACAGCGCAGGGATGCCGAAGGGTTCAGAAGCTCAGGGGGGATAGCGGAGCGTTCCCCGAAACGGCACGGCGTTGCCATCGGGAAAAATCCACTGATACTATTTCCCGGTACAGGAAAGGCTAATAAGGAAGAGGAACAGTACTTCTAATCAATAGCAAAGGAGGACATCATGGCAAAGTTAAAAGAATCGGGGATTTCCCCGGGCCTCAAATATCTGTTCCTGATCCACGGTATCGTCTCGCTCGTGTTTGGGCTCTTGTTTTGTTTTACCCCCTTGTGTTTTGCCAACCTGTTCGAGCATTTCGGCTCCGTCAACGTGTGTACCATGAGGCTTACCGGCGCCATCATCCTTTCCCTTGCGATTAAGGACTGGTTTTGCTTCGTCGCTAAGCGCTGGGACGAGGTCAGAATCCCCGTCCTGATGGAGATTGCGTTGACGCTCTTTGCGACGATCGCCTGCCTGTATGTGCTACTGCGGACCTGGGCACCGTGCGAGATCTGGGGCTTTTTCGTGGTTTTCCCGGTCTTTTTCGTCGCGTGGGTTTACTTCTACGTAAAGCATCGATAGGCCGCCGCTAAAGGAACCAGCAGGATTCGGGGCGGCGCAAGTGCCGCCCCTTTCTTTTCTCGTGTGGTCGGCTCCCCGCACCTCGGCTACCGCCTCTAATTGCCTTGAAAACGGTCGGCCTTTCATATATACTGCATATTCTACCGCTATACATCACCCACAGGAGGATACGCATATGGACTGGAAGGAAGACTACAAGAAGAAACTCGTGAGCGCCGAAAAGGCGGTTTCCGTCATCAAATCGGGCGATCGCGTCGGTATGCCCGGCGGATCGAGCCAGCCGATCGACGTCGTCAACGCGCTATGCAAGAGAAAGGACGAGCTCAAGGACGTGACCCTGACGTCCGGCATTTCCATGTATCCCTACGAGCTGTTCAAGGCCGAATTCAAGGGGCATATCAACTTCGTTTCGCTCTTTGTCGGCCCCATGGAGCGGGCATTTCTGCGTGTCGGCAACGTCGAGCCGATGTCCTACCATTTCTCCCTGGCCGACCAGGTTTCGGTCGCCGTAGATCCGAACGTCTTCATCTGCGAGGTCTCGCGGCCGGACGAGCGCGGCTACATGAGCTTCGGGCCGGTGGGGGTCTATAACAACGACATCTGCTGCAAGCGGGCGAAAACCATCATCGTCCAGGTCAATAAGGAGACGCCCCGCGTCCACGGGAGCCAGTCGGTCATCCACGTGAGCAAGGTCAGCTATATCATCGAAAACGACCACCCGCTGCCGTTGATCCCGGAGATACCCATATCCGACGTGGAGCGGAAGATCGCCGCCAACATCGCCGAGCGGATCCCGGACGGGGCCACCATCCAGTGCGGGATCGGGGCCGTGTCCGACGCGGTGGTGAGCCTCCTGGACACTAAAAAGGACCTCGGCGTACATACCGAGATGTTCACCAACGGCCTGATGCGACTGGCACAGAAGGGGGTCGTTACCGGCCTTAAAAAGACCTTCCACCCCGACAAGATCGTCTGCGGCTTTGCGATCGGGAACAAGGAGCTCTACGACTTCATAAACGACAACCCGACCTTCGAGTTCCAGCCGATCTACGACGTCAACAACGTCTTTAACATCTCCAGGAACGACACGATGGTGGCCATCAACAACATCATGACCGCCGACCTCACCGGGCAGTGCGCCTCCGAATCGATCGGGCACGCCATGTACAGCGGCACCGGCGGCCAGCTCGACTTTACCCGGGGCGCCAACGCATCCAGGGGCGGTATGGCGTTTCTCGCCACGGCATCGACCGCCGACACCAAGACGGGGAGGATCTCCAAGATCGTATCGGCCTTCAAACCGGGGACGATCGTCACGACTCCCCGCTCCGACGTGCGCTACATCGTCACCGAATGGGGCGTGGCCGACCTCTGGCTCAAGAGCGTGCCCAAGCGCGTTAAAGAGATGCTCAAGATCGCCCATCCCGATTTTCGCGACCAGTTAGAGAAAGAGGCTACGGAAGCGGGGCTGCTTGTCGTAACGTGAGCACTGTGATCAGTTTCTATCAAATGCCCGGGGACGGCATTCTCCCCTAAAACGGATAAAAAAACGGCCGGCACATGCCGGCCGTTCATTTCATGGGAACAGTCGGTTACCATCCCCAGCCGCGCATCATGCCGCCGCCACCGTAACCGGGACCGTAACCCCTCATCATTCCGCCACCATAGCCGCCCATCATGCCGCCGTAGCCGGGACCGTAACCTCCCATCATACCGCCATAGCCGTAACCGGAGCCACCGCCGTAGTAGGGGCATAACCCGGGACCCATGAAGGCGTACGGATTGGTCTTGAGCTGTTCGTCGGTCAGGATGCTACGTGATTTGTTCCGATAGTCCAGCGTGACGTCATAGTGCTTGTTCTGGAGCTTGACGATCTCGTCTTCGAGCTTCTCAATCGCCTTCGTATCCGGCTTATCGGCGAGGAGAAGCTTCCTCAGATCGAGATCTTTCTGCGCAATCTGTGAGTTGATGCTCTGAATATCGGCTAGGTATTTCACCTCGAGATCGGCGAGCTTCTTCTGCTGATCGGCAGTGAGGTTAAGGTCGGCGCCGTAGGGGCGTACGATCCCGCCATAGCCAGGGTACTCGTTTTGCGCCCACGCGAATGCCGCAAGCAGGAGCACGGCCGCTCCTGCAATAAGAATATATCTTTTCATCTTTTCCTCCTTCGGGTCTATACACCCCTTCTATGCTTTCTGCCAGTGGATCCCCGACGGGAACCCACTCTATGAAAGCATTCCAGATTCTCCTTTTATACTATAAACATATATATGAGTAATTTCCTTTGGTATTTTATCCTGCTGTCTCTTACGAGCCGTTACTGTTTAAGCCGCAGTAACCGGGCATTTATGGCCACGATCACCGTGGACAGCGACATGAAGGCCGCCCCCAACGCGGGGGTAAGGACAATCCCGTACGAATAGAGGACGCCGGCAGCCAGAGGGATAGCGACGGCGTTGTAACCCGTAGCCCACGCCAGGTTCTGGACCATTTTCGAATAGGTTGCGCGCCCCAGGCCGATGACCGCCGCAACATCGAGTGGATTTGAACGAACCAGGATGATGTCGGCGGTCTCGATGGCGACATCGGTGCCCGCGCCCACCGCGATGCCAACATCGGCCTGCGCCAGGGCCGGCGCGTCATTGACGCCATCGCCCGTCATGGCGACGGTCAGGCCCCGAGACTGAACCTCCTTGACCTTCTTGGCCTTATCGCCCGGAAGCACCTCGGCGAAGTATTCGTCGAGCCCGAGCTTCTCGGACACCCACCCGGCGACTTCCTTCTTATCCCCGGTCAGCATCATGCACTCAATCCCCATCTCCCTCAGCATCGTAACCGCCCGCTTGGATTCCGGCCGCACCACGTCGGCCAGCGCCACCGCTCCCCTGACCTTGCCGTCTACGATAACAAACACCACGGTCTTACCCTGCTGTGTCAGCCGATCGATTTCGGAATTGGTGATCTCTATCCGGCGTTCTTTGAGGTATCCGGGGCTTACCACCTCGACCTTCTTCTCCCTGACTACACCCTCGACGCCCTTCCCGGCGTGCGACGTAAATCCCTCGACGGGCAGCGTTTTCTTGGCCGAAGACAAGAATCCTTTGGCGATAGGATGCTCGGAGTGCGCCTCTACTGAGGCGGCGTAAGTGAGAATCTCGTCTTGACTCATTTCCTTATCCAGGGCGATGATATCCGTGACACCGAATTTGCCTTCGGTCAGCGTCCCCGTCTTGTCGAAGATCACCGCCTGTATCTTTCGGGCGTTCTCGAAGGCCGTCCGGTCCCTGATCATGAACCCGTTTTTTGCCGCTAACGCCGTAGAGACGGAGACGACCAGCGGAACCGCAAGCCCGAGCGCGTGGGGGCAGCAGATAACCATTACCGTCACCGCACGCTCGATGGCAAACGCAAAATCCTTTCCCGTGGCAAAGAGCCATATAAAAAGCGTGGCGGCTCCCAGGGTCAGGGCGATAATCGTCAGCCACATTGCGGCGCGATTGGCCAGGTCCTGTGTCCTGGACTTGCTCTCCTGGGCTTCCTTCACCAGTTCTATCACCTGGGAGAGGAAGGAGTCTTTGCCGGTCTTCCCCACCCGGACGGTGAGAGAGCCCTCACCGTTTATCGAGCCGCCGATGACGTGGGCGCCGACGCCCTTTTGCACCGGCATCGACTCTCCCGTCAGGAGCGATTCATCGACTGATGATTTCCCGTCGATCACGATTCCGTCGGCGGGGATCTTCTCGCCCGGCTTCACGAGAACCCTGTCGCCGACCGCAAGTTCCTCGAGGGGAACATCCATTACCTTGCCGCCGTTTACGATCTTATGGGCGTCAGACGGCATGAGCTTTGCCATCTCCTCAAGGGCGCGGGACGCGCCCATGACCGATTTCATCTCGATATAGTGCCCCAGGAGCATGATGTCGATCAGGGTGGCCAGCTCCCAGAAGAAGGGCATCCCGGGAAGTCCAAAGACCACGACGGAGCTGTAAACGAAAGCAGTCGTGATGGCAACGGCAATCAGCGTCATCATCCCGGGCTTTTTGGATTTCAGTTCGTCGAAAATCCCTTTGAGAAACGGATACCCGCCATAGAAATAGACGAATGCCGATAAGGACGAAGAGGAGGTATGAGTCCCCGGGAAATCGAAACCTGTCGCCGAGGCCCAGGAAGTGCTGTATCGTCGGGGAGAGAAGAAGGATGGGCACGGTGAGAACGAGAGAAACCCAGAAACGCCGTTTGAAATCGGCAAGCATCATCGAATGATGGTCGTGATGGGTACCGGTCATCTTCATCTCATGTTTCGGGGCTTCCATCGGCTTCATTGCATCCACGTGATGGTGATCGTGGCGCTTCATGGCTTCGTGATTCATTTTTTTCATCGTTATCTCCCCTTTTTTTCAACTGGAGATGCGCGCATGACATATATTTTATCACGTTACATAATTATATGACCTCCGTACGAGCGGAAAATACTTTATAGCCGGCTGGGAAGGCCAGGGTAAGCTCCTATCTGTGATGGAAAGTAAACGGGGATAGTTTTCTTTCGTATGGCGTTACGTTGCGGCTCTTTGTGCGGTAGGACTTACGTTACTTCTTTTTCGGCATGGCCTCGATCATCTGAAGGATTCCCCCCGGGCCCTCATGCCGGCTAACGATCTCAAGTCCCGCCTTTTTAATGTTGGCAACCGTGTCTCTGTTGATGTGCGCCCCGGTGAGCCGGGAGAAGATGGGATCGAACAGGTCGAAGACTGATCCGAGGAGTCGCGGTCGGGTCGGCCGCACGTGCTCCATGAGGTAAATCTTCCCGCCGTTTTTCACAACCCGTTTTACCTCACGCAGGCCCTTGACGGGATCGGGAACCGAACAGAAAACAAAAGTGGCCAGCGCCGCGTCAAAGGAGCCGTCTGCAAAGGGGAGGGCCTGGGCGTCGGCAACCCTCAGGTCTGCTCCTTTTTTGAGTTTTTGGTTTTTCAGGCGGGCGGATTTAAGCATCCTGTCGCTGATGTCGATCGCCCGTGAGGTGCTGGCCCCTGTAGTAGGGGAGGTTCTTGCCGGTCCCCACGCCGATTTCGATGATTGTCTTGGGAGTGTCGGCGTTGATCTTCTCGAAGAACCTCCGGCGGAGGCCGCCGAACATAAGGCGCTCCATGGGCGACTCATAGAGCTCGTAGAAGCGGCTGTTGCGGTCGTAGCGTTTTCTTACCTTTTCGGTTGTATCCATAGCGGTATTCCCGTTGGGGGTCTCATGGCCCATGATCGACAGTATACCCAGGGATAATGAGGGGGACGGAAGAGACCGCCAATGAAAAGTGTTTGTCTATCAGCTCTTCGAGATTCATAGCCGGCGTCCAGGTCATGAAAGATTCGGGTCTACGGCTACGATACCGATTACTCGATTGTTCCCCTCGGTAACTTGAATTCCCGGATGATGAATTCCTGCACCTCCCGGGCCGTCTTCATCGAGAGGGCTTGCCGGGCGGCACGGGCCGCGGCGTCTTTGCGTATCGATATGATGATATCCTTGATCGAAAGCAGGTGCCGGGGCTCCATCGAAAGGACGGTTATCCCCATGCCGAGCAGCAGGATGGCCGACACCGGGTCGGAGGCCATCTCTCCGCAGACGCTCACCTCTTTTCCCGTCGTCCTCCCGGCCTTGGCCGTCATCTCGATGAGCTTGAGGACGGCCGGGTTATAGGGGCTGTAGAGATCGGAGACCAGCCGGTTACCCCGGTCGACCGCCAGCGTGTACTGGATCAGGTCGTTGGTGCCGATGCTGGCAAAATCGACCCGATCCAGGAAGCTTTCGGCCATGAGGGCCGACGAGGGGACCTCTATCATGACGCCCAACAGCGGCTCGACGAGGGGTTTGACCCCCTGCCGGGCCGCCTGCTCCCGAACGCTTCCGTATATCTCGGTGATCGTCGCCAGTTCGTCAATCGCCGTCACCATCGGAAACAGGATCTTCACCCGCCCGAACGCCGACGCCCGAAGGATGGCTTTGAGCTGGGTGACGAAGATTTCCCGATAACGCAGTGAGAAACGGATGGACCTGAGCCCCAAAAAGGGGTTGGCCTCCCGGTTGAAGATATCCTGCGTGAGGACCTTGTCCCCCCCGAGGTCCAGCGTCCTGATGGTTACGGGGTGCTCCCCCATACCGGTGATCACCTTTCGGTAGAGGAGATACTGTTCTTCTTCGGAGATGAAGTGCTCGCCCATCAGGAACGGTATCTCCGTTCGGAACAGGCCGACCCCCACGGCGCCGTTGCGCCTGGCCTGGCTGACGTCCTCAAACCGGCTGATATTGGCCATGAGCGTCACCGGCTGGTGATCGGCGGTCTCCGACGGGAGGTCAATGAGCGTCTCCATTCGATCCTGGATCTCCCGCTCCCTGCTGATCTTTTCGTTATAGTGCTCCTGCTGGTCGGAATCGGGGTTAACCACGACGTCCCCGGTTGAGCCGTCGATGATGATGAAATCGCCGTTCGTGATAAAGGAAGACGCCTTCTCGACCCCCATGACGGCCGGAATCCCGGAGGAGCGCGCCATGATGGCGGTGTGGGAGTTCATGCCCCCCATCTCGGCGATGAGCCCCAGGACCTGTCCCGGCGGGAACAGGGTCATGTCGGAGGGGAGGAATTCCCGGGCCGTCAGGATAACGGTGTCGTAGAGGATGATGCACTGGGGGTTTTTCTTCACCAGGAGGTGTATGATCTGCCGGTGAAGGTCTTTGATGTCCTGCTGCCTCTTTCTCATCTCCTCGGCGTGCGGCCCCGTGGGAGGGGCGCTAAAATCGCTGAGGCTTTTCTGGAGGACCGCCTCAACGTTGATGAGGTCCCTTCGGATTGCCGCCGGGATCGTCTTTTTAAAGAGGGTGCCGGTCAGCAGCGCGATCTGGACGTCGAATATCCCCGCCTCGGTCGCCCCGATCTTCTCCGTAACGATCCTGGCCGATTCGGCCAGGTGGTCCCTGACCCTGTCGAGCGCATCGCCGTAGCGCCCGAGCTCACCGGCGACCGCCTCCTTCCCGATGGGGTAGACGGTGATGCCCTCAAGCTCGTTATGGTAGAGCTCCGCGGTTCCCATGGCAATGCCGGGGGAAACGCCGATGCCTTTCAGGTTGATCTGTTTATGTATCCGCTCTTTTGCCATGATAGCTGAGAAAAGAAAAATACCGAATATAAAGCACTATGCCGACGCTTTCGGGCCGACCCGCCGCCGTGAAAAGTACCTCATTATATAGCGAAACCGGCGGATTGAAAAGGACGATTTTTCGTACAGAATACTTCGGTGGAAAGGTCGGGCCTTTTTCGCGCGGAAGAAAAAGGGGGAGGTATATGCCTCCCCCCGGACGTATGAATGTAACCGGATTACGCGCCCATCTGTCTCAGCGTGACCTTGTCCACCTTGCCGTTGGAAAGGAGCGGGATCTTGTCGATGGCCATGATCCGCTTGGGCACCTTGAAGTCCGCCAGGCGTTCCCGGCAGTGCTTGAGCAGCTCCTTCTCGTTCAGGGGGACGCCGTCCCGCTGGACGACAAAGGCCAGCAGCACCTCTCCGCGTTTCTCGTCGGCGGCCCCGACCACGGCGGCCTCCATGACGTCGGCATGGCGCAGCAGCACGTTTTCAACCTCCGCCGGGAATACGTTGAGCCCCCCCGTGATGATGATGTCCTTGCTGCGCCCCATGTGGTAGAGGTACCCCTCGTCGTCGAACACGCCCAGGTCCCCCGTCCGGAACCACCCGTCCCTGATCACGCGGGCCGTCTCCTCGGGCTGGTTATAGTATCCCTTCATGATCATCGGGCCGCGGGCGATGATGTCGCCCGCCGTGTCCCGCGGTAATTCCTTCCCGTTTTCGTCGACGATCTTGATCTCGGCGCCTTTTACCGGAAGTCCCACCGAACCGAGCTTGCGCTTCGAATCCCTGGAGGGGAGAAACGTGAGGATAGGGGACGTCTCGGTCAGGCCGAAGCCCTGGGTTATAGCGGCCTGCGGGAACTGCTCCTGGTAGGTCTCCAGGAGCGTCTTGGGGACGCTCATGCCCATCATCGCCATGAGCCTGAGGCACGACAGGTCGTACGAGCCGAGGTTCGGATCGGCCAACAGCATCTGGAAGATCGGGGGCACCCCGTGAAAGAAGGCGACCCGCTCCTTTTCCACCGTCTTCCAGACAACGTCGGGCCGCCAGCCCGGGAATATCACCAGCGTGCTCCTGTACGTAGAGCAGCATATTGATCAGGATCGGCCCCGAGATGTGGGACATCGGCAGGATCACCCCGAAGGGTATGTCCGGCCCGAAGATCTCCGGGAAGGTGTCGCGCATCTGGGTCGGGAAGAGGTCAAGCTGGCGGGCCATGAGGATCACCCCCTTGGGCCTGCCGGTGCTGCCGGAGGTATAGAGGAACAGCGCCTCGTCCTCGTCGTCGATCGTCACCTTCGGGGGCGTTTTCCCCGTCTCCGAGACGATTGCCTGATAGTCGGCGTGTTCGACGAGCGACGGTCCGTCGGTATAGATGATGTCTTTGATAAAATCGTCCTTCTTGAGCCCCCCTCCCATCGCGGTCGTGGAGACGACGAACAGCGGCCGGCAGTCCGTGACGATCTCGGCCACTTCCTCGGGCTTGAGCCGGAAGTCGACGCGGGGCGAGAATGCCTCCCAGCGAGAGGACCGCCAGGTATACATCGACAAACTCGGGGATATTAGGGAGGTAGGCAACGATCTTTGTGCCCTTTTTAACACCCCGATCCGCGAAAAAGGCCGCCAGGGCGTCGGACCGGCGCAGGAGATCCGAATAGGTCAACCTTGTCTGCTCAAAAACAAGGGCGGTCTTATCGCCGGATTCCGACGCCGCCCGCACGAGATATTCCCGTACATTCATACCCTTGCACCTCGCGTTATGATTTTCATAAAGTTTAACTATCCACACTTTATTAGAGTATAGTTTATCTGTCAACTTATAACTTATTAATATTGACTCCGCGTCATAGCCGTAAATCGGCCGATCGGGCCATATGGTATGGGCGACCCATCCGGGACAGCTACCGCGCCTTGACAAATCGCCCGGCCGCTGCTATTTTTATAGTGTAGGAATTTGTTTTTCATAATGCCTGTCGGGGCGGGAGCGACTGACCATGACAAAAGACTACGTGCATCCGGCCCTCAATGAAGAGGTAACCGCTATCGGCGGTCACTACGTATCCGAAAAAGACGAGCGGATTACCCTGGACGGCCGGGAAGTCCTCTATATACTGGGACACGCGGTGGTAGACACCTCGTGCTGCGGCATGGGCGGGGGGAGGTTCGCGGTTGTGCCGGGCTGGCTCGTTCGGTATAAATACCGCACGGACGACTCCGGCCTGCCGGTCTCGGAGGTGACACCCGTGGAAGACGACTGGGATACGAGGCGGGCCATCATCGGGATGATCGAAAAGAAGGAGATGTACTGCTCGGTGCGGTTCCTGTAATAGTCCCGGGATCTCCCGATGAAAATGCGACCGAAACGGCGGGAAAATCGGTAGCGATTCCGCTTGTATTGGCCGTATCGACCGTGATATAATTAGTTTGCGTGAAAGGGATGATTAGAGGGGCGACCTCATAACGGCCGGGGAGGCCCGATGACATGAAGGCCGAGATTATCAAGGACGGCGTCAAGATCGGAGAGATCTCGTTTGCGGAAGGTGCTCTCTCGATAAAGTGCGACGATACGGCGCTGAGGGACAGGATTTATGTCCACCTCACCAGCCCCGAGGTTAAGGAAGAGGAAGAGATCAGGAAGCTCGAGGCCGTCAAGGGAGCCGAGCCCGGCACCCTCGAATATTTCAAGGCGACCCTTGAATTCATCGACGAGATGGAAAAAGAGATCGAGTTTACGTTTAAGGGTTAAATTATCAGGGAGACACGATACCGAATTTACCATCCCCCGGATCTGCTGCATACGGGCAGTCAACGAGGGATCGTATCCCCTTCCAACACACGGCGGCGTTAACTTCGCCGTTTTTTTTCGCGCCACGGCCGGAGTCCCCAACGGCCTGGCCGAGACGGCACGGCCCGTTACCCCGCTATTTTACCCGGTCCAGGAACCGCGGCGTCGCCGTCTTCGGGTCGTAGGTAAGTAAGCTCACCCCAACCATCAGGACGAGACTCACTGCGATGCTCGCGATGATCGGCTCGATCCAGGTCGGGAGACTGCCCGAGAACTTAAGGCCGTACAGGGCCACCACCACGACCGAGGCCGCTATCGACGACACGATCGCCCCCTGCTTGGTCGCCTTCTTCCAGAAGATGGCCGCCATCGTCGGAACGAAAATCCCCGAAACGAAAATAGCAAAGGCCAGGAGCAGGATCTCGAAGATCCCCTTCATGTTGAGGGCGAATATCACGCCGAGGATACCGATGACGAGAATAAAGCCGCGGGCGATCATGAGGAGCTTTTTATCCGGTAGCGACGGCCGATAGGCCCGCACGATATCATGGGCGAACGTCGTGCCCGATATAAGCAGGGCGGTGGAGGCGGTTGACATCATGACCGCCATAAGCGCGGCCAGGAGAAATCCCTTCAGGCCCACCGGCATGAAGGCTATGATCTCGGCGGGTATGGCCAAATCGGTGCCGCCGGCGCTTTCCGCGAGGCCGGGGAAGAGATAGGCCGCCATCACCCCTAGGAAGACCGCTATGAAACTCCAGAAAATATAGATCCCGCTGGTGATGAACATGCTCTTTTTGATCCGTCCCTGGTCCCGCGCCGCCGAGGCCCGCTGCCATAACGAGGGGTCGATCAGGCAGAAGGGGATATCGATCAGGAAGATCGAGATGATAAAGGGAACCGTCAGCCCCCCCCAGAAGTTACCCGGAACCGGCTGGAGTATCTCCCACGCCTTTGCCGCCCCCCCAACCTCATGGGTCACGAAAACAGGCAGCAGGATCGCCACGCCGATGATCATGATGATCGTCTGGAAGAGGTCGGTATAGGCCACCGCCAGCAGCCCCCCCATGATCGTATAGACGATCATGATGATACCGGCGAAGAGGATTCCTTCGGTATAGGTGATCCCCAAATTGCCGAAGATCGCCTGGACCGCCAGTCCCGTGGCGATGAGCTGGCCGCCGAAGATCGCCACGACCGCAAAGATCATGACGAAGGCGACGATGACCCGCATGGCGGACCCGTAGCGCAGCACCAGCGCGTCAGGGATCGTCCAGATCTCCATCTTTCGGATTATCGGCGCGATAAAGCCGAAAATAAAGAGCCCGATCCCGTAGGCCAGGGTCGCAAAGAAGAGGGCGACCCCGACCTCGTAGGCCTTCCCAGCCTTCCCGATGGTCGAGGCCGCGCCGATGGCGGTCCCGATCAGGGCGCCGAGGAGCGCCGGATAGCCGAGGTTGCGCCCCGCGATCGTATAGTCCTCGGTTCCCTTGATCCGCTTGCTTGTCGCGTAGCCGATCAGGAGCAGAACGCTGAAATAAAGGATGATAACGACGATATCATACGACAGGACCATAGACCTATCCCTCCGCATGGTGGTAAACGATAAAACGAACGCCCGGAGCAGCCGCCCCCGGCGGTATCTCTGGCGCTGCCCTGTTTACGAACGGTCCCGTGCGTCACCGCTTCAGGCCGCCCGTCGCGTTTCAGGCCGCCCGTCAGCGTTTCAGGCCACCCGTCAGCGTTTCAGAATATACCCGTCGCCCGGCGGGCCGGGTTTCCTGATCGTATCGGGGTCGGCGGCCATGATGGCCTCGATCATCTCCCCGTAGGCCGCCGCGGTAGGCAGCAACTGGTCGACTGCGATCTTTTCCCACGTATCCTCAAGCCCGTTCCAGTAGGGCGGCGGCGAGATGAAGCTGATGACCGGCAGGCCCGCCCGGTTGTAGGCCGAGGCGTCGGTCGGCACCCCGAGCGGCGTGTTTGTCGGCATGAGGATCGTGCGTCTCAGGTTATTGGCGATCACCGCCTTACGGACGATCTCGACCAGCGGCCCGGTATCCGTGACGAACAGCGCCCTGGCCTGGATGTCGCCGGTGGCAACAAGCACTCCCGTCTCGTCCTGTACGTATTCCATCGCCAGGTGCTCGATGTGGAGGTCGGCCACGAGGTTCTTGATGAGGCCGTCCCGGTGCCGCGCGATATGGGCCCGGGAGCCGAGGACAAACAGGCACTCGGCGGCCTCCAGGACAAACGCGAGCGTCAGCGGCGGCTTCTTTTCTGCGTAGGTGCGGGACGCCCGGCGCGCCAGCTCCAGCACCACCGCCACCCCGGCCGCGTCTTCGGTGGCCCCCGGCCACATGGAGTCGTGATGCGAGGTAACCTGGATCACCCGGTCGCTCTTGCCGCGTATGACGCCTACGATGTTGTGCATGCGGGCGCTCCGGGTCTCTCCCGTGAGCAGGAGGGTCCCTTCGGCCGCACCCTTTTTCAAGAGGGATATCAAGCGCTTGCCGTCCGAACTCCTCAGGCCGATGCCCGGGATGGGGCCGACCATGCCCGTGAACGCGTTTCCCCCCTCGAAACAGAGGTACGGGGTAATATCGAGGGGATAAACGCCGATAAAGCCGGCCGCCCCCCGATCCACCGCCGCCTGGTAGACCCGCTGTTCTTCCTCCGTCACCCAGCTCATCACCTGGCCCTTGCCCGAAAGGGTATCGCCGGGGTCGTGGAGGTAGTGCCCGACCGACCGCAACAGCTCATACTCGATGTAGCCGTGGGAATAAGAGACGACGACGATCTTCCCCTTGACGTCGACCTTGTCCATGTCGCCGGGAGAGCCCGACCCGAGATCGACGATCGGGGCGCCGAGGCCTGCCGGGCCGGTAAAGGCGGTGTAGGTGATCGGCTCGGCGGAAAAACTCGCCGACCGGCCGCCGCACGAGACCGCGCAGTAAGCCTGGTCGGCGTGCCAGCTCACGAAATCGACCGGCTCTCGCCTCACGTCCGGTATCCCGAAGCCCTTCATGATACCGAAGAGATAGTTCTCGGCATGGGCGCCGGCGATGCTGCCGGGGCGCTTTCCCCCGAGGTCATAGAGGTCGCGCGCCCACGAGAGCATACGGTCCAGGTCAGGATGGTTTTTCATCAGTATCCCCCGATGGTGAGGATTATAGGAGCTTTTCGAGGAAATCGACCGGCCCGGCGCCGCGCCTGACGACCTCGGGCCGCCGTGTCCATGAACGAGACGACCGTGGAGGCGCGGCCCCCTATCGGCCCCGCGTCCAGCATCAGGTCGGTCTCGTGGTCGAATGTCTTCTTTATCTCCGACGGGTCGGTGAGGGGAGGGTCCCCCGTCCGGTTGACGCTGGTGGTGATGACCGGGCCCCCGAATCCCCCGGCGATCGCCAGGGCCACCGGGTGATCCGGGATCCTGACGCCGAGTCCCCGTCCCTTGCCGATGACGCCGTCCGGCAGCCTCACCTTGGAAGGGAATATAAACGTGTAGGGTCCGGGCAGTACCTTCAGGACGCCGACGAGCGCGATATCGACCGTGACAAGGGCCACGAGCTCTTCGACGGTGGGCAGCATCACCGAGAAGACCAGCCCCCGCGATCTCCCCTTGATTTCGCGCAGCCGGCGCACCGCCTGGCCGTTGCGCGCGTCCACCCCGAATCCGTACAGGGTGTCGGTGGGGTAGACGATGACCCCGCCGCGCCGCAGGGCCGCAACCGCCTCGTCGATGCCCGCCGCCGGGTTCCCGATGACGTCGATGGTCTTCACGGGTCTTTCCTCGTAAGGCGGCTGTCCAGGAGGTGGACCGGATCGACGTTTCCCATCGCCCGAAGCAGGCTCTTCTTCGTCCGGGGGTAGACCTGCTCCACCTGATGTATCAGGTCGCGCATCCGCCTGCGGTTCGTTGACCCGCGGCCGGAAAACGGGCACCCGCCCATAATGGGAAAATTCATCGCCCGGGCGTAACGGGAGGTGAGCCGCTCCTCGGTCAGGCACAGGGGCCGGATCACCGTGTTTTTGCCGTCCTCGGTAACAAAGTTGGGTCCCATCGCCCTGATCTGGCCCACGAAGAAGAGGTTCATCAGGAGGCTTTCCATCAGGTCTTCCTGATGGTGGCCGAGGGCGATCGTGGTAATGTCTCCCCTCCTGCCCCTGGCGTAGAGCGCCCCCCGGCGCATCCGGGAGCAGAAGTAGCAGGGATTATCCTTTGGTGAGGTCTTCTGGGGAATCAGGCCGAAGATGCCGGTCCTGATAATTTCGTACTCAAAGCCGTGGCGGCAGAGGAATTCCTCCATCGGGCCCGTATCGCAGCCGGGGTACCCCGCGTCCACGTGAACGGCCAGGATCCGATAGGAGACGGGCGCCTTTTGTGAGAGCCTTCGCAGGGTAAACAGGAGCGACCAGCTGTCCTTTCCCCCCGAAAGCGCCACCATGATTCGGTCGGCCGGCCCGATCATATCGTATCGGGCGATGGCCTTGCCAACCCTTCCGTCCAGCACCCGCTCGATCGAGCCGATTGTCGCCGTTTTCGCCATTTTCGCCGTTGTCGTCCTATCAGGTTTCCCCGTATGGTATCGCCTCGCGCGGCGCTTTGTCAAAATAAAACCGACGCCCCCCGTAGGAAATCGAAGAAAATAGGTGTTGACGGGTTACCGGGGCAATGTTACCATTTAGTGAGTCAGTACCCGTTCCCAGGTCTTGTTCTCCGAACGAAAAGAGACAATCCATGATCCCAACCTGAAGGCACGACGTAATGTACTGCGGCAACCCGGTCTTCTCGGCGTATCGGTATCACCGCCCCGTCTCCCGGAGGGGATGTCGGGCCGGGTCCGTTTCGCGCGTAGTCCGTACGATTACCGCCGCCTGTATGATCTCCCTCGTCCTGTTCGGCTGCCGGCCCTCCGGGGGCGACATGGAGCGGGTCTTCGGCCTGCTTCCGAAACGCAGTTTTGATTCCATCGAATGCTCAAACCTCACGGCCGCCCGGGAATTATTGGGCCTTACCGCGGTCGATCACACGTCATCCGTGGAAGACAAGCTTGGCTATTTTACGAAGCTTGACCCCTTCACCTTTTCCACCGGGGAATATTCGTTTCTTGTCTCGGACAAGACGCCCCTCGGATTTGACCCGAGCGATTTTTCCGTTACCCTTGTGGCTCGGACCTCCTCATATTCACTGACGCTCGTCTCGGGCGACTTCGATACCGAAACGATCCGTACGCGCCTCTCGCAGGCGGGTTATCGGTTACAAAACTACCGCGGACGCGACATCTACACCCTCCCGTGGTCGGAGGCGCCTGCTGAGGGGGGGCTGTTTTTGACGTTCGCCAACCTCACGTTCGTCGAGCCCGATATCATCGCGTCGGCCCCTACCGAGCGGCTCCTCAAGGACTATCTTGACTGGATAGAAGTCGGCACGATGGACGAAGACCCGATCGTTATGGGCCTGGTCGAAAAGCTCAAGGGGGAATCGTCGTTCTACATCTCCCGCGGGCTGAGGACCGACGAGCTCTACGGTGAGGATTCCCTGTTTATCCGCAGTCCCGAAGACTGGGGGCTGCCCGGGTATCGGCTCTCGCCCTATACCTACTTCGTATTCGCGATCAGACCCGCGCCCGACAGGGAGCGCCAGCGGCTGACGCTCCTGATACTCTATCCCGACGAGGCCTCGGCCGAAAACGACGTCCAGCCCCTCACCGAGGGGTTGAAACGGGGGAAAAGCCTTTCACGGCTCGTCCCCTTTTCCGATCTGTTGACCGTTACGGAGGTAACGGCGAAACACGGTCTGCTGACGGCATTGATCGAATCCAGGGATGATTTCGACGTGAAACAGCTGATACGCCTGAAGGACCTGCCGTTCCTCGTCTATTGAAAAGCCCTTTCCGCAGGAGCAGTCCATGAAACGACACCCGGCAACGTTAGCGGGCATCATAGTGTCGGCCGCTGTAATCCTGACCGTGACGGTTATCGCGTCCTTTTCCGCCCGCGCCCAGGAGTTTGATTTCGGGGATTTCAACTTCATATCCGTCGAGGATGAAATCTCAATGGGCAGGGAGATGTCGGCCGAGGTGGAAAAGGAGCACCCGCTCTATACTGACGGGCAGGTACAGCGCTACGTCAGGGATATCGGCGGCAGGATTGCCCGATACGTCCCCAACAACGCCGGCATCCCGCTGACGGTCAAGGTCGTCAAAGACGACGAGGTCAACGCCTTTACCATACCCGGCGGCTACGTCTACGTCAACTCCGGCCTGATCAAGCGGCTGGACACCGAGGCGGAGCTTGCCGGGGTCATTGCCCATGAGATGGCCCATGCCGTAAACCGGGACGGCACCAAACAGCTGACCAGGATGTACGGGATCTCGTTTCTGCTGAATCTCGTCCTGGGCAGCGACGCCCCCCAGTGGCAGCAGATAGCGGGGGATCTCTTTTCCACATTCGGCCTGCTGTCATACGGACGCACCGCCGAGAGCGAGGCGGACAGGGGGGCGGTGTACATCTCCCGGGCCGCCGGTTATAATCCCGTCGGCTACCTCGAGTTCCTGAAAAAGCTTCAGGAAATGGAGGAGAGCCAGCCCAACCTGTTGACGGAGCTATTCTCCACCCACCCCGAGACGTCCGGGAGGATTGCCACGGTTGAGCGCGAGATCGCCGCGCTGCCGCCGACCAAACGGCTCATCAACAATACGGCCCGGTTCGACGATATCAGGAGAAGGGTACGCTGACCCGGGGGGCCGGCGTCGATTCGGTTTCGTACGCTCCCGCGGCCCAAGCCGCGCGCCTCTTTCCCTTGTCACGGCGCCCTATCGCCGCCTTTTGAGCAGATGATAAAGGGGCAAAGCCGTAAACAGGAGGATCATCGCCCCGGCAACGTAGAAGAGGTAATCGTACCCGAGCCGGTCCATCGCCTGCGACAGGCAGAACGGCCCAAGCATCCCCCCGCCGTAGAACGCCGCTCCCAGAAGCGCCATAGCCCGCGGGTAGTGCGGCCCGGTGAGCTCGTCTCCGACGATGGCCATTCCTACCGGATACAATGTGTTGACCACTCCGCCGCCAACAAACGTCAACAGGACAAGCATGGCAAAGACCGGAAAAGACGGCACCACGAAGAAGAACACCCCGCACACCAGAGAGGCCGCCACCATAAAACGCATCTTTCCGAATCCGTCGGCAAGCTTCGTCAGCGGATAGAGGAGCACCATCCCCCCCAGGTCAAAACCGGTTACGATTATCCCCATCTCGAAAGGTCGCAGACCTACTTCCTTCAGATAGAGGGCGATCAGCGACAGGATCCCTTCGAGGATAAACCCGTAAAGGAATGACGACCCGAGGGGAACGATAATGCGCGCGATCGGAAACGGGGACCCCCTCGGGGCGCTTCGGGACCGAGACCGCCGGGACAAGGAACAATACCGCCGCCAGCGACACCGCGCATATCAGCGCGGCCACGATGTAGGGGAGGTGCGGGCCCACTTCGTAGAGCGGAAACCCGATCATCGGCCCCGCGGCCGATCCCGCCGCAACGGACATCATGTAGATCCCCATGATCCGCGATCTCTTATCGGGGGGGCTTTCGGCGATCAGGGTGGCCTCCGTGGCCACGAAGATAAGGCCGAGGGCCAATCCGTTGAAGGTCCGGAGGATAAAAAAGGAAGGGACATCGCTCGCCGTGGTATAGAGCCCGATGGTAACACCGCACAGCAAGAGCGATCCGGCCAGTACCCGCTTATTGCCTAGGGCAAAAATAAGGACAGGGCTGGCCATCGAGGCGATGAATGCGGCCATTGACTGCAGCATCGTGCTGGTCCCCACAACCGAGGCGGAGGCCCCCACGGCCTTCATCGAAAGGGAAAGCAGCGGCAGCGTCAGCCCGAGGGAAAGCCCCAGTACGCCCATCGAGAGGTAAATGGGGAAAAATATGGGTTCGTGTCTTGATTGCATGGAAATACCCGTATACCGGTTTGACTAATCACCGGCAAATAAAGGCGCTCATACTCCGGGGAAACCTGCTAACGGTGGGACGTCTGGCGAAGACCGGTCACGCGGGCGTAAAAAACCCGGGGATGAACGGTAGCCGCTCGTCCCCGGGTCTGGATGACGACTACTGAACCGTGAAGGTTACCGATGCGATTTCCTTGCCGTTGTTATCGCTGTCGTTCATTCTGAAATCGTATGTGCCCGGCAGCAGGGGCGCCGAAAATACTATCGTACCCGTTGTCATGCCGTTGAGATACTGATAGGTAAGGTCATACGTGTCGTTCTGCGCCTCATCCCCGTGGGGTACGCCGGAAGGGATAATCCCCACCCACGCGTCCGTGGGCAGCCCCGCCGGAGCCGAGAAGGTAACGCTGATCGTTTCCCCGGGTGCGTAGACGCCCTTGTCGGTATCGAGCGACGGACCCGACGGCTTACAGGCCGAGAAGGCAAACCCGAGGGCCAACAATACCATCATAACGGCGATGATAATAACGTGTTTCCTGAGCATGTTCCTGGTAACCTCCTGATACAGTAATTAACTAACTTTATTATATATAACGTACCGACGGTCCCGTGTCAATTTATTTCGATCATGGCCTCCGGCGCATGCCGGGATTGTCACGGCGTCTTTGTCTCAAAGGGCCGACCGGTAAAAACAGTTTACAATTACGTGAAAATGTACTATAAATACATACTCATCATCCGTCGCGGCCCGTGACGAAAGGGGAGGGGTATGGAATACCCGAAACAATACGAAACCTACCTCACCATGAAGGACGGTAGAAAGCTCTTTCTCCGCCCGGTCTTGCCCACCGATACGGGATTGGTCAAGGATTTCTACGACAGTCTCTCGGAACGGACTAAATACCTGCGTTTCTTCATCCCAAAAAAAGAGGCCCGCAGCGACCGCGTTCAGAAATTCGCCACCGTCGATTACAAAAACTCGATGGTTATCGTGGCGCTCTACCAGGACGCAATCGTGGGCGCGGCCCGCTACGACTGGGATGATACCGAACGGTGCCTCGAGCTTGCCGAGACCGTCCGGGACGAGTGGCAGGGTAAAGGGCTGGGCACCGACTTGTTTCGGTACATCGTCAAGATCGCCAAGGAAAACGGATACGCCGAAATGACCGCTCTGATTCTCGACGAGAACAAGAATGCTTTTAATATCCTCAAAAAGACGATACCGGGCGACCTGAAAACATCATATGAAGGCAATCTCATCCGGGTAACCTTCGCGCTGTAATCGACGCTCATCATTCCGAGCGCCGGCGCGTTCGACCGTGTATTCCCCGTTCAGTACCGGGCCGCTCGATACGGCCGCGGTTGATTCACAAACAGGACAGTTTCCGTTCACCTATTGACTTTTCGGGTTGATACCCCGGCGACGGCCCCCGTATCATGATCTGTTTCCCGTCCGAATAACGGTCATTTTTATCTATTATTCTATATTAAGGAGAAAAGTAATGGCGCAAAAGGTATCTCAGAAACAGCCACCAAAGAAAACCGCCGACAAACCCTGGTTTAAATTCTACCCAAAAGGCGTTCCCCGAACGATCGACTACCAGAAAATCGCGCTGCCCGACGCGTTCCGCAAAACCGTTGCGGAATTCCCGAAGCATAAGGCCCTCACCTACCTGGGAAAGATCATCACGTTCGCCGAACTCGGCGATATGGTGGATCGGTTCGCGACGGCAATGGCCGCCATGGGCGTCAAGAAGGGGAGCCGCGTGGCCACGCTCCTTCCCAATATCCCCCAGATGGTCATCGCCTATTACGGGGCGATGAGCGCCGGGGCAAGCCTCGTCCTGAACAATCCCCTCTATACCGATCGGGAGCTCGAACACCAGCTCAACGACTCCGAATCCGAGTATCTCGTGACGCTTGACCTCCTGGCGCCCCGGATGATCGCCCTCAAGCCCAAGACAAAAGTCAAGAAGATCATCATCTGCCACATCAACGACTACCTCCCGTTCCCGAAAAAGCAGCTCTTCCCCCACGTGAAGAAGGGGATGTTCGTCAAGATCGCTCCGTCGCCGGATATCTATGAGTTCGTCGACCTGATCAAGTCCACGAAGCCCAATCCCCCGCAGGTCAAGATAGGCTTCGATGACCTTGCCACCTTCCAGTATACCGGGGGCACCACCGGCGTTTCGAAAGGCGTTATGCTGACCCAGTCCAACCTCTCCTGCAACCTCCAGCAGATCCGGTCCTGGTTTCCGTGCTTTGAAAGGGGAAAGGAGATCCAGATGGGGATCCTGCCCTTCTTTCACTCTTTTGGGATGACCGCCGTAATGAACCTATCTATGTATATGGGATGGAACATCATCCTGATCCCGCGGCCCGAACCGTTGGCGATTTTGGAGGGCATAAACCAGTACAAGCCGACGTTCATGGCGGCGGTCCCCACGATGTTCGTCGGTATGCTCAGGCACCCGGACATAAAGAAATATAACCTCTCCTCCCTCAAGGGATGTTTCTCCGGCGCGGCGCCGCTGGCCATGGAGACGATCAAGGAGTTCGAATCGACGACCGGAGCCCAGATCTGCGAGGCCTACGGCCTCTCGGAGACCTCTCCGGCCGCCACGATCAACCCCTTCGGGGGCAAGACCAAGGTCGGAAGCATCGGGCTGCCGATCCCGGATACCGACGTGAAGATCGTCGATCTGGACACCGGTAAGACCGAGATGAAGCTCGGAGAGCCGGGTGAGGTCATTGTCAAGGGGCCCCAGGTCACCAAGGGCTACTACAAAAAACCCGAGGAAACCAAGCTCGCCATCAAGGACGGCTGGCTCTATACGGGCGACATCGGCATCATGGACGAGGAAGGCTATATTTCCATCGTCGACCGCAAGAAGGATATGATCATCGCCGGCGGCTATAACATCTACCCGCGCGACATCGACGAGGTCCTCTTCGAGCACCCGAAGGTGGCCGAGGGCTGCGCCATCGGCGTCCCCGACCCCTATCGCGGAGAGACGGTCAAGGCATTTGTCGTCCTCAAGGAGGGCCAGACCGCGACGGAAGACGAGATCATCTCGTTCTGCAAGCAGAAACTGGCCGCCTACAAGGTGCCCAGGATCATCGAGTTCATCCCGAGCCTCCCCAAGAGCGCCGTTGGCAAGATCCTCAGAAAGGAGCTCAGGCAGATGGAAGTGGAAAAGATGGCAAAAGAGAAGAAATAGAGCGCGACATACACCCCCGCGGGAAGACCGGGTCTTCCCGCGGGGAGTCCATTCCCTCCCCGTGAAAACCGACCGACAAGCCCCGCCACAGACTGAAACTGAACAGACGCGCCGCCCGCGCAGGCCGGATGCCCGCGCCGCTCCCGCTCACGGCCTATTTCTATAATTCCATCCATTCCGTCCATTCCCATATGCCCGCCGGTTTTAATGAAAAAGGCTTTGCTTTTTGTGTAATTTGGATTACAATACGCACGGATTTTTCCGGTTTCGTTACATTATAGGAGGTTCTCAATGGCAAAAGACCCAAAGGCCGAAAAGAAAAAACAGGCCGCCGGGCAGTCCGTGAAAGCGGATACCAAAAAAATGCCCTGGCTCGATTCGTACGTTTCGGGAGTCCCCAAGACCATGACGTATGAGAAGCTCACGCTTATCGAGGCGTTTCGCCGCACGGTAAAGGAGTTCCCGAACAGGCCCGCCCTCACCTTCATGGGAAAGGTGATCAGCTACAAAGAGTTGGGCAACCTGGTCGATCGGTTCGCCACCGCGATGGCCGCGATGGGCGTCAAGAAGGGAACGAAGGTGTCCACGCTCCTTCCCAATATCCCGCAGATGGTCATCGCGTACTACGGCGCCATGGCCGCGGGGGCAACGCTGGTCCTCAATAATCCCCTCTACACGGATCGCGAGCTCGAGCATCAGCTCAACGATTCCGAGTCGGAATACCTGATCTCGCTGGACCTGTTGGCTCCCCGGATGATCGCCCTCAAGCCCAAGACGAAAATCAAAAAGATCATCTTCTGCCACATCAATGACTATCTCCCCTTCCCGAAGAAGCAGCTCTTCCCGCACGTGAAGAAGGGGATGTTCAAGCAGATCGAGGAGACCGCCGATGTCATCGATTTCGTCGGCCTTATCAAGAAGAACAAGCCCAATCCGCCCAGCGTGAAACTCTCCTTCGATGACCTCGGGACGCTGCAGTACACCGGCGGCACCACGGGCGTGTCCAAGGGCGTTATGCTCACCCACGGCAACCTCTCCAAGAACGTCCAGCAGATCACCGTGTGGTTCCCGTCATTCCTCAAGGGCAAAGAGACCTCGATGGGGGCGCTCCCCTTCTTCCACTCCTTCGGCATGACCACCGTCATGAACCTGTCGCTGTATAACGGATATAACATCATCCTGATCCCCCGCCCGGAGCCGCAGGTGCTCCTGGAGGCGATCGACGCCTACAAGCCGTCCTTCCTGCCGCTCGTCCCCACGCTTTTCGTGGGAATACTCAGGCACCCCGACCTCAAGAAATTCAATCTCAAGTCGGTCAAGGGCTGTTTCTCGGGCGCGGCGCCGCTGGCGTTGGAGACCATCAAGGAGTTCGAGGCCGCTACCGGCTCCCAGATTTGCGAAGGGTACGGCCTGTCCGAGACGACCCCGGTCGTAACCATCAATCCCTTCGGCGGGAAGACGAAGGTCGGCTCGATCGGCCTGCCGGTGCCCGATACTGAAATCAAGATCGTCGATTTGGATACCGGTAAGAAAGAGATGAAAGTCGGGGAACCGGGCGAGCTCATCATCAGGGGACCGCAGGTGACCCAGGGCTACTACAAGAAGCCCCAGGAGACCAAGGCCGCCCTGAAAGACGGCTGGCTCTTTACCGGCGACATCGGCACGATGGACGCGGAAGGCTATTTCTATATCGTCGACCGCAAGAAGGATATGATCATCGCCGGCGGCTATAACATCTACCCGCGCGATATCGACGAGGTCCTCTACGAGCACCCGAAGGTGGCCGAGGCCTGCGCCATCGGCGTGCCCGACCCCTACCGGGGAGAGACGGTCAAGGTCTTCGTCGTCCTCAAGGAAGGCCAGACGTCCTCGGAGGAGGAGATCATTAAGTTCTGCAAGGAAAAACTGGCCGCCTATAAAGTGCCCAAGCTCGTCGAGTTCGTGCCGACCCTGCCCAAGAGCGCCGTTGGCAAGATCCTGAGGAAAGAACTCCGCCAGATGGAGCTCGACAAGATGAAGAAGTAGTATATACTCGCTTCGTTGCTTAAAAAACCGATAGGGGCGCGGATCAAACCGCGCCCCTATTTTTCTGGGACGGCAGACTGCGCCCTCTTCGGCCGTTGGTCGAAAAAGGCTTCACTTTTTTACGCCGATGGATTACAATAAAGCCAAATAATGAACGTACGGATAGCGCGGGCCGCGGCGATTGTTATCGTTGCCCTGAGTGCGGCCGTCTCGTCATGCCGGGTCCCGTTTGCCGATTCGGTTGTCCTTATAAAGGGCACGGTCCATGCCGAGACCGTCACGCTTTCGGCCGGGACGTCCGGCGAAGTCTCGCGAATCACCAGGGGCCCGGGCGACCGGATATCGGCGGGTGAGTTGTTGGTGCGGCTGGACGCGGACGATTCCGCCGGAGAACTTACCAGGGCAAAGGAACGCCTCGCCGAGGCCGGCAAACAGGAAAAGGCCGCCAAAGACGAGCTTGACCGGACAACGGGGGAGGTTTCCTATTCCCGCGGCAGGTACCTGACCTTTTCGTACCTGCTCAAGAAAGGGGCCGTGGCCACCAGGGAGGTGGACCGGCTCAGGGACGAGTGGGATTTTGCCGAGGAGCAGAACAGGAAGGCGGTGGCCTACTATGAGCGCGCCGAGGCGGAGCTTGCCGAGGCCCGGGCCGATCTCGCGAGGACCGAGACGGCGTACGGCTCCGTCTTCATTACGGCCCCCACCGACGGCTTCCTGACGCGCCTCATGACCTGGGAGGGGGGTTACCTCCTCAAGGGAGAAGAGGCGCTGATGATCGCCCGCGAAGGCGACGTCTATTTCACCGGCGAGCTTGCCGGTGAGGGAGCGATCTGGCTCGGAGAGGAGGCCACGGTCGTCCCGCTGGCCGTCCCGACGGGCGGGATAACCGGGTACGTCGCCGCAATTACGGACGCCGGCGCCCGGGGACGAGCCTCGCGGATCGTGACCGTGCGGCTCTTCCCGGAGTCCAGGAAGGACGTGGCCAACATCGGGAAAACGGCGTGGGCCTTACTCGGAGCCGACCGGTGACCGCCCGGTCACGACGACGGTCTTGATGACGACGCGCCCGGCCCTGCCGCATAGGGAGACCTTGACGTAACGGATGCCGCATTGACCCTGCTTTTTATGCGGATAGCGATACGATATTTCGATACCAACCCGCCCGAAGACGCGTTGGGCGTGTCGCCGGGTGCACGGTAACAAGGAGGTGCTATGGAACTGATTGGATTTGCCCTCGTCCTTTTTTTCGTCGGCCTGTTTGTTGCGGCCACCGTCATCTCGGCAATCTTTATATGGATCGGCACTAAGATCGCGCGCGTTTCGGGGGCCACGTTTGGCAAGGCCTTTTGGGCGGCCATCGTTACGAGCTTTACCGTCTGGGCCCTGACCGGTATCGCCTCGACCCTCTTCGGTTTCGGGACGATCGCCGGGTGGATCCTGGGCGTTCTCATCACGCTCGGACTTCTCAAGTGGATCTATAAGACCACGTGGGGAAAGTCGTTTTTGACCTGGATCTTCTGCGGGCTTGCCCAGGTATTGGTGCTGGTCGTCGCGATAGTCCTGGCGCTCACCGGCGTCGTGGTCCTCTTAATCTAATTGATCTAATCGATCGAATCGGGGGTGCCGCCGGGAGGCCGACCCCCGCCGTACCACGGGCCGATGGCGCGCCTCCCGGTCACGGATGACCATGAAACAGATTGCGGAGTTCCCCCAGGCTGCGGCCAACGGCCTCCTGGGAGTATTCTTTGACATCGACGACACGTTTACCCTCGCCGGCAAAATCCCCGCCGCCTCTTTTTCGTCCCTCTGGCGGCTTTCGGCCGAGCGCCTCTACTGCGTCCCCATCACGGGGCGCCCCGCCGGCTGGTGCGATCACATCGCCCGGATGTGGCCGGTGACCGGCGTGGTCGGGGAAAACGGCGCCCTTTACTTTTACTACGACGCCGCCGAGAAGCGGCTGAAGAAGCGGTTCTTTTTCCCCCCCGACCGGGCCCGGGAGACCCGTGACCGCCTCATGGCCGCGGCAGACGATGTCCTTTCTGCGGTGCCCGGAACGGCGCTTGCCTCCGACCAGCCGTATCGCCTGTTTGACGTGGCCGTCGACTTCACGGAGGACGTTTCGCCCCTCTCCCGGGCCGACGTGGACCGGATCTGCGACATCTTTGCCTCTCACGGGCTCACCTATAAGGTCAGCTCGATTCACGTCAACGCGTGGCTGGGGGACTACGACAAGCTCACCATGGCGAGGATCTTCTCACAGGAGGTCCTCGGGATAGACCTCGATGAGCATCGGGATCGGTTCGTCTTCTTCGGCGATTCGCCGAACGACGAGCCGATGTTCGGGTTCTTTCCGCTCAGCGTCGGCGTGGCAAATGTCGCCGGCTTTTTGGACCGGATGAAGAGCCACCCCGCCTATGTCACTGAGGGCGAGGGCGGAATTGGGTTTGCGGAAGGCGTCGATAGTATCCTAAAAAAACGGCGCGATAACCCTTAGTTATTCGGCTCCCGATATCGCGTCCGAAAGCGGCGGCGCCCGCCGCTTGTATTACAGGAAGGAATAGCTGGAGGAGTTTTTTATGTGGATCGAGAAATTTTCCCCCACCTCGTATCGGTCGATATTCAAATGGGGCAACCCCCGCGGCTTTCACCATCCCGATGAGAGGCTCGTGTCGTTCATCAAGGAGGTCTTCGGTATCACCGACAAAGACCTCGAAAACCTCCGGCTGACCGGCACCGACGAGGTAAAGCTGACCAAAAAGCCGAGGCTTTCGGACGCCGACGTCAAAAAGATCACGGCCATCGTCGGCAAGGAGAATATCAACGCGTCCGACTACGAGCGGGCGCGCCACGCCGTCGGCTACACCTATCTGGACGCGATACACCTCAGGATGGGCAATATCAATCATCCGCCGGATATAATCGTCTACCCGAAAAACGAGGCGGACGTCGTCAAGCTTGTCGACTTCTGCGCGAAACGGCACATCCCCATCACCCCCTTTGCCGGCAGGTCGTCGGTCACCTTCGGCGTGGAGCCGGTCAAGGGCGGGATCTCGCTTGACCTGACGCGGCACATGAACAAGGTCGTTAAGATCGACGAGACGAGCTTTACCGTAACGGTTCAGCCCGGCATCTTCGGCCCCGCCTTCGAAAAGATCCTCAATAGCTACCGGAGCGGCCGGATACCGTCCGGCTTTACCTGCGGGCACTTCCCCCAGTCCTTCGAATACTCGTGCGTGGGCGGCTGGGTCATGACCCGCGGGGCAGGGGGCCAGTCCACCGGCTACGGAAAGATCGAGCACATGGTCATCTGCATGCGGGTGGTGACGCCGAGGGGCGTCATCGTGACAAAGAAGTTCCCCGCCGACGCCATCGGCCCCGATATCGACCAGATCCTCATGGGCAGCGAGGGCGCGTACGGGGTCATGACCGAATGCACCATGAAGATATGGCCCTACCGCCCGGAGAACCGAAAGATGTTCTCCTGGTTCTTTAAGGACTGGGACGAGGGCCTTGCCGCCATGCGGGAGATCATGCAGGGAGAATTCGGCTTCCCGTCCATGCTGCGGCTGTCGGACGCCGAGGAGACCGATATCGCCATGAAGCTGCAGGGGCTGGAAGGCTCGGCCGCCGATAAACTCCTCTCGCTGTTGGGATATAAACCGGGCAAACGGGTGCTGCTGTTGGGCTCCACCGAGGGCGACAAGGATCACGGGAAGCTCATCGTCAGGAAGTCCAGGAAGATCGCCCGGAAGCACGGCGGGTTCCCCCTCGGGGCGATCGCCGTCAAGGGTTACTGGAAACGGCGCTACAACGACCCCTACATGCGGGAAGACCTGATGGACATCGGGATTATCTCCGATACGCTTGAGACCGCCTGCTCGTGGGACAACATCAGGCACGTATGGCAGGAGGTCAGGAAGGTCATCAAGAAGCGCCCGAGGACGGTGCTGATGGTCCATGCCTCCCACGCCTACCCCACCGGGGCCAACCTCTATTTCATATTCCTGTCGCCCGTAAAACGCGGTAACGAGATCGAGGATTACACCCGGTTCCAGCACGCGATCATCGACGCAATCGTGAAGGCCGGGGGCAGCCTCTCCCACCACCACGGGATCGGCAAGCTCTTTGCCCCCTGGTACGAGGCCCACGTCGGCCCCGTCGCCTTCGGGATGCTCAAGGCGATCAAGGAATACCTCGACCCGGGCTATATCCTCAACCCGGGCGGGACGCTCGGGCTGGACGCCAAGAAGACGAAGAAGTAAGGGCCGCCGGGAGTTTCGTCCCGGACGGCGGTAACAGTCTCTATCTACACGAGGAGAGGGAGCCATGAAACAGATCGCACGCGTAACGCTGATTTTGTTGTGTCTGACGGCGCTTGTGCCCTGCCTGGTTTTCGCGGAGACCGCCGACCAGTGGAACGCCAAGGGGCTCGAATACCTGGCAGCCGGCAACCTCGATAAGGCGCTGGAGTGCTACAATAAGGCCGTCAAGGCCGATCCCCGCTACCCCTACGCCTATATCAGCAGGGCCTGGGTCTATAACCTCACGGGGGAATTCGCCAAGGCGATCCCGGACGCCACGAAGGCCATCGATCTGAAACCCGCCTACTACCTGGCCGAGGCCTATAACAACCGGGCGTGGGCCTACTGCGGCCTGGGCAAATACGCGGAGGCTCTGCCCGACTGCGACACGGCGATCCTGCTCGACCCGGCACTATCCTACGCGTTCAACAACCGGGGATGGGCCCTCTGCGGCCTGGGGCGCTACCGTGAGGCCCTTGACGATATCGACAAGGCCATCGACCTTGAGCCCAACGAGTTCCTCTCGTTCTCCTACGTCAACCGGGGCTGGGCATACTACGGGCTGGGTGAATACGACGACGCGCTGGACGATTATGAAAAGGCGTGCGAGATGGGTAACCAGTTCGGCTGCGAGGCGTACCGCGACCTGAAGGCAAAGATCGACGACCTGGATTAGCGGGCGGCGCGTTTACCCCGGGGCCGGGCGTGACCGGGCGGCGTGAGCATACTCCATAGGCCCGCCGCAGCCCGGCCCAATCCTTACTACATAGTACCATTCGTGAGGAGGTGCCATGAGCAAGGCTATTGTCGTTGGGTCAGGACTGGCGGGGCTCGCCACCGCCGCCTATCTCGCGCGGGCCGGGTATGCCGTCACCGTCTATGAGCAGTCCGACACCGTCGGCGGCGTCACCCGGACCGTCGCCCGGGACGGTTTCCAGTGGGATATCGGCCCCCTCGGGATCGAGGGGATGTTCCCCGGCGAGCCGGGGGGCATCGTCGTCTCGGAGCTGGGCTGCGCCGACCGGATACCGCTGGTGCCGATGGACCGGAGCGTCTCGTTTCCCGACTTTGAGGTCTTCCGGCCCCGGACCTACGGGGGGCCCGCCTGGCGCACGGACCGTCTCAAGCAGATCTTCCCCGAAGAGGCCGCGGCCATCGACCGATTCCAGGGGCTCATCGATACGATCACCGATCTCGTGGCGCTTGAGCGCAGGTCCGCCGTTACCGACGGTCTGCCCTCGGCCCTCCTGAAGGCGGCAATGCTCGCCAAGTACCTCCCCATCAAGAAATACGAGACCTGGTCGGCCGACCGCCTGATGAATCATTACTTCAAAGACGAGAAGCTCAAGGCCTTTTATGCCGGGATTCTGGCCGACCTCGCGGTCAAGCCTTCGGAATTCATCGGCCTGGGGCTCGGCTTTTTCAACATGGATTGCTTCATGGACGGCCGCATCCCGTCCACGAGGGTCCTGGGGCTTGCCCCGCGCCTCTCCTACGGGATCGTCACCGGGGGGACGAAGAACCTGTCCGGCCCGATCGCAGACACGCTGAAACAGCACGGCGGTACGATCGTCACAAAGTCCCCGGTGCGCCGTATCCTGACCGAGAATGAGCGCGCCGTCGGCGTCGAGCTAACCGACGGCAGCGTCAAAAAGGCCGACCTCGTGCTCGTCTCCGGGGGGGCGCGGGAGTGCTTCTTCGGCATGGTCGGCAAAGACCGGCTGCCTTCGGATTTTACCGCCAAGATCGAGGCGATACGCTACATGGAGTCGGTATTCATGGTCCAGGTCGGCACCGGCCAGGACGTGACGGCCCACCAGGACCGCCCCCTCGTCTACTATTACGGCACCTACGACATCGAGCACTCCGTTGAGGAGCTGCGCGAGGGGCGCTACCACGAGGGGGGCGACGGCTTTCTGATCTTCATTAACTCGATGGTATCTCCCGGTATGGCGCCGAAGGGCAAGCACTCGGTGACCGTCTACACGGTAGCACCCAACCGGCTTTCGGGCGGCTGGGAAGACCGCCGCGAGGAGATGACCAAAAAGCTGCTGGACTACGCGGAGCGGCGGATACCGGGCCTGAGGAAAAACGCCGACCTCATCTGGTCACTCACCCCCGACGATTTCAAGAAGATCGTCCACACCCCGCAGCACCACTCCTTCGGGGGGATCTGCCCGGTGATGGGGCACCCCGGCGCGCCCCATCAAACGCCCTACCGGGGCCTCTGGTTTATCGGGAGCCAGAGCGAGTCGGGCGCGGGCATGCTCAGCCAGCTGGTATCGGCGCGCAAGGTGGCAAAGATGGTTCAGAAAGAGCGATAAGCCGCCCCGCGATTTATAACAGGTAAGGCGTTGGAACCCGTACGGACGCAATGCGTTGTGACCGTACGATACGGGGAAAGCGCCCCCCTACTTCCCCTCGAACTTCGCCGCTCTCTTCTGGAGCTTGGCCGTTACCCCTTCCTTGGCGTCGTCGGTGTTGCAGACAAGCGTCTGGCCGATCGCCTCGAGCTCCAGGAACGTCCGCGTATCCAGGTGGCGGCCGCACCGGACGAGCTTCTTGACCATCCCCACGGCCAGCGGCCCGTTTTTGGTGATCTCGCGGGCGAGCTTCAGCGCCCCTTCGGTCGCATCGTCAACGACGCGGTTGACCAGCCCGATCTCTCGACGCCCTGTCGGCGTCGATCGTGCCGGCCGTCATGATCAGCTCCTTGGCAAACGACGGCCCCACCAGCGCGGTGAGCCGGGCGATCCCCCCCATGTCCGGGATGAAGCCAAGGGCCGTCTCCTGGATGCCGATCTTCGTCCCCGCCTGGGCCACCCGGAAATCGCCGGCAAGCACCACCTCCAGCGCCGCCCCGAAGCAGTAGCCGTGCAGCGCGAAGATGACCGGTTTTTCCACGTCCTCGATAAGGTTCATGATTTCCTGGCCTTCCCTGTATTTTCATGCGGACGAAGTCCTGGGCCCCCCCGATGATGCCCATCCCCGCCAGGAAATTGAAATCGATGCCGGACGAGAATCCCTTGCCGGCGCCCCGAACGATGATCGCCCGCACCGCCGGGATCGATGGCTATCCCGAAAACGGCGTCCCTTATGCCGTGGTAGACCTCCCCGCTGATGGCGTTCCTCTTTTCATCCCGGTTGATGGTGATAACGCAGATTTCTCCTTCTCTTTCCGACAGAACGACTGGCGACGACATGGGGTTTCTCCTTTACCACGAGTGCAGAAACATGAGAGATAGAGGGTTCTATTACAGCAGCGGCCAACTGCGCCTATACGGTAGAGTACTATACCGTCCAATGACCCTGCTTGTCAACAGCTGCCCTGAATAGACGATGTTCCTTCCGATCACCGGAATCTTTCGGAGGGGATCACCACAAAGGCACTAAGGCACAAAGAAGGCTGTATATCTCCTTCGTGTTTTTGTGTCTTCGTGGTGAATTTTCTTCCTGTCATTCCAGCAGCGAGAGCTGCCGGCCCGTTCTCCCCGGTTCTGCCGCCGTCAATCCCCAATCCCTCGACGCACGATCCGCCTTCCATTTCCGGGTTCTTGCACGAGCAGATCGAGAGCGCCACTCCGTGCCGGTCGGCGGCCTCGCGCGCCCGTTCATAACCCCGGCGCCTGACTTCGGCAGGTACCAGCTTGGTCTTCGTGGAGGCCCCCACCGTTTTAAACACGGCCCCCCGAAACATCCCCTCGACCAGCTCCGACGAAAAACCGTCAAGCTCCCGCCTCACCTGCGCCTCGACTGCCGGCCGCAGGTGGAGGTAGCTTATCATCGCCCGCCGCACCCCACGCGCCGCCAGCTCCCGAAACAGGTCGTCAAACGAGGCCTTCGCGTCGGTCACGAACGGGATCACCGGGTCGATCCTCGCCTCGGGGACGATCCCGGCCGAGGCCAGCCGCTCGATGTTGGCAAGGCGTTCGCCCGGCGTTGCCGCGCCGCGGCTCGAACCGCTGTTGATATCGGGGATCAAGGCTGACCATCCCGATCCGGACAAAGACAAGGCCGGGGTGGCGGGACGCGGCCTCCAGAAAACGCCGCGGGATCACCCCCTTGGTGAGGAGCGAGACCGCGATCCCGCGATCCAGCAGGATCTCCATGAGCCTGACCGAGGTATTGATGATGTCGGGGTGTGGCTGAAAGGAATCCGAGGCGGTGTTGAAGAGAACCAGCGCGCGGCTGCCGCCGTTTATTCCGTAGTTCCTCCGTGAGTTTTTGGGCGAGGTTACTGAAGAGGACGACGCGGTGCGCCCCCGGAGCGCCCGGGTAGCCGCGGGCGTAGCAGTAGACGCAGCCCAGCAGGCACCCGATCGTTACGTTTACCGAGGGGATGCCGGCAAGGCACCCGAAGGTGCCCGCCCTGAGGACGGGGGTCTTTCTCTGGCGGGATAGGATGCTGCAGTCCACCGTTACTCGACCGCGATAACCGGTGAAGGCGGCCGCTCCGCCGCCCGATTGATTACATTCAGCCAACAGGAATCTATGAGGATGCCGATACGGGAGCTCTTTATTCTTTACCGGAAGGTCTCTTGTTGAGGGAGCCGTCGGCCCGGGGCCGTACCGGCCTAACGGGGAGCCGATGAGAAAAGGGAATCCCTGACGGGTTAACCGTCGTTGGCCGCCTGACTGGATCACCGGGATTACCGGTTCGTGGACCCCTTGTCCTTTTCGCTGTTATAATAGAGGAGGTTCTTGAAATCCTCCTGGCACGTGGACAGGTCGCCTTGAAGCTTCTGTATTTCCTTTTCCAGCTCCGTGACCTTGGTCTGAAGCTCCTGGTTCTCCTTGGTCTTCTGTTCCAGCTGCTCCCTGGTGCTCGGGCCGCATCCCGAGGTCAAAAGAAGGCCCGCCGCGAACAATATGGCGACAGCGACCAAAACAGCCCTTTTCATAGAGTACTCCTCATAATCCCTTGGAGAATAAGTATCTCTTTTTACGGATAAAGTCAAACTTTTTATTGACTTGACTATCGCCTAAAGCTATGATTCGTTTCATGAAAAAGTACCTGCCCCCGTTGACCCTCGGCCTGTTATGCGTCGCCGGGGTCTTTCTTCTCTCGTTCACCGATCTTCCGGCCTATCCCTACGAAGGCGCCTCTCGGTGTTCGCTGTGCCACTCCACGGTGGAAATCGGCAATCAATACGATACGTGGTTTTCGTCCGCCCACAGGCGCGCCTTGAGCGACCTTTCCTCCGAAAAGGGGATAGCCATCGCCAAAGAAAAGGGGGTCGCAAAACCCGCCCGCGATCCGAAGTGCCTTTCGTGCCACCTGACCGGCTACGATACGCCCTTTAACCTTCTCGGCCCGCTCTACCGAAGGGAAGACGGGGTAAGCTGCGAAGCATGCCACGGGGCGGGCGGAGGCTATGCCTTCTTCTCGATCATGTACGATAAAACAAAGGCCGTTTCGAAGGGCCTTGTCGCCAATCCCGGCGAGACCTGCGCGCGTTGCCACGACGGCAAGGCCCACGTAATGCCCCCGTTTGACCCCGACCAGGCAAACAAGACAATCGCGCATCCCATCCCCGGGCGAGGTCAACGCCAGGTGAAACCCGCGCGGCCGGCCGCTATACTGCCGTATGAATAAACGACGATGATCAAGAAATTCGATATCAAGAAGCTCCTCAAGAGAAAAGAGATCAGCATCCCCCTCGGGTTTATCGCCGCGGGGCTGATTGCCACGGTATCGTGGCTGGTCTTTACCTACGGTACGGTACGGACGGAAAACGCCAAGATCGACGGCGATATTATCTACATTTCCAGCGATACGGCCGGTTTCGTGGCGAAACTCCCGAAATCCGAGTTCAACGAGGTCTCTATCGGCGAGACCGTCGCCGAGATCAATCCGCTCCTGGGCACCGCGGAGCGGCTCAAGGGCTCCGAGAACCTCTCGGCCTTCTCGACGCTTGCCGGTATGAAAAAGGAGATCGAGAACCTCAGCGATAAGCTGGTCCTTGCCGAAAAGAACTACGCCCGCAAGAAGGCCCTCTTCGAGACCGGGGGGGTGCCCCGCCAGGAGCTGGACGCCGAGGCGACGTCGCTTTCTATCCTCCGCGCCCAGGTCGATTCCGCCAGGGACCTCTACGACATGGCCAAGCAACATCCTTGCGGTGACCGAGGCCGATACCCCCTACATCCCGCTGAAATCTCCCATCAACGGGCGGTTCGCGAAGAAGCTTGCCGACCTGGGGGAGATCGTCACGGCCGGGCAGCCGGTCTGCGCGCTCGTCGATCCGAATAACGTCTGGGTGACGGCGAAGATAAACGAAGACGAAGTGGCCGACATTGCGGTTAGGGCAGCCCGTGAAGATTATCGTGGATACCTACCCGGGGGAGGTCTTCAGGGGAGAGGTCATCGACATCGGGGTTGCCGCCACCGCCGTTTTTTCCCTCATCCCCCAGGATAATGTCTCGGGAAGCTTCATCAAGGTGACCCAGACCATACCGGTCCGGATATCGATCGACACGAAGGGATTTATCCTCAGGCCGGGATCAAACGTAGCCGTTACTATCTACACGAAGTGACCACCACGACTCAAAATCCGACGAATAACGACGAGAACTCCTTCTATAAATGGGAGGTCCTGGCCCTGGCCATCCTCGGCTCGTTCATGGCCATCCTGGACAGCTCTATCGTCAACGTTGCGCTTTCCCACCTGATGGTCACCTTTTCGGCCAACCTCGAGCAGATCGAATGGGTTTCGACCGGATACATGCTGGCCTTTGCGATCCTGATGCCGGCGACCACCTGGTTTCGGGACGCCATCGGCCTCAGGAACGCGTTTGCGCTGGCCCTCGTCGTATTTACGATCGGTTCGGCCCTCTGCGGCCTGGCGTGGAGCCTCGATTCCCTGATCTTCTTTCGGGTCATCCAGGCGGTCGGCGGGGGCGCGCTCATGCCCACCGGACTCACGATGGTCAGCGAGGTCTTTCCCCCGAGCCAGCGGGGAATGGCGCTCGGCGTATGGGGCGCCGGGGCCACCATTGCGCCGGCGCTGGGCCCCACCATCGGCGGCTATCTCCTGGACTACGTGAACTGGCGCGCGATATTTTATATCAATATACCGATCGGCGCCGTCGTCATCGCCCTGACGCTGGCCCTCATGCGCCGCAGCACCGGTCACCGGGGGAGCTACCGGTTTGACTTTTTAGGGTTTTTCTTCCTGTCCGTCGCCCTGGCGGGGCTTCTCACCGGGTTGACCCAGGGGGAGCGGGAAGGGTGGGGCTCCACCTATATCCTGACGCTGTTTGCGGTCTCTTACTTTTCCTTCATGATTTTCCTGATCGTCGAATCGATAGTGGAACACCCGATCGTCAACCTTCAGATCTTCAAGATACGCAATTTTTCGATCACCTGCATACTGGGGACCATACGGTCGATCGCGCTCTTTTCCTCGGTGTTCCTCCTGCCGCTGTTTCTCCAGCAGTTGCTCGGGTACTCGGCCTTAGATACCGGCTTACTGATGATGCCCTCGGCGCTGGCGGTCGCCCTCGCGATGCCGATAGCCGGTAACCTCACCGACCGTATCGGCCCGAAGATACCCTATATCATCGGGGGGATCATCACCGCCTATTCATTCTTTCTCTACAGCGAGCTCTCCCTCAACTCGTCCCGCGGCTTTATGCTCTACGGGCTCATCCTGCGGGGGGCGGGTATGGGCTTTCTCATGGCGCCCATAACCGTGGCCGCTATGAACTCGGTGCCCGCAGAAGATGATGAGCCTGGCCTCGGGTCTCCTCAACCTGATCATGCAGGTCTCCGCGGCCCTCGGGATCGCGGTCTTCGGGGCCTTCCTCACCCGCAGGCGTATGTTCCACCAGCAGACCTACTTGAGCTACTTCACGCCGGACAACACCCCGCTGAACCTGCTGGTGGCCAAGATCAAGAGCGCCCTCGTCCTTTCCGGCAGCACGCTCGACAGCGTCACCACGAAGGCCTATTATATTGTCGCCACCCATCTCCAGAAATGGGCCTCCTCCAATGCATTCGATGACTGCTTCCTCGTCTCGGGGATCATTATCTTCGTCTTTTCCTTTCTCGTCTTCCTGCTGGAGGATATCTACCCGAAAAAGGGGATCTTCGGCCGCTTCAAGTCCGCGGGTAAGCTCACCCATGAGCACTACAAGCCGGGGCCAGGGGCGGAATAGGGCGGTTCGCCGGAGATGGCTCGGTGGCGAATGTGGCTGTTTTCGCTGGGGAAGCCGCCTTGCCGGACGCCTGAAACCGATAATAAAAAAGCCCCACCATAATGGTGGGGCTTTTTCGCCTTTCTTTTAACGAAGATCTACGCCCTCTTCCCCTGCAGGTAATCGATCATCGGGCCGGTACACCAGCGGCACCACGTCCCCGATCATGTGGGGCATGAGGTTATCCATGACCTTGGGCATCAGTTCCGGCATCTGCTCCAGCATGTAGTCGGGCATCGGGATCTTGTCGGCCACGCGCGAGAGCATCGTCGGCATGACCTTGGGCATCATCATCGGAAGCAGGATCGGAAAGAGCACCGGGAACATCGGCTTCATGAGGTTGAGCGCACCCGGGATCTTTCCCATGACGCGCATCATCGGTCCCATGCCCAGCGGCATGGCGTCTACCAATTCCTTGAACATCGTGCCCATCAGGTCGGCGAATCCCTGGGGCGTCATCAGCGCGATCATCGCCTCGAAGACCGCCCATTGTCTTTTTACCTCCGGGTTCGGATCGGGAAAGTCATACCCGAGCGCCTCCGACGAGTAGCGCGCCAGGTCCACGACCTCCACGGGGAGCTTCTTCTTGTCTGCCGATACCCTGAGCTGGAACTCGCAGCAGGGGCACAGCGCCACGATCTTTTCCGCGCCGACCTCCAGGGCCTCCTCGATGCGGGTCTTGCCGATTTCGGCCGCGATCGGCGGGTCCTTGATGAGGGTCAGCACGCTCCCGCAGCAGTGGGCCTCGTCCCGGTTGAACGGCATCTCCACGAAATCGGCGTTGGGGTTGGCCTTGATGAGGTCGCGCGGCGCTTCGTATACGCCCGAGACGCGCCCGATATGGCACGAGTCGTGCCAGGTGACCTTTTCCTTCTTCTTCCCGTTGGCGGGGAAGGTGAATTTACCCGACTTGATCTTTTCGGAGACGACCTCGCTGTAGTGCTTTGCCGTGATCCCGAATTCGATGCCGAGCTTCTCTGCCCACTCGGGGTAGGTGTGCCGCCACATCATGTCGCAGGCGGGGCACGAGCTGATGACCGTATCGGCCCCCGCGGCCTTTACGGCGGCGATGTTCTTCTTCATCGTCTCGGCAAAGACCTCCCACTTGCCGGCCACCAGCATCGGCGTCCCGCAGCAGTTTTCCTTGTTGCCGACGGTGACGAAATCGACCCCCGCCTTATCCAGGAGCCGGACGCGATGCCATCGCGATATCGTGCTCGACGTAGCTCGCGGTGCAGCCGGCAAAATAGACCGCCTTGGCCTTCTTGCCCGGCCCATGTTTCTCGGCGAGGTCCTTGGGGAACCAGTCCCACCGGTTCTTGCGGTAGCCCGGCCCAGATATCCCCCTCCTTGGTGAGGGCCGCGGCCATCATCTCGAAGGGCGGGAACGTCATCTTCTTTTCTTCGTGGATGAGCTTTCCGCGCAGCTTCATCCAGGACGGCTCGATGGGCAGCGCCGCCGAGCAGCGCAGGTTACAGAGCTCGCAGGTCGTGCAGACCAGGAAGGTATCCACCACGGCCTGGTTCCACTCCTCTCTGCCCTCCATGTATTCCCGCAGCCAGTACCACTTGCCGCGCGGGGACTGGCTCTCCCAGCCGCGGCCGTAGAACTGGTCGCATTCCTCGACGCAGTAGCCGCACTGGGAGCAGCCGTAGGCGTACCACGCCACGTCGGCCGGGATGTCCCGTATGGGTTCGGTCGGACGCTCGCCGATTTTGGTGATGATGTAGTTGCCCAACGGTCTGCCGAACGGCTCCAGGAGTTTCGCCGCCCCCATGACCATGCCCAGAAAGCCGTTATCGACCACCTTGTGGGGATTGAGGATACCTCGCGGGTCGTTCTTCTTCTTGAGCTCCTTGATTCGCTCAACCCGCTCTTTGCCCAGCACTTCCTTGGCCTTCTTGGCAAAATAGAGGCCCGTTGCGTATGCCCGTCCCCCGTGCCGCTCGGCGATATTAATGACGGTCATCGCCAGCGTGAAGACGAGATTATAGCTGAATTTCCTTTGGTCGGCGGGAATAAAGCCCAGGATGACGACCTCGGGCTTGCCGTTCTTCCCCTGTTGAACGACGACGCCTTCCTTGACGATCGGCTGGTTTACCTTATGCTCGATCTCCTCCATGACCGCCCCGAGCTCGGAAAGCGGGATGACGATCTCCGTCGGTATGAGGCTTGGGCCGAGCCGTTTGACGACCATCAGCTTGAACCGGTTTTTCCATTCGTGCTGCGCTACCCGATCGCTGAGGATTTCGCCCTCGCACGGCTTTATCAGCTCCGTGATCTTTCCCTTCACGGCGCCGGCGTCTTTTTCCCGATAGGCGATCGTGATGATGTAGGACGCCGGCAGCAGCACCCGCTCTTCGGCCGGGTGGCCGTGCTGCTCGATAAGGGGGGCGCGGTTCTTCATCTCGGCCATTCGCGGGTTGATGAACATGAGCGACCAGATCGGCAGCTTGGCCGATATCATCGACTCGATGAGTTTTTGCGTGTTAAGGCGAATCGGGGCAGCCGATAGCGACGACCGCGAGCTTCTCGTCTTTCATCGTCTTGATCGTGAGCGTCGGAGATCAGCCCGGTGATCCCCTCGGCCTCGGATATCAGCTCGATGTCTTTGCCGGAGAATTCCTTTACCGTCCCGTCGGCAAGCACTACGCGGGCCGAAACGACGTTGTCGACAAACCAGCCCGACTCAAACGAGCCGATCCCCGTGCCGCCCTGGGCCAGCCACCCGCCGACGGTGGAGCCGGGGTAGCTTGAGGGATAGAGGTTGACGGTGAGGCCCTCCTTTTTGAGCGCCCGGTCGATCTTTTCCCAGACGATGCCCGCCTGGGCGGTGACCGTCTGCTTTGCCTTGTCGATGGCGATGACCTTATTCATTCGGAAGAAATCAACGACGACCCCCCCCTTTACCGGCAGGACGCCCCCGTACCCGGACGAGGCCTTGCCCCGCGGGGTCAGCGGTATCCTGTTTTCGTTGGCCCACCTCACCAGCGCGACCAGCTCCTTTTCCGTCTCGGGCTGGACGACCGCTTCCGGCACCGTGGACCCGATGACCGGCTTCATAATCGCGGGCATCGCGGCGATGTCGTGCCCGTAGAGCTTTCGCTCCATCCTGTCAAACGTGACGCGGCCGCCGAACGTCCCCTCGAGGAACGACCGCTCGGCCTTTCTCAATGCTCCCATATATCCTCCCTGACCTGCTTTTTTTTGATTAGTATGTTAGAATAGAATGAACTGCCGATATGATATATACTTGACTAATTTAGTATACTATTTCTCACCCCCTTATGTCAACGGCATTCTTCATTAAGATGAACGGAACACCCGTACGATTCGAAAAATACCGCGTGTTTCTGCAGCGATTGAGGACTTTTCGCCCGGACGTTTTTCTCCACTATTGTTTTTTCACTTGACATTATTATGGGCATATGCCCATAATGGAAACAGTGACACAAAGGACGTTACTATGACGAGGCCGCAGTGCATACGAACCGTCAATGGCCCTCCAGACCATCTTATCTTCAAGCCGGCCGGTGTCCCCGTATCCGGGCTTGAAGAGATCGTCCTGACCGTGGATGAGTTCGAGGCGCTACGTCTTGCCGATCGGGAAGGGCTCTACCAGGATGAAGCAGCACTGCTGATGAACGTATCGAGACAGACCTTCGGAAGAATTATTCAGTCTGCTCGCCAAAAAACGGCGGCCGCGCTCGTAGAGGGAAAGGCCTTGCGCATCGAGGGAGGAAAGGTCACTATGATCGAAAAGAGAAAATTTCAGTGCGACGGTTGCGGCCACACATGGGAGGAGCCATTTGGAACGGGCAGGCCTCCGTCATGCCCGCAGTGCAAGGGCCCGGAGTTCCACCGATCGAACGATCTGCCCGGGCCGCACGGCAACCGCGCGCCGACGGGGCGGCGCCTGCATGAGAAGTCAAGGCAACAAGATAGTCAACCGGTATTACGGGTCGTACAAGACCACAGAAGGAGGTTTTTCCATGAAAATTGCAGTTGCGATATCCAACGGCAGTGCCGTTTCGACACATTTCGGGAGGAGCGACGGATTTGCCGTATTTGACGTTGAGGACAATACAATCGTGGGACGCGAGCAACGGACCAATACGTTTACCGCGCACGCCCAGGGGCAATGCGACGGGGCAGGCCACCATCATAGCGACTCCCACGGCCACGGCGATATCGTCAATGCCCTCGCCGATTGCTCGGTTCGTTCTGTGCGGAGGCATGGGCAGGCGCGCCGCCGAGGACCTTTTGGCAAGCGGGATTAGGCCGATTGTGATCGAAGGCGCCCCTCACCGCCGAAGACGCCGTCTCCGCCTACCTCTCACGGAAACCTGAAGGCCGCCGGATCTTTCTGCGGCTGCTCGGGACACTAAACACACCCGGGGAGACGCCCGACAAGGCGGCGTCTCCCCGTATTCTCGTTATCCCTCGTCTGTTCAACCTATCACCGCCGATACGCGATTAATCCCCATGAATAACTACATCCCCGTCATCTCATGCAGGTTTATATCTTGGTGACTCCGCCGATTTTCACGAAACTCTTTACATGGGATGAATCTTGCGGTATAATTGCAGATTGATTTAACCTGTAGACGGTGGTCGGCATGGCGGAGACCCATATCCGGGTAAAGGGCGCCCGGGAACATAATCTCAAGGATATCGAGGTTGTCATCCCCCGGGATAAGCTCGTCGTCATCACGGGGCTTTCCGGCTCCGGCAAATCCACGCTCGCGTTTGATACGATCTATGCCGAGGGGCAGCGCCGCTACGTGGAGTCCCTGTCGGCCTACGCCCGGCAGTTCCTCGAGCAGATGGATAAGCCCGACGTCGATTTCATCGAGGGGCTTTCCCCGGCCATCTCCATCGAGCAGAAGACCACCAGCAAGAACCCCCGCTCCACCGTCGGCACCGTCACCGAGATATACGACTATTTGAGGCTTCTCTTTGCCCGCGTGGGCCATCCCTTCTGCTACAACTGCGGCCGGGAGATCACCGCCGTCACCGTCCAGAGCATCGTCGATCACGTCCTGGAGCTTGCCCCCGGCACGAAGTTTTCGGTGCTGGCCCCGGTCGTCAAGGGGAGAAAGGGCGAATACAAGCGCGAGCTCGAGTCGTTCCGGCGCTCCGGCTATCTCCGGGTCCGGGTGGACGGCAGCATGTATACGCTGGACGAAGAGATCGCGCTCGATAAGAACAAGAAACACGATATCGAGGTGGTCATAGACCGCCTCGTGATGAAAGAGGCCCTCGGCCACCGCCTGACCGATTCCGTGGAGACGGCCCTCAGGCTTTCCGACGGTTTTGTCACCATCGCCATTGAAGACGGAGATGAGCTCCCCTTTTCGGAGAAGTTCGCGTGCAACGTCTGCGGGATCAGCTACCCGGAGATATCTCCGCGCCTGTTTTCCTTCAACAACCCCCACGGCGCCTGCCCCCAGTGCGGCGGCCTCGGGTACGACCATGTACCTGGACCCGGACCTCATCGTCCCCAACAGGTCCCTGTCGCTGCGGGAGGGGGCGATTGTCCCCTGGGAGAAGAAGAACTCGGTTTACCACTTCCAGATGCTCGACGCGCTGGTAAACCATTACAGCTTCGATATCTACACCCCCTTCGAGAAGCTTCCCCAAAAGATCCAGAACATCATCCTGTTCGGATCGGGCGAAGAAAAGATCGATTTCTATTTCGAGCGCGACGGCCGCAAGTTCTTCTATCCCCGTCCCTTCGAGGGGATCATCGAAAACCTCAACCGCCGCTTTACCGAGACCGATTCCGAGGCGATCCGCGAGGAGATCGCCCGGTTCATGAACGTGCGCTCCTGCCCGGTCTGCAACGGGGCGCGTCTGCGCAAGGAGAGCCTCCATATCAGGATCGACGGTAAAAGTATCTACGAGTATACGACCGTCTCGGTCAGAGAGCTGCTCACGGTCTTCGAGGCGCTCACCCTCTCCGCCCAGGAGGAGTTTATCGCCAGCCGCGTCAAGAAGGAGATCATCGAGCGGCTCGGTTTCCTGGTGGACGTCGGGCTCGATTACCTTTCGCTCTCCCGGACCGCCGCCACGCTCTCGGGAGGCGAGGGGCAGCGCATCCGCCTGGCGACCCAGATCGGTTCCCGCCTCATGGGGGTGCTGTATATCCTGGACGAGCCGAGCATCGGTTTGCACCAGAAGGACAACCAGAAGCTCCTCAAGACCCTCATGAACCTGCGCGACCTGGGCAACACGGTCCTCGTCGTGGAGCATGACGAGGAGACTATCAGGGCGGCCGACTACGTCATCGACATGGGGCCGGGGGCCGGCGTCTCCGGCGGCCGGGTCGTCTTTGCGGGGACTCCCGACGAAATCCTGACCGACGAGAAGTCGCTGACCGGCAAATACCTTTCGGGAAGGGTCGCTATCCCGGTCCCTGCCGAGCGCAGGAAATCAAAGGGGATCCTCTCGGTCGTCGGCGCCCGGGAAAACAACCTCAAGTCGATCACCGCGGACTTTCCGCTGGGCGTCTTCACCTGCGTCACCGGCGTATCCGGCTCGGGAAAATCGTCGCTCGTCGTCGACACGCTGTTCCTCGCCCTCAACCAGGCCCTCTACCGGTCAAAGGAAAAGGCCGGCAAGCACGACAAAATCACCGGCATAGACCTCATCGATAAGGTCATCGACATCGACCAGTCACCCATCGGCCGCACCCCCCGCTCAAACCCGGCCACCTATACGGGCCTCTTTTCTCACATCCGCGACCTCTTTACCCAGCTGCCCGAGTCCAAGATCCGGGGCTACAAGCCGGGCCGCTACAGCTTCAACGTCAAGGGCGGCCGCTGCGAGACCTGCCAGGGCGACGGCATCATCAAGATCGAGATGCACTTCCTGCCGGACGTCTACGTCACCTGCGACTCGTGCGCGGGCAAGCGCTACAACCGGGAGACCCTCGAGATCACCTACAAGGGCAAGAACATCGCCGACGTGCTGGAGATGACGGTGGACCAGGCCATGGAGTTCTTCACCAGCCATCCCCAGATCATGGCAAAGCTCCTGACGCTGCACGACGTGGGCCTGGGCTACATCAAGCTGGGCCAGGCGGCCACGACGCTGTCGGGCGGCGAGGCCCAGCGCATCAAGCTTTCCCGCGAGCTTTCCAAGCGCAGCACCGGAAAGACCCTCTATATCCTCGACGAGCCCACGACCGGGCTTCACTTCGCCGACATCGCAAACCTCCTCAAGGTGCTGTTCCGGCTGCGAAACGAGGGCAACACCATCATCGTTATCGAGCATAACCCGGATATGATCAAGAGCGCCGACTGGATCATCGACCTGGGCCCCGACGGGGGCGACCGGGGAGGGGAAGTGGTGGCGACCGGCACCCCGGAAGAGGTGGCGGCCGTCGAGCACTCATACACGGGCCGCGTCCTGCGGGATATCCTCGACCGCAAACAGACCGGGAGCGCCGCCGCGGGGTAGGAGGTCCGGCGGAGCGCCGATCCTCGTTCTTCCCGGACGGAAAAGTCACCCGACTCATAACTAATCGGGCCGGCATCGGCCGGCCGCCGGGACATCCCGATCCATACCGGGCACCGGACCGGGCCCGGGAATCAATGCAATAATTCCCCGATCCGCGCGTCTGTATACTAAAAAGGGGAGACTCATGGATAGACCGATGAACTCGATTGCCTTTCGCGATGATGTCGGCCTTTCTCTGGTTCCGATACCGGGGGTCGCACCCGGCCCAGGCGCTCGCCGAGGCCGGCGTCAGGTCCGGCGATACCGTCCTCGATTTCGGGTGCGGGCCGGGGGGATTTTCGATCGCCGCGGCGCCGGCTCGTCGGAAAAAAGGGGAAGGTATACGCGCTCGATATCCAGCCGCTTGCGGCCCGAACCGTGAAGAATAAGGCCGAAAAATGCGGGCTTGCCAATATCGAGCCCATCACCTCCGGCCGCGATACGGGACTGGCCGATAAAACCGTCGATGTGGTGCTCCTGTACGACATCTTCCATTTCTTCAAGGACCCCGACGCGATCCTTGCCGAGCTTCACCGCGTGCTGAAGGACGGCGGCGTCCTCTCGGCATCCGATCACCATATAAAAGGACAGCGGCTTGTCGAGGGAATCACGCGGTCCGGGCTTTTTCAGCTTCGAGGACAACGGCAAACGGACCCATACCTTCTCGAAGGCGGGAGATCGCGGACCGCCCGCGTTGCACTGAGGGCCGACAGGGAGGGGCCGTATGACACGGGCAAGAAGAACAAGAGCGGGAGAATCGGCGAGGCCGGCGAGTCGGAGGAGTTCGGCGAGCTGGTCAAGTACACCGGCGCGGGGTTTGCCGGCGGACTTATCGCGGGCGCGGTGCTGGATCATCTCGGGTTCTCGACCAGCGGGCTTGGCCAGGCCGTCGTGCGGACTCTTGCCGGCGAGGGCGAGAGCATCCTCGAGGGGTTGTTTTCCCTCAAAAAGCGGATCGCGGGCGCCGTCGGTTCGATGGCCCAGGCCTACGGATGGGGAAAGCTTGCCGGCATGGCCGTCCCGTGGGTTGTGGACGGAGTGAGCCGGCTGGCGGGGGTGGACGTCTACGGGATCGAGGGGTTTTATATCCCATTTTTCTACGCGCTGTCCGACCAGATCGGCGGCAACGCCTCGGGTTTCGCGTTCCTGTACCGGAGGGAAGGGCGGCTCTCGGCGGCGCTCAGCGCCTATTTTCACCATCCCGTGATGGTGACGGGGCTCCTCGTTATCCTGCTGGTCCCGGTCGGCCTCCTGGGGGCGCGCATCGCCGGCTTTTCGCCCACGACCCAGGTCTACACGGCCCTGGAGACTATCGCCGCCAACCTCTGCTGGCTCCCGCCGCTGGTGGGGTGGGTGAGGGAACGCAGGGAACGGGGATAAGAAAGGGCCGGGATCAATCCCCGGCCCGTACAGACGGTCACATTACACACTAAGCGCCCTACACCCCGGCCAGCGCCTGGTCCAGGTCCGCGATGATGTCGTCGGCGTCCTCGATCCCCACCGAAAAGCGGAAGATCCCGTCTCCCATCAGTTTCGTATACTTCTCCTTCTGGGCGTCGTTCATCACCACCATGTCCGAAAAGAAAAAGACCGTCGGCAGGTAGAAGATCAGGCTCTGGTCGTGGCCCAGCGATACCGCGTGGGTAATGAGCTTCAGCCGCTCGATGAACGCGAAGTGCTCCATCAGCTCGGCCTTGAGGTTAAACGTCATCATCCCCGAGGGCCCGCTCATCTGCCGGGCGGCCAGCGCGTGCTCGGGAAACGATTTCAGGCCGGGGTAGCGCACCGAGTTAACTTTCGGGTGGGACGCGAGAAACTCCGCGACCTTCTGCCCGTTTTCCGAGTGCCGGGCCATCCTGATGGGCAGCGTCACCGAGCCGCGCATGATCAGCCACGCGTTAAACGGCGATATGCATGCCCCGAGGTGGACGATGCCCCGCTCCCGGATCTCCGTGAGGACGGCCCGCGGGCCGATCACCGCCCCGCCCAGCGTATCCCCGTGGCCGTTGATATATTTCGTGGTGCTGTGGATGACGAGGTCGGCCCCGAGTTTTAACGGGCTCTGCGTGGTCAGCCCCGACCAGGTGGAGTCCACCACCAGCAGCGCGCCGGCCTTGTGGGCGAGCGCGGCAATCGCCGCGATGTCCGAGATGACCACGATCGGGTTTCCCGGCGTCTCTACAAAAACGACCTTCGTATTTGGCTTGATAGCCGCCGCGACCTCGGCGAGGTCGGACGTATCCACCATCGAGGCCTCGACCCCGAAGCGGGGAAAGTGCGTCGATACGAGCTTCTGCGTCCCGGTGTAGCAGATCTCCGAACAGACGATATGGTCGCCCGCGTTCAAGAGGGCAAAGAGCGTCGCCGCGATCGCCCCCATGCCGCTTGCCGAAACGACGCAGTCCTCCCCGCCCTCCAGCTCGGCCAAGCCGCTCCTCGAGGTGGCGGGCCGTGGGGTTGTGCTCCCGGGTATAGGCGAATTTATCCAGGTGATCCCACGATAGCGTCTTGACCAGCTCCTCCACGTCCGTGGGAAGCTCGTAGGAGTTGGCCATGTGGATGGGCCGCCGGATCGCCTTGGTCTGCGGGTCCGTCCCCTCGCCCGCGTGGACGCACCGGGTATCCATCTTCCATTTCGGGTTGTCTTTTTCTTTCACCGCGTCCTCCATATCATCGGTATACCCTTATAGCAAAAAACGGCCCCGGACGGCAATTTTTTTGTGAGCGGGACCGTATGCCTGTGTTATAATTTTCGGTACGTATTCACTCATTTATGAGGACTGGTATGGGGATTATTGAATTTATCGTCCTGTTGATCATCGCCGCAATCTGCGGCTCGGTGGGCATGGCGCTGACCGGCTTCAACAACAAGGGGTGCCTCGTCTCGACGGCGGTGGGCTTCATCGGCGCAATCGTCGGCACCTGGATCGCCCGGAGGCTCGGCCTGCCGGAGCTCTTCAATATACATCTCGGCAACGCGCAGTTCCCGATCATCTGGTCGATCATCGGGGCGGTGGTCTTTTCGCTGCCGCTGAGTTTGTTGTTCGGAAGGAGGAAGTAAGGCGGGAGCCTTCCCGCTTCACGCGATATCGGATACGTACAGGGGCACGACATATCGTGCCCCTACGACTTTCATACTTGCCTCTCCATAAAATCCGGGTAGCTCTATCTCCTCCCACACCCCGTCGATCGCCTCCATCTCGGAAAGGTCGTGGTCCGACACCCGGTTGTGATCTTCCAGGTCCCGTGCCCCCCACAACAGCTTCAGGAACCGCTGGTGGTGGTGGTGGAACCGCTGGTTCGCGTATTCGCGCGCCTGCTCGGTATAGAGCAGGAAGGGCCAGTCGCTGCCCTGCATCAGCAGTAATTCGCGCGCCATCTGCCTGAGGATGCGCACCCCGCGCCCGTCCGGCACGTAGCCGGCCTTCTCGATCCCCCCCAGCACCTCTTCCATCTGCCGGCAGCAGTCGTTGATCAGCGGCCATATCCAGCCGTGTTCCGGGTTCTGCCAGACGGTAAAGTCCCCGTTTTCCCCCCAGCTGGTCCGCCCCATCTCGATGGTCGGGAAGCCGTCCCGGTTGGCGTCGGCGTAGTCCCCGAGCCGCACGGGCGTAACATCGCGCTTTTTCGCCAGGGCTCGGGATACCTCCTCGATAAACGCCGGCCCCTCGTGCCACCAGTGGCCGAAGAGCTCCGTGTCGTAGGGCGATACGATAACCGGCGACGCTACGCCCGCCGCGGCGGCCCGCTTGACCTCGGCCGAAAGCAGCCTCACGAAGTGGGCCGCGTCCTTCCTGACACGCCGGGCCGCCTTTTCGGGATCGTAAATCTCTTTCGTCTCCTTTCCCGTTACCCGGTGGTAGCGCAGGCCCGTCTCCGGCTCCTGCCAGTGGAATTCGAGGTATTCGGGGTGCGAGGGGTAGCCCACCGCCGCCGACCAGACCTGCCGCCCGGTCGCGCCGTTTCTCCCGAAGACGCCCACGCCCGAGCCCAGCCGGTACCCCCGGTCGGTCGTCGGGGCGCCGCATCCGGCCTTGTCTTCGATAACGGCGGCCGATTCGATCCCGGCGCCCTCGACGATGAACCACTCGATCCCGAAATCGGAGAGCCACTCGTCGATACCGCGCCGCCGTTTTCCCCTGTCATCTTCGGCGGGCCGGTACGCGCACTCCGGCAGCCAGAAGCCTCGCGGCCTTTTCCCGAAGTGCCGCTCGTAGGTCTCCACCCCGATCTTGACCTGCGCGTAGACGGCGCTGTCGCGCTCCATCAGCGGCAGGAACCCGTGCGTCGCGGCGGACGTGATCACCTCGACGGCCCCCTCGTCCTGGAGCCACCTGAGCGTCCCGAGGATATCCTGGTGGAAGTCCTTGACGTAGGCCCGGACGTTGCCCTCGAAGACCGAGAGCCAGTATTCGGCGACGCGCCGCCGGGCGGGGTCGTCCTTGAAGCGCTCCAGGTCGTGCTGCGCCCGCACGATCTTATCGCCCATGTACTCGAGGAAGCGGGCCTTCATGTAGCCGTCGGAAAGCTGCTCGGCCAGGATCGGCACCACCCCGACGGTTATGCCGGGCCGGATGCCTTCCAGGACGAGCCGCCGGAGCGCGATCAACAGCGGGATGTAGCACTCGTTCATCGCCTCGAAGAGCCACTCTTCCCCGCCGGCCAGACGCCGGATTTCTTGCAGTAGGGGATGTGGGAATGGAGCACCAGGCAGAATGAGCCGGCCATGTCGGATTCCTCCCGATTGAAACGCGGCCTCCACTATAGCAGAAAAGCGCCGCGCAACGCAAACAAAACGGCCGCCGGTCCTAACCGATTCCAGGTTCACCGCCCATCGACCGCGAGTGTTCGCGGCAGTGCCGAAGGGCATCGGGAGCCGGGAGAGCGGTCAAGTAAAAAGGTAATGATTACAATGTGTTTCATGTGAAACGGTGAACATCTTCTTATTACTTTACCCTTTACATCTCTTCCCCGCTCGTTTATAGTCTTAAAAAACGGTGAGGTAGCGCAATGACCGTTATGACTTGAAGTCCTCGCCCCCGAGGAGATACAGGCGATCCACGAGGCGACGCTTGACGTCCTCTCCCGCGTCGGCATGCGCCTCGACTCTCCCGTGCCCGGCGGCTGCGCGGCCGATTTCGGCTGCACCGTCGACGAGGATACCAAGACCGTCCGGTTCCCCCCCGATGTCATCGCCGCGGCCCTTAAAACCGTCCCCCGTTCCTTTACCCTTTACGGCGCCGATCCCTCCTATACGATGCCCATCGAGCCGGACCGGCGCTGGTTTGCCCCCAACGGCGCCCCGACCGCCGTCCTTGACTTCGGCGCCCCCGCCCCCCGGCCGGCGACGATGAAAGACCTTTACCGATCACCTGGTCATCGCCGAGCACCTGCCCCACATCGACGCCCTGAACATGCCGCTGTGGCCGACCGACATCCCCATGACGACAATCCATACCGAGGCGATGCGCGGCATGGGCCGCCAACTGCGCCAAGCCCTTTTCCATGGCGGGCTACGGCGTGATGGCCACGACCGACATGATCCGGATGCTCGAGATCGTTACGGGAGGCGGCCGAGGCGCTTTCCCGGCGTCCCCCCTTTATCGGTATCGTCAACGCCACCAGCCCGCTGACCGCCGACCGGCTCCAGGTCGAGGGGCTCACGCTCTTTTCCGAATCCGGGATTCCGGTCGTCGTCGGCCCCCAGGCCATGGCAGGGACTACCGCACCCGTGACCCTTTCGGCCCTGCTGGTCCAGCACAATGCCGAAAACCTCGCCCTCGTCGCCCTCTCCCAGATGGTGCGCCCCGGCGCCCCGGTCTTCATGGGGTCGGCCTCAACCGTCTCGGACATGGGCACCGGCGCGATCGCCGTGGGCGCCCCCGAGACCGGCGTCATCACCGCGGCCTCGGCGGCACTGGCCCGGTTCTACGGCATCCCCTCCCGCGGGATCGGCGCGATGACCGACGCCAAGGACCTCTCGGCCCAGTGCTTCGTCGAGCGGACGGCTTCGACCCTCACGGCGGCGCTGGGCGGTGTCTCGTTTCAGATCGCCGCCGGCACGTTAGAGTCTATCGGGTGCTCGTCGGCCGAGCTGCTGGTCATCGATAACGAGATGATCGGTATGGTCAAGCGGATCGCGTCCGGGATATGACCCCGCCGGCATCGAGGGGGCCGTCGAACTGATTGCCGAGGTCGGCCCCGGCGGGAGTTTCCTGACCCATCCCCACACCCAGCGCCGGTTTCGGGGCGAGATCTTCTTGCCGCGTCTCTTCGACCGGCAGCCCCGGGAGGTCTGGGAGAAACGGGGAGGGGCCGACACCGTCGCCCGGGCGCACGAGACGGCCGGAAAGATACTGGCGGGCCACGTCGCGCGGGAGGTGGACCCGAAGATGCTCGCGGAGCTCAATCGCTACCACGAGACGGTGAAAAAAAGGTCGATCGAGGAATTCTACGGGGCCGAATGGGAGGGATGATAAAGGAAACGGTATTCTCACGCGGATTTCCATGGGCGATCGTAGGCGTGGGAAATCCCCTGACTCTTTTTCCATTCGTCGGTAATATCGCGTTTTTCCCGTGTGGCCAGGGGATTGTTTCGTCGCTTTCGCTCCTCGCAATGACCTCACTAATAGGAACACGCTATGAAACTTGTCCCTATTTCCATCAAGCTTTCCTATGCCTCGGGCGAGATCGCCATCGGGTTCTCCCAGACGGTCATCGCAATCCTGTTTCTCTTCTATCTCACCGACGTGGCGGGCCTTCCGGCGATTCTTGCCGGCCTCGTGATCTATATCGGCGTCTTCTGGGACGCCGTCTCCGACCCGATCATGGGCATGATCTCCGATCACACCAGGACGAAATACGGCAGGCGCCGTATCTATTTCCTGATCGCGTCGATCCCCTACGGCCTTTCCTTTTTCTGCTGTTTTGCCCTGCCGGCGATCGAAAACACCGCCGTACTCTTCGCGATTGCCACGGCCGCCTACCTCTTCCACACCACGGCAACCACCGTCTACCTCGTCCCCTACCGGACGCTGACGGCCGAGCTCACCGACGACTATGATGCCCGCACCAATATCGTCGGGTGGCTCATGGCCTTTAATATCGCGGCGGCGCTCGTTGCCGCGGCGTTCGCCCTTCCCCTGATCAGGGCCTTCGGCGGCGGGCACGCCGGTTACCGGATGATGGGGATCATGTTCGGCACGGTGATGGCCGTCTCCGGCCTCGTCTCGTTTTTCGGGACGAAGGAAGACCCCCGGTTTATCCCGCACGAAAAGCGGCTCACGTTGGCGCGCTCAATGAAGACCGCCCTTGCCAACAAGCCGTTCATGGCAATCGCCTGGGTCTTCGTCTTCGCCTGGGTCGGGGTTGCCTTTGTCCAGACCTCGATGATGTACTATATGAAATACTGCCTCTTCATCGAGCAGTGGGCTGACTATATCTTTTTTCTCCTCTATCTCGCCTCGTTTGCCTTTATCCCGCTCTGGGTGAAGGTCTCCGACCGCTACGGAAAGAAACCCGCCTTTTACGCGGGGATGGCCGTCCTGATCCCGTGCCTGGTCATCCTTTCGGTGCTGCCCGAGAGGGCCTCATGGCTATCATTCGCGCTGGCCTTTACGGCCGGCATCGGGGCGTCGTCGGTCAGCGTCATCACGATCTCGATAATCCCGGACGTGATCGAATACGACGAGCTTTCCGTGGGCATCCGGCGGGAGGGGTTTCTCTATTCGCTGATCTTTTTTGCCTACAAGGTGGCGGTGGCATCCGCGATATTCCTGACGGGGCTCTACCTTGACCTTTCGGGATACGTGGAGAACGTCTTTCCGCAGGCCGATTCGGCGCTCCTGGCCATCCGGCTCCTGGTCGGGGCCGTCCCCGTCGTCATGGTGCTCATCGCCGTCTGGTTCATGACGACCTACCCAATAACGAAACAGATGCACGAGGGGATAAAGAGGGAATTGATCCAAAAGAGACAGGGATAAAAGCGGTCGAACACGCGTGAAAAAACCCGGCCGACACGAGCACCGTGCCGGCCGGAGTAGTTTATGCTATGCCGGGACCGTCTCCTTTGCCCGGACTTCGATAAGCGAGATCGCCTCGGCCGGGCATACCGGCGTACAGACGCCGCATCCCATGCATTTTTCGGCCGTGACGATGGCCGTGCCGTCATCCATGGACAGCGCCTTGAAGAAACAGCGCTCGACGCACGCCTCGCAGCCGGTGCACATATCCGCGTCTACCTCCGCCGCAAACCGGCTCGGGGCAAGGATCTTGACCCCCGCGTTGACGAAGACCGGCATCGTCTGGCAGCAGTCGCTGCAGCAGTTGCATATGAAGTTCTGGCGCGTGGAGCTGTTCATGATCACGTGGACCAGCCCCGCCTCGTCGCACCGGGCGATGAGCTTCTTGGCCTCGTCTTTGGTCAGCTCCGTCCCCGTCCCCCGCTCGATGGCGTACTCGGCCGACCGGCCCACCTGCACGCAGACCTTCAGCTCGTGCCCGCACTTTCCGTCGATGGTCCGGCACGTGCAGTCGGTGACCGCCACGCGGTTGGTCTCGTCGATGATCTGCATGACGTCATCGACCGTCTGGATCTGGCCCTCGGCCTTTATGGACTGGCCGATCGGCACGACCCGGGTGAAGGGGTCTTTCACGAATTTCTCGATAACCCGCGCGTAGTCGAACCACTCCACGTCCATGTACTTCTTCCAGAGACGGTGGTACTCCTTGGGCGCCTCCGGCCAGAGGATCGTCGCGTCGTGGAACTGGACGATGTCTTTGCACATCTTATATGTCGTTATATCGCCTTTCCGGGCCTTGAACATGAGCCCCTTGTGGAAGAGCTCGTCGAGCTTCTTCTGAACCTCGTCCTTCTTCCTTCCCGTCTTTTCGGCAAGCTCGTCGGCGGTCCCGGGGGTCGCGAGCATCAGCTTGGCGTCGTCCTCGGAGGCGATGAAACGGAACAGCTCCGGGATGATCTTCGAGCCGGTGGTCATGATCCGGTCGGAGAGTTGTTCGAATAGGTCCTTACGGGGTCTTTTTCGGGCGGCATATCGGTTCTCCCTGAAGGTATATCGGGCAATTAAATACTAAGCCGGTATCGGTCGCCCTCATTTTGTACCCTATGCGCCGCCTCTTGTCAAGCAGCGTGACGGTATCGGGACAAAAAAAAGGGGAGGCCAAAAGGCCTCCCCCCGTAAGTCACTCGCAAGAGCTTAGAAGTTAAAGAACCTCGACAGCACGCCGGTGTATTTAATCAGCACCGGTGCGATAACCAGCGACACCACGCTCATGAGCTTGATGAGGATGTTCATCGCGGGGCCGGACGTATCCTTGAACGGATCGCCGACCGTGTCGCCAACGACGCCCGCCTTGTGGGCCTCGGAGCCCTTGCCGCCGTAGAGCCCGCCTTCGATCGACTTCTTGGAGTTATCCCAGATGGCGCCGGCGTTTGCCATAAAGAGCGCCATCAGAACGCCCGTTGCCGTCGCGCCCACGAGCATGCCCGCCAGGGCCTCCTTGCCGAGGATGAAACCAACCAGCGGGGGCAGGACCACGGCCGACGCGCCGGGGACGATCATGTACTTGAGGGACGCCTTGGTGGCGATATCCACGCACTTGCTGGGCTCGGGTTTACCCTTGCCCTGCATGATGCCGGGGATCTCGCGGAACTGGCGCCGGATCTCCTCCACCATGTGGAACGCCGCCTTGCCGACCGCGGTCATCGTCCGAGAGGCGATAAAGAACGGTATGGTCGCGCCGATGAAGACGCCGACCACCACAAACGGGTTGAGCAGGTCAATCAGCGTCATCTGCGCCGCCTGCGTAAACGCGGTGAAGAGCGCCAGGGCCGTCAGCGCCGCCGAGCCGATGGCAAATCCCTTGCCCATGGCCGCGGTCGTGTTGCCGAGAGAATCGAGGTTGTCGGTGATCTTCCTGACGTTCTTGCCAAGGCCGGCCATCTCGGTGATGCCGCCGGCGTTGTCCGCGGCCGGTCCGTAGGCGTCAACGCTCATGGTGATGCCGACGGTGCCCAGCATGCCGACTGCCGAGATCCCGATGCCGTAGATGCCCGCATAGTAGTAGGCTATCAGCGTCGCCGCGCACAGGATCACGACCGGGACGATGGTCGACTCCATGCCGAGGGCAAGCCCGTTGATGATGTTGGTTGCGGGGCCGGTCTTGGAGGCTTCGGCCACCCGCTGCACGGGGACGTTCTTTCCAAACCAGGTGTTATCCGACGTGTACCATTCGGTCACCAGGCCGATCAGGACACCCGCGATGGTGCCCGACAGGATCGCCATGAACGATCCGAAGGTGCCGAAGGCCCTGCAGAGGAAGAAGCTGCCACCAGGAAGAGGAGCGCGGCAAAGATCGTCGAATAGCGAAGACCCTCGGCCGGGCCGATTTTCCTGAAGATTTTGATGGACCAGATGCCGATAAGCGACGACACAAGCCCCAGGCCCACCGTTAAGATCGGCAGCGAAATGAGGTTGACCCTGAGCACATTGAGCGCCTCGGGGGCCGCATCGGCCGTTACAGGCCCAGCGTCCAGCGCCGCAGTGAGCGTAGCGACAGAGGCCGTCGCCGCGATGGCGACCGCGGCGATGACCGCGCCGACGTAGGACTCGAAGATATCGGCGCCCATGCCGGCGATGTCGCCAACGTTGTCGCCGACGTTATCGGCGATGACGCCGGGGTTGCGGGGGTCGTCCTCGGGGATGCCCGCCTCAACCTTGCCGACGAGGTCCGCGCCGACGTCCGCGCTCTTGGTGAAGATGCCGCCGCCCACGCGCGCGAAGAGCGCGATGGAGCTGGCGCCCATTGCAAACCCGTTAATGTAGAGGGCCGTAACGGGGTCCTGGCCGAAGACGATGTAGTAGATGCCTACACCAACCAGGCCCGAGGCTCGCTACGGAAAGGCCCATGACCGTCCCGCCTAGAAACGACAGCGTAAAGGCCGACTCGAGGCCCTTCTTTGCCGCCGCCTGCGACGTCCGGACGTTGGCGCGGGTCGCGGCCTTCATGCCGAAGAACCCGGCCAGCATCGAGCAGATGCCGCCCGATACGTAACAGAGCGAGGTCTTCCAGCTCGGATCGACGAAGAACCCGAGGAGGAGCACGACCACCACGACGAAGATCGCGATGATCGAGTACTCACGCTTGAGAAACACCATTGCGCCGTCGTGGATCTGCTGCGCGATGTCGCGCATCAGCTCCGTGCCGTCATCCTGCTTCTTGATGAAGAGATAGATGAACAGCGCGACCAGGAGCCCGAAGATCCCGAGAATCGGCGCCAAATAGCCTAACTGAGACAACATAGAAACCTCCTGAATTGAACCGTGAAGCAACTACCTGTTGAATTCGTTCATAGCAAACTCAACACCATCGGTCAGTATTACCGTGAGGGCCTCTCTGGCCCTCTGTATCGTCTCGTCAATTACCTTTCGTTCCTCCGCCGAAAACGGCGTCAGCACAAAATCAACCGTATCGTCGTCTTCCGGGGGCCTGCCGATCCCTATTCTAAGCCGGGTAAACTCCGGTGACCCCAGCTCTTCTATAATCGACCGGATGCCCCGGTGCCCGCCGTCGCTTCCGCGCGGCCTGATCCGAATCCTGCCTACCTCGAGGTCCATGTCGTCATAGACGACAATGATATCGACCGGATCGAGCCGATAATAAGACGCCACCCGGGCCACGGACCGCCCCGAGAGGTTCATATACGTCTGCGGGAGCGCCGTGATGACCTGCCGGCCGTCTATTTCTCCGACGCCCGTGCGGGCCTCGAAGCGCCTCCCCGCGATCTTGATCCCGGCTTTGCCCGCCCATGACGCGACGACCATGCGTCCGATGTTGTGCCGCGTCTTTTCGTATCCCGTTCCCGGGTTCCCCAGACCGAAGACGGCCTTCATTGCCTGCCTCTTATTGTGCCTTCTGGGGGCCTTCCGGGGGCCTTTCGCGAGCCTTCCGGGCTGTAACGATCGCCCTTAACGTTTTTACCGCCGCCCGGTGATCCGCGATTGTCCTCGATCCGCGACCGGCTATACCCCGATGGAGGGCCGCTCTATTCGGCCTTTTCCTCCGCCTTTTCCTCGGCCACGGCCTCGACAACCTCTTCTTCGGCCTCCACAATCCGCCTGGGCAGTATCACCGAGACCACGGTGAAGTCAAGGGTCGTATCCACCGAGCAGTCCTTCGGCAGTACGACATCCTTGATATGGATGGACTCGCCGACGTCGAGATCCGTCGTGTCGACCTCGATAAACTCCGGAATATCGATCGGGAAACAGAGGATATCGAGCTTCCTTACCGGCTCGTCCATGATGCCGCCCATCTTGAGGCCCCGCGCCTTGCCGGTGAAGTGGATCGGTACTTCGACGGTGATCTTCTTTGACAGGTCAACCTTCATGAAATCAACATGGAGATATTCATGGCTGACGGGATCGGTCTGCAGCTCGCGGACGAGGACCGCGATGCCCGACAGCTTCTCCGCGTCCTTGACGCCGATAATAGAGAACACCGGAAGCGATCCCTCATGGGCGCGGACCGCCGCCCTGATCTCGGCCGGATCGACCTGGACCTTTATCGACTCTTCCCCGCGGCCGTAGATTATCCCCGGCAATCTATTGTCTTTTCGCATCCTTCGGGCGGGACCCTTTCCCGACCCCTCCCTCATCTCAACCTTTAATTGTGCAAGTTCCATTGCTCATCACCTTCCTAAAAACAAGGGTTAGAACCCCGCCGCCGATCCCCTGTGACGGGGCACCGAACCCGGCGCCTATCGGCGTTCATTAGATAAATAACTCGCTTACCGAACCCCGTTGATACACGCGCTTGATCGCCTCTCCCAACAGGTGCGAGACCGACAGGACCGTCACCTTGCCTGACTTTTTCGCTTCGTCCGACAGGGGGATCGTATTGGTGACCACCAGCTCTTTAATGGAAGAGTTCGTTATGCGCTCGACGGCCGGTCCCGACAGAACCGCGTGGGTGGTCGCCGCGTACACCGCCTTTGCCCCGTTTTCTATCAGAGCTTCGGCCGCCTTGACCAGGGTGCCGGCGGTATCCACCATATCGTCCAGGATTACGGTATTTTTCCCCTCAACGTCTCCAATTATATTCATTACCTGGGCGACATTCGGACTTGAACGCCGCTTGTCTATAATCGCAAGCACCATCTCGAGGCGCTGCGCGTACGCTCGCGCCCGCTCCACCCCGCCGGCGTCGGGCGAGACGATAACCGCATCCCGGCCGAACTTCTTTCTGAGGTAATCGATCATCACCGGCGACGAGTAGAGGTGATCGACCGGAATATTAAAAAAGCCCTGTATCTGCCCGGCGTGCAGCTCCATCGAAATAACGCGGTGGGCGCCCGCCTTCTCCAGCAGGTCCGCCACGAGCTTTGCCGATATCGGCGCCCGGGGGAAGACCTTGCGGTCTTGCCGCCCATACCCATAGTAGGGGATAACCGCGGTAATCTCCTCCGCCGACGCCCGCTTGAGGGCATCGATCATCACCAGGAGCTCCATGAGGTTATTGTTCACCGGGGGGCAGGTGGACTGGATTACAAAGACCCGCATGCCCCGCACGCTCTCATGGATTTCCACGGATATCTCGCTGTCGGAAAAGAGCGAGATCTTCGCCTTTCCGAGCGGGATGTGTAAAAAATCGCAAATTTCCCGGGACATCTCTGCGTTAGAGGACCCGGCAAAGATCTTGATTCTATCCACTTAACGACTCATTTCTCCGTTATGGCTGGGGTGGGAGGATTCGAACCTCCGAATGCGGGATCCAAAGTCCCGTGACTTACCGCTTGTCGACACCCCACTATATGTTCTATACCGTTTACTATAGGCTTCCCGTTCGTTTGCCTCTGCCCTATTTACGATCGGCTCTTAATGCTCGTCCATCGCCAGAGGCCTTCCGCCTTCGGCGATCCGCGATAGCTCCTTTTCGTATTCTCTGAGCACCACGTCCTCAATACGCTCGCGCGTCTCGTTGTTCAGCGGGTGCGCCGTGTCCCGAAACGTCCCGTCCTTTCGCTTTTTACTGGGCATCGCAACAAAAAGCCCGTTGTTCCCGTCAATGATCTTTAGGTCTCGAATGATAAAGCAGTCGTCAAAGGTAATCGTAGCATATGCCTTCAGTCTCTCCTCGCTCACCGGGAAAACCCTGACCTCGGTAATATCCATCGATGCCTCCATAGTATATATATTTAGTCGAAGAGATTCTTTGCTACGTAGGCGCTCCACCCCTGGTGAGCAGACAACTGTCCGTGCGCGCGCCGGGCACTTGACTCATCGGCAAATACTCCGAAGACCGCGGAGCCGCTTCCCGAGAGCATCGCCCCGAGCGCGCCGAGCCGCATCAGTTCACCCTTTACGTCGGTTATATCGCCCAGCAGCTGTTCGGCTACCGGCTCAAAGTCGTTGCGCATACAACTGACGAGACTATCAATCGTACCAATAAACTTCGGCATGATAATATGTTTTTTTTCTTCTGTCAATACCAAATCAATCTTTTCGTACGCCTCTCTGGTCGAAATTCCTCCCTCCGGCTTCACTATTACCAGCCACGCGTCGGCAATCCCATCGACCCGTTGAAGGGTTTCGCCCTTTCCGGTAGCCACCGCGGGAGATCCGAAGAGGAAAAACGGGACATCCGACCCGATCCTGATTCCCAAATCGATAAGCTCCCGGTCGGTGAAACCAAGCCCCAGAAGCTCATTGAGCCGCGCCATTACCGCCGCGGCGTTGGAACTGGCCCCCCCAAGGCCGGATTGGATCGGAATACGTTTGCGTATTCTGATATCGACGCCGATCTTCCGACCCGCCGTCCCCAGGAGCAGCGCAACCGCCCGATAGACGGTGTTGCCGGGACCCGACGGGGCCTGGGGCGTATCGGTCACTACCGAGACCTCGTCACCCCCCACGGTCATGGTGATCTCGTCAAAGAGGCTCACCCGGCACATGACGTTGAGCAGATCGTGGTATCCGTCCGGACGCCTCCCCGTCACCCGCAGGTAATAGTTGACCTTGGCCGGGCTCTTAAAGGCGATCGGTTCAGGCATTACACGCCTCGCGGATACGCTTCCAGAGGAGATCCCTGCCCGCCCGCGTCTTTGCAGAAAAGAGTATGAACTCGTCGGGTGAAACGCCCAGCACGCGCGCGCTGTCCCTCACGCGGGCGCCCAACACGCTCCTTTTCTCCTTATCCGCCTTTGTCGCCACAAAGAGGGTCCGTATCGCGCGGCCCGCCAGCCACCCGGCCAGGTCGATCTCTTCCTGCTCGGGGCCGCGCCTGATATCGATGATAATGACCGCGGCCTTGATCGTCCGCGAGGTCAGGAAGTATTCCTCGACCATCGGCCGCCATGTCTGCCGCATTTCTTTAGAGACCCGGGCGTACCCGTAACCGGGCAGATCGACGAGAACGAAGGCGTCGTTGACCGAAAAGAAGTTTATAAGCCGGGTCTTGCCGGGAACCGACGAGGTCTTGGCGAGATCTTTTCTCTCGACGAGGCAGTTTATCAGGGAGGATTTCCCGACATTGGAGCGGCCCGCAAACGCAACCTGAGGCAGTGGGCTCTTTGGTAGATCGACGGAGGCGCCGGCGCTCTTGAGGAATTCGGCCTTGATTATCTTCATAACGGTCTATACCGTCGATTTTTTCCGGCCCGTCTGGTCCTTACGTCCGGCCGATCGAAGCGCCCGCCGTTTTTCGCCGGCCGGGACCACGTCGATGTTTTTGAGGATCACTTCCGCTATCGAATCCCGATTCTGACGCGTTACCTCAAACAGCAGAACATCCGGCCGGTGCTTTATCTGTTCGATAGCGGGGGTACCGCGAGCGGCGATCGTGGCGATTACCGTTGTCCGCCCGGAAAGGGCCGTACGCACCGCCGGGATAAATTCCTCGCAGGCCGTCTCCATCCTGCCGATCTCGTCGATTACGACAAAATCGGCCCGCGCGGCAATCGCGGGGACGGCCACCGTGCGTATCGATTCCACCATGACGCGGTACTTCCCCACCCGGCATTGCCCACCGCCCGCCGCCTCCGCCATCACGGCCGCCCGTCCGTCCAGCGTCTCTATCACGAATCCCTTTCTGACGGACCCCTCCCGTATCTCACGGGTGAAGAACCCGGTCTTTGTGCCCGGGAGTCGATCGACGATAGAGGCAATCAGCGTGGTTTTTCCCACCCCGGGCGATCCCGTGATGAGACCGTGATGAGAATATTGCGCCTGATACGTCCACCGGCGCGGTCCATCTCTAACCGATCTCCCACGGACGGCGCACCTCCCTCCCGTTATCACCGAACGTGATACAAAAGGCCGTATCGGCGCTGACCCGGCCCCGGTGGTATCTCCCGGCCGCTATGGCAGCCCGCGCCCAAGGCGCAAACAGGATGCCGCCAATCATCAGGAGCGAAAAATAAAACGGGGGGCTTTGGGTGCGGTTACGCCCATGAAAAGCCCCTCGTCTCATAAAGCTTAGGAAAAAGACCGCCTCGGCGTTATTATCTGCCGCGTCTGCGTCTATGGCGCATCTTGGCACGAAGCTTTTTATACTTGTGCTTTCGCATCTTCTTTCTGCGTTTCTTGATTACGCTGCCCAACGGTATCACCTCATTTCTCAAGTATTGTAACCTTTGGATTTATATCAGATGAATGGATTGATATCAAGCATTTTCGTCGTTTTTATCCCTATCGAGCAGCAAAATAGGCCCTTTTTCGTGCTTCTCCGGCTATCGGCGCCGTCTGCACTAACCCCGGGACGTATAAAGGGGGCAATCGGCTCGTTTCTGTGTGCCGATTCTGTGGGATTGGCTCGATACGCAGGGAAACTCCCACGCGGCCCGGGATCGGCCGGTCACCGGGATTTCTGATATCGGCCCGCGCGAGCCGGCGGCGCCGTGACGATTCGTTCTCCCCGTTGCGGTATTTATTGGATTGACATAAACCCCGTTATCTGGTAAAAAAGAGTATAAATCATTTTGACGTACCGGTTGGAGTGAACAATGGAATCCCAACTAAAAGCCAAGACGACGACGCCTCCTCCTCCAAAAAAGCGAATAACCGAATCAATCATTACCACCGAAATCGACGGCCTTACGATCAGCACAAAGGTGAGCGGCTCCGGCCCCCCCCTTGTCTTCTACCACGGCTGGATCGGCAATGAAGATACGTTCGGGATGTGTCACGAGGCCTTTGCCCGCCATTTTACCGTATACCGCCCCGCATGGCCGGGATACGGCGGCAGCACCCCGCTTCCGCACTTCTCCTTCGAGGATTTCATCGAGCTGGGTAGAAAATATATCGAAAAGCTAAATCTCGGAAAGATTACGCTGGTCGGCAACTGCCTGGGCGGAAATATTGCGATGGAGGTCGTGCAGCGGTATCCCGAGCTGATCGAGCGGCTCATCCTCATCGAGGTACACGCATATTTTCCGAAATACCTCTACCCGTTATTGATCCCGAAGTTCAATGCGTTCCTCTACCGAACGGTCTTCAAGACCGCCACCGGGTTCAATTTTCTCAACTCGTTCCTCCCGCTCCAGCAGTCAAACGGCAACAACGGCTGGCTCTACACGTGGGAGGGGTTTGAGCGCACGCGGGTTGAGAGCGCCCTGGACTTTCTTTCGGCCATACACCGGTTCTCGAAAGGGAGATTCGCGGCCTACCGGAAGACGTATCGGACGGATATTCCGGTATTTTACGTGGAGGGGGGGAAGTCGTTCGGGCCGATCGGGGAGTTTGGTAAACTGGTCCATACGTATTTCAGGAACCTGACGGTCATCTCGATCCCCGAGAGTCTGCACAACCCCGTAGTGGAAAAGCCCGAGATATTCAACGAGCGGGTATTGCGAGCGCTCGGCCTGGAACCGTAGGGAGCCGCCGCATCCCCCGTCCGTATCGGGCGCGCTCGATCGGCGGTTACGGGTAATGGATCATACGTTCCTCCTGAAAACGGCCGTCCTGGCGCTGATCCCCGTCGGGTTTTCCATCGGGATATGCTTCTTCCTCTTCGCCTGGTTCTATTGGCAATCCATTCGCGGTAAAGACGTCGAGACAAAGATACGGAAAATCAGGTTCATCATCCTGATACTCTTCACGTCCCTCGTCGGAATCTTTGCCGTTATCGGCTACGCCCTGACCGGCTGAAATATCATCACGGAAAAATAAAAGACCCGATCATCGTGATCGGGTCTTTTCATTCTCGGGAGGCCGCGCCCCTGCTTCCCGGTTTTCGTGCTCTCACCTGCCCGCATACGCCGTATCTATCCGGCCCACACACCGTATTGCGAACCGATACCGGCAGCTCCGCGCTCCATTAGATCAACGCATCAAACCCTTGTACAGGTCCTGAAGCTCTTTTATCCTCTCCGTATACTCCAGGTCGAGCTTATACCCCTTCTCCTTGACAAAGGCCAGACCCAGCGGCTCCGGGGCCAGGGCCGAACCATAGATGCTCAGATAGTCTGCCGAAGGGGCAATGTTGAGGATTATGACATCCTCGATTTCATTACTGCTCATGACCTCTCCCCCCAGGTATGGAGTATAGCTCTCCCGGGCCCAGGAAAAGACCGCTTCCCGTTCCTTTTCATCTTCCGGAGGGGCGAGCACGCACTTGAAAAACGCCTCCGCGTCATCGTTGGAAATCGCCTTGAATATAGCTTCCTGGCAGGCTTCGGGCGTTCGATACCCACATCCCGAGACCGCCACAACCGCCAGTATCACGACAAACCCGATCAGATATCTTTTCATGGTATCCTCAAATCTTTTTTACCGTTCTGAAACGCACGCCTATTAAACCGTGCGCCTCTCATTATGTCAAGAAAAAACCAACCGGCGGCCCCTTGACTTTACCTCTAAATTTGCTTACATTATTCTTGAAAGGATGGTATAATTCAAAAATATATCCTTATTCATCGAAGGAGGTGTTCTCGATGGCTCTGATCAGGTGGGACCCCTTCCGCGATCTTCTCACGCTGCAGGATAGGATGGACCGGCTCTTCCAGGACAGCATGACCAGAAATCGCGGCTATGAGGAATCCCTGGCTCCCGGGTTCTGGTCTCCACCCGTCGATATCTATGAGACCGACGAGGCCGTCATCCTGAAGGCGGAGCTTGCGGGATTGAATAAGAGCGATGTAACGATCGAGGTTAAGAATTCGACCCTGGTTCTCCGGGGCGAGCGCAAGTTTGAGAAAGATATCAAGGAAGAGAATTATCACCGAATTGAGCGGTCATACGGCGCCTTCTCCCGGACGTTTGCACTGCCCCAGACAGTCGACCACTCAAAGGTGACCGCAACGTTCAAGGACGGCCTCCTGGAGATTACGATTCCGAAGATTCATGACGCGCGTCCCAAACAGATCGAGATCAAAGAGAAGTAACCGTTTTCGTACACCCTAACGGATTACCGGTAGTAATGCATTAGATGGCAAAAAAGGACTACTATGAGGCGCTCGGACTTTCCCGTGGCGCTTCGCTGGACGAAATTAAGAAGGCTTATCGAAAACTCGCCCGAAAATACCACCCAGACATGAATCCCGGCGATCCTTCCGCCGAAGACAAATTCAAAGGGATTTCCGAGGCTTACGAAGTACTCACCGACCCCGAAAAGAAGAAGATGTACGATCAGTTCGGAGACGCCGCCTTCTCTCCCGGGGGCGGGGGCGGGCCCGGGGCGCGGACCTGGACTTGGAGAAGCGGCGACGGCTCGTTTGAAGGCTTTGACTTCTCCGGCGGCGGCGGTACTGATCAATACGGTTCCTTTTCCGATATCTTTTCCGAGCTGTTTGGGGCGCACCGCACCACCACCCGAAGGCCCCGCGCGGGAGAAGACCTCTCCTACACCATGGAGATCGATTTTATCGAGGCCGTTCAGGGTGTTACCAAGACCATCTCCCTTCGCACGGAGACGGGCACCGAGCACCTGACCGTGACGATTCCGGCCGGCGTCAACGACGGCTCCCGCGTTCGGCTCAAGGCAAAAGGCAGCCCCGGAATCGCCGGCGGCCCCCCGGGAGACCTCTACATCGTCACGAGGCTCCGACCGCACCCTTACTTCACCCGCAAAGAAGACGATATCTACGTGGAAGTTCCCGTCACCATCACCGAGGCCGCCCTCGGGGCGCAGGTCAATATTCCAACCGTTGAGGGCCCCACGCGTCTCACAATCCCGGAGGGCACACAGGGCGGCCAGCGCCTTCGCCTGCGCGGCAAAGGCGCGCCGCATCTCAAGGGCTCCGGCCGCGGCGATATGTACGCGGTCATAAAGATTGCCGTTCCAAAGAAGATATCCGATTCGAGCAAGAAGCTCCTGCGTGATTTCGACGGGCAAAACCCCTTCGACCCCCGTGCGGAGCTCGGCTGGTGAACCGCCGGTCCCCGGGGTAGGGGGAGACAACCGGCGTCTCCGTGTTATTGCAGGCCTATTTCGCCGAAACGACAATAATGGAGAGACAATGGACGCACCGGATAAAGATAAAGATAAGACCGAACAAGACGACAAGGGCTTTGCCGTTCACGACAAGCGCAGGATCGGCAAAGAGGGCGCGCCGGACTCCGGCTACACGCCCCCCGAGACCGTAACGGAAGAGATCCTGACGGCCGACGGGCGTCCCCGGGCCGAATCTCCCGGGGCGGCATCCGGCGAAGCGACGGCGTCCGGGACGGCGGGCCGACCGCCCGAAGAGGCACATGCCGGACCCGAGGCCGCCACCCGACACCGGGGAACGGGCCTATATGCCCCTGACTTTTACCTCGTTTATCATGTCCCTTTCCACCTCCGCCCTCATTTACCTGGGGCAGGTTCCCGATCCCGTATCCGGCAAGACCATCACCGATCTTGTGGGGGCCCGCCAGACTATCGACCTCATCTCGCTCCTCAAGGAAAAGACCGCCGGAAACCTGACGCCCGACGAGGAGGGCCTTATCGACGGGGCGCTTTATGACCTCAGGATGCTGTTCGTGAAGGCCAACTCGTAGGCCCACCCCTCCCGCTTTGCTCCCGCGGCGGCGGGTGTGACCGTATGCGTCAACGTTCTAGTCTACACCGGCGCCGTCGGGAACCTTTTGGCTCAAACCGTGTCATACCGATTAAAAACCGGAGGTACCTGTATGAAACGCACCGTCATGTCCTTTACCGTCCTTCTTTTTCTTTTAACCCTGCTACCCGCCGCCACATCCCTTTGGGCCGCCGACAAGGCTCCGCGGATGGACGTGGTCTTCCTGGTGGATACTACCGGCTCCATGGGCGACGAGATTGCCGTCGTCAAAAAGAGCCTGGTCGATATGATTGCCGAGATCGAGGGGGGTACGCCCAGGCCCGACGTGCGCTTCGGCCTGGTGATATACCGCGACCGCGGTGACGAATTTGTCACCAGGCTCTTCGAGCTCACCGATGATACCGACGCCGTCATAAAGGAAGTCAAGGCCATTGAGGCCTCCGGCGGCGGCGACGAGCCCGAAAGCGTCAACGAGGCCCTGCACGTCACGATAAACAATATGAATTGGGATCGGAACGCCACTACCGAAAAGACGATCTTTCTTATCGGCGATGCGCCGCCTAATATCTATGAGAATGACTATTCCTGGGAAAACGAGATCAAGACCGCCCTGAAACGGGAGATCATCATCAACACGATAGGGGCAAGCGGTCTTTCGACCGCCGGCGTTGACGTATTCACGAAAATCGCCAAGGGAAGCGAGGGGACGTTCCAGTACCTCACCTATAAGGGGGAGTACGTCACCGAATCCGGTGAGACCGAGACGGTTATGATGGCCGGTGGTGACTATTACGCGATGGACGATAAAAAGGACGAGGGCTTCTGGAAGCTGGGTGCCGGCAGGGCCGAGGAAAAGGGCCTTGCCTCCAAGGTTCCTGCGCCGTCCGTGGCCGAGGGGGCGCCGGGTCTCGAAAGCACGACGGGACGCGGGTACGGCGATGACGTGGCTATTGTCGATAACAACCTCGATTCGATCCTCGTTTCGGGGATGAAGCAGAAGATGATCGAAAAGGGGGTCACCTACGGGACACCGATCACCCACGAGGTCCTCTTCACGGACACCATTGATTATGCGCTCATAGATACGGAGTTCACGGCGACCACCGCCGATGAGCTCAAGAAGATCGCCAAGGAGCTTGGGATTGATTACGCCAAGATTCCCGCGGTCGATTTCACGAAGAAATCGGTCATCGGGATTGCCGCGGACGGGAATAGGGGATTTTACGGCCTTGCGGCAAAAGAAGTGACGCTGGACGGCGGCACGATTTCGGTCACGCTGGTCGGGATGCCCGGCAAGATCGCCGCGCGCCCCGTGATCATCCTGGTGGTCCCCAAACAGGAGACGCTGGTGGCAGACTGGTACTTCGTGAAATAGACTGTTCCCTATAAAACCATACCCCGGAGACATCACCTCCAACAAATCGGGCGGCCATTTCATTTGGCCGCCCGATTCGTTTAAAGAATAACCTACCTAAAGAGACGCTGAAAATAGTGACGTTCGGAGGTAAATCCCCTGTCAAATTCGGTTCGGTTTAGTAGGGACTATAATTGTATCAATCTTTGGATGAAATATTCCGAGGAATCAAATCCACCCGAGAATACCTTTGAGGATGATCAGCACGGCTATAGGTAAACTGTCATAGATCCTGCGGTCCGTGACGATCGCTATTTAGGAGAATCCGGTGTCGTGCCCGTCGTATCGGGCGGCGTCTCTTTCTTCTTATCCGGGGTCTTGATAACGATGCCGTCCGGCTTTTCGTTATCGCCTACCGCAGGCGGCGCCTTATCGTCCCCGCTTCCTTCGATTATTTCCCCTTCGGTTGCACCCAGGCCCATCGAGCTATCCATCGGCGCGGGTGAGGCCTTTTTCTGGATGATGTCCTTTATCCCCTCGATCCTGAGCGCCACCATACTCGGGTTCGGGTAGACCGGCAGCAGCTCTTCGTAGGCCTTGAGCGCTTCGTCCAGATCGCCCTTCTCCTCGAGGGCCGCAGCGATATAAAACATGGCCTCCATCACGAGGGGCGAATCAGGATATCCGTCGATCAACTTCGTGTAGTACTCGATGGCTTTATCGACTTTGCCGCCCCCCTCTACATAGTACGTGTTGGCGATGTCGAAATATATCTCGGGTTTGAGCTTCGTACGATGATAGGTATCCAAAAGGATCAGGTATTCGAGCCTGGCCTGGTCAAAATCCCGCATAGAATAGTAGCAGCGCGCGAGCTTGTATTGATACTTGTCGATATCGTCGTGGCCGGGGTAGTTCTCGATGAGTTTTCTCAGCTCCACGATAGCCTGTCCGTAATTGCCCATCTTGTTCATGTATATGTCGGCGATATCGGCCTGCGATTCGAAAGCGAGCTCATCATCGGGATAGTAATAAACGAGATAGGCGAAGTCTTCGACGGCGTCTTCGTAGCGTTTGAGGTATAAGAAGTTGATCGTGCCCGATCTGAACAGCGCCTGGGCCGCATAGTCCGAGTGGGGATTGAGGATGGCGATCTCCCGGAACATCTCGGCCGCTTCTTCATAGTGCTCTTTTTCGCACAGCTTATCGGCCCGCTCGAAATCATCCTTGACGGGATCCTTTGCACAGGAAGCCAGACCGGCAATGAGGAAAATCCCCAGAATCGTAATAAAAGCCCTACGCATTGCCGTTTTCCTCCTCCTTTTCGGCCAGTACCGCAATACCGACGAGCCGTTCCCCCGGGTCCAGGTTCATCAGACGCACCCCCTGGGTGTTTCTCCCGATTATCGAGACGGATGATGCCTTGAGCCTCAGAAACTTCCCCTTGTCCGATATCATGATAATCTCATCATCGGGCAGTATGCTCCGTATGCCGATGAGCTTCCCGGTCTTTTCGGTAGCCCGGAGCGCAATAACCCCTTTCCCGCCCCGCTTGAACGCCGGGTATTCATCCTCCTTGGTCCGCTTGCCGAACCCGTTGGCCGTAGCGGTAAGGATACTGCACCCCTCGGTGACCAGCGCCATGCCCACTACCCGGTCCTTCGAGGAGAGCCTGACCGCCTTGACCCCCTGGGCCGCGCGCCCCATTGGCCTGACCTCTTCCTCGGAGAACCGAACCGCGTTTCCGTTTTCAGTAACCAGGACGATCTGGGATCCCGCATCCACGGTCTTTGCGATCACCAGACGGTCGTCCTCGGCAAGCCCCACCGCAACGATCCCCGAATGGCGTGCATTGGCGAATTCCGACGCCGGGCTCTTTTTTATCATCCCCCGCTCGGTCAGCATGATGATATGCGCCTGGTTGCCGACGTCGGGCACTACCAGCATCGAGGCAACCTTCTCGTCGGGCTGCATCTGCACCAGGTTTGCCACCGACCTGCCCTTGCTGACCCGGGCCGCCTGGGGTATCTCGTGCACCCGAAGGCCGTATGCCTTGCCCGTGTCGGAAAAGACCAGGACGTGGTCGTGGGTCTGGGCGGTAAAAAGGCTTTCGATGAAGTCGCCCTCTGCCATATCCATTGCCGATATCCCCTTTCCGCCCCGCTGCTGGGAGCGGTACTGGGACAGCGGCGTCCGCTTGATGTAGCCGTTGTGAGAAACGGTAACGACCATGTCCTCCTGGGCAACGAGGTCCTCCAGCGTGAGCTCCTTTGTCTCCGAGACGATCTCGGTTCGGCGTTCGTCGGCGAATTCCTCTTTTATCGCGATCAACTCCTCGACGATGACCTTAATGAGCTCCTTTTCGTCCGATAGTATCTTACGCAGCATCTCGATAAGGGCCAGGACCTCTTCGTACTCCTTTATGATCTTTTCCATCTCGAGGGACGTGAGCCTGCCCAGCCGCATATCGAGGATTGCCTGCGCCTGGATGTCGGAAAACGAGAATCGGGCGATCAGGCGCTCCTTTGCCTCCGGCTGGGTCTTGGAGGCCTTTATGATGCTGATGATTTCATCGATGTTCTGAATCGCCTTGACCAGGCCTTCGAGGATATGGGCGCGCTCCAGGGCCTTTTCGAGGTCGAATTTCGTCCGCCTGGTCACCACCTCCCGCCGGTGGTAGATGAAATAGAGGAGCGCTTCCTTCAGGGTAAGTACGCGGGGCCTGCCGGCGACGATAGCGAGCATGATCACCCCGAAGGTGTTCTCCATCGGCGTCAGGCTGTAGAGCCGGTTGAGCACGATAGGGGGCAGGGCTTCCTTCTTGAGCTCAACGACGATCCGCATCCCCTCCCTGTCCGACTCGTCCCTCAGGTCGCTGATGCCCTCGATCTTCTTGTTTCTCACCAGGTCCGCTATCCTTTCGATGAGCTTGGCCTTGTTGACGCTATACGGTATCTCGGTGATGATGATGGCGGTCTTGCCGGTTCGGGGCTGCGTCTCGATTTTCGCCCTCGCCCGAAGCACGATTCTCCCGCGCCCCTTTTCGTAGGCCTCCTTGATGCCCGCCGTCCCGTAGATAAATCCCCGGGTAGGAAAGTCGGGCCCGGGAACGATCTTCATGAGCTCTTTTACGCTTATGTTCGGGTTTTTTATGATCGCCAGAATAGCATCGATCAATTCGCCCAGGTTGTGGGGGGGGATATTGGTCGCCATGCCGACGGCGATACCCGAGGAGCCGTTGAGCAGCAGGTTGGGAAACCGCGCCGGAAGGATCGTCGGCTCTTCCCGTGTCTCATCGTAGTTGGGAATAAAATCGACGGTGTTCTTCTCGATGTCGTCCAGGAGGTGCCTGGCGAATTTTGCCATGCGCACCTCGGTATACCGCATGGCCGCCGGGGGGTCCCCGTCGATCGAGCCGAAGTTGCCCTGCCCGTCGACCAACAGGTGCCTCATGTTGAAGTCCTGCGCCATCCTGACCAGGGCGTCATATACTGCTACGTCACCGTGGGGGTGAAATTTACCGATAACGTCCCCAACGACGCGCGCCGATTTTTTGTGCGGCTCGTCGTGGAAGTTCCTGAGCTCATACATCGCATACAAAATACGCCGGTGCACCGGCTTGAGCCCGTCGCGGACGTCCGGGATGGCGCGCCCGATGATGACGCTCATGGCGTAATCGATGTACGAGCGGCGCATCTCGTCTTCTATGTTAATGGCCGTCGTATGCGACCGTACTTCGTCCATCCCTGATTCTCCTCACGTACAGAGAAGGGGCCCCGTCATCTTCCTCTTCGGGACCCCGTTATGCGGTCTGTGCCGCCACTCTCTTGTCGTTGATTGCCGTATCCATCTGCACCCGTCCGACGCCCGGCGCGTCGCCCGTCTTGCCGACGGCATGAGATAACCTCGATTCGCGGCCGAGTGCCGTCCCTCCCGATAAGCGCTATACGTCGAGATTCTTCACGTCAAGGGCGTGTTTTTCTATGAATTGCCGGCGCTGTTCCACCTCATCGCCCATCAGGATCGTAAATATCTCGTCTGCTTCCACGGAGTCCTCTATGTTGACCTGCAGGAGCGTCCTCCTTTCCGGGTCCATTGTCGTTTCCCAGAGCTGTTCCGGATTCATTTCACCCAGTCCCTTGTACCGCTGGATGGATTGGCCCCGCTTACCCTGGTCAAACAGGAATTCAACCACCTCGGCGTACGTCGTGAGGCTCATCTCCTTTTGCCCGTTAACCAGGAGGTACGGCGCCTCCCCCAACTCCCCGAGCTCGGCCGTGAGCCGGCGGAGCTCTGTGAATTCCGGGGACACGATAAATTCGGTATCCAGAACCGATTCCCTGATCGAGCCGTTACGCCTGGTCTGGCAGATAACCCGCGTTCCTTCGTGCTCCGTGTCGTCCTCGATCTTAAACTCTATGCTCCCGAAGGTGGGGGCGATGTTTTTCAGATAGGTCTCGATATTGCTGAGTATGTTGGCCAGCTCTTTCTGCTTTTTCTTCTTGAGCGAATCGGGCGTCAGCGTGTTTTCGAGGACAAACGAGCGCAGCAATTCCTTATCCATCTTCCGCTTGTCCACGTGATCGAGTATCCGCTCAAAACGCATGATCTTCTTGGCCAGCCCGATCAGCTTCTTTCCCGAAAGCGAACTCCCTTCCTTTCGCTTCAGTTTCGTGTCTTCCACGCCGAGGTTAAGCAGGAAGTCCTCAAGCTGGCCTTCGTCTTTTATGTAGTGCTCGTTTTTCCTTTCTTTATCCGAAACAGCGGCGGCTGTGCGATATAGAGGTATCCCCGCTCGACGAGCTCCGTCATATGCCGGTAGAAGAAGGTCAACAGCAGCGTCCTGATATGAGATCCGTCGACATCCGCGTCCGTCATGATGATGATCTTATGATACCGCAGCTTTGCGATATCGAAGTCCTGGGAGCCGATCCCGGTGCCGAGGGCCGTTATAAGGATCTTGATCTCCTCGCTGCCGAGCATCTTATCGAACCGGGCCTTTTCGACGTTGAGTATCTTTCCCCTGAGCGGCAGGATCGCCTGGTTGCGCCGGTCCCGCCCGCCCTTGGCCGAGCCGCCCGCACTCTCCCCCTCGACGAGGTATATCTCGCTGAGCGTGGGCGACGTTTCCTGGCAATCGGCGAGTTTGCCCGGCAACGCAAGCCCCTCCAGCGCCCCTTTCCGGCGGGTCAATTCCTTGGCCTTCTTGGCCGCCTCCCGCGCCTGCGCCGCCTCCACCCCCTTCCTGATAACCTTTTTTGCCACCGGGGGGTTTTCCTCGAAATAGGAGGCCAGCCGCTCGTTGATCATCGCTTCGACAATACCCTTGACCTCGGAGTTCCCGAGCTTGCCCTTGGTCTGACCCTCGAACTGGGGATTCTTTAGTTTTATTGAGAGAACCGCCGTCAGCCCCTCCCGCACGTCGTCTCCGGTGAGGTTTTCCTTGAGCCCCTTCAACAGCCCGTTCGCCTGGGCGTACGTGTTGATCGAGCGCGTAAGCGCGGAGCGAAAGCCGATCACGTGGGTGCCGCCCTCGCGGGTGTTGATATTGTTGACGAACGAGAAGAGCGATTCCTTGTACGAATCGTTATACTGAATGGCGCATTCTAAAAGGACGTTGTCCTTTTCCGTCTCGAAATAGATCGGCTTGGGATACAGCGGGTTCCTGTTCCGGTTGAGGTGCTCCACAAAAGAGAGGATCCCGCCCTTGTAGGAGAAATCGTGTTCCCGGCCGTCCCGCTCGTCGACGATGTATATCTTTATTCCCCTGGTAAGAAACGCCAGCTCCCTGAGGCGCTCCGAAAGGATATCGAACGAGAATTCCGTTTCCTCGAAGATCTCCGGGTCGGGCTTGAACTTGATCGTTGTCCCGGTGCGTTTTGTCGTGCCGGTTACCGCGAGCTTTGCTGCCGGCTTTCCCCGGTGATACTTCTGAGAGTAGACCTTGCCGTCCCGGCGGATCTCCATGTCGAGCTCCGTCGAGAGGGCGTTGACGACGCTCACCCCGACCCCGTGCAGCCCCCCGGAATACCGGTAGGCCTCATTATCGAACTTGCCGCCCGAGTGGAGCATCGTCATGACCACTTCGGCAGCCGGCCGCTTCTGGGTCTTGTGCATATCCACCGGGATACCCCGGCCGTTGTCGGTAACGGTGACGGAGTTGTCGATATGTATGGTGACATCCACCTTCGTGCAGTATCCCGCAAGGGCCTCATCAATGGAGTTATCCACCACCTCGAAAACCAGATGATGAAGGCCGGGACTGCCCGTCGAACCGATATACATGGCAGGCCGTTTTCTGACGGCCTCAAAACCGTCCAGGACTTTTATCTTATCAGCGTTGTAATCACCCATATGCACATACCCTAAGACGTAACGATTCCCTTAACGATAAACGTTTTATCATACCATAAATTATAGCGTCCTGGAACTATATTTTCATCGGCATGATGATGAAGAAGTAGTCCTTTTCTTTTGCGGGCCGGACCTCGCCCGGGCTTGACTCGTCCAGGAGCTTTATAAGGACCTCCTGGTCGTCCATGGCACCGAGGATATCCAACAGGTAGTTCGAATTGAAGCCAATGGTCATCTCCGGGCCTTCGTACTGCACCGGGACCTCTTCCCTGGCCGTTCCCATATCCGGGCTCTCGGACGTGATTTCCATGGATGAGGGCGTGATACGAAACTTCACCATCTTCACCCGCTCGTATGACAGGATAGAGACCCGCCTGATTGTCCTGATAAAATCCTCGCGGGAAACCGTGATGACCTTATCGTTGCCCGCCGGTATTACCTGGCGGTAGTCGGGAAATCTCCCGTCGACGAGCCTCATGACAAGAGTAAGCCGGTCACGCTTTACGATGAGGTTATTACCTTCAAGCCTCATCCCAACAGGTTGGTCGCTTTCATCGAGGATCTTGCTCAGCTCCGACAGCCCCTTCTTCGGTACGATAACTCCCTGTGACGCGGGAATCGGGATTTCACCCTCGAACTCGGAATCGACCAGCGACAGGCGGTGTCCGTCGGTCGCCACCATCCTGATCTTCTTGGTCTTGCCGTCCTGGCTGATCTCGATAAAGACGCCCGAGAGGTTATACCGCATATCCTCCTGGGAGACGGCAAATATCGTCTTTTCGATCATCCCCTTGAGGATGACGGGATTCATGTTCCACTGGCTCTCGCCGCGTCGGCACCGGGACCTCCGGGAAGTCCTCCGGGGCCAGCCCAACGAGATTAAAGACCGATCTCCCGGCTGAAATCTCAAGCCAGTTATTATCCTTCTTTTTAAAATGTATGACGATACCTTCCGGTATCTGCCTCACTACCTCGTAGAGGGTCTTGGCGTCAACCGTAACGCCGCCGGGGACTATGCCTTCACATTCGTATGTCGCGCTGACCCCCACCTCGAGGTCCGTCGCCTCGATCGTCAGGTCATTACCGGTCAGCTTGAGTAGGACGTTGGAGAGAATTTGAATAGTATTCTTCTTCTCGACGATACTCTGGGTCCTGGCAAGACCTTTGAGAATATCCTCTTTTTCTATCTTCCATTCCATTCATTGTCTCCTTTGCGTTGCTCTATCTATACTATATATATATTATAAGAATAGTAGCACTATGCTCTGTTAACTGTGGATAGGGTTGGCTAAGTATATATCAAAACTCCCGTTTTCGGTACAAAAAAAGTCGGGGACAGACGGTGAATAACCGGGTTTTTTTACTCACCGCGCCCTATCAACAGCCTATCCACAGAGATATATCGGCCTTTTACCCAGGACTATCCCCTGAGCTTGATCTGGTTTTCTATGGCAAATACCGTGTTCTTGAATTCCGGATCTGCGGCGATTTTGCCTTCGATTTTCTTTACCGCGTGGATGACCGTCGAATGGTCTTTCCCTCCGAATTTCTGCCCGATCTCAGGGTACGACCCCTTGCTGATCTTTTTTGAGAGGTACATGGCAATCTGCCTCGGCTCGGCCAGCGCCTTGATTCGTCGTTGTGATTTAAGGTCAGACACCTTTATCTTGAAATACTTGGCGACGATCTTTTGAATACCGTCTATGCTCTCGGGATGATCCCGGTCCCTGATGAAGTTCTTGAGCGCCGATCGCGCAAAATCGAGCGTGATCTCCTTTCCGTCCAGCGACGCCTCGGCCATGAGGCGGGTAAGGAGCCCCTCGAGCTCCCGGATATTAGGCTTGTTGTCGACGATCGTGGCGATGAAAAAGGCGACGTCATCGGCGAGATCCACCGAGTAGTTACGCTCGGCCTTTGTCTTGAGGATGGCCACCATATGTTCCGTGTCCGGATAATCGATGTCGGCAATGAGCCCCCACTCAAACCGGGAGCGAAGCCGCTCTTCGAGCCCCGCAATCTCCTTGGTTATCTTGTCGCTGGTCAGAACGATCTGTTTCTGATTCTCGTACAGGGTATTAAAGGTGTGGAAGAACTCTTCCTGGGTCTGTTTCTTGCCGGCGATGAACTGGATATCGTCCACGAGCAGTACGTCGATGTTTCTGAACTTTTTCCTGAACTCGTCCATCTTTTCGTACCGGATGGATTTTACCAGCTCGTTGACGAACTCCTCGGACGTGATGTAGTAAACCGCCGCATCGGGATATCGCTTTATGATGCCGAGGCCTACCGCGTTGAGGAGATGGGTCTTTCCCAGACCCACGCCGCCGTAGATGAACAGGGGGTTGTATTCCCGGGCGGGATTTTCCGCGACCTTTTCGCATGCGGCCTTCGCAAATTCGTTCGAGGGACCCTTTACAAAGGTTTCGAGGGTATAGTTGGGATTGAGCCGCTGACGGAGGGCCTTGAGGTGGGGGGCCTGACTCTTCGCCTTTACCGGCTCAACCGAGTGGGCGGACGATTCATGGGAGTCGATGACCGAAAAATCGACGACATAGTCCCGGTCGGTCCCCTTTTTCAGGCAGTCGATGATCATATCCAGGTAATGTTCCGTAATCCAATCGCGGATGAACTTATTGGGGACTTCGATGAGCGCGCGGTTGTCCGAAATCTCCCTGCAAATCAAGGACTTAAACCAGAGGTCGTAAGTCTTTTCTCCGATCTTGCCCTTGATTGTCTCGGTTGTCTTTGTCCAGATGGAGTCCATTGTGTACTCGAAGCGTTTTTTTACAAGGATATCAACGGGTTATTTTTACGTCCCGTGTGGAAAATTCAAAAAAACACGGGAAAACATGAATTTAGGCCAAAAAAAAGTTGAGTTATCCACAAAATTGCTAACAGGTGTGGAAAACTCAACTCTTTTTTTATAAAAAAGAGACGGCGACTCTGCAACACTAATGCTGGGCTACATCTCATCGTCCGAAAGTGAATTGCTGCTTGAGAAAAAAGACCGGATTACGAAAAGGAATCATCGATTTTCGCGTACATTAAATCAGAAGGCAGATCGGTTGTCAAGCGTAATCTCTCAAATAAGACCGTAAAACCGAAGAGCGGCGAAAAAGGACAAGCGGGCGGGCGCCGGGCACCGTACTGCTTTTATGAAGGCGGTTCCTGGATGGTATGCGGTTGATGACCGGCTGATGTCCCGACAATGTCCTTGACAAGCCGCGGCGTGTGACAATACAATGGAATCGGAATATAACGGTAAAGTCGATGGACGTCCACGCAGAACGAAACGTTATCATCCGCGCAGGTGGCCTGGCCCTCTCGGCCCGGATATACGAAAACGAGACGGGCAGCGCGATCCTCGGAATCCTTCCCATCTCCGGACGCGCCAACCGCTGGGGGGATGAGATATACTTTTCGATTCCGCTCGTCCTCGGCCGGGCCCCGGACGCGCGGGACGTTGTCCGTTTGGGAGAGCTTGGGTACTGGCCGGACGGAAATGCGCTGTGCATATTTTTCGGCAAGACGCCCGTGAGCCACGGGGACGAAATCCGGGCGGCCTCGCCGGTAAACATCTTCGGAGTTGTTGCCGACGACCCCGCACTTCTTTCGTCAGTGCCTGACGGGAGCCCGATTACCATAGACAGGCCGTAAACAGGGCATAGCGCGGGCCCGGCCTCACGTGCGGCCGAATCTTTAACGATCACGTTTTTTTATCCGCCCTTACCGGGCGGACTAACGGCAGCATGTCAATGCAGTCAATCATCGACGCCCATGTTCATATCATGCCGCCCGTGAGGATCGCCGGGCTCATGCGCTGGATCAGAAGGGCCTTTCCCGATCACCCGGTGGATCCGAACATAAGCGAGGCGGGGATCGTGTCGGACCTCTCCGGTAAGGGCATACCCTTTTTCTTTAACTATGTCTATCCGCTCAGGCCGGACGAGACCGACGCACTCAACGTATTTAACGAAGAGCTGTCCCGACGCCTCCCCCAGGCGGCCCCCTTCGGCTCTCTACACCTGGATACCCCCGATAAAGAGGCGGTCACGCGCCAGTGCATGGAGGGCCATCGATTCGTGGGGCTCAAATTTCATCCCTTTGTCCAGCGGTTTAACCCGGCCGATGAGCGGATGTTTACCGTCTACGAACTGATGGAGGAATACGGAAGGCCGGTGGTGCTGCACACGGGCTTTGAGGAATTCTACCGAATGACGATGCCGCCGGCCGATATCGAGCGTATCCTTCGGCGGTTCCCCCGGCTGGTGCTCGTCCTCTCCCACTGCCTCTTCCCCCATTTTCGGGGAGGTGCGCGGCCTCATGGAAGGATACCGGGGTGTCTGGCTTGACGCTACGAATATCTTCGGGGCGCTGAATTACCTTGAGCTGGTATCGAGCCCTACGGGAGGCCGCGACTGGTCGGAAACGGGGGAGCTCTTCCGCTCCCTGATGACCGACTTTTCGGAAAGGACCCTCTTCGGTACGGATCATCCCGTGGGAATGGGGGACCTCGGGACGATCTACGGCGATTTTGCCGCCTTCGGGCTCTCGGAAGAGATCTCACGGGCGATCCTCTGGGAGAACCCGCTTGCCTTTATCGGTAGGTTTGCCCCCGAGATCCGGCAGAGATGGGAGGCCTCCATGGACCCCGATACGAGGTGCGAAAAACACGCCTTTTCGTAGAAGACCCGGCAGGGCGATTGACCCGCCACCGGGGCGTACGACTGGCGGTCCGGCCTGCCGACACGGAAGAACAGTATCTAAAAAGGCATTAATCAAATGAGCAAGAAAGACCACGAGCGCGATTTTTTCGCAATCGAACTGGCCGCCGTTCTTATCGTTCTCTCGGCGGTTCTCTACTTCTCCCACTATCTAATTTTTCGCGATTCCCACCACATCTTCCTCTACCTGGTCGGCGACATCGCCTTCTTACCCATTGAGGTCCTGCTGGTGACCATCATTATCGATCGGCTGCTCAAGCGGCGGGAAAAAGAGGCGATGATGACCAAGATGAACATGGTCATCGGGACGTTCTTCAGCGAGGTGGGAACGAGGCTGCTTAAAGATATCTCGGCGGCGGACACGAATATTCAGGACGTCGCGCGGGACGTGCTTCTGAACGCCGATTGGTCGGCCAGGGGCGTGGCGAAAAAGAAGAAGGCGCTTTCATCCTATACGCCCCAGCTTGATCTCACCGATTTCGACCTGATGGATATGAAGCGGTTCCTCATGGAACGCCGGGACTTTTTCCTGAGGCTCCTTGAAAACCCGAATCTTCTCGAACACGAGCGCTTCACCGACCTCCTCTGGGCGGTATTTCACTTGATGGACGAGCTTTCCCATCGCGACCGATTACGGAACCTTCCGGTAAGCGATACCACCCACCTTGCCGGGGACATGCGGCGGGCGTATACGGCCGCCATGCTCCAATGGGTAGACTATATGAAGCACCTCAACGATCAATACCCCTATCTCTTTTCCCTGGCGATCCGGTCAAATCCCTTTGACCCGAAGGCCTCGGTCGTCGTCACGTCGTAATCCCGGGTTTCACAGGTTCACGGGAACGGCCAACATCCGCCGGACCAACCGGGGCGCGTTACAGCCGCGCGAAGGCCTCCCGGGCCGCCGAGACCGTGTCTTCGATATCACGGTCGCTGTGGGCCGCCGAAAGGAAGAGGGCCTCGAAGGGCGAGGGGGCCATATAAATCCCGCGATCGAGCATTTCGTGAAACCATCGGATGAAAATATCCGACCTCGTCGCCTTTGCCTCGGCGAAATTATGGACCGGCCCGTCGCAGAAGAAGAATGAGGTCATGGTGCCGACGGCGGTCCCCCGGAGACCGACCCCCGCCGAGCGGGCGGCGTCGATGATCCCCTGCGTTAGCGCATCCGTCTTTTTCACGATACCGTCGAAGACGCCGGGTCGGGACAAGGCCCTGAGCGTTGCGATCCCCGCGGCCACCGCTACGGGGTTGCCGGAAAGCGTCCCGGCCTGATAGACCGGGCCGGACGGGGCCAGGTGCCGCATGATATCTCCTTTGCCGATCACGGCGGCCAGCGGAAATCCTCCCCCAACGACCTTGCCCAGCAGCGTGATATCCGGGTCGAGCCCCCAGAGGGTCTGTGCGCCGCCGAGGGCCGCGCGAAAGCCGCTCATAACCTCGTCAAATATGACCAGCGCACCGTGCGATCGGGCCGTTGAGATAAGCCGTGGGAGGAAGCCCTCGACCGGGGGCACAACACCCATGTTGCCCGGCAGCGGTTCCACGATCACGGCCGCGATCGCACTGCCCCATCGTCCAAATACCGCGTCCAGCGCCGCGCCGTCGTTGAACGGGACGGTCAGGGTATCTGCCGCCGTTGCCGCGGTCACGCCCGGGGTTGCCGGGATCCCGAGGGTTGCAATCCCCGATCCCGCCTCGGCCAGGAGGCTGTCCGAATGGCCGTGATAGCACCCGGTAAACTTGACGATCTTGTCTCTTCCGGTGATCCCCCGGGCGAGCCTGACGGCAGTCATCGCGGCCTCGGTCCCGGAAGAGACGAGCCGCGCCATCTCATTGTCCGGGAAAAACGAGAGGATCGTCTCGGCCAGTTCCACCTCCCGCTCCGTCGGGGCCCCGAAGGAGGAGCCGGCCGAAACGGCCTCCACTGCCGCGGCCGCGACCTCCGGGTGGGCATGGCCGAGGATGAGCGGGCCCCAGGAAAGGACATAGTCGATATACCGGTTTTGGTCGGCGTCAAAGATATACGCCCCCGCGCCCCGGGTGATGAAAGGGGGGCTGCCCCCCACCGATTTATAGGCGCGCACGGGGCTATTGACGCCGCCGGGGATGACGCGCTGGGCACGCTCAAACAACGCCTGGGATGTGGTATGGGTCCTTTCCATTGAGTGTTTCCCTTCGATTAATAGAACGGCGCCCGGGCAATCGGCGCGCGACGTGGAATTACGATTGGTTGAGATAATCGGGGCTTGTCTTCTTGAACTCGCGCACGGAAACCAGAACGACGAACGAAACCAACCCGGTATCCTGCCGGATCGAGTCGATACAGGCAGAAAGCTCTCTATCGTCGCGGGCGTGAATCATCGTATAGAGCCGATAGGGAAAGCCGGGAGCGGGCACCCGAAGGTAACAATGACTGACCGCGTCAAACCGGGCCATGATATTGCCCGGCCCGATCGGCGTCTGCATCGGCAACCTCCCAGGCAACCATGGCGTTCTTCTTCATCCCGCTCTTCGTGTGGGCGAGCACCGCCCCAAACCGCCGGATGATCCCATCGTGCAGGGCCTCCCGCAGTGTGAGGATAAGCTCAGGCTCTTCAACTCCGGCCGACCGGGCCCATTCGTCAAACGCGCGGGGCGTTAACGGCAGATCCCCCGAAGCGATTTTCAGGATTCGTTCGGCTTTTTCGTCCATCGAATTGATTATGGGTCAGCAGGCCCGTCTTGTCAAGGCCAAAGGGATCGGGATACCCCCCGTCGTTTGCCCATTTGCTGCGTCCCGACGACGTGACAGGCCGCTTCCGGCGCCGGCCCCTGAAGGGTGGTCGAGTCTGTCTCCGCGGCGCCGGTCGTTTTGGGAGGGGTCGTGTCGCAGCGACGCCTTTTGGGACAAGAGGAGACTCGAAACGATGCGGGCCGGGTATAAAGCAAAGAAGCGTGCGATCCGGTGCTTGCCTGATCTCGCGAATCGCCGCCGGGCACGATACCGGCAGCACAGATGGTGGAGAGAGCCGCCGATTCAATCGAGGGGCGTATCGTTAAAGGTTATTTTTATTGACTTGGTAACAAAAATTGAGTATAATTGCAAATTTAAATAGTAAGAATGTTCAAAGTATACTCGCGGTACGCCGAATCGGGCTTTGGGCTTTGGAACTTGTAATTTGTAAAGGGACTTCGTAATGAACGGCGTGCCGCGGGTCAGTCTATTGACGGGTATGTACCGCAGTGAAGCTCGGTTCTGAGGGGGGGGAGGAGGAACGGAGGATGGAAAAGAAAAAGATCGAGTATTTCAAGGACCTCTTGGAGAAACGCCTGCAGGAACTCCTCACCGAGGCCGACAGCACCGTATCGGATATGACCGATTCCAAGGAGTATTTCCCTGATCCGACGGATCGCGCATCCCATGAATCCGACCGGAATTTCGTGTTGCGTATACGAGATCGGGAGAGGAAGCTAATCCTCAAGATCAAAGAGGCCCTTGCCAGGATTGAGGACGGAACCTTCGGGATATGTGAGGAGTGCGGCGATGAAATCGGCGAGGAGCGATTGCACGTGAGGCCGGTTACGACGTTATGCATCAATTGTAAGACGGAATCCGAGAAGAAAGAAAAAAGGACCAGCACGTAATATGGACGAGCAGAAGACGGAAGACAGGTCGTTTGGGGACGGCTTTTTCGGTGATATTGAGTTTCTTAACTACCTCGGCCCCGGAAACATCATCGAGGGGAAGGTCTCCTTTGTTGGAAGGACACTCCTTTCCGGATCATCAGTAATGGGGGATATCACGGGCAAAGGCCGCGAGACGGAGATCTATGTCGGTCCGAGTACGAAAATCGAGGGCGATATCCGGGGAGAGCGCGTCGTGTTCGGCGGGATGATAAACGGGACGATCGATTCGGAGAGCCTTTCCATTATCAAGGAAGGCGTCGTTGCCGGCCGGATTGCCACCAACCGGGGCCTGTCCGTCGAGCAAGGGGCCAGGGTATCCGCGGTAATCACGATGAAGAAGAGGCGAAAATAAAAAGGGGATTAGCGCTCATCCATACATGAGAGAAGAAGCCGCCGCCCGGACGCGTGGCGCCGGTGACCGCCGAGAGATGAAAACGGCCGTCCGAAAAGGACGGCCGTTTTGTTTTCAACGCGGTATCACTCTAATCCCGTAGACGGGTCGTTAAAACGGTTCCGACAGCGCCGCCTGCACGTCGCCATGAAACAAGGCCGGAAAAAACCCCCGGAGACGCGTACCGTCTAACGGGGGTTTGATTACGGGAAAACGGTTTTTAGGGTCGCCTATACCCCGAATAGACTCGCAAACGGGTTTGCGTACAGGAGTATCAGCGCGATGACCAGGGCGTAAATCGCCAGGGACTCGATCATGGCAAGACCGATCATCATGGTGGTCAGGAGTCTCCCGTAGGTGTCGGGATTCCTGGCGGCGCCTTCCAGCGCCCCGCGGACGGCCGATCCCATCCCAACGCCGGTGCCGCAGGCCCCAAGCCCGATAGCAAGACCGGCCCCGAGAACCGACAGGGCGAAATAGATCGTGTAATTAGGATCAAGAGCGCCCGTGGTGGCCGGTGCTTCCGCCTCGGTCACTTCCTCGGTGACGGCCGGCTCTGTCGTCTCTGTTTCCGTCTGGGCCAGGACGAAGGCCGCGGTCATCAATAAGAATAGTAGGACAAAAACTGTCATAAACGACTTTTTACCCATCAAAGATCTCCTTTCATTCAGGTTTCTAGTTTCTCGTTAATGCGCTTCCTCCATCGCCCCGCTGATATAGAGCATGGTCAAAAGGACGAAGACGAAGGTCTGCAGCACGCTCGTGAGGATCATCAAGAGCAGGATCGGAAGCGGAATGAGGTACGGGACGAGCACCAGGAGGATGAAGAAAACCAGGTCCTCGCCCCGGATGTTGCCGAAAAGCCGCACCGAGAGGGACAGCGGCCGGGAGAGGTGGCTGATAATCTCCACGGGGATAAACAGCGGGGTCAGCCACCATACCGGGCCCATGAAGGACTTGATATACTTGAACCCGTGGGTCTTGACGCCGATGATATGGGTCAGCACGAAGACCACGATCGCTATCGCGGCGGTGGTATTAAGGCTGGCCGTCGGGGAGTAAAACCCGGGGATGATACCGAGCATGTTAGCGGTGAAGATGAAAAAGGCCTCCGCCACCAGCAGCGGGATGAAGGGCTTGCCCTTTATCTCCCATCGTGTCTTTAATGAGGTTGTTAAGCCCCAGCATCACCAGCTCGATGACGTTCTGCACCGGGTTGGGCACGATATCGGCCCGCCGCATGGCCAGATATGACAGGCCGATCAGGACGATCATGATCAGCCAGGTATAGGTGATATGGGGAGCGTGCTCCATCCCGGGAATATGTAAATACTCAAGCAGTAGAATCGGCTCTTCCATCTATCCTTAAGCTCCTTTATCCGTGATGAATATCGCCAGTCCGACGATCAGGCTGTTTACTACCACCACCGATGCTCCAATCAGGATACCGATGGGGTCTGCAAACCCGCCCCTCAGCGCCAGGAATATAACAATGCCCGAAAATACCAGCCTTACGTAGAAGGCAAAGAGGGTTTGCGGCACCCCGCTCTTTTCGCCGCGCTCGGCGGCCGCCGAGAGGACGGACCGGAGGGATTTGTACAGGCCGTAGTGGTTGATGACCGCGATGATCCCCCCGATAAAGATTCCCAGTGCGAAGGTGTAGGATCTGATCAGAACGCCCAACAGGATGAGCAAAAGAAGCATGACGAGGCTGCCCGCCTCGATGAGCTCCCGGGCGTAGGATTCAATCATCCTGCCGGTCTCTTTTCCTGTCCGTTTTGTCGTCTGAGGTTCCATAGTGTCTGATAAACCAGAATATGTTCCTAAAGCCCGCGATGATTCCAAGGCCGAGAAATATCAGCGTAAACCAGGGGCGCGTATCGAACTTTTTGTCGAGGAAGACCCCGAAGGCCAGGCCGATGAATATCGCCAGGACCATCGAGAGCCCGGTGCTGCTCAAGAGGAAGAGCTGCTTGATGAACCGCTTTTTTTCTTCCTCCACCGACCCTCCCGGGGCGTTGCCTCGTCAGGGCCCCTGTTTCCTGGAGCGCCCCGCCTCTCCGGCATGAATGAATGTTCATTCAAAACGGGAATATAGCACAAGGCCGTAAATATTGTCAAGAAAAATAAGGAGATGAAGTATGGACGGGGACAAACAGGCGGTGGTCAAAAGTGAAAAATACCTGTATTTTTCACTTATTCAATGATACTATTATTCGTTATGCGTCGATCGGGACGGGGAATTTGCCCGATTCAGGGAACGCCCGGGCATCCTCCGGCGCAGGCGAGTCATACAGAATCTTTTCCGCATCCGAGAGCATATGCCGTACTTAAAAGGAAATCTTCACGTTCACACGACCTATTCCGACGGGCATTTCAGCCCGCAACAGATGGCCGGATTCTACCGTGACCTGGATTTTGACTTTATTGCAGTCACCGACCACGAATATCTCCTCAAACCGGCCTACAAGGGGCTCTTTCCTCTGGAAATCGACGGGATCATGGTGTTCGAAGGGATCGAGCTGGAGCCGAAATTCCTCTATTATCACCACGTGCTGGAGATCAAGGGAGACCTCGAGACCCTTTATGTTCTTTGCCACCCCGATCAGTACCGGCTGCCCATACAAGAGGTCAACCGGCGCATAGAGATATTCAACCGTGAGGGGCCGGCGCCGATTGACGCGATGGAGGTGACGTGCAGCGGTTTTTACACCGCCGCTTACGACACGCCGGAGATACCGATCGTCAAGGTTGCCAGCGACGACGCCCACGACGAGCACTCGTGCGGTAAAACCTGGATAGAGGTGAACTGCAACCGCGACAAGGACTCGATCATCCGTGCCATCCGCGCGGGCGACGTCCAGATCGGGCTCTTGAGCGGGAAGCGGAAAACGATGAGGCAACAGACGTAAGCAGGATTGGCGCAGCCCGGCTCGTCTCAACGAACCCGGCCCGGGGGGCCGACCTGGCGGGGAGAAACGGGCCGCCGCTTCTTAGGACTACTCCCCCTTGGCTTTATCGAGCATAATGATTTTTCCCGCCTTCTTCTTGTTGAATACCGCCTGCAGTTTTAAGGCTTTTTCGGCCTCGGAAACTAGGTCGTCAGGAGCAAGGCTGCCGTTAAGCTCCGCGATACCGACCTTCAGCTCGATGCCGCCGATCCTGCGAGCCGCGCGCTCCCTAATACGCCCTGCCACTATGGCCGCCTCGGTCTTTTCGGCGTTGGGCAGGATAACGGCGAACTCATCGCCCCCGTAACGGCAGGGGATGTCCGTGTCTTTTCTGATACAGCGCCGAACGATAGTCCCCATCTCCGTAAGTATCTCATCGCCACGCTTGCGCCCGTTCGTCTGGTTGAAGGCGGAGAAATCCTCAATGTCAATAAGCATGAGGGACAACGGGTACGGCAGCCGTTTTGCCCGCTTGATCTCATCCCCGAGGGACCTGAAGAAATAGCGCTGAGCGAATAATCCCGTGAGCTGGTCGGTCTGTGAAACCGTCCAGAGCTTTTCCTGCATCTGGATTCGCTCCGAGACATCGCGGGCGATGCCCATGCTCCCGATTACGGTGTTTCCCTTGAAAATCGGCGAGGCGTTGATCTCGAACGTGGCCGTGTTTCCGTCCTTCTTAATCCAGAGCACCTGAATCGCCTCGACGTTCATACCGCCCAGGACCCGGGCCATCCAGTGAACGGGGGAGTGGGTGTTCGTCTGGGTCGCGAGTTCGGATATGGCCCTGCCGATAAGCTCTTCCGACGTCCATCCGGTCAGCCTGATAGCGGCGGGGGAGATGTAGGTGAGGGCGCCGTTTCTGTCGGTTTCATAGATGATATCGAAGCTGCGCTCGGCGATTCCGCGAAACCGCTGCTCGTTTTCGGCAAGGCTCTTTTGAGCCTTTACGCGATCCGTGACATCCCGGAAGTTCCAGACCCGTCCCGCGTACTTGCCGTCCCTGGTGAGCGGATTGGTATGTCGCTCGAAGATCTTTCCCTCGATCGTGGTGAGAATATCGTACGAGGGCTTGGTGGTATGGGCGAGCTCCCGGGCCTTTGCCAGGAACGACGGGGCGTCTTCCAGATGCTTATACAGGAACGCGAGGAGATCGTCGTCGTCTTTTGTTGCCAGGACCTCCTCCGGGATGCGCCAGAGCTCGGCAAACCGGGCGTTCTTGTGGGTGACCTGGCCGTTCTCGTTTACAACAAAAATGCCGTCACCGGTTGATTCTATCGTTGCCCGGAACAGCTTCTCGCTTTCCCTGAGAGACTCCTCGGCCCGCCGTTTCTCCTGCATCTCTTTCTTGAGTTGTTCGTTGGTGTGAACGAGATCCGTGGTACGCTCTTCGACCCGTTGTTCCAATAAATCGTATGCCTTTTTGAGAGCTTCCTGGGACCGCTTACGCTCGATGGCGTATCGCAACGAGCGGATCAGCAGGGGGGGGCGCATTTCCGCCTTGAAGAGATAGTCCTGCGCACCCTGTTTCACGCAGGAATAAGCCAGCCCCTCGTCTTCACGGCCGGTCAGCACTACAATCGGTATCTCCGGGACCACTCCCTTGAGCCTGAGGAACGTGTCAATACCCTCGCTATCGGGAAGCGTCAGGTCCAGCAACACCAGGTCGATCTTCTTTTCTGCCAGCACCGATATTGCTTCCATGATGAGCGGGGCGTGGGAAACGACGATAGTTGCCCCCTTGACGCTCTTGGTCATCTCGGTGACGAGCTTGGCGTACCCGTGGTCGTCCTCGACGAGGAGAATCTCGATGGTTTTTTCTTTCACGGCGACGTTCCCCTAAATATGAGGAATTTGTAATCCCGTATCAATTGTTTGCAGAAATGTCTATTCTCATGTATATTATTACACAGTTTAATAGTATACAATATAAACGCTATCAGTCAAGGGGGATTAATTAACCCCCCTTTAGTCTCGGGCGGGCGCCCCTTTCGCGTTTCCGTTATAAGGGTAGGGTTGTATACCGGCAGGGTATAGTGGGGTATTGGTGCCCGTTGCGATGAGGCGCATCGGTTTTATTTATCTTCGGCATGACGGTCTATATCCAATGGACATTCACCGTCCCGTATCGCCGCCGCTGCAGGCTGCCTGCAAGGAAACGCCCGTACATACGGTTGAGACGTATCGCAGGCAAAAGCAAGGGGCGCTCGAATCGATCACGAGCGCCCCTTGCTTTTACTATTTACGGTGTCTTATCCCTTCTCGAACCACTCGATATCGGTGATAGCCGCGGACCGCTCGTCCGCCCACTTGGGCTTCACGCGGTCTCCCCGCTTGATGTCCGTCCCCTTGACGCGGTGCAGGAGCTTCGTATCCGCGCCGTCCAGCTTGATGAGGGCCATGGTGAAAGGGGCCTTCATCATCTTTTCGCACTTCTCCAGGAAATAGGGCTCGTCATAATGGACGACGGTGAATTCCTCCACCACGCCGCCGGGCCCCACGGGGATCAGCTCCGTGATCTTGGCAAAGTCCCGCTCGCAGCGAGAGCGCGGGGGCATGAAGATCTTGCCGCAGTGCGGGCAGCGGGAGGCCAGTATCTTCTTTTCGTCCCTCAGCGCGATGAGTGCCTTACTAAGAAAGAGCCCGGCATAGTAGCGATACGGCATGCTTACGAGGCCACGTTTCCCGCCGCAATATTTTTTATCGACCGGTAGTTTTTCTGGTGTAAACATCGAATTCCTCCCTTATTCTTCGGCCAAAACCCAACCCTTGAGGTCGGCGGGGCGGCCTTCCCGTTTGTCCGCCCAGACGGGTGTAACCTTCTTGCCCGGTTTGATCTTTTCGTGATCGGTCTCAAGGCAAAAGTGGAAAAAACCCGCGCCGTTGGGAAATACGATAAAGAGCGACGTGTACGGAACGGGCCGCATTTCACCGGTCAGCGGATTGATGGTGGGAAAATGAACCACGTCGAAGGTAACGATATGGGCGTAGTCTTCCATTCTTACCCATTCTGCCATATCCACCATGCACTTGGGGCACAGGACCCGGGGAGGGAAGATGACGTTGTAGCACTTCCCGCAGCGGGTGCCCCAGAGCTCTTTTTCTTTCAGTTTTTCCAGGAAGTAGCCCATGATGGGCCCCTTGGCGAAGGTGCCGGGAATCCCCATCTCGTAGCGGATTTCGACGAGTTCCCGTCCCTCTTTATCGGTCTTGGTAGCCATAGCGTACTCCTTATTCCGTTAGTGGTTGGGCTTATCCTTGCCCAGCAGGTGCAGCACCGTCCAGAAGGTCCCGCCGAAGCCCGAGGCCAGCGCCAGATTAATGTCTTTGGGCACCTGGTGGTCGTCGGCGTCCCCCCGGATCTGCAGCGCCGCCTCCGCCACCCGGATCATGGCGGTGGCCCCGATGGGGTTGGTGGAAACCACGCCTCCGGACGGGTTGACGGGGAACTTGCCGTCGATGGCAAAATCGCCGTTGAGAACCATATCGATCTGCTCGCCGTTTTCCATAAAGAGGAACTTGCCCAGCCAGTCCAGCGCCCACCAGCTGGACGGATCGTACATCTCGAAGACCCCGATCTGCTTGAGCGGGTTGACGATGCCGTTTCGGGTGTAGAGGACGCGCGCCGCCTCCCCGTGGGTATTGAGGTCATCTATATGAGCGAAGTCGAAGAACTCCTGGCGGTGGACCGTGACGTGGTCGTGCATCCAGACCTTCTTCTGGGGCAGCTTCTTTGCCATCTCTTCGGAGGCAAACAGCATCGCGCAGGCGCCGTTGGACTCGGGGCACATGTGCAAGAGCCTCAGCGGCCAGGCCAGCACGCGGGACTCCAGGACGTCCTTCCTGGTGATGTCGAGCCTGCAGGTGGGCCTTGAAGTTCCTCCTGGCGTTGGTGGCCATGAGGACGCGCAGCTCCGCGGCGGCCTCCTCGGCCTTCTGGCCGTACTTGTTCATCATGATGACGCCGGTGGTGCCGGTAATGGCGCCGGTCTGGACCTCGCGGTCCCACAGAGGGCAGGACATATTGGTGATGCCGGTGGTGGTCATCCCCTCTTCCTGCTTCTCGAAGCCGATGGCCAGTACCAGGTCGTGTGCGCCGGAGGCCACCAGGTGGTCGGCCGCCGAAACCAGCGTGGCGCCGGTCGTGCCGCCGGTGGTGATGCGGTAGCCGGCCTTGCCGTAGCCGCCGTCGGCGATCACGTGCCACATGTCCGGCTGGTGAACACCTTCAAACAGCTCCATGTTTCCGTGGACGATCGCGTCTATGTCGGAAATATCCACCATCGAGTCCGCCAATACCGCCTCAACCGCCTCGGAGACGAGCTCGGCGATGTTGATATCTTCCCGGTGTCCGCGGTGCCTGGTCTGGCCGATGCCGGCGATGGCTACGTTTCGTGACTTTTTCATTTTTTCCCTCCCTCATCGGTGCCGAGGATCAATACCGCGTGGAATTGGCCGGCCGGTCCCGCCACGCCGTGGGCAAGCGCCCTCTTGGCGCCCTTGACCTGGTGTTTGCCGGCCTCGTTGCGCAGCTGCAGGAAACATTCGGTGGTTCGGACGGCGCCGGAAAGGAGCAGCGGATTACCGCAGAGCTGCCCGCCGGAGGGATTGACCGGGAGCTTGCCCTTCATGTCGGTGTCGCCCTTCTCGAAGAGCTCCATCCCCTTTCCCTGCTCGGCCCATCCGAGACCCTCGTACCAGAGGGGTTCCTGATAGCCGGCCTGAACGCTGATCTCAGCCACGTCCAGCTCCTCGACCGGGTTAGTAATGCCGGCCACCCGGTAGGCGGCCCGGGCCGCCCGCGTTAAGCTGGTCGTTTCCCAGAGGTTGCGGTCGCCGAGGAAATAGGAGTCGTAGCAGTTGCCGTAGCCCGTGATCCAGACCGGTTTGTCGGTAAGCGCCCGGGCCTTGGTCTCCTCGGCCAGGATCATGCAGACGGCGCCGTCGCTCACGGGATAGAGGTCAAGCTCCTTGATGGGGGAAGAGACCGGTTTTGACTTCATGACGTCGGCCGCGGTAATATCCCCGGTGCGCAGCGCCAGCGGGTTATTCTTCCCGTTCTTGGCCGCCCGCACGGGTATGGCGGCAATCCGCTCTTCGGATATTTCCCATTTCTTCAGATAGGAGTCGGCCTGGAGGCCGAGGGCCTTGGTATAGTCCATGCCGAGGAAGCGGGAATAGTAGGGTTCGAAGGCATGGAAAGTGACGATGTTTCGCGAGTCTACCTGGGACTCCTTGGCGTGGGCCAGGACGATAACAACGTCATAGTGACCGGAGGCGATACCGGCGGCCGCGTAGAGAACCGCCATTGCGCCGTCCGTGGCCACCTTTTCCTCACCGCCCCACCTGCCGGCGCCGACAAGGTCCCCCATCGGACCGTCGGAGATGGTTCGCTGGTCGAAGAAGTCGTCGGAGCAGGTAATGGCAAAATCGATTCCCCTGCCGGGGACGAAAACCAGACCCGTATCCGCCAGGCACTTCTTTACCAGGGGCCAGCACATCTCCTGAAAGCGCTCGTCGGCCTTATTCCCGTCAAATTTCGTCTGATGGGCGCTGACGATGGCTACGTTTCGAAGCATATACATACCTCCCCTAGGTTTTGGATGAAAAAAACCGTTCTATGAGAAGACTTCACTGCCAGTCGGCGGGTGGTAAGCTACAGGAAGACTCGATTGACCCACCGTGCCTCTTCATAGCATAGATTGACCAATCAGTCAAGAATTAAAACCCACGCCCACGTGTAATTCTGCATTTTTTTATTGACATCTTTTCCCTGGTCGTATAACAATCACGCTGTATCCCCGGTTACGCATCGGATGCCCCCGATACTACCGTGTTGATAATAACCCCTTTTACAGTCGAGACTGTTTTCTTGGCATAAACCCCACTGCTATACCGCACGCCCTATGAAACGCTGCCATAAGTGTGGAGAGCCGGTCATTTCCGACTACGTATCGATTCGCGACGTCTGCGCCTCGTGCGGGGCCGACCTGCACACCTGCCTCAACTGCGTCTTCTACGATCGGGGGAGCTATAACGAATGCCGTGAGCCCCAGAGCGAGTGGGTGGGCGAGAAGGAAAAGAACAACTTCTGCGATTTCTTCCGGTTCAAGGTAGCGCGAAGGACGGCAACCTCCGGAGGAGAGACGGACGTAGCCAGGGCCCGGCTCGAGGCGCTTTTCAAGAAGTAGCCCGGATTCGGCCGCTTGGCCGACCCGTACAATCCAGGCGGTGCCCCACCCCCTATACCGCTGTCGTTCCCGTTTTATCAAATCCTGCGGGAGTAGCGTATGAAAGCGCTTTATTTCGATTCTGACATAAAGCGGATCGTGGCAACCAAGGCCCTTTCCCTTGTCTACCCGAACGCCCCGCTCTCACGCTTTTCGCCGGTTTCGTACGCCGAGATCGCTGAGCCCGAGCTTCCCGGCGCCAACTGGGTGAAGGTGCACAACAGGATGTGCGGCCTGTGCGGATCGGATATCCATTTCATGTTCCTGGAGATCGACCCGAAGACGGCCCCGGCGGCCGTCCCGCCGATCAAGCGTAAATTCCTGGGCCATGAGCTGGTTGGAGAGGTGGTCGAGTCGGGGGCGGGCGCAAAAGAGTTCAAAAAGGGCGATCGGGTGATCCTCAGGATCGACTGGCCGAGCTGCTACCAGAAAGAGGCCCGGCCGATGTGTCCGGAATGCCGGCGGGGCAACTACCTCCTCTGCGAGACCCCCGGCTGGGACGGCGCCCCCGATAACCAGGGGGGAGGCTTCTCGCCGGTCATGGTCGCCCATAAGAGCCAGCTGGTGAAGATTGGGCCCAATATCCCGGACCACGACGCGATCCTGATAGAGCCGGTCGCCTGCTCGGTCCGGGCGGCCCTCAAGCGCCCCCCCGTCGCCAAAGAACGGGTGCTCGTGCTGGGGGCCGGCACGATCGGGCTGACCATGATCATGGTGCTTAAAGCGATAGCGCCCGGAGCCGAGGTATGGGCCCTGGCACGCTACCCGCACCAGGCCGAGGCCGCAAAACGGCTGGGCGCCGCCGGCGTCATCTCGGGAAAGGAGGCCTACGCGAAGGTCGCCGAAGCAACCGGCGGAAGATATTTTAAGGGCATGTTCGGAAACGAGATGGTCATCGGCGGGTTTGACGTGATATATGACACCGTCGGAAATGACCGCAGTATCGCAGACAGCCTGCGCTGGGCCCGGGCCGGGGCGACGGTGGTGGTCGTCGGTATTAATTTCATGCCCAAACGGCTCGACTATACGCCGATCTGGTACCAGGAGGTTTCGCTCATGGGCATCAACTGCCACGGGCAGGAGACCTTCCGGGGCAAATCGATGACCTCGTTTGACGTGGCGCTGACCCTTTACCGTGAGGGTAAACTCGACTTTTCGGGGATGATCACCCACGTGTTCCCGATGGCCGACTTCAGGCAGGCGATACAGGTATTTTTCGACAAGAAGCGCCACCAGGCCGTCAAGGTCGCGCTGACACACCAGCGGTAATTATGCCGCGGTTCGCCGGGACTGATTGGGCCTATTGGACCTATTGCGGTCGGCCGGCGTGCGCATGCAGGTCATTTCGGTGAAACCGCAACCCCGCGTATTCGAAAAACCATACGCCTCCTCGCTCATTATCCCTACTGAGAACGGTCCGACGTCCATTCCCGGCTGACGGTTTTACCGACGCGTTACGACCCGGCCGAATCATAACCGAAACGAGAAAAAGCAAGACAATCGCCCGACCGTTTGGTATACTATCTGACTTACGGTACATTTCATCGGGCTTGCCCGTTACTGTACCCTTTCGATTTGTTTCATGTTGTTACAGGGTAACAAGGAGGTTCAATGACTGAGCGGACGCTTTCAATCATCAAGCCCGACGGGGTAAAAAAGAAGGTAATCGGCGACATTATCGGGCGCTTCGAAAAAGGCGGCCTGAAAGTCGTGGCGATGCGCATGGTCCACATGAGCAAGCGAGAGGCCCAGGGGTTTTACGCCGTCCACAAGGAAAAGCCCTTCTTACGGCAGCCTGACCGATTTTATGAGCTCGGGCCCTGCCGTCGTCATGATACTGGAGGGCGACGGGGCGATCGCGAAAAACCGCCAGCTCATGGGGGCCACCGACCCCAAGAAGGCGGACGCGGGGACGATCCGCGCAACATACGCCAGCTCCATCGAGGTCAACACCGTGCACGGCTCCGACGCCCCCGAAACGGCGGCCGTGGAGATCGCCTATTTCTTCCCGGATATAGAGAAGTTCACCTATTAGCCAACCCGGGCGGCGCTTTGACCGCCCTCTTGGGGTATGAACGTGGGCGGTCGTCCTATGCAAGAGATGGTCGGTATGCTCCCCGATGAGATGGAGCAGTTCATCTCGTCGCTGGGGGAACGGCCCTTCCGGGCGCGCCAGCTCGCGAAATGGATCTACAAAAAGGGGGTCACCGATCTCGATCGGATGACCGATCTTTCGGGGCCCGTTTCGTCTGCTCCTGTCTCAACATGCCCGTATCACGCTCCCGTCAGTCCGAGAGATGACTTCGGCGGCCGACGGGACGGTCAAGTTTCTCCTGGGTCTTTCCGACGGTGCGTTCGTCGAGTCCGTCATTATCCCCGAGGAGGAGCGGACGACGCTATGCGTCTCGAGCCAGGCGGGCTGCGCGCTTGGCTGCGCCTTCTGCGTGACGGGGAGTTTAGGCCTTACGAGGAACCTGACCTCCGGCGAGATCGTCGGCCAGGTGCTGGTCGCCCTGAACTACCTCCGGGAACACGGCGGCGCGCTTACCAATATCGTCTTCATGGGGATGGGGGAGCCGCTGCTCAACTACGAACAGGTTTCCCGGGCGCTGACGATCATCCTTTCGGACTGGGGGCTTTCGTTCTCGTGGCGGCACGTAACCGTCTCGACGGCGGGGATCCCCGAAGGGATCGCGCGGCTCGGGCGGGAGGTCCTCGTTAACCTAGCGGTCTCGCTCAACGCACCGGACGACCCCACGAGAGACCGTATCATGCCGGTCAACCGAAAGTACCCGCTTGATGTCCTTATGGCGGCGCTCAGGGCGTACCCCCTCAAGCGGGGGCGGCGGATCACCCTCGAATACGTGCTCCTCAAGGGAATAAACGATACCGACGATCACGCGCGGGCACTTGCGCGGCTCGTAAAAGGGATCCCGGTCAAGATCAACCTCATTCCCTTCAACGCGTTTACGGACGCGCCTTTTTTACGTCCGGACGACTCCCGGGTGCTCGCGTTCCAGGAGATCCTGATTTCCGCACACCTCAACGCCATCATCAGGAAGAGCAAGGGGGGCGATATCGCCGCCGCCTGCGGCCAGTTGGCGGCGGGCTGCACTACCGGGCCGCCTTAGATAGCCCGGATGAAAAAACGGGGACGCTTGGGTGGTGCCGCGCAAGGCCCCCAACCGAAGACATCCCCTTGTGACGCTCCGCTACGCCGCCGAAGACAGCTTGATCGCGTCCAGTTCCTTCCAGTCGCCCTCCAGCTCCTTCCAGTCCAGGATATCCTTCTTGTTGTCCTTGATCTTATGGGCAAAGGCGCAGTAGGGGTCTCCCATCGCGCGGCAGCGCACCTCCCTGGTCTCAACGAACTTGCCCGAGAGCATATTGACCATCCCGTTGTAGAAGCCGTCCATATAGCTGCTGAGCCAGTCGCAGATCGGTTTCGTGCGCCCGGTGACGCCTTCCGATTCGTAGGTGTTGGATATCTTTGACAGGAACAGGTAATTGCCGTCCTTATCCTTTTTCGAGAAGACCCGGGAATGGGACCAGCCGGCATGAGCGAAGGATTCCAGATAAAGCCGCTCGTCCTGGTGCGCGACGATGTCTTCAACGGTCTTCCATTGGTAGGTTTCCAGCGCCTGGGTCGCCATCCCTACGCCGGCCTTCTTGGTTGCTTCCCGGAGGATGGCCTTGGTCCCGTTTTCGGTGAGGATCTCGTAAATCGCCTCCCTGAAATTTCTGGATAAACGAGACGGGGAGGACGCGCCAGTGAGTTGTCCCAAGGAAGTCGAGGGTCCTGGTCTTCCCGTCCCAGGATACGGCATCGGGAATGATGCTGTTCTGAATGTCCACGGGGACAATCAGGCTGTCTACGAATTCCCCCGCAGCCGCAATGGTTACGTTTTCCAGAAACCGTTGCGGGGCACCGCACTTTTCGAGGGTTTTTCTGAATATCATCATGACCGGCACTTGTCCGAGCACCCGGTTCATCTCCTCGACGAAGGAAAAAACGAAATCGTAGCGCTTGAGAAGCAGGCGGTGATCCGCCTTTTCATTATGCAGGTAATCGTGCCGTCTTTCGGGTTCCATTCTACGGTGTTCTGATGTCCCATGATTGTAACTCCTTTTGATTGTTAGATGACGTCTATATAGCTCACGTGTACGGCCTATAATTCTAATAGTCCTTTGCCAGCGGGTTAATAAAGCGGCCGGCCTCACCGGGCTCGACCACAGGAACGTATCTTCCGCCGGTATTGATTACGCCGCCGAAGACAGCTTGATCGCGTCCAGCTCCTTCCAGGCACCCTCCAGCTCCTTCCAATCCAGGATATCCTTCTTGTTGTCCTTGATCTTATGGGCAAAGGCGCAATAGGGGTCTCCCATCGCGCGGCAGCGCACCTCCCTGGTCTCAACGAACTTGCCCGAGAGCATATTGACCACCCCGTTGTAGAAGCCGTCCATATAGCTGCATGAGCCAGTCGCAGATCGGTTTTGTGCGCCCGGTAACGCCTTCCGATTCATAGGTGTTGGATATCTTTGACAGGAACAGGTAATTGCCGTCCTTGTCCTTTTTCGAGAAGACCCGGGAATGGGACCAGCCGGCATGTGTAAAGGCCTCGAGATAAAGCCGTTCGTCCTGATTAGCGGCGAGGTCTTCAATCGTCTTCCACTGGTAGGTTTCCAGCGCCTGCGTGGCCATCCCCAGGCCGGCCTTCTTGGTCGCTTCCCGGAGGATGGCCTTGGTCCCGTTTTCGGTGAGGATCTCGTAAAGCGCCTCCCGGAAGTTCTGGATAAACGAGACGGGGAGGATGCGCCAATGGGTTGTCCCAAGGAAGTCCAATGTCCTGGTCTTCCCGTCCCAGGATACGGCGTCGGGAATGATGCTGTTCTGAATGTCCACGGGGACAACCAGGCTGTCGACGAATTCCCCCGCGCCCGCAATGGTTACGTTTTCCAGATACCGTTGCGGCGCGCCGCACTTTTCGAGGGCCTTCCTGAATATCATCATGACCGGTACTTGTCCGAGTACCCGGTTCATCTCCTCGGCGAAGGAAAAGATGAAGTCGTAGCGTTTAAGAAGCAGGCGATGGTCCGCCTTTTCGTTATGCAGGGTGATCGTGCCGTTCTCCAGGTTCCATTCCACCGTATTCTGGTGTCCCATGGTATTGCCTCCTTTATGTAATTAGACCGAATGTATGGCTCATGCATACAACCCGTTACGTGCATTGCGACGGTTCCTTATAAAGCAATTGCCATGCCATACTTTTCATAACAATGTCACGATAAAATGCTAATAATATCGTTATGTTGCACGGGTGATAATAGTTTGGGATTCCGCGGGAGGAATAGCGTTCCACTAATGGAACACCTCAAAGACGGTTACGTACCGCGGTACTTTATCGGGACTATCCGGGAATCGGTTGTACGGAAAATAGCTAATGAATCCGGTTTGATACATAAGTCATATTGTTGACGCGGACGGGCACGGGGAAAACGGCTTGTTCCGTTAGTGAAACATTCCGTCCTTCGATATGTTCCATACAGTGGAACACCTGGGAGATCAGGTACGGGTTGGCTGCGGGGGATGGTTACAACAGGCGGTACTTCTTCATCTTTCTCCAGAGGCTGGTCCTGCCGATGTTCAGCGCGTGGGCCGCTTTGGCCCTGTCTCCATCGTGCTGGGCCAGGATCGCCCTGATGAGCTCCTTTTCGGAGTCCATGACACGGTCCTTGAGGGCCGTCATCGGCTCGGGCGTCCGGAGGCCGTCGGTCAGCTCCTTTGGAAGATGCTCCATGGAAATGACGTCATGCCGGCAGAGCACACAGGCATGCTCGATTATGTTCTCCAGCTCGCGGACGTTGCCGGGGAAATCGTAGCCCATGAGAAACGCGAGGACCTCCTCGGATACCGAGGAAATATTTTTCCCCATCGATCCGGCGAATTTCCGCAGGAAATAGTCGATGAGCAGCGGGATGTCCTCCCTGCGCTCCTTCAACCGGGGGAGGCGGATCTTCAGGACGTTGAGCCGGTAGAAAAGGTCTTCCCGAAAAGCGCCGGCGGCTATCTCCTGGGTAATACTGCGGTTGGTCGACGCGATGATCCGGGCATCGGTCTTGACACTGGCGACCGCCCCCAGCGGTTCATACTCCCGCTCCTCGAGGACCCTCAGGAGCTTCACCTGAAGAGATTTAGGGAGATCCCCTATCTCGTCCAGAAACAATGTGCCGCCTTCGGCCAGGGCAAAACGCCCGGGTTTGTCGGTCAGCGCATTGGTGAAGGCACCCTTGACATACCCGAAGAGCTCCGATTCGAGCAGCGTTTCGGGTATCGCCGAGCAGTTGATCGCTATAAACGGTCCGTTCCTTCGGGGCGAGAGGTTATGGATCGCCCGGGCGAAGAGCTCCTTGCCGGTGCCGCTTGGCCCTTCGATAAGCACGGTGCTGCCGCTTTCCGATATATCGGGCAGGACCGAGAATATCTCCTGGATTCGATGATTCTTGCTGATGATGTCTTCGAAGGTATAGCTCGATTCGATCTCCTTTTTCAGGGCCTCAATGGCCGACAGATCACGAAAGATCATCACGGCGCCCGTGACTACCCCGTTCCTGTCGCTGAGGGCGGTCCCCGATATAGCTATGGGAATCCGCGCGCCCCCGGCCCCGGCAAGGATGATTTTTTTCTCAATAATATGTTCGTTTGATTCGATGATCTGTATCAGCGCCTTTTCGTCTTCGTCCCGGTCCAGGGTAAAGACATCGAAGAAACTTTTCCCGATCGAATTTTCCCTCGTTATTCTCATGATTTTCTCGACGCCGGAGTTGAGGTAGCCGATCTTCCACTCTTTGTCCACGGTAAAGACGCCTTCTTTGATGCCGTCCAGGGTAAGATCGACGAATCGCTTTTTCTCGGTTACGTCTTTGATGATCCCCTGGAAACCGCCGGCGTTATCGGCGGGATCGCTTGTCCGGGTGGCCGTGATCAGGCAGTCTATCGTCGTTCGATCCTTACCCCTGACAGAAAGGTCGAAATCTTTTGCGAAGCCGCTTTCGTCCATGGCCGCGTTGAGACGATCCGGGTCGCGCCGGTCCGCGCAGATATCCGCGAAGTCCAGCGAGAGAATTTCCTCCCGTGAATAGTTGAGGAGCGCCTGGCCCGCGGGATTAATATCGATGAAGCGGCCGCGGCCGTCGCAAATAAAGATGACATCCCTGGATGTCTCGAAGAGATTGCTGAACCGCTCTTCGGATTTCCGGAGTTCTTCCTGTATCCGCTTGCGTTCGGTAATGTCCCGACCAATCCCGTGGACCTCTATGACCGTATGATCGTCCCAGGTGAGGCGCTCGTGCAGCTCCATAGTGATTCGACGGCCGTCCTTACTGATAAAGGAAAGCTCAAAGGTGCCGACGTCTCTATCGGCCAACTGCCTCTTGAACAATTCTTCGGCCGATTGACGGTCTTCCGGTGCGATGAAATCCATGAACGTCCTTCCGATGATTTCTTCTTTCGTATAGCCGAAGGATCGCTCCATGGCGTCGTTGAGGAACAAAACCGTTCCCCTGCCGTCGGTGACATACACGAGGTCCTGAATCTTTTCGATGAGGTCGCGATATCTTTGCTCGGATCGGCTGAGGTGCTCTTCAAAGCTTTTGCGTTCGGTGATATCCCTGACGATGAGGTAGAGTGCATGGTCTCCCTCATAGAGCAGGTCGCCCACGCTGATTTCAACGGGGAATCGGGCGCCGTCGCGCCGGACAAAAACGGTCTCTATTCGCGACTGGATCGGCTTGCCGGGAACCGCTGACAGGACCGTACGGAATGAGGCCACCTCTTCAGGCGCAATCAGCGCAGAGACCGGCCCGCCGATCGGGCCGAATTCGTCCCGCGCATCAATCATTTGAAGAATAGCGGGATTAGCCAACACAATATTACGCTCGGGGTCAACGATGATGATGCCGTCCGGCGAGAGGTCAAACAGGCGCTCGAACTTCATGCGCTCCGACAGCAGGATGCGGTACCGGTTGAGACGCGTAATGCTCCTGATGCGGGCCGACAGCTCTTCGAAATCGAACGGTTTTGAGATAAAATCGTCGGCCCCGGCCTCGATGCCCTTGAGGCGGGAGCGGTGATCGTAAAGGGCCGTAATGATGAGGATGGGAATCTCTTTGGTCCGGGGATCGCTCCGCAAACGGCGACACGCTTCGAAACCGTCCATCTCGGGCATCATGACGTCCAGTAGGACGAGATCGGGTGCGTGCGTAAAGGCGGCCTCTACGGCTTCTTTTCCGTTATTGGCAAACACGAGGCGATACTCGGGCTCGGTAAGGAACGAAGAGAACAGTTCGTGTATGCCCTGTTCGTCGTCTGCTATGAGAATCGTGCTGAATTCCTGCATCGGTCTTCCCGTCGGAGAGCAGGTCTTGTGACCCGTACCGGTATGAAGAACATTGGCACGCGCAACGTTGGTTCCGGAGAGCCCGTATGGTTGACTCCGGCCGTCCATGACGACCGCCGGCGCATCGCAGGTACGTATAAACCGTATTCCGGTGCGCGGGGATCTTACGGGGTACTACTATCTTATTTAGGTTAGTATACATTTTGATAAAAGTCAACGGCTGTCTCTGCTTATCTCTATCGGCTATCATTAATAGTCCCGGCCGCGTGCCTTCAAATCCCGTATACTCTCCCAAGCGCGGCGATCCGTAAGCGCCAAAGGGTCCGGGCCGGCAGAGGGCCGGCCCGGTCAATCGGCGGCGGCGGGAGAAAATGAGTTGTAATTCGGGGAAAAAGGGTTATAATAAAAAAATAATTCGGGCATCGGAGACCCTTTCAATTTATTAGTTAGTACGGAGACTGCCGTGAGACTTCTGGTTGTCGAGGACGAGGCAAAGGTAGCATCGTTCATCAAACGGGGGTTTGAGGAGGAATCGTACGCAGTAGACGTGGCCGCGGACGGCGAGGAAGCGGTATCCATGGTTGACGTCTATGATTATGACATGGTGCTTCTGGATATAATGCTGCCGAAACTGGACGGACTGTCTGTCCTTGCCCATATCAGGAAAACAAAAAAAGGCGTTCCCGTGATACTCCTGACGGCAAAAGATATGGTCAATGATAAGGTGAAGGGCCTGGATATGGGGGCCGATGATTATGTGACCAAACCCTTCTCCTTCGAGGAGCTTCTTGCCCGCGTCCGGGCACTGCTCAGACGCGGCAGACCGGAGGAAAGTCTCAAGCTTATCGTGGCCGACCTTGAGCTCGATCCGGTTACCCGGAAGGTTACCCGCCAGGGTAAAGAGATATCTCTGACCACCAAGGAGTATTCATTGCTCGAGTACTTCATGAGGAACCCCGGGAGAATCCTCACCAGGACCATGATATCGGAGCATGTGTGGAGTATAAAATTCGATACCTTCACCAATGTCATCGACGTCTATATCAACTATCTCAGGAACAAGATCGATAAGGACTATCCTAAGAAGCTCCTGCAGACGGTTCGGGGCGTGGGATATATGTTGAAGGATTAGCCGATGTTTTTTGTGACCATCCGCGCCAAGCTTGTGTATTGGTTTACTCTCGTGCTCGCGCTGATTCTTGTTTCGTTTTCCGCACTGCTCTATTTCACGCTGTCCCGGGCGCTCTATGACAGCGTTGATAAGAAGCTCACCACCATCGCCGAGATAACCGCCGATTCCTCCACCCGGACGTCCGAGGATTCCGAGGGGTGGAACGACTATCTGGAAAAATTCTTTGGTTTCCGGCCGACGGCAAAGTATATTCAGATCCTCGATAAATCGGGTAACATCGACTACGACGCCGACAGGAGCCTGCCGAAGAGACTTCCCCTTACCGCCGAGACCGTCAAACGGGCCGAGACGGGCGAAGTCGTTTTTGAAACCCTCTACGGATTGGATACATACCCGATCCGAATGATCAACTACCCGGTCGTCAAGAACGATAAACTTATCAGCCTCGTCCAGGTGGGCAGCTCCCTCGAATACGTGGAGGAGACGCTGCACCGGCTCTTTCTCATTATCATCTTCACGGTTCCGACTGTTATCCTCTTCTCGAGCGTCGGCGGGTACTTCCTGGCGAAGGCGGCCCTCGGGCCGGTGGCCGAAATAACCGACGCGGCCCGGCGGATCGGCGCAAAAGACCTCTCCCAGCGCATCCCGGTCCGGAACAAGAAAGATGAGATGGGGAGACTCGCCGCCACCTTCAACGAAATGCTGGAGCGGCTCGAAAAATCCTTTGCCCAGATTCGCCAGTTTTCCGCGGACGCCTCCCATGAATTGAGGACGCCGTTGACCATTCTCAAGGGTGAAACGGAATGGGCGCTCAGGACGGCCCGCAGCGCCAAGGATTATAAAGAAATACTGAGCAGCAGCCTCGAAGAGATCAACACCATGAGCAGGATTGTCGAGGATCTCCTCATCCTTTCGCGGGCGGATATCGGTGAAACGCCGATGGAAATGGAGCCGGTGGAGCTGGGCCCCGTCATCACGGAGGTCTATGACATGGGGGCCACGCTGGCCGAGGCGCGCGGACAAACGGTTGAGCTCAACGTAGAGGAGCTAAACGGGATCAAGATCATGGGAAACGAACTCCGGCTGCGGCAGCTCTTCCTGAATCTTATCGATAACGGTGTTAAATATACGAAGGACGGCGGCAAAATCCGCATCGACGCCTATATACGATCCGACAACGTGGAGATCCGCGTTTCGGACAACGGCGTAGGGATCGCCCCGGAAGACCAGACCAAGATTTTCGACCGCTTCTTCCGCGTGGATAAGAACCGCTCGCGGAAGGAGGGAGGGACCGGTCTGGGGCTGGCGATCTGCAGATTTATCACCGAGGCCCATCACGGGACTATCGCCGTTTCCAGCACTCCCGGCATGGGGAGCACCTTCACGGTGGTGCTGCCGAGGATCACGGGTAAGGCGTAAGGGTAACTATTAGGATAGAATAATCCGCAACTCAGGCAGTTTTAATCGGCCTGACGGACAATGTAGCAAATCACACTTTGGAGGTTTTACCAATGAAGTTGGAATACCGGCGTCGCGTATCGCCACTTAAGATGCGCACTTTGCTGATACTCCTCATAGTTTCGGCGACCTGCGCGATCGGTGCAGCATCCTGGGCGGAGGTCGGGTCGCCGGGAAACAGCGGCGGGATGAACTATATTACCATACCGGACTTCACGGTGCTGGCCAAGGATCTGACTCCCTCCGTGGTGAACATCAGCACGAAGATAACGGTGGGAGGGGGCGGTCTTCCGCCCGGCTTTTCTCCCCCGTTCGGCAACGAACCCTTCGGGGATTTCTTCAACCGCTATTTCGGGGATATGCCCCGTTCCTTTGAAACGCAGAGCCTTGGCTCCGGGTTCATTATCAGCCAGGACGGGTATATTCTCACCAATAACCACGTCGTGGAAAACGCGTCCGAGATAACGGTCATCCTCCATAATGAGAAGACCTATTCCGCCAAGGTAATCGGAACCGATCCCAAGACGGATCTGGCCCTTATCAAAATCGACGCCAAGGGGCTTCCGACGGTAAGGCTCGGCGATTCGGACAAGCTCCAGGTCGGCGAGTGGGTAATGGCCATCGGTAATCCCTTCGGGCTCGCCGAGACGGTGACAGCGGGTATCGTCAGCGCAAAGGGACGGGTCATCGGCTCCGGGCCGTATGACGATTTCATTCAGACGGACGCCTCCATTAACCCGGGCAATTCCGGCGGCCCCCTCTTCAACATACGGGGCGAAGTGGTCGGCATCAATACCGCCATCATCGAACAGGGGCAGGGCCTGGGCTTTGCCATTCCCATCAACATCGCCAGGGATCTCCTCTCCCAGCTCAAGAAGGGCGAGGTCGTGCGGGGCTGGCTGGGCGTCGTGATTCAGGAGGTTACCCCGGAGCTTGCACAGTCTTTCGGACTCAAGCAGCCGTCGGGCGCGCTGGTGTCGGATATCGAGCCGGGAAGCCCCGCCGACAAAGCGGGCATCAAGAAAGGGGACATCATCCTTAAGTTTAACGGAAAAGAGATAACCAAGATGAAGGAGCTTCCGGCCATCGTGGCGCTGACGCCGGTCGGCGAGACGGTGACCGTTACGATCCTTCGGGACGGCAAGACCCGCGACGTTACCCTGAAGGTAGCAAAGATGCCGACGGAAGGGACGATCGGCAGCGCCCCCCGTACGACACCGGGGCCGGGTACCAAGAGCGAGCTTGGGCTGGCCGTGGAGGCGATCACGCCCACCATCGCGCAGTACCTGGGACTTCCGGATACCGATGGTGTCATCGTTACCGCCGTGGACCCGAACAGCTTTGCCGAGCGGGCGGGTATCATGAAGGGGGACGTTATCCGCGAGCTGAACCGGAAGAAGGTAAAGAACCTGGCCGAGTTCAACGCGGAGATGGCAAACAGTAATAAGACCGGCCGCTACCTCTTTTTGATTCTTCGCAGCGGCAACACGATATTCATCGCGATCAACAAGTAGGGAGGGCGGGAGCTCCGCTTTCCGTGTTACGTGTCACATAAAAAGGGGCGGCCGGGAAAACCGGCCGCCCCTTTCGTTATTTCTCATGCGGGGATAAATCTCCATACAGTTCCATAACCGATTTTTTTAACACCGGATGCACCGCCTCAGGCGCAATCTCGGCCAGCGGCCCCAGCACGAACCGGCGCTCATGCATACGCGGGTGGGGAATAGTAAGGCCCGGCTCATCAATAACCCGTTGCCCGAACAGCAGGATATCGATATCGATGATACGCGGGCCGAAGCGAACGGTCCGGGTGCGTCCCATCCGCTGCTCGATCTCCTTGATTGCGGTCAGCAATTCGCGGGGGGCGAGTGCCGTCCCGATTTCCAGTGACGGCGTTGATGAAATCGGGCTGGTCTTCGTATCCCACGGGTTCGGTTTCGATGAGCGAGGAGGTACGGACGAGCCGAACCCCCTCGATCTCACCGATGAGACGGCACGCCCGCTTGATATTCGCGGTGCGGTCGCCGATATTGGACCCGAGGCCCAGGAAAACCCGTTCCATATCAGCCCTTATACCACAGCATCGGCCACTCCGCAAGGCATGACCCCGGCGGGCGCGGACAGCAACGGGAGGCGGAGGGCGTCGCGTAACGGTTTTTTATTGCGTGAGAGGGTAAAACTGTTATAATTTGCTCTTCCCGTCAGTTTACCGGCGGGGTCAATCAAATCCCTTTTCCCGGAAAGCACATGAAGTATCCTTCGGAAGAGTTCAAATCGCTGGTGGGCGACTCCGAGAAATACGGCGTTCACCTCGGGCCGTACGAGGACGGCCGGTTCTCAGCTTTCTACCGGTTCGTCTTTCGCTTCGTGCTTCCGGTCGTGGTCGGGCTGATCAGTCCCTGGTACACGCTGTCGCGCGTCGGTGTTATCGGCGGCGACCTCAACGAAGAGATGCTCTCACGCGGCAAGGGGATCATCTATGCCCACTGGCACCGGTACGCCCAGTACTACTACTTCTGGGTGAAGGGGCGCCGGCACGTCATGATGATCAGCCAGAAGGAGGGGGGTGAATTCGGGGCACGGTGCATGGCGGGCGTGGGAGTCCTTGCCGTCCGGGGATCAACCTCATCGCTGTCGCGCACCGGCAGGATTCGCGACAAGAAGGGAAGAGAAGCGCTGGACGCCATGGTGGGGCTGGTGCGTGACGAGGGCTTTCATGCCGGTATTACCGTGGACGGGGCAAAGGGACCCGCCCTGGCCCTCAAGAAAGGGGCCGTGATCCTCGCCAGGCAGACCGGCTCTCCGATCGTCGTGTTGACGGTGGCGGCCCGGCCGCACCTCAGGCTCTTCAACTGGGACAGGATGTGGATGCCGCTGCCGCTGTCGAGGATCGTCTATTTCTTTACCGGCCCCTTTTGGGTGCCGAAAGACGCCAGCGATACGCAACTTGAGGCGATCAGAACCACAATCGAAGCGCACATGCGCCTGATGACGGACCTCACCGAGCGATACTTTACGGATAGATCGGTTCAGGAGAAGTTTCCAAAGCCTGTCTGGGGAACGCGGCGCTGACCGTTAGTACCACCTTCCGCTACCAAATCGCCGCTAATATTATTAGGTTTGACTTACCCCCATATAAACCCTTACACTAATTCGTAGCGGGCCCCTTTATCAAACGCGGACAATCTGAGCGGTTGAAGGGCCCGCCTTTATTGTTGAGATCGGGAGATTCTCCTTTGGTTGATCCTAAGCAGTATAAGAGCGCCGTTGCGCTGCTTTCGGTGGCGTCAAACGCGTTCCTGGTGGCCATAAAGCTTGTTATCGGCCTTTTCATCGGGTCTATCTCGGTAATCTCCGAGGCGATCCACTCCGGGGTCGACCTGGTGGCGGCGCTGATTGCCCTGTTTTCGGTGAGAAAATCGGCCAAGCCCGCCGATTACGACCATCCATACGGCCACGGGAAGGTCGAAAACATATCGGGGACGATCGAGGCGTTCCTCATCTTCTTTGCCGCCGGTCTCATCATTAATGAGGCCTTCCATAAGCTGTGGAATCCCCAGCCCCTCGGTCTGGTGGGGTGGGGCGTTGGGGTAATGCTGGTATCGTCGGTCCTCAACATCGTCGTTTCTCACCTCCTGTTTGTCGTGAGCCGGGCAACGGAGTCCGTGGCGCTTGAGGCCGATGCCTGGCACCTGAGGACCGACGTCTACACCTCGGCGGGCGTGCTGTTCGGCCTGTCGGTCATATGGGTGGGCAAGCGGGTGGCGCCGGACCTCAATCTCAATTGGATCGACCCGGCGGCCGCGATCGCCGTGGCGCTCCTCATCATTCATACCGCCTACGGGATGGTCAAGAAGTCGGCCCGCGATATCCTGGACACGAGCCTGCCGGGCCACGAGCTATCCCAAATCAGGGAGTCGATCTTTAAACAGACGCCCGCCGTTGTCGGCTTTCACGGCATGAGGACCCGGAAGGCCGGGTCGACCCGGTTTGTCGACCTTCATCTCCTGGTCGATCAGGACATGACGGTCTTTGAATCACATGAGATCACCCAGGTAATCACCGACGATATCCGGCGTCTCTTTCCGGACACGTACGTAAACATCCATATCGAACCGTGCGACAAGACATGCCCGCCCGAATGCACAAAACAGTGTATACTGACCGACGAGGAACGGGCGGCCCGGGGCCGCCGGAAATACCTGACAGGTAAAGCCAAAGAGGATAGATAAGATACCGGAATCGCGCGGGGGGAAGACGCACGCCGACCGGCCGTAACGCCCGGCGATAGAAAGCAGGCATTTGACGAAAGGATATGATACACTACTCTCATGGATCTAAAGCGGTTTAAAACATCGGTAGCCCTGCTGGCGGTAACGTCAAACTCGGTCCTTACCGTTCTCAAACTCATCGTCGGTATCATGATCGGGTCGGTATCCGTCATCTCGGAGGCGATTCATTCGGCCGTCGACCTGGTATCGTCCCTCATCGCCTTCGTTTCGGTAAAGAAGGCATCACAGCCCCCGGACGAGACCCACACCTTCGGGCACGGCAAGCTCGAGAACGTCTCCGGGACGATCGAGGCGTTTCTCATCTTCTTTGCCGCGGGATGGATCATTGCCGAGGCGGTCCATAAGCTGCGTTATCCCACCGTCGTGTCGTCGGTGGGGTGGGGCGTGGCCCTGATGTCCTTCTCAGCGGCGGTTAATTTTATCGTCTCTCACATCGAGCTCAAGGTAGCCAAGGCCTCCGATTCGCTGGCGCTTGAGGCCGATGCCTGGCACCTCAGGACCGACGTCTATACTTCGGCGGGGGTTCTCTTCGGGCTATTGGTGATCTTGATCGGGAGAAAACTGCGGCCGGACGTAAACCTCGCGTGGGTCGACGCCGCGGCCGCTATCGCCGTAGCGCTTCTTATCATCAGGACCTCGTACCAGTTGGTTATCAAGTCTGCGCGGGATCTCTTCGATTTCAGCCTTCCGCCGGAGGAAGTCAGCGCGATTCGCGACATAATCCGCCGGCACTCTCCCCCAATAATCTCGTTTCACGAACTGCGCACCCGAAAGGCCGGCCCAACACGCTACGTGGAGGTTCATATCATGGCCGACCGCGCCCTATCGCTGGAGGATTCGCATCGGCTTTCCCGAAGCGTGAGAGACGAGATCATCTCGCTCTTTGGGGACGTCCATGTGACGATTCACGTCGATCCCTGCGATAAGACATGCCTTGCCGATTGCGTCGAAAACTGCCCGAAACCGGACAAGAAAGCACCCCACAAGACATAACGCGGCTCAATACGTACAGTACGGACAATACGGCGGCTCGGCGCGATGAGGCGCCGGCCGGTGCGGGGCGTGGTCTCCGCCGGCCGATTTTTTACCGAAAAGGTAAAAAACTCTTGATATTTTTAACTTTTCAGTTAATATAGGTAAACATAAAGCATATAAGAGATAAATACACCCCATGAAAACGTGGATCGGCCTTATCATTTCCGATGAGACGCTCAAAAACGCCGTTCAAACCCTCCTCAAGGTCACCAATGAACTCCAGGTTGTCGGCATCTATTCGGACGCCCGGGAGGCGGCGGCCGACCTGAAGAAGAAGGGAGACGTTCAAATCATTGTCGGCCTCAGGGGCGACCAGCGATCCATAGCCGATCTCAAGGCGCTGCAGCTTTCCGGGCCATATCCGGTGCTGGGAGTCGGCGGATTGGCCGAAACGACGCCGATCCTCTTTGACGCCTTCCGGCTCGGCATGGTTGATTTCATTCCCTTTTCTCCCGAGGACATCGGCAGCCCAACGGATTCGCTGCTCAGGAGGATCAACGAGTCGATCCGGATGCTCAGCCTTGTTGACATCACCCGGATCGCGCGGGCGCGCATTAAACCCGTCGGAGAGGGGGAAAAGACCCTATACAATGAACAGGCCGGCTACTATGCCGCCCTCGGCGTGCCGTACGGCGGCATAAACGGGGCGATCAAACTCCTCTCGCAGCTGCCCCGCCGGCGGGATACCGCGATCCTGGTTTCCCTGCCGCTTCCCCGGACCTGCTTCGGCCCCTTCATCGCCGCCATGAGCCCGTTTACGCAATGGCCGGTCAAGGCCGCCGTGGAAGACGAGCGCGTATACGGCGGCACGTGCTACTTCTTCTCGTCGTTTGATCCGTATCGTGTGGAGGGGTCTCTTGCCGGGGAGTGCCGTGTTGTCGTGTCTCACGAAAACGCCGGCCCGATCGATTCCATCATGGAAGGGCTTGCCGGGTCGTTTGGAGGCGCGGTCCTCGGGGTGCTTATGGAGGGGGTCGGGACCGACGGTATCTACGGTCTTTCCACGATCCGGTCCCGGGGAGGCACCACGCTTACCATAAAGGGCGGGGGCGGCATTCTCACCGAGGCGTCCTCGGGGGCATCCGAGCGGAAGGTGGGGGATTTCCTGGTCGATATTGACGACCTGCCGAAAACCCTGGCAACCTTCATGGGCGAGATGGAAGACATTACCAATATAAACCGGTTGCTGGCAAACCAATAGCCGATGAGGAGTGTCCCATGTCTCTGATAGCCGAACTTGAGGACATGAGCCTAAGGATGTCCCCTCGGTTCATGAAAAACATCACGGCCGCCCTTGACAACGCGATGGAGGAAACTACCGGCCCGAGCCTCGAACGGCTCAGGGCGTCGGTATCCGATTTCATCGGGGCGGTAAAGATCATGGGGCTCGATGAGCTCAGAGCCAAGCTGGAAGAGCTCGACCGTATCCTCACCCAATCCGGTTCGACGCCCGATAACCTCATCCGCTTCAAGAACGAGCTATCCGGTCTTTCCGACAGCATTCCCGCCGGAGACCGGGAGTTTGCAAAGAAAAAGGACCTTCCTTCGTACTATATGGATATGGAGGTCAACGCCGACCAGGCGGTAATAAAGAGCTTCACGGCCATCCCCGGGGTCACTGAGGACCGGGCGCGCGCCCTCTATTTTTCCGGTTTCACGACGGTCGACGGCCTCAAGTCCGCATCCGTCGCGAAACTTTTCGGGGTGCCCGGCATGACGCTGGCCGTGGCAAAGAAGATCGCCGACCACTTCAACCCCACAAGGCTCGTCAGGATTGAATCCCTTATCCGGGATGAGGCCGCCTCGCCGAAAGCGGAAATGTCGTTCGTCGGAAAGACCCTCGCCTCACGGGACGCGGAATCCGTCGTAACCGACGAGGTTGAGCCGGGCGAGGATACGGAGCTGCTCGCCCTCTTTCTCGGGCAGCTTGCCGAATATATCGAGGTGGCAGGCGCGATCGTCCAGAAGCTTTCGTCCCCGGGATTCTCGTCGGAAATCCTGCTCAATCTCGAGGAATCAACCCAGGGATTGGTAAAGGCCGCCCGGTACATGGGGTATGAGCATACCCGGTCGATGGCCGAGCGTATCGAGGCGACGGTCAAGGACGTTATCTCCGGTGACGACCGGCTCACGCGGGAGACCCTTATCTTTCTGAACGATTCGATCCAACAGCTTTCACTCGGCTGCGAAAACCTGAAACTCGCCGTGGAGAAAACGACGGATACGCGGGCGGTGGATACGGCGGTAACGGCCAAGGACAGCGCCGTATCCCTCGAATACAATATCCTCTCGATGGCCCAATACCTGGGTGAGCTGCAGGACCTCTTCAAGGACGCGCACGGCCTGTTGCGGAAGGCATCCGAGCAGGGAGGCTTTTCCGAGGAGGATATCGCGCGGCTGAAAAAGAATACGGGCCGGCTGGATAAAGTGGCCGCGTCTATATCGGAAATCGTGGAAAGCCTCGGGTAACGGTAGGACCTGCGGGCCGGGGAGCACCGGTTTTACCGGTACACGGGAGCGGATTAAGACAGCCGTCAATCGGCGGGCGGGGAGACAACCTATGGCAAAAGTGATCGCCGTGGTCAGTCAAAAAGGCGGCGTGGGCAAGACCACCACCGCGGTGAACCTTGGCGCGAGCATCGCGGCCCTCGAGGCCCGGGCGCTGGTCGTCGGGATCGACCCGCAATGCGGCGTATCGTCGTCCTTCGGCAAGGACGGCAAGAACGTGCGGTACGGCGTCTATAACATGATATACCACGACATCCCGACGACGGAGGCGGTCCTCAATACCGACATCCAGTTCCTGGACGTGATCGTCAATAACACGGCAAACCCGGAAGAGGAAGACCAGCTCGTGCAGGCGCTGCGCAAGGACCGGTTCAAGCTCAAGGACAAGCTTGCCGAGATCGATAAATTCTATGACTATATCATGCTGGACTGCCCCCCGGCCCTCAACTCCCTGACGATATCCAGCATGATCGCGGCAAACTCGATCCTGGTGCCGGTCCAGGGGGAGTTCTTCTCGATGGACAGCCTCGGCAAGCTCCTGCGGGCCGCGCGCGAGGTTTCCAAGCGCTACAACCCGTCCCTTACGATCGAGGGGTTCCTCCTGACCATGGTGAACTACCACACCAACCTCGGCAAGAAGATCAGCCAGAACCTGAAAAGCGCGATGGGAGACAAGGTCTTTACCACGTCCATCCCGCGCACCGTGAGGCTGGCCGAGGCCCCGCTCATGAAAAAGCCGATCATCCTGTTTGACATCAACTCGATCGGGTCCAAGGCCTACCTCTCGCTCGCCCAGGAGATCATGACAAAATAACTGTTGTACCAATCGGCAATAAAAAAGCGGGGGGCGATATGCCCCCCGTTTTCGTGTTCCGGCCGGTCTTTGCGAAAGACCCCGTTTGTCCCCTTAGAAGTGGATGTAATCCACGCCGTTTCCGGGCGTGCCGCTCGTCCCCCCGGGGAAGTTGCACCAATAACCCGGGTGGCCGGGGGTGCCCATAGAGAAGTAGCTGTTGTAGTACAGGCCGGCCGACTCGGTCGCGGTGACGGTGTTTGCGCCGCCGTACGCGCCGTTGTTGAAGTCCACGTAGTTGCCGATCGACGCGAGGGAAAGATCGGCGACGTAGAATCCGAGGGCCGGGGCATTGGAGGTGAGCGTCAGGGTGTTACCGCTGATAACGGTCGGGACGCCGGCAAGGTTACTTCCGATCAGGTTGGTGGCGCGGATATACCCGCCGATCGCCCCGTAGCCGACGCTGCCGTTTCCTCCCGTCACGGTGATCGCGTTGTTGTATATCCGGGCATACACGTCGTGGTTGGTGGTGCTGCCGTAATTGATGGTAAATCCGAAGGCCTCTCTCCGTGCCGGGCTGATATTGGTGACCACCAGGTTGTTGTAGTACATCTCAAACGGGTCGCCCTGGAGCCCGACATCGACGGCGGCCCGGAGATATACGCCGGTCGGATAATTCGAACCACCGAGCATGCCCTCGACAGTAATGGTGTTTCTATCAGTGTTGCTATTACCGTAGATGCCGCCGGTGATGCTCCCCCCGGACTCTATGGAGATGCCGCGCGCGTAGCCGTAGGTGCCGGTGACTTTCATGCCGGTAACGCCGGGAAACACCGTTCCGTTAAGCCCGTGGATGTCGGCGTCGATATTGCCGTTGGTAGTCGCCAGCTTAATGCCGAGAGCCTGCAGGCCGTTGCCGTTGGACGTCACGAGGATCGCCGGTACCGAGATATCGGCGTCTATATCGCCGCCCGTTCCCGTGCTCTCGAGCAATACCCCAAACGCGTAACCGCCCGTTGAGTTGATGCTCCCGCCCGAGATGAGCGCGGCGATATCGTTGCGCGCGGTTCCATAGATACCCCTGGCGTACAAGCTCCCCGTGTTGGAGACCGTGACATCGTTGCCGGTGAGGTTCGCGTTGATGATCCCGTTGCTCGCCGATAGGGATATCCCTGTCGCGTACATGTCGTTGCCCGTCCCGCTCGTATTCGTGCCGGTCACGTTGAGCGTCAGGTTCGAGATGCCGGCGTTTATGATGCTGCCCGTTCCCGTCGTCCCGAGATAGATACCCTCCGCCCGGCGGCCCGTCGAGGTGATGCTGCCGCCTGAGATCAGCGCGGTGATGCCAAGGTATCCGTTGGCATTGATTCCCCGTGAGCGGGTGTTCGTCGTCCCGATGGCCGTGATGTTCGTATCGGTGACGGTCATGTCGATCGCATCGTTGAGGGACTGGAGGAACATTCCGGTGGCGTAGAAGCCCGTCCCGGCCGTATAGGTGCCGGTCGCGGTGATCGTCGGTACCGAGATGTCGACGTCCAGGAGGCCGCTGTAATTCCAGAGTTCGATACCATCCGCGCCGAGGCCCGACGCGCTGATGCTGCCGCCGGAAATGGAAGCGGAGAGGTCGTACCAGGCGCCCCCGGTGATCCCGTATGCCCACCAGTTCTGGGTGTTCGCGGTGATGGCGGTATCGGTGACGGTTACGTCGAGATCCCCGTTGCCTGCTTCCAGATAGATCCCGATCACCTCATAGTCGGTACCGGTCACGCTGATCGTCGGCACGGATATCTCGGCGTCTACGTCTGCTGAGGTCCGAGACCAGCCCGATACCCAGGCCGCCCAGGCCGGTCGCGGTTACGCTTCCGCCGGTTATCGTGGCGGCCAGGTCATCCCTGGTCTCGATGATGATGCCGTCCGCCGACGCAACATCGGTCCCGGAGAGGTCGGACCCGTCGGCTATGATGGTGTTGCCGGTGATGCCCCCGCCGTTTGACGACAGCGCGTAGAGGCTCCCGGCCCGCGAGTAGATGTCGATCCCACAGGCGTACCCATCTGCGCCCGTCGCGCGGATGCCCGCCCCGCCGAGGTTGTTGTTGGCGATCAGGAGGTCGCCGCCTCCGAGGCCGGCGATGTTATACATTTCCGAGATGGGATGGCCGTCGGTGATCAGTTGTATCCCGTATACGCCGTCCGTGATTCCCGCGCCCGATATCCCCCCGGAGAGGTCATTGCCGGTGATCCTCGCGTAGATGCTCCTCCCGGCGCTCAGGCCGATCCCGTAGGCGTCTCCCGCCCCCGAGACCGTGACGACGTTATCGTGGACGTCGGCCGTGATCGAACCCGTGCCTCCCGTCCTGAAGTAGATGCCGGACCACTAACCGGGCCGCCGGCCACCGTGATGGTGTTGCCCCCGATCTCAAGGCCGAGGTCGCCCGCGCTCAGGAGCGACCCGATCCCGTAGACGGAACCCGTGTCGGGGGCCGTCACCGTGATCGTGTTGGACATGATCCGCGTGTCGGTTATCGTGGTATCGGCCCCCGAGAAGAAGATGCCCGCCGCCAGGGTCCCCGGGTCGTCGTAGGAGAGCGCGATGGTGTTGTCCGAAATAACGGCGCCGCCTATCGACGGCACCCCGCTAAAGTAGACGCCGTAGAGGGCCACGGCGCCGCCGGCGGTGATGGCGTTGCGGGAGATGGTAGAGATGGAGCCGCCGGTCACGATGATACCGGCAATCGGCGGCCCGGCGGTATAGTCGCAGGTGATGTCGTTATCGGTAATGGCCGCCGATCCACCGGCCACGCTGATGCCCCAGGTATTGCCGGAAAAGTAATTGTGGTGGATGTTGGCGTTGGCCCCGTTAACGGTGATCCCGTTTGTACCGGTGTAGGTCGAGCCGAAGACGTCGATCGCGCCGCCCCCGAGGATCAGCTCGTCGGCGATCGTCGGGTAGCCGGACACCTGGTTGGTGATGATGCCGTAGGTTGGGTGCGGCTGGCCCGGAGCCCCAGATCATGAGGCTGGCGAGGCTCGCCGTACCGCCCCCGGCGGTTTCCGTGTCGCTGTCGTTGATGACATGGATCGTGTTGATCGTGGCGTAGACGCCGCCGGAATCGATGGCGGCCATCGCCTCGGTGATGCTGGCAAACGGGTGCTCGAAGGTGCCGTCGGGCGTGCCGGCGATGTTCTCGGCGTCTTCGCTGACGAAGACCACGTCCTCGACCATCGTATCGGCCGTGCCGGCGGCGCCGCCGTGCACGACGCGGATATCCACGTCGCGCCGGACGGGCTCGACCATCCGCTCCTTAATATCCCGGCTGCCCTTGAGCCGCCGACCGATCCCCTCAAAGGGGTTCTTACCCGCGCAGAGGTTTTCGACCGAAAACGGCACCTCGAACGCCACCTCGCCGTGGTGTTCGCCGTGGGTCGTGCGGTCGTTGCGGTACTCGTAATTGAGGCGGACAAAATCCGTGGGGAGTATCTCGAGCCGCGCGGAGAAGCCGTTGATCGTCCCGATGTTGCTGCCGTGATAATGGTAGCCCCCGACGTAGACCCAGGTCTCCACGTAGTCCGAGACCACCGGTAGGCGGTACCCTACCTCGCCGTCAAAGCCCTCCGGGGCTTCTTCCACCAGCGTCCCGGCGCCGCCGGAAGTCCATATCCCCTGCTCCCGGAAGAAGTAACCGGCACCGCCGCCGCCCCCCCGGCCGTGACCCGGTCGGCGGTGAGCGGGATATAGTAATTGAAGCGGCCGGTGAAGCGCCGCGTACTTATTGAACTCGGCCATCGCCTCGGCGCCCACGCCGACCTGTTCCCAGCGGGTGCCCCAGCCGGTGAGGCGGTTATCGTAAAAGACGTTGCCGCCCACGATCACCCTGTCGGCAAACAGGAGCCGCCGGTAGCCGAGCCCGAAGTTGGCCTCGAACCCATCGAGGTTGTCCGGCGTGAACTTGGGGTTGAAAAAGAGGATATTTTTTTCGTCCTGGTAGAGCGGGACGAGGAAATCCATGATAAAGAGCGTCCGTCGTCCGTGCCGAAGCGGACACCCGGCCGGAAATGGATCGTCCAGGCGTTCGGTTGGTCCGCGGCAGGGGCCGACACGGGAAATAGCACGGCCAGCGTGCAGACCGCCAGCGCGAGGCCAAGAATCCGCTTTGCGTTCATGAGACGATATTCCTCCAGACAAATGAATGACAAATGCTCATCATAAGTGCAATTTCTATTCCAAATTACGTTAAATTTATATAGTTAAATTTTTCAATAATATCATCTCGTTCGGCTGCGATTCGACGGGGCTATTGACGGTTGGTCAAAGGGGAGTTGCACAAATGAAACGAAACCGTTTCGGCGTTGCTCAGGGAACTGCAATGAAAGAAAAGAGGAGAACACGGCCGGCCCATAAAAAACGGGGGGGCTGAAAGGCCCCCCCAGTGATTGTGCCGTTGGTTCTGTTAAGACGCGAACGACTCGGCCGGGATCTCCATGATCGACAGGTCCTTGCTCTTGATGGCCGTGGCGTAGCTGTCGATACGCGGCAGGACGTTGAAGATAAAGTACTTGGCCGAGGAGATCTTGCCCACGTAGAAGGCGGCATCGGCGTTGTCCTTGATGAAGGCGGCCCATTTCTCCCAGTCGGCGGGATCGGCGCCGGCTGTCTTTGCCAGCGCATCGAGCTTATCCTTGGCGATTGCCGCCTGCCAGACCAGCATGTAGGCGGAGACGACGTGCGCCATCATGTTGAGGAAGGGGTACGCGTTACCCACGGGGACCAGGAAGTTGCCCTCCTTCCCGCACGTGACGAAGAAGGTGGCCATCTCGGCCAGGAGATCCACCGCCTTCTTGAGGGCGTCCACGAGGTCCTTGATCTTGGCGTTGCCCGACTGGGCGGAGATGAACCCATACATATCGCCCATGAGGGCCATGAAGTTCTTGCCGCCTTTCTGGCCGAGCTTGCGGCCCACCAGGTCCAGCGCCTGGATGCCGTTGGTGCCTTCGTAGATCGCGGCGATCTTCACGTCGCGGAGGATCTGCTCCACCGGGTATTCCCGCGTGTAGCCGTAGCCGCCGTGCACCTGGATTGCCTGGTCGGCCACCCAGAAGCCGACGTCCGATCCCCACGACTTGACGATCGGGGTCATGATCTCCAGGATGCCGTGCCACTTCTCCCGCTCCTCCTCGGTCTTTCCCGTGATCGCGAAGTCTTCGGCCCGGGCGGTGTAATAGAGCATGGCCCGGAAGGACTCGGCGTGGGACTTCATCCAGAGCAGCATACGGCGCACGTCCGGGTGGTTAATAATCGGCACGCGCGGCGCCTCGGGGTTCCTGAAGTTGGCCAGGTCCGAGCCCTGGAGGCGCTCCTTGGCGTATTTCACGGAATAGAGGTAGGCCCGGGAAGCGGCGGCCAGCCCCTGCATCCCCACGCCGATGCGCGCCTCGTTCATGAGGACGAACATGATCATCATGCCCTGGTTCTCTTCGCCGAGCAGCTCGGCGTAGCATTTGCCGTTGTCCCCGAAGTTCATGAGGCAGGTCGCCGATCCGTTAATCCCCATCTTGTGCTCGATGCCGCCGATGTTGTAGTCGTTGCGCTCCCCGATGGTGCCGTCTTCCTTGACCAGGAACTTGGGGACGATGAATATGGAGATGCCCTTGGTTCCGGCGGGCGCGCCCTCGATGCGCGCGAGCACGGCATGGACGATGTTATCGGTCAGGTCATGGTCGCCGCCGGTAATGAAGATCTTTGTGCCGGTGATGGAGTAGGTGCCGTCGGCGTTCTTCTTGGCCGAGGTCTTCAGCGATCCCACGTCGGAGCCGGCGCCCGGCTCGGTCAGCACCATGGTGCCCGCCCACTGGCCGGCGAACATCTTTTCCATGTAGAGCTTTTTCTGCCGGTCGGTTCCGAAGTTCGCGATCAGGTGGGCGGCGCCCTCGGTCAGCCCCGTGTATGACAGGAAGGGGAAGTTACAGTTGAAGTATTCCTTTGACGCGATGTTGAGGAGCATCGGCAGCCCCTGTCCGCCCACTTCGGGGGGATGCGAGAGGCTGATCCATCCGCCCTCGGCGTAGAGCTTGAGGGCGTTATGGAAGACCTTGGGAACAATGACGTTGCCGTTTTCGATCCGGCACCCTTCCTTGTCGGCCTCGGACACCGCGGGCTCCAGAACCCCCACGGCCAGTTTCCGGGCCTCTTCAAGGACCATGTCGTACATGTCTTTCGAGTGTTCCGTATATCGGGAAAGCTCCGTAAGCTTATCCATTTCCAGCTGTTCGTAGAGCACGAACTTCTGGTCCCGCTCGTCCACCAGGTAGTTGCTCATCTGTTCCTCCTTTGGATATCGACAGTAATTCTATGCAAGGTTAGTATTAATCACCCACCGGATACCCTATAGGAATTCGATTTAGTTGTCAATAATTCTGTGAGGATTTCGGAAAAAAAGGGGGCGGAGCGGCAGGGATACAATAGGGCCTCATAATGGATCTGGAGCCGCTTCACCTGTCATTGAGATTCTGCGTGATAGAACAGGCCTTACGGCGGTTAGCTCTATTTCCAAGAAGCACAGGACGTGCGGCATCCGCCAGAGGATGTCGGGTTTATGCGCGACTTCACGAAAACCCGCCTTCAGGTAAAAGGCAAACGCCCGGGGAAGGTCCCGAACGGTTACGAGACGGACCCGGTCAAAGCCCGCGTCCCCGGCGAAGGCCAGCGCCCGCTGTCAGGAGGAGACGCCCCAGGCCGATTCCCCGGACGCTGCGATGGACGACCAGCCACCGGATAAAACCGGCACCATCAGAGGCGTCGCAAAGCACGACCAGGCCGACTATCTTCCTGTCATCGCAGCAGACCAGGAAGAGGTTCCTGGCGGCGGTATCGGCGGCAAGGAGCTCCACGAGGGTGTGTGCGGCGTCGACCAGGAAGGCCCTGTCCCATCCCATCTCATCGATAAAGACCTCACGCATGAGCGCGAGGATTCGGTTTGCGTCCCCGTTTCTCACGGTGCGCAGGGTCAAATCGGTTCCGGGAATCGCCTGCCCCGCGTCTGTCGAAAGCCCTTCCGCCGCCCTGTTTTTGCCGCTATCCATGATTACAGTCTCCGCCGATCTCGTGGCAGGGGTTTACTTTTCCCTGCCGATAGTATACCATATCAGCATGACCGTTGCTCATATCATCCTGACATCGATGGATATACTCGTCGGCGGGTACGGCACCCGCCTTCCGATTATGTGCACGCTCGTGGAGGACGACGGCCGCCTGATGCTCTTTGATACCGGCTACTGGGCGGGCACCGAACTGGCGGAGGGGCTTGCGCGTCTGAAATTTTCTCCCGCGGATGTCACCCACGTGTTCCTCACCCATTTCCACGGCGACCACGCCGGCGCGGCCCACCTCTTCGGCGGCGCGGTCAAGATCGCCAGCAGGCGCGAAAACGACTTCTCGCGCGACTGGCTGAAGGCCTTTGTCGACGCGCCCGATCGGTACGGATACGTCAAGGGGTTCTTCCCGTACCTTTCGGACACCATCGTGAAGGAGCGGGCCGATATGCTTCTGGAGCACTCCCGGAACGTTCCCCAATACTGGTGGGACGGGAACATGGAGGGGTACGAGTGGATCGAGGACGAGCCGGCGGCCATCCCCCCGTGCGTCACGCCGCTGGCCACCCCCGGCCACACGCCCTACCATACCTCGTACGTTATCAGGGGAGAGCGCTCGGCGGTGCTCGTTGCCGGGGACGCGATGAGCCGGCGCGGCGCGGCCGGCGAGATACTCCTCGATGAGCCGCACCTCGATTTTTCCACGCATAAACGGAGCGGGGAAATGCTTCGTTCTATCCCTGCCCTGGTCGTCCCCGCCCACGACCGGCCCTTCGCGCAGGGAGACTGCCCGCTGAGACCGGGCAAGCGGGTGGAATTCTGAGGGGTTCGGTACGTTAAGTCGCGGTGATGCCGGGATTTTCGACATGAGAGAAAACAATCATACAAGAAAAACGGTCTCCGTCGCCGTGGCGTTCTTTTTGGCTATCGGGTTGGTTTTGCCGGCCGCGTCCTGCCGGACCGAGGGCGCGCTGGTGGCGTTTCTGAAGAATATCGACTATTATGGCGGACAAAAGACGAGATGGAACAACGGCTCGGCCCGCCCGATGCCGTCACCCGCAACGCGACGGGGCCCTTTGTTACGGGATTCTACTACCCCGGGCTCGAGGCGTTTTTCGATGATTACACCGGCAGGATTTCGGTGCTTTCGATCACCGACGGCCGCTGGACGGACGGCACCGGCGTCTCTATCGGCGCGACCAGGGACGACGTCGCCGCCCTATTGGGGGACGGCTACGTGAGGCTGTCGGACGGCGGCCGCGACGTATGGGTCTATTTTTGCCCGAAGGCGTCCTCCGACGAGGAATCCCTTCTCTGTGACTACTGCCGGGTATGCTATATCTCGTTTGAAAACGGCCGGGTCTCAAAGATCGAATGGTCGACGGAGCTGTTGGAGGGGTATTAGAAGGAAACACCTAAAACTCCAAATATCCAGCAGCCCGCCTTAATCCTTTCTTCCCGAATACCGATTACAAAATTAAGGATACGTTCTTTCATTTATTAGGTGTTACCGGTTTATTGTCATCGGTTTTGCAATTGCTTCTTCAAGAACCTCAAATAAAACCCTAAAATTTGCTGATTATAAAATCGTCATCAGTTTCCGTCCCATCAACCCCGATTGGCTCCGGATGCTCAGGCGTCCCTTTTTCAAGGATTTCAATCATCTCCCGCGCATGCCGCACGCAGTACGCGTATTTGCCTTCTTCGGGATACTTGAGAAGGGCCTTGTACGCGCCGATGGCCTTTCGGGTATCCTTGAGCTTGTTGCGGTATATCTCTGCTATCCGGTACAGGATGTCTATCCTGTCGGGGAACCGCGCAAAGATACCTCCGGTATTCCCTGACGGCCCCCAGATAGTCTCCCTTTTGTTCAAAGGCCTCGGCCTTATAGATATCCGGCTTTTCCTCGCCATCATATCTCCCCTCGTACAGCAGCGAAAAGAACGAGCCGAAAAACGAGGAGGGGCCTTCATGTACGGCCTTGTTCAGGAACAGGAAATAGACGAACGGGAAGAGGATAAAAAGAGACTCCACAAGCGTATAGAAGATACGCCCAATCGCCAACGGCAAGTCGAAGACGTAAAAGTTAAACAGCAGGATCACATAAATGACGAGGAGCGCCACGATAATCCGAAAGACGGTCCTGGACCGCATGACGCCGACGGCGATCGCGCGGGCGGAGTTCCAGGCGAACTCGTGCCGGGGCTGCGGGCGCGGGGGCCTGTTCTTGCCGAGCAGGAGTATCCTCTTCCTGGCCTTGCGCGGCCGGGCAAACGGCCGGGTCAGCACGAGGAAGCTCAGGGCGAAACCGCCGACGAACCCCCCCACGTGCGCCCAATAGGCGATATTGGATCCCTTATCCAGGAAACGCAAACAGGACCTGCATGATAAAATAGAGTCCCATGCAGATATACGCGGGGACCTCTACGATACGCGAGTAGAACGGGAAGAGAGAGAAGAAGAGAAAGCGTATCTTCTTCAACGGCAGGAGTAAAAGAACGCCCCCCATCAGCCCCGAGATCGCCCCGCTCGCCCCAATGACGCCGATCGGCGATTGCCAGTGACAGGCAGATAGAAAAGGCCCGAATAGATACCGCTCAAGAGGTAGAAATAGAGGTACTTCCTCGCGCCGAAGCGGTTTTCCAGCTCGCTTCCGAAGACGTAGAGGAACAGGCAGTTGCCGGCAACGTGAAGAAGGTCCCCGTGGACAAACATCGACGTCAGAAACGGGAAGGTCTTGTACCAGATGATGAAATCGGGGGAAAGCACGCGGGAGGGCGTCAGGCCGAAGAAATCGTAAAACGCCTCCAGCCCCGCTCCGTACAGGCGCGAGGTAAAGAAGTATATGAGGAAATTCAATCCGACGAGGGCAAGGGTCGCCCGGGGCAGGCGTATCTTGTCGCTCTGTCGCGGAGAGGGGGAAAAGCATCGGTACCCCCCGTTTGGATAGGCGATTTGAGAATATGGAATTAATGTATTACAGAGTATATTATATGAAAACTGACGAAGTTACAAGTAAAGAATCGATGTGCCGGCATGGATGAAGGGCGGGGATATTTACCGGGCTTTTCAGCGTTTTGAGTGCCCGGTGAACCATAAAGCCGAAGTATCCGGCCGTGGGATAAAAAAATACGGGCGCGACGGACCGCGCCCGTATCTACTATCGCGTTCAGACCTTCTCAGTCCCTCAACCCCCACACCTCGACTTCGGCGCGGTCCAGCGTCCCGGGCCTGGTCGTATAGTGCATGATAACCTTCTTGATGACACGATCCCTGCCCGGCAGGTCGATAACGCGGGTCTCGCCGCCGGCGGGGATAAACTCGCGGATCGACGCCTCGACCGTCCGGCCGGTTCTGAATACGACGAGCAGCCTGTCGAATTCAACTCCCGTATCGAGCACGCGGAGCTTTATCGCCTTGAACTTCCCCTCGTCCGACCCCACCCAGATTTCATCACGATCCGCGCCCAGCGCGACCGTTTTCCTGCCGAGCACGACCCAATCGTCGGCAAAGGCGGCCAGCGTTACCGTAAGCACGAGTGCGCAGGCCAACGCTACCATGAGAAAAGCGTTTTTCTTTTTCATTGATCAACTCCTGATAAATATCGATACATAAAAAATCCTTTTCGTACCAACCCGGCAGAAAGGGGATATGGTGCTACGCTGCGGTTTTCCTCCACCCGGATGGTTGGTTGATTAATAAATCCCACTCCTCATACCCGATTTCTCATAAATCATAGCACGTCCATCGGGATTCAGAAAATGATCGGCATCACAGCCCGACGTTTTCCGCGAGTGGTCACCGCCGGGGACCGGCGCACGAATCGGAAGTCCGGGCCTCTGAACGGGCCGCGAAGCAATGGACTTCGCCGCGGCCGTCGCCGTGTTTGGAGGGGACGCGGGCCGTAATGGAAAGAATGACTGAATGTCCACTCAATTTAATGAATGACCATTCATTATTTTGCTTGTAATCAGTGCCCGTCGGTCTGATATACTAAAATTTAACGGAATACCACTAAAAGGAGATAGCACACAATGGATTGGAAAGAAGCCTACAAACGAAAACTGATCTCGCCCGAACAGGCCGTTTCACGTATCAAATCCGGCGACAGAATCGCAATGGGCGGCGGATCGGCGCCCGCCGGATATCGTCAACGCCCTGGCCCGCGGTACATGGAGCTCGAAAACGTCACGCTGGTCTCCGGCATTACGATGTATATGCTCGAAATATTCAAGCCCGAGATCCGCGGCCATATCAACTTCAAGACCCTTTTCATGGGCCCTCTGGAGCGGATGATCCTCAAGCAGAAGGGAAACGTCGAGCCCGATCTCGTACCACCTGTCCCTGTCGGACGATATCGTGAGGATGGTAAATCCCAACGTCTATTTCTGCGAGGTGACGCCGCCCGATTCCCGGGGATTCATGAGCCTGGGTCCCATCGGCGTATATAACGGCGGGCTTGCCTCGTCGATCGCCGATACCGTCATCGTCCAGGTCAATAAGGAGACGCCCTACGTTACCGGCCTTCAGGCGCTTATCCACGTCAGCGACGTGGACTGGATTGTCGAGAAAGACCATCCGCTCACGGAGCTGCCCGAGATCCCCATCTCCGAAGAGGATAAGAAGATCGGCGCCCTCATCGCCGAGCGGGTCCCGGACGGGGCGACCATCCAGCTCGGGATCGGCGGCACGTCCAACGCCGTCGGGCCACCTCCTCAAGGAAAAAAAGGACCTCGGCGTGCATACCGAGATGCTCACCGATTCGGTCATGGAGCTCTATGATGCGGCGCGGTCACACAACAAGAAAAAGACGTTTCACCCCGGAAAGATCGTATGCGGTTTCTGCATCGGCTCCCGTAAGCTCTACGACTTCATGGACCACAACCCGGTCTGCGAGTTTGCGCCGATCTACTATACTAATAACGTCAACAACATCGCCAAGAACGACCACATGGTCTCGATCAACAATACGATGACGGTGGACCTGACGGGCCAGTGCGCGTCGGAGTCCCTCGGCCATTCGATGTACAGCGGTACCGGCGGCCAGGTGGACTTCGTACGCGGGGCGGCGATGTCAAAGGGTGGCATGTCGTTCATCGCGCTGCCCTCCACGTCGATGACAAAGAACGGCCGGATCTCCCGGGTCGTCTCCCAGTTTCTTCCCGGCACGATCGTGACGACGCCCCGGTCCGACGTCCAATACATCGTGACCGAAAACGGGGATCGCCGACCTGCGGCTGAAGAGCGTGCCGATCGCGGTCAGGGAGATGCTCAAGATCGCCCACCCGGATTTCCGGGATCAGCTCAAGCACGAGGCCGAACAGGCGGGCCTGCTCTTTTAGGGGCTCAAAAAAATCATGCCCGGCGAAACAAAAGGGAGGGATTACCCCTCCCTTTTGTGTTATACTCCCGACACTCTATCGGGGGAACGAATGCGCGCAATGAAACCCATCGAGTGGGGGATGCTGGTCATCCTTTCGGCCATATGGGGAGGTTCGTTCTTCCTCATCGAGATCGCGCTCAGGGATTTTCATCCCTTTACCGTCGTCTTTTTTCGGGTATCGACGGCGGCGGTCGTCCTGCTGTGCGCCATGTACCTCTTGCGGGCAGCGGCTGCCCGCGACCCTGGGCGGCTGGTGGCCCTACCTGGTGCTGGGGGCGCTCAACAACGCCATACCCTTTTCCCTGATCGTGTGGGGCCAGACGCGGATCGACAGCGGCAGCGCCGCGATCTTTAACGCCACGACGCCGATCTTTGCCGGCATCCTCGCTCACTTTTTTACCACGGACGAGAGACTCCGCCCGAGGAAACTCGCCGGGATGATCGTGGGATTTCTGGGCGTCTATCTGATGCTGAGCCCGGAACTCAAGGGCGGCCTGTCGTGGCGGGGCTTCGGCCAGGTTGCCGTTCTGGGCGCCGCGCTGATGTACGCCCTGGGGGGGATTTTCGCCAAGCGTTTCGCGGGGGTAAAACCGCTGACCATCGCGACCGGGATGCTCGTCAGCGCAAGCCTGCTCATGCTCGTTCTGGCGCTGGCGGTCGATTGGCCCTGGCCGTCGCGTCCCTCGCCGGAGGCGGTCGGGGCGGTGGCGACGCTCGCGGTGCTGGGCACGGCGGCGGCGTACGTCATTTTTTTCCGGATCCTGTCGACGGCCGGGGCCGTCAACGTGCTGCTGGTTACCTTCCTGGTGCCGATCGGGGCGATCATACTGGGCGTCGTGATACTCAAGGAGGTGGTCCGGTGGCAGGAGCTGGCGGGGATGGGCCTGATCTTTCTGGGGTTGATCAGTATCGACGGGAGGGTCCTGGCGTATCTCGGCGGAAAAATCGCGCGGGGGAAAGCGGCGGATTCCCGAATCCCGGCGCGAGACACGGAAACACCTGAATCATACGAGACACAGTAACACCTGAATCAAAATAGAAGATAGAAGACACCCCGCGAAATACATAATCCCCCGGAAGAGTTCTCTTCCGGGGGATTATTGTATTCTGCAAAGATATGCGGCGCGAAGACGGAGCGCACCCTGTCTACGAGCTGGCGGGTTTCGGAAGCTTGGGGATGAGCCACGATAGGAAGGCGCGCTCGCTGCGCGTCTGGAGCAGCACCGTGCCCGGGCCGGTCAGCTCTACGACGAGCCCCTCGCCCGAAAAGAGCGTGCTCTTGACCCCGCCGATGGTCTTGACCTGATAGCCGATCGCCTCGTCAAACGCCACCAGGTGCGTGGTATCCACGATATACTTCTGGCCCTGGGCGAGCTTTACCTCGTGGATCGCGCCGTAGCTCGAAAGGATCAGCGTGCCCGAGCCGGAGACCCTGAGCATGAAGAACCCCTCGCCCGAGAAGAAGGTCCTGGCCCCGCCCCACTTGGTATCCACGGTGATCGCATCCGAGCAGGCCAGGTACGAGCCGGACTGGACCAGGAGCGTGCCGCCGGTCATGGGGATAACCATGATATCGCCCGGCAGGGCCGGCGCAAGCGTAATCTCACCGCCGCCGGACGGGGCGGTATAGGTATTGAGAAAGAAGCTCTCGCCCCCCAGCACGGTGCGGGCCAGTGACGACAAGAGCCCCCCGCGGGCCTGGGTCTCCACGGCAAGATCGGCCGACATCGAGACCATCGCGCCGGACTCCGTCCTGATCTTCTCGTTTCCGGCGAGCGTCACCTTTGCCAGTGAATAGGAAGGGCGAAAGAGGATTTCGGTCTGCATTGAATTTCTCCCCGTATCCCTTGGGTTATCTGAGAAGCCTGTTACTTTACTCCCCACGCCTCGAGGTTCTTGTTTGCCAGGTTAACGGCAGCCTGCCGCGTGGTGATTGCGTTCTTTTTGCTCTCCAGGACCGAGTAGCGGACGCCGTCCCTGATCCGCCTGGAAAATTCCTCAAAGACCTTCTCCACCGGGCACTGGCCGGTCAGCACGAGGCCAAAACCGGCCGCCGCCCCGGCGTTGGCGATGAAGTCCGGGATGATCGGCGTCCCCTTCTTGGTCAGCACCTCCTGGGCACCCGGCGTAATCGGGATGTTGGCGCCTTCGAGGATCAGCTTTGCGGTCACCGTTTTCACGTTCTTCTCGTTGATGGCGCCGGCCACGGCCGCCGGCACGACGATCTGGGCGCCGGCCGTAAGCCACCCTTCCCCGCCCCCCTTTGTGAAGGGGAAATCGAGCTTCGAGCGGTCGATGGTCCCGTGCTGGTCTTTTGCGGCGATCAGTTTTTCTACGTCCAGGCCGTCGTTGTTGCTGATCGTCCCCTCGATGTCGGTAACGGCGATGACCCTGGCGCCCCGGCGGGCGAGGTTCCTGGCGGTGATGCTGCCGACGGTGCCGAAGCCCTGGACGGCCACCGTGGCGCCGGCAAGGTCGAGCGAAAGGAGGTGCGCGGCCTCGTCGGCCGCCTCTGCGATCCCGTAGCCGGTGATGATCTCCTCGAAGCTCTCTCCGCCGAGCTTGGACAGCTCCACGTTCTCCGGGAGGTTCAGTGTAATGCCGCGCTCCTTTGTCTTTTTCCTGGCCATCTCGATGGGGTTGACGCCCGCGGCATTGTAGATGATCGAAACGTCCTCGGCATTGGTGCCCATGTCTTCACCGATCATGTAGACGGTGGACAAGAGCGGCATCCCCATCCTGCCGAAGGCGGCGTCGGCCTCCTTCTTATTGGGTGAGCGGGGATCATAGACGATGCCCGACTTGGCCCCGCCTACCTGAACGCCCATAGCGGCAAATTTATAGGTCATCGTCCGCGCCAGCTGGGCAACCTCGGCAAGCGTCACGTTCGAACTCATCCTCACGCCGCCGCCGCATATCCCCCCGATGAGCCGGTGCACCACGATAAACGCCTTGATACCCGTCTCGGGATCGTGCAGGGTTACTTCCATCATATTCTTTTCGTCAACTGCCATCTCTGCGCTCCTTGCGAATTTAGTATATCGAGCCTGTCGGAAACGTTCCGGTGCGTGAGAGCCTTCCGGATGTATCTGCTGTTTATACGGTGAAACCGGACGACCCGATCGCCTCCCCGGCGGCGTCGCGGGGGGAGTCGGGTTCGCGCGGAGGCGTCCGAGACGGACAGTAATCCCGACCATTCCCCCGTCGGGACGGAACAAGCCCGTCCCCGCCAACGGCGCGATACCGAGACGGCGTGACGGTTCGGGCCGGTCAGGAAGATTACCCCGGATGTTCAGGGGAGCGCTTGTTCAGCCGATCTGCTCGGTGAGGTAGATCTGTATCCCCATCTGCTTGATCTGGTCTAATTGGGCCTCGATCCAGTCCAGGTGCTGTTCTTCGTCGTTCAGGATCGATTGGAGCAGGTCCCGGGTGCCGTTATCGCCCAAGCTCCGCGGCCAGCCTGATGCTGTCATTGTAGTTCTTTACGGCCGTTTCTTCGGCGGTGTAGTCGCTCGCGTGCATCTTGGGCACGTCGGCGCCGATAAATACCTTATTCAGGTTACTGACGACGGGAATGCCCCCCAAAAAGAGGATGCGGGCGATCAGCTTTTCGGCGTGCTTCATCTCGTTAATGGCGCGCTTCTCGATAGCCTCATCCAGCCGTTTGTAGTTCCAGTTTTCGCACATCTCGGCATGTACCATGTATTGATTGATCGCGGTCAGTTCTTCGGCAAGGCGGGCGTTCAACGTGCTCAATAATCTTGTCGTTTCCTTTCATGGTATATACTCCTTTATATGGTTTGGTTTAACGCCAGACACAACGAATTGGGCAGGGGCATGCTCATGGATGTCTTACTAGTGTACCATACATACGGCATCCGTCAATACGCTGGTTGGTGGAATGCAGGTGGAATTTGAAAGCAGGTAACGGATCGCGACCGGTGCCGCGGTAAGACCATGATCCCCGGAAACGCCCCGTTGTTGTCGGAAAAAAGACGGTAGGCGCCGGCAAGCGGCCCCGTTGCCGGAGGTTTTGCCAAAACATCGGCCTATCGTCCCTGCATCGCGTCCCGGTCGAGGCTCCGGTACTGGACGGCCTCGGCCAGGTGGCTTGTGGTAATATCGGACTCGCCCGCGAGATCCGCGATCGTGCGGGAGACCTTGATGATGCGCGAATAGGCCCGGGCCGAGAGCTTGAGCGTCTGCATCACCCGTTCGAGGAATTTACCGCATTCCTCGGAAAGAGGGGCGAAGCGCTCCAGGTCGCGGTTGGGCATCCGGGCGTTGAAGAAATAGGGGCGGCCGGTAAACCGCTCGAACTGGATGACCCTGGCCCGGTTGACACGCTCGCGGACCGCCTGGGAGTTTTCGGAGGGCCGTTCAGTCAGTTCCTTGTATTGCAGGGCGGGGACCTCGATGTGGATGTCGATCCGGTCCATCAGCGGCCCGGATATCCGCGAGCGGTAGCGGCGGATCTCCAGCTGCCCGCAGGTGCACGGCTTGTTCTGATCGCCGAGATACCCGCAGGGGCAGGGGTTCATGGCCGCCACCAGCATGAACCGGGAGGGGTAGGTGATGCTCATGAGCGCCCGGGATATGGTGACCCTGCCGTCTTCGAGGGGCTGGCGGAGCACCTCCAGGGCGTTTTTCTTGAACTCGGGCATCTCGTCCATGAACAACACCCCGTTGTGCGCCAGGCTCACCTCGCCGGGGTTCGGGATCGTCCCCCCGCCGATGAGCCCCGCGTCCGAGATCGTGTGGTGGGGGGCGCGGAAGGGCCTGACGGCCACGAGGGGTTTGCCGTCCATTTTGCCGGCAACCGAGTGTATCTTCGTGGTCTCGATGGCCTCCTCGAAGCTCATCTCCGGGAGTATCGTAACGATGCGCTGGGCAAGCATGGTCTTGCCGGAGCCGGGGGGACCCACCATGATGAGGTTATGGCCGCCGGCCGAGGCCACCTCGAGGGCCCGCTTGGCGTGGCTCTGCCCCCGCACGTCGATAAAATCGACGTCGTAGTTTTTATGGGAAAGGAAGATCGCCTGCCGGTCTACCTGGCAGGGGGGAATGTCCGATTCGCCCCTGAGAAAGGAAACGGCCTGAGCGAGCGAGGTGAGCGGGAGCACATCGATGCCGTCCACGACGGCCGCCTCCGCCGCGTTTTCATCGGGCACGAGAACGGCGGCGAATCCCTTTTCGCGCGCCGCCACGGCCATCGGGAGCACGCCGCGGACGGGCTTGAGCCGTCCGTCCAATGAGAGCTCCCCCACCATCACGTATTGGGACAGGGTTTTTCTGGGGACGAGGTTTGAGGCCGCAAGAATCGCGACGGCAATCGGCAGGTCAAAGGCCGAGCCCTCCTTCTTGATATCGGCCGGCGCCAGGTTCACGGTAATCCGGCGGGAGGGAAAATCAAAGCCGGAGTTTTTTACGGCGGCCCGGACCCGCTCCTTGCTTTCCTTTACCGCGGCGTCAGGCAGGCCAACGGTGTTGAACTGGGGAAGCCCCAGCGCGAGGTCTACCTCCACGTCGACGACGTAGGCGTCTATACCCATGACGGCGCTGCTTTTGATAAGAGACAGCATAGGCTTACGATTAGAAATTGCCGGCCATGTGCAGGAAGGCTTTGATCTTGTCGTTCGTCTCTCGAAGGCGGCGCGAAAGCGTTCGCACGAAGGCCCAGAGCATTTTGTAGGCGATCTCCTTGTTGAAAAAGAGGAGATCGTCGAAGTCCTTTTTTGAGATGACCAACAGCTCGGAGTTCTCGTGTATGATTACGTCGGCGGACCGTGGTGACTCATCGATGAGGGCCATCTCCCCGAAATAGTCTCCCTTGCCCAGGATGGTGAGCGCCTCTTCGCCGGTGCCGCTGATTGCCTGGGAGATCCGCACCGCGCCCTTGATGATCACGTAGAACTTGTCACCCTTGTCACCCTCGCGAAAAAGGAACGTGCCCTCGGGATATGATTCCTTGACGAGTATCCGGGATACCTTTGCAAGCTCCTCTTCGGTCAGGTCCTCAAAGAGATAGATACCCTTAAGGATGGTGGGTTCCATACCGATTCCTCCCGGCTGGTTAGTACAGTATCAGACCTTGGTGGCGATTTCAACGAAAAAGGATGAGAAAACAACAAGGGGCCGCCGCATTACAAAACGCGCCGGTTAAACCGGGCCGTCCGTCCCACTGTCCCGTGTTCCCCTCCGGTCGGCAGGTTCGGCCGCATCCGTACAATAAACCTTTACACTGACATAACGTCTGCTATAATTATCTCCATGGGCGAAATGGAAGAAATACAGCTGCTTGAGGCCAGGTTAAACGAGCTCAGGGTGGCCTACGAAAAGTACTTCGCCGGCGTGGAGAAGATCGAACCGGCGCGGCTTCGCGACGAGGTCCAGCGAATGGTGCGCAAGTCCGGCACCTTCCACATCACCAACACGGGCCTCAAGTTCAAGCGGGATTCGATTATCGCCCAGTTCAACACCCTTACCCAGCATTGGAACCGCATCCTCAAACAGATCGAGGACGGAACCTACCAGCGCGATATCTTCAGGATGCGCCTCAAGGACAAGGAGCGGGGAGTTGCCGCCCCGCCGCCGGGTCCCGGGGCACGTCCGGCGGGCGCAAAACCTGCAGGTCCGGGTGCCGAAACCACAGGACCGGGGAAATCCCCGCCGTCCAAGCCCGCCGCCGGTAAAGGCGCCCCCGCCGGGGCCGGCGAGTACGAATCGGTCTACAAGAGCCTGCTGGCGGCAAAAAAGAGGCTCGGCGAGCCGACCGACAACATCAGCTACAACGCCCTCGAGTGGAGCCTGAAGAAGGAAGCGGAGGCTATCAAGAAGAAGTTCAAGGCCTCCCGGGTGGACTTCACGATTGAGGTCAAGGACGGAAAGCCGGTAATCAAGGCCGTACCGGTGAAGTAGATCCACCTGGCTTACCTTATTACGTATGCAAATCGCGGACGGCGTCTTCACCTATCGGGGAAGGGGCGGCGACAAAATCAGGCCCGGCGCCGGCTCCTCGACGGTAACGGTGGTCAGGGGCGACTATCTCGCGATGATCGACACCGGGGTTACCCCGGGCGGCGCCTTTGACGATCTTACCTCCCGCATGAAGGCGGACGGCCTGGACCCCCGGGACGTGCGCCTCATTCTCTTCACGCATGCCCACTGGGACCACCTCAATGCCGCGTCGAGGATTATCTCCTGTTCGGGCGCAGAGACGGCGGCCGACGCACGGGAAATTCCCTTCATCGAAGACCGCCGCAGAAATTTTAACGCCTTCATACCGGGCTTTGCCGAATTCACAAAGGAAATCTTCCCCTTTCCCCTTCCGGTCGCCCGGCTCCTCGTCCGCTATGCCTGGGGCCGCCAGCCCGATCTGACCGTCGACAGGGAGCTTACCAATACCGATCGAATCGATATAGGCAGGGAGATCAGGGCGATCGGGCTTCCCGGACATACCGACGGCCACATGGGCTTTCTTATCCCGGACGCCGGGGTGCTGGTCACGGGGGACCTGGTCGATTTCGAGAACTCCCGAGGGCATGGACCTCAACAACCCCCGGTCGAGCTATGAGTCCGCCGTCGGCTCGATCAAGCGGGCCATCGCGATTAGGGCCGATATCCTGATCCCCGGGCACGGCGAGCCTTTGAACGGCCGGCAGCGGGTTCACGATATGCTGCAAGCCGCTTTGGATGGAGGGCTCGAGTATCCCGCGTTGATTACGTCTGTGATAGGGCAAACGCCCATCCGGCTCAAGGAAATACTCGCGGCCGCGTTTCCCGGCACCCCCTTTTCCACCGAGGCGATGAGGATGATGCTCGTGCTGGTCGTCCTTCTCTACCTGGAGAAACGGGACGAGGTCCGCAGGGTTGAAAAGAACGGCCGGCCGGCCTGGGTGGCCGGGGAAAAGAAGGAATAAGATACAGAGGGAGCTTCGTATGTCGATGACTATGACTAGTAAAGGCAATCTCCAAACCCGCCTCTTCTCCGAAATGGCGAGTACGGCCCTGTTCGAGCAGGCGGCGGCGTGTGCCATCGAATATATGGAGGGCGTGGGCGAGCGCGCGGTGACTCCGACTCAGGACGCAATCAATGGTCTTGCCGTCTTCGACGAGGAGCTTCCGGACGCCCCGTGCGAGGCCGCCGAAATCGTCCGGCTCTTGTCCGCCAACGGGTCGCCCGCCACGGTGGCGACCACCGGCGGCAGGTACTTCGGGTTCGTGAACGGGGCGGCGATCCCGGCGGCGGTGGCCGCAAAGTGGCTTTCCGATGCGTGGGACCAGAACGCGGGGCTCTACGTGATGTCGCCCATCGCAGCGCAGCTCGAAGCGGTGTCTGAACGGTGGCTCGTGGATCTCTTCGGGCTTCCCGAAGGCACCGTCATGGGACTGGTCGGCGGGACGTCCGTCGCGACGCTTGCCGGGATTGTTGCCGGCAGAAACGAGCTTTTGAAACGGGCGGGGTGGGACGTCAATAAACAGGGGCTCTTCGGCGCGCCGGAAATACGCGTCGTCCTCGGCCGGCAGGCCCACGCGACGGTATTCAAGGCCCTGGCGCTGGCCGGCCTCGGCAACGAGCGGGTCGAGCGGGTCGCGGTCGACGCGCAGGGCAGGATGATCGCCGCCGAGCTGCCTAAGCTCGATGACCGGACGATGGTTATCATGCAGGCGGGAAACGTCAATTCCGGCTCATTTGACCCGATCGACGAGATATGCGATAAGGCCCTCACGGCAAACGCGTGGGTGCACGTGGACGGGGCGTTCGGTCTCTGGGCCGCCGCGTCCGAAACTAAACGCGCGCTGGTGCGCGGCATCGAGAAGGCAGACTCCTGGTCGGTGGACGCCCATAAGACGCTCAATGCCCCCTATGACTGCGGGATCGTCCTGTGCCGCGACCGGCAGGCGCTGGTGGACGCGATGCAGGCCACCGGCTCGTACATACAGTACGGTAATCTAGACAATAGGCGGGACGGTATGCTCACGACGCCCGATATGTCGCGCCGGGCGCGGGGCGTCGAGCTCTGGGCGACGTTAAAATCGCTCGGGAGACGGGGTGTCGGGGAGCTGGTGGACGGCCTGTGTGCGCGCGCTGCGCAGTTTGCCGACGGGCTTAGGGGCAAGGGATTCCATATCCTGAACGACGTCGTCTTCAACCAGGTGCTGGTCGCCTGCGATACGCCCGACGAGACTAAAGCGACGCTCGAACGGGTTCAACAGTCCGGCGAGTGCTGGTGCGGCCCGACGGTCTGGAACGAGATGCCTGCCATCCGCATCAGCGTCTGCTCCTGGGCGACCACCGAGGCAGACGTCGAGCGGTCGGTGAAGGCGTTTGTGGCGGCGAGGGGGAATGCCCGAGGGAAAGGAGCAGAATGATGAATTAAGGGGACACGATACATAATTACTGCCCCTATATATCCTGAAGGCATATTAGTTACGTATGGTGCTCCCTCAATCCCCTTCCGGTCAAGACAATCCGGTTAGCCCAAGAAAATCCCCATCATCCTCGCGACCCGGCTCTTTTTTTCTTGACAGGATCGCCTTCGTGGCATTAGAATATGACTGACAGTCAGTCATAAGGATATGAGAGAACGATGCGCATTTCGAAAGACCCCGAAGCCAGAAAAGACGAGCTTATCGAAGCGGCCGAGCGCCTGTTCCTCGAAACGGGGTACGACAACACGGCCGTCGGCGATATCGTCCGCGCCGTCGGCGTGGCGCAGGGGACCTTCTATTACCACTTCAAATCGAAGGAAGATATCCTCGGCGCGATAATCGTAAAAAGCCTCGAAACCGTGGGCCGGGTCATCTCCGAGACGGTGGCCCGTACGGACCTCACGGCGCCGGAGAAGATTTCCGCGGTCATCGGCGCGGCCTTTGAAACGATAACCGAAAAGCAGGGCCTGCTCGAGAGCCTCCACCGCCCCGGCAACGCGCTGATTCACGACAAGATGAAGAGGATCACGATCGACATCATGGTCCCCCTCATGGCCCGGCTGGTGGAGGAAGGAAAACAGGAGCGGTGCGTTCGACGTTCCGCACCCGCGTGAGGCCGGCGAGCTGGTGCTTTCCGCCGTGGCCTATTCCTTTGACCACCCGACGCTCCTTTCGGACCCGGAGCACCGGGCGCGTATGAAAGCGGCGCTGGAAAGCGCCCTTCCGCGTATCCTCGGGATGAGAGAGGGGACGATCGCGATCGCATTGTGATATTTTTTTCTTTAACGTCTCGACTGACAGTCAGTCATTATCTGATGCTGAAGAATGGAGGAACCAATGAGAGAAACACAACAGAAGATACTGAACAATTCCGGCTACGCGAACTACCGGGAGGAGCTGATAGACTCCGCGGGAACCCGGATAGCCCTCTCGATCTACGAGTCAAAGAAGTCCGACCCCTGCGTCGTCTTCCTGCCCGGAACGATGACCCACCCCCTGCTCTATGACGAGTTCCTTTCCGGTATCGCGGCGCGCGGGTTCAATATCGTCGGCGTCCACTCGGTCTCCCACGGTAAGAGCCCGCGGGAAAAGAAGCTATACACGATCTCCGACATGCTCCAGAACGCCCGGGACGCCGTGACCTTCTGCACCGAACGATTCAACGCGGTCGTCGGCGTCCTCGGCTCGTCCCAGGGGGGGCTCCTGGCGGGGCTGCTGGCCGGGACGGACCATCGCCTGAAGGCGGCCTTCGCTCAGAATATCATCCTTCCGTCGCTGCCGGAGACGCTATCGGTCACCGTCTTTCCCCGGTTTCCTTGCCTCGGTCTACGGGCCGGTACGGCTCTTCATGCGCGCCGGGTTCACCCTGTTGCCCCGGGTTCAGATGCCGCTGGGGGCCTACCTCGATATCAACCGGATCACGACGGATACGGATATCCAACAGTGGGTTTTCACCGATCCGATCGGCCTGACGTCCTACCCGTTCCATTTCATGAAGTCGCTCTTTTTTACCGACACCTCCCCGATAACGGACGGGAGCATCGCGTGCCCCATGGTGGTGATCGCGTCGGCGGGCGATAAGCTCTTCTCGAAAGAGTATCAATCGCTGGCCTACGAAAAAGTGAAAGCGCCGAAAAAGGAGATCCTGTGGCTCGATGAGGATTGCCACCTGATCATGGTCGAGGACGCGAGCGTGCGGCGGGTGATCGGGCCTATCGCCGAGAAGTTAGCCTACTATTTGAAATAGACGGAAGGAAGCGAGGAGCGGAGCAGACAAGAACCCTATTTTTACCGGTAACGACGATATACCCGTAGGGGCGGCATATATGCCGCCCGTCGCCCTCGTCATTGCGAGCCAGGCCAGGCAACCGCAGAGCCGTCGGAGACATTACGGAGTTAATGGCCTTTGCCAACGATGAGATTGCCGCGCCCCCATTTAGGGGGCTCGCAATGACGGGAGGCGGATCTGGTTCTGTTGATGAATTAAGGGACAATCCAGTCAAGCCGCTAAAAATCCTGATACCATTACAGCGGTTTTCTTACGGCAGGTGGATCGTCCTTCCCTTCCACGGTACGCCCTTCTTTCCCATCGAGACCGAGATGGCATTTCCGATCATCCCGATCCAGACGGCGGCGCCCAGCGGGAAGAAGAGCATCTCGGAAAAGGCCAGGCCGTAGCGGCCGGTCGCCGTCAGGAACATGATCATCCCCAGGCCGACCTGGGCCAGCGGCAGCCCCACCGAACCGACCGTCGCGCCGCTTGCCAGCGCCAGCACCACCTTGATGACCGGTATGACGAACAGCAGCGCGTAGGCGAGGATCATGAGCATCGCCCCCACCACCGAGTGGTGGGCAAGGGTATAGAGGAAGCGGGTGAACCCGTCCCAGAGGTCGGGCGGCCCGCCGTAGAGCCTGGCCCGGGCGATCCCGGAGCCGGACAGCAGCATGAGCTTTCCTCCCTTGCGCTTGAGGAGCCGTGCCATGTCCGGGCCTTCCCGGAGCGTCTCGCTGGCATTGCTGTGACCGCCGATCTTTACGTAGGCCTTGCGCTCGACGAGCATGCATTGGCCGTTGGCGTAGGCGGCCATCGCCTCCCAGGCCCAATCCATCGCGTATAGCGGAAAGAATAAAAGAAGGTGGAAGTACTTAAACGGGGCCAGCAGCCCTTCCCAGAATCCCTCCTTTACCTGGAGCGGGAGGACAGAGAGGATCCCCGCGCCGCCCTTCTGGGCCGCGGTGACCATGTACGAGAGCGCCCTGCGGTCCAGCACCACGTCCGCGTCCAGAAACAGGAGGTATTGCCCGCGCGATACCTGTGCCGCCTGGTACTGGGCGTAGGTCTTGCCGAACCAGTGGGGGGCGACCGGCCTGCCGCGGAAGACGCGCAGCCGCTGGTTGTTGGCCGCGATGTTCTGGGCGATCTGCACGGTGGCGTCCGTCGATGAGTCGTCCACGAGGATGACCTCGTACCGGGGATGATCCTGGGTCAGCGCTCCCCTCAGGCAGGCGCCGACATTTTTGGCCTCGTTACGGGTGGGGATGAGCACGGAGACCGAGGGCAGCGTATCACGCCGCCCCGACTCGATAGGGTCCTTGACAACCATGCGGTTGGCGATGATGTTGATAAAAAGGACGATCAGGACAAACAGGATAACGATATCGTATCCGGACATTACGACCACCCCTCTTGTTCCGTAACGGCCAATAATAACGCAGTACCGGCGGGGAGGTCAACCCTTTTTATCGGCAAGGCGCGACTCAGACGCTACAGTTTCAGGAGGCCTTTGGCGTTGTCACCGAGGATCATGTGGACATCCTGCTCGGTGATCCGGGTCTCCTGCGGGCCCGTTACCGCGAGATCCCTTACCGCCTGGACATACGCGGGCTCCGGCAGGACCGGCCAGAGGTAGGGATTGTCCGTCCCGAAGAGGACCCGCTCCGGGCCGAAGTGGGCAACCGCGTGTTTGACGGCGTGGGCAAAATCATGCCGGCGGTCCCGCGCGGTCGTCTGCCAGGCGGCGAGGTCGGTGTAGAGGTTGGGCCGGTTCATTCCCAGCGAGAAGAGGATATCCCGATACCCGTAGGCCATGTGGGCAGCGATCACGTTGACCTCGGGAAAGCGCAGCAGGATCTCGTCCAGGTACATCGGATCGCAGTATTTGCTGGACGTGGGGGGGACGCTCGGGCCGGTGTGGAAGAGGACCGGGATGTCGTAGCGGGCAACGGTCTCGACCAGCGCGAGCGTCTCTTTGGATTCCGGGCTGAAGCCCGCGCCGGGATGGAGCTTGAGCCCCCTGGCGCCCCACTCCTGGACAGCCTTCTTGACGAAGTCCCTGGCGTTGGGTCGGCGGGGGTCGGTCGTCACGAAGGGGATTATCTTTTTCGGGTAGCGCGAGGCCATCGCGAAGACCGCCTTGTTCTGCTCCTCGATCGGGACCTTCGGCTCGCCCACCATGAGGCCGGTGTCGAAGGCGAAGAGGACCGTCATGTCGATGCCGGCCTCCTCCATCGCGGCGATGTGTTTTTCGCCGGTTGGATCGAAGTAGACGGGCACGATGTCTTTAACGACCATGTCCACGTCGGCCTGAACCCCAAGCCGCCGGAGGATGGGAATGGCCATGCGGGCAAACCCCCTCCAATAGGAATCCGAGAAATACCCCTCGTCTAAAATGTGCCGATGGATATCGATGATCATCGATGCCTCCTGAATGTGGGAAACGACGGTTAGTACGCCCTCGATTGGTGGCATCACGGCAAAAAGCGAGTCGGAAAGTGGTAGTTTATTGGAATGGGGAAAACGCCCCGTCCGCGAAGGTGCTGAAAAGATCAGGATTAGCCCAAGCGGAGCGGTCCCCCGGCCGTGCTGGTCTGATGGTAGTGTGGACACCGTGTATTGTCAAGACAAATAAAAGCATCCTTTTTTGTTGAAAAGACGCATGACGTGGTGTATATTTATTCGAATATATGTGAAGCCCTGAAAATAAAGGACAAAATTACGTGACGGGCGACATACCGCCCGTTCTTAGCCGGCGTATACTGCGCGAAAGGTCAGACAGATCGGGATAGCCGGTATGGAACCGTATTGGGAGGAGGCCGCTGTTCTATGAGCACGATAATTGCCACGAGCCTGACAAAGGACTATCCCAGGGTGCGGGCCCTTGCGGGGGTTGATCTGGCGGTAAAAGAGGGAGAGGTCTTCGGCTTTCTGGGCCCTAACGGCGCCGGGAAGACGACGTTTATTAAGATCCTGCTCGGCCTTGTATTCCCCACCGCGGGGACCGTAAGTGTCTTCGGAAGCCCGGCGGGAAACCCCGCGGCCAGAAAAAAAATCGGGTATCTCCCGGAAAATATGCGGCTGCAGGGCTTTCTGAAAGGGCACGAGTTCCTCGACTTTTCGGGCAAGCTCTACGGCCTCTCCCGGGACGTGCGTAAAGAGCGCACCGGCCGCTACCTGGAGCTGCTGGGCCTTTCGGCGGCGGCAGGCCGCCCCCTGCGCGAATACTCCAAGGGGATGCTCCAGCGGATCGGGATCGCCCATGCCCTCATGCATAACCCGGAGATGCTCCTGCTGGACGAGCCGACGTCCGGGCTTGACCCCGTCGGTACCAAAGAGATCAGGGACATTATCCTTGCCGAGAAGTGGCGCGGCAAGACGATCTTCATCAACTCCCACCTGCTTTCGGAAGTCGAGCGTACGTGCGACCGGGTTGCGATCCTCAACCACGGCAAAATCGTCAAGGTGGGCAAGCTCGACGCCCTGGCGACCAGACGGGCAGGCATTATCGTGGAAGTCGCCGAGAAGAGCGAAAAGCTGCACGAAGGCCTCAAACGGGTGGCCGACCGGGTGGAGGTGAAGGATAACACGTACATTATCACCCCGAAGGATGACCAGACCATGGCCCATATCCCGAGCATCATCGTGGAAGCGGGCGCGCGCATGATATCGATCAGGGAAGATCGGGAATCGTTGGAGGATATCTTCCTCGGCGCGATCAAACAGGAGGGCAAAGCGTGAGACAGATACTGGCGATCGCGGGCAATACCGTCAAGGAAGGGCTCCGCAACAAGATGTTTTATATCCTTCTGGGCGTCGCGCTGCTCTTTATCCTGATCGGCCGGGGGTGTATGAGCGGATCGATGAACATCCAGAACCGGGAGCTCTCGCCGGACCAGATGGTTTCCTTCGGGACGACTATCGGGTTTTTCATCATTACTTTCTGGGGATTAACTCTGGCGGGACTCCTCTCGATGGGTGCGATCGTGTCCGACGTGGAAACCGGCGTCATCACCACCTTTATCTCGAAGCCGATATCGCGGCTTGACTATCTCCTGGGGAAATTTATCGGCATCCTTGCCATGGTGCTCATCAATGTTGCGGTCCTCGGCCTGGGGTTTTCGATTCTCGCCTTTCTGAAGGCGGGCATATTTCCTTTCGGGCTCTTCGCGTCACTGGGGATATTCGTTCTGAATATTGCGCTGCTCATATCGTTCATCTTCCTGATCTCCCTGGTGACTTCCCGCATCATTGCCATGGTCTTCGGGATTCTGGCATACGTCTTTTCCACGGTATTCGATATTTTTGTCTATTTTGACGCCCTCAGGGAAAAGGTCGTCAGCACCGTTTCCGCCCAGTGGATTACGAAGATTCTATATTTCGCTTTTCCCCAATGGGGTTCGACGTGGTTTTACTCCGCGTCCTTCGTGAATGATTTCTTTTCCCAATCGATGTCGTTTTGGCCCGTCGCTCATACGGTGCTCTACCTGTGTCTGACGTGGACTCTTATGGCGTTTGTCTTCTCACGGAAGGAATTCTAATTACAGGCCAATAACCTCAGTGACGGTTCCCTATGGAAGGCCAGGAAATAAGACCGCTATTTGCGGGAAATCTCGATGAGACGCCCTTTCCCAAGCTCCTCAACGAAATCGGTTCAATGGGCATCAGTGGAATCCTCACCGTCGAGCGGGGCAAGGTAAGAAAGAGCCTTATCTTCGATCACGGGAAACCGGCACGGGTAACCTCGAACCTCCTGCAGGAAGTCCTCGGCAGGTACCTCGTATCGATCGGCAAGATCAACCAGGAACAATATACCGAGAGCGTCGACGCCGCCTTCCGGAACCACCGGCTTCATGGAGATGTCCTCATGGAACGCGGCCTGCTGACGGGCGAAGAGCTCGAGAAGTACCTCCGGGAGCACTCCGTTGAAAAGCTCCTCAATCTCTTCAAGTGGACGGAAGGGGAATACCGTTTCGTCAAGAAGGATTTTATGTCGTCGGCCAGTGACTTTTCCCATCTCACGGTTGAATCTATTGTCTTTATGGGAATAAAACGCTACTATAGCCTGGACAGACTATCAGCGGTGATCGAGCCCTACGGCGGCGATTACCTCTATCCCGGTTCCAAACGAGCGGCGCTTCCGGCCATCGATAGCCTCAGTGAAGATGAACGGTGGCTGATAGACCTGGCCGACGGTACGAAGACCGTGAAAGAGACGATCGAAATGTCTCCGCTGGAGTTCATCGACTCGTACCGCCTGATCTACGGCGCCATCATCACGGACGTCCTTTCCGTAAAGGCCGCGGGGGGGCAGGATTCGACCGAGCGACCGGCCCGGGACGCGGGAAAAGACGCGGCCTCGGAGATCCTGGCGACCTACCACGAAATGACGACGAAAAACTACTTCGAAGTCCTCGGGGTCGACGAGGATACCCCGGCCCAGGACATCAAACGCGCGTATGTGAGACTCGTAAAGGAGTATCATCCCGACTCCCTCGGCCCGGAAACGCCCCCCCTCGTCGTGAAAACGGCAAACCATATCTTTGACCTGGTCACGAAGGCGTATAAAGTCCTCATGGACCAACATGATCGGGCGGAATATATCCGATCCTTCACCGAACCCGGGGGAGGGCTGGACGCGGAGAAGACCAGCAACATCATGAACGCCGAGCTCCAGTTCCAGAAAGGCAAGGTCTTCCTGAAGAAGCGGGATTACACAAGTGCGCTGGAGTCTTTCGGATGGGCGGCCAAGCTGGTACCCGAAGAGGGGGAGTACCTGGCGTATCTGGGTTGGGCGCTCTTTCTTGCCGCCGACAACAAGCAGGGCAAGGATGCCCTGACGGCAGTACGGAATCTCAAGAAGGCGGCGGCCCTCAATCCTTCGCTCGAAGCTACCCATCTTTTCCTTGGGGCCGTATATAAGGAACAGAAGCTCAGGGATATCGCGGCGCTCCACTTTCGCAAGGCCCTCGAAATCAATCCCGAATCGCTGGAGGCCAGACGGGAGCTCTCGCTCCTGGGGATACGGGATTTTCGGTAGGCCTGACGGGGACTATCGGGATCCGAGACGAGATAGCGGAGGTTTCTCATGGTTCAGAAAGTTTCATCGATATGGCTCGACGGTAAGCTAATCCCCTGGGAAAAGGCCAACGTCCATATTCTGACCCACACGCTGCATTATGGGCTCGGTGTCTTCGAGGGGATACGCTGCTACAAGACCCACGATCAAAGATCGGCGATCTTCAGACTTCCCGAGCATATTCACCGCCTGTTTGATTCGGCCATGATCTGTTTTATGACAATCCCCTTTTCTGAGGACGAGATATCCGGGGCGATACTGGAAACGCTCAAGGCAAACGGTATGCAGGAAGGGTATATCAGGCCGCTGGTCTTTATCGGGGACGAAGTGATGGGGCTCCATCCGCAGAATAACCCTATCAGGGTGGCGATCATTACCTGGCCGTGGGGGGCATACCTCGGTGAGGAGGGCCTGACCAAAGGCATCCGCGCAAAGGTGTCCTCCATCACGCGCCACCACGTTAACGTGAACATGACCAAGGCCAAGGTCTGCGGGAACTACGTAAATTCGATCATGGCCAAGCTCGAGGTAACCCGCGCGGGATACGATGAGGCCATAATGCTTGATACCGACGGCTTTATCGCGGAGGCAAGCGGTGAAAATATCTTCATCGTCACCCATGACCTGGTCAGGACTACGCCGCTCACGTCGGTTCTTGCCGGTATCACCAGGGATTCAATCATAACGATCGCGCGGAAGATGGGCTATACCGTTGTCGAGGAGCGCTTCTCGCGCGACGAGGTCTATACCTGCGATGAGGCCTTCCTGACCGGAACGGCGGCCGAGATCACGCCGATCCGCGAAGTGGATGACCGTCCCATCGGGAAAGTAAGGCCGGGCCCCATTACCAAGCGGCTGCAGGAGGCCTTTTTCGACGCGGTAAAGGGTAAGGATCGGCAGTTCGAGCGTTGGCTGACCTACCTGTAGTACCAATAGCGCGCGTCGGCCGATTAACGGTCACACGGGGGGATACCGGCACATCCGGCGCCGGCCCCCTTTTTTTGTCCCGTATCCTGATCGGAGTTTTCTATGGATCAATTCGATTTCGGTCCGGCTCATTTCATCCCCGGGGACAACCAGGGCAGGTATCCCTACTGCAATTCGCTCGTTATCGAGGGTAAGCGGCGTGTCGTCATTGACCCGTCCTCCAACGAGGAAAAGCTCACGGCCCTCCGGGACGGCCGGGGTCTCGACGAGGTCTGGCTCTCCCACTACCACGAGGATCACTTCATGTTTCTCGGGCTCTTCACGGACCGGACGCTGGCGATGTCGGCCGTGGACGCGCCGGCCCTTGAATCGATGGATAGCTTCCTTGACTATTACGATATCACCAACCGGAGTGATCGGGCGGCCTGGGCCGAGATCATGAAGACCTCGTTTCATTTTCAGCCGCGAAAGGCCGACCGCCTCTTTGACGGCGGCGAAATCGTCGAACTGGGCGGGGTGACGGTGGAAGTGCTCCCTACCCCCGGACATACCGCGGGTCACCTTTCGTTCTTCATCCGGGAGCCGGCGGTGCTCTATATCGGCGATTACGATCTGTCTCCTTTCCCCTATTACGGCGACCGGGATTCGGATATCGACCGGACGATCGCGTCTATCCGGCGTTTACGGGAAGTCCCGGCGAAAGTCTGGATATCCCCCCACGATACGGGCATATACCGGGACGACCCGGCCGATCGCTGGGACCGGTTTTTGGCGGTAATTGGCCAGAGGGAAGACCGCCTTCTCGACCTCCTGAGGACTCCCAGGACGATCGGAGACATAGTTGAAGCCCGGATCGTCTATAAGAAGGCCCGGGAGCCGAAGATATTCTATGACTTCGGTGAGATGTGTACGATGAAAAAGCATCTGGAGCGGCTCATGAAAAGGGGGATCGTGAGGCAGGAAGGGAGAGTACTACCGGTTGACCTGAGGGAACCGGCCGACCATGCGCCGGATAAGGCCACCGGCTACTGTGCAGATACGTGCTGTCGCATCCGCCGGCAGGTGCGCAGTATCCCGCGGACGGGCACCGCGCCGAAGATAAGACTGCTCACAAGAAGATCCTACGCTTCTTTATACCCCTTCTTTACATTGCTCATTACCTGAATCAGGTGCTCGGTCATGGCCAGCCTCGCGCCTTCGGCGTCTTTTGCGGCCAGCGCCCTGATGAGCTTGTCGTGATCCGAAAGGGATTCCTGGCGGTTGCCCGGGACGAGAGAAGAATAGGACATCGCCAGAACGGAGCGGTAGAAGAGGGGCAGCAGCACGGATAGAAGGGTCGGGCTTTCCGAAGCCTCCGCGATAAACTGATGAAATGCAATATCCGAATCGGAGCCGTCGCCGAGCTTTTTATTCCTGAAGGCGCTATGAAGCTCCTTGAGGTCACCGATAAAACGGTCGTGCCTGACCCTCTTTCGCGCCGCCATTTCCGCGCCGAGCGGCTCCAGCGCCATACGAACCATGAGGATATCGAGTATCTCTTCGGGAGAGATATGGGATACAAACGCGCCGCGCCTCGGAACGACGTTTACCAATCCGTAGTTTACCAGGAGGTTCATCGCTTCCCTGAGCGGAGTGCGGGATATCCCGAGGGCCTCGGATATCCTCTCTTCGGGTATTTTCTCGCCCGGTTTGATGCTCCCCGAAAGGATCGCATCCTTTACCGTGTCGGCCACGCGTTGTTTAAGGCTGAGATCTTCAATCTTATATAACATTACCTCGTCCCCTCCGAAACTGTAGAATAAACATTGTATCCATAATTCAGTATACAGAAGATACAACTCTTATGAAGAGAAGCTTCCATTACGTTACTCCATTACCGTGATCAAATACCGTCAGATGGATATTGTTCGGGTTGCCTGTGGCTCGTATGGTTGGCAACATACCGCTTTTCCGGTGTGGCAATGTGGCTGTTGCAGCTGACGTCCAAAACGGCACTGGCCGGCAGAAAACCAGAATTTTATTATAGAGGGAAAAAACCTAAAGAAAAGGGGGCTTACTTAACCCCCATTTTGCGGCAGATGTGATACAACTATTTGAAATACCTGTATATTTTGACCTTTTCGCTCTTTATAAAATTCATCTTTTTTTCAGCTATCGTACCGAATAATGGGAATTTTAAGAAAGGAAACGCCTTCCTCCTTGAGGCGGTGCTCTTCTTCCTGGGTGGTCGTCCCCCGAATACTCCTCTTTTCGGCCTCGCCGTAATGGATCTTAACGGCTTCGTCCGCGAATTTCTCGCCGACGTCTTCGAAGTTCCTCTCGATATAGCTGCGCATACGGATGATCGCGGCAAGCTGGGGCGGTATGTCGACGGGTGTCTGCTGAGGCTTCTGTTTATTTCCGATGGCAAACGTCGAGGGGATCCGTTCAACGCGTGTATCGCCGCAAAACGGGCAGTCTATCAGCTCGCGGGACTTCTGGTCCTCAAATGAGGCGCTGTCGGCAAACCAACCCTCAAAAATATGTCCATTGGCGCAGGTTACATCGTATGCAATCATAGTTCTCTTGATATATACTATACTTCAACGATATCATAATACCAAACCGTTGCCATGTCAATAGAGCGGGATCAAATCAGGGTTGCCCTGTTCGAGGAAAAGAGGTAATATTGTTGGGCGCAGTTCATAAAATGCTTGACAACGAACGTAAGAAATGGTTAAATAACAACTTTTGGAGACTTGGAAAGTTATTTTCCGTCAGGGAAGGCCGATATGTATGCAATTATAAAGACCGGAGGCAAGCAATACCGAGTGACCCCGGGAGATACCATTACCGTCGAGAAGCTTGACGGTAACGTCGGGGACGCGGTAGCGATAACCGATGTGCTGATGATCAACTCCGAGAAAGGGGCCGTGATCGGCGCCCCCGTCGTAAAGGGGGCATCGGTTACCGGGACCATTACCGGTCAGGACAAGGGAAAAAAGATTAGGATTCAGAAATTCAAACGACGGGGCGGCTATAAGAAACGGCTCGGACACCGCCAGTTGTTGACCCGGATCAAGATCGACGGAATAAAGGGGTAGACCCATGGCACATAAGAAGGGACAGGGAAGCTCGAAAAACGGTCGTGACAGTATCGGCCGTCGCCTCGGCGTAAAACGCTCCGGGGGCCAGACTGTCCGCGCCGGAAACATCATCGTTCGCCAGCGCGGATCGCGGATCCATCCGGGCCAGAATGTCGGTATGGGAAGAGACCATACCCTGTTCGCCCTGATTGACGGCGTCGTGACGTTCAAGACAAAGGCGGAAGGCAAAAAGCACGTCAGCGTTATGCCGACCGCGTCTTGATGCCCCCCCTTCGGGGATCTAAAACCGCCAACGGATGGCGGTCATGGATGGTACGGCCGGAAAGGCCCGGCCGGGTGCGGTGAAACGGGAGTGAGGTTTATCATCAGTCCCAAAAGACCTTCGGGTCTTATAATATATGAAAAGGGCAGGTTTTCGCCTGCCCTTTTCCTTTTTTGAGGCATAAACATGAAGTTTATCGACGAAGCGGTCGTTGAGATAACCGCGGCCGCCGGAGGCAACGGGTGCGTCAGCTTCCACCGCGAGAAGTATGTGCCGCGGGGCGGGCCGGACGGGGGAGACGGCGGCAACGGGGGGAGCGTCCTGTTTATCGGCAATCCTAACATGACGACGCTTCTTGATTATAGATATAAGAAACACCTGACCTCCGGGCGGGGAGGGAACGGCTCCGGCAAAAATCGGCATGGGAAAAACGGGAGCGATCTCATCATCCCCGTTCCCGTAGGCACCGAGGTCATCGACAACGATACCGGCGACGCTAATCGCCGACATTACAAAGGCGGACAAACCCACGCAGATCATGGGACCGGCCAGAGGCGGACGGGGCAACGCCCGGTTTGCCGGTCCCACAAACCAGGCGCCGCGGGAGGCCGAGAGCGGCGCCCCGGCCCGCACGATGAATATTCGCCTCTCTCTCAAGGTCATGGCGGAAGTGGGAATCATCGGATATCCAAACGTGGGAAAATCGACGCTGATTGCCCGCATATCCCACGCGCGGCCCAAGATAGCCGACTATCCTTTTACGACACTTACTCCCAACCTCGGGGTTGTGCGGTTTTCCGATGATATGAGCTTTGTGGTTGCCGATATCCCCGGGATCATTGAAGGCGCCCATACGGGCACGGGACTGGGCATCCGGTTCCTGAAACACGTGGAGCGGACGCGGCTGTTGATTCATATCGTCGACTGTGATCCGGGAAACGGAAGGAATCCTCACGACGACTATATGACGCTCAACCGCGAGCTCTTGTCCTATAGCGGGCCCCTGGCCGAAAAACCGCAGATCGTCGTAGGCGGGAAGATCGACATAGAGGGGGCGCACGAGAAGCTCGGTATCCTGAAGGAACCGCTTCAACGGTTAGGTATTGACATTTTTCCCATTTCTGCTATGAATGGAGAAGGCGTCGGCGAGCTTCTTAAGGAGCTTGCCCGGCGGATATCAATACTTCGGTTCTCAGAGACGCCGCGGCCGGATCCATCCACCGAATAGACCCTTACCTGAAGGGGGGACGACACAATTCGCGAGACCTACATTAAGAATGCGAGGCGGACGGTAATCAAGATCGGAAGCGGAGTTCTGACCGCGCGCGGGGGCCTCGATTTTTCCATCATCGACAGCATCGTTTCTCAGATCGCCGATCTCACAAAACGGGGGACGGAGGTCATCATCGTCTCGTCGGGCGCTATCGCAGCCGGACTGCCGCGGATGGGGCTTGATAAAAAGCCGACTTCTATTTCCCTTCTTCAGGCGGCCGCGTCCGTCGGGCAGACTTCCCTGATGAGGGCCTATGAGCGCGCCTTCGAGCGCTTCTCTATCATCGTCGGCCAGATGCTGCTGACCCACGAGGACCTGAAGAACCGGCATCGTTTCATCAACGCCCGGAATACATTACTGTCGCTCATTGACCTGGGCGTCATTCCGATAATCAACGAAAACGACACCGTGGCCACCGCCGAGATCAGCCTGAGCGATAACGACAACCTTGCGGCGCAGATTTTGAACCTGTGCGCCGCCGACCTCCTCATTATCCTGACGGATACCGAAGGGCTCTACGATAAAGACCCGCGGCTTTTCCCCGACGCCAGGATCGTCCCGCTGGTCAAAAGCATCACAAAAAATGTCAAGGAGTCCGCCGGCGGTACATCGGGCTCCGTGGGAAGGGGGGGAATGCGTTCGAAGGTGGAGGCCGCGGAGATGGCGGCCTTCATGGGGGTCCCCACGATCATCGTCGGCGGCAGGGTGCCGGACGTCATTACGGAGGTCTTTACCGGACACCCGGTCGGCACCTTCTTTATCCCGAAACGGGAGGGGCTGACCAGCAGGAAGCACTGGATCGCCTATACCCTCAAGGCGAAGGGGAGCATTACCGTCGATACGGGCGCCGTCGTTGCTATTTCAAAAGGGGGCAAGAGCCTCCTGCCGAAGGGCGTCATGGGGGTGGCGGGAGATTTCCGTATCGGTGATTCGATCTCGGTGATGGGGCCGGACGGCGCCGAATTCGCCCGGGGATTGGTCAACTACGGTGCGAAGGAGCTGACCAAAATCAAGGGGCTGGACACCCGAGATATCGAGGGTGTTCTCGGATTTAAATATTCCGACGAGGTTATCCATCGGGACAATCTCGTCCTCTTTTAGAGAGCGTGGATTACTCGCGGGCCGGCCCGAGGAGAGATGAGCCGCGCCTCGATTGGCGGGATGATTTAAGCAGGGAAAACGTATGTCGGTGAGAGAGGACGTACTCCGGGTGGCCCGGGCCGCCAGGGACGCATCGCGGCGGCTGGCGGGAATGCGCGCCACCGCTAAAAACGATGCGCTTCTCGGCATGGCCGAGGGGCTCCAAAAAGACAGTGCCCGCCTCAAACAGGAAAACGAGAAGGACCTGAAGGCGGCACGAGCCAAGGGTCTTTCGGCCGCCATCATCGACCGGCTAACCCTGAGCGACAAGGTAATCGATTCCATGGCGGGCGGCCTCAGGGAAGTGGCGGCGCTGCCGGACCCCGTGGGCGAGATCACCGGTATGTGGCGCAGGCCGAACGGCCTCCTGGTCGGCAGACAGCGGATACCGCTGGGGGTTATCGGGATTATCTACGAGGCCCGCCCCAACGTCACGGCGGACGCCGCCGGGCTCTGCCTGAAAAGCGGCAACGCCGTGGTGCTCCGCGGGGGATCGGAAGCGATTTCGTCCAATATCGCCGTCGCGGACGTTCTTGCCCGGGCGGCCGCGCGCTACGGCGTTCCCGAGGGGGCAATCGGGATACTCGGGATCACCGATCACCGGGCCGTCGACGAGCTCCTGAAGCTCGACGACTATATTGACGTTATAATACCCCGGGGGGGAGAGGAATTGATCCGGAAGGTCGTCGAGATATCCCGGATTCCGGTCATCAAACACTACAAGGGCGTATGCCACGTCTTTGTGGATGAATCGGCCGACCCGGAAATGGCGCTCTCGATCATCCTTAACGCCAAGACACAGCGCCCCGGCGTCTGTAATGCGGCCGAGACCCTTCTCGTTCACCGATCGGTCGCGGCCGACTGGCTGCCAAAAGCGGCCGGCGCGCTCGTGGAACGGGGCGTCGAGCTGCGGGGCTGCCCCGAAACGCTGACGCTGGCGCCCGCGGCCAAGCCGGCAACCGAGGAGGACTGGTACGCGGAATACCTGGACCTGATCCTGGCCGTGCGGGTGGTCTCCGGCATTGACGAGGCGATCGCGCACATAGAGCGTTACGGGTCTCTCCATACCGAATCTATCGTCACGAGTGACGTCGCCAACGCGCGGAGGTTTATCGACGAGGTCAATTCGTCGTGCGTGTTCGTCAACGCCTCAACGAGATTTTCCGACGGATTTGAGCTGGGGCTGGGGGCCGAGATCGGGATATCCACGACGAAGCTGCACGCGTTCGGGCCGATGGGCCTTCTGGAACTGACCACGACGAAGTTTATCGGCTTCGGCGATGGGCAGATACGGTCTTAGACGGGAAACGTTATGAAGAGCCTCTTGGGGATACGCCGGCTTGGAATCGTGGGGGGAACCTTTAACCCGATTCACGTGGGTCACCTCCGAAGCGCACAGGAGGTATGCGAGGATTTCGATCTCGAACGGATAATCTTTATGGTCTCGGCCGTGCCGCCCCACAAGGCGCCGGCGCAGATCATAGGGGCCGCGCACCGATACGAGATGCTACGGCGCGCCGTGAAAGACAACCCGCTTTTTGATGCCTCGGACCTTGAGATCAAGCGGGAGGGTAAATCCTACACCGTCGATACCCTTTCCTATTTTCGCAATCGCCTCGGCCCCGGCGCCGATATTTATTTTATCCTTGGGCTGGATGCCTTTTGTGAGATCGCCACGTGGCACGACTACCGGCGTCTCTTCGATCTGGCTCACTTCGTGGTAACGGACCGTCCGACCGGGCGGAATATGGAGCCCGAGTGCAGCCTGCCTCCCGAGATCGCGACGCTTTTCTCACGCGACTCCGAGGGCGCCCTCGTGCACGAGAGCGGGACGCGTCTTACGTATCATAATATTACGGCAATGGATATATCCGCCACGCATATACGGGGGCTGGTGGGACAGGGGAAATCGATTCGCTACCTCGTCCCGCCGGCGGTGGATCGATATATACAAGAGAAAGGGCTTTACCGCTGAAAACGAGCACCACAATCGGTCCGGACGCCTTTATTGGGGCAATCCTGGACAGAAAAGTCAGGGACCTGGTCGTCCTTGACGTCAGGAATTTCTCGAGCTTTACCGATTTTATCATCATCATGACCGGGACCTCGGACCTCCACGCAATTCGGACGGCGCAGCACATCCAGGAGACCCTGTCGGTCCAGGACATCCGCCCCATCGGTGTCGAGGGGACGACGGAGGGGCGATGGGTCCTCATGGACTACGGCGATGTGATCATCCATATCTTCCTTGAGCCGGTCCGTCTCTTTTACGATATCGAGGGTCTCTGGCATGAGGTACCCCGGACGCGCTATGACGAGAAGGGGCTTGTCGTTGAGACAAAGGCCGCTTCGACCGCGCCGGAAGAGCCCGGCGGCCGGCAACGGTAACGGCGGCGCCGGCCGGGTACGGTCAATTCGCCGCGGGACACACGGGACGATTCCCGTCACCAGGGACGATCAAAAACGCCAATGACTGAAAAACGAATCATTCTTATCGTCATGGACGGCTGGGGGATCAGGGCTGATACCGAATTCAACGCCGTCGCCCAGGCGAAAACCCCCGTGATTGACGGGCTGACGCGCGAGTATCCCTCTACCACGTTAGTGGCCAGCGGCCTTGACGTGGGACTGCCCGACGGGCAGATGGGTAACAGTGAGGTGGGCCACCTCAACCTCGGCGCCGGGAGGATCGTCTATCAGGACTATACGAGGATCAATAAGGCCATCGCCGATGGGTCCTTCTTTTCCAACGAGGTCCTGACGGGCTTCTGCCGGGAGGTAAAGGAGAGAGGCGCCGCGCTCCACATCATGGGGCTTTTATCCGACGGGGGGGTCCACAGCCACATAGACCATATCTTCGCGGCGATCAGGGCGGCCCACGATTCGGGAATAGAGCGCCTCTTTTTTCATGCCTTTCTCGACGGCCGGGATACACCCCCCACGAGCGGGGTGGGCTACATGCAGCAGCTGGTCGCCTTCATGACCGAAACGGGTGCGGGCAAGGTCGCCAGTCTCCAGGGGCGTTACTTCGGCATGGATCGGGACAAGCGGTGGGATCGGGTCCAGAAGGGGTACGACGCCATCGTGCTCGGGCGGGGCCAGACCGCGTCTGATCCCGTGGCGGCCGTCAGGCAGGCCTACGACGGCGGCCAGACCGACGAGTTCATTACCCCCACGGTGATAACGGAGGGGGGAAAACCCGTCGGAACGGTTGCCGACGGCGACGGTATTTTCTTTATCAATTTTCGGGCCGACCGGGCCCGCGAGATAACGCGGGCGCTGATGTTTTCCGACTTCGACGGGTTCGTCCGGGAGCGCGTGGTACAACACGCCGGATTTCTCGCGATGACCCGGTATGACGAAACTTTCCCGTTTCCGGTCGTCTTCGGGCCGCAGGTGCTGGACAATATCCTGGGGGAGATCTTCGCCGATCTGAAAAAGGCCCAGCTGAGGATCGCCGAGACGGAAAAATACGCCCATGTAACCTTCTTTTTTTCCGGCGGCCAGGAACGGCTCTTTGCCCTCGAGGACCGGGTCCTCGTCCCTTCGCCCAAGGACGTGCCCACCTACGATCTGAAACCCGAGATGAGCGCCCATGCGGTTACCGATCGGGTCACGGCGCTGATCGGCGAAAAGAAATACGGGCTCATCGTCCTCAACTTCGCCAATCCCGACATGGTGGGGCATACCGGCGTCATGGAGGCGACGGTTAAGGCCGTCGAGACGGTGGATACGTGCGTCGGCAGGGTGGTAGACGAGGCCCTGAAGGCGGGCTACTCGATCCTCATCACCGCCGATCACGGCAACGCCGAAGAGATGTGGGATTTCAAGAACAATGAACCGCATACTGCCCACACTACCAACCCGGTCCCCTTGATCCTTGTGGACCCCGACTTTCGGGGACGCACCCTTGAACGGGGGATCCTTGCCGACGTCGCCCCGACAATCCTGACCATCCTCGGGCACGAAAAATCCGCCGGGATGACCGGAAAGTCACTGATCAGGTAGTCCCGGCTTTTGGGACTCAATACGCGAGAGCCGTACCTGAAAGACCGAAAAGATTCAGTGAGCCGTACAACCGTTACGGCAGTATCGCCGTTATTGAGAGAAGCAGGATAGTCCGGTGCCCGATTGATTGTGTATCTTTACGGCCGGCGGCAGCACACCGGGCTGCCGGAACCGATCGGGCGTGTCTCTATTGTCAATCTTTTCGAGGAAACAACGGTGAACCGTCGGGAAGACCCGAAAGACGCGCTACGGTCCGAAATTCGAACGCTCACCGATGGGTTATCCCGGGCCAGAGAAGATATCGGGCGCCTCCTCAAGATCAACAATACCCTGATCGATGCGATGCCCGATTCCGTCGATATCATCAACGAATCGTACGATATCGTGTTCCAGAATAAAGCGTCGATCCGCGTATCCGGTAAGGCCGGCGGCCGCAAGTGTTACGAGTTTTATTATAATACGGATTGTCCGTGCGCGTCGTGCACGGCGATAGAGGCTATCAGGCGGCGGCAGCCTATTACGCGAGAGGTATCCCGCGCTAACGGCGTCATCCTCGAGATCCATTCGATCCCCGTGCCCCTGCCCGATGGATCGACGGCCTGCCTGGAGATCGCACGGGACATCTCGGACGACAGGAAGACGCGGGCAGAGGTCGGCAGACAGACGAGAAAACTGGAGATACTCAACCGGGTTATAATCTCGACCAACCAGGCCGACAGCGTCAAATCCCTCCTGGAAGGCGTCCTGGCCACGATCCTCGACCTCATGGATCTGGCCGGCGGCGGAATCTACCTGTTAAGTGAAGACCCGGACGTTGCCGAGCTCGTCGTGAGCAAGGGATTATTTGAAGCATCCATCGATCGAGCAAAAACGGTACCGACATCCAAAAGCCCGTATGATACGGTCTTCCATAAGAATATGCCATTTATCGATAACGATTACGCGGGTGCGGGTGACGAGTCGGCGTCGCTTCCCGGCATACAGTCATTTGCCAGCGTTCCCCTCCTCTCGCAGGGCAGGGCTATCGGGGCTTTGGATATCGCCGGCTCGCAGAGGCTGTTTTTCACCGGAGAGATCCAGGATATCCTTTCGAGCATCGGCCGTGAAATCGGTACGGCAGTCGCCCGGATGCGGGCGGAGGAACAGATCAAGGAACGGGAAGAGACGTGGCGCAATTTGTTCGAAAATTCCATAGAGGGAGTATTTACCGTAAACCTCGCAGGGACTATCACGGCGGCAAACTCGGCCCTCATCGAGATGTCGGGATATCCCCGGCAGGAGGTTATCGGGGCGAGCTATATAAAATTCTGCTCCCCCCACAAGGCCGAGGAAATCTACAGAACCTATAACTCCCTGTACAGGACGGGCGTCCCGATAGATAACTTCACGTACAGCATGTATACGAAGGACGGTACCGAGCGAAAGGTAGAGGGATACGTAACGGTATTGAGGCGCCAGGGCAGGATTGTCGGTTTCCAGGGGACGCTGAGGGACTTAACCGAGCGGCTGCGGGCCGAAGAAGCCCTTGCCGAAGAAAAAGAGCGTCTGGCCGTAACGCTCAGGAGCATCGGGGACGGGGTAATCACGACCGATACCGGCGGGAAGGTCGTCCTGATAAACAAGGCGGCGGAGGCATTGACCGGCTTTTCTCAGAGCGAGGCCGGCGGAAGACCGCTCTCGGAGGTCTTCCGGATCATCAACCAGACTACACGCATGGCGTGTGAGGACCCCGTAAAAAAGATCATCGACAGTGCGGGAATGATCGAAATTGAAAGCGATACGATCCTCATCGCCAAGGACGGGACGGAACGTATCGTCGCCGACAGCGGATCGCCGATCAAGGACAGGGACAGCAATATTATCGGCGTGGTCCTCGTCTTTCGGGACGTAACCGAAAAGAAGCGGATCGAGGATGAGCTCAGAAAGACACAGAAGCTCGAATCCCTGGGCATCCTTGCCGGTGGGATCGCGCATGACTATAATAACATCCTGACGGCTATTATGGCCAACATCTCACTGGCCAAGACCTATACCCAAAAGGGAGAAAAGATCTATGACCGCCTCGAGAAGATGGAAAAGGCCTCGATCATGGCGGGACGTCTCAATCATCAGCTCCTCACGTTTTCCCGGGGAGGGGTGCCCGTCAAAGAAACCGTCATTGTCTCCGAATTCATCAGGGACTCGGTAACGTTTGCCCTCGGGGGCTCCACTATACCGTGCGAGTTTCAGATCGCCGAGGATCTTAAGCCGGTTGAGGCCGATATCGGGCAGATCAGCCAGGTGTTCAATAATATTGTCATCAACGCGCACCAGGCGATGCCCGATGGCGGAACGCTGGCGGTTTCGGCCCAAAACGTCACTATCTCGGATGAAGACGCGATGCCGATCGCAAACGGGGACTATATTCTTGTCACCATCACCGATGAGGGACAGGGAATACCGCCGGAGAACGTCCAAAAGATATTCGATCCCTTCTTTACCACCAAGGAGAAGGGCAGCGGCCTGGGCCTCTCGATTTCCTATTCGATCGTCAAGAACCACGACGGCCATATCGGCGTCCGGTCGAAAGTTGGGGCCGGCGCCACCTTTCTGATTTACCTGCCGGTCTCCGGCGCCGTACATAACCGAAAAAACCCTGCGGCCGTAAAACAGGTGAGGGGAAAGGGAACTGTCCTGATAATGGACGACGAGGAGGCAATTCGGGACGTTGCCTATACCATGCTTATAGGGTTAGGCTATGAAGTGGATACGGCCCGGGACGGCCGGGAGGCAATAGAAAAGTTTACAAGGGCCGCCCAGGCCGGGATGCCTTTTGATTTGGTGATCATGGACTTAACGATTAAGGGCGGTATGGGGGGGATTGAGACGATCGGGCGTCTCCGGGCGATAGACCCTTCCGTCAGGGCGGTAGTGTCCAGCGGTTACTCCAACGATCCGATCATGGCCGATTTCCGGACACACGGATTTGTCGGGGTGCTCATCAAGCCCTACGGGATCGCCGCGATGACCGAAGTGCTCGACACGGTTCTTGCCAGGGGCGGTCCCAAGACATAGCGGCGGGGGATCCGCCGGACAACACCGGCCGCCGTACCGCCTTCGGTCAATATCGGGCGTACCGGTCGAGGTACCCTTGAACGTAGGCAATGGCCCGTTCTTTCGGCTCGTAGATCCCGAAATGGCCCTCGCAGAGGATATCGGGCGCCAGCTCGATCAGCCGCTCCATGGACTGCCGCCATTCGTGGATATCGGAGCCAAACGCCGCCATGAACGGGCCGTGAACATCCTGGGCAAACAGCACGCGACGGCCCCCCAGATCGATGTAGACAGAGATAGACCCCGGCGTGTGGCCGGGGGTATGGACGAGGACCAGGGTGTCGTTCCCGATCGCGAGGCGATGCTCCTGCCCGTTAAACGTTTCATCCACCGGGGTAGGCGGAAACGACACGCCGTACATCCCGGCCGCCGTGGCATGGTCGTCGCCGGATCGCAGGGCGGCGGCGTCCAGCTCGTGCATAATGATCCGGCAGCCGTAGCGCTCTTTCAGATAGGGCACGCCCCCGATGTGGTCGATGTGGTTATGGGTGAGCACCACGTCCTTTACGGCGGCGGGGTCCACCCCGACCGCCCTGATGTTTTCCACGAGCCCGTCAATGGAGCGGCCCGCGCCGGTATCGATGAGGACGGGTCGGTCAAGGATCAGGAGAAAGGCCGCGGCATCGGCCCCGTCGGTAATGTCGCCGCCCGCCACCTGATAGACGCCGTCGGTAACTTTCAGTTCTTCAGAATCGTCATATTTCATAGGGCCCATAGCGTACGGTACTCCCTTTGAATCTTCCCGGATTTGTAGGCACGATCCCGTAACCCGGTCAGTGGGTCTCCCGCGCAAGCACCGGGTATTCCCGGAGTATGTCTTCGATACCCCGGATGAAGAGATCAAGACTGTCGTTCCGAAGGTCCATCTCGGCCACGGTTCCGGCGACGCCGTCATCGGTGAAAACGTTGATCTCGATACGGGCGAGGAGGTCTTCCTCTCCCGGCTCCGGGGACTGAATCCCGATGGATAGCACCGGCTCCCGGAAAGACGATTCCACGGAGTTGAGGTGCCCGAGGGAAAAACTCCGAAGCTCCAGGAGAAAGGCCTCCAGCTCGTCCACCCGGATGCAGGGATCGGTGATCTGAACCGAGAGCCCCGGCATGCCCAGCGACGCCGAAATAAGGATCCAATTTCCATCCCAGTAGTCGTCGATGTCCGGGAATTCTCTCCCGACCGCCTGGAGCAGAAAAAACGATTTGCGATCCTTAAAACCGAGACGCGCGGTCGGGGAGTTTGATTTCATAGACGTTTTATTGAAGAAAACCTAAAAAAAGGGGGGCACACGCCCCCCTTGTAGCGCACCGCACCTGAGGACTTAAGCCTTCTTTGCCGGCGCAGCCGGAGCCCCGTCGAAGGCCGGCGCAAATGCCTGCCCGTACAACGTGGCGAAGACAACCATCAGGTAGAAGATACTAATCGGCAGCAGGACGAATCCGATGATGATCATGCACGTAACGGCGATGGCGATACCGATGCCGACCGCTATCGCGATAACCAGGATATAGTCCCCGATGACCTTGAAGACCGATGCGATGATTTCCTTGAAACGGAAAATCGCCCCGAAGTCTTCGTTGTTCTTTGCGAAGTAGGCGACGGCCATAGGCATGACAATACCCAGGCAGATACTCAGAATAATCGCGATGATATAAACGATCCAGCCGAGCGCCATAACGCCGCCGCCGGAGCCGCCCATAGCCATCTTATACATGGCGCTGCCGATCAAGCCCTGACCGGCAAACATAAGGAGTATCGGGACGATCATGTAGATGAGATAAATCACAAAGACTTTAAGGCCGTCAATGAAGAAGCCGCCCCAGTCGTCCCACTCGAGGAGCGCCGGCTCCCCCTTGTTGAGGACCTTCTTGAAGACGCGATACGCGTTTCCGAAAGAGAAAAAGTTAACGATCGGAATCCAGCTCAAGACCGTCCCGATGATAACTTTAACGACCCAGTTGGGATCGGCGAACGGGAATTTAAACGCTTTTCCGATATCTAATGCCATAGTCAACCTCCTTTTTAATAAACCCTGTAAAGTATACCATTTTTTCTTTGAGTGTCAAAGTATAATATTACGGCCGGCGAGGCATGGTGACCCCGGTCACTTTTTATGCCGATATCTCCTGGTCGATCGGTCCGGGGCCGTGCCCGTCGGCACGGGCGATGCCGTACGCTTCGCGAGTCAATACCCAATTATAATATATCTGTTTCTGTAATGAAAAGAAAGGTTAGTAGCGGCGGTCCCGATAAAAGAACACCCTATCCAGGCGGCAGCGAGATCGTGTGTCGGGGATCGCCCGTTTAAAGGGCCGCCGCATTTTTCGGCTATCTGCCATTGTTTTATTTTGTCCGCTGTGTTATAGATTCCCCATGTCTCATCCGGCGCACAAGAAGGATATCTCCCGGGGCGTTCTGTTCGTTATCGAAGGCATCGACGGTTCGGGGAAGTCCACGCAGGCGGGGCGGCTCGCCGACCACCTCGCGCGCGAGGGATACGATGTTGCTTTGCTGAGGGAGCCGACCGACGGGAAATACGGAAAGAAGATCAGGCAGGCCGCCCACGCCAACAGGCGGCGCGAAGACCCCGAGCGGGAATACGAGCTATTCCTGCTCGACCGGAGGCAAAACGTCGAAGAGAACATCGGACCGGCGCTTGCCGATCGACGAGTCGTGGTTCTTGACCGTTATTACTTTTCGACGATGGCATACCAGGGCGCCCGCGGTATCGACCCCGAGCGGATACGGATCGAAAACGAGGCCTTTGCGCCGGCGCCCGACCGCGTCTTCTATATCTCGATCAGCGTGGCGGAAGGCCTGCGGCGCATCACACAAGACCGCGGCGGCTTCACCTCCTTCGAGCGCGAGGAGTACCTGAACCGGGTCAAGGAGATCTTCGACGGGCATATGGCGTGCCTGCCGTTCGTAATCACGGTGGACGGAATGTGCGCAGAGGACGCGGTCTTCGACCGGATCCGGGGGGCGGCGGCCGAGTTCCTGGATACCGTTGCCTCGTAGGGACATCGTTTGGAAGGGATACGAAGAACGGGCGACGATCCGAAGATCGTCGCCCGTTTTCATTTAGCACAGTCCCGGTATCTTGGCCTATTATGCGCCGGTTGGGTTGTCGGCCGCGGCGGCCTTCTCAAAGGCGCCCGCGCACGCCGATCCGAACAGCGCATAGTAGAAGAGATACTTGATGTAAAACGTGAGAAGCACGGCAATAAGGATGCCGAGGTACGGTATTGCGGAGAGGACAAAGTAGGCGAAGAAAACGAGATCATCAGCACGACCGCGACGGCATATTCGTCAAACGCCTTGAAGATGTTATGCACGACCTCCCAGATCCTTAAGGCGGCCCCGAACCGCTCGTCGTTTTTTGCGTAGAGGGCAAGCGCCATCGGGAAGAGGACCGCGGCCACGATCGCAAGGATCGCACCGACGCCGATAAACACGGCCGCCGGCAGGATGATACCTTCCGGGAAAAGTCCGCTCCTTTCCTTGAGCACGAAGGCGCTGATAAGCAACACCGACCCCGTCCCCAGGAAGACCAGCGGTATCAGGAAGTAGACAAGGCGCAACAGGAAGATCATGAGACCCTGCATGAAGATATCCCCCCACTCGCCCCATTCCGGCATTGTGGGAGGCTTCCCCTCGAGCCCCGCCTTGAATATCCGGTAGGCGTACCCCGCGCAGAAGAAGTTGACGATCGGCAGGAGCGAGAGCGCGATACCGATGATCATCTTGACCGACCACTCCTTGTCCTGGGTCGGATACATAAAGATTTCCTTGATGTCCATGTTCCTTATCCTTTCCATAGCCGCCACAAACGATCTTTATCGGCATTAGCGCGGCCGCGCGATTTACGCGAAGGGCGCGGGATTTATGCGTCCCCGTCCTACTTTTTGCCCGCCGTTGCCTTGAACTGGTCCCTGAGCTGGTACTTGAGGACCTTGCCGGCAACGTTGCGCGGCAGGGCTTCGATGACTTCCAGTTTCCGCGGGATCTTGTAGTCGGCGAGCCTCGTTTTCAGGAATTCCCTGAGCTCGTCGAGGGTGAGCGTCTCGTTGGGCCGGGTCACCACGACGGCCGTGACCGTCTCGCCCCAGGTGGGGTGCGGCACGCCGATGATGACGGCGTCGGCCACCTTGGGGTTCTCGAAGATGGCGTCTTCCACTTCCTTGCTGTAGACGTTCTCGCCGCCGGTGATGATCATGTCTTTCTTGCGGTCGACCAGCGTGATGTAGCCCTCGTCATCAAGTATTCCCAGGTCTCCCGAGTGGACCCAGCCGTCCTTGATGGTGTTTTTGGTGGCCTCGGGGTTCTTGTAGTAGCCCTTCATTGCCATCTCGCCCTTGATGACGAGCTCGCCCACGACCCCCGGCTTGGTGATCGTCTTCTCGTTCTCATCCACCAGGCGGGATTCCATGTTGACGACGTACTTGCCGCCGGCGCCCGCCTTCCTGATCTGGTCCACGGGCAGCAGCGCGACGCCGCCGGGGCCGGCCTCGGTGAACCCGCACAGGCAGAAGAAATTGGTGCTCCTGAACTTATCCATCATCTGCTTGACGGCCTCGGCCGCCATGGGGGCGGCCCCGTAGCCGTAGAAGCGGATGCGGGAAAGGTCATATTTTTCGAAGTCCGGCACGCCCATCAGCATGGTGTACATGATCGGGGCGCCGAAAAACAGGGTGATCTTCTCGTTCTGGAGGAGGTCGAGGACCTTATCGGGCGGCCAGAACTCCTTGTTGACGACGTGGGTCGCGCCGACGTAGGTGCCGGGGTTGAGATAGAGGTTGAGCTCGGCCGAGTGGAAGAGGGGCGCGGCGTGGAGTATCCGGTCGTTGAAGTTCGTCCCGATGAGGCTGGTGATGCTGGTGGTGAGCACCATGTGCGCATGGTGGACGAAGAGCGCGCCCTTGGGCCTGCCGGTGGTGCCGGAGGTGTAGATGATCTCGCTCTCGTCATACTCGTCCACTTTTACCGACGGCTCGTCCTTCTTTCCCGATTCGATGACCTGGGCGAACACGTCAAACCCGTCGAACGTACCCGGCCCCGCGGAAAAATAGTTCTTGACCTTCTTGAGGCGTTTTTTCATGTCCCGGACCGGCGCCTCGAAGCAGTCGTCAAAGATGAGGGCCACCGAGTCCGAATTGTCGAAGATGAACTCGGCCTCCGGCGGGGCAAGCCGGAAGTTGACCGGGACCGCCACGCCGCCGGCCTTGACCACGCCGTAAAACGCGAGCACGAACATGTCGGAGTTGAACATCCAGAGCGAGACTTTATCGCCCTTCTTGAGGCCGGCCTTGAGCAGCGTGTTGGATACGGCGTTAACGCGCTCGTTGACCTCTCTCCAGTTGAGACGCTTGCCCTCGTAGATGAGCGCCTCCTTTTCGGGAAGCATCCGGGCGTTTCGTGCGACGAGACCTCCTAAATCCATACGAGACCTCCATGAGATGTGTGTAAAGGGAAGGATTATATGTGGAAAGCGGTACAGTTGTATCAGATATTTATACGGGAGTCAAAGGTTCTTTTGACTGATGGGTCAGAAAATGCGGATGCGGAGCCGGTCTTTTCGGGAAAAGGGAAATCCTATGGGGGAGATATCCGTAGAAATTTAGTGTAGGAAAGATAAGGGGTCCGAAAAATAAGGGGTCAAGTCTCCGTTTGACTCTTATTGGCTATGATGATATATTTCTATCATGGCTCGCCCTCTGAGAATAGAATACCCCGACGCATGGTATCATATCATGAACCGGGGGAGACAACGGGAAGACGTCTTTACCGATCCTGCGGACTTTAATGCCTTTCTTAAGCTCCTGGAAGAGTCGACACAGCTCTGGGGCGTTCGTATTGCCGCTTACTGCCTGATGTCCAATCACTATCATCTTCTTATCCAGACGCCCCTGGGCAATCTTTCCCGGGCCATGCGTCATATTGACGGGATCTATACGCAACGATTCAACCGCCGCCACAAGACCGTCGGTCAGCTGTTTGCCGGCAGATATCAATCGATCCTCGTTGATGCGGATACGTACCTCCTCCAGCTGGTGCGCTACATCCACCGAAATCCCCTGCATGCCGGCACGGCGGCTAAACCGGAACAGTACCCGTGGACGAGCCATCACGGGTATCTGTCGGATGCGAAACAGTGGGACTGGCTCCACAAAGACTATGTGCTCTCCCAATTCTCGAGCGAGCCGCGTGCGAGAAGGCAGGCGTACAAGGAGTTCATCGCCGACGATGATTCGGAGGAAATCCGACGTTTTTTTAAGGAAAAGAATATCCCTGGTGTTTTAGGGAGCGATGCGTTTATTAAATGGGTACGCGATCGCTTTTCAGGCCAAAAGGCGCACGAGGAGGTGCCGGAATCGAAGCTGCTGTTGCCCGAGATAGAGGAGGTGGCCGACGCGGTATGCGCGGTTTACGGGGTGGAGAGAGACGTACTGCTGGTATCCAAACGAAGGACGGCAAACGAACCGCGCAATATGGCGATATATCTATCGAGGAAGCTATGCGGGGCGACGCTTCGGGAAATCAGGGATTGGTTCAACCTCCACAGCGACAGCTCCGTCGGCAGCGTGATAGAACGGATGACCGTACTGGAATCGAAAAATAGTAAAGTCAGGAAGAGCATCGGGCTGGTGGGCGCGCAGATGAACAGATGAAGAGGCGATAAACGGAGACCTGACCCTTTACGTATGAAATGCGAGATGGAAATGAAAAACTGCGAGGTCTTTCTGGTCTCTGCGGGACCTAAGAGAATAGAAGTTATCAAAGTAATCCGGTACTATGCGGACCTCGGACTGAAAGAGGCCAAGGACCTGGCGGAGTCCGCCCCTCGGGCGGTCTGGTCCGGCGTTGCCGAGGACGTCGCCGGGAACATGGTGCGCGACCTGGAGAACGCCGGCGCGGTGGCGGAGGTCAGGGAAGCCTCCGGTGGGGTCGGGACCGGGTCGTGGTCCGGCAACCGCTCGGGCGCCCCGGATCGGGGGGGCCGCGTTATAAGGATCGGCGATCCGGGTCGGAACACTCTGGAGGTCATCAAGGTGATCCGGCAGTACACCGACCTCGGGCTGAAAGAGGCCAAGGTGCTGGTGGAATCCGCCCCGGGGGCGCTGTGCCGCGTGCCGGCAGGCGCCGACGCCGAGAGGATGCGCCACGACCTCGAACGTGCCGGGGCGACGGCGTGGGTGGCCGGCGGCACGGATGCCGTCCAGCCTCCCGGGGAACCCGGCGCCGATGGGGACTACGCCGTGTTCCTCGTCGATTCGGGACCAAGGACCATCGAGGTCATCAAGGTCGTCCGCCGATACACGGGAATGGGTCTCAAGGAGGCAAAGATACTCGTGGAGGGCGGCGCGGGGCCGGTTTCTTCCGGGGTCTCCCAAGAGACCGCGGAAAATATCTGGCGCGATCTTCATGACGCCGGCGCGACGGTCGAGGTCAGGGCACTCTAAAGCGACGGGAGAAAGGCCGATCACGCCGATCGCCCCGTCTCTACCGCCTCCCCTCCCACTCCTCCCGCAGTATCCCGTACATCACCATATCCTTAAACTCGCCGTCCCGAAAGGCGTGCCGTCGCAGCACGCCTTCCTGCGTCATCCCGATCTTTTCCAGCACGCGGCCGGAGGCCGGGTTGTCGCCGAACCGTGCGGCCGATATCCGGTTGAGCGCCAGCGTCTCGAATCCCCAGCCGACGACGGCCGCGGCCGCTTCCGTCGCGTATCCCTTTCCCCAGAAGTCCCGCCCCAGCCAGTAGCCGAGCTCGCCCCGCTTATGGTCGGCAAACAGCTCCATCCCGCAGGCCCCGAGAAGCAGCCCGTCATCTTTTCCCGTTATCGCGAAGACCGTACCGGTCCCCGCGCGCGACTGTTCCCTCTGTATCGAGAGCCACAGGCGGGCGTCGGCCTCCGTGTAGGGATGGGGTATCTTAAGCGTGTTGCGGTATATTTCGATATCGTCGGCCAGGCGGCCTACGGCCGGCACGTCGCCCTCGCCGAACGCCCGGAGGAGAAGCCGCCGGGTTGTGAGCGTTGACCTGCTTTTCATGGTGTGGGTCCTCTCGATCACGGATGACGCCGGACTATATCGGCTATAGTATCGGACATAGCGTCCGCCATGTCAAACCTATTGTCTGAGCGGACGACCGGCCGTTGCCGCGCCACCGGCGTGGCTTATGGCGCCGGTCTTTCCGACGCGCATGAAAAAAGTAAGGGTAAGAGGCCGGGAGACGCACTTTTTTGTTGACAAAGGGGTTAATGCTCTTCATAATACTAAACATTGTTCATCCAATAATATACTACGTTACTCTGTGTCTGAGATAGATTCATTTACGAACGGCGTTAACCCAGCCAGACCGCGTCATCTCAGCTCGACTCACCATCCACCCGCCGGGGACCGCCGTAACAGACCCGCGGAGGCGCGCCATGATTACCCCAAAGGATATCCTCTTTACCTGCTCGTACCTGCCGGAAGAGATTATTATCGCGTCGGGGCTCCGCCCCGTGCGGGTGATATCCGACGCCCGCCCGTCGGACGCCGATACGGCCATTCACCCGACGACCTGCCCCTACATCAGGGCGGTCTTTTCCGCCGCGGCCCGGGGCGACCACGCCGCGGCCGCAGGGACGGTGATCGTCAACTCCTGCGACGGAATGCGGCGGCTCTATGATGCCCTCGCGGCTCAGCGCGACGGCCCCTCCGTGGTCTTTCTTGACGTGCCGCACAAGAGCGACGCGGAGGCCGTCGACCTGTTTGCCGGCGGGTTGCGGCGGCTGGCGGGACAGCTCGAAGAAGAACTCGGCGGGGCCCCGGTGACGCCGTCCTCCCTGGAGAAGGCCATCGTACATACAAACTCGCTACGCCGGAAGATGGCGGGAGTCTTTGCCGCGCAGGCGGACGGCGTGCTCTCCGGCGGGGCCGTCTTTTCGCTCCTCGCCGATGCGGCGGCAGGCAATCTTCAGGACGGGGACAGACGTATCGATAGACTACTTGCCAATGCAAGGGGAAAGAGCACTACCGCCGGCAAACGGATCGTCGTTTCGGCAAACGTGCTGGACCGACCCGATCTCATCGGAATGATCGAGGGCGCCGGGGGAAGCGTCGTCGCCCTGGATACCTGCGTGGGCGCGCGCCACTGGGAGGGGCTTGTCGCCGAGGGAGCGTCCGACCCGATGCGGGCCCTCGCCGAGCGCTACCTGACGCGCCCGGCGTGTCCCCGTATGGAGGGGATCGGGCGGCGGATCGATTGGCTGGTGAGCCTGGCCAGGGATTCCCGGGCCGACGGCGTGGTCCTCTGTTCGGTGAAGTACTGCGACGCCTGGCTCTACGACCTGCCGCTCCTGACGGAAGAGATGGAGCGCGCGGGGGTGCGCGTCCTGTCGATAGAAAACGACTACGAGTGGTCGGGCGCGGGCCAGACGAAAACGCGTATCGAGGCGTTTGTGGAGACCCTGCGGCAAGGAGGCACACAATGCTCAAACTAATGCTTACCGAGATGAGGCGCCAGGCCACCGAGGCGCTGTCCCAGAGGGAGGATGCGCGCGCCCGGTGGTTTGCCGAGTGGGCAAAGCTGTTCCTGGCGGCATACGAGACGGGCAGGCCTGTCGTCTATACGTCGTTTTACGCGTTTCCCATGGAGATCCTCCATTCCTGCGACGTTGCCCCCTTCGACTTCGAGCTGGGTGCGTCGATGCTCCTTACGCTGGACATAGGGGCCGATCTCATCGGCGAGGCCGAGGACCGGGGTTACTCGCCCGACATCTGTTCGTTCCACCGGGCGGCGGCCGCATCATACTACCGGGACTATTTCCCGAGGCCCGACCTCCTGATCTCGACCTCCTTTTACTGCGGCGGCAAGTCCAGGACCAGCGAGATCCTCTCGCGCCTCTACGGGAAACCGGCCCGCCTCCTGTCCGTCCCCCAGGAGATAAGCGCCGAATCGATCCGCTACGTCTCCGGCCAGCTCAGACAGATCGCACGGGACGTCGCCGCTTTGACGGGGGCGCCGTTTGACGAGGACCGGCTCAGGGAGGCGGTAAAAAACTCCAACCGTGCACGCGCCTCCCATCTGGCGCTGCTGGATCTGCTCAGTCACCGGCCGGCCCCATGGGGGGGATACCAGCTGGTCAACTACTCCATCTTCTCGCGGATGTTTGACGGGTCCCCGGTAATGGCCGACCTCCATGAGGGGTTCATCGGCAAGCTGAAGGAGCGGATCGGCGCCGGCAAGCTGCGGCCGGAAACTCACCGCGCCTTCTGGTATGCCTGGATCCCGACCTATAAAAACACGGTGTTCGACATCCTCGCGCAGCATGGGGTCTCGGTGCCGGTCTGCGAGACCTTTCTGGTTCACTGGGACGAGATCGACGAGCGTAATCCCTTCGAGGGGCTTGCCCTCAGGTGTCTGAAAGACCCGTTCATCGGGAATACGGGCCGCAGGACCGATCTCCTGGACGGGGTTGCCGAGCGGTTCGGGATTGACGCGGCGATACTCTTTGCCACGCCGGCCTGCCGGCATTCGAAGGGGAACTGGGAGATCATGAAGGAGGCCGCACGCGCGCGCGGCGTCCCGCTGCTGGTGCTCGATATGGATATCGCCGACCCGAGGGCGTACGCCGAAGAGCAGACCCGCACGCGGCTTGAAGGATTTATAGAGATGTTGGACTCACGAAAATAAGCGAAATCTATTGGAGGCTGAAGATGAATACGGTTGAGGGAAGAGCAACTCAAGGAGCTCCTGATCAAGAACTGGATGACCCACGACGCCATGTGGTTCTATCACAGCGTGCAGGAATTCGGCATGGAAAAGACCAACGTCGTCAACAAGGCGGCGGTGCGGTCGATGGCGGGCGTCGAGATAAAACGCCTCAAGAAGGCCATGGGCGTCGATCAGGATCGAGACCTTTGAGCAGTTCAGGGAATTCTATCAGCGCCGTCATGGAGATCGTGCTCGGCGATTTCATGAAGTCCTCCTTCACGTTTCCGGCGCATAACCGGGTGCACGGGGAGTGGACGACCTGTTTCGCCTACGACGGCCTGACGAAATACGGCATGATCGACCAGTACCAGTGCGGGATCATGGACCGGGTGGAGGGATGGTTTGACGCCCTGGGGATACCGTATACCGTCACTCCGAAGGTCGAAGGCTGTATGATGCATACCGACGGTCATTGCTATCGTGATTATCGGTTCGAGTTTCCCGAATGACAATAGACAGGAGGATATTATGCAGATCACGCAAGAGATCTGGGACATGATGCAGAAACATCTCGGCTACACCGACGAGGAGATGAAGCTCTTTCGGGCCGACCCGAAAAACGAGCATATCATGAAGCTCTCGCCCGCGCTCATGGACAAGACCATCGTCTTCGAGGTGGTCAAATCCCAGGGGTGCAACAGCCAGCACAAGGTCGGCGACAAGTTCTATCTCGACGGCGCCGGAAACCTCATCACCAAGCTCTCGCCAAAACGTATCTGTGTCTATGCGCTCAATGTTATGGCGCTGCCGGTGTTTGCCATGAATGAGCTTTTTTATGCCGGGGTCGATCCCAACCAGATGCGGTTCAAGCGGGGTTCCTGCTTCGACGTGGGGGTACGCTGCGGCGGGTGGGGGCAGATCGTCCTGGAGATGCGGGTGGAAGACCGCAAGCGATAATAGACCGGTTAGGGCTTCCGTGTATGGACCTGCCGGGAGGAGGTTGTCATGGCTAACTATATCGTTGATGAGCACGATCAGGCGTTCGTCCTCTTCGAGCAGCTGAAGATGGACGAGCTGACGAAATTCCCGAAATACGCGGACTTTTCGAGGGAAATATTCGACATGACGCTCGCGGAGGCCAGGAAGTTCGCGGTGGAGGTGCTGGAGCCCACCGTGGAGGCGGGGGAAAAGGAGGGGTGCTCCCTCGTCGACGGGCAGGTACATGTTCCGACGGCCTATCACGAGGCCTACCGGCTCTTTACGGAGGGCGGATGGATCCTGATGTCCCAGGACCCCGCCGTGGGCGGACAGGGGATGCCGTATCTCCTCTACGTGGCCACGCGGGAGTATTTCAACTGCAACTGCGCCTTTAACGCCTACCCGGGGCTCGCCGAGGGCGTGGCCCAGCTGATCGCGGCATTCGGCACCGAGGGACAGAAGTCGAAATACCTGGAAAAGCTGCTGTCCGGCAGATGGGGGGGACGATGGTGCTGACGGAGCCCAACGCCGGTACCGACGTGGGGTCGCTGACCACGACCGCCAGAAAAACCGCGGACGGCTCGTACCTGATCTCCGGCACGAAGATATTCATAACCGGCGGGGACCAGGACCTGACCGAGAATATCGTCCACCCGGTGCTGGCGCGCATCGAGGGGGCGCCGGCCGGCACCAAGGGGATATCGTTGTTTCTCGTCCCGAAATACCTCGTCAACGACGACGGGACACTGGGGCGGCGAAACGACTATACGATCGGCGGACTGGAAAAGAAGATGGGGTTCAAGGGCTCGGCGACCTGCCTCATGAATTTCGGCGACAACGGGAACTGTTACGGCGAGCTTCTCGGCGAGGAGAACCAGGGGATGCGCATCATGTTCGTCATGATGAACGAGGCGCGCATCGCCGTGGGCGTCATGGGCCTGGCGGCGGCCTCCCGCTCCTACCTCTATTCGGTCAAATACGCGCGGGAGCGGCTGCAGGGGGCGAGCCTCACCAACTTCCGGGACCCGGAGGCGCCGAGGGTGCCGATCATCAACCACCCGGACGTCCGCAGGATGCTCTTGTGGATGAAGGCGGTGGTCGAGGGCCTGAGGGCGCTCATCTATTACACCGCCTATTGCGAGGACCGCGCCCGGGCGGCCCAAACCGACGAGGAGCGAGAAAAGTGGCACGGGTTCGTGGAGCTACTTAACCCCGGTGGTCAAGTCGTACGGCTCGGACATGGGTTTTTTCGTGGCCAACCAGGGGGTCCAGGTCTACGGGGGATACGGCTACATCGCCGACTACCCGATGGAGCAGATCCTCCGGGATTCCCGGATCGCCCCGCTGTTTGAGGGGACCAACGGCATACAGGCGCTGGACCTGGTCGCGCGAAAGCTCGGCCAGAAAAGGGGGAAGGTCTTTATCGACTTCATAGACGAGATGCGGCGCGTGATCGCCGAAAATGCGCCGGACGGCGCGCTGGCGGACCTCGTGGGAAAGCTCAAGACGGCCATCGGCCTGTTATCGGAAGTAAGCGGCTTTTTTGCCCGGTGCTCCGTCGAAGGGAAGTTTTTAATCCCGATCGGAAACGCCTACCCGTTCCTTAATCTCATGGCGATCGTCATATCGTCCTGGATGCTCGTGTGGCAGGCGGCCCTCGCCCAAAAAAGACTGGGGGCGCTCGCGGCCGAAAAAGGCGTCGACCCCGGCAACTGGGAACAATGGGCGCGGTTTATCGCGGATAACCCGGACGCCTCGTTTTACTCGGGAAAGATCACGACGGCCAAGTTCTACCTGAATCACGTCCTGCCGGAGGCCGATGCGATCGCCCAGGCGATCCGGTCGGAGGATATGTCGATCATGGAGATGGCCGAAAGCTCGTTTGCCCCGTAGCGCGGCCGGGGCGGCCGGTTTTGTTTGACAAAGTGAATATTGTTTACTATGATACCGAAGGCTCTCATGAACAATGCTCGTTCACTCCCTGCGGGACTACATTCCGTCTCCGTCGGGGACTGACGACAGCACATACCGGACGACCGAATATACAACCGATCGGACTGTCGCCCGAGGGGGATATGATCGTATGGCGAACCTCACCTTTGATGACCTCAAGGAGCAGGAGCGGGAGACCCGAAAGGAGCTGATCGTTCGGGTTACCCAGACGCTGCTCTCGGAGAAGAACTTCAAAGGGGTCACCATCCGGGACATCGCCGAACAGGTTGGGGTGAGCCCCGCGACCCTTTACCGGTATTACGAAAGCCTCGACGAGATATTCCTTGCGGTCTTCTACCGGGGGACCCGCGAGATCGTGGAGCTTATCCGGCGCGAATGCGCGGGCAAAGACGGCTGCTCCATCAGGCGGCTGGCCGAGGTCTACATCGGCTACCTCAACAATAATCTTTCTTATTTCCAGATGATGAGCATGTTTGCGCCCCGGGGGATGATATCCGACCAGGACGAAAAGATGATCAACCCCGTCATGAAGGAGCTGCTGGAGCTCATCGAGGGGGTGATCGAGGGGGCGGGGTACAAGGGCGACCGTAGGCTCATGTCCCACGCGTTCTTTTCGGCCCTCAACGGGATCATGACGACCTACGCTCAGAATCCCGGGATGAGTTTAGAGGAGATACGGAACTATACGAAGATCCTGGCCGGCTTCATCGCCGACTTCTTCGAGATGGGGGCAAAGCGGGGGTACTACTGAGCAGGCCTTCGGGATTCGGATGCCTGCCCGGTCTGTCCCGGGCTATCGGGTATCGATAGAAATAATCACCGCGGCCGCGCGACGATATAGGCCATCGGAATCGTCTCGGCGATCATCTCGTTTTTCCCGATCACAAATCCCGCGTCTTCTATCAAACGGGTCAGCCGTGCCTGGTCGAACCGGTGGTACGCGGGAAATCCCGTCAGCGCCATGAGTCGTGAGATAATCTGGGATTTCAGGTTCTGGCCGTGGCAGAGCGTCGGCGTTATCAACCTGCCTGCCGGTTTGAGGACCCGCCTCATTTCGGCCAGCGCCCGCCCAGGCTCCTGCATTTTATGCAGGGCGTTGGCGCAGACGACCGCGTCAAAGGTTCGGTCGGAAAACGGGAGGGCGTAGGCGTCGTCAACCGAACAGATGACGTTTTTAATCCCCTGCGATTTTGCCTTTTCATCCGCCCGGGCGATCATTTCCGGCGTGATATCAATGGCGTAGACCTTTCGTGCCTTGCCGGCCATCCTGAGGGCGATCGTGCCGGTGCCCGCGGCGACCTCGAGCACGAGCCAGCCCTCCTCTATCTCTCCCAGGATTTTTTTGATCAGGGTTCCGTAACTTGTTACCTGGCGGTCCATGAAGCCGTCATACCGGGACGCAAACCTGGCCCAGAACCGTTTCTCTTCTTCTATTCTATCTTCAGGCATTGTTACCTCTGTGTTTTACTCCCAGCGGGCATAACAATAAACAGACTATATTTCGATCATTTGATGATCCGGTTACGGCCCGGCCGATTTTGCGCCCTTAAACTCGTTCCAGACAGGCTGCAGCTCATATACCGCTATCTCCTTACTCCTGCCGACTATGGGAACGGAGCCAACCATCCGGTAATTATATTCGTCCTTGGTTTCTTCGTACGTATGGGCGCCCACGAGGATCTGGCCTTCTTCGGACATATCCTCGAGCCGGGATGCGATATTGACCGTATCCCCCATTACCGTGAACTCCCGCTTGTTGCGCCCCCCAACCATTCCGGCGACAACGACGCCGGTATTGATTCCGATATGGAGATCCATTGGGACTGGAAGCTTCTTTTCGATGTTGAAGTTGTAGAGGCTCCTTCTCATCTCGATAGCGGTTTGTATCGCCTTCTTCGGCGCGTCCGGTATATGCCTCGGGCATCCGAATAGGGCCATAACACAATCGCCGACGAATTTATCGATCGTTCCCTGGTTCGAGCTAACGATAAACTATGGTTCCCGCTGATCGGCTTTTGCCAGGGCGCCTTCGCCCTGTTCACGATGTATCTGCCGCCGCTGTTCCCCACGCTGCTCCGCACGACGGGCGCGGGGTTCTGCTACAACATCGGGCGCATCACCGCTGCCTTTGGCACGGTCTTCTTCGGCCTGTTCTCCAAGGTGGGCGACCACCGCATCGCCCTGTTCTACGCGGGCTTTCTTTTCCTGCCCGCGGCGTGCATTGCCCTGTTCCTCCCGCGCGCGCGCGATTGACGGCGCGGGTGGCCCAAATCGTCCGCACGTCCCCCTTGTTCTCAGGCGCGCTGGCAACGCGGGCAATAGAAAGTGCTCCGGGCCGCCTGCACGCGCCGCCTGATCACGGTCGCGCACTTCGGGCAGGGCCGGCCCGCCCGGTCATAGACGCGCAACCGCTCCTCGTAATAGTCCGGCGCGCCGGGCGCGCGGCCGAAATAGAACAGCCCGTCGCGCGCTCCCTGGCCCGCGTAATTGAGCGGCACCGTGCTGCCGCACGCAATGGCCTCCCGGAGCACGGCGCGAATGGCGCGCCAGAGCCGCCGCACCTGGCCTCGGCTCAAGCGTTGCGCCGGCAGGGTCGGCGCGATGCCCGCGCGGAACAGGGCCTCGCTGGCGTAGATGTTTCCCACGCCCGCAAGCAGGGATTGGTCGAGCAGCTTGACCTTGATCGGCTGCCGGGAACGGCGCAGCGCCTCGGCGAACCGCTCCACGGTAAACTCCGCTCCCAGCGGCTCCGGCCCGAGTTTCTCCAGCGGGCGCAGGTCCAGCGTCAGCCGCCCGAAATAGCGCGTGTCCTCGAAGACGAAGTTCTCCCGGCCCAGGTTCAGGACCACCGCCGCGTGCCGGGGCAAAGGCGCCGTTGCCGGCAGCAAATACATCCGCCCCGTCATGCCGAGATGGCCCAGCAAGCTCAGCGCCTCAGCGCGCCTTGGCCGGGCGCAGCTTGAACAGGAGGTATTTCCCCCGGCGCGCCAGGCCGCAGAACTTGGCGCCGCGCAGCGCCTGGCGTGAATCTGCGGACGGACACGGGCGCCAGCACCTTGGCCCGGCGGACGCGGACGGCGCGAATCGTCCGGCCCGCCAGCAACGGCGCCAGGTGGCGGACCAGCACTTCGACTTCGGGCAGTTCAGGCACGGGGGAAGGTAGCGTGAGGCGTGAAAAGTGAAACGTGAAACGTGAGCCGCGTCACGCAACACGCATCACGTTCACGTTTCAGCGTCCTCCCGCCTGAGCAACTCCAGCACCTCCTCATCCGTCGTCTGGTCGAAGACGTCGTAATACTGGCCCACGGCGGCGAAGTCCGGGTCCACACACAGCACGCGGACTTCGTCGGCCACCCCGGCGAGCCGCTCGACGCGCATGGGCGGAGGCCACGGGCGCGGCGACGATGATCAGGTGGGCCTTGCGCTTCCTGGCTGACAAGACCGCGGCCTCGGTCGTCGCGCCGGTCGCCAGGCCGTCATCCACGAGCAGGACGGTCTTGTCCGCGAGCGCGGGGGCGCCGTCGGGCTGAAAGCGGGCCTGGCAGACGCGCAGGCGTTCCTGCTCCTCTTCGATGATGGCCTCCAGCTCCGCCCGGACCTGCGGGTTCGGGCCGACGGCGCTCTCGTCGAGCAAGGTCACGCCGCCCTCGGCCAGCGCGCCGACGGCAAATTCGCGGTGCCAGGGATGCCCGATCTTGCGGACGACAATCACGCCCAGCGGCAGGCGCAACGCTTGCGCGACTCCGGCCGCGACGACCACGCCGCCGCGCGGCAAGCCCAGCACCAGGTCGGCCCGAACCGCCTGCGCTTGCAGCAGGCGACCCAGCTTGAGCCCGGCGTCCTGGCGTGAAGCGAACATCACCCTACGAATCGCGCCGCCAGCCCCAAAAAGCAAATCGGTCGAGCGGGAGGGCACGCGGGCCCGGTTATCGCTTACAGCGTCACCAGGGTGCCGACCCGCTCACCCATGACAACGCGCTTCAGATTGTGCGGCTGGAACAAGTCGAACACGATGATGGGCATCTTGTTGTCCATGCACAGGGAGAACGCGGTGGAATCCATCACCTTGAGTTGCTTCTGGAGCGCCTCGGAGTAGCTGATTTGCGAATACCGCTTCGCCTTGGGGTTCTCCTTGGGGTCGCTGTCGTAGATGCCGTCCACCTTGGTCGCCTTGAGGACGATTTCGGCGCCGATCTCGTTGGCGCGCAGGGCGGCCGTGGTGTCGGTGGAGAAGTAAGGATTGCCGGTGCCGCCGCCGAAGATGACCACCCGGCCCTTTTCCATGTGCCGCACGGCGCGCCGCCGGATGAACGGCTCGGCCACCTGCGACATGCTGATGGCGCTTTGCACCCGCGTGGGCACGCCGATCTTCTCGAGCGCGTCCTGCAATGCCAGCGCGTTGATGACCGTGGCCAGCATGCCCATGTAATCGCCGGTGGCGCGCTCGATGCCCCGCTTGCTGCCGCTCAGGCCGCGGAAGATGTTGCCGCCGCCGACCACGACCACCACCTGCACGCCCAGGTCGCGCACCTCGCGAATTTGCTCCGCCATGCCCTGGCACGGCTTGCGGACAGATGTTCAGGCCCGTCGGGCCGCCGAGGGCTTCACCGCTTAGCTTCAACAGGATCCGATTGTATTTGGGGCGCTTCGCTTGTTTCATAGGTCCATCTCTGTTGCAACGGCCAATCCGCGCAGGATTTTTAGCAGCCCCCGCCCCAGACGTCAAATCAAAGTCCGCCCCAGCGGCAAATGGGGGGGTAATATCACCAAGCGATAACCTGTCGGGAGGACGCTCGTTGGCGCGGCCGGGCGGCCCAATTGAACCGAACCGGCTTTCCCCACGCTCCCGGCCACAGTTTATCCGGTTTGCCCATCATGGTGCGGTGGGTAAAGCGTTGATCTCGATGGCCTTGCCGCTGCCAACCACCACCTTGCCGGCGATGCGTGAATTGAGCAGCGGCAGGAGGTTCTGCCGGCTGAAGCCAGCCTGGACATCGCCTAAGGGGGTCCCGAAAGCCAAGTTGGTGTCAGCCGGGGAGAGCCGGATCGAGTCGGCAGTCGCAATGAGGTTGCCCGTGAATACCACCTGCTTGTGCAGAGTTCGGTTCGTGCCGGTAACGCGGAAGAAGTAGTTGTGCCGGACGGACTGGTCCAGGCCAAGGCTGGCTGGAGCGCTGGTTTGGAGCGCCCCGCCGGTCGCTCTGGACGCCTGGGCAGCCGCCGGCGCTTCCGCTTTGGCCAGGCGCGCGCGCTGGCCCGCATCGGCCGGCTGCACGTAGCCCGCATACACGGAGCCATCGCCATCGGTAATCCGCAGCTCGTGGTCGGCCTGTTCCACCTCGAAGGAGGCCAGCACGGAATGCGCAGCCTTGGCTTTATCCTCAGCAAGGGCTTTGGTCGCGGCGCCCGGCGCCACTTGAACGAAGCGTTGGACCGCACTGGGGCTCCTGCCTTCCTTGAGAGTTCTCGCGGTGGACGCGGCCAAGCCGTCTGTCGCGACCGAGGCGGGCCTTGGGCGGTTGGCCGAGGCGATTGCATCCGGGGACTTGCGAGCCGGGCTGAGGGAGTCGGATGACTCAGTCGCCAGCATTGCTGGCTTATCGGCAAATGCCACGGTCGGTGTCGTAGGGACCTCGGCAGCGGGCGGAGGCGGAGCGGGAGCAGCCGGCGCGCGGGCAACTGAACCGGAGGTGGCAGCGAACTCGCCTTGCTGCCGGGAGGTCCTGCCGCCAGGCCCGGCAGGCGGGGGCGCAAAGGGTTGGCCGAAAGCCATGTCCTTTGCTTCAGCGGCTTTTCGGCGGTCTTTGGGCTGTGGCGAAGCTGCCAGTGCCAGTTTCTCTTGGGCGCTGTCGTCCAGCTTCGCAGCGAAGCTATCCTTCCCGATAAGTTTCGGCGCCAGCTCGGGCTCGGAAGTGGGGCTGCGGAGGGCGGACTTGGCCATGCCCAATTCGGCCACCGCCGAAGAACTGGCCGGAACAGCGTCTTCGGATTGACCGGGGAGCATAGCCGGTGCAGCGGGCAGTGGCCGGAGAGGTTCACCCGCCTGCTGCGGCCCTTGCGTGGCTGCGTTCCTGGCCAGCAGGGCTGTCTGCTCGTTCCGGCCAGGCACGGGCACCACGAGCCACACCGCCACCCCAAGGACGGCCAGGATGGCGACGGCCCAGGCGAACCGCGGCCAGAGTTGTCCCAGGAGCCTCATAGAGCGAGCGGCTCTCGCGCGGAGCAGGAGGGAACTGCCGCGCCACTTCGCCCTGCAACAGGCGTCGGTCGGCGGGGTGCAGCTCGAACGGCGCGCCGGCCTCGTCGCGGCGTTTCTTCGCCGCGGCGCGCAGCAGCTTCTCAATCGGGCGTTCCGGTTCGTTGGCCATATCAGCTATCAGTTAGACGGAGAAACGGCGGGTTTCCCCCGCGCAAAGATCTTCCGCGCGATTTCCTCCAGCCGGTCCAGGCATTTGCTCAGGCGCGAGCTGACCGTCTTGGGGTTGAGGTCGAGTGAGCGGCTGATTTCCTCGTAGCTCAAGTCGCCGAAGTAGCGCAATTGGATGATCTCCCGGCAAGGCTCGTCGAGCTGGTCGAGGGCCTGGTGGACCAGCGCGGCTTGCTCGGCGTTCATCAGCGCGAGGTCGGGCGCGGGGGCGTCGCCGGGCGGGTCAATGGCCAGGCCGCTCTCGGGGTCCTCGGCCTGGAGCGAGAGGGGGACCTGGCCGCCGCCGCGCTTGGCGGCGCGCTGGCGCTCGCGGTAATCGCGGGCCTTGTTGGCGGCGATGCGGAACAGCCAGGTCTGAAACTGGCTGCCGCCGTGGAAGGATTCGAGGTTGCGGATGACGGACAGGAAGGCTTCCTGGCAGATCTCCTCCACGTCCTCGCGCGAGAAATCATGCCCGAGCTGGAAGACAAAGCGCCCCGCCGCCGCGTAATGCCGGTCGAACAACTCGTCCCAGGCCCCCGCTTCACCCCGGCGGCAGCGCGCAAGCAACTCGGCTTCAGCGTCGGAACCCATGTCTTGGCAAGATTCTACTTGAGAGCGGCATCTTTGGACAGGCTCTCCGCGCACGGCTCGTCAGCGCGAACAGAGATTCTCACGCTGAAAGCCGTGAGATTGTGGTTGACAGACGCGCCCATGTTTCTGCAATGATCGACCTGCGCAATCGGCTAACTTGCAAACTGTAAAACCTGTAAATCAAGTGAATATGAAAAAATTACTCCCCCTCATTATCGGTTTAGCGCTCCTCTGCAAGACAGATGCCTTCGGCAGTTTGGTATTTTGGGATACCAACGGCACAGATCCCGGCGCTGGCGGCGCCACTCCCACCGGCACATGGGGGGTGGATGCCTTCTGGAACGAAGATTCCACCGGCGGCGCTGGCGAATGGTGGCCCACCGGGGCCTGGGGCAATGGGAACTTTGCGGGTTTTTGCCGCGGGCGGCGACGCTACCGGCGGCCTACACGGTGAATGTCTCGGGGATTGTGGACGTGGCGGATATACACGTTGACCGTGGTGAGGTCACATTTGAGCCAGCCCCTGTGACCGGCGGTTCCTTGAAACTGGGCAGCCTGCTCTCCGTCGGGGCGTTCGACGACAACGCCGTCGCCCGCTATAACGTGCCAATCACCGACTCCACCGGCGTGGTTCGCTACAAGGTGGGCACGGTGATCTTTGGCGCGACGAACACCTTTACCGGGTCGCTCACCATCGAAAGCGGGTTGACGCTATGCGCGGTGCCCTACTGCTTCAGCGCGGCCCCCTCGCTGGTGCTGGCAAATCTCGCCATGACGCGGACTGACGTTTCCACGTTTTGGGAGTTCTAGGGACGCTGTATTCCAAACCGGGGGGCTCGACCAGCAACTCGGCACGCTCAAGTTCGCGGGAACAACGCTGCGGTGGAGCGGTCACTCGACCTGGGCAACGGCTCCGGCACGCTGAGTTTTGCGGACAGCAGCGCCGAGGATTGGACCGGCTATACGCTGACGTTAAGAATTACGCGCTGGGCAGCTCGAAGTTGCGCTTCGGAACGAGCAACACGGGCCTGACGGCGACGCAGTTGAGTCAGATTAAGTTTGTTGACTATGGTGATCTGCCAGGCGTCATTGACGGCGATGGATATGTCACGCCGGGTGTGGCCGCGCCCCCCCGGCCGACAATCACGGCCATCACGCACTCGGGTGGGTCCGTCCAAATTGACTGGACCGCCGTCAACGGCCGAACCTATCGGGTGTGGTCCAAGAGACACGATCACCGCCCGTCCTGGGACTTCCGGGCCGACGTCACCGCCAGCGGCGAGACCGCATCCTGGACTGACTCCTCCCCCAGCTCGACCGGGCGCTACTATCAGGTGGAACTGCTGCCTCTGCCTTAACGCAGAGTTCGGAATCAAAGACTGTTCAGGCGACGGCGCCTTTACTGTTGAGCCGGCTGGATTCCTTGGCTTCAAGGACCCAGCCGGCTCTTTGTTTGCGGGACGCCTACCCGCCGGGCGCTCCTTGACACTGCCACCACGTAGCGTCAGGCATCCTTGCCTGACGTAGAGGGCGGCATCTTGCCGCCCGGAGCCGTACCCGAGTTTCCAAGTCGTGTGGCAAGGCCAGCGTGCCATCTGCCGGGCGAGGCGCCCGGCTCTACGGCAGGCAAGCTGCCTGTCGCTACGGCGCAGAGCGATGGCAGCGTTAATCGCCCGGTTCCGGTGTCACGCTCAAGTGGCGCTTGTCTTTTGATTACAGCCAGGCAATGTAAGGCCCTTGACGATGTTCCGCGCCCGGATGAACCACTTCCACCGATACAGCCTTGCCGCTTTGGCGGGATTGGCGCTGGGACTCGCGTATCCGAAGTTCAACCTGTTCTGGCTGATGTGGCTTGCGCCCGGAGTGCTGCTCCTGCTCTCGTTGGGTCAAGGCGGGTGGACGGCTTTGCGCGTCGGCTACATTGCCGGCATGGTGCAATTCCTGGTGGGCTTCTACTGGCTGCTCCTGATTCCGAAACCGGCGGCCGCTATTGCTGCCTGGCTGTTGGTTGGCGTCTTGATGGCGCTCTACATCGCCGCCTGGACCTGGGTCTGCTGTCGCTGCTTTCCAATCGCGCAACAGCGCGGCAAGGCGCCCGGCCCTCCGTCAGAAGTGGCGGCCCGGCTCTTGTCCGTGCCTTGGCCGCGCCGGGCCTTGTGGGCCTTCACCTGCGCCGGCGCTTGGGCGGCGATGGAGATGGGCATTGCGCGCATCCTGAATGGCTTTCCGTATTCGCTGGGGCTGTCACAATTCAAGTTCCTGCCGCTGATCCAGATTGCGTCGGTGACCGGTGTTTACGGCGTTTCGTTTATCGTCGTGTGGACTTCGGTGGCCATGGCCTGCGCAGTTGTGCTCGCGCGAAGCACGCGTCCAGCATTCCCCGCGTTCGCGCGCGAGCTGACCGCGCCCGGAGTGGCGTTGGCGGCGATCCTGCTTTTCGGCTGCTTCAGGTTATCCAGCCCGGAGTTCCCGGGCGCGCGCTTGAAAGTGGCGTTGATCCAGCCGGGCATTCCGCAGACCATCATCTGGGACGTCAATGAGCGGACCAACCGCCTGCACAAGCTGGTCGAGCTGTCCAACCTGGCGATGGCGCACGGGGCCGACCTGCTGGTCTGGCCGGAGGCCGCCCTGCCGGAGAACATGGTCGGGCGCAACCGCGATACGCAGGAACTCATCACCGCGCTCGTGCGCTCGAATGGCGTTTGGATGGTCTTTGGCGGCATTGACAACGCGCCCAAGCCGGACGCCGCCGGCGCCGCCGAGACGGTCAGGTTCAACGCGGCCTTCTTCATTGATCCCGCGGGCGATCTCATCGCGCGTTACTTCAAGCGGCGCCTCGTGATCTTCGGCGAATACACGCCCGGCGCGCGCTGGCTGCCGTTCCTCAAGCACCTGGGCCTGCGTAGCGGCGGACTGGAGCCGGGCCGCCGGGCCGTCCACTTCCAGATGACGCGGCCCCGCGCGCGAATCGCGCCCCTCATCTGCTTTGAAGACGTGTTCCCGCACGTGACCCGCGAGTCGGTGGATGCGGACACGGATTTCCTGCTCAACCTGACCAACAACGGCTGGTTCGGCGCCAGCGCCGCGCAATGGCAGCATGCGGTGGCTGCCCTGCTTCGCGCGGTGGAAAACGGCGTGCCGCTGGTGCGCTGCACCAACAACGGCCTGACTTGCTGGATTGATTCCCGCGGGCGACTGCACGAGGTCTATTTCCCCGGCTCGAAAGACATTTATCAGGCGGGATTCAAAATTGTCGAAGTCCCGCTCCGGCGCGCCGGCGGTGCCGGCGGGCGGACGATTTACAACCGCACGGGCGATGTTTTTGGCTGGGCGTGCGTGGCCATCACTGCCGTCGCGTTGCTGACCCGCGGAGCGTCGAAAAGGCAAACTCTTGTCAGCCCTAAACGTCCTTGATCACCCCCGCCCCGGCCGCAGTCATCTCAAACGGAGCTTCGAAAACGGTTTTACGAGTTGGCTCACGTCCGGTAGCTATTCAGGTTATTTTTAGCCGCAGGCAGGCGGCAGCTTGCGGTTCTCAGCGCATGTGCTCGGCGCTGCGCGGGGGAGTCTTGGGAAAAGCAGGCAGGCAAATGACAACTTCGCATCCGCAAACGCGCCATGCCCCATTCGGGGTCACCCGTCAGCCTTAACTGTCGCTAAAAATCATACCCGGTATGCACATCGTCGCCGGTATTCGGCGCGTCCATGTTCAACTCGCCGTTAGGGCCGTAGGTGAACCAGTTGGGGTCATACCTTTGTTACAGGCCGCGAGTATTGGCGAAAGCCAACCTTGAACTTTGCGGCATGAAAATCACCATAGATCACATTGATGATCGGTTGCTGATTGATGGGGTACCGGTCATTCAACCGGTTGTAATGGTAGTCAAAATCCTCATGATAGATCATCTGCCCCGACGGCTTTATGAAGTCTGAGTCCTTGAGGCCCGGATAAAGACACGAGTTCCACCAAATGACGAACCGATAACGATAGGAAGTATAATCAGTGTCGCGCACCGGGTTGGACGGCTTCTGCACCTTGTCGCTGGGACACCAAAAGACCCGATAGTTCCCCACGTTCAACAGTTTTGGCACGCCACCGTAGGTGTCGGTCTTGGTGACGCTATTGGCGGCCGAGGCATAGTCGCCGGGCTTGGCCCCGAAACTTAGCGCCGAGGGCATTTTGTTCTGGTGGCTATCCGTGTAGAGCACCAAAGCAAGGCCAATCTGTTTCAAGTTATTCAGGCAGGAGGCACCTAGCGCCTTGTTCTTGGCCTTGGACAGCGCGGGCAACAACAGGGCCGCCAGGATGGCGATGATGGCAATGACCACCAGCAACTCGATGAGCGTGAACCCGGTCGCTCGGACGAAACGCTCGCGGACGAACCTTTCTTTTGCTGGAGCAAGCGTGTTCATGTCAGGGACAACAATATACTTCTGAGTATGGAGTATGCGGGTTGGCCACTGGCGGGTCAAGGCTATTTTCTACTTCATCGGCGTACAGCGGTGAAGCGCTTTTGTGGGGCAGCAGGGTTGCCTTAGTGATATTCCTGCAGCGTCTTGACGCCGTAGCCGCTCTTCCTTAGCGCGGCGATGCCCAGCGCGGCGGCTTTGGCCCCGCTCAGGGTGGTCATGATCGGCGTGCCGGTATAGACCGCGGTGGTGCGGATCTTCACCCCGTCCGCGTGCGGCGTCTGGCCCGGACGGCGTGTTGATCACGATCTGGATTTCCCGGTTCTTCAGCAGGTCAACCGCGTTGGGCCGGCCCTCGGACAGCTTGAAAATGCGGCTGGACCTTCAGCCCGGCCTTCTCCAGCACGCGGCGGTGCCGCCCGTGGCGATCAGCTCGAAGCCCAGATCGGCAAACTGTCGGCCACCTCCGCGACCTCGCCCTTGTGCGCGTCGCTGACGCTGATGAACACCCGGCCGCTCACCGGCAGCGGCGCGCCCGCCGCCATCTGCGATTTGGCGTAGGCGATGCCCAGGTCGTCGTCCAGACCCATGACTTCGCCGGTGGACCGCATCTCCGGCGAGAGCAGGATGTCCTGCCCGTGAAACCGGTTGAAGGGAAACACGGATTCTTTGACCGCCCAATACTCGGGCCAGATTTCCTTGGTGAACTCGAGCTGCTTGAGGGTCTTGCCGGCCATCACTCTGGCGGCGAGTTTGGCCAGCGGCACGCCGATCGCCTTGCTCACGAACGGCACCGTGCGCGAAGCGCGCGGATTGACCTCCAGCACATACACGGTCTCGTCTTTGACCGCGTACTGCACGTTCATCAGGCCGACCACCTTCAACTCCCGGGCCATCGCGTGGGTGTATTCGCGGATGGTGTCTGATGACCCGCTGCGGCAGCGTGTGCGGCGGCAGCACCATCGCGGCATCGCCGGAATGGACGCCCGCAAACTCGATGTGCTCCAGCATGCCGCCGATGACGATGGTGCCCTGGTTCGGGATAGTCGAAGTGGCCGACGTCGGCGATGCAATCCACGTCCACCTCGGTGGCGTCCTCCAGGAACTGGTCCACCAGCACCGGGCGCTTGGGCGAAGCCTCCACCGCGAACCGCATGTAGTGCTGCAGTTCGGCATCGGAATAGACAATCTGCATCGCGCGCCCGCCCAGCACAAAGCTGGGGCGGACGAGGATCGGGTAGCCCAGGCCCTTCGCCACCGCCAGCGCTTCCGCCTCGCTGGTGGCGATGCCGTTTGGCGGCTGGGGAATGTTCAGCTTGCGCAGCATCGCCGCGAACAGCTTGCGGTCTTCGGCGATCTCGATGCTCTGCGGCGAGGTGCCGATGATGTTCACGCCGTTCTTCTGCAAGCCCAGCGCCAGGTTCAGCGGCGTCTGCCCGCCGAACTGGGCGATGGCGCCCCAGCACTTCTCCCGCTCGTAGATGTGCAGGACGTCCTCCAGCGTCAGCGGCTCGAAATAGAGCTTGTCGCTCGTGTCGTAATCGGTGGAGACGGTTTCCGGGTTCGAGTTGACCATCAGGGTCTCGAAGCCGTCCTGCTTCAGCGCGAAGGCCGCATGCACGCAGCAATAGTCAAACTCGATCCCCTGGCCGATGCGGTTTGGCCC
>CAWKCL010000007.1:0-752500 GCA_963848155.1 uncultured delta proteobacterium
TCAGCGCAGAATACCACGAATCGGCCGCATGTACTATTGTTCCAGAAACTCATCAAGCATCCTGTATACGGCTTCCATCTTGAATGGTTTAACGATGCACATGCTACCGGTAACCTCGAGGAAGGCCTGTGTGTCCTCGCCCAGGGTATCTCCGGTAATGAAGAGTATCTTTTTTGCCTTCTCGGGATAGCTGTTAAGTATATGAGCGTATAACTGCCTTCCCTCCATGCCCGGCATCTTCATATCCATGATGATCGCATCGAAGCTCTCCGCCTCGATCAACGGCAGGGCCTCCTGGCCGGATGACGATGTTTCCACGATATATCCTTCCATGGACAGGGCAATGCTCAGCATCTCTCTGATAGACCCCTCGTCGTCAACCACGAGGATCCTTTTACCTGTGTGCCCGGTGCTCTTGTTAGCAGCCGTTTCCACTTCCCCTTGTTGACCACTTACTATGGGGATGCTCACCGTGAACGTCGCTCCTTTCCCCGGTTCGCTTTCTACGTGGATCTTCCCTCCGTGTTCTTCTATGATGCCGTACGACATGGAAAGCCCCAGCCCCGTGCCTTTCCCGACTTCCTTGGTGGTGAAGAAGGGATCGAAGATCTTCTTGATATTTTTTTTTGCAATCCCCGGTCCGTCATCCTCAAACTCGATAAGCAGGGTCTCGCCCTTCCGGGTGGAGCGGGTCGTCAATGTGCCGCCATTCTTATCTCTCAGCGCGTCGCAGGCGTTATTGATGATATTGGTAAAGACCTGCTGGAGTTGATACGGATCGGCGTATGTCGGCGGCAGGTCACCGGCCAGGGACAGCCGCAGCTCGATATTGGACACTTTGAGGTTGTACTCCCTGAGCTTATACGATTCTCTAATGATGTCGTTGACGTTGACCATCTTGCGTTCCTGTTTGTGTTCCCGTGCGAACGTCAACAGGCCGCTCACGATCTTTGCAGCCCTTTCCGATTCTTTGAATATGACTTCCGATGACTTGATGACTCTTTCAGGCAGCGTCTTATTCATAAACATAAGCTCGGCGTTGCCCATGATTGCCGTTAGCGGGTTGTTCAGTTCGTGGGCAACCCCCGAGATCATCGTCCCCAGCCCCGATAGTTTCTCCGCCTGAATGAGCTGCTGTTCCAGCGTTTTCCGTTCGCTGATATCCTTTACGAAGAGCAGGACACTTGGCTCATTCTCCCAGGTGATCCTGGAGCCGATAACCTCGATCCACCGTATGTTTCCTTTGCGGTCGAATATGCGGTACGTGATAGATCGGGGGACTTTCTTGCCCGAGAGGGCGTCCATGTGTTGGCGCATGACCATCTCCCGGTCGTCAGGGTGAATCAATTCGATAAAGGGCCGTATTTTCAGCTCTTCTTCCGTATATCCAAGCTCCCTGACCGCCAGGGGATTAATGAACTTCATATGGGTAGCCTGCGAGACTATTATGCCCTCGTCCGCGTTTTCCACGACGAGCCGATACCTCTCCTCCGATTCTCTCAGGGCCTCTTCCGTCCGCTTGCGCTCGGTAATGTCCCTCCCGATGCCGTGGATCTCCACGATCCTGCCGCCTTCGGTGATGTCTTTCTCGCTAACCTCAAAGATCCTTGCTTTGTTGCCGGTTCCGACAAGCCCGACTTCAAAGATCCTTTGTTCACTCCCCGATCCTTGTTTATCGAGCAGACGTCTGAGATTGTCGTAAAACCGCTGATCGATACTATCTTTAAAATCCTTCAGGTTGCTGTCGTCAAATGAATTGCCGATATATTCGCCCGAGAGTGCTATTGGTAAACTTGAAATTCCTGTTCATGTCCAATACGTAGACGATATCGCCTATATTTTCGACGTGTTCCCGGTAGCGTCGTTCGGACTCCCTGAGCTTTTCCTGGGCTTTTTTCTGCTCGGTAATATCCCGCATCATAATCATATGGCCGCACGGTTGCTCATAACGATCGACCAGGGGAGAAATATCGAAGTTGAAGACGCGTTCCGGATCCCGATCGACCGTTAGTTCAAGGTTCTGCACCGGGCTGAGGCCCGGACGCGTCACCGGCAGCGGCAACGACCCAAAAATCAATTCGGCGTCTTTGCCGATACACGCATCAGTTACGCCGAGGAAGCGCCGCGCCGCAGGGTTCAGGTCAATAACCCTGTTCATTGTATCGAGCACGATAACTCCTTCGGTGATGTTCTCGATAAGGAGGTCTCGCGCTATAGGGACGATCTCAAACAGGCGGGTACGAAAGACGCTCCAGAGATAAATGAAACCGACAATCGTAAAGGAAAAGGGGGATAGATCCATGCCGGGTACCGGGCTATTACCGCTGACATAGATGATATTAGCGATCCACGGTATGGCTACTCCCAACATGAGTGGAGCCGTTTGCTTCCGGTAGAGCCGTGGGTATTTGGCGATTGACCGAATAAGCAGAAAGGAGCCCGCGAAGAGGGTCACGTACGAATAAGAGACGATGACCCAGAACCAGGGGCCGTGATGATACATCAGGAAATCGGCGCCGCCCGGTGCTCCCGGCGTAATACTGCTCCACAGGAGCCAATGCCACTCATTGGTGAAGGCCATCAGGACGGTTAGCGTCGGTATTACCCAGAGCAATCCGAGGACCTTCCCGGTAATCCACCCGTCCTGATTGCTGAAACGCGCCGAAAAAAGGAGCCACAGAATCCCCACGGAGCCGATGCCTAAATACCCGAGTTTGGCCCAGAGTATTTTCGCCCAGGTCTCGACCGCCATTACTTCGAGGGTTTGAAACGAAGTCCAGGCCACTATCGCCAGCATGAGAAATACGAATGCGGTCACCCCGGGGATTGATCTGCGACGCCAGGCAAAATAACAGGATAGGGCCGCAAAAAAGGCATTGACAAGGTAGGCGGTAGCGTATGAAGGGAAGTGCCAGGTCATAGTATTTCCAAGCTGCGATCTACGTTCTGTCTTACCGGAAAACTGCTACCCGGCAACGGTCAGTGCATCGCCTGCAAAATATGAAACTAATTACCGTTATTATTACAGACGAGCATGGCGTAAGCAAGACCTTATAGACAGTAGCAGGATGCGCGACCCTGATAAGGATTCGCGCACGAGGGGCCACGGGATGCGCCGTTAGACTGCCTCGAATCCCAAGCTCCTCACTCGTTTAATGTTACACTATTGAATACTATACGATTACTGTCTGCAATGTCAATACATTCTTAAAGCTCATTGCACCAGGCATCCGATTTCCATAGCCTGCCGCCCAATAGTGGAGCCGCTACCTGCGTTAGCCAATGGGCCCATCATCTGATTCCGGGACGGTGAGAGCCGGGGGAGTGTAGCCGCGGGAGTTGGGGAGATTTAGTCAAGCCAACAGCGTGGTCTGGGGCGTTACGATTTATTTGTGGATTTGATGTGGGCTTAATTCCGGGGGAGAGGTCAGAAATGATTGGCTGGGGGACGAGGATTTGAACCTCGGTTCACGGATCCAGAGTCCGCTGTCCTGCCGCTAGACGATCCCCCAGTTACCGGTAGTCTATGCTAATCTTTTATACATAAGGCAAAAACATCGGGATGTCAATACTAATCGAAGTATTTCTTGAGATCGGCCGCGATTTTTCATGATGGACCATGCCCGTTGTATACGGGGAAGTACCGTGGATCACCAAGGGGCGGCCGGAAGGCCGCCCGTTTTCTTTTCGCTATCTTCCGGTAGCTGACGCGCGGCCGGACGTACGCGCTGCCGGTACTTATTTAAATGTATTGACGAGTTACAGAAAAGAACGTAGAATTTGGGCCGCCCGGTAATCAGTGATACTTCATCGAGGGAAACAGGGCCGGGTAGGTGGTGTTATCAGTATCAGTTATTTGGCCGGGAGGTATTGCGTAATGAAAACCAGGATTGGTATGCTCGTTGTCTTCGCGTTACTTACCGTTGTGCTCGCCCCGCAGGTGATGGCCGGCCGAAAGCCTCGCCGTCACCCCGGCGGACATGGCGCTGTTGACTGGCCTGAGGACGGACGCAGATGCGGACGCCGAGGCGATCATCGCGGTGAGACTCGGCGCGATATTCCTCCACCGCCAGGATAACGACAGCCGGGTACTCGTGACCAATTCCGTGGGAACCGCGGATATTCTGAACGCTTCTGAGCTCGACCTCGGCTGGGCGCCGGGGTGGGATTTTACCGTCGAGGCGCGCCGCGGCGCGTTCGGGGGAGAGGTCCGCTACTTCGACATCCCCGAATGGTCCAAGGACAGGGGGGCGGTGCCCGTAACTGAAAGTATGGTGGCCTACTCAGGAACTGGGACAGGAATCATTATCGGCCCGCACACAATTTCCGGCTCGTACGAGTCGATGCTCCGCAGCGTCGAGCTCAATTTCAAGTGGTTCCCGATGGATAAATTAAGCGTTTTGGTCGGCCCCCGGTTTCTCAAGATCGACGAAGAGCTGGACATCGAACGGCGGTTTACCCCGACCTACTTCATTAACCATAAAACTACGGCCGAAAACACACTCTTAGGCTGCCAGATCGGCATTGAAGGGGTATTTTTTAACGTAGGCGGCTTTTCCGCCGACGGCTGGCTGAAGGCGGGTTATTACGCGAACATGATGGAGTCGGACGCCGCAATCATTTACACGTCTACACCTGTAGTACCTGCTTCAAGCGACGATACGCAAGAGGGGACCTTCGTGGGGGATCTCGCCGTTAATCTCAATTACGCAGTCACGCCGAGGGTCCTGCTGACGGCGGGCTATCAGCTTCTCTGGATAGAGAAAGCCGCGCTTGCCCCGGAGCAGGTGCGCGTTCATCATCCGATGATGGGTACCGGATCAACGGCGGCCGATTCCGCGCTCTACCAGGGAATACGGGCGGGCGTTGTCTTCCTGTTCGATATATATGGAAAACCCGCGGTGACCGCCCCCGCTCCGGCCCCCATGATCGAGCCCAAGCTCGAGCCGATGACGAAGAACTAGACCACACTGCAAAGTACATACCGACGACAACGAGGGGCGGTCACAACCGCCCCGTTTTTATTCTAAATAACATCGTTCCATTAATGTCCGAGCTTCGGCGGGCCGGGTATTCGTGCGTAGTGCGAATACCATGAAAATGCTATCGAAATATTCCTAGGTCGCCCGCGATTTTTTCGGGAAATTCGTCCGTCGCCGATTCTCCGAGGATCACCTCGAAGAACGATTGGTCGTTTCGGGCATACGGCACGAACCGCGTGCGCACGACCATCCGCACCAGCATCCGGTAGTGACCGCCCGCCCCGGCGATGGAATAGATCCCGAGGTTAAAGCCGTTGTTGCCGGTGTCGCGCCAGTAGCGCTGGACCGAGAGAATCCCCCGGGCAAGCGTGGATAGCTCCTCGTCTGGAAGCTCCCGGAAGTCCGACCGTTCCTCGAAGACCGCCCATACTTCCTTTTGTCCTTGCGGCGCGAAGGGGCAGAGCCACGCGATCGGGCCGGTCCGGGCGATGAAGCGCTCCCCGGCGTCCTCCTCCTCCCGATCAGCTCGTCCCAGAAGGGGCGGCCCGTCTTTTCAGAGTAGGCCGCCGAGCAGCCGGCCAACTCACGCAGGTAGTTGGTCGGATTCGGCAAAGAGGTTGACCTGAAGGTGCGGGTGGATGAGCGTGCCCCCGGAGGAAGGGAGGTAGTTCTGGGTGACGGCGGCGTACCGGACGGCGGGGTCAACGGAATAAACCCGGGAGATATAGTTTCGCGCGTTGATGAAGTTATCCCGGTAGTGGCGTTCGGTAAACGCGCCGATCTCGATGAAATGGTCGGGAGAAAAGGTCGATACCGCGCTGTAGGGCCCGTAGGGGGAGCGGTTGGGGAAGAGGACCGATTCGCCGAAGCTAAACCGCCCCTCCGGTGCGATCTCCGGCGCGAACCGGGGGGTCGCCTCGAGGATCCGATCGGGGCAGAAGGGACAGGTTGCGGCGCTCTCCCGGACGTGCGCCCGGTAGGGGGGATCGGCAAAATCGATCGGGGGGTCATCGGTACGCGGCGCCGTGATGCGGGCGGTCCGGCCGGTGAGGGGGTCTATCCGGACCTCGGTCGAGACGGTCTCGGGCAGGGTTTCGCCCGGAAGGATGATCCGGGTATCTTCCTTGTACTTCTTGAACACATCGTGTCCTGTTGGTATTGTTGCCGTATGGGATAACCGGGGGGAGGCCTTGTCGATCGGGCGCCCCCGGCCGGTTTCCGGGTATCGTCCTAGTGCGCGGCGTCGTGCCGCCGGAAGACGAGGTAGACGATCAGCAGGACGATAATCGGGATATTGGCCGGCAGGAGGTCAAGCCGGTTCTTGCCGATCTCGACCCAGAGGTTCATCCCGATGAAGGCGAGCATCACCATGAACGGGAGCTCTGCGGTAAACCAGGTCGTTATCTTCATCATACGCTGCCTCATTTAAAGCCAGAGCGCCGCGGGTAATCCGCCTATCCCTTCCTGACGGGCTTCGACAGACCCCGGTGGAACTCCTGAAGGGACTTGACCTCGATCTTGCCCGTGTGATTGCTCTCTATCCCCTCGACGGCCGCCCGCGCGCCGGATACGGTAGTAAAGGCGGGGATGTTATAGAGGAGCGTGTTCTTTCTGATGTAGTACGAGTCCCTGATCGACCGTTTCCCCACCGACGTATTGATGACCATCCGTATCTCGCCGCTCTTGATCCTGTCAACGACGTTGGGCCGTTTCTGTTCCTTGAGCTTATAGACAAACTCGGCAGGCACGCCGTTTTCCCTGAGGAACCGGTGGGTTCCCGTGGTGGCGACCAGCGAGAAGCCCAGCTCTACGAGCTTTTTTGCCACGGGTAGCAGCGGTACCTTGTCGCTGTCCCTGACGCTGACAAACACCGCCCCGTCTCCCGAAAGGACAAGCCCCGAGGCCAGCTGCGCCTTGTAGAATGCCCGCGCAAACGTCGTGTCGATCCCCATGACCTCGCCGGTGGACCGCATCTCGGGCCCCAGGATGATATCGGTGCCCGGGAATTTCGCGAACGGGAAGACGGATTCCTTGACCGATATATGCTTCGGGGTGATCTCCGAGCCAAGCCCCATGTCCTTCAGTTTTTCGCCGACCATGACCCGGGCGGCTATCTTCGCCAGCGGCACCCCGATGGCCTTGCTGACAAAGGGGACGGTGCGGCTGGCCCGGGGGTTCACTTCGAGGATGTAGATTTCGCCGTTTTTCAGGGCGAACTGTACGTTCATGAGCCCCACGACCGAAAGCTCCAGGGCGAGCTTCTTGGCCTGGTCCTTGATCTTCCTGACGATCTTATCGGCGACCGAGAATACCGGAAGGCTCATTGCGCTGTCGCCCGAGTGGATGCCCGCCTCCTCGATGTGCTCCATCACCCCGCCGATGAAGACGTCGGCGCCGTCGCATACGACGTCCACGTCCAATTCGATAGCGTCCGACAGGAATTTATCGATCAGCACGGGGTGTTCGGGGCTGGCCAGTACCGCCAGCCGCATATAGTTGGCCAGGTCGGCCTCGTCATAGACGATCTCCATGGCCCTGCCGCCGAGTACGTAGGAGGGCCTGACCAGCACCGGATAGCCGATCTCGCGGGCCACCGCAACCGCCTCGTCGGCGGACCGGGCGATCCCGTTTTCGGGCTGTTTCAGGTTCAGCTTGGTCAAGAGCTCGAGGAAGCGCTCCCGATCCTCGGCCCGGTCGATGGAATCGGGGCTTGTCCCGATGATGGGGACGCCCAGTTTTTCGAGGAGGACCGAAAGCCTGAGGGGAGTCTGCCCGCCGAATTGGACGATGACCCCGTCGGGTTTTTCCCTGCTCACGATGTTCAGCACGTGTTCGAGGGTCAGCGGCTCAAAATAGAGCCGGTCGGAGGTATCATAGTCGGTGCTGACCGTCTCGGGATTGCAGTTGACCATGATGGTCTCGTAGCCCGCCTCCGACAGCGCGAAGGCCCCGTGGACGCAGCAGTAGTCAAACTCGATCCCCTGGCCGATCCGGTTGGGGCCGCCGCCCAGGATCATGATCTTCTTGTGGTCCGTGGGCGCGGCCTCGCACTCGGTCTCATAGGTGGAATAGAGGTAGGGGGTGTAGGCCTCGAATTCCGCCGCGCAGGTATCCACCCGCTTGAAGACCGCCTGGATGCCGTGATCCTGCCTGAGCTTCCTGAACTCAAGCTCGGTTATCCCCATCAATTCCGCCATGCGCGAATCCGAGAAGCCGTATTCCTTGGCCTCCCGGAAATAGTGTTTGAACCGCTCGTCGCCGAGTTCGTTCCGATGGCCGGAAAGGAGCTTGATCTCCTGTTCCATCTCCACGATCTGGGAGATGTTTGCCAGAAACCAGGGGTCGATGCGGGTTATCTCATGGATCTTTTCGATACCGATGCCGTGGCGAAAGGCCTCGGCCACCAGCAGAATGCGCTCCGGGGTGGGCAGCACCAGCCGCGAGAGGACGATCTCCCTCCGTTCGGCCTCGGGCAGCGCCCGCTCGTCGGCCGAGAGCGGGCTGGAAAACCCGTTGTACCCGTACTCGAGGGATACCAGCGCCTTCTGGACGGACTCCTTGAACGTCCTGCCGATGGCCATTGCCTCCCCTACCGATTTCATCTGGGTGGTGAGGGTGGGGTCGGCCTGGGGGAATTTCTCGAAGGTAAACCGCGGGATCTTGGTGACGACGTAATCGATCGTCGGCTCGAACGACGCCGGGGTCTCGCGCGTGATGTCGTTGAGGATCTCGTCAAGCCGGTATCCCACGGCGAGCTTGGCCGCGATCTTGGCGATGGGGAAGCCCGTTGCCTTGGACGCAAGCGCGGAGCTGCGGGAGACGCGCGGGTTCATCTCGATGACGACAATCTTTCCGTCCTCGGGGTTGACCGCAAACTGGATGTTGCTGCCGCCGGTATCGACGCCAATCTCCCGGATGATCGCGACGGCGGCGTCCCGCATGATCTGGTATTCCTTGTCGGTGAGGGTCAGGGCGGGGGCTACCGTCACGGAATCGCCGGTGTGGATACCCATCGGATCGAGGTTCTCGATGGAGCAGACGATCACCACGTTGTCGGCGCAGTCGCGCATCACCTCAAGCTCGTATTCCTTCCAGCCCAGCACCGACTGCTCGATGAGGACACGTCCTACGGGGCTCTGGGCCAGGCCCCAGCGGACGTACTCGATGAACTCCTCGCGGTTGTAGGCGATATTGCCCCCGCTGCCGCCGAGGGTAAAAGAGGGTCGAATGATGGCCGGAAAACCCACGGTGGCCAGCACCGATTCGGCCTCGGAAAAGGACTCCGCGTAGCCGCTTTCCGGAAGCGACAGGCCGATCCTGGTTATGGCTTCCTTGAACAGATTTCGGTCTTCGGCCTTTTCGATCGCCTCGTAGCGCGCGCCGATTAATTCAACGCCGTACTTCTCCAGCACGCCCGCCTTGACCAGCTCGACGGCGATGTTGAGGCCGGTCTGTCCGCCGAGGGTGGGCAGCAGGCAATCGGGCCGCTCCTTTTTGATAATCTTTTCTACTACCGACGGCAGGATCGGTTCCACGTACGTGGCGTGGGCGAAGTCGGGATCGGTCATGATGGTGGCCGGGTTGGAGTTGATGAGGATAACCTCGTACCCTTCTTCCTTGAGGGCCTTGACGGCCTGGGTCCCGGAATAGTCGAATTCGCAGGCCTGACCGATGATGATCGGGCCGGAGCCGACGATGAGGATCTTCTTGATATCGGTTCGCTTCGGCATTGATTACGCGGTGTCCCTGATGAGCGCTGATAAATTGCTCGAAGAGGTACCCGGCGTCGTGGGGGCCGGGCGAGGCCTCCGGGTGATACTGTACGCAGAAGAGGGGAAGCTCGGTATGCCTGAATCCCTCGACGGTATTGTCGTTGAGATTGAGATGGGTGATCTCGGTGTGCGCGGGCAGTCTGTCCGCGTCCACCGCGAAACCGTGGTTCTGTGAGGTGATCTCGACCCGGCCGGTCATCAGGTTCTTCACCGGCTGGTTACCCCCCCGATGCCCGAATTTCAGCTTATAGGTGGCGCCGCCGAGGGCCAGCGCCGAGAGCTGATGGCCCAGGCAGATGCCGAAGATCGGTTTCTTGCCGATGAGCTTTTTTATCTCGGCGATGGCATACGGAACCCCCTCGGGGTCCCCCGGCCCGTTGGAAAGGAGTATTCCGTCGGGCTTGAGCGACAATACGACGTCTGCCGGGGTAGCCGGCCGGGACCACCTTGACGCGGATGCCCCGGGCGATCAGCGACAGCGGTATGTTTTCCTTGAGCCCGAAGTCGATAACCACTACGGTAAGCCCGGTATCCTCCGGGGGCGAATACGCACGGCCCGTGACGGACGACATGTCGGCGGGGTCCTTCTTGAATTCGTAGATCTTGTCGGTGGTGACCTCCTTGACGAGGTCGCGGCCGATGAGGCCCGGCGAGCTCTTCGCCTTCTCGATGAGGATCTCGGGCGTGATATCGACGGTGGAGACGACGGCCTTGATAGCCCCGCCGATCCGGATATGACGCGTCAGCGCGCGCGTATCCACCCCCTGGATGGCGATGATATTGTGCCGTTTGAGAAACGCGGAAAGCTCCTCGCGGGAACGGAAGTTGCTGGCGACCGGCGAGATCTCTTTGACGATGAATCCCTCTACCTGGGGCATCCATGACTCGTTGTCGGCGGGGTTGATGCCGTAGTTGCCGATCTGGGGGGTCGTCATGGTGACGATCTGGCCCTTGTAGGACGGGTCGGTGAGGATCTCCTGGTAGCCGGTCATCGAGGTGTTGAAAACGACTTCCCCGTCGCGGATGCCGTCGGCCCCGAAGCTGCGTCCGTAAAAGATCGTCCCATCTTCCAGTGCGATGGCGGCGTTCTTCATGCGTGTACTTCCTCCCCGTTTAATAGAAGACTATAACGAAATCTTGCCCGAATTTCAAGACAATTGTAGACTCCCCCGTAACAATACGGTATAATGGCGCGATTTGATTATAGGCTATTGATTGATTCCGACGCGATCCGAGTGCCTGAGGGCCCTGAGAGACCACGAGGTTCCCGACAACATTATCGGCCACAGCATTGTCGTTGAGCGGGTGGCACTCGTCCTCTCGCACCGGCTCATGGAGGCCGGAAACAGTATAGACATCGCGCTTGTCTCGGCGGGGGCGCTGCTGCACGACATCGCCAAGATGCGGGGGATCAGGGAGGGCAGGCCCCACAGCGAGCTGGGGGCCGAGACCACCGACCGGCTCGGGTTTCCCGAAGTCTCGCCGATAGTCGGCCAGCACGTGCGGCTGGCCGATTATGGTGACAACGGCGGCATCGACGAGGCAAAGCTCGTCAATTACGCGGACAAACGGGTGAACCACGAAGAGATCGTCACCCTCGATGAGAGATTCGATTACCTGTTCGAACGATACGGGTCCGCCTCGCCGGAGGCGCGGGAGCGGATTGCCGAGATGAAGCGGCTTACCGCCGCCATCGAGGGGCAGATCTTCGCACGGCTCTCGATAACCCCTTCGGATGTAAAGAGACTGGTTGAGGAGCGGTATGGACTTTATACTCGATAGGCTTGCCATCGGTGATCTTTCCGACGCCAAGAACAGCGCGATGCTGGCGGAGTGCGGTATCACCGCCATCCTCAATGTCGCCAAGGAGGCGCAGCATGATCCCGACGGCAACTGTTTTGACTATTACAAGGTCAATATAGACGACGGACAGGCGATGGATTTTTCACACCTGAGCGAGGCGGTGGACTTCATTCACAGCCGCATCCGCAACGGCAAGGTGCTGGTGCATTGCCTCATGGGGGTGAGCCGGTCCTCGACGGTCGTATTGTGCTATCTGCACGAGTGCGGGTTTTCCCTGAGGGAAGCGATGAACCTCATCAAGAAGAAGCGGCCGGATGCCCAGCCCCACATCGCCCTCTATAACTCGGTGCGGGAGTATTATCAGAAGAAGGAAGGCGAGCACCGCGGGCGCCTGATCAGGGATGAGGCGACTCTCGAATAGGTCACCGGGTCAAGGCGATAACACACAAGACCGGTCGAGCGGTTGATCCGGGCGGTCAGAGTGCGTGACCGTCGTCGATTATCAATTCTCCAAATGATACGGTTGCCGAATAACAGGGGGATATCATGAAGAAATTCGCGAAGATCGCTCTTATCGTGATCGCGTGTCTCGTTGTTATCGGATTTGTCGGGAAGTACGTCCTTCTTGACCATGCCCCGATCCCGACAGAGTCCACGTTTACCATCGATATGGATGAGGTCGGACGGCTCGCGGTTTCGATGGGTGACGGGCTGCCTTCCGAGGTCAGGTCGCTGGTCATTGCGAACGGTGCATTCCCGTCGTTTATGGTCGCTGCGGGCGGCCGGGGCGAGACTCCGATGGCCTTTATCGCCTATCAGGTCGTCTACCCCGATAAGACCGTTATCATTGACGCGTGCGCATCCAAGGCGGCCTTCGAGGCGATGCCGTATGCGCCGAGCGACTATTCCGACGAGAACTACTCCGTCCTCCAGGAGGCCCTCAGGAAGGCGTCGCTCATCCTGATGACCCACGAGCATTACGACCACATCGGCGGTATCGCCGCGTCCCCGTATCTCAGTGAGATACTGCCGCGCCTGCTGCTAACCACCGAGCAGTACAATAGTACCCTCATGGAGGAGGCGGGATTTCCGGCGGGGGCACTGGACGGGTTTACGCCCGTTTCCTACGAACGGTACTACGCCGCCGCGCCGGGCATCGTGCTGATCAAGACCCCCGGCCATGCACCGGGGCAGCAGATCATCTACGTAAAGACAACGACGGGTCAGTACCTCTTTCTCGGAGATATCGTCTGGAGCCGGGAGAACCTGACCAGGGAGGTGAACCGGCCGCTCTTCATTTCCCTGATGATGAGGGAGGATCTCGACTCTGCGCGGGGAGAGATACGCTGGATTATTGATAACCTCTCTACGAACCCGAATAACACCATTACTTATCTGATCTCCCACGACGGACAGCAGCTCGAGGAACAGATCCAGGCAGGTGTCGTCGCCGAGGGATTTAAATAGCGGAAGTCCCCGTTCTTTGACGCCCGGCCGCATAACGGTATACGGATAGCCCCGTCCGGGCGACGGGACGCGGCGGGGCCGGCACATCGGGAAACAAATAGGAGACTCCCGGCGACAATGCGAGAAGAATATACGATCTTTCACCTTTCGGACACCCACTTTAACGGTGAGAACCTCGATCTGCTCAGCCTCGCGCTCAATAACCTCGTTGAGATCGCCCCCCGGTACGTCCTGTTTACCGGCGATGTCGTGGAAAGCCCGAAATATAACCCGCGCCCCTTCGTGCGGATGATCAGGAGCGCCCTTGCCCGGGTGGGGGAGAAGACCGGAAGGCAGCCGGTTTTTTTGGTAATCCCGGGAAACCACGATTTTTTCTGGATGGGGGCCTACGGTGTTCGAAAAGTACGCCGTTTCTATCAGGCCTTTCGGGAGGAGGAGCGCTCCTTCTTCTTTTCCGCCGAGGACCAGGTTGCCATCGCCCCGTTCGACTCCAACCGGGTTATCGAGCCGCGGGGGGGCTTCCGGCGTAGGTTGCTCCAGAGGATACGCTACAAGTCGCACGGCCTGATAATAGAAAAAGACCTCGACGAGTTTTCCCAGCAGGTGAAACAGCTCAGGAAATCGGACGACGCCCGCGCCTTCGACAGGTCTTTGAAGATCGCCCTCATTCACCACCATGTCCTGCCGACGTCCTATAGCTATCTGCCGGCGCTGGCCGACGAGAGCTACATGATGCTCGAAAACGCGGGCGTATTCATCTATCGGCTCGTCCAGGAGGATTTTGACCTGATCCTTCACGGCCATCGCCATTACCCGCAGTTCTGCCGTGCCGCCTACTATGACCCGCAGGGAAAGGAAAAGGTCATCTCAATCCTCGGTTGCGGATCATCGGGCAAACCTTACGACCAGTGGATCGCCAGCGCGGGGCATAATTTCAACGTGATCCGCGTCCACAAGGACGGTACGGTGACGGCCGTGCAATATTTCAAATTCGGCACGGGAGATTTCGTACCCGCCGAGCGGGTGATCACGCTAAAGACGCCCAAGCGGGAGGAAAAAACAGTTGAGCACGAACCGGGAGGATGGTTCGGCCCGCAGTTTTAGGGCCAGGGCGCGCAAGACCTTTGACGCGGCGTCATCATTCTACGGCTTTTTCGATTTCTTCTCGAAAGGCGTATTCACGGAGGCGGCCGCGCGGCTGTCCGCGACGATCCCGCTGGGGCCGGAAACGACAATCCTCGAGGTCTTCTGCGCGACCGGGCTCTTTTCCCGGATTCTGGCCGGGATGGGGCACCGGGTAACCGCCGTGGATATTTCGCCCCTGATGATCAAACGGGCGGAGCGGGAGGCCCATGGGCTTGCCGTAGACTTTCTCGTTGGGGATGCCGCCGACCTCCCGTTTCCAGGACGGCTCCTTCGATCTGGTAATCGCCGGGCGCGGCCTTCACGGCATGCCGCCGGCGGTACGGGACGCCGTTGTCGCGGAGATCCGACGGGTATGCGCCGGTCACGCCCTCTTCATGGAGCCGAAACGCCCGGCGGGCGCGGCTCGGCAAGGCCGTCATGGCGATTCTTGAACGGCTCGAAGGGGGATACGAACACTACCGCGAGTTTATCGCCCTGGATTTTTCGGCTTACCTCAACGGCAGGGGGTTTTCCGCCCGGGATCTGATGGTGACACACGGCGAGCATATCATCCTGTGCCGCAAGGAACGCGTTGCCCCCTGATACGAACCCTTTATCGCACTCCCAACTCCCACGCTTTCCCTTGACACCCACCGGCCTGACGGCTATTATCGAAGGTGATGATACGCGACCCCCGCAACGATTTTTCCATCAACGCCATGGCGCTGACAATCTTTACCACCAACATCGGGGGTGGTATCATTATCTCCATCCTCTCCCTCTACATAAAACACCTCGACATCAGCCTCACGCTGGGGGGATTTGCCATCTCGCTGTTTGCGATCACCCGCGGCATCTCCCAGCCGATCATCGGCCACTTTATTGACCGGATCGACCCCCGGCCCGTTATTACCACCGGGATCATCATCTTTATGATCGCCTCGGCGGCGCCGGCAATCCCCAACGCGGCGATCCTCTTTATCGCCCGGGCTCTCCTGGGCGTATCCTCGGGGATGGTGATCGTGGCCTGTTACACCATTATCGCGCGCCTCTATGAAGACGCCCACATGCGCCGGATAGCCAACGCCCGGTTCATGGCGCTGGAGATGATCGGCTCGATCGTGGGGCCGGTGCTCGGATCGGTGACCTTCTGGCTGTCGGGTTCCTTTTCGTCCCCCTTTATCGTCTGCTCTGCGTTCGGGATGATTGCGCTGGCGTTGTTCCTCAAACGGGTAAAAGATATCGGGGGCGACAAACCACCGCAGGTCGCCAAAGACAAAGACACGTCCCCCGAGCGCATGACGTTTGCCCCGGGCGGGCTGGCCTCCCTGGCGCTCTTATCGGGCCTCAATTTCACGCTGATGCTTGTTTGGGGCGGGCTGTTGCTGGTGATGCCGCTGTTTGCCGATTCGGTAGGTATCGCCGGGTATAAAGCGGGCTACCTCTTCGGCGCGCTTTCGTTCGGGATGATCCTTTCCATCTGGCTGACGCAGCGCGAGTTTTTGGGCAATACGGCCATCGAGCCGCTGATCATCGTGGGCAGCTTTTTTGCCCTCATCCCTCTGACGATCCTCGTGTTCGTGACGCATTTCTGGATATGGCTTTTGATCTTCTGGGCGATGGGGATGGGGGTGGGCCTGCTGTTTCCGATCTTCCCGTCTATGGCCAGCGAGGCTATCGTGAACCGGCCGGGGCAGGGGGTGAGCTACCTCGAAATGGGCGGGAATATCGGCTTTATCCTCGGGCCGATCATAACGTCGCTTTTTGTGCGTGACGGCGACGTATCACTCGCGTTTTATTTCACGGCCGCCGTATCCTATGTGACGGTGCCCGGGGCGATCGCCCTGGTGCTGTTGAGACGAAAACGGGCGCGGTCTATGGAGCAGCCCGTTTAATGACATCGGAGACGGCGAAGATTACGCCCGCGTCTTCCATCGTCTTGAGGGACTCCTCCAGGTGCCCGGGCGGGGAGGCTACCGGCCGGGAGAGGTCGTAGATGACCACCGCCTCAAAGCCCATCGTTACAGCGTCTTTGGCGCTGTAAAATACGCAGTAATCCAGCGCCAGCCCCGAAAGGAAAACCCGCCGAATATTCTTGTTCCTCAGGTATCCCGAGAGCCCGGTCTCGGTGGTCATATCGTTTTCCATGAGCACGGAATAACTGTCGATATCGCGCTGGTAGCCTTTCCTGAGAATGAGCGTCGCCCGGTCGGACTCAAAATCCGGGTGGAGGCGGGCGCCGGGGGTTCCCTGGACGCAGTGATCGGGCCATAGGACGGGACCCAGCCCGGGGGCGTCGTACAGGTCGTAGGGCTTCTTGCCGGGATGAGTGGCGGCAAACGACCGGTGGTCTTTGGGGTGCCAATCCTGCGTTGCCACCACGGTCCTGAAGAGGGGGAGGCAGCGGTTGATCCCGGAAACGATCTGGTCTCCGCCGGAGACGGGGAGTTTTCCTCCGGGCATGAAATCGGGCTGAAGGTCGACGACGATGAGGGCGTCATCGTGGCCTACGGTGATATCTTTCGCAAAATGAATATCTCGCATGTCGCCTCCTTGTGGCGTTACTATAGTGTATCCCATTTATTCGTGTCAAGGGAAATTGGAGTCTCCGGCCGGCGCGGCGGCCCGAGTAAAATGAGTATTGAAAGAGATAGCGTAGTTTGATAGAATAGTAACAATGATCAAGGATGTCGTCATAGAGCTGGTTCGGGGGCGTATCGTCTTTTCCTGCCCCCACTGCCTGGTGGGTGACGTCTTTTCACCCGAGACCGTGGCCGGGACTTCCAGCGCCATAACCGCCATCAAGTGCCCGCGCTGCAGCTATATGGTGAGCCTCAACAGGGCCAGGATCGAGGCGGCCGTCGCCGATATCATTGCCGAAGACCCGCTGGCGAAAAATCCCTTCGAGCAGACGAAGGCGGGGGAGCCCGCCGCCGGCGAACCCCAACCGCCCCCGCCCCCCGCAGAACCGAAGAATCCGCCGGCCCCGGCCGGCCAGGTAGCAAAGCAGCCGCCCGCGCACCGGCCCGCCGCCCCGCAATCCCCGGCCCCCGAGAAACTCCGTGCGGACTACGTGATGCATCGGGTCCACGGCGAGCGGGGGACCCCGATGCCCTCGGCCGTGGGGCTTACGGACCTCATCCTCGTGGTGGATTTGGAGGACTCATTCCGGGACGACATCTGGATTACCTTTTCGGACATCGCGCGCGTCGAGGGGTACCGCGGCGCGATGGGCGCGGCCCAGTATATCAAGAAGCGCGCCGGGGAAATCACCATCATGATGATGGATCTGGACCTGGGTGACGGGAGCTGCTTTTCTGTGCTGGATGCGCTGAGGGACGACGGCAGGGCCGCCGCTATCCCCGCCATCATTACCTATGTCGATAGAAACCAGCACGAGATCATCAAGAAGGGCCTGAGCAGCTACCCCCAGGTTAAGTTCTTTATCCAGAAAGAGGAATTCATCAAGAAGATGATCGAGCTTTCCATCAAGATCGTGAAGCACGAGAGTTAAGGCGACCGCCGCTCTATCCCGCCGCGGCCTCCTCCCGGTGGTTAATAAAACTTCTCTAAAATTGGGCGAGAAAGGGAAAATATATTTTTCGCGCGCCGATTGTGTGGTATGATGCGCGCCATCGCACACGTATCTATTTCTGATCACCGGGCTGATCTCCCTGTAATTGTGAAACGCCTATGGCCTCCGATGTCATCATTACCATCATCAACAGCGTGATCGTCTTCTCGTGTCCCGCCTGCACGAGAACCGGGGGGTTCCCCCTCGAGCTGATACGGGAGATGAAGGGAGAGACGATCAACTACCCCTGCGGCCACTGCGGCGCTGAGGCGGGCTTCGACTCCGCGCGGGTGGAGGGTGCGGTCCGCCTGATGAAAAAGGACGACCCGTCCCTCAAGGGGCCGTTTGACGTAAAGTTTACGGAGGGTTCCTTGATGCAGGGCGATTCCGCGCGCGCCGGCGGCGCGGCCGACCAGGACGTGATCGTGGTCATCGACAGCGACGAGACGTTCCGGAAAGACATCAGCACGATCTTCGAGGGGCTGGCGCGGGTGGAGGCATACGGGGGGTGTCAGGGGGCGGCCGAGTTCATTATCACGCACGCCAAACAGGCCATCCTCGTGATCCTTGACGTCTACCTGGGCGACGGGACGTTTATGGACGTGCTCTCGGGCATCAGGGCAGACGAGAAGGCGGCCAAGATCTCCACGATCGTGGTCCACCCCACGCGCAAGGACCGGGTCATCATCGAGCAGATGGTGCTGCCGTTTTCGCAGGTCAAGCGCATCATCCACAAAGACGAACTCCTCAAACGCCTCACGGAGCTTGCCGACAGGTTTCCGACAAAGGGGAAGTAGAGTTCCCCGTCATTGCGAGCCGCCAAAGGCGGCGCGGCTCAACATGCCGCCCGTTTTCTTTTTGACGAGGAGAGCTTACTATTGTAAAGGGGTTATTATTGTGTTATAAAAATAACAGGTCTAAAGTAATAGTCAGGATAATTAATGGCAAAGAAAATCGATAAACGGCCGGACGGCGTGAAGCCGACGTCAAACCCACGGGCAAACCCGATCCGCCCCCCGGTCTCGCTACAGCCCGCCGGGACATCGATGACGGTCTTCAACATCGGCGCGGCCGTCGGACTGGCGGTGCTGCTGGTCGTGGTCATGCAGGCGACGGCCTCCATCCTCAAGCCCTTTTTTATCGCCATATTCCTTTCCATCCTCGTCTACCCCGCGGTGGCGCTGCTCATCCGCTTCAAGGTGCCGAGGTTCGTCGCCTATTTTATCGTCTTTGCCGCCATCCTCGGCATCATCTACGTCCTCGGGGTGCTGGTGTCCATCAACGTCTCGGCGTTTGCCGAGCGGCTCCCATTTTACGAGGTGCGGCTGACCGTGCTTGCCGATCAGGCCATAGATCTGATACGACACCTCATGTCCTTTGACCGCTGGGGGCTGACCAAGGGCATCGACCTTTCCGTGATTGACCCCCTCCAGTATATCTCGCTTCCCAAGATCACCTCCTACATCGGGGCGAGCATCGGCTCAGTGTTCAGTATCGTCGGTGAGGTCTTCGTTATCCTCATCTTCATGATTTTTATTCTCATGGAGGTGGACCGCATCTCCGCGCGCGTGATCTGGGCATACGGGGAGGAAAACGCCCCGGAGATACTGGCGGTGGCCGACGACATCAATGCGAGCGTCATGAAGTACCTCTGGGTCAAGACGCTCATCAACATCGCCACGGGGCTTCTCACCAGCCTGGTTCTCGGGGTCGGGGGGATCGACTTTTATATCCTCTGGGGCATCATCGCATTTGTACTCAACTATATCCCGTATCTCGGTTCGGTCTTCGCGGTGGCCTTCCCCGTCCTGATGGCCCTTATCCAGATCACCCCCCTCGGCGCGCTGGTGATCCTGCTGTGCCTGCTTGTGGTGCATTTCGCGCTGGGCAACTTCATCGAACCAAAGGTGATGGGCCGGGAGTTGAACCTCTCCCCGCTGGTGGTGCTGATCGCCCTGGCCTTCTGGGGGTGGCTCTGGGGGTTCGTGGGGATGGTGCTGGCAATCCCGATCACGGCCACCATCAAGATCGTCATGGAGCATATCCCGGCCACCCGCAACCTCGCGCGCTTTATGAGCGACGTGCTGGAGCCGCCGCCCGACGAGCCCCCCGTCCGGAGGCATATCCCGATCTTTTCGCTGTTGCGCAGGGTCAGCAAGGGATGAGGCGGCCCGCGGCGTGAACACGACATACTACAACCTCATCTTTCGTAACGAACAATGACGGAAAATCGAAACCAGAACGACCGGCCGGGGAGGCCGGCGGCGGGGCGACGGCTCGTCCCGTATCAGAAGTTTATCGCGGTGGGCATCGGCGTGATCCTGGCGGTAGTCCTCGTGGTCGCGCTGAGGGCGCTGGGGCCGATCCTCAAGCCCTTTCTGATCGCGGTCTTCTTCTGTATCCTGATCTACCCCATCGAGCGGCTGCTGGTGCGTGTGAAGGTACCGCGCCTCGTCGCCTATCTCCTGATCTTCGGCGTCGTGATCACGGCCGGTTATTTCATGGGCAAGCTCATTTCCTACAACGTCCGGGCTTTTTCCGACGAGCTGCCGGCCTATGAAGCAAACGATACGGTCGCACGTCGAACGGCTCGACGGGTATATCCGGGATATGGATATCCTCAAAGAGCTGGACATCCCCGACGAATTGAACCTGAGGGATATGGTCGCCCCCGGCCACTTTTCCGTCGACAGGTTTAAAATGATCGCCCGAAAGAGCATCGGGTCAGTCCTTTCGCTTGACCGCCAACACCGTGGTGGTGCTGCTGTTGATGATATTCATTCTCCTCGAAACCGAGCACTTCCCGGCGCGTATCGTCTACGCCTACGGGGAGGCCCGCTCGGCCAAGATCCTCGAGGTGGCCGGGACCATCGTCGGCGACGTCATGAAGTACCTGTCGGTAAAGACCCTGATCGCCGTTATCACCGGGCTCCTCTTTACGGGCTTTTTGGGGGCCTGCGGCGTGGAGTTCTTCGTCCTCTGGGGGGTCCTGGCCTTCGTGCTCCATTTTATCCCGTACGTCGGGTCGTACGCCGCCGCGCTGCTGCCGGTGGCGATGGTCTTTATACAGTTCACCCCGGGGGCGGCTTTGCTGATGCTGGCGGTGCTGGTCATAATCCAGCTCGTGCTCGGCAGCTACGTGGAGCCGCGGGTCATGGGCAGGGAGCTGAAGCTCTCCCCCCTCTTTATCGTGCTGGCGCTGGCCTTCTGGGGCTGGGTATGGGGGATCGTGGGGGTATTCCTGGCCGTACCGATCACCGCGACGATAAAGATCGTCATGGAGAACTTCTCCGGCACCCGCGGCATCGCCCGGATCATGAGCGACGTGACCGAGGGGACGCTCAGGAAAAAGGACACCCAGAAGGGACGGGCCGCCGGCGGCCGATAACACGGACAATCAGGGATTCGCGAAAAAAGGGCGGCGCATCGTATGCGCCGCCCGTTACGTTATATATTGATCGATACGGACCTTACACCATCTCCAGCGGCTGGTAGGGCGTTTCGAAATAGCGGTGGTATCTCTCCGGCAGCGTCCGGTAGTCGACCCCCTTCGTCTTCTGTTCTATCTTCACCGAGTTGTAGCTGTTCCAGAACAGCACGGTCTTGTCCTTCAACGCTCCCGCCCGGGCGCTGTGCATCATGGCCGCGGCGGTCTTGCCGGTGTAGGTACCGTCCAGGTCGATACCGCAGGACCTCTTGAAGAGCCTGACGGCCGACATCCCGTCCTCGGAAAAACAGGCGTAGCCGGTGCCGATGCAGTCGTGAACGACGGTGAGGTCTGCCTCCGCCAGGGTAATGCCGGCAAAGGACTTCTCGTATCGGCCCAGTATCCGCGCCGCGCCGTCGGCAAGCTCCTTTGCCTTGGGAAAGCTCGCGTACTGCAGGTCCGATACGCGGACCGCCACCACCTTCGTCGGCAAGCCCGAGCGCCTTGACGCCGAGGGCGAGGCTGGCGGCCGTGCCGGAGGAGCCGATGGTGACATAGATGAAATCGGGCACGGGGGCGAGGCCGGCGTCGATCTGCCGCTTGAGCTCGTAAACCCCGCTCATCCCCCCGATCACGCCCAGGGGGCTCGATCCGCCGGCGGCTATGATATAGGGGAAGTCTCCCGGTCGTCACCAGGCAGCGCGCCGAGATCGCAAGCGTCCCGAGGACGATCGGCCGGCGTATTCGGAAATTCGTGGAGCTCGGCCCCGACGAGCTTCTGGTAGAGGAGGTTCTTCCCGACGTACCGGGCGTTCTGCTGGGGCAGGTGCATCGAGATGGGATTGATCCCCATCTGCTTGGCGAATACGGCCGCCGCCAGCGTGAAGTTGGAGCCCGCGTAGCCGAAGGCGATGGCGTGGGACGCCTTTTTTTTCAGCGCGTCGCCGAGGATGAACTCCAGCTTCCTGACCTTGTTTCCGCCGTAGAGATTCGAGCTCTTGTCGTCCCGCTTGATATAGAGTTGGCCTTGATGCCCAGCTCCTTTTCAAGACCGGTCAAACGCTCGACGGGGGTGGGGTAGGTGCCGAAATCGCAATGGGGTATCTTGTCGGAAAGGCCGGGGTACGCGGCCAGCAGCGGGTTTGTCATAGGGACTCCTTTTCATTGTTGGAGCCATCGTATCGTTTTTGTTGAACAATTGCAAGGCGTTTTTCCTTGACAGGAAACGAAGTTAAGGGGACTATTGATATCATGAACCGATTACTCGCGATTGTATCCGTTCTTACCGTCCTGGCAGTCCTGGGGATGCGCCGCTTTTGACGCCGAAGGTCCCGGTCTATAAGAACGGTGCGCTCAACGAGGTCTTCTGGGCCGATGAAAAGTTCGCGGGAGAGCTGGCCGAAATCCCCGGCGTCAATACCGCAGATCCCCGTATGTCGGCGGCGGTTTCGGCGCTGTGGGCCGACTACCGCGGCGCGCGGTTCACAGGCGCCTTTGGCCAGATCATGGCGTTGGAAATCCCGGGGCGCGGGCCTACTGCTCGCCCCTGGAGGCGACCCTGTGGCTCTATATCGAAGACCCGGCGGGGCCCGTGAAATCCTTTCCGACTACAGCCTGGAGAAGCTATTGACGGTATCGTGGCGAAAGTGCACCGGAGACCGATGGGACGAATGGGAGGAGATCCGCGCCCGCCTGTCGGCGCCCTGTCGCTGTGCGCCTATTACACGAAGAAGGCCCTCCGGTATATCGCGGAGCGCAACGACGGCAAGAACTACCTCCAGTCGCCCTACGAAACGATCCTCATGCAGGGGGGGACTGCGAGGATTTCGCGGCGTTGATCGTCGAGGCCCTCGAGTACGGCGGCTGGTATGCCCGGTTATTCACCGTTGATATCTACTGGCACGAGAAGAAGCTCATAAAGTCCCACACGGTGGCATGTTTCCGGGACGGCGGTCAATGGTACTTCATCCAGGGGTACGATGGGAAGTATCTGGCCGGCGGGGTGATGGGGCCATTTGCCCAGGCAGGCGAGATGGCCGATTACATCGCCGGCAGTATCGGGGGGGAGACCTACTACTATTACATCTCACACCGCCCTCGAGTTCCTCGACGCCTATAAAGACCTCAACCGGGGAAGACCCTGAAACAGACGCGAGGGGCGTGCGCCCCTCGCGGTGTCGTTGCCGGTAGAGAACCTGCCGTATCGGCAGGATTGCGCCTCTCCTTTGATGGCGATGGGCGGGCCTCCCGTTACTTTCCCGGTGAATTTCGCGTCGCGTTTTTCCATCTTGGCCATGAGCCCCTCACGTACGTCCTGGGTCCCCACGAGGCTGGTCTGGGCCACCCCTTCCAGGTCCATGAAGCTCCTGATATCCAGCGGCTGGCCCAGGTTGATAACCCGTTTGGCGAGCCCGACGGCCAGCGGCGCGTTCTTGTTGAGGGTCTCGGCGAGCGCCATCGCGCCCTCGAAGGCGTCGTCGACCACGTCGTTGAAGAGCTGGATGGCCTGGGCCTCCCGTGCGTCGATGACCTTGGCCGTCATAATGAGCTCTTTTGCCTTGATGGGACCGATGAGCTTGGTGAGGCGGGAGGTGCCGCCCACGTCGGGGATGAAGCCGACCGCGGTTTCCTGGATGGCGATCTTCGTGCCGACCTGGCCGATTCGGAAATCCCCCGACAGGATAAGCTCGGTGGCCATGCCAAAGCAGAAGCCATGGACCGCAAAGATGACCGGTTTTTCGATGTCATAGATCACGTTGACGACATCCTGCATCACCCGGATGATCTTACGGGCCAGGGGAGGCGAAGCGTCTAAAAGCCCGGTGCCTGCCAGTGCGGCGAAATCGACCCCGGCAGAGAAGCCTTTACCCTCTCCCCTGATGACGATGGATCGGACCTGGGGGTCGGTATAGACGGCGTCGACCGCATCCCTGATGCCGAACATCATGTCGCCGTTAAGCGCGTTTCTTTTTTCGGAACGGGCCAGTGTTATGATGAGGGTAGGGCCTCTTCGTTCGGTGGTAACCTTCGATCTGTCGTAGTCTTTGTCATTGAGGAAATCGGACATGTGCCCCTCCTTGAGAAGTAGTGAGGTAGAATCATCGTAAGACCGTGCCCTCGTCCGGCAGGTCATTCCAAGTCAATGATACTCGTATATCAGGTTTTTACCGCTCCTGTCAAGCGATGAAGCAAACGGTGTCTTTTTGACTTGACAAACACCGAAATCATTGTTATTTTTAAGTATTAGCACTCTTATATGCGGAGTGCTAAAAGCGTATGGGGAGACCAATGGGGAAAACGGTATGGGTATGGAGATAGAACTCAGCAACAGGGCAAAGACCGTCCTCTTTACCATTATTACCGACTTTATCAGGACCGGTGATCCGGTAGGTTCCCGGACGATCTCCAAGCGGGGGGCGCTCGACGTATCCCCGGCCACGATACGCAATATTATGGCCGACCTCGAAGAAGTCGGGCTGCTGGCCCAGCCCCATACGTCGGCCGGCCGTGTTCCCACGGAGCGCGCATATCGTTTCTACGTGGACAGCCTGGTTCAGGTATCCGATCTTACCGCCACCGAAGAGCGGATGATAGAAAAAAGCCTTAATCCGCCCACCCGGGAGCTCAAGGACGTGGTCAGAGAGACGTCCCGGGTCCTTTCCGAGATGTCCCGGTGCGTCTCCATGGTCAGCACACCAAGCTTCTCCGAGACACTATTCAAATATATCGATTTCGTAAAGCTTTCGGAAAACAGGATACTGGCCATACTCGTATCCAAGACCGGCATGATATTTAATAAGCTCATCATCGTTGAAGATGAATTCAGCCAGGATAAGCTCGCCTGGATGTCACGCTATCTCAACGACGTTCTGTCGGACATGACGCTCAAGGAGGTCAGGCGCACGATCATACAGGAAATGCAAAAGGAAAAGAACCTCTACGATAGCATTCTCATGAATGCCCTGAAGATGTCCCGGAACCTGTTTGATGCCGAGATTATTGATGATGAGCTATTCATCGAGGGAAGCACCTATATCTTCGATTATCCGGAGTTTACCGATATCACCAGGATGAAAGAGATATTCAAGACCTTCGAGAATAAAAATAACCTGATCAAACTGCTCGACAAGGTAACGCGGGCCGAAGGCGTAAAGGTATACATCGGTTCGGAGACCAATATCCAGACGATGAGGGACTGTACCCTTGTGGCATCCCCCTATCGTAAGGAAGGCAATATCCTCGGGAGTATCGGTGTCATAGGTCCCACCCGGATGGACTATGCGAAGGTGATACCGATCGTCGATTTTACCGCGCACCTGATCACAAGACTACTGGACGAGGAGTAAGCGGAGTATGACCGATAAAGAGAAGAAGCGACACGAAGCAGAGCCGGTACGGGAAGGCGAAAGCGACGAAGTGTCCCGTGAGGCGATAGACAGGACGGTATCCGAGATAGAAGGCGTCGATCCGGCCGATAGCCGAAAGGCAGCGGCGGAACAGGACGGTCACGAGGAGCACGGCGTCAAGGACAAATCGGGCGATAAGAAATCAAAGCAGCGGCTCGGCGACGAACTCGAAAAGGCACGGGCGGAGGCGAAAGAGCTGCACGAGCGCTACCTCCGTTCGGCGGCGGATCTCGATAATTTCAAGAAGCGTATGCAAAAGGAAACGGATGAAAACCGGAAGTACGCCAATGAAGAGCTGATAAAGGCCATGATCCCAACCGTCGATAATCTTGAACGGGCCATTACCCATAGTGAGGGGAACGCCGATCAGGATGCATTGTTGGAGGGGATTAAGAATGGTGTATAGGCAGCTTATCGATACCCTCGCGAAATTCGGCGTTGAGCAGATTGCGTCCCTCGGCAAACCGTTTGACCCTAATTTGCACCAGGCCCTCATGCAAGTCAAGACGAACCAGTCCCCACCGAACACCGTTGTAACAGAGGTTACGAAGGGCTACCTCCTTAACGGCCGCCTTATCAGGCCTTCGATGGTGGGTGTTTCCGTCAGGGAAGGTGACGAGACCCCGCAAGAATCCCCCTGGGGAGATGAGGAACTTCGGCAAGAGCAAGATGTCCCCGATAAAAATGACGGGGATATAATAGACGATTCTGAGTAGCGCGGGAACGCATCCCGACGATGAAGGAGGAATGAGATGTCAAAGGTTATCGGGATAGATCTGGGGACGACCAATTCGTGCGTCGCCGTCATGGAGGCCGGTGAGTCAAAAGTGCTTACCAACTCCGAGGGGAGCCGGACCACTCCGTCGGTTGTCGCATTCACCGACAGCAACGAGCGGATCGTGGGCCAGGTCGCCAAGCGACAAGCGATTACCAACCCGGAGCGCACGATATACGCCGTAAAACGACTGATCGGCAGGAAGTATGAGGACAAGGAAGTACAGAAGGATATAAAGGTTTGCTCCTATAAGATCACCCGGGCGGCCAACGGCGATGCCCAGGTCACCGTCGGGGACAAAAACTACAGCCCCGCCGAGATATCGGCAATGGTTCTTACCAAGATGAAGCAGACGGCCGAGGACTACCTGGGGGAGCCGGTCACCGACGCGGTCGTAACCGTCCCCGCCTACTTTAACGACAGCCAGCGCCAGGCCACCAAAGACGCAGGCAGAGTTGCCGGCCTCAACGTCCTCAGGATCATCAACGAGCCGACGGCTGCCTCCCTGGCCTACGGCCTTGACAAGAAAAAGGAAGAAAAAATCGCCGTCTTTGACCTTGGGGGCGGTACGTTTGACATCTCGATCCTGGAACTCGGCGACGGCGTCTTTGAAGTCAAGTCGACGAACGGCGACACCCACCTCGGCGGTGAGGATTTTGACCAGAAAATAATCGAATACCTGGCCGATGAATTCAAGAAGGATCAGGGGATCGATTTACGGGGCGATAAGATGGCGCTCCAGCGCCTCAAGGAAGCCGGTGAGAAGGCCAAGATGGAGCTTTCAACCTCCATGGAGACCGATATAAACCTCCCGTTTATAACGGCCGACAGCGCCGGCCCTAAACACCTCAATATCAAGCTGACGCGGTCCAAGCTCGAGGCGCTGGTCGACGACCTCATTCAGAAGCTCGACGGTCCCTGCCGCACCGCCATAAAGGACGCGGGGATGACTTCTGCCGACATCAACGAGGTCATCCTCGTGGGCGGCATGACCCGTATGCCCAAGGTCCAGCAGAAAGTCAAGGAGATCTTCGGCAAGGAGCCCCATAAGGGTGTCAATCCCGATGAGGTCGTTGCCATGGGTGCGGCCATCCAGGGAGGGGTGCTCAGGGGCGAGGTGAAGGACGTTCTGCTTCTGGACGTGACGCCGTTGTCGCTGGGCATAGAAACCCTCGGCGGAGTATCCACCAAGCTCATCGAGAAAAACACCACTATTCCCACCAAGAAGAGCCAGGTCTTCTCCACTGCCGCCGACAGCCAGACGGCCGTTTCGATCCACGTGCTGCAGGGCGAGCGGGACATGGCGGCAGACAATAAGACCATCGGGAGGTTTGACCTGGTGGGTATTCCGCCGGCGCCGCGCGGTATCCCCCAGATCGAGGTCACGTTTGATATCGATGCCAACGGGATCATGCACGTATCGGCCAAGGATCTCGGCACAGGCAAGGAGCAATCCATCAGGATCACGGCGTCCAGCGGCCTGTCGGAACAGGAGATCCAGCAGCTCGTCAAGGAAGCGGAATCACATGCCGACGAGGATAAAAAGAAACGCGACCTGGCCGAGGCACGAAATACCGCCGACGGGCTGGTATATACCACCGAAAAGTCGCTTGCCGAGTTCTCGGACAAGATGGACCCGGCGGCCAAGTCGGACGTAGAGCAGGCCCTTGCCAAGGTGAAAAAGGCTATGGAGGGTACCGACGCGGAGGCCATTAAGTCGGCAACCGATGAGCTTACCAAGGCGTCCCACAAGCTGGCCGAAATGATATACGCCCAGGCGTCATCGGGCGCCGGCCCGCAGGGTCCTGAGGCGGGACCCGGGCCGGGTGCGGCGGGGGGCGCCGGGCCGAAGGGCGGTGGCGGCGGGGACGACGTCGTCGATGCCGACTTCGAAGAAGTCAAGAAATAGCCGAACATCGGCCTGTGATTAATGATACGCCCGGTATCGCCCAACGGGGTACGCGTGATCACTCGGTCGACCGGACGGCGGCTATTCATCCTTCAAAAAATGCCGGACCGGGCTGTGTGATGACGGACGGGCGGTCTTACTGTTATATATCCCGCGGATAGATACTCTATCGATGCGGCCAGGAGAGGGGAGATACGATCGCAGTGGAAAAAGCCGACTACTATGACATACTCGGAGTTCAAAAGAACGTCGGCCAGGAGGAGATAAAGAAGGCCTATCGGAAGAAGGCGCTCAAGCATCACCCGGATAAGAACGCGGGGGATAAAGCGGCCGAAGAGCAGTTCAAAGAGATCAACGAGGCCTATGTCGTCCTTTCGGACCCCGAAAAGCGTGAGATCTATGACCGTTACGGCCACGCCGCCTTCGAGGGGGGAGGGGCCGGCGGCTTTCGGGGTTTCGAGTCTGGATTCCGGGGTTTTGAGGATATCTTCTCGGACGTCTTCGGTGATATATTCGGCGCGGGCCGCAGGGGAGGGCGCGGCGTACGCGGCGCGGACCTGCGGTACCATCTGACCATCGATTTTACCGAAGCCGTCTTCGGAGTGGAGACCAAGATCCAGGTTCCGCGCCATGAGACATGCGAGCACTGCGGGGGCAGCGGGGCCGAACCGCCCGCCCGTCCGGAGACCTGCCCGACTTGCCGAGGCACGGGACAGATCAGGACTCAACAGGGCTTTTTTGCCGTTTCACGAACGTGTTCACATTGCCGGGGGACGGGCCGGATCATCAAGAGCCCCTGTAAAGAATGCCGCGGGTCCGGCCAGGTAAAAAAGACCAGGACGCTCACCGTCAAGGTTCCCCACGGCGTGGAAACGGGCACCAGACTCAGGCTTTCGGGCGAGGGAGAAAAGGGGAGCGGCGCTACGGTGCCGGGTGACCTGTACGTAGTCATCGAGGTCAGACCCCATCCGATATTTGCGCGGCAGGGAAACGATATCGTTGTCATTGTACCGATCACGTTTCCGGAAGCGGCCCTCGGCGCCGAGATCGAGGTGCCGACGATCGAGGGGCTCGTAAAGCTTAAAATTAAGGCGGGCGCGCAGTCCGGAGAGACCCATGTCCTCAGGGGCAAGGGAGTACCCCATATATCCGGTCACGGCCGCGGCGATCAACACGTTGTAATGCGGGTGGAGACGCCCACGAAGCTAAGCCGACGGCAGCGGGATATCCTCGAGGAGTTTCGAAGAGAAAGCCGGGAAGAAACACACCCCGAGACACGAGGATTTTTCGAGAAGGTAAAGGAGATATTCCAGTAGACACGATGAGGCCTGCCCCTGGGGATAGGTGGAAAGTCTCCCTAATGGGAGGGGGCAAGACGGTTGCAGGGAAAAAGACCGTTATTGAAACATATAGAAAATGAAAAGGCCGCTGATACGTCAGCGGCCTTTCTCGCACTGGGACCGAGGGTACTCAGGACCCGATCATCTTCAGATAAAGCGCGGCGATCTTGTTGCCCGGTTCCAATTTCATGACGGCGGCCAGGACTTCTTTGGCCTGTTTGGGATTATTCATCTTGAAATGGCAGAGGGCCAGCGCCAGAAAAGCGGGGATGTAATCCCGTCGCTCCGAGACGGCCTTCTTGAGATGCGTAAGGGCGTCGTCATATCGGCCGGAGTCTCTCAGCGCGATTCCCAGCTTCGTCCTGATATCGACGAAATCGGGATTCAATTTAAGGGCCTTCGTATATTCCTCTATAGCCTCTTCGTGCATGCCGAACGAGAGATATACGTCTGCAATATCCTTGTGTAGATTGGAGAGTTTACCGAGAGAAAAAGGATCCAGGCCCTTGGGTGACGATTTGGTCTGAGCCCTGGCCTGGGCGTCGAGATAGACGGCTTTGGCTTTTTCAAGCGCGCCCATGTCGTTATAAATCACGGCCAGATTCATCGAGGCGTCGGTATAATTCGGGTTGATCTCCAGCGCCATCTCAAATGAGTGTACGGCCTTTTCGTATTTTCCCTGCTGGTGATAGATGATCCCGAGCATATTATAGACGTCTGCGAACTCGAATCCGTCCTGAACTACCCCGGAAAGATACCCTTCGGCCTTCTTGAAGTCCTGATGGTCGAATGCCTCTTTCCCGAGCCAGTAGGTGTTGTTATCCATTTTGGCCATTTCTTTGTTTACCTGACGATCTTCCTATGTAACCTCGTGCCCATTTCAAGGGTACCGGATGAACTATTTATTTTCGGAAAGCCGCTTTTTGCACTCCTCGATATACCGCTTGGATTCTTCATCGTATCCAAAACCGGGGTATTTGGTGATTACGTCCTGGAATCGGAAGATTGCCGCGTTAAACTCATCTTTTTCAAAATAGTAGACGCCAACGTTGAAATTATAAAGGGCAAGTCTCTCGTGGCACAGCCTGAGATAACTCATGGCGTTAGAGACGTATTTGCTGTTGGGGTACATGAGGATGAGTTGTGAGAATTTTTCGGCGGCGTGCTCCGTATTCGTTTGATCCCGCCGTGTGTCTTCCGAGATCTTAAAATAGGACAAGCCCTCTCTGAACAGGGCGTAAGGGATGTTATCGTTGAGTGGATGCTTGACAATAAAATTCTCGTACGCAACGACCGCGCTGGCATAGTCTTCTTTAGAAAAATAATTCTCGGCGGTAGAGAGATCGGACTCGAGAACCGGGACCGGTTGGCTATCGTCCCTGATGACGTTATCCGGTCCGCCGCCGCAACCGGCGAAGGCCACCGTAATAACGATGGAAAGGACTACCGCAAAGAATTTTCGATCATAGACCATAGTGTTTCTCCCGTCTGTTTTTTTGTATATGCTTTTTTACGTTAACATTGAACGATCGGCTTTGTCAACTAAATTCCTTTCCGTCGGCCCGGCGCCGTAATCGCGACGTTGCGGTCAGCGTGCGTTGCCTGCCCAAACGGTAGGCATGAAGCCCCAAAAAAAAGGCCCCTCTCTAGGGGCCTTCTCATCACGCGTGTGGCGGCTATTTGCTCAGCTTCTGGAGCTGAAGTTGATCCGCGAGATACTCGAGGACCTTTTCCTGCACCTTGGAGGCAAGCAGTCGGAAGTTCGACAAAAGAACTACCTCGTCTCTATTTATCTTGGAGGGGTCGGCGTTTTTGTAGTCGCCGCCTGATTCCATAACGGTCATGACCTCCTGGGTGGAGCGTAACAGGTTTTCGGCTTCGATGGCTTTTTCTCTCCATATCTCAATTTCATCGGCCATGTCTTTCATGACCTGTTCCTTGAATTCCTCTCCCTTTTCCATCAGCTGATCGTTTACCGTCTTACCACGGAGAATCCATTCCATGGACGTATGGGAAAAGTCCGCGATCCGCGCAAGTATCGCGGATTCGGGAATCCTGTCTTTATTGAGATAGGTGGAGAGAGCCGCCGCGGTAATGTGGCACTTCTCGGCAAACTGGTACTGTTTGAGTCCCGATTTCTTAATCAGAAACTGAAGCCGATCCGATACCTCTTTCGGGCTGATATTCAGGCGAGACTTTCTCTTCCTCTCTTTCATCTTTACACCGTTCAATAATGGTTAAATCTGGATACAGTATACACTGTAGTACAAAAAAAAACAAAATTCACCTTTGCTACTTTAGATAGTATCATAGCGTAGAATGTCTGTAAAGAAAATAATGTATATATCATCGTAAATATCATAAGATTCTCTAAGACTGATGTGCATAATAGGCGATGCGAGGGAACGCCCGTCCCGACAAAAAAGCCATCGCGGAATAGGAGGCCGGCGTGTCTCCGGGAGGCTCCGTCCAGCACTAACGTCCGGGTGGCCGTCGCGCATCACGCGGGTTTTCTGCGGCTGTAAAAGGTGTTGGGCGCCTTAGACGTCGGCGGCAGGTCACACCTCCCGTGGGTGGAAAAGCGGCGACCCCCGGTGACACACGCAATGTGTCACCGGAGCGGGTGGTGCTATTGTGGGCGGCCCGCCCACTGTTCGATAGTCGGGTCCTTTCTGAGCTTCTTGAGGGCGCCTTCTTCGATCTGGCGAACACGCTCACGAGATATTTTGAACGTGTCGGCAATCTCGGCCAGCGTCTTGGGTTTGGGGGCCATGATTCGGTGCTTAATGATATAGCTCTCTTTTTCGTTCAGTAAGGTCAAGGACTTCTTGATATCAGTCTTGAGCCGTGCCGTCTCCTGTTCATCGATCAGGGTTGTCTCCTGGATCGGGTCCTCCGATACAAAATCGATGTAGGTTGTCTCGTCATCGTCCCCGACTGCGGCGTTCAACGAGAGATCACGGCCGGAGAGCCTGCCGCTCATATCCCGAACCTCCTGGTCCTTCACGTGAAGTGTTTCTGCTATCGCGCTGACGTCTTCATCGGTAACGGTCTCGATTCCAAGCTTCTTCTTGACCTGCCCCATCTTGTAGAAGAGCTTCTTCTGCGCCTGGGTCGTGCCGATCTTGACGAGGCTCCATGACTTGATGATAAAGTTCTGAATATATGCCCTTATCCACCAGACCGCGTATGAGATAAGCCGGTACCCTTTTTGGGGCTCGAACTTCTTAACGGCCTGCATGAGGCCGATATTCCCTTCCTGGATAAGGTCCATAATCCTGAGGCCATAATCGGCGTACTCATAGGCGATCTTTACTACGAAACGGAGGTTCGAAACGACCAGCTTGTGGGCCGCTTCGATATCGTTATGGTCCCGCCACCTCACGGCAAGGTCATATTCTTCTTCTTTCGTGAGGAGGGGAAACCGGTTTATCCGGTGAATATACAGCGCCAGGGCGCTCGTTTTTTCAGGAACAGTTTTCATCCCCTATCTCCTTTCCCTGTTTTCGGGGTAGATATAGGACCTTCATGTCACTCAATATGCTGTTAGCACTCTACTACCATGAGTGCTAATTATACGCCCCAAAAAAAATAAAATCAAGAACATTTATTCATGCTCGACATCTTTTCAGTACGGGGTATTTCATTGACATTGCGCGCCCGTTAGTATACATTATTTATCAGCCACTAATTAAGATGTATAAGAACAATAAACGTTTCATCCCCGATAATGAGATTCCTCAAGAAAGATACTACATCGCCCTTTGACTATCGGACCCTGTACAAATACCTTCCCGATAAATACCGCCTTAAGGTCGGGCTTGCGCTCGGAAGTGGTGGTGCTCGCGGATTGGCCCACCTCGGGGTAATTAAGGCCCTGGTATCTGCCGGCGTTAGAATCGAATTCGTCTCGGGTGCAAGTGTGGGGGCCCTCGTCGGAGCATTTCTCGCCGCCGGAAAGCTTGATCAACTCATAACGTTCACCTCCTCCCTAACCCGGAAGGAATCCCTGAAGATGGCCGACGTAATGTTTCCCAACCAGTGGGCTCATCGAGGGCAAGAAGATCGAGCAATTCCTCCGAACTAACCTCGGTACCATACGCATAGAAGATCTGGCGGTTCCTTTCGCGTGCGTCACGACGAATTACTATACCGGGCAGGAAGTGATCATTACAAAGGGCGATCTGGTAACGGCCGTGCGGGCCTCCATATCCATTCCGGGGGTTTTTAAGCCGGTGGCTGTGGACGGTATGTTATTGTTGGACGGCGGCGTCGTTAATCCGGTCCCGGTGCAGGTGGTCAGGGACCTTGGCGCCGAGTATATCATCGCCGTGGATATCTGTCCCGAGGTCGCCAAGAAGATAACAATACAGCGCCCGATTACGGATACCGGCCGGGCGGAAGGGAAGGCGAAGAATGACGAAATCAAGCTCCCCAACATTTTTGAGATAATCATGGGATCGATCGCTATCATGGAATCCCAGATCGTCGGTATGCGCATGAAGACCGAGTCCCCTGATATCATCGTCAAGCCGGCGGTGGACGATATCGGAACATACGACTTCCATCGATACCAGGAAGGGGTTCAGCGGGGGAAATCCGCGGCCGGTCCGGTTATCCCGAAGATATCGAGATATATCAGGACGTCAAAGAACCTGCCGACGAACATGTCGGAAACAAGGCCGGCCGACGGCACGTTAACCTGAGATCGGTTTCGCTCAAACAGTATCCCATTTATAAGGAAAAAAATGATCGGCAAGAGGACCCCGGGAAAGGAACAGGTGCTCTCGCGGCTTATCATCGAAAGCGCCGGTGAGATCGCCCAGCGGATAAAGGCCCAGGAGGTGTTCGTTATCCTGCAGGGACGGGACGACTACGAGCGGACGGCCGATCAGATCAAAAAGCTGAACGCCGTGCCGGTAGTGCGGGGAGAGGAATTCTTCCAGGAGGTATTGTCCGCCCACGGGAAGGCCCTCCAGGTTCCCGATATCAAACTGACCCGCATGGGCCAGATAAAGGTTGCGGTGATGCTTGCCATCTCCGGAAAGATCATCAAGTCGGGCGACCGGATCGTCTGCGTAACGGGCGTTGCCTCCTTTGGAAACAACGACTCGATCGTGGTGATCGACACGGGAAAGGAATTTGAGATCTTCAGCTCCGCGAACCTGCTGGACATCCCGGATTCGGTCCGTCCGGATGTCTTTGAAACGGTGCTTAAACTCGCCATGGAGCTCGCGGCACGCGGCAGGGAAGGAAAATCGGTCGGTACCATCTTCGTATTGGGGGATGAAGAGCGGGTGCTTCAGCTCTCCCGCCAGCTGATCATCAATCCCTTCAAGGGGTATTCCGAGGAAGAGCTGAGCATCCACGATCCCCAGCTTCGGGACGCGATCAAGGAGTTTTCGGCCATTGACGGGGCTTTCGTTATCAGGGGCGACGGCGTCCTGATCACTGCGGGCAGGCACCTCAACGCCGCTCTCGAGGACGAGGATATGCCCAAGGGGCTGGGGAGCAGGCACGTTGCCGCCGCCGGGATTACCTCACTGACCGACGCTATTGCGATAGTAATATCGGAATCCGCCGGGACACTGAGAATATTTAAGAAGGGCAGGGTCTTTATGGAGATAGAGCGGCCCCCGGTCGGTGCGTAAAGCCCATGAATATCGGTCGTCTCGTGCTTCCTTCCCGCCTGTTGGCCGCACCCATGGCGGGCGTCATCGACGTCAGTATGCGCATCCTCCTGATCCAGTACGGGGCCGGCATGGTCTTTTCGGAAATGGTGAGCGCTGAGGGGATAAGGAGGAATCAGAGGGGAAGCACGACCCTCGTAACCTGTCTGCCGGAAGAATCGCCGTGCGGCGTTCAGCTTTTTGGAAAGGATCCGTCGGCGCTGGCTGATGCCGCCCGATACGCCGAGGATCACGGCGCGGCCCTGGTGGACATCAACATGGGCTGCCCGGTCAAGAAGGTCGTTCGGCAGGGTGCGGGGGCGGCCCTCCTCATGGAGCCCGGGCTCTGCGGGCAGATCGTGGAATCGGTGGTGCGGGCGGTCAGACTGCCGGTGACAGCCAAGATTCGTGCGGGATGGGATACGTCTTCAATAAACTACCGTGAGGTTGGGGCGCGTCTGGCCGACTCCGGGGCAGACGCGGTGATCTTCCACCCGAGGACGGCCGTTCAGTTCTTTTCCGGCGCCGCCGACTGGTCGCTCGTAACCGACCTGGCAGGGCGCCTCCCGATTCCCGTCATCGGAAGCGGAGATATCGGGGGGTATCGGCAGGCGCAGGAGCGGATGTCTGAGACCGGGGCCGCCTTCGTCATGATCGGGAGGGCCGCGATGGGCCGGCCCTGGATCTTTTCGCCGGAGGCCGCGGACCCGGGACGGGACGATCTCTACTCCATTATCGAGCGTCACCGGCAGCTCATCGAACAGCACTATCGGCCGCAAAAGGCGGTCTCGGTCCTGAAGCGGCACTGCACCTACTACATACGGGGGTTGGCCGGTGCGGCGTCGACAAGGGCGGCCCTGATGAGCAGACAGACCACGGCGTCAATCATGGCGCTGATGAGCGATTATCTCGTGAGCGATTGACGGAACATACGTGCAACAGATTCCCGAATCCCATGCAGACAGACAGGCGGTGATCTTTCAGCTGCCCGAAGATGCCGAGAAGGCGGTTGCGGAGGCGTTGGAGGGACAGAGGATTCTGGTCCGCCGGGAGTCGCACGTGGCCGGTCTGCGCCGCATCCTGAAAACTGACCATCCCGATTTCGTCTTTATCGGATCGTCCTATCTTCTCAAACGGGGCGAGACCCTTCTGTCGTCGATCAAAAAGGGGCGGCCGGATATTCCGATTATCATCGCCGTCGCCGATAAGGATCGAGAGCGCCTCCTCCCCCTGCTCGGGCCTCGAATGTCTCCGGTTTTGTCTATCAGCCCTACTACCAGAAGGAAATCCTTTTCGTCCTCTCCTCGGCCGGGCGGATGACCGTTTCGGATATACAGAACAGCATCGCCGGACAGTTGGCGGCACACCTCGGCAACGCCCATAAGGTCTTCATCGGGAAGTCCCGCAACGCTCAACAGGTACGCAGGGATACGGCGGCCGCACGTAAGGGTAGCGGTCACGTTCTGTTTGTCGGAGAGAGCGGAACGGGGAAGACCCAGTTGTCGTTCTGTGTCCATCTGAAGCCCGGTCAGCTGCCGGCCCCATTGAGTATCTTCGATCCGCTGGTTGAACAGAAGAAAAAGAGACGGAGCGTCTCCCTGTTTGATGATGCGTATCCGTCGGGTACGGTGATTGTCAAGAACAGCCAGCACCTGGGGACACGGGAGGCGGCGTCTATCGGGTCACTGCTCGATGCGGGCGTCAATCCCGGACGGAAGGCTCCCCGGCTCATCGTCCACCACGACCCGGCCTCCGGCATCGTTGAGCGGTTCGATCGATCACGCTTTGCCCACGTGATCACCATTGAACCTCTTCGGGAGCGTCCGGAGGATATCGGGGCGATATTCGGTTATTTCGTAAACAGCTTCTCTGCTCTGTTCGGCAACCTAAAGATTTCGATAACCCCCTCCGCGCGAAGGATGCTCATGGGTTATTCATGGCCGAGGAACGTCCGCGATCTCATCGGGCTGGTCATTTTTCTCATGGTCACCGAGACCGGTGGTGTGATAGATCCGGTTTCACTTCCCGATTTCATCACGAGAAACGATCCCGATCCCCTGGGCAGGATATCACTGGAGCACCTTATCTCATCCAAACTAAAACCGATCGTTTCCCAGATCGATCTTGATCGAGTCGAAGGCCTCTACAACATAATCATGGCCAGGGTGGAAGTCCCCCTCATCAAGCTCGTGCTCGAACGAACCGATCGCAACCAATCCAGGGCTGCAAAGATACTCGGCATCAACCGCAATACTCTCAAGAAGAAGATCGATGAGTACCGGCTCGGCAAATAGGGCAACCCGCCGGTTTCATTGATTCCCCTTGACAGGGGGATTCCCGTTTTATATTATTGACTCCCATGCATACAGAGGAGTCTATGGATCCGGTTATTCGGGATGCGTTCATCGACTGCGCGCAGATTAAAAAGAAATTCGCGGAGACATATGAAAAGAAGATCGACGAGGTTGCCGAGCTGATCGTCAGCGCCTTCAAAGCGGGCAATAAGGTATTGTTGTTCGGAAACGGGGGGAGCGCGGCCGACTGCCAGCATATCGCCGCCGAATTTGTCAATCGTTTCAAGATTAACCGCCCGCCTCTGCCCGCCCTCGCGCTGACGACCGATACGTCGATTATTACCAGCATCGGGAATGATTTTGACTTTTCCGATATCTTTGTAAAACAGATCAAAGCTCTCGGGGCCAAGGGCGATATCGCCGTGGCCATCAGCACGAGCGGCAAGTCGCCCAATATTACCAAGGCGCTTGAAGCCGCCGCGAAGCTCGGGATCGTTACGATCCTCCTAACCGGCGGAGACGGGGGGACCGCCCTCGATATGGCGACCCACGCTTTTGTCGTCCCGTCGAAAAATACGCCGAGGATCCAGGAAGTTCACATCGCCCTGGGCCATGTCCTGTGCGAGCTGGTGGACAATAAGCTCTTTCCGGGTGCCGACGCATGACCAAACGCGATATTACGCCGCTGGATTTGACCAAGGTAAAGACCTATTCCCTGGCCCAGCGCACGAGCAAGGTAACGGTCGCCGACTTTGCCCGCCCTCCGGTCGGCGGGCTGACGGTCCGGGGGTTCCTCGAAGGGCTGGGGGGGCTGCTCGCGGCCGCCGACCTCAGGGAGGTAATCGGGTCGGTAGTTCGGGCCGTTCAAACCGAACGCCCGGTAATGGTCGCGATGGGAGCCCACGTGATCAAGGTCGGTCTCTCGCCGCTGATCATCGATCTCATGGAGCGGCGGATAATCAGCCTGGTTGCGCTCAACGGTGCGGGAATCATCCACGACTTTGAGCTGGCCTATGCCGGATTCACCTCGGAAGACGTTGACGCGGTGCTGCCGGGCGGGGAGTTCGGGATGGCCAGGGAAACGTCCCAGTCCCTCAATAATGCGATTGCCCAGGGGGCACATAAAGGGGAGGGCATCGGGCGTGCGGTCGGCATGATGATCGAGCAGGAGAAACTCCCGTATCGGCAGCACAGCATCCTTGCGGCGGGGGCGCGTCTCGGTATCCCGGTAACGGTGCATGTAGCCCTCGGCACCGATATCATCCATATGCATCCGGACGCGTCCGGGGAGGCCATCGGCAAGGGATCACTTACCGATTTTCATACGTTTGCTTCGGCGGTGGCCGGTCTTTCGGGTGGCGTTTATTTTAATATCGGATCGGCGGTGATTCTGCCCGAGGTCTTCCTCAAGGCGATATCGCTGGCCCGCAACGTCGGTGCCTCGGTCGAGGGTTTCACAACAATCAATATGGACTTTATACGGCATTACCGTCCCCAGACAAACGTCGTCGGACGTCCCACGGCCGGTACGGGCAGGGGGATTACGCTCATCGGCCATCATGAGATCATGGTGCCGCTGGTCTGCGCCGGGATCATCGATGCGCTCGATGCTCCGGCCGGCTGAGGCCCGGTCCAGAATAAGCAATCCGGGAAGAGGGGGCGGGTGACGATGAACAACCGAAAGATCACGCCGACGGGAACCGGGGGCAGAGGCAGGGGCGTATGTCTGTATGGGTGCCTGGCTCTCATCGCCATCGCCGTGATCCTTTCGGTGGCGGGAGTCTGGGCGATCCATCGGGCCGCCGACGGTGCGACGCCTTTGACGGGCGGCCTGACTATCGGGGAGGTCTTCGATAACGGTGAGCGGTTCGTGGCCGGCGTGATGGACGGCTCGATCCGTCCGGAGGCGGCTGTCCGAATACTCTTCCGACTTATTTACCGATATGAGTGACGGCATATTGACCACGGAAGAAATCCGGAGTATACTGGGTGAAATAGGGCGCGCGTGTGACGTGCGTATTTGAGGGAAGCAATATCGGGGGGGTCATGGCATACAAAAAAAGAGTGCTCATCGTCGATGACAACCACTTTTTCCGCGAAGTCATGACCAATGAGTTCAATGAGGCGGGCTTTGATGTATTGACTGCGGAAGACGGTGAAGAAGGTCTTCAGAAATTCGAGCGGATGCACCCCGATGTGGTCATCGTAGACAAGATCATGCCGAAGATGGGCGGCACGCGGTTTATGAAACGGGCCCAGGAACACGATTTTTCCAAGGACGTTCTGTTCGTAACCGTCAGTTCCATGATTGCGGAGCCGCCCCACGAGCATCATCACGATGTCCTCGGCTCAAAGGTACACATTCCCAAGACCACCAAACCCGTCGATATTGTGATCCTTGTGGAGCAGCTCCTCTCGAGAAAAGAAGCAAAATAATCGATTTTATTCTTTCGGTATCATTCGTGCCGCCCAAAGAGGGCGGTTTTTTACTTGGACGGCGCCGCTAAAAAACGCTAGGGAGGCGCCGGACGCGGGGAAAGGCCGGATGGGTCTATTCGGGATGTTTCTGGAGCTTACAGGCCGCACGTGCCTGGTAGTCGGCGGCGGGGCAGTGGGCACCCGGAAGGTGCAGGCGTTGCTGGAGGCGGGCGGGAACGTCACGGTCGTATCCCCGGAGGTGACGTCCGAATTGGGGCGACTCATCGATGAGGGGAAGGCTGCCTATATCAGGGGACGATTTTCGCCGGAGCATCTGGCGGGGATACGTCGTGTGCATATCGGCCATGGACGAGCGCGCCGGAAACGAGGAGGTCGCCGAGAACTGTCGAAAACGGGGGGTACTCGTCAACGTCGTGGACGATCCGTCCCTTTCCGATTTCTTCTTCCCGTCGGTAGTCCGCAGGGGAGACCTGGTCATCGCCATCTCATCGGGAGGAGTAGCGCCGTCGATGGTAAAGCGAATACGGCAGGACCTGGAGGCGAGCTACGGCCCGGAATACGAGTCGGTCTTTCTCGTTCTGGGGCGGCTGAGACAAAGGCTGAGAGGAGCCGGAATTTCCGGAGAAGGGCTTGCCGGAGTCATGGAGCGGGCGGCGGCGCTTCCCCTGGCCGAGATGATATCGGAGGGACCGAACAGCGGGATCGTCCGGGTGATACGGCAGGTCCTTGACGAGGGTGGGGTGGGCGCGGACGTCGACCTTGACGGCCTGTCCGATCCCGAATTAGAATGATAACGAAACGAAACATGACGCTGTTCGTCGTCGGGATGAGCCATAGATCGGCGCCGGTGGATGTCCGCGAGAGGATGGGTATCGGCGGCGAGTCGGTCGAAAAATTCCTGCAGGGGACTGGTAAGCTCTCCTGATATCGACGAGTGCCTGGTGCTTTCCACCTGTAACCGTGTGGAGATACTGGGGCTGTCGCCCGACGTGTCGGCGGCGGTGACATACGCTATCTCGTATCTGGGCTCTTTTCACGGCAGAGATCCATCCGCGATGAAGGACTATTTTTATATACGCGAGGATCGGGAGGCCGTCCGTCACGTCCTTCGGGTCAGCTCATCACTCGATTCAATGGTGGTCGGCGAGCCGCAAATACTGGGCCAGGTCAAGGACTCCTATCGGGCGGCAACGGCCTCGGACACCTCCGGGCCGGTTCTCAACCGACTGCTGCACCGCGCCTTTTTTACGGCCAAGCGGGTCAAGAACGAGACCGCTATCGCCTCCCGCCCCGTTTCCGTCAGTTCGGCGGCGCTCTGGCTCTGCGAGGAATCGCTCGGCGGCCCTTCGGGAAGAAGCGTCCTCATGGTCGGCGCGGGAGAGATGGGAGAGGAAACGCTTAAGCAGCTTGCCTGCAGCCAGCCCGGGGAGATACACATCGCCAACAGGACGCGGGAGAAGGCGCAGGCCCTCTGTGAGCGGTTCGTGGGCACGTACGTCGCCTGGGAAAACCTGGCCGAGGCGGTCGGATCGGCCGATATCGTCATCACCTGTACCGGATCGGCGCAGCCCATCATTACGACGCCGATGGTCACGCGGGCGCTGAAGGGCCGCAACGGGAGGCCGCTTGCCATTATCGATATCGCCGTTCCGCGGGACGTTGAGCAGGCGGTCGGGGATATCGCCGGGGTATCGCTCTACAATATAGACAACCTTAACGACGGTGGTGAAACGAAACATCTCCGAGCGTGAATCGGACGCAGTCCGGTCGGAGCGAATCGTTGACGAGGAGACGGATAAATTTATGGGCTGGCTTGATTCGCTGGACCTTGTGCCGACGATCGTACTATTGAGGCGAAAGCTGAAGCTGATCGGTGACGAGGAGGTCAACAAGACCCTCGCCTCGTGGGAGAGGCCTACCGAAGAGGAGACCCGACGGGTGCGGCTCCTTGCCGAATCGATTATCAACAAGGTCCTGCACGATCCCACCATGTACCTGAAACGTGACGCCCAGGCGGCGGGGTCGTCAACCGTTGAGTTAATCCGGGACCTGTTTGCCCTCGACGGGGAGGATACCGATGATCACAATCGGGACGAGGGGTAGCCCCCTTGCCCTCGTCCAGGCCCGGGCGGTGGCCGATATGCTTACGGCAGGACGGCCCGGACGCCGATGCGAGATCGTAACGATCACGACCCAGGGTGACCGGATGACGAAGACTGCCCTCTGGGAGATCGGGGGCAAAGGCCTCTTCGTCAAGGAAATTGAAACGGCGCTTCTGGAACGGCGTATCGATCTGGCGGTGCACAGCATGAAGGATATGCCCCAGGAAATACCGGACGGTCTTACCATTGGGGCGGTGCCGGCGCGGGAAGACGTGCGGGACGTGTTGGTTACCCGGGGCCCGACCGAAGGGATCGCTCAAATCCCGCCGGGCCTCGTCATCGGGACGTCGAGCCTCAGGAGGAGGGCCCAGATCCTCAGCCTCAGGCCCGACCTGGCGGTTTCGCCGCTGAGAGGAAACGTCGGGACGCGCCTCAGGAAGCTTTCCGACAACGAATACGGCGGCGTGATCCTGGCGGCGGCCGGGATGCGCCGCCTGGGTATTGAGGCCGAGCATGTCCTTCCCCTGGCGCCGGAGGACTTTGTCCCGGCGGCGGGCCAGGGGGCGCTGGCGCTGGAGGTGAGATGCGGCGAGGAAGAGCTTGTATCGCACCTTGACGACGCAGATACGCAGTCGCGCGGTCTTTTCTGAGCGCGCCTTCGTGGAACGCCTTGGGGCCTCCTGCCGCTCGGCAGTTGGGGCCTGGGCCCGCGGAGAGGGTGAACGGTTTACGCTCACCGGGAGGGTTCTCACGCCGGATGGGGACCGGGTTATAGAGGGAGAGCGGACGGGAAACGCCCGGGACGGTTACGAAATCGGGCAGGCCCTTGCGGACGAATTCCTGAGCCGGGGCGCGCGCGCCCTCCTTGAGGAAGAGTAGATGACTCGCTCGAACGATATGGGAACAGGGACCGTCTATCTCGTCGGTGCGGGGCCGGGAGACCCCGGGCTCGTGACGCTGAAGGCCGTGCGGGCGATGGCCGATGCCGAGGTGGTGATCTACGACCATCTCGTCGATGAGGCTATCCTTTCCCACGTGCACCGGGGTGCGCGGATGATCTACGCCGGAAAAGAGGGGGGACGCCACACACTGTCCCAGGACGAGATAAACCGGCTGATCGTGTCCCATGCGAAAGAAGGCAAGAGGGTCGTTCGTCTGAAGGGGGGCGATCCCTTCATCTTCGGCCGGGGAGGAGAAGAGGCGCTCGTGCTGGCCGCCGAGGGGATTCCCTTTGAAATCGTCCCCGGTGTAACGTCGGCCTCCGCCGTCCCGGCATACGCGGGCATCCCGGTCACCCACCGCGGGAGCGCCTCGATGGTCGTCTTTGTGACGGGCCATGAGGACCCGACGAAAGACGAAGACTCGGTCGATTGGGGGTATCTTGCCGGTTTTACCGGGACGATCGTGGTGCTCATGGGGGTGAAGCGGATCGAGGAAAACGTCAACGCCCTGATAGCGGGCGGCAAATCCCCCGATACCCCGTCGGCCCTGATATCGCGGGGGACGACCCCCGCCCAACGGAGCGTGAGGGCTCCGCTGTCGGATATCGCAGCGGCGGCACGGAAAGAGGGCATCACGGCGCCGGCGGTGCTCGTCGTTGGGGAAGTGGCCGGCCTCATGGGGAGCCTCGGCTGGTTCGAGAGGCTGCCGCTGTTCGGCAGACGGATCGTCGTTACGCGGGCCGAACACCAGGCCGCCGAATTGTCCGACCGGCTGAGGGCGCTCGGGGCGCTGCCGATTCAGCTGCCCGCTATCGCGATCGGCCCGCCGACGGACGAGCAGGCCGCCGAGCAGGCGGTATCGTCGGTTTCGGCTTACGATATCGTCGTATTTACCAGCCCCAACGGGGTGAGCGCCTTCTTTGATCGCCTGGAACGACGGGGGAGTGACTGCCGGGTACTTGGGGGCGTCACCGTGGCCGCAATGGGTCCGGGGACGGCGCTCGCGCTCAAAGACCGCGGGATAGCGGCCGATATCGTCCCCGACCGGTTTATCGCCGAGGCACTGGCGGAGGTGCTCATCGCCCGGGGGATGTGGGGCAAAAATATTCTCCTGTTTCGGGCCCAGGAGGCAAGGGATGTGCTGCCCCGTCTCCTGACGGAGGCGGGGGCCGCCGTGACCGACGTGGGCGCATATCTCACCACGGCCCCGGAGGTATCCGACGAACAATTTTCCCGGGCCTTTGACGGGGCCGACCTGGTCGTGTTTACGAGCGGGTCCACCGCGACCAACCTCGGGCTGATCGTGGACGAAAAAAGGAAGAAGGGCTCGGTTGATTTCTCGAAAATTGCGATTCCCGCCGCGGTCTCGATCGGGCCGATCACCAGCCGGGCGGCCGAACTGGCCGGCTTTACGGTCGCGGCGGAGGCCACCGAGTACACCATTGAAGGCGTCGGTAAACGCGTTGGTCGATTACTATTCGGATAAGAAATGATCGGAATCTCAAAGCTCTATCTGGGTGCGGTTGAGGAGGCAGACGTCCTGCGCTACGGCGGGGAGTCGAGGCGGCTTCCGTCGCACCTTCTGCAGTTTTCTCGGGACAAGAAACCGGTGGTCGTCTTTAACGCCACCCGGCGCTGCAACCTGAAGTGTATGCACTGTTACAGCGAGTCCGAGAACATCAATTACGCCGGGGAACTTACAACCGAAGAAGCCCGCGCCCTCATCGACGACCTGGCGCAGTTCGGCGCCCCCGTGATCCTCTTTTCGGGCGGGGAGCCGCTGATGCGGCCCGACCTCGAGGATCTCATCGGCCATGCCGTGGGGCGCGGTATGCGGGCGGTCATCTCCACGAACGGCACCCTCATTACCGAGGACCGGGCGGCGCGGCTCAAGGACCTCGGCCTCTCGTACGTCGGGGTGAGCCTGGACGGGCTGGAGGCAACCCACGACTCGTTCCGCAAGGTAACGGGGGCATTCGGCAAGGCGATGGCCGGGGTCAGAAACTGCATGGAACAGGGAATAAAGGTGGGGCTCCGGTTTACGATCAACAGGCTCAACGTCCATGAGATCGGCCCGATATTCGAACTGATGGAGGCCGAGCAGGTGCCCCGAATCTGCTTTTACCATCTGGTGGTGTCGGGGCGGGGGGCCGGTATTCGTCAGATGATGTTATCCCACGACGAGACCCGTGCCGCCGTCGACCTGATTATGGATAAGACAAAGGCGCTCTTTGCCCGGGGGTTCACGCCGGAGGTCCTCACGGTGGATAACCACGCCGACGGCCCCTACGTCTATCTGCGACTGCTGAGGGAAGACCCCGAACGGGCGGCCGACGTGCTGCGGCTCCTGATGCTTAATCAGGGAAACTCATCCGGCGTGGGGATTTCGTGCGTCAGTTTTGACGGCGAGGTCTACGCCGATCAGTTCTGGAGAAGCCGATCGTTCGGGAACGTCAGGCGGCGGCCTTTTTCCGAGATCTGGACGGACGTTACCAACCCGCTGATGGCCCGTCTCAAACAGAAAAAGCTGCACGTCACCGGCCGGTGTGCCGGGTGCCGGTGGCTTGACGTGTGCGCCGGGAACTTCCGGGCGCGGGCCGAGGCAATGACCGGGGATACCTGGGCGTCGGACCCCGCCTGCTACCTGACCGACGAAGAGATCGGACCCCCGGCCGGATCGCCATGAACCGCTTTGACGTCATCGTCATCGGGGCGGGGCACGCCGGGATCGAGGCGGCGCTGGCCGCCGCGCGGATGGGCGCCAGCACCCTTGTCCTGACCGGAAATATAGAGACCATCGGCCAGATGTCGTGCAATCCCGCCGTGGGGGGGCTGGCCAAGGGACAGCTCGTCAAGGAGATAGACGCCCTCGGCGGGGAAATGGGGCTGGCCACGGACGAGTCCGGGATCCAGTTTCGCACCCTGAATACGAACAAGGGGCCGGCCGTTCGCTCCTCCCGGGCCCAGGCGGACCGGGCGGGCTACCGCTCCTACATGAAGGCGGTCCTCGAAAAGACCCCGCGGCTCTCGATCCGCCAGACGATGGCGCGGTCGGTGGTTGCCGAAGGCGGCCGCGTGGCGGGGGTGTTGACCGAATACGGTGAGGAGTTCCTTGCCCCCGCCGTGGTGATCGCGACGGGGACCTTCCTCAAGGGGATGGTCAGGATCGGGCGGGTATCATTCGGCGCCGGTCGACTGGGCGACCCGCCGTCCGATTTCCTCTCCGACTCGCTCAGGGACCTGGGCCTTGCGGTCGGGCGGTTTTCCACCGCCACCACCCCCCGGTTAGACGGCGCAACTATCGACTATTCAAAGACGACATCACAGCCCCTCCAGTGGCCGATCGTCCCCTTTTCGTTTCGGACCGGTTCCCTCGACCGTGACCAGCTCCCCTGCCACGTCACCTACACTAACGCCCATACCCATGACGTAATCAGAAACTGCATTGATACCGACGCAGTATCCGAAGGGTGGCTCAACCGAAAGGGGCCCCGCTATTGCCCCTCCATCGAGGAAAAGGTCCTCTTTTTCCCCGAGAGGATTCGCCACCAGGTATTCCTGGAGCCTGAAGGATTTAACACCACCGAGGTCTATCCGAACGGGCTATTTACGACCCTCGGCATCGAACAGCAGATGAAGATCCTTGCGGCGATCCCGGGTCTCGAAGAGGCGCGGATGACAAGGCCCGCCTATTCGATCAAATACGACTACGTCCCGCCGACGCAGCTGAAGCCGACGCTGGAGACAAAACAGGTCGCCGGGCTGTTTTTGGCGGGCCAGATCAACGGCACCTCCGGCTACGAGGAGGCGGCGGCCCAGGGGCTCGTGGCGGGGATCAACGCGGCGGGCTCCGTGCAGAAGCGGCCGCCGTTCGTCCTCACTCGCTCGGACGCCTACATCGGCGTACTGATCGACGACCTGGTTACCAAGGGCACCAACGAGCCCTACCGGATGTTCACGTCCCGGGCCGAATACCGCCTTGCGCTGCGCGAGGGAAACGCGATCTTCCGCCTGACCGCGCAGGGCAGGGAGCTTGGGCTCATCGACGACGACGCCTGGAGGCTGTTCTGCGAGAAGCGGGAGGCGCTCGACCGGGGTCTCGGGATGATGGAGGAGCCGCTTTTCCCGACGAAGGCGACGAACAATCGGCTGGCGGAACTGGGGGTGTCGCCCATTATCAACAAGATGACCCACGCCGACCTGCTGCGGCGCCAGGGGGTAACCGCCCCGATCATCAGGGAGATTGTTCCGGGGCTGCGGGAGCTGCCGGACGATATCCTTTCGGAGATCGAGATCCAGACGAAGTACGAGGGGTATCTCTCACGTCAGGACGACGAGATCCGGAAATTCAGGAAACTTGAGGGGCAGTCTATCCCGCAGGGCTTTCAATACCGGGGGCTTGCGGGGCTTTCGGCGGAAGCGGCGGAAAAGCTCGACGAGGCGCGTCCCGTTTCCGTGGGCCAGGCGTCCCGAATCCCCGGCGTGACGCCGGCGGCGGTCTCCATCCTCCTTATTCATCTCAAGAAGCGGCGGGCAGCGGCCGGTCCTGACGTTGAATAGTCCTCGAACCGATGAAAGAGGCCGGACGGGCTATCGGGGCCGCTTACTCCAGAGGTAATGCGGGCCGCGGTGACGGGCCCAGGCATCCGGTCCGTGTTCCCGGATGAGCCTGAGGTTATTGACCGGCGTATCACCGTGGAAGCGCTGAAAGGGCAGCAGCAGCCCGCAGGTCTCGAAGGTACCGCATTCCCAGCAGCCGGCATATCCCTTATCATGCGCGCACGCGCGGATGGCGCAGTCCTGCTTGCCGCCTCCCTCGGCGCAGGGGCCGGGGCACCTCAGCGAGTCTATCGCGGAGAGGTACTCCCGGAATCGCTCGTACCCGGAGAATACCCCGGTGCTTTCAGCCTTCAGGGCGGCGTAGCGCCGAAAGTCAAGGCGGTCCAACTCGACGGCGAGGACCTGCGCGGCATCAAAGAGCGAGCCCCGGGAAGGGATGCAGTCCTCACAGTACAGGCCGCAGCAGGCGGTGTAGCGTCGCTGGCCGGTCATCGGATATGCCTACGGCTCACGATAGATAACCGTGTGCTCCCCCTGCCGGTCGGCGCCGCGGTAGCCCTCCAACTCGCGGACGTTCTCTTCGATGACTCTCCCCTCCGGTAAAATCCCCGACCGCTCGAGGTAGTAGCGGGACATGAAGGGCTTTTTCGAAAGTCCCAGGTCCTTGAGCGGCCCGGCGATCTTGTGGTCGCCGAGATCGAGAAACGAACCGTCCGGGAAAAATGAATTCCTGGCCGTGCCGACCTGGGGGATGGTCGTCTGGATGAGCTTCTTGTCTTTCACCGAGAAGGTGGAGAGCGCCCGGTAGTCCCTCTTGACGAATCCGCGGCGCGCGACCCGGGCCGTCAGGATACGTTTGCCCGCCTCGGACAGGTGACATTCCATGTATTCCGGCGTGATGACGAACTTCATATCCGCCACGAACTTCGTGTATCCCCAGACGCCCCGCCCGCCCTCACGGGCCGTGGTGTTGGTGACGGGCAGGTGCAGGACCACCATCCCGAACCGCGGATCGTAGCTCTCCCGGATCGCGGGGATCAGGTGGGGCGGTTTTTTGTCGCCGAACATCGCCGGGACGACGATCCCCACCTCGCCGTAGGGCCCGATGGTGGTGTCGATATAGTTGAAACAGGCCACGCCGAACAGGGCCTTCTTCTTGGTGAGGGTTACCGGGTGGAGCCGGTCCGAGGGGAGGAGGGCTTTTACCTTCTCCGGGTCGGCGGTGTAGAAGAGCGCGAACGCGTCGTCACGGAAATAGAGGATGGGAAGGTCGAATTTCACCCCCCCGACCTTTGTCGATTTACCGGGCCTGGTGCCGGCAAAAAATGGTTTCATTGTGCATATCCCATGAATGTGTGATGTTTAAAAACTCGCCCTCCGGCGCTGCGCCGGATCGGGATAATCCATAACCGGCGGCTTACGCACCCCCGGTCCCGACCTAGATCTCCTTGAGGTCCATCTTTTTAAGCTTGTCCACCGTCTCGGGCGGGAGGTGGGTCTGTCCCTTGTCGAGGGATTCCTTAAGCTGGACGAGCTTTTTTACGGCCATGTTATAGTTTTCTTTGTAGAGTCTTTCGGTCGGTTTAAGTTCCACGGCCTTCTTGAAATTGTCGAGCGCCTTGAAGTAGTCGCCCTTCCAGTTCAGATAAAGCGCGCCGAGGTTATTATAGGCCCTGGCGATCCCGCGATCCTTATCAATAGCCATGATATACTGGCTTATCGCCTTATCCCACTGCTTAAGCCCTTCGTACGCCTGGCCGAGGTTGTAGTAGTTCCAGCCGTTGTTCGGGTCATTGGCGATCTCGGCTTTATAGGACTCGATAGCCGTCTCGTATTCTCCCCTGGTCCATAGAATATACCCGATGGAATAGTTTACGTATTTCATCTTAGGGTTCAGCTCTTTTGCCTTCGCAAGTTCCGCGTATGCCGTGTCAAACCCGGTGTTTTCCTTGTCAGACTCGGCATAGAGGTAGGCAACGCCGAGCAGGTAATGTGCCGAAGCATCCGTCGGACTCGCTTTTACCAGCCCTTCGTACTTTTCTATTACGGATGGCAACGTACCTTCGGAACGCGCCTTTCCGATCTCGACTACCTTGGCCTTGAGGGCGTCTTCCTGGCAGACGGCCGGTACGGCCATCCCCAACACCAGCAGGGTTAGAGCGCCCCAGATAAAAATCTTTTTCATTGTCGGATAATCCTTTCACGTATAGGTTCATGAAATTGTACCAGAGGGGCGCCGAATGTTCAAGCCTAATCACCGCTTCTTTTTCTTTGACCGTGTTTTCAAATGATACTATACTGACCGATATACCACAGGGAGGCGATGATGTTTCGAACGAAGCTTTGTGAGCTATTGGGCATCCAGTATCCAATCATCCAGGGCGGTATGGTCTGGATCTGTATGCATGAGCTTGCCGCCGCGGTTTCCGAAGCGGGGGGGCTCGGCGTACTGGCGGGGGGGAGCATGACCGTCGAAGAGCTGGCGGAGGAAATCACGTTGACGAAGGCCGCCACGAAAAAGCCCTTCGGGGTCAATATACCGCTGTTGAGGCCGGATGCCGAGGCGCTCATCGACACGACTATCGCGGGCGGCGCGGCCGCCGTCGTAAGCTCGGCGGGCAATCCCAAACGCTTCACGCAGAAGATACATGATGCGGGGCTGAAGGTCGTCCACGTCTCGCCGAACGTGGGGCTTGCCGCCAAGGCCGAGACCGCGGGGGTGGACGCGATCGTCGGCGAGGGGATCGAGGCCGGCGGCCACGACGGGTTTGACGAGATCACCACGATGGCGCTGATACCCCAGCTCGTCAAGTGGGTCCAGGTGCCGGTCATCGCCGCGGGCGGGATAGCCGATGCCCGGGGATTTGTGGCGGCGCTGGCGCTGGGGGCCCAGGGGGTGCAGATGGGGACGCGGTTCGCGGCCACCTTCGAGGCGCGCGCCCATCGTAACTTCAAGGAGGCGATCCTCGGGGTCGGCGACACCGGGACGACGGTTTCGGCGCGGACGCTCGGGCCCACGCGGGCCATCAAAAATAAGCTGACCGAGCGGATCGCCGAGGCCGAGCGGGCCGGCGTTTCCAAGGAAGAGCTGTATGACCTGATCGGCGAGGGACGCTCACGGATGGCTTCGGTGGACGGCGACGTAGAGGAGGGGACGGTCTACTGCGGCCAGATCGGGGGGGTGATCACCGAGCTGATGCACGCGGGCGACGTGGTCCGCCAGACCATTGAGGAGGCGGAGCGGCTGGTCGGGGAGCTTTCGGCGGCGGCCAAACGGTAGGGACCTCCGGTAGCACCGGTGCCTGAGACGGGAACGTAAGGGAATGTACCATACGCATTGAGGGGGCGGCCGATGGATGCGCTTGAGGCCATCCTGACCAGACGGAGCATCAGGAAATACAGGAAAGACCCGGTCGACGAAGAATCGATCAGGGTGCTGCTGACCGCGGCCATGAGCGCGCCGTCGGCGCGCAATCAGCAGCCGTGGCGCTTCGTGGTCATAACGAGACCGCGAAATGCTCGTCGCGCTGACGACCGTCCATCCCTACGCCGGACCCCTGAAGGAGGCCGCCTGCGCCGTTCTGATCTGCGGCGACACCAGGGATCTGCCTTCGGAGGGCTTCTGGGAACAGGACTGCGCCGCGGCCACGGAAAACCTCCTGGTGGCGGCAACGGCCCTCGGCCTGGGGACGGTGTGGCTTGGCTGCCACCCGAGGGAGGATCGGGTCAGGGGAATCCAGGAGCTGTTGGGCATCCCGAAGGCGGTCGTCCCGCTATCGCTGGTTGCCGTCGGCCACCCCGACGAGGTAAAACCGAAAGTGGACCGCTACGACGCGAAGAAGGTCCACTATAACCGGTGGTAATGCCGCGGGAAAAATAGGGCGACGTTCACGAATCTCTTTCAATTCAATCAGATACGGTATCATCGATATCGGTTTCTTACCTCAAAAGATATAAGGGTAATAGAATCTATCAGACAGGGGGGCAGGGCATATTTGTATCTTGACAATCAATCAATCGTTTGATAGATTATATGGGCATGGAACTTTGCCTTTGACATTTCGGGTTCGTATGATACCATCAAATAACAGGAGTGAGATCAGCATGAAGATTAAATCCTTGGTCCTTTCGGCGGCCGCGGCCGCCCTCGTTGCCTTCCTGGTCGGGCTCCCGGCCGTATCGCTGGCGCTGACCGGGACCGAGATCATGACAAAGGTCCACGATCGGGAAAACGGCAAGTCCTCGATCATCGAGAGCACGATGATCCTCATCAACGATAAGGGACAGACCAAAGAGCGGACGGTGAGAGCCGTCCGAAAGGAATACGGCGACCTCAGTAAATCGATGATCCGTTTTCTGTCGCCCGCCGACGTCAAGGGGACCGGATTCCTGATCTGGGAAAACACCGGTAGGGACGACGACCAGTTCCTGTACCTCCCGGCCCTCAAGCAGGACCCCCGCAGGATCGCCTCCTCTGAAAAGGGCTCCCGCTTCATGGGTACCGAGTTCACCTACCAGGATCTCGAAAGCCGCAAGGTAGATGAAGACGACCACAAACTCCTGAGAGAGGAAAAGCTCGACGGCAAGCAGGTCTACGTCGTGGAAAGCATCCCCAAAAAGGCCTCCGATTCCCAGTATAAGAAGGTCGTCTCCTGGGTTCGCCCCGATATCTGGCTTCCCGTCAAGGTAGAATTCTACGACAAGAACGGCGTGCTGCTGAAGGTCCTCACCGTGAACAAGATCGAGCAGGTCCAGGGTATCTGGACGACCATGGACAGCACCATGAACAACGTCCAGGACAAGAAGAAGACCCAGCTGATTATCAACAAGGTTCAGTATAACGCCGATATCCCGGACGAGTATTTTACCGAGCGCTACCTCAAGAGGGACTAAGGTGACCGGACGATTGACCGAGACCGGCATGCGATGGGTGCCGGTCTTTTTTTTCATCTGGCTTATCGCCGCCGCCCCGGCCGCGGCGGGCGACGATCCCGCCGGGACGGCCGATCCCTTTTCCTGCCCGGTCCACTACGAGGAATCGAAGGCCCGGATCGCGCTGGTACGCGCCGAGTATGAGCGGCTGTCTGCCGATATCGACCGGGAGATCGACCGGGTCAGGGGGCTGATAGTTGCGGCAGGCGACCCGGCCGTCCGTGAGGAACTCCTCGCGGCGCTTTCCGATCTCGAACGCCGGCGGGCCGACGGGCTTTCCCGGGCGCTGACGGCGGTCGGCGATATACGGGTCGAGGATCGTGAGCGGCACATCTCGGAGACGATCGCCCTGCCGCCGCCGACGTATATGGCCCCCGATCGGTTGCTCGCCGGCACCTCGGTCTCCGATATCTTCGGGCCGGAGGTCGACCTGGCGGGCTACCTCAAGATCCGGCTTTCGGGGGATATCTCGGCGGATAATGAATACGAGAATCTCTTCGAGGCCGAGCCGAAGGTCTTTTTCTCCGTCAAATACCCCGTCAACGATTCGCTCCTGGTCTTCGTCTCCGCCTCCGGGAAGTATGACTACTATACCGGCGGTGACACCCGCTACGACCACGAAATCGCGCTCCACGAGGCCTACGTCGATATCTTCTTCGATACGCTCGACGTGAGGGTGGGAAACCAGATCATCTCATGGGGAAGGACCGACGTCATCAACCCGACGGACGTTATCAACCCGCTGGACCTTACCAGTATGCTGACCGGGGAGACGGCCGAGCGGAAGGTCCCCACCTTTGCCGTAAAGCTCGACTATTACCACGGCAACACCACGGCAGAGCTGGTGGTGGCGCCGTTCTTCCAGGAATACAAATACGACCTGGTCGGTTCGGACTGGGCGATCTTTCACTACGGCCTCTTTTCCGAATACGTCGGGGGCGCCTTCCCCTGGGCGGACCGCCTGGACGATGAGTCACAGAAGCTGATCAACCGGTCCAGCCTTACCTTTTCGCTGCCAAACCAGCCCGCCGACAGCCCGGAGAACATCCAGGGCGGGATTCGGATTTCGTCAAAATACCGAGGGTGGGACTTTTCTCTGTCGTACCTCAACGTCTTTGACCGGCTGCCGACCGTCACGATCTCCGATGCGCTGAGAAACGCCATCGAGACCGGCACCGTGGTCGGCTATCTCTCCGGCCTCACGGCCGAGGAACTGGCCGGCACCGTATCGCTGGACTACCACCGGTATCACATGATCGGGTTTGATTTCGCAACGACCTGGGGCAGCTATGGAATCCGGGGGGAGGGGGGGGTATTCCTCGATCGATATACCTATACCGATGAACTGGAGGCGGCCAGGAACAACTACCTCTTCTACGTGGTAGGGGTGGACCGGTTATTTAAGGGCGACTTTTACGTCAACGCCCAGTTTATCCAGAAGGTCATCTTCGACTATGACCGCGAGTACCTCGAGGACGAGTTCCAGAGCGGGGTAAGCCTCTATACCTACAAGGAATTCGAGCTCTTCGGTCGGAAGATCGTCCCGGAGATCAGGGCGCTCTACGAGATAAACGGGAACAGCTTCTTCATCACGCCCAAGGTCACCTATAAATGGTCGGATACCCTTGAAACCTCCTTGGGCATGAATATATTCGAGGGAGACCGGGACACGATCTTCGGCTATTTTACCGATAACGACCAGGTCTTTTTTGAGGTAAAATATATCTTTTAGAGCGGTACCCGGGGCAGAGGCGAAAACGAAGTTCCCGCGGGGCTGCACTTTCGTGGTATTATACAGGAAATAAAATGACGCAAGACATCAACCTTCTGGTGGCGTTGTGGGGAGGGATCATCAGCTTTGCCTCGCCCTGCGTACTGCCGCTCTTACCCAGCTACCTGACCTTTATTACCGGGATATCCTTCGAAGAGCTGAGAGAAGACGACCGGCGGGGGATCAGGAAGGCGACCATCCTTCACTCCCTGGCGTTTATCGCGGGATTTACCGTCGTCTTCGTGGCGATGGGGGCGCTCTTCGGGCTCCTGGGCGAGACCCTCTTCGAGTTCCGGGACATCATCCGGCGCGTCGGGGCCGTGTTGATCATCCTTTTCGGGATCTACATCACGGGCCTGATCCGTATCCCCTTCCTTGACATGGAAAAGAAGATGCACCTGCGCGATAAGCCAGCGGGTTACCTGGGCTCGTCTCTCGTGGGGATCACCTTTGCGGCGGGGTGGTCGCCATGCCTGGGGCCCATCGTCGGCTCGATACTGGGCCTGGCAATGATCGGCTCGTCGATGAACGCGGGATACGGGGTATTGCTCCTGTTTGTCTACTCAATCGGGCTGGGGATACCGTTTTTCGTTTCGTCACTGGCGTTCAACTCGTTCCTCTCTCTGTTCAACCGGTTCAAGCGCTTTATCCCCGTGGTCAATATCGTCAGCGGACTGATACTGATTGCCGTCGGCGTCTTCCTGCTGTTCTCTGATTTCGACGCCATTATGAACCTCCTTTACAGGATGGGCTTTGGATATGAGTAAAGAGCCGAGAAAGAAAAAAACGGAGGCCGAGACGGCCGCTCCGGCGCCGCCGTCTACGCCGAAGTCGGTGCCGAAGCCGACGCCGACGGGCGCCCCCGAGATCACCAACGACCAGAAGAACCTCGCATTCATTTGCCACCTGTCCGGGTTTTTCTGGTTCGTGATCCCCGGCCTCAACATCATCGTCCCCCTGATCGTGATGCTGGTCAAGGGGGGCGAGGATCCCTTCGTATCCCACCACAGCCGGCAGGCCCTCATCTTCCAGGTGGTCATGTCGGTAGTGATGCTCGTGCTGTTGGCCGTCGGGGTCGTCCTGCTCATCGTCCTGATCGGGTTCCTGGTCCTCGGGGTGCTCCTGATCGTGGCGGTCGTCGATATCATGTTTATCCTGATAGCGACGTTTGCCGCCGCCCGGGGCGAGCTGTATACTTATCCGATGATGCGCGGGGTGTAAAACCAGCCCATATAACCGAAGGGCGGCTTAGTATGCCGCCCGTCTGCGTGGAAATCGGATCCGTTCCTGCTATTTTCTATCTGCCGATGCCCCGCGAAAACGTAGCTGTCATGGGGTGGTTTATAACTTCCCCTTCGTCGACAGCACCCCCTTGATCCGGGGGTCTACCCTGACGGCGTCGGAGAGCGATCGCGCGAAGGCCTTGAAGCAGGCCTCGGCCATGTGGTGGGCGTTCTTGCCGTGGTGCAGCACGATATGGACGTTGGCACGCGCGTGCACCGAGAACGATTTGAAAAACTCCTCGAAGAGCTCCAGGTCAAACTCCCCGACCTTATCCGAGCCGAACTCCACCTCGTAGACCAGGAAGGGCCTGCCCGACAGATCCACCACGGCGGTGGCCAGGGCCTCGTCCATCGGCACCGTGGAGGTGCCGTAGCGCTTGATGCCGGCCTTGTCTCCCAGGGCCTTGTCCACCGCGTCGCCCAGACAGATACCGATGTCCTCCACGGAGTGGTGCAGGTCGATCTCGCTGTCGCCCGTCGCATGAAGCGTCAGGTCGAAAAGGCCGTGCCTGGCAAAGAGCTCCAGCATGTGGTTGAGGAAGGGCGCGGGACTCTCGACACGATACGCGCCTTCACCGTCCAGCTCGATTTTCAGCGTTATGTCGGTCTCGGCGGTCTTTCGCGTTACCTCTGCCGTTCTGGTCATGATATCCTCGTGGTAAGGGTCATCGTACCGATCCTCTCGGGCGCGTCTATCGGGCTCCGTCTACGACGTCGGGCGCCGGGAGGGGTCTCTTCTCTTTATATTTCTTTGACGCGGGTCTGTCAAGTCAAATACGAATCGAGGCTTACGCGCAGGCGAGCACGGATTTCTATTTATTTATGCTTTCATGTCGTCTATACTATGCTGCATTCGATGAGTCCGTTAATACCGGCGTGTGAGTCATTACAGAGAGGAATAGCGATGACCCGGATCGATTACGCGACCTGCACCAGCTGCGGTCTCTGCGCCAGGGTGTGCGGGGGCAGGATAATCAGAGAAGTCGATGGACGCTACGAGATCCATTCCTACGAAGACTGGGAATGCTTCGGCTGCGGCAACTGCATGGCGGTCTGCCCCTCCCGGTCGATTACGGCCGAGGGATTGAGCTACGATATTTTTGCCCCGCTGGAAAAGAAGACTATCGGGTTTGACCCGCTCTACGCCTCGCTCCTCTCCCGACGCTCGGTACGTAACTACCGGAAAAAGTCGGTCCCCAAGGACGTCGTACAATCCGTCATCCGGGCGGCGGCCACCGCGCCCATGGGCGTCCCGCCGACGGCAGTGGAGGTCCTGGTGATCGACCGGAGGGCCGATATCGAGCGGCTGTTGGTGGACGTGAGAAAGCAGTATCGGGGGTTGCTCTTCATCATGGGTAATCCCGTCACGAGGTTTTTCATGCGGCTCGTACAGGGAAGGGCACTGTACCACGCCCTGAGGACCCACGTGGTTCCGGCGGCGCGTCACGCGCTGGAGGAAAGCGAGAAGGAGCGGGAGTATTTCACCTACGAGGCCCCCGTCCTGATGGTCTTCCACGGCAACCGGTACAAGGTCGCCATCGAGCAGGACTGCTTCATTGCGGCCTCGTACGCGTCCATCGCCGCGCCGACCGTGGGGCTGGGCAGCTGCTTCTCCGGGATGATCCCGCCGATCATCGACCGGGGCAAGAAGATCAAGGCATCGCTCGGTATTCCCAAGGAGAACGGGGTCTATGCCTGCCTGATGCTCGGGTACCCCGCGATCGCGATCAAACGGGCCATACCGCGGGGATTTAAAGGCATCCGGTTCTCGTCTGAATCAGCCACGGGTTAGGGGTAGTCTTCCTCTCCCTCGCAGAGGGTAAAGGCGGGACGTCCGATAGTTAGAGCTTCCTGCTTAGTATTTCGATGATCCTTTGCGCCGCCGGTCCGTTATCCCCTGCGCGATTTCGCCGCGGCAAGCCCCACCTTCGGAAAGTCCGTGAATATCCCGTCGACCCCCAGCGCGAAGAGCCGCTGCATCTCATCGGTATCGTTTATCGTCCAGACGTGCACCTGGACGCCGAGCCGTTTTGCCGCCGCCAGGAACCTTTTATTGACCACCGTGATACCCTGGGCGGAGACGGGAACCTGAAGGGCGTCAAAAGGGACCGACCGGGGGAGGCAGGGACAGACGGCAGACTTGATCAGGAAGGAGAGCACCTCTTTGCGGGAGGCACTGGTGGGGATGTGGGGGGCTTCACGGCGCATGTAGGGACCGGCGCCCGGCTGTTCGGAGGCCAAAAGCACCCGGTCCTCGGCCTTATACTTCTTGAGCATATCCAGCACGAGCCGCGCCGTGGCGGGCGTGCCGTCCTTTACCTCGATATTAGCCCGGGAGTCTTTGAACTTCTTCAGGAACTCCTCGAGGGTGGGTACGCGAAACCCCTTGCCGCGGAACGGGTGGGTCTTGCCCTCGTCGGGCGAAAAAGCCGCGCCGGCGTCGATCTTCTGCAATTCGGCAAAGGTAAGGTCCTTGATCTCACGGGTGTCTCCGGCGGTCCGCCCCAGGTGAGGGTCGTGTGCCAGCACGAGGACGCCGTCTTTCGTGATCTGTACGTCCGTTTCGAGATAGGTCGCCCCCATCCGCACCGCCTCTTCGAACGCCGGGATCGTGTTTTCGGGCATCGTGCCGCTTGCCCCCCGGTGCGCAAAGACGATGGGGAGCTTCGTGCTAAAGAAGGGTCTCGTCTCTTTCGGGGTCATCGTCGTATTCCTTTTTCAGGTATATAAAAAACTCTTTGTTTCCTTTCGGGCCGGTGAGCGGCGACTGGATAGAACCCTCAACCGAAAAGCCGATCTCCCGGGCGGTATCCGCAATACGCTCCACGACCTGGCGGTGTTTCTCGGGATCCTTCACTACCCCTCCCTTGCCCACGTCGCCTTTCCCAACCTCAAACTGGGGTTTGACCAGGGCGATCACGAATCCCCCGGCGCGAACGATCCCGTATACCACCGGAAGCACCAGGGAAAGCGAGATAAACGACACGTCGATGACGGCGCCGTCTATGTCGCGGGCGAAGTCGGCCTTCCTGGCGTGCCGGATATTGGTGCGCTCCATGACGGTGACGCGCTCGTCGGTGCGCAGCCGCCAGTCGAACTGCCCGTACCCGACGTCCAGCGCGTAGACGCCGCCGGCTCCCGCCTTGAGGAGACAGTCGGTAAACCCGCCCGTTGAGGCCCCCACGTCGAGGATGACACGGCCGGAGACGTCCACGGCAAACGACGCGAGGGCCGCCTCAAGCTTCATTCCCCCCCGGCCGACGTACGGGCAGACGGGCGAGGTTACGGTGATCTCGGCGTCAAGATCAACCATGGCGCCTGCCTTATCGACGCGCGCACCCTCCACAAGGACCGCGCCCGCGAGGATCACGGCCCTGGCCTTCTGGCGGGTATCGATCAGACCCCGGCCGACGAGCGCGGCGTCCAGGCGTTCTTTATCTCTTGAGTTCGGCGTTTTCATGGAGCCGTGCGGGCTTGGCGGAGACCATGCCGAGGGCGGCATCGACGATTCCGCGGGCCGAAAGATCGTAGGTGTCCCGCAGGATTTCCTGCGGCCCGTGTTCGACGAACCGGTCGGGAATGCCCAGCGATCTGACCGTTATACCCTGGGTAAACGACCGCGCTATCTCCTCGATGACGGCGCCGCCGAATCCGCCGGAGAGGATTCCCTCCTCGACGGTCAGGACCGCGCCCGTTTCGGCGGCGTAGTGCAGTATGGTCTGGATATCCAGAGGCTTGACGAACCGCGCGTTAATGAGGGTGGATTCGATCCCCATGCTGCTGAGCTGCTCGGAGGCTTCGACTGCGGGCATCACCATCGAGCCGAGGGCTACGATGGTGATATCGCCGCCCTCGCGCAGTACCTCGGCCCGTCCAAACGGAAGCGGCTTTGGATTGGCGTCGAGCTTTACGCCTGCGCCCCGTCCCCGCGGGTAGCGGATTGCGGTCGGAAGCCGCAGATCAACGGCGGTGACCAGCATACGGGCGAGCTCGTTTTCGTCTTTAGGGGCCATAAGCACGAGATTGGGGACGCAGCGGAGATACGCGATATCGAAGATGCCGTGGTGGGTGGGCCCATCCTCCCCGACGATTCCTCCCCGGTCGATCGCGATGATCACCGGGAGGTTTTGGAGCGAGACGTCATGGAGCACCTGGTCGTAGGCGCGCTGGAGGAATGTTGAATAGATGGCGATAACCGGCGTAAATCCCTGTGTCGCCAGCCCCGCCGCAAACGTAACGGCGTGCTGCTCGGCTATCCCCACATCATAAAAGCGGTCGGGATATCGCTCTGCAAACGCCGCGAGCCCGGTTCCCTCGGACATGGCGGCCGTGATAGCCACGATCTTGTCGTTTTTCGTCGCCAGCTTGAGGAGGGATTTACTGAAGACCTGCGTATACGTTGGGATAGACGAGCCGGAGCTGACGGGTTTCCCGGTGGAAACGTCAAACGGACCGATACCGTGAAACCGCGTCGGGTTCTTTTCGGCTGGCTTGTACCCCTTTCCCTTTGTCGTGAGGACATGGACGATGATCGGTGAGTTGATGTCCTTGATGTTATTAAACGTCTCCACCAACTGATCGATCCGGTGGCCGTCTATGGGCCCGAAATACTGGAAGTTCATGGCTTCAAACAGCATGCCGGGGGTGAAGAATCCCTTGAGGGCGTCCTCGGCCCGCTTTGCCACCTTGACCATCTCTTCACCGATCCTCGGGAACGACCGCAGGAAGATCTCGATCTCCTTTTTCATCCGCAGGATACTCTTGGTTGAGAGCTTGCGGGACAAAAAGGATGACAGGGCGCCGACGTTGGGGTCAATAGACATCTCGTTGTCGTTGAGGACGACAATGATGTTCTTCTGAAGGTGCCCGGCCTGGTTGAGGGCCTCAAATGCCTGACCGCCGGTCATGGAACCGTCGCCGATGACAGCGATCACCTTTCCACATTCCCCCAACAGGCATCGCGCGGTGGATATCCCGAGGGCCGCGGAGATTGACGTAGAGCTGTGGCCCGTGCCGAAGTTGTCGTAGGGGTTTTCCTCGATCTTCGGGAACCCGGAGATACCGCCAAGTTTCCTGATAGTCTGGAAGGTGTCCTTGCGGCCGGTGAGTATCTTGTGCGAATAGGCCTGATGGCCGACGTCCCAAACGATCTGATCGACCCCGGGATCAAAGACGAAGTAGAGCGCGAGGGTCAGATCGACGGTGCCCAGGCTCGAGGCGAGATGCCCGCCCGTTTTGGAGATCGTATCGATGATGAGCCGTCTAACCTCTTCGGCAAGCTGCGGGAGCTCTTCAATGGAAAGCTTCTTGATATCCTGAGGTTGATTGATCTGGTCAAGGAACCGTGTCATGGTGTCTAAGCCTGTCGTTCAATAACCAGGCGTGCGATCGCCTGGAGCGGCCGGGCGTTGTCTCCGAAATCGGTAAGCGAGGAAAGGGCCCGATCGACCAGCTCCCTGGCCCGCTCTTTTGATTCGGCCAACCCCAGGAGCGCCGGATACGTCGCCTTACCCCGGACGTGATCCTTTCCGGTCTCTTTTCCCATATTCTGCTTTGTCCCGGTCACGTCAAGGATATCGTCGGTGATCTGAAATGCGAGCCCCAGATGCTTGGCGTAATCGGTCAGCAATTTTACCTGGTGTTCGGTGCCGCCGCCGAGAATGGCCCCCGCCCTTACCGACGCTACGATCAGGGCGCCGGTCTTACGGATGTGAATAAACTCGAGGGATGGCAAATCCACTTCTTTCCCTTCCGATTCGAGATCGGCCTGCTGTCCGCCGACCATCCCCCTGTCGCCGGAGGCCTCGGCGATTTCGTGGATTACCCCGAGTAGCCGGGTACCGTCGGCGGAAAAGCGGGACGCGTCCGAGAGGATTGAGAAAGCGGTGGTCAACAGGCAGTCGCCTGTCAGGATCGCGGCCGCCTCTCCGAATACCTTATGGCTGGTGGGGACGCCCCGCCTGAAATCGTCGTCATCCATCGCCGGCAGGTCGTCATGAATGAGGGAGTACGTATGGATACATTCTATGGCCGCGCCGGCCGTTATCGGCGTCATCCACGTTTCCACCCACGGCCTCGGCCGCGGCTATTGACAGGATCGGCCGGATTCGCTTTCCGCCGGCAAAGACGCTGTATCTCGCGGCTTTTTTAAGGGTTGCCGATGCGTCGTCGATTTCGTCGATGATCCTTTGTAACGCATCGTCGACGAGCGCGCTTCTCGTGGCCAGGTAGTCGGAGAGGTTAAAGATACTCCCTCCTCATCGTAGCGGTGCGGTAATCATGCGCCGGTCCTTATTTTTTCAGGCTTGGCCGGGATCATGTCGGTACACGGTTACCCGTCAGGATTGACCTCTCGGCTACTTGGGATCAAAGTCGCTGATAACGACCGATCCGTCCTCGGCCTGGGTTAGTGTTTCCACCTTCTTTTCGGCCTCATCCAATTTCCCGGTCAAAAGGCCTACCAGGGCGATTCCCTCCTCAAATATCTTAAGGGACTCCTCAAGAGACAGCTCGCCCGTGTCCAGCCGCTGTACGATTCCCTCAAGCTTTTTGAGCCCGGAATCAAAATCCAAATCTTCGATGACGCCGCCGATGTCGCCCATTATTCCCGGTACTTACCCTCATTATCTATTCATATCTTATTTTTATAATACTATTACTTCACCCATATAAAGTCAAGTAAAAGGCGTTCAGTCGACCCGTTTGCCCATGAGCTCGGCCGGGTTGACCCTGTTGTGATTGAGCCGCGCGCCGAAGTGGAGATGCGCCCCGGTGACTCGGCCGGTTGCGCCGACAAGGGCGACTATCTGCCCCCGCTTCACCGACTCCCCCCCGGTGACCAGGACATCGGAGAGGTGGAAATACATCGTGTAGAGGCCCTGGCCGTGATCGATGAAGAGGGACAAGCCTGAATAGAACATGTCCATTACCAGGGCAACCTTACCGTCATTTGCGGCAGCCACCGGCGTTCCGGTCCAGGCCGAGAAGTCGATGCCGGTGTGCGACCACGACGGTTCACCATTGACGTAGCGCGCCAGACCGAAAGCCCCGGTAACTTCACCGACGAGCGGCATCATGAAGGGCTCGGACCAGAGCCTGCGGGGCGATTCGGTGGCGTATAGCGCCGCGGCGATCTCGATCTCGTGCTGGATGCGTGAGTTTGTCGCCTCGTCGAACGAGTCCGGCTCCCACTTTTTGTCCAACGTCAGGCGCTGGACAAAGAATTCACCCTTGACTACCGTGATGCTCCGGGTCATCGTCTCGGTCGCGCCGTTGTTCCTCTTGAGGGTTAGGGCGAGGGTCTTGACCTCGGGGGACGCAGCCAGGTCGATCCCCAGGAGCCCCACGAACGTCCCGGGGATGTCGGTTGGATTGAAGTAGACGGTACGCCGGGTAAAGAGGCCTTTTGCCGAGACCACCGTATCGTCCCCGGAAAGGATCACTATATAGACTCCGCCCTGGTAAACCCTGTCGGGAACATTAATGTTTACAGCCGCCGCCGGGGCGGCCCAGACAAGGAAGACAAAGAGGATCAACGCCGCCGAGACGAGATGGTCGGTGTTACGAGGTTTCATCGGTCTTTTTCCCTGTGATATCTGCGAAGAGAATTCCTTCGTGAAGCCTGATCCGCGCGGTAGCCCCGACGTCGATGTCCGAGGCTTTGCGGATGATTTTACCGTCGTCGGCCCGCTCGGTGATGGAATAGCCGCGGGACAATACCGCCTCGGGCGAGAGCCTCATGAGGGCATGGGAGAGCGACGCCAGAGCCGATTTTCTCTCGTACACGCGGGACGCGGCCGTCGATTTCAATCGGGAAACGGCCATCGCGAATCGCAGGGCAAAGCGGTCGATGTCCTGCTTCGGGCTCCTGACCCGCGCGGCCAGGGCCGCCAACCGCTCGCGGTGCCGCGCGACCCGGTATGTAATCTGGGCGGCCATGCGCTGCTGGATGCCGTCCAAAGTCATATACAGGTCGTCAAGCCGCGGGGTGACAAGCTCGGCGGCGGCGGTGGGGGTGGGCGCGCGTACATCGGCGACCAGATCGGCGACGGTAAAATCGATCTCATGGCCGACGGCCGAAATCACCGGGACCTCACAGGCAAAGACGGCGTCCGCGACCGCCTCGGTATTGAACGCCCAGAGATCTTCAAGCGAGCCGCCCCCCCGTCCCACGATGACGACGTCGGCAAGCCGCATCCGGCCGACGATCTCTATGGCACGGGCGATTTCATATTCTGCGCCTTCTCCCTGCACCCTGACCGGGACGATGAGGACGCGGCTCCTGGGCATCCTCGTATAGATTACCTTGAGGATATCAAAAAGGGCGGCGCCGGTGGGGGAGGTCACGACGGCAATCCGGGCCGGCAGAAAGGGGAGCGTACGTTTGCGCTCGGCGGCAAAATAGCCCTTTTCGGATAGACGCTTTTTGAGTTGTTCCAGGGCCAGCATCATCGCCCCGATACCGACCGGCTCGATGTGATCGGCGATCAGCTGGTATTCTCCGCGGGCGGCGTATACACCGACGCGCCCCATAACGAGGACGTGCTGTCCGTCGGCGGGACGCCACGACGGCTCAGTTGAGGGGCGGTCGATTTCGGAAAAGAGGGAATCGGCCGGCCTGCCGACCGATCGGGCGGGAATACCGGAAAACCCGAGGGAGCGGGCCTGGTTCTTGAAAAGCACCACGCGGATCTGGGCCGTGTCGTCCTTCAGGGTAAAATAGACGTGGCCGGATGAAGGCGTGGCCAGTCCCGATATCTCTCCCTGGACCCAGACGGCGGGAAACGCCTCGTCAAGCAGCTCGGTAATCAGGCCTGTCAGCTCGCCGACGGTCAGAATCCTGCGGATAGTAAAATCGTCCATGGGTGCGGTCCCTTATTGACTTATTGGCCCGGCGCGTGTATTTTTATACTTTAGTCTAAATCGAAAACAACCTCAACAGGTTTTTTACCGATGCTGGTCTTGGGAATAGATACCTCGTGTGATGACACCTGCGCCGCCGTCCTCGGGGATGATTTCGAGATACTGAGCTCCATCGTCTCTTCTCAGGATGAGATACACGGCCGGTTCGGCGGCGTGGTGCCGGAGCTGGCGTCGCGAAAACACGTCGAGAATATCATCCCCATCATTGACCATGCGCTGACCTCGGCCGGTGTAACGTTTTCCGATATCGACCTGATCGCCGTAACCAGGGGGCCGGGCCTGGTGGGTTCCCTGGTAGTGGGGGTTTCGGCCGCCAAGGCAATTTCCCTGACCCGCTCGATCCCGCTGGTGGGGGTCAACCACCTTGAAGGCCACATCGCCTCAAGCTTCCTGATACCGGATCGTCCCGGATACCCGTTTGTGGCGCTGGTGGTCTCCGGCGGGCACACAAATCTCTACGTCGTACGCGGGGAGGGTGAGTATATCCTGAGGGGCCAGACCGTCGACGATGCGGCAGGCGAGGCCTTCGACAAGGTGGCAAAGCTGCTGGGGCTCGGCTATCCGGGAGGGAAGGCTATCGAATCGGCGGCGGCCGCGGCGCGGGGAACGCCGGTTCACTTTACCCGGCCGTTGTTAAAAAAGGGCCTGTATGACTTCTCGTTCTCGGGCATAAAGACGGCGGTGCGCACCGTCGTCGTCGCCGAGGCCCTTCTTGACGACGCGCTTATCGGGAGGATAGCGGCCGGTTTTCAGGAGGCGGTGGTGGACGTCCTGGTCAAGAAGACCCTCGATCTGGCAAAAAGGGAGTCCATACAGACAATCGTCGTTACCGGCGGCGTGGCGGCCAACTCGCGGTTGAGAGCGGCCATGGCCGAGCGCGCCGGCGGCAGCGTGAAAGTAGTGCTCCCCCCGAAGAACCTGTGCACGGACAACGCGGCGATGATCGCCGCGGCTGGAAGAATCAGGGCCGACGAGGCCGCTCTGGATAACCTCTCCTTGAACGCGGTATCCCGATGGATGATCTAAAGCCCACCCCGTCCGATCCAAAACCGAAGCGCGCATCCTTGAGAAAGCGAATCTACGACGGCCTGCCTTCCCGGGGGACGAGCCTCAGGCAGCAGATACGGACGCTTATCTTCTCGGACGATTCCCAGGGGCAAATCGCGCTCGGTGCCGCGATCGGGGTTTTCGTGGCGCTTTCGCCCTTCGTTGGGACGCAGACGATAACCGCCCTCGGGCTTTCCCTGGTCTTCGGGGCGAGCCGGCTGGCGGCGCTTGTCGGGACGCTGCTCAACAATCCCGTAACCATGCCGGTTTTCTATCTTCTGGAGATGAAACTCGGCTCGTATCTCCTCGGCTATCGCCTGGCCGTGCCCGAGGGGATATGGGATAGTATGACGGAGCTGTTTTCCCTCGGCAGGAAGGCGTTTGTTTCGATCATGGCGGGATTCATGATAATCGGCCTGGTGTCGTCAATCGCCGCGTATATCCTTACGCTGGGGGCCGTCGGTTACCTGCGAAAAAGGCGGGAGGGGAAACAGGGACAATGACCTCCCTCAGGGATACCCTCCAACGGTCGGGGATATTCCCCTACAAGGGACGGGGGCAGCACTTTCTGGTAAACGCCGCAGTAGCCCAAAAGATCGTTGCGCTCGCCGGGCTTACCCCCGACGATGTAGTCGTGGAGATCGGGCCGGGGACCGGGGCGCTGACGGCCGATCTCGTGCGGCAGGCCGGCCGGACCATCGCTATCGAGTCCGACAGGAAGCTTGCGTCCCTTATCAGGGAGACGATCGATTCGGACCGCCTCGAGGTGGTCTTTGGTGACGCCCTTCGGTACGACTATTGCGCGCTCGGCCTATCAATCGGTGAACGGTTTACGGTCGTGGCAAATCTCCCCTACAATATCTCGACCCCCCTAATATTTCGATTGCTGGACGCCCATCAGGTTGTCAAGAGGATCGTCCTGATGCTTCAGAAAGAGGTAGCCCTTCGGCTGACGGCCCCGCCCGGCACGAAGGAGTATGGCGCGCTAACGATCACGGCATCGCTGTATTCCGATATTTCAATCGCACTTACCGTCGGGAGGGGCAACTTCCATCCGAGGCCAAAGGTCGACTCGGCCGTCGTGGTCTTTGAGATTCGCACGGACCCGCGGGTCGACGTGGGGGACACCGGTATATTTCCGCAGGTCGTCAGGGCGGCCTTCACCAACCGGAGGAAGACCCTCAGGAACGCCCTCAAGGCGCTTCTCGGCCCTGGCGCTTCCGAAGGGCTGGGGGTGATTGAGCGGCAGACGGGGATAGACCTGGGACGGAGGGGTGAGACCTGCTCGGTTGAGGAATTCGGTGCCTTGGCCCGGGCGGTTTCGTCTATAGTTCATGGTCACGTTCAAAGCGAGCGTTAGGACGGGCCGAGACGGGCGGAATCAGATCTCTTTTCTAAGAATGATCACTTCCGTCGCCGGCCCGACAAGGCCCTTGAAGTCGGCGGCGTCCTTCTCGGTGCCGACGATCTCCCCCCAGTGCATGGGGACGGCCCGTGAAAGCTTCATGGCGTTGACGGCTTCAGCCGCTTCGCGGCTCTCCATGGTGTAGGTCCCGCCGACCGGGACGAAGCCGACATCGGCCGTCAGGCCCTTCATCTCCGGGATGAAGTCGGTATCGCCGGCGTGGTAGAGGCGCACCCCGTCGATGGTAAGGATATACCCCAGCCAATTATTTGCCTTCGGGTGGTACGATTTCGTGAGATTATACGCGGGGACTGCCTCAATCGTCATCCCCATAAGCCGGGCGGAATCACCGGGGCGCATCGTTACTACGGAGGCGGGATAGTCGGGTCTGGCGTCCGACGAGATAACGAGCGTCGTCTTTTCCCCGGCGATCTTGGCGATGTCTTCGGGAGAGAAATGATCCGAATGGGTGTGAGAGACCAGGATGAGGTCGGCTTTCCGTACACGGGTAACGCGGTAGGGATCAAAGCAGACCGTTCGTGAGCCGTACACGGCAAAAGAGGAATGCCCGAGCCAATGTATCTTTTCCATGATATCGGCCATATCACTGTTCCTCCTTTTTTAACTATACCGCGGCGGGAGTATGGTGTCAAGTACGCCCGATGCGGAGCATACGGGAATGACCGCGGCGGACGCACGGATTACGTGGCCGCGGAGTGGCATCGGGAAGGGGCGTAGTTGAGAAATCAGAAGAAATTCATCGTGATTACGGTATGTTGCGCGATTAAGCCCCGCCGGGAGGAAATAATAAAAGCTTGACAGTTTATGGCGATTATGATACTTTTTTCCATGTAATTATTACTTATGCAGGCACCTCCTACGGTTTTTATGGGTTAGCCTGGGCGAACGAATCAAATCCCGACGGTAGAGGGGCGATCCCCGGTGATTGGACGTGATCAAGGGCGAGAGGGCGAACAGAGCCTTATTACGGTCTTCTCGGTCGGGGAAATCAGGTTTGCGATCAACGTCGAGAACCTGTCGGAGATAATCCAGTTTACTGATATCATAATAGGCTCGGACAAGGGATGCGTGCTGGGAACGGTGGACCTGAGGGGTGTCAAGATACCCATCCTTGACATGGAAAAGTACTTTGGAGTAGAGGCGTCGCAGGATAGCCGTAGCCTCCGAAGTATGATCATACTCAAAAAGAACGTGGGCGACGGGCCCGGTATGATGGGTATGATCGTCGATCGTATCGAGGGTGTACACCGGGAGAACGAATTGACCTTTTACTCGTTTCCCGAGATCGCGCAGAACAGTGATACTGCGGTGTATCAGGGCACGCTCTTGTTGGGACAGGATCTTATCCTGTTCTTGAATACGCCGCGGTTAATGGAGAGGGCGTGGGCCGCCCGCTGATGCTCTCTGATGAAGCGGCTGGGCATCGAATTCCCCCGCAGCCGATGACAACGAGGTACCTATTTTATTTCTCGCTCAGGATAGGACTCCAAAACGGCGTGATTGAACGACAATACTTCCTCTTCGCCCTTGAGAAAAGGACGTTCGGTGTTCCCATCGCGGACGTTGTTAAGGTTGTTTCTATCGAGAGGATTTATCGGATACCGTTGCTGTCCGCTTTCTTCTGGGGATTTATCATACATGAAAAAAGGCCGGTTCCGTACCTGAACCTGAAAAAGCGGATGAGCATGGCCGGCCGGGCCGACAACGAAATCGGTGTCATTGTGCGGGTCGGCTCCGAACCCATAGCGTTTTCAATAGACGGCAGCTACGAAGTCGTGGAGCTTGAGCGGGAACCGGAACCGATTCCGATGGAGTTTAAAGGGGTAATGAAGAACTTTTTCAGTGCCCGAGGCACTCATAATAACCGGAATTTCATCATACTCAATATTCGCGCACTGGCCCCCGCATCATAGATAACCTTTATACGGTTAAATGCCATGCCAAAAAAGATCCTGCTTGCCGATGACAGCGTAACAATCCAGAAGGTCGTGAGTATTACCCTTGCCCATGAAGATTTCGATCTCACGATCGTCGATAACGGTTCGAAGGCCGTCTCCAAGGCCAAAGAAATCAAACCCGATGTAATCCTGCTGGATGTCGTTATGCCGGACAAAGACGGCTATCAGGTCTGCCAGGAGATCAAGGGAAACGCCGATCTCAAGAATACCCCGGTTATCCTTTTGACGGGCACATTTGAGCCCTTCGACGCGGACAGGGCCGCAGAGGTCGGCGCGGACGACTTTATCAAGAAACCGTTTGAATCTCATACCCTGATCAACAAGGTAAAGGAAATGGCGTCCCGTTCCGGTGTATCCCGCGGAAAACCGGTCGATATCAGCGGGGTCGATATCGATTTCGAGACTCCGATCGAGGCCGAATACGAGACAGCGCCGGCAGCAAAAGAGACGGCCCCGTGACGAAGCGGTGGCAACCGACGACCTTGAAACCCCCTGGGAAACGGAAACGGATACGAAAACGACCGATCGATCCGTAACGCAACAGGAAGGCGAGGATATCTGGTCGGTCGAGGAGTTTGAGGATATCGGCGGGACCGGGGGGGAAACAAAACCTCGGGAACGGGCAGCGCGGCCCCCGATTGCCGCGGAGACGGAAGGCCCGCCGCTGAGACCGTCGGTGAAAGAGCCAATAAAGGAGGAACCTTCTCGAGAAGCGGCCGCCACCGACGAGTTCTTCGTTAGAGAGGGTAAACCTCGCGATGTCGATGTCGAGGATTTCGAGCTGGGCGAAGAAATCAGTGAGGATGATCTCGAAAAGTTCCTTGAAGAAGAGACAACCGATGTGGAGATAGGGGTCGAGGAAGAGCCGGAGACGGGTCGTCCCGATGTTTCCGGGGCGGATGATGAGATATTTTTATCCGAGGAGAGCGATCCTTCGGCACGACCCGGCGGGAAGACGTCTCGGCCGGTAGATGAAGATCTGTTTGTCGAGGAGTTTGAGGGATCACCGCAGGGAAGGGAAGCTCGCAAACAGACCGGTGATTTTCTTGCGGATGACTCGGACGAAGAAGAGCCGATAGAGCTTGAATGGGAGGACGAACCGCCCCCGAAGGCGCAGAAGGCCCCGGCCCGTGAAGCGGCCACCGACGAGTTCGAAACGCTGATCCGCAGGACGGCGGAAGAAGAAATGGCGGATTTTTCTCAGGAGCAAGGCACGACTCCCGGTGCCGGACGCGGGCCTGCGACGAGGGAGTTCGATGTCGATTTGAGCTCGTTTGACGAACAACCCCGGCGGGGTGAGACAGGAAAAGGCCGGCCGGATTTAGGGACGTTCGACTTCGAGGAGCTTTCCAAGGAGACCCCATTAGACGGAGAGGGCCTCGGAGAGGAGCCCGCCGCGGGAGGTTTTGGTGAACCGGCCGATAAAAAGGATATGTCCAAGGCCGTCGATAAGATCGCGCGGGAGGTCATCGAGAAGGTAGTCTGGGAAGTGGTGCCGGAACTGGCCGAGGAGCTTATTAAGCAGGAAATAAAGCGTCTCAAAGGCGAGAAGTCATAGATACATCGTAAGAACGAAAGCGCAGCCGTTTTTTGATTAGGGGATGAGCCATCCCCTCATTTTTTGTCGTTTCTTGATAATGGGGTCAGACAGCGTGGAAGACAAGGGCTACAATCCGGCGAATATCGAAGATAAGTGGTACGAATACTGGGAACGGGAGGGTCTGTTCAGGGCCGATAATTCGTCAAGCGCCCAACCCTATTCAATCGTCATTCCCCCGCCGAACGTTACCGGATCACTCCATATGGGGCATGCCCTGAACAATACCATGCAGGATATCCTCATCCGAATGAAACGGATGCAGGGTTATAATACCCTCTGGATGCCCGGGACCGATCACGCCGGGATTGCCACCCAGAACGTGGTGGAAAAGGAACTGGCCAAGGAAGGCAAGACCCGGCACGACCTGGGGCGGGAGGCCTTCGTCCAGCGGGTATGGGAGTGGCGAACCAAGTACGGCGGCCTGATCATCAACCAGCTTAAGAAGCTCGGCGCCTCGTGTGACTGGAGCCGCGAACGCTTTACCATGGATGAGGGTCTTTCCCGGGCGGTGAGGCTGGTATTTGTAACCCTTTATAACGACGGCCTTATCTACCGCGGCGATTATATAATCAACTGGTGTCCGCGCTGCCATACGGCGTTGGCCGACCTCGAGGTGGAACATGAGCAGCGGGGAGGGCACCTCTATCACGTCCGATACCCGATCGTTGGGGAAGGCGGGGCGTATATCACCGTGGCCACAACGCAGGCCCGAGACGATGTTCGGCGATACCGCCGTGGCGGTAAATCCCGGCGACAAGCGCTACGCCGGAATGAAGAATAAAAAGGTGCTCCTGCCGATCCTGAAGCGGGAGATACCCGTCATATTTGATACGTACGTCAGTATGGAGTTCGGAACCGGGGCACTCAAGATCACGCCCGCCCACGATTTGAACGACTTTCAGATCGGCAATACCCACGGTCTTGATCGGGTGGTCGTTATCGACGACAACGGCGTCATGAATGATCAGGCCGGCCCCTACGCCGGGATGGATCGATGGGCCGCGCGCGATAAGGTCGTGGAAGACCTCAACACGGCCGGGTTGCTGGAGAAAATCGAGGACTACCCCGTGCCGGTAGGGACGTGCTACCGGTGTCACACGGTCATCGAGCCGATCCTCAAGAAACAGTGGTTCGTAAAAGCCGACGTCCTGGCGAAGGAGGCAATCGAGGCCGTCAAGGACGGCAGGACAAGGATCGTGCCCAAACAGTGGGAAAAGACCTACTTCGAATGGATGTATAATATCCGGGATTGGTGCGTCTCCCGCCAGATATGGTGGGGGCACCGGATTCCCGCCTGGTACTGCGACGACTGCGGGGCAGTTATCGTCTCGATGGAAGCGCCGGCATCGTGCGGCGCGTGCAAAGGCACGAAACTCACGCAGGAAACCGACGTGCTGGATACCTGGTTCTCGAGCGCCCTGTGGCCCTTTTCCACCCTCGGCTGGCCCGACGAGACCAAGGACCTTGCCGTCTACTACCCCACCTCCGTGCTGGTGACCGGGTTCGATATCCTTTTTTTCTGGGTTGCCCGGATGATGATGATGGGGCTTTACTTCAGAAAGGAAGTCCCGTTTCGGGATGTCTATATCCACGCGCTGGTGAGGGACGAGCAGGGATCCAAGATGAGCAAGTCCAAGGGGAACGTCATCGACCCGCTGACAATCATCGACAAGTACGGGGCGGATGCCTTCCGGTTCACGCTGGCGGCCTTCGCCGCGATGGGGCGGGACGTCAAACTCTCCGAGGGCCGGATCGAGGGATATCGGTTTTTCATCAATAAGCTCTGGAACGCTTCGCGGTTCGTCATGATGAACCTTGACGAGGGGTATACGCCCGACTATGGCTTTTCGGGCAGGGAGCTTACGCTGGCCGACCGCTGGATTCTGAGCCGGCTGGAAACGGTGACGGGACAGGTGACCCAGGCGTTGGAGGAGTATGAGTTTAATAACGCGGCGGGGGCGCTCTACCAGTTCGCGTGGCACGAGTTCTGCGACTGGTACCTTGAGATAAGCAAGATATATCTTTCCTCAGACGACACGGACGCCGCCAAGCGGGTCAGAGATATCCTCGTCTACTGCCTGGATACTATGATGCGGCTGCTTCATCCGATCATCCCGTTTGTCACCGAGGAGCTGCACGCAAAGATCCCGGGGGCCGCGGGCAGCCTCGTTGCAGGGCCGTTTCCGGTTAAGAACAATTCCCTGGTTTTTCCGGAGGCCGAGCGGGACTTCGAGAGCATCCAAACCCTCGTTACGGGAATCAGGAACATCCGGGGTGAGATGAACATCCACCCGAAAAAGAGGCTGACGGCGCTCATATCGGCCAAGGACAAAGATCAGGCCGTTATACGGGAAAACACGGAATATATCAAAGACGCTGGCGGGCGTAGACGCAATCGAGCTCGGGCAATCGATCGCACGGCCCGAGGCCTCGGCCACGGCGGTTTGCGGCCCGTTTACCGTCTATATCCCGCTTGCCGGCGTCATAGACTTCGAAGATGAGAGAAAGCGGCTTGCCGGCGAGATGGGAAAGATCAATGAAGAACTCGAAAAGGTCAACCGGAAGCTTGGAAACGATGAATTCGTAAAAAAGGCGCCCGAGGATGTCGTATCTAAGGAAAAGGAGCGCATGGCGCTGCTGGTTTCCAAGAAGGAGCGGGTGGCCGAAAGCATCGATCGACTTAAAGACTATTTCAACTAAGGAACAAATCTCGGATATTCCGCGCGTTGCTCCCAACGAGGGGGCCGGGAACGGAGCTCCGCGCGGCGGTAAACGAATTACCTGACCACCGGACGGGAATCTAACAGATGGAACTGACCCCGCATGTCATCGCCCTGATCGATCTGGCGCTGACCGAAGACCTCGGCAGCGGCGACATCACCACGGAGGCGACGATTTCCGAGGACTCGCGGTCGGCCGCGGCGGTACGGGCCAAGGAAGACCTGGTCCTGGCGGGTCTGCCGGTATTCAAGGCCGTCTTCAGCCGGATAGGGGCCGGCGTTACCTTTCACGGACGAAAAACGGGACGGGGCCTCCGTATCCAAAGGCGAGTTGATCACGAGGGTCTCCGGCCCCACCAGGATGCTCCTTTCGGGCGAGCGGACGGCCCTCAACTTCCTCATGCGCCTCTCGGGGATCGCTACGCTGACGGCGTTATGCGTCCAGCGGGTAGCCGGGACCAAGGCAGTCATTGTCGATACCCGGAAGACCACGCCGGGCTGGCGCGCCCTCGAGAAATATGCGGTGCGTATGGGCGGGGGCAGGAACCACCGCTTCTCACTTTCCGACGGCGTGCTGATCAAGGATAACCATATTGCGGCGGCAGGAGGAATTGCGGAGGCCGTCGGCCGGGCCAGGCAGCGGGCGCCGCACACCGCGCGAATCGAGGTGGAGGTCAGAAATACCGAGCGAGATCAACGAGGCCCTGGCGGCGGGTGTCGATGTCCTCCTCCTGGATAACATGACGCCGGAGCAGGCGGCGGCCTCGGTATCGCTGGTCTCGGGCCGCGCCCTGATAGAGGTATCGGGCAACATGAGGCCCGATACGATTGGCGGATACGCCAAGGCTGGCGTCGATCTTATTTCCATGGGATTTCTCACCCACTCGGCCCGATCGGTTGACATCAATATGAAGATAGAAACCCAATGAACGAGGATCGTTCCTACTTCATCAAGGGGATGCTCAAGACCAGGGTGATGGGCCGGGAGATCATCACGGTCGACCAGACCGATTCCACGAACCGGGACATACTCAAGCTTGGCCAGAAGGGAGGGCATGAAGGGTGGGTCGTCGTTGCCCGGCACCAGCTGCACGGAAAGGGGCGGCGGGGAAAGATATGGTCTTCTCCCGGCGGCCAGAACCTCTATATGTCAGTCCTGCTGAGGCCCAGAATTTCCCTTAAGAAGGCCTCGTTTCTAACCATGCTGGCCACCGTGGCGGTCGCCGAAACGCTTTCCGACTATGTCTCCAAGGGGATCTTTATCAAGTGGCCTAACGACGTTATGGTCGACCGGCAAGAAGATATCGGGAATTCTCCTGGAGATGGGAAAGGACATAAACGGAGAGGATTTTTTCGTTCTCGGCATCGGGATCAACGTAAACTGCACCAGACACGAAATCCCCGCCGAGCTCTCAGAGATCGCCACGTCACTCTACCTTGAACTTGGCTACTCCGTCTCGGTCAAGGACGTCCTTTTCAAACTCCTCAATCGGCTGGACTACGGTTACAGCCTGTACACGTCATCGGATTTCGGCGCTATTATAGACCGCTTTCGCGTTTTCGAGCAGACAACCGGAAGGCGTGTCTTTGTCGATGTCGCCGGCGTGCGTACGTCCGGTCACGCCGTCGGTATCGACGAAGACGGGTTTCTTCTCGTGCAGGACGACAGCGGCAAGATATCCAAGGTTATTTCGGGCGATTTACAGTTTGAGTGAGGCTACAGTATGTTGTTAGTAGTTGATGTTGGTAATACCAACACCGTCATCGGGGTTTTTGACGGCGATGACCTCGTGAGTAACTGGCGCGTTGTTACGATGACGGAACGGACCTCCGACGAGTATGGCGTCCTCATCCAGAGCCTCTACTATTCGTCGAAGATCAGCTCGCGGGACATCAAGGATATCATCGTATCCTGCGTGGTGCCGCCCATGGTAGGGATTATCGATGAGCTGTGCGAGAAGTATTTTGAAATTAAGCCGCTCTATGTGGAACCGGGAATCAAGACGGGGATGCCGATCTACTACGACAATCCCAAGGAAGTTGGGGCCGACCGGATCGTCAATGCCGTGGCGGCCTACAATCGGAAGAAAACCGCACATATCATTGTCGACTTCGGGACGGCCACGACGTTCGATTACGTAAACGAAAACGGCGAGTACTTGGGAGGCGTTATCGCCCCCGGGCTCATGACCTCGAGCGAGGCGCTGTTTGCCAAGGCAAGCCGCCTGTTCAAGGTGGAGCTTGTTCGGCCGAAAAACGTCATCGGGAAAAACACGATACACAGCCTGCAGTCCGGTATCGTTCTCGGTTACGTCGATATGGTCGATGGGTTAGTCTCCCGGATCGGGGAAGAGGCGGGTGGCACCCCCTGGGTAATCGCCACCGGGGGGTTGGCCGAGCTGATCGCAGGGGAATCAAAGACAATCAAGGAGGTTGATAAGTTCCTGACGCTGGAGGGGCTCAAGGTCATCTATCACCTGAACCGCACCTGAAAGGGCAACGTGCTCGAAAATGATTATGTACAGGGAAGACAAACTTTCCTTGACATTTTTCCCAAAAAACATATTATGATACCTTAATTATATTCTGAAAGGAACACAGGTATATGACGTACGAGACCACCGATATCCGCAATGTGGCGCTGGTCGGTCACGGCGGTTGCGGGAAGACCTCCCTTTGCGAGTCGATCCTGTTCTCCGCAAAGGCGATTGACCGCATGGGCAAGGTAGACGCCGGAACAACCGCCATGGATTTTGACCCGGACGAGGTAAAGAGGAACATATCCATCAGCTCATCCTTTTTCGACTTCGAGTGGAAGAAGAAAAAGATAAACCTCATAGATACACCCGGCGACGCGGATTTCAATACCGACGCCCAGATTTGTCTGTCGGTGGCCGACAACGCGGTGATTGTCGTGGACGCGGTAAGCGGGGTCGAGATCCAGACCGAACGGATGTGGAAGAAGGCCGATGAACTGGGCATCCCCAAGATCGTATTCATATCGAAGCTCGATCGGGAGCGGTCCGACTTCGATCGTGTTCTCTCATCAATCAAGACGATCTTCAAGTGTAAGGTCGCGGTCATGACCTACCCCATAGGGAAGGAGGCGTCTTTCTCGGGGGTGGTCGACCTCTTTTCGAAAAAGGCCCTCATCTACAGCGGGGACGGCTCAGGAAAATATGACGAGAAGGACGTGCCTTCGGACCTGGCCTCGACTATCGATACGCTGCGCGGGGAGATGATCGAGAGCATCGCCGAATCAAATGATGCGCTGCTCGAAAAGTACCTCGAGGGCGGCGAGATATCCCCCGACGAGCTCTCACAGGGCCTCAAGGAGGGCTTTATCAACGGGTCCTTTGTGCCGGTGTTTGCCGGCGCAGGAATAAAGAATATCGGCGCGCAGCCGTTCATCGAATTCGTCTCAAATTCAACCGCCTCCCCCATGGACAGAAGGCCGATGAAGGCTGCCGGGAAGGACGGGGCCGAGGTAGTCATTAAGGCGGATCCGAACGGGCCGATGGCGGCCCTCGTGTTCAAGACCATTGCCGATCCCTACGCGGGAAAGCTCTCCATTTTCCGGGTCTTTTCCGGTACCATGAAGGCCGACTCGACCGTAAACAACACGACCAAGGGCGCCAAAGAGCGGATCGGTCAAATCATGTATATCCGGGGCAAGGCGCAAAAGCCTACCAACGCGGCGCCGACCGGCGATATTGCAGCGGTAGCAAAGCTCAAGGATACCGCTACCGGGGATACGCTGACCGACGAATCCTCCCATGTTGTCTTCCCCGGCTTCGCTACTCCGCCGCAGATCATGTTTTTTGCCATTAAACCGAAGAGTAAGGGTGACGAAGATAAAGTCATGAGCTCGATTCATCGCCTCATGGAAGAAGACATGACCCTCAAAATCCACCGGGATGAATTAACAAAGGAGCTGGTATTATCCGGGATGGGGCAGGTCCACCTCGAGGTCATGATGGGAAAGCTGAAAAGCAAATTCGGGGTCGAAGTAGAGTTATCGACGCCCAAGGTTCCCTATCAGGAAACGGTCAGGAAGAAGGCACACGGACAGGGCAGGTACAAGAAGCAGACCGGCGGAAGGGGGCAGTTCGGAGATACGTGGCTCGAGATCGAGCCGTTGCCGCGCAGCGGCGGATTCGAATTCGTTGACAAGATCGTCGGAGGTTCCATCCCCCGTCAGTATATCCCCGCCTGTCAGAAGGGGATCGAAGAGGCAATGGTGGGCGGTGTGCTGGCCGGCTATCCGGTGACCGATATCAGGATTTCGCTGGTAGACGGGTCATATCACTCGGTGGACTCGTCGGAAATGGCGTTCAAGATAGCCGCCTCCATGGGATTCAAGAAGATATTCATGGAGGCAAGCCCCGTCCTTCTGGAACCGATCATGCGCATGGAGGTCATTGTACCGGAGGACTACGTCGGGGATGTAATGGGTGACCTGAACAGCCGGCGCGGCCGCGTGGCGGGGATCGACGTCAAGGACGGCATCCAGATCATCAAGGCACTCGTCCCGATGGCCGAGGTCCTCACCTACGCGCCTGACCTGCGCTCAATAACGAGCGGACGCGGGACGTTCACCATGGAGATCGACCACTACGAAGAAGTACCGGCCCAGTCGGCCGAAAAGATCATTCAGGCCGCCCAGAAGGAGAAGGAGGAGTCGTAAACCCGGGGTGGCGGGAATCGGGGGGATCGGGTGACGACGATCAAGTGGGCCAGCGCGAAGTCCCGGCGTTTTCCCCGTCGTTGCCATGACGACACTAAGGCCCAGACGTACGGCCGGACGCAGTTCTATATTAGCGTGTTCGTTATTCTCCGTTCCCAGAGGCGTGTGCGGCGGGGCTTACGTGGTGACACGAGAAGTATATTGAGTGAACCCCCCGAGGCGTTCGTTCTACATCATCTCCGTACTATACAGGCAAGAAACCCGGTATGCCTAAGAAACACAGGGGCACCCATCGTCGCTCGGCGGCAATCGCCTTCGGTTTCCTGTTGATGGCGGCGTCTCTTTCGCCGGGATGCGGTCGACCCTCTCCCGATTCAAAGACGATCCCGCCGACTCCCCACAAGCTTACGGATATCACTATCAGGGAGAGCGGAGACCTGTTGGCCCATACCCCAACGGCCGTGGCTTCTCCGGAAACAGACCGTATCGGAGATCTGATCGACGATACGGCCGACAACGACAAAACGGAGCCGATCGCGCTTGCTCCCGCCGTTAAAAAGGATCCGGACAATACCGCAAAAAAGCCGACGGACTCCAGTATAGCGCCGCCAAAACGAGGCGAGTTTACCATTCAGATCGGCGCCTATGTTATCGACGAAAACCTATCGCTTGCAAAAGAAACAATAACCTCCCTCGGATTTGCTCCCTATACAGCGGAGATCACTCGAAAGATGAAGATGTTCTGCGTCATCGTGGGGAAGGGAAAGACCGAAGCCGAGGCGCATGAGATCGCATCTATGCTATCCGGGAAGGGACTCAATCCCCGGTTATTGTCAAACGACGGCAACACGGTTGACGTAGCGGGAGGAATATACTATTATAGAAATGAGGCGTTGGACGCCGAGGGTAGGATTAGGTCACTTGGATACACGGCCCACGTAGAGGAGCGGACGGTCGAGGTTATCCTGACGTGCCTGCGAACCGGGAATTACATGACCTCCGAGGAAGCCGAGAAAGACCTGAACGCGTTAAAACAAAAGGGCTTTTCACCGGTTATTCTCAAGAGCGACCAGTGAAAATAAAGATATCCCAGAACGCCGTTAAGTTTGTCAGCTCATCCTCTCCCCGCGAGGTTCGAACAATGGCGGCCAGGGGTTTGATCCCGCTGGCGCCCCGGGATCTCATCAAGATACTCTATATCCTTTGCCATGACAAAGATGAGAGCGTTCAGAGACTCGCCGACGAAACGATCCGAAGCTATTCGCCCAAGATTGTCGATTCCATTCTCTCGGGCGATATCGAGCCGCCGATTATCGACTACCTTATCCGTCATCACCGGGAGGGACATCTCTTTATTGGGAAGGTCCTGGCCAATAAGAATACGTCCGACGAAACGCTCATATACCTGGCGTCGGGCGCTAACGGGACGGTTCTGGATGACCTCTCACTCAAACACGAGCGGCTGCTGAAGTCGCCGGAAGTCCTGGACGCCCTCATCCAAAATCCGGCGGTTAAGGGAGCGCTCAGGCAGGCAATGCTGGAGTTGGCCGACCCGACGGCCAGGGAACGAACGACGACTATACCCGGGGATAAGGCTACCCGGGAACAGGGACAGGCGACCACGACGCCCGACGTCGATGGTAAATCGACGGCGCTGACGAGCGACAATCAGGACGATATCGATGGGCACAATATCGCTGCGCAGATACACCTGATGTCGGTCTCCGAGAAAATAAAGTACGCAACACGGGGAAACAAAGAGGTCCGCGCAATCCTCATCAAGGACTCGAGCAAGCTCGTCGTGGCCGCCGTTATCAAGAGCCCAAAAATAACCGAGGAAGAGATACTCAAGGTCGCCCAGAATAAGCAGGCCAATGACGAGGCAATTCGGATAATTACCCTCAACAAGGAATGGCTCAAGAACTACTCAATACGGGTGGCGCTCATCAATAATCCCAAGACTCCGCCGGGGATCGCAATGCGCCTCATACCCTACTTATCCAAGAAAGACCTTAAGGATTTGGCCGGCAGCAGGAACGTTTCTTCGTTAATCAGCACCAGCGCAAAAAAGGCGCTTGCCGCAAAGAGCAAAACAACCTGACGGGAAGATAACGATATGGCCCTCATCAACTATGCGAACAAAGAAATAAACGCAAAGATCGTCTATTACGGGCCGGGACTTTCGGGGAAGACCACCAATATCCAGTATATTTTCCAGCGCCTCAAACCCGAGCATCGGGGCAAATTGATTACGTTGCCTACCCAGACCGACCGGACGCTCTTTTTCGACTTTTTACCGGTTGAGATCCCCGACGTGAAGGGATTCACCACCCGGTTCCACCTCTATACCGTTCCGGGCCAGGTATTCTACAACGCGACCCGCAAGATGGTCCTCAAGGGAGTAGACGGCATCGTATTCGTGGCCGATTCACAGAAGGAAAAACTCACCGATAACATTGACAGCTTGAAAAATCTGGAGGAAAACCTCAACGAATACGGCAAGAGTATCAAGACGATTCCGTTTGTCTTCCAATTCAACAAGCGGGATCTCAGCGATATCAACTCACCCGCCGAGCTCAACAGGCGCCTCAACGAGCTGGGGTACCCTTCCATAGAGGCGATCGCCACGAGCGGTAAGGGCGTGATGGAAACTCTCTCGGTTATTTCCCGAATGGTGCTGCGACATCTCAAGGAGTCCTACGAATCTCAGAAGATCCTTAGATACGGCGAATCGCCGGAAGCGGGCGCCGACGAGGAGGTTATTGAGGATCGGCCGACCCGTGCCGAGCATGAGGCGCCGCCCCAAAGGCGGCAAGCCGTTGATCTCTCCGAGGGAGAGATTGTCGAGCCGGAGGACCTGGTTGCCGAGGCGGAGCGTGCCTCAGGGAAGGTGCGGGATCATCTGGGAGTCATGGGTGAGTATGGTGAGGTGGAGGTCGTTGCGGACACGGGGACCGAAGAGATACCTATCGAGGTTACGGCCCAGGATATAGAGCCCATGGAAACTATGGAGACGCCCCGCGAAGGGCCTCCGACCAAGGAGCCTACCGCCATTGATCTTGTTCTCGGCGGGGAGGTAGAGCGAACAGGTCCCGCGTCGTTTCAAATCCCGCTGACATTCAGGGTTCACGACGTCCAAAAGGACATCGTACTGAATATCAGCGTGCAGATTGCCGATAGCAAAAAGGATCGGGACATCTTCTAGTGTGACGCCGGCAACCGGCCGCTGCCGTGAGGCGCCGATCCTTCAATCCACCTCGATAGCCACGGGCAAGGAACGACTAAACGGACGATCCGGAAGAGGTTTTACTGTCTGACGTCGTTCCGCTCTTCGTACCCGGATCGGGACCGGCGTCGCTCCCTCCTTCCTCCCTGATTCGATCGATCGCTTCCTGGATGGCCTCAACCTCGGCCTTATACCCCTTGATATCGGAGATGGTCTTCAGTATCTCGGGGTCATTGGCGATCGTATCCTGCTTTCCCTCCTCGGACAACTCGTAGACGCGGCTGCCGAGCGTCGAAAAAGCCTGGTGGACCTTCCGCTGAATGGCGGAAAGGTCCATTTTCTTCTTGATAATCTTTCCCTGTTTTTCAAGCTCCAGGGTCAGCTTGGCCATCTCTTCCTTCAGGACTTCAAATCCTTCGCGGGCGCCGTCTTTTATCTCTTCCCACAGGTTACGCTCGTTCATGGGGATCCTCCTTCGTTCACAATGTGAAAACGGAAATAAGCTCCTCCCGTCGTCTATGACCTATACACGTCCCTCAGTAAATAGACGCGAGATACGCTCTGCGATGTGTTCGACATGTGTTCCGGGCCAGTAGACCCGACCGCACGAGCGGCATCGGGTAAACCGGTCATGTGCGAGAAAGACGTGCTCGGGCACCTCCTGTTTGATCAGGTGTTTGTCGGTCATGATAAGCGGCGTATTGCATTGAATGCAGCGGGATAGCGGACGGCACCGATCTTTGAGGGAAACGAGCATATCCATCACCTTCAGTTGATCAAAGACCGCGTCCGGGCCGATAAATATGACGTGACGCCGGGTCGTATCGACGTGTCGGCTGAGGTATATACGGGCGCCCGTGGATTGATGCAAAGCCACGGGCTGCTCATGCTCGAGGTACATGCAATCAAAACCGAGCGTTCTCAACCAACGGCAAAGCCTCCCGAGGGGAGGAGCGGCCAGGAATCTCAATTCAGCGTTCATGGTCTGTGAATGTGCCGTCTCCGGGCAGCGCCCCGGCATCGCGGGCGTCCTTAATGGCCGCGACCGCACGATCGACGTAGGGTGTGGGAACTGCGATACGCTGCTCGGGGAAATGGTTGATGGTCAGGGGGTACGGCGTCATCCGCTGGTCGCGCACAATAAACGGTATTCCTTCGCGGTCAAGGATATCGGAGATGACATCGGTCTCAAAGGTGTTATAGGAGAAATAGATCTCTACATACTCGTCCATATATACTATTGTATGAAATCAGTGCCCGGTTGGCAAGTCAAATCGCCCTTGCGGCGGTTTGTGCAGCCGTCCGGGGTTGACGGACGGCCGGATAGGCATTATAATATAAATATGGAAAAAGAAACGCTGAGGGTAGCGGTACGGGCCGCTCGGACCGATGTTTCTAAGGCCGGGGTCCTGATAGACGGGCTTGTATCGAATATCGGGAAGGTTCTCATTGGAAAACCCGAGGTCGTCAGGCTTGCCGTGACGACGCTCCTGGCCGGGGGGCACCTCCTGATAGAGGATATCCCGGGCGTGGGCAAGACCACGCTGGCGGCCGCGATCGCAAAATCCGTCGGCGGCAGCTTCATGCGCATCCAGTTCACGTCGGATATGCTCCCATCGGATATCATCGGTGTCCCGGTACTAAGAAAATCGGGCGACGAATTTGAATTCATTCCCGGACCGATTTTCCACAATTTTATCCTGGCAGATGAGATCAACCGAACGTCGCCGCGCACCCAGAGCGCGCTGTTGGAGGCGATGAGCGAAGCAAAGGTATCCGTGGAAAACCGTACGTATGAACTCCGGCAGCCGTTCATGATCATCGCCACTCAGAACCCGATTGAATACCACGGTACGTATCCTCTGCCGGAATCGCAGCTCGACCGGTTTATGATGACGCTCGAAATCGGGTATCCGGAAAGCAGCTACGAACGGGTCGTCGTTTCCTCCCAGGATCATAATTCCCGTGTCGACCTGATCGGGGAGGTATTGACTCTTGAAGAGCTTTCGGTTATCCAGAGGGCGGCGGAGACGGTCGCCGTCGAAGATGATTTGTTGTCTTACCTGATGGATCTCGTCGAGGCGACGCGCACCGCAAAGCACTTGAATCTCGGCGTTTCGACGCGCGGAGCGATATTCCTCAGGAAGACCGCACAGGCGTCTGCCCTGATGCAGGGCAGGGACTACGTCGTCCCGGACGATATCAAAGGGCTGGTGCTCCCGATCTTCTCTCATCGGGTCATCGCGAAATCGGCCGCTCATTCGGGAATCGGCAGATCACGGGAGGCAAAGACCATAATTGCCGACATCGTCGAATCGGTTCCCGTCCCCCTATAGCGCCATGTCCGAAATACTCTCGCGTATACCGCCGCGCGTCATCCGTTGGCTCAAGCCGCCCCGAACGCTGGCCATCAATCCCCTGGGATGGTACTTTATTGCCTTTGTCTTTGCCGTTGGCCTGGCTGCCGTCAATACCGGCAATAACCTCCTGTACCTGATCCTCGGCGGGATGCTTTCGTTTATCGTTGCGTCCGGTATACTATCGAATATCAACCTGAAAAGGCTCGTAGTCAAGCGTCACCTGCCCGAGCATCTCTTCGCTCGAACGCCGACACTGGTACGGGTCGAGATAGAAAACAATAAACGAAAAATCCCCTCCTTTATTTTACTCGTCCGGACGCTGCTCCCGGCCGGATCGTCTGCCCTTATACCGACGGTCGGGCCCGCAACGTAAGGCGGAGGGATTCATTGAGGCGGTCTTTCCCAGGCGGGGGCTCCATGAGCTCGCGCCGCTGAAGGTTTCGACACGATTCCCCTTCGGCCTCTTTACAAAGGGCATGGAGGCCGACGCGGGCTCTCATGTGCTGGTCTTCCCGAAGCTGTTTCCCGTAGAGGTTGACGAGGTCCCGCCGCGGGGCAATGAAGGGGAGGCGGCCCTCGTTCAAACGGGGCAGGGGTCGGATCCATTCTCCATCAAGGATTTTCAGGCGGGAGATAACCCCCGTCATATCCATTGGAAGAGCACCGCCAAACGCGGAAAATTCATGCGCAGGGAATTCTCAAGAGAACAGGAACCTGCCGTGACGATACGGGTCGGCGCCGGCCCGAATGACACGGCCGATGTTCTCGAGGAAAGGATTGAACGTGCCGCGTCGCTTTCGGCGCGCTTTATTACGGAAGGCTACGCCGTTGCCGTACAATGCGGCAGCGCCGACGTCGGCCTGGGCCGGGGGAGGGATCACCTCCTGGTCATTCTCAGGGAGTTGGCGCTCTGCGACATGCTACGGCTCGACCACGCGAGACGGGCGGCAGGTCCTGACGTATCGCGGGTAATTGAGCTATGAGAGAAGAACGGGACGCCATTGCTTCGATGAGGACGGGCGCAACGATTGATCTGGGTCGAGCGCGCAAGGTCATAACGTTCGGGGTCGTGTCGGCGGGTTTCCTGACCCTGATCCTGACGGGAAGCCTCTCTATCGTTGAAATCGCGTTAATACTTGTATCTATCCCGGCGGCCTGGTTCTGGGGCGAACGGATCGCCGCGATACCGCGCGCCGATACGGCGGCCACGGCGGCGATTATCCTCATATTTTTCCTGGCGGTAATCGGGTTCTTCTTCTTTGACCGTTCGTTCGTCGCAGTCACCACGGGCTTTCTCATTACGGTTCAGGCGGTGCGACTGCTCTTTTTAACCGAGATGCGCCACTATCTTCAGGTTTACCTGATCTCTCTTTTCTCGGTACTGGCCGCCACCGTTCTTACATTTTCACCGATTTTCATCGTAACGTTCATCGTATATCTCTGCCTTGCGACGGCGGGCATGATTATCCTGACGATGTCCGGAGAGATCCAGCGGCGCCAGGGGGACCGCCGGCCGCATCGAACTCTCGTATTCCCACCTTACCTGGCTGACGGCCGGTTCCGTCGGATTTACCGTCGGAATGTCCGTTATTATCTTCATCCTCTTCCCGCGTCTTTCGGCGGGTTTTCTCCCCTCCTCGATCGCGCAGCCGGTACGGGTCCCCGGATTCTCTAATAACGTTGAGCTTGGTGAAGTGGGGGATCTCAAGATAACCGGCGAAACGATTATGCGGGTCGTCATCGATGAAAAGGATGCCCGGGTCCTCGGCCCGAACGTATATTGGCGGGGAACCGCATTTGATACATTCGACGGTAAATACTGGGAAAAGTCGGACGCCAAGGGTCAGAGCATACGGAAGACGGGAGGCCGGTTTGTTCTCGATCCCAAATCCATCGGCACCGTTGTCCACCAGGAATACTATCTTGAGTCAACCGACAGCAGGGTGCTCTTCGTTTTGGTGCGGCCGTCGGTTGTTACGGGCCCGTTTTCGAACCTCTCGGTCGATCGGTACGGGACGGTGGAGATGTCTTCGCCCCTGAACGACAAGACCCATTATACGGTCGATTCGGTAGTGGATTCCCTGTCGGCCGGCGAACCGGCAGGCGGGCAAAACTTGCTCACCGAGAACGAACGGGCCGCCTACCGACAACTCCCGGATAATCTCGATCCACGGATAGGGGCCCTCGCGTCGGAAATCGTCGGTGAGGAGACGTCTCCCCTCGTGAAGGCCGCGCTCGTCCGGGACTGGCTATTGGCCAATATGTCTTATGACCTCAATCCGAAGGGCATTGGTAAGGATCCGCTGTCCGTATTCCTATTCGAAGAAGAGCGGGGATACTGCGAGCATTTCTCGACTGCCATGGTCGTGATGCTCCGGGTGGCCGGTGTTCCTTCCCGGATCGTGACGGGATTCCTGTGCCGGCAGCTTCAATGAAATCGGGTCATTCTATATCGTTCATGCGAGCGACGCCCACGCCTGGGTAGAGGTATACGACGAGGCCAGCGGGCTGGGTCTCTTTCGAGCCGACCCCCCCGGCGGGGCTTTCGGTTCCCATCGGCGGATCGATAGTCCGGCAGGTATTTGATAACCTCGTGATGATGTGGAACGTCTACGTGGTCAATTACGAAATGGGAGACCAGATCAAGATCATCGAAGGCGCCAGGGACGTCCGGGAAAAGGGATTGAAGGATATCTCGGACACGCGCGGAGATGTCAGGCGGTTGTTTGCGGATGTCCGGGAACGCAGGGGGGCTCTTTTCATCCCGGCGGCGGTCGCCGTATCGGTGCTCTGCCTCGCGCTTGCCCTGTATATCGTCAGGATATTAGTCGTCGGCCGTATCTTTGCCGCCGCGAAAGGGGGGGAGGTCGGTCGTATCTATCGGGCCGCTTTGGACTTTCTTTCTAAAAAGGGCGTGCACCGGCATGGGGCGACGACTCCCCGCGAGTTCTCGAAAATCGCCGCCGATCGCTATCCCGGCATCGGCGCCGATATAAAAACCCTGACGGAGATCTACTATCGCCAAAGGTTTGGACACGAGCCGGAGGCCGAACAAGGCGTGGAATCGGCCCGGCGGCTCCTGGGGCGAATCAAGCGCGCACTGTAAGGGTACCATAAATAGCCGGTCGAGCCGCGGAGCATAGCGATGGCGTCTATTGATGTCCCCGCCGGTTCTGTTCATGACGGACGCTTGGACGGAATGCGTCAAGAAATTGTTTGAAATAGTAGACTATTGGTGATACAAAAGCCCCATCAGTCGGACCTATACCGGAGGGTACAGTATGGATAAGGATCTTTTCTCGGTCAAGGGGAAACGGGCGTTGGTTACCGGCGGCAGCCGGGGCATCGGGCTGGAAATCGCCAAAGGATTGGCCGCGGCTGGAGCGGCGCATATCATCATTTGCGGCAGGAAACAGGAGGCGCTCTCGGCGGCGGCGGAAGCGATCGAGAAAGAGGGCGCCGCGGTTACGGCGGTCAGTATCAACGTTGGCAATCCTGCCGACGTAGATAGCCTGTTTGACCGGATTATCGCAGACGCCGGAGGACTTGATATCGTCGTCAACAACGTGGGGATGAATATCTTTACCCCAAGCGTTGCAGAGGCCGATATCCCGCTCTGGGATAAGGTCATGGACGTAAACCTGAAGGCCGTATTCCTGACGAGCCGCCGTGCGGTGCCGCTGATGAAGGATGCGGGTGGCGGTGCGATTATCAACATCAGCACCGTTGCGGCCCGCAAGGCAACACCGGGCCTGGGTATCTATGGGATAGCGAAAGCCGGCGTCGAGATGCTCACCAAAGCCCTCGCGGCGGAACTGGCCCCGTATAACATCCGGGTCAACGCTATCGCGCTCGCCATGGTAAAAACGAAATTTTCCGAGCCCCTCTGGTCGAACGCCGACCTCAGAAAACAAATCGAGCTGACCAACCCGATGCACCGTATCGCGGAGCCGGAGGAGGTGGTAGGCGCCGTCCTCTACCTGGCCTCAGGGGCGTCCAGCTTCATGACGGGATCTATCCTCATGCTGGATGGCGGAACAACGGCATAATGGAGGATCGGAAGGGGGAGGACCGTACGATGATAATCGAGGAAATGACGACGACCGCGTTTTCCGAGGGGCTCAAGAAGACGAAGACCGTAATCGTTCCCCTGGGATCGATCGAGCAACACGGCCCGCATCTTCCGATGCATACCGATATCTTCCACGCCCGCGAAATAGCGCGGCGCGCGTCGGGCCTGGTTCCCGTTTTCGTCGCCCCGCCGGTCAATTTCGGGGTATGCCGGAGCACCGCTGATTTTCCCGGCACAATCGGTATTCGCCCGGGGACGCTCATATCACTGGTGGTCGATATTGTCGAATCGCTCTATCGGCACGGTATGAGGCAATTCATCCTGTACTCAGGGCACGCCGGCGCAAACCATATGGCGGCGCTGCTCGATGCCGCCGATGAATTGATGCCTGCCTATGAGGATACGGATTTCGCGGTAATAAATGACCTGGACTTGTGTGATCCGGAGCTCTTTAAACTCCTCGAGGCCGCAAACGATTCGCACGCGGGCGAGTTCGAGACCTCCCTGATTATGGCGCTTGCCCCGGGTCTTGTGGGTAAGCTCCCACCGGCCGATCGCCCCCTTTTTCCGCGTCCCCATCTCGTGCGTGACACCAGACTATACTGGAAAAGCGGTGTATGGGGAGACCCGACTAAGGCGTCCAGGGAAAAAGGAGAGCAAATGGTCGCTATTTTATCGCGAAATCTCGCAAAATTGGCCGAAAACATGAATAAACGGGAGAAAAAGGGGACGAAAACGACTTAGAAGGCAGTCTCTCCTAACAGAAAATATAAGAAATCGGGAAATTAGTATTGACATTGCTTAATTTTATTGATACGTTGCACATTTGAGAAGGTATGGATGGTCTAATCTTTATCGTAATTAAAGATTAAAGGCAAGAAACCAATCGTAAGGAGATTATTGTATGAACAGGAAAGTTTTTGCGCTTTTGCTCGTAGTCGCCATGACCGCAGGCGCGTTCCTCGCGGTTCAGGCCTGCAAGCCCGGCGGTGGAACGATGACCCCGACGGCCGTCGGCGAAATCCTCAAGCTGAACATCGCAACCGATGCGGCTTATCCGCCTTTTGAATTTGTCGATACCACCACCAGCGAGATCGTCGGGTTCGATATCGACCTGATGAAGGAAATCGCCAAGGCAGGCGGGTTTGAAGTTGAATTCGTCAACACCCCCTGGGACGGCATTTTCGTCGGGCTGGATAACGATAATTATGACGCGGTCATCTCCGCGGTCAGCATCACCGACGAGCGCAAGGTGACCTACGATTTCTCGGACCCGTACTACTCGATCTTTCAGGCCCTCATCGTCCGCAAAGCCGATGCCGAGATGTTCAAGAGCCTTGCCGATCTGAAGGGCAAGAAAGTCGGCGCCCAGATCGGAACGACCGGCGCGATTTTCGTGGGCAAGGACCCCAACGTGAAGCTCGTAAACTATGATGACAACGGCCTGGCCATCGAAGCCCTCCTCAAGGGCGACGTGGACGCGGTTGTTTGCGATCACCCGGTTGCCTTCGATTACGCCCTCGTGAATCCGTCATACGGTGAGAAGCTGGTTGTGTCCAACCCGAAGATTACCGATACGCCGGAGCCTTACGGCATCTGCATCAAGAAGGGCAATGCCAAGGTTGTTGACCTGGTCAACACCGGCCTGAAGAATCTTCCGGCCGACGTTATCCCCGCCCTCGAAGCTAAGTGGAAAATGAAGTAATATCCTCGGTATGACTATGGCGGGGCTAACAGCCCCGCCTCTTTTTATTTCAATCCGGAATATACCATGACTGCAATCAGCCTTATTGCGATATCCTTTTTCGTCTTCTGGCTCTGGCTTCTAATGGATTTTGTCAACCAGCAGGGAGTCGAGAAGGGCCGGAAAGAACGGCTCGTAACTTTCCATACCTTTCTGGGTCTGATCGGAATAGCCTTCTACTTCTTCCTGATGATCTCGGCCTTCGCCTCTTCCTCGATCGTATATTTTGACAAGATATCCGAGGGGACATTCCGGGTAGTCACTACCCAACTCAGGCCGGCGCTGGTAGCGGGGTTTATCATTATTCTCCTGTTCCCGATCGTCGCCGCGGCCAATCTCCTCATGAAGAAAAAGTATGACGCCAAGAAATACCTGAAGATAGTCAACATTATCGAGGGATTGGCTATCGTCGTCGTCTTTATCTACATTCTTGCTGTCGGTTCCACTCTCGGAGACATAAACGAAAGGGGCCCGTATCCGTACCTGGTGTCCGATATCGTTCATGGTAAGGCGGAGTATTTCGGTTTTGATTTCGGTATATATACCCTGAGCTTTACGTTCTCGGTCGTCTTTTTCCTCCTTATTACGACGATCGTGATCTGGCTGGTTGCGGCCGCGCACTATTTGTTTTTCATAAAGGTCCCCCTGAAGCGCAGGGAAATCGTCATGCTCAATACGGAGGAGATCAAAAAAATCTCTGAAATGGCGAAGATCTACAAGAATGCGCTTTATTTACTTATTACGTTTGCACTTATATTATTCAGAAACGTTTGGGATTGGCTCTCGGGTTGGCGTATCGGACACTTTTTTACCAGGGTAAGCGAGTATATTTCGGGATTCGATGCAACACAGCTTGAGAATATCATCACGAACGAGCTGACTGTTATCGGCTTTCGATCGAAATTTGGTGTCTGGCTCTATAAATTCTTCACCGGGGCATTCGCCGGCAATGTCGAGGGGATCATCTCTCCGAGTTTCGTGATTGCCTGTATTCTCATTTCTTTCGCAATTATTGTGTTTATTCTGCTCCGGAGGGTGAATAAGGAGCTCGAGAATATCCAGGTAACTCACGAGGTAAAGATGGATGCCTTCAAGTATTCCATCTATATGGATACGTTCAACGCCTGGAGGATATCGCTATTTGCGGGAATAGCCACTATACTCATTCTCCTCTATTTCTACCAGACGCCCTATTATGCGTGCTTCAAGTTCCTTCCGTCCGGCATCGTAGTGACGTTCGAGGTTACGATAGCTGCCATGCTCATCGCCCTCGTCCTGGGGATGCTGGCGGGACTGGGAAAACTCTCGAAAAATGTCCTGATCAAGGGAATTGCCTCGGTATACATTGAGGTCGTCAGAGGGGTGCCGCTGCTCGTCCAGCTTTTCTATATCCATTACGGACTCGGGAGTGTGCTCAACCTCCCTCCGCTGGTATCGGCCATCTCGGCTATGTCCTGGTGTTACGGCGCGTACCTGGGTGAGACCTTCAGGGCCGGCATTCAGTCGATATCAAAGGGGCAGATGGAGGCCGCCAAGTCCCTGGGAATGACTAATTACCAGACGATGCGGCAGGTCATTATCCCCCAGGCGGTCAAGGTAATACTGCCGCCGGTCGGTAACGACTTCATCGCGCTGCTCAAGGATTCGTCACTGGTCTCGATCATCGCCGTGGCCGACCTGCTGCGGAGGGGTCGGGAATTCGTCGCAGTGTATTTTACCGCGTTCCAGACCTATACGCTGGTGGCGCTCATATATCTGGTGATTACCCTGATCCTATCCAAGGTCGTGTGGAACATGGAAAAGATCATGTCAACGGATGATTAACCATAGAAAGTGCGAGGAACGATTGTGGCAGAACCGATCATTTCAGTGAAGAACGTATATAAAAACTTCGGCCATATCCGTGCCCTTCAGGATGTCAGCGCCGATATATTTCCCGGCGAGGTCGTCGTGGCGTGCGGTCCGTCCGGCTCGGGGAAATCAACCTTCCTGCGTTGTATAAACCGCCTGGAAGAGATCGACCGGGGGTGTATCATCATCGACGGTATGGATATCTGCGACCCGCGCGTGAAGATACACAAGATCAGGGAAGAGATCGGGATGGTGTTTCAGCACTTCAACCTCTTTCCGAATAAGAATGTTTTGGAGAATATTATCCTCGCGCAGATGGTGGTGCGAAAGAGGACGTTTGACGAGTCCGTGGGGATAGCAAATAAGCTGCTTGAAAAGGTTGGAATCTTTGATAAGGCCGCGGTGTATCCAAGTAAGCTCTCCGGCGGCCAGCAACAGCGGGTGGCCATTGCCCGGGCGCTGGCCATGCAGCCCAAGATAATGCTCTTTGATGAGCCGACCTCGGCGCTTGATCCAGAGATGATCGGGGAAGTGCTGGATGTCATGAAGTCGCTTGCCCGGGAAGGGATGACAATGGTCGTCGTAACCCACGAGATGGGCTTTGCCCGGGAGGTGGGGGACCGGGTCATTTTCATGGACGAGGGGAGGATCGTGGAAGAAGGAAAACCCGATGAGTTCTTCACCAATCCGAAGACTGACCGGGCGAAGCTCTTCCTCAGCCAGATACTCTAATCTGGAGACATGAGATTCGGCCGCACGTGCTGTAACGGACGCAGGAAGACAGGCGGTCCGGAAGGAGCGACGGTAAAAGAAGTTCCACAGCGTGCCGATAAGGCAGAATAAAACGGAAAATAACGGCATCATCCGGCGGCGCGTCGGCGAAAATAACCGATGCGGCCGACAAGATCGGCGCGTTGTCCGAATTATACAGCACCCCACGAAGCCATTTCGGCAATCTCAGCTATTACGAAAAGCAACAACAAGGCATGGAAATGTATCGATCGATTATCGTATGGGCATGCGTCGTCCTGATGTGTTGTCTACCGAGCGCATGCGGTAAAAATAACAACGCGAACTCCGATGTGTCTCCCGACGCCATAGCGGCGGGTTCGGACCTTTCGGCGATCATCGCGCGGGGTAAGCTGATGGTGGGTATGGACGTAACCGACATTCGCTATCAGCCCTTTGAGATGAAGGATAAGAACGGCCAGATAATCGGATTTGACGTTGACCTCGCGCAGATGATGGCCGATGAGCTGGGTGTTAATCTCGAGATCGTTCCAACAAACTGGGACGGTATTATCCCGGCGCTCGTAGACGGGAAGTTCGATCTCATTATCTCAGGCATGGCGATAAGCACCGAGCGTAACAAGGCGATTAATTTTTCAGCGCCTTACTTCCTCTCGGGTAAATGCCTCCTCATTAACAGACGAGACGTTTTTCATATCAAGGATTACCATGATCTGAACCGTAACGGGACGGTGGTGGTCACGACATTCTCCGACGACATGGTCCTCAAACGCTATTTCCCTGAGACGGACATCGTCAGATTCAAGAGCGACGAAGAAGCCGTGCGTGAGGTAATCGAAAGACGGGCGGACGCGTTTATAGCGGATAGGGCGCGGGTCTCTATTTTCGCGGCAAAATACCCGGGGACGACCGCAGCCATCGAGGATCCGTTTACCTATGAGCCGATGGCCATCGGGATGCGCAAGGGAGACGTTGATCTCCTTAACTGGGTAAATAACTGCATCGAAATTATGAAAGGGGACGGTAGGCTGCCGACGCTCGAAAAGAAGTGGATGGAGCAGTACGTTCCGCCTTCATCGGATAATGGCTAACGCATCCCGGTACACCATCTCACTGCGATTATCGGTCGCTTCCACAATAGAGATGGAACACCCGCCGAAGATTACGTGTCAGACTAAACGATAGGGATCGGATTCCATATGAGACTACTGGCGCTTGACGTGGGGGAAAGGCGGATCGGGCTTGCCGTGAGCGACCCTCTCGAGACGATAGCACAGCCTTTGGGAACGATACCGCGGAACGCGGCTTCTATAGAGACTATCGCTCGGATCGTACGAGAAAAAGAAGTCGGGGAAATCGTCGTCGGGCTTCCGGTCAACATGAACGGAACTTTTGGCCCTCAGGCGGATGAGGTCAATGAATTCGCCCACGAAATAGCCGATGCAATCGACGTCCCGCTGGTCTTTATCGACGAGCGCCTTACCACTGCAGAGGCGGAAAAATTGATGATTTCGGCGGATGTATCCAGACACAAGAGGAAAGGGACGATCGATAGTGTCGCCGCGGCCATAATCCTTGAAAAACGCTTAAGAGACAGGACAAGATCGGACGGGTGCGTAGCGGCTGGCGCCCGCGACGGGCGTGTCAGATCCTGCGGTAATGATATGAGACTTATAAAGAAAATTGTCGTTGTTGCCCTATTACTGGTTATCGTTGCCATAGCCGGTACGGGATTCGTCGTCTACCGGACGTTTCTCATGCCCGCGGGAAGGCTCACGGAGCCGATCGTTGTGGTGGTCGGGGAGGGTGATACGCTTTCCGAGACCGCACGGGAACTGGAAGAGAAGGGGGCAATCCTAAACGAGCGGTTGTTCGTTACGGCGGCCCGCTATCTCGGCGTCGACAGACTGATACGCGTCGGCGAATACCAAATCGACCCGACAATGTCCCCGAAGGATATCCTGGTAATGCTCCTCAAAGGACACGTGGTTGAATACCCCGTTACCGTGCCGGAGGGGCTCAACATCTACCAGGTTGGTGACCTTCTGGCCGAGAAGGGATTCGGCGAGAGGGACGAGTTCATCCGACTCGCTCAAGATAAGGAATTCGTTGCTTCATTCGGTCTGGAGGCGGTAACGCTGGAAGGATATCTCTTCCCTGATACGTACCGTATTACGAAAGGTATGCGCGAGCCGGAGATTATAGCCTTGATGGTCAATCGGTTTTCAGAAGTCTTCAGTGAAGAAAAGGAAAAGGCGAACGCAGGCGACACCCTGACGGACTATGAGCGGCTGATCCTGGCCTCGATCATTGAAAAGGAGACGGGCGCCCCCGAGGAACGCCCCCTCGTGTCGGCGGTCTTCACGAACCGTCTTGAGAAGGGCATGAAGCTCGACAGCTGCGCGACCGTGATCTACGGAATATGGGACCGGTTCGACGGTAACCTGACGGAACGGGACCTCTCAACATGGACGAGCTATAACACGTATATGAATCCGGGATTTCCTCCCGGGCCTATCTGCAATCCCGGGAGGGCATCAATAGCGGCGGCCATAACCCCGGCCGACGCCGATTATCTCTTTTTCGTCTCGAAAAATGACGGTACTTCTCATTTCTCGAGCACGCTATCCGAACACAACCGGGCTGTCTACGAGTACCAGATATTGAAAAAAAACCGAAAGTAGCCGCCGTCCCCCCGAATCCCTGCCTTCCTATTCCGTTTTCGTACACCGCTCCGGGTGTCTCGATATACCGCCCGGCTTCCGGTCTGAACCTGTCTATCGCCGAAGATCGAATGGGAGCTAAGCCGCAGGACGGCGGGGAAGACGGATGTATCCTCCACCGGTACCGCCTTGGCAAATTCCGCTTAATTCATCATAGGCCTACGTCCCGGTTTTGTTTACGGTCACGATAACGCGGGACGTGAAACACCTGAAATATCGGCGGGAATATCATTTCGTGTCCGGCTGTAACTCAGGCGCATAAAATTATTGACTATTTCGGGGCGGGGTGGTATTATTTATAAGTTTTATGTTTTTAGAAGTATAGACAAGACGTGCTGGACGTAAAGTATCTCAGGGAAAATATCGATCAGGTTTCCCGGCGTCTCTCCCTCAGGGGTGAGAAGGTCGATCTCTCTCGTTTTCTGGAGATAGAGGAAGACCGAAGATCGATGCTGGTCAAGGGAGAGTCGCTCAAGTCCGAGCGCAACCGGGTCAATGACGAGGTCGCCCGGATCAAGAAGGAAAAGGGAGACGCTTCGCCCCTGATATCGCGGATGAAGGGGGTGTCGGACGAGATCAAGCAGATCGACGCCCGGATTTCCGAGATCTCCGAGGAACTGGACCGGATCGTTTCGGTTATTCCGAACATCCCCCACGAGACCGTGCCGGTCGGGACGTCCGATAAAGACAACGCCGAGGTAAGGAAATGGGGGAAACCCCGCACGTTCGACTTTACCCCGGTCGAACACGCTGATCTCGGGGAGAGGCTCGGTATCCTTGATTTTGCCAGGGGGGCCAAGCTTGCAGGTGCGCGTTTCTCGCTCTCGATAGGGGCCGGGGCGCGGTTGGAAAGGGCGCTGATCAGTTTTATGCTCGACCTGCACACGACAGAACACGGCTATACCGAGGTGCTGCCTCCCTTCATGGTCAACAGCAAGGCAATGACCGGCACCGGGCAGCTGCCCAAGTTCGCGGGTGATCTCTTCAAGGTCGCGGAGACTGATTACTGGCTTATCCCCACGGCGGAGGTTCCGGTCACCAATATATACCAGGACGAGATTATCGAGGAGGAGGATCTGCCGATTTATCGGTGCGCCTATACGCCCTGCTTTCGCAAGGAGGCCGGCTCGTATGGGAAGGACACCCGGGGCTTGATCCGCCAGCACCAGTTCAATAAGGTGGAGTTAGTCAAGTTCACCCGGCCGGAAGAATCGTACGATGAGCTCGAAAAGCTTACGAACAACGCCGAGGAGGTCTTGAGGAGGCTTGACCTCCCCTACCGGGTCGTTTCCCTCTGCACCGGGGATCTCGGCTTTCGCCTCGGCAAAGACCTACGATATCGAGGTCTGGCTCCCCGGCCAGAACGCGTACCGGGAGATATCGTCCTGCAGCAACTACGAGGATTTTCAGGCCCGACGGGCAAACATAAAATTCCGGGAAAAGGGGAAGAAGGGGACCCGCCTCGTGCATACGCTCAACGGCTCCGGGCTTGCCGTAGGCAGGACGGTGGTGGCGATACTCGAGAATTATCAGCGGGCCGACGGATCGGTCGAGATACCGAAGGTCCTCGTCCCGTACATGGGCGGGAGAACGTCGATCCCCTGATTGAACGAACGGTGCTTTAAACCGGTTGATATTATCCAAATTACAGGTACAATACATATAGAGCGTTCATGGAGGGATGGCCGAGTGGCTTAAGGCGGCGGTCTTGAAAACCGCAGAACGAAAGTTCCGTGGGTTCGAATCCTACTCCCTCCGCCAGTACAGAGTCAATAGCGGTATACCGGCCGCGGCGCGTTACCGCTTCGGCGACGGCAGGGCTTATCGGATATCGATTATCCCTTTTGGGTGCGGCAACAACGCGCCGTTCGGCGCGGATTACAGGCAGGTCGATACCGGTTAATGTAACGTAAATAACATGCGGAGAGATGGCCGAGCACGGCTGAAGGCGCTCGCCTGCTAAGCGAGTGTAGGGGCTAAACTCCTACCGAGGGTTCGAATCCCTCTCTCTCCGCCACTTTTTATCTCCTACAGTGATCGACAGATGATACGAAGAATTTCATACGTCCTGGCATTATTCCTCGTGCTGGCTGCCGCGGTGTCCTGCGGGCGGTCGGTTTCGCCGGCGGCCCTCAAGCACGCGGCCGAGGGCCAGCGGCTTTTCGAGCTCATGCAGTACGAGGACGCCGTCAAGGAATACAACGAGGCCATCAAGATCCAGCCTTCCTTTGCAGCCGCGTACCTGGGAATCGGGAGGTGCCTGGCGGAGACCGGGAGATTCGACGAGGCGCTGAAGCAGTATAAGACGGCGATGGACCTGGACCCCAAGAACGATGACCATCATGTATGAGATAGCCCGGGCCTACATCGAGAAGGGTCTCGATGACGAAGGGCTGTTGATGCTGGATAGGGCAAAGGGGCGCGATGCCGACAACCCGAAGTATTTTCCTCTACCGCGGAATATATTACTACAAGAATTTACAGTTCGCGCCGGCCATAGAAGAATTCCTGAAGGCGGCCGATGAGGATTCAAGATCCCCCGAACCGTATATCCAGTTGAGTCTCCTGTATAGCAACGCCAGCAACCCCTCCTATAGAGACGGCGAAAAGGCCGTCGAATATGCGGAAAAGGCCGTCGAACTGGCCCCGGATTCTCTCAAGGCGGTCGATACGCTGGCAAACGCGTATTTCTCCGCGGGGAAATACGACGCCGCCGAGGAGACGATCAGGCGTGCGCTCGAAAAGTCCCCGGGCAATTCCGTGCTCAAGGAAAGCCTCATGCGCTTCCAGAACACCGTCAAGGGGTCGGCCGACGAACATAACCTCAAGGGGGCCGAGCTTCTGGAGGCGGGCGACTACGGCGCCGCAGCCGAGGAGTTCAAGATGGCCGTCGAGATTGACCCCAAGTTCTCGGACGGCTACTACAACCTCGGCAAGGTCTATTCACAGATCAAGGACTATGACCAGGCGCTGGCCTCATACAAGAAGGCCATCGAGCTGGATCCCGAAAACGCGCGGTATCACTATAACCTCGCGATAGTTTATGGGCAAAAGGGGACTGACCAAGGAGAGCGAGCAGGAATACCTGCTGGCGATATCGCTTCGATCCCTACTACGATAAGGCCCATAACAACCTCGGCGCGCTGTATGTTAAGATGGATAAGCTGAACGAAGCCCTGATTGAGTTCGATAAGGCCTTCGAGATCAGTCCGAGAAGTGATTATAAGAACAATAGCGACATGGTACGGGCCATGATGGAAGAGCGGGGCCTTACCCCGAAGGATGCGCCGCCCAGCAAGGGGAAGAGCCAGTATTAAGCATCGTCGTAATCGAGGTTGTCCATGAATGATTTAGAAGGAAAGGTTCCGCAGATCGAGGGTAACTTCACCGCGCTCTCTCTGGTCAGCCTGATACAGGGCATCTCGGCCAACAAGCGGATGCTGATCACGCTGTTTTCCATCGACGGAAGCGAGGGCAGGCTCTATTTCGAGAATTCCCGCATCGTGGGCGCGTTTGTTGGGGAAGATTTGACCGGCAAGAAGGCGTTCTTCAGGATGATCGAATGGGAAGATGCCCGTTTCCAGGCCTATGATATTACCGATATAGACCGGTCAAAGTTCAATATCGATCTGGAAGTCTCTCACCTCCTGTCTGGAAGGTCTCCGGCAGAAGGACGAAAAGGCAAAGATAAAGAAACGGATCCTGCCGATCTACAAGATAACGAAGGCGGAAGGCAGCTTCGAGTTAGGCGACAAAGAGCAGGAGCTCTTCTCGATTATCCCGCCCGAGGGCATCTTCGTCAATACGCTGGTGAACATGACCTCGATGACCGACTGGGAGGCATATACAAACCTGTCGTCGTTGATGATCAAGCGGGCGATCATCTTTGTCAAGATCAAGACGCTGGTTATCGACGACAGCGAATTCATGACCAAGATCGTGCGCGATATCCTCGAGAACCTCTATAAAGACGTCCTGGTCATCAAGACGTTGAAGACGGGAGGCGAGGCGATCAAGCTGATCGCTTCACCCGAGTCAAAGGTCCGCCCCGACCTGGTCTTTACCGACATCGTCATGGAGGGGACCAGCGGGATGGAGGTCATCAAGGCCGCGAGGGCGCAGACCCCCCCGATCCTGACCATCGCCGTAACGTCGCTCCAGCGGGAGATGAAAGAGATCCTCGACGCCGGCGCGAACTACCTCCACAAGAACTGGATCACGCGCGATAACATCGGCGACATCATGAGTGACCTCGTGGAGCGCACGATCTGCGGAGAAATCGGCGTCATCGGCGGCGAGACCTACATCAAGCCCTCGGTGTCCTGAAACTCCGCCCGGCCGGTAAAAAGCCCCGGTAAAAACTATCTATACCAGCACACCCAACAGTCACAACCTCACGAAGACGAGGGAGCTTGCCGAGGTGGCGGTTATCTCCGCCCTCTACGTGGCCCTGACCTATCTGGTTGCGCCGGTCGCCTACGGGCCGATCCAGTTTCGCATCAGCGAGGCGCTGGTGATCCTGGTGGCGGCGCGCCGGCACCTGCTCTGGTTCGTTCCCGTGGGCTGCGTCGTCGCGAATCTCCTGTCGCCCTACGCCGGCGTGTGGGACCTCGTCTTCATGCCGGTCATGAGCACCGTGGGGGCGCTCCCCCTCTTTTTCCTGGGGCGGCGGTTCGTGCTGGCGGCCGGCTGGTTTTACGCGGTGGTGACGGGGCTCTCGGTCGCGCTGATGATCTCGGTCATCGAAAAGGGCGGTTTTGCCGCCCTTGCCGTCTCGGTCACGGCAAGCCAGCTGATCATCATGACGATCGGGTGGCTCCTGCTCTCCGGCTACCTGATGGTATTCAAGTCCGGAGGAAAGGGGAACGGCGGTGGAGATCAAGAAACGAAATAGTCGGGGAAGGGTGAGTTGACGAGCCGGACTGGCGGCATCGAGCAGTCAGCGGATGGAATCATCGCGGACGAAGGCTTTTTCACCAAACCGGAAAGCATGTACTATCACGCAAAGACCCGTAGGGGCGGCATATATGCCGCCCGTTTGTTTGACGGGTTCCAGATCATATCGATTGATAGGACAGGCCGCGTCAGGCAGATTCGGCGATACCGCGGATGATCGAGAGTATCTCGAGGTACTTGTTCCGGGTCCCCTCGACGATATCGGGCGGCAGGGGAGGGGCGGGGGGGCGCTTGTCCCAATCGGTGGTCTCCAGCCAGTCGCGGACGAACTGCTTGTCGTAGCTTGCGGGGGATTCTCCCACGCGGTAGGACTCCACCGGCCAGAAGCGGGACGAATCGGGCGTCAGCGCCTCGTCGATCAGGATGACCCGTCCGTCGTAAATCCCAAACTCGAACTTGGTGTCGGCAAGGATCACCCCGCGCTCGCGCAGGCGGTCGTGGGCGAAGCGGTAGATAGCCAGCGACAGCTCTCCGACGGTGCGGACGACCTCGCTGCCCAGGAGGCCCTCGGCGTCCGTCACGGAGATGTTTTCGTCGTGGCCGACGTCTGCCTTGGTGGAGGGGGTAAAGATCGGCTCCGGCAGCTTCTCGGCAAGCCTGAGGCCCGCCGGGAGCGCATGGCCGGAGATCATCCCGGTCTTCTGGTAGTCCTTGTAGCCGGAGCCTGCCAGGTACCCGCGGACGATGCACTCGAGGTCGACCCGCTTTGCCTTCCTGACCAGCACCGATCTCCCGGAAAGCTCGGGCCTTCCCGTGAAGGGGGCGGGGAATTTGGCGGCGTCGGTCTCGATGATGTGGTTTTCGACGAACGTCAGCAGCGAAAACCAGATGTTGGATATCTCGGTGAGGATCTTCCCCTTGCCGGGGATGCCGTCGGTAAAGACCACGTCGAACGCCGAGAGGCGGTCCGTGGCGACGATGATGAGGCTGTCGCCCAGGTCGAAGATCTCCCGGACCTTGCCGGAATAATCGGGCCGCCTGCCGTCGACGGCGATTGAGGTGAGGGCGTGTGGGGTCTGTTTCAAGTTATCTTTCATGGGGGCGATTGTAGCAAATCGGGGCGTGCCGGTCAATGGTTTTTGGTGGGGGCGGGTCATTTCCGGGCCGGGGAAGGGCGAATCGTTTTACTCCCCGGCGCATCATATACTAACAGAGAAGGCCGCAACGGTAGTGGCAGGATAGATTGCCCAACGGCGGCAAGCCCCGAATAAGGGGCTTTTTATTTTAAACGATGTCGCCCCCGGCGACGTTTATTATTGTCATTGCGAGGGGCCGTCGGCCGCGCGGCAATCGAACGTTCACCGTCGGGCGCTTATATATGCGAGGAGGCCGTCAGGCCGACGTGGCAATCCCGTAGACTATAAACCCCGTCGCGTATTGCAGGAGCCGTCAGGCGGCGTCAATCTCCGTTGTATCATAACCCCCTTCCCGTCATTGCGAGGAGGCCGTCAGGCCGACGTGGCAATGCTTAACGTCGCCGGCGACGTCATTATGTCATCGCGAGCCAGGGCGGCACTCGGATGTGGTTTTACCGGCCCACGTTGTAAGTCCGTGCGGACGGACAGGTTTCCCCCGTATTCTTGTATATTAATCATGAGATTTACTATACCTATGTCCCACTGTATTATAATCATGCATAAATGACAGGAAATTATAGTACATTATATGTCTTTTTTGCTTGACGTGTCCCCGATTTTATGGCATAATTGTTACTAACAAATCAAGAAACCCACAAGACCAACAATCCCACTGATACAATCTGTTGTCTATTTAAGAGGTGCTGTGTGAAGCTCAATGTAAATTGGACTATGTTTGAGGACCGTGCGCAAAAGAGTGAGAATGAAACAGAGGCACAAATGCCCGAAGCTCGTGACCTGGTCGCTGGTCTGCCTGACGGTCGTGGCGATCACCGGCGCGGCGCTGGTATCCCGCGTGGTGGTCGGGCCGGAATCGGTCGACCGCCTGGTGCGGACGGCCTGGCTCTCGGACGAGACGGAGACCGTCGGCAGGGACCAGTTCTCGATCTACGACTATATCCACTCGTTCAAGACGGGGCTTTCGGACTCCGAGGAGCGCGAGCTCGCAACGCTGATCTATTTCGAATCGATGAAATACGGATACGACCCGGAGTTTATCCTGGCGATCATCCAGACCGAGAGCGCGTTTAACCCGGAGGCCGTCTCCAACGTGGGGGCGTACGGGCTGATGCAGCTGATGCCGTCCACGGCAAGCGAGATCGCCCACGAGGTGAAGATCCCCTTCGAGGGCAAAAGCACGCTGAGCAAGCCCGACCTGAACGTCCGCATGGGGATGTATTATCTGTTTAAGATGATGCTCCAGTTCAAGGACGTGCGGCTGGCGCTCGTGGCCTATAACTGCGGGCCGGGGTTCGTGGAGGAGATGGTCAAGAGGGGCAACAAGCTGCCCGAGGAGTATGTGGATAGGGTCATGGGGAATTACGAGAAGATCAAGACGATGGGGATGTAGATTACTCCTTCCACTATTGCGCACGCGAAAAACCCGCCGAAAGGCGGGTTTTTTATATGGCAAGGGTGTCATGAAAGATTCAAGTTTGACGGACTTGACAAGTAATAATATAGTGACAATTATAGTTAGATGGCGATAGATTAAATTGATTCTGTTAATAATGTCGCGAAATGGAGGGTAAGATGAAGAAAAGTGGTGGCGAAAAGACCTCAAAGAGGATCGGAACAATTGCTATAAAGATCTTTGAAGATCTCGTTTTTCGCGTAGGGGGATTCAAGAAGAAGGTGAATCAATACTAATAAATGCACTAGAAGATATTAAGACAGTAAATCTCGAGGCTTTGCGAGATGCACAGCGAGGATTGATGCCTGGCAGAAATAGTAGAATTGCTAGGCTTATGCAAACGCTATCTAAGGAGGAATTAGAGGAAAAGGAGTTGGTAAGTATCGTTGAAAGCGCAAATAAGGAAGTGCTTAAGAAAGCAGTTGTATAAAATGCGAAGGAAGTAATAAACCAAGGTTTACAGAACATAACGGGCGAAATAATGACGCAAAAGGCGGACTTAAGGCTAAGTAACCTTAATTTTAAGCGTATTACTGAATCAATTAGGACGGTAGTTGGAAAGAAAGAGACGTTTGATATTGAAGAAAACGGGCTTGGATTTAATAACTTTTATATTTTATAGCAATAGCACGTATTTTTTTACAGAGATCCGCGGATGTAGATTCGCGGCACTTCTAATTTAAGAGCCTGAAGCCCATTATCGTACTGATATCATATGTATTAATGTTAGAGTACATCTCAGTTTCTTATAACTAGCAAAAGCTCAAATTTGTATCGATGCTTCTATATCCGTCCATAAGGTATTCGAAGGCTTTTCTATTAGTTCGAAGGATCCTGATAATCTTATAGAAATGAATGAATCTACGGATGGAAAACTAGTATATTATTTTGATAATATAAACTTTAACGGTCGAGAAGAGAAGTAATATAAAAAGCAGTACTATAAATATAGAAATTTTTAAGTCTATGAATATCAATCGAAGCAACGGCGTTGATTAACTAGACGATTACGACGAAAGCATTATTTCTGATGCCGCCAAAATTACTAAAGATCTGGAAGGTGCCACATTAAAGGTATGCATTGCGACGAAAACTTTTGAATAGTATTTAGCACTTGCAGGAAACGTTGAGCTTATCGCTGAAAACTTAGAGAATGATTATCCCAAAACGGGGAAATAGGTTGATTACGGAATTATTAAGAGTAAAAGAAATTATGAAAAGGCTAGAAGTTTTATACGTATATTAGGAATGGCGATAACGCCATATTCGCACAATAACTCGCGGAAGCCATAGAATCAAATCAGGGTATCTTGAAGATACCGAAATATATATAAGATGCCATTTCACGTAACTAAATTTCATGAGAATGAATAACCTAGGAATATGAAAAATAGAAATATACGAACAGGAATTGACGAATAATATCAGAAAATCTGCTATTAAGTACGGTAATTATATAGTTAGGTCTTGTCCAGGGAGTGGAAAGACTCGAACGCTAGCAGTATCTGTACAAGTAATGGATTCATATTACTTATTGTAATTCGTCTATTAAAGGAATTATATCATTAAAGGGTTAGAACAAGAATCGGAGTAAGTATATCTCAAGTAAAGAATCAATCATAAAGCTAACGAGTTGTACCGATCCATTTGCGAAACCTAATAGTATTTCAGCTCGGTAGTTGCAACATGGACGTTCACTGAATAAGTAATATTAGTCGTGCGTTTTCTTCTAGGTTCGCCGAGATCATTATTGACGAAGCACAGGATACATCTAAAGTTCAAATTGAGATATTAAAGGCACTACATAGGTATTGAGCCAATATAAACCTTATAAGTATTACTGACTAATCTTTCCTATATTTGAATTCAACGACTCTCGACCATATTTGTTTAGAAACTCCAAGAGAATTGGGATACTCTGATTTTCAAATAATTTTAGTTCTTTTCAACTTATTTGAAAAGAAAGATCCATTTTATCATGCGAGCTAAGTGAACGAATTACATCTATGGTTGTAGTTAAGGATTATCCCTTAAAGCGGCTCATCAGAAAATATAAGGATGAAAAGATTGAGAAGCTATTAGCAGCATATAGAGCATTACTACAGAGGTATAAGATTGCTGAAGCTGTTTGCTTTTTCTCGCTTATGGAAATTCATACAATAAAAAGAATAACAGGCGAGAAGGCATTATATTGGTCCGCATACTTCAAGTATTATACGAAGAACGCAATCGTTCTAATCTTTTTTCGGAACACGATATACATGGACTGACCGAGAGTTCACCATGTATTAGTCGAGATCAAAGAGATAGATTGCATTAGTCAGTATATCCTAGATGCATTCAAAAATACCTGATGATTCTGTCTATCGCGAGCCGCCGTATGGCGGCGTGGCAATTACCTGATATGTTGTCGAACCATAATTACTCGGGGGACTAAGCGTGTTAGTCAGGGGATTGTCCGTTCTCCGTTAGAGGTACCGCGGAGAAACGAACCACTGGCCAACTCGCTGAGCCGTTTAGTCGATCATATGTCTAGGTCGTTAGTATCATCTGAGTTCCGCGCAATGACAGTGGTTCAGCGTCCCAAGAATATACGGTTCTGTTAAACCGGATAAATCTATTTCTCACCGCTTCCTCAGCACAAACAGGCACGATTCCTGCCCCATGGCCTTGCACGTCTCCTCCACCACCTGCATCACCCCCTTGCCGTAGGTCCAGTCGGTCATGAACTGGAGCCCCCCGCCGTATTGCGAGCAGTAGGGTTTGGCGCTTTTTGCGCCGGTGCAGGTGAGGCAGTCGAACACGTCAAAGCGGGGCAGGGCGTCCTCCCCGATCACGACCCGGCCCTTGTTGAGCACGGCCTGCGAAAACTCGAAGCACTTGACGATCTTTTCGCCCGCGGCCAGCTCCTTGATGGAATCCAGCGCGTGGTACGTCATCACGCCGAACTCGACGTTCTTGTAGCCCATCTGCCGGAGGATCCCCTGCGCGCCGACCGCCCCGACCAGCGCGATCGTCTCGCGGTAGATGGCCGCCTGCTCCGAGAGGGTGAACCCCTTGTCAAAGGTCGGCTCCGGCGGCGAATCGACGACGCGGATGAGCCCGGCGGCCTTGAAGACTATCTTTCGGGCGTTGGCGCCCATGACCTCCCCGAGGCTGTCGTATGCCGCGCGGATGGCCATATTGGAAACGGTCTTTTCCTCGCTCATAGCCTTCCCTCCTTCGGGAGCGCCCGGAGCTACTCGAAAATCCGCAAAATCTCGTCGCGCTCCCGGTAGGGGAGCGGCTCGGTCGTCCCGTTTGTCCGAACGATGAGAACAGAATCGCGTGACTTCTCCCCGATCTCCCCGATTTCACCAATCGCCGAGACCGGGATGCCCTTCTTCGCGAACGCGCCCTCCACGGCGGCCCGGTCGGCGGGCGCGGCGGTAAAGAGCAGCGCGCCGGAGGCGATCGTGCCCAGCGGGTCTATCCCGAAGGCGTCGCATACTGCCCGTCCCTCGGGGTAGACGGGGATCGCGTCCTCGCGCACCGTGATGGTGACGCCCGCCGCCATCGCCAATTCATTTAAACCCGCCGCAAGGCCCCCCTCGGTGGGGTCGTGCATGGCCGTGATCTGCGCGGCGGAGACCGCCGTCATCGCGTCCGTGACCACGCTGATGCCGGGGTCAAAGAGAAACCGCCGCGCGCGCTCGATCGTCGCCTCGCCGATCCCCTTAGCCCGCAGGGCGTCGGCCTTTTCCTGGGCGATGATGGCCGTCCCCTCCACGGGTATCCCCTTGGTCAAAAAGAGGAGGTCGCCCGGCCGGGCGCCGCCGGTGGTGACGAGCCTGTCCTTTTCGACCTCGCCCAGCATCATGCCGGAGACGACCGGGCGTCTCACGGCGTCGGTCACCTCGGTGTGGCCGCCCACCAGGGTCAGGCCGAAGGGGGCCATGGCCGCCCGCAGCTCGTCGAACACGCCCCGGGCCGTCGCCTCGTCGCTTGCCGACAGGGGCAGCAGGATCGTTGCCAAAAACCAGAGGGGCCGCGCGCCGCGCACGGCGATGTCGTTGGCGTTGACGTTGATGGCGTAGTACCCGATGTTTTCCGCCGTAAACGTGATGGGGTCGGCCGTGACGATCAGGTAGCGGTCGCCCATGTCGATGACGGCGGCGTCCTCGCCGACGCGCGGGCCCACGATCACCCGGGGGTCTGCGGCCGGAAAGTCGGAGAGTATCCGTCCCAGCAGGTCGTATTTCAGTTTTCCGGTGGGGAGCTTCGTGTCGTTGTGTTTCATGTTACCCGTTGTATCGATTATGGGGAGGCGATGTATCGTACCAACGCGTACACGGACAACGGGGTTGTCCGTGGCACCGAGCCCGTGTTAAATCCGTAGGGGCACGCACATATGCGACGTCGCGAAACGGCGAAGGAGGACGGGCGGCATATATGCCGCCCCTACGGGTGCTAACATGATTTCCTACAGATAATCCAATAACTCATCGGCGCTCCCGAGGACCAGGGCCGCGCCCGGCCGCCGTCAACTGGTCGGCGCCGATCTTGCCGGTCGTTACCCCCACGGGGACCATGCCCGATTTGAGGGCGGACTCGATGTCGATGGGGTGGTCGCCCACCATGGCGGCGCGGTCTGCCCTCACCGAGAGGAGGGAAAGCGTCCGCTCGAGGTGCGCCGGGTCCGGCTTGACGCGCTCGGTCCGCTCCCGCGGAACAAAGGCGTCCACCATCGCCTCTACGTCCGGGAATACGATCTTTACGGCCGCCTCGCAGTTCCGGGTGACCAGGCCCGTTTTGATCCCGCGGGAGCGCAGGGACGATAAGAGTCCGCGGGTGCCGGCGAAAAGGGACGCGCTCCTGGCCGACGCCACTTCCTCGTCCACGACGAGCTTCGTGGCGGCGGCGTAAAACTCGGCCGACGCGCCGTCGGCGAGCTGGCGGGTCATCTGGTCGATCTGCTCGATCAGGTAGCTTTCGGTTATCCGGCTCCTGTCCACCCCGAAGCGGTCGGCCAGCTCAAAGATCCTGAGGTAGATCGCGGGAAAGTCTATGTTGAGCTCGGCGAGCGTCCCGTCAAAATCAAAGACGACGGCCGAAACGCCGTCAAGTGGCGGTCGTGTCATGCGAAAATCTCCGGTAGAATGCGTCGAGGCGCTTGAGCGCCTCTTTCTTTTCGGTCATGCCGATACGCGCCGATTGCGCCGCGCGTCTCAGCGTATCTATGGAACGGTCGTAGTTTTCCCGGTCGACGGGGTAGGGGTGGCCGTCCTTTCCCCCGTGGGCAAACGAGAAGCGGGCGGGGTCGGAAAACGAGGCGGGCGCGCCGTAGATCACCTCGCCGATGAGGGCCAGCGCCCTGATCGTCTTGGGCCCCACGCCCGGAAGCGACAGCAGCTCTTCGAAATCGGCGGGCCTGCGCTCGTAGGTGGAAAGGAGTATCTTTTCGATCCTCCCGGGGTTGATGTCTTCCGCGGTCACCTCGTGGCGTCGCGGCAGGGTCAGCCGGTTGACTTCCCTGATCTGGGCAAGGGTGCGCTCCGGGTGTTCCCGGGAGAGCCCGGTCGTAATGTCCCGCGCCGGGCCGGCGGCCGGGTCGGTCAGGTTCATGACGAGGTCGAGCCGCCGGTTGTCGCAGACGGCGGTATGGGGGGAGACGGTCATGTCGGTTACCGTGTCGGAGAGCCAGTGGTAGCGGCGGGCCGTGGCGGTCATGTCGTTCATCCCCTGCTGGACGACCGCCCAGCGGCCGTCCGGGGTAAAAAAGAAATTATGGATGTAGATCTGGTAGCCGTCCTGGACCGCGTTGTTGTCGACCTTTGCCGTGAGCCGCGAGAGATAGACGAGGCCGGCCGGGTCTACGGAAATATCGGCCCCGCGCGCCATGATCTCATCGGGCGTCCTGCGGGAGTGCGCACCCTTTCCGCCGGCGGCAAAAAGCCCGAGCTCGGCCTCGATTCCCGCGATGCCCTGCTTGACGGCGGCGCAGACCGTGGTGGTTACGCCGGAGGAATGCCAGTCGAACCCCAGGAGGCAGCCGAAGGACTGGAACCAGAAGGGGTCGGAGAGGCGCCGGAGCGCCTCCGGGGCGCCGAAGTCCGAGACGATAATGATGACGATCTCCCGGGCGAGGCTGACCATCCGGCGCATGAGCCAGGCCGGGGCCTTCCCGCCGTGGAGCGGCAGCGTGGCGGTCGCGCGTCTCATGCGCGCCTCCGGGTGCGTCCGTTCGGGTAAAAGTCGTGGGTCATCGTCGGGTATCTCACGAATCTGCTTGAAAAGAGCCGGTATAATCGTGTATTATAATTATAAGGGACTACCGGTACCGATGCAAGGGGAAAGGAAAAACAACGAAACTTTACGGTAACACCACGGGCCTCAAGGCCAGCGAAGAAAAGAAGCTGCTGAACCTCTATCGGCGGCGCATGCCGGCCGATCGTATCGTCACCCCGGAGTTCGCCCGGACCCTCACCGAGCTTTCCGCCGAGATAAACCGCCAGATCTGCGCCCTGGTCGACCGGAAGGGAACGATCCAGTATATCATCATCGGGACCAACTCGATGGTGGTCATCCCGGATATCTCCCGCTTCCGCATGGGTGACGCGCGGCTTCGGGGCCTTCGCTCGATCCACACCCACCTCAAGGGAGAGCCGCTTTCCCGCGACGACCTGGCCGACCTGGCGCTCCTGCGGCTTGACCTGATCGCCGCGCTGGGGGTCAAGGAAGGGGGGCTTCCGGGGGACGTCTACATGGCCCACCTGGTCGCGGAAAACGGGTCGGGGGATATCTGGCAGGAACTGGAACCGGTGCCGGTCTATCGGCTCGAAACCGATTTCACCGAGCTCATCTCGACAATCGAGGACGAGTTCGTCAGGAAGTTCAGGGCGCGCCGGGTCAAGGTCGAAGACGGGGCGATACTCGTAGGGGCCTATTACGGCCGGGGCGCCGATCCGGACGACAGCCTGGCGGAGCTCAAGGAGCTGTGCGCCACGTCGGGCCTAACGGTGCTGGATACGGTCGTGCAGAGACGCGACAGGCCCGACCCGAAATGGGTCATCGGCAAGGGGAAGCTCTTCGATATGGTCGTGCGGGCCCAGCAGGTCAACGCGGGGATCCTGGTCTTTGACGGGGAGCTTGAGCCCGACCAGATCAGGACGATCACCGATTTTACCGAGATGCGGATCATCGACCGGACGCAGGTGATCCTCGACATCTTCGCGCGGCGGGCCGTCACCAGGCAGGGAAAGATCCAGGTAGAGCTGGCCCAGCTTAAGTACCTGCTGCCGAGGCTGATCACGAAGAACACCGCCATGAGCCGGCTGACGGGCGGAATCGGCGGGAGGGGGCCGGGCGAGACGAAGCTCGAGATCAACCGGCGGCACGCCCGGGACCGTATACACCGGCTGGAGCGGGAGATCAAGCAGATCGGAAGAGAGCGCGGCCAGCAGCGCTCGCAACGGATGAAACGCGGGCTTCCGATCATCTCCATTATCGGCTACACGAACGCGGGTAAATCCACGCTCTTGAATACGCTGACCAAGAGCAACGTCGACGCCCGGGATATGCTCTTTGCGACGCTGGACCCGTCGAGCCGCCGGCTGAGGTTTCCGCGCGACTTCGAGGTTATCATCACCGATACCGTCGGCTTTATCCGCAACCTCCCAAAAGACCTCGTGACCGCCTTTTCGGCAACGCTTGATGAGCTCAAGAACGCCGACCTCCTGGTGCACGTCGTGGACGCGTCCGATCCCCGCTATCCTTCGCGCATCGAGGCGGTGGAGAAGATCCTCGGGGACCTGGGGCTCTCCGAAATACCGGTGCTCATGGTATTCAACAAGGTCGACCTTGTCGGCGAGATCACGCTGGCGCAGATGCGGGAAAGACACGACGGGGTGTTCATTTCCGCCGTCGATTCCTCCACGCTGATGCCGCTCATCGACCGGCTCGAGCGCCAGATGCTGGTAGTACTGAAGCACGATCAGGCGGCGATTCCCGAAGAAGAGGGCGGCCAGACACTTCATTAGCGGCATAATCCACTGCCGCACTCAAAAAAGATCCACCGACCACCCGCACAAAGGACATGTGTCCTTTCTTTGCTTCCTCTCAACGCATTTTCTTGACAATATATCAATATGCCCGTGCTACAATAAATTTACTGAGAGGGTGGAAATAGATGATCAAGAAGACCGAGCTGACAAGTGATAAGCTACCCGTTATGGGGTTCCCCTGGGCGCTGTCGGTTACCGGCGCGAGCCAGCTGGTTTTTGTATCGGGCGTACCGCCGATGAACGAGATGAGGAAAGTCGTTATCTCCGACGCCTACGATCAGTTCGCCTATGAGCTTGAACGGATCAAGGAAATACTGGCCGCGGCGGACATGGGGCTTGCCGATATCGTCTACCTGACCGTAACGGTTACCGAGAAGGCACAGCTTTACGATAACTGGAACCGGTTTGTCGAGATATGGGGTCGGTATTTTCCCGAAAGGCCGGGCCCGGCCGGGGGCACGCTCAGGATTGTCTCCGGGCTTTCCCATCCCAAGATGATGGTGGAGGTCGAGGCGATCGCCGCGCGGTGATTGAGTCGAAACCTCGAAAAATGGATACTATATGATACAGGTAGAACACCTCACGAAGAAGTTTGACGACGTGGTAGCGGTAAACGACATCTCGTTTATCGTCAAGGAGGGGGAGTCCTTCGGGTTTCTCGGCCCCAATGGGGCCGGCAAGACCACGACCATCAGGATATTGACGACGCTCCTTCCGCCCACGTCGGGCGCGGCCCGGATCGGAGGGCTGGACGTTACAAAGGCATCCAATCGGGTTCGAGAGAAAATCGGCATCATATTCCAGGACCCGAGCCTCGATGAGCGGCTTACCGCCTATGAGAATCTCTATTTTCACGCGGCGCTCTACCGGGTGCCGAGAAGACAGATCAGTTCAAGGATCGATAAGGCCCTGGAGATGGTCGAGCTTTCGACCTCCCGCCACAAGATCGTCAAGACCTTCTCGGGCGGGATGAAGCGGAGGCTCGAGATTGCCAGGGGGTTCCTGCATTTGCCGCGGGTCCTCTTCCTTGACGAGCCGACCATCGGGCTGGATCCCCAGACAAGGAAGGTCATCTGGGAATACATCAACGAGCTGAAGCGCAACTTCGGAGTTACGCTCTTTCTAACGACCCATTACATGGAGGAAGCCGACGATTCCGACCGTGTAGGCATCATCCACCAGGGTAAACTCGTATCGCTCGATTCGCCCGACAGGTTGAAACGTAAAATGGGGGGCGCGACGATCGTGCTTGTTTCAAAGGACGAAAACCAGCGGAAGCTCAAAGAACTGAAGGTCCCATTCAAGGCGGTCAACGAGCATATCTATATTGCGGTTGGGAGCGGTTCATCACAACAGATACTCTCTACATTGATCGACGGAAGCATAAACCTCGACGAGATGGTGATAACGCAACCGACCCTTGAGGACGTCTTCATAAAACTAACCGGAAGCGCCATCCGTGATGAGGAAGCAGGCCCCATGGATCACCTGAGGGCGGTGCGGCGGGTCAGGGGGAAAAACCGATGATGGGATTTGTCGGGAAGTTCCTGTACGGCTCATTCATTATATGGCAGCGCGATATAAAACGAATGCTGCGCGATAAGCACCAGTTCTACGGATCGTTTGCCCGGCCGGTGCTCTGGCTCCTCGTGCTGGGCATGGGTTTGAGGCCGGTTTTCAAGGAAAACGGCGGGGTAGACTATCTCCAATTTATCTTTCCGGGCATCGTGGCCATGTCGTTGATCTTTTCGGCCATGTGGTCGGGGATATCCATTATATGGGATCGGGAGTTCGGTTTTCTCAAGGAGATTCTGGTTGCCCCGATTCCGCGCACGTCCATCGTTACGGGAAAGATCATGGGAGGGGCGACTCAGGCGATGGTCCAGGGAGGCATTACGCTTCTCTTTGCTCCCCTGATCGGGGTGAAAATAACTCTCGCCGGGTTTTTCGCGCTCCTGGGGATCATGCTGATTATCTCGTTTGCTTTGTCTTCAATGGGCATCGCGCTGGCAAGCAGGATCTACAGCTACGAGGGGTTCGGGACGATCAGCAACTTCGTCATCATGCCGCTCTTCTTCTTGTCGGGGGCCGTCTATCCGGTACAGACACTGCCGTCCTGGCTCAAGGTGATCGTGAGCCTCAACCCGGTGACCTACGGCGTTGACTTGATGCGGGGGGCGGTCTTGGGGGTATTTCAGTTCCCGATATTCCTTGACCTGCTGTACATAACGGGGTTCGGGGTAATCATGGCAATGCTGGCGGTTTTCCTTTTCAGGAGATATTAGCGGCCGGCGCAATAGCAGTCCGGTATTCCGGATGATCCGTATAGGAGTCTTCGATGAGCCTTTTTGAGATTATCATGCTGATTTGTTTCGGGAGCGCATGGCCATTTTCGATTTACAAATCATGGACGGCGCGGACAAACAAGGGCAAGAGCCTCTGGTTTCTGGTGATCGTACTGGTCGGGTACGTCTCCGGGATTATTCACAAGGTTCAGTACAACTACGACCCGGTGGTATTCCTGTACGCGCTGAACGGCTCGATGGTATTGATTGATATGACGATCTATGCGAGAAACCGGCGTCTTCATCGGCTACTGCCGGCCGGTTGAGACTGCCGGCAATCCTGCCATACCCACAGTAGTAGTACACCCGTTCCGGAGACGTAACAACACTCGGAATACCGCGGGCCGGTGTTTTAGGACGATTCGTGCCCCGATGCCGATGCCATGAGGTAGGTCTCAATGAATCGATCTATCTGGCCGTCCAGTACCGCGTCGACATTGCCAACCTCCATCCCGGTTCGATGATCCTTGACGAGCCGATAGGGCTGCAGGGTATACGTCCTGATCTGGCTGCCCCATGCAATCTCCTTTTTCTGGTGGTGGAGAACGTCCTGCTTGGCCCGCTCCTCATCGAGTTTCTTCTCGTAGAGGCGGGATTTGACGATCTTCATGGCGGTTGCCTTGTTGCGGTGCTGGGACTTTTCGTTACTGCAGGTCACGACGATTCCGGTGGGAATATGGGTGATGCGGACGGCGCTGTCGGTCTTGTTGACGTGCTGGCCTCCGGCGCCGGATGCGCGAAACGTGTCGATCCGAAGGTCATTCTCGTTTACCTCAATCTCGAAATCCTCGTCAATCTCCGGAGATACGGAGACAGAGGCAAACGAGGTGTGCCGGCGTTTGCCGGTGTCAAAAGGGGAGATACGTATCAGACGGTGGACACCGTTTTCGGCCTTCATGAGTCCGTACGCGTATTTGCCCTCCACCAGAAAGGTAACGTTTTTGATCCCGGCCTCGTCGCCGGGAAGCAGGTTGACGACCTCGATATGGTAGCCCTTCGTCTCGGACCAGCGGCTGTACATCCGAAAAAGCATTTCGGCCCAATCCTGGGCCTCGGTTCCGCCGGCCCCGGAATTGATCAGGACAATGGCCGAGAGCACATCGTCCTGATCGGAAAGCATCCGCTTGGTTTCCATCGTCGAAAACGCCGCCTCGAGGTCGGTTAGCTTCTGCTTGATCTCCTCTGCTGCGGCGGACTCACCGTCGCGATACATATCCATAAGGATGCCGAGCTCCTCGATATCGGTCTCCCGGGCGGCAAGCCAGCCAAGCTGGTCTTGGATGGTGTTCTTTTCTTTTGGAATGAGATGAGCGTTTTCCGGGTCGTTCCAGAAATCTGGTGCGGACATCATCGATTCGAGCTCAGTGAGCCTTTGTTTCAGGACGTCCGGTTCAAAGATACCTCCGAAGGATGGCGAGCCGATCCACATACGATTCGTAGGTCTGGTTCAGGTCAAGGGGAAGATCCGATGCCATACTATTTCCTCCGTTTCTTTTTTCCGAGTAGGCGGTACGCGTGTACGATAAAGGGGGCAAAAAATACCGCGGTTATCAATTGGGCGAAGACGTCACCGAACCGGGTATAAAAGGTTAACCGAGATTTCGGAATAACCTCGCCCAGGGCGACGGTTCGCGTGAAGATGTCCGTCCTGATTTCGTCTTTTCCCGTAGGATCGACAATGGTGCTGATACCGGTATTGGCGGCGCGAACCAGAAAAAGCCGTGTTTCTATGGAGCGCATCCTGGCCATCGAAAAGTGCTGATAGGGGGCGCTGGTCGTCCCGAACCAGGCATCGTTTGTTATGTTGACCAGAAGGGCGGCGCCGTTTCTCGCAAAGATTCGGGCGGATTCCGGGAAGATCGCTTCGTAGCATATCAGGGTTCCAACAGGGCCGATGTCGGTTACGATGGGATCGGTGATTGTTCCCTTGGAAAAATCACCGGCGGCGCCCTTCGCGAGCTTGTCAACAAAGAAGAAAAGCCGCCTCATAGGAACGTATTCCACAAAGGGAACCAGGTGAATCTTGTCGTATCGGCCGAGGATTTTACCGTCCTCAGAGAGGAGATAGGCCCGATTATAGTATTCTATCGTCCCCGCGACGTCCTCGTAGGCCGGGGTACCGAACAGGAGGGGAGCGCCCACGCGACGTGGCAGCTCCTCCACCCGGGGCCGGAAGATCGGATGATTCTGGAAAAAGAAGGGGGTTGCGGTTTCAGGCCATACGACGAGAGATGGCTTATGAGGCGCCGAGCCCAGCGTCATATCCTCATAGATCCTCATTGACTCTTCCTGGAAGTTCGGGTCCCATTTTAGATCCTGGCGGATGTTTGGCTGAACGAGAGCCACCTTCACCGGCGTCCCCGCCCGCATGATAGCCTGTTCCCGTTTAATCGCAAAGATACCGTATATAACCAGTACGGCCACCAGGAGAGCCGATACGGCCGTTTCCGCCAGGGGGAAACGCCCTGATCGCCGAGCGAGGTACTCAATGGCCAGAAAGAGCACCGCGTTGACGGCCACAACCACGAACGAGACACCGAATACGCCGGTAATATCCAAAACCTGCATGAGGGTCAGCCAGGGAAGCTGTGACTGTCCGATCAAGCCCCACGGAAATCCGGTAATGAAAAACGATCTGAGGTATTCGAGGAAGACAAAGGCAACAGGGGCCGAGACGAACACGGACAGCCCCAGGCGCTCCCGCGTCCACGCCACGAAGGCGGCAAACAGGCCGAGGTATAACGAGATATAGGAGACCAAGAGGAGCATAAATACGACGGCCAGCGCAACGGATATCCCCCCGTATACGGAGACGGGATACACCGTCCAATATAGTATACCGATATAGGCCGTTAATCCGAAGACGAGACCCAGGAGGGAGGCTTTTGCCGGCGCTTTGTCGCGTATGGCGAAAAGGAGGGGGATCAGGCAGATCCAGGCCAGCATAAAGAGCCCGGCTTTCGGAAACGACAGGGCCATCAATACTCCGCCGATAACGCAGAGAAATACGTCATAAAAACTGATTTTACCGGTTCTTATCAACGGACCGGCGGTACCGGATTTCTGCCTCGTCTGCTTTTTCATCGGAATAAAAGGCCCCCGTTCATGAAGTGATATCTATGCCTATGCGTGATAGCAGTTCCCGTTCCTTTGACTCCATTGACTCGCGGTCCTGGTCGGTTGCCCCTTCTCGCTGGTCGTGAATACACCCGAGGAGGTGAAGCAGGCCGTGGACGCACAGGATAATGATCTCATCGGTAAGGCTAACACCTCGAATCTCCGATTGCCGTTTGGCGGCGTCTATGTTGACGGCAATGTCTCCGAGGATGTCGGGGCCGACAGGAAAGGTACGCTCCACCCCGAATGATATAACATTTGTGGGGCCGGTCCTTCCGAGGTAGCGCCGGTTATAATCGGTTATGCCGGCGTCGTCGGTCAAGAGAATCGACAGCTCGCTAGTGCCCCTTCCCAGGTGTTCGAGCAGTCCCTGCATTTTTGTGGTTATTGTTTTTCCTGTTATTCGCTGAGGGTGCCTCTCTTTTGTAAGGAGCACTGTCACCGTTGTTCCTCTCCTTGTATGATTCCTCGAATTCCTCGTCAATGACCGGTTCGGGGTAGTCGATGCGCTGGTGAAAGATACCGTTGAGCACCTTGGTGAAACTCTTTCCGATGGCGTCCAGGTCTTTCAAGGTAAGCTCACACTGGTCAAGCTGACCGTCCAGGAAGAGGCGGTTGATGATACTCTGTACCATCCCCTCAACCCTCGACGGCGAGGGATCGACCAGGACCTTACTCGCGGCCTCGACGTTGTCGGCCAAGAGCACGATTCCCGCCTCCCGTGTTTGAGGTTTCGGGCCGGGGTAGCGGAAGTGCTTTTCATCAACGGGTCTCTCTTTCGCATCCTCGGATTCCCTTGCCTTCTGATAAAAGAAGTTCATCAGGTGGGTGCCGTGGTGCTGTTTGATGATATCGATAATCTCGGAACCGAGCCGGTACTTTTTGCCCATATCCACGCCTTCCTTGACGTGCGAAATAATTATCAGACCCGACATGTGGGGGGTTAGCCTATCATGGGGATTACGCTCGTTCCTGATGTTTTCAATAAAGTAGTTCGGCTTGTTGATTTTTCCGATGTCATGGTAATAGGAACTGACCCTGGCAAGGAGCGGATTGACGCCGATGGCCGTCGAGCCGGCCTCCGCGAGCGTCCCCACGATAATGCTGTGGTGATATGTCCCCGGCGCGGAAATTATCATTTCCTTAAGAAGGGGATGTTCAAGATTGCTGAGCTCAACCAGCTTGATATCGGTGATATAGCCGAACGCGGCCTCCACAAGCGGCGTGATGCCAAGCACGATAACGGAGGAGATGATACCGCCGGCAAATCCCATCACCATATCGAAGACTATTGTTTTGAAATCCGATCCGATACTGGAAAGGACATCGGTTGATAGCAGATTGAGGCGGGATAGATAGATCACGAAGATCAACAACGCGTTCATAAGACCTACGAGCAGGCCGGCGTTGACGATCGTCGAGCGCTGTTTTGTCTGGGCTACGAGATGGGAGCCCAGAATCGAACCGATAAAGATATAGACGGTAAAGAAAATGTCGCCCCCGATGATGATCCCGGTGAACGCGCTCACGATGACCGAATAGATAACGGCGACCTCGGAGTTGAGCACGATCCTCACCAGCATCGCGCCCGCGACGATCGGAGCGGCGTACTTATACGATACGTCGGGAATAACCGTGAAGGTGTCGGCTACCGAACCTGATATGAAGATAAAGAAACGGGTAAGGGCGCAAAATAGGAGCGCGACGACCCCCAGGAGAAGGAGGTCCCTGTTTGTCAGGTTAAACTTCTTGATATTCCTGGTAGCAAAGAGATACGTGCAATATATAATGATCCCGATGAACAGAAAGATCCCGCAGTAAGCGAGGAGGATATTGTAATCGTTTTGGGATTCTATAATTCCCTCGAAAATCGTCAGGTGGTATTTGAGTACCTTGGCGCCGTCCCGGATGATCATTTCTCCTTTCTTGATGGAAATCGTGACGGGTTTTACACCTTCCGCCGCCAGATGCCGTCGTCGATCGGTCTCAAGGAAGTTAAAGGTAACGTTCGGTTTTACCAGGTATATCGCCACGTCGCGTGCTAAGGAGACAGTCCGCCCGGGAAATTTTGAGTAGAGAGAGTTCGATTTCTTTTCGATAAGCTTCTTGGCATCGTTGAGCTCGACGATTTCATCAACGTTGCGCAAGAGCGTTTCCGATTTCGTCTGGTCATCGATAATGACGATGCCGTTTTTCTTGATCTCGGGGACGATCGTGGCGTACGAGGCGACGATATACCGGCTGTAAAGGCCGTCCAGAAGCTGCTTGAGTGCGGCGTCTATCTGAGGGCTAAACCGTTGGCTCTTGAGCTCCAGGAATATCTCGTCGGGCAACTGGGTCCCGATGAGATCAAAGAAGTCGGTACGATTCCGATCAAAGAGGGCGTCGCGGTTTTCATCATTCTGTGTTTCGGCGGCGATTTCTCTCATGTGGCCGAATGCGGAGTTTATGCGTCCGAAGGTTCTTGTCTGGGCGTTTACATCGAGATCGTAAACCGCGGGTATCTTGCTGGAGGCCTCTTCCCTGAGTTCTTTGGTGGCCACCTTGTCGGTGATCAGGTAATCCCGGTTAGCCTTTATATCGGTCGTCGAAAAGTCACCTATCTCGTAGGAGAGATTGGGCATACGGGAACTCGGGCTGATGACAAGAGCCATGAGGGTTACAAAGGTTACGAACATCAACAAGCGCTGGATACGCGGGTTGCGATACGTCTCCTGGTCTATGAGGTTCGTCAGGGGCTTGAAAACCTTGCTTTCGTTGAGCTTCTTCATCAAAAGCCAGTAGGCTCGAGACAGGTTAGTCTTGACTTTCATTGGAATCGGTATTTTATTCCTTTTTGTGGCTGTCTTTGTTATCGTAGGCCTTAATGATCTCGCGGACGAGACGGTGACGGACTACATCGGTATCGGAAAAGTAGCAGAATTTTATCCCTTCTATATCCGTGAGGATTTCGTTGGCCTGGACGAGCCCGGACCGCTTCCCGTCGGGGAGATCGATCTGGGTGATGTCTCCGGTTATGACCGTCTTGGAATTGAAACCGAGACGCGTCAGGAACATCTTCATCTGCTCACCCGTAGTGTTCTGGGCCTCGTCTAGAACGATAAACGCATCGTTAAGGGTCCTGCCCCGCATAAAAGCCAGGGGGGCCACTTCAATAACACCCCGGTTTACGAGCTTCTCGGCCTGATCGAAGTCCATCATGTCATGAAGGGCATCGTAAAGGGGGCGAAGGTAGGGATTGATCTTTTGATAGAGATCGCCCGGGAGAAAGCCGAGTTTTTCGCCCGCCTCCACCGCTGGCCGGGTCAGGATTATCCTGTCAATCTTCCCCTTGGCGATCCAATCCATTGCCGTTGCCATAGCGAGATAGGTCTTCCCCGTCCCGGCCGGGCCAATACCGAATACGATATCATATTTTCGGATCGATTCAATGTAGCGTTTCTGGGCGAGGCTTTTTGGGGTAATATGGCGCTTCTTCGCCGAGATATATACCGTGTCCAGAAAGATGTCCTTGAGATTTACTCGACGATTGGATTTGATGATGCGAAGGGCGAAATCGATATCGGGCGAAAAGACCGGATAACCCTTTTTCAGCAGCTCATAGAGCTGCGTAAGGAGATTATGGCTGATCTCGACTTCGTCCTTGTCTCCCGAGATTACGACCGTGCCGCCCCGAACGGAAATCTTCGTTCCGGTGTCCCTCTCGATAAGAGACAGGTGACTATTGTTCTCTCCAAAGAGCGTACGCGCAAGATTATTATCGTCAAATTCGATTTTTGTCGTGTTTTCCAACAATATTACCTTGCTTCGAGCGTATAACCCTGCAGTGACGGCGTGTAGTCGAACAACGATTCCCAGCCGGGCCGGAAATCTTCGAGGTAGCCGCTGGCTGACAGCTCATCGAGGTCATCTGGATATCTCCCATTGAGGAGATAAAACGTGGAAAGATGGTAGGTTATCGTATCTTTAATCGCCATTGTTTGTGCTTTGTTAAAACTCATCCGCGTGTCGTCCGAAATCGAAAAATTGGAGACGATACGCGGATACGAGAAGAACAGGAAGACGACCAGAATAAAGAAGATTCCGAAGAAGATACCTTTAAAAAGGGCATTATGGATAGAAACGGGGGCCGCCGCGTCCTTTCTCTCCTCGACCTCAAACGAAATATCTATCAGCTGTTTTTCCATCAGGGATACGAGGGCCTTGATGGTCTCAAACTCGCCAAGCCGACCGATATTAATAATATCCTTTACGGTCTTGGTCCCGTCGACAAAATAAAATAGCTTCTTTTCCTCGGGTGTGATCACCTTTTCATTGCTCTGCGCGTTACTTTCGTCGGCGAATATAGAGTGCTCATCGATTCCCTCGGTATGTTGCAAAACCGTCCATATCTCTATCTCCTCATCGGCCCCCGGCATTTTCTCAAAGACGAGATTGTAGGAATAGACCTTCCGTCTGAGGTCCGGAAGCTCGTCTATCATACGAAGGCTGTCCATGAGGAAATGCTCGGTATTTATCGGCTCTATAGCCTTCTTGTCGTAATTAATCAGACGCTGGTTGAAATAGTAATCTCCCCGCTTCCAGGAAAGGAGTTTGAAGATCGTTTCGTGGGTCTGAAGCTTGAGGAAATGGCGCAGGTCGACGATCGAAATAAAACCCGCCTCGATCAGTATATCGCCGAGCTTCCTGAGCGTCTCCCTCTGAAGCTCGAGGGCGTTTGTCAATTGCTTGCGGGATATCAGATTAGCCTTTATGAGCATCTCGCCGAGGTTTTCCTGTTCACTCCTTTTCTTTAGATTGGCCGATACGATTTGGCCCTTGTCGAAGAGGACGTCGGCTTGATTATCTTTTTCGGAAATAGTCAGTATACCGCTCTTCTGCTGTTGATAGAGGAGCTGCAATATGTCTACAACGGAAAAGTCTTTGATGTCGCCTTGAAGGGCCACCACACTCTCCTATTAGTTTTCCGATAGTTCGGATCTAATGAAATCACTTTGGGCGAAGAGATACGTTATAATAGCGCCCGCACTAAAAAGAAATGGATTATGAATAAGCGGGAAACCCAGGGAGTTTACGGGATAGACGACGATACCACGGAGGAAAACGAGCTGGACAACGAAGAAAGAAAACAGAGAGAGCGTAATAAAACCTCTCATGCAACGGCCGCGATAGATCCGTCCGAAGCCCGGTATCACGGTGTTGGCAACAATCAGGACGATCTTTCTGATATAGTTGGTTCGATCCACTTTCATTCGCAGGTCAGCCTTTGTTTTTGGGTCGATTCCCTCCTTGCGAACGAAGACCGAGAAACAGCGATTACAGGCGTCACGCCGTTCCATGTGCGGCTGGGACTTGAGGAGAAACGGCAGGCCGCAGAATCTGCAGTATTTGGAAATGACGCTCCTGTTGGCAAGTGTTCCGGAGGCCAGTAAGAAAATTATCCCCACTACGCCTACAATCGGAACGGCGCGCAGTCCAATCCCTTTCATCAGGTTACTGAAAATTCCGTCGGCAAGCTCACGGGGCTCGCTCATAATAAAGACCCGTTTCCACAAAAGGCTGTCGGGGAGGTCCTCATCGAGGAGCATCCGGTTAGTCCTTTCGAGAAACGTGGGTTCACCCGCATCTTCTTTGATTTCGACGTCAAGGAATGCGGTGATACGCGCGGGATCAAGCTTTATCGCCATATCGTAGTATTCCTCGGCGGTCCTCAGGTCAAACCGAGTCATATCGATTTTATACAGGTTATAGTAAGGTGCAACAAGGTCGGGATCGGCGGCACTTGCTGCAAGGAAAAGATCTTCGGCCCGGGGGTAGTCATGAACAATGAAATGGATGGCGCCGAGGTTATTGAGAGCGGGTGCGAATGAAGGATCAATCTCGATGACCTTTTCGTAGTAACGCTGAGCATAATCGAGATAGCCCGTACGTTTATTGAGGACTCCGAGGGTAAAAAGGGCAGGGATGTCGTCGGGATTATCTGCAACCCAGTCGTTTAGGGCCGTTTCCGCCTCGAGGGTGTAGGTGTCCTCTTTGATTTGCACGATTTCGTCGATAACGTCGCGGTGCGTGGAAATCATAAGGGCCGAGGTATAGTTAAGATAAATCGGGCATAGGATGACAAGAATGTAGAATAGGCCGAAGAGGATCTTTTCGGCCCTGGTATAGTAGACCAGGAAGGCGAAATTCATAAGAATGATGAGCCAAAGCAGGCCGATACCGAGGGAGAAAAGGAAGACAAAGAGTAGAGCAATGAAAACGGAAAAAAGCAGAAGCGGTATTTCCCAGCCAAGCCGTTCCCTGACGTCATGCGCTGCCACCAGGACATACTTGGCCGAGAGGCAAAGGGCAAAGAGGAAGAAAACCGCCAAGACCGTAATAATCAGGCCGAGGGCGAGGTTGGCGCCGAGGGTAGTGACAATGGCGATATCGTGAGCGGAAAGCTTGAGGCCGCTAACGGTAAGGTTGACAATATCGTACAAGCGTCCAGGTTCGTTTCTCCAGATAAATGCGGCCTTGTAAAAATGGAGACGCGGGATGTCCGGCGAAAGGATTAACGATTCATCTATCAGCCTGGCGGCGGTTTCAAGGTCTCCTTCATCTTCTTGCTGCCGGGACAACGCGAGGAGAGCATACGAATAGAAAGAGGCGTTCTTGTCCCCATAGTTGAACTTGGCGGTATGGAGGGAGTCAATTACCCTCAGCGCATCGGTCTTGTTTCGATCAGACAAGGTAAGAAAAAATGGAAACCACGCCTCGTCATAATTATAGAACTCTTTACGAACCGACGGGAGGGGCGGCTTCTCCAGCGGGTCCATGGAAGCTTCTATCTCGGCCGAGGGCGAAGGAATAAAATCCTGGGCGAGGCAGGGCGAAATAAAGAGTAAAAAAACTCCCAATAAGACTATGCGTCTGGCGTACATCGAGCACCTTATACAAAATTGATTAAACATATCATATAAATAGAGAAAAATCAAGTATTTATTACGGAAAGTGATTCATCTTGATTTTTTACCCGTTCTCCCGTATCGTGAATAGGTCCGGTCGGTTCGGCCGGACGTTATCGCACGTATACCGCCGGGACGATACGCAAATTGCGTGACAAACGCGCCCGGCGGCCGCTGGACGTGCCCTGCGACTCACGAGGACGGCGGCAATAACCGGAGCTCAGTTGTAGTTGGAAGAGAAAATGAACGTATATGATCTCGTTCGCCTTATGGCCGTGCTGCGTTCCCCCGAGGGGTGTCCCTGGGACAGGGCGCAGCGGGTGGCCGACCTAAAACCGTATATCATGGAGGAGGCGCTCGAGCTTATCGAGGCCATCGATTCCGCGGACGATAAAAAAATCAGGGAGGAACTGGGCGATCTTCTCTTCGAGGTTATTTTTGTTGCCCGTATAATGGAAGAGGAAGGCGCGTTTTCAATAGACGATGCCGCTGATTCAATCGGAAAGAAAATGATTGAGCGCCACCCCCACGTGTTCGGCAATGAACGGTTGGCGACTCCGGGAGAAGTCGAGGAGAGTTGGACACGAATAAAGGCGCGAGGCAAACACGACGATTCGGCGCTCTCCGGAATCACCGAGGATCTGCCCGCGCTGGTCATCGCGTATAAGTATGGACAGCGAGCCGCGGACGCTGGATTTGACTGGGAGGATGCCAAGGGAGTAATCGATAAACTCCATGAGGAAACCGCGGAGCTTGAAAGAGCCGTTTCGTCCAATGACCGATCGCAAGTCGAGGACGAAATCGGGGATATACTTTTTACCGTCGCCAATATCGGTAGATTTCTGGGGGTCCACCCGGAGCTTGCGCTCAGGAAGGCCAATCGGAAGTTTCGGCGCCGATTTCGTTTTATTGAACAATCGGTTAGCAAAACCGGCCGAACACTGACGGAGATGAGCATCGAAGAACTGGAAGCGTTTTGGAACGAGGCCAAGAGAGAGGAACGGGAAGAAGGATAGACCGGGGACAAACGACGCCGCCCCTTTGCGCACGCGAGGGTATCGAGAGGATGGAAATGAGGTACATTTCGGTCCTGCTATCGGGGCTTGTATTTCCCGGTGTCGGGCAGTTATATAATAATCAGGCCGTGAAAGGAATAGTCTATATCCTCCTTACGCTCTGTTCCATTATCGCGCTGGTCTACGTGGTTGTGCGAGGTTTTTGGCGCGCCCTGGAATACTCCGAATCCACGGGAGGGCCGTTATGGGACGGGATCGTGCAGGGATTTGGCGGCTCCAAGACGGCGATCGTCGTGTTGTTGGCGATACTGGGAATAACGTGGGTAGCCGGTATCGTTGATGCGTACCTGACAGCGCGAAAAGGGGAGGTCCGGGAGGTAAGGCGGTTCATCGCTCGTAGAAGATAAGGAAATTTGCCACGGCGGCCTCCGGGCGGTCACCGCGGCCTTCGCTGTAGCTCGACCTGCCTAACCGGTCAACCGCCGATGCGCTGCTTCCGCCGTCCAGGGCGCCGACGACGGTGCAGCCGTGGGTCTGTCTCATATACTGATCCCCGTACGTAAAGTTCGTGTTTTTGTAGATAACATCGACGATTCCCTCGGGGGTCGTGCCGATGAGGTTCCGGGGTACTTGCCGCTTATAGGTCTTATCTTCATAGAGTTTGAGATCGTCCTGGGTGAACAGATTGATCTGGAGCGCGTCAACGATATTATCCTTATGTTCGGCATACTGATACTTTGAGATAATATGTACCCGCCGCGAACGGTCAACGTAAAGTATACCGTCCCCCTTGCCGTAGGTGACAGGGCTCCTATGGGAGCCGTCGCATACAAGGATACCGCTCGGCGAACCGTCGCCCTCAAAGAAACTCCCGTTTACACAAACAAAGGCTCCGGTGGCATTGAGTATCTCACCGGTGGTAGCAAAAGTCTTACCGAGGACATCGCGGGCAGTCACGACTTTGGCAAGGTAACTGCCGTGGAGCGCCGTCGTGATGAAGACGTGATCCTCCTTACCGATGCGCCCGGTTCGGGTAGTGATTGGCGGGCCGGTCGCGCGAAGGTGGCTCGGGCAGGCAAGGAGGCCGGCGGCCAATACCATCCGGCCAAGGAAGGCGCGCCGTGTGCAGTGTCCCAAATCCGGCGCGTGTGCCGTGTCGTGGTGATGCATCTGTATACATGTCTGTGAGCTGGCGGGAGTCCTGCTATCGTTTTTCATCTGTAAGCCAATCGTGTTGCCAACAGCCGAACGGATAGCCCATGCGGCAGATTACCGAGAAATCGGCCAGGGCCTCCTTGGTCCTGCCCAGTTTCATCAGGAGGCTCGCCCGATAGTTGCGGATGTAAGGGTCCTTGGGCGAGATTTCGACGGCCCGGCTATAGTCCGCTAACGCCTCATAGGGCCGCAGGAGACCGTATTCGTAGATAACGCCACGATATAGATACGGCTCCGGTGATTTCGGGGAGATGGAGACAGCCGAGGTGAGGTCGGCTAAGGCCTGCTCGATACTACCAATCCCAAAAAAGAACCGGCCTCGGGAGATCAGCGGGAGGGAATCGCCCGGCGAAAGAATCACCGCCCGGTTAAAATCGGCGCGGGCCTCATCCGTCCGCTCCAACCGTTCCAGGGCGCGCCCGCGCCCGAGATATGCATCAGCGTTATCCGGCGAAAGAGCGAGGACGGACGACCAGTCAGCCCGTGCGGACTCAAAGCGACTGCGGTCAAATGAGAGGCCGGCCCTCCGGAGGTATGCGTCCAAGTACTCGGGCTCAAGCTCGATGGCCTTGGTAAGATCGGCCTGGGCGTCACGAAGGCGCGCAAGTTTTTCGGCGGAACCTGCGCGGTTATAGTAAAGCTCGGCCGATCCGGGGGAAAGGGCGATCGCCTCGGAAAACGATTCGTAGGCCTGGTCGTATCGCTCGTGGCGGTATTGTTCGAGTCCGGTCTTGTTGAGAAGGGCGGCGGTCCGGGCGGCGCAGCCGGCGGAGATGAGAATCGCAATGGCTATGATGAACGCCGTCATAGGGACACGGAGCACCCGGCGCGTTCGTGAAGGCCGTATCAGGTAATCGAAACCCGTTTCCTCCGGACGGGACGTGACGGTAGTCGCCGGCATCGGGAAGGCGGATATTCCGCTGTTTGCCGTGGGAATCATTGTAGAATTATAGCAGAAATATTCCTTAAGATGTCAAGCTTTATGGCGAAGAATGGCCGGATTGAAACGAAAGAAATATCAGACGCGGGTTTGGGCGAGGTTACTGGATGGTGATATAGATGCGGTTTGGCAGGCAGATGATCGAATCTCCCTTCTCCGATATTTTTCCCATATCGATACAGACCTTGTTGGCGCAGGGGGAATCGTCCATGTGGACCTCACCGTGTTCGATGACGACCGTCGAGATGCCCAGGGGGCCCTTGACCGGGATCGTACGGTCTTCCGAGAGCCGGTAGCTTCCCACGACCTCGTTTCCCTCTTCGATAACGACCGTTCTTCCGTGGCTGTTGGAGACTATTTCAAAGGCAAGGAAGGCCCCGGCAATCAGGAAGGCCGCCAGAACGATAAAGAGGATATCGCTTTTTTTCATATCTGAGCCTTATTACGGGGGCGTAATGATATCACCGGGAACGAAGGCCCTGCGGACGCCGCGAGAGGGCGGGCAACCGGTTTACAGCGGATTTGTACGGGCGGCAGAGACGACAACCGGCAGACCCCCCCGCGGGGGGGTCTGCCGGTCTTGGGTTACGGTCTCTGGGTATGGCAGCCCAGGCATTCGACCGGCGGGGTCAATCCCTCTGCGGTCTTGTTGATATGGCAGATGACGCAGTTCTTGTGCATCGAGTCCTTGAAGCTAATTTCCGCGTCGGCCTTATGGCAGGCGTCGCAGCGGGCCGAAGGGGTCCCGGAGACGAAGTCCGCCTTTTCGGTATGGTGGCAGGTCACGCAGGTAACCCCAAGGTCAACCGTGTGTTTCTGGTGGTTAAACGTAATCCCCAGGTACCGGTCGGTGGCCTTGGTTGTGTCGTCTACCGTTATCGTAACGGGGCCGTTGGGGCCGTAATCGACGGAAAAGGCCGCCACGCCCATGAAGGAGAGGAACAGTACACAGGCGGCAGCAATTGATATCAGGTTCTTCCTTTTCATATATTTCCTCCGCTTTTATTCAATACCTTCTCTGTCGAGAATGAGCCGTGCGGCCCTCCATCCGTTGATCTGGCCGGAGCCGACCCCGAACCATGCCTGGGACCAGTTACCGGCGATGAAGATGTTGTCAATCGGGGTATCATTGGGGATCTTCTGCCACTGTTCGACGCTCGTATAGAACCCGTAGATGACGCCTCCCTGGTTCATCGTATATTCCTCGAGGGTGACCGGGGTAATAATCTCCATTACCTCGACATTCCTCGGGTCGGCGAGTTCGGGAATAACGTTTGCGGCAAGCGAGATGAGCTCCTTTGCCTTCTCTTCCTTCATCTTCAGGTATTCGGCCTGATCCTTGGGCCAGATGTTGATGTCGGAATAGGAATGGAGCACCACGACCGATTTGCCCGGAGGGGCGTAGATTGGATCGTCGTAGTTAGAGTAGACGGTGACTGTTGTGGCGCCGTTGGCAAAATCGCCCTTCATCATCGTATCGTACAACACCGCCGAGTCCTTGGTGGTGCTGTAGAAGGCCTCGGTAAGATCGTAGCCTCTGGCCTTGAGGTCGATATTCAGGCCCATATAGACGCCGAACAGTGAGTTTGCGGGCTTCATTTCCTTGAGCTTTGCCACGTAATCCGCCGGCAGGTTCTCTTCACCGATCAGCTTGAAGACCATCTGGTACGGGTCGGTGTTGCAGACGACGTAGCGGCCGGAATAGGTGTTACCGAGGGCCGTCTCGACGCCGGTGGCCATACCGTCTTCAATGATTATCTTGGTGACCAGTTCCCCGACCTTCACCACACCGCCCAGCTCCGTAATGCGTTCCGCATAGGCGTTGGAGAGGGCCTGGGTCGTGCCCTTGACGTGCCAGGGGCCATCGGTGAGGTACGCGTCGGTCGCTGCTGCGAAGATGAGCGACGTCTGCTCCTTAATGGGGGCGCCGTAGTAGACCCAGAGCTGGGAGACCACGGCCTTGATGTCTTCATTGGTGAAACACGCGTCCATCAACTCCTGGGTGGTCTTATCCTTCCACTCCATGAAGGTCTTCTGCTTGAGGGGGACCTGGGCTTTTGTAAGAAATGCCCTGAATCCCGTCTCGCGGAAGAGGTTTTTGAGTGAGAGAAAATCGTTCATCATGCCCGAGCATATGACGTGGAACTTATCGATCCCCGCCGATTCCTCGGGCCACTTAAGCTTCAGCGTTGCGTCCCAATCCTCCCAGTTAGTGGGCATGGTGACGTCAAGGCCGCCGGGATAGACAGAACGGTACAAATCGGGGACTGGATAGAGCTCAACTTTCGCCCCAACGCCGCACAATTCCAGCAGCTTATACAACCCGCGGTCGGCCCTACCGGGGCCGCCGCCGGCCATCTCGTGCAGCGCGGTTTCGAAGGTAAAGTCCCCCCGCGTAAAGTTGGTTGTGCATCCCCCGACCTTGTGGTGCTGCTCAAGTAACAACACTTTGAGGCCCTTGCTGGCCAGGTGTGCGCCGGCAGAAAGGCCTGCCATCCCGCCTCCGACGATGACAACGTCGTAGTCGGCCTCATTGGTGGGGCGCTTATCGCCACAGCCGATCGTCATGAGGAAGGCCACGGCAAGCAAGAGGATAAAGACTGTCAAGAGTGTCGATTTCTTTCTCATCTAAAGGCCTCCATTAAAAGGAAAACACACGTCGTTCATGATCAATGGAGATCATTTCGGGTAAAAAGCCGTTAACTGTCTGATGAGTATGATACCGATATCTATCGGTCACGTTGATATGCCCATCAGGCCATTATCGGCGATCCAGGACTACTGAGTTATAGACTACCTGTCGCGCATTATACACGCGGTATTCTAAAAAAAGCCACGTTTATTATTGGCGCTGCCGGTGACAACCGAGGCACTGGGTCGGCGGCCCCTCTTCGTAATCTTCCCGGATTTCTCCGCCCTCGTCACCGGCAGCCTCCCTGACCTTTTTAATATGGCATAACACGCAACGCCGATGCATGGCGTCCTTGAAGCCGATCTCGGCATCTGCCTTGTGGCACGCCTCGCATCGGGCCGGCGTCCCGGAAACGAAGTCCTTGTCCTCGGTATGGTGACACATGACGCAGGTCAGGCCTACCTCGGCAACGTGTTTGGAGTGGCTGAAGTCTACGCCGAGGTAGCGGTTTGTCGCCTTGGTAGTGTCATCGATGGTAATCGGCCCGGGGCCGTAATCGACAGAAAAGGCCGCGGCGACGGTAAACATAAGAAAAAGGATGAAGACGACAATACCGGGAACGATCGCCTGTTTCTTCATATCCGCTCCTTTACCCATCTATTCAATACCCTCCCGATCCATGATGAGCCGGGCGGCCATCCACCCGTTGATCTGGGCGGAACCCACCCCGTGCCACGACTGTGTCCAGCTGGACGTGATGAAGAGATTATCGATCGGGGTATTGATCGGTATCTTCTTCCACTGGTCCAGATTGATATAGAAGCCGTAGGGGATCCCGTGGTAGTTCATGGTGAACTCCTGCAGGGTAACCGGCGTCATGACTTCCATAACGTCGACGTTCTTCGGATCGGCAAGCTCCGGGATGACGTTGGCGGCAAGCTCAATGATCTCCCGGGCCTTTTCATCCTTCAGCCGCTGGTATTCCTCCCGGTCCTTGGGCCAGGAATCGTAATCGGAAAACTCCAGGAGGCAGACGAGTGATTTGCCCGGCGGGGCGTAAATCGGGTCGCCATAGTTGGAGTAGATCGTGATCGATACCATGCCTTCCTTGAAGTTGTTCTTCATCATGTTGTCGTAGACCGCTACTGAGTCCATGCTCGTATTGTAAAATATCTCGGTATCGGTGTAGCCGAGCTTCTTGAGATCTACGTTGAGGCCGAGATAGGTAACGAACAGCGAATTAGCAGGTTTGAGCTCCTTGAGCTTTTCGACGTAGCCCGTAGGGAAGTTCTCTTCGCCGACCAGGGTGAAGACCATCTGGTAGGGGTCGGTATTACAGATGACGTACCGTGAGGTATAGATATCGCCGTACTCGGTCTGTACTCCAGTGGCAATCCCGTTTTCGACGATGACCTTGGTCACCAGTGTCCCGGTCTTGACCTCGCCGCCAAGCTCCCGGATACGCTCCGCGTAGGCGTTTGACAACGCCTGGGACGTCCCCTTGACGTGCCAGGCACCCTCGGTCAGGAAGACCTCGTTTGCCGCAAGAGTAAGCAGGGCGATCTCGTCGGGGATGGGGGCGCCGTAGTAGACCCAGAACTGGGAGACGACTGCCTTGATGTCTTCATCCGTGAAGCAGTAGTCCAGCAGCTCCTGGAGCGTTCGCTTGCTCCACTTGACCAGCTCGGGATGCTTGATGGGCACCGACAGCGACTTAAATATCTTTTTTGCGCCGGTGTAGCGGAAGAGGTCCTTCACGCCCATGATATCGGCAAAGACCTCGGTGGAGAGCCTGTGGAGCGTATCTACGCCCTCGGCTTCCTCCGGCCATGCGGACTTGAGGGTGTTGTCCCACCCCTCCCAGTTGGCCGGCATGGTCACGTCGATGGTCGTTTCGCCGGGCCAGATCGAGCGGTACAGGTCGGGGAGCTGGTAAAGCTCAACCTTGTCCTTCACCCCGCACAGGTCCATGAGTTGGAAGAGACCGCCCCCCGCCAGCTCGTGCAGCGCCACCTCGAAGGTATAATCGCCCCTCGTGAAATTGGTGGCGCAGCCGCCCACTTTGTGGTGTTGCTCCAGGAGCAATACCTTGAGACCCTTGCTGGCAAGGTGCGCCCCGGACGAGAGGCCCGCCATCCCGCCGCCGACGATGATGACGTCGTACTGCGGCGCGGCGACTGGTTTTTCGGGCGGCCCGCACGCGTTTGCCGTAAACAGACATGCCGCGAGCATAAGGATAATAGCTGCCTTGATACGTAAACCGGATATATTCATACTCCACCTCACCATGGATGATCGATACACCAATCCGCGAAAAAACGGAAGGTTATTCAATATTCAGCTATAGTTTCCGCCGGGCATACACACCCGGATACCGCCCCGGCTACTCGATGCCTTCCCGGTCGAGGATCAGACGTGCGGCGCGCCACCCGTTGACCTGCCCCGCGCCAACCCCGTGGAATCCCTGGGTCCAGTTACTGGCGATGAAGACGTTGTCGATGGGGGTGTCATTGGGGATCTTCTCCCACTGGTCAAGGCTCATATAGAAGCCGTAAGGGCTGCCCTGGTAGTTTTTCGTGAACTCTTCCAGCGTAACCGGAGTAACGATCTCCATGACCTCGACGTTGTTCGGGTCGGCGATCTCCGGGATAACCTCGGCGGCCAGGGCTACGAGATCGGCCGCCTTTTCCTCTTTCATTGCGCGGTATTCGTCCGGGTCTTTCGGCCACAGGTTGATGTCGCTGTAGACCAGGATATTCAGGAGCGATTTGCCCGGCGGCGCGTAGACCGGGTCGCCATAGTTGCTGTAGATGCCGATGAGGCATGCACTGTCCCTGATATCTCCCTTCATCCACTTGTCGTAGACCTCGTTGGAGCTGTAAGACTTGTTGTAAATGATGTCGGTATCGGTGTAGCCGAGCTTCTTCAGGTCGACGTTAAGGCCGAGATAGACGCCGAACAGCGAGTTGGCCGGCTTCATCCCCTTGATCTTTTCGACGTAACTGCCGGGGAGGTTTTCCTCCCCGATGAGCTTGAACACCATCTGGAATGGGTCGGTGTTGCAGACGACGTATCGGGCGGTGTAGATATCCCCGTATTCGGTCTGGATACCGGTAGCACATACCGTCTTCGATGATGATCTTGGTGACGAGCGTTCCGGTCTTTACCTCACCGCCGAGCTCCTCGATGCGCTCGGCGTAGGCGTCAGCGAGCGCCTGGGAGGTTCCCATCACGTGGCATACGCCGTCCGTGAGGAACATGTCGGTGGCGGCGAAATTCATGAGCGAGGTCTGGTCATCGGCCGGGCCGCTGTAATACATCCAGAGCTGAGACATGACGGCCTTGAGCTGCGGGTCGGTGAAACACTCGTCCATCGCATCCTGGAGCGTCTTGTCTTTCCATTCCATGAGGGTCTTTTGCTTGAACGGTATTTGAACCTTGGTTACGAGCGCGGTAAGGCCGGACTGTCTGAACAGGTTCTTAATCGACATGATATCGGCCATCACCTGCTGGCAGAGGGCCTGGAACTTGTCGATACCCGCGGATTCGTCGGGCCATTGACCTTTGAGGGCGGTCGTATAGGCCTCCCACGACTCGGCCGGTACCGTAAAGTCAACGTCGGGATAGATCGAGCGGTACATGTCGGGAAGCTCGTAGACGTTTACTTTATCGGCAACGCCGCAGGCCTCCATCAGCTGATACACGCCGCCGTTTTTTTCCTTGAGGCCGCCTGCCATGACGTGGAGGGCGACTTCAAAGGTAAAATCGCCGCGCGTAAAATTGGTGGTGCAGCCGCCTACCTTGTGGTGCTGTTCCAGGAGCAGGACCTTGAGGCCGTTCGCGGCCAGGTGGGCCCCGGCCGAGACCCCCCCCATGCCTCCCCCGATAATTATCACGTCGTATTGGGCGTCGGAGGCGGGGCGTTCACGCCCGCCGCATCCCGTCGACAAGAAGAGCAGGGCCAGCAGCGATACAGCAGTAAGAGAATACAAAAGGTAGTGGTTTCTTCTCATCGTAAATCTCCCGTCAGTAGCGGTGTGTCATCCTTTCTTCGGAAGTTTATCCATCATCTCCTTTACCCTGGATTGGAAGAGCCTTCGGAGGATGTAACCCCGAAGCTCGTCGGCCTGTTCGGAGAGGGTAACGGTGATCCTTATATTCTCGTTCTTGGTCTTGCCGGCAACGATCTTCTTGCGAAGCTTAAGCTCTTCCTCGACGATCTTTTCGCCGTGCTCGATATAGAAGGTCATATCGCGGATGTCGATCCCCAGCTCCTTGCTACCCCTCATGAGGCTCTTGGCAAACAGCACGTCCTCCTGGTTATAGGGCTTGGGGCCGCCCTGGTTATAGGGGACCAGGATCTTGAGCTTTTCGGCGGTATCCAGGAGGGTCTTCTCGATGCCGGTTGCCGCCAGAAACTCCTGGCGCGACATGAGGCGTTGTTCTCCGTCGGTCCGGGGGCGGAAGATCGCGTCTTCCAGTGAGAGGAGGGAGGGCAGGGATATCCCGTTATCCATCCGGCTGATTATGTTCTTGATGACCGACAGGGGATAATATCGTTTTTCCTGAAGCTCTCTGACCAGCGCAATCCGCTCGACGCACGATTCGTCGTAGTAGGCCATTGATTTGTTGACCTTTGTCGGCTGGGGAAGAAGCCCCTCCTTAACGTAGTACCGTATGGTCGATTGGGGCACGCCGGTGATACGTTCCAGTTCGCTTATTTTGACGGGCATAGGTTGAAAGCTTAAAGTATAAAGTTGAACTTCAAGATAGCGGAAAAGCCCATGGGTGTCAAGGTTTTTTTCTTCACGGGGGGTACCGGCGCTACAAGCTGCGCGCCGGGACGGAAAGAAAAAACTGATACCGCTCAACGTTTTTAGTATTGAAAAGTCCGGCAGGATGTATATAATTCGATCGGGTGAGTGACACTTATTAAAACATCCGGCGGTCCGGCGCGCGCTCCCATGAGCCGTCACCTCAACGGCCGGGGGGCGGGACGGCCGCATACTCCATTGAGCCAATCGCACACCCTGACTGCGGGTGCGAGATATCTAATATTATTAGGGGACTGATATGAAAGAACAATCGATCGTCGTCAGGCCGACGTTATCGTATCGGCTCAAGAAGATGGTGGTCGGGATCGCGCTCCTCGCACTCGGAGGCACATTCGAGAAGGTCTCGAAGCACAGCGCCGAGCTCAAACAGGAGATCAAGACCTGGAAGAAGGGAATCGTTATCTCCCTGGGGGTGCTCCCCAATGGGCCGTCCATCTCGCTCAAGGAGGATAACGGAACGATCCGTTACCTCGGAAGGGGATATAAGAATCCCGACGTAAGGATCCTGTTCAAGAACATGGACAGCGCCTTTATGCCCTTTACCGCCCAGATGGGGTCTCATATCGCCTTTGTCCAGCACCGGGCGCTGCTGCACGGCAACGTCGTGGACGGGATCAAGGCAAACCGGGCCATGGGAATCGTCCAGGCGTACCTCTTGCCCGGTATCGTCTTCAAAAAGGTCTTTAAGCTGCCGCCGAAGCTGACGCTCAAGCAGAAGCTCTTTAAGCTCTATGTCTACCTCACGATGGGCATCGACATGGCGCTCAACGCGGGTAAGTAACCGTGTACGAACGGAGCCAATTAATCGATTCTTTTCATAAAATATCCAGATAGGAGATACAGGCGATGTTACCAGACTATTATGAATTTATCTGCCCGGTCAAAATATTGAGCGGCCTCAAGGCCCTCTCGAACCTTCCCTACGAGCTGACGCTGCTGGGCGTAAAACGCCCGCTCATCGTCACGGACCAGGGCGTCGTAAAGGCCGGGCTCCTCAAGCTCGTCACGGAGGCGTTTTCGGAATCCAAGATCAAGCCGGGGGCCATCTTCGACGAAACCCCGCCCGATTCGGGCAGCGCCGTCGTCAACAAGGTCGCCAAGCTCTTCAAGGATAAGAAATGCGATTCGTTTGTCGCCGTCGGCGGCGGGAGCGTCATCGATACGGCCAAGTGCGCCAATATGATCGTGGTGGAAGGAACGAGCGACCTGATGAAGTTCCAGGGGGTAGACCGTCTCGAAAAGGATATGAAACCCTTCGTGGTCATTCCGACGACGGCGGGCACCGGGTCGGAGGTCACCAGCGCCGCGGTTATCTATGACGAGAAGACGCACACGAAAATGGCCTTTACCTCGAGCAAGCTCTTCCCCAAGGCGGCCATCCTCGACCCGCGTATGACGATGACCATGCCGCCCAAGATCTCCGCGGCCACCGGCATGGACGCCCTCACGCACGCGGCCGAGGCCTACTACTGCCTGGCAAAGAACCCGGTGTCGGACGCCTTTGCGATCGCCGCCATCAGGCTCATCTTTGCCAACCTGCTCACCACGGTGAAAGAACCGAAAAACAAGGAGGCACGGCTGGCGATGCTCAACGCCTCGTTGCTTGCCGGGCGCAGCCTTTTCCAACTCGCTGGTGGGCGTCGTGCACGGTATCGCCCATGCGACAGGCGGCGTCGCCCGGGTGCCGCACGGGGTGGCCAATTCTATCCTGCTCCCCTTCGGGATGGAGAATAACTTCAAGAGGGTCGGGCCCGTCATCGGCGAGCTCGCTCCCTTCATGGGGATGCCGTCGACGGGAAACCCGAAGAAGGACGCCGAGAACGCGGTGGCGGCCGTCAGGAAGCTGGGTAAGCAGCTCAAGGACGCCAGCGGCCTGCCGACGAAGCTCTCGGAGGCCGGCGTGACCAAAGAGCAGCTTCCCGAGATCGCCCGGGCCGCCATCAACGACGGCTCCTGCACGATCAACCCGGAGGAGATCACCTACGAGGTGGCGCTGGATATCCTCAAGAAGGCGTTTTAGCTGCTCAAAGAGAACTTCGGTTTTCTGATGTCCCGGTGAGTATAGAAGAAAACAAGCGGGCGCCTGAAAAGGCGCCCGTTAGTTTATCGGAGATTTGTTGAATCCGCGGGTTAATACTCCTGCTTACCTCAGCACCTTGGATATCAGCCCGAACCTGCGGTCGGCCGTCTCGGCGTCGTGGATCTTGAACATCAGGGAGCGGATCGGCCGGATATAGCGGTAATACGAGGCCACCTTGGCGTATATCGGGTGGGTCTTGATCTCGGCCTCCAGGCGGTTCATGTCCCGGTTCTTCCACGACATCCCCGCCTTCACGCCCCTGCCGAGGATCTGCCCCACGTGGTGGCCGATGAGGAACGACGAGGCGATACCGCTGCCGCCCTTGGCCTCGACCTGGCCCGCGGAATCCCCCACCATGACGACGCCGGGGGCGGCCACGAACCGGTCGATAAAGCCCCCCATCGGGATGATGGTGAAGAGGCGGTAGGTCTCCTTCGTGCCCTTCATCCGGTCGCGAAAGACCGGGTGCTTGCCGATAAAGCTGATTGAGAAATCCGTCGATCGAGGCGGCGTCGGGGATAGGGATACCCCGGGGGGTATTGGGTTTGAAAATGAGAAGCCCGATGTCCGCCCTGCCGTTACCGGACGGGAAGATGTAGCCCACCGACGGCGGGTCGCCCTCGTGGATATGGGTGAAGTATTCGAGGCGGATATCGGGATATGACATGTTTTCCACGCGCAGCTTCAGGATCGGGCAGTCGATCTTGCCCCGTCCGATCCCGAGTTCGCGGGAGGTAATCCCCTCGGTTCCATCCGCCCCCACGACGACCCGGGCCCTTATCTCGCGCACGTTTCCCTTGTTCCGTACGCGGGCGCCCGCGACGCGGCCATCCTCCACGATCAGGTCCATCACCTCGGAAGAAAACATGATATCGAGCCCGTCCGCTTTTGCGACGGCGGTCATGTCATGCATGAAGGGGGTCCACTCAAAGATGATATTCGGATCGTCGATGACGCGGTCGATCCACCTCGTGTCGGTCGGGGAATAGTAGCGGCGGCGGTTGGTAACGGCGACGGTGTTTCGGTCGAAAAATCCCTTGCCGAGGATCGCCTCCATCTCCGGGTTGAAGTGGATCGTTTCCCCTTTAATGGTGTCTCCCACGCTCTTCTGGCGCTCGACCACGAGCACCTGCGCGCCCCGGGCAAGCGCCCCGATACCGGCGCCGAGTCCGGCGGGGCCGGCCCCGATCACCAGGACGTCAACGTGATTTTGCTGGGTCATACCATCGGCCTCATTTCATCTATAATTCGATACGAAAAATAGTATCTCACAGCGGTGGTAAAATAGCGCTAAAAAAGTTGCGCCGGCACTAAAAAAGTGATAACAGGATACACACGGGGCGATTCGAATCATAGGACGTAACGAGGGTACCGGAGATTGAGACCAACCAGGAGGGATGCCTTATGTATATCGATAAGCTGAAGCTTGATAAAAAAACCGCCATTATCACCGGCGGTAGTCGCGGAATCGGCAGGGAGATCGCGCTGGCATTCGCCGAATGGGGGCGAACGTCGTCGTGGCCAGCAGAAAGATTGCCGACCTGGAGCGGGTAAAAGAGGAGATCGAGGCGGCGGGAGGGGCAGGACTCGCCGTGGCGGCCCACGTGGGGAAAACCGAGGACCTCGAGAACCTCGTGAAATCGACCGTCGACCGGTTCGGGACGGTCGATATCGTGGTGAACAACGCCGCCGTGAATCCGGTGTTCGGGCCGATCGAGAGCATTGACGAGACATTGTTTACTAAGATGATGGACGTCAACGTCAAGGGATATCTGATGCTCTCCCGCATGGCCATGCCCTACATGGAAAAGGCGGGCGGCGGTTCGATAATAAACATCGCCTCGGTGGAGGGTTTCAAGCCTTCCTACGGCACGGGGCTCTACAGCGTCACGAAGGCCGCCGTCGTCATGCTCACGAAGGTGCTGGCCCTGGAATGGGCGGCACGGAAGATCCGGGTCAACTGTATCGCCCCGGGGCTGGTCAGGACGCACTTTTCGGAGTTCCTTTGGAAGAACGAGGAGATACTGAAGATATACCTGGAGCATTGCCCCGTACAGCGGATCGGGGAGGCATACGAGATCGCGGGACTGGCGCTCTTCCTGGCCTCCGATCTCGCCGGTTACACGACCGGGTCCGTTTTTACCGCAGACGGCGGGTACCTGATCTGAAACCGCCTGACGGGGCAGTGAGAATATAGGCCGGTCGGGCGCGGCCGGTATTTTAGGTATTGACAAAGAAGAGCCGCTTGTGTATCGTTAAAAAGAAATGGGCGGTTAACTCAGCGGTAGAGTGCCATCCTCACACGGTGGAAGTCACTGGTTCAAATCCAGTACCGCCTACCATCTCTTGATTGAAGAAAGGCCTTTGCGGGGCGTGTATCATTCGGCCTCCGCGGGGCCTTTTTGTTTTCCCCCTGACAGGGCCCGGCGGCACGCACCCGTATATCGCGCAGTTTTCTATGCTCCCGCATATCCGCACGTCAACGAAGCAAATGGGGATAATGATGTAGCAAAGGGTATGAAATAGGCAAATTGACTCAAAATGAGTGAAAAACTATTGAACATCTGACCCATATTATGTATAGTATTGGCCGGAGTTGGCGGAAATTAGACTGATAGGGGGAGTGCGGGTGTTCTCTGAGAAGAACCGGATCAATACTCCTGAAGATCTCCAAGTCACGATAGATAATATAGCCCTTGACGACGAGGGCATGATAACCTACCTGAACAAGCGTTTTATCCTCACCCCCCAGGACACCTTCAGCGACATGATGAAGGCGGCGGCGGACCTCGGAGGGATTAATCTTGCCAAGGTATTCATGCGGAGGGCCGGTTATGAGGCGGCGTACAAAATCTCCCAGGCGATGATCGAAAACCTGAACATAACCGGTGAAGAGCTCGTAAGGCACTATACGCGCACCGGCGGAAAGCGGGGGTGGGCGTTTGATGAGGTGGAAGTCATCGATGGCGTAAAGGGTACGTTCCTTTGCAGGGCGTATTATTCGCCGTTCGTCATCCGTTTTTCGGGGAAATCGCACGTTTCTGTCTGCGACTTTCTTTCCGGGGCCTTCGAGGCGATGTGCCACGCCGCCGGCTTCAGGAATATGCGTATTATTGAGACCAAGTGTATAGCCAAGGGAGACGACGTTTGCGTCTTCGAGAGTATGAAAGTAAAATAGAATCCGTTATGTAAGTTCGGTTCCCCGCTTCGCGATCGGACAGATTGTCTTCTTATTGGGATTACGGTATCACCTTCCTGTCATCATTCGCGCGATTGTCCCATCGTCCGGGCCCGCTTGCCGTAACCACAGCCGGTAACGTAACGGTACTCTCGTCGTATGAAGCGAACGTACCCCATTGGATACCGATACGACGGATAGCCGCGTATTGATACGATCCGGTTATACCGGATCGAGAGTATCGTCTATCAAACCCGGAACCGGGCTATCTACATGCGCCGTAAACACGACACGGTGAGGTTTTTGTGAATCCCGAGTCATTTGAAAAAATCCTGAGTAGTCTGCCGGACGGTATGATTGTCCTTGATTCGGCCGGTACCATTCGGTGGATAAACCGTGCTGCACGGGAAATATTAGCCGTAAGCGATAATCATACCGTCGGTAAAAAAGCCACCACCTTATTGGAATCGGAACAGACGCCGGGTTGGTCGGTTTTCATCGAGAGTGTTGTTTCCGGGAACGCCCCGGATCAATACGAGCTCACGATCATTCTAACGGATGAAACGAAGACGTATCTCGATATCAGAAGTCAAAAAATCGAATGGGGCTCCGAGGGCGCGCTGCTGCTGACTATCAGCGACGCCAGTGAGAAGAAAGGGCTTAAAAAAAGCCTTGCGGGGGCGGAGGCACGGTATCAGGACCTTTCCGATATTGTTGCGGATGCGGTTTTTACGATTGACCTCAAGGGTAACTTTACGTGGGGCAACCGTGCCATGGAGCCGCTGAGCGGGTATTCTCGTGAGGAATTCATAGGCAGGCACTTTAGCGAGTTTGTGAAGGCCCAGGACGTGGCGTTTATTACCGGCCTATATACTCAGATGTTCAGTACGGGGCAATCGGTCAGAGGGGTAATCCACGACTTTATCAAGAAAGGCGGGGATATTAGAACGGTCGAGGCCTACCTCGGCGTCATCAAGAAGAGGGGACGGGCGGTCGGCTTTTACGGATCGATCAGGGATATAACGGAATTGCGGCAAACCTATGCGTCGCTCTCGGAGAGCGAAGAACAGTACCGGACCCTGGTCGAAAACCTCAACGACATCATCTATACCATCGATGGTAACGGATACTTTACCTATGTCAACCCATCCTTTGAAAGGGTTTTTCGCTTCACTCCGGAAGAAATCATGGGCAGACACATGGCTACCATCGTCCACCCGGAGGACCTGCCGGCCATAAAGGAGAGAATCGAAACCGCGGTACACGGGAGTCCGGAATCATTCGAATTCAGGGCGTATGACAAGGAAGAGGGGATACATCACATTCAGGCTTCGGCACGGCCCTTTACAAAAGGCGGGGCTTTTGGAGGTGTGACGGGCATCATGATGGACCTCACCCGAAGCCGGGAAATGGAGTGCCGCCTCCTCGAATCGGAGGAGAAATATCGGCATCTCATAGAAAACGTCAACGACGTTATCTACACGCTTGATCTGAACGGTAAGATAACCTTCGTTAACTCGGTGGCGGAAAACCTTTTTGGGTATCACCCGGACGAGGTAATCAACAGACGGTTTGCCGACTTCATCTATCCCGGCGATATACCTAAACTAATCGAAGGTTTCAAAAGGTGGAACCCGCAGTTTCATGACAGTCCCAAAAGCGCCGATGAGCTCCCGGATTTTTTGGCGAGCATACAGCATCCCGTCATAGGCCATTTGGGATCGATGGAATTCCGGTTGGTCAGGAAAGACGGTTCATTACGCTACGTGCGGTCTTCGTTTCGGATCATCCTGGGATCGGGAGTTCCGTCGGGCATGTCCGGGGTGCTGGTGGATATCACGAAGACAAAGGAGATGCAGCGGGAGCTCAGGCAGGCAAAGGTCAGGGCGGAAGAGGCCAATCGCGCCAAGAGCGTCTTTTTGGCAAATATGTCCCATGAGATCCGGACCCCGATGAACGGGATTCTCGGGTACTCGGAGCTTCTCCTGGATGGCGAATTAAGTAACGAGCAGAAGGAATCCGTGAGGATCATCCATGAATGCGGTGAGAGCCTGCTCGGCCTTATTAACGAAATCCTGGACCTTTCAAAAATCGAATCGGGAAAGATCGAATTGCGGCGGGAGCCCTTTTATCTTTACGAGTTCATGAATCGGACGCTTGCCGTGCTTTCGCCAAAGGCCCACGAAAAGTGTCTGGCCCTAAATTTAGTTTTGCAGGACGAGTTACCTGCGGCGATCGTGACCGATCCGGATAAGCTCCGGCAAGTCATCATAAATCTCGCGGGAAATGCCGTGAAATTTACCGATGAGGGGGAAGTCAAGATCTCTCTTTCGATGGAATCGTCCGACACCGGGATAGACTTCCTTACCGTGGCGGTGTCTGATACCGGACCCGGGATCCCGGGAGGTAAGCAGCGTGCGATTTTCGAAGCGTTTACCCAGCTTGATTCTACGGCGGCCAAGAAGAGCGCCGGTACCGGATTGGGCCTCAGCATCACCAAGAAACTGGTCGAGCTGCTTGGCGGCACCATTCATGTCAGCTCGGCGGTGGGGAAGGGAACCACGTTTACTTTTTCGATTCCGGTGGAAAAGGCTGCCTTGGACAAAACCGGAGAGCGGTATTCTCATGAAGGACATGAAGCCGAAGGCAAGATTCTCATCGTTGAAGACGATTTAAACACGAGCAGGTTTTATCAGAGCTTTCTCGTCAAGAACGCGTTTCATGTGATCACGACGATAAACGGGCGTGAGGCGCTTTCACTTGCCGAAACCCACCTTCCCAGACTCATCATCCTCGATATCGTCCTGCCGGACATCTCGGGATGGGAAGTACTTACGCTCCTCAAGAAAAACGCGAAGACCGCGGATATCCCCGTACTGGTGATCTCCGTTCTGTCGGAAAAGGATAAGGCCATCAGCCTCGGGGCCATAGACTACCTTGAGAAGCCGATTATGGGCAGCGATCTGGTTAAGAGGGTACGGTTGCTGTCGGGTTACCGCAAAAAGAAAAAAGAATGCGCCATTCTCGTTACCGACCATGATAAGAATTTCCTCAATTTTATTGGAACATCCCTGAAAGGTGAAGGGTACGTCATCTTCCCGTTTTCCGATTATCAAGAGGCGCGCCGATTTCTCGCGGGGGGGAAAACGATCGATATTATCATACATGAAATCGGTGTCTCGGATAACGCCGGTCTCGATTTTCTCAAATTTCTAAAAGAGGATACGGATCTCCAGAACGTTCCGATTATCCTGACAACGGAGAGGGAGTTAGACCAGAACGAGCTTGAGAAACTCCAGGCGATCTCCCGTACGCTCCTGAAGAAAAGCACCCTAAATTCGGATCGGATGGTACGTGAAATAGAATGGATATTACGGGATCTTAACATTGTATCCCGGTGTCACGGATATACTCCGGTACGAACGACAATGAAGGGGCGGCCCGCCAGGATACTGCTGGCGGAAGATAATCCTGTTAACCAGAAACTGATTTCAACAATACTTACGCGTGAAGGGTATATCGTGAGTGTGGTTGGTGATGGAGCCAAGGCGGTACAGGCGATGACCGAGGAGACCTTTGACCTCATCTTAATGGATATCCAGATGCCGAAAATGGATGGTAACGAGGCGGCCAGACAAATAAAGGGGAACCCCTGGTATGAGTCAATCCCACTGATCGCACTGACGGCATTTGCCATGAAGGATGATGAGGTACGTGCCAGGGACGCCGGATTTGACGGGTATCTTACCAAACCGCTTAAAAAGGAGGAACTCCTCAGAATTATTGCTGATCACCTTGCGACACTCGATATGCCCGATAGTAATGAGCCGGCCGTCCCGGTAGATGAGCTTGCCGAGATCAAAAACGAATTTATCAGGAGTTTGCCTGACCAGCTCGAAAAAATCATGGCGGCTTCGAGCGGACTAGATTATGATGGAGTGTACAGGATAGCCCACGACTTGAAGGGAACCGGCGGGGCCTTCGGGCATGAAATAGTCAGTCTACTCGGCAAACAGATCGAGAGCGCCGCCAAAGAGAAGAATACGGAGAGCCTTGCGTCCCTGCTGGAATCACTCTCGGAAGAGATCCGAAAGATTACGGCACATGTTGTATAACCGGGTCGTATGAAAAAGGAGGAATAATGAATAAAATCTTAGTGGCCGAAGACAGCGAATCATTCCTTAAGCTCCTCGTCTACTGGCTCAAGAAAGACGGCTACGAGACGTTTACCGTTCTTCGGGGTGATAAGGTAATCGAAGCCTTCAGCGAATTCAAGCCGGACCTCGTGATTCTTGACGGGCTCCTCCCGATGAAAAACGGTTTTGAAGCGGCAAAGGAGATCAGGGCGCTTCCCGAGGGGAAAAACGTGCCGATAATTCTCCTTACCGGCGTGTATAAGGAATCCGAGTTTTACAAGTACTCACAGCAGATTGGGGTGAATCTCCACTACGACAAGTCGTCTTTTAACGAGAAGGATTTCCTTCCCCAGGTAAAAAAACTACTAACCGAGTAATGGACAAAACCCATGATTATCGATCGTAATATCGAGAAGGTGCTGATCAAAGAAGGCGTACTAACGCAGGAACAACTTGACGCCGCCCTCGCCGAGCACAGGAAGACCAAGGAAAACCTCACCACGATTCTTGTCCGGTTCGGGTACGCCAACGAAGAGGGAATCATCAAGGCTATCAGCAAACACTATGAAATCCCCTACGAGGAGATTACGCCCGAATACGTGGAGGCCGACGTCATACGAATGATCAAACCCGAGCTTGCCCGGAAGTTCCAGACGATTCCGATCAACCTCATCGCCAATCAGTTGACCGTTGCGATGTCCGACCCGCTCAATTTAATTACGCTCGATACCCTTTCGTTTACGCTCGGGAAAAAGATCAAGCCGATCGTCTGCAAGGTGGAAACAATAAATCATCTCATTGACCATTTCTTCGGGATGGACGATCAGCTTAAAGCTGAATTAGATTCGGATGTGAAAGGGGCGGAGTCCAGCTACTACTACGTTTCGGAGGAAGAACCGGAAAAAACGGAGATTGAGGCAAATGCGGCCCCAATCATCCGGCTGGTCAACCAGCTCATCGCCCAGGCGGTCAAGACCAAGGCCTCCGATATCCATATCGAGGGGGCAAAGCGGGACCTCCTGGTGAGATTTCGTATAGACGGGGTTCTCAGGGAGATGAACACACTCCCAAAGAAGATTCAACCGTCGGTGGTTGCACGCATCAAGATCATGTCGAGTCTCGATATCGCCGAGCGCATTAAACCGCAGGACGGCAGGTTTTCCATCCGCCAGACTACCGGCAACGAGATCGATTTCCGCGTCTCAACTTACAGCACGGTAAACGGGGAATCCGTCGTCATGCGGATTCTCGATCAGTCCAAGGCGCAGATAAAACTGGGTGATCTCGGACTCGGCGACGATGATAGCGCTGCAATTAAAAAAATTCTGAAAAATCCCACGGGGATGATCATCGTGTGCGGGCCGACCGGAAGCGGAAAAACCACTACGCTCTACGCGTTGCTGAATGAGCTCAACAGCGTCGAAAAAAAGATTATCACGATCGAAGACCCGGTTGAGTATCGCATGCCGCTTCTCAACCAGATCATGATCAACGTGCGCAGGGGCCTCACGTTTCCGGCGATACTGAGGGCGGCGCTCAGGCAGGACCCGGACATCATACTCGTGGGCGAAATCAGGGACAAGGAGACGGCGGATATCAGCGTTCACGCAGCGCTTACGGGCCATCTCCTGCTGACGACACTCCATACCAACTCCCCGGCCGAGGCGTTCGGGAGGCTCACCGATATGGGGATAGAACGTTACTACCTCACGGACGTACTCTCGCTCATCATCGGGCAGCGGCTCATCAGGAAGCTGTGCCAGCGATGCAAGGAGCCCTATACCCCAACGCGGGATGAAATCATACGGCATGCGTTGAAATTTGACCAGGAGACTCCGACATTCTATAAATCCCAGGGGTGCAATTCATGCGATTTTACCGGATACCGGGGCATGACCGGCATCTACGAGTTGATGGTTATGAACGAGGATATGCGTGAGATCGTTTCGAAGGGTGAATCGGTAGACAAGATAAAACACGAGTCCAGGCGCCTCGGCAGCGCCAGCCTGTGGGATAGCGCAATAAAAAAGGTATCGCAGGGGATAATCTCCATAAACGACGCGGTCAAGTTTATACCCCACGACTAGTGGCGAAAAGCCGGATACGCCGGGGATACGGCAGGGTATTTCAGCACAAGTCCGTCGAAACAGGACAGACCGACGACTGCCGGCTATTCCTTATACCACGCCAGTTTTTTCGAGAAACCCCGCGATGTAAAATGGTTCAGTGCCTCTGAGCTGTAGAGGACCTTGGCCGCGCCGGTTCCCAGTGTCTGGGTTTCGATACTCGACAGCGACACCATCGCACCGATGACCGTAGGCGTTCCCGCGATCTTGTAGATGAGATCGGCGATGATCAAACCCTTGAAAGTCGAGTTGGAGTTGTAGTTGCCGAGCCGCGCCGGCTGGTTTGCCGGCGCGGTGTAGTCATAGGTCGCGTCGTAGCCGGGAAGCACCGTCGCCCCGCCCGATGCGGCGAATACCTTGGATGCCTCGTACTTGGCGGGGTCAAAATTGGGGTTATGTATGACAAGGACGCCGGTGCCGCCGTCGTCGGGCCCCGGATAGTCCCCGGTAATGTAGGTGAGACCGGACAGGGGGGCGCTCATTCCAATACTGCCGTCATAAGGGCCGTAGTAATCGGCGTCGGCGAAGAACGACGCGGCCTCCGTGGACGAAAGCCCCAGTACGTCACCGGGAGAGTTGGGGTAAGCCCCCCATGTGGGGTCTGCAGGATTCCATCCGCCGCCGTTGTTCTTGTCCATAATTGGCGGATCGCCGTTGGATTCGCTTGAGCCGATAATATTGACGACATTGTCCGACGTAGTAACAACCCCCGGGACGTCGCTGCCGGTCCCCGCCGGCAGGACGCTTCCGTCCATATCGTGGTCAAACCCGTTTGCCTCAAAATTCCCGCGTAATTCCACCGTCGAGTTAGCCGAGACGGCGCCCTTTGCCTTGATGTCCATCGGGAACTTGGTGATCTCAAGGACCATGACCACCTCGCCGTCCGCCGAAATCCCCGTTGACCGTATCATCTCGATCGCGTAGCCTTTCCCAACCTCCGGGTAGTAGTGCAGCGCGTCGGTGAAAAATCCCCTGTCGTAGGAGACGACCTCATCGGTGTTACCATCGGTGTCCAAGTCTTCGGTATCCGTTTTATGCTCGATGGTCACATCGTAGCGGTCCCCGTTGTCGAGCTCGCCGGAAAAAGAGTATTCCCAGGCAAGCGACGTACCGTCGTACGGGGGGTCGTCGTACATGGCTGCGTCATATTCCGGGTCGGTCGAAGTTAGGTTGAGCCTGCCCACGGCCTCGCTCAACCCGGACTCGGCAGCGTAGAAGGCGCGGGTCCCGGTATAGACGTTCCGCGATATCTTAAGGTCGGTCGACGACATGAAATACATCGTCATGCCCAACAGCGTCAGCAGGAAGAGGAGGAGCATTACGATCATCAACGTCATGCCCGACTGGTCGTCTCTGAATTTTATAAGTATCTTCTTCATCGAGTTATCCCCGCTCGCTGCTATCTGTTACTGACGATATCGGACGCCGCGCTTACGTTCGGTGTCGGACAGCTATCAAAAGCCTTGATGTAGTACCGATAGGTGTTGCTACCCGGTTTACCAGGAGTGGAGTCAGTATAGCTTGTCACTTCCCCGAGCGTTCCCACCTTGACATATGCGCCGCCGTTATCGCTTCGGTAGAGGTAATACCCGCCGAGGTCGTTCAGTGTGGTTCCGTCCGTATTGCCGGTGGGGGCCGTCCACGCCAGGCTCACGGTCTTTGTCCCGTTATTAGTGCCGGTTATCCTCAGCCCTGACGGCGCGTTCGGAGTCGTGTCGCACGGAGACGGTATAACCGTTACCGCGATTTCGCAGTCGAACGTCACGAGGGTGCCGTCGCTCAGGTGCGCGCAATAGGAGTCGGAGAATGCCGGCGTCGAGGGGACGGTGGCCGGTCCGCTGATACCGCCGATCGTGATCGTGTCGGACGGGTTTACCCTGATATCCAGGTCAATCGCCGAAGCAGGGTAATCCTCCGGCCGATAGGTCTGGATGTAGTTCCTCCCGTAGAAGGTACTGTCAATGTTGAATGTCCCGGTGTCCGCGTCTTCTTTCATTTTAATTGGATCTACGTCACCAGCACCGGAGCAGGTCTGGAGGTAGAGGATCTCTCCGGGCTTCCCGTTATTCATCGTGCTACAGACCGTGAGGCTAACGGTAAACGTATCCCCGGGGTAGATCTCGGTCTTGTTGGATACGATCATGCACGAGGGTGCGCCTTCGCACTCGGAGAAGAGACCGGACGGGTTACTCTCGTTCGGTGTCGGCTCGCAGTAGTCGAGCGTCGTCACCTTGTAGGAATAGTTCTTGGTCGCTGATGTCGGCCAAGCCCGAATCGTTGTACATCGTCCCGGTTACGATGTCGGTGTTGATCTTCTCCCAACCGCTGCCACTGTCGCGATATACGTTGTAACCCAGGATATCTATTCCTATGAGCGAGCCGTCGGTATTGGTCGTGGGCGGCTCCCACGCAAGGGTTACCCAGTCGGTACCGCTGGTGCCCGTCAGGTTCTTGGGGCTGCCGGGAATATTATTACAGACGTTGCCTTCCTGCTGATAGTAGGTGTAGGCCCCCGATCCTATTTCCGGGTCCCGGTCGAAGTTGCCGTCGTTGTCTTCGGCAACGACGAAGTACCAGACCGTGCAGTCGTCGTTGGCCGGGATGCTCGATGTCGTGCGGTAGAGAGACCCGGCGATCAGGGCCATCGGGATCTGCGTGTAGTTTGTTCCGTCATACGGCGGCGCACCGGTCGTCTCGTTATAGACAGACAGCTCATCTATAAAATAGTAGAGGGTCACCTTCTTGATGCCGGTGTGGGAGTTGTCATAGACGTTGGCGCTGACCGATACCGCGACGCCTCCGGGGACAACCACTTGTCCGGCCGGGTTGATGCCCTGATCCCCGGGAACGGGCCAGGCGGGTGTTGCGACACCGGGCTTGTTCTGTGTAATACCGACGACCGTCGGGCCCAGGGGGATGTTGAAGGTAGTGTTGTAGGGACAGGTTATCGTCGTGGGCATGGAGTTGTTGATATAGGTAATCGAGACGTCCAGGGAGTCCTCACGCATCTCGACGAGCCTGGTTACGTTTCCATCGGCGTCACAAAAGACCAGGCTAATCGGTACGGCTCTCGATCCGGAGCCGATCGTCCCGTAGTCCTGGATAGTCTTATTGAGGGTGATTGTCGTTCCCGAGGCTTCGCGTCCCACCCAGACAAGCTCCTTGCCCGTATTGCTCAAGGGCTCGTCGCTGCCGATATAGACGGCGGAGAGGAATGCGCTCAGGTTATCCCACGTGAGCTGCATATTTTTGATGGAGAGCGGCCCGGCGCTCGTGTTTTCGATGAAGAGGGTCGCCGTGTTGTGGTAATAGGTCGGCACGCTTACCGTTATGTCACCGGTGAGCGCTCGGACCAGCGTGTCGTCATTCCTTATTCGGCCAGGCTTGAGCCCGGAAAGGACCGCGGGCGCCGATATGTTGTTGGTCTTGGCGGTGATGTAGTTGGGATCCGCCGGATCTATGTTCTCGTAGTAGCAGTCGGTCGCCCTGATGCCGTACGAATAGGTGCCGCCCTCATCGATTGCGGCATCCATGTAGTAGCTGAGCCATTGGGGGGCGCCGCCGGTCAGCTCGGTAGCCGTCCCGAGATTAAAGGTTGAGCCGGTGCTCCGATAGATGTGATAGCCCGCCAGATCGACAATGGTGTCGCCCTGGTGGTCCCAAGTCAGTCTCAGGTAGGAATAGCAGCCCTCGGCCGAGAGGCCGGTCGGAACGGGCGGCGCACCGGCATAATCCGGGTCATCCCCGCACAACTCAGAGAGGGTCTTTGCCTCCTCCGTTACCAGTGTCGGGTTCCCGCAGAGGTCGTAGGAGATAGCCAGGAAGAAATATGTCTGGAATATCTCGAGTTCCGGCTCCGAGGGATTCTCGGCGGTATTCGAATCGAAGATTACCGGCGGGTTGGTGCCCTCGGCCGTAAACGTCCCGCCCCTGTCGGGAATGAGCTCGCCGCCCGTGACCGTACCGTCCGGGTTAAGGGTCGGGAAGCCGGTACTGCTGTAATAGACGAGTGTCTGGGTGAAGTCGGGGTCGTCAGACTTGTTTGGGTTTGTCAGTGACAGAAAGACCCGCTTCCACCCGGCCTTGGAGCTGATATCGGGCACCGGGTACGGATCGTTATCGATGGCCGAGTTGTCGAGGGGAGAAGTGTCCGAACCGGCCGGCGTATCGATCTCGGGCCCGCTTCCGTCACCGGAGGTGAAGCGGTAGTCGGAGCTGATATACCGAAAGTCTAGCAGTGTCTCCCGCGTCATTCGATACGAGGGTCAGGTCGCAGTTGACGGCGGTTATCGCATAGTAATGTTTCTTGCAGCCGATGAGGCCGGTATCGGTAAAGGTGGTGGAACTCCTATCGAGCGTGATCGGCGTCGTTGATTCGTCGGCAACCAATACGAGGCCTTCCTTATTCGTCGGATCATAGGCCGCCGTGATCGGGAATGCCGTAAATGGGACCGTGTTACGGTATATTCGGTATCCGGCGACGTCCGGATCCGTTGACGGTATCCACGTCAGGACCGTCGATCCCTCGGTCAGGCCGTCTGCCGCCGTGAAGTCCGACGGCATGACCGGCTTATTGGGATTTGATATCGTATCGTTGGTGGAAGAACCATCGCCCTCCACCTCAACCGAGTAGTCGCTGACGTTCAGCGACCGGTCAAAGGCGGAAATGGCGATGAAATACTTGACGGAATCGGGATCGTTGGAGGGAGCGCTGTCAAGGCCGGTGAGGGTGTAGCTCGTCGTATCCGGATTGGTTACGGTCATCTTCGAAAAATACTCGATGGTTTCTCGGCTTTCCAGTCCCCAGTAAATTATGTATCCGGCCAGGTCCTTTTCCGTGCTTTTAGTCCACGTAAGCGAGAGTTCCCCACAGTTATGGGGATCGGAAGAAGCCAACCCGATAGGGGCGCTCGGCGGCGTTGTGTCAAGGAGGTTCTGGTCGATTCCCAGGTTTCTCAGATAGATGCTGGTGTTGAGGTCACGTGTCAGAAACATTTTCCTGACCGGGTCCATCTTTTCCGTTTTGACCCTCAGCGCAACGTCCACTCTCCTGATATCGGCGATATCGGTCGACGGGATCTCCCCCAGTCCGTTAAAGTCGATCTTATCGTTATCCTCGGAGTAGTAGACAAAGGAGAACGTCTCCACGTCTTCAATGACGATCTCATCGGTTGCCGGTATCCAGGTCGACGAAGGGCCGTCCCAGAGATTAAAACGGCGTAATACGGTATTATCCGTAGATCGATACTGGTAGAGGATCTTGGCCCGGGTATTATTGAGACGGTTATACTCCTCAAACTGGATTGAATCATCCTTGGCGGATATAATATCGGCGGTTATCGGCGAGGTCTGGGCGTCGTATCCGATGAGCTGTATCTCTCGAGACATAAACTCGAGGGCCAACTTCTCCTTCTCATGCGCGTTGAGGATGAGGTTGTGAGAGATGAAAGCCCTAAAGTCGGACATGAAGACGTCATAGACGGCAGCGATGATAATTGCCGCTATCAATAAAGCGATCATCAGCTCGATAAGGGTAAAACCACGGTTGTTTTTTCTACGCTTCATGATATGTCACCTAAAACCGGGAATAGAGGGTCTCTATCTTGATCTCATGATCCCGCCTGAGATCGGTCCAATAGACGTGCATGACGACTCTCTTGACGCTTTTTACCGGGGTGTTCTCGGTTACCTCCCAGACCAGCCTGAAGGGAACGTTATCGACGGTCTTCGTTGTTTCGTCGGGCACGATGTTAGTGTACGGGGTATTTTTAAGCCGCTCCATCTCCCCGCGCGCGAGGTTAACGGCAACGGCAAATTTCTCGGAGAAGTGCGAATAGGTCATCGTCTGGGTAAAGAGCATTGATATCGACAGAATACCGACGGAGAATATCGCCACCGAGATCAGGTTTTCCAGGAGGGAAAAGCCGCCGTCCCTTCGGGAGATTGTCATCAATTTTCTCAGTTTCCGTAGCATCCTACCAACCCTCCGCGCTGGTTATGATTCCGGTTATCGCCCTGACGCGTATCGTCCTTTTATTATCGAGAAGCTTCTCGGAGTCTGCATAGATCTGAATCGTGAGGTTTACGTCCGCCTGGCCGGTCGAGTTGAAGGTGATCGTCGTAATCGGAAGATCGCCGAAAAGAATACCGTTCGGGAGCGAGTAGTTCTCCACTCCGGACTTATGGGTTATGCGGTACTTCCTCTCGGCTTTGAAGAAGGTAACAACGACGTCCCTGTTTTGAGATATAGCGCTCATCCGGGCCAGCATCAGGTGCTTGGAAATATCGTCGGTTGCAGACCAGAGGCGAAACTTGGGCGCCCAGTTGGTGAAATTTGGGACGGCGATTGCGCTCATAACTGCGATAATGGAGACCACGATCATCAGTTCCAGAAGCGTAAAACCGCCCGTGCGTTTGATATTTTCCCTCATTGGTAGCCTCTCGTTTAACTCTGTATACAATATAAAGCAATTACCCTGCCAAGTATTGCCTAAGGGCATAACATATCGAAATCGTTGGATATTAACAGGGCTATATGTGCCAGGCGGGGGAGTATACACGTCCGGGAAAGAAAACGGTCGTTCAGAGCGAAAGGCCGGGTCAAAAGAAGCACAATACGGATGATATTATTGCACGTATGTATCAAGGAGGCGGGATGGGTGCAAAAAACATATGCGGCGGCCTGCATACGGTTTTTGCACTATGCGGGAGGGGCAGGTTATCTGTCCGGTGATTTTATCCCGTATTTTTTCATAAGATACTGAAATGACTGGCGTGACATGCCGGTTTCCCTGGCGGCCTTCGACACGTTTCCGCCCGACTTTTCCAGAGCGCCCTTGACGAAATCGACTTCGAAGTCCTCAACCATACCCACTTTCGACTCTTTGAAGGATCCCTTTGTCAGCGATCGGTCGTCCTTCGGATGTTGGCCCTCTTCCAGACCCATGAGTAAGTCCTCCCGGTCTACCCAATCTCCCTTTACGAAGACCACGCCCTGCAACACGGTATTTTTCAATTCCCGCACGTTTCCTCCCCACCGGTAACCATCCAATAGTTCAATAGCTTCGGGGGTAAAACCTTTAAGCGGTTTTGAAATCTTGGCGGCCTGCTCGTTCAGGAAATAACCGGCTAACCTCTGGATATCAATACTTCTATCCCGAAGGGGCGGCATATGGATATGTACCACGTTGATCCGGTAATAAAGATCTTCGCGGAAGAGTCCCTGTGAGACCCGCTCAAAAAGATTTCTATTCGTCGAAGTAATCACTCGAACATCGAGTTTCTTGACCGATTCGGATCCGAGCGGAATAATTTCCTCTTCCTGGAGGACCCGGAGAAGCTTTACCTGAACGTCCGGTGTGATATCGCCGATCTCGTCGAGGAATATCGTTCCTCGGTCCGCCTTTTCAAAGAGACCCTTCTTGTCACGATATGCATCGGTGAAGGCGCCCTTGACGTGGCCGAAAAGCTCGCTCTCAAGCATTTGGGCGGGAATATTGGGGCAGCTGACGGAAACCAACGGCATGTCGTGACGAAGGCTCATCTGGTGGATCGCCTGGGCCGCCAATTCCTTACCGGTACCCGATTCTCCCGTAATCAGGACGGGAGCATCGATCGAAGCGACCGCCTTGATTTTCTCATATATTTCCTGCATGGGAGGCGAAACGCCGATAAAGTCAAAGAAATCGGCCTTCTTGGATACACTTATCCTCAGATCGGCGACTTCTTTGGTGAGCTGTCGATCCTTAATCGCCTTATCGATGGCCAGAATTACGATATCGGAGCTGAAGGGTTTTGTGATAAAGTCATTCGCCCCCTTTTTGATGCACTCGACCGCCATGTCGATACTGCCGAAGGCGGTAATAATAATAACAATGACGCTGCTATTGATCTCCTTAACGCGCTCCATGAGTTCGATACCGGTCATCGACGGCATCCTCACATCGGTCAGGACGATGGAAACGTTGTTTCCCTGGACCAGGCTGAGCGCCTTTTCCCCGGAATCGGCGGTCAGCACGTTCTTATAGCCCTCTTTTTCGATTATCCTGACCAGGAGGTTGGTAATGTTCGGATCGTCGTCCACAACCAGGATGGTATCTTGTTTTTGGTTTTTCATGGCCTCAGTATACCATAATCGATTTATAGAGGATCGGAATTCCTATGACACGGGTTGATTTTCGCCGGGTTCGATATCGCCGTAAACGGGCGGAGAAAAGATCCGCACGTGCAGACGCGTACGAATCCAACCCGCGGGGAAGATGTGGAAAGCAGCACCGGCTACGATTGGCCGCCGGGCGGTGAGGGCAACAGGACAGTGAATACCGTACCCTTTTCCGGTTCGCTGCGGACATATATCTCTCCCCCGTGCTCCAGAACGATCCCATAACTGACCGATAGTCCCAGACCGGTGCCTTTTCCCGGCGGTTTTGTGGTGAAAAATGGGTCAAATATCTTCTTCATATCTTCGCGGTCTATCCCGTGACCATTGTCCTCGATACTGATCTTGATTCTTTTGCCCTTTTCCTCGTTGGCGGTTACTATGGTGATCCTCCCACCGGAATCGACGGCATCGATAGCGTTCTTTATGATATTAAGGAATACCTGCGTTATTTTGATCTGGTCTCCATAGATGGGCGATAGGTTTCTTGAAAACTTTTTCTTGATAGCGATATTCTTATCCTTCAATTCTTTCTTGCTGATCAGAATAACACTGTTGAGGATCTCGTTAGCATTGAAGAATTCCTTTTTATCGACCCGGGCTCGTGAGAATAGAAGCAGGTCGTTGAGGATCATTTTGCAGTTGAGCGCCTGCTGTTCGATAATTTTGAGGTCGGCGAAATCGTGGTTCTGCCTCTTCCTTGTCCTGAAGGAGAATCTGAGCGTATCCGAGTATAGAGGTCAGTGGATTGTTGATTTCATGGGCAACTCCCGCTGAAAGCTGACCTAAAGAGATGAGACGATCGCTCTGGATGAGATGCTGCTGCATCCTCTTCTCCTCGGTTACGTGACGGCTGTGCACCAGATAGTCCTGGGATGTGGACTTCCGGGTGACCGGATAGATAGAGATGCGGTAGAATCGATTTCCGTCCGGTTGGGTTACCGTGATTTCATCGGTAATCCCGATTTGGCCGGAGATAACCCGGGGCAGGGGGCAGCCGTCGCACGGCTCGTTCTTTGTGTTGAAAAACGTATAGCATTTCTTTTCGAGAATGTCGACGTAGTGAAGCGAGAGTTCTTCGGCGATACTCCGGTTCACGAATTTAAGAAGGTAGTCTGAATCTACCATATACATCCGGTCGGAAACCGCATCGAAGGCCGCCTGCAGGCGCTGTTTTGACTTTATCAGGGCGATTTCGAGGGTTTTTCGTTCCGTCGTATCCCTGACCACACCCTGGATAAAACGGGGCCCCTTGCCGAAGTCGATGGTGTTCATCTTGATATCGAGGTTTACGTTCCCCCTGCCGTCAACGTGGACCGAGGTATTGGTAGAAGTCGCCTCTCCGGCCTTGATCATCCATTGGGCGATGTCGTCCCGGCTTATGCCCTCGGGACCCGAAAAGATACGCTCGAAGAACTCCGCTGAGTCCATCCCCACGGGAGAAAACCCGAGTATGTTCGTCATCGCTTTATTGGCCGATATCACGGACCCGGAATATTCGCAGAGGAAGATCCCGTCGGCCGCCCTCTCGACGATTGTACGGTACTTTTGTTCGGACTCGAAGAGCTCGCGGCTCTTCTTCTGTACTTCCTTTTCGAGGAACCTCCGGTCTTCTTTGAGGACCTCCTCACGCTTCTTCCGCGCCGATACGTCGACAAAGATTCCGGCGACCAGGTCGCGGCCTCCCATGGAGACTATTTTCGGCCGCGCCTCGATATAGATCACGTCGCCGTTTTTTCTGACAAGCGGAACCTCGAGCTTGCCGGGGAGGGTGCCGACGGCTGTTACGCCCCGGTAGAGGGAGGCCACCCTATCCCAATCCTCTTCGGAGATAAAGTCATAAATGCTTTTCCCAATTGCCTCGTCCCGTTCGTACCCCATCATTTGGCAGGCGGCATTGTTGGCGTAGATTATGGTGTTGTCCTGAATGAGGTAATAGCCGTCATCGATATCCTCCACGAGCGTCCGGTACCGCTCCTCGGAGCTTTTGAGCTGGTCGGTAAATGAGAGGAGCTCGCGGCTCATCATATTAACGGCCTCGGCAATACTGTTGATCTCCTTCCAGCTCTTAACGTCAATGGTGGTTCCCAGTTTTCCGTCGGCAATCTTGGCGGTGCCGTCTATAATGGTCTGGATGGGATTGGCCATCCGCGCTGAGATATAGAGGCTGATGAGGATAATAAGCGAGAGGACGGCGACCATCTCAAGGAGATCCCTGATGAGCACGTAGTAAGACAGGGAGTAGGCCTCGTTTTTCTCCTGCACGGCGATAATGAACAACGGCGCCATCTCAAAGAGTGCGCTTTCCTCCATACGAACGCCCGATCCGACATACTCGACGCCGTCATTGTCGGCAAACTCCACAAAAAAGCTCTTCGCGTCATCTTCGTCCGTATCTGTGGCGGGGAGGTCCGTGAACTTTTCGAAGGTCGTTGACCGATCAGGATTCGAGACAATGTTTCCGAACTGATCCACGATGATAATACGTCCGGTCTCGCCGAACCTCACCGTGTCTGACTCCTCCCATATCTTTTTCATATTCACCCGTGCCGAGAGGACCGATATGGTTTTGCCGTTATCTACTACCGGGATAAAAAAGCGGATCATCAGGTCATTTCCGGAAAGCTCCCGGTAGGGATCGGTGACGACCGACCCGCCGTTTTTGGCGTCGAGAAACCATCGGGTTTTACTCAGATCGGAGAAAAAGGAATAGGTGGTGGAGAGGACCGCCGTGCCGTCAAGACTCATCAGGCTAATGTCGTTGAAATAATGATAATAGTTCTGGACTTTATAGATCTCGGACATCTTCTGGTTATAGGTCGACTTCGGCGATTTGAGTACCGGATTCTGCGATAGAAGCCTCAGGTCGATAAATCGATCGACAAGAAAGATGTTAAGATCTTTGCTGTAATGCTCGATGGCGTCGGTATAACTCTTGTGGACGTCACGCTCGAGCTCACGCGTAAGTGACAGGATATCGAAGAGAAAGTAAACGGCCAGTGGAACAAAAGCGATAAGAACGGTGAGGATAAAAATGTCGGAACGAAAGGATCGAGCCTTTTTCATCTCAGAAGTTCGTACCATACTCTGTTATAAAACTGGTTGGTTTCCTCATCGGGGGCGAGGTAATATTCGCACTTGGCCAAAAGCGGTTCAGGGAGATAGATGGATCGGGATTGCAGGAGTTCCTTACTCAGATACGGTTTCGATGAGGAAACGGCGTTGGCATACCAGAGGTGATTCGAGATTGCGGCGATGTTTTCGGGCTTGAGGAGGTAGTTGATGAAGGCCTCGGCGGTATCCTTATTTTTCGAAGTGGCCGGAATCACCCAGCTGTCCAGCCAAATCGGCGCCCCGGATGACGGCACGATATATTCGATATCGGGGTTTTCCTGCGCGACCTTTAGGCCGTCTCCGCTGTAGATAAAGGCAATATAGGTGGAGCCGTCCATCAGATGTTTCTGTATCTGTTCGAAATCGAAGTATCCCCTGATAATCGGACGCTGCTTCTTCAGGATATCCTCCGCCCTTTTGAGGTCTTCTATATCCCTCGTATTAATCGAACGTCCGATAATCTTGAGGGCGGGGGCAAGGTTTTCCTGGATATCGTTGAGCATATCGATCCGGTTGGCGTACCGTTCGTCAAACAAGATCGTCCAGTCGATCGTTTCGGCCGTGACGTATCGCCGATTGACCGCTATGCCGGAGGTCCCCCATAGGTAGGGAGCGGAAAAGCGCATCCCGGGATCAGCGGGCGTATTCGAGAATTCCGGGTCGACTCCGGAGATATTGGGTATGTTTCTTGTGTCGATCGGGAACAGCAGACCCGTTTCGGCCATAATTGTAACGACGCTTCCGCTGGCAACGGCCAGGTCGTATCTTCCGGGATCTGACCGCACTAAACTGATCATCTCGTCTTCGCTGGCGAACGTCTTGATAATAACCGTTACGCCGAATTCTTCCTCGAACGATTTGACTACCCCCATTTCGATGTAGTCTTCCCAGTTGAGGATCGTGAGGGTATCCGAAAGCCCCGGCTGGCGGCCGTTGTCCGGTGAGCACCCGCCCGCAACGGCCGAGCATAGAACGATCAGTATCAAAATAACGGTTGCGTTGTGAAGGGAATCTCCCGTCCGCAGTACTGCAGATATCCAGCCCATATGATGACTTCGCCTCATTGGCCGGTGAACGGCTCAAGGACATATTCGATGTCCGGGCCGAATATTGAATTAAGTGTGCCGACGATCGTGTCGTCGGGCCTGATGAACCCCTGCATGGAAATCAGAGGGCTGTTATCCCGCTTGGTGAGAAATCGAGGCGGTATTGCATTTGGCTGTAGCGATAGTTTCTTAGGTGTCAGGTAAATATAGAATTGGCCCTTTTCGTCGATCGAAAAGGGGGCTGCGGACGCGTAATCGTAGGCATTGTCAAGCCGGAACGCCGGTATTTCCGACTGGGAAAGGTCCATTTCGTAACGATCGGGCGTGATGGAAAAGGAGAAATCCGTTGTCGGGGGATCTCCGGCGAACTTCCGCTCAACCACGGCGCCCTCCAGGAGCTGTAGTGTTCGGCCGGATATCGCCAGGGTGATTTCCCAGGTGAGCGTCGGATCGTCGGCAGGCTCTCCTCCCTGTCCCCGGTACGTCCGCACCGTTTCATCCGTATCGTCGCGGCCGCTCGCCTCGGCTTCGCCGGAAGCTTCGAGCCGGCCCTCTGCGGTCGACTCGGGGATAACGGTCTTAACGGCATCGGGCCTGGGGGGGCGGTCATCCTGGTTGGGTATGATTATCTTGATGAGGACGACGGCAAGGACTACCGCGAGGCCGGCAGTAAGCACAAGCCTGAGGAGCTTGGCAGAGGGGCGATCCATACGTGCAGGAGGCCGTCTTTTCTTCTTGGGATTGCCGGTATCGGTTCTCGATCCTGGTCGAATCATGGCCTGATTTCCCGTATGGAGATACGTGATGATCGGAACTGAATCATTTACTCTATTCATACCTATCAGGTTTTTGCGATTTAATCAAGTGAAAAGGTAGGCCGAATGCCCTGTCGGGAGGGCGGGTATAGGAGCCGTCAGTATGGCGTACACGAAACCGGGCACTACGGTAGGAATAGGGCGCGCATACCAGAAGTATGGGTACTTTACGAAGAAATTGATATCATAGACCGATATACTGTGATACAATGCCGGCCATTAGCCGGCGCCGGCAGAGGGGCCGTCTTTTTTGGTAGACAGCACACGAATCAACATTATCTCCTGATGGAGGTTACCGTGGCAGCGATATCGGTCACAGAAGGCAACGAAGTCCTCTATATCTCCAATTCTTTCATACGGCTTGGCCTTAATCTGAAAACAGGCAGGCTTTCGATCAGTCGGCCGGATCTTATATTTCCCCGGGTCCGCGACGCGGTAATAACGGCCGGATTCAGGATCGAACGACGCGCGTCTTCTTCGGCGTTTGCGGCCGGCCGGGTTACGGTCTCGAACAACGCGTTGAACGACGTGCATGGAAAGGGGAGGGAGGTCCGTATCGTCGACGATCAACGGCCCGATCATCTTGAGATGGCGCTCACCGTGCGCCTCTACGAGAGCCGTCCGTTTTTCCTGATGAGGCTTGGAGTGCGAAACGCCGGGACCGATACGCTTGCGCTCGATGACCTTTTCCTGCTTGACGCTTCGAACGCATCGGGAGGACGGCTGGAACTGAGCCAGGAGGACCGGTCCCTTAATTTCTTCAAGGTCGGATGGCATGACTGGTGCTATTCGGGGCTCCTGACCGCCCGCGATCGGGACGTCTCCACCATGATCGGGCACTGGGTCGGCAAGATGTACTTCAATCCCACCACGCCCATCTCGCGAAGGCGAGGGGACTTCTGGGGCGAGGGATGGGGAATCGTGACCGATCAGAAAACCGCAGTTGTGGCCGGCTTTGCCACGACGGCAGACCAGTTCGGGCAGGTGCACGTGGACTGTCATCCCCGGCGGGAAGCGCTTACGCTTGTCGCCCGGGCCGACGGAATCCCGCTTGACCCGAACGAGGAATTCCTGTCCGAATGGGCGTTCTTTCAGTTCGTGGATCTTCCGCATCCTGACCCGGCCGCCGACTATGCGGAAACGGTGGCGCGATTCATGAAGCCCCGTGTCTCGCCCAACCCGCCGGCCAAATGGACCCACTGGTACCATTTCTTCCACGATATCACCGAGGACCTCTTTATCCAGAATCTGGAGACGATAGACACGATTCGTTCGACCGTTCCCTTCCATACGGTTCAGCTCGACGACGGCTACCAGTCGGCCTGGGGAGACTGGTATACGCCGAACGAGAAATTCCCCAACGGCCTGAAGTACCTGGCGGGCCGGGTTGCGGATAAAGGATTTGTCCCGGGATTATGGCTTGCGCCCTTCGTCGCCGATCCGAAATCCCAGCTCGCGCAAAAGCATCCCGACTGGCTGGTGAAAGACCCCAAGGGTAAACCCATCATCGGGGGATACTTCTGGGAGTTTTTCGGATATGTCCTTGACCTTACCAATCCGGCGGTGCTTGAATGGCTCACGACGCTCATGGAAACCGTCGTGAAGGAATGGGGCTTCGGGTTCGTCAAGACGGATTTTGTATATTCCGGGGCGCTGCCGGGTATCCGATCCAACCCGAAATTGACCCGCGCCCAGGCCTTTCGAAAGGGTATGGAGGCGATTCGTAAGGGACTGGGTGAAAAGACGTATCACCTGGGCTGCGGCTGTCCCTTCGGGCCGTCCATAGGTATCGTCGACGCGATGCGCATCGGGCCGGATACGGCGCCGAACTGGAAGCCGTTCATCATGAACATGCGGTGGGCCTCTCCCTTGATCACCCGCGAGAAGAGCATTGCCGCCCTCAGGAACAATATCCGCCATACGCTGAACCTCGGGACCGTCCATAATCGCTGGTGGACGAGCGATCCCGACTGTCTGATGGTCAGGAACTACGATACGACGCTTTCCGACGAAGAGATCAAGAGCAATGTATCCCTCATCGGCCTTCAGGGCGGGCTTGTCATCAATTCGGATGACCTGACCCGGCTCTCAGTCGACCGGCAGCGGCTGATCTCACTGCTCCTTCCTGTCATGAGCACGCGGGGCAGCGCCGTTGACCTCCTCGAGAACGAGATGGTCGAGCTGTACGCCCTGGATATGGACAGGTCATGGGGTAAATGGGTTATGGCGGCCCAGTTCAACTGGGGCAGTAAGCAGGCCGGAAAACGGCTCGACATCACGCGGCTTTCCCTCGATCCCCAGAAGGAATACCATGTCTTTGATTTCTGGGATTGCTCGTACCGGCTCCATACCGGACATGATATCGACCTTCCCGATATTCCCTCCCACGGGTGCAGGCTGCTGCGCCTGTGTGAAAACACCGGCAAACCGACGGTCGTCGGGGGAACGATGCATATTACGTGCGGCGGCGAGGTCCAGACCATGAAGACGGGAAAGCGTGAGCTGACGCTGACCGTCTCCGACCTGGGAAGACTTGCCCAGGGAGAACTGTGGCTCTGGCTGCCGGGGCAGATTACCAGCGCGAAGGCCGGTAAATCCACCATCCCGGTGAGAAAACGGACCGATAACGTCTGGGCGCTCAATCTCTCGCTTCGCGGCAAGACAACCATCACGGTCACGTGGCTCGAATAGTCTCTTGAACTGACGCAGCCCCTGCGGCGGGGATGCGGCCCGGTAGGAAAAGAATGGCGAACTGTTTCTTCTCCCGGAACAGGAGGTTACTATGGCTAAGGTAAGAATGTCGTCGCGGGATATCATCACGCTGACGCTCCTGGTGGCGATGTCGGCCTTTTTCTTCGCCGACCAGCGGATCATGACGGCTATAATCAAGGAGCTGTCGATCGAATACGGGGTGAGCGAGAGCGTCATCGGTTATATCGGCTCGGCCTTTATGCTCATCGGCGCCTTCATCAGCATCGTCTTTGGTTACCTGACTGACAAGGTGTCGCGAAAATGGCTCCTCGTTGCGACCGTCGTGATCGGGGAAATCCCCTGCCTGATGACCGGCTTTAAGGTCTTTACCCAGACAATCGAATCGTTTACGATCCTGAGAATCCTCACGGGTATCGGGATCGGCGGCGTCTATCCAATTTGCTACTCCTTGATAGCCGATTACTTCCGCGAAGAACATCGGCCCACGGCTACGGCCTGGGTGAACGTCGCGTGGATGATCGGTATGGTCGCAGGCCCCGTGATGGCGGGTTTCCTGACCAATACCTATGGGTGGAGGTTTCCGTTCATCGTCGCGGCCTTGCCGGGTTTCCCGGTCGTGCTCCTCTTTGCGCTCTACGCAAAGGACCCCGAGCGCGGCAGGACGGAGGCGGCCCTGGAAGACCTGATCCAGAAGGGGCTTACCTACAAGCAGAAGATCAAGTTTTCCGATTTCAAGGTCCTCTTTACCAACAAGACCAATATCTGGATGTTCCTGCAGTCGCTGCCGGGCACGGTACCGTGGGGTATCCTCGGGTACTGGATGATCCATTTCCTCGAAAAGTCCAAGGGGATGTCGAAGGAGGCCTCGACGCTCGTCTTTCTGCTCCTTGGGGGGGGCGCCACGGTAGGAGGCATCGTCTTTGCCTATGTCGGCGAGTGGCTTTATAAAAAGAACCCGAAATACCTCCCGATACTCTGCGGTACGTTTGTCCTGCTCGGGATCATCCCCGCAGTCGCCCTCGTCAATGTGCCGCTGGGCGCCGGAGGGATCGGGATCGGGGCATTTTACGTCCTCTCGTTCGTCACCGGTTTCATGGTGGCCGTTGCCACGGCCAACGCCAAGGCCATTACCATGAACGTCAACCGCCCGGAACACCGGGGATCGATCTTTGCCCTCTATAATATATCGGATAACATCGGGCAGGGATTCGGACCGGCCATCGGGGGAGCGCTGATCGGCTTCGGCTACACCTTCATGATGAACTTCGCGCTCCCGTTCTGGGTAGTCTGCGGGGCTTTCCTGTTCGTGGTGGCCCGGTACATTACGGCCGATCGTGACGCCCTTCAGAAGTATCTGAGGGATAAGGCCGAGGAAATGAAAAAGGGGTTATAGCTTACCGTACCGTCCGTTTCGCCGCCTGCCGGGTTACCGCCGACGGCGTGGAGGCACACGTTATGGAGCAGGACGAAAAGAAGAAGAGACTTCCGGTCTGGTTGAAGTTCTCCTACGGGGCGGCCGAGGGGTCCAATACCCTCGGCTGGACGATGTTTTACGTCTATTTCCTCTTTTTCCTGACCGACGTTGTCGGTCTCTCGCCGTCGTTTGCCGGGCTCGTCATGATGATCGGCACGCTTTGGGACGCGGTGACCGATCCGGCGGTGGGGATCTGGTCGGACCGGACAAAATCGAGGCTGGGCAGGCGGCGGTCGTTCATCCTGTTTACGTCTATCCCATACGGGATACGCCGTGTGGCTCCTCTTTACCCACTGGGGCCTCTCACCCCTGATGACCAAGTTCTACTATCATCGCGGCGGTCATCCTCTATTTCTTCGTCTTTACCTGCCTGAATATCCCCTATACGTCGCTTGCCGCCGAAATGACCCAGGACTATGACGAGCGGACCAGTCTCATCAGCTACCGGGCGGGATGGAGCCAGGTCTTTTCGATAATCGCGGCGGCCACACCGCTGATCCTCGTAAAATACTTTTCCGATCGATACGGCTCGGGAGTCGGTTCGACGGACCCGGTCGGTTGGTCGATTACGACGGGGATATTCGGGGTCTTGATGATCTTTCCGATCCTTTGGACCTGGCGGGCCACCCGGGGATGCGAGCTTTTCCCCGAGGAGACTGAAGATCTCTTTTCGGGACATCTTCCAGGGGGCCCTCAAGAACCGGCCGTTCCTATATATTGTCGGTATCTGCGCCCTGAGCGGCGTCGGCCTCAATGTCGCCGCCGCGGTGATGGTCTACTTCATGAAATACTACATGAACTTCACCGAGGCGCAGCAATCACTGGCATTCCTGTTCTTCTTTGCGTGCACGATCCTCTGGATCCCGCTTATCACCTACGTGTCGACGAAGTATGAAAAGCGCTGGGCGTATATCATTTTCATCGGCCTGTGGGCTGTGGTCCAGGGGATCGGGGGAATGTTGGTCAAGCCGGGCAATATCGTCTTCTTCTACGTACTGGCGATCCTGGCGTCCGGAGGGGTTATCGCGGTTACGATGATAAACTGGATGATGATCCCGGACGTCGTGGAGGTGGACGAGTTCAAGACCGGCCACAGGCGGGAAGGCCTCTATTTCGGATTAACGACCTTTGTCGGAAAAGCCGCCGGCGCCGTCGCCCTCTGGATCAACGGCATCGTCCTGGAGTGGATCGGTTACATGGCCAACGTTAGCTTCAGACGAAAAGAGCGACGCTCGTTCGGGAATCCGGCTCATCTAGGCCGAGGGAACCGCGTTCTTCCTCGTTGTCGGGTATGGTACTTGCGTATCTCCTGCCGATGACCAGGAAAAAGCACCATGCCCTCCGTAAGGCGATCAGAGCTCAAGAAGGAAGGAAAACCCTACGACGTGACGCCCTTTAAGGATATCATATAGCGTCCGAGGAGATGCCGTACGGGCCGTAACGGTACCACTTTAAGATACCTGTCTCCCGGTATCGTTAGACCAGTGGCGAGGGATACGAGAGCGTGCGGATCCGTCTTCGTTTATCGGGCACGTACGCGCGGTATCCCTGAAAGGAGGATATGTTTGAAACAGGACTATTCGGTCTTCCTCGGCAACGTCGGCTCCTGCTGCGACCGGTTTTGCCGGGCCTACGGGCGTGACTTTTCGGTTGCAGAGCTCTTCGACCGGGTGGCCTCAATCGAGGGGATCGGCGCGGTCGATCTTGTTGCGGACCGCAGCCTGTATGAACACGAGGAGGAAATCGTCGCCCTCGTCGAGAAGACGGGCCTCGTCGTGCCGGCGGTGACGGTGGAGCTGTTTGGCGATCCGAGGTGGAAGGACGGGACCTTTTCATCGGCCGATCCCGGGGTGCGCAAAGAGGCCGTCGCATGGGCGAAACGGGCGGTCGATTTCGCCGTCAGGGTGAAATCCCCGGTCGTGGGCATCTGGCCGGGCCAGGACGGCTACGACTACCTGTTTTCGGCCGACTACCTCTCCGACAGGCGGAACTTCATCGAGGGGGTGAGGGAGGTTTGCCGCTATAACGGCGCGGTCACCATCGGGCTTGAGTACAAACCAAAAGAGCCGCGGACCCATAACTACGTGAGCAACGCGGGGATATCCATACTCATGGCCCGGGAGGTCGGTGAGCCTAACGTCGGCGTGATTCTCGATTACGGACACGCGCTGTACGCCAACGAAAACCCCGCCGAGACCGTGGCGCTTCTTTTTAACTACGGCGATCTGCTGCGCCATATACATATCAATGACAATTACCGCTATTGGGACGACGACCTGATCGTCGGCACGGTCCACACCCTCGAATACCTCGAATTCTTCTACTGGCTTGACCGGACGGGATACCGGGGCTATCTCACCATCGACCAGTTTCCCTATCGGGAGGATGGACGTGATGCGGTGGCGGAAAGCGCCCGGTGGCTCGATGCCCTGAGGGGCGCGGTTAGCCGGGCCGATAAGGACGAGATCGGGCGTATTATCGCGCGAAAGGACGGCGTTGCGGCAAGCTCCCTGATGCGTAAAATTCTCTTTGGGAAGTGACATGAGACAAGACCTGAAGGACCTGGTGCTTGAAATCGCCGGACTCATCTGGGAGCGGAGGCTCTCGGATACGGCGGGTGGAAATGTCAGTGTCCGCGATGGAGACGCTATCTGCATAACCCCCCGGCTGATGGGCTACCGCCTCCGCTGGCAGATAACCGAAAAGGATCTCTCGATCGTTACGCCGGATGGTAAGGTCCTCGAGGGTCCCGACCAGATCACCCGGGAGGGGCTGATGCACCTGGGACTTTACCGGGAGTTTCCCGACGCCGGGGCTATTATCCACGCCCACCCCTACTGGACGACGGTATTCGTCGCCCGGGCGCAGCCCATCGTGCCGATGCTGGAAACGACCGGCAAGTTCGGGACGATTAAGCTGCGTCCCGGAAGCCCACGGCTACTCCGAAGAGCTGGCCGAAAACGTCATCACCCATTTCAGGTCGAAGCGCGCCCAATGGGAAAAGACGCCGCTCATGACGATCCTGCCCCGGCACGGTATCGTGGCGATGGGCAAAGACATGAACGCCTGTTTTGATATTGTTGACCGGATTGAGACCGAGTGCCGTTGCCAGATACTCGGTAAGCTCCTTGACCGCTGATTAAACCTCGATACGTCGGACCCCGCGATGATCCTTACCGTTACCCTCAACCCCGCCGTAGACTTTACCGTATTCGGCGGCCCATTTCTGCCGCACCGCACCAACCGGGGCAGGTTGATGCAGCCCGATCCCGGAGGAAAGGGCAACAATGCGGCCAGGGTCGCCCGAAGCCTCGGCGCCGAGGTGACGGCCACCGGTCTTCTCGGCGGCTTTACCGGCACGTTTATTGAAGAATCGCTAAGGACCGAGGGGATCGTCACCGACTTCCTCGGTATCTCGGGAACCACCAGGTTTACCGCGGCCTATATTGAGGATGAGACCGGCGCCGAAACCAAGATCGTCCCGGACGGCCCCGCCATTACGAAAGAGGAGGCGGATGGCTTTCTTGCGCACTATGAGCGGCTGATCGGAACCGGCCCTTGTTCGATTATCGTCTTATCGGGCTCGCTGCCGCGCGGCGTTCCGGAGGATTTCTATTGCACGCTCATTGGAATAGCGGCGGACCGCGAGATACCCGCCGTCCTGGATACGAGCGGGAATGCGCTGGCCGCGGCACTTGCCCGGCCGCCCTTTATGATCAAGCCCAACCGGGTTGAGGCCGGGGAACTGGCCGGTACCGACGACATGGACGGCATCGTGCGCTTTCTCAAAGGGCTTTCGGAGACCGTCCCCGTGATCGCGCTGACTCTGGGACAAGACGGGGCCCTGTTTATTACCGCCGACCGTACCATACGGATAACCACGGGCGTCTCGGACGCCGTGAATCCCGTCGGGGCGGGGGATGCCTTCGTGGGGGGATTTGCCGCGGCATACGACCGGTTCGGTGATGATCGCGACCGCCTTTTTCGATGGGCGGCGGGCGCCGGGACTGCCTGCGCCCGGACTGCGGGGCTCATTTTCTCGCGGGAGTCGTTTACGGCGGCCGTCGAGTCTCTCGTGGTCGAAGAGATCGAGACGTAGCACACGGATCGGAATAGCAGGTCCGATTACTAAGGGACGCATCAGGAAGCCGTCGGTCACTCGACGGAAACGCCCAAAGAAATAGAGTTGATTAATTATGTCCGGCGGGATATGATTTATTTATCTTTTTTCATATCATCTCAGGGAGTAATACCACATGGAAGAAAAAAAGCTGGCCGTCGGGACGAAGATCGGCTACGGTATTTGCGACCTCGGCGGCAACCTCTTTTTTACGGCAACGGCGTTCGTACTCCTTAATTACCTGACCGATACGGTCGGCCTGGCGGCGGGCCTTGCGGGCACGGCCCTGATGGTGGGGCGGCTCTGGGACGCCTTCTATGACCCGATCATCGGCTATGTCTCGGATAGGACCCAAACCCGGTGGGGAAGGCGGCGGCCCTTTATGTTGGCGGGCACCATCCCGCTGATGCTTGCCATGGTGCTGATGTTCGTCAATCCGTCAATGCTCTTCGGTGAAGGCTTCGGGACACTCAACAACCAGATTCCTCTCTTTATCTGGGTGATGGTCGTCTATATCGTTCTGTGCACGGCATATTCGACGGTGAATATCCCTTATTCTTCGTTGACCCCGGAACTGACGACCGACTATAATGAGCGAACCTCGCTCAACGGATACCGCTTCGGTTTTGCGGCAATCGGGACGCTGTTGGGAGCAGGTGCGGCGCTGCCCATTATCGGACTATTTGCCGATAAGAACACCGGGTTTGTTGCCATGGGGGTGATCTTCGGCGTTGTCATGGCCGCCACGGCGCTCATCACCGTCTTTTCAGTCAAAGAGCCGAAGACGGTACGGCCCGCCCAGATGGATTTTCTCAAGACCTACCTTGCGGTGTTCAAGAACAAACCGTATCTCCTCATCCTCTGCGGCTATGTTATGCACATTATCGCGATCACTTCGGTAAGCGGGATCGCGATATACTACTTCAAGTACATCCACGGAGCCGAGGCGAAGACGACCATCGCCATTGTCATACTCCTGGTGACGTCAATGATATTCATCCCGGTCTCGGTGATGCTCTCAAAGAAGGTCGGCAAAAAGCTCGTCTACGGCGGCGGGATGGCGTGGGTTGCGGCAGTATTGATTATCCTCTTCTTTTTCGGCCACAGGCAGCCGATAACCTTCTCCTACATCATGATGTTCGTCATGGGGATCGGCTTCGGGTTTACCTACGCGCTGCCCTACGCCATCGTCCCGGACGCGATTGAATACGACTACCTGAAAACGGGCCAGCGGCGCGAGGGGGCGTTCTACGGTATCTGGACATGGGCCCTCAAGATCGGCCAGGCATTCGCGGCGCTGGCCATGGGGTGGGTGCTGGCTCTGATGGGGTACGTCGCCGACAAGATTCCGCAGGCGCCCTCGGCCGAACTGGGCATCAGGCTCTTCCTGGGACCCATTCCGGCGGCGATCTTTATACTGGGCGCGATAGCCGTCTACTTCTATCCGATCAACGAAAAGCGGTACAAAGAGATCCTGGCCGAGATAGCCGTGATGGAAAAGAAGACGGGTAAGAAGTAGAGCGTCTGTGTAGTTATCCGACATCCTATGTCGAACTGAGAAACGGGGAGCAGTACGCCTGCCGGTTCTGCCTTTAGAATGGCCGCATACAACGGCCGCCGGCGGGCGATCCCGTATATACCGTATCAGATGACCACTATCAATCTCGATAAGATCTTTGCCCCCACGAGGATTGCCGTCGTCGGGGCGAGCAACGATCCGTCCGGGGTCGGTTACACGATCCTGCGCAACCTCATCGGGTCCGGTTTCTCCGGCGTTATCTATCCGGTCAACCCGGGCAAGGAGGCGGTCCAGGGCATCCAGGCCTACGCCGACGTCAAGAGCCTGCCGAGGCCCGCGGACCTGGCGGTCATCTGCACCCCGGCAAAGACGGTACCCGCCATCATCGGCCAGTGCGGCGAGATGGGGATCATGGGCGTCATCGTCATCTCGGCGGGGTTCAGGGAGATCGGGCCGGAGGGGAAGGCGCTCGAAGAGGAAATGACGGCCCAGGCCGCGCGTTTTCCCGGCATGAGGATACTGGGCCCCAACTGCCTGGGGATCATCGTCCCTTCTATCAACATGAACGCGAGCTTCGCCACGGCAATGCCGTCCCCGGGCAGCGTTGCCGTCATCTCCCAATCGGGGGCGCTGTGCACGTCCCTCCTGGACTGGGCGATTGAAGAGGGGATCGGGTTTTCATATTTCGTATCCATCGGAAACATGGCCGATATAGACTTCGGCGACCTCATCGACTATTTCGGCGGTGACCCCAAGACTAACCTCGATCATTCTCTACATAGAATCGTTACGCTCCGTTCGGGAGTTCATGTCGGCGGCGCGGGCCTTTTCGAAGACCAGGCCGATCGTTGCATTCAAGTCGGGGAGGTTCGCGGAATCCGCCAAGGCCGCCGGTTCCCATACCGGGGCGATGGCCGGGGCCGACGATGTCTACGACGCGGCGTTTCAGCGGGCGGGGATCGAGCGGGTAAACGAGATAGACGATATGTTCGACTGCGCGGAGCTCCTGGGACGCGTCAAGCCCCCGCCGGGCGCGCGCCTTGCCATCGTCACCAACGCCGGCGGTCCGGGGGTCATGGCGACCGACAGTCTGATCGCGCATCACGGTATTCTTGCCGGGCTATCCGATGAAACTACCGAGGCCCTCAACCGGGAACTTCCCCCCTTCTGGTCGCACGGTAACCCCGTGGACGTCCTCGGCGACGCCCCGCCTCAGCGGTTGGCCTCAGCCGCCGAGATTACGCTGTCTGACCCGGGGGTGGACGCGTCGCTGGTCATCCTCACGCCCCAGGCGATGACCGACCCCTCCGGCACTGCCATCGAGGTCGGGCGGCTGGTCAGGACATCCGAAAAGCCGATCCTCGCGGCGTGGATGGGGGGGCTGAAGGTGCGTGAGGGCATCCGCATCCTCAACCAATCCGGCGTCCCGACGTACACGACGCCTGAACAGGCCGTGCGCGCCTTTATGCACCTGGTCTCGTATAAGAGAAATCTCGAGATACTCTACGAAACGCCGAGAAACGTTCCGGTACATTTCGCCCTGCATCGAACGGAGATACGCGAAGGGATGAAGCACCTGTTCGACGGCCGGCAGCGCACCCTTTCCGAGATCGAGTCGAAGGAGCTGGTAGGCGCCTACGGGATTCCGGTTGCGCGGACGGTATTGGCCAAGACGCCCGATGAGGCCGCGGCGGCGGCCCGCGATATTGGGTATCCCGTAGTACTCAAGATATACTCGCCCGACATCACGCATAAGACCGACGCGGGGGGAGTCGCGCTCAACCTGCATATAGAAGAGGAAGTCAAAAAGAGTTTCGAGCGGATTACGGCGTCGTCGATGTCCGCGTTTCCCCAGGCCGCGATCGAGGGCGTGACCGTGCAGCCGATGGTCTCGCTGGCGAACTCGACGGAGCTGATCCTCGGCGCCAAGCGTGACGTCACCTTCGGGTCGGTCATTATGCTGGGCATGGGGGGGATTACTGCGGAGCTCTTAAGAGACCGTGTTCTCGGATTGCCGCCGCTTAATGAGCGGCTGGCGCGGAGGATGCTGGAATCACTGGCCTCATACCCGTTGCTCGTGGGATACCGGGGGAGGCCCGTGGTCGATATCGACCGGCTCATCGAGATCATCATCAGGTTTTCGTACCTTATCGCCGACTTTCCCGAGGTAAGGGAACTCGATATAAATCCGCTGGTCGTTTCCCCGGACGGGATGATCGCGCTTGACGCCCGGGTGATCGTCGATGACGGTATGCCGGACAGGACTGAAGACCCGTACTATCACCTGGCAATCCGTCCCTACCCGGAAGAATACGAGCGCCCGATTACCCTGAGCGATGGGACGAGCGCCCTCATGCGGCCGATAAAGCCGGAGGATGAGCCGCTCTGGATAGACCTGCTCAATTCTTTCTCGAAAGAGACCATCCGCTTTCGCTTTTTCCACCCGATTCGAGAGATTACCCACGAGATGGCGACCCGCTACTGCTATATCGATTATGACCGGGAGATCGGGGTTGTCGTAGAGGTGGAAGAGGAGGGCCGAAAGCGGCTTATCGGCGTCGGCAGACTCATCCTCTTCATTGACAGGAAGGTGGGCGAGTTCGCGGTCGCCGTTACCGACGCCTGGCAGAATAAAGGGGCGGGCTCCCAGATGATCGACTTCTGCGTCGAAATGTCCCGTAAACGGGGCGTCCAGCGGATCAGCACGGTGATGCTGCCGGATAATACGATTATTATAAAGATGTTCGAGAGGCGGGGATTTACTATCACGCGTGACGGTGATCTTGTCAGGGGTGAGCTCGTCTTTTAACCCGGAATAATATCAGCGAACCGTCGGAGCACACCCATAATCGTCCACGGCGCGTCGGCTTAATCAAGGGTATCAACCGATACTGCCCTGGAAACATTAGCATAAAGCGATACGGGGAGGCGTTGGATGAAAGAGATATTTACCCAGTGGAAATATACCAAGATGGTCGTCCTGACGGCGCTGACGGCCGCCGTCTACGCCGCGGTGATGATCCCCTTTAAAATAGCGACGATCGTCCCCGGGTTTACCGAGATCCGCCCGGCCGTGGCGATCCCCATCGTCTTCGGCCTCTTCTTTGGGCCCGCCGGCGCATGGGGGGCGGCCATGGGCAATCTCATCGGCGATATCTTCGGCGGAATGTTGACAATCATCTCCGTATTCGGTTTTATCGGAAATTTCCTCCTGGGATTTCTGGGCTATAAGATCAGTGAGAAGTGGGGATGGCTTTCAACGGGCGAAGGAATGGAGCTGCGTTCATTTAAGGGATACATGCAGTTTTTTTTCATAGTATTGGTATCATCGGCGGCCTGCGCCACGACCATAGCCTGGGGGATGGACGCCTTCAGGATATTTCCCTTCGCGGTATTCGTGGGTATCGTATTCATCAATAACCTCATCATGCCGGCCGTGATCGGGCCCTTCCTCTTTTGGCTCCTCAACCCGCGCCTCGAACGATGGGACCTGATATGGACCGACATCATGGAGAAGAAGGATCGGTCCAATGCCCCGAGTACCGATGCTCGGCGGCGCCCTGATTTGTATCGGAGCATTAGGTGGGTTGGTGGTCGGGTTTCTGCTGTCGATCGGGGCCTATTCATTTGATATACTGGGCAACGTCGCGCCCGGCAGCTATGAAGGGCTCGGAAATCCCGCGATCATCGCCGTCGGGGGGGCGTCGCTCCTGCTCATGATTATCGGGTCGCTCCTTTAAACGCCCATGACGCCCTGCTTTCGTTTGAGCATTACGGATTCAGGTACCGAAAGGCATGCCAGTGGGCCCTCTCGGATATCGATCTCGCCGTCGAAGAAGGAGAGCTCCTCGGCATCGTGGGTCCGTCGGGGGCCGGTAAGTCGACGCTGGCGGCCTCTATCGGCGCCTTCATACCCAGCCTTATCAGGGGAGAGACCGCGGGAAGGCTCATCGTTGACGGGCGGTCAACGGAGACGGCTTCGCCCAGGGAGCTGGCCGGTATCGTCGGGACGGTCTTCCAGGATTTCGAATCGCAGATATTCTCGTCACGGGTCGACGTCGAGGCGGCTTTCGGTCCCGAAAACCTGGGAATCTCCGCGAACCGAAATAGTGTCCCGCGTGAACCGGTCACTGGCGCTGGTAAACCTGACCGAAAAGAAGGGCCGTGTTCCATCCGACCTCTCAGGGGGAGAAAAACAGCGGCTTGTCATCGCCTCGATCCTCGCGATGGAGCCGAAAATCCTGGTCTTCGACGAGCCGATAACTGACCTCGACCCGGATGGACAGCGGGACGTGCTGCTCCTTCTGGAACGGCTATTGACGGAGAAACACAGGACGGCCATCCTCGTAGATCATGAGAGCGATCACCTGGCGTCCGCCGACCGTGTCGCGGTGCTGGCCGGGGAGAGGCTCGTGGGTATCGGGACCCCCCGCGAAATCTTCCGGGATGAAAAGCTCCGCGAAAGATACCGCCTCAAACCGCTGGCGCATCTCGAGATCCTATCCGCTCTCGGCATTAAAGACGGTCCGCTTAATGCTGCCGAAACGATCCCCATACTCAAGCGCCTGAACCGATCCTTTGATAGAGAGGAGACCGGGCGTATCCTTTCAGAGGACGGCCGGAACGAGCGGGCGCGTACGGGCAGCCTCTTATAGAAATAGACGGCGTCTCGTTTTCGTACGGAAAAACCCGGGTTATCTCCGACCTCAACCTGGCGATCAGGGAACGGGAATTCGTGGCGCTCGTTGGGCCGAACGGATCCGGCAAGACCACCCTGGTCAAACAGATCAACGGGCTGTTACGCCCGCAAACGGGCAGGGTACTGGTTTCCGGAAGACCGCCCGCGTCCTACAGCGTCCGGGAGATCTCGGAAGTGATCGGATTCGTCCACCAGAACCCGGACCGGATGATCTTCGCGGAACGGGTATTCGACGAGGCGGCCTTCGGGCTTGTCGTCAGGAATGCCGGCCGCGAGGCGATAGAGCGGAAGGTCTCGGAGGTGCTCTCGGTGGTAGGGCTGGAGCACAAGGCCCAGGAAGACCCGTTTCTGTTGACGAAAGGTGAGCGGCAGCGCCTGGCCGTAGCGGCGACGCTGGCGGTGGGGCCGCAGGTGCTTATCCTTGACGAGCCGACGACGGGTCTTGATTATGGGGAGATCGTCGATATGATGAATCTCCTCACGTCCCTCAACGAGCGCGGCCATACCGTCATCTGCATCACGCATAACATGGACGTGGCGGCGCGGCTTCTGCCACCGGATGGTCGTCCTGGAGTCGGGGTCGATTATCGCAGACGGGTCGGTGAGGGAAGTCTTCTCGCGGCGGGACGCCCTCGACCGGGGCATGATCGTGCCTCCCGCCGCCGTCCAATTGGGGTCGGCCTACGGCTTTACCACCCTTACGGCGGATGAGTTCATACGGTGTATCGGCGCGGAGCAAACACATGGGTAGTATTCGGGACGGGAGCCTGGACCCGCGGACGAAATTCATCGTGCTGGTGACCAGCTTCGCCACGCTCATCATTACGTGGGAGCTCTCGTTTCTTCTGTTGATCGGCCTTCTGATACTCCTCTACGGATACTTAACCGGCGGACTAGGCCTGGTCATCCGATTCTGGTGGGTGCTTGCCGATCATCACGACGTTTCACCGTGGTTATCTGGGCGGTCTACCTCAAGGGAGAGACCATCCTCTTCTGGGTAGTGAGCAGGGAGTCCCTTGTATATGGGATAGTCGACCGCCGTAAAGCTCGATCTCATGATTTGTTCAAGTATATTCTATTTCAGCCGCCTTACTCCGGATGAGATGGCCGCGGGATTTACCCGTATGGGGCTTCCTTTTCCCGTGGCCTTCTCCTTCTCGTATGCGATGCGGCTTTTTCCCCTGATCCTGAGCGACGCTCGGGAGATCGCGCGCATCCAGGAGAGCAGGGGGCTCGACCTGAAAAGCGGAAGCCCGTTGGCCAGGTTTCGGAAGTATGTCCCGCTGCTGACGCCAATATTCTTAACGACAATCCGCAATACAAACCATCTCGCGATGGCCCTGGAATCCAGGGGATTCGGGCAGAGAACGGACTCGGGACGGATACCTTCGACTCCGTATGAGGAAACCGGACTGGGCGCTGATATTGGTCTCGTCTGCGCTCCTGGCGGCCTTCGCGGTCCTGCGGATTATGGGATACGGCGGGATGATCGAGGGGGTAACCCGGAGATGGTAAGCCAGCCGCCCGGCAGGGCCATGAAGGTGATAACCGTGTAACGATTTGATAAATCAACAATAAATGCCGGACACGATTCATCCAAATCCCTCTTCCTTTTCGGCCAACTGCTTCTCATAGCCCACCCGCAACCGAAAAAACCGCTCATTAACGGCGCCGATCATCATCGGAGATGACGGTTCAGGTGATACCACTCACATTATTATGATATTATTAGGAAATATTGAGCTGTTCCGCTTGATTTTCAGGAAAAAGTGTTATATACTTGAATAGATTACTTATCGGAGAGAATAGACAAATCTTATTGTGAAGGAGGACGATATGGGACTCTTTGAATTCGTAAAGGCTGCGGGGGAGATGGTTCTCAACCAGCAGAATCCGAACTCGGGGGATGTGGAAAACCACATCAAGGACGGTCTTGGCGGCGCGGTCAAGGATATTGCCGTCGATCTGATCGGCAACATGATCAAGCTCAAGGGTAACGTCGATACCAAGGACCTGCTCGAAAAGGTGATTCTCCTGGCCGGGAACATCAAGGGTGTCGAGAAGGTCGATGCCGACGGCCTTATGGTCAATGGGCAGCCGGCGGCACCTGTTGCGGGAAAACAGCAGATGGGCGTCAAGTCCGGCGGCGGTGCCGCGGGGCCGGGAGGAAGCACCTTCTATACTATTGTGAAGGGAGACACCCTGTCGGGGATCGCCAAGAGGTTCTACGGAGACGCGAATAAATACCACCAGATATTTGAGGCCAACCGCGGTATTATTAAGAACGCCGATCTCATCTACCCCGGACAGGTCATCCGTATTCCGACCGCGTAGCGACAAGACCGACCCAGTCGATGTTGTCGTTCTATTGACCGGTAACCGAAGCCGGAGGATTATCCTCCGGCTTCGATCGTTATGGTATCAGATCGAATTTGCTTTAACCGGCAACCGATACGAGTCCGTAGATCGCGGGAAAATGCCGCGATGACTCACTTTTATACTTTACATCGGCGACAATTCGCTTTACAGTAACGGTACGTTTGCAGCTCATATCGGGGTATCCGCTGAAATCACGGCTCAGGGCAAACGAAAACTGGAATAAGGCCGTAAACGGATTATTGCAGAAAGACAGCCCGGAATGCGATATGAGCCCGCGGTTAGATTAGAGCCTGAGAATTGCCGGGGTTAAAAATGAGAAAGCTACTCTTTATCCTTTACCAGCCGTACAAGTGGCTCATCTTTTTCCCTTTTCTTATTGTCACGACGCTGACGTTCGGGTTTCTCGCGGTATTCCTGTTGTCGATGTCCGCTTCGCCCAAGTTCGTCAGCAACCTGTGCGGCGCGCGATGGTCACGGATCAACAGCTTCATGACCCCCATGTGCGTCTCCGTATCGGGAAGGGGCAATATCGACCCCGCCTGCTCGTACGTCATCGTCTCCAACCACCAGAGCCACTATGACGTATTCGTGCTATACGGTTGGCTTGGGGTCGATTTCAAGTGGGTTATGAAGAAAGAGTTGAGAAAGGTTCCGGCCCTCGGGGTGGCGTGCGAGAAACTCGAACATATCTATATCGACCGATCCGATAAAGGGACGGCGCTCAAATCCCTCAATGACGCAAAGAAGATAATCAGGAACGGTACTTCCGTTATATTCTTCCCCGAAGGCACCCGCAGTAGAACGGGTCAAATGGGCGATTTTAAGAAGGGGGCCTTTTTTATGGCCCTTGACCTGGGTATCCCGATACTTCCAGTCACCATTACGGGGACGAAGGATATCCTGCCGCCGGGGACGGTAAACCTGATGCCCGGGCGGGTCAGGATGACGATACATAAACCGATCGCGGTGAGCGGATATACTCTGGAGACTATAGGAGACCTGATGGCCGAGGTGCGGTCGGTTATTCAGGGGGGGCTGGATAAGAGCGCCTGAAAGCGACTCGTACCGTCGCACGCCCCGGATAGAAATGTACGAAGGGAGATTACAGAGATAGGGAAGGGGTCGATGGAATTCTGGAGCCGGAGGGGAGGGTTGAACTCCCGACCTGATGATTACGAATCAACTGCTCTACCACTGAGCTACTCCGGCCCTAAAAACAATGCAACAAAATATACCTTTTCGGGAATTTTGTCAAGAGCTACGTGAACAAAAAGGACCGAAAAATCACTCGTCTATCCCAATATCTTACCCGAGCCGGAACGTGAGAAGCCGCGAGGGAAGGGCGTTGGTAAAAACGGCAAGGAAGTGATATAGGCCGTCGAATCAAGGGTGGGGAGGGGAGTGTCCGGGCGCGAAGGGACCTCACGGTTTTGCCGGCTGTATGATACGCAATAACCGCAAACGTACAGGAGAGCAACAGGATATGGAATCGGTGGCGTCCCCGTATGTATCAAGAGGATACCGCGCGTTTATCCTCGGCGCGGGGCTCTACGATATGCTCGTGGGCCTCTCGTCGTTTCTCCTGTATCCGGTCCTCTACGTACTGATGAGCGCGATTGATCCGCGGCTCCCCATGACGCCACCGGCGTCAGCGGAGATGATGCACCTGAAGATGAACGGCATCTTTATGTTCTTTGCCGGTTTCGGGTATCTCTTCCCGTACCTGAACTACGAAAAGTTCAAGTTCTACATCCCCGTCTTTGGAATCGCGCTCAGGACGTGGGGCGGGGCGTTCCTACTCTACACGAGCCTGTTCTGGGCTACCCCGCTCACCTACGGTATACTCGGGGCCGTCGATCTGGCGATCGCGTTCGGTTTCTCCCTGTTCCTCCTCAACTATCGAAGCAAGCGAATCCATATCCGCAACTACTGATATCATGCCCTGGTGATCGGCGAAGCAAGCCGCACGCCCGCTTCTTCCAGCGCCTGCTTAATGGCAACGTTGGCAGCGTGGCGGAGCGAGAAGTAGTTCGGAATATCCTCAACCCAGTAGACGATGCGCAGCGTCATGGCGTAACCGGCAAAGTCGTACAGATCGCAGCTGGCGCCCCTTTTCACGCCGGGAGTCCTATCCAAAGCCTTTTTAATCGAATCGGAGCAGCGCTGGAGGCCGGCGGCGTCCGTTTCGGGCGCGACGGCCACAAACAGGAGCGCCCGCCTGGCGCGCCGCGCGGATAGGTTTTCCATAAGGTTATTGGATATCTCGCTGTTGGGAATCAAGATTCGGGTATCGTCGATGGTACGCACCGTTGTCATGCGCAGTCCCACCTCTTCGACCTTCCCCTCGTATCCTTTATAGACAATCGTGTCGTCCATCTGGTAGGGCTTGTTCATAAAAATGCTAAATCCGCCGAACATCTGTCCGAGGCTCTCCTTGGCGGCGATGGCGATGGCGGCGCCGCCGACACCCAATCCCGTAATCAGGGACAGCACATCATAGCCCATCTCGGAAAGCATCACGATGATGACCATGACCCAGATGCTGACCTTGACCATCGTGCTGATAATAGGGATGATCTGATCGTCGAGCTTGGTATCGGTCTTTGAGGCCAGCGGCCTGAGAAATGTCTCCACGACTACGTCGAACATCCTGGTAATGAGCCAGGTGACGGCCAGCAGGAAGACGATAAAGATGACCTGGCCGACGAACGTCGTTACCGACGTGGTCATCACGAGCATCTTAAAAGCAAAAAAGACGCCGCCCACAACAAACAGGAGGGTGATCGGCTCCTCGATGAAATCGATGATCACGTCATCCACGGTCGTCTTGGTCTTCTTGGCAATCCGCCTGGCACTGCTCTTAAAGAAGTAGTAGACGATCCGCGCCATGACGATAGCGCCGATGATGATCAGGAAGAAATAGAGGTAGCGGTCCATCGTGTTTCCGAAGTAGACCTGTGACATGAAATGATCAAGCAACATCATGAGGCGATACTCCTTCAAGCAATATACCAATACTCGACGAAGAGATCCGACTTCCGCGCTCTATACCCTGATTGGGTACGTTCCATACTTTTTGACCGCCTCCATCATGAAGCGGATGTTATCGACCTTGATATCGGAATGGGAATTACAGGGACCGAGGATCAGGCCGCCCCCTTCACCGGCCTTCCCGATAACTTCCTTGACGTGGGCGTGAACCTCTTCCCGAGTTCCATGAGAAAGGACGTGAGCGATGTCGAGGTGTCCAAGGAGCGAGAGCTTGTGACCGGCGATCTTGCGCACTTCGCCGAGATCAACGCCGGCCGTCGGCTCCAGCGAGTGCTGTCCGTCGAATCCCCATTTAATGAAGTACGGGAGAAGGGGGATCGTATAACCGTCCGTGTGGATGACAATCGACAGGCCCTTTTGATGGGCGCGATCGGTAATCTCCCGGAAGGCCTTACCATAGAGCTCGTCCATCAGCGTCGGGTTGAGCATCGGGCCCGACTTATAGGCCATGTCATCGGAGTAGATGATACCGGGCAGCCCCGCCTCGACCGAGGCATCGACGCATTTCAGGTACCAGTTTTTATTGTATTCGATGGCCTCCTCGATGAAGGAGCGCTCCTTCTTGAGGAGCCGGGTAAAGGTCGGGAACCCGAAGGGCTGCCAGATGTTCTCCGAGATTCCGTAGATATGAGAGCCGAAGAGATAGATGTCGCTGCCGAACTCCTTCTTGATCTTCTCGTTGAAACGGAACATCTTTTCCGGGAAAACCTCCCAGTTTCTCTTGGGCAACCGTCGCCAGTCGTCGGGTGTCCTGAGCATTCCATCTATATACATCGGGGTATCCATGTTGCCGTAGCCGTCGTCGACTATCTTATAGAGGCGGCCGAAGATATCGGTCATGTGCCCGGAATCCTTGATGAGGAATATATTGGCATACAGCGCCCAGGTGGCGTCGTACCCCATGATCACGTCGGAGGTTAGTTTCTTGAACATAAACTCCCGCACGTCCCGTTCGAAAAGCCCCAGTCGATTGAGGATAGGGGCCGTGACGTTGATGATCGGGGCCGTGAGGGGATTTTTAAAATACTTGTAGGAATTGTCGGGTGTCTCTCCAAGGATGTCATAGATATGCTTCTGGACGTCGATGCAGGAGATGGTGGGGACAACATCGGGCTCCCGATGAGCCAAGGCCGTTTTGACACGCTGGATCCTGTCCATAGAACACCTCACACTTTGAAGTATATAATATAAGTATCCTTATACTCGTACTTTCAGCAGCGGTCTTTCATGAAACAGTATGCCTCTCATGCGTCGTAGCAGGCCGGTCGGTTTTTCCCGGTCAATGGTGTCCGAAAAAGCAAATAAACGAAGGCAGTATATCATTTGTAATTCAAACATACAATTATTTTACCGGAAACATCCATACCCAGGCGTGAAAAATAAACCGGCGTATCGCTGAAAACTATTTGACATATTTTGTATTTCGTTTAGTATACTATCAGTTCTCCGAGCCATATCACCTGTGGGTCGATAGCGCATGGTGCGCTACCCGAGCTATGGTGACTGGCCGATAGGGTTCGGTTGGAAACGGCCGGGCCTCCCGTGTTTGGAAAGGAGGAAAACCATGATGTCGAAGTACGCCTCGCGCAAGAGACAAGTCAAGGGCCTTACCAAGAACTATTTCCCACCTCCGATATGAGATCGGGTTCTCAGCAACACCTGATAGCAGTACATTTCAGATGTCAGATTAGCGTCCGCAATCGATCTGGGCGTTCTTGCGGACTAGTTTGTCCGGCATCGGCAGCGCGCGGCGCTTTCGATACGTGATCGTATTACCTTATGCCTGAAATGGAAAAGGGGTGATTCGTCCACAATGCGGGCCGTATCGTCGATTCATTAAGCGGATCGGCGGACGATCGGCGCGCATGCTGTGTGGACTTTATCCGTAACGCTATGAAGGGTAGGACTATGAGCTATATACCTGCGAAAAAGACGGCCGACGAAGAAAAGAACGGCAAATTTGTCGTTTCTATAAACCCGGCGACAGGCAAAGAACTCGGCGTTTCGAAGTTGAATACTCCCGACGATGTGCGGTATGCCGTCGAGAGGGCTAGAAAGGTACAGCCGGTATGGGCAGCAAACCGATTAAAGAACGGTCACGAATAATGATACGGGTTCGCGACTATATCGTGGAGCATGCCGAGGAAATCGCGCAGATCGTCAGTCTCGATAACGGCAAGACGGTGACGGATGCAATGGTCGCCGAGGCGTTTGGCTCGGCAATGGCGGCAAACTATTTTGCAAAGAATACGAAACGGCTGCTCAAGGATAAAGGCATAAAACCGGCCCTCATGATGCTGGCGTATAAGAAGAGCAAGATCGTCCGAGTGCCCTGGGGCGTCGTCGGGATCATCTCGCCGTGGAACTATCCGTTTACGATTCCGTTCGTCGAGATCGTCATGGCCCTCATGGCGGGAAACGCGGTTGTGGTAAAGGTCGCAAGCGAGACGCAGCAAGTCGGCCGTGCGCTCGAGAAGTGTTTCAACTCGGTCGGCCTGCCCGAAGGGCTTTTCACCCACGTCAATCTTCCGGGAAGGGTCGCGGGGGAGGCGTTCCTGTCGGCGGGTATTGATAAGCTCTTTTTTACCGGGAGCGTCGCGAGTCGGCAAGCAGCTGATGGCCGTGGCGCTCAAACACTGACGCCGCTGTCACTGGAGCTGGGCGGAAACGATCCCATGCTGGTGTGTCCGGACGCAAACGTGTACCGGGCCGCCACGGGGGCGGTATGGGCCGGGTTGTCGAATTCGGGGCAAACGTGCGCCGCGGTGGAGCGCATCTATGTCCACAAAGACATTTACGATCCGTTTATGGAATTGCTGGTAAAGCAGGTAAACGCGATACGGGTCGGTTCAGACGGTTTCGGCGTAGATATCGGGGCGATGACCACTCAATCGCAGATGAAGACGGTAAAAAAGCACATCGCCGACGCCCTGGACAAGGGAGCGGTCATCGCCGCCCAGTCGCAATGTCCCAAAAACTCTTCCGGTAATTTCCTTCCGGCGACGTTGTTGGCTAACGTCGATCATTCGATGGCCGTCATGCGGGAAGAAAGTTTCGGGCCGGTGCTCGGTGTCATGAAAGTCGATTCAATGGAACAGGCCGTTGGGCTTGCAAACGATTCAAATCTGGGACTTACCGCTTCGGTCTGGTCGAAGAACCGGAAGAATGCCGAATCGCTGGCCCGGAGAATACAAGCGGGTGTCGTCATGATCAACGATCACATGATGAGCAGCGGCCTGTCCGAGACACCCTGGGGCGGATTCAAGGAATCCGGGCTCGGCCGAACGCACGGAGAGCTTGGTATGATGGAGATGACCCAACCGATATGCATCGTCCACGATTACCTGCCCGGGGTTCAGAGAAATATGTGGTGGTATCCGAGCGGTAAAGGAATCTACGACGGGATAAAGGGGATGATGGATTTCCTGTTCTCCCGAAGCCTCGCGCAAACGCCTGGCGGGAGGGGTCAAGGTCACGAAGCTATTCATGCGATCATTCACAAAAGAGCGTGGCTGATAACGAAGGCAGAGAGGGCGACCGGTGGATTGCCCTGAACACATCAAAGGATCGCCATAGCTCAGTGCCAGTATTCTGAATACGTAACGTGTCCATATATCTCCGGCCAACGTAATCAGGGGTAATCGGGCGAATACATTATCGGTCAGGAATACGTGCTCAGGATATCGACCTTCTGGCATGGCAGGGAACCGGATTCCCCGGTATGCGTCTGGATCTGCTGCGCACCGTTTCATCGGACGTCGATTAAAACTGAAACGTTAATACGATGAGGCGAGGCACACGATGACGACTATGGTAACTGTTACTATCAACGACCAGGAAATCAGGGTAAAGGCGGGAATTACCGTCCTGCAGGCCGCCCGTGAGGCGGATATTTATATCCCGACCCTTTGTGACCATCCCGCGGTCCTTCCGGCCGGGGCCTGCCGAATATGCGTGGTGGAAGTGCTCGGGCAACGTAATTTGCAGAGCTCGTGTACGTTTCCGGTAACCGATGGGATGAAAATAGAGACGGAATCGGAAAGGGTCATCGATGCCCGCAAACTGGTTCTGGATATGATCTTCTCGGAAAGAAATCATTTCTGCCCGTATTGCGAGATGAGCGGCAGACTGCGAGTTGCAGGATATGGGCTACCGGTACCGTGTCGACCATTGGGCATTTCCCACGTACACGAAGGCCTATCCGCTGGATGCTACGCAATAAGTATTACCTGATGGACCACAACCGGTGCATTCTGTGCGGAAGATGCATTCGCGCCTGCAATGAGCTCGTGGCCAATCACACGCTGGGCCTGGGACAGCGTGGAAGCAGGAGTTTCGTCGCGGCGGACGGCAACACCCCGCTCGGCGAATCCTCCTGTATCTCCTGCGGACATGTGTCCAGGTCTGTCCGACGGGAGCGCTTTTTTACAAAAGGAGCGCCTTTATGGGGAGAGACAGCCCTGACCGAGAAAGTAAAAAGCACCTGCAACCGGTGCAGCATCGGCTGCGGCACTGAGGTTATAACACGCGGCGGAAATGTCCTGCGTATCATGGGCGATTGGGAGGCCCCGGTCAATAAAGGACTTGCTGTGCAAAATGGGCCGTTTCGACCTCCTTTATGACAGCCGCAGGAGGCTCAACGCGCCCCTTTTGCGAAACGAAGGAAGGCTCGAAGAGATAAGCTGGGAAAAGGCAATCCAGAGCGTGGCTAGAACGAATCGGCGCGCGTCAAGGCCTCGGAAATAGGAGTACTCGCGGGCAGCAATTCGCTCCAACGAGGCTCTGTACCTCATTAAGAAGCTATTCAAACAAGAATTAAGGTCACTAATATCGGTCTGATCAACATGCTTCGGCCCCCAGGATTTTCAGCAAGGCGCAGGGTAAACTGGAGGATATCGCCAAAAGCGATATTATTCTTGTTGTCGGTTCCGATCCGTTAAAGACCAGCCGGTTGCCTCATTCATCGTCAAAAGGGCCGTGGACAAAGGCGCGCGATTGATTGTCGTCGATGATAAGGAAAACGGTTTGTCTCCGTTCGCCTTTATGACTGTCGGTATGGCCGATATAGGCAAAGCGATTGAAATCGCCGGAAGAGCCAATAATCCGTTTGTTCTCTACGGCGCCGGCATACCCGAGGCATGCCGCAGGTGAACTCAAGAAACTGGAAGACAAGATAAAATATATTAAGATCGAATCGGGCGTCAATACCGTGGCGGCGGCAGCACTGGGACTGAACAACGGGTATAATCCGGCCGCCCTCAAGCTCATATATGTCTTGCTGGGTGAAGAAAATACGAGGACGATGATCTAGTCAAGGCAATTCGGTAAGGATGCATTTGTCGTGGTACAGGCAAGCTACTCGTCTCCGCTCACCGAGCGGGCCGATCTCGTTTTGCCGGCGGCGATCTGGTCAGAACAGGACAGCACGCTGACCAATATCGAAGGAAGGGTACAGAAAATTACCAGGGCAGTGGAGCCTGTCGGCCAGAGCAAGGCGGACTGGGAAGCGCTGCAGATGCTATCGACAGCACTCGGCAAGAATATCGCCGTTTCCGCAGATAAAGTCTCAACTGAAGTGATAGGATCACTGTAATATAAGGAGAAGCCAAGATGGCAAAAGTCAAGGTAGCGACAGACTGGTTGGCGGGCTGTGCAGGATGTCATATGTCGTTTCTGGATATTGATGAGCGTATTGTAGCGCTATCGGAATTGGTTGAGTTTACCTCGAGCCCGATAACGGACCTCAAACATCCGCCGAAGGAAGGCGTAACGGTGGGTATACTGGAAGGCGCCGTCTGCAATACGCACAATATCGAAGTTGCCAGGCAGATGCGTGAGCGCTGCGATATCCTCATCGCGGTAGGCGACTGCGCCACGTTTGGCGGCGTGCCGGCCACGCGCAATCTCGTGGGTACCGATGAGGCCCTGCGACGGGCCTATATAGAAACGGAAAGCACGGTCGACGGGTTCATACCGGATTCCGAAGAACTGGGGAAGCCCCTGGATATGGTTGTCGGGATAGATAAAGTGGTCAAGGTTGATCTGTTCATCCCGGGTTGTCCGCCGAGAGCGGACGCATTCTATTACGCGCTGACGGAGTTGCTTGCGGGACGTACGCCGATAGTATTACCGCCCGAGCTATTTACCTACGATTAGAGGAGAACACGTATGGGTCGTAAGATAACTATAGAACCGGTAACACGTATCGAAGGTCACGGACGTGTAACAATACATCTGGATGACCAAGGCGCGGTAGAAAAAACCTTTTTCCATGTTGATGAATTCCGCGGTCTGGAAAAATTCTGTGAAGGCCGTCCGCATTACGAAATGCCGCAAATTACGCAGCGAATATGCGGAATATGCCCGATCAGCCATCACCTGGCGGCCTCCAAGGCATGTGACGCTGTTTGCCGTGTGGAGCCTCCGCGACCCGGAAGACTGTTGCGCGAGCTAATGCACATGGGCCAGTTTGTTCAATCTCACGGCATGCATTTTTTCCACCTGGCGGCCCCCGATCTGCTGTTTGGCTTTGACGCAGATCCCGCAACGCGCAACGTTTTCAGGATAATCAAGGAAAATCCCCAGTTAGCGCTGAAAGCCGTTACCATGCGGCGCTATGGTCAGCAAATAATCGAGAGGCTGGGCGGAAAACGTGTTACACGCGAATTTCTCGGTTGCCGGCGGAGTTAATGCCCGTTGACCGAAGAGAATCGCAAGGCAATGGCGTCGGAACTGAAGGCCATAACCGCAATCGCCCAAGAGGCAATCGGCATAGCGAAAGGATGGCTTGAAGCCAATGAGAAGCTGGCGGCCGCGTTTGCCTCGTTTCCGTCAAACTATATGGGACTGGTGGACGAAGAAGGTGGCCTTCAGCTGTACGACGGCGAAATCCGGGTAAGAGATGCACACGGTAATTTCCTGGCCCAGTTTAAGCCGGAACACTATCTGTCGTACATCGGCGAGCACGTAGAGCCGTGGTCATTCCTGAAGCATCCATACCTCCGTAAGATGGGCTTTCCCCAGGGTTTTTACCGGGTCGGCCCGCTGGGCAGGCTCAATGTCATCGATAAGATCGGTACGCCGCTTGCCCAGGAGGAATTCAAGCTTTTCAGGCGAATCAATGGCGGCATGCCCGTTGAGGGCTCTTTGTATTACCACTACGCGCGAATGATAGAGGCGCTCTATTGCCTGGAGCGTATCGGCCAGCTCCTGGATGATCCGGACATTATGTCCAATAACGTCCGTAATTACCCCCCGCTGGAGACCGTTCCCGGCCAGGGCGTGGGCGTCATTGAAGCGCCCCGGGGAACGCTTTTCCACGACTACGGCACGGATGAGGACGGCGTTTTGACCAGGGTCAATCTGATCGTGGCCACCGGAAATAACAATTGGGCCATGCATACGGCCGCGGGAGCGGTGGCCAAGGCGTACGTTGACGGCACAAAGCTGACCGAAGGAATGCTCAACAGGGTGGAGGCGGCTATCCGCTGCTACGATCCCTGCCTGTCCTGCGCAACGCACGCTATTGGCAGGATGCCGCTGGTAGTTACCCTGGTCGCCGCGGACGGCACGGTTCTTGATCGTATCAGCCGTTAGAAGACACAAACACTATCTCAGGCGGATAAGTCTCAATGCTTATCCGCCTGCTATTTCTCAGGAAGAACTGAATGAGCAGCCAAAACGATTATCATTGGATACGGAAATATAGACCGTGCGGATGACGGCGTTGCATTTACCGTAATAACTGAGCTGCGGCGACGGCTGGGGGTGAGAGATACTCGAAGAGGGCGATACCGGACTTGATGATCTGAATAATCATACCGATTCGATATTTATACCCCAGCTTATACCGGAGATAATGGAATTGCTCACGGGTTATAAAAGAATAATCTTTATTGATGCTCATGTCGGTCCAGATATGGAAGACCTCAATTGCTCGCCGGTTTTACCGCAATATGTCTTCATCTTCATTTACCCATCACATGATGCCGTCGGCTATTGCTGGCGTTTATCAAGACCCTGTATCAGTGCGAGCCGGAAGCAACTGGTCTCGATACGCGGGTACGAATTTGATTTCAGCCGAACCCTTTCACCTCAGGTGCAGGCGGTCGTTCGACCGGCCGTCGATACCATTTTAAGATTGATGGATCGGTAAACAGGCAGTGGAGTTAACGGATATGTACCACGAGAGATCACTGCGAGAGAGCGGCCGATCCCGACGGCTCGGGAACTCTCCCTGTCGATACGGATCACATCGGGCACGGTCCGGATCATTCCGGGACGACGAAGGCCTCCTTGGGCGCGATATTGACGATAAGGATGCCTACCGCCACCATAACAGAGGCTCACCAACAACTTCATCGAGAAGGGATCGCCCATGAATATAATACCGAGGGCGACCGCGACTATCGGCATGATAAATACAAAAACGGAGAGGTGGGTGGCCTTGTACTTCAGCAGCAGCTTCGTCCAGCCGATATATCCGTACCCCGCGACGATCACCGACTGGTAGAAAAGGGAAATCAGCACGGTCGTATCGAGAACCTGGACGGTGTCGAATCTCGAAGATCAGGTAAAAGACCAGGAATATAAAGATGCTGAGAACCATCGGGTGTAGCACCAGGGGTATCGAATGCCAGTGGTCGGTAAACCGCTTGATATAGATTGTCTGGGCGGCCCAGAGAAAGGAAGAACCCATAATGAGCGCGTCACCCAGGAAAGTTCATAGAATCCATCGCGCCGTGCCCCGAGAAAAGTATCGAGACGCCAACAAAGGCAAGGACGATTCCCGATACCTTGCGTAAGGTAAGGCGGTCGTCCGGAAGAGCGAAGTGCGCCATGATCGCGACGAAAAACGGCTGGGTATTCATGAGGACGCCGGCGTGGGATACGGTCGTGTAGGTAATACCGACGTAGAAGACGGCCATCTGAAGCCCGAAGATGACTCCCATTGCTATCGCGTGTCCCCATTCCGTGCATGGAAAGCGCTAAGGCGTATCTTTTTAAATCGGGCATATGCCAGAATAATGAGGGAGGCGACCAGGAAACGAAGCATCACGCATGCATAGGGAGACAATCCGAAAAGTGACAGCTTAATCGCCAGGGCATTGGAGCCGAACAGCAGGCACAAAAAAATCGCCAGAGCGGCGCCCGTGGAGTCCATGGGTTTTTCGGTCATCGGATTCTCGTATCAGGTGCGCAATTATCGGATTAAAAAAGACAGCGCCAAAATGCCGCAGAGGGGATCCCGGATAGGGTATCCCCCTTTTTATTTTATCGGCTTACGTCTACAGCCCCAGATCTTCCTTCCAGAAACGGCTCCCCTCTGAAGGCCTTCCGTATCCGCCCCCAACAGTCGGCAGAGTATCGGCCTTGAAGACCTCTATCGTGGCGCCCATCGATTCGTCATAGGAAAGATCACCCGTCTCCGGGTCGACCGATTCGAAAACGACGCCCTCCGGGATCGGGAATGTCTCAATCGGCATTCCCTTGACGGAGTCGTCCATGAAATCCAGCCAGATGGGAGCGGCGGCCTTGGCGCCCGTCTCGTAACGGCCGATTGTCTTCTCGTCGTCAAAGCCGACCCAAACGCCGGAAGTCAGCTGCGGGATAAAGCCCATGAACCAGGCGTCAATATAATCATCGGTCGTACCGGTCTTTCCGGCGCACGGGCGCCCGATGGCTCTAACGCGTGTGCCGGTTCCGGATTGCACGACGCTCTCCATGAGGCTTGTCATGATATATGCGGTGGCCGGCGAGATGATCGGTTGAGACTTGGGGAAAGTCTCCTCAAGCACCTTCCCGTCGCGATCAACGATCTTGGTAATGAATATCGGCTCAACACGTTTACCGCCGTTATTAAAGACGCAGTATACCCCGGTGAGTTCCTGCAGGGAAACGCCGATGGAACCCAGGGCGATAGACGGCACCGGATCCAGGGGAGACGTGATACCGAGACGCTTGGCGTAATCCACCACGTAGTCGGGTCCGATATCCAGGACAATCTTGACCGTTACGATATTGCGTGAAAGCGTCAGGGCCTTGCGGAACGAGGTGGGGCCGTAGAACACGCCGTCGTAATTTTTCGGTTTCCAGACGCCACCCCGGGAATACTTATCTTTATAGACGACCGGCGAATCGTAGATGATGGTCGCCGGCGTGTAACCCTTGTCGAGCGCAGCGGAATATATGATCGGCTTAAACGACGACCCGGGCTGACGCCGGGCCATAATGGCGCGGTTAAATTCGCTTCGGCCAAAGTCGTAGCCGCCCACCATTACCCTGACGTAACCGGTATCGGGCTCCATCGCAAAGATGGCGCCCTCCACGAGAGGCTCCTGGTCGAGGGCCAGTCGATAGAGGCCGCTGCCTTCATCACGGCTCTTGACGGACACGAGAATAACGTCACCCTTCTTAAGGGCGGATGACGGTTTGCTGATGAAGTATTCCGGGACCGCCGGGTTGAAGTCCCTGGCCCAGCTCATGTCGGAAAGCGAAATCGTCCCTTCGCCGGTGCCGAGGTTTACGGTAACGAGGTTCTTGGCGTCATCCACTTTGGTTACGAGACCCGTATAGGTTTCGCCGATCGTCAGGGATTCGGCTCCGTATTTTTCCTGGAGACCGGCGATAAAAGTCTGGGCGTCCTCACCGGATAGATTATCGGCCGCGCCGCGCCATCCCTGCCGTTTGTCAAGCTCCTTAAGACCCCGCTTCAGGGCTTCGTCGGCATAATGGTGCATGTTCACGTTCGCCGTGGTATAGACGGTAAGCCCCTCGCGATAGAGGGCGGTCGAGCCGTACTTATCCTCGACGTACCTGCGGACATATTCCGAAAAATAGGGACACTTTTCCTTGGTCGGGTTATCGATCGGTTTCAGGGTAATGTCGGTGGCGAGGGCCTCGTCCATTTCCTCTTTGGTAATGAAGTGTTCCTTTACCATCATGCTAAGGACGTATTCCTGGCGTTCCTTGGCCTTTTCCCAGTGCTTGTAGGGAGAAAAGGCGTCGGGAGCCTTGGGTAATCCGGCAAGAAGCGTACATTCGGCAAGGTTGAGGTCTTCTACGGGTTTTCCGAAATATACGGCCGATGCGGCTTCAACGCCATAAGCGCCGTAACCGAGGTATATTTGGTTGAGGTATAAGTAGAGGATCTCTTCCTTGGTCAGGTAATTCTCAATCCTGTAGGCAAGGATTGCCTCCTTGATCTTCCGCGTAAAATCGACGTGGGGAGTCAGGAGAAGCGTCTTAATGAGCTGCTGCGTTATGGTGCTCCCGCCCTCAACGATACGACCGGCTTCAAGGTTGTGAATAAAAGCGCGGATGATACCCCGGACATCGATGCCGGGATGCCTAAAAAAGCCCCCATCTTCAGCGGCAACAAACGCCAGAACGAGCACCTTGGGGATATTCTCGTACGGGACAACGATACGCCGCTCAACGAAGTATTCTCCGATAAGGTCCCCGCTATCGCCATACACCTTTGTAATAATGCTGGGGCGGTAATCTTTCAGAGCGGATTCACTCGGTAAGTCGCTGGAAAAAAAGAAGTATACGCCGAGGGAGACCGATGTCGTGAGTACCATAAATACGACGGTGATAAAGAGGAAGATGGACAGGGCCATCTTCCTCTTGACGGACTTGGTTTCAGAGAGCATCATCAGGCTCTCCTCCGAAGAGAGGTACCCTTTGGATTTAGACGTGTCGTGTTGCGGTAATCTGAGCTTAAGTTTCAATTATGTTACTCTTCTAGTCGATAATTCTTCCAATATAATTAGACACCAGCCAGGTGCTCTGTGTTCCCCTGAGAAGAGATACTAGAGCATCTTTTCGACAAAGGCCGAAGCTCTGAGATCTTTCATCCAGCGGTCAAAATAGGCGACGGTCTTCTGATACCGTATAGTCGCGGCAATTTCCGATTTCACATCGTCCACGCTAATGGTTGAGATGGGCCGCGAATCGGTGACTTTGAAAATTATGAAGCCGTTTGAAGTGGCGAGAACATCGCTGATCTGTCCGATTTTCATGCTATTGAGCACGGAGAGGAATCCGGGATCCAGGGTATTGGATTGAAGGAAGCCCATATCTCCGCCGATTTCTGCGTCGGGCGTCATTGAATATTCCTTTGCCATCGCTTCAAAGGAGGCGCCTGATTTCAGCTTCTTGTGTACCATGTCGGCCTTGGCGCGTATTGCGACGGCTTCCGACTCGGTTGTATCGGGCGCAAATGGAAAGACAATCTCACTGACGCGGTATTCCTTTCGGTCTTTGAACTCCGCGTTGTGCTCCTTAAAATAGGCGGCAATTTCGTCATCGGTTACGATGATGTGAGAAGAGAGCTTTCGGGAAACTATCTGTTCCTTCTTGATTGAGTATTCGATTTGGCTCTTATATTCATCGTATGTCATCCCGTCATTAGCCAGAACCAGCATAAGGTCCTGCTTGCTCATACCGTCAGCTTTTAGCCGTTCCGCGATGAGCCGGTCAATCTCGACCGGAGTGATGTCAAAACCTTCTTTTTTAACGGCCTGATCGAGCAGTCTCTTAAAGATGATCTGTTCAAGGACTATGTCCCGGGCTTCCTTTACGGTCATACCGTTCGAAAGGACTGCGGCGGGATCCCCTTTCATGTCGTTACCCCCTTCAGCGATAAGCTCGCTCATGGTAATTACATCGTCGTTAACGATGGCGATTACTTTATCGCTGACCTCGGCGGCGTTAACTACCGGGAGGGAAAGGGCGCCGATGATGGTACATATACAGAGAGCGACGTACAGTAAGGCCTTGCTGCTATTCATAGATTCCTCCATTGTCTCACCGTTGCGATTTATTAGCGTCGCGGTATCTACAGCTTAATCTTTTCCAGAACCGAAGGATTCACTTCAATCTTCGTGCTTTTTCGAATCTGCTCAAACCACTCACCGTACTTTTCCTCGGATTTCAGCCGTTTGAGTTTCTCTTCTATCTCGGGCCGAGCCTCTTCCAGCGAAAGCATCTTGGCCTCTCGCCGATCGACTATCTTGAAGAGATGGAACCCGTATTCGCTTTCCACCACGTCGGAAAGATCGCCGGGCTTCATTGTAAAGACGACGGAAAAGGAGGGCGGCATCTCACCCTCGCTGAAGAATCCGAGGTCGCCGCCTTTTTCCGAGTCGGGTGAAATGGAATAGGTCTTGGCGAGTTCCGAAAAATCGCCCCCACCTTTGATTTCGTCAAGGATCGTTTGGGCCTGTTCTCTGGTTTCGAGCATTATCTGAAGCGCCCTGACACGGGTCGGGGAATTATATAGATCAAGATGATCATCGTAGTATTTCTTAACTTCCTCGGGAGTTACGGTAATGTTCGAGCCGGCGACGGCCTTAACCAGCTTCTCGAGCATTATCTGATACTCGATCTCCTTTTTCCATGACGGGATATCGATGTTTTCTTCCTTCATGCGCGAATTGAACGTATCGGAATCGGGATACTCACCGACGATCCTGTTGATCTGCTCGTTCATCTCGGCCTCGGAAACAGTTATCCCGAGCTTACCGGCCTCGGCAATCAGCAGTTTCTTTTCGATAAGCTGATTAAGAAGGTTCATCTTCAAGGTCTTAATCCCTTCCGGGTCCAGAGAATCTCCCTTGGGAAGCTGGGACTTGAGTTTCTCCAGAGAGGCCTTGTATTCCGAAAGGGTGATGGGGGTCCCATTGACCGTAGCGAGCACCTCATCTTCCTCGTTTACCCTGTCTTTGAGCCCGCACCCCGTCGCGAGAAATAGGAGGATACCCGAAAAAGCGATAAGAATTAGTATGTTGCGTTTCATGTCTTTCTCACAATTCTTTCAACAGATCGTCATTTATCTCGATGGTAATCCCTTTTTCGAGTTTCTTAACAAAGTTCTCGAAAAACTCCTTTTCCTTCTGGTCGGTTAGTACCTCCCGAATCTTCTTTGATGCCTCGTCATAGGAAATCGTCTTGATCGCCTTTGGTCTGTCAAGCCTGATGATGTGGTAGCCGAAGTCCGTCTCAATTATGGGGCTGATCTCGTTCGGCTTTTCGAGAGCAAACACCGCATCTTCGAACTCCGGTATCATCTGTCCACGGGTAATCTCCCCGATGCTCCCTCCCGACTCGGCCCCCGGTCCGATCGAAAATTTCTTAGCCAGATCAGAGAAGCTCTCACCACGCTTCAGGAGGGCCATAATCATCTCTGCGTCTTCCCGGGTGCGTACTACGATATAGCTCGCTTCCAGGGTCTCGGTCGTGAACTGGTTTTTGTGGTTCTCGTAATAGTTCTTTATTTCCTTGTCGGTAACAACGGTCTCTCCCTCAATCTGCCTGTTGAGGAGCTCGTTGATCAAAAGGTTACGTCGATAATTTTCGATCTTATAACGGATTGCCTCGTTATTCTGAAGCCCAAGCCGGAGAGCCTCCTGGAGTAACATCTCTCGAACGATGATCTTGTTGAGAAACTCTTTCCTGTCCTCGATGGTTCTGAGACTGTTCCTCTGGGCTTCCGGGAGGTTATCCTTTTCCCAGAGATACTCTTCTACGGTAATCTCATGGCCGTCAAAACGAGCCAAGACCTTATCGTTGCTGCAACTTGAGAGATACAGCACGAGAAAGACGATAAATGCAAGTGTAGCCAGTGTTGCCGTATTACGGTTCATTCGGAATAACAAACGATATTCTTTAAAGCGTAACATACGGGGACAACCTTTGCAATACATTTTTCAGGTCGTACAGGAGGCCCTCGCCGGAGGTATGTTCCGGGCGAAATCGAAACGCCCCGTCAGGAGAAAGTGCAAAGGCGTTGGGCCGTTCCTTTACCATCGCAACGATACCTTCCGTATCAAAACGGGCCTTATCGAAGAACGTCAGGGTGATAGTTGCCTTTCTATACTTGATACCCGTAACCCAGCAATCCCGCGCGGCGAGCTTGAGATCGACGAGGCTGATAAGGTTTCTTATTTCTTCAGGAGGTGGCCCGAATCTGTCGGTGATCTCGGCTGCGATTTCAATCAGATGCGTTGTGTTCCGTATGCCGATAAGCCGCCGATAGAGGCTCAGGCGGATATCCGAATCTGGTATGTAGCCGGAGGGGATATAACCGGCAACCGGGATCTGGATCTCCGTTTCGATTTCTACGGGTGCGTCCCCGCCCTTTATTTGAACGAGCGCCTGCTCCACCATTTCCTTATACAGCTCATAGCCGACGGCATTGATGTGTCCCGATTGATCGGCGCCCAGTAGATTGCCTGCGCCGCGGATCTCGAGGTCGTACTCGGCAATTCGGATGCCGGAACCGAGGTGGGAAAACTCGTTGATAACCGAGAGGCGCTTGCGGGCGTCGGGGGTTAGCACCAGCGAGCTTGGGATGAGGAAGTAGGCGTACGCTCTTACCGATGAGCGGCCGACGCGGCCGCGGATCTGGTAGAGCTGAGCGAGGCCGAAGGTATCTGCGCGATTGACGACGATGGTGTTGGCCGACGGGATATCCAACCCGGATTCAATGATGGCTGTTGAAAGGAGGACCTCGATGCGTTTATCCACGAAGTCGAGCATGACCCGCTCAAGCTCGTGCTCCTCCATCTGGCCGTGGGCCGTGCCGATCCTGACCTCGGGTACGAGCCGTTCGAGGTATTTCTGCATGGCGGGCATGCTCCTGATCCGGTTGTGTACGAAGAACACCTGCCCGCCGCGGGAGATCTCCCGCGTAATCGCCTCCTTGATTACCTCGGGATCGAACTCCGAGATATAGGTCTTGACCGAAAGGCGGTTGGGCGGCGGCGTATTGATAATCGAGATGTCACGTATTCCCATGATCGACATAGAGAGGGTTCTTGGGATCGGCGTTGCCGTCATGGTCAGGACGTCGACCTGTGTCTTAAGTCTCTTGATCTTTTCCTTGTGGGATACCCCGAAACGGTGTTCTTCGTCCACAATGAGGAGCCCAAGATTGGGGAGTGATATGTCCTTACTGATCAGCCGATGGGTGCCGATGACGATGTCCACCGTTCCCCGGGCAAGCTCATCGATAACGTCCTTTTGCTCTTTTTTGGAGAGAAATCGGGAGAGCATCCGCACCTGGACCGGGAATTCGGCAAACCGCTCCCTGAAGGTGTTAAAGTGCTGCTCCGCCAGGATGGTCGTGGGTACGATGAGGGCAACCTGTTTGTGGTCCATGACGGCGAGATATGCCGCCCGCATCGCCACCTCGGTTTTTCCGTAGCCGACGTCTCCGGCGATAAGGCGATCCATCGGGGTTGGCCGTGTCATGTCGGTAATGATATCCCGGACGGCAGACAGCTGGTCGGGCGTTTCCTCAAACGCAAAGAGGGCCTCAAATTCGGAGAAGTCCGCCCCCGGCTTAGAGAACGCATACCCCGGCAGGGCCTTACGGGAGGCATAGAGGGCGGCAAGCTCATGGGCCATCGCCAAGATGTGGGCCTTCACCTTCTTCTTTGATCGCTCCCAGGCCGGACTACCGAGCTTATCCAGGGCCGGCGGCCGTCCGTCCGAGCCCCGATACCGATGGATCAGCGCTATCTTATCAACGGGAACGTACAGCCTGTCGTTCCCGTCATATTCGAGATGCACGAAATCTCCGGATACACCCATCACTTTCAGGTTGACCAATCCGATAAATTTTCCAATCCCAAAACGGGAGTGAGCCACGAAATCACCGGGAGCAAGCATACCCACGGCGTCGATCGCCTCTCCGACATCCTGCCTTTTGAAGCGTTTAACCTTGGCCTTGGTTCCGAAAATCTCCTCTTCGGTAATTACCGAGAGTCCGCCGGCGGGGTCTTCAAATCCCTCGCGCAGCGCCCCAATGAGGATGCCGGCCCGGTCGTGGCCCTCCGAAAACCATGGCCAAAAGGAGAGGTCGGTCGGTTCGATGTCAACGCCGTGCGAAGACAGCAGGGCCTTCATACGGTCCGCCTGCGACGTGGTAAGGCATACGAGGGCGACGGTACCCCGTTTCCCCCGGACTTCGGTGATCTTTTTTACCAGGGGGGTGAGGATGGTCTCTCCGCGCCTATCTCTGCCGATGGTAGCCCGAAGCTCTGTATGGCTGGAGGTAAGGGCGGCGAGCGTCTTGTCCGAAGGGGCCGTTTGCAGGGGGTTGATCCCGATTGCCCTGCTTGCCGATAATAACGAGCGGGTCTCGTTCACGTCCAGGAACGCCGATTCGACCGGCGCAACCGGCTCCTTTCTCTCTACCGCCCTCCGGTATAGATCCAGGGTCGATGCCATAAAGTGTTCGGCTTCCTCCCAGACCGATTCCGGCTCATCGATACAAATAGGGATGCCGGCCGGCAGGTAATCGAAGATCGTCTCAAGCTCACCGTATAACGAGATTGCCGACCAACCGATCCCCGGCGGCGTACGGTAACCTTCAAGCTCACCGATTGCCTCCCTGATCCGACCGACGGGCGTCCGCAGCTGAGCGCCCCGTTGCCGTATCCACCTCAGACCGCGTTTGAGGGTGGTTTCGGTGAGAATCAGCTCGGAAACAGGAATGATCTCGGCCATCTGAAGCTGCTCAATAGAGCGTTGTGTCAGCGGATCGAATGTCCTCATGGACACGATCGTATCCCCAAAAAATTCAATCCTGATAGGATTTGTCACGTTCGGAGTAAAGAGATCAAGGATACCCCCCCGGGAGGAGAAATAGCCCGGGTTTACGACAAGCCCGGTTTGGGAATATCCCGATTGGAGCAGGAATTTGATGATAGACTCCCGGGTCTGTTCTCTTGACGTCTCCAGGATGAGCTGCGTCGTAAGGAGGATTGCCCTGGGTATAACGCGTGTCATGAGGGCCGTAATCGGCACGACCAGTATGAACGGTCCGGTGTTTTCGGCCAATGAAAGAAGGGCCTTTATCCGGCTAATGGATACATCCGTTTGAGGAATAAGCCGTTCGTAGGGTGCAAAACCCCAGACAGGTAACGGGAGTACCGCATGGCCGGCGGGCGAGTCCTGAATATAAAACTCGATATCCTGCGCGGCCTGCTCGAGTTTCTTTTCGGTGGTTACCAGAACGATCGATGCCGATGACTTAACGGCCGAGGCGGCCAGAAGATACGACGCCGATGAGCCGGACAGTCCCGTGATCTTTAGACCGCTTTCGGATGAGACGATGGAGCCGACGATTTCGTCGAGACTTGTTCTTTTATCTTCTTCCATAGGGGTGGTCTACGAGGGGAAGGGGCTCTCTATCGTGGTTAAGGGAAGACGGGTAGTGACATAATACCGGTCGTCTCCTCCAGGTTCAGCAGGAGGTTCATGTTTTGAACTGCCTGACCCGCCGCCCCCTTGACGAGGTTATCAATGGCGGTGATGACGATTATTCTTCCCGTGTCTGGATTCACGAAAATCCCGATATCGACGAAATTGGAGCCCCGCACCCACGCAGTATCGGGAAATACGCCGTCAGGCAATAAACGAATAAACGGTTCGGTGCGGTAATAGTCGGAGAAGATCGCGCGGATCTTATGGACGTCGGTAGTGCGGGAGGCCGTCGTATAGATTGTGGAGAGAATTCCCCTATTCATCGGGATCAGGTGAGGGGTAAATGTGATGTCAACCCGTGTTTGAGCAATGTCCGACAATTTCTCCTGGATCTCCGGGGCGTGGCGATGATTACCTATCTTGTAGGCATGCAGTCCCTCGCTGATCTCGGTGTAGAGGGTGGAAAGCGAAAGCCCCCGGCCGGCCCCCGAGACTCCCGACTTAGCGTCGATGATAACGGCGGCCGGATCAATGACCGATTCCTTGAGGAGGGGATAGAGGCCGAGGATCGCCCCGGTGGGGTAGCATCCGGGATTGCCCACGATAGTGCACGTGCGGATTGCCTCCCGGTATACCTCGGGTAGGCCGTAGACCGATTTTGACAGCAGCTGCGGGTGCGTGTGCGAAGAGTAGTGGGCTGCGTAGAGGTCGGGATCGGCAAAACGAAAATCCGCCGATAGATCGACAATGGGGATACCGAAGGCCGCGAGTTCCCCTACGGCCTCCATTGAGGCCTGGTGGGGTAGGGCAGTGAAGACGGCGTTCACCCTTTTCCCGATAGCCTGATAGTCGGGATGTTCAAAGACCAGATCGGCGTATCCCCTGAGGTGCGGAAAAACGTCGGCCAGCGGTTTACCCTGGTGCTCTCGTGAGGTAATGACGGAAACGGTTATGTCGGGATGGCCGGCAAGTATCCGGAGTAACTCGCCGCCCGTATAACCGCTGCCACCTATGATCGCGATCTTTTTCATAGAATGTACACTGACGGGACCGGTTGGCGTCCATCCGGTCATAGGTATCGTGATTCAGACAAGATCGCCGGAGTTGTCGGGGATCTGTGGAATAGAGAATGGACGCGTAAGAGCTTAGAGTTTCAGACGAATAAAAATAAACAGGCCGTCTTCCCCGCGCCGGTGAAAGACGGCCGTTAATCAGTCCGTAGCAGTGAGCCGCCATTATGGCCGGATAACCCCGGCCGCGGGTCATTAATTGCCGATTACCGCTTGGAGAACTGGAATCGAGCCCGGGCTCCGCGCTGTCCGTACTTCTTGCGCTCCTTAATACGGGAATCCCTCGTAATAAATCCCGCCCGTTTGAGGACCAGACGACATTCCGGATCATATACGAGGAGCGCCTTGCTGATGCCGTGCTTTACCGCCCCGGCCTGTCCGGTGATGCCGCCCCCCGCAACATTGACGAAGATATCGAACTTATCAAGCGTCTTGGTCAACTCGAGGGGTTGAAGAATGACCATCTTCGCGGTCTCTCGTGAGAAATATTCACCGGCGTCTTTATCGTTTACGGTGATCTTGCCGGCGCCCGGTCTCATAAAGACGCGGGCAACGGATGTTTTTCTCTTTCCTGTTGCGTAATACGTTATTTGTTCGTCTGCCATATATAGGATTCCCTCTGTTGTTTATTGGACGTTGAGTACTTTGGGGTTCTGAGCGGTATGAGGATGCTCGGGGCCGGCATATATCTTGAGTTTCTTGATGAGCTGCCGGCCGAGTCTGTTTTTCGGGAGCATACCGCGGACCGCGCTGATGAGAACCCGCTCGGGTTTTTCATTGAGAAGCTTGCCCGCGGTGGTTTCCTTGAGGCCTCCCGGATAACCGGTATGGGAGTAATACTTCTTATCTTTGAGCTTATTACCGGTGAGCTTGACCTTTTCGGCGTTAACGACGATAACGAAATCTCCGGTATCCATGTGGGGGGTGAAGATCGGTTTGTGCTTACCCCTGAGAACCATGGATATTTCCGATGCGAGCCTGCCGAGCACCTTGCCGTTGGCGTCCACGATGTACCATTTACGATCGATATCTGATAGCTTTGCGCTGAATGTCTTCATTGCCGTTCCCAATTGTGCGTTTTGTCAAATTTGTTATTTATAAAATATTTTCAGGAGTTTGTCAAGCTTTTTTCGGTCCGTAAACAAAAACTTTTTAGTCCGGGGAGGGACGACTATCCCCGGATTTAAGGCCGATCCCGTGAATTGGCATCGTACACGCCCTCCCACCGGTATTTGAACCGGAAGGTTCAATTGGCGGGGGAGGGTATCATCGAGAAGGGTTGGTTTCGGCTAATTACGGTCTTGTCGGTCAGAAAGATCCTTTTGATGAGCCATCCACTCGGCGAAGTTGGCCTTGATGGTCTCGAATTCATAGTCGCTGTCGATATCCAGCGCGGCGCCGCCGAAGGTAGTCTCGACGCTCCTCAGGCGCGTGCCGAGTATCAATCCAACGGTCGGTTCTACCTGCCTATGCAGGCTTACCAGGCGCCGGAGCCTGTCGGACAGGGGAGAGAGTCCCATGCCGGACAACAGCATACATAGCTGGAGTACTACGAAATAGTAGAGCGATTTCCAGCTCCCCTTTTCGGTCCTGAGCATTTCAAAGGCAAGCTTCACGATGTCGTTCCATTCCCGTTGATGACGAAACTCGTACATCTTTTCGATGTAGGCTTTGTTAGCAAGGGCAAAGGGTCTGCCGAGGTGCAGGTTATTCTGGCGAACGAGCCCCTCATTGAAATGAAAATAGGCGTGCTTGATACCCCGTTTCTTCTTTCTCCCCTTCTTCCTTCTCTGGGGGTAATAGTAGCTGAGGGAGTCGTTCGAAGTAGTGCCGGGATGATAATCATAATGGACGAGATCGGCCTTCCCTATCATCTCGTCAATTTCATAGGGGGTCAACAGCGGGATATCGCCCGATAGAATGAGCACGACCTTGTCCCAGTGGGGGGTGCCGCGGTACGAATCAGGATTCGTAGAGGGTTTATAGCCCGGTATCGTCGAAAGGAAACCGTTCCATATATTCTCTATGATATTATCCCATTGTTCCAGAACAATGACCCTTTTGGATAGGGTCGCGACGCCACCGGCCGCCAGGGCAGTCTCGATCCTGTCTTTAGGGCCGACGACATAGATGTCATTGATATGGCGCGAACCGGCCAGCGCCTCAACAACGTAACAGATGACGGCGCGGTTGTTTATAACCAGGAGGGACTTATTCTTGCCCTTGACCTTTCTGCTGGCTTTTCTGTCTCCCGCAAGAACTACCGCATCAAAACGGTCCTGAGCGTCCTGCGTATCTTTACGTTTCATAATTGGTCAAAACTATAACAATCCCGCAATACTAAGTCAAGGAGTATATGAGCTTTTTGTTGACATCCATCGGTTTTGTGATAGGTTAGCTGGGGGCCGGCCGCATCCCGAACGGGAGGATGGGCGGACCAACGGCTGATGCCGAACGGCGGCGATTTATGAAGCAAATATTCTCTCGGGTGTAGCAATGGGCCAAACGAAGATCGGATTGATAGGCGCAGGACTCCTGGGGCTGACGCACGGGGTATCGTTGGCGATCCTCAGAAACGCCGGGCTCTGCGATCTCGAGCTTATCTCGGTGTTTGACCCGAACGCGGCGGCGGCCGATTCGTTGGCGAAAAATATCGGGTTCAAGACGGCGGTAGCGTCGGCCGATGAGATCATTAATGATGACGGCATTGACACTGTCTTTATTGCCTCTCCTACACGCTCTCACCGGGAGTACGTAATAGCCGCGGCCGGGCGGGGCAAGAACATCTTTTGCGAAAAGCCGCTTGCCGTCGATGTCGGCGGTGCACGGGCGATGGGTGACGCCGTGCTCAAGGCGGGGGTGACGGCGGGGGTAGGGCTCGTGCTCCACTATTCCCCGACCTACCGGTTTATCAGGAATATGATTACGAAAGCCGACGCGGGGCTTCCGATCATGGTGACGCTCCGCGATGACCAGTGCTTTCCCATTCGAGGCCTCCACCATTCATCGTGGCGGGCCGATCGCTCGATATCGGGGGGGGGCGCGCTCATCGAGCACAGCATCCACGACCTGGACCTCCTTTCGTGGTTTTTCGGAAGGCCGCGGATAACCGACGCCGCCGTCGAATACCGCACGAATCATGATGGAATCGAAGACTACGCGCGGGCTACCATGAGGTTCGATAACGGGATGGAGGGCCTCCTGACCTCGGTCTGGCACGATATGGTAAGCCGCCTGTCCAACCGGCGGCTCGAGATCATGTACGAGCGCCTCTTCATTACCACGGATCACGATATCATCGGTCCCGTTGAGTATACCGAGGGAGACGCGGGACAGCTTGTGGTTGAGCGAGAGCATGTCCTGTCGTCCTATTTTGAGGATCTCGGGCTTTCCGATCCCTTCTTTCGAACCCTCGATTATCAGACCTTTGGGCCGTATACGGTAGAAGACTATTTCTTTATCAAGGCCGTGCAGGAGCGGACGGACTATTCCCCCGGCTTTGCGGCCGCCGTGACGGCCCATGAGCTGGTAGACGAGGTTTATCGGCGGGCAGGCAGGTAGAGCAAGGACAGTGACCGTGCCCGTCTGCCGGTACCGTCTTAACGAAGGCAGGGAACATGAGCAACCACCAGATAGAAAGACCGGATATCCTCTTCAAGAAGGACGAGTTTCCCCTGCTTGTCGAGCGGCGGCTTTCCGAATACCCCCACGGCTTTGCCGAGCGCGGAAGGGAGGTCCGAGACCAGGAGGCGATGGGGGTACGTATATCGACGTCAGGCGTTATCCTGCTGCTCCGGTTCTCGGAGTCTAACGGCTACGAGATAATTCTCACGAAGCGATCCGCCCACGTGGTGCAGCCGGGGGACTTGAGCTTTCCCGGGGGGCACACCCACCGCCTCGATACGTTTCGTGGTTTCCTGATCGCCGCCGGCCTCTCTCCCTATGTGAGGGGATCGGGCCTAACGAGGGGAAGAGGGTCGGGCGATAGGGACGGGTTCCGCATCGCCGTCGACTACCTTGCGACGGCCCTGAGGGAGACGCGGGAGGAAACGGGGATCCCGCGCCGCGTCATCCGGTATCTTGGTTCACTGCCGTCCTACGGGATGGTATCGTTCAGGCGGGTTATCTATCCCGCCGTAGGGATAGTTGTGGGACCTTTTACCGAGTGCCTGAGCTGGGAGGTGGAGCGTCTGGTCATTATCGGGCTCCCGGAGCTGTACGATCCGGACCGCTTCGCCTGGATCAGGTTTGATGTTCCCGACGACATAAAGAGCGCCTCCGGGAGATCGGACTGGAATTTCCCCTGTTTCGTGAGCGGACAGGGCTCTGACCGAGAGATACTCTGGGGGGCGACATTCAATATCATCCTTACCTTTCTCTGGATCGTCCTGGGCTTTCCCCTCCCCAATATCCCGAAAGACCGGCAGGTGACTAAAGAGATACCCGGTAATTACTTCACCGGGAGTTTTCGAAAGACCCTGAAGGAGGGATTGATTCGGGAGCAAAATAAGTGACGCGCAGACCCCGATAAACTGTAGCGGACACGATATCGCCGTGAAATTCGATAGGATCAAGAAATAGAACGACGATTGAAAAAGGTTACACCGCCCCGAAACGAAGTTGAATTGAATTATGTGATATTAATCACATAACGGGTGAACTCTATTATATATAGTAAAGTTTATTGATGTGCATTGTTGACGTACGGTTAACTATTTGGGATGCATCGGTTTTTGGGGCGGTTTCGGCGGCCGCATAGAAGCAGGGGGCACGATGGGCGGATTTTTAGTGCGAGCGGTCTCTCTTTTTCTCCTATCGACAGGCCTCATGATCCTGCCTACCGCGTGCAGGGGCGAGACAAAGGATACCGAGGAATACCTGGAGTTTAGCAGCGGCGGACAGTATCACCCCTCGGGATACGGGGAGTGGCGGGTACGGCTCTGCGGGGACGGATCTGTAATCGCCACCCATACCGTCGGCGACCGGACGGAATCGACGGATATCTTTATCCCCACTAAGTCCGAGACAAGGACGCTCTTCAGCTTCTTCTGCGCCATAGACATCAAGCATATGAAATCGTCCGACCGCCCGGGAGTTCCGGACGAAGTCTCATACTCGTTTACCCTCAAGGACGGGTCGGGCGGATATTCGAGATCAGTTTGGATTAACGACGCCCGGGAGAACCCCGCCGTAACGGATCTCGTTGGCTACCTTGAACTGCTCGTGGAAAAATATACCGGAAAGAAACCGGTTATGAGATAAGAAAAGCGGGAATTTAAAAGCCTCAGGGATAACCAGCCGACACGCATATCGTTCGACCCACTCGACACTCGCCTTAGATCAATTGCAGCGCATTTAATTACATTTTCTGATGATTCGATCTGACGTTGCGCGCTAAGGGTATGCGAGCTTTCGGCGGCAACCTGGAAGTTCAGGAAAGGATCGCGCTGATGTCCTCCCATCCGAAGGCCAAATCACTGACCTCATTGCTGCCTATCATTGCCTTGCGGCGACCGACGATATTTCCGCCCAGGCGCGGATAAAACGTATTTGACTCGTATCCTTCAAGCGTCCACAACATCATAGACGCGATGCCCCGTGAGAGGAGGCCGCGGGCGGCGGCCCGGACAAGCTCGCGTCCGGCACCGGACTTCCGGGCGTCGGTAACGACGTACAGGTTATAGAGCTCGGACGAAAACGCCGCGCTCAAGACGTGCCCCTCGTCCCGGTACGGCCCGCAGGCGGAAAGACCCACGATTCTGTCCGCGTCGTCCTCCGCGACGAAGGCCATTGAATGAGAGCTTCCGATAATCTCCTCGTAGTCCCGCCGCACCTCGTCTTCCGAGAGGGCGGCAAGGTAGTCGTCCGGGGCAAAACCGCGGTAGTCGCTGCGCCAGGTGGCGACGTGGATATGCGCCATGGCCGACGCGTCGGCAGGCCGGGCCTGCCTGGTGTGGGGGCGGCCGCTGCTCATGTCAGTCCTCGATGATCGTTGAGATACGTTGAATGGAGCGTGCCCAGCCGGTGCCGGGATCGATATCGCAGATAAGGGCATCGACGCGCGCCCGCCCTTCGGCGGTGCGGGCAAAGCTCTTGACGGACGTGGTAAACCGCTTGATCTCCCCGTCCTTTTCGAAACCGACGACGGAGTCATAGGCCCCGATCATTCCTACGTCGGTTATGGACGCGCTGCCGGTTTTACTGATTTGTTCGTCGGCGGTTTGTACAAGGGTCCCGGTTCCGACCAGAAGGCTAATCATGCCGTCCAGGTGATACCGCATTGCCACCTTTTCCGCGCTGGGGATCGCGCAGAAGTCGATAACGGTAACCCGGGCCCTGGATGACACCTCCCTGAGCAGGTCATGGATGATCGGGAAGGGATTATCGGGAAGTATCCTTCCGATGAAGGTGTATCCCGAGAGATTAATCAGCCCGACGGGCACCTTATCGGTACCGACCTCGGTGATCAGGACGCCCCGTCCGGGGTTCGTTCGGGGCAGGTTGATGGGGCGAAGGATATCATGACGTTTTTCTATGGCCGATTCGAGGTCGCTCTGCGCCCATACGTTCTGGCCGAGCGTGATCGCATCCACGCCCGCGTCCACTAATTCGGCCGCGATGTCTCCGGTAAGTCCCAAGCCCTCGGCCGCATGATCGGCGTTGGCGATCGTCAGGTCAGGCTTCCCGTTTTGGGCTATGAAATCTGAAAGGAAGCGGACGGCTGCCGATCTCCCGGTCTTTCCTACGATAACGCCAAGAAAGAGGATCTTCATGACCGTCCTTCTATGAGCCGCCCGGTGGATAGATCGAGCCGCGTTACGGTACCGGTCTTTTTGAAGAAACCAAGGTTGACGGCGTGCGTCCGGCCGATCGTCATGCTCTGCTGACTCGGGTTATGGACGTGGCCGAAGAAGGCGTAGGCGGGGTGATAGGTGTTAATGTAGTCCAGAAGGGCGTCGCTTGCCGGCTCCTGTCGTTTTGCAACAACATCGTAGGTCAGCTCCGGTATCATCGGCGGGATGTGGGTGACGATTATATCGACGGGACCCAGCGAAAATATCCGCTGTCGGAAGGTATCCGCGGGGATCTCTCCGGCAAGTCCCATGGTACGGTGGCCCTCGGGCATCCCGGATACCAGGCCGATCGAAAGGCCTCCCATCCTCACGACTCCCGATTCGACAACCTCGGCCTTTCCGTCGAGCTTCGTCCTCAGGATTGTGGGGTAGTCATCGTTGCCGAAGATGATGAAGGTCTTGCCCGGGAGGGTATGCGAGAGACGTTCGTAGGTACCCTCGATGAGGGGGCGGACCCGCTCGTAGCGTTGATGCCCCGGCGTTGATATTTCGCGGATCCCCTCGCGAACCCGGTCAAGGTTTCCCCGGGCGTATTCCTTGAGGCCCTCGACGAGTTCGTCATGGGTGAATGCCTGGTAGAGAATCCCCTTGGTAATGTCGGTAAAATCCATGAAGTTGAGGAGATCGCCCGCGATGAAAAGAACCTCATCTGCAGACACGAGACCGGAGAGGGTCTCGAACTCCCCGTGGATATCGCCCGCGAAGACGAGGGTTTTGACCTCCATAGCCGACCGCTCCATGAGTAATGCGGCATTGTACCCTATTTTGTATGTGGGGTATACGAAAAAAGGGGACCGGACAATTATTATCCGCGCACAGGTTTGAATATAGCCGGCCTGCCCTTCTACGATAGTTACCAACGGATTCATGCTGCGACGCGATCTTGAAGTATCGTTGGCTTGACATTGCGCGGGCAGTCGGCTACAATTGCGGCCATGAAGCGGTTCATGTTCGTTGCGGATGACTTCGGTATTTCCATGGAGGCGAACCGGGGGATTGAGCTGGCCCACCGGGCGGGCGCCGTCAGACACGTGTCACTCATGGTGTCGGAGGATGCGGTCGAGGATGCGGTTGCAACCGCCCGGAAGCATCCCGGTATGATCATAGGTCTTCACCTTCAGGTCGACGAACTGATCGGGGTCGATCCCGCTGTTTGGGCGGGAGCGCGATACATGGGTTTGTTGGACCTCGTCAATAAGCCGGCGCTACGGAACGCGATACGTCACGAGTGCGAGCGCCAGATCGAGATCTTTTTCTCACTCGGGTTTGCCCCAACGTTTCTTAACAGCCACTTCAGTGTCCACGCAATTCCGGCGCTTTTTGACATCTTCATCGATCTTGCCGACGCCCACGGATTTGACTTTATGCGCTTCTCACCTCATGATGCGCTACTGGACCATCCCGATCTCAAGATTTCCGATAAAGACCTGAAAACAATGGCGAGCCGATTAGCGGATCGGGGTATTGATCACGCCGATTGGTATAGACCGACATTCTGCTATTTCTACCCGCCCGAGCTCTCCGCGGGGGTGACGGAGATCGCGTTTCACCCGGCATGGGGAGACTCGGAAATTGGGTATTTTGATCTGGCCAGGCTCCTCTCCTGGGGAAGGATCCTGCAATCCGAGGACGCAAGACCGGTCGTCATCTGAAACGATATGAATCGATCAAAGCAGTTATTTGAAGAATATATCAGACGTGCTCTCGAAATGCTTCCGGAGGAGTTCCGGGAGCGCATGGATAATATCGCCATTTCCGTGGAGCCGTACCCAACCCGGGAAGACCTGCGGTCGGTGGGTTTAACAAACAAGCGGCACCTCCTGGGTATCTTCCACGGTATTCCTTTCAACAGCGTCAGCCCGTTTTATTCCGGGCCGGTAATGCCGTCAGAGATCGTGCTGTTTCAGAAGAACATCGAGGCGATCGCCGAAACGGAAGAAGACCTGGTCGATGAGATCCGTATCACACTCCTGCACGAGATCGGCCACTATTTCGGCATGGACGATGATGAGCTCGAACGGTATCAGTGACCGAGCGGATTAGCAGAATATAGTGTGATCGGCCGGGCTAAATTGGTATAAGACGGCAGTTAAATAGTATCCCGTAGAAATCCGTAACAAACCTTTGACGCGCCGATGTCGGGATATCAGGATATCACATCAAAAGCTCCTTATTACATCTGCCATATCCGGGATAGGTCGGTTTGGTCGTTTAGCGCTTCTGGAGGCATACCGTGAACACGACACTGCTATCGGAAGAAAAGGTCATCATAACCGCGGCCATCACGGGGGGCATTCACGGGAAATGGGCCAATGCCGCCCTTCCGGTTACCCCGGAAGAGCAGGCACAGGACGCCCTGGACTGCTACAATGCGGGGGCGGCCGTTGTTCACCTCCACGTCCGGGGCGCCGACGGGCAAAACACGCCCGATCTGGATATCTATAATAAGGCGGTGAGGCTCATCGGGCAGAAGTGCCCCATCATCCGCCAGATCGGGAACGGGATCGGCGCGCGGCTGGATGAGAAGGGCGCTATCATCAACGCGACGCTCGAGCAGCGGCTCAACCTTCTCAATATAGATCCGGCTCCGGAAATGCATACGATAAACGCCGGTACTTTCGAATTCAGGACAAAATACGGCGGGGCGGTATTTAACAATCCCCTGGCATTCAATGATCAATACGTCAGAAAGTGCCGGGAAAAGGGGTTCGGGATAGAAATAGAGGTCTATGATGCGAGTCATGTCGCCAACATGGTAGAGCTCTATGATATGGACGTTCTCGCTAAGCCGCTTCATTTCAGTATCGTTCTGGGAATCATGGGCGGGGCCCCCGCTACACCGGCAAATCTCTTCCACATGGTGGGTCAGCTGCCGGAAGGTTCGACCTGGCAGGTAGTGACTATCGGGAAATATCACCTCAGGAGCACGATTATCGCCATGTCAATGGGCGGAAACATAAGGACCGGCCTGGAAGATACCCTTCACTACAGTAAGGGACAGCCCGCCAAGAACAACGCGCAATTGGTCGAGCGGATGGCGCGGATAGCCAGGGATATCGGCAGGGAGCCGGCCACGGTCGAGGAGGCGCGCGTGATCCTCGGACTTTCGGGAGTGTCCGCGTAGCGCTCCAACAAGGCGAACGGTATGATGCAGAAGAAAGGGCGATTCAATGGCCGCGTCGTATGGATTACCGGCGCGTCTTCCGGAATTGGGGAGGCGCTTGCCTGCCGGTTTAACGAGGAGGGCGCCCGCCTGATCCTCTCCTCAAACGAACCGGACGAGCTCAAGCGGGTGAAGGCGCGTCTTACCAACGGCAAGGCTGGAAACCATGCTGTTACCCCTTGACCTCAATAAACCGTTGACCATACAGTCCAGGGCAAAAAAGGCGCTGGACCGGTTCGGCCATATCGATCTCCTTATCAACAATGGAGGGATCAGCCAGCGGTCGCTCGCAAAGGATACGTCGCTGTCGGTTGACATGAAGATCATCAACACCGATTTTCTTGGCCACGTTGCCCTGACCAAGGCGGTGTTGCCTTCGATGCTCAAACGGCGCCAGGGCCATATCGTGGTGACAAGCAGCATCATGGGAAAGATCTATACCCCGCTGAGGTCTACCTATGCCGCGGCAAAACAGGCGCTGCACGGTTTTTTCGATTCGTTGAGGGCCGAAGTAAGCGGGGACAATATCCGTGTCACGATAGTTTGTCCTACGGGGGTAAAGACGGGCATATCGCTTAACGCGATTACCGGCGACGGAACCAGGTACGGAAGGATGGATGAGCTGATGGCAAAAGGGCTGACCGCGCAGGAGTGCGCCGATCGTATTATCGGGGCTATTGCCGCCGGAAAGGAAGAAGTCATCATCGGTAGGGGCCTCATCAAATACTCCGCCCATGTCCGCCGCTTTTTTCCGCGCGTCTATTCACTGCTTATCAGGCGAATGAAGGTAACCTGATGCCGACCGAGAGAAGCCGGCCGGGTATCCCGCTGCTCAGGGGCGGGATGGATTATCGTTCGCCCCGCGCTAACCGGCGCATTATTATCATATGGACGAAAAACTAATCATCCTGATGGGGATTGTGCTGCTCTCGTTCACGTCGCAGGCCCTGTCGGGATTCGGGAGCATCATCATCGCGGTAACGCTCGGGTCACATCTCTATCCCATCAAGGAGCTCCTGCCGGTCCTGGTACCGCTGGACGTGTTGATAAACGGCTACCTCGTGGCGCGGTACCGCTCCACGGTAGACACCGGGTTTCTCGTGAGGAAGATATTCCCTCCGGTGGGCGCAGGTTTTGCCGCGGGGGTCGTCATGTTCAGCCTGCTTGACAGCTCTATCCTGAAGGGGGTATTCGGCGTCTTCGTCGTCGCCATATCCGTCCGGGAGCTGCTCGTGGCCGTGCGGACTGCGGAGACACGAACGATATCTCCGGCGGGGCGGGCCGGTTACCTGGTCCTGGGAGGGCTTATCCAGGGTGTTTTTGCCTCCGGCGGGCCTCCGGTGGTATACGCCGTCGGCCGGTCTCTCCATGATAAGACAGTATTCCGGAGCACGCTGGCGGCGCTCTGGTTTTCGGTGAATTCGGTCCTGCTGGCGACCTACGCGATGACTCATCGGCTGACGACGGAGACCCTGAAAGATTCCGCGATGCTGCTGCCGATGGTGGTGCTGGGTATCGTGATCGGGGAGCTGCTGCACCGGTATATAAACGAGAAGCATTTCAGGATCGTGATATTCTGTATCCTGATCGTCGCGGGGCTGTCGATACTGGTGCAGGTAGCCGGCGGGGATATAGCAGCGAACCGGCGAGCATTACGAGACGTCCGGCCGGTCTTCATATGTGCCAAATACGCTAAGATCTTACGCGCATCGTCGTCTCTACTTTCTCTCCTCAATCGTGGCGCCCTCCGGGGCAAACCGCCGAATGGCCTCGATAGTCTTCTTAATAGACGTTCCCATGTAGCGGCGGTCGAGCCAGAGGGCGTAGTTCGCGTAGTAAATGCCTGCGGAAGTGGCCAGGCCCGCCGGGATTTCGGGCGACTGTTTAAACCGCACCTCCAACCCCACGGCGGCGTCCGGACTGGCCGAGAGCATCCGGTAGCCGATGCCGTATACGGCCTTCTCGAAATATTTCCAATCAAAGAGCCGCTGCTCGTAACCCATGCCCGTTCCGAAGGAAATACCGTCCGCCGAGACCCGCATCATCACGGGAGGCCGCAGGAGATAGAGCCCCTCCTTCCATACGATGAGTCCCCCGACCACCACGAAAAAGAGCTTGAAGAAGAAATAGAGGACTTCCCGGCCCGGGTGGAACGGGATAGGTAAAGATCGTCTTGAAAACCAGTGCGTCCAGCCCGACGATGAGAAAGGCAAGGCCGATAATGAAAAAAACGAACAGGCTCAACCGGAATACCTTGACCTCGAAGACATCTTGACTGCTCATAATTGGAAACCTACCGTGCTGTAAAAAGGTACGGCGGCACTATAGCACACACCGGTACAGCACGAAAAGGAAATCCATTCGGGAGAAGGGGGCTGCAGAAATCACGGCGCCCGATTTGGGCGGTTGAAATATAACAGGAAATCTGGTATAGTACAAAACAAATCGGAGGGATCAACACCCACTGCAATCACACGTAACTATACCAGAGGAGGGCTTACTATGTCGGATGAGAGAGTGGCACGGGTTACAGAGGTTATCTGCGGCTCGTCCGTCAGCTTCGATGACGCAATCAAAAAGGGAATAAAGCGGGCATCCCAGACGTTGAGACACATCGTTGGGGTGAAGGTAAAGGAATTCCGCGTTCACGTCGAAAACAACGAGATCGAGGAATACCGGGTTAATATGGATATCGTCTTTTTACTCGACGAGTAGATTCGCACCGGGTCGGGTCACGTGATCTCGCGACCGTTGATCCGGTCGGCGCATGACCCGAGAGAAACTTAACCTGCCGGGGGCCGTCTCAGGCCCCCGAAATGCCGGGACTTCCTTTCAATACGCCTACGAGCCGTTCGGGATAGTTGGATAGTATCCCGGTAACCCCGAGGGCGGCCATCCGCTTCATCTGTTCTTCACTATCAACGGTCCAGACGTTTACGAAGAGCCCGGCCGATAGGGCGGCCGATACAAGGGGCTCATGGACTGAGCTGTATTCAGGGTGAAGGCCGTCAGCGCCGGCCAGGCGGGCGGGCGTAATCGGATCTATGAACGCGCCGGAAAAGAGGATTCCGCAGAGTACGTTGGGCGCGATATCCTTTACGTGACGGATCGTCGCATGGTCGAAGGAAGAGACGATTACCCGGTCGGCGGCGGAAAGATCGTTGAGAATAGCGACGACCTTTTCTTCAATCCCCTCGTATATACGGGGGCCGTTCTTGATCTCGATATTCAGGGCGACGTCGCGCCCTTTGACAAGGTCGAGAAGCTCCTCCAGTGTCATGATCGTCTCGCCGGAAAACCCCGGCCCCATCCACGATCCGAAATCGAGCCGCCTCAGGTCGGCAAGCGTGTACGAGTTGACTTCGCCTTTTCCGTTGCTGGTGAAGTCAACGACCTGGTCATGGATGACGACTATGCGGCCGTCCCCGGTCATGTTCAGGTCGGTCTCGATCATATCGATGTCATACTCAAGGGCCGACAGGAACGACGACCGGGTATTCTGGGGCCGCTTCATCGGGTCTCCCCGATGGGCGACGGCGAGCGGCCGGCGTTTCAAGAGTTCTCGTATCATGGTTATAGCCCCGCTACAGGTACGAGTGGAGTCCCGATAGGATAAAGTTTACCCCCAAGAAGGTAAAGACGACACAGAGAAAGCCGATGATAGACAAAACCGCGCTTCTGGTTCCCCTCCAACCACGGATAAAACGGGCGTGAATGAACAGGGCATAAATGATCCAGGTAATCAGCGACCATGTCTCCTTCGGGTCCCACGACCAGTAAGAACCCCAGGCGAAGTGTGCCCAGAAGGCGCCGGTTATAATCCCGATGGTCAGAAGCGGCATGCCGGCCAGTATGCCCCGGTAGGTCAGCTCGTCAAGCGTGTCCCGGTCGGGGAGTATCCCCCCGGCGCGGTTACGTTTGAAAAGATAGAGGATTGCCGCGACAAACGAGAAGGCAAACGCGGAATAGGAAAGGAAGCAGGTCATTACGTGGACGGTGAGCCAGTTGCTCTGCAGGGCAGGAACCAGCGGCCTGATGGAGCGGTCTATGTCGGGAGAAAGCGAAGCATAGGCCAAAGCGAGCAGTGAAAAGGGGGTCATGAAAGCGCCCAGGAACCTGTACCCGAAGGCAAATCTGAGCACAAGATAGATAAAGGCGATGACCAGAGAAAAAAAGATAAGGGACTCGTAGAAATTTGTCAGCGGGATGTGTCCGAAGCCGACCCGATAGCTTTCAATCCATCGTATTACGACGGCCGTAAGGTGCGCGGCAAACGAGATGACGACGATGATATCGCCGACCGTTGCCGCGGCGTCACGTTTTAGCATCCACGAGAGAATAAAACAGATAAAGGCCGCCCCATAGGCGAACGTAACCCAGCTCAGAATGACCGGACTCAGCATAGATCCTTCCTTATTTTTTCAATAAACCGCTTGAATGCCGCGTCGAAACCGACCTTGAGCCGCCCCGGTGCTCCCTCGATGATGACCGTGGCTGTCTTCTTGTCCGAAGAAATCCTCGCGCGGTAGCTTCCCATCGAGGTGACAACGGGAAAAAGAAACCCGATACAGATGAGTACGAAGCCGGAAAAGACCAAAGGGAGTCCCGGTTCCTTGACGGCGGTAATGCCGGAATAGGGGACCTCATGGTAGTTCCTGAGGACAAAGACGAAATCGCCGCCCCGCTCGCGGTCGAAGTCGGGGTAATTGACAAAGGCCCAGAGGTCGTATTGCTGTTTCTGGTCGGTAACCAGGAGTTGAACCGCGGGGCCGAGGTCCATGAACTCGGGGGAATTCTGGACGATGGTAAACGTCAGGTCGCGTCCGGGTACCGTGACGGGGACGGACCAGTAGGCATTTGTCGTGTAGATCGACCGTCCCTGCCGATCCAGTATCTCGATTACGGCATAGTCCATCTCGTTACCGAAGCTGGTCTGGTAGAACCGGACGCCCTTGTATCGCGCCGGGTGGTTAACGGTCAGGGAGGCGCTGGTCCGGTCTTTTCCGTCGGTAATGGTGATGTCGCTCCGGTACTCCCGGGGAGTGCCGTCGTCGTAGCGCTCAAACGTAAAGCGGTCAAGCCCTAAGGAAAAATCGAGCATTACCAGGTGCTTGCGGTCTATGACCACCTCGCGGGACGTACCCCCCTCGATAATGATCATATCTCCCGAGAAACCGAAGAGCGATGAAAGCAGGCCGCCGAGGATGATCATCAGGATGCTGATATGAACGATGACAGCGCCCAGGGAAAAGACCGGGTGCGGCGACGAAACGACGGTCGTTTCGGTTGGACGGCTTATCACCACAGTCCGGCACAGGGGGCGCCTCAGGTGCTTCACGACGGCTTCGACCGTTTCCTTGGTCGATCGGCCCGAGACCAGGCGGTCTGAAAACGGATAGGGCGGCTCTCTCCTCTCCCCTTTAAAAAGGGCCGCGATCCTGTTGGGGGCAAACGAAAGGGTGCACAGGGTGATATTGACGACCAACAGCATCAGCAAGGCGTTGAAGTAGCTGCTGTGATAGATATCGGTTACCGAAAAGAGCGTGAGAATCCTATATGCCGTATGCCCGAACCGCATCACGTATTCTTCGGGAAGATCGTTCTGCCCCACGAGGGTGCCGAGCGCGGCAAGCACGGCGATCGCTATCAGGATAACGACGGTCAGCCGAACGGAAGAAAGGTAGTCTATTATATCTTTGCGTATCTTTCTTCATTGAACACCACTTGCGGTATGGCAGGAGTCACAGGCCAGGGAGAGACGTTTGTTTCCGTGTTCTATCTCGGCCTTGTGGCAGCCGATGCAGAGCTTATGAAAGGCCACGGCGTCCGTGGGGGCGGCGGAGTCATCCAGCGGCATATGGCATATCGAGCACTTCTCGGGGATTTGATCACGGGCCGTCGTATGGTGACAGTCCCAACAGGACGGTTTGGAGTCCCCGGTGCTCCCGTGGTCCTTATGAACAAAGGTAACGGGGCCCGCCGTGCGATTATACGCGGACAGATCGATCGAATCAGGTCCGCGGGAAGTCTCGGCAGCGACGGAGAAGAGCGCCCCGGCGGCCGCCAGCAGGAAGAGGGCGGAAACGATAATCCCGGTAATGCCGCCGATCGGGTGTCGCGTCTTTCGGTGATCCATGTCTGAGCTGATACTCACGATTTCGCGATTTCCTGATCGGCGCGCTTCACGTCATCGGCCATCTCTATCCTCAGGGCCTCCAGACGCCCACGGAGCGTTTCGTCGGAAAGCGCGAGGATCTGGGCGGCCAGGAGCGCCGCGTTTGTTGCCCCGGCCTGGCCGATGCCGACAGTAGCGACCGGTATTCCGGGAGGCATCTGGACGGTGGAAAGCAGGGCGTCGATTCCCAGGAGGCTGGACGAAGCGATGGGAACGCCGATGACCGGAAGCGTCGTATGGGCGGCGATAACGCCGGCCAGGTGCGCCGCATAACCGGCGCCGGCGATTATTACGCCGATTCCCTGATCACGGGCCGATCCAGCCAGCTCGCGGACGACCTCGGGCGTCCTATGGGCCGACGCGATACGAAGCACCGCCTCAATACCGAGGGACTCAAGGCGTTCGCGAGCCGGTTTCATTACCTCGATATCGGATTTACTCCCCATGACGATAAGCACCTTATTTCTGGCCATACCTGAGCCCCTTTGCGCCGATGTCTCTTCGATAATAGGCGCCTTCCCATTTTATCCGATCGACGGCGGCATACGCCCTGTCGATGGCCGCCGAAAGGTCCGCGCCGACGGCGGTTACGCCGAGAACACGCCCGCCGGATGTGACGAGCCCGTCGGCCTCCAGCCTCGTTCCCCCGTGAAAGACCACCACGTCGGAGAGCTTCTCAGCGTCCTTTATCCCGGTGATCACCTTTCCCTTTTCATAGCTGCCCGGGTATCCCCCGGAAGCCATCACCACGCAGACGGCGGGGCGCTCGTCCCACTGGAGAGAGACCTCGGAAAGCTTCCCTTCGACGGCCTTGATCATTACCTCGGAGAGGCTTCCCTTCATCCGCATCAGGAGCGGCTGGGCCTCGGGGTCGCCGAACCGTGCATTGAATTCCAGCACCCTGGGAACACCGTCCTTTATCATGAGCCCGGCGTAGAGTATTCCGACATAGGGATGCCCCTCCTGCTCCATGGCCTTTACGGTGGGGATCATGATCTCGTCCATGACGCGGGTAGTGAGGGCCGGCGTAACGACCGGCGCGGGCGAGTAGGCGCCCATCCCGCCCGTATTGGGCCCGGTATCGCCGTCGTATATCGCCTTGTGATCCTGGGAGGTGGCGAGCGGGACGACATAGTTGCCGTCCGAAAAGGCCAGGAACGACGCCTCCTCGCCGGTCAGGAATTCCTCGACGACGACCTTATCTCCGGCGTCCCCAAACTCGCGCTTGACCATGATTTGATCGACGGCCGAAAGGGCCTCCGGCACGGTCTGGGCAAGTATAACACCCTTCCCGGCGGCCAGGCCGTCCGCCTTGACTACCAGGGGCGCTCCCGCCTTTTCTATGTAGTCGGCGGCCTTCTTTCGATCGGTGAATTCGGCGAAATCGGCGGTCGGGATACCGTATTTTTTCATGAGGTTTTTCGAGAAGGACTTGGACCCCTCGATCTGGGCCGCCCCGCTCGTTGGGCCGAAGACCGTAAGACCTTTCTCACGGAAGCGGTCGACAATGCCGAGGACGAGCGGCGCCTCGGGCCCGACGATGGTCAGGTCGATACGCTCGCTTACGGCAAACTCACAGAGCGCGCCGATGTCCTCGGACGAGATCGGGACGTTCGTCGCAATGGCGGCCGTCCCCCCGTTGCCGGGGGCGCAGTAGACGCGCACACCCGCCTCGTGGGCCAGCTTCCATGCGAGTGCATGCTCCCTGCCGCCGCCGCCGACGATGAGTATCTTCATGAAGGCCTCATTTCGATGTGATGAGGACGGTTTCCTATCGCTTGTATATTATAATAGCGGCACCGCCGTTTTGGCCGTTTCCATACGCTTCAGGGAAACGGACGCGCAGCGGGCGCATGCCTTAGTGCCTGAAATGGCGTCTCCCGGTAAAGACCATGGCGATATCATGCGAATCGGCAGCCTTGATTGCCTCGTCGTCCTTAATGCTTCCCCCCGGCTGGGCGATCGCGGTGATGCCGGCCTGGGCCGCCGCCTCGATCCCGTCCGGCTGGGGGAAGAAGGCATCGGATCCGAGGACGCATCCCTCGGTGGGAAACTGCGCCTTCATCCGGGCGATGACGACCGAATCGACGCGGCTCATCTGGCCGGCTCCAACGCCGATGAGCATATTGCCCTTGGCGAGCACGATCGCGTTGGATTTAACATGCTTTGTCACCTTCCAGGCGAATTCGAGGGAACGCATCTCCTCGGGGGTGGGCTGGCGTTTGGTCACGACCTTGGCGTCCTTAAGAGACATGCTCACGCTATCCCAGTCCTGAACGAGGAGTCCGCCGTGGACCCGCCGGAGGTTGAAGGTGTCCTGGTCTGCGAGCCGGTCTGCGGAGACCACGATAAGTCTCAGGTTCTTCTTGGCCGCCAGAATGTCCAGGGCCCCCGGAGTAAAACCGGGCGCGGCGATTACCTCGAGGAAAGTCTCGCCGAGGGCGTCGGCGGTATCCTGGTCGACTTCCCTATTGAGGGCTACAATGCCGCCGAAGGCCGATACCGGATCGGTTTGCCGTGCCATCTTGTATGTCTCGGCCAACGTCTTACCGCCGACGGCCACCCCGCAGGGGTTGGCATGCTTGATGATTACGACGGCGGGCTCGTCGAATTCCCGAACGACGTCAAGGGAGGCGTCGGTATCCATTATATTATTGTACGAAAGCTCCTTACCCTGAAGCACCCGGGCCCACGGAAGGGTATTGGGAACGGCGACGGAGTCCCGATAGAATGCCGCACGCTGGTGGGGGTTTTCGCCGTAGCGAAGGCCGTAGACCCGCTTGAACTGGAGCGTAAGGCTTTCCGGGAATCTCGTTCGCTCGTCGTTTTCGTCAAGGGAGGTAAGAAAGTTGGAGATGGCGCCGTCGTAGGCTGCCGTCCTCACAAAGACCTTCTTGGCCAATGTGAAATTCGTCTCGCTGGAGATACTCCCCCCGGTCTTTTCCATCTCCTTGATGACGGGATGATAGTCTTCCGGATCGGTGACGACCGTTACGTATTTATGGTTCTTGGCGGCCGCACGGATCATCGTGGGTCCCCCGATGTCGATGTTCTCGATAGCGTCGGCCAGCGTCACGTCGGTCCGCGCCACCGTCTGCTCGAATGGATAGAGATTGACCACTACCATATCGATGGGTATCATGCCGTGTTCGGTCATCTTTTTCGCGTGTTCCTGGTTATCCCTGACGGCAAGCAGTCCGCCGTGAACCTTGGGATGCAGGGTCTTCAGTCTGCCGTCCATCATCTCGGGAAATCCCGTATACTCGGATATATCCATGACCGTAAGGCCGCCTTCGGCGAGGAGCTTCTTCGTGCCGCCCGTGGAAATAAACGAAACGCCCATCAGGGCGAGTTTCTTTGCAAAATCGAGGACTCCGGACTTGTCCGATACGCTGATGAGCGCCGTTTTAATTTTTCCCATGAGAACCTCCGTTTACGTTTCCGGGGAGTGCCGGGACGGTTAAATAACAACATAATACCAGACGCGGCAGTAAAGCCGATATCACGCCCCTGGTTTATAACAATTTCCTGAAAGAAAATCAATACTATTTCAGGGCCTGGGTTCCTTGGCCAGACGCATCATCATGCGAATGATGATTACTCCAAACACCAGGATCATCAATCCGATTGCGCCCCACAGTATCCACGGATATCGCTCCGACATCGGGAGGTCGGAGCCGGGAATATAACCGGGGTTTTCGACCACCGTCCCGAGAGAGACCGGTATGAAGGAATCCCTGTCGATATAGGGGAAGACCTGGGCAATGTCATACGACGGGCTCTCGATACGCGGATTGCCCACGTAGAGCGTATAGGTGTTACCTGTGTCCGGAGCAGCCGAAAAGGTAACCTTGCGGGGGACGCCGGAAACGGTCGCCCCGAAAATAGTCAGGGGTGCGTTGTTCTCGTTTTCTATAATAATCTTGAGATACCGGGCCTGGGTCTCGGGGTATTCGATGGTCGTATTTGAGCGCGAAAACCTCTGTGTCTGGATGGAATAGATGGAGGTCCTGGATATCTCCCTATACTCCTCGGGTTTGTCGACGTTTGAAGAAAGAAGGGTCACGTCCCGCTTGAAGTTCGTATCGGCAAGTGAGAGCGTAACCGTCGACGTGGGGACGTTCTTGCTGGAAAGGTCAAGCGTGAGCTCGGTGACGGGCTTGCCGGTCTTTTTCTCGACGGTCGTCATGGTGCTCGGAATTATCTCGGACTCCCCCTTGATATCTTCGAGGAAAAAGATTTCTCCCCCGACCGCAACAAGGGGCTCTTCTCCGTCGTCCCAAATGGTGACCTTCAGGTATCGATAGTCGGTCGTGGGATATGAGATAGCGAGGTTCTTGATATTATGGTCGCTCGTTAGATCGAAGATATAGTCGTTATCTTTCAGAAGGGCGAACTTCCTGTTATCGGGCGAGCCTTCGACGGTAATCCTCCTGACAAAATCGGTGCTCGAGGTGGTGACGGTGATGTTGTTGGTCGTCATGCCCGTATCACCCACGTCCAGGGTGAAGGTAGTATAGCTACGGGGAATGTAGGAGGTGTTGAGGATTATGGTCTCAATCTTCTTGCGCTCGCTGGTTCGGGAGTTACTCCATATGACGTAGGGCACCTCAGCTGCGCCGCCGTCCGAGATTCGCAGGTCCGACAGGTTCGGGTTGGCCTTGTCGTAAACAGCCGGTGGGATAGTAAAGGAGACATATCCCGACCCGGTTACCTCAATAGGGGCGAGATATCGATACAGTGAGGAATCGAACGACGGACCCGCACCGGAACAGAAGAGGGCTGCGGCAAGGATGAATAAAAAGGTTTTACGAACCGTCATGTTTTGTCTCCTTTTGATCTCCGATCACGGCAACCATAATCTGATCCTTGAAACGGGTATAGAGGAACGATACCAAGAGCAGGATGACGCCAAGCCCGATAAAGGAGATAATCCGGTAGATGTTTTCGAGAGCCGACAGGTCGAATATAAATACCTTGAATGATGGTGATGAAAAACAGCACGATGGCACAGATTCGCGAGGGGGCGTGCTTTTTAACAAAACCGAAGATAATAAGCGCCACCGAATAGATCGCCCAGATGCCGGAGAGGGAGAGCCGTTGCGCGTACAGGTATCGGTTATAGAGATCCGTGTATTGGGAGTAGTCGTAGCTGCCGATCATACCCTGCTGAAGCCTGTTCATCGGAACCTCAAAGAAGTCGTATGCCTCCAGCGACAGGATAATCAGGAGCACGAGGTGGCCGGCGATAAACATAATCAGGGATGCGGGGCGTGCATAACCGGCCTCCCGGACTGCGTGAAAACAGATAGGATGAGAAGAATGTCGCGGCCGCCACGACGAGCGCCGTGAGGAACCGATCGTTGAAAAAGGAGCGAAACCCGGGATCATAAATATCTATGGAAAGATCGAAAAAGAGGAGCTTACCGATCGACATGACCAGGAGGGCCGTTCCGGCAATAAGAATTGAACCGCTCTCGGTCTTTATCCCGATCCATACCAGCGCGCTGGCCAGAACCGCCCAACCGATCGTGATCCAGTTCTTCTCGAGCTGAATGGGAACCATAATCACCAGGAATCCCAGGGCTACCGCCAGGAACGTAAGGACGAGCCTCTTTTCGGCGGCTACCCGTTTATAGCTGATGAAGGCAAGGCCCAGATACACGGCGGCCATCGCACCGGAGAAAAGGCCCATCAGGTCGGGGTATCGATCCCTGAGGTTCGCGTAGCTCGCCCCGAAGAAGGCCGATGCCACAACAAAGATGAAGACGAGATCGAGGACAGACGTCTTCTCCTTATGGATGATATTGTAGAATATCGACAGAGACGCAAAGATGGCAAAGAACAGGATAAGGAAAAGCTGGGTCGTCCCGTAGGGGATAGGCTGGATGGAGTAAAATTTATCTGCCCATCCGGCGAATATGGCGACGGTGGCGACGAACGCGAAGATATTAAGCCACTTCCAGTTTCTGAAGAAGGCAACGGTCAGAACGCCGAGGTCGAGGATCGTGATATAGGTCAGGAGGGGCACCTGCTGATTCTCTCCGGTCGACAGCAGGATCGGGTTCAGGTAGCCGCCGATAAAACCCATGAAGGCTATCGAAGAGGTATTGTATCTGATCGAAAGCAGCACGGCAAAGATCGTTACGACGATAAAGAGGATTCGCCCGATATTCATCGGTATGATCTGGTAGTAGCTGGCCGCCCCGAAGAGGGCGAGAAAGAGGATGGCAATGCCTCCGCCCACTAACCCTTGAGAATAGTATTTATATTTATTCTTCCAGAACTCGCCCCAGCCAATGAAGCCAAGGCCCACCAGCATCCCGAGGACAACCCTTCCGGTCGGCCCGATCCATTCGTTTTCAAAGGCGTATTTGATGAAAAAACCCATGCCGATAATAACGGCCACGATTCCGATATAATTAAGCCACTTGCCGCCGATCTTGGCCTCGATCTCTTTGGCGCTGCGGACGGGTTTCGGGGTCGCGGGCTCCCGAGGCGGGAGAGGCGCTGCCTTTTCTTCGGACGACGCGACGGGTTCGGCCTTGCCTTCGAGCGTGTTCAAACGCCCCTGGATGGTAGATACCTCCCGACGGAGATCTTCCATCTGCTGGAGCATTCGGTCGATCTTCTTGTCCCGATCATGTTCGTTCATCTCGATAGATCCTCAAATAAAAGACTTGAAATAAAGACGTCATTAAATCTCTTGTCGGCCGACAGCTCGATATAGCGGATGCGGCCGGCGAGGTCCTCGATACCTTCTTTTGTCCGCGGCGGACCGAACGGCCTCGATCGCCCCGGAAAGGGCGGCGTCCCCGACGAATACGATCTTCTTTTCGAGGGAGGCCGGAAGCATTCCCACGCCAACGATACTTTCCGGCTTCAGATAATTGCCGAAGGCACCGGCCACGAGAATACGGTCGATGTCTTCCCACACGATGCCCATCTCGGCGAGGAGCACCCTGATGCCGGCATGCATCGCACCTTTTGCCAGCTGGATCTCCCGGATATCCTTCTGGGTAATCCCGATGGACCGCGACTGATCGGAAAAGAGGATAAATCGCCGCGAGCCGTTCTCCGCAACGATCCTCTCCCTCAGTCCGGTGGGCGTGCTATCCACCGTGATCCTTCCCGCGGAGTTTATCAGTCCGTTACGCCTCATCTCGGAGACGGCGTCAAAGAGGCCGGAGCCGCAAATCCCGCGGGGCGGTACGTTTCCCTTTACGGCGAGCCTAACCTCGTCCCCAATGATAGTGACGGCCTCGATCGCGCCCGTGTCGGCCCGCATCCCATCGGTGATATGAGAGCCCTCGAAGGCGGGACCGGCGGCGGTCGAGCAGGCCAGGAGGCGCTCCTTGTTTCCGAGAACGATCTCGCCGTTGGTCCCGATATCCAGCCCGAGAATCATCTCATCGGATTCGTGTATACGGGAAGACCAGATAAAGGCCATCGTATCACCACCCACGTACCCGGAGAGGATCGGGAAGACCCACACGGCGGCTTTCGAATCGACCTCAAGTCCAAGGTCGGATGCCGCAGACCTTTGGGCCTTTAGGAAACCGGGGGTAAAGGGGGCATAGGCGATAGGGGTGGGATCTTTTCCGAGGAAGAGGTGTTCCATCGTCGGGTTTCCGGCTATCGCCACCTCGCGGATATGGGATAACGACAGGCCGAGTCTTCGGGAAAGCTTCTCCATGATCTCGACTATCGCGCGGGCGGCAAGTGACTGTTGAAGCGAAAGGGTATCGTGATCCTTGATAACGGCGTTGATACGGGAAATCACATCTGCGCCGAATGCGGCCTGAGGGTTGAGCGCAGAGGCGTGGGCGAGGACGTCGCCGGTCGGCAGCGCGATAAGCGCCGCCGCGATGCTGGTCGTTCCCAAATCCACCGCAAGGGCGAGACCTTCAGCGGATGCCGGCCGGTTTGATAGGACCGTCACCTCCTCCCAGGACGCGCCGGTCCCCGCTACGCGGGCGGACGCCGGGATGTCGATTGTCATATCGCCCGCTACGATGAGCCGGCAGGCCAGACGCTCCCCCCTCTTGATATCCGGGCCCGGTATGTGCCGGAGGTCCTCGGGGGTGGGCGGCGCAACGCCGTCGACTACGGTAACCCGGCACCTGCCGCAGCGCCCTTCTCCCCCGCAGGGCAGGTTGATGAGGATATTACTTCCTCTCAAGACGTCCGCAAGGGACGTCCCCGCCCGGGCGCTGCGGGACGTTCCTTCGGGCGTGATCGTGACGGTATAGTTCGGCATTACGGTGTTCAGTGTCGAAAGTAAAACGGGACGTCAAGACGTACGGCGCCGTCCTTGACCTCGCGGATCAAGAGATGGTGAAAGATCGCGAGTCTCTCTGAGCCGTCGGCGCGCGTTTCGTGTCGAAATATCTCAAAGAGTGGGAGTAAGTTTCGTTTAAAACCGTCGTCATACAGCGGAAGGGGATACAAAACGACGGTCGAATCCTCACCCGTCTTCAGTTTCCTTCGATCGTACACCGGAAAGAGGTATACCCAGAGTTCATCGGTTCCGTCGGGATAGGTTGTCCTGGCGTATTTATCGAAGAGCATAACCCGATAAGTTTCTTCGGTCTTCTCCGGCGAGGTGAACAGACTGCGGGAATAGACCGGGTAGAGGATATACATCCGATCATCGATACTGTCCTTTTCGGTCTTCACCCGTTTCTTGTAGAAAGGGGCAATCTGGGTAAGGGAGAGGGTATCGGATCGGGCAAACGATATAAAGGGCCAGGGGGCGTCTACCCTTTTGTAGTTGGTGCTCTCGTTACCGGAAATCGTAAAAAAGGGCCAGAGATACGAGGTTGAATACGAATCCGGGGTCTGGCGGTTGACGTAGAAGGGGATGATAATGGTATCGATTTCGGGGGACTGGGTATCCAGGTTCTTCCCGCTGAACGTAACCAGCGGGAAGAGTATGAACGTCTTGTAGCTTTCTCCCGCCGTCTCTTCGTGCCCCCAGATCGGGAATACGCGAAGGCCCCGGGTTTTTTCTCCGAGGGTCGTCCTGAAGACCGGCCACAAGACCGTATGGGAGGTCGTGGAGTCTTCAACGGTTCTCGAATAGAAAGGCCAGAGGATAAACAGGATATCGTCCTTGCCGAAGCGCTTCTTTACCGTGCCATAGAGCGGGAATATCCCGCCATAGGGTTGTCCGTCCTCGGACCTCCCCCAGTAGAGGGGGAAATGGTCGTGGGCGGTCCTGGTCTTGTTCGGGAAGATGTCGGCCGTCTCGTCCTTCATGATCGGAAAGACGCGCAGCTTCTCGTCCACCCCCTGTCTCTTATATTTTATGATCGGGTAGATGATGTCGATTACGGTGGAGTCGGCCGATACGTCCTTTTTGAACGAGAAGACGGGCCTGATAGAAAATTCGCGGGCATCCTTACCCCGGTGATAATAGACGAAGGGGGTGAGGATGGAAAGGGTCGTGCTGTCGTCCCGGTCATCCTCATTGTAGTAGACGAGGGGCCAGATATTGACGTGACGCGAGCCGGTATGGGCACACGCACAGCAGACCAGGAGGATAAAGGCCGGGAGGATACGTGCGAATCTCTTCATCGCGTTAAAATATCAGTCCGAAGATCGTGGACATGACCGAAATCGGAGTCTGCTCCTCGATCCCTTCGGCGGCCTTTCTAAATTCACGGATAGCGTTTTCGGATTCCGTATAGAGGCTGTCGTCCTGAACGAGCCGGCCCAGCGTACCTTCGCCCTTGTTGATCTTTTCGGTTACACCCTTCACGTCGGCGTAGAGGGTATCATCGTTCATGAGCTTGCCGAGAGATCCCTCGCCGCGATTTATTTTGGCGGTAATATCGGAGAGATTAGCGCTCGTATCCTCCATGTTGGCGACGATCTTCTTGAGATCCTGCTTTGTTTCTGGGTCGCCGATGACTTCCTTGATGGAGGCGGAGATCTCGGAGAGGTCTTTGATTATATCGTTGATATCGGCCTCTTCGACGGTGGTAGAAATGGTGTCCCCGTCGGCGAGCAGACCGCTTGCGGATGTGCCCGGATAGATCAGGATATACTTATCCCCCATGGCGCCGTAAGACTTCATCTCGGCCCGCGCGTCCCGATAAATGGGGGTGTCCTTGGCAATGGACATAACGACCCTGGCCCGGTCACCGGCCAGCATAACATCTTCCACATCCCCGACCTTTACGCCGGCAATGCGCACCGATCCCATGACGTTGAGGCCCGAGACGTCGGAAAATTCGGCGTAGAGGGTATAGCCGCCGCCGGACGTTATCCGATACTGTCCGATGAAAAGAGTAGTCAGGCCGATAATGGCGATTCCCAGAAGGACAAAGAGCCCCACCTTGATTGCTAATGATGTATCTTTCATGATCTAACTCCCATTCTATCCGTGTGTTATTTCGTTGAGGCTCCCGGAGACGTATCCGGAGATCAATGGGTCCTTTGACGTCTCAAACTGCCTGGGAGTCCCCTCGGCATAGATCTTCCCTTTATAGAGCATGGCGATCTTATCGGCCACTGCCAGAGTAAAGCGTATGTTGTGGCTGATTATAATGTAGGTGATCTTCTCGATGCTGTGGGTCTTCAGTATAAGCTCGGTGATGGACTTTTCCGTTATCGGGTCAAGCCCCGACGTCGGTTCATCAAACAGGACGACCTTGGGGTTGGTAACCAGCGCCCGGGCAAGCCCCACCCGTTTTTTCATGCCGCCCGAGAGCTCGGAGGGCATTTTGTCTTCCATTCCGGTTAACTCCACTTCCTTGATCCGTTTGGTGACCCGGGTACTGACCTCGCTCTTTGGGAGCCGTTCCCGCTCCACGAGCGGAAAGGCAATGTTTTCCCAGACCGATAGAGAATCAAAGAGGGCCCCTTCCTGGAACAGCATCCCGAAATGAATCCTGACGCGATTGAGTTCTTTTTCGGCCATTGACGTGATCTCGTCACCGTTGACGAATATCTTGCCGCTGTCCGGCTTCACCAGCCCGATAATATGCTTCAGAAGCACCGATTTTCCCGCGCCGCTCCTGCCGAGGATCACGGTAATCTCACCGTCCTGTATCGTTAGGTTCAGACCCTTGAGCACTTCTTCGCTGCCAAAAGATTTCTTGAGATCGGCAATTTTTATCATGGAACGATGCAGCCCTTTATTTGAACATTATCGCAGATAAAATATAGTCGGAGACAATGACCGTAACACTGGCGACCACGACCGCGCGGGTCGTTGCCTTCCCGATTCCTTCGGCGCCGCCCGTCGCGTAGTAGCCGTAGTAGCAGCCGATGAGCGTCAGGAAGAAGCCGAAAAAGACCGACTTGATCAGTCCGCTCGTGTAGTCCTTCATCTCCAGCAGATCATGGACATGATAGAGGAAGTCGCCCCCGCTGATGTTGAGAACGGTAACGCCTATAAAGTAGGAGGCAAGAAACCCGCCAGCGAGAAGATCGAGGCAAGGATGGGCATCATGGTGATACCGGCGATAATCCTCGGGACTATCAGGTATTGAACCGGACTGATCGACATGGACGTCAGGGCGTCGATCTGCTCGGTGATACGCATGGTGCCGATCTCGGCGGCCATGGCCGACGCCACCCGGCCGACGACCATGATGGCGCCGATGACCGGGCCCATCTCGCGCGCCATTCCCACGGCGACGGTTGCCCCTACGAGGCTCTCGGCATTGAAGTGGCGGAACGTCAGGTATCCGTGGAGCGCCAGGACCATCCCCGTGAACGCTCCCGTTATAACTATGATGGCCAGGGATTTTGTCCCGACGAAATCCATTTGTCGCAGTATGTTCGTGATACGGTAGGGAGGCCGTACGGCCCACCGCGCGGCATCGAGAAACAAGAGGGTGATACGCCCGAGGTGGAGGACTTTCTCGGAAATCCAGTCCACAAGCAGGGAAGGCACGCGCATAATTGATATCCCTCCTGAATCGAGCGACAACAGCCTGAACGAGTATATACCGTGGATGCTGCTATTTCAACTTAAAAAGACCCCATCCCAGTCCGCAGGCGGTGGGCTGGCTAGTCGCTTCCCGGATACGGGATAGATATATCTGGGTCGGTACGTCGCCGGGAGACTCCGCCTGTAACGCCTCGAATATCTTCAAGGCTTCCTCCCAGCGCTGCGACCTCACGAGGGAAAGCCCCTGCTCGAAGCGTCCGGCTGCGGCCTCCCTGTCGGGAAACTGGCCTTTCTTCCCGATCATTTCGTATATCTTCTCGGGTATATTTTTGCCCCGCACCCGCACCAGGTCGAGCTCCCGGAAGGCAATATCGTCCTTTACCCGGCGGTAGGTATATTCGGTGACCAGGCAGGTGGTCTCGTATTGTTTATTGAGGTTCTCGAGCCGCGAGGCGAGATTCACGGCATCTCCCATAACGGTATAATCAAACCGCTTCTTTGAACCCATGTTGCCGACCGCGGCGTACCCGGTATTGATGCCTATCCGTATGGACAGGGCGGGCCGTCCCATCGTTTTCCAGCGAAGGATGAGCCGGTCGAGTTCCGCCATCATGTCAATGGCCGTCATGCATGCCTGCAGTGGGTGATCCGGCTGGGGCAGGGGGGCTCCGTAAACCGCCATGATGGCGTCGCCGATATACTTATCCAGGAGACCCCGATGCGAGAAGACGACGTCGGTCATGGCGCTCAGGTATTCGTTGAGGATATTGACCAGTTCCTCCGGAGAGAGCTCTTCGGAAAGTGACGTAAAACCCTTGATATCCGAGAAGAGGACCGTGATTTCCTTACGGTCGCCGCCGAGGGTGAGCATCGACGGGTTTTTGAGGATTTCGTCCACTACCAGCTCGGGGACATAATACTGGAATGCCTCCCTGATCTGTTTCCCCACCCGTTCGACCGTTATGTATCGGATAAGGTTAAGAACGGTGTATCCAATGGCTATCGTGAGAAGGGGCGGAAGGACGGCAATCCAGACGTTGTTGACAGCGAACATATACTGGGTGAACGCGATCCATCCCCCGGTCAACACGATCCCGAGAATTGCCCCGAACCACGCCGAAACGCGGGGGATAACCAGGCCCAGTAGAATACCGAACAACAAGACCACCAGAAAATCAAGATACTGCGCCCATGCCGGCATCGAGATAAACCGTCGGTGTAGGATGTTGTCTATGATGGTTGCGTTGACCTCCGTGCCGGGGAAATCGCTTCCCATGGGCGTGACCCTGAGATCGTAGGTGCCCACGGCCGACGTGCCGATGACGGCGATCCTGCCGTTGATCTTTTCCTTGTCGACCCGGCCCTTAAGGATATCGACGAACGAGTAGTATGGAAACGTTCTTACCGGTCCCCGGTAGTTTATCAACAGCTCGCCCTTTGCATTCGTGGGGATTTCAATATCCCCGAGGACAACCTTATATATCCCGTCCTCCGAGATGTAGATGTCCGGAGCGGGGGCCTCCAGGTAAACGCGGGTGAGCTCCAGGGCCAGCGACGGGTAAAAGATATCGCGGCAGCTGACGGCCAGCGGCGACCACCTGATGGTGCCGTCATTGTCGGGAAAGACATTAAAGTATCCGAATCCCCCGGCGGCGTTAGAGATTACCGGGATATTCGTTTCCGGGGCGATCATCTCAAACGGGGAGATCCGTTTGGCGTCCTCGGAATCGTATGCGATGAGCCGATAGCGGGATGTGCCGATTTCCTTGAGATTTTTTTCGATATCGGCTTCGGTCATGTGCTGGATGTCTTTTTGCCTCACATGAAAGAAGTACCCGAGGACAACGCCGGGACCCTGGGAGAGCGCCCATGCGAGGCGGGAGTCGTTGTCCATGCGCTCGCGTGTTTCATCATAGAATTCGAGTAATTTCGGGTCGGTAAAACCTTCGATTTGTCCCTGCTGCTTAATATAGTCTACCGCGCTGATACCGGAGTAGATGTCGGGCTCGGAGAATACCATATCAAACCCGAGGGCGCGCACCCCCATCGTGTTCAGGTTATCCACCACGTCAACGAAATAGCTCCGGGGGAAGGGCCAGCGGCCGAGTTCGTCGAGCGTCTTCTCATCAATGGCAATAATGACGACTTCATCACCGGGGAGGGTCTTGCCGCGAAGGAGAAAACGGTAGTCGAGGATCTTGTTTTCCATCACGGAAATGAAACCGAAACCGAACCTGCCCGAGGAGTATCACGAGGATAGAAATTAATATACCGATGACGATTCCGGTTATTCTTTTCATGCCTGTTCTTCCAAAATCAGGATACGGCCGACGAAAGCGCCTTCAGGTTCTGAATCTGCCCGAGCGCAATGAGGGTATCGTTTTCGTTGATGATCAGCTGTGGCGGGGGATTGAAGACCATCTTCTCGTTAGGCCTCAGAACGGCCACGATGATCACGCCGAACTTAGTACGAATCTCCGAATCGACGATTGTCTTGCCAATGATGGAGGACCCGCCGGATACCGTCATCTCTTCGATGGCGAGCTCGAGGTCTTTCTTTCCCACGGTAAAATCGAGGAATTCCGAAACAGCAGGCCGCGATATCAGGTTTGCCATGCGGCGCCCCCCGATCGAATAGGGGCAGACCACCTGATCCGCCCCGGCCGAGCGCAGCCTTTTTTCGCTGGTCTCGTCATGGGCCCGACCCATAACGAAGATACCGGGTTTGAGGGCTTTTGCCGAAATGGTGATATAGACGTTATCGGCGGGCGAGCCGACGGCGGCAACGAGGCCTTTGGCGCGCATGATACCCGCCGACATCAGGACCTCGTCTTCAACCGCGTCGCCGGCGACGGCCGGATACCCTTTCTTCGAAACCTCATCGATTTTCTCGGGAGAACTATCGACGACGACAAATCGGATATCATGATCAAACAGCTCGTCGGCAATAACCCTTCCGATTCGGCCGTATCCACAGATAATGTAATGGTCCGTGAGACGATCGACGTCTTTCTTCGTACGTCTTTTTTCCATAAAACCACGTATCTCTCCTTCGACAACATAGCGGGCGAAGGTAGTTATATTGATGGCGACAACGAATATCCCCCCGAAAATAAGGGCGATGGTGAAGATACGCCCAAAATTGCTCAGCGGGTGGATTTCCCCGTACCCTACGGCGGTAAGGGTAGTTACGGTCATATAGAAGGAATCAAGGAGGCTCCATCCCTCGATGGTTTCGTATCCTATAGTCCCGGCAAGGATGACGAAGACCAGAAAGAGAAGACCGAGACGAAGCCTCCCGGCGGATATGGGCTGCAGCTCTCCTATAGCTTCACCCCGAATTTCTTAAGTATCTCGGGGGTGAGGGCATTTTTCTTGGCTATCTGGGCAAACATCTTGCCCGAGAGCTTGATGGTCCTTTTTTGTGTCTTAAAGTCCACGTGAACCATACCGAATCGCATCGAATACCCGTTGGCCCACTCGAAGTTGTCCAGGCTGGACCAGAAGAGATACCCCCGGATATCGATGCCGTCGGCGATCGCGTTACCCACCTCGGCAATGTGGGCGGCCATGTAGAGCCTGCGGTACGCGTCGTCTTTCTGGCTTTCCTGGTACTTCGTGGCCACCCCGTTTTCCGCGACATAGAGGGGGACCTTATATTTGGACAGAATCGACAACAGCCGGTAAATCCCATGGGGATAGTATTCGCCCTCATCGAAATGGCTCGTCTTTGTCCCGGGAGCCGGCGGCACGGTCTTGCCGAAGAGCGTCGTCGGTGAGAGGAGGGAGAACTTCACGCTGTCGCGCGCGTAGTAATTCAGGCCGATGAAGTCACAGCTGCCCTTGGTGAGCTTCTTATCTTTCGGGTTGACTTTGACTCCCCCGGAGGTCTCCCCGGTAAACAGGGCGTCAATGAAGTCCATGTTGAAGCCCTTGTGCTGGTTTCCGGCTACCCTGACGTCCCACTTATTATCCGGGCGGTATGGGGCGAAGATTCGCATGTGCTTGGCGAAACCGACCTTGGCCTTCGGGTCGATCTTCTTGATCGCATGGTAGGCCATAACGTGCGCCCTCAGCATATTGCTGGCCACGCGGAATCCCTTGATCGGGTTCTTCACGCCGGGGGCGTACTCACCCGACATATAGGACAGGAACGCGTATACCATCGGCTCGTTGATCGTCATCCAGAACGTGACGTCCTTCTTGAGGGCCGAGACGATGACGCGGGTGAACTCGACGAACCGTGTAACGCACTCGGGATTTGCCCAGCCCCCGTCCCTGGCCATCCAGAGGGGGGTGGAGAAGTGATGCAGGGTTACAAACGGAACCATCTTGAGCCTTTTGAGCTCTTTGACGACTTCCACGTAATGGGCGATTTCAGTCTCCGAGAAATACCCCTTGGCCGGTTCTACGCGGCTCCATTCGATCGAGAGTCGATGGGCGTTGTGTCCCAAATCCTTGAGAAGCTTGAAGTCCTCCTTATAGCGATGGTAGTGGTCACAGGCGTCTCCGGAGATAGTCATATCGATGATCTTGCCGGGAATCTGCTCGAATTCCCACCAGTCGTTGTTGAAATTACCCCCTTCGACCTGATGCGAGGAAGTTGCGGCTCCCCAGAGAAAACGTTTCGGAAACTTGACCGTCTTCATTAGTGCCCCCAGTGCGTTTTTCATTATTGTATCTTTTATGGCAAAATTTTCAAGGAAATAATCGAACGATAAGAACCGATATAGCGGGTCTAAAGCGTGCGGGGTGGAATGCTACAAGGCCAATTTGCCGGAGGGCGTCGGTTCCTTTTGAATTGATTATTTATTCCGAATCGGATAGGATACTTTCATAATACTTTTGTGAGTGGGGAATCATAGTGAAGAATTTCGTGAACCTCTTTGTTAAAGACGCAATGCTGAAAGATGTGGTGACCGTGTCTCCGGAGACTAAGGTGCGGGAAGTGGAGGCCCTCTTCGAGAAATACGATTACTATTCGTTTCCCGTTGTCGAAGGCGGGAAAGTCATCGGTATCGTCACGAAGCTCGATTTCCTCAGGCATTTCATTTTCACTCCCTCTTCGATCGTTCCGCAATACGACAGGCTCCTCGACGACAAAATCCGCGGCATCATGAATCCCAAGGTCTTTACGGTGTCAATGGATACACCGCTAACCCGGGTGCTGGAGTTGATGGTGGAGACACGCATCAGGAGCTTTCCGGTGGTTGACACGGAGAACCGGCTTCTGGGCGTTATCTCCCGGGAAGACATCATGAAAATGCTGAAATGATCGGATGTCACGGGCACAAAAGGGTATTTGTTGCGGTCGGCGATAAACCCTGAACCCCGAACGGCTGTCTGAAAGAACCGATATGAGGCAGAGTCAATCGCCGCGGGAGTGACTAACGTGGAGAACTCACCGTCACGAATCGACAATACACCATAGCATAAAAACATAACGGCCAATTTCGCGGTCATCGCATGGCCTTAACAATCATCCCAACTATAATGATACGGTCACCAATTTTAACAGAGGTCTCCGATGGCTAAGATGGTCTGGTTAGACGTTACCAGGATTTATAGCTGGAATGAGGCCCCGGTCGGCATTGTCCGGGTCCAGTTAGAGATCGCTCGACATCTTCTTTCAGAATTCACTACCCAGGTTCGTTTCTGCCGTTTTGATAGGCGGGGGGAAATGTACGTTGAGGCACCTCCTGTAGACGTCGATACTCACATACGGAGCTTAGACGCGTACGTGGAAGGATCAATCCCTCATGCACATAAAGAAATGGGATGGAAGGCGAAAGACTTTGTTAAGAAGAAGATAAAATATCTGCCAAGACGGCTTCAAACCCCGCTCATTCATTTCGCACGGGGATCGCGGTATATTATAAGGAAAGCGACACGAGCCCTCTCGGCCTCGATTTATCGGTGTCGTGTAAAATTTCGTTTTCTGCCGCCCGGTATTGAGACGAAAATGAAGCGGGGAGATATTTATATCAACCTGGACTTGGATCTCGATACTGATACCTTTATGCGTATCTATGGGATAAAGAAGAAACTGGGGATTAAGGTAGTAGGAATGTGTTACGATCTCATACCGATGATCTCACCGAATTTTACTGCTATCGACTACTCACAGCTATTCTCCAGTTATTTAAGAAACATGGTCAGATGCGCGGACAGGATCATCTGTATTTCCCGAAATACGCTTCATGACCTGGAAGGATTTATGCTTTCGGTTAACGGACACAGGCCTTCATTGGAAATCATCACCCTGGGTGAGAACCTCAATGCTTCAACGGGCGTCCTCAGTGAAAAGGTTTATGCCACCTGCCAGACATCGTACATTTTATATGTTTCTACCATCGAAGTACGAAAGAATCATGAAACCCTCTACCGGGCGTACCGGAAGTTGCTGGATATGGGACGGAATGATTTACCCAGGCTCGTATTTGCGGGTAGGCAGGGATGGAAGGTTGAGTCTCTTCTTTCTGAAATACGCCTGGACCGGGCAGTAAACGGGTTGATCATTACGCTTGAAAACGTTACTGATTCGGAGCTAACCCACCTATATCGTCACGCCCTGTTCACGGTCTACCCGTCCCTCTATGAAGGCTGGGGCCTGCCCGTTGCCGAAAGCCTCGCCCACGGGAAGTTCTGTATCGCCTCGTCGGCCTCGTCGCTTCCGGAAGTGGGCGGCGAATTTGTCGAGTATCTTGATCCGTGTGATCTAACGTCCTGGGTCGAGCGATTGGCCTACTATTTCGATAACGAGCAGGCTATCCGGGACAGAGAGGCAAAAATTCGGTCGGAGTATCGGCCACACACGTGGTCGGAAACCACGCGGAAGATAGTAGATTGCGCCATGATGCTTGAGGGATAAGCCCGAAGAATCGCCGTCTATTTAGTATTTTTGCGGGTATCGCCTATGTTTCCTGGGTCCTTCACGCCGCAGTATTCGCGCCATCAGCGACTCGTCCGGCCCCGGCGAGGCAATCCTCACCATGATATATATCCCGTGAACGTATGCGAGGTTAGCTCCCCCTATCCGACGGATATCTTCCACGTAATCTCGGACGGCATTCTTTGCTGTTAGGGGACTCTTATCCTATCTGAACCGCCCGCATCGAAACCGACCCGAGATCGATACCCGTTATCGGAAAGGTGATTCTATCGTCCGGGCGGGCCGCCGCCAGGACGAAGAGTAATGGCAGGTAGTGTTCGCTGGTCGGGATCGAGAGGTCGCCTTCGCGCCCCAATTCGTGGTAGTCGATCAGGCGGTTGTAACGGCGCTCGCCGATCAACCGTGTAACGGTCTCGTCAAACGATACGGCCCAATCGTACGGGACGGCGTTTGGAGAATAGCGCATAAGGCGCAGGTTGTGGACGAGGTTCCCGCTGCCGATGATAAGCACGTCCTGGTCGCGCAGCGACGTCAGGGCGCGGGCCGTCTCGAAATGGTCCCTGGCCGACTTACGGTAATCGAGGCTCAACTGTACGACGGGTATATCGGCTCCGGGGTACATCCTGCGCAGAACGGACCACGTACCGTGGTCGATTCCCCAGGTTTCGTCCGGGTTGATCTCGCCCCCGCAGAGGCGGATGACTTCCTCGGCAAGCGCAGGGTTACCCGGGCAGGGATACCGGACGTCGTAAAGTTTTTGAGGGAAACCGTAGAAGTCGTGGATTGTCCTGGGGGTACGTTGAGGGGATACCCGGGTACCGTCAGTCTCCCAATGGGCGGATACGCACAGGATTGCCCTGGGGTGAGTAAGCTCGCGCCCGAGTCTTTCCCATCCCCGAGAATAGACGTTGTTATCGACGGCGTTCATGGGATTGCCGTGGCCTACGAAAAGCACCGGCATGAGCACACCCGATGCTACGGAAGGCGGGCCCGCATATGCCGTTTTATTTTCTCTGCGTGACATAGCGTTTCATCACCTCATATCGGTTGCTACGCGCGGACAGGGAAGGGTAATGAATAGATAATAGATTCCGAGGAGCCAAAAGGGCGCCGTCAGAACATCCAATCCGGACATGGAGTAACCATTCGGCAGTTACTCCTTATGTTTTCTCGTTCCCTTTTGCCCGTACATGGCGGTATCTGCCGCGTGGATGAGCGTCGTGAGCGGCTCGTCCGGCCTCAGTGAGGCGATGCCTACGCTGATATCGATACCATGAACCCGCGTGAGAACATTCTCTCGTATCCGTTTGGCAACTTTTGCGGCGTCCGTCTTGGTGGAGGAGGGAAGGATTATCGCGAATTCGTCGCCGCCGTATCGGAATGCCGTGTCCATATCCTGCCTGATGGAGTTCTTGACGATCTCCCCGACCAGGCGCAGCACCTCATCGCCGGCCAGATGACCGTAGGTGTCGTTATATACCTTGAATTCATCAAGGTCGAAGATGATCAGGCACAACGGGTAGTCCATCCTCTGGGCGCGTTTTGACTCTTCTGCGATCTTAACGAAGAAATAGCGCTGATTGAAAAGACCCGTCAGGTTGTCGGTGATCGAGAGGCGGCGCAGTTCTTCTTCCAGCTTTTTTTGTTCCGTGATATCGCGGGCGATACCCCTGAAACCGATCGGCTTATCCAATGAATCGGTTATCAGGGAGACGGAGACCTCAACGAAGCTCCTCGTACCGTCGTTTCGCATCAATACCCAGTCAAGGGCCTTTGCGGGTTTCCTCGTCTTGAAAACGGTATAGAAAGTCCTGAATACGCGCCGCGCTGTCCGTTTATCCATGAATTGCCGATACGAGATTGAGGCAAGCTCGTCTTTGGGGTAGCCGATAGTCCTCACCAGCGCGTCATTATAGAAGGTAAGGCGGCCGACAAGGTCGACCTCGTAATATCCCTCTCCTATGTTTTCGATAATCGTGCGGTGTTTTTCCTCCGATTCCCTGAGGGCGTCTTCGGCCCCCTTCCTGTCGGTAATGTCCCGCGCGATCGCCTGAAAACCAACGAAAACGGCTCCCTCTCGGATAAGCTGCACGTTTTGGCCGATCCAAAGTATATCCCCCGTCTTCGTAATCAGGGGAAGCTCCAGATACGAATCGTGCGTGCCCTTCACGTATTGAAGCCCGTAGAACCGCTCGACTTTCTTTCGATACGTAGGGTGGACCAGGTCTCGATAGTCCTTGCCCATGATCTCCTGTTGAGAATAACCGAGGCGTTGAACGGCTATGCTGTTAAACATGGTGAGGTGCCCCAGCTCGTCGGTTTGATAGATGATATCGTTTGCCTGATCGACGAGCTGGCGGTATCTCTTCACGTTCTCGCTGACAGTCAGGATTCGTTGGGTAACCTGGTTTAGGATTTGGGGTGTCGATAGATCATCGGAGATTTCAGGAGTCTCCTGATCGACGGACGAGAGGAGAACCGAAATCTCGTTGCGGAGTGTTTGGGCCAGTTCGCGGAAGCAGGCGAGGGTGCGGTTTGCCTCCTCGAGATCCTTTCGGCAGGCGGCCAACTCATCGATCTGCCGTTTTTTAGTCTTTTCCTTTTTCATCCTGGTGGGCGTCGGTTCAGGGCCTGGTTATTGAATTAATTGCATTATATCAGAGAGTCTTTCGTCTGGCAAGGCTGCGATAGCGGCGACGATTTCCGCCGAATCAGGTGGCAGACGCCCGCCAATAGCCCGTGCATGAAGGGAACAAACGAGCCGGGTGATTATTTGGCTACTATTTCTCTTGACATCGTGTTCCCGTACAGGTATAAGCGAACGAACGTTCATTCGGAATTGTCACGGCCGCGATCTTCCTGATTACTTTCGCATTTGATATACCCTCACCGGCCGACCGCGGTAATTAGAGTTATCTCCCTTTGGGAATATATCTTTTTGGGGCCACTATGTCTCGAGTACCGTCTCGAGTGAAAGATAAGGAACTTGTCGATGAACGGAGAAGGGCCATCGTCGAGGGAGCCATATCTGTCTTCAAAGAGAAAGGATATTCAAAAGCCACGGTTCGCGAGATCGCGCAGGCGGCGCGACTCGGGACGGGCAGCATATACGATTACGTAAAGTCCAAGGACGATATCCTCTACCTATTCTACGAAAACTATATGAACAGCTTCTACGAGAAGCTCATGAAATCGGGCAGTAAAGATGACGACCCGCGATACGCGCTGGCCGCCGCATACCGTTCCCTCATCGAAGTCTGTTTTGAGTTAGAGGACCAGGTAATGCTGGCCTACACCCAGGCGATGTATATGAAAAACCGGTACCTCAAGAATATCCTTGCCCGAGAGGTCGAGATCGTGGATACGTTCAAGGAGATACTCACGCGATTGCGGATTGTCCGGCCACGACGCGGGGCTCGCCGCAAATTACCTGGTATTTTCGGCGACATTCGGAGTACTGAGGCGGTGGAACCTTAAAAAATACTACAGCCGTCAGGAGCTGACGGATTACCTGATTCGTGAAAACATACAGGGGTTCATGGAACCCGCTAAATAACTATCGTATTGTCAAGAGGAGGAATCTATGCATCAGGACGAAAGCAGATTTTTGCCGGTTGCCGACTACGAAAAACTCCATGCCATGTCGGTAACGGAGCCGGAGAAGTTCTGGGGAGGCTGTGCCGAGCATCTTCATTGGTATAAGAAATGGGACAAGGTCCTCGACGACTCAAAGGCCCCGTTCTATCGCTGGTTCGTGGGCGGGAAAACCAACATCTGCTACAATGCCGTTGATCGGCACGCCCTCGGGAAGAAGCGGGGCATGGCGGCCATTATTTGGGAGTCCCCGACGACGGGGCAATCGCGTACTCTTACTTATTTCCAGTTATTTCGCGAGGTAAACCGGTTTGCCGGCGTCCTCAAGAATCTCGGTGTCAAAAAAGGCGATAGGGTCGTCATCTACATGCCGATGGTGCCTGAGGCGGCCATAGCGATGCTGGCATGCGTGCGGATAGGCGCCATACACAGCGTCGTCTTCGGGGGTTTCTCAACCGAGTCGCTGGCCGACCGTATCAACGACGCCGCGCCTAAGGTCGTCGTATGCGCGGAGGCGGGAAGCCGAAAGGGAAGTGTCGTTCCCCTCAAGAAGATCATCGATGATTCGCTGGCCGCCGCCAAGGTGAAGGTGCCGACCGTCATCGTTCTCAACCGGGGCATCGGCGAGCTCAATCTCGTGGCCGGCCGCGATATCCTCTGGGACGAGGCGATGGAAAAGCACGGCGAGCTTTTCGTCGAGCCCGAAGAGCTCGATTCCACCGATCCTTCCTATATCCTCTATACCTCGGGGACTACCGGAAAGCCGAAGGGGGTCGTGCGTGACACCGGCGGCTACATGGTGGCGCTGCACGCGTCAATGGGGCAGATCTATGACGTGGCCGACGGCGACGTTTATTTTTCCACCTCGGATATCGGCTGGGTGGTAGGCCACTCCTACATCGTCTACGCGCCGCTCCTCAAGGGGGTGCCGACAATAATGTTTGAAGGGACGCCCGACCATCCGAACCCCGGAATCTGGTGGGACGTGGTCGCGAAATACGGCGTTACCACGATGTTTTCCGCGCCGACCGCGATGCGCGTTCTGAGGAAATTTCCCGAGAGCTGGTTCAAGGAAAAGGACCTGAGTTCCCTGAAATACGTATTCCTCGCCGGTGAGCCTCTGGATGAGCCGACCTACCAGTGGGCGACAAGCGCGCTGGGAACCAAGGTCATTGACCACTACTGGCAGACGGAGTCCGGCTGGCCGATGCTGACGAACATGCCGGGCGTCCAGTTCCTCCCGATCAAGCCCGGATCTCCAACGAAGGCAGCGATGGGATATCAGTTCCTGGTTGTCAACGACAAGGGAGAAGAGATTCCCCGCGGCGAGAAGGGATTTCTCGTGGCCAAGGGACCGATTCCGCCGGGAACGCTCATGACGATCTGGGGGGACGACGAGCGCTATAAGGAGAGCTACTGGGACGTCTATCCGGGCAAGAACTTCTACCATACGGGCGATTTCGCGATCATGGATAAGGACGGCTATCTCTGGATGCTGGGACGGGCCGACGAAGTCCTCAACGTAGCCGGCCACAGGCTGGGTACCCGCGAGGTGGAGGAGGTGCTGTCGAGCCACCCGCAGGTCGCCGAGACCTCGGTCATCGGCGTCAAGGACGAGCTCAAGGGGGAGGGGATATTCGCCTTTGTCGTGCTTAAGGCGGACGTCAAGCCGAGCGCCGGAGATCGAAAAGGAGCTGGTAAAGCTCATCCGGGATAAGATCGGCGCCATCGCCACGCCCAAGGAGATCCGGTTCATCCACGCTCTCCCTAAAACGCGCAGCGGCAAGATCATGCGACGGGTCATTAAGGCGGTCGCGGAGGGACAGAAGCTCGGGGATCTCTCCACTATCGAGGACGGTGCGACGGTCGACGAGGTGAAGAAGGCGCTCGAGACAATGGGGGCGGATAAGTAGATATATCTCGTAAGTTAATCGCAGCTATACAAGGAAAGGCCGGGGAAACCCGGCCTTTCCTTATGTATTTTCCTTTAATTGAGATTGGCCGTTTCGTCCGTTCGAGCTATACCGTTGTCTACGGACCGCCGTACCGCCCGGTGCGGTTGCAGGAGCAAAATTGCTCAAGGGTGACTCGGGACACACTGTTATGTGAAGAAAGAGGACAAGACGTGTTGACTTTTTCCATGCGAAGGGATACTATTGATTAACATGCGAGGGCGTGACATGATAGCACGCATTACATTGGAGCACAACTATTGATTGATGAAAATTGTCCGCGTTGACGGATTGTGAAATAGAACCGACGATACAGACGGACTGCAATGATTCACAGACGGCTTATCTTTTTATGCGCTATCTTTGTAGCCGGATTCCCCCATCGAAATACAGGATGCGGACGTTGGTTCCGCCCGCATAGTATCAGATGCGATTTAACAGATGCCCGCGCTAATTCAAATGGTATCGGGAACGTGTGAACGTTCCGAAGGAGGCACCGAGATATGCTCAAGGAGTACATTCCAAACTCAATAATGCATGTCGCCTTAATCACGGTACGGGATATCATCGGTGAAAATGGTCTAAACTCGATACTTAATTATTCGGGGCTCAGCAAGTACAGAGATACGTTCCCGCCCAACGACGAGAAGCTCGAGGTGCTGGGAAGCGATTTCACTAAAATTATGGGGGGCATACTGGACGTCTTCGGCGAAAAGGGCTCCCGGGTCTTGCTGTATAGAGCGGGCCGCCGCTCATGGCAGGTCATGATGGAAAAGAGCCCGGGTGTCGTAAGATTTATGGAGCTCGGTCTCAAGTTACTATCCAAGAGAAAACGGCTTGAAAAGGTCTTTACGCTTGGCGCTGAATCCAACAATAAGCAGTTCGGGGAAAACCAGAGATTCTACGTGAGCGATGAGGGTTTCGTATGCGAGTTGTTCGATTGTTTCTGGTGCAAGGGGCTCAAGAGCAACGGGCCCGTCTGTTTCGGTGAGGTGGGCCTGGACGCAGAAGTAGCCAAATGGGCCACTGGTGACGAGCATGAGGTGAAAGAGGTTCTGTGCAAGGCCCGCGGCGACGATGTTTGTAAGTTCGTGATCTCCTTCGAGCCCAAGGAAAGCGGCTCGGGCGACGACTAATATTTGCCAGTTGCGTCAAAACTGTATATAAACAGGAAGGCCGGGTTACCCCGGCCTTTCTGCATATTTGACAGGCCTGTCTTCATTAGGCTTTAAGGCGTGTTGCCCCTTACGCCAGCTGCTTGCCGAGATTCTTGTTTGCCTCTTTTGCTTCCTTCACTATCCGCTCCATGACCTCGGCCACCGTGGGGACGTCCTTTAAGAGCCCCATTACCTGGCCGACCGGGAGCACGCCGATCTCGTGATCGCCCACTTCAGTCGCCCGTTTGATCGAGTTAAAGGCGTTAGCCATATAGCCCAGCGCGATCGCCTTCTTTGGGCCGGACGCAAGGACCCCGAGGAAGAGCTTGGAAAAGGGGAGACCGAGCTGTTTTGCAATGGTCCGGGAGTTTACGAAGGCGGCGGGGAGGTTCAAACCACGCTTGAGGACCTTGCGGGCGGGCTCGGTGTCCATCACGCGGGCGGGCAGGCCGTCAAAATGGGACGAATAGATGGTATCGTAGGGCGTCATCTTAAGTGACAGGTCTTTATAGTAATCATGCAGGGGGCTTTCCTTCGTGGTCATGAACCGGGTCCCCATGGCGACGGCGTCCGCCCCGAGAGAGAGCGCGGCGGCAAGACCCCGGCCGTCGGCAAATCCGCCCGCCGCGATTACCGGGATACTGAGGGTGTCGGCAAGGGTCGGGACCAGGACGAGGCTGGTTACCGGGCCGCCGTGGCCGGCGGCTTCATGGCCCGTAACGATAACGGCGTCGGCACCGTAGTCCTGGGCGCGCTTGGCATGGCGGACGTTCACGACGGTGGCCATGACCTTACCGCCGTACTTATGGGCGCGCTCGACGATCCAGTCCCCTTTGCCGAGGGCAAAGTTTATCACCGGTACCTTTTCTTCCAGGAGCACCTCGGCATTTGGGGTGGCCCCGGGAAGCATCAGTGACGCGTTTGCGGCGAACGGTTTTTTTGTGAGGCGGCGTATCTCACGAATAGCCTGTCTGGTCTCGTCAGCCGAAAGCGGGCCGGTGGCAAGTATACCGAGGCCGCCGGCGTTTGAAACGGCCGCCACCATCTTGGGAACGGAAATCCAACTCATGCCCGAGAGGATGACGGGGTATTGAATGCCGAAAAGTTCGGTGATACGGGTCTTCATGGGTGTCTCCTATTCAAGATAGTCGGAGTAGGATAGGTTAGTAATCCCCACTTACTTTATCGCGGAAAAAAAACTGCTGCTCGACAGCGCGGCTAATTTCATACCACGGATGGAGATCGCTGGCAAGTAAAAAAGCATCCGCTTTCCGCTCAAGCGCCCGGTCGCAGGTTCTTTCTCGTTCGATAACGCAAGACCCGCGGAAGGTTTCGCTCCGCGGGTCTTGATACACTACCGTGATGATATCGGGGTCGGCAGGCAAGGCCTATCAGGCGCACATGCCGGCCGTCTTCTTGGTTATCGCTGTGGCTTCCTTGACCATACGGTCCATAAGTTCGGCTACCGTGGGGATATCCTTGATGAGGCCGGTTGCCTGACCGACGGTAAGCACGCCCTTTTTCGTGTCTCCCTTTTCGGTTGCGCGCATGATGGCGTCAAACGCGGTGGCCATGTATCCAAGCTGCTTGGCGTTCTTATAGCCGGAAAGCATCACACCGAAGAAGAGCTTCATGTAGGGAAGGTGGAGCTGCTCTGCGATCATCTTTGAATTCACGAGTGCCCCGATCGGGTCAAATCCCTTCTTTATCGCTTTCCTGGCTGCGGGCGTATCCAGAACCCGGCAGCCCATGCCGTCAAACCGGGTGGAGTAGATGGTGTCTTCGGCGGTCTTCTCGATAGAAAGCTTCTTATAGATCTCGTGCAGTCCGCTCTCCTTGGTTGACATAAAGCGGGTGCCCATCGCGATTCCGTCGGCCCCGAGCGCAAGGGCGGCGGCCAACCCCCGCCCGTCGGCAAACCCTCCTGCGGCGATAATCGGGATCTTCACTGCGTCGGCGATGGTCGGCACGAGCAGCAGCGACGTGGCGTCGCCGCCGTGGGCCGCGGCCTCGTGACCGGTAACGACAACCGCGTCGGTGCCGTAATCCTGAGCGCGCTTGGCATGACGGGAATTGACAACAGTAGCGATAACCTTTCCACCGTATTCATGGGCGGCCTTGACAATCCAATCGCCTTTGCCGAGGGAAAAGTTGATGACCGGAACCTTTTCTTCGAGAAGTACGACGGCGTTCTGTGCCGCCCCGGGAAACAGGAGCGTGGCATTGGCGCCGAACGGCTTCTTGGTATATTTCCTGATCTCTTTGATGGCTGCCCTGGTCTGGTCGGGGTCAAGGGGTCCGGTCGCAAGAAGGCCGAGTCCACCGGCCTCGGAAACAGCGGCAACCATCTTGGGAACGGAGATCCAGCTCATGCCGGAGAGCATGATGGGGTATTTAATACCGAATAGCTCCGTAATTCGCGTCTTCATTCAGTTCCTCCTTGGGGTCTATGATAAAGCAATTGCGGGGGTTAAATGCCATGAGCATTATATACAAATCATACGGGCTGTCAAATAAAATACCGGTTCAGATAATACTCGGGGAGTGGATCAATGAGAATCCCCGCGTATATGCGGGCCGGCAAAAGATAGTTGATTAGGTGTAAAGGGGTATCCATAATAATAAAGCAAGAATACAATATAACTGACCAGTCAGTATAGTATCTATCCCCTGTATTTTGTCAAGCCTTTTTACTCATGGGTTCACGTGGTGGGTCTAACGCAACAAAAGGCCGACTCCATTCCTCGGTTTCGAGGAGCTAGGGGCAGGAAACGTCCTACGAAGTGGCGGCGATGATCGGAAATACTGCTTTTTTAATATAGTTTACAACCCGGTCAATCTCCTTCTCATTTCGCTCTTTTGTGGGGCCGGTGATGTATATATGCGGGTCGGAGAGGTCTCCCCCATCGATCTCGGGGCCGCTCATAACGCCGGAAATGATGCCGGGATACGGGTTCTCGATCTCAATGCCGTTGAGGCCAGCCCATGCCAGCGTCCAGGCTCGCGTCGCCCGTTCGAGGTTATACCCGCCACCTCCCATCGCCACGACCTTTTCACAGAGGCGTCCGATCTCCGTGGCGATAACGCGTATTGCGTTATTAGTCAGGCACAGGTTCGTGAGCGGGTCGTTGGCGAGCGTGTCGGCCCCAAGCTGGGCGAGGATCACGTCGGGTTTAAAGGCTTTTATCGCCGGGGGTACGATTTCGTGGAACGCCTTCAGGTAGAGGTCGTCGTCGGTTTGGGGCGGCACCGGGACGTTGATGGTGTATCCGAGGCCTTTTCCAATGCCGATCTCATTCTCAAATCCGGTTCCGGGATAGATCGTATATCCGCTCTGGTGGATGGAAATGACTAGCGCCCCGTCGTCCTCTGAGAAGGCCGCCTCGACACCGTTGCCGTGGTGGGCGTCTATATCTATATAGGCGAACCGCTTACCGTCCCGCCTGAGGATTTTTCCTGCTATCGCAATGTCATTAAGATAGCAAAAACCCTCTGCATAGTCCGGAAACGCATGGTGAAATCCTCCAATGGGATTAAACGCGACGGCGCGGTCCGGGCACTCCATTACCTGTGAGAGGCCGATGATGGTGCCGCCGGCAGCGCAGTTGGTCTTCTCGAACATATCGGGAAATATCGGGTTATCCGAGGTTCCAAGTCCGGCAAGGACGGTATCGTCGGTGATAACACCGCGTCCCGCCTCACCGAGGGTTTTGAGGTATCGGGCGGTATGAAACAGGAGGAGGAGGTCCTCTGATATAGGCCCCGGCTCCAGAAGCGCAATCCAGGGCTCATCAATAAGACCGTATCGTTTACAGAGATCGAACATGATCGAGGCGCGCTCGGGGCGGAAGGGATGATTCGGGCTGTATTCGAACCGGGAAAGCGTGTCTGAATAAATAAAGAAGCTCTTCATGGAAAGGGTCCGAATCGCTTGGTGGATCGACCGGTCTGGGCCATCTTTGATTAAGCGGGGGAATCCTGCCGACCTTCGGGCAGGGATTCTCACTAACAGGTCCTCCATATGCGGAATAGTAACCTACTGGATTTCCGAAATAATCTTATATCACGATCAGTGGCCAAGTCAACAGAAAATCCGGTCGATATTCGGGGCCGGGCGGCTAAAATACTACAAATCTAACGTAAAAAAAGCTTGACAGTGTTTCATCTATTGTGCTAAAAATCTTGAATGAATAATCATTCATTATCGTTGCCGACCCCCCGGCAAGCAGCGATATTGATAACCGAATGAGAATCAATTGACATACGATATTTTGCTCGCCTCGAGAGAGATACGTGCGGCTCATCAGGATCAAAAGTTAAACTAATCAATGGAGTGCATCTGCTCATGAGGGGAGAAGACAAACACGACCGAATTATTAAAGCCGCGATCAGGGTTTTTGCCAAGAACGGCTTTTATAATTCCCGTGTATCGGAAATTGCTAAAGAAGCCCAGGTGGCCGACGGCACCGTCTATCTCTATTTCAAGAATAAGGATGACATACTTATCCGTCTTTTCGAGGAGGAGATGGATAAGATCATAACTAACATGAAAGACGAGATGGAAAGAGTCCCCCAGCCGGACGAGAAACTAAGGAGATTTGCCGTCATCCATCTCAATATGGTTCGTGAGAATAAGAACCTTGCCGAGGTTATTCAGGTTGAGCTGAGACAGAGTTCGAAATTCATGCACGAATATAAGAACCGTAAGTTTATCGAATACCTCAATATTATCTCCGGGATCGTCAAGGAAGGTCAACAGACCGGTCGTTTCCGAAACGACATCATGCCGGGACTCTTCAAGCGTTCCTTTTTCGGGGCGCTCGACGAACTCTCTAATATGTTTGTCTTCTCAACGAAAAGAAAGTACAATGTCGAAATGGCGGCGGACCAGGTTTCCTCGTTTTTTATTGCCGGGCTCCTTCCCGATAGAAACCGCTAAACCGTTGGTGCGGAACGAACCGACCGTATACTACGGGAAATAAGAAAATACATAAGATCTAAAGGAGACATATCTATGGAAATCAAGAAGGTTGGGGTCATCGGGGGAGGCGCCATGGGGGGAGGGATCGCCTATCTCCTCTCGTCGGTGGGGATCGTGACCGTCGTCAAGGATATCGAGCAGAAATTCGTAGATAAAGCGCTTGAAAACTGCAAAAGGATCTATGACGGCGGTATCAAGAAGGGGAAGATCACGCAAGAGGCCGCTGATAAGGGAATGAAGCTGATTACCGGAACGCTGAAGAACGATGAGCTCAAAGACGTCGATCTGATAATCGAGGCGGTCCCTGAAGTGATGGACATCAAAAGGAAGGTCTTCGCCGATCTCGACGCGGTGTGCCCCGAACATACGATCTTTGCGACCAATACGTCTTCTCTCTCCATAGAAGATATCGCCAAGGCAACAAAACGGCCTGCAAAGGTGGTCGGGCTCCATTTTTTCAATCCGGCCAATATAATGAAGCTGGTGGAGGTCATTCATTATCCCGGAACCGCTCCCGAGGTCGTTGACCAGCTCATGGACTTTTCCGTAAAAATCAGGAAGACGCCTATCGAGGTCGGCAACTGCGCCGGGTTCGCCGTCAATCGTGTCCTGATACCCTATATGGGAGAGGCGATGGCAACCCTGCTGGACACGCCCGGGCTGACAACGGCCGATATCGATAAGGCGGCCACGGAGTTCGGGATGCCGATGGGCCCCTTTACGCTCACGGATCTCGTCGGGCTGGACGTGGGAACCCATGCGGCAGGCACCCTCGAATCCGCCTACGGCGCGCGGTGCGCGGTCTCACCCATCATGAAGGCCATGGTCAAGGAAGGCCTCCTCGGTCAGAAGAGCAAGAAGGGCTTTTATGATTACGAGAAGGAAGGCGCACCCAACAGTGCCGGATTCCTTAAAATCCTCGAGGACGAGCGCAAGAATGCAAAGACGACAAAAGCGCCGTTCGACTTCCTGCGGCTGTTGCTCGTGCAGATTCGTGAGGCCTTGATGATCGTAGAGGAAGGATTCGCCGAGCCCTACGATATAGACACCGGCATGGTGCTGGGTACGGGATTCCCCTATAAGGTCGCGTGGGGCCCGCTCCACTACGGCGAGGAGATTATCGGGTGGGATAAGATAAAGGCGAAGTTCGATGAGTATGCCAAGACCATCGATCCCGTGAAGTTCAAGGCGCCGGCGATCCTCGACAAACTGGCCGCGGGAAAGATGCGCTTGCTCAAGCGCGCGCACTATAAGGTCGATGCCAACGGCGTGGCCGTTATGCAGATGGACAATCCCCCGATGAACGCGCTGGCCGAAAGGACCGTCCGCGATATCGACGAGGCCTTCCAAAACGCCCTTAAAGATCCAAGGTCAAGGTAATCGTCCTCACGGGGGCCGGTTCGGTATTCGTGGCCGGGGCCGATATCAAAGAGATCCAGTTTGTGAAGGATAAAAATGAAGGCATCAAGCTGACCCGCATGGGTCAGGAGATACTCAACAAGATCGAAAACTCCCGGAAGCCGGTCATCGCCGCAATAAACGGCTACTGCCTCGGGGGCGGACTCGAAATCGCCTCGGCCTGTCATATCAGATACGCATCCAGTAAGGCCATGATCGGGGTGCCGGAAATCAACCTCGGGATTATCCCCGGGTTTGGGGGGACGCAGCGGGTCCCGCGGCACGTCGGAAAGGCCCGGGGGATCGAGCTGGTGCTCACCGGCCGGTTTATGACGGCCCAGGAGGCATACGAGTACGGCCTCGTACAGAAGGTCACCTCTCCGGACATGATCCTTCCCGAGGCGAAGGGATTAGCGACTCAGATAGCCATGAAGGGACAGGTCGCCATCGCGGCCGCGATGGAGGCGATCACCGAGGGCTTGAAGGTCCCCCAGGATGAGGGGATGAAGATAGAATCCGAATGCTTCGGCAGGCTCTGCCTCACCGAGGACAAGAAAGAGGGGATCTCGGCCTTCATTGAAAAGCGGGCGGCCAAGTTTAAAGACAAATAGCCGATTGAAGACCACCTATGGAGCTCGGGGGAAATCGGGCCCTAAGGATGGAGATGTTTAGACTACGAAAGGGGGTGAAGCGGTGTATTTTGAACTGAACGACGAACAAAAAATGATCCTCGATATGACACGGAAGTTCGCCGAGGAGGAAGTCAAACCGAAGGCCGAAGAGGTAGATCGTAATCATCAATATCCCGCCGAAAATATCAAGAAAATGGCCGAACTCGGCCTTATGGGTATGGTGTTTCCGGATAAATACGGCGGCTCGGGTATGGACTACGTATCATACTCCATTGCGGTAGAAGAGATATCACGGCACTGCGCGTCGACCGGCGTTGTTATGAGCGCCCATACATCTCTTTGCAGCGCCCCGATCTACTATTTCGGCACGGAAGATCAGAAACAGAAATTCCTTACCCCCCTGGCAAAAGGGGAAAAGATCGGCTGTTTCGGCATGACCGAGGCCAACGCCGGGTCGGATTCCGCCGGTACCCGTACAACCGCCAAGAAGGACGGTGATCATTATATCGTCAACGGTACGAAGAACTTCATCACCAACGGGCGCGAAGCCGATATCGCGGTTGTGCTGGTCAGAACAGGTGACGACAAGCACAAGGGTCTCTCCATGATGATCATGGAAAAGGGGATGCCCGGTTTTTCGGTGGGCAAAGTTGAGGACAAGCTCGGTATCCGCGGCTCGTCGACGGTGGAGCTCGTCTTTGAAGAGGTGAAGGTGCCGGCGACAAACCTGCTGGGCAAGGAAGGAGAGGGATTCAAAATCGGGATGCATACGCTGGACGGCGGACGTATCGGGATTGCGTCCCAGGCGCTTGGGATTGCCCGGGGATGTCTTGAGGAGAGCATCAACTTCGGCCAGGCTCGTGAGCAGTTTGGGCAGCCCGTTATAAATTTCCAGGCGCTTCAGTGGATGATTGCCGATATGGCCACCCGAATAGAAGCGTCCAGGCACCTTACCTGGTGTGCGGCCAAACTGAAATCAACCGGTACCATGCGCTTTTCCAAGGAAGCGGCAATGGCAAAGCTGTTCGCCTCCGAGACGGCGATGTGGGCCGCCACCAAGGCAATCCAGATCCATGGCGGATACGGATATACAACAGATTATCCGGTAGAGCGCTATTTCCGTGACGCAAAGATTACCGAAATATACGAAGGAACGTCAGAGGTGCAGCGTCTTGTAATCGCGGCAAGTCTGACAAGGGATAAGAAGTAGGTTACCATTAAGGAGGATAAAAGTGAACTCAGCTGTAATTCTAAAGCAGGTTCCCGATACCGAGGCCCAGATTAAGGTCAAACCTGACGGGACCGGGATCGTCAAGGAAGGGGTCAAATTCGTGATCAATCCCTACGACGAATTCGGCGTCGAGGAAGCCCTCAAGAAGAAAGAGGCCGCGGGTTCCGGGGAAGTAACCATTGTCAGCATCGGTCCCGATCGCTCGGTGGAAGCCATCAGGACGGCCCTGGCGATGGGCGCCGATAAGGGCGTTCTCCTGAAGATCGGGGAGGACGACAATTCCGACGCACTGGCGACCGCGAAGGCCCTGGCCGAAGAGCTCAAAGGCAAGGACTATAAGATCATCTTCTGCGGCAAACAGGCCATTGATGACGACATGGCACAGGTTGGCCCGATGGTTGCCGAATTGCTGGGGTTGCCGTGCGTAACGGTCGTGACGAAGGTGGACGTCTCCGGCGACAAGGCCGTGTGCACGAGGGAGATCGAAGGCGGCAAGGAAGTCGTCGAAGTGGCGCTGCCGGCCGTTATTTCGTGCCAGAAAGGCCTCAACGAGCCGCGCTATGCGTCGCTGCCCGGCATCATGAAGGCTAAGAAGAAGCCGCTGGATATCAAGGATGTGAAGCTGGAAGCGGCAAAGGCGAAGATCACCAAGTGGGAAAATCCACCGGTAGCGGAAGGCGGGACGGATCATTGAAGGGGACGACGCGGCTGCCAAGGCGGCGGCGCTGGTAAAGGCCCTCAGGCAGGAAGCAAAGGTTATCTAATCCCCCAGGATAATGAAATAAGGAGAATAGAGATGGCAAAGGAAGTTCTCGTATTTGCCGAGCAGCGGGGGGGCGCCTTAAAAAAGGTCTCCTTCGAAATGGTGAGCACCGGACGCAAGCTCGCCGATAAAGTAGGCGGCGAATGCGCCGCGGTTCTGGTAGGTGACGGCGTTTCAAAGATCGCGGCCGAGCTCGGAAAATACGGCGCGGATAAAGTCTACGTCGTTGAGGATGCCAAACTGAAAGATTACGTTCCCGACCTGTACGCACAGGCGGTGGCGGCGGTGGCCAAGGACGCCAAGATATTCATCGGCGGCGCCACGGCAATGGGCAAAGACCTCTTCCCGCGGATCGCCGCACGTCTCGGAACGGCGATGGCGTCCGACTGCGTAAAACTCGACGCAGAGGGCAAGGATCTCGTTGCGTTCCGTCCGGTCTTCGCCGGTAAGGCTTTTGTGACGATCAAGATCAGCTCCGCTCCCCAGATGGCGACGGGAAGGCCCAAGGTGTTCCCCGCCGACGAGAAGCGCGAAAGCCGGTGCGGTTGAAAAAGTCGCCGTAACGCTGGACGCTCCCAAGGCCGTCCTCAAGGAGATTGTACAGGATACAGGTGGCCGCCTTGATCTGACCGAGGCCGATATCATCGTATCCGGCGGCCGCGGTATGAAGGGGCCTGAAAACTACAATATCATCGAGGCGCTTGTTGATGCCCTGGGCGCGGCGGCCACGGTAGGCGCTTCCCGTGCGGCGGTAGACGCGGGCTGGAGGCCTCATAGCGATCAGGTAGGGCAGACCGGAAAGACCGTGTCTCCTTCTCTGTACATCGCGTGCGGCATATCCGGCGCAATCCAGCACCTGGCCGGTATGGGCTCGTCGAAGTTCATCGTGGCCGTAAATAAGGATCCCGACGCTCCCATATTTGCGCGGGCCGACTACGGAATTGTTGATGATCTCTTTAAGGTGGTCCCCGAGATTACCAAAGAGGTCAAGAAACTTTTGGCCGAATAACCGAAAGGGGGGGATTTCACCCCCCTTTTTATGTGAGTAGGATATGGACTATCAGATTTCACGCGAAGTATTTTTCAACCTGGGCGGTCCCCATGGCGTGGTGCGGCTGATCGTCTATGCGATCGCGCTTCTCGTTATGGCGGCGTTTATCTACTTGCTCGTCAAGAAAATAAAGGTCTGGCGCCTGGGTCAGTCGGAAAAACGAACAGATAAGATAGTGACGCGGCTCTGGGGGATCGTACAGTATGTCTTCCTTCAGGTAAAGATTCTCGGGGAGAAACTGCCCGGCATTACCCATTTCTTCCTCTTCTGGGGTTTTGGGGTTCTCTTCGTCGGAACGGCCCTGATCGTTATACAGGAAGACTTTACGCTCCTCTTGTTTGATGCGAGGTTCTGGTACGGTAATTTCTATAAGTTTTATTCGTTGGCCCTGGACCTGTTCGGGCTTTTCGCCCTCATCGCGATTATCGTGTTTGCGGTAATACGATACGTTGTCAGGCCCAAACGTCTGGATAACAAGGCGACCGACGCGATTTCTCTTGCCTTGATCTTCCTCATCCTCGCTACCGGGTTCATCAACGAGGGTCTCCGTATGGCGGCCACCGAGGTTTCCACGAATCCCAAGGTCGTGGCGATGAGCGAGGTGCTGGCGGCGTCCGGTGATGAATTCCTCCGGGAAGCCCCGGAGCTGACCGACGATCAGCTCATCGAAAAGGCCAACAAGAACTCCGCGTTCAAGGATACCCCGATCACCGAGGAGAACGTCTATCTGGTTCGTAACGGCTACTACTATAACCCTGAGCTGGCGATGTGGTCTCCGGTTGGATTGACGCTGGCGAACGTCTTTAACTCGACGATGACCGAGGGCGGTATCCTGACCTTCCACAAGGTTAACTGGTGGGTGCACCTTCTTCTTGCGATGAGCTTCATTGTCTATCTCATGCTCGGCAAGCTTATGCACATCATCACGTCCAGCCTCAATATCTTCTTCAGAAAGCTCGAGCCGAAGGGCGCGTTGAAGCCGATCGAAGACATGGAAAACGCGGAGTGCTATGGGGTCGCATATCCCGAGCAGTACACCTGGAAGCTCCTCATGGACGGTGATGCATGCACCCGCTGCGGCCGGTGCCAGGACAACTGCCCCGCGTGGCTTTCGGATAAGCCCCTATCGCCAAAGAAGATCGTCAACGACACCAACGACAACCTCTATGAGCGGGCGCCCCAGCTCTTCAAGAAAGTGGCAAGCGAAGAGGTCAAGTCCAAGGCCCTTATCGGAGAGGCAAATGAGCTGGATGCCATTTGGTCGTGTACGACCTGTCTTGCGTGCGTCGAGAACTGCCCTGTCGCGATAGACCAGGTGCAGAAGATCAACGAGATGCGGCGATGCAAGGTCCTCATGGAAGGGGATATGACCAAGGAGCTGACGGCGGCCCTGCAGAACATGGAAAAGAATTCGAATCCTTACGGGTTTGGTTTCCATGAGCGGGGCAACTGGGCGGCTGATCTCCCGATCAAAACGCTGGCCGAAGATCCTGACGTCGAATACCTTTACTACGTGGGATGCGCCGGGTCCTTTGACGACCGGTATAAGAAAGTGGCGACGGCCTTCGTCAAGATAATGGCGCAGGCAGGGGTTAAGATCGGAATGCTCGGTCAGGAAGAGGGATGCTGCGGTGACAGCGCCCGCCGGGCCGGAAACGAGTATCTCTTCGCGACGCTGGCACAGGTCAACATCGAGACTTTCAAGAACTATAACGTTAAGAAGATCGTGACCACGTGCCCGCACGGCTATAACTGCCTCAAGAACGAGTACCCGCAATTCGAGGGCGGAACGTTCGAAGTCTATCACTTCACGGAAGTAATCCTTGACCTGATCAAGCAGGGACGCATCAAGCTCAATAAGCCCGTGGATGGGATCAAGGAAGTAGCGTATCACGATTCCTGCTTCCTGGGCCGATATAACGGGCTCTATGATCAGCCGAGACAGATCATCAAGTCGATCCCGGAGATGAAGGTCGTAGAGTTTACGCGAAACAAGTCAAAGAGTTATTGCTGTGGGGCGGGAGGGGCCCGGATGTGGATGGAGGAAACCCTCGGCAAGCGCATAAACCATGTCAGGACTCTGGACGCGATCGACAAGGACTACAAGACAATCAGCACGGCCTGCCCGTTCTGTCTGACGATGCTCTCGGACGGCATCAAGGAACTGGGTAAGGGAGAGTCGATGCAGACGTTTGACGTCCTCGAACTGGTTATGAAATCGATGGATATCAAGTAACGGGATAGTACCGTAAGCTCTGGAGCGGCCCTCGGGAAACCGGGGGCCGCTTTTTTTACGCCGGAACGAGAATCCCTTCGCCGACTATCGTACGATCGGGCCCAGTTTTTATTCGAGGGGTATCTGTAAAATATGAATGATTAAGCTCATCGGGCACTCGGGAGAAAAAATCTGATGGACACTCCTTATCGTTGGCGATATAATGAAATATTACATATCAATAACCTCTTTTATCCATAGATGAGCCTTCGGGGGTATGCATGAAAAAAGAATATATCATGGCAATCGACCAGGGGACGACGGGAAGCCGGGTATATATTTTCGACGATAAGGGCGACGTGGTGGGAAGCGCCTACAAGGAGTTTACCCAGATATATCCGAAACCGGGATGGGTGGAACATAACCCCCTGGAAATATATAAGAGCGTCCAGGAAACGATGCTGGACGCGTGCGTCCGTGCCGAGATAGAGCTGAGTTCGGTCTTCGCGATCGGGATAACCAACCAGCGCGAAACGACGGTCCTCTGGGATAAAAAAACCGGTGAGCCGATCCACAACGCCATCGTCTGGCAATGCCGGCGCACGGCCGATATCTGCGATGACCTCAAAAAGGGGGGATACGAAGATCTCTTCAAGAAAAAGACCGGCCTGGTACTGGACGCCTATTTTTCGGGTACCAAGGTCAAGTGGATTCTCGACCACGTAAAGGGTGCCAGGGATCGGGCGCGCAAGGGTGAGATACTGTTCGGAACGATCGACACCTGGCTCATGTATAAACTCTCCGGCGGGACAATCCATGCCACCGATTACACCAACGCCTCACGGACGCTTCTTTTTAATATCGAACAAAAGAAATGGGATAAAGAGATTCTTGACATACTGGATATACCCGAGCGGATGCTGCCGGAGGTAAGGGATTCCGCCGGTCACTTCGGCAATACCGCATCACAACTCCCGATGGGCCGCGAGGTGCCGATCACCGGGGTGGCCGGGGACCAGCAGGCGGCGCTCTTCGGGCAGGGATGCACGGCGCCGGGAACGGCAAAAAATACGTATGGTACGGGTTGCTTTCTCCTTTCGATCACGGACGGCTTGGTCCATTCCCATAACGGGCTCCTGACTACCATTGCGTGCTCGGACACGGGGAAACCGGTATATGCCCTGGAGGGATCGGTCTTTATTGCCGGGGCGGTGGTGCAATGGCTCCGGGATGAGCTGGGCATGATTAAGAACTCTGCGGAGACGGAGGAGCTGGCCCGCCGGGTGGAAGATACCAACGGCGTCTATATCGTTCCCGCCTTCGTGGGCCTCGGAGCCCCCTACTGGGACATGCGTGCACGCGGCGGAATACTGGGGATCACGCGTGGGGCGAACAAGGCTCACATCGTCAGGGCGGCGCTGGAATCGATTGCCTACCAGGCCAGGGATCTGGTAGAGGTAGTCAATGAGGAAAGCGGCAAGAAACTCTCGACGCTCATGGTGGACGGCGGCGCCGCGAAGAACGACTTTCTCATGCAGTTTCAGGCCGACATACTGGGCATTCCCGTCGATCGTCCCGAAGATGACCGAGACGACGGCGGCGGGGGCGGCATATCTTGCGGGCCTCGGGTCTAAGTTCTGGGGATCGGCCCAGGAGCTTAAAAAATGCCGCAAGGTTGAAACGATCTTCAAACCCCGCATGGGAAAAGACGAACGAGACCTGCTCTATTCGGGATGGAAAGAAGCGGTAAAGCGGGTAAGCAGCCGATAGGGACGTGATTACCTGTCGGAAGTAAACCGGGTACCTGGGCGCCGAAGGGCTGCCGCGGGCGTCATGTTTTTAGGCGCCGCAGGCCGGGAGTAAGAGGAGACTAATGGATTTTCATACCGAAGTGCTCGTCGTGGGAGGGGGCGCAACCGGTGCCGGCATCGCCCGTGACCTCGTCATGCGGGGTATCGAGACGATCCTCATCGAGAAGGGGGACCTTGCGGCCGGCGCGACGGGCCGCTGCCACGGCCTCCTCCATTCGGGGGGGCGGTACGCGGTCAAGGACCAGGAATCGGCCCTCGAGTGCATCGCCGAAAATAAGATCGTCAAGCAAATAGCCTCAAAGGCCGTCGAGGACACCGGCGGCCTTTTCGTGGGGATGTCCGAGGACGACGAATCTTACGTGGATCGCTTCGTATCGGCCTGTTATCGGGTTGGTATTGAGACCGTCAATCTCACCCCGTCACAGGCCAAGCGCATGGAGCCCAATCTTTCGGATGATGCGACCGTCATTATTCGAGTCCCCGATGCGGCAGTCGACCCGTTCATGCTCACCGTGATGAACGCGGGGGACGCCGAGAAACGGGGCGCGAGGATACTGCGCCATACCGAGCTTACGGCAATCGTCGTCGAGCGGGGACGCGTTACGGCAGCCCTCGTACGTGACAACCTGAGCGGGCAGACTCATCGGATACGAACCCGGTACGTCGTAAACGCGACCGGGGCCTGGGCGGCACAGGTTGCAAGGCTGGCCGGGGCGAAAATAAACATGACGCTGTCAAAGGGGAGTCTCCTGGTCTTTAACCGCAGGATAAATAACTGCGTCATCAATCGCCTGCGCCCACCGGGTGATGGGGATATCATCGTCCCCAATGAACCTACCTCTATTATCGGCACGACATCGATTACCGTAAAGGACCCGGAGGACTTCCGCGTGACAGACCATGAGGTCGAGCTGATGATGCGGCAGGCGGGCCTCATGCTCCCGGAATCGGCCGAGGCCCGGGTGATCAGGGCCTACGCGGGAATACGCCCCCTGGCGGCGCCGCAGACGGGGTCCGGCCGCGACGTTTCGCGGACCTTTACGATCGTCGACCACAAGAAAATGAGCGACACTTCGGGTTTCCTCTCGATCATCGGAGGGAAGCTCACCACCTACCGGCTCATGGCGGAAAAAATCACCGACATTATCGCGAGCGACCTCGGCGTGTCTATCGCCGTGTGAGACCGCCTCGACACCGATCCTGGGGACCGAGCGTCATGGGCACTACAGCCTCGAAGACAGGTTCAAGTCCATCGAGATCGTTCAGGATGACAAACCCTCGCGGGTAGAAGAGATCGTATGCGAGTGCGAGCTGGTCAGCAAGCGTGAGATCGTTGCGGTTGTAAAAGATACCGGCACGAAGGACCTCAATGATATCCGCGTGAGGACGCGGGTGGGGATGGGGTCGTGCCAGGGTGGATTCTGCACGTATCGCCTGCTTGGAATACTGCACGAATTACAGATGGTTCCCGATTACGAGGCAAATGAGATACTGATCGATTTTCTCGAAGGACGGTGGAAAGGGATCAAGCCGATCCTCTGGGGAGATCAGCTCCGTGAAGAACAACTCATCGAAGGCATTTACATGGGGATTTTTGCCCTTGATAAGGCGGCGATGCGCTCGGTTGCCAAGAAGGGGAGGCCGAAATGAACTACGATGTCGTCGTAATAGGGGCGGGCCTGTCCGGGCTGATGGCGGCGGAGGCGGCGGCACAGCAGAAAAAGAGGGTGCTCGTCGTCTCAAGGGGTATGGGCATCATTACCATCTTCACCGGGACCATCGACGTTTTCGGGTACTGGCCGATCGATGAGGCGAAGCCACTGACTTCCCCGCTCGCGGGGATCCAGCGGCTGATTCGTAAAGACGCGGAGCACCCGTATACCAAAATAGGTATCGATTCGATACAAAAGGGGATCGCGGCGTTTATCCAGACCGCCGGGAAGGGCGGCGTCCAGTACGTCGGCGATCTCTCCGAGAACATACTTATCCCCACGGCGGTGGGAACGGTAAAGCCGACCTGCCTGGTCTCTTCCAGTATGGCCGGCGGCGACATGAGAAACGACCGCAACGTATTGATTTGCGGCTTTCCGGGCCTCAGGGATTTCTACCCGGACTACATGGCCCATAACATCTCGACGTTCGAGATGGAGGGCCTGGCGCTCCCGCGGTTTCGGGCGCGCAACCTGACGGTCGACTCGGGCGACCGGACATCGGGGCTCAACTGCCTGACGCTGGCCGGAAGGCTCGAAGATCAGCGGCTGATGCGGAACGTGACCGAGGAGGTTTATAGTCACGTGCGCAAGGGAGAACGGGTAGCGTTTCCGGCGGTTCTCGGCATCAGGAACAGCCGGGAGATACATGCTAAAATGGAACAGGCATGCGGCGTCCCCGTATTCGAGACGCCGACGCTGCCGCCGTCGGTTCCGGGCTACCGGCTCTATAAGTCACTTGAGGATACCCTCCGGTCGATGGGAGTCCATATGCTCGTCGGGTATGACGTATACAACCCGAAGACGTTCGGCAAAAGGATCGGCGAGATCAGTATCGCGATGGGTAAGAGCGAGAAGCGGGTTTCGGGCCGCGCCTTTATCCTGGCGACGGGAGGACTCGTCGGCAAGGGAATCACCGGATCGTATAACACGCTCAAGGAGCCGATTTTCGAACTTCCGGTAGCGGCCCCGAAAAACAGGGCGGACTGGTTCCGCAAGCGGCTATTCGATCCGGCGGGCCACCCGATCAATAGGGCGGGGATTATGGTCGATGACCATCTGCGCCCGGTCGATAAGAAAGGGCGAACCGGTTTATGATAACCTGCTGGTGTGCGGAACCCAGCTCTTTGGCTTTGACGCCCTGAGGGAGAAATCGGGAGGGGGAGTGGCCGTCTCATCGGGATATAAGGCGGGCGTCGAGGCGTCGAGGATGTGAAATGGCTGTTATCAGGCGAGATATACACTACCCGGCCGATCAGTGCATAAAGTGTACGATCTGCGTGGAGCACTGCCCGGTCGTGAAGGTTACCGATAAATTCCTGGGCCCCAAACAGGTCGGCCCCGATTTTCAACGATTTCGCAGTGAACAGGACGAGCCGCACGACGCATCGGTAGATTATTGCACCGGCTGCCGTATTTGCGACGTGGTTTGCCCTTCGGGGGTCAATATATCTGAACTCAATATCCGGTCAAAGATTGCCGTCAAGGAAAAGGAAGGGATTCCGATACGGGATACGCTGTTGTCTCACGCATATATGTTCGGCCAGATCGCCAGCTTTACGGCGCCCGCGGCCAATGCATTCCTGAAATTCCGTCCCTTTCGCTGGCTTTCGGACAAGATGCTGCACCTCGAAAAGAGCCTTCGCTACCCGTTTTATCAGCGCCAGTCATTCGAGAAATGGATCAGGGGCTACACGTTTAAGTCAGAGCGGAAGGTGGCCTATTTCTACGGTTGTTTTACCAACTATAACGATCCGTCGGTCGGAAAGGCGGTCGTCAGGGTACTGGAAAAAAACGGCATTCAGACCGTTTTCCCCCCGCAGGAATGCTGCGGCCTTCCGTTGCTGGGCAACGGAAACGTGCGTGAGGCGCGTAAACTGGCGCGCAGAAACCTTGCCGGACTCATGTCCGCTCTTGACGAGGGCCTCGATATCATCTACAGCTCCACGTCCTGCGGTATGATGATCCGGGACGACTATATCACGTATCTTGACCTGTACGAGGCCGAGCCGCTGTTTGACCGGATGAAAGAGGTCTCGGAGTACCTCTGGGAGCTCCACGAAAAGGGGGGGCTTAATACCGATTTCGAGGAGGTCCCCATGACAATGTCCTATCACATTCCGTGTCATTTGAGGTCTTTGGGCATCGGGTTTCCGGCAATCGACCTGATGAACCTGATCCCGGGGCTTACCGTCAGGGAGCTGGGAAGCTACTGCTGCGGGATGGCAGGGACATACGGATTCAAGAGCGACAAGTACGAAATCACCAGGGCGATCGGGCAGGACCTCGCAAGGCGCTTGGCCGATACCGATGGCGAGTACGCCGCCTCAGACTGCGAGGCCTGCCGGATGCAGATAGAAAACATGTCGATCAAGAAAGCCATACACCCCATCAAGACACTCCTCTGGGCCTACGGGATTGAGCCTGTCGGGGGGGTGTAGTCCGATGGGCTTGGCGAAAACGGGCCGAGGAAATGGGGGCGCGCGCCCCATAGTGCATACCATCAGGCTCGGACTCCTCTTTCCCCTCTTTCCGGTGAATATCTATTTAATCGACGGGGACAGCCCGACCCTCATAGACACCGGGCTCGATACCGACATTGCGTGGCAGGGATTGGTTAGCGGGCTCTCGGCCGTCGGGCGAAGCCCGGGCGATATCAAACGGGTCGTCCTCACCCACGGCCACATCGACCACGTAGGGCTATGCCCGAGGCTGCTCATGGAAGGGTCCCCCGAGATCATGATCCATGCGCGGGACGCCGGGCGCATTCGCTCGGACGTGGAGCATCTGATCGGTCTCGTCGAGAAAAACGCCGCCAGGTTCAAGAAGATGGGTATTCCTGCCAGGGACGTGGATCGGCTCTTCAGGAGCTATATATCCGTGCTCAGACGATTTCACGTGGGGCCGTTCCCGGTAACGGAGCTTACCGACGGAGACCGGATAGAGTGCGGGGACGCTGAACTCGCGGTGATTCATACGCCGGGGCATACCTCGGGGAGCGCCTGCTTTCTCTTGGATACGATCCATACCCTCTTTTCGGGTGATCACATCATGGAGGGTGCATCGACCAACCCGCTGGCGGAGATGATCCCGGAAGAGGGGGTTGGCCTCATTCCGTACCTCGAATCGTTGAAAAAGGTCGATGACAGGGGGGCGGAAACGATCCTGCCGGGCCACGGCGCCGTTATAAAACGGCCGGAGCAATACATCTCGCAGATAGCGCTCCATCACGATAGGACGGCCCGGCGGATCAGGCAAACGCTTGACACCGGGAGTATGACGCCGGCAGGGCTTGCCGGGCGGCTCTTTCCCGAACTCAAAGGCATTGCCGGAGGGAGCGCCGTGTTCGAGGTCTTTTGTCATCTCATGGAGCTTGTTGGGCGAGATGAAGCCGTTGTGGAAGAACGGGAGGGTCTCTTCTCTTTCAGACGGCCTCGGTAAGCATAGATTATCCGGGAAGTATGTGGCGTGCAGGGGATATAGGATCGCAATAGGCGATAAATAGCCGTCATGAGCCCGACGGCGTTTAAACGCATCCGAACCCCCATCCCCGGTCCCTCGGGGACGGTAATGACCCTTCGTTCAAAATCGATGGTAAAGCCGTCGGCTATGTCGTGCTTCAAAAAGGCCGGGCCGATCGCCTCGCAGGCCATGATCCCCGGCTTCGCAGCGACAAGCTGCATTCCCGCGGCGCTGCCCAGCGACGATTCGAGCATCGACCCAACGATGGTGGGAACTCCGGCCGCCTCGGCAATCGCATAAATCTTCGTAGCCCGCAGGAGCCCCCCGGACTTCATCAGCTTGATGTTGATAATATCGGCGGCCTTACTCGAAACGACCGCAAGCGCATCCCCGGGGGAGAGGCACCCCTCGTCCACCATGATCGGGAAGGGGGAACGCCTTTTTACCTCGGCCAGGGCCGGTAGGTCTCCCGCGGCCGTGGGTTGCTCGACCCACCGGATGGGATATGCACGGAGGCGTTCGAGGGCCGCCAGGGCGGTCGTCGCGTCTTTCCACCCCTGGTTCACGTCAAGGAGGAGCCTCGCGCCGGGGGCCGCCGCCGAAATCAGGCGCACACGGTCATAGTCCTGGTCGGGATTCGTGCCTATTTTTACCTTGATATCCCGAAAGCCGCCCCGGAAAAAACCATCGGCATATCCGGCCATGACCTCGGGATCGTCCAGCGGGATTACCGGGTAAAAACCGATGGCAGACCTGCTCATCCCACCGAGAAGGCGATACGCGGGTACGCCGAGCGATTTTCCCATCAGGTCGAAGAGCGCCATATCGAGCGCCGCCCACGCCGTCGGGGAGGCGGGGGCGGCCTTCTCGGCGTGGGCCATTATCGCCTCGATGTCAAAGGGGTCTCTGCCCATGAGGTCCGTGGATATGGCGGAAAGGGCCGTCTTTACGTCCTGACGCGTTTCCCCGGTCACGTCGAAATCGACGGCACCCTCGCCGTATCCGATCGTCCCGTCATCCGCCGTAAGGGTCAGCAGGACGTAGTCAAGTGTTTCGAACGTCCCGTAGGAAACAACGAGCGGTACTACCGGGACGAGGTCAAGATCATCGACGTGTACCGACGCAATTTTCATGATGATGCTTTCCGTTTCTTAAATATCGCCGGTATCATCGGAAGGACGGCAAGGTTGATGAGTGCGAGAATCACAAACGTCCAGCGGAATCCGACGTTGTCCACCAGGATTCCGGCCACCGACTGTCCCACGGCGATACCGAGATTGCCTATGGCCATGAAGACCGCAAACATGGTTGCGGCGATCCGCGGGTTCGAAAAATCCATGCTCAGGGCAAAATAGACGGTTTCGTAGTAGCCGAAGGCCATACCGAAGAAGAAGAGGAGCACGTAGGCCGTGGTAAGGTTCTGGGCGCCGGCGATAGGAAGAATCGTCGCGGTTGAAATAACCAGCGCGATAATGAGGGAGAGCTTGTGCCCGAGCTTATCGATGAACGCGCCCCCGAGTATAGCGCCTGCTCCCGTCCCGATTCCGAAGAGGGCGGTGACGAACCCGACGTTGAGCATGGAGATCTTAAGGCCCTCCTTCAGGAAGGGATTGGCGATACCCTCCACGTTATAGATTACCAGGGGGTAGAGGAAGCCGACCAGCATGAAGAAGAATACGGGAAGGGATGCAAATGATTTGAAGGAGGAAAACGAGAAGGTCATTTCCTCTTTTCGCGGCACCTCGGGCGGAACAAAGAAGTAGTAAAGCACCGGGAGTATAGTAATCGCCCCGATACCGAAAAAGACCGGCTTCCATCCGTAGTACTCGGTAACGTAACCGATCGATGCGGCGGCCAGCACCATTCCGACGGCCCTGCCGCCGACCATGATACCCTGAACGAACCCGCGTTTGTCCTTAGGGGTCCTGTCCAGGGCATATCCGTCGGTTGCGGTGTCAAATGTGGCCATACCGAGGGGAGCCAGGAAGAGGACGGCCGTAAAGAGGACGGGGGTCTTAACCGGTGATAGAAACGGGACGAGGCATATGATGCTTCCCTCAAGAAGCAGCCCGGCGATGATGAGGGGCTTTCGATAGCCCATTGAGAAGGTATTTACCGAATCGGAGTAGAGCCCGATAAAGACCTTGATGATCAGCGGGATGAGCGCGATAGAACTGATGAGGCCGATCGTCGTGAATGAAAGATCGAAGGTCCTCAAATAGATGATATTGAAGCCGGTAAAATAGGTAATAAGGATACCCTCGAGGAAATAGATAAGCGAATAGAATCCGCCGAGAAGGTATTTATGTTCCATAGCCTGCTCCATTTGGTGGAGATAAAAACGGGGGAAGCCGCTGTACTACGGTATTCCCCCGGTAGTCTCTGAAACACATGGCGGCCGATCCGGGCCTTTTTTACGCTTTCGGCCCGGAGGCGGCCGCACCGGGAAGACGCTGTCTTACTTCTTCTTGAGCCACATTTCCCAGAGGGGTACGAAGAAGAAGAAGAGGAACGTAATTCCCATGATTGTGCCGCTGATGACCGAGACATAGGCAAATCCCTCGGCCGTCTTTGCTAACCACCACGAGAATACATCGGTAACAACCGAAAAATATGCGGTCAGCACGAGGATGATCTTATAGCGGTCTTTAGCCGAGGTTGCCAGGAATATGAGCGACAGGAGAAAAAACATCACCCCGTGTGAAATCAGGTGAGTATGCGAGAGCCCGCCGAGACGGCTCGGGGAAACGCCGGTGGAAATCTGTACGTATTCCATAACTTCTTCATACGTGGTTAAGGGAGAGTTCGATTCCGGGCCGTCTTTAGAGTGACACATGGCGCAGCTCTTTCTTCATAATCGGGGCGACGGTTGACTCGTACGTCTGTCTGTTCGGCCCCGTTTCTGATCCAGCTTATCACTTTCGACTTATCATCGTCGGACGCGTAATACGTCGCCATAGAACCAAGGCTGACGGTTTCGAGAGCAGTGTGTTCCCGATCGCCGCAGTACGTCAGGACGATGTCGTTCATGGATAGTCCCGGTTGAGCGTCAGCGTCCTTATGGACGGCGTACACGGTGTAGAGGGAAAAGAGATAGCCGATGCCTATGACGCAGAGGAAACAAGTAATCAGCACCTTTGCCGGAAGCCCAAGCTTCGCGAGTCCTTTTTCAAACATGGCATGTCCTTTCATTCAACAGATAGAAGTTCCGAATGAGTGTATCCTATTTTTACGGTAATGCAAATGAAATACGGCGGCGGCCGATCAAAGCATTGAATTAGCCGCCGCCGATAATCTGAAGAATCCTGATTTCGTCGCCGTCCGAGAGAAGGTGGTCGGGCGTCACCCGGGAACCGTCTATCATCGCGACAAACGGTATGCCCGCCCGGATGACTCCGGCTTCCTTGAGGGCCTTCTTAAGCCGGGCGCCCTCCTTGAGGTTATAGGTTCCGCCCTTGATGCGGGCCGCCAACGGCCCGTACGGTTTAACGGTTACGGTGATCTTTTTTCTCGAAAACAGCATGTCGAAAATCCGATTAAGATAATGAGCAGGGTATTGGCGTCTGATCGACCGCGGCGTTATTTTGTTGTGGGCCATACTCCCCTTGTACCGGAGAACGTCGCGCCGGAGATCGCGGTCCCATAGCCGAAAGTTCCGACAAACGAGTCACCCGCCTCACTCAGGGTGACAATGCCGCGGCCCGTGCCGAGTGGGCCTTCCCAGTCAAACTCGAATTTCGATCCCCTGACGGCTCCCCGGATCGTACGGAACTTCAGCGGAGAGGGGAAGGTTCCGGAAGCGTAACATTCATTCTGGGTAATCTCAACGGGACCGGCATCGGTGTTCCAGGTTCCAACGAAGCTCGCGCAGAGTGTTTTGGGTGGGACGCTCGGCGGCACCCGGACGCAGCCGGCGACTGCAATGATCCAAAGACCGACTATGATTGCCACGACAAGAACTCTTGAGTAGCTTTTCATCTGTTGCCTCCTGTTACATCACAAGATGTCGTTACTATACCACATCCGTATCTACTGCGCAACGGCTTCGGAGACTCCGGCCGTTCGGAAGGGGACGGCCGTCCATTACGGTTTGAGCGTTTTGTACCCGAAGCTCTCCCATCGGCGTATATCCGAAGTATAGTATGGTGAGTAACGGCGGTCCGAGGGACCGCCGGCGATGGCCGTGTGAATCGCCGTTTCGCCGAGGTCGGCAATTATCCGATACGACGGGGCAAAGCTCGTCAATCTCCCCCCGGTCCTAAATATCTGCCCCTGGACGATGGTGGCCCGGTTGCCGGGAAGCTCGACGGGACCGAAGTCAAAGCCAAGTATACGGGGGAGCTTACCGCCGAAAAAGAGGTTTGCCATGAGTACCTTATGGGTACTGCCGTACTTAACGGCCGGCCCCTTCAGGGCGCTGTCGATTGCCTTCCGGTATAGCTCCTGGCGGTTCTTGTCTCCAAACCAGAGCGATTTCTTTGCCAGGAGGATACGGTCGAAGTTAATATAAAAGTCGTTGAAGAGTCCCGTCTCGGCGAGACAATAGTCGACAACGTCCCTGCCCATTTCGAGCTCGCCGAAGACAAGCTCGAGGAGCGACGTATATACCCGTTCGAACAGGGTAGCCCCCAGTGACTCGGTGTCGTAACAAAGATCCCAGTCACGCAGGATTTTCCCGTTGGGCGTGTCGGGCAGGAGCGGCTCGATAATCTTCATGAAGTATTGAGCCTGGAGGGAATAGAGGTCGCGATGGATCTTCTTCATCTCCTCCACGTCCAGTGGCGTCCGCTTTTTCAGTAGGTCTCGTATCCGGTCGCCGCGATAGCTTCCCATTGGAAGGTTCTGAACGACAACCTTCGCAAGGTGTGAGAGATCTTCGTTGGCAGTGGCTACGTAACCCTCGGGAGGATTATAGGTCCGCGGGTAGCTCGTCGGCGGGACGGAGCCCTTCCACTGGTGAGACGGATCCCAGCCGAGGTAGGGCAATAATCCCGAAGTACCTTTTTTCCGCTTCGGGAAGTTCCCGCTCATCTGATAGCCGATGTTACCGGCGGTATCGGCGGCAACCCAGTTGAAGGCCGCAAAGCTCAGACCCGCAAAACGGCTCATCGCTTCCTTGACGTTCTTTGACCTGGGGACCTTGAGGATACTTTCCATAGACTGTGCGACGTTCCCGCGACGGCCCGACCAGGCAAACGAGAGCCAGTAGCCATCGGCGGTCGGTTCTCCCTCGAGTACCCCATTATCGCTCTCGTAAAATCGCAGGGTGATAGGCGCCTTCTTCTTAGGCCGGATGACCTCCTCGCGAACGGCAAAGGGGACCCGCTTCTTACCGCGCAGGCATTTCTTGTTTACGACATCCTCGATAAAATAGTCGATCGTATCCATAAAACCGTACGTGACCGACCACGCCAGGGTATTGGAGCGGCCGAGGACAACCGCCGGTATCCCGGGGAAGGTCGCCCCCATGACGTAGAAGTCTCCCGATACCAGTACGGCCTCGTACCAGACGGCGGGCAGGCGGTTGACTTCGAGGTGCGGGTCGCCGCAGAGGATAGGCTTTTTCGATTTAGAGCGTGTGCCGGACACGGCCCAGTTATTACTGGCCGAAAAGCGGGTAAGGACCGAGAGCCACTTGACCGATTCGGGCACCACGGGATTGACGAGGTTGACCTTCTTGATGATTTCGGTGAGGGACTCTTTCGGGCGTTCCATGGAGGGGAACAGCTCCATGAGCTTTTCTATCGACACGCCCTTTCGGATCATCTGGATGATACCCTTTTCCATTTCTCCCTGGGATTGGGTAAGGCCGATAAAGCCGATAATCCTGGACATGAGGACTATATCCTCCGGCGTCCACGGGTCGGGCTTATACCCAACCATTTTGAACTCGAAGGGCACGCCCGAATCGGCGATTGCCTTGTTTGCCCCGGCGCAGTAGGCGCTCAGGACAGCCGTCGTTTCCTTGTTCATCTTCTTTAGTTCTTGTTTGGCGTCGCCGGCCAGGGAAATCCATCTCATATACGTATCGGCGGCGATCAGCTCCTCGTCGGCCTTTAGCTTTTCGGAGGCCCGCCCCTGCCCGATGAGCTTCACAAGCCACATCGCAAGCTGCCGGTCGGTTCCGTGCATGTAGCCGAGTCCCCAGTAGAGGTCAATCTCGTGATCGGCAGTGATATGGGGCACCCCGCCGGCGATACGCTTGATGGTGACGTTTCCCTTGGTTCCGCGAAGAACCGTCTCGACATCGGTTATCTTCATGATTACTCCAACTATGAATAATATAGATATTATGTACCATTACGGGAATCGTATTTCAAGAGATTAAACAGCATTTCTGTAAATACGCACGGCATTCGTAAACGGAGAACCGTCGGCGGTTCCGCCGTCAGTATCTCGTCTCCAAAATAAGTTCATGCGCAAGAATCGGATAGTCAGAAACGTCGGTCTTAGATAGTGTATAATATAAAACTGTTGAGGTATGAACCATGACGATGTCAACCGAATATACGCGCTGGTGGCGCGCCGTACTGGAACGGGATGACACTTTTGATAGTGTTTTCGTTTACGGCGTTCGTTCGACCGGGGTCTACTGCCGCCCGTCATGCGGAGCCAGGAAGCCGCGCGAGGATCAGGTGGCGTTCTTTGCCACGACGGACGGTGCGCGGGCGGCCGGCTTTCGGCCGTGCCGCCGCTGCCTGCCGGACGATACCTCCGGTCGGGATCTTCGAGGAGAGATGATCAGGCTGTCCCGCTTCATTGAAGACTACGACTCGCCGGACCGGCCGCTTACCCTGGCCGTCATGAGCGACTATATGAAGCTCAGTCCTTCGCATCTGCAGCGCACCTTTACAAGGATTATGGGCGTGAGCCCCCGGAAGTATGCGGAGATGATGCGGCTCAAACTGCTCAAGACGCTGGTTAGGAGCGGGTCAACGGGTAACCGACGCGCTGTACGAGGCGGGATACGGTTCCAGCAGCAGGGTTTACGAGGGCTCGGCCCATCGCCTGGGAATGACGCCCGGTGCGTATCGAAAGGGCGGTGCGGGTATGCGCATCCACTATACTATTGTCGATTGCCTTCTCGGGCGCCTCCTGGTCGGGGCTACCGAAAAGGGCATTTCCGCGGTACTGATAGGGCGGTCCGATCGGGAGCTTACAACGCCCTCCGGGAGGAATACCCGTCGGCCGTGATCGTTCAGGATTCGTCGGGACTCGAGGGATATATACGGGCGTTACTGGACTATCTGAGGGATGGTCGGTCGGTTCTCGGCCTTCCCCTGGATATTCGCGTTACGGCTTTTCAGGCGCGGGTCTACGAGGAGCTGCAGAAGATCAACCGAGGATCGGTGCGAACCTACAGTCAGATCGCCGAGGGGATCGGAATGCCGGGGGCGGCCAGGGCGGTGGGCAACGCCTGCGCCGCGAACCCGACCGCGCTTGTGATCCCGTGCCACCGGGTAGTAAAAAAGGGCGGGAAACCGGGCGGCTACCGCTGGGGAGTGGAACGGAAGAAAGCGCTGCTGGCGATGGAAAGGCGATCAGACCCGGATGAGTCGTTCGAGCAGGGGGGAGGAATTTAGGGTTACGGGAAACGCGACGGTTTCCGTACCCGACGGCCGTGAAACGGCGCTACAATCTATACAGTTAATCCATTTCTTGGCCGGCCAAGCGGATAAGCGTCTTACCGCAGGGCGGATGAATCGCCGTCCGACATTTCCTCCATATAGACTATCTGCTCCTTGTTGACCAGGACAGTCCTCTCCTTCTGCCCCTGGACTGTAGCGCAGCTGAGGACCAGGAAACGGTTCTTACCCTTGATCATCAGATCGCTGATTCGATGCATCGGTTCGCTTTCGCTGTTGAGGTTGACGGTTCCCCGGATGGTGCTCCCGTCGGTCATCCTCACCTGGACATACCTGTCAACCGTGGTTACCTTTAGTGAATTGGGCATCGCGTCCTCCTTTACAAGAATTTAACTTTTTATATAATACTATCATTTGTGCAACAAATCAATGCCGGTTTGAGACATGACGTCAGTTTCGAGCGTTACCGTGATGAATGATTGACTTTTTCACGGTACTCGATTATCCTTGCCGGGTGATGAAAACGATATATCTTTTCTAACTACCTGAGGTGCGAGGCAATTATGAAGAGGCATGATTTTAGAGATAAGAAGGTCCTGATAACGGGGGCTGCCGGCGGGATCGGGAGGGAACTCTCGGCTCAATTCGCCAAACGGGGGGCGCATCTCCTCCTGGCGGGACTCCCGGTGGAAAAGAAGGCGCTGACGGAGATAGCGGCGCGGCTCACCAAGGAGTACGGGGTCCAGGTACGGTTATTTACGGTCGATCTTTCTTTGAGGGGCGGGCCCGAAAAACTATATGCGTCGGTCAAAAAGGCGGTCGGGGATATCTACGCGTTGGTCAATAACGCCGGCGCCGTTGCGTACGGCAGCGTCTGGGAGCTTCCGTGGGAGCCGCAGGAGAAGACCGTCACCGTTAATCTTCTCGTACCCCTCAGGCTTATGCACCTGTTCATCCCGGACATGGTAAAGAAGGGGGAGGGTGTCGTCTTCAATACTGCCTCTGTGCAGGCGTTTCAGCCTACGCCGTACCATTCGGTCTATTGCGCCACGAAGGCGGGCATGCAAATGCTGTCGGAGGGGATTCGGGCGGAGCTCAGGGGCACCGGCGTGTCGGTCTGTACGCTAAACCCGCCCTATACGAATACGGCCATGATCAAGACAAAAGGATTTCCCAGGGAAATACGTTTTTACCGGATCAGCGGGATTAAGGAACCCGCCTGGATCGCACGAAAGGCGCTCAAAGCGTTCGAAAAAGATAAGTTCATGTACGTCCCCGGCCTATGGGCGAAGTTTATCCACCTGGTTCTCATTCGGTTTTCACCCAGGCGACTTGTCGATTATGTGACGTACCACCTGCTCAAGGGGACGAGGAAGAGCGGCGTGTATTAAGGTCATAAACGCGCGTTGGGAAACGACCTGTTTATGGGCGTTATTGGGGATTGAAAAAGACGATCTTGGGATCGGTTACGATTCCGGATAACATCGGGTTTCCGAGGAGGTTCTCCGTGGTATTCGTAACTGAAATCTCTATCTTGTTTTCTCCGGAGAAGAGGGCGTCGGTAATATCGTACCGATAGGGGGGCCAGAGCCTCGCGCCCATGTCGCGCCCGTTAAGGATGACGCGGCAGGCAACCCGCACGTCACCCAGATCAAGGATCGAGACCTTCCCCGTGAAACGTTTCGGAAGGCGGAACCGGGTACTGTAGACGATAGTTCCGCTGTAGTTGCCGGTCGCGTTTGTGCCCCAGGACAGGTGCCGGGTGGTTTCTTTTCTCGCGGTGATGATATTCATATTAACATCAAAGTCACCGGTAATAACAATCGGTTCAATACAATGGATGGCCGGGATCACGGTTGGGAAATCGGGCTGACGGGATCGTATCCCGATACGGTTGGTTCCCCACCTGATGATATTGGAAAGACTTGCCCTTTTGTTCTGACGATCCCAAACGAAACACTCCTGAGCCCGGTCACTGACAAGGACGCCGTTGATAAATATCTCCATCGGCTGGCCGGTATCCTCCCACACTAAAAAAATGCGCCGGGGAATGTTACCCACGATGAAGTTCGCCTCGACCTCAAAATCAGAACCCACCGGAGGCAGGGGTGTTGAAAGGAAAAGTCCCATATATCGGGCGGCGTCCCGAATCAGGTCGAACTTCCGGTAGTGAGTCTGGCCCGGAACGGTTAGTCGGGCCAGGCGGGCCGCAGAAGAGTAAAAGCGCATTTCCCGCTCCATCGACGTGAAGGATCGATAACCGATCTTTTTCCGAATACCCCAGACTCTTCCGATCGATTCCGTTAGGACCCGTACAGAGGCGATAACGATCTTCGTAAAAAGGCTGAAACGATCGTCTCCGGAAAGACTATTGAGCGGAGGCAGGGATACGGGCGGTGAAGACCGAATAAGCCTGAAATTGTCTATTCGTAACATGTTATCGGATCGATAATCGACTTCCCACCTTCCGGGGAAGAAGAACTCCCCTGTTCTATGCTCGTGAGGGGCAGACAGCCCGTGGAGGGCATCGGTGCGTTCAGAGTGAATAACATATATCCAGGATCTTCCCGGTTCAAAGGTAACCGGAAAGCAAACGCCGCCTTCAATCACCTGAAATTCGGGGACGCCGTATCGACGTCCATTTTCGGGGTCCCATGCTTCGGGAGAGCCCGTACCGGTCAGCGCAAGCGTTCCGGTGAACCGTTCTTCTCCGAGGTAAGAAAAGAAGTATATATCGGCATCGTGAAGCGTGCGCCTCTGATGTAGGAATTTTTCGGAATTGTCCCCCAAAATATACAGCTGTTTTGGTATATTCAGACGGAGATAATGGATGAGATCGGCGGCATCCTTAACAATGGTAATACCGATCCCGACGGTAGCGGTTTGTTGTTTATCGATAACGGCGGGGTATCCCCCGACAAAGATCACGTTAACGCCGTTTCTTTTGGCGTCTTCGGTAAAGGCAAGCGTCGACGCGGGTATATGCGTCGCCCAGGGGACGATGAGGGTAGAATAGCGATTTGGCCCGATCGCTATGACGCCGTCTTTACAGCGAACCAGCCCGCGCTCCAGTGCCTCTTCGTAGAGGAAGTCAAAATCACGCTGGTCGGAGAGGAGACGGCCGATTAGGTCGGTAAGGCCGGCGACGATTTTATTCCCCTCGTTAGTTAGGCGGCCCAGTCCTATGGTATTTACGAATAGAGACGAACGGGGAAATAATACGAGGGCGTCGGCCTTGGAATGCCCGGCGCTCATCATGAGGCATGTTCTGGAAATATAATCGGCCAGTATCGGAGCATCACTCCAGTAAGGGAGTTGGAAGTAAACGGAGGGCGGAAAATCCCGTTTGCGGAGGCCGACAATCGAGGCAAAAACGCCGTGAGTAAAAAATGATGTAATTCCAAGTGATACGCCGCAGTCTATCGTCCGCTTCAGTAGTTGCGGCGTAACGCCCCATCCCTCTCCTTCCCATACCGCGGCCAGCGCCCGATCATCCTTAGCAATTCGTGAAACGCTCGATACAAATTTTGGGGTAAAGTTCGACAGCAGCAAGGGGGGGGTATCGCTCAGATAGCGTTTCCCGGCACAGCGGTAGCTTGTCGCCGGGATGCTCATTTCCGAAAGCGCCGCGTACGGATCCCCCTGTGAATGGGGGAGTGTTTCAATGAATCCTTCCCGGCCGATGGTGGCCGAAAACAAAAGATTATGCTGACGGGCCCACGTTCCCACGGCGTGATAGAAGTCCCGGGTGAGGTCGCTGATGAGGCAATAGTAATCGGTGCGCACGGAAACATAATTGCCCACCTCACTGATAAGGGAGGGAAGGCAGCCCAGAAGGTCGTAGCCGAATTTCTTTTTAAATATATCGGGCAGCGAGTCTGTCCAGGGGAAAGGGCACTGATTCTGTGGCGATTGAATCAGGATGCCTTCGATCGTATTCCCGAGGTATTTCTTAAGTTTTGCCCGGAGCGGTTCGAGAACGGTATTGATGTAATAACCGACGGCATCGGAGTTTAGGATGTCCAGCCTGCCCATCCCGCCATGCGGGATCGATAGGGCGTCCGGGGCCATCGGCGTCGGGGGATCCAGGACATCGACTGAGGCGATAAGGCACTTCTTTCCCGGGGGATGTTCGGCCAGGTACGTGATGGATCGTCCGCGTGTTAGATAGGTGCCGATTACTCGCCGGCCGGGATCCGGACGCTTCGCGGTTCTGAATACGATACCCTGGGCATAGAGGTCCTGACGTTCGGCGGCCGGACGCTCATGAGTAGGGCCGATCGGCTGCTGGTAGTCGACACAGATCCAGACCCTCATCGAGTGCGCCTTCGCCCGCCCGACAATCTCCGAGAGCTTGCGCCAGTAATCCTCCGAGGCCCACGGAACGGATAGGCCGCTCCTCGGGGAAAGGACGACCTTGGCAAATCCCTTTTCAGACAGATTCTCAAAAATACCGTCGAAGACCGCCGCGTCCATGGAATCGTTAAGAAACACGAATGGTGCAGCGGAAAAATCCTTCGGCGATCCTGCGAAGGCCTGATAGATCGTCTGAATCTTGTTTCGTTTTCCTCGTAGCATAATAGACGTCGGTATGATAGCCGGGACGGCTCGGCCGTCGGCGGGCTCCCCGATGGGACAACCGCCAACGGTACTCAGTCGTTTGCCAGCACAATAATACGGTCGTTCGGTTCAAAGGTGATTAGTTCTGATTTGTTCGGATTTAACGTTACCCCGTACGATCGACGAGTATCGTGCGCCCTGGCGGCGATACGATAACCGATGGCAACCTCGTCTTTTTGACATGCCGACTCGACGGCCGTGTAGAAATTCACCGGCCTTCCGGTCTGGACGTAAAGATCGGCCGGTTTTATGTAGATTTCGGATCCCTCGGGATCAAAGAGGTCGGTAAAAACAGCCGAGAGTTCCCTGTTCTCTGATATTTGGGAGAGGGCGAGGCTGATAATTCGGTCACTGATGATGAAGTCATCGGCCCGTGTCACCTCGGCGAGATCCCTGTTTTTCATATCGAGCATCTCGCTGACGATGTTAAAGGAATTACCCACCTTATCGTTGATGTCCCGCAGGTGGAGCAGACAGATGAGTGTATAGGCATCGGCCCGTTCGGCATCGAGGGTGTCTGAATAGCTCAGGACGATTACGTTGTCATACGTGTGTATCGCCAGGCCGTCCAGCACGGAGCGATCGGTAATGTCCCCAAGATGGCTGGAGACCGACGCGTTATTCAGTTGTAAGTTCTTTGACCTGATCGCCGAGCCACTGGCCCGGGAGATCCTTATCATCCGCAACGACGGTTATCCGAGAACCGCGGGCAAGGTAGCTGTCGAGCTCCCTGATAATGGTCTTCGTGCGGTGGTTCCATCCGAGAATGAGTATCTTTCCCGGGGCGGGGTGCTTCGGTGTTACATGTCGCAGCGCGCCTTCGTCAATGCCCCATTCGGTCAGGCCGGAGGGTATGATCGTATCGTCGTCCTCGGAGATGGCGATCAACTGGTCGCCGATTTAATCTTCGTGTCCATCGAGGGATTGAGGCGGGTGGTGCCGTCGGAAAACCGCACGCCGATAACCGATGAATCCTCAAAGGCAAACAGGGTATCACGGAAAGTCTTGCCGACAAGGGACGGCTCTTCTTTGAAATAGATCTCGTCGCCGCCAAAGTCGAGGAGCTCGGTATATACGACCGAGAGGCCTGACTGTCGGCAGCTCTGGGCGGCGATCCGCGCGATCAGATCGCTCGCTAAGACGAACTGCGCCTCGTCCTTTCCGACCATGCGGGCGACTTCGAGGTTCTTAGGATCGCGAATAGCGGCGACTATGTGATAGGGCTCGTGCCGACGATCCCTGCGATTGGTTAGCGCGAGGATCGACTTGATCACATGGATGTCCGGCTCGTTTGTCTCCGGGGCAAGGATGATGATGGAGCGGGCGCCGTCGGGATTGGCAATTTCAAGATCGGCAATGTCTATGGGGTTACCCGTCCTGCAAACGATGCGGGTGCGGCGGGGGGTTCCGACCTTGTCCCGTATGGCGTCCTCCATCTGAACCTTGTCCTTCTGGGCGAGTATGACGATAGAGGATCGCGGCCTGTTTTCGTTCGCGATAGCGAGCTCGGATATAACCGTAAATATCTGCGAGGACCAGCCAAGGATAATGACGTGTCCCGTTTCCGTTACGTAGGAACGACCCTTTCGAAGATCGTCGATCGTGTTTTTAATGCCGGTGGTCAAGAGTCCTATCAGGATGCTGACGGTGAAAACACCTCCGAACGTTGTCAGCAGCATCAGGAGCATGAAAAGGATGCTCCCCTTGTCTCTGCCTAGGGGTGCGGTGCTCAGGGTCCGCATGAGTGTTTCCCACATGATACCGAAGAGGCCCTTATCCTGAAAACCGATTTTCGTGGCGTAGACAATAAGGGACATCCCGACGATCAGTATAAACGCCGCAACAAAGAGCCAACCGATGACGGCGATCGTCCCCTTAGAAATCGTATTGTCGAAGCGGTATCTCAACCGGTCGCCGAGACGTATCTTTTTCATGCCGATCCTTTAATAAAATAAAGAACTTTGTTTGTTCCTATCTTGTTATCTGTTATGCGTTACGAGTTACGGAAAGTTTCGTTACGATATCCTCACAATACCGCCTGTTGAGGGGAAACGCCCAGAGGAAGATGAGACCGAGGGCGAAAAGGGCGGATGGAATTACCCCCACCAGGAGCCTGATTCCCAACAGAGTATGCTGGGTCTGCGGGGCGTCGGGGATGTATCCTACGGCAGTGAGGATCGTGCCGGTTATAAACGGCGCCAGGGCGATGGAGATCTTAAAGATCAGGAAGGCGATCCCGAAATATGCTCCCTCGCGGCGGGTGCCCGACGTCAACTCATCATAGTCGATGATTTCGGGCAATATCGAATAGGGGAAGAGAAAATAGGCGCCCGTGCCGATACCGGCAAGCCCCATGAGGATAAAGAGAAAGGCGCCCCCCGTCGGCGGCAGGAAAAAGATTGCGCCCGCGGATACGATTAATACCACGATTCCGATAAGGAAGCCCTCTTTCTTCCCGATCTTACCGCTTACCCACACCCACAGGGGAATGGAGAGTAGCAGAAATCCCATCACGATTCCCATCATGACGGTAAATAACCCCGCATTGTGCAGCCAGTACTTCGCGTAATAGATCAGGACGCCGGAGAGGATTGTGTATCCGAGCGATACGAGGGAATAGGCGGCGATAAACCACCAGAACGGACGATTTTTGAACGTCAGAATGAATGATCGGCCGATTGGTACGGAGCCTTTGCGCGAAAAATCTATCCGCTCCCGAACGGAGGTTGCGGTGATGAGAAAAACGATCAACGCGACGACCCCGAATATGGACGCCATTAGGATATATCCCTGCCTGCCGCCGCCCAGGGCGGCGACAAGCGGCAACACGAGGGCGCTGCCGGCCACCCAGCCGATGACTGAGAATGGCTGGCGATATGCGGTCAGCTTCGTCCGCTCATGGGGCAGAAGGGCAAGCTCCGGTAGAAGGGCGTTGTAGGGGACGGTGACGATCGTCGAGGCCGTGAAGAAAAGTATGAAGAGACCGGTGACGATAAGGTAGTTCACGGTAGCGCTGGAAGAAACCTGGGGGGTCCAGATCAGGACGAAGAGGACCGCGTAGGGGAGCGCGCCGAACAGGAGGTACGGCCGGCGCCTTCCCCGGTGGCTCCTTGTTGCATCGGATATCTGGCCCATGAGCGGATCGGAGACGGCGTCCCACGCCTTGGCGACCAATAAGGCGGTGCCGGCCAGCAGGGGAGAAAAGTGAATAACGTCGGTATAAAAGTAGAGGAGAAAAAACGCGATGGATGAAAGGGGCAGGGTGATACCAAGGTCCGATACGCCGTAGGCGATCTTCGTTCTCAGGGAAAGCGGCGTGCTGGAAGTAATGTTTCGTTCATTCATGGTATGTATACCAAAGAAACCAGGTAGTCTTCGCGCGTCAGATGATAGCACAACTGCCGGATGTTTCAAGGAAATAAAAATCCGAGGAGAAGGCAGGCCGGAAATATATTTTTGAAGTTGCCGGTATCATTTTACTTGACACAAAAAACCGGGTATGATATTTTGTCCCTTCTTGAATGAGTATTCATTCATTGTATATGAAGAGACGTTATCGCGACAGAATAGTGTAGCAATATCATAGTATTATGAGGACGGCACAGAGTGGTTAAGGCAATTGTCGACAAAATTAAGAACGCCGAGGTCAAGGCCGATAAGCTCGTGAAAGAGGCGGAGGCCAAGGCGGAACAAAACGTCGTTAAGTTCACCCGTGACAGGGAGAAACGCCTGGAGGCAGTCGAAAAGGAAAACAAGGAAATCAGAGGGAAGGCTCTCGAAGAGGCGGAAGCGCAGGCAAAGAAAGAAGAAGCGCGGATACTTGACGACGCCCAGAAAGAGATGAACGCTTTGCGGGCGGCGGCCGACAAAAAGAAGGAAGAAGCCGTTTTACTAATCATACGGAAGATATTAGAGCAGTGAGTATTTCACCTCTCACCAAAGTACTATTTGTCGCTCATCGCGAAGAGAAGGCGCCCTTTCTGAAATATATTCAGGAACAGGGGATTGTCCAGATTACCGAGCTTGCCCAGCGCGATGTTCGGGAGTCGTTTCCCGAGCTTACGCGTGAGGATTCAGGTAAGCTGAATGATCTGGTTACGCTAACCTCTCAGATCGATTTCGCCATAAATTTCCTTGCGCCGTATAAGAACAAGAAATCGATCAAGCCTGCATTTCCCGGCGGGGGGCTCAAGAGCACGGCGGAACTCAAATCGTTGGCCGATTCGGTAAAGATCAAGAAAATTATCGATACGGTATTTCAGCTCAACCGGGATCTGTCCGAAGCCCGTAACCAGATTACCCGTCTCGAATCGATAGAGGGCACGTTCGACCGTTGGCTCAGCCTGGACGCACCCATTGAGAGTCTCAAGGAGACCGCCTCCGCCTACCAGATGCTCTTTATGATATTCAGGGTCGAGCAAAATGCCATTGAGGAGCAGCTCAACAGGGTAGGTAACCTCCATGTCCTGACGCCGGTCAGCGTAAGCCCCAACTATTCATATTATCACTTTATCTGTCATAAAGATAAAAAGGCGGCCTACGAAGACGTATTGACGAAACTCGGCGCGGAACGCGAAAGCCTCCCCGACTATAAGGGGACGTATAAGCAGGCCCACAATACGATTGAGAAAGAAATCAAGGCCATCAAGGATAAGATCGCATCGCTTGAAGTCAAGGCGGCCGAGGTCGCTCAGGAACACGAGCGACTTGAAAGCCCTCTATGATCACTACACGATCGAAAAGGAGCGTGAGGAGCTCCACAACGAGCTCGTTTCTTCGGCGGGCGTCGTATATATCGAGGGATGGATTCCGGTCAAGAAGGTGCAGGATGTACAGGACAACATCCGTCAGCACATTCAAGCTCGTCGAAATGGTGACGTTTGAACACGCGGAAGATGATAAGCCGCCCATTCTCCTTAAGAATAGCAGGCTGAACCGTCCCTTCGAGATCATAACCTCTCTTTACGGAATGCCCGATCCAAAGGAATTCGACCCCACGCCGTTCTACGCATTTTTCTATCTGATCTTTTTCGGGACGTGCCTGACGGACGCGGGTTACGGGGTGGTGCTGACGATCCTCCTTCTGTTTATCGTTATTAGATTCAGGCATTCTTTCGGAAAAAACAAGATCGTTCACGTCCTTTTGCTCGGATCGATATGTACGATATTCCTCGGAGCGATAACCGGCGGCTGGTTCGGCGATCTCCTCCCGCGCCTTCCCGAGGGGTCCTGGCTTAAAAATCTTGGGAACTCGATTATCGTGCTGGACCCGTTAAAAGATACGATCAAGTTTATGCTCTTCTGCATAGCCATCGGAGTCCTCCAGATAAACGTAGGGATGTTGGTTGGATTTGCGAAGCTCGTGAAGAACAAGGAAAACCGCGAGGCGTTTGTCAAGATGCTATGGATATTCTTCATCAATATCGCGATTGTCCTTGTAACAGAGTACATGTCTCCCGGAACGCTCCCGCCGGTGCTTTTGAAGGTGTGTATCGGTATTATCCTCGCGGCCTCCCTCGGTATTGTACTGTTCTCCCAACCGGAAGGAAGCTTTTTTGCGCGGATTGCCTGGGGGTTCTATAACCTTTATGGATGCACCGGGTTCCTGGGTGATATACTGAGCTATTTGAGGCTTTTGGCGCTCGGGCTTTCGACCGGGATTATCGCGTCGGTGGTAAACCTTGTGGCGGTGATGGTGGGGCAGGTTCCGTACGTGGGGTTTGTCTTGGCGGCGATGGTATTTATCGGCGGTCATGCATTTAACATCGTCATCAACGCGCTGGGCGCCTTCGTTCATACGACCAGGCTCCAGTACGTGGAGTTCTTCACCAAGTTCTATGATGGAACGGGGCGGCCGTTCAAACCATTCGGGATCAGCCCCAAGTACGTGTTCCTGAAAGAAGCCGTCGAATAGCGGCATAACGGTACGTAGTGTACGTAATCCTGTACGGGTGTATCAAATTTTGTGGAGTGTACCATGTCTGAAGTGTTATACGTTTTGACGTTGCCTCATCTGGCCCTTCCGGTTCTGGGAGCGGCCCTGGCCGTTGGGCTTTCCGGTTTTGGATCGGCCACCGGTATCTCAATTGCCGGTCAGGTGGCCGACGGCGTGCTGGCGGAGGACCCGGATATCTTCGGTAGGGTCCTGATCTTCGTGGCGATGCCCGGAACGCAGGGTATTTACGGTTTCCTCGGGGCCTTCCTGATCCTCCTCAAGGCCGGTATTATCGGCGGCGCCCCCGATCGAGACGATGACCCTGACCCAGGGATGGATGTTCTGTTTTGCCGGACTTGCCGGTGGGACTGGGCGGATGGATTTCGGGTATTTACCAAGGTAAGGTATGCGCCACCGGTATCTCTCTGGCGGTAAAAAGGCCGGAAGCGATGATGAAGGGCGTTATCTACGGCGCTATGGTTGAGACCTACGCCATCCTGGGACTTCTTATCACGATTCTCTCGCTTAACGGTATCCAGCTTTAAGCGATAACGAAAGGCCCATAAGGTGGTGTTATGTCGGTAGAAAATATCGCCAAAAAGATTATTGACGAAGCCCAGAGCGCCGTGCGTTCTATTGACGAGAAGGCCGAGCGGGATATATCTCGGACCGCATCGGAACTTGATCGACAGGTGCAGGAACTCAAGGACCGGGCGCGCCGGCAAATAGAGACCGAGGCGCAGGAAGTCGTAAAGAGGCGCGTATCGTCGGCCCGGCTTGAGGGCAGAAAGCGGATCCTCGGTGAAAAGGAGATGATCCTGGGCGAGATCTATGCGGAAGCTCGAGCAGCGAATCCTCGCACTTCCGGAGGACAAATACCTCGCGTTCCTCAAAAAACTCGTGGTTACGCATAGCCTCGGTGGTCAGGAAAAGGTTATTTTATCCCGGAAGGACCTTGACCGGCTAAAGGGAAAGATACCACAGTGGGAAAAAGAACTGGCCCAGGAAGTCCAAAAGAAGTGGAAGGATAGCTCCATAACCGTATCCCCCGAAGCAAGGGACATCGAGGGAGGGCTCGTCCTCGTCAAAGCAGGACTGAGATAAACCTTAGCCTCGATGTTATCCTTGCGGAAACGAAATACGTCCTCGAGTCGGAAGTAACCGGCGTCCTTTCCTGGACAAGCCGCAAGGAATAACGGGGCGGAGAGCCTCACCCAGGAGAAAAGGGGATACATGCCGCCGCGCGGCTTTAGAGTCCGGGTGGGTTCTCGTAAGACGAGGAAGTAATGGACGCCCGAGGAATTGATAAAGACTTTCGGTGATCTGGGGACGCGAAACACGTATTCTCGGCGGCGTCCCGATAAGGCAGGAACATAAAACAATGAGTGATATCGAATTTCCCATCAACATCGATCGGGAAATGGATCTCAGTAAAGAACTCGCGCGGAAATCGTTGGAAGGCATATCGAGCCTGAACTACGATGCGTTTGTCGTCTCGGACGAATGGAAATGGGGAGACGACGAGCGATACGCATTTGCCACCGGACACGTCCGCGCTATCGAACATCGGCTGATTCCCCCGGACCGTTTTCTCCGTCTTGTTGACGCGAGAAACTCCGCTGAAGTCCTCGGTATGCTCGGCGATACCGACTATGGCAAGGGCTATCAGGACGAGATTAGCGATGATTTCCGGGCCCAGCGCCGATGGGGTCAATATCGAGCAGGTGCTGAAGCAGGAAGCGGAGCGGGTAAAGAAATTCATCAGCGAGCTGACGCAGGATCGGGAACAGACCGATATCCTTTTTTCTCGTTACGACTTCTTCAACCTGAAGCTTTCGCTCAAGGGCATCTTCGGTAATACCCCGGTGGAGGATTTCTTTCTGCCTCTCGGCACGTTACCTCCGGCATTGATTTACCAGGAAGCAAAAGAGGCCGAGAAATCGGAAGCGCTGCCTCCTCATCTAAAGGAAGCGGCAATTCAGGCCGCTAAGACGTATACCGATACGAAAAGTTCTATGGAGATAGACCGTGTCGTTGACGCCTCGATGTACCGATATATGCTGAGCCGCACGAGGGATAAAGAGATGTTCTTCCTCTTTAGACTCATCACAACGGAAATAGACCTTACCAATATCATCACGTTTTTCCGCCTCAAGTGGGTCGGTGAGTCACTCCCGACGCTTCAATCCGCCTTGATCGAGGGAGGAAGGATCCCCTTTGAGTCATATTACGAATTTTTCCCGCGAGAAATTGACGATATAGAAACCGGCTTTTTGTCCGACGAGGTCTACCATGACTTCATCGCCGAGGGGGTGCACCACCTGAAGAATGAGAATTCCTTCATCAGGATGGAATCGCTCATAGACCGGGAGCTCATGAAGATCATCAGCCGGGAAAAAGAGATCAACTTCGGGGTGGAGATACTGATCGCGTACTTTTACAAGAAATCAATCGAAATGAAAAAACTCAGAACCGTTATTATCGGCAAGGAAAACGGGCTTTCACCTGACGAGATAAAGGCAAGGTTGGGTTATGTCGGATAGCAAGGTAATGGTCATCGGCGACAGGGACGCCGTGCTGGGTTTCGGGGCCCTCGGGGTAAAAGTCAGTACGCCTCCGGCGGAAGCGGAAAGAATTCGAGAGGCCATCAGGGCTGCCATTGACGAAGAAGTGGCGATCCTTTTCATCACAGAGCGTCTGGCGGAGGAAGTCCCCGAAATGATCAAGGACCTTTCTCAGCGGCCGCTCCCGTCGGTCGTGGTGATACCGGATGCGTCCGGCAGCAAGGGTATGGGCCTCAAGAAGCTCGACGAAATCATCATCAAGGCGGTCGGCTCGACGATCGGCGCTCAGGAAGAAGCCAACTGACGGGCGGTTGGGCATGACGGCCGGCCCGTTCTAAAAAGAAAACGTAAGTAGATCGAAACGATATACTCGTAGGATAGAGATACTATAACAAAAAGGATATACGGAGAAACGGTGGATCTATGAAACAGGGTGTCATTATCAAGGTTTCGGGACCCCTTGTGGTTGCCGATAATATGTCCGACTCCAAAATGTTTGACGTGGTTAAGGTGAGCGATGAAGGACTCATCGGCGAGATCATCGAGCTCCACGGCGACAAGGCCTTCATCCAGGTCTATGAAGAGACCGGGGGTATCGGCCCCGGAGATCCGGTCTACCCGACGTATATGCCGCTCTCGGTGGAGCTTGGACCGGGACTGGTTACGTCGATTTACGATGGAATCCAGAGGCCGCTTTCCGTTATCAAGGATCAGGTCGGCGACTATATTACCCGGGGAGTTGTGGCCGCGCCTCTCGACCACAACAAGGTCTGGGACTTCACGGCGACCGCCAAGGAGGGCGACGAAGTCGAGACGGGAGACATCCTGGGAGAGATCAAGGAAACCGTCGCCGTCGTTCACCGGATCATCGTCCCCCACGGCGTGAAGGGAAAGATAAAAAAGCTAAAATCGGGCCAATATAAGATCGATGATACCGTCTGCGAAGTTGAGACTAAGGACGGCATTAAGAGTATCACGATGGTGCAGAAATGGCCCGTCCGCGTTCCGCGTCCGTATAAACGAAAGCTCCGGCCCGAAAATCTCCTGATCACGGGACAGCGGGTCGTAGACGCATTCTTCCCGCTGGCAAAGGGTGGAACGGCGTGCGTTCCCGGTCCGTTCGGGAGCGGCAAGACCGTTATCCAGCACCAGCTTGCAAAATGGGCGGATGCCGAGATCATCGTCTATATCGGGTGTGGCGAGCGCGGAAATGAGATGACGGACGTTCTCCTGGAATTCCCGCACCTCAAAGACCCGAAATCGGGCGCGACGCTCATCAACCGGACCGTCCTTATCGCCAATACCTCCAACATGCCGGTTGCGGCGCGGGAGGCCTCGGTCTATACGGGGATTACGATCGCGGAGTATTTCCGCGATATGGGGTACTCGGTAGCCGTCATGGCCGACTCGACATCCCGGTGGGCGGAGGCAATGCGCGAGATATCGGGGCGCCTGGAAGAGATGCCCGGTGAGGAAGGATATCCGGCCTACCTCGGTACCAGGATCGCGGAGTTCTACGAGCGCTCGGGGAGGGTATCGGTCCTCTGCTCGGGGAACCGTGAGGGCAACCTCTCGACGATCGGCGCCGTCTCACCTCCGGGCGGTGACCTTTCCGACCCGGTCGTTCAGGCGACGCTCAGGGTCGTCAAGGTGTTCTGGAGCCTCGAAGATAAGCTCGCGTTTCAGCGGCACTTCCCGGCCATTTCGTGGCTCAACAGCTATTCGCTCTACCATGAGAACCTCGAAGCGAGCCTCAGGAAAGAGGTGGCCCATGATATCGTGGAGACACGGCAGGAAGCCATGAAGATACTCCAGGAAGAGGCCGAGCTGGCCGAGATCGTAAAGCTGGTCGGCGTCGATTCCCTTTCTCCGGGCGACCGGATTACCCTGGAAACGGCGCGTTCGCTACGGGAAGACTTCCTCCATCAAAACGCGTTCCATGAAGTAGATTCGTACTGCTCGTCAAAGAAGATGAACACCATGCTCAAGCTCATCCTGAAACTTCATCACTTATCGCTGGATGCGCTGCAGGGAGGGGTTCCCTTTGAAGAGTTAGCCAAGATAAAGGTAAAAGAGGATATCGCACGATCTAAGTATATCCCTGAAGACCAGTCTGCTCAACTTGATAAGATCGCGAAGAGCGCGGAAAGCGAGATCGAAGTCCTCAAGAAAATGTACTCACAAAAGGAAGTCGTACTGGGCTTTTAGATAACTACAGGGGAGCTATCTTCAGATGCAAAAGGAATATCTCACCATAAAAGATATATACGGCCCGCTGGTCATCGTCGAGGGCGTAGAGGGAGTGAAGTACGAGGAGCTGGTGACGGTGGAGCTGAAAAACGGCGACAAACGAGCCGGTAAAGTCCTCGAGGTGGACGGCGATAAGGCGATGATCCAGTTGTTCGAGGGGACGACGGGCGTGGATATCTATACGTCCCGGGTCCGCTTCCTGGGCAGGGGAATCCAGATCGCCCTGTCGGAGGATATCCTCGGCCGGGTATTCGATGGGATGGCAAATCCTATCGACGACGGCCCCCAGATTATCGCCGAAAAGCGGATGGATATCAACGGGAACCCGATCAATCCGTACGCTCGCGACTATCCCGAGGAGTTCATACAGACCGGAATATCGTCAATCGACGGTCTCAATACGCTGGTCCGCGGTCAGAAGCTCCCGATCTTTTCCGGGTCGGGCCTCCCGCACAACCGGCTTGCCGCCCAGATCGCGCGACAGGCAAAGGTTCGCGGCTCGGGCGAGAGCTTCGCGGTCGTTTTCGCGGCCATGGGCATCACGTTTGAAGAGGCCAATTACTTCATCTCGGAATTCAATAAGACCGGCGCTATCGACCGGTCGGTTCTCTTCCTCAACCTGGCCAACGACCCGGCCCTCGAGCGCGTGGCGACCCCGAGAATGGCGCTGACGGCGGCCGAATACCTTGCCTTTGACAAGGGTATGCACGTACTGGTCATACTTACCGACATGACCAACTACTGCGAGGCGCTGCGGGAGATATCGGCGGCCCGCAAGGAAATCCCGGGACGGCGCGGATATCCCGGCTACCTGTATACCGACCTTTCAACGATTTACGAACGGGCCGGCAAGATCCAGGGCAAGAGCGGATCCATTACCCAGATTCCGATCCTGACCATGCCCGAGGACGACAAGACGCACCCGATCCCGGACCTGACCGGCTACATTACGGAGGGGCAGATTATCCTGTCCAGGGTCCTGTATCGCAAGAACGTTATGCCCCCCATCGACGTGTTGCCCTCGCTTTCCCGCCTTAAGGATAAAGGCATGGGCAAGGACAAGACCCGCGAGGACCACGCGGACGTCAACAACCAGCTGTTTGCGGCGTACGCCCGCGGAAAGGAAGCTCAGGAGCTTGCGGTCATCCTCGGTGAAGCGGCCCTCTCGGAGATTGACAAGATGTTCTTTGATTTTGCAAATACCTTCGAGATGAGCTACGTCTCACAGGGTGAGTATGACGATCGCAGCATTGAGGAGACCCTGGACCTTGGTTGGAAGCTCCTGTCGGTCTTCCCGACCGGTGAGCTCAAGCGTATCAGGACCGAATACCTCAACAAGTACCTGCCGAGATTCAAGAAAGAAGAAGCGGCAGCCGACTAGTCCCGATATAAGACGGGGGTTGGTTACGGTTAATACGTGTAGCGCACGTAATCGCGCCATCAGATAGGGACGGATTATGAACTGCCCGGCCGTGGGACATAACAGGAAGACAGCGTACCCATATGAAACTTAACGTTAATAGCACACGGATGGAGCTCATGAGGCTTAAGAAACGCCTCATCGTAGCGCAGCGCGGCCATAAGCTCCTCAAGGACAAGCAGGACGAGTTGATGCGCCAGTTTATGGAGATCATCGAGGAGACGCGGACCATCCGGGCCAAGATTGAAAAGGACCTCTCCAATATCTTAAAACGGTTTATACATATCAACTCGTACATGGGATCGGAGCGGGTCTATGAGGCACTCGTGCTTCCGTCGGTAAAGATAGACCTCAATGTCAGGGTAATCTCCATTATGAACGTAAAGGTGCCGGAGATTACCTTCAAGCAGGAAGGATCGGTCAGGTGTTACGGGTATGCAGAGACATCCGGGGAACTGGACCTCTACCTGATTGATCTGGGTAGGATATTCGGTGATATGATACGGCTGGCTCAAAATGAGAAACGTGCCGAGCTCCTGGCCGACGAGCTGGTAAAGACACGTCGCCGCGTCAATGCCCTCGAATACGTTTTGATCCCAAATATTAAAGAGACCGTCCGGTATATTACGATTAAGCTCGACGAGATGGAGCGTTCAAACCTTTCGCGCCTCATGAAGGTAAAGGACATCGTCCGGGCAAAATAAGATGCCCCTAAAAGCCCCGCGAGCCTCACGAGGCTCCTTTCGGGGCTTTAAATATAGACAGACGGTCGAAAGGCCGTCTTTTTTATTGTCATGGCCGGACAACTCGGCTACTATTAGGTCACGGGAATCTCCGGGGCCGTCCGATAATTCGGATTGTAAATACGTATCATAACCCGTTGGTGAGGAGCTACGAATGATATGCGCTTCGTGCGGCCAGACGAACGCCGACGACACCCTCGTATGCACCGGGTGCGGCGCCGAATTAGGATCGGGCCTAAATTCGGGGACGGATAAACCCTATCTCTCGAACTACCTGGCGCCTGCGGTCATCGTCACCTTCATCTGCTGCATGCCGCTGGGTGCGGTGGCGCTCATCTTTGCCGCCCAGGTCAACGGTCGCCAGATTGCCGGCCAATGGGAAGAGGCCAGGAAATCGTCGGAAAGCGCGCGCCTCTGGTGCTGGATCGCCTTTGGAGTGGGCATCGTCTTCTGGACACTCTACATCACGCTCATAATAGTCATCATGGTCCTCGGAAGCAAGGGGCAGTTGTGACGTGGTGGGAGACCGGATTGCATCCCAGGATCGAAAGAGGAGTATAGCTGCCATCGCTATGGTTCTTGCTATCGGCGCCGTGTGTAGTATCCTCTTTTGCATCGATCCGGGAACGTCGTCGATGTTGCCGCCCTGTCCCTTCCACTGGTTGACGGGCTTATGGTGTCCCGGATGCGGGTCCGGCCGGGCACTTCACGCATTGCTGCATGCCGATATACTACAGGCCTTTGATTTTAACCCGCTCATGATGCTGTCGCTGCCGTTTCTCGGATACGCCGGGATGTCATGGTTGTGTCTCTATACCCGGGGTAGATCGCTTCCACGGATATTTACCGGCCGTTATTCGGGATGGATCGTCGTTTGCGTTGTCCTCGTCTACTGGATCGTGAGAAATATACACGTATATCCCTTCACCGTATTGGCGCCATAAGTACCTATCTACATACCATACCATACCATCAATGTTAAAGTTGCAGCAAGTGAGCATACTACAACGGGTAGGATTGTTCAGGACACGCGAAAGGAGCATCCGATAGATATCTTATGCCTTGACAATATTACGGAAATAGCATAACGTTAAAACGTTACGTTTAGAAGCAGGTACCGTGAAAGAAAAGCAACACCACATCACACAAAACGGTTCCATCGGGGTATTCGATTCGGGGGTAGGTGGGCTCACTGTGCTTCGCGAGATCATCCGCGCTCTCCCAAACGAAGACTGCGTGTACCTTGGTGATACGGCGCGATTGCCCTACGGAAACAAATCTCGGGATACCGTTACCAAGTTTGCCCTACAGAATTCAGGATTTCTCGTGTCGCTCGGGATAAAATTCCTGGTCATCGCGTGTAATACTGCCGCATCGGCGGGGCTCGATGCCGTTATAGACAGCTTCGACGTACCGACTACGGGCGTTATAAAACCGGAGGCGCTGAAGGCTGCAAAGACGACGAAAAACGGAAAGGTCGGTGTAATCGGCACAAGGTCAACAATAGCCAGCGGCGCTTACGAGCGAGCGATACATCGTCATGATTCGGACATAACGGTCATAACCAAGCCGTGCCCCCTCTTTGTTCCGCTGGCCGAGGAAGGATGGTTTGAGGAAGACGTAACGCGTATGATTGCGGAACGCTATCTTGCCGATCTCATAGGCGAGGAGGTAGATACGCTCGTGCTTGGGTGCACGCACTACCCGCTCCTCAAAAAGGTGATCGCCGAGACGATGGGCCGGGACGTAGCCCTGATTGACTCGGCGGTTCCGATCGCGCGGGAAGTGAAGGATACGCTCGAATCGATCGGAATGTTGAGGAATGAAAACACACGGCGACGTCTCACCTATTACGTAACCGATGACCCAAAGATATTTACACGTGTCGGAGAATCATTCCTGGGATTCCCCCTCGAAGACGTTCGGCACGTTGATATTGCGGTTTGATGAGATCGCGACCGAAACCTGGAGAATACGAGTATGGCGGGTGAAGGCAGGCTAAAAAGGATCCGAAATATCGGGATCATATCCCATATAGATGCGGGGAAGACTACCGTCACCGAAAGAATACTCTACTATACGGGTGTCTCGTATAAGATCGGGGAAGTGCATGACGGCCAGGCGGTTATGGATTGGATGCCCCAGGAACAGGAGCGGGGTATTACCATTACCAGTGCAACGACCACCTGCCAGTGGCGTGACCATGAGATTCATATTATCGATACTCCGGGACACGTCGATTTTACGATAGAGGTTGAACGGTCGCTGAGGGTCCTGGACGGGGCAATCGCTATATTCTCGGCTGTGGAGGGAGTGGAGCCTCAGACGGAAACCGTCTGGCACCAGGCCGATCGGTATCACGTTCCACGGATCGCCTTTATCAATAAGATGGATAGGGTCGGATCAAACCTCTTTGCCGTCCTTGATATGATCGTTGAAAAACTGGGGGTTAAACCCCTTCTCATGCAGCTCCCGATCGGGACAGAGGCCGATTTCTCGGGTATTTTGGATCTCATTGGCATGAAGAGCTATACTTTTTCTCAAGACGACCTCGGCGTTACGGTAAGTACGGCCGACGTGCCCGAGCCAATGAAGGATGAAGCCGTAAGAATGCGGGAAAGGATTATTGAAGCGGCGGCGGATATTGAAGACGGACTGGCAGAGAAGTATCTCGAAGATGGAGAAGTCTCGGTCGAAGAGATACAGGCAGCCCTGAGAAAAGGAGTCATCAGGGGTATGATCGTCCCCGTCTTTATTGGATCGGGACTTAAGAACAAAGGAATCCAACCGTTGCTTGACGCCGTCGTGGATTACCTCCCGTCACCACTGGACGTGCCGCCGGTAGAAGGGGTAAATCCCGAGACCGGCAGCGTCGAGATCAGGCAGAGCAGCGACGCCGAAGCATCGGCGGCGCTCGCCTTTAAGGTACAGATGGACGGCGGGAGGAAAGTCACCTACTTCCGAGTATACTCGGGAGTGCTCAAGGCAGGAGAAGAGGTCTATAACCCGCGGCTTAAACACCCCGAGAAGATAGCCCGGCTGCTGAAGATCCATGCCAACAGAAAAGAACGGATCGACTCGGCCCGGGCCGGTGATATCGCGGCGGCCATGGGACTGAAGGATACCGCAACGGGAGATACACTGTGCAATAAGGACAAACCGATCCTGCTCGAATCGATATCCTTCATGGACCCGGTCATCAGCATGGCCATCGAGCCCAAGACCGTCCTCGACCAGGAAAAGCTGACCGATTCACTCGAAAAGCTTGTCGAAGAAGATCCAACGCTGTCTGTATCGGTCGACAAGGATACGGGACAGACGATCGTATCAGGTATGGGAGAGCTTCACCTTGAAATCCTGATCGATCGACTCAAGCGGGAGTTTAACGTCTCGGCAAATGTCGGAAAACCCCAGGTGGTATACCGCGAAACGGTTATGGAGCCCTCGATGTCGGAAATTGCTCTCGATCGCGAGATCGCGGGTCAGGCGCGGTATGCTAAGGTCTCGGTTCTGGTGGAGCCCCAGGAGCGGGGAAAGGGTGTGGATGTTAAGAGCCGAATTGAGCCGGATGTTTTCCCGCCGAAGCTTATTGAGGCGGCTCTTTCTGCTATGGAGGATGCGTCGCTATCGGGTCCGATCCTCGGCTATCCGCTCCACGACGTCAAGCTCAGGCTGCTTTCGGCGGAAAAACGAGACGGGATCAGCGACGAGATGGCATTTTCGATTGCCGCCGGCATGGCCGTAAAGGAAGCCGCGCGAAACGGTCATCCCATACTCCTTGAGCCGATTGTGATCGTCGATATAGTTACGCCCGAGGAATTCATGGGAGAAATCATCGGTGACCTGAATGGGCGGGGCGGCCACTTGAGGGGAATAGATACCCGCGGCAAGATAAAAGATATCAAGGCCGACGTTCCACTATCAAGGATGTTCGGCTACTCCACATCCCTGAGATCATTCAGCCAGGGTCGGGCAACCTTCAGCATGCACTTTTCGCGTTACGACAGCGTAGAGGATTAGCATGAAGCGTATATTCTATAACCTGATATTTCCGCTCTATATACCCTTCTTCTTCCTTTTCGTCTCCATGAGCACCTTTTTCTTCGGAACGATCGTTATAATCCTTGCGTTCATTCCCGGGTTGGACCCGAAGAGAAACATCGGTAACTGGATCGGACGTCTGTGGTCGTGGATGAACCTCGGGCTTTCGGGGACTTCGGTGGAAATGAGAGGACGATCCAAGATCGATCCGGACCAGTCCTACGTTGTCATGTCCAACCATCAGAGCCACTTCGACGTGTGGGCGCTCATCGCCTATCTTCCGCTTCAGCTTCGGTGGGTTATGAAGATCGAACTGAGGTCAATCCCGATCTTTGGACTCGGCTGTGAGAAACTCGGGATGATATATGTTGATCGAGGGGATTCGGAAAAATCGCGTGAGAGCCTGGAGACGGCCAAGGGAAAAATCAGGGCCGGCGCCTCTGTGGTCTTTTTCCCTGAGGGAACGCGCAGCCCCGACGGCCTGATTCACGAGTTTAAGAAGGGCGGCTTTGTGATGGCTCTTGCTACAGAGACGCCGATTCTGCCGATAACCATCAACGGGAGCAGATACGCCCTTCCGAAAGACATGCCCCTTCTCATGAAGCCCGGCGATATAGAGATTATCATTCACGATCCGGTAGAAGTATCGGGCCTTACCTATGAAGACCGGGACGAGTTAATGAACACGATCAGGAAAACGATAGAGGCGGATCTCGATCTCGAGTACGGGAGAATCGTATAAGAGGTACTCGATCCGTATCGCTAATTCATCAGAGGACTGTTACATGAAGAAACACCCGATAGTCATTCTTTTGTTGTTCATTATCCTCCTTTATCCTGTCTGCGGGATCGCCGCCGATGATCCGGATCAGCTCTTTGAGCAAGCCGTTGCCGAATTCAATAGCGGAGAGTACGACAAGGCTATTTCACTCTGGGAGCGGGCGCTGCCACTCTATAAGGAGGGCGGAGATACCGAACATGAAGGGATGATTCTCAACAACATAGGGCTGGTCCGGTTCTACTTGCATGAATACGATGAGTCGGTCGCATATTTCAAGGATGCCCTTGCCATTGACCGTAAGCGGGGGATATCAAAAGACATAACGACGGATCTCCAGAACCTTGGTATGGCCTATTCGGCGTTGAGGGAATACGGGCAGGCCCTTTCTGCGTTTAAGGAGGCGGCGGAGATAGCCGACAGCGTCGGTGACGTTGAGGCACGGGCCAATAACCTCTACCGAATCGCAATTACGCATGTCTCTCTGGGCATGTATGCCGAGGCCGGAGGCTACTTTATAGCGGCATCGGACCTCCACAGGGGTATCAGGGACAGGAGTGGCTACGCACTCGATCTCATGGGACTGGGGGATGTCTATCGAGGCCCTGGGCCGGTTTGATAAGGCACTGGAAAATTACGAAGAGGCTCTGAAAGTAAGAGAAGTCCTGGGCGAACTGGAACCGTATGTCAGTACAAGAATAAAGATAGCCCGCGCGTACGGAAACAACGGCCGTTATGACGAGGCCCTTGAGTATCTGCGCCAGGCCAAGAAAGACGCGAAAGAAGCGAAAGAAGGGGAGGGCGATGAGTTGGCATCCGAAATCGCCTCAGCCTGGGGGGACGTACTCAATTGGTCGGGCGACGCGGAGGGCGCGTTGGCGTCCTTTGACGAGGCGCTTGCCCTCATGAAGAAACGTAACGACTTTTCCGGCGCCGGGATGATACTGACGAACCAGGGAATACTCCTGAGCGAGCTCCTCAGATTCCCCGAGGCAAAGAAGTCCTTTGAAGACGCACGGCTCATCTATCAGGTAGGCAAGGATCCGAGAAACGAGGCAAAGGTCCTCATCAATCTCGGTAACCTCGCAAACGCGACCGGCGATCTTGACGGTGCGTTGGCCCTCTATTCGGAAGCGGATAGATTACTCATCGGAGAAAAGGGGGGCGCCGTATCCGGTGTAAACTATCTCGGATTCGGCGAGACATACTTGAAGAAAGGGGAATTCAAGAAGGCACGGACGTCATTTGAGAAGGCAGGAGTGCTGTTAGCCGACGAACGAGACAAACGATATAATGCCAAGATCGATGCGTATATCGGTGTGCTGGACTATTACGAAGGAAATTACGTCTCATCGGTTGCCCATTTTAATGATGCACTAACGATACTTCGTAAAGAAGACGCGCGAACCCTCGTGGCGGATATCCTTGTTGGGACGGGAATGGCGCTGGTAGCGGCAAATCGACCGGAAGTGGCCTCCGGATATTTCATCGAGGCAAAACGGCTGGCCGATGACCTCTCTATTGCGCCTGTCGGATGGCGGGCGGTTTACGGGGATGGGGTGATAAGGGAAAAGGGGGGTGATACTGCGATGGCCGGAGCACGCTATGAGGACGCGCTATTTCGCTTCTCGGGGATGCCGGACGTTACGCCGACTCTCTATGGGGCGCGGATCGTGACAACTGACGACCTGCTCGATAAGCTTTCCAAGACTACGGGTGATGTCGGTACGGGGACGTTTGACCGGAACCGGACTAAATGAGGGGCTGAACGGTATCACGGGTCTCTTTATCGGCGTTACGGAGCCGGCGACCGCGGGGGAGGAGGCCATCATCGGAAAGATGAGAAACGCCGTAGGTGAGGCCAACTACCTTGCGAAGAGGCTGGCCGACGATGAATATCGAAAGGGGAATAACACGGATAGATTTACCAGGAAGCTCCTGTCGGCACAGGGGGAATACCTCAAGCTGCTTGATGAGGTGAGGAAGGACGAGCCGGAGCTTTGGGAGAAGTACTTCAAGGCCCTGTATGAGTAGGTAATGGTGGAGACGGGAAACAGCGTAGAAGAGTAGGGGTAACGATAGCCGGACACCCCCTTGGATAAATAATGTAATAAAAATGGGGAAGGCAAAATGCCTTCCCCATTTTTGTTTTTCGAAGAAGCAAACGGAAAAAGACCCGCTCGTAATAATCGGGATTAGATCACCCGATTATTGATGAGGTCTTCCACAACGTGCGGATCTGCCAGCGTCGAGGTATCGCCAACCTGGTCGGGGGCGTTCTCGGCGATCTTGCGCAGGATCCGGCGCATAATCTTGCCCGAACGGGTCTTCGGCAGACCGTCTGCGAACTGGAGCTTATCGGGAGTTGCGATCGGGCCGATAAGGGTTCTGACGTGGGCAATCAGCTCTTTCTTGAGCTCGTCGGATTTCGGAACGCCGGCGTTAAGCGTAACGTAGGCATAGATGCCCTGACCCTTGATGTCATGAGGGAAACCGACGACCGCGGCCTCGGCCACCTTTGCGTGGGCTACGAGGGCGCTTTCGACTTCGGCGGTTCCCATCCGGTGTCCGGAGACGTTGATAACGTCGTCAACACGGCCGGTGATCCAGTAGTAGCCGTCCGCATCCCGGCGGGCGCCGTCGCCCGAGAAGTAGTAGCCGGGGAACTGCACGAAATAGGTCTCTTTGTATCGCTTGGGATCTCCGTAGACGCCGCGCATCTGGCCGGGCCACGATCGCTTGATGCAGAGTGCGCCCTCGCCGGGGCCCTCGATTTCCTTGCCGTTGGCATCAACCAGGCAGGGCTCAACGCCGAAGAAGGGAAGGGTAGCACTGCCGGGCTTGGTCGGCCAGGCACCCGGAAGCGGGGTGATCAGAATACCGCCGGTCTCGGTCTGCCACCAGGTATCCACGATCGGGCAATTTTCTTTGCCGATGTTGACATGGTACCAGCCCCAGGCTTCGGGGTTGATCGGCTCGCCAACGGTGCCGAGGAGTTTGAGGCTGGACAGGCTATGTTTCTTGACCCAGTCAAGCCCTTCCTTGGCGATCGCGCGGATGGCGGTCGGGGCGGTGTAGATGATGTTGACTTTGTATTTATCCACGACGTCCCAGAAACGGCCCCAGTCGGGGTAGGAAGGAACGCCCTCGAACATGATCGACGTGGCGCCGTTGGCCAGCGGGCCGTAGACGATATAGGAGTGGCCGGTGACCCAGCCGATGTCGGCGGTGCACCAATACATGTCGCCGTCATGGTAATCGAAGATGATCTTGTGGGTGTAGGAGACGTAGACCATGTAGCCGCCGGTCGTATGCATAACGCCCTTGGGCTTGCCGGTGGAGCCGGAGGTATAGAGGATGAAGAGGGGATCCTCGGCGTCCATTTCCTCGCAGGGGCAGTCCGCGCTCGCCTTTGCCATCAGGTCTTCCCACCAGAGGTCGCGGCCTTCTTTCCAGGAGCAATTGATCTTATCGCCGACGCGCTTGTAGATGATGACCTTTTCCACCGGGGTTCCTTCGACCGCCTTGTCGGCGTTGTCCTTCTGGGGGACCGCCTTGGCGCCGCGGAAGGTTCCGTCGCACGTGACGAGTATCTTGGACTTACAATCGATAATACGGTCCTTCAATGCATCGGCCGAGAAGCCGCCAAAGACGATGCTGTGGATGGCGCCGATCCGTGCGCAGGCCAGAAGCGCGATAGCAAGCTGCGGGATCATGGGGAGATAGATCGTAACGCGATCGCCCTTCTTGACGCCGAGGCTTTTGAGGACGTTGGCGAACTTGCTGACCTCGGTGTGCAGCTCCTTGTAGGTGTATTTCCACGACTCGCCGGGATCGTTTCCCTCGCCTATCAGGGCGACCTGGTTTTCTTTCTTGGTCCCCAGGTGTCGGTCGAGGCAGTTGTAGCAGGCGTTGAGCTTGCCGCCGACAAACCACTTGATCTGTGCCTCTTTGTAGTTCTCTTCGTTAACCTTGGTCCATTTCTTGTACCAGGTAAGCTGTTCTTCGGCTACCTTACCCCAGAAAGCATCGGGGTCTTTCATGGACTGATCCCAAAGCTTCTGGTATTCATCCCTGCTCTTGATGTAGGCCTTTCCGGTGAATTCCTTGGGCGGCGCGAAGGTCTTACCCTCAAATGCGCTTTTCTCATCTGCCATACTGCAAACCTCCGTGATTGTAAAATCCGTGTCGTCAGGGGTATTAAATATCTCTCAGAACCGATCCGCTCGGCCTATATCCCCCTTAGATAATAAACCCTAAATCCGCTGAAATATACCCTATAGACCGTTTACATGTCAAGTAAAAAATGAATGGTAATTCATTAACGGGAATGCCGTTAAGGTCACTTATTTTATTCCGCGGGTCGGGCAACTGGGCTGGATCTGGCCCCGGGACTATATGGCTTAACCGGGTTTATACGCGGCAGCCCGTAAAGAAGTGAAATATGTCAGGCAGCGAGAGAACGGGGCAGCCGCGTAAAGTCGTATGCGTCGATGACCCCGGTTAGAATGAAGATGAGCACATCTGTAGAATACGCGATAGCACTCTCCGGGGACGTCAGTGGGCTGTCAGAGTGATTTCAGTTTGTTGGCGGCTGTATTGGCCTGAGGCTCTTTCGGGTACTTCTTTACGATATCCGAAAAGATCGTCTTTGCGTGCGCCGTATCGTTAAGCTCGAGAAAGGCGAAACCCTCTTTGAGCATTGCGGCCGGGACCTTATCTCCCGAGGGGTATTTCTTGATAACCGTATCGTATTCAAGGATTGCCCGCTCGTACGATTTCCGGGCGTAATAGATCTCGCCGATCCAGAACTGGGCGTTATCGGCAAGCGACGAATCAGAGGAGCGCTCGATAAACGCCCTGAAGTCACGCTCGGCCCCGTCATAGTCCTTATCCTGGAATTTCTTGTAGCCCGCAGCATAGAGATCCTCGGCGGTAAGGCCGGTCCCGGAAGTGGGGGGCTCGCCCGTATCTCCGGGTCCCGTGGCACCAATCTTATCCGGCGCGGGCGCGGCGCCGGATGGTTCCGACGAAGGCTTAATAGCCAGCTTATTTTCGACGTCCGATAGCCTGCGCTCGATGTCATAGAGGCGCGTCTCGATATCGGCGGTTGTCCTGTTGATAACCTCCTTCAGGACGGCGATCTCCTCGATCGCGCGTTCGAACTCATATTGTTTTTCCTCGTAACCCCCCCGGATCTTTTTTACCTCTTCCATGACGGTATCATAATTGGCCCCGGTGGTAGCCTTTGCATCCAGAGATGTCTTCTTGAGGACATCGACTTCATCGTTCAGAGAGCTGATCTGACGCTGAAGGTCTTCAATATTACCTGTTGTAACGCAGGACGAGATCAGGAATACAGAAAAAAGCAACACGATACGTCCATAGTGAAATGACATCCCGACCTCCCTATAATGAATCGTTGTCTGATTATTACCGTTCGATTGTATACGGTTTGTTTTTGAACCGTCACTATTATACCCGGAACATGGGCTATCCATCAAGGTAAAATAAACGATAACTATTGACAACAAGCGGATTGATTGGGTACTATAAACCAATTTGAAACGAATACTCGGGTTGAACATCTAAATGATAGACTACAAGATAGTGTCCGACGATTCTCTCGTTGAGCAGGCTCAGAAAAAGGATTACCAGGCCTTTGAAGAGCTTGTGAAGCGTTATGAGGGAAAGATATATGGGCATACGTTGAGGCTTCTTGGAAATCGAGAAGACGCACAGGACGTATTACAGGAAACATTTCTAAACGTATTTAAGGGCTTAGAGAATTTTCGAGGGGACTCTTCGTTTTCAACCTGGATATATAGGATTGCTACAAACAATGCGCTGATGCGTTTAAGGAAGCTCTCCCATGCTGAACGTGAATTAAACGATGAGCTCCCGCCTCCCGAATCGATGAAACGGCAGGCCCTGGCAAGCCATATACTCGATCCGAAAGATGCATTCCTCGAAAAAGAGATGTTGCGGGAGTTGGACAAGGCTGTAGAACGGCTACCGGAAAAATATAGATCGATCTTCCTTCTCCGGGACGTGGAAGAATTATCCACCGATAGAACGGCTAATGTTCTCGGCATTTCGGAGGCGGCTGTCAAGTCCCGTCTTCATCGGGCGCGGCTTTTTATCCGGGAGGCATTGCTTAAGAAATTTGAGGGGAAGATGGAGTCGTAAATATGAACGAACATCACGAGTGTAAGGACTGCAAGAAGATATTCGAAAGGCTGTCGGAATACATCGATAAAGAACTTAATGAAGAAGAATGCCTTATATTCGAGGAGCATATAAGGAATTGTAAGCCCTGCCTCGATTTTCTCGAAAGCCTTCACTGTACAATCAATCTCTGCAGGCGGCTTGATAATCAAGAGTCGTACCGAATACCGCGTGACGTGAGCGTCCAACTGCACGAGTTCCTTAAGAAAGAATGCAAGCTCTAACCGATTGAATGGAATCATGATTCCCCTGCGGGAAACGGCGGTTGTAATATGAAACGATATGTGAAAATCGCGGTGGGGACGGTACTGGGCTTTATCTGCGGCTGGATCCTCGGGTTGGTGGTGCAATACGCCGGTTCCACGTGAACGGTATTCTGCCATCCGGCGGTACCGGCCGTACTCGGCGGGATCATCGGGTTGGCCCTGGCCCTGGGAGGGTCTGACGGCGGAGAATCGGGAAAAGGTATACGAGGTGATACATAGTGAATATGCCGGAATATGATCTGGTCATCATCGGTGCCGGCCCCGCCGGTTTAACAGCTGCACTCTATGGGGGAAGGGGTGGATTAAAAACCCTTGTCCTGGAACGGATGTCGGCGGGTGGACACGCGGCGATGACCGATGCTATTGAAAACTACCCCGGCTTCCCCGAGGGGATATCCGGGGCAGCGCTCGCCGAGTCTATGGAAAAACAGACCAGGAAATTCGGAGCCTCGTTCAAGACAATCACCGAAGTGAATAAAATCGAACATGCTGACGGTTTGTTCACGGTTACGGCCGCCGATGAGACGTTTACCGCGAAGGCTGTTATCGTTGCCTCCGGCGCCGATCCAACGAAGCTCGGCGTACCGCGGGAGGATGAGCTTATCGGCAAGGGGGTGAGCTATTGCGCCGTTTGTGACGGGGCGTTTTTCAAGGGGGCGCAGGTGGCCGTTATAGGCGGGGGTAATTCCGCGCTGGAAGAGGCGATCTATTTAACGCGATACGCGAAACGGGTATACCTGATTCACCGCCGGGACCGGTTCAGGGCCGATAAGATACTTACCGATCGTGCGCTCTCTCACCCCGCGATCGAGGTCATCATGGAGTCCGTCGTTGAAGAGATAATCGGAGACCGGGCGGTGTCGGCGGTTAAGCTTAAAAACGTAGAGACATCACAAACCAAGACCGTGCCGGTCGAAGGGATATTCATATACGCCGGGTATCGCCCGAACACCGAGTATCTCAAGGGGATCGTAGATCTGGACGAGGTCGGGTGCGTCGTTACCGACGCGGAAATGGCCACGCGGGTCCCGGGTCTTTTTGCGGCCGGAGACGTGAGGTCAAAGGGTCTCAGGCAGGTCATCACGGCGGCAGGGGACGGCGCAACGGCGGCCTACTCTGCGGAAAAATATATCGAGACAATGGAAAACCGTCAGTACGGGAAGTTCAAGTAAATCTGAATCTGCCAGCAGAATGTCGGGTCATTACACAGTAATTTGAGTATAGAAGTAACGAGGTGAACGATGCCTATCTATGAATATCGCTGCTCCAGATGCGCGAACGAGTTTGAGGTGCTGCAAAAACCGACCGATGGGCCGGAGGGCGTTGTCTGTCCATCCTGTGGTAACCCTAAGGCGGAAAAGATGGTTTCGTCGTGCTGCGCCCCGTCATCCCATAAGTCGGAGGGGGCGGCCGGGACTTCATCGTGTTCGACGCGGAAGTTTGGCTGACGGTAAACGTACCCCTGTGTATCAGGGGGAAGATATCGGAGTATTAAGCGGACACACGGACACTACTGGTGTCGGTGTGTCTTTTATTGTGGAATATGAGAGACTATCGGATCGTACCGCATACTAGACGGAGAAGATCTGACAAGGATATAAACCGTTGAAAGAAAAAAAGATTGCGGTTATCGGAATGGGATACGTAGGAATTCCCTGCGCGGCGCTTCTAGCCGATGTGCCGGGACATAACGTCATCGGTCTGGAGAAAGGATCAGATCGAAGTGCCTGGAAAATCGATACCCTCAATGCCGGGCTCTCACCGATAGAAGGCGATGAACCAGGATTGGCAGAGCTTCTCGGGCGTGTCGTCGGGAATGGATCGTTTCGCGCTACGGGAGACTACGCGGCGCTATCGGATCGTGACACGATTCTCGTCTGTGTCCAAACGCCCACCGAGGGGGATAATCACCGGCCCAGGTACCTTGCGCTCAAAGATGCCGCGAAGGGAATCGGCGATAATTTGAAGAAAGGGGCCCTTGTTATCACTGAGTCGACCCTTGCCCCCGGGACAACTGAGCATGTCATTAAACCGATTATCGAGCGTGCCTCCGGCCTCAAGGCTGGCGAAGATTTCTCCCTCGCCTATTCCTACGAGCGGCTGATGCCGGGCCGCCTTATCCGTTATATCCAGGAGCTGCCCCGCATCGTTGGGGGTATAGATGCTGAGAGCGAACGCAGGGCGCGCGAGCTATACGCTACGATAGTGAAGGCCCCGATCCACACCACCGACGTGATGACGGCCGAAGCGACGAAAACCATCGAAAACGCCTACCGGGACGTGAATATAGCGTTTTCCAACGAGATGGCCCTCGTATGCGAGAGCCTCGGTATCAACGTATATGAGGTACAACGGCTCATCAATACGCGATCCGAGCGGATGATGCACAATCCGGGAGCCGGGGTTGGCGGGCACTGTCTTCCCAAGGATACGTGGCTTTTGCTCCATGGACTTTCCATGTACGGTAAACATGAGGTGAAGACCCACTTTGTTGAACTGGCGCGCTCAATCAATGAATCGATGCCCGTTCACGTCTTCAAACTCCTCGAGGATGCCCTCAGGCAAAAGGGAAGGGGATTCCCCGATGTCAAGGTGGCGCTTTTGGGGGTCGCGTATCTTGAGAACTCCGATGATACGAGGAACACACCGGCATACGTGTTAATCGACCGGCTGGCCGCTTACGGCGCCGATATCATAGCGCACGATCCGTACGTGACCATATTCCCGGAAGCGCGGTTGACCCATGATATTGACGAGGCAATACGGAATGCCGACGCCCTGGTGATTATGACTAAGCATTCGCAGTACGCGTCCATAAACCTGGCAGATGCGGCAAAGGCTATGCGCACTCGTATAATCATCGACGGGAGAGATACGTTTGATCCTGGTGATGCGCTGGCCGCGGGATTCTTCTATCGGGCGATAGGCAAAGGCGGCTTCTAATTTAAAAAATACCATTGTCTGGAAATGCACGATGTGATATGTAATGCCTCGTGCATTATTCATTTTTAAGGGGTCGTAGCCGTGATGAAAAAGATCGCCGTTGTTGGGATGGGGTATGTGGGAATACCGTGCGCCGCACTGCTGGCTGACGTCGATGGGTTTGATGTTACCGGTATTCAGCGGAGATCTCAGCGAAGCGGATGGAAGATCGATGCCCTCAACTCGGGAAAATCACCAATAGAAGGGGACGAGCCGGGACTCGATGAGTTATTGGCGCGCGTGGTAGGCAACGGGAGTTTCCGGGTTACCGACGATTTTTCGGTCATAAAGGAAATGGATGTGGTTCTCATAGACGTACAAACCCCCACGGATGGCGCGGGGCATGAGCCCCAGTATCTTTCTCTGAAAGAGGTTGCCAGGGAGATCGGGACATACATGAAGCGGGGTGTGCTTATCATCACCGAATCGACCGTTGCCCCGGGGACAACCGAACATGTAATCTGCCCGATTCTCGAAAGAAAATCGGGATTGCAGGCGGGCAAAGACTTCTCCCTGGCATATTCCTATGAGCGGGTTATGCCGGGCAAACTGATCGAATATATCGTGAATTTACCCCGGATCGTCGGCGGCATCGATCCGCAAAGCGAGAATAGTGCACGGGAACTCTATGCCACGATAGTAAAAGCCAAGATCCACACTACTGACGTCCTGACGGCCGAGACGACCAAGACCATCGAGAACGCCTACCGGGACGTGAATATAGCGTTTTCCAACGAGATGGCCCTCGTATGCGAGAGCCTCGGAATAAACGTATATGAGGTGCAGCAGCTTATCAATACGCGATCCGAGCGGATGATGCACTATCCGGGTGCGGGCGTCGGGGGGCACTGCCTTCCCAAGGATACGTGGCTGCTTCTCTACGGACTCAATACGTATGGTTCAAAGAAGGTACAGACACATTTCGTGGAGCTCGCCCGCAGTATCAATGAATCGATGCCGAATCATCTGGTAAATATCCTCTCTGAATGTCTGAAATCGCGCGGAAAAGGCTTCCCCGACTCAAAGGTAGTAGTCTTGGGTGTTGCGTACCTGGAAAACTCGGATGACACGCGTAATACGCCGGCCTATGACGTAGTGGCGCGTCTGATGGCGCACGGAGCCGAAGTCGTCGCGCACGATCCGTTCGTACGCGAATTCCCTCAGGTTGAGCTAACCAAGGACCTCATATCGGCCGCCCAGGACGCCGACGCCCTCATCATAGTTACAAAACACAAGGAATACTATACGATGGATTTGGCGGCCCTCAAAAAGGTAATGCGGGATCATATTATCGTTGACGGCAGAGACGTGATAAATCAGGCGTCGGCGCGTGCGGCGGGATTCCTCTATCGAGGTATCGGAAAGGGCGGCGAGTAAACGGTTAACCTTTTGATGGATTACGGGGGTACGGAGATCCGGAGGGAATGGCCGAATTTTGAGTAACGGCCCGAATTGTTATTCGATATTTATTATAAATATATTATAAAAAATATAAATTATGCTAAATATTAGAACAATAGTACATACTTAACGAATTTATTATTGACATTGATACTGCTTATCTCGTACAATCTAGCCATAGGTTCTTAGAAAGGAAGAACATTCCGGCCCCCCTCGCACCAACCCCATGTAAGATTTAACGTATGAAAAGAACGCTCGTAATCCTATCCTCTCTTGGCGTCCTATTGTCAATCGCATTTCCCGCCTTCGCGATAAAATGGGAAAACGGCCGGCTTACAACGGACTACTCCGTCGACATCTATTATGAGAACGTGTACGGGAATGTCGATCGATCCGTTCTTGACGTCGATCGCGAAACGAAGGACAATTGGCATTTCACGGAGGGCCTCAAGGTTCAACTCGGACAGAATATTGGCGATACATCGAACCTTGAATTCTTCTTTTACGGGAGACACACATCCGATAGGCAAATCCAGGATGAACACGTAAAAATCCTACAGGCCTATCTACGTATATACGGGGATAACTTCGAAATAGCCATAGGCGACGTTGGGGAGTATTACACAAAATATACCTTTAATAATACCTTCCTCGGAGCACGGGGGTGGGTGAGGCCGTTTTCCTCCCTAAGGATAATGCTGCTGGGGGGGAGAAATCGCGAGAGGGTTGACGATACCTACGAACACAACTTCGGCGGCGGCCGAATAGAATATTCCCCCAATCCTAAGTATATTTTCGGGACGACGTACATCCACTCGGAAATCGCCAAACTCTATCCCGGCACTACTACGCTGGACTATAGCGACGACGTTGTTTCCATCGATGCACGGCTCAGACTGCTCGATCGTAAGCTGTTGATCTACGGAGAAACCGCGTTCAGCTGGTACACCGTAGACCGGGACGATCCTGCCTCCGATAAACCCACAGGGCGGGCATTTAATCTCGAGATTGACTACCGCCCTATACAGTCGTTAAAACTATCGCTCGATTACGAGTACGTGAGGCCGAACTTCATTACCGTCATGGGAAGCGCCCCAAGAGACCGAGAAACCGTCAAAGGAGAGGTTCGCTATTACCCGACGGATTCATTGGATATATGGGCGAAATACCGGTTCACGGGAGACAGGCTTTCGGAGAGCTCGCCACTGGCGTATAGAACAGAGACAAACTACTCCGAGGTCGGGCTCATCTTTAAGCCCTTCTTTACGGAAAAGGAGAGCTATTTCAGAAACCTCAAGTTCGACGCGAGGCTCGACTATACGAGGAGAGTTTCCATCAATGACCCGATGAGCGTAAACGACAGTCGTTTCAATACACGCCTGATTGTATCTAATCTCCACAATAAAATGCGCTATTCGGCCGAATACGGATTTCGGTATACCGATGACTACGTTACGGGTACGCCCGATAGTATGCTCAATACGGTCGGCGCTAAATGGGGATACTCGTTTGCGGCGCTCGGGTTGGATTGGGATGTCGATCTTTTCGGCAAAGTTGATTTTATAACCACGTATGAGCCGGACGATGTGTTGCATGATACGGTTTCATCGTTTACGACTGGAGTAACCGTCAGGCATTCACCCACCAACACTCTCCTGAGGATGTCGTATCTGGGCGTATTTTCGAGAATCGACAATGGGTACGACACCAACAAAAACGCAACGGAGATCGCGCTGGAGCAGGTCTTATACGAAAACAAGGGGATCATTTCAATCCTCGGGGTCAGCTATAGGAACCTTGATTTCCGGTCGGAGAATCACGAAGACACTTATGGCGAGAATATCTACATGCTCAGCCTCACGTTGCGCTTCTAAATCGAACGCAGGGCATAAATAGCCATCGAATAAGATATGAAACTATCCGGTCGAATTTCTCTTAACAGAAGGTATTGACTTAGTTTTCCATATTGAATATTTACAGCATGTGTAGTCCCGAATGAAAGGGCATACTATGACCGAATCCATGACGTTCCCCTGACGGAAGATACCGGATTTCGGGCTGATAATCGATCGTTCAGGCATTTCTTCGATGAAGTGTTTCGAAAAATACGGTTACATGTGATCGGTGAATAGCGTAACCGAAAGGAGAATAGAAGTGAGAGGATTCGCAGCGTGGATACGGAATGTGGCTTTTATGGCCCTTATCCTGATAAGCCTCAGCCTCGTGGCCGCCCAAGGGCAAAATTCACCGTACGCGGTGGTATCGTCAGTCGAGGGGTATGCCAACGTGAAATTCAGCACAAGAGAGCAGTATGTTCCCCTTAAAGAGAACACCAACCTCGGCGTCGGAGACGTAATTAATACGGACGATGAGGGTAAGGTTGTTTTGAAGCTTCCCGATAAAAGCACGCTCATAATCGGTGAGAACAGCCGCGTCGAGATTAAAGAGCTGGGGATGGTCGAGCTGACTAAGGTATCCGTAAGCACGTTCGAGATCATCAAGGGGAAGATCAGGGCTATCGTCAATCCCTTTATCAATACGGAATCCACTTTCATAATAAAGACTAACAACACGACGGTCGGTGTACGCGGCACGGACTTTGGAGAGGTATATGATCCCGATACCGATCGGACATATATCCTGGGCCTGGATGATTGCGTATCGTTGACGCTCGCTAAGATCCCGGGGAGTGCCCCCATATCGATATGCGCGGGAGACGAACTAACGATCCTTGGCGGTCAACTGCCCGGCTTGCCAACAGGGGCGTCACGTGCGACAATAAACGAGTTTATCGAGGAGATGAACGCTACCGAAACGCCGGGGACTTCTGAGGAGATACCCCCCCCGTATATTACGAGCCTATTCATTAACAGGGTGATCAATCTCCAGGACATTGACGGAACACTCACACTTACACAGGGTGATCTCTCCATTGACAAGAACGTTGTCATCAACGGTACTGCCGCAGACGAAACCTATACGATAACAGAGGTCGAGGTAAGCCTTGACCGGGGGACAACCTGGGAAAAGGCCACGGGTACCACGAACTGGGCCTACGAGTTCCGGCCACAGGAGCGGATAGAATATGAGCTGATGGTAAGGGCAAGAAACGATAAAGGCGCCGTTTCCGATGCCGGTGAGCTTGGGAACTGGGTCATTGTATATCTGGACCAGGATTATGAATCGATAGCACGCTCGATGATAGATAAGCTCTTTGCGGCCGTCTTGACGGGGGATTCGACGGGCGACGATCTGATTTCCGACTATTATGACGGCGTTATCGATAATATCTATTCGAAATCGGAAGTCGTCGATAAAATTGCGGATTCGAATAGCAGCGTAACAGCCGGTTATACGCTCAATCAAATTAACTCCACTGGTGACGCGATAATCGCAACGATTAACTGGACGGCGACCAACAATGGGAGCAAGAGCGATGGAACCTCGAAGTTCTGGCTCGCAAAATCAGATGCATTCAGGATTACCCACTCGGAAGGCACCTGGTTCCTGATGAGCTCACGGATGCCCGAATTGAAGCTTGAGGTTGTTTCAAGTATCTACGGCTCGCCATGCGAAAACGCGTTACGTATACTGCTCGTGGTACCGGATGTTCCGGCGAGTGTTCCCTCGGTTATCGTCTTTCCTATCACGACGTGCGAAAGCACGCATTTCGCCATATTAACTCGGGCATTTTTCGAGGGCATGACCGGAGAGACCGGCGGTTTCGGGGGCGATTTCCACTACGAGACAACCACGGGATGCTCCGCGTCCCCAGGCCCCCCGTGTGCGGGGACGATACCGTTTCTCTATAGTTCGATCAATCCGCTGGTAACGGTCAACTACACGGACTATGGGTATAACCTCTCGGCGAACATAATGATGCCGTCATTTTAGGAAGATACGCAATGGACTTCGCATAGACCTGCGGGAGTAATGTATCGTATGATGGTAAATCGAAAGAAGAAACCGTGGATAATTCGGTTATCCTCTACGGCCACGGCTTTTGCCTGTATAACCCTCTTTTCCATTGGCGGGGCGTCGTCGTTTGCTCTGGATAACGTTAATGGAGTCGATCTTGGTATCGTGGGGACGCTCGATCTCTATCCGGTGCTACCGGAGGAGGGAGACACTGTCGTGATAGGTGTTCTCGTCGTTAATCGCGGCGTAAGGGACGCCCGGGACGTTCCGGTCTATTTCTATGAAGATGACGTCTATTTTGAGAAGGTAACGGTAGATATACGTGCGGGTGACAGCGTGTATATCGAAGCGAATTGGATTGCAGACTCGGGCGACAGCTATATTTCCGCAATCATCGATCCAAATCGGGAATATGCCGATGATAGGCGTGATAACGGGGCGAACGCGTGGGTGACGGTTCGGTAGGGCGGATAACGTGGAATAAAGAGCGTTTTTTTTCTTGCAATCGGCCGATTGGAGTGATATAAATATCCAATGTTTATAGACCGCATTACATAATATAATGCGGTCTTGGGCTTTTTGGAATAAGAAGTCATGGGAATGAATAAAAAAGGAAGGAGAATTTAATGAAGAAACTGAGTTTTGTTGTGGCAATTATTTTCGTGCTCTCTTTATCGCTTTCGGTTTACGCTGCCGATGTAAAAGTGGGCGTCCTTGATCTCATGAAGGTCATCGACCTGTCCGCGCAGGGTAAGAAGGCTAAAGACGAGATGAACGCGAAGATCAAGTCCGCAGAGACACAAGTGAAAAGTAAACAGGACGAAATACTCAAGATGAAGGCTGACATCGAGAAGCAGGCCCCTATGCTTTCTGCATCGGCGCTTGCCGACAAGAAGAGAGCGTACGAAGATAAAGTCCTGGATTTCCAGCGTATGGTTCAGGATTATGAGTATGAATTACAGCAGAAAGATTTCGAGCTTGCCCAGGTAATCCTGACCCAGACGAAAGACATTATCGATAAGATCGGTAAGGAAGAGGGGTATACCATTATCCTGGAAAGGACGAATTCGGCGGTTCTCTATTTCCCGGCCAGCGCCGATATAACAGATAAGGTTATTAAGGGGCTCAACGCGAAGTAGTAGCTGTAAAAAACGATACGAAAAAAACCCGCTTAGGCGGGTTTTTTTTATACCGTCAAAACAAATACCGGATACGCAAAGGAAAGAAGATCCTTCACCGGGAAGACTATTCACAGGTAAAAGGGTAGGGACTTGCGGTATCGGTTAGGTCGTTAAAGACGTTCCATGGTTCCCGGCTGCAATCGGTCACAAGCCAGACATCGTTGATGTTATCGTGATCAAGGTCTGCCGAGCAGCTGGCCGTGAAATGGAAGCTGTCTCCGGAAATATTGAGGTACCAGTTCGTATAATACTTCGGCTCAGAGGCAGGTCGAAACGCAATCTGCTCGTAATCTCCGGCGTAGACGGAATGCTCGGCGAAATACGAAAGCTCGCTACCATAGACGCCTGCAAGCAGGATTCGCGCCTCGGACTGTCTCGATTTATTCTGGAAGCTAATAAAATTGGGAATGGCGATGGCGGCGAGGATCGCTATGATTGCCACAACGATCATCAGCTCAATCAGGGTAAACCCCGATACGGGGTAATGGCGTCTGCTTCGATAGGTGCTATGTATCATAGAACTTATTATTAGCAAATAATATGCCAGATGGGCCCGGAGGTCTTCCCGTTGGCGCGATCTTACAACACATTGCGATCATTGTCTTTTTATTTACAGCCCAAAACGGATATCGAAGACAGATAGCCCTATTGACCGGCCGATTATGATAAAACTGTAACTACGTTTGCAATATCGCAAATAATGGTTGCACTGAACGCTGTCATATAGGTATAAGAGTTAGTATACGCTGTAAAAAGTAAAAAAAGTCTTGACACCGGGCGCGCTACTGAGATAGTATTAGCACACTGTAATCATAGGGAATCTAATGAAGCCGGTGCGTACGATGATCGAAAAAAAGAATTGGGCGTGGCGTATCCACATAGGTGATTTGGTGCGCCCGATAGGTTGAGTAATAGGCCGTGGGCGGCCAAAGTCGCCCACGGCTTTTTTGTTTTTACAGAAGGCCGTGAATACTCACGGCCTTTTTTTATCGAAAAGGGGGTGATTGCCGCATGAGGCGCCGGTGGAATTGAAGGAATATGAGAAGTCATAATTTATAGACACAGGTAACGAAACAAAAAAAACGGAGAAGAAAATGACTGACAAGATAATCACCCTGTCCAGGGGCGAAATGCCGACGAAATGGTACAATATCGTCCCTGACTTCCCGGTCCCGATGAAACCGGTCCTCAGCCCGCAAACCCTGCAGCCGGCGACTCCCGACGATTTTGCCCCGATCTTTCCGATGTCGATTATCGAACAGGAAATGAGCGACCAATCCTATATCACGATTCCCGACGAGGTCATGGAAGCTTATTCCCTTTATCGGCCGACGCCGCTCGTTCGCGCCACCAGGCTCGAAAAATTTCTCGATACGCCGGCCCATATCTACTTCAAAAACGAGAGCGTCTCTCCTGCGGGATCTCATAAGCCGAACACGGCAATCCCCCAGGCGTTTTACAACAAAAAGGCCGGTATGAAGCGGATGGCTACGGAGACGGGCGCCGGTCAATGGGGCAGCGCATTGTCATTTGCCGGATCGCTATTCGGGATTGAGGTGACGGTCTATATGGTTCGGATATCGTTCGAACAGAAACCGTACCGCAAATCGATGATGCAGACATGGGGAGGCACGGTATATCCGAGCCCGAGCGACAAGACCGAAGTAGGACGTGCGATCCTGAAGGATAACCCAAACACAAACGGGACGCTCGGGATGGCGATTTCCGAGGCGGTTTTTGACGCGGCGACCCATAGCGACACGAATTATTCTATCGGCAGCGTCCTGAACCACGTCTGCATGCACCAGACTATCGTAGGACAGGAAGCGATGCTCCAGATGAAAAAGGCCGGTGAATACCCGGACGTTATTATCGGTTGCGTCGGCGGGGGGAGCAATTTTGCGGGAATTTCCTATCCCTTCCTTCGGGATAAGATCAAAGGGAATAAGGATACTGAAGGTTATCGCCGTCGAACCGTTTTCGTGTCCTACCCTCACGAAGGGTATTTATACATACGATTTCGGAGATACGGCGATGGTAGCGCCGGTTGCGTATATGCACACGCTTGGGCATACGTTTGAACCCCCCGGAATACACGCGGGCGGATTACGATACCACGGAATGGCCCCCACGATATGCCTCCTCTATGATCAGAAACTAATGGATGCGGTTGCGGTGCATCAGAATGCGTGTTTTGAGGCGGCAACGATATTTGCGCGCACCGAAGGGATAATCCCCGCGCCGGAGTCCTCGCACGCGATCAGGGTAGCGATCGATGAGGCGCTCAAGGCAAAGAAAGATAAGAAGGAGAAGGTCATCCTATTCAATCTGTCCGGCCATGGGCATTTCGACATGGTGGCGTACGATAAGTACTTCGCCGGACAAGTTGGAGGATTACGAGTACCCGTCCGAAAAGATTAAGGAGGCCCTAACACATCTCCCGAAAGTCAAGGCTGATGTAGCGTATTCACGATGTTTAGTAGCGAGAGACCGCGGGCGTGTCCTGCGGTCTCATTTTTTTAGTATCTCGATAGTACATCAATCAGGAAGCCAGACAGATACGAGTATCGGTATCGTCTTCATGCTCTATCAATCGAATCGGGAATATATGGTTCACGCCGCCGTACTAACGAAGTATCGGTGCTCGCCGAACCGTGTGGAATCGGGACTTTCGACCCGAATCGAGGACCATGGATAGTTATAAAGGTCGGCGTGACCGGGTAAACCATATGAAATAAGTTTACGAATAGATTTTGTTGCTTTCTTTGCCCGGCTCTATATGGTAATATTATAAAAATATGTGCACAAATATAAGATCTGACGTATCGGTTGTACGGGGTGGTTCCGGTGGAAGAGTCGTTTATGTCATCATTGGAAAATAAGATCCTCCGTGAGTTTTACGAGATCTCGGGTTCAAAGGGAAACTCGATCGAAGTTCTCAATAAGATGTTTGATATGCTGATTGCCGGGATCGAATGCAGCGGCGGTCGGGTATCGGTATTCGACGAAGTAACGGGAGAAGAAACGGAAATCTTGGTGCTGGGTGTACGTACGTCGGTAGAGAATCCCGACCTGCAGGGGAAAGGCACTACTAAAACGATTCCAAAAGAATAAATCGCGATTGATTGTCGAGACAATCAATGGCGGCCACGGCCAGGCCGTATTTGCGCCGTTGCTGATTTCCGGTAAGTTAATCGGGGTTATCCAGGCCCAAAGAGATAAAGATGGGCCCGCTTTCACGAGAAATGAGCTAACGACGATCGAACATGTCGCGGTGCTTGCCGTGCTCCTGGTTGACAATATCAGACTTGAGAGAATACGTAATCGGAGCCTGGCCGAAATATCGGAGCTGATGGAGATCTCGGCCATTCTCAATTCGTCGCTTGACACAACCTCCGTTCGAGAGAAAGCGATAACGGCAATCACGAGGCTGCTCGAATGTGAAGTGGCATCTTTGCTTCTCGTCGATGATTTGACGGATGAGCTTTATTTCGAAGTGGCGCTCGGTGAAAAAGGTAACCGGGTTAAAGAGATTCGGCTGAAGAAGGGTGAAGGGATTGCGGGCTGGGTTGCTACCCATAACCAACCGGTGCTTATAGACGATGTAAAGAGCGATCTGCGGCATTCACGGCGATTTGATGACCGGTCGAAATTCGAGACGCGCAGCATGATCTGTGTGCCGATGATTATAAAGGATAAAGTTGCCGGAGTCCTTGCAGGCCATCAATAAGCTGGGAGCGTCGGGATTCTCTCAAACGGATCTCGATCTGCTTATCTCCCTTTCGCATGAAGTCGCAATTGCGGTAGATAACGCGCGGCTCTATAATGAGCTCAGGGAAACGTTTTATCAGACTGCCGAAGCTCTCGCGGATGCCATAGAAAAGCGGGATCCATATACTGGTAACCATACGAGACGCGTCATGCACTACTCTATGGCGATATCGCGATTCATGAATCTCACCGAGACCGAAATGGAAAACCTGAGACTTGCCGCAATCCTCCATGACATCGGAAAGATAGGGGTGGAGGATTCGGTTCTTCGAAAGAACACCGATCTCGATCGCGATGAATACGAGAAAATAGTCCGTCATCCGGAGATCGGCGTAGATATACTCGGCCATATCAAATCGCTGGAAGGTGTAATACCGGGGATTAAGTCACACCATGAGCGTATCGATGGAAAGGGCTATCCGGATATGATAATGGACGGAGATATACCGATCATTGCCAAGATAATTGCGGTGGCCGATACGTTTGACGCAATGACAACCGACCGTCCGTATCGATCGGCGCTGTCCGAAAAAGAGGCGGTGGAGGAATTACAGCGATTTGTGGGAACGCAGTTTGACCATGATGTTGTTAACGCGCTTGTCAAATCGTACGAAAACGGATACATTGCCAAGAATGTTGACTAACGGCGATCATATCATATATAGTAAATAAACTGACCAGATAAGCGTGCGGAGGATTCTATGGTGGCTCAGGATATCCTGTTGCAGAAATTCGGCCGGGATTTCGAGAAAGGTACGATACTCTTTCACGAGGGTGATACCCGAAGCAAGGAGATGTACGTCATCCACAAGGGTAAGGTAAAGATATACAAGAAGGTCGGCAATCAGGAGACCGTACTGGCATATCTGGGACAGGGAGAGTTCTTCGGTGAAATGGCAATCCTTAATAATAAACCCAGATCAGCGACGGCCGAGGTGGTTGAGGGCGGAACCCTCTTGGTGATTGATCCCAAGACGTTTGAAACAATGATAAAGAATAACGCAGGGGTAGCCTTCAGGATGATCAAGAAGCTGGCCGACCGTATTGAGGAGACCGACAATACGATTGAACGCCTGATGATAAAGGATACCAACAGCCGTGTTGTCCATGCGCTTGAAAGCCTGGGAGAATCTATCGGCGTTCGAAACGACGGTGAGCTCATCGTTCCGCTTTCACAAGATGAGTTCCTATCCAGGGCAGGCGTCAGTTATGATCACGCCTCCGATATACTTGAGAAATTGAAAAAGGCGAAGATTATTACGGTATCGGCCGATGCTATCTGTATCCACGACATAGGAAAACTGAGGAAGTTCGTCCAGTTTCTGATTCTCAAGGAACAATTTGGCGATTTGGATTAGCACGTATGGAAATCCGAGTATTAGGATGTAATGGTGGTATCCTCCCCGGTTTCCGGTCATCCAGTTTCCTGATCAATGAACGGATACTCATCGATTCGGGGCACGTGGCGGATGTTCTCACCCTTGAGGAGCAAAACAAGATCAGGGATATCTTCGTTACCCATTTCCACCTCGATCACACAAAAGACATCGCCTTCCTGACGGATAATGCTTTTGGGGATCATAATCTTCCGATCAGCATTTACGGCACAGAGCAAACCGTTTCGGATTTCCAGAAACATTATTTCAATAACGTAACCTGGCCCGATTTCACGAAGATCAATTCAGATAACCATCCGATCGTAAGGCTTGTCGCCGTCAAAACAAGAGAAAAAACGCTGGCGGGCGGGATGGAAGTAACGTCTTTCATCGTCAATCACTCCATAGACGGAGTTGGTTATGTCGTTCGAGACGGATCTGCCGTTGTCGTTTTTTCGGGAGACACCGGACCCACCGACGTTTTATGGGATATCGTAAACGGCGACATGAATGTTAAAGCGGTCTTTGTGGAAACCTCGTTTCCAAATGAACTCCAGGCGATAGCGGATGCGTCCGGTCATTTTACCCCGCGGACACTTGATGCCGACCTAAGGAAGCTCACTAAGAGCACCATTCCGATATATCTCTATCACCTCAAACCGAAGTATTACGATACCATCATCAAAGAGATCAAGGCGCTTAAACGGGACAACCTCATTATACTGCGAAATGATCTCCGGATAACCTTCTGAGGAATCGTCGTGGCAATACGGAAAGAACAATCGACGGGAGTCGGTATCGACGAGCGAAACGCATGGGTTCGATGTCCCGGATGCAGCCGTATTCTTTTTTCGCGTGAAGCCACGAGAAACCTTTCGGTTTGTTCGGAATGCGGATATCATTTTCGAATCGGGGCGCGCAGGCGAATCGAAATAACGGTTGACCCGGATAGTTTTGAAGAGCTTTTCGGTAATATCCTGACGTCCGACCCCCTATCGTTTGTGGACAGTAAACCATACGTAAAGCGGATCGAGCAGGCCCGTGAAAAATCGGGTAACAACGAGGCCGTGATCGTGGGAAATGCGGCGATCTTTGACCATCCGGTCATTATATCTGTAATGGACTTTGATTTTATGGGCGGAAGCATGGGCAGCGTCGTAGGGGAGAAGGTGACCCGGGCCATCGAGGAGGCGATCAACCGTTCGTTGCCGGTTATATCGTTTACGGCTTCAGGCGGAGCCCGGATGCAGGAGGGCCTCATCTCACTGATGCAGATGGCCAAGACGGCGGGCGCGGTGGCCCGTATGCGGGTAAAACGCCTGCCGTTCATATCGGTACTTACCGATCCAACCACCGGTGGAGTGGCGGCAAGCTTCGGAATGCTCGGTGATATAAGCATAGCAGAGCCGGGCGCGCTCATTGGATTCGCAGGCAGGCGCGTTATAGAACAGACGATCAACCAGAAGCCGCCGGAAAACTTCCAGAAGGCCGAGGAGCTGATACGCCATGGAATAATTGACATGATCCTCGAAAGAAGGCATGTCCGCCCCACGATCGGTCGGCTTCTCGACTATCTGAGCCCCGGTTCCGCGCGATAGTCATAGATCCACCGGAAACCGCCAGAACCCATCTACGATCCCCGTCAAAACCAGGATAACCGAGTGACAGGATGTCTCATATCTATTTTAGTCGTATATAATGAGCCGTTATACCGCGTCAGATGCCGATATCTCCGGCCAATTATCATATCTCGAGGAATTGACCGGGCGCGGGATTCGCACGGACTTATCCTCCACGCGAACCGCACTGTCACTGTTGGGTCACCCGGAACGAAAGGTTCGGACGGTTATCGTGGGAGGGACCAACGGAAAAGGCTCGACTGTTGCCATGATAGGCAGTATTATTAGGCATGCCGAATATTCTGTTGGCTGCTACTACTCTCCGCATATCCTGGACGTACGGGAAAGGATCGATTTTAACGGACGACCGATCTCACCGGCCGATATGGCCTGCCTCATCAATCGGGTAAGAGGTGAAATCGCGGGACATGTCGAATTAACCTATTTCGAATTCCTAACCGTTTCTGCTTACTTATGGTTCGCCGAGAAGAAGGCGGATCTTTCCGTAATGGAAGTGGGAATGGGGGGTAGGTTCGACGCCACGAATGTCGCGGATCCGCTCGTTTCTGTGATCACGACGGTAGCGCTCGATCATACGCAGTATCTCGGAGATACGGAGGAAGCCATTGCGATCGAGAAGGTTCAGATTGTCCCACGTGAGGGTATTTTAGTAGCGGGGAAGGTAAGTGGGGAGGTAGCAAAGGTACTACAGGATCACGCGAGAGAAAAGAATGCCGATGTCATCCTGTTGGGCAGGGATTTTAAGGCGGTCCGCAACGCGGGAACGGACGCCGGGTCTGCCAATAGTATGCGGTACCGTGGTTTGTCCGTTAGGTTTGACGATATGTATCTTCCTCTTGCCGGGAGGCATCAGATAGACAACGCGGCGGTGGCGCTGGCGGTAGTAGAACTATTGGGTCAAAAGGGATTCTCCATACCTGAACGGGCGGTCAGACAGGGTATTGCGTCGGTACACCTTTCCGGAAGGATCCAGCGGATCTCCGACGCTCCCGAGGTGATAGTTGACGTCGCGCATAACCCGGCCGGAGCCCGGGTCCTGGCGGACTATATTCGTGCGCTCCCGAAAAAAAAGACGGCCTTCGTCGTGGGGATGATGGCCGACAAGGACATCGGCGGATTTATTAGAAAAATCAACGGTATGGCCGATATGCTGGTCCTCACACAACCACGCGTTGAACGGGCGGCGTCTCTTCAGATGCTCGCGGCAGCGTTGGGCTCTCCGGGAAGGCAGCTCCGTATGATCCAGAGTGTCGGTGAAGCGGTCGATTGGGCAAGGTCCGCGGTCGGCAAGGAAGGACGTGTCGTCATTACAGGCTCGTTCTACACCGTCCAGGAGGCAATGGAACGGATCAACGCGATGCCTTAGGGGCGCTCATGTACGTCACTTTCCGGAGTCTTTCACGTAGGCGGAGGCGCCCACGCGAGAAGTATCTATCTCGCCGGCATCTTCCCATAGGGATGACAGCCATAGAAGAGACGACGGTCATAAATAAACCGCAATTAGATTGACAATCGGGCATGATTTCTCTATCATACAAAATAACCTATATAAATGGCAGATTTTCAGTAGCATGACCGAACCGAGAACTATCGTCCTGGGCGTAACGGGCGCGATTGCGGCCTACAAGGCCTGCGAGTTGACGCGGCTGTTCGTCAAGGGAGGGTATGCAGTTCACGTCATCATGACTGAGCACGCCCGGGCCTTTATTTCACCCCTTACCTTTTCTACGCTGTCGGGCAACCCCGTCGCCGGGGAAATGTTCGATGGCCGGGCGCCGGAGACAATTAAGCATATTGATCTGGCCGATGAGGCCGACCTCATTGTAGTGGCCCCCGCCACCGCAAATATCATCGCCAAGGTCTCGGCGGGGATAGCCGACGACCTGTTGAGCACGGTTATCCTGGCAACAAAGGCCCCAGTCCTCTTTGCCCCATCGATGAACGTCAACATGTACGAGAACCCGATAACGCAGGGTAACATTAAACGGCTCTCCGAGCTTGGATTTCAATTTATTGAACCGGGGGTAGGGTGGCTCGCCTGTGGGTGGGAGGGTAAAGGAAGGCTCGCCGATCCGGACCGGATATTTGAGCGTGCCCGAATCCTTCTGACCGAACAGGACCTTTCGGGCATGAAGGTTCTGGTAACGGCCGGGCCGACACGCGAGGCGATTGATCCCGTTCGATTCATCAGCAACCGTTCTACCGGCAAGATGGGATACGCGGTGGCATCCCGGGCCGTATGCCGGGGTGCGCAGGTCATCCTCATCTCGGGGCCGTCGCACCTCGAGGCGCCGGCGGGCGCCGAGTTAGTTGGTGTAGAAAGCGCAGCCGATATGGCGCGGGCGGTTACGGATCGTTTCGGCTGGGCCGATGTCGTCATAAAGGCGGCGGCCGTTTCGGACTTCACGCCGTCCAACCCGTGCGGACAGAAGATTAAGAAAGACGACTGCGGCGACACGATCCAGCTCTCCCGCACGGAGGATATACTGCTCGGCCTCGGGAAGATCAAGGGAAATTCGATATTGGTGGGATTTGCCGCGGAGACCGAAGAGGTGCCGGCTAACGCCAGGAAGAAGCTCATCGAAAAGAACCTCGACATAATCGTGGCCAACGATGTATCCGGAAAAGACTCTGGATTTGCCGTTGATACGAACATCGTGAGGATTATCCAGCGCGAAGGGCAGGAACTGGAGCTTCCCCTCATGAAAAAGGAGGAGGTCGCCGATGAGATACTCAACAGGGTCAGGGAACTATGGAAAAAGACACGCCGATAGGGGTGGTATCCAGATCAATCCGATCGCACCTCGAGTATCTCAGGGATTTAGGGATTGAATATATTCCGAAACGAGAGGGCCAGGCTGATGCGATGACCGCTCCGCCGACGCTGGATGCGATCAGGAAAGAGATGGGCGATTGCCGGCGGTGTAAGCTCTGGGAAGGCAGGAGAAATCTCGTATTCGGTGAGGGTAATCCAGATGCCGCGTTGATGTTTGTGGGGGAAGGGCCCGGCGCCGATGAGGACGCTCAGGGGCGGCCGTTTGTCGGAAGAGCGGGGCAGCTTTTGACCCGAATCATCGAGGCCATTGATATGAAGCGGGCCGACGTCTATATCGCAAATATCGTCAAATCGCGTCCCCCGAACAATCGGGCGCCGGAACCGGATGAGGTGGTCGCGTGTATCCCGTTTTTGCGAAAACAGATCGCCGCTATAGCCCCCCAGATTATCGTGACCCTGGGGTCCGTGGCTACGAATAATCTTCTCTCCGCCTCGTTCTCAATTACAAAGGTGAGAGGCGAGTTCAGACAAATGGGCACAATCCTGGTCATGCCGACCTTCCACCCGAGCTATCTCTTACGCAATCCCGCGGCAAAACGGGAGGTTTGGGAGGATATGAAGAAGGTCAGGGACCGTCTAAGCCTGATAGAAAGGAGTGATTCGGGTGCGTAAGTCATTGGTATTACTACATATCGCGATTCTTGCTGCCGGTATACTGCTGACGGCGGTACCGGCGATATTCGGCCAGCCCGAAAAACCTGCGCCCGTGAGCGTACTCACGGTTAAGGGGGTCATAAATCCAGTCTCCGCGGAATATCTCATCGAAGGGATCACCGATGCAGGCGACAACGGGTATCAGGCGGTCATCATTGAACTGGATACTCCGGGAGGCCTGGATGATTCTATGAGAGACATCATCCAGACGATGATCAGTGTGAAGATCCCGGTCATCGTTTACGTTCATCCTTCAGGCGGGCGGGCGGCATCGGCCGGGGCCTTCATCACGATTGCCGCGGATGTCGCCGTGATGACGCCCGGAACCAACATCGGGGCGGCTTCACCCGTCTCTATCGGCGAGACGATGGACGAGACAATGAAGGCAAAGGTCACCAACGATGCCGCGGCCTATATAACGGGATTGGCCAACAACAACAAAAGGAACGCCGAGATCGCCCGGAAGATGGTTACTGACGCGATATCCATACCGTCGGATGAAGCCCTTTCGGAAAATATCGTGGACTTTATCGCCTCGGATCGCGCCGAATTGATCGAAATTCTTAATGGAACCACCATTACTGCGGCCAAGGGAAATTTCACCTTACAGCTCAAGGGCGCCGACATCGTAGAAAACCCAATGGGATTTCGATTCGAGTTTCTCTATATACTCTCAAATCCGAATATCGCCTATATCCTTATGATGTTGGGGATTATGGGTCTCTACTTTGAATTGTCCAACCCGGGGACGGTTCTGCCGGGTATTATCGGCGGAATCTGCCTGGTTCTGGCCTTTTACTCGTTTCAGACGCTTCCGGTCAATTATGCGGGTGTCTTGCTTATCCTGTTCGCGGCGCTGCTATTTATCCTTGAAATCAAAGCGCCTACTCACGGTTTTCTGGCGATCGGTGGCGTGATCGCTCTTTTCTTCGGATCGATTCTCCTGTTTAACACGAAAGTGGAATTTCTCAGGGTATCTATGAAAGTTATTCTGCCGACCGTTATCGGGGTGACTCTCTTTTTCGTCCTGGTGATACTGCTGGCAGTCAGGGCATATAAGAGAAAACCGACCACCGGGACAGAGGGTATTCTCGGGGAAATAGGCGTCGCCAAGTCGCGTATAGACGGGGAAGGCGGCCGTGTTTTCGTTCATGGTGAGTGGTGGGACGCAACCAGCGATGATCCCATCCCCGAGGGTGCCAAGGTCGAGGTCATCGAAAGCAAGAACCTCTCCATCAGAGTAAGAAAGATCTGAGACGACCTCCCGGAAATTGATGACAGAAACAATACGGGCCCTCTCGGTTATTTCGGGGGGGCTGGACAGCATATTAGCCACGCGCATTGTCATGGATCAGGGCGTGGACGTGACGGCGATTCACTTCGTCTCGCCGTTTTTCGGATCGGAAAGCGGCGCGCTCACGGCGCGTATGGCCGATCGTTACGGTATCCGCGCCGAGTCGGTCGATATCGGCGAGAGTTATCTCGCCATGCTCTCGTCGCCGCAGTATGGCTATGGCAAGAATTTCAATCCGTGCGTGGACTGCAAGATCCTTCTGTTTTCGACGGCGCGCCTGATGATGGAACGGCTCGGGGCCCGGTTTATCGTAACCGGAGAGGTGCTGGGCCAGCGGCCGATGTCGCAGAGACGCGATACCCTCAGGGTAATAGAGCGTGATTCGTTTACGGACGGCCTATTGCTGCGCCCTCTATCGGCGCAGCTGCTCAAACCGACGATAGCGGAATTAAACGGATGGGTACGCAGGAATGAGCTCTTCGCGTTTTCGGGGAGATCCCGAAAACCCCAGATTGAGCTCGCGTCACGACTCGGTATTACCGGTTACCCGTCCCCCGCGGGCGGCTGCTGCCTGACCGATCCGATTCTATCGAAACGAATCAGGCGCCTCTATGCGCTGAGGGGGCGGCCAGAGGCCCGCGAGGTTGCGCTTATACAGATCGGGAGACCCTTTTTGCTCGGGGAAACGGCCATTCTGACGATCGGCAGGAACGAGGAAGAAAACGGGCAAATCGGCAAAATAGCGGGAAACCAGGCTCTCTTCCTGAGGACCATCGACGTTCCGGGCCCGGCGGGGGTCATTATCGGAGCGGCCACGGACGAAGATATCCGTCGGGCAGTGGCCGTTATAGCCTATTATACAAAGGGGCGTACCTTACCAACGGTCAATATCGGGATGGGTAGTTACGAGGATTCCGTCATAACCGTGCGGGGAGCTATTCGGGCCGGAGAGCAGGAAGTGGAGGCAATGAAATTCTGATTCCCGCGGTACCGGTACAAGAGAGGATATGTCTGTTTTTATGATTCATTGAGGAAAACAATGCGAAGATCACGGATACTGTCAACGGGGCGGTACCTCCCGCCGAAGGTGGTCACGAACCACGACCTGGCCAGAGTCATTAACACCAACGACCAATGGATTCAGGAACGCTCCGGAATCGTCGAGAGGCGATACGTGGAAGGGGAGGTGGGGGCATCCGACCTTGGTTTTGAGGCGGCTAAGATCGCCATCGATCGCGCGGGTTTAAAACCTGCCGATATCGATATGATCATATTTGCGACGCTAAGCCCGGATCATTGCTTTCCCGGCTCGGGGTGTCTGCTCCAGAAAATGCTGGATATCCCGGGAAAGGCGGTGGTCGATATCAGGAACCAGTGTACCGGGTTCCTATACGGCATGTCGATTGCCGACCAGTTTATAAAAACCGGCATGTTTGACAAAATCCTCGTCGTAGGGGCCGAAGTCCATTCAACGGGACTGGAGTTTGCCGATTCCGGCAGGGACGTAACGGTCCTGTTTGGGGACGGCGGCGGGGCTATGGTTATCGGCGTCAGCGATGATCAGAATCGCGGCATCCTGTCGACTCACCTCCATGCCGACGGCAGGGGCTTCAGGGACCTCTGGATCGAAGCTCCTAACAGCCGATGTATGCCGCGTATCACCCATCAGATGCTCGACGAAGGCCGGCAGTGGCCTAGGATGAACGGAAAGAACGTCTTCAAAGGCGCCGTTACCCGACTTCCCGAGGTTATTAATGAGGCCCTGACGGCAAATGACGTAAAGCTCGAAGATATCGCCTATCTGGTACCGCACCAGGCAAATATGCGCATCAATCAGTTCGTCGCCCACAAGCTCGGCTATCCACAGGAAAAAGTATGGCACAATATCCAGCGCTACGGGAACACCACCGCGGCGACGCTTCCGTTATGCCTGGACGAGATGCTCGAGCAAGGCGTGGTTAAAGACAGTGACCTACTGTTATTTGCCGCCTTCGGAGCCGGATTCACGTGGGGATCTGCACTCGTGAGGTGGTAACGGATCCATTGTTCATTGTCTTATCGACGGGCGGGAGCGGGATAACATCCCCCCCGCCTTCGTAATGTGGGAAGAGACGGACGTGGAAGACCTGACACCCGCTCTGCGGCAATATCTTCAAATCAAGGAGCAGTATCCGGATTGTATTCTTTTTTTCCGGATGGGCGATTTCTATGAGATGTTCTTAGATGACGCCCGCACCGCTTCCCCCATACTTGAGGTAGTCCTTACTACCCGCGATAGAAATAAAGAAAACCCGATTCCCATGTGCGGAATTCCCTTCCATGCGGCAGATGTCTACGTAGCAAAGCTATTGAAGAAAGGCCTTAAGGTCGCTATCTGCGAGCAGATGGAAGACCCATCCCAAACAAAAGGCCTCATCAGACGGGAGGTAGTGAGAGTTGTGACACCGGGGCTCGTCTCGGACGCAGGCCAGCTTTCAGAGAAAGAACCGCACTATATAACGGCCGTCGTCATGGTGGACGGAATGTGGGGAGGCGCATTCCTCGATTTTTCGACCGGTCTGTTCAAGGTAACGGAGCTTTCCAGCATCACGGGGATCGTTGATGAGATATACGCGGCCGAACCAAAAGAAGCAGTTCTCCCTGATAACGAAAACAGGGACCTATACAACGAGCAACTGCGTACTGCGCTTGGAGATGCGCTCATCAACTGGGTAGATCCACGTATCTTTGAGCCCGAAGCCGCCCGAAAGGCCGTATCCGAAATCCTCGGACTTGCCCAGATAGACGGGCTGGGGCTCGCGGACAAGCGCGCCGCAACAACCGCAGTCGGGGCGCTATTGCGCTACGTAAGCGACTACCAGAAAGACGAGATCTCGCATCTCTCGTTTCCCCGGCTCTATGTTCCCGCTCAATCCATGATTCTCGATGAGGTGACAAAACGCAACCTTGAATTGACTAAAACCATCTACGAAGGGGGACGGCGAGGATCGCTCCTGTCTCTCCTTGATCGAACAGTAACCTCCATGGGCGGGAGGCTGATCAGGGAATGGATTAGCTATCCGATGATAGATGCCGATCAGATACGGGCGCGCCATGATTCGGTGGCGGAATTATACGAGAAGTATGAGTCATGCAGGCGTATCAGGGAGATACTTACGTCCGTTATTGACCTTGAGCGGCTGACCGCGCGGATATCGGTGAAATCGGCCGGTGCACGCGATCTCGTGGCCCTCTCCGATTCGCTCAAGATACTCCCGGATATTACTAAAATACTAAAGGACTTTAGCAGCGAAGATATCATAAACATCGGATCAGGTTTTGATGATTTCTCACAATTGACGGAAAGAATCGATACGACCATCGTCGATTCTCCCGGCCCGTCCGTTCGGGAGACGGGATTCATCCGGGACGGCGTAGACAAAGACCTCGATGAGTTGAGGGCGCTGTCGCGGTCCGGGAAGAATTGGATAATCGAACTTGAAAGCAAGGAACGGCTGCGAACGGGTATCGGTACGCTTAAAGTCAGGTTTAACAGGGTATTCGGATACTATATTGAAGTGACGAATTCGTACCTTTCGATGGTACCGGCCGATTACATCCGGAAGCAGACTCTGGTCGGAGCGGAGCGGTACATCACCCCGGAACTCAAGGAGTATGAAGCAAAGGTTCTCGGCGCGGAAGACAGGATGAAGGTGATTGAATATGGCGTCTTTTCGGCCCTTCGTGACGAGGTTAAAGGATGGATTGCGGTAATCAAGAAGGCCTCAAATCTTCTTGCGACGGTAGATGCCCTGACGAGCCTTGCGTTAGCGGCCCGCGAATACGGATACACGCGACCGGTGATTACCGAGGAATCATCAATTAAGATCGTCCAGGGCAGGCACCCTACGGTAGAGAGATCGATGTCGGCGGGCTCGTTTGTCCCAAACGATATCTTAATTGACAGCAAAGGACAGCAGGTTCTTATAATAACGGGACCGAATATGGCCGGCAAGTCCACAATCATTCGACAGGCTGCAATCATCGTCCTTATGGCCCAGATGGGGAGCTTCGTACCTGCCAAGGAGGCCACGATAGGCGTAGTCGATCGCATCTTTGCCAGGGTCGGTGCATCCGATTGGCTGATAAAGGGGCAATCCACCTTTATGGTAGAGATGGTAGAGACAGCGAATATTCTCAATAACGCCACGGACAGATCACTGGTGATTTTGGATGAGATCGGAAGAGGGACAAGCACATTTGACGGAATCTCCATTGCCTGGGCGGTTGCCGAATTCATACACGATGGTCCGCGGAGTAAGCCCCTGACCCTTTTTGCAACCCACTATCACGAGTTGACGGAGCTCTCGACGCTCAAGGAGCGGGTTAAAAATTATCATGTTGCGGTTCGTGAGTGGAACGGTCGGATTATTTTTATAAGAAAGCTGGAGGAAGGTATCTCAAGCCATAGCTACGGGATTGAGGTAGCAAAAATCGCAGGGATCCCTCCGGAAGTGCTGACGAGGGCCCGGGAAATACTCGGGAATCTCGAAAAGGGGGAGTTTACGTCACAGGGCGTTCCCGCACTTGCAGAAAGCGAAGGTATAAGACCGAAAAAGACCAAGGAACAATTCGATCTTTTCGCGGGACATAAAGACGAGATTATAGCGGAAATCGGTTCATTGGATATAGAGACGATGACTCCGCTGGATGCAATGAGGAAGCTCGATGAGCTGAAAGAAAAAGCAAAAAAAATAACGCCCGTTTGAATATTTTGCTTGAAAAAGCCGAGACCCTGTGCGATAGTACTCACGAAAATAGTTCTGATAGATTGGGGGATATCGGTTATTTTTTCTTTTATTTTATTTGGGCATTTCGTTTGTAATCGAAGAGGCAATCCATGAAAGATGAGCTTAAGAAAATGCTCGAGTATGAGGCGAAGGCTCGGGAAATCCTCGATGATTCGATGAGAAAAGCCGATAAGATTCGCGGAGATTCACAACGTCAGGCCGAAGAGCTCCTGAAATCGGAGCGGTTTAAAGCCGAGGATGAAGCGCAGCGAAACAGAGAAAGTACGATACGTGATGGGCATGAAGAAGCCGAAAAGATGAAGGCGCGTACCATAAAAGGCGTCCAGGAACAGGAGGCGCGCGCCAAGAAGAGAATGGACCGCGCGGCATCGGTAATCCTCAAAGAAGTTTTCAACCTATAGTCGGGTTTCTTTCGTTATCAAGAGTGGTTGATGTATGTTTCTTGATGTCATGAAATACTCCTTCATCAACGCTAAAATCAGGGCGATGAAGAGTCGTTTACTCAAAGACTCCGTATATCAGCAGCTCCTTGAGACTACGCAGCTTGATGCGTTCGTAAAAGTCCTTGCGGAAACCGAGTACTCGCCTGAGATAGCCGTGGTTGATACAAAGAGCCCGGATATATCCGAGGTGATATCCGCCCTTGACGAACACCTGATAAAATGCTACAGGACAATCCTTCAATTCTTTAAGGTGAAAACCGAAAACGATTTTATACGGGTTATCCTTTCACGGCTTGAGATCGAAAACCTGAAAATCGTCATACGGGGCAAATTTAAGGGGATCACGTCGGTTATGATTTCGGATAATATTATTCCGACTAGCGGCGTTTCAAACCTTAATTTCGAAGAGCTCATCAACAGCCGGGATGTTGAACATTTCGTATCAATGCTGGCGAAAACGCGCTATGAACGCCCCCTCAAGGAGGCGCTCCCGTTTTTTGAGCGAGATCGAAGGACGGCCGTTCTTGAGCGACCGTTAGACTCGCTCTACTATATCGATCTGACCAGAGCGATAAAGACTCTTTCCGATGTCGACGGACACATAATGAAGGCGTATATCGGAACGTTCTGCGATATCAATAACATTATGCTGATTCTCCGGAGCCGGATATTCTTTGATATGCCTTCCGATGAAGCAATGGCCATGTACATCCCGTACGGATATCGGTTATCAAAGAATGAAGCGATTCAACTCTCAAAGACTACGGAAGATGACTATCGAGAGGTATTAGGGAAAACCCACTATGGAAAGAGAGTGACGAATTTCAAATCACTCACCGATCTTGAGATGGGACTGTTTAATATCCTAACGTATCAAACCAAAAAGATGCTGATGGGTTATCCGTTCCACATAGGGACGGTAGCCGGCTTTTTGGCTCTCAAGGAAATCGAGGTGGGCAATCTTAAGAGCATTGCCGAGGGAAAACGTCATACCCTTTCCGAGGGACAAATCCGAGAGAGCTTACTCGTATAGCATAAAGAAACCATACTATCTGTAACGCTTGATCGACCGGTACTGCAAATACATGGAATTTGTGAAGCTCGCATGAAATGATATCGTAACGCCAGGCTGTAACACGATCCGAACCGAAAGCAGGATTTTCTGTTTCAATGAGGTTTGAGCATGTTTCGTCCAGTTCCTATGCTTCGCGCCAATATCCTGATTCTCGATAGAGATCTGGCATCGGTCATCAAAGAAATCGGAAGCCTTGGCATCATGCACCTGGTCGATCACTCAAGCGTTCCGGGTATCGCCGATATGGGATGGACGCCCGGCCAGGAGCTTGAGATCCTCTCCCGCTATCAATCTTCCAAGAGACAACTCGACGAGATATTCACACAGACCGAGATTTCAAAAGAAAGCAGATATACCCGCGCGAAATACGACGTAAACCCGCTAAAAGACATCGACGATCTTGAAACAAGAATCGGTGATCTCTACACGCAGGTACGGGCGATTAACGAGCAGATCTTTACGCTTCGCGATAAACTCGCCTTCGAGGAGGACAACCTAAGGAGAGCCAGGAATATTGCGGGCATGAAAGCGGACATTGCCTTTATGAGATCGCTCGAAAACATGCGCATGACCGTCGGATACCTTCCCACAAAACAACTCCCGCACCTTGAAGAAACGGTTACCACAAAATTCACCGTCCATATTCCCCTCGAACAGAGGGGCGACCGACAGAAGGCCGTTTTCTTCTGCCTTCCGGGTGATTCCGAGCAACTCGAAAACCAATTGAAGACGTTAGGATTTGATCCGATTCCCCTCCCTGAAGACTGCTCCGGAGTACCGGAAGAGGCAACAAAAGAGTTGGAAGGAAAGATCGAGGAAATCAACGTTTCTATCGCGGAGAACGAGAATAAGCTGAGAGGGTTCGGTTGGACCTATCGGGGCGAGTTGTTGAGAATCCGGGATCACTTGACCACTAATCTTGATATCCTCAAATCGGTCAAATCGATGGGGCTGTCGGAACACACGGCCCTCATTACGGGATGGATTCCTAAAGACAGCCTGGAACAACTCGCCGCAGCGTTAAGGACGACGCTTGGCAAGAACTTTGTCTTAAATGCGCAGCCCCCCGAGAGTATTCCCGAGGTGAAGACAAATAAGATTAAGGTCCCGGTAATCTACAATAACCCGAAGTTCCTCAAACCGTTCGAGAGCCTGGTAACTACCTACGGTTCGCCCGATTACAACGAGATTGATCCCTCCGGGATCATCGGCCTTGCATTTCTTTTGATGTTCGGCGTCATGTTCGGAGATGTCGGCCACGGCCTGGTCCTATTCCTGGTCGGGCGGCTCCTCCAGAAACGTCTGAAGTCCGCCGAAGTCCTCGGGAAGATCATGACCAGGGCAGGTGGGTCGTCGATGATCTTCGGTCTTATATTCGGTAGTCTCTTCGGACATGAATTTCACGGCCGATACCTGCCGGGTATACCGCTGCCGTTCGTACCGATGGAAAATATCAATACCTTTATGGCAGTGGCGGTAGCCTTCGGTATCCTTTTTATCAGTATTGGCCTGGTAATCAACATCATCAACTCTATCCGATCGCGTGATATTGAAAAGGGATTCCTGGAGAACCACGGGCTTGCCGGAGCGCTCTTTTACTGGGGGGCGGTCGCGCTTCTGGTCAAATACATAGTATCGGGTACCCTCGGTATACCACTGTGGAGTATGCTTTTGATTCTCGGTATACCACTGCTGGTTATATTCCTGAAAGAACCCTTGAATCATCTGATAAAGAAGAAACGCCCCATTGTCGAGGAGCCGATCACCTATATCATCAGTTCATTGATCGAGGTAATGGAGACATTTATCGGGTTCCTCTCTAATACCGTCTCATTCATCAGGGTGGCCGCCTTTTCATTAGCGCATGCCGCGCTCTTCGCGGCCATCTTTGCCATCGTCAAGATAGTCAAAGGCTCGGCGCCCGAGCCCACGACGTCAAGCATACTGATATCGTTGGGTGTGGAGGTTGTCGGTAATATCGTTATTATCATACTGGAAGGCCTGGTAGTCTCGATCCAGTCGGTAAGGTTGATATTCTACGAGTTCTTCAGCAAGTTCTATGCAGGAGAGGGCGAGTCGTTCGTCCCCATGAAGATAGGCTATTCTTCCGAAGAAGAATAAAAAAGGTACGATAAAAAGTAAGACCACGAAGAAGAGGAGTTGTCTTATGAAGCTAAAAGAGATGATAATCGGTCTCCTGGTTCTCAACGTAGTGATCGCGCTGTCGATTGGGATGTTTATCTTTTTCGCTCCGACTTCAAGCTACGGATTCCAAACAGAAGCTGCAACGCCTCCGCCAACGGAAACAACCCCTGCGCCCGCTAATGAGGCGCCGGTCCCCGATACGGGCGGCTCGTCCACGGAGAGAGGTTGGGGATATATCGCGGCTGCCCTCTCAACGGGTATCGCGGCGCTTGGCGCCGGTGTCGCGGTCAGCGGTGTCGGTTCCGCGGCCATGGGTGCCATCAGCGAAAGGCCTGAGCTTCTCGGTAGATCCCTTATCTTCGTGGGTCTCGCCGAAGGTATTGCAATCTACGGTTTGATCATATCCATCATGATTCTTGGAAGACTCGGCTGATTTAAGAGAACAAGAGTATGGAATTCTATGTAATTGGCGACCCGGATACCGTCTTAGGCTTTTCCCTCGCGGGAATAGAAGGAAGAGACGTAAAGGATTCCCGCGAAGCCCTGGCGGCTCTCAAAGAGACGCTCGGTTATCAGGATATCGGAATACTCCTCATCACCGAGCGGCTTGCCCATGAGCTGCGTGCGGAAATCGATTCGATCATGATTTCGCGTAAGTTTCCTTTGATCGTTGAGATCCCGGATATTGAGGGGCCCCTCGAAGAAAAGGCTACAATATCGGACCTGGTAAAAAGCGCAATCGGTATCAAGATATGATTCCTAAAACCGGGACGGAAGGTTGGCTATGGCACCGTTAGAATCAGTAGAGAGTTTGGGAAAGATCGTCATCAACGAATCCCGCGATAAAGCCGAGTGGAATGTCAAGAGCGCCCAAGAGACTTCCAAGAAGATCCTCGACGAAGCCGGGCATAAGGCCTCGGAGAATTACGAACGGATTGTTCAGCAGGGAAAGCAATTGGGAGAAAAGGAGCGCCAGAAGATTCTCTCCACAATTGAAATGGAGATGAAAAAGCTCGTTCTCAACAGCAAAGAGGCTCTCATTGAACAGGCCTTTAGTCTGGCGTGGAAGAAATTCGAGGAATTCAAGAAAACGAAAGAATACAAGGATAGCCTCATAAAGCAGGTTATCTTGTCTGTCCGAGAGCTCGAGGGAAACAGCTTCCTCGTGGACGTGCATAAAGGCGATTCCTTTAAGATCGGACCGGAGGTCCTCAAGCAGATCGAGAAGGAGACAAGTAAGAAAGGCATTACCATTGACGTACGGGAAGTCGAAAGGGACCTCGGCGGTGTCATTGTCCACGAAAAGGACGGGAAGATATCCGTCGATAATACCTTTGCCAGTATCCTTGAACGAAAGAAAAACGAAACGCGGGTAAAAGTATCCGAAATCCTCTTCGAATAAGGAGATATGATGGAAGTCAGAGTCGGGTATGTAATATGGATCAGCGGTCCGGTTATTAAGGCCCGGATTGACAAGGAACTGGGCATGATGGAGATGGTCATGGTAGGCCAGGACAGGATATCCGGCGAAGTCATCGAGCTTGACGGCAGTACCGCAACCATTCAGGTGTATGAAGAGACCAGCGGGCTCAAGCCGGGTGCCGAGGTTCTCGGGACCGGATCCCCGCTGTCCGTTGAGCTGGGTCCCGGTCTTATCAGTACTATATACGACGGCGTTCAACGTCCCCTTGAGACGATCCTTAAGTCTACCGGTGATTTTATTCAGCGGGGGGTGCAGGCAAACGCCCTTTCTCGCGATATCAAGTGGAAATTCACGCCGCAGATATCGGTCGGCCAGATGCTCTCGGGCGGTGCCGTCCTTGGGACGGTGCCCGAAACCTTCATGATTACCCATAAGGTACTTCTCCATCCCCACCTTTCGGGAAAGGTTAAATCGGTCGTTCCCGAGGGGGAATATACGTTGGAGGATGTAATCTGCGAGATGGAGACTCCCAAAGGTGTCGAACAGGTCAAGATGTATCACCGGTGGCCGGTACGGCACGGCAGGCCATATGGTAAGCGGCTTGCGCCGTCGGTGCCTCTCGTCACCGGTCAGCGGATCATCGACACCTTCTTCCCGATCGCCAAGGGGGGGACGGCGGCTATACCGGGAGGATTTGGCACCGGTAAGACCGTTACGCAGCACAACCTGGCCAAATGGTCGGATGCGGATATCATCGTATATATCGGGTGCGGCGAACGCGGCAACGAGATGACCGGTGTTCTCGTCGATTTCCCGAAACTTCAGGACCCGCGTAGCGGAAAGCCGCTGATGGAGCGAACGATTCTGATAGCCAATACCTCCAATATGCCCGTCGCGGCGCGGGAGGCTTCTATTTATACCGGAATAACGCTTGCCGAGTACTACCGGGACATGGGTTACGACGTCGCGATCATGGCTGACTCGACTTCCCGGTGGGCTGAGGCGCTCCGGGAAATTTCGGGCCGCCTGGAAGAGATGCCCGCCGAAGAAGGATTCCCCGCCTACCTGGCAACCCGGCTTGCCGAGTTTTACGAGCGGTCCGGACGCGTGGAGACATTGGCCGGGCCGATTGGATCGGTAAGCGCGATCGGCGCCGTATCTCCTCCGGGAGGCGACTTCTCCGAGCCGGTGACGCAGCATACAAAGCGGTTCGTACGTTGTTTCTGGGGGCTCGATAAGGAGCTGGCGTCGGCCCGGTTCTTCCCCGCGATCAACTATATGGACAGCTACAGTGAATACCTCGATGAGGTTGAGGGCTGGTGGCGGGAGAACGGCGACCGGGACTGGAAGGTTATGAGAGGCGAGGCGATGGACATACTCAGGTTGGACAACAAGCTCCAGCAGATTGTCCGCCTTGTCGGCGAGGACGCCCTTCCCGACGAACAGAAACTGGTCGTTGACGGGGCAAAACTGATCAAGAACGCCTTCTTGCAGCAGAGCGCGTTCGATAGTATCGACATGTACTGCATGCCGAAAAAACAGATCAAGATGCTCATCCTTATTATGCAATTCTACCATCGGGCATCGATCGTCATTAACCAGGGTGTCCCCATCTATAAGATTCGGGAGATGCCTGTACTTAATGAACTCAACCGAATGAAGAATAAGATAGAGAATACGAAAATCGAGGAATTTGAGGAACTGGCAAAGAGAATTGACGAGGAACTGAACACTCTCGTAGAATAAAAAGGAGCGGACGGTATGGCGGTCTTAAAAGAGTATGAAGGCCTTCAAAAGATAAAGGGTCCGTTGATCTTTATTGAAGGGGTCAAGGACGTTGGCTATGAGGAGATGGTGGAAATTACCGCTCCCAACGGATCGACTTTGCACGGCCGGGTCCTTGAGCTCGGCAGCGATATCGCGGTTGTTGAGGTATTCGAGGGTACCAGCGGGCTTTCGGTTATGAGCACGAAAGTCAGGTTCTTTGGGCGAACCGCTGCGCCTGCCCGTGACACTCGACATGATGGGCCGCGTCTTTAACGGGCTGGGTCATCCGATCGACGGCGGTGCCGAACCGATTACCGACGTACATCGGGACATCAACGGCGCGCCGATCAACCCGATCATCAGGGAGTACCCGAAAGACTTCATCCAGACGGGGATCTCCACGATCGATATGATGAACACCCTCGTGCGGGGTCAGAAGCTCCCGATATTCTCCGGCTCGGGCCTCCCGCACAATCAGCTTGCCGCACAGATCGTTCGTCAGGCCAAGATTATCGGGGAGGAGGAGCAGTTTGCCGTCGTGTTCGCCGCCGTAGGCGTTAAGCACGACGTGGCGGAGGTCTTCCGGAAGAGCTTTGAGGAAAGCGGCGCTCTCAAGAACGTCGTCATGTTCCTCAACCTCGCAGACGACCCTTCCATTGAGCGCCTCGTTACGCCCCGCTGCGCCCTGACAATGGCCGAGTATATGGCCTTTGACAAGGACATGCACGTACTCGTCGTTATAACGGATATGACCAACTACTGCGAGAGCCTTCGGGAGATATCAACGTCAAAGGGCGAGGTTCCCAGCCGTAAAGGGTACCCCGGCTATCTTTATTCGGACCTCTCGTCTATCTTCGAGCGTGCCGGTAAGATAAAGGGAAGAAAGGGGTCCATCACGCAGATTCCGATTCTCACCATGCCCAACGACGACATCACGCATCCGATCCCCGACCTCACCGGTTACATCACCGAAGGTCAGATCGTTTTGTCCCGGGACCTCGATAAGAAGGGCATCTATCCGCCCGTCAACGTGCTGCCGTCCCTGTCGCGCCTCATGAACGACGGTATCGGCGCCGGCAAGACCCGCGAAGATCACATGAACCTCTCAAGCCAGCTGTACGCGGGCTATTCCACCACCAAGACGGTCGAGATGCTCGCCTCGGTCATCGGCGAAGAGGAGCTTTCGGCTATCGACAAGAAGTACCTCGAGTTCGGAGAGAAATTCGAGCGTCGATTCATCAGTCAGGGGATCGATGAAGACCGCACGATCTTCTCGAGCCTCGATCTCGGGTGGGAGCTCCTCTCGATACTACCGCGGGGCGAGCTGGTCAGGGTAAAGGAAGAACAGATCGACAAGTATCTCCCCAAGACGATCAGCGAGTAGACAATGGCAAACAAGCTCAACGTTCCACCGACTAAAAGTAATCTCATCAAGATCAAAGGGCAGCTTGCGTTCGCAAAAGACGGGTATCAGCTCCTCGATCAGAAACGCGAGATCCTCGTCATGGAAGTCATGCACATGATCGAGGACGTGCGGCGGGCCCGTAAAAACGCCGAAGAGGTCCTCAGCCGGGCATATGCCGCTCTGCTTAAGGCAAACATGCGCATGGGCGTAAAGAAGGTCAAGTCGGTGTCGCTGGCCGTTATCCCCGACATTTCGATAAAGATCACCGACCGGAGTATCATGGGCGTCGTCATCCCGATCATCGATATAACCACGCGGGAGTTGAAGCCGGCTTATGCCCCGGGCGGCACCTATGCGATAGTAGACGAGGCCAACACCCTGTTCCACGCCGCGTTGAAGAGACTCGCGGAACTGGCCGAGGTGGAGGTGGCGGTATGGCGTCTCGCGATGGAACTCAAGAAGACACAGCGTCGCGTCAACGCCCTTGAGAATATATTTATTCCCCAGTATACCGAAACTATGAAGTTCCTCGACGACAGCCTCGCCGAAAAGGAGCGCGAGGCGTTCTTCCAGATGAAGAGAGTTAAGGCCAAGCTTCAGAAAGTAAAAGATGAGCTCATGTTAAGGAGCTAAAGAGGTATCACCATGTTTAAGCGAATCATGGTCCCTGTTGAGACCAAGGAAAAATCAGAGGTAGCCATCAAGATCGCTTACGATATGGCGGAGCTGCATAAGTCTGAAGTAATCCTGTTTAACGTTATAAGCCCCAAGAGCCTCACGGTTGAAACGGAACCTGAGGAGCAAATAGAGGAAGGAGAAGAGGAGTCGGGCGAGTCGCAAGAGGCTAAACAGGAAAGTCAGGAAGAGATTCAGGAAACCCTTACGGATATTCAACGGGAAGAGCGGCGCAAGGCGCTGGAAGAAGACCGCTACAAGATGCTCTATTCGATCAAACGGACCGCTCCCAACGAAAGGATGAAGGTCTTTATCGATATCGTCGAGGGAGACCCTGCCACAAAGATCAGCGAGATGGCCCGGAAAAATAAGGTCGATCTCATCATCATGCCCAAATCGGGCAAGATCGGCCCCCGGAGGGTCCTTGTTGGAGACATCGCCCTCAAGGTGGCCGAAATTACCGAGATCCCGTTGATGATGATTTCCTCATAGGGGTACGTCCCGAGAAATTCGATCGGCGTCCCGCACGCAGGGCCGCCTCTGTCCGCAGCAAATAATCCCCTCGTGGGGGCGGGCAGGGCGGTCATTTGTTTTTTGCGGGAAAGATTTGCTTGATTATTTTCCGATGTCTCGGTAGAATGTGAAAGTTGGATTTTATGGATTCGGGTCAGGTTGATCGTATTATGACATGGCGTTATACGGGGCGGGTGGCCTGGCGGTGGGCGGCGGCGGCGTTGATTTTCTGTCTCATGGTCCCGGGCGCGTTTGCACAGGAGAAGATTAAAAGCGTCTGGGTTAAAGCCGACGAATTGCTGACCCAGGAAAAATACGAAGAGGCGGTAAAGCTCTACTCGATCGCCATCGAGATGAACTTAGATGATCCGGATATTTATAACGCCTATTTCCACCGCGGACAGGCGTTCATGCGTCTGGATAAGGTTGCCGAGGCGCTTGCCGACTATACGAAGACGATACAGCTTAACCCGACTTTCTCAAATGCGTACAAATGCAGAGGCATCATCTATTTTAAAACCGGCCGGTACACCGAAGCCGTCAACGACTTCTCCCGCTTCATCGAGCTTGAGCCGGACAATGCGTCCGGTTACGCAAATCGAGGAACTGCCCTGGGGCAGCTCGGGAATTATGAAAAGGCCTTGCCGATTTCAACAGGTCAATAGAGCTCGATCCTGCCTGTGCGAAATGTTACTATAACCGGTACAAGCTATTTACGGTTCTGGGAAGGGATTCCGAGGCCGAGCTCGATCTCGAGAAGGCCCAGTCCTTAGATTCGCGCTACAAAGGAGATAAGTGAAATGGCAAATGAGGAAAAAACGGTCTCACCCGAGACGGTAGCCGTACCGACAAAGCCGAAGCGATCCGGCATCAAATATTGCTGCGCAGCCTGCGGTATCTTTCTGTTCCTAATCGTGGGTGGACTCCTTCTTTCGTTCCTCCTGCTCGAACGGTCGTGCGAGTCCTCGTTCAAGATGCCCGAGATCCCGAATATATTCAACCCCTCGCCGAGCGTTGCGGTACCGTCCGGCCCCTGGGAGCCCGAAGATTTCTCCAATCTCCCCGAGTACGTAATCCTCGAGAGGTATCGGGATAACCTTAACATCGGGGTAAAGCCGGACGCGGCCGAAGACGACCTCAAGACGCTCAATAAGTACCTTGCCCAGACCTATTTTATGGGCTTTACGGTCTTCAACGTCGCCTACTTCAACAAGGACAACCCGCAGGAGCTGATCGCGGTCTATAACTACAACAGCTTTTCCCGGACGGATAATTTCACCATGATGGAGCCGGTCCCGGGAGAGAGATACCCGGCGGGGCAGTAACAGGGGAAGGTAGTGTTGTCTACGGATTTGTTGCGAAGATTCGCTTTGCGGTATTGACTTATTATTGAAATAGGATATTACTTTTTCGAGGAATCCAATGCCAAAACAAATCCAGATCGTCGGGGCAGGGTCTTTCAGGTCTAACGGCGGCCGTCATCCTCGCCCGTGAAGGCCACAAGGTCACCGTCCTCGAGGCCCAGAAACAGATCGGCGGGCCCGCCTCGCTGCACCCCTCCGTCCACGGGACGCCCGTCCAGCTCAAGGAGCTTATCGAATATACCGGGATCGACTTTACGCCGGTCTTTCGTAAATCGCCGGCGTATCCCCGTTTCTACAACAAGACCCGGCTCATCACGATGCCCCCCTACACGAAGTATAACGAAGCCTACTGCGTGGAGCGGGGGCCGCGCCCGACCTCGGCCGACAACTATCTCTATAAGCTGGCAAAAGAGGCGGGAGTAACCTTCGAGTTCGGCCAGCGGGTCGATATCAGGAAGCTCGCCCCCGGCACCATCGTGGCCACCGGGTTATCGAAGAAGGAGTTCGACGACCTCGGCATCGCGTACGAGCAGCTCTACGGGTGGTGGTCATATAAGGAGATACCCGAGAAGACCGACGACATCCTCACGATCATGGGGCCGTTTGCCACCGACTACGGCTATATCGGGATCAGCAACGGCCTGGACTATAACCTCCTGTTTTCACACCGCCCCATCACGCAGAAGGATAAGGACGGATACCGGAAGATCCTCACAAAACTGGGAATCGGCGGCTATCGGGAGCCGTGGCGGGACGAGTCCATGTGCATCCCGTCGGAGGCAAAGCACGTCGTCAACGACCTGGTCCTCGCCGGGACTCTCGGCGGCATGATCGAGCCGTTCTGGGGCTACGGGATCGTTGGGGCGATCGTCTCGGGAAGGATCGCGGCAAAGACGGCGGTAAACCGCGCCGAAGGGCTCAAGGATTACGAGCGATTCACCCGCGGTTTCGCCGTAAAATCCGAGCGGCACCGGAAGCTCGTCGCCTACCCGCACCTCGTCAGGAGCGCCATGATCCAGGGCGGGATCGCATGGATGCGGCTGCAGTGCCTGTTTGACAAGAAGCTCGCGACGACCCCGCGAGACCCCGTCAAATGGTTCAGAACGAAGAAATAGCGGCCGGGATATCTAATTATGCCCGATATGCGGGGGACGCGATGATTCGCGCCCCCCGTTTTACGGTGACTCGGATTAACGATGCGTACTACCGGGAATAGAGCCCGGTCAGTTCCGCCATTACGATGGTTACAACCCCGATATTAGAGAGGAGCTCGTCCTTCGTGGCGCCTTCTTCCAGCTGGGGCTTCGCCAAAAGGGCGTATAGCGTGAAGACGTAATGGTGAATGCCTCTTCCGACGGGAGGGCAGGGCCCGCCGTATCCCAATGAAGAGAAGCTGGTAGTGCCCGAGAGGGCGCCGATACCGCTGATAGAAACCCCTTCGGGCAGTCCCGTGGTCTTCGGGTCGATATCATATATCACCCAGTGGACCCAGGGTTTGCCGGCGGCATCGGGATCATCCATGACCAGTGCAAGGGATTTCGCCGACTTCGGGACGCCGGACCACGCAAGGGGAGGCGAGATGTTTTCGCCGGTGCACGTGTACCGATCAGGGATCCTCGATCCGTCGGCAAATGCCGTGCTCGTAAGAGTAAACGGGATATTCTCCTGGCCCTCGGCGGTTGCTCCCGTAATAAGTGAAACCGCACCAATCAGGGCTAGAACGGACAGGGCGATTCTAAATCCGTTGTGCAGCGTTCCCACGATAAACCTCCTTCCCATTGGTTCTTATTCAGTATAACAGGTTCCTCGTAATCTCTCAATGGCAAAGCCGGGACCCGTTCGCGTTGAGCGATGCGATAGAATCTATAAATAGACGTCTTGTCCTCTCGGCCTGTTCCGGTGTATAGTACCAATACGTAATCGTACCCTTTTCCAGGAGAAGCCTATGCTGAAGGAAATGAATTGGAAGGACGCCGTTACTATCGCGTCCCCGTATCCCTACCTGCTGGTTACCGGTATGGACAAGGACGGGAAGCCGAACGCGATGGGTGTGGGCTGGTGGAGCTTTACCTCGATGAATCCGCCCCTGATGCTGGTCTCGATCGGTAAGCCGCGCTATACGCTGGAGTGCATCAGGCACACGAAGGACTTCGTGGCCTGCTTCCCGTCACAGGAACAGGCGGCCGGGGCATGGATGTGCGGAGGGAAAACGGGCAGGGGCAGGGACAAGCTCACGGAAGCGGGCCTGTCGACAATCCCGGCCAAAGCGGTGAAGGCCCCCATTATTGCCGGGTGTACGGCTGCCTTCGAGTGCAGGGTCGTCAACGAGGTCGAGACGGGAGATCACATTGTCGTCGTCGGGGAGATCGTTGCATTCCACGGCGATCCCGAGAGATCGATGCACCTCTATTCGGTATTCTACTCACAGCTTATTGCGATAAACACGGAAGGTGCGGTCAATATGAAACCGGGATCATGACGCAAGCGGGAACGGGATAAGGGGAAAGACGGATGTATGATAGTCCAGGGCTGAACCGTTGACCGGTCACGCTGCGCCGTACCATTGCAGAAGACCCGACCAGGCGGCCGTTAGTCCCAATCAGTCCGCCTGATCACCGTATCTTTCTTGAAGCGTATATCATCTTTTGCGGGATAATCGATGTTGTAGTGAAGCCCGCGGCTCTCCTTTCTATGCTGGGCGCACCGTATGATCAGGTCCGCCATGAGGGCTATGTTCCTCAGCTCGATGAGGTTGCTGGTAATGGTGAAGTTCCAGTAGTATTCATTGATCTCGGCAAACAGCGTGCGCGACCGCCGGGCGGCGCGGTCCAGACGCTTGTTTGAGCGCACGATGCCCACGTAGTTCCACATAAAGCGGCGCACTTCCTCCCAATTCTGCGTGATAACGACCTCTTCGTCGCTGTCGAGCGCGCCCTTCGGATCCCACGGTGGAGCGGACGGAAGGCTTTTTTCCGTCTGTTTAACCTGCTCGAGCTCTTCGGCGGCTGCGATCGAGGCGCGATGTGCGTAGACCACCGCCTCCAACAGGGAATTTGAAGCAAGCCGGTTTGCCCCGTGCAGCCCCGTACACGAAACCTCCCCGCCGGCATACAGACCCGGCACGGACGTGCGCCCGTTCAGATCAACGACCACCCCGCCGCACATATAGTGGGCGGCCGGAACCACCGGTATCGGCTGCTTGGTCATATCAATCCCGAATCCTTTGCATGTCCTGTAGATATTCGGAAACCGCTCCTTAACAAACGAGGGATCTTTATGGGTAATATCGAGGAATACGCAGTCGTCGCCGCTCTTCTTGAGCTCCATGTCTATTGAGCGAGCGACGAGGTCGCGGGGGGCGAGGTCGCGTTTTTCGCTATACCGCTGCATAAAGGCCTCGCCATTACCCAGCCGGAGGATCCCTCCCTCACCGCGGACGGCCTCCGAGATCAGGAACGATTTTGCCGCCGGGTGATAGAGGCAGGTGGGGTGGAACTGAACAAATTCGAGATTCGCGATATCGGCCCCCACCCGGTAAGCCATCGCGATGCCGTCGCCACTGGCAATGTCAGGATTCGAGGTATACAGGTAAACCTTACCGGCGCCGCCGCTCGCCAGGAATGTAACCCTTCCCAGAAAGGTCTTCACGACGTTCGTGATTCGATCCAGGGCATAGGCCCCCCAAACCCGGGTTGGGACGATAGGCTTTTCCTTGATGGTTCGATCGGTTATGAGGTTAACGGCGATATGGTTTTCAAAGATGTCGATATTGTCCGTCTCTCGTACCCGTTTAATGAGCGCCCGCTCTATCTCCGCCCCGGTAAGGTCTTTCGCATGGATAATACGGCGCTTCGTGTGTCCGCCCTCCATGCCGAGGTCATACGTAAGGGCGCCGCCTTCGCGTTTCATGGAAAAATGGGCACCGATCTTGGAGAGCTGCCTGATCATCTCAGGCCCGGTTGTCACAACCATGCGCACAACGTCCTCATGGCAGATATCGGCGCCGCAGGTAAGGGTATCGGCTATATGAAGGTCATATGAATCGAGCTCGCTCATGACCGAGGCGATTCCCCCCTGGGCGTAGTTTGTATTGGATTCCTTGTCTTCTTTTTTCGTGATGATGGCAACGCTCCCTGTCCGGGCTGCCTTGAGGGCGAAGGAAAGGCCGGCAATACCGCTGCCTATGACCAAATAATCATACGGAAAGGTGGTATTCATGAATATACCCAAGAAAGTGTTTTTACTCCTTATACTAATATGATATATATACGGGTGAGTCAAGTGGCAATTGACATCGGAGAAATTTTCCTGTATTCTTTTAATGCAGGAGCTGGACCTCCCAATTGGTCCGACAAGCGGAAATGACGTTGGGCGTCGGCCGGTTCGGAAGGTAGAAAAAGCGGCCGTTGATAACGCTCGATATTGCCGGGTTTCCGGAGAGTATCGTATGACAGCCGGACCCCAAAATGGGTAAGAATCCGGCGGATGAAGGAAAGCCGCGTATTGATAAAAAAAGCTTGTTTTTTGCAGTTCCTTATACTAAACTATACATAAGTTTTAGGGTAATTTATACTAAGTTATATAGATTTATAAGGAAATGATGAAACCTCACCGCCTAATCTCTCTGCTCATCTTCCTTGTGTTCCTCGGTTCTGCGGATTGGTCGTTTGCGGATTTCTACCGTAAGTACGACGCCGACGGTACGGTTATCTTCACAAACGTCCCGACAACCGGCGGCTTTACAATGATATTCGACGAGTATGAAGCAGAATACGTTACGTACGATCAATACTACTATTCGACAAATACATATGATACCATCGTCAACAACGCGGCAATTATTTACGGGGTTGATTCCGCATTGATCAAGGCCGTTATAAAGACCGAATCAAATTTCGATCCCAATGCGGTTTCCAACAAGGGGGCATGCGGATTGATGCAGCTTATCCCGGGGACGGCGGCGCGTTTCGGGGTTGCGGATGTCTTTGACCCGAAGGAGAATATATACGGCGGCACGCAGTATCTCGGCTGGCTTATGACCTATTTTAAAGGTGACCTGGAGCTGGTGTTGGCCGCCTATAACGCGGGCGAACACGCCGTTGAGAAATATAACAATCAAATTCCTCCGTATAAAGAAACAATCAACTACGTTAAGAAGGTTTTTAAATTTCTCGACTACTATAAGAGCAGGCCGTTGAGCCTCTAATAAGACGATTCAGTGACAACACCTCAAGAAAAATTTATACGGGAAGAAGAGTTTCTCAGACTCTTTAAAAAGGCCAGAAAAGAGCTTGACGACGGAAATATTAGATCGGCCGTTGACCATCTCGAGAAGGCGTATACCCTTTCACCAAACAGCGAGGGCGTGGAAAACCTTCTCGGCATACTCTATTTTCGTCTCGAAGACTACCGAAAGGCGGAGGATATCTATCTAAAACTGACGAAGAAGAATCCCGCCGTATTTACGCTTAGGACGAACCTCGGCCTTATCTATTTCAAGGAAAAAAGATATGTTGATTCCCTCAGGGAACTTGATAAAGCAACCAGACTTAAGCCTGACTACTCACGCGCTCATAACTATCTCGGTCTCGTTTATGTGGAGCTTGGGAAGTACCGGCAGGCCCGGGAGGAGTTCCTGAGGGCCGGCTCACGCGCAATGGCCAGGAAAATGGAAAACATCATTGCCGGGGCCATGAACGCGGATTCGATCCAAAAAAGCTACCGAAATAAGGAGGGCAAACCCGTAGACGAACAGGATTCGGAGGTTACTCAGTTTATCCTGGATCCGGAGCTCAGGAAAATACTTGACGATCTTGAGAGAGTAGAGGCGAACCGGCCCCCCGCGGATGATGCCCGGGGCAATGTCGAACATATACGGCTTGATCTGGGAAAAGAGGGAATGATGGAAGCCAGCGCCCTCAAGGATCCGATATTTACTCCGCAAAAGACAAAACCCTTAGGTAAACAGGAACCGTATTCGGCTTTCACGTTGGGGTTGACAAAAAGGGATACAGGGTTTGACGCCAATAACCTCCTGAATGTCTATTTTACGGTTGGTACATTCAGCAGGGTAGGGGGCCTGGTTGCCGCCGAAGGCAAACACGAATTTTCGCCCGCCCGGCGCCGCCACAAAGGGAAGTTTACGGACCACCATCTGGGGGGAAGCACCGATCCCGTTATGAAGATAGCCGGCGAGGGAATACTTCTGCTGTCGTCCGGGGAGAAACAAATTGTATTGGTATCGGTCTCTCCAGATGAAAATATATATGTGAAGGAAGACGCGCTTTTTTCCTTTCAATCCACGATATCATGGGAAAACGGAACGATAAATATCGGCCCGAAAGAAAAAATCGAACTTGTACAACTTTCAGGCGAAGGCGTCGTCGCCCTGATATCACAAACGGCGCCGTCGATACGGGAGCTCTCTAAAGGCAATCCCTTCAGGATAGCTAGAACGGCGCTCATCGGATGGCAGGGAAAGGTTACCCCTAAAATCATCGCGGAAGAGAATACCAAGGGGGGTAAAGAGGCAGAGGTTTATTTTATTGAGTTTACCGGAAAAGGGAAAATAATCATTGAATAGAATGCTTAATCGGGGTACTAACCTGAACCTCCCCAACGTCTTGACGACGTTTCGGTTTCTCGTGATTCCGATCGTCATTGTTCTGATGAAATCAAACAGCTTGGCGCTCAACCTCGTTGCGGCGGTTCTCTTCCTGGTAGCGTCACTTACTGATATCGTGGACGGCTATATCGCCCGGAAGTATAATATCGTAACGAATATGGGTAAAATCCTTGATCCGCTGGCCGACAAGGTGATGGTTCTCATCGTGTTGATCATGCTCATTCCGATGGACAGGGTTCCGGCGTGGGTGGTAGCCCTCATCGTATTGCGTGAGACCGCGGTAACAAGCCTGCGCGCGGTGGCCGCCGCCGATGGGATTGTCATATCTGCAAGCCCCCTCGGGAAGTTTAAAAATATGTTTCAGGTAATATTTACGCTTGTTCCTCATCATGTATCACACATTCGCCATACCGATCACTCCCCGTTTTTCTTTCATCCTGGACTTCCGGACCTCGGGTATGATCCTTATGTGGATCGCGCTCTTCTTGACCCTGTGGTCGGGCGTCGACTATTTTGTGAGATTCTACATCAGCAGCTCAAAGCACTGCAAAATAATACCGTATCGCCGCATTATCCGTAAAATATATGGAACGTATCGGCATAACCTGTATCTAAAAAAGCGTTGACAAAAGATACGGAATGCTGTTATTGTTTCCTGTTAGTAGGGTATTAGTTTCGCTCATTGGGCTTAAACAGGGTGTGAAATCAGACCTATATACCTATAGGCGGATTTCATAGGGTCCCAGGAGCCACATAACAACCGATGGAGGCCTTTTTAGAACGTTATTTTTTGCCAAAATCGGAAAAAAGTGAAATAAATATCGCATAAAAGTTATTACTTGCTTGATTTTCTAAAAAATTGTGTTATATTCTTTCACAAGAACTGATACGTATATCCAATTCGGACGACAAACGACCTATTTCGTAATGTACTGAGATCCATAGGAGACTGAGATGCAAAATCATCACCCGATTAGCGAGGATGTCGAACCTCCATCCACAGGTGGCCGGAGATCAGACCTCAAAGGCTGCCGTACGTCGAAAAGTCCCGTTGCCCATGATCCCATTCATGGTCGGAATTTTATTCTCAAAACCTACCGTTTTAAGAAAAACCGCTTAGAGACAGAAAATCCGTTATCTTCGCGTTTCGCGCCGTTTATATACAGGACGGCCGAAATCAACAGCCAATTGGCCGATCGTACGGGCTTGTTTGAAGAAGATGACGAATACCCTCCCTCGGCCTCGCACAGCGCCGAATTCCGAGCCACCCGACTCTCGGGGCATATTGAATTACGAAAATACCTAGGCAAGACTTCGGGTATACCGCTGTATTTTACGCGTAGCGGATACCGGGCCTCGGAAGCACACGGGAAATCTGCCTTCCGGAAGTACGATGAGGGCGATTTCCGGCCATTCCCAGGATGATGGGGGACGTCCATCTACCTTTCGTTTGCATTCTCCGTCCTTTGTTTCGTGGTTTCGTTGTGTTCCAACCGGCCGTCTTTCGCCACCCGGTATCGTTTCAGGCTGATACCGCCTGGTATCGATCGGTAGCTGATATCACGGCAGAATAGACCCCGGTTACCGGGGCTTACGGAACAAACCTAAAACCCGAACGAAAAGGACCATACCATGAAAATAGGAATAACCTACGACCTGAGACATTACTATCTATCTCAGGGCATGGGAGAAGAAGAGACGGCGGAGTTTGACAGCCCCGTCACAATAGAGAGCATAGATTCGACCCTTACCGAGCTGGGCCATATTACCGATCGTATCGGTAATATCAGGAACCTAACGTCTCGGCTTGCCGCCGGCGACCACTGGGACCTTGTCTTCAATATCGCCGAGGGAATACGTGGTTTCGGCCGTGAGGCCCAGGTGCCCGCACTCCTCGAGGCGTACGATATTCCCTATACCTTTTCCGATCCGCTCGTGCTTTCTCTCACCCTGCACAAGGGGATGACCAAACACGTAATCAAGAATCTCGGGATACCGACGGCCGATTTTGCCGTCGTTGAGACGGAGCGGGACATCCGAGACGTTAATCTGCCGTTTCCGCTCCTGGCAAAACCGGTAGCGGAAGGGTCTGGAAAGGGTATAGATGCCTTCTCGAAGATCACCAATACGGGGGAACTGACCCACGTTTGCGAAAGACTTCTGAGAGCCTACGAACAGCCCGTTCTTATAGAGCGATTTCTCCCTGGCAGGGAATTTACCGTCGGGATACTCGGAACAGGAGACCAGAGCCGTTCAATCGGAGTAATTGAGGTCAAGCTCAACAATCAGGCGGAGCCGGACGTCTATTCGTACCACAATAAGGAGAAATACGAAAAGCTTGTCGACTACCGCCTCGTAACGGATGATACGGCGCAGGCCGCCGAACGGGTTGCTCTGGCGGCATGGGTCGGCCTCGGTTGCCGTGACGCCGGCAGGCTTGACATCCGGTGCGACGACGACGGAATTCCGAATTTCATAGAGGTCAATCCCCTCGCGGGAATCAATCCGGATCGCTCTGATCTCTGTATTATCGCGGGCCTCGTCGGCATCAGCTATCAGGAACTGATCGATTCTATCCTGACATCGGCAATGAGCCGGGTTCTTCCTCAAGAATACTATCTGAAAGGGGCGGCCCATGCGTAGAAAGATAATCGGCATTGCCCATAACGTACCGGTGAGTATCGGCGAGGAATTTTGCGAAGCCTCTCTGGATGTCCTTACTCAGGTAGAGGCACTTGAAAATTCACTTTCAGAGCTGGGTTACACTCCGGTACGTATCCCCTTTACCAGGGATGCAAAGGCTTTTATCGGAACTATAGAACAACACCGTTGCGAAATGGTCTTCAACCTCTGTGAGACGGTTGACGAAAATCCCCAACTGGCCTGGCATCCGGCCGCTTTACTCGAACTTATCGGTATCCCGTTTTCGGGATCGCCTTCGTCGGCCCTGATGCTTACGACCGATAAGCTCCTGACTAAGCAGCTCTTGAAGACGAGCGGCATCAAGACCCCAACATGGAGGGTATTTGATGGGATGAACAAGTATTATCGAAACGGTATCCATTACCCGGCGCTTGTCAAACCGCGATTCGAAGACGCCAGCATCGGAATCGATCAGGAGTCCATCTTCCCGGATGGGAAGACGCTTACAAAAAAACTTGACGATCTTTCCGCTCGTTTCGGAAGTCTCTTGATCGAGGAATATATCGAGGGCAGGGAGTTCAACGTATCGGTCTTCGGTTATCCGTATCCGAGGGTGCTTTCTCCGGCTGAAATTGAGTTCGTCGATTTCCCCGAGAACATCTATCGCATCGTCGGCTATCGTGCCAAGTGGGATAAGAACTCGTTCGAGTACCATAACACCCCACGGTCGTTTCCGACGGATCTCCCGGAGTTCCTGATGAGGGGGATCGAGAAGACCGCTCTTGAGTGCTGTCGAGTATTCATGCTGCGCGACTATGCAAGGGTGGATATGCGGATCGATAGTGAGGGAAATATCTACGTTCTTGAGATCAATGCCAATCCCTGTCTCTCTCCGGACGCGGGATTTCCTGCGGCGGTTGATTTTTCGGGGATAAACTATCGCGACATGGTAGAGCGATTTGTCAATTTCATGATTCAGCGGTCCGAAGGTTATGCTCATCAGGCCCTACAGCTCGCGTGACAGGGAACATATTCGCACTATCCTGGAGGCCAGCCGGACTTTTACGGCGGAGGAAGTTGCCGTTGCGCTCGAAGTCATAGACGATGCAGAAAGCCGTCCCGCAATCGGAGGATTATACTATTTGCTGTGCCGAGAACGATACAGGGAAACGTCGTCGGGTACATCTGCTTCGGGCCGATTCCCATGACCGATCGCTGTTACGACCTATACTGGATATGCGTGGATCGTGAGCGCAAGAAAAAAGGTATTGGCACGTCGCTTATTCTGGCGATGGAATCGGACCTGAAGAAAAGGGGTGCGCGGCATGCTTACATAGATACGTCGTCAACCCCCCCCTATGACGAGGCACGCTCGTTTTATGAGAGACACGGGTACCGCGTGGTATCCGTGTCTCCCGATTTCTATAGCGAGGGAGACGATAAGGTAGTCTACCGCAAGGTATTCTAGGAGATAACGGCTCGCCGATTGCCTTTAGGCAGCCGTAGTGCTATAATAAAGTCAATTTGAATTACGGTTACGTTTGTGCTAAGAAAAGAGGCCTTTCCTTTCCTTGGGTAAGACTGTCTCCATCATTACATTGGGCTGTAAAGTTAACTTCACCGACAGCCAGCAGATCGCCGAAGCACTGAGAGATCGGGGATTCGCGGTAGTGTTTGACGGTGCATACGCGGATATCTCAATTGTCAATACATGCACCGTTACGGCCAGGGCCGACTATCAATCGCGTCAGCAGATACGCCGCGCCGCCCGCGCTACCCGGAATATGCCCGTTATCGTCACGGGATGCGCTTCGTCGGTGTTTCCCGAACGAATACTGGATGCCTCTCCGGGCGCGTTCATTGTGCCTCCGGACGATCGAGATGGTATTGTGGACGCCGTTTCGTCCCTTATCGGCGTTCCGGAGGCACCCCAGTCCGATTTATCGACTGGCGACACGGACCCGCGCCTTTTTGAAAATACAGGAAGGGTGCAATGCCGGATGCGCCTATTGTATTGTACCCCAGGCACGGGGAAGGGAGCGCAGCAAACCGCCCGGCGACGTATTGAGTAAATTATCAGATTTCGTTGAACGCGGATATAAGGAAGTCGTCCTTGTCGGTATTCATCTGGGCAGGTACGGGAGCGATTTGAAAGGACAATCCGTCACGCTGGCCGGCCTTATTGGGCTTATTGAGGAGTCAGCTCTTGGGGCCCGGTTTCGTTTATCATCAATCGAACCCATGGAGCTCACCGATGAGCTGCTGTCAGTAGTGGGCCAAAGCCGTGTGATTGCCCCGCACCTGCATATACCGGTACAGAGCGGCGATGACTCAATCCTTGAATCAATGGGCCGACCATATCGTCGAAACGATATAGAACGGGTGGTCGAAAACGTCGTTAACCGTTTTAGGGACCCGGCCGTCGGCATCGACGTAATGGCGGGATTCCCCGGCGAGGGAGCCCGGGAATTCTCGAATACGATCGACCTGATTCGTTCGTTGCCGGTCAGCTATCTCCACGTATTTCCTTTTTCGAATAGGCCCAATACCCGGGCATCCACGATGAGCGGCCACGTCTCAACCGCCGCAGAAGACGGCGCGGGCGCGGGTTGCCCGGGAACTGGGAGCGAAGAAAAAACAGGACTATATTGCCCGAAATATAGGAAGGGTGGTTACCGTACTTGTTGAGTCACATGACGCCGGTGTTGTTCGGGGCAAGTCCGAGAACTACCTTGACGTCTATATCACCGGTACCCCCAAAGATTTGAATTCATTCGTTACCGTAGTCCTTGAACGTCCCTTTAGGGGGGGAGCGTATGGCCGCCGATCAATCTGATCTCGAACAGAAGATCGGATACCGATTTAACGACGGTCGGCTGCTCACTATCGCCTTGACGCACGCCTCTTATATAGCCGAGCGCGGGGGCATCGGGAATGACCGCCTGGAGTTTATCGGCGACGCAGTGATTGGCCTCGCCGTAGCCCATATGCTTTATGAGCACCATCCCGAAAGGGACGAGGGATGGCTCACGCAAATGCGCTCCCGCCTCGTTGATAAAGAATGCCTGGCATTCAAGGCACGTGATCTTAATTTGGGTGATTTCCTGATTCTCGGAAAGGGAGAAGCAAAATAGCGGGAGGAGCGGGAAAATCCTCTATCCTGTCTGGAGCCTATGAGGCATTGATGGGAGCAGTATTCATCGATGCGGGCTATGATTCGTGTAAGGCGGTAATTGAACGTCACTTCGGTGAGATCGAAAGCCTTACCGACGATATCTATCCGAAGAACTACAAGTCGTTACTACAGGAACGCCTTCAAAAAGACGGGATAGGTCTCCCCCGATACGAGGTTGCGGAAATCTCCGGACCGGATCACGAGCGCGTGTATAGCGTATCGGTTTTAATTGATGGATGAGGAATGGGGGAGGGGATTGGGCAGAAATAAGAAGGAGGCGGAACAGCTGGCCGCCCGGGGTGCACTGGAGCGATGAAAAGACTCAAACGCTTTATTATTCCGATCTTTATTCCCCATGAGGGATGCCGCTTTCGCTGCATCTTCTGCGACCAATATACCGTCACCGGTGGGCCGAAGAGCCCGGTTACACCGGCCCAAATACGAGATACCGTCTATAAATACCGGCAAACAAGCACCGGCTGGAACGGAGAAAGGGAGCTCGCATTTTTCGGGGGAAGCTTTACGACGCTTACCGAACAGCGGCAAGAAGAGCTTCTGGCCGTCGGTAGGGACTTGATTACGGCTGGTGCCGTTGATGCCCTCCGGGTTTCGACACGACCTGACGCCATAGACGAAAAGGCCGTGAATCGGCTAACAGGATACGGCGTAAAAACCGTGGAAATCGGTATACAGTCAATGAACGACGGCGTGTTGAGAGATTCACGCCGTGGTCATACGGCCTCCGATTCCATTCGTGCTGCAACGCTTCTCTCAAGTTGTGATATCGAATGGATCGCGCAGATATTGCCGGGATTACCGGGCGATACCGAAGAGACAATGAGGCAAACCGCATTACAGGTGGCCGATCTTTCACCTAACGGCGTGCGGATATACCCGGCTTTGGTACTATCCGGTACCGAAATGGAACGCCTATACCTGGACAGGGCATACAAACCCCTTTCTCTTGACCATACCATAGAGATACTCAAGAACATGATCGATATCTTCGAGCAGCGCTCTATACCGGTCCTGCGAATCGGTCTATGCCCGTCGATAGAACTGGAACGCCGCGTCGTAGCGGGGCCGTACCATCCGGCGCTTGGCGCCTTGGTTTATGAGGCCCGTCTGCTCGATACGATGATTAACGCGGTAAGAAATACGTGCCGAATATACGATACGGTCGTGATACGCGTCAATCCCCGGGACGTATCACGCGCCGTTGGCAAGGGCAGCTCGTCAATAACGGGACTTGAACATCATTATCCCGGCAAGCGGTTTGAGATTACCGCCGACAATTCGGTTGAACGGGGGAGGATTCGAACCATTGGGATATAAATCGGGTTTTGTGGCAATTGTTGGAAAAGCCAATGTCGGTAAATCAACGCTCTTTAACACCTTAATCGGCCAGAAGATCTCAATTACGTCCAGGAAGCCGCAGACTACCCGTAACCGGATCCTCGGCGTTTATACTCAACAGGACTGCCAGATAGTATTTATCGATACGCCGGGGATTCACCGATCCAACCAGCGTAGCGGCCTCAATCGATTTATGATCAAGACGGCTCTTTCCGCCCGTGAGGATGCAGACATCATTGCGATTATGATCGAGGCTACATCGTCTCCTGACGAGACCGACGAAGACATAATTCGCGGGTTGTCCGACTCTAAATCACCGGTCCTCCTGGTTATCAACAAGATCGATGCGATTACGAAGTCTATTCTATTACCCCTCATCGACAGGATGCGCGGGCTTTATCATTTCCATTCCATCATACCGATTTCTGCCCTCAGGGGAGATGGGATAGTGGACCTGACTGACGGTGATCAAGGGCCTTCTCCCCGAGGGACAGCCCTATTTTCCCGAGGATACCCTCACGGATCAGAGCGAGCGGTTTATCGTCGCGGAAATTATCAGGGAAAAGATCTTCACCCTTACCCGGCAGGAGCTGCCATATTCGACGGCCGTGGTCGTCGATGAATTCAAAGAGGACGCGGGACGGGACCTCCTATCGATCGCTGCCACCGTCTTCGTAGAGAAGGATTCACAGAAGGGGATCATGATTGGAAGGGGAGGGGGCCTCATAAAGAACATAGGGACGGCGGCTCGCAAGGATATCGAGGTATTCTTCGACACGCACGTGTTTCTGGACCTCAAGGTAAAGGTATTGAAAGACTGGGCCAAGAACGATGATACAATCGGACGGCTCGGATATAGATAGAGGATATGCCCAAGAAAAAGATCATAGCCATAGTCGGAAGGCCGAACGTCGGTAAATCGACGCTATTTAACCGGCTTCTCGGGAAGAATAAATCTATCGTCGAGAACTTTCCCGGTGTTACCAGGGACCGGCTTTATGCGGACGCACGCTATAATGATACGGAGTATATTCTTACCGATACCGGGCGGCTTGTTGCCCGGGGCCGAATCAGACGTAACCATCCGGCGTCCACGCGATGGCCGAAATCGCCGTACAGGAGGCCGACGCCGTTATATTCCTCATGGACGGACGAGAAGGTCTTTCCCCGGTCGACCGCGAGATATATACCTATCTGCTCAAGGAAGGGAAACAAATCTATCCCGTAGTCAATAAGGTCGACGGTCCAAGGCAGGATAACGACGTATTTGAATTCTACGCCCTCGGTGCGCCAAAGGTTTACTCCGTCTCCGCTCAGCATAACCACGGTATAGACGAGCTCATGGAAGACGTTATCGGCGATATTGCGTCCTCCGGAGATGATACCGCATGCAAATGACGATATTACGAAGATCGCTATCGTCGGCAGGCCGAACGTTGGTAAATCATCGCTCCTCAACAAGATGCTCGGATTCGATCGCGTTTTGGTGAGTGAAATTCCCGGTACAACCCGTGACCCGGTCGATTCCCTCGTCACCCGTGACGGGATCCCGTACCTCTTTATCGACACGGCCGGAATACGCAGGAAAAGCAGGATTTTTCAGCGTATCGAGCGATTCAGTGTGCTCATGTCTTTCAAAAGCATCGATCGCTCCGACATAACGCTTCTCATGCTCGACGGTGTCGAGGGGCCAACCGATCAGGACGCGAAGGTCGCAGGATTTATCCACGAGAAGGGTAAGGGCGTTGTTATTGTCGTCAACAAATGGGATCTGGTAAAAAAAGAGGAAAAGACCACAAAGGACTACGCTGCCCGGTTGCGTGAGGATCTCGTGCAAATAGCATACGCGCCGGTTGTGTTTACCTCGGCAGTTACCGGGAAGAATATCCATCATATATTTTCCGCCATCGATGCTGTCCTTAAAGAACGCACAAAACGCATCGGTACCGGCGATCTGAATGCGTTTATACAGGGAATGAAGGATCACCATAGCCCGGGGGTCTTTAAGGGTAGGGAGGTCAAACTATTTTACGCGACTCAAGTCAGCAGCGCGCCTCCCACATTTATCGTATTTACTAATTATCCCAAGGGGATTACTAAAAATTATGAGCGTTATATGCTCAATCGCCTCCGGGAAAGATACGGTTTAGACGGAAATCCCATTCGTTTGGTATTTAAGGGCAGGCAATAACAACAAGAAAAAAAGTAAGAAATATCTTGACAAATGACGTTAAATAGCTTTAAATTGCCTATTTAAAATTGGCTCTTTTTTAATTTAGTTCCATGAGGAGGTACTAAGAATGGAAACTCTCAAGAGCATCAGGTCGCTTGGTATAGCGATTGTCCTGACCCTTTCTCTCGTGTTTGTTCTTTCAGCGTGCAAGAAGGCTGAGTACGTTCCGACACCCGTTGCTCCTGTGATGACTCCCGCAACGGAAATTCCTACTCCGGTCGCGCCGGTTGAATAGGTAGGAATTTAGCGCGTGTCATCCTTTAAGGAGGTTTTAATACCATGGGAAACATGAGGAGCCTTAAGGTCGTCATTATTCTCACCGCTCTGGCGTTATCGCTTGCCTTTATGGCGGTTGGCTGCAAAAAACCCGTCGAAACCGGCGAGACCATTAAGATCGGTCTTGCGGCTCCGATGTCAGGCGACGCAGCTGCCTACGGCGAGATCGTTAAGAACGGCGCAATGATGAAGATTGATGAGATTAATGCGGCCGGTGGAATTAATGGGAAGATGCTGGAGCTCGTCGTCGGTGATGAAAGATGTGATCCCAAGGAAGCGGCGGCAGTTGCGCAGAATTTCGTAAGCAACGCTGAGATCGTCGCGATCGTTGGTCACGTCTGCAGTTCCGCGATGCTGGCCGCTATCCCGATCTATGACGTTGCCGGTCCGGCGGTTATCTCACCGACCTGCACCAACGTCAACATCGGAACGGCGAGCGCGAATCGTTGGTCATTCCGTGACGTTTATCGCGATGATTTCCAGGGAGAATTTCTTGCGAAATACTCCAAGGAAGTCCTTGGTCTCAAAAAGGTCGCTATCTTCTACGATACCAATGACTACGCAATTGGTCTGAAGGACGCCTTTGAGGCTGCCGCCAAAGAGATCGGACTTGAGGTCGTGGGTACGGAAGCCTACACGGGCGACACCGTTGACTTTGCACCGCAGCTTACCAAATTCAAGGAGCTCGCTCCCGACGGTATTTTCATCGCCGGATATTATGAGAAAGGTGGCTTAATCCTCTCTCAGGCGCGGAAGCTTGGCATTAAAGCGCAGTTTATGGGGGCCGATGGCCTTAATAATCCTGAACTTATTAACATTGCCAAGGAAGCTGCCGAAGGCTTCATTGCAAGCACCCCGTTTATTTTTGAGGCTAACGAAGCCGGGATGAAGTTCAAGGCTGATTTCGAAGCCAAGTACAGCGTAACTCCCGACTGGATGGCGGCCAACTCTTACGACTGCGTGGGTATTCTCGCAGACGTTATTTCGAAGGTTGGGACCGACCGTAATGCTATCAGAGATGGACTGCAGGCAATGAATTCCCCCGAAACCGGTTTCAATGGTCTGACGGGCGTCACCTATTTCGATGAGAACGGTGACTGCCAGAAACCCGCCTACGTGGCCGTGGTTAAGGATGGCAATTTTGTTGCTGCTGAAAAACAGATGAAGTAATTCTCTTTATGGGAGAAGGTGGGGGAGGGGTTAACCCTCCCCCAGTTTTTTACTCGGGCAGGGAACTGGATGTTTTTCCAACAACTCATCAACGGTCTGACTCTCGGAGGCATTTATGCCCTTATAGCCGTCGGTTATACTATGGTATACGGCATCATAGAGCTCATCAACTTCGCCCACGGTGAGATCTATATGCTGGGTGCGTATCTCGCCTTTACCTGTGTCGCAATTTTCGGCCTTCCTTTCCCCTCCGCCATTGTAATCAGCGTCTGCTCATGCGCATTATTTGGCATATTCCTTGAGTTTATAGCCTATCGACCGTTGAGAAAAGCTCCCCGTTTAGCGGCGCTCATTACGGCTATTGGGGCATCCTTGTTTCTTCAAAACGTTGCCCTTCTGATATGGGGCGGGCGTTTAAAATCATATCCTTCCAATACCCTGCCGCCTTTCTTCGAAGACGTTGCGGTTTCCCTTTTTAAAAACAGTGACCGCATGAACCAGATTGATATCTCCTGGCTGCAATTATCCATAATCATCGTTACGATCCTTCTCATGATCGGGCTTCACCTCCTGATTACCAGGACTCGAATCGGTACCGCCATGCGCGCTTGCGCTCAGGATAAGGTAACGGCGTCCCTCATGGGAATCAATGTTAATAGGGTTATATCTTTTACGTTCGCCGTCGGCTCCGGCCTCGGCGCGGTTGCCGGGATTATCGTTGGTATATACTACAACGCCATTTTCGCTATGATGGGATATACGGCGGGCGTTAAGGCATTCGCCGCGGCCGTCCTCGGGGGAATCGGGAATATTCCGGGCGCCATGTTGGGCGGCTTCGTCCTCGGCGTAGCCGAGACTTTCGGCGCGGGTTACATCTCGTCAGGCTACCGGGACGGTCTTTCCTACGCGCTCATGATCATCGTGATAATCTTCAGACCTTCAGGATTATTGGGGCGCAAACAGGTAGTAAAGGTATAGTCGGATGCTACGGAATATCCCTCGATATAGTATCTTCCAGGATAAGCTCTCCGGCGCCTTCTCTAAGAATATCAAATATGTCTATGGCGCCTTATTCGTTCTCATTTTTTTCGTACCGCTTCTGCCTATAAATAACTACGTAATACATCTATGTACCTATGTGATGATGTATATCATCCTCTCGTTAGGTCTTGAATATTCTGCCCGGTTTTACCGGGCTTCTTGACCTGGGATATGTTGGGTTTTACGGTATTGGCGCCTATACCGCGGGTCTAATAACCCTCAAGTGCGCCGCAATGGGTCCCCCGTGGGATATCCTGGCCAGCTACTGGCTGATTATTCCGTTTGCCGCGCTTAACGGGGCTTTGGCCGGCCTTCTCCTCGGCGCGCCGACGCTCCGTTTGACCGGTGACTATTTCGCAATTGTAACCTTTGGTTTTGCCGAGCTGGTCGTCCTGATCATCGTCAACGAGATGTGGCTGACGAGGGGGCCAATGGGTTTGCCCGGGATAGCGCCCCCATCCTTAGACCTGTCGTTCATGTTTCCGCTTACACACTATTTCTATCCCGAGCCGATACGGTATGTATTCAGAGGCGAGATACCCTTTTTCTACCTTATCCTGGTTATGCTGGCTGTAACGGTTTTCCTCATGGGGCGTCTGGAAGATTCCCGGGTGGGGAGGGCTTGGCTTGCAATCAGAGAGGACGAGGTAGCGGCGGAATGCAGCGGAATAAATATCATGAAATATAAGCTGATAGCCTTCGCTGTCAGCGCCTCAATAGGGGCCGTAGCCGGCTCCTTTTTCGCCCGCTGGTACAGCTTTATCTCACCGGTTAGTTTCAAGTTCTGGGAGTCTATTCTTATCCTCTGTATGGTCGTACTCGGCGGTATGGGAAGCATTCCCGGAGTAATCCTCGGTGCTACCTGTCTCATCTCGCTGTCCGAAATTCTCAGGAAGGTTCTGGAACCATGGCCCGAACTCGTACAGGCCCGATACGCGTTATTCGGCATTATACTTATTATCATGATGCGTTTCAAACCGGCGGGGCTTATCCCCGTCTCGCGAGTTAAGCGTGAAATGGGTCCTCACGACAAGGCAATCGTCGAAGCGATGAACGAAAGCTTCTATACGGTAACTCACGAAGAAGAACGAATAAGTAAGCAGAAATAGTAGATGAAGTCCGAAATCCTAAAAATCGAAAACCTGATGAAATACTACGGCGGAGTCGTTGCCGTTAACGATGTCAGTTTCTCAATATACCAGGGCGAGATCCTTTCGTTGATCGGCCCTAACGGAGCCGGTAAGACAACCGTTTTTAACTGCATTACAGGGCTGGCGCACCCAAACGCCGGGGATATATCCTTTGCCTCGAACGGTAATCTTCGGATAATCGCCAATCCTAAAAAGATGCTGAAACCGGACGTGATAACCGAACTCGGCATAGCACGAACGTTCCAGAATATCAGACTTTTCAGTAGCCTTTCCGCGCTCAATAATGTAAAGGTCGGCAGGCATTGTCGGTCGAAAAAGAATGTTTTCGGCTCCATCCTGAGAACAAAAAGCCAAAGGTCCGAAGAACAGGATATCTTACGGAAATCGATAAAATACATCGTATTCGTTGGGCTTGAACAGATGATCATGGAGATCTCCTCGAACCTCTCGTATGGTGACCAGAGGAGGCTGGAAATCGCCCGTGCCCTTGCAAGTGAGCCAAAGCTACTACTTCTCGACGAGCCGGCCGCCGGTATGAACCCAAAGGAAACAGCCGATCTGATAAACCTTATCCGAAGGATCAGGGATTCGGGCGTCACGATTCTCCTTATAGAGCATGATATGAAAGTCGTCATGGGAATTTCGGATCGGATTGTTGTTCTGGATTACGGGAGAAAAATAGCCGAAGGTACTCCGGAAGAAATTCGAAATAACCCGAAAGTCATCGAGGCATACCTGGGAACTGACTAACAATGCTTGAGCTTGTAGATATATATACTTCTTACGGAAACATTGAAGCCCTCAAGGGCATCTCTCTTTTCGTCAAGGAGGGAGAAATCATAACGCTTATCGGTGCCAACGGCGCCGGTAAATCGACCACCTTGATGACGATTTCCGGCGTTACTCCGGCCCGAAAAGGAACCGTACGTTTGATGGGAAAGAACATTGAACGTTGTTCCACCGACGAGATTGTTAACCGCGGTATCTCACAGGTTCCCGAAGGAAGGCGGATTTTCCCCTTTCTTACCGTGAAAGAGAATCTCTATATGGGTGCATACTCCCGCGGAAAAGATCCACAGGTCAGGAAGGATCTCGATAGGATGTTCGATATATTCCCGATTCTCAGAGAGAGGCAAAAGCAGTTAGGCGGTACACTCTCGGGAGGCGAGCAGCAGATGCTTGCTATCGCGCGCTCCCTTATGTCTGATCCAAAATTACTGCTTCTCGATGAACCGTCACTGGGTCTCGCTCCCATGATAGTAAAGAGTATATTTGACGTTATTACAGAGATAAACCAAGAAGAAGGGTACGACGATACTTCTCGTTGAGCAAAATGCACGAATGGCGCTTCAGATATCGCAAAGAGGGTACGTACTCGAAACGGGGAAAATAGTCCTTGAAGACAAATCGGAAAATCTCATGAAGAACGAATCGGTAAAAAAGGCCTATTTGGGAGAAAACTAACAGGAGCAATAAATTGGAAGATCGGAGAAAGGAAGAGCTTTTTAGCAAAAAGGTGAAGGCGGGAAGACGAACGTACTATTTCGACGTAAAGGAAAACGTTAACAGCGACAAGTACCTTATTATATCGGAAACCAAGGCCGTTGATTTCGGAAAGCAGGATCGATTCAGGATTATGGTATTCCCTGAAGATATAGATAACTTTCAGGAAGCATTCACCGAAGTCGTTAGCTTTATAAAGAGTAATAATTTCGTTCAGTCGCGGCGCATTGAAGAAGAAGAGGGAGAAGAAAAGAATGAATAAAGGAATAGTCTAAGAAAGATCTATTAGTTTACATAATATATCTTATCAGACATAATAGCTTTCCCTTAGTTATGGCTATCTATTGTCTTCGACGCCCTTTTTCCCTCGCAGACTTCCTTTTTCTACCGGTTTTATTCTTGCTTCTATCTCAAACTCCCGTTTGAACTCCTTTTCCATAGCTTCAATAATTCTTTTCTGCACCTTCATCTCGTCCGCAAATATATTCTCCGAGACTTCCACGAGTATGTCCATCGAATCTCTATGTCCCGTTCTGCTAAGCACGATACGGCACTTGTGACCGGCCGATTCCTGCCTTGTTAAGAAACGCTCAATCTGAGCCGGATATATGTTTATGCCGTTAAAAACAACAAGATCATCAACGCGCTTCTCAACCGGTTTCATTTTTACGTGCGTTCTGCCACACGGGCATATGCTCTTATCGTAGTATAGGCTCGTGATATCTCCGGTCCTGAACCTCAGTATTGGAAACGCTTCCCTTGTAAGCGTTGTCAATACGAGCTCGCCTTCATGTCCAAGGGGAAGCGTTTTTCCCGTTATCGGATCTACAATTTCGGGAATGAAATGATCCATAAATATATGAAGGCCGTCCTTCTGTTGGCACTCCGAACCGATACCCGGCCCAAAAACAGATGCCACCCCGTAGTTGAAGATAGCCGATACAAATAGTCCTTCCTCGATATCAGTGCGTAACATTTCGGTCCACGGTTCTGCACCGAGTACCGCATGGCTCATCGTCAGGGTCTTGGGATCGATTCCGTGACTGGCAAGCTCCGACACGAGGCGTTGAGCGTAGGACGGCGTCGTGATAATCGCCGTTGTTTTGTAGTCCTGAAGTATCTTAATCTGCTTGTCGGTATTGGCAGTTGATGAAGGGATAACCGATGCGCCGATTAATTCTGCGGCGTAGTGATAACCGAGTGCGGCAGGAAAAAGCCCATACGGATGGGTTATCTGAACCGTATCGTTTTCTTCTATGCCTGATAGGTAGAGCGCCCGGGCTATTAAGTTCGACCAGTTCGCGAGGTCATTTCTCGTATAGCCGACGATCCCCATATCGCCCGATATCTCGTGGACGCGCACGACGTCCCGTAATGGAACGGCAAACATACCGTACGGGTAACTCTCCTTGAGGTCATGGCGGGTCGTAAACGGGAGTTTTTGCAGGTCTTTGAGAGACTCGATGCGCTCCGGATCTACTTTCATCTCGGAAAACTTCTTGCGGTAAAACGTTACCCCATGCCGGTGAATCCTATAGACCGTCGCCTGGAGGCGCTCTAACTGTACCTGTTCGATCTCGGTGACCGGCATTGTCTCGTAGGTCTTATCCCATATCCTCATAATCGTCTTCCCTCCCGAGATAGGCCTCTATTACCTCTTCGTTATTGCGGATTTCCGCCGGTGTTCCCTCTGCGATCTTCCTTCCATGATCAAGGACCACGATTCTCTCGCAGATACCCATAACGAGATTCATATCGTGTTCGATCAGGAGGACCGTTATCCCCCGCGATCGTATTCGGACAATCATTTCCATGAGTTCCTCGGTCTCCCGGGTGTTCATACCCGCCGAAGGCTCATCCAGTAGCAACAACCTCGGTTCCGTTGCCAGGGCGCGGGCAATCTCCAGCCTGCGTTGCTGACCATACGAAAGCGTATCGGCCGGGAGGTCAGCCGCATCGGTAAGCTCCATACCCGAGAGTATCTCGTTGATCCGTACGAGAGATTCCTTATCCTCCTGCCCGGCGACCTTTCCGCCGAACATCGCCGCGAAAAGTCCCGCCTTTGTTTTTGCGTGGCGTCCTACGAATACGTTTTGAAGGGCCGTCATTCCCGAAAAAAGCCTGATATTCTGAAACGTACGGGCAATTCCAAGCCGGGCAATTCGATACGGCTTCAGACCGGTAATCCGCTCCTCGTTAAAGTAAAAGTCGCCTGAAGTCGGGGGCAATACGCCGCTTATGACGTTAAAAAAGGTTGTTTTCCCCGCACCATTCGGTCCGATGAGGCCGACTATCTGTCCCTCCGGAATAGAAAGAGTTACGGACGAAACCGCTGAAACACCGCCGAACTCCTTTGTAAGGGACTTTGTCGAGAACAACGTCATTCCCCAACCTCTTTATATCCCTTGCCGAGGTACGCCCTTTTCACCTCATTATTGTTCAGAAGCGACATCCGCTCACCGTCCAGGATAAATTTTCCTATTTCCATAACGTATCCGCGATCAGCTACCGAAAGCGCGGCGCGGGCGTTCTGCTCGATGAGAAGTATCGTTGTCCCCATTTCCTTGAGGTCTTTTATAATTCTGAAGACCTGGTGAACCATCTTGGGGGCCAACCCCATTGACGGTTCGTCCATCATAATCAGCTTCGGCCTGCTCATAAGGGCACGCGCTATCGCAAGCATCTGCTGCTCACCGCCGGATAGCGTTCCTCCCTTTTGCTGGTATCGTTTCTTTATAACCGGAAAGAGCGTATATACCCGATTGAGATCCTCAACGATTGACTCACGGTTTTTTCGTGAGAATGCGCCCAGTTCAAGGTTATCGCCCACCGAAAGGCGGTCAAATATTCTCCTCCCTTCGGGTATGTGAGATATACCCATTCTCACGATCTTGTCGGCGGAGAGGCCGACAATAGTCGTATCGGCAAAATAGATTTCACCATCGGTCGAAGGTATAAGACCCGATATCGCCTTGAGGAGCGTCGATTTTCCCGCACCGTTTGCGCCGATGATGGTGACGATTTCTCCAGCCTTTATATGGAGAGATACGCCCTTGATCACCTGGACATTACCGTAACCAGCGTGCAGATTTTTAATCCTGAGCACGGTGTTTGATCCCAAGTAACGAGTTAAGCGAGAATTTCCTGCCTGATTTTGACTTTCCCATGAGTCCCTGCGGGCGTATGATAATAATGAAAACCAGAAGCAGCCCATAGGCAAGCGTCTGAAAATCAGGAAACCTATCCGAGATTCCCGGAATTCCCTTTATGACTATCCTCAGAAGCTCGGGAAGAAATGTCAGTATCGCCGCTCCAACAATAGACCCGGTTATACTCCCGATCCCGCCAAGTACTACCATGCAGAGGATGACAATTGACGTAGAGAGGCCGAATGTGTGCGGATCGATAAAGTGTACATATGCGCTGTAAAGCGATCCGGCGATTCCCGCAAACGCCGATCCTATTCCAAAGACCATAACCTTATACTTCGTCGTATTGATTCCCATTACCTGCGCAACCGTCTCGTCGTCCCTGATGGCCGAAAGGGCCCTGCCTATCCTTGACGCCTTTATCCTGTACATGAACAGGATCGTTACGATTGCCAGAAAAAGCGAAATTGTAAAAAAGCGCGGTTTTGACGCCAATTTTATTCCGAATAGCACCGGAGACGGGATTCCCATAAAACCGTCTGTTCCGCCCAGATACTCGATATTGAGGGCGACGACAACGAGAATCAGGCCAAACCCGAGCGTTACGATCGCCAGGTAATCGTCTTTGAGCCGCAGGGTTGGAATACCGAGAAAGACCCCGAAGATACCCGCTCCGGCCGCGGCAGCAAGCAGCGCAATACCGTACGGGGCGGAGAAATTTACAACAAGGATGGAACTGATGTATGCGCCAATGCCGTAAAACGCGGCATGTCCGAGCGAGACCTGCCCGGAGAAACCAATTATCAGGTTCAGAGAGAGCGTCAGTATGATATATATCAGCATGATAATGAGAATATGAAGGAGATAGATGGCCATACGAAATTCCTACCTACCCTTTCCGAAGATACCCGAAGGCCGTAGTATGAGCACAATAATCATGATTGTAAAAGCAACTGCGTCCTTCAGCCCTGACGAGATGTATGCGGCGCCGAGGTTCTCGGCCACTCCAAGTATTAGTCCGCCTATGATGGCCCCTGGAATACTCCCTACCCCGCCGAGAATCGCCGCGGAAAACGCCTTGAGGCCGGTGAGCATACCCATGGTCGGATAGGTCGCGTTATAATAGACGGCCGTCATGACGCCCGCCGCACCGCTTAAAACCGACCCGATAATGAATGTCAGGGTTATCATGGAATTAACGTTTATGCCCATAAGGCGGGCCGTATCACCGTCGACTGCCGATGCCACCATTGCGCGTCCATACTTGGATCGTTTTACAAAGACGGTCAGTGCGACCATGAGGATGCCCGAAGCTCCGAGAATCACCATATCAAGCATCGGGATCTTCGCTCCGAATACATGGACTATCGTATAGTCGATTGCTATCGGAAACGGCCTGTTGTTAGGACCGAAAAGAATACGCGCAAAACTCTGCAAAGATAACGAAATGCCTATGGCGGCGATCAGCGGAATAAGCGGATTTGAATTCCTCAAGCGGCCTGAATGCAAGGCGCTCCATTAAGACGCCGACGATTGAACTTACAAGTAGGGCAAGTATAAACGCAAAAACGAAAGGAACATGAAGGTGGCTGATGAGGAGAACAGCCGTGAAGGCCCCCGCCATATAGATCTCACCCTGGGCAAAATTAATAAGCCCAAGGATTCCGTAGATCATCGTATAGCCAAGGGCGACCATCGCGTATATGCTGCCGGTCGCCAGACCGTTTATAATCTGTTGTAGGAACATACCGCTAAATAGGGAATCACTACGTATCCAAGAAGAATAGTAGAATTCCGATATAATCCCACGTAAGGACGACTATTTGCTTTCTGTGAAAAAGGAAAACAAGGAGGGGGATACCCCCCTCCTTGTTGCGGTGTTCTTGAACTACTTTACCTTGACATACTTTCCGCTTTGAACTTCGAAGAGGTAAATCCCACCCTTTTGGACATCCCCGTTGTCATCGAAGGAAAGTTTTCCCGTAACACCGTCGTAATCGGCCAGATTATCGATATACCCTTTGATCGCCGTGGGATCGGTTCCCACTTCCTTCATAGCGTCGGCCACGATGTACGTCATATCGTACGTGATGGCGGCAAACATGATGTTGTTCGGCTCATTGGGATCTTTATCGACATACTCATAGTACTTCTTGATAAAATCCTTGTTCTTAGCAGTATCGTATCCCTCGTCGTATTCACTCGATACGACGTGACCTTCCGCCGCCTCTCCGGCAAGCTCGATGTAGAGGGGCGCAATATCTCCGTATCCGCCAAACGTGGGAGCCGTAATACCAAGCATACGCGCCTGGACAGCGGCCGGCGCGGTCTCCTGCAGGTACCCGGGAATGCAGATGATGTCAAACTGGGTTCCGGAAATCTTGGTAAGCTGCGCCTTGAAATCCTTATCGCCTACCATGAAAGACTCGACTGCAACGACTTCCACACCCTTCTCACCGAAGAACTTCAGGAAGAGGTCTTTAAAGCCTTCACCGTACGGCTCCTTGCTGAACAGGATTGCGGCCTTCTTGGCACCGTATTTCTCCATGGCGTAGTTAACCAGGGCGTCGACCTGCGCGTCGATGCGGGAACAGCCCCGGTATATATACGCACCCGCGTCGGTAACCTTGGGAGAGGTAGCGGTCGGCGTAATGAGGACAACCATGTTGTCTTCTGCGATAGGCGCCACCGCCAGGACCTCGCCGCTCTTCATGGGCCCGATAATGGCCGGAACCTTGTCCACCGATATCAGCTTGTTGGCTGCGTTGACTGCTTCGGTGTCCTTATCCTGGGAGTCTTCAAAAATAACTTCCAGGGGTCTCCCGTTGATACCTCCATTGTCGTTGATTTCCTTGACGGCAATTTCTATCCCCCGCTTCGCGGGAATACCGTCAGAGGCGCCCAAAGATAGACGAAGAATCGAACCGATAACAATCGGCTCCCCTTCCGGAGCGGCCTTCTTTTCGCAGCCTCCCAGGACAAACGAAAGACCGACCATAACCACAAACGAGATAAGAAGAATCCTTTTCATAACTCACACCTCCTTTGTATGGCTTCTCATAATGACCCTGTTATCTATACCTCCAGCTTCTTTCATCGTGACATGCTCTACGAGCTTTACGTTAGCGCGGATACCAAGGATCTCCCAGAGGTCGTCCTTTATCTTGGCTATCATCCGTTCCAATACCTTGATCTCGTCTGAAAAGAGGGACTCCACTTGTTCAACGAGGATATCAAGCTCGTCGAGTTCCTTTACCTTATGAATGATAATTACGTGGGGTGGTATTTCACCCAATGCTGCGTCGATAATCTTCTCTATCTGAGCAGGATAGATCTTAACTCCCCGTATGGACAGCGCATCGTCAGCCCGTTGGGAGGGGGACTCGATGGCTTTCATCGTTCTCCCACAGGGGCATACATCATCGTCGATAAACCTCGTGATATCCCCGGTTCTGAACCTGATAAGCGGGTAGGCCTTAGTGGTGATAGTTGTAATGACCAGCTCACCGTTTTTACCGGTTTGGACCGGTTGCCCCGTCTCTGGATCGATAATCTCGGGGATGAAATGATCCTCCGCTACATGGAGCCTGCCCTCAAGACACTCATAGGCGATTCCCGGTCCCATAGACTCCGGTATCCCGTAACCTGATGACACACGAACGCCAAGACCTTCCTCTATTCGCGATTTAGTATCAGAAGCCATCGCCTCACTGACAAGTATGGCGCGCGCGAGTGACAGCTTGCCCCGGTCCAATCCAAGCTCATTGAGCAATCCCACCAGATGCAGGGCGTGTGACGGTGTTGAGACGAGACACGTTGTCTTATAGTCGGTCATGATCATGATTTCTTTTTCCGGATTGAGGAAACTCATCGGGATGACCGACGCCTCGATATTCTCGGCGGCGGCTGCCATCCCCCTTCCCCAATTAGCCAGGCCGAAAACAAAAGATATCTGGAAGATGTCGTCGGCGGTAATCCCCGACGCAAAATAAAGCCGGGACAGGAGCTCCGTCCATACCCCGAGGTCGTTTTTCGTATAACCAACTACGGTGGGCTTGCCCGTAATTCCCGACGTGGAGTTAATACGGACGATATCTCTCAGCGGGACGGCAAACAGCCCGTACGGGTAATTATAGCCCAGGTCGTCTCGCGACGTTAGTCCTAACCTGGCGATATCGGAAACGGACGTTATATCCGATGGGACTAAGTTCCTAACCTTCATTTCGTTTTGATAGAACGGGATATTTTTAAAAGCCCGCTGGACTGTGCTCTGCAAACGCTCAAGCTGCACCTGTTCTATCTCTTCTCTGACCAGTTTTTCGTATCGGCGATTATACATGCGCATGGTCTACTCCCAAAACTCCCGATAGTCTCTACCGAGATACGCCCGCTTCACGTCTCCGTCCCCGAGGAGCGCCCTACCCTCCCCTTCCACCAGGACGTTTCCGGTTTCTATGACGTAACATCGATCGGAGATGGCCAGTGCGGCCCGTGCGTTTTGTTCAATCAAAAGTATCGTAATTCCCTTAGCTTTAAGCCCGGAAATGACCTCGATAATATCGGCCGTTATCCGGGGGGCAAGCCCAAGGGACGGTTCGTCAAGTATAAGCAGCGACGGACGTGCCATCAACCCCCGGGCAATCGCCAGCATTTGCTGCTCACCGCCGGATAGCGTGCCCGCCTTTTGGCCTCTTCTTTCCCGTAGTATGGGAAATATTTCATATAGTTCGTCAAGATCCTTGCGTACCTCTTTAGCCTTACCCTTTTTGTATCTAAGATATGCCCCTAATCGGAGGTTATCTAAGACGCTGAGGGAATTGAATATCTGCCTGCCCTCCGGGACCTGAGTCAGGCCCATTTCCACGATATCCTCCGGGCCTTTTCCTTTAATATCAATCCCGTTGAGATGTATGGTTCCGCGTACCGAGGGCACGACGCCCGATATCGTATTGACAAGGGTTGTCTTTCCGGCGCCGTTTGCCCCAATTATCGAGACGATCTCGTTTTCCCAGACATGGAGCGATACGTTTTCAAGCGCCGTGATCTTTCCGTAGCACGAAGTAAGATTTCTGACCCTAAGCACCCATACCTCCGCCGAGATAGGCGTCAATTACCTTCTTGTTGTATTGAATCTCCCGGGGTGTTCCATCGGCGATCTTTTTCCCGTAATCCAGGACGACTATCTCGTCAGAGATTTCCATCGTTAGACTCATATCATGCTCAACAAGAAGAATGGTAACCCCGCGCTCCCGTATTCTCCTGATCAGTTCTCCGAGATCCTCGGTCTCTTTTTCATCAAGACCGGCCGCGGGTTCGTCAAGGAGCAGTAACCTCGGCTCCAGCGCAAGCGCACGCGCAATTTCAAGATACCGTTGATGCCCGAGGGGAAGTGAGAGTGGCATAGCATCGGCCTTTTCAAGCAGGCCGACAAAGTTAAGATGCTCACGAGCGCTTTCCTGTATACGACGCTCTTCTCCTACCATATTAGGAAGCCGTAAGGCGCAGGACAAGAAGCCCGCCCTGGATCGGACGTGCCTGCCTACCATAACGTTTTCCAGCACCGTCATGTTCGAAAAGAGCTCAATGTTTTGAAACGTACGCGTGATCCCGAGAGCCGCCACGGCATCCGGCGTTTTCCCGGTAATATCGACGCCATCGTATATGATCCGTCCCGACACGGGTCGATACACCCCGGTTATCAAGTTGAATAAGGTCGTTTTGCCGGCACCGTTTGGTCCGATGATTGCCTTGATAGACTCGGCATTGACCACAAATGAGACGTTGGAGAGGGCGGCAACCCCGCCGAAGTTTATGCCGATATCCTCGATCGATATGATCATCGGGCAAATCTCCGCTTGATTCTGTCCACTACCCCCCGGGTAAGACCTTCAGGCATGACGATCATAATAGCCATCAGGATCGCCCCGTATATTATGATATCAAATTCCTCGAAAAGGGAAAGAGACATTGGGAGGAGCGTAAGGACCGAGGCGCCGAATATAGACCCCCATATGCTTGCCATGCCACCCACCACGACCATGGTTACCAGCACGATCGAGACATTAAATCCGAATGAGCTTGGGCTGATGAAGTTCATTATATGCGCAAAAAGGCTTCCGGCGATCGAAGCGAGCATAGCGCTGATAATAAACACGATAAGCTTATATCTCTTTATATCAATACCGACGGACGCGGCCGCTATCTCTGATGTGTGAATCGCCCGCAGCGCCCGCCCCACCCGCGATTTCACGATATTATTACTGATGATCAGAACGCCCATAGCGACCGCCCATACAAGATAGTACTTCTTAAGGTCGTTATCGAAGGTGAAACCGAATATCGAGAGCTTCGGGATTCCCGTCAGGCCCGACGGCCCACCCGTAAGCCACCCCATCTCTTTAAGGACAATGTATATAATGATGCCGAACCCGAGCGTTGCCATGGCAAGGTACTGGCCGCGCAGCTTCAAAGAGGGAATCCCGACTATCAAAGCAACCAATCCTACCAGCGCGACCGCGATGACCGCAGCCGGAATCGAATGCACCCCGTACGTTGCCGTGAGTATTCCTGAGACGTACGCACCGAGTCCGTAGAACGCGGCATGCCCCAGCGATAATTGGCCGGCGTACCCCATCAAGAGGTTAAGGCCCAGGACAAGAATCGTATTGAGCCCGATCGTTACCAGTACGCTCAGGTAGTAGTTACTCGAAAAGAAGACGGGAAGTAACGCCACCGTCGCGATCAATGTCGCTAAATATAGTATATCCCGGTTGATCCTCATCAATTATACCCGCTTCACGTCACCGGAGCCCAGAAGTCCCGTCGGCCGTACAAAGAGGACAAAAAGAAGTATTACGAATGCAATCGCATCTTTATATGCAGAGGATATGAGACCCGCCCCCAGTGACTCAAGAATACCGAGCACAAATCCTCCGATAATTGACCCGAGGACGCTGCCCAGACCACCGATTACGGCCCCACAAAATCCCTTAAGGCCGAGCATTACGCCCATATCATAGCTCGCAAACGTGATCGGTGAAATTATGATACCTGCAACCGCGCCGAGCGCTCCCGAAAGGGCAAAGGAAAGAAGAACCATCCGGTTTACCCTTATTCCGAGCAGACTTGCCGCACGCCTGTTAACGGCGCACGCCTTCATTGCTTTTCCCGTTATCGTGTATTCGAAAAAGAGGTGGAGGACTACGAGGATCAGAAGCGTTGTCCCGATGATCCATAGCGTCTGTGGTATAACTGAAGCTCCCCCGATCTGGATAGGCGAGTCTCCGCTGAATGAGCTGAGCGGATATGGGTCTTTGCCCCAGATAAACATCGATACACCCCTGATAAATATAGAGGCGCCGATCGTAATAATAATGAGGGTTACAGGAGACGCTTTTTTCGCCGGCCTGATTATCGAAAGGTCAAATACCATCCCGATGACCGTTACCAAGGCCACGGCAGCAGCGAACGCTATCGGCATCGGAAGATGCAGAACGGAGCTAAAGGTAACCATAAGCAGCGCCCCGAGCATCACGAACTCGCCTTGTGCGAAATTGATAATTTCCGTGGAGTTATAGATGATCGTGAAGCCGAGGGCAACAATAGAGTAGATGCTTCCCTTCGTGATCCCGCCGATAAGGTACTGAAGGATTTGGTCAAAAAGGCTCATGGTCTGCCTGTGACGGTAGAGAAAAAAGAGGCTAAACAAACGTGCTTAGCCTCATTGCATTTTATCCTGATTTCATATAATTATGGGAGTATCTTCCATGTCCCGTTCTCAATGACGACCATAACAAAGGCTTCCTTAGTCAAACCGTTATGGTCTTCGGCGGTCATGTTGAATATTCCGCTCACACCGACATAATCGGTTGTCTTTTCTATGGAATCACGTAGTTTCGCCCTGTCGCCGCCCGATTCCTTGAGGGCGTTCGCAATAATGCCCATCCCGTCCCACGCGTATCCGCCGAATCCGGATACCGGCACCTTAAAGGCTTCTTCGTATTTGGTCTTGTATTCAAGCAAAACCGGTCCCTGAGGATCCGATCCCGGGAGCTGTTCGAGCACGAGTATCTTGCCGGTCGGCAGGACGTTGCCATTTGCCGCTTCTCCGGCATATTCGATATACTTGGGAGAGGCAACTCCGTGGCTCTGAATCAGGGGGAGCGTAATGCCGAGTTGGACGATGTTCTTTGCAACAATGGCGGGACCGGGATTGGTGCCCCAGCAGACGATTGCACCCGCTTCCGATCCCTTGATCTTGGTGAGCTGGGCGGTCATGTCCTCGTCTTTTTCTCCGAATGACTCTTCCATGACGATCTCAATTCCCGCCGCGGGCGCCTGCGCCTTGAGCTGTTCCTTGCCGCTGTCGCCATAGCCGTTCGAGACCGTCATGATGGCGATTTTCGTAATCCCTTTCGTCTTGAGATACTCATAGATCCGCTCAACCGCAATAACGTCGTTCTGGGGCGTCTTGAAGACCCACTTGTTTACCGGGGTCGTGATCTTGATACTTGCCGCGCACGAGATCAACGGCAGCTGGTTTTCCTCTACGATCGGCATGATTGCAAACGTGTTGCCGGAGAGGCTCGGTCCCACGATCGCCAGGACTGCGTCCTTATCGATGAGCTTCTTGACCATATTGACGCATTTAGTGGCGTCTCCCTCGTCGTCATAGATGACCGCCTTGAGGGGGTGTCCGTCAATTCCGCCGTCCTCGTTGATCATATCGACAAACATATTCATGGAGTTCTTTTCGGGCTCACCAAGCGGTGAATTGCTCCCCGTTATTGAAAAGACCCCGCCGATGACGTACGGCTGAACCTCACCCTCGGTCTGTTCCTTCTGGCAGGCCGAGAAAACGAGCCCCGCACACACCAGACAGAGGATAACGACTAATAGATACTTCGTTTTCATGAATGATACCTCACTAATAATTACTAAAAAATACACGTTTACAGTGAATAGACCTTTTCCCCGGGTAGAACCACGATCTTATTGTCCGTCAGTACGGTTATCGCCCTGTCGATGTCGTCAAACCTGAAGATGATGACGGCGTCCTTGCCGCTGCGCTCCACAAAGGCGTACATGTACTCCACGTTGATATCTTTCTTCCTGAGGACATCAAGAATATAGGCGAGCCCCCCGGGTTTGTCGGATACCTCAACGGCGATTACTTCTGTCTTGCCGACCGTAAAGTTATGTTTCTTGAGGATTTCTTTCGCCTTCTCGGTATTATTCACGATTAAACGGAGAATGCCGAAGTCGGAGGTATCGGCCAGAGATAGCGCGCGGATATTGACACCCCCGTCTCCGAGTATTTTCGTTACCTCGGCCAGCCTCCCCGATTTATTTTCCAGAAATATAGAAATCTGTTCGACCTTCATAACCTCACCCTCCACTAAAGCTTTCGTTTATCGATAACCCTAACGGCCTTGCCCTCACTGCGCGTTATCGATTTGGGCTCGACGAGCTTGACCGTGGCGTTTACCCCGAGGATTTCTTTGATATCCTTTTCGATGCGTTTTTCAACAATCTGAAGCTTTTTTATCTCATCAGAGAATAGCGCTTCATTGACCTCAACTTTGATTTCAAGTATGTCAAGGGGACCTTCGCGATCAACGGTCAGCAGATAATGCGGCTCAACCCCTTCGATTTCAAGAAGGATTCCCTCTATCTGTGACGGGAATACGTTTACTCCCCTGATGATGAGCATGTCGTCCGTTCTACCGCTTACCCGATCCATACGTGCGTGAGTCCTGCCGCAACGGCACATCTCCGGGTTAAGCCGGGATATATCCCGCGTTCTATAGCGAATGAGGGGAATCGCTTCCTTGGTAATCGTCGTAAAGACCAGTTCACCCTTTTCACCATAAGGCAACACCTTACCCGTCTTGGGATCGATAATCTCGGGGATAAAGTGATCTTCAAAGATATGGAGACCTTTTTTCTCTTCAACGCACTCCGTTGCCACGCCGGGACCGATAACCTCCGAAAGTCCATAGATATCCACGGCATCGAGATTGAGCTTCTTCTCGATTTCCTCACGCATCTTGTTTGACCAGGGCTCCGCCCCAAAGACGCCCGCCCTGAGCTTCATCTTTTTGAAATCAACTCCCATTTCCTGGGCGACCTCGGCCATGAAGAGGGCATAGGACGGCGTGCAGGCAAGTATCGTCGATCCGAAATCCTGCATGATCATGATCTGGCGCTTGGTGTTGCCCCCCGATATCGGAATGACCGAAGCCCCGAGACGTTCAGCTCCGTAATGTAAACCCAGGCCGCCGGTAAACAGGCCGTATCCGTAGGCGTTATGGACGATATCGTGCTTCGTGGCGCCGGCCGCCGACAGCGTTCTGGCAATCAGCTCCGCCCATAGCTCGATATCCTTTTTTGTATATCCCACTACCGTTGCCTTCCCGGTAGTTCCCGATGACGCGTGTATCCTGACCACGTCCTCCATGGGTACGGTAAAAAGCCCGAACGGGTAATTGTCTCGCAGGTCCTGTTTTTCCGTGAACGGGAGCTTTTGCAGATCATCAATGGACTTTATGTCATTCGGCTTGACGCCGGCTTCATCGAATTTCCTTTTATAAAACGGTACCCGTTCATATACCCGCTTGGCTACATCCTGAAGCCGTTTGAGCTGCAGCGCCTCGATCGCCGGTCTCGGCAGGGTTTCGAATTCCTCATTGAAAATCATTAAGACCTCCTATCGTATACGGTCGGTGTTCCTGCCGATTTCGAAGCCCGACAGGTTTACGTCCACCGCCTTCTTCGGTACGCGTCTCCGAATAACCGATTCCCAGATATCAGGTGGGACGTCGAGGTATCGCGAAAGATATCCCAGGATGATAGTACCCATCGTCCTCGGGTTACCGTTATCCCTGGCAAGCTCGACACCGTCTATCAGCGCAACTCTGGAAAAGTATCGGGTAAAGATATCGTATATTCCCTCAGGGTATTGTTCAACCCCGAGCGAAACCGACGGCGGATTGAGCCGGTAGTCATTGAGTATGACCAGCGAGTCCGGCTTCAGGAAATCGATGGAACGAAGGGCCTCCAGCATCTCCAGGCAGTAGAGAATATCGACCTGCCGCCGGGCGATGAGCGGTGAAAAGACCTTTTTGCCGAATCGTATGTGGCTTGAGACGCTTCCGCCCCGCTGGGCCATGCCGTGGACTTCGCTCTTCTTTACGTCAAAGCCCGCTTCCATGAGCGACTCGGCCAAAATATCCGAGGCCAATATGATTCCCTGGCCCCCTACCCCTACCATCAGAATGTTCGTAACCGTATTAGTCAAGGGGACGTCTCACAATAGCGTCGAATTTACAGAGTGAACGACAGACTCCGCAGCCTATACAGAGTGAAGATTCAATGGAAGACCTTCCGCTCTTTCCCTTTGCGTTCGTTTCCTTCGGTTCCCATCCGATAGCAGGACACCCAAGCGTGAGACATGCCTTGCATCCCGTACAGAGTCCGCTATCCACCGTAAGGGGATACCAATCGTCTCTCCTGCTTTTTGGAAGAAGTATGCAGGGCGACTCCGATATGATAACCGACGTTTCGGGAGCATCGAGCTCCTCGTCAATCGCCGATTGAGCTTCCTTAATGTTGTATGGATCTATCGTTCTTACCCGCCGTATGCCGAGTGCCCGGGCAAGCGTCGCAATATCAACCGCGTTGGTTTTTTCACCCATCAGGGTAAATCCGGTACCCGGATTGTGCTGGGCTCCCGTCATCGCGGTTGTGCTGTTATTGAGAATGATGATAGTAGCGGTTGATTTATTATAGGCCGCGTCCATAAGAGGGGTGATGCCGGAATGGAAGAAGGTCGAATCGCCGATAACGGCCGCCACCTTTCCCCTCCCGGACTCTTTCAAGACTTTGTCCATACCGACGGCCTGCCCGATGCTCGCGCCCATGCACAGACACGTATCTATCGCATTGAGCGGGGGAAGGAACGCAAGGGTATAGCACCCGATATCGCCGGTAACAAAGACCTTCTTCTTCGAGAGGGCATAGAAAACGCCCCGATGAGGACATCCCGGGCACATATTGGGCGGACGCGCCGGGAGATGTGGGATTTCGTAGGTCGTGGAGGGAATTTCATCATCAAGGTTGTCAATGAAGGCGTCTCTAACGATATCGAGATTAATCTCGCCCAGCATCGGCAGCCGCTCCTTTCCCGTTACCGCGATACCCATCGCCCGCACCTGTTCCTCGATGAAAGGGTCGAGCTCTTCTATTATGATCAGGTTCTTTACCTTCTCCGCGAATTCCCGGATAATCTTTTCGGGCAATGGGTATACCATGCCGAGTTTTAGTATTGATGCTTCGGGGAATACCTCACGCGCGTATTGATAGGATATGCCGGCCGTAATGATGCCGAGATCGGTTTTCCCCCATTCAATCCTGTTCTCGGAAAAGCCGTCCGAAAACGACCTGAGACTTTCCATTCGCTGTTCGACGACAACATGGCGCTTCCTGGCGTTATTCGGGAGCATCACGAGCCGTTCCGGGTCTTTCGCTACTCCGATCTTTTCTTTGTATTTCTCCCGGTCAATATCAGACAAGACAACCGGGGATTGTGAATGGGAGATCCTGGTGGTCGTTCGGAGCATGACGGGGGTGTTAAATTCTTCGGAGATAGAAAACGCTATTCTTACGAAGTCCTTGGCCTCCTGGCTATTGCTCGGCTCGATCATCGGGACCTTGGCAAACTTCGCGTAGTTGCGATTATCCTGTTCGTTCTGCGAGCTATGGAGCTCGGGGTCGTCGGCCGTAACGAGGACAAGGCCGCCCCTTACCCCCGTATACGAGAGGGTAAAGAATGGGTCTGCGGCGACATTAACGCCGACATGTTTCATCGCCACGAGCGTGCGTCCCCCCGCGTAACAGGCGCCAACACCGACCTCCAGCGCAACCTTTTCGTTGGGAGACCACTCGCAGTATATCCCCTCGTAGTTTTTTATTTCTTCAAGAATTTCGGTCGATGGAGTACCCGGATAAGCCGAGGCGAATACAACCCCGCACTCGTAGGCGCCCCGGGCAATCGCTTCGTTCCCAGACAGAAGTTTCTTTTCCATTAGTTATCCCCGGGTTCTCCGATCTTCTCCTTAATAGCCGGGGCATGGGATGAATCAGGAAAATGGGTAAGGTATTCCTTGGCGTAGGTCTTGACTTCGTCTTTATTACCGGCCTTCTCAAGGTTCCTGATAAGATCCAGATATGCTTCCTCACGATCCGGGGAGATAAGCCGTTTAAATGTCTCGGAGGCCTCTTCGTAATCGCCCAGCTGCTCGTATGAATAGCCGATGTTCTTGGTGGCGATATCTTTAAAGGGGCCCTTCAGTTTTCTTTCGGCCGATTTAAATGCGTCCAGCGCCTCGTCATACTTCTTCAGATCGAAGAGCACATCCCCCTGGTACAGGATAGCAATCTTCCTTGCCTTGGATAAGGGGTATTTCTTTGCTACCGTTTCAAACACGAGGAGCGCCTTTCCAAGGTCATCCTCGCTGGTCCCGGCGCTATGGTATAGGTTGATACCGTTATTCAGGATCTCCTGTGATTCGGTCTGCCGGTGAAAATAGAGGAAAGAGCCGGCGACGATACCCACCACTATGGCTATGGCCACTGATACGGTTATATAAAAGAAGAGCTGATTCCCATAAAAATACCGTATTACTTTCGCCCACGTGGAGATAAACTCATCCGGCTTAATTCCGGCCTTCTTTTTACTTATTCTTCGTCTGGCCAATGATCGTGACTCCTTGGATAATCGCCCTGTCCGGGATCCCTACTTCGTGCCGATCCCTTCCATGTGAACCTTCCCCTCGAAGAACGCCCCGTCCGAAACAGCAAGCTGTTTACATTCCATATCAGCGGTAATATTGGCGTTGCTCATTAACTCGATTTTTTCTTCAATCTTTAGCGTTCCTTCTACCCTTCCCTCTATCACAACATTGATAGCTTTAACCGTCCCTTTAACACGGCCGGTAGCGCCCACTTGGACACATGCCCGAATATCGATATCTCCTATGAGCTCACCGTTTATCAGTATATCCTCCGAACCGGTAATGTTCCCCGTAAACGTCGTATGTTCTCCAATCTGAGAGCTGAGTTCCAGGGTCCTTCCCGTTTCATCAGTTTTCTTATTCATGAAATACTCCGATTATAAAGCTCGTGAAATTAAGCTTATATAACAAAATCTCCTTTGTTTGTCAAGGCTTAAAAGGGCGTCTCGAATCTTTATTCGGGTATCGAAACATCACGTACGCCCCCAGGATCGACCCGGAAGTATTGCAGATAATATCCAGGACGTCGAACTCGCGAAGCGGCACAAATAGCTGGTGGATCTCATCTGAAAGTCCGTACAGGGATGAGCCGATAGCCGAAATCCAGAATATCGCATTCGTTTTGATTGTGCTGCTTAGCCGTAACGAAAGGAAAAGAAGGAGGGAGAGGATTGAGTACTCTACGGTGTGAATCAGCTTATCGATTCCGGGACCGTCAATATCTATACGATCGCCTGGAATCGACGATCCGACAAATATGATAACGCAGTATATGGAAAACGCCGCCCACGCGACGTATTTCTTATCCACCGGAATTAATCAGTCGACCTCGATCGATACGCACTTACATTTTGTATTTTCCGAAATCTTCCGGGTTGAGGTTCTCGAGGATTTCGGCCCATTTCTTCTTCGCTTCTTCAGATGTCATATCATCCGGTTTTGTAAGCTCGATACGTTTTGACTTCTCTATGACCGCCTCTTCCATATAGATCTTGGCGTTCGTCCTGAGTGCTATTGCTATCGCGTCGCTCGGACGCGAGTCGATCCGGTGCTCCACACCGCGTGACGTCATGTATATCGTCGCGTAGTACGTATTATCCTTCAGATCATTCACAACGATCTTACTGATTACAACCTCGAGCTTTTCCAGGACTTCCTTAAAGAGGTCATGCGTCATCGGGCGTGAAAACTGGATGTTTTCAAGTACCGTTGCGATAGCGCTGGCTTCGAGCAATCCAATCCAGATAGGCACCGTGCTCTTTTCTTCCATGTCCCTCAGTATGACGATCGGGACATTAGTAAACGGATCGATCGCCATACCGCTGATTTTCATTTCCTTTGGCATCAGCATCTCCTTTCCGGACTAGCCCACCGCCTCTCCCCATAGAGAGTTGTTCTTGGCCTTGATGATTCTTACCGGCACAAGGGTTCCGACGCTCTCGTGCGTTCCTTTGAAATTCACGACCTTGTTTTGCCGGGATCTTCCGGTAATCTCTCGTGGGTCCTTAACGCTACTACCAACAGCGAGTACTTCCTCGATACCATTGACCGAGCCGCAATTACGGATCAGCGTATGCTTCTTCTGCAGTTCCTGTAAAATGCGCAACCGAGCGCTCTTGTCCATCTCAGCCACGTCGTCCGCCGATGAGGCGGCCGCCGTACCAGGACGGGGTGAATACTTAAAGGAGTAGGCACCGTCAAAAACAACCTCTTCCATAAGCGCGAGGGTTTGTAAGAAATCGGCCTGGGTTTCGCCCGGAAAACCGACGATGATATCGGTCGTCACGGAAATATCGGGACGAGCCTTTCTGAGCTTCTGAACCTTTTCGATGTATTGTTCCCGGGTGTAGCCCCTATTCATAAGATTAAGAATCCTATTGGACCCGGACTGAACGGGAAGATGTATGTGCGAACAGAGGGTGTCTATATTTCGATATCGGTCAATCAGGTCATCCGAAAGATCCTTGGGATGCGAGGTTGTAAAGCGGATACGCCTGACCGCCTCGATCCCCGCCACACGGTCCAGCAACGCCGAAAACGTAAGGCCGTTAGCCGGGTCACTATACGAATTGACATTCTGTCCTAACAAGGTTACCTCAATAAATCCCTCTTGTATAACCTGCCGTATTTCGGATAAAATCTCGTCGGCGGGTCGTGACAGCTCGGCGCCCCGCACCAGAGGGACGATACAATACGAGCACCAGTTATTGCATCCCTGCATAATAGTCACATATGCAGAGTAGTGATCCTTCATATGGGGAAACGGTCGTATATATGAGCTGCGGCAAAAGTCGGTTTCTATCCGCGAAGCCCTCTCCCTTCGAATATCTGCGATAAGATCATCGATCCGATTAATCTGATGCGTTCCCAGCACGAGGTCTACGTACGGGAACCTCTCCATGATCTGGGCGCCTCGCTGCTGTGCGACACAGCCGGATACAACGATAACTAATTCCGGTCTTCTTTCCTTGAGTGACCGATACTTACCGATATCGCTGTATGTTTTTTCTTCCGGTTTTTCTCGGATACTGCAGGTATTGATTATTATCACGTCCGCGCGGTCGGGATCGGCGATCGCTGTGTACCCGGCGGTCGACAGGAGTCCGGCCATCCTTTGCGAATCGTAGTCATTCATCTGGCAGCCGTACGTCCTGATATAGACGGTACCGTCTTGGGGAATATGGTTTGGGTATCCGTTCATATTATACGTTAGATATTCTCGAGGATATATTTCGAGAGCAGCGCAACATCGTCGAGGTCCTTCTCGTCTCCCGTAAGGTTCCCGATGTATCCCATCTCAACCTCATAGGCGTTGTTGTCGATGATAATTGAATCCATAAAAATATCGGGCTTTAGATGTTTTATGTCATCCTTTGTCTTTACCGTCCCGATTAGCTTTTCCGAATCGGAATCTCCCGATGTAAGCTTCAGGAATTTAAACGCCGGAATCAGATTGTAACTCAGTTTATTTCCGGTCAGGGTTGTGATGACGTTGTCCGATATCGTTATCTTACCTTCCTGCACCCAGGCTTCGAGCTTTTCCTGCGGGATGAATATCTTTTTTCTTGCTTTCATTTTAAGGATTGAGACTAAATTCGTCCGTTAGATTCGTCTTTTAATTATAACACAGCGCAACAGGTTATCAAGCGGAATCCTCCCCGCGGCTACTCTTTGTCTTTTACCGCTATAGCGCTGCCGAGAACCGATTTCGTATATTTGGAGACCTTCTTCGGACGATCGTTATACTCCCTCAGTTTTTCCTCGTATCCGTTTCGGCCCATGATTCCCCACGTATATTTTTTTCCTTCCTCGACCCCCGGCTGGTCAAACGGATTGATGCCGTAGAGATAGCCGGTAAATACCGTTGCCATCTGGAAGAATGTGAAGAGAAGCCCCATCCCCTCCGGCGATATATTCGGTACGGTCAGCGTCATTGATAGTCTCTCCTGGCGGGAGAGGGCCGCCTCTGTTGCCGACCGTTCGGCATCAAACAGGTCACCGAGTGCCTTCATCCCCAGGTATTCCATGGATTGTCGGCCCGAGTATATCGCAGGGATCGTGACGTCGGCACCGTGGTTCTCCACGTTCAAGAAGGTGATTATCTTATCGTGAGGGCCGTCCATGAAAATCTGAAGCTGGGAATGCTGATCCGTGACACCAACCGCCGCCAGGGGAGTCTGTCCGATCCCTCCTTGTCCTTGACCGTCTCCTTCTTTCTTCTTACCCAGGCTCTCCGCCCAGAGCTGGCAATACCAGAGGGCAAAGGAAAAGAGCCTGCTCGAGTAGGGCATCATAACCGAGATATTCCTTTGTCTCGCCGTTGCCGCAATATATTGTAACGCGCCGTATAAGTACGCCGGGTTGTTTCTCCAGTCCTCGTTATCGACAGATGATATAAATTCCCGGGCGCCGGAAAGTATCGCAGCCGAATCAACTCCCATGCATTCCGTGGGAAATAGACCCACCGGGGTAAGGACGGAAAACCTCCCGCCTATTTGCGGATCAACCTCAAGGGAAGCGATCCCTTCCTCGCGCGCGATCTCCCTGAGCACCCCTTTCTCGGGATCGGTCGTTATGATAACACGGCGCCGAAAATCCTCCTCGCCAAGTCCCTCTTTCAGGAGGTTGGCGATAATCATAAACTGGGCGAGTGTCTCTACCGTACCGCCCGATTTGCTAATGACGTTAAACGCGGTCGATCTCAGGTCAAGGGAATCGATGAGCCGCGCCATAGCGGCCGGGTCGATATTATCGGCAATTATCACTTCGCAGCCGCCTTTTTTTTGATAATTGAGCATCGCCTCCTGTATAGCCCGTGCCCCGAGCGCTGACCCCCCGATTCCGAGAACGACGAGTTTTTTGAAACGGCCCTTTAGACTTTCGGCCACGCTCTTTATTGCGGGGATGTGCCTCTGCAGCGCCGCAATATCAAGGAATACGAGCTCGCCCCGCTCCCGTTCTTGCCGGATGCGCGTCGCGGCTCTTACCGCGTTTTTTTCCAGGGCGTCAATATCCCTTTTATCAATTCCATGGTTCCTTCCGATGATATCGGCCATCAAATAATTGTAGTCGAGAGAGATTATAGTCTTCATCTGTGCCACATCCTAAATAGCCTTTTTTTAAATTTACCGCATGGTCAATGAAATGTCAAATCGATACGAATCGCACAAATAGTCCACCTGAACGCACTGTACTATCCTTGATAAACAGTTATGGCAGTTATTTGGATGGGCAGATCTCTACCGAAACTAAGGATATTCCTGAGGAGCGCGGTAACGTAACTAACCGTAGGATATTTTCGTATCTTTCTCGAAAGATCTGGCGGGAAACTAACCGCTATTCATCCGGCCCGGGCGCCGTTAGGAACCGCGGCCTCCGGAACGGCTATAACAGGAATAAGTCCGTCTTGATAGCCAATGTCGAACAACATCCCCTCCGAAGTTCGCCCGAACATAACACGGGGTTCAAGATTAACGATAAAAAGGCTCTGTATACCAACTATTTCCGCGGGATTGTTCCGCTCCTTTTTCATCCCAACCAGTATGGTACGCTTCCTGTCGCCGAAATCTACCGTCAGGCAGACGAGCTTCTTTGACTCCGGAACATCCTCGACCGCAGCAATCGTCCCGACACGGATGTCAAGTTTTTCGACATCCGCCAATGTTATCTGTGGCTTGATCTCCGCGGGAACGAAGTCCTCAATCACCGGGAATCCTCACGTATCGATAGCTATTCTGCAAAATACTCTAACATGCGGTTCATATCAAACTACCCATAACCGCTGTCGATAATCGCTAATATGATAAATAGCTGGAAGAGAGGAGGTATCTGCGCGAATCGTCACGAGGTACCCGGAATATATGTTATTCCTTTTTTGTCTGGTCCCACGCTTCTGAAAAGCGCTTGAGCCCGAGGTCGGTAAATGGATGGTAGAAGCTATCACGATAGACCTCAAACCCGGCCGTTACGATATCAGCGCCGCATAGAGCCGCGTCGACTATCTGCTTTCCGTTTCTGAGGGCGGCCACGATGATCTCCGTCTCATATTCATACATATCGAATATATCTACGATATCGGCAATAAAATCCTCGGTATCTTCCCCGCTGCTCTCCTTCCAGCCCACGAACGGCGAAACGAATTCTGCCCCTATACGGGCGGCGGCCAGCGCCTGTGAGGCGGAGAATACGAGGGTGACATTGATTCGTATACCCTTCTTCACAAGACTATACGCTGCGATAAGCCCCTGTTCCGTGCAGGGTATCTTAATAACGAAATTATCCGATACCTTGGCAAGTTTCGTCGCCTCAGCGACCATATCCTCGGCTTTTTCGAGATGGGGATTTATCTCCACCGAAATCGGGAAGGCTACTCCCTTGAACTCGGCGGCGAGATCACCGATTACTGTTCTAAACGGCTTTCCCGATGCGAGTATGTGGCGCGGATTTGTCGTAACACCATCAATCGCCCAGTTCTTATAGGCGTATATAATTTCATCAAGTTTTGCGCTGTCAAGAAAATATTTCATATTGACACCGTAACGTATCAGGTTATAAATCCCGCATATATGTCCGCATCTCTACGAAAGTCCTTCTCAAGACTATTACTTTTACTTATACGCCGGTCCTCTTAACGATAAGCAACGTGTTATCTTATTACCCTATTTCATCGGAAACGGCTTCCGTAGCGTGAAGATAACCCCCCGATTACTATCGTATGGAGGACGAGTCAAACCAGCTTTCATTGATTATTTTTTCAAGCCTGATAAGAACCTCGCACGTCTTTTCTGTGTCGAGATTCTTAGCCCGAGAAAGGAGTGCGATCTTACCTTTCGCATCCCTCTCGGATATCTCGAACTTCCTCATGAGGATTTCTATCGCGAGGTCAAGTTTTCCTTCGGCACTGAGTTCCTCGTGGCTTTCGATACGTTTTTTTGCTGCTTTGCTCATCATAATTAATCTCCTTGCGACGTCTGTTACTTCTTTGCGATTCAATTATTCAAGGAAAAAGTACAATTACAGTTTAATTATGCATAATATCACATCACTTATAATATTCTTTAGTTATACTTTGCATCTTTTTAGTAATAGTATGCGAAAATAATTCGTCTGTCAAGTATTTTTTTTAGATTGATTGTTTTTACTTAAACAACGATTCGACACCGATACGACCGGACGATGACCTATCCAATCGCGGTGATTTGAGAGGTGCTAGGCATATATGATAAGGCAATCTACCGGGCAAGTGGCCGACAACCGCCGGGGTTGGAGGTATCGATTTTCGAGGAAACAATATTTCGAGTTGCTTCACCCATCGTCACTATGCCATATTCTGCGTGTTTTCCAGTCCCAGAATCCGTTTTGCATCCTCGCCGGTTGCGGCGGTCCGTCCCGCCAACCGCGCCGCCTCTACCGCCCACTCCACCTGCTCCCAACTGCCCCGCGCCTGGCTACCGTCAGGCATCCTGACATTATCCTCAAGCCCTACCCGCATATGACCGCCGTTGACTACCGCCGTTATATTCGCCCTAAACTGGTTAGGCCCCGCACCGCAGGCGCTGTACGTTGAGCCCGGGGGAAGATGGCTTAGTATGCGCGAAAATATCGACGGCCGATACGGGACGCCTCCGGCCGTTCCGAAGACCATCTGAAAGTGCATCGGCTCGTCGAAGATCCCCTGTCTCCTGAGCAGCAGCACGTTAAACAGACCACCCATATCATAGATTTCAAACTCCGGCTTAATTCCGGCCTTCCTCATTAGGTCGTTGAACTCTACGATCATGCTAAACGAGTTTTCGAATACCGTCTCTCCCTTTATGATGCCGTTCTTCCAGTCAACCAGGGCGAAATTCATTGAATTCGTATTGAGGCTTGCCATGGGGGGACGCAGTGATAGGATCGGATCGATGCGTACCGACCGGTCACCGGACGTCACGATGGCCGTGCTCATGTTTATGATGAGATCGGGACATCGATCACGGACGGCCTGGATTGTTGTCCTGATTTTGTCCAACTCACGGGTTGGCGCCCCGGTATCGGGGTCCCTGACGTGAATATGGACGATGGATGCACCCGAGTCCCGGGCCTTTCGGGCCTCTTCGGCGAATTCTTCGGGGGTATAGGGGACGGCCGGGTTCTGCGCTCGTGTCGTTTCCGCGCCGGCCAGTGCCGCGGTGATGATTACCTTATCGTTCATGGTAGCCGGCCACAACCATCGACATTCTCCTTCGGGTCCGCCCGTCCACGACGGCGGATACTCTTCCGCTCAGACATCCTCCGATTCTACGGACGTCTCTCTTTCATGCCGTAGCGGAAGACGCAGAAATCCTCACCCGTCGCCTGACGCTCCTTGAGTTCGAGCCTTATATCAGGGTTATATCCCTCCAGTATCTTATAGTCCACGTACCTGCAATATAGATGGGCCAATCCCTCGAGCCCCCACTGCCTGGCGGCATTATAAAAGGTGCAGTTATTCACGCGCACTACAAGATCGCCGTCTTCTATTGCCGGCAGCGCCTCGAAGTTGGCCGACGAATCGATATCCGAATAGATCAGCCAATTCCTGAACGATAGGGGAAGCCCCAGGTCCTTTACCCGGGCCGCTATGCGCCGCCCCCGCTCGTAACCGAAGTCCTCGACCGCCGCCCGCATAACGGCACCCCCCTCTTCCACCCCGAGCTTATCGATTACCCTTCTCGCACAACAGCAGAATAGCTGGGCCGCAAGCCCGAAACCGGGTGTCTGGAATTGCCCGCCTATTTCGATCTTCTTCTGCGGCACATCACCGAGATACGCGAAGTCAAATCCCTGTCCCTTTTCCCGCGCAATGTCGTCCATTATAGTACTCCGGTAAAATGGTGCGGTCGGTTCGGCAGAGGCCGATAAAACCCGTTTCCTGTAGAGGCGGAGCGGGGGGCCGTAGCCCTTACTACGTTATCAGTCTCTCCGAGCGCTTCCCCCACTCCACCAGCGCATACGCGCTGTGATTGTGGATGCTCTCGATATTCTCCGATTCCACGATAAACCAGTCAAACAACGACAGCTCAATAAGACGGCTCGCGACCTCCCTGACCATATCCTCCACGAACATGGGATTCATATACGCCCGCTCGGTCAGCCATTTTTCGTCGGAACGTTTCAGGAGCGAATAGATATCAGAGCTGGCGCACGCCTCCACTATCTTGATGATATCCTCTATCCAGAAAAACTTCTTGTAGAGGACCAGAACGTTCACGTAGCTTCGCTGGTTATGGGCGCCGAAATCGGCGATCTCTTTCGAACAGGGGCACAGTGTTGTAACCGGTATCTTGATGCCGACGATGAACTCCTTCGTGGTCCCGCTGTATCCAACGTATCGACACTGGTATTCCAGCAAACCTTCCTCGCCCGAGACCGGGGCACGTTTGTTGATGAAATACGGGAATTCGATTTCGATATGGGCCGATCGGGCGTCAAGCCGCTCCTTCATCTTGTCGAGTATCACGTCAAAATTCTTGATATTTATCTCCTGGTGATACTCGTTGAGGATCTCGACAAACCGGCTCATGTGCGTCCCTTTGAACCGATGCGGGAGGTCGACGTACATATTTATCGTCGCGATCGTATGCTGCCGTTTGTTGACCTTATCAAATACGATAATCGGGTAACGGATACCCTTTACTCCTACCTTGTTGATATCTATCTTCTTGGGACCACGCCTATTTTGAACTTCGACTGTCATTCTTCGTCTTCCCAGTAGGAAGCCCGGGAGGTATCCGATTCCCACACGTTAATCCGCACCCGGGCGTTTATTCCCTCATGTTCAATCCTCTTACTTATCTCAGCGTGTATAAAGCGGGCGATATGCTCAGAGGAAGGGTTATCGTTGGCAAAAGGGACGATCTCGTTGAGGTAGGTATGATCAAGTGCCTTAAGGGTTTCGCCCAGGTAGGACTTCAACGCTCTAAAGTCGATAACCACTCCCTGGTCGTTAAGCCGCTCCGATGTGATGATCACCTCAACCGCGAAGTTATGTCCGTGGAGGTTCTCACATTTTCCACCTATCTCTTGAAGACTGTGGGCCGCCGAAAACGAACCCTTTACCGAGACCTCGAACATTTAGACCTCTGAAACATCGACCTTGGGTAATAATGCCTCCACGTCCTCCCGCTTGCACAGCTCGGTCCCGCGAGACATTGCCGTTGCGGCCCCTGCCGCTACCCCGAACCTGAGGCACTCGGCAAGCCGCCTTCCCTGGAAATGCGCGAGCACAAATCCCGCAAGCAGAGAATCGCCGGCCCCAACGGTGCTCCCTACCGTTATCTTCGGCGGAACAGCCAAAAGGCGCGCCGAATCGCTCACCAGGAGTGCTCCCTTGCCTCCCATCGAGACCAGAATAATATCGATCTCCTTCTTTTTTAGCTCGTTGGCGGCCGATAGCGCCCCCTCCGTATCGGTAATCTCTTGCCCCATCAATCGACCGAGTTCATGGATATTCGGTTTAATGATTGAAGGGCCGGACTTCAATCCCGAGCTTCAGAGGCTCGCCGTCCGTATCAAGTGCGACAAACGCTCCTTTCTTGCGGGCGATATCCACGATTTGTCGATAAATATCGTCACCAACACCCCGGGGGATGCTTCCCGATACGATCATATAGCTCATATCCTCAAGTTCCCGAATCTTATTGAGGAGCTCCTTCGTTTCCACTTCGTTGACGTCAGGCCCTTTCGCGTTAAGGGTGGTATAGGTCCCGGTGGAGCGTACGTAGATGATAATATTGGTCCTGGTATCTCCGCGCGTTTCTACAAAATCGCAAGGCACCCCTTGACGTAATAGGCGCTGTTCGAGCTCCATTCCGTTGAACCCGCCGACGAATCCGAGGGCTCTGCTCTGTCCGCCGAGTACCTGGATGACACGTGAGGCATCGATTCCTTTCCCGCCGGCGTAGCTCTTCTCCGCTTCGATCCTGTTGGCGTCATCGCTACGGAGTTTCTCTACCTCAATAGACCTATCCAACGCAGGGTTCAGAGTTACCGTATAGATCATACGTTTTCCTTTTGTGTAACAGAATTATACTATAGTATACGGAGGGACGCTTTGTCAATTTTAACTTGATTAAATGCCCCGCCCCTGCTATAGTTCATATGGGGTTCGCCCTATTTTTTTTCCTTTTGCGCCTTTTACGATATAACCTTTTTGGGATTACCTATGCGTTGCCGTACGTATCTTTTTTCCGTTCTCATAGCGCTCATCTTGCCTTTTCTCCCTCCCCTCATCGCTGCCGGTCCTCGCCCAGGACGACGGCGGGAAGCTTCCGCTGACCTACACGCTGGAGGACTGCATACGGATTGCCGAGCGGCAGTCTCCGGCGATCATAGCGGCGGCCGCCGAGATGAAGCGGACCAAGGGCCTGATCTGGGAGGTCTGGGCGAGCATCCTTTCGGTGAACGCGGACGGCACCTACACCTACTTCAACACGCCTCCCGGCACGACGTTTCCGGCCGGCATCTTTGGTCCCGGCATACCGGCGACCGACGTCTTTATGGGCGTGCCCTCCCACGAGACGTACAACGTGGGTCTGCAGGGGACGCTGCCGGTCTTCACGGGGGGCCGGGTTGTCTCGGGGCTGGCGGTGGCCTATCTTTCGGACGACATCGCCGGTGAGCAGTACCGCAAGGCGGTAAACGACACGCTCTATAACGTGCGGGTAGCCTTTTATTCGATCCTGCTGGCCCGCGAGGTGGTCACCATCAGGACGGAGGCCCTGGACCTGTTGACGCGGCACCTGGAGACGACCCGGCTGAAGTACGACGTGGGGGTGGTATCGCGGTTTGACGTATTGCGTTCGGAGGTGGAGGTGGCCAATGCCCGACCCCCGCTGATTTCGGCCAAGAAGGACCTGGTCTTGGCCGGGGAGACGCTGAAACGGGTGATGGGGGTGGACGTGATCGAGCCCTTCGAGATCGAGGGTGAGCTGACGTTTGCCGAGGAGGCGGTTGACCTTGACGGGCTGTTGAAGGAGGCCGACGAGGCGAGCCCGGAGCTGATAATCGCCCGCAAGGCCGAGCGGATCGCGTCAAAGAACGTGAAAATGGCGTTTGGCGAGTTCCTGCCGACGGTTACGACCTTTGCCCGGTACGAAGGGTCGACCTTCGACTTCTCGTGGGAGCAGGACGACTGGGCGTGGGACTGGACGGCGGGCGTGATGGTGTCCATGCCGATCACCGACCTCTTGGTGGTCGGGGCCAAGGTCAAGGAGGCCAGGGCAGAATACACGAAGGCGCGCGTGGGGATGCTGGACACGGGCAACAAGGTAAAGCTTGACATCAAGGGCGCCTACTACGACCTGGTCGAGGCGCGGGAGATCGTCGATTCCCAGCGGTTGAACATCGAGGCGGCCGAGGAGGCGGTGAAGATCGCCGAGGTGCGCTACGACAACGGGATTTCAGCACGCTGCTGGAGCTGATGGACGCCCAGCTTGCCCTCACGTCGGCGCGCCTCAACTGGCTCAACGCCCTGTTCGGATACGAGGAGGCCAAGGCCCGTATCGAGAAGATCGTCGGCAGAAATACGCTGGAAAGATAAGAGAAATCAGGAAATCGCGGCCTGAGTAACCGGAGGTTATCAATAGGTGGATGCTTCCGGGAATCGGGAGTTATCGTACGGGGGGTGTGGTTCCCTTATTACCAGATGCGCCTTTGAACGAAACATATGGCCGGTACTGATTGAATCAATGAGCCGGCAAAACCGGCCAATACTACAAATCACGGCACGTCTTTATCGGTGATTTCAGAAAAGAGGGGGAACGATAACGTCACCTTTGTTCCCTCTCCCTTTACTGCGGCGATGTCCAGGAATCCGCCGTTATTCTTCATGATATCCTTACATATGAATAGCCCGAGGGCGACACGTCCCTTTTCTCCCATGTAGTCGGCGTTTTTTATCTTCTCGAGCGTCTTTTTATCCATCCCTATGCCCTGGTCGTTCACTATTACCTGAACCGTATTTCCCCTCTTTTGCGTTATAATTTTTACGGTGCCGCCTTTGCGCATCGCGTCGTCGGCGTTATTTATCAGGTGTACCAGCGCCTGCCTGATCATTGCGGGATACACGAATACATCGGGGAGTTTCTTGCTAAATGCCGTATTGAGGATAATATTGTTATCTCTTAGCCTGGACTCGACGATTGGTATAAGGCTCTCGATAATGGTGTTAATATTAACCAGCTGTCGTTCTTCCTTCTTTGAGAGATAGAAAACCCGGGTCTGTTCGATGAGATTCCGGGTTCCTTCAAGCTCTTCGATAGTCTTCTTGAGTAGGCCTGCCTTCGCCGGTTCATTGTCGAGCCGTTCTCTAAAGATATCCAGATTATGTTTTACCTTGAGTATGCGCTTATTGAGCTCCCGCACAAGGGTGGCAGACATCCTACCCGATGCGGCGAAGGTTTCCCGGGATATCAATTCACGCATGAGTGTTTTTCGCTGCGTAATATTATGCGCGAAGATCGCCACACGGTCGACTTTCCCTCGCGTATCGAAAACCGGGTATATCGAGTTATCCAGATATAATCCAGCCCGTTCGTCCTCGAAGCGAACCGGCCGTCTTGTCCGGATTACCTCCTGACAAGACTCCTTCCTGCTCCTGATGACATCTTCCGAAAATATCTCGAACGCATTTGCCCCGATTATGTCTTCCGTATTTATACCGATTAGCTTGGCCGCCGATTCGTTAATAGCGATGATCGTACCATTAACATCAACCAGCATCGCTATATCGGTGGTTGCGTTCAAGAGCACCTGTGCTGTTCTTTCGCTCTCTATAAGCGCCCGCTCGGCTTGTCTGGTTTCGGTAATATCTTGAATCATCACAACAATATCGTGCGAGCTGGTCTTTGGCGCATCGATTACCAGTCCAATGATGACAAGGTCGCGCTCCGTTCCATTCTTATTCCGGTGCGTAATCTGGGCGGAATGGGCGCCGTATTTGAGGACTTCTCCGAAAAACGGTTGGATATCTCCATCCGTATCGTCGCCAAGAATGGTCGAAAACTCAGTCCCAATCAGTCCGCTTCGCTTAATGCCCAGTATGACCTCGAAGGCGGGGTTTGCCGCCATGACTATCTTTCTCTCATCCAGTATAGATATCCCAATGGGCACATAATTGATGATCTCTTCGTATCTTCTCCTGGTCTTCTCGATCTCGGACTGCTTTTCCCCAACCCGTTTATTCAATAACTCACCCAGCTTTTCCAGGTGACTCTCGATCTTCACCCGGTCCGAGACATCCTTGAAATGGAAAACTGCACTGTTGCTTGTGGTATCCGGAAACGGATAGATCGTTAACTCGAAAACGTGGTTACCGGCACCATTGGCTCGTTCCATGTATTTGCATTCAAACCAATGCAGACTACCACCTTCTCCTCTAAAATAGCAAAACTCACAGGGGGCGTCTTTGCCCAATAGACGCCGGTAGCACCGGTCATCAAGGACACCCTTAATATCGGTACCGAGGATATCGGCCATAGCCATATTAAGGCGTTTTATGGATAGGGTCTTGTCGATGATACAGATGGGATCAGGAATGCTGTCGAAAACAATCAGGAGTTCCTTCTGCGCATTGATAATTTTTTCCGACAACGACATGGCTGTAATGACCCTATTATTGGTATATGATCAATCGTACGAAATCACCGGTGCGAACTATCACATAACCTTTTTGTATACTACTATTCTTATCTTACATTCTGTGATATAGATCAAGTCGTATTAATTAAGGGCCTTTAGGACGGCGTATTACTCTAGTTTAATTGGTACTTGGTTCTCATATGTCATATGGTATCGGCCGCATCTAATGACTTCTATAAACCGGAGTGAAAATTCACCTGTCATATTCAATAACAGGCGGCTAACTATTACGCTCCTCTTCATTTAAGGCCATAACGCCGACGAGGAACATCATGATCAGGATACCAGCGTTAAACGACCCCACTGTCATGTTCGTGTGAAGTAATCCCAGATCTTCTTTATCGTCGAGAGCCCCACGCCGCGGCCCCGGAACGGACTTGCGAGGGCCGATAGTATCCGCTCAGGCGTGAAGTAGAAAGAGAAAAAAGCTCGCCTGAGCATTCGTTGTACGTCCGTCGGTGAGAGGTAATCCAGTTTCATTACCGAATGGAAGCAGTCGAATTTTTCCCAGTCCCGTTCGATTATTCGATTACGGTACTTTTCGTAAATCGCCGTTCCCGGATAAGGGGTGAGAATTGAAAATTGCGCTCCACCAAGGCCGATTCGCTTTGAAAACCGAATTGTCTCTTTGATCATTTGACGGGTCTCAGCGGGCCATCCAATAATAAAACTTCCCATCGTCTCGATCCCGTAATCCTTCAGCATTTCTATTGCCCGAACCGAATCAGCGGATTTCATTGTTTTTCCGCATCCCTCGAGGATCGAGTCATTTGTCGTTTCTAAACCCATGAAGACGTACCGGCAACCCGATCGAGCCATATACCGAACCATATCTTCGTTTTTTATAATGATATCGCCCCGCGAGAAGCACCACCAGAAAATATCGAGACGGCGTGCCATAAGACCTTCGGCGATGTCGATCACCCGCCTCGGGTTCATGGTAAAATTGTCGTCCATGAAACAGACCGCCCCGAAATCGAAATCCTTCACGATCGATTCGATTTCGTCCAACACGCCGGCCGGAGATCGGCTCCTCCACGCTGCGCCCGAGAAAACCGTGGACGAGCAGAAACCACAGTTAAACGGACACCCCCGGCTGGTAACCATCGATGTTATGGCGCGCCCCCCAAGGCGGAGACTCTTATATCGATTGATATTGAGCGCTTCCCTATCAGGATACGGGAGGGCGTCCAGGTTGTGTGGCGGCGGTCTGTCGGGAGTATGAATTACCCGCCCCCCTCTCAGGAATGACACACCGTCGATTCCGGCAGCATCTTCTCCAGCCGATAGACAATGCAAGAGGCGCACGAAGGTCTCCTCGCCTTCTCCCCTGACAATATAGTGCGCGGTTCCATCCGACAGGATATCATCGGCCACAAACGTTGCGTGGGGGCCACCCATAACAACGGTCGCGCCCTTGTCTAATGCGACCCGCGCGATGGCCATGGCCCCGTTGTACCGGGAGGTATCCAGCGATATTCCAACGACATCATAGGACGTGAGGTTCGGAAGATTCCCTGCGTCATCCAGGTTCTGGTCGCACACGTCAACATCGTATCCCTCTCGTTTTGCGGCGGCTGCCAGATACCCAAGACCAAGAGGTGGCAGGAGGAATCCCAGTTTATGGAATACATCCCGCAGATATGGGTAGACCAGAAGCACTTTCACCGTCTATACGCCCCTCTGCTCGTAGGACTTTTCTTCGACTAAACACGTTTGGCGTGTATGACGTTGTTTGACGAATCTCATTTCTTGTCTCTTCCATCCTGCCGACCTATCGCAATCAGAGAGGGAAGAAGGAAGATAGCCGTTACGAGACAAAGCGACAAACCCATTACCGCCAGGATACCGATACTCTTGAGCCCGCTGTAGCGGGAAAAAATGAGAGAACCGAAACCTGCCAGCGACGTCAAGCTGGATATTACGACCGCCCGCCCCGTGAAAGACATTGCCCCGACGATTCCCTCCTCCGGGTTTTCCCGATACCGGTGGTATAGGTGCGTATTGCTGTCTATCCCAAGCCCGATCACCATAGGGATAACCACGATATTCGCGAAGTTGAGCGATATCCCGAACAGCCCCATGCACCCCAGCATCCATACGATCCCAACACCCAGGGAGATGATACAGAACAGCACCCCTTTGAGGCTCCTAAATTGTATGGAAAGAACTATAAGGACGCCCGCCAATGCCAGTATCGTCGCGACGGTAAAGTCCCTCGATATGATCTTCTTCAGCTGGCTAATTACCATCGTAATGCTGGCCACCGATACTCCCGGGGATAGGCCCCTGAGCTCGCCAACCAGGTCGCGGTCTATATCCGTTACCCATAACCCTCCCTTGGGATAGGCAAAAATCGAAACGTACCAGGTATCGTCGATCCTTTGATATATACTTCTTCACCATCTCCCCGGCAACCGAATCCGAAATACCTTCATACGTTATCGGCTCAATTCGGCCGACGGAAAATCGTTCAAGCGAATGGATAAAAGGTTCAAACGGTTCCTGCCGAAATCCCATTTCTTCGAGGTCTGCGCGAAAGACCGCTATTGTATTATCCAGGCCAAGCGCTTTAGCGCGCTCGATATTTTTGCCCTGTTTTTTTGCCGACGGGAGGAAACTTCCCGGTCCCTCAACCGCCTCGATCTCGCTTCTTGTCATAAGTATTGCCGTCGCTCGCTCCGATATAACAAGCAGCTGCTCGAGATCATTTCCCTGGGCCGTAACGATAATCTCGGGAGCGGGGCTCGAGAATATACTCGCTATCTTTGTCTGGACCTCAAGGGCCGGATTATCCTTCGGTCGCAGTTTGTTGGCATCTACCTCAAATCCGACCCGAAACGCGAAAACGATCGCAATGACCGTGAGGGCTCCGGATGCCGCCAGAACAGCGTATCTGCGCTTTACAACCCATGCCGCAAGCCTGCCGACACCGAAGGTAGGCACCTCAAGGTACTTAACGTTTTCGCCTCTGATCTTCATATATCGCACGATTACCGACGGAAGGACCATGAAGTTCGATACGAGCGTCAACAGGATACCGAACCCCCCGATTAATCCCAGCTCCGAAAGGCCGGTGAAACGGGTGAATACCATCGAAAAGAAAGCTATCGAGTTGGTCAGGGCCGCAGTCACGATCCCCTTTCCGGTTGTCATGAATGTCGTTTCGAGGGCCTTTTCGAGCCCTACTCCTTTGAAATTTTCTCCCAGAAATCCGTTGTAAAAATGAATCGAGTAGTCTATCCCGAGCCCGGCAAGGATCGCCCCGAATGCGGCCGTAACCATATTCAGATGGCCGAGCGTAAAGCCTGCAAAACCGAGGGTCCAGAGTATTCCGAGATTGAGGCACGGGCCTACAAAAAACAGGAACGAATACCTGCGAAAGACCAGGTAGAAGAGGATAAGTACCAAAACAAGGGCGATCATCAGGGTGCGCTGTAGATCGCCCCGAATGGTCGACGCGTCCCCAAGTGCAATCGGATATCCGCCGGTATACTCAACCGTTACGTTACGAAACGCCGGGTCATTTCTAATATCCCTCTCATACTCGTCCAGCCGGGAGAAGAGCAGTGAATCAAACTGGATGTCCTGCGGCGGCTTAACGGGACGCGCCAGCATAAGGAGATGCTTTCCGTCTATTGAGAGGTAATATCCTGAACCGGTATCGATTGAAAATCCCCCCTTTGTCGAGAATATCTCATCGTAAACAACCGAGAGGAAATCGAGGGGATCCGCCATAACAAATTCGGCGGTCGTGGAGGATATCGGAGTAAGCAGGAGATTCTTATCGATCTCTTAACGACTCTTCTATCGTCCCTGGCTCAAGTTTCTGCTCTATCCGGCCGAATGCCTCATCGTCAAGATATAAAAAGATATTCGGAAGGTAGTGATCGAGGATGTATTGCTTGTCACGCTCGGTAATGGTATAGTTAACCTCGGTGACGAGTTGTGAATCGGATATCCTTTCGGCAAACTTGTCGGAAAAACCAATCAGGTCCTTTTTCTCGGGCGCCGATATGAGAATGACCAGATAATCCAGCGTGCCCATCCGCTCCAGGGAGTCCAAATAGTCACTCACCGCGGGGTCATCCCTCGGAAGCATGAAGGCGACATTGGAAACCATCGTGATCCTGGTCATGCCGAAGACCGCAAGGACTGTCAGAAGCACCGCCGCCAGACAGGATGAGTAGATCGTGTCGATATATAAGACGAGCCAGTCGTTTCATGGGTGGGCACCCTTCAGGCAAGGAAGTGGAATATTCCGGGGACTCAGACTATACCTATCCGCGCAATCGCCGCCGTTTGGTTCTCCCCCGGTTCTATTTTGGTATTGGTTTAATACTATCCGAAAAAGGGGATTTGTCAACTCCAATTAGAGGCGACATCCACTTTGCCCGACCATCCGTAAGCGTATTATATGCCGTTTAACTCGTCGTATCGAAACGGCGTTTTTCTTCCGATAAAGAAATAAATAAAATTTCTTGACCGCCAGCGCCCTATGGGTCATAATCCTACCTTCGCGAATTATGTGATAGGATATCATGAGAAACCGTTACCTGGGACGATACGGCTATTTCAGGTTCATAGCCACCCTCACTATACTAATGCTGTTAACATCCGCGGGCGCTGTATTGGGCGCCGAAAACCCCTGCTCCTATTCCGGCTATCTTTGGGGAACCGGCGCACGATCCTCGTTTGAGGTTTACTCTGATTCCGAAGAACTTCAGGTCTTTTTCACCTGGCCTTCAGGAACGTCGGATTTCCGCGTTAAGGTTACCGATAACGACGGCGTCGAGGTGCTTACTGACAGATCCCTCAACGAGGGAGACCTCTTTACGCTCACCGGGCAGGGTATATTCCACTTCGAGATCTACTCCAAATGGGGGGGTGGCTGTTGGAAGGCTACCGTCAAAATAATTAAATAAAATATCTTGACATTTTGTAGAAAAAGACATATATTCACTCATATCCCCATAATCAAACCACCATTTCCTCGCAGGTAGTACAAAAGGAACTATTTCCAAACAACGCACGTTCTAAATAGCACACAATCGCTTGTAATAAAATAAGCTAATTTTTTATTTAAATCCCATACGATGTGCGATAACACATATCGCAACGAGTACCGCCACACATAAGGAAAAAGACCCATGGAAGAAAACGATATTGAGCTACCCGAAATCTCCCAGGATGTAATCATCAACCTTGTTGAGCTCAAGAGTAAAAAGATCAGCGAAATCCTGCATATGGCACGGGATCTCAATATTGAGGGCGCCAGCACCATGACGCGCCAGGAGCTTATCTTTGCCCTGCTCCAGGCCCATACAGAGCAAAACGGCGTTATCTACGGAGTAGGCGTCCTGGAAACGCTGCCCGACGGTTTCGGCTTTCTTCGCGCGCCGGACTACAGCTACCTTCCCGGTCCCGATGATATCTACGTGTCTCCATCGCAGATCCGGAGGTTTTCTCTCAGAACCGGCGATACCATATCGGGCCAGATTCGTCCCCCGAAAGAGGGAGAGCGGTACTTCGCCCTTCTCAAGGTAGAATCGGTAAACAATAGCCATCCGGATACATCCCGCGAGCGGATCATGTTCGATAACCTGACCCCGCTCTACCCGCAGGAAAAGCTTAATCTCGAATACGACAAGAAGAAATATTCCACCAGAATCATGGATCTCTTCACACCCGTCGGTAAGGGTCAGCGTGGTCTCATCGTCTCCCCTCCGAAGACCGGTAAGACCATGCTGCTTCAGGATATCGCCAACGCCATTACCTCAAACCACAAAGACATAACCCTTATCGTCCTCTTGATCGACGAGCGGCCCGAAGAGGTTACTGATATGGAACGGTCGGTGGACGGCGAAGTCGTTAGTTCCACTTTCGATGAGCCGGCCTCCCGCCACGTCCAGGTCGCCGAGATGGTCATAGAAAAAGCCAAACGGCTTGTCGAGTATAAGAAAGACGTCATAATCCTGCTTGACAGTATCACCAGGCTTGCCCGTGCTTATAATGCAGTTGTCCCGCCGAGCGGCAAGATACTGTCCGGCGGTGTTGACTCCAATGCCCTGCATAAGCCCAAACGGTTCTTTGGGGCCGCCCGTAATATTGAAAACGGTGGTAGCCTCACTATCATAGCCACCGCCCTTATCGAAACCGGCAGCCGGATGGACGAGGTTATCTACGAGGAATTCAAGGGGACCGGCAATATGGAAATCCAGCTCGACCGGCGTCTTTCGGACCGTCGGATATTCCCGGCCATCGATATTAACCGATCGAGCACCCGTAAGGAAGAGCTCCTCATGGATCAGGACGTGCTCAACCGTGTCTGGATATTGAGAAAACTTCTGGCGCCCCTTACCCCCATCGACTCGATGGAATTCCTCATGGATAAGATCCAGGGGACGGAAACGAACGGCGATTTCCTGGCAAAGATGAATCAGTAGTAATTATACGGATGATGGGTTATCCTATCTATCGGTTATAATAGCGTTACGTACGATAGACCGCTACAAAGGAGTAAGTATTGCGATGAAAAAAGATCTGCACCCCGCGTATATTGAATCGGTTATTAAGTGCGCGTGTGGTAACGAGATCACGACCCGTTCAACACAAGACAAGATCGCGGTCGAAATATGTTCTCAATGCCACCCGTTCTTCACCGGCAAACAGAAGCTGGTAGACACCGCCGGCCGCGTGGAGAAATTCAAAAGGAAATACGCCAACGTCGCCAAGAAGTCATAGGCTGTTCTACAAACAAGCCATTACCTGCGGGCAGACTACGTTTGCCCGCAGCAGTTTTGCCGGAGGATACGGCTATCGCCAGACTCAAGGCGTTGGCCGTTTTGCTTCCGGTTTTGGCACCGACTATATTTCCAAACGACTCAACCTATGTGTACAATAGAAAAACTGAAAGTCGGAGGTCAGGCCGTCATTGAGGGCGTTATGATGCGCACCGAGAGCGCATTGACCGTCAGTGTTCGAAAGGCCGATGGAACCATAAAGACGAAAGAGGAGTATATCACCCCTCTTTCTCAACGCTACCCCCTTCTCAAGAAACCGGTACTCCGGGGAGTTGTCGTCCTCTTTGAATCCCTCGCTCACGGCATCTCGGCCCTCACCTTTTCGGCCAACGAGGCCGCCGAGGGAGAGGTTGAGGCGCCGATTTCGGCATGGGCTATGGCGCTGACAATTATTGTATCCCTCGCTCTCGGTATCGCCCTGTTTGTCGTTCTCCCGCACTTTCTGACTGTCCTGATCGGTGAAGGGCTCTCGATACCGATGGGCGTGAACACGATACTATTCCACCTCGTTGACGGAATCATAAAGGTAGCCGTCTTCCTCCTGTACATCGTTGGAATTTCTCTTATGCCCGATATTCGCCGTGTTTTTATGTACCACGGCGCCGAGCACAAGTCGATCTTTGCATTTGAGGCAGGGGACGAACTGACAGTTCAGAACGCGCGTAAATACTCCACCCTCCATCCTCGTTGCGGGACCTCCTTTATTATCGCCGTGCTCCTCATCAGTATCTTTATGTTCGCGGCCATCTTTCCTTTCATGCCGGCGCTTCCCGGTATTCCCAGTCTCGTGCGTAACCTCGTCTATGTTCTTATAAAGATTCCCCTCCTTCTGCCGATCGCCGGAATCTCGTACGAATTCATACGACTGGCCGGCAATCGCAAGGATAGCCGCGTAATTGCGGCCCTCTCCCTTCCCGGGATCTGGCTCCAAAAGATAACGACGCGTGAGCCCTCCGATGATCAGATCGAGGTGGCCCTCGCGGCCCTTACGCGATCAGTGGAGCTATACCGAGAGAAAACCACGGCGACATAACGACGTGAGGTCAAGTGCCCGATGATAGACAAGCTCAGAGACATTGAACTCAGATATGAAGATCTCGATCGGATACTCTCCGATCCCGACGTCGTGAAGGATCCCGACCGATATAAGAAGATCTCCAAGGAGCGGTCGGATCTGGAACCGATCGTTACGGAGTTCCGGCGATATAGGAACCTTACCAACGAGCTTTCCGGCAACAGGGAGCTAATTTCTGACAACGATTCCGAAATCCGGGAAATGGCTAGGAGCGAGATCGAGCGAATTGAAACCGACGTGGCGGCCGCCGAAGAAAACCTTAAACGCCTCCTTATACCCAAAGACCCCAACGATACTAAGAATACCTTTATCGAGATACGTGCGGGTACGGGCGGGGAAGAGGCCGCCCTGTTTGCCGCGGATCTATTCAGGATGTATTCCCGCTATGCCGATTTAAACGGTTGGCGTATCGAAGTGATGAGCCAAAACGAAACCGGCGGCGGAGGATTCAAGGAGATTATTGCCCTTATCGAGGGTAACCGCGCCTTCAGCCGTCTAAAATATGAGAGCGGTGTCCACCGCGTTCAGCGGGTACCCGAGACCGAGGCCCAGGGACGCATCCATACATCGGCCGTTACCGTCGCTATTATGCCGGAGGCCGAGGAAATCGAGGTGCAGATCGATCCCAACGATCTCAGGATCGATACGTACCGCTCCACCGGTCATGGCGGCCAGTCAGTCAACACAACCGACAGCGCCGTGCGTATCACCCATATCCCGACGAACCTTGTCGTAACCTGCCAGGACGAAAAGTCCCAACATAAAAATAAGGCCAAGGCGATGCGGGTCCTCAAGGCGCGCCTCCTCGATCTGATGACCCAGAGGATCGAGTCCGAACGATCCGAGACTCGCAAGAATCAGGTCGGTTCCGGCGACCGCTCCGAAAGGATCAGAACCTATAACTTCCCTCAATCGAGGGTCACCGATCACCGCATCGGTTTGACCATCCACCGTCTGGAGAGCGTGCTCATGGGCAACCTCGACGAGATTATCGACGCGCTTGCCACTCACTATCAGGCAGAGGCCCTCAAAAGCAGGGCCGTATGATTACGCCCGACCGGATTCAAACAACCCGGGATACTGCTAGCACCGGGCCTTCGCAGCCGTTTGACCCTCCGGGACGCTGTTGCTCGAGCTTCACAGATCCTCAGAGAAAAGGGTATCGAGTCCTACCTGCTCGACGCACGGTTGATCGTCGCTTATTGCCTTGGGCTTGGACCCGATCGATATCTACCGAAAACCCGATCTGGCTATCGATCCCGGACGTGAACCGGCGCTGCTGTCTCTCATTTCCCGACGCGCCTCGGGAGTCCCCACCGCCTATCTTATCGGGACAAAGGAATTCTGGTCACTATCTATCACCGTTGACGAGCGCGTCCTCATTCCCCGACCCGAGACGGAGCTTCTCGTTGAAGAGTCGCTGGCGGCCTCACGTCTCTTCCCGGAACACATCGCGATCCTTGAACTCGGCACCGGATCGGCCGCGGTATCGATTGCGCTTGGTGTGGAACTTACGGGCGCCCGGATTGTCTCAACAGACGTATCTGAAGAGGCCCTGGCCGTTGCCCGCATAAACGTTTCGGCCCATAGGCTCGCCGATCGCATATCTATCAGGCACGGAGACCTTTTTTATGCCGTAGATCCCGATGATCGTTTTGACCTCATCGTATCCAACCCCCCCTACCTGACCGACGAAGAGATGAGCGGGCTCTCACCCGAGGTCAGGTCAGAACCGGGCCGAGCACTCCGTGCCGGTAAAGACGGCCTTTCGATTATCAGGCCTATGATCGCGGCCGCTGTCGCCTATCTAAATCCGGGCGGATTTCTCCTCCTTGAGATCGGGGCGGGCCAGGAGAGTGATGTGCAGCAGCTGATTGCACGGACTAAGGGTCTTTCATTTATCCGGACGAGAAAGGACTACGCGGGGCACCCCAGGGTTGTGATTGCGCAACGCACTAAATAAACATTTGAGAGGTTATTGTCGTGCTCCAGAAGATGATCGTCACGGGAGGCAAACCCCTTTCCGGTGAAGTCACCGTCAGCGGCTCGAAAAACGCCGCCCTTCCCATCCTGATCGCCTCCATAATGGCGCCGGGCCGTTTTGAATTCCGCCACGTTCCCGATTTGATGGATATACGAACGACCGCCGATCTCCTCCGCGAGCTTGGCGCCGAGGTCGATCATCACGACACCTTCATCGTCGATTCCACCCCAATCAACAGCTATGAGGCCTCCTGGGAACTGGTCCGGAAGATGCGTGCCTCGTTCCTGATCATGGGCGCCCTCATCGCGCGGTTCAGGAAGGCACGCGTGTCGCTGCCCGGGGGATGCGAGCTGGGTCTGCGGCCCGTCGATCAGCACTTAAAGGGTTTTCAGTTCCTTGGGATTAAGATCAGCGAAGAGCACGGCCTGGTAATAGCCGACGCAAAGGGCCTTCGGGCTGGCAGGGTAGTTTTCGATTTCCCGACGGTTGGTGCGACGGAAAACCTCCTTATGGCGGCCGTAACGGCAAAGGGAGAGACAGTCATCCAGAACGCCGCCCGGGAGCCGGAGGTCGTCGATCTGGCCGTCGCCTTACAGTCAATGGGCGCCAGGATCGAGGGGGCCGGCGAAGAGACGATCCATATCCAGGGCGTTGATTCTCTCAACCCGATCACCCATACGATCATTCCCGACCGGATTGAGGCGGGGACATTCATGGCGGCCGCCGCCATTACCGGCGGGGACATCGTTATGAAAAACGTCCCGACCGCCATGCTCGTCTCCGTCATGGAAATATTCAGGGAAGCCGGCGTTGAGTTTAAGGATTCCGCCGGCGGCCTCAGGGTAATCGGACCGAAAAGTATCCGCCCGGTCGATATCAAGACCCTGCCCTACCCCGGGTTTCCTACCGACCTGCAAGCACCGATCACCTCCCTCTTGACGCTTGGAAAGGGTACCAGCATTATAACCGAGACGATCTTCGAAAAGCGTTTCGCCCACGTACCCGAGCTTATCCGCCTCGGCGCGGATATCACCATCGACGGAGCGAGCGCAGTCATCAAGGGGACCAATGCACTGCTCGGCGCTCCGGTCATGTCTTCCGATCTCAGGAACAGCGCGGCACTGATCATCGCCGGGCTGGCCGCAGAGGGTATCACCGAGGTCTATAGAATTTATCACCTCGACCGCGGATACGAGCGGATGGAAGAAAAACTTACCCGCCTCGGGGCAGATATAAGGAGGGCGCCGCAGGATGGTTAATCTGATTCGCAGTGCCGATCCCGGCTTCCCCGCGTTCCTGAGGAAGATATCCACGAGGGGGGAAATAGTCCCCCCCGAGATAGAAGAAACGGTACGCCAAATCATCCAGGACGTCCGCTCCCGGGGCGACGCGGCCCTTATTGACTGGACCCAGCGGTATGATTCCGTTCGGCTCTCACCGGAAAAACTCGAGATACAAAGGGAAGAGATCACCTATTCGGCGTCCCTTCTTCCTCAAAATGATCGCGAGACAATAGCAGATGCCGCCGCCCGGATTCGCGCCTATCACGGACACCAGTCATTGGATTCGTTTACCTTCCTGGACGAGCACTCAAACCGGCTGGGGCAGATCGTCAGGCCGCTCGCCCGTGTCGGGGTCTACGTCCCCGGCGGCCGTGCCCCTTACCCCTCGACGCTACTCATGAACGTTATACCGGCCCGGATAGCCGGCGTCCGCGAGATCATTGCCGTACACCCAACACCCGGAGGCTCTCCCAGCCCCGCCGTCATGACGGCCGCGGACCACGCCGGCGTCGATAGAATCTTCAGGGTTGGGGGGGCGCAGGCGGTGGCGGCTCTTGCCTTTGGCACCGAGACGATTCCCAAGGTAGATAAAATTGTCGGGCCCGGCAATATCTATGTGGCGACCGCCAAGAAGATGCTCTTGGGTGTCGTGGATATCGATATGATTGCAGGCCCCTCCGAGATTGTTATTATCGCAGACTCCTCTGCAAATCCCGCGTACATTGCCGCAGACCTCCTCTCTCAGGCAGAGCACGACCCACTGGCGGCCTCTATCCTCATTGTCACTGATGAACCCCTTGCCCGAAGCGTGATGGACGAGTTGAAACGCCAGATCGGTACCCTTACCCGGGCCGATATCGCGCGTGATTCAATCAGGGATTACGGTGCGATTATCATCGCCGCAGATCCGGCCGAGGCCGTCGCGATTGCAAACGATATCGCCCCTGAACACCTCGAGCTTTTGGTGCGTGAGCCCGTCAAGCTGGTGAGCAAGGTTGAGAACGCCGGGGCTATATTCATGGGCGCCCATTCCCCGGAACCGGTAGGTGACTACGCCGCCGGACCAAATCACGTCCTGCCGACAGGCGGCACTGCCCGCTTCTCGTCTCCACTGTCTGTCTACGATTTCTTAAAAAGGATTTCGGTTATTGAGATGAGCCCGCAAGGGCTGGAAGCGGTAGGCCGGACAGCGTATGACTTCGCATTGATCGAGGGACTCGACGCCCATGCCCGGTCGATCAGTATACGGCTCGACAAGGGCAAACCGTAAGATTCGTATTCCATTCCATCGAGTCTTCGAAAGCCACCACCCGCACCATCCCATACAGAAAGTAGTATTATACGTACGTCCATCGTACGCTCTCTCCGCTTCGGCGATATTTCGAGGGTGTCTTAATTACCGGCCCTGATTGAAAGAATATCCCCGTCCTTAACGACGTAGGTCTTTCCCTCGAGCCTCCAGAGTCCCTTTTTCTTACATTCCGCGAAGCCACCGTTGGCTATGAAATCGGAATACGAAACCGTTTCGGCCCTGATGAACTTCTGCGCGAGGTCCGTGTGGATTACCGCCGCGGCGTCCTGCGCGGTCGCCCCGTTTCTGATAGGCCACGCGCGGCATTCATCTTCGCCTACCGTTAGAAATGAGATGAGCCCCAGGAGCTCGGATGCCGTACGAATGATGCGGCCCCTGACCGATTGGCGTATCCCGAGTTCCTTCATAAACGCGGAGCTGTCTTCCTCGGTCATGAGTGCGAGCTCGGCTTCCAGTTTTCCGCATACCGCGAGCACCGGTATATGATCGGGGATTGTTATTTTCAGTTCTTCAATTTCTGCCTCTACTTCGCTGGTCTTTTCTTCTGCGTAATTTACTACCACCATCATCGGTTTTGCCGAAAGGAACTGGAAGTTATTCAACAGCTTTTGCCCACTTTCAAAGGCCGGGGCCGTCGCGAGCGGCTTTTCCTCACTCAGATGGGTCAGGCACTCAGCGAGCATCTTTTCCTCGAGCGCGATAGCGGCGGCGTTATCCTTTTTGCTTCCTTGCCTTCGTATTCGCTCCAGGCGGTTTTCTATCTGGATCATGTCAGCGATGATGCACTCGCTGTAAACGGCAAGAAATTCCTCTTTGAGGTGGATCGGACGCCCGTCGTTAAAGTCGCGCAGCGTAAGCAACAGTGCGTCGCTGTCGCGCATCTGCTGGAGTTTCTTTGTCGCGGCGCTATCGTTTTTTATATCGCCCTCGGCGATCCCAACCGTATCTGCCAGCGTTATCCGGGTATATATCGTTTTCTTGGGTTTGAATATCTTGACAAGCTCGTCAATGCGGTCATCCGGCACGTCGATGACGGCTATATGGTCTCCCGCCGGCTTGCTTTCAACGGGAATCCCGCTCAACGCCTGAAAGATCGTTGTCTTTCCGCATCCGGGGGCACCGATAATCGATAGGTGCATCATATCCTCCAGAGGTTACGTCGGATGACGGTACCTGATCCGACTGCTATTCTTCTTTGTTAGGGACTACCACATATCCCGGTTAGTCATACGGGTAGTCCGTGCTGCGTCACGCGGCTCATTGAGGGATTCCTCAAACCTGCGGACAAATAAAAAGGCCGGCTCCTCGGCCAACCTGATAATAACTCCAAAACTATTGGTGCCTGGGGCCGGAATCGAACCGGCACGACGTTGCCGTCGAGGGATTTTAAGTCCCTTGCGTCTACCTATTCCGCCACCCAGGCAAGGCAGATGGAGGCGGCACCCGGATTTGAACCGGGGATGAAGGTTTTGCAGACCTTTGCCTTACCGCTTGGCGATGCCGCCCGAGGAAAAAAATGGAGCGGGAAACGGGATTTGAACCCGCGACCCTTGCCTTGGCAAGGCAATGCTCTACCGCTGAGCTATTCCCGCTTATGTTAGGAAGTTTATATTTCTAACATTATCCGTCTTTTTTGTCAAGTATGAAACGTTACTTATTGTCTTTTCCCGCGATTTCGTTTTCTAATAGCTTCACCTGATACCGGTACGTCGCGTTTTCCGGATCGACGGCGACGGCCTTTTTCATATAGACGAGCGCCTCTTCAACGTTATCCATACGGTAGAGTATCCAGCCCGCGAGATATAGAAAACGGCCGTTATCCGGCTCGTATTTCAATGCCTTTTCGGCATACCCAAGCGCCGTTTTCAATTCATCGTCCTGCTGAGAATAGAGCTTCCCCAGGGCATAGTATACTATCGGATCGTCGTCTGCCAGATCCAGCGCCATGTTCAGGTGTTCTTCGGCCTTCTCGAAATCACCAAAGCTCCCATAGACGATTCCCAAACCGTAATGCGCTTCGTAGGCGTAGTCCTTTTCGTCGACCAGCTTCTGATACTGCAATAGCGCCTTCTGGAACATCTCGGCCCTCGCGTACAGATCGCCGAGGTGGAGTGCTACGTCGGGGTTCCAGACATTGCCGAGGATTAATGCCGCAAGCTCACCCTCCGTTAATGCCTCCGCAATATCGCCATCCTTAAGGTACACCTTTGACAGGTAGTAGTGGGAATAGGGATGATTCGGATCGAGTGTAACCGACACCCGTAGATATTTCTCGGCGTTCCTATAGTCACCCAGCGCCCAGTTGACTACGCCGAGATAAAAGTTCGTTGACGGTTTCTTTGAATCCAGCACAATTGATTTTTTCAGCTGATCGAGACTCTCCTGATACCGGCCCGCCAGGATAAGCGTCCACGCGAGATTATTGAGGATCAGGGTTTCGTTCGGGGCGACGGCCAGGGCCTGGCGGTACTTTTCCAGGGCCTCTTCATACCTGCCCTTTATAGACAGGAAGTTACCCTCATTATTGAGAATAAACGCGGGGTTCCTTTCTTCAAGTACGAAGTATTCGTACGCCTCCCGCATTTTCGGGGAATCCCCTTTCGTTACAATCTCTTCTTCTTTGGCCGTCGCCGAAACGGCAACTAACGCGAACAGAATTACGGCTATAATCCTTTTCATGGTTCGTCCCATTATTACGTGGTGATAAACTCTCTTCCCGCCCTCATGAGACGGTCGAGCCCCTGATCGGTTGAGGCCTCCCCGTATATCCTGACTACCGGCTCCGTACCGGATTTTCTAAAGAGGAGCCACGAACCGTCTTCGAGTAGATATTTCATTCCGTCGATCGAAACCGTCCCCGTCACCGGGATCCCCGAGAAGGCCGGCGGGCGCGAGGCTACCTTTGCCGAATAGGCATTACTGAGATCTTCGGTGAGCGTCAGGTTCTCCCGGCGAGTCCGGTACGTTCCGACACGCTCGTATAGGTCTTCGAGCAGCTGCCGTACCGTCTTCTTCTCACGGCAGACCATCTCGAGGGTCAAAAGACAGGCGATAATCCCGTCTTTTTCCGGGACGTGCCCGAATATCGAAAAACCCGCGCTCTCCTCTCCACCACCTGCGATCTTGTTGGCGGCAATATATTCACCGATATACTTGAAACCAACCGGTGTCTCGAAGCATTCTACACCGTGGTAGCGTGCCACCGCGTCGATCATGTGCGTAGTGGCCACCGACCGGGCTGCTCCCCCGCGGTAGCCCTTTCGCGTTATCAGATAATCCAGCAGGAGAGCGATGATATAGTTCGGCTCGACAAACGATCCGTCCGCATCGACGACGCCAAAACGGTCTGCATCCCCGTCCGTGGCCAGGCCTATGACGATTTTATTGCTTCCTTTAACGAGGTCGCCGAGCTCGCGCAGGCGAGCCTCTGACGGATCCGGGGCCCCGCCCCCGAACAGGGGGTCCTCGGAATCGTGCAGCACGGTCACCGGGATTCCGTGTTCCAGGAGAACTCGGTCAAGATAACCCCGCCCTGCCGAAAATAACGGGTCATACGCCACGGCCGCGCCCGAATTCTTGATAACCGGGAAATCGATCTTTTCTGTAAGGCCCGCCAGATAGCTTTCGGCAAGATCCACATCTTCCCAGAGCCCCCTGTTTCTGGCTTCTTTCTCATCCAGCCGATGTACTACTCCGGTCGTCACGATTTCGTTTGCCCGACGGCCGATCCATTCGGTTGCCTCGGGAAGCGCGGGCCCGCCCCATTTCGGAGAGTACTTCACACCGGTGTATTGCGGCGGGTTATGGCTTGCCGTGATATTAATCGCTCCTCCCGCCTTTCCCCTAATAATAGCCCAGCTGATCGCGGGGGTCGGTACTTCTTTGGCAGATACAAGGGCCTTGATTCCGTTTCCCGCGAGTACCGACGCCGACTCTCGCACGAAGATATCCCCCATGAAGCGGCTGTCCCGCCCCACGATCATGCCGTCGTGCCCCTCACGAACCCGGATAGCGTATTCGGCTATCGCCTGTGATACCGCCCTCAGGTTCTCGAAAGTAAAATCATCGGCAATGATCCCACGCCAGCCGGAGGTACCGAATTTTATCCCTGCCATTTGAATAACACCTACTTCAGGAGATAATCGAATCCCGACTTAAAGAAATAAACGGAAAAGCCGAGGAGGAACAGGCCGCAGAAGGCCGCGATCCCCCGGTAGACTCCGTCGGTGAAAAACCTTCTCCCGAGGCTTATCGATACGGAAACAACACTGTACCACAGGAAATCGGCCATCACGTGACCAACGAAAAACACAATAATCCCAATAATTCCCAGTTTGACCGAGATGAAAATATACGTAAGCCCAATGGTGAGCCACCATACGCTCCAGTACGGGTTGGCCAGGCTTACAATAATACCGGCCGATAGCGGGTGTTTAAGTATTCTACCGATAGTGCTCTTTGGAGTTTGGCTCTGTGCATCGGAGAGCGTGAGAAAACGCACGTTGCGTATCATCGAATATCCCATGCCGAGCATCACGACACTGCCGATAAACGCGATGACCGAAAGGATAATATCGTCCTGGAGTATCGTACCCAGTCCCCAGAGGATAATGATGATGAGGATCAGCTCGAGAATCGCGTGCCCGACAATTAGCAGAGGGCCCGTCCATGGTCCGCGCGTGACGCTCTCGTTAATCGTTACGGTCAACAGCGGACCGGGCATAAGCGCCCCGGAAAGCGCCAGGAGAAATGACGTAATAAAGATTCCGACAAGAGGCACCATAATCTTTTTATTATATCATTCCAAAAAGTGGAGGGTCAAGGAATAAAAACTTTTGACACGCTCTCGCCCCCGTGGTAGCATTAAAAAATGCAAGCCGAGGAATCCTTACCCGACCGTCGATATTATCATCCAATTGGGCGGAGGGATTGTCCTCATAGAGCGAAAGAATCCTCCCCCGGGCTGGGCAATTCCCGGTGGCTTCGTAGACTGGGGAGAGTCGCTGGAGGAAGCGGCAGTTCGGGAGGCCGCCGAAGAAACATCATTGAACGTCACGCTCATCAGGCAATTCCACACATACTCCGATCCCCGCCGCGATCCGCGCCACCATACAATTACGACCGTCTATATCGCGGCTGCTGAAGGAACTCCACGCGCCGCCGACGATGCCGCGAGTATCGGCATCTTTACCGGAGATTCCCTCCCCTCCCCCCTTGCCTTTGACCACGCCGCTATCATGGACGACTATTTTTCTAAACGGTACTGATTATGTCCGATATCAGAGACATCGATTACGCACGTGTGCTCAAAACGATCCTGCAAAACGGCGGAGAATATGCCGATATTTACGTTGAAAAGGCCGAGAGCACCTTTATCGTCTGCGAGGATAACAGGATCGAGAAGGTCATATCGGGCACGGATGCCGGCATAGGCCTCCGTTTGATCAGGAATTTCAAGACCGCTTACGCCTATACGAACGATCCTTCCGAATCTAACCTCACGTCTCTGGCCCGGGAGCTTGCGGACTCCTTTGGAACAAATCCGTTGCCCGGCCAGGATATTGTTCTTTCCCGTCTTAAACCACCGTTCCTGCTGACGGCCGCGATTGACCCGACCGACGTTGCCGTCAGCCGTAAGATCGAGTACGTCGTCCGCGCCAATGAAACAGCCCGCAGCCACAAGACAACACGGCAGGCAAAGGTCATCTATCGCGATTCGAAGAAGAACGTGACCGTCGCCAACTCCCTGGGGAATCTGACTTCGGAAGAAAAAACAGGTACGATCTTCGCCGTGAACGTCGTGGCGCAGAAGGATGGTATCATCCAGACCGGTTACGAGCCGGTGGGCGGCACCCTCGGATTTGAGATCTTCGATGAGAATCTTCCCGAGACGGTCGCGAATGCGGCTGCGCAACGCGCCGAGTTGATGCTTGATGCCGTGCCTGCACCCGCCGGGAGGTTCCCGGTCGTCCTCTCATCATCGGCCGGCGGTACGATGATCCACGAGGCCGTCGGCCACGGCCTCGAGTCCGACCTCGCAGATAGAAAGCTTTCCGTCTATTCAGGTAAGATCGGGCAGAAGGTCGCCTCCGATTTGATAACCGTATTGGACGATTCCACCCTTCCCGGCCGGCGCGGCTCCTTTACCTTCGATGACGAAGGAACGCCGTCCCAACGGACGGTCCTTGTTGAAAATGGCATCCTTGTCAATTTCATGTATGATAGGCTTTGCGCCCTCAAGGAAGGAAAACAAAGCACGGGAAATGGCAGGAGGGAGTCCTATCGTCACAAACCCATACCGCGCATGACCAATACCATCATCGCGCCGGGTACCCATAATCCCGACGACATTGTTTCGTCAATAGACCACGGGCTCCTTGTCATAAAGATGGGCGGCGGGCAGGTCAACACCGTTAACGGCCAGTTCGTATTCGAGGTGAGTGAGGGTTACATGATCGAGAAAGGCAAGGTCGGCGCGGCCGTACGCGGCGCGATCCTGACCGGAAAGGGACCCGAAGTCCTCAGCGAGATAGATATGGTCGGAAATGATCTCGGTTTCGGCATCGGAACCTGCGGCAAAGACGGACAGGGTGTTCCCGTTGCCGACGCCCAACCGACGCTGCGTATCCCCCAGATCACCGTCGGCGGCAGGGTATAGCGAAAGCGTACGCCTGGCTATGCCCCGTCGATATCATGATACTATCCAGTATTTCGTAGGTTCTTTCCAGTAGCGCTACTCCTCCCTACTGCGTGTCGCCATGAGTTACCGGTGTGTTCTACCCATATCCACATGTAAGTACAAGGATAGCAGGCTCGCACCGACAAATAAAAAACCGGTTCTCTCAAGAACCGGTTCTATCGATCCCGAACACTGAGGGATCGTAGTCATTTTCCGTTTTCGTTACTTTAGCAACCCTATTTCTTCCCATTACCGAGAATGACCAGGGCGTCTACCGCCACGGGCTTGTCGCCCGAGATTATGAGTGGATTAATATCCAGTTCTTTAACCTCGTCATGTTCAAGTCCGATCTGGCCGACAGCTATCAGGGCTTTTGCCAACACCGATCTATTGACCGCCGGTTTACCCCTGAATTCGTCGAGTATCTTCTTGGCCTTTATCTCGTCCATCATCTGCATGGCGTCGAACTCCGTTAACGGCGCGACGCGGAATGACACGTCCCGGAGAATCTCCGTATAGATCCCGCCGAGCCCGAACATGACACAGGGGCCGAACTGGGGGTCGCGGGAAAGCCCGACGACAAGCTCCCTCTGCCCCTTGATCATTTCCTGGACGAGGATGCCGCCCTTCGGTACGACGCCGGTTCCCATGATTCGGTCATAGGCCTTACGCACCTCCTCTTCCGAGGAGAGATTCAGCTCGATTACGTTCATCTCTGTCTTGTGGGTGAGCTCGGGGGACTCTCCCTTGAGGACGACGGGAAATCCCATCGACTTGGCGATCTTGACCGCCTCATCCGGGTTTGCCGCCATCTCCTCGCGCGTGACCGGTATGCCGTACGCCTTCAGGAAGAGTTTCGACTGGTGCTCGGACAGGTTCTTCTGTCCGTTCTTTACGGCCTGTGCAATGATGTCTTTGGCGGACTTATCCACGATCACTTCCCCCTTTCACAGTGAGAAGGGGGGGAAATCCCCCCCCTCATACGATTCTCAGTATCGCCTATTTCATGTCTTTGATGACTTTAGCCAGGAGCTCTTTCGCCTCTGCCATATCCTTCTTGTCGTCTTTGGTCTCCGGCTTGCCGTTGGCGATTATGAACTCAAGCCGCTCCTTTGCCTTGGCGTATTCTTTCTGCTTGTAGTAAGACTTGCCAAGGTAGAGGTTTACCGCGATGCCGTCAGGGTTATACTTCAGGCCCTTATTGAAGTAGTCAATACCCTTCTTAAGGTCCCCGCCCGGAACCTCGTATTCGAGCGCACCGAGGATCGTGTAGCCGCCGCCTTCCTCATAACCCGGATCCTTTGCAACTACGTTGTTGCACGCCGTTTTCATCGGCTTTACCAGGAAGAGGCTCTTGAGCACGCCCTTGATTTTGCCGTACTTGCCCGCGTTGAGCGCGAACCAGTAGTTGGTGTTTACGTCCTTGGTGCCCTTATTGAAGTACGGTTCGAGGGCTTTGTATCCCTTGCTGAAGATACCTTCCTGCGTCTTTGCGTCGTCCGTTCTTGCGCCGACAAAATAGGAGGCCCGTCCGAATCTCCACGCGGCAGCCTCGTTGGAAGCGGCAAGACCCTCAAGGTCTTTCATGTTCGCTTTGACGGCGGCCACGTCTTTCTTCTTGTAGACGTCATCGGCTACTTTGAATATTTCTTCCGGTGTAGCCGCATAAGCCATAGCTGCAAACATTCCCACTATTACAGCAATCGAGATGAGAAACAGAACTTTCTTCATATCTCCTCCTTATCGAATAAAGGAAACCAAGCACACCCCTTCTTGTACCATTAAACCACCGTATTTTCAAGGTATTTCTTCTTACGTCCCCAAAAAAAGTCGCTTACCAAGATGCGGCGGAAGCCCTTCCCGGACAATCGCGTCTCTTACGGCGCTGACGTCATATTCAACGCGGTGAAACTCGACCGTCATACCTTCGTCGTCATAGATTACAAAAGATGCCCGCGGGTCTCTATCCCGAGGCTGTCCGATACTGCCCGGATTGACCAGACAGGCGCTATCCCTCTTGAGAGAGAACGTCCGCTCGACGGTCGGCGTGTTGTCGTTTATCCCATCGAAAATCCCTGAAACGTGCGTATGACCGAAGAAACAGAGGTCGGACCCGAGTCGATCCCGCATGAAGGCTATATTCTCGCGGGCGATTGCCGTTGTGAGGATATATTCATCCGGATCGCGGGGAGACCCGTGAACCAGGACGGCCGAACTATCAATGGCTCGCCGATCCGGGAGTTTCGTAAGGAAGCTTCTGTTTGCCTGGGTGAGTACGCCGCGGGTCCAGTGGATTGCCTCCCTGGCAAGCGCGTTAAAATCGTCAGGTTCTTCGAGTCCGGCTGCAACCCTGTCGTGATTACCCATGACGCAGGGAATCGATCTCTCCCGGATAATCTGGACACATTCGTTCGGCCACGGATTATATCCGACGATATCTCCGAGACAGAATGTCCGCTGGACGTGTAGTCGCTCCACGGCATCCAGAAAGGCACGGAAAGCGATAAGGTTTGCGTGAATATCAGAGAGTATCGCCGAACGCATAGGCCGGTTCCAATCCCCTCCTATCGCGTAGTACTCGTATCACGTTCCCGTTAACACCGACGGTTCTCGCCGGGAACATGCCGGCATCATGGTGTCACTTATTCCTGGGCACACCCCTTTAGTCCGTATCAGTTCCACGGGTACCCGGAACCTCGATTCCGAGTTCCGCGATCCTCCCGGCCGTCGGGTATCCAGTACCAGGATCCCATCCCATCTCGTCGTAGAAGTCCGATCGCATTGTATAAAAACCGGCTTTCTCTATGCCAAGCCGGTCTCGGTACGGGCCGTCTTTCATGTTTCGGGTGAATCGTTCGGGTAGTAGATCGTCCCGTTCCGTAAACCCTTCACGGTGATTATAGATACGGGAGAGCGTCATCGCCCGTTCGCCTGCAGTGAGGAGTTCGGTGATGTCCGTATTCCAACCGGTTACCGCGTTAATCATATCGACGAGCCTCTCAATACTCATCGGCCCCCTCGGGGCAAAGCCGAAGTGGCAGCAGCCCAGGCAATCCTGCATCCTCCAGTATCTGGCGGCAATCGCAAAGTTACGCGCTTTGCTCCGCGTCATCTCAAAGATGTCGGCCGGATGCTCTATCCCCAGGAGCTTCAATCCGAGAAACACAGCGGACTGACCGTCGGCAAAGAATGGGTCGTGGGCCGACACCATATGATCGGCGCCGATATCAGAGACCGCGTATCCGATGGCGACCCCGGTCTTTATGCGCGGGTCGTGCATCGGGACTTCCTGCTTCTTTACCGTAATAAGGAATTTATCGGCTCCCCTTCCTATCCGCTCGGCGGCCCTGAAAGACCCCTCCGCCAGGAGATCTCCAAGCCCCTCGCGTCGAGCAATCAGATCGATTACCGCGAGAAAGGCGTCGTTGTTGCCAAATTCAAGCTTGATTCCGCCCGTCTCATCATCGGTAAGTATTCCCTCGCGATAGCACTTCATGGCAAATGAGATCGTCATTCCCAGGGAGATGGTGTCCATCCCGTATCGATTTGCCAGCTCGTTTCCCTTAGCAATAACGGCAAAATCGTATATACCACAGTTGGAGCCGAGGGCAGCGATTGTCTCGTATTCAGGCCCTCCGTATCGTGAATCGACCGCACGTTTATCCTGTTTCACGGATACGACACGCTTACACCTGATCGCGCAGGCAAAGCAACCCTTTCTTCCCGTAAGTATCTCTTCGTTATACCGGTCACAGAAGAGCCGCGGGCTTTCGTCGGTCACACCGGTTTCCCAGTTATTAGTCGGCAGGGCACCGAACCCTACGAGGGAGTCGACCGTCGCCGCGGTCCCGTACTCGTAGAGCGTCCACCCCTGCTTATTGTCCTTGAACGTCCGCGCGAACTCCCGGGTAATCTCCCTAAACGCTTCTTCGTCAGCTATCGGCACTTTGCTAGTTCCCCTGACGGCCACCGCCTTCAGGTTCTTGCTTCCCATAACCGCCCCGAGGCCGTTTCTCCCGTTGTAGTGTCCGAACTCATTTCCGATATTCGCGAAGCGAACGAGCCGCTCACCGGCCGGCCCGACCATAAGAACACGGGTCTTTGCGTCCCCCAATTCATCCCTGATTGTCGTGTCGGCCGGCAGCGCCTCAAAACCCCAGATATGCCGAGCGTCACGTATCTCGACAGTATCGTCGCGAATCGATATATAGACCGGATTTTGCGCCCGTCCCTCCACGATGAGTGCGTCGTACCCCGCAAATTTCAGCTCCGGGCCCCAAAATCCTCCGGCCTCCGACGCCCCGAGCCCTCCCGTCAGCGGTGATTTTGATACTGCCGTATAGCGTGGGATGGCCGGTCCCGCCGCACCCGTTAGCGCGCCGGTGGCAAGGATGATAGGGTTTTCAGGAGAGAATGGTTCAAGTCCGGGGCGTGTCTCACGGAGCAGATACGGTAGGGCGAGGCCCCTTCCCCCGAGGTACTTCCTCATGACGCCGTCATCGAGTTGTTCGGTTCGGCGGCTCCCATCGGTAAGATTAATCCGAAGAATCCTGTTCCAGTATCCCCAGGCCACTTACCCTCCGGTTACGATGGGATATATTTCCACTACATCGCCATCTTTGAGCGGATGGGGTATAATCAGTAACGATTCTACAGGCTGTTTATTGACGAGCACCAAGCCCACTTCCCCTCGATCGATAGGAAGTCCAAAGAGCACATCCCGAATATCGGCCGCCTGAAACGACAGGGTGTTCCTCCCTTTCATGTATCGTCGAAAGGAGCCGTACAGGTTCACCTTAACTCTCGGGGATGATACGTCAGTTGTCATATATCATTCTTCTGTAATTCTGTCGATCGATACGATAGCAGCGACGTTTCTCAGCGTTGAGCTTTGAGGCTCTCGATGAACGCCTCGATCCTCGTCCTGGTCTGCGCCTCGGAGAAGGACCGCTCATCGGTCATGTCGGCCTCGATAATAATCGTCGGGATATCGAGGTCTTTCTGGATTATGCGCGCGATATCCAGCTGGCCCAGTGAATAGGGCTTGCATGAACGGTTCGAATGCATAACGAACCCGTCGGCAGAGTATCGCTTGATGAGCGCCTTTATCTCCGACACCATCAATTCGATGTCGATATTAAGGTATACTTCGGTATAGGATCGAGACATCGTCTCGATGAGGTTATCCGGGTCAAGGCAGGCCCTGGCCCACGCGTTCGTATAGGTATCTGCGACCAGACACGCCCCGTTAACGGCGAACAGCTCCGAGAGGGGCCGGAGCGCGAACCATACCGGAATATTATCCCAGAGGAGGCGGTATTTCTCGTTATCGACGGCCGCGATCCCTTCGGCTATCCGCTTCCTGAGCTCAGCGAGGAGCCCTACGTAGAAATCGTTGCACTGGGCCGTGCCCCGCAGCGTGACGATGGGCGCGATAAAGAAGAAGGCATCAAAACAGCTCATGGGAGAGGGTCGATGCTCGCACGTCGAGAGGACCTCGTTCCAAAGACCGACCCCCTCAACGGAGAGACGGCCCACCTCTTTGAGGCGGTCCCGGTCCATCTTCTTGCCGCACTGTTCCTCTAAAAACCGGATATACTCCTCCATCTGCCTCGTGACATACCGATGACCCGATTCGGTCTTATGCTGGTGGATGAAGGGAGTGTCGATAAGGAACATCGGAACATCAAAGAACCGGGCCAGTACCTCGTACCACTTGGTGACGGTTCCGCAGATGTTGTTGCACGCTATTACGAAGTCGGGCTTGGGAAGGCCGCCGGGAATCGGGCTCTTCTTGGTTACGGCGCTCCCGATATCTCCCCTAAAGTATGAGCACAGGTCCCGGGAATATCCCATATCTTCCGAAATCCCGCACATCTCCACGCTCATCTTCGACGCCCCCAGCATCGCCCCGTGGTTCTCCGGATAGATTGGAATGATATCCATCGCGTGCAGCGGCTCCACCGGCCCACCGGAGGTGATCCACGCAATCTTCTTATTCCCGCTTGCCTCCGCGACCTTGGACTCGGTATAATACGCCGTCATCAGGTCCCGCATCGTCCGGGCCGATTGGAATTTCTTTTTTTCCTTTTCCGGGTCTTTTATTTTTTCATCTGCCACGGCCGTCTCCTATCATCTCCATGAATGCATCGATACGTGTTTTTATCTGACCAAGTGAGGGATTGTCCATCTCCGTTTCGAGGAGCATATGGGGCACCTTGAGCGAATCCACTGACTCCTTCAGGTAAGGGTAGTCAAAGGAATGGGGATCGCAGAATTTTATCATTAGGAATATGACCCCCTGCGCTCCGCTTGTCCTGCACCATCTTTTTAAGATAGGCTCCCCGATCGAACTGCGGATTATGTTTGGCCGCACATATCGGCCGCCGTATGATTCGATCGGCGAGCGCTTCGATCGGCTTTGTGCCCTTTTCGTCCGCGTTAACGACAAAATACCGTGAGCCGGTACACATATCGTCCCCGACGACGGTTCCTCCGGCCGCTTCGATATAGTCATATATTTCGTTAAAGACGCAGAGGTTGCCGGCGAGGAAAATCCTTGCCGGACGCCCTTCTCCCGCCGTATTATCGATATCCGTCAGCAGCGATTCCATGAGGAGGTTATGCTCCTCAACCGGCATAAACATGGCGGCCTGCACGCAATCGTTGAGGGCCGAGGACGGAAGTATCGCGGGATTATCCTTCTTGGCCTCGTAGAGCCGCGCGAGATTTCCCCTCATGCGGTTATAGAGCTTGATCGCCTCGGTAAGGGAGTCGTCACTGATCGCTCGTCCGGTGAATGTTTCGATCTTCTTGACAAACGATCCAAGCTCTTCTATCAGATATGTTCGGGCGCTCTCGGTCTGGAGTTTAACGGGAAGGACGATGTCGGCGTGAAACGAATAGCTCGTATTTATTCTCCAGATATCCGAAAGCCGTTGAATAGAATCACAGGTATGCGGGAAAACCGCCCCCTCCAGAAAATCGAGCTGGTTGGTCAGGGCCATATCAAGGCCCGTTCTGACGAGTGAGCATGAGTAGCTCTGGAGGTGAGAATCGGAACATACGACGCTCTTTTTCTGACCCAGGATACGAAAGGGAATCCCCCCCGCCGCGTGTATGATCTCTTCGGGTGTGTAGGTACAGAAATATCCGAATACCGGGCGCTTGTAGCGATCCTTGTACTTCCTCGCGGCACCGACGGGATCTTCTACGGTATTCTTCATGATCGCGAGCACTTCATCACGTGTCATCCGGTACCTCATTTATTAGGCATGCATAAGAACTCTATCAATCGGGAAGCGTTTTCAGTCTCAAGTTCCCGGACTCGTCGGGACCAACCTGGAAATGGCTCCCCCCCGTCTTTTTCGAAAGGATCCGGAGAATTTCCGGCGATTCCTTTTTCCCTATGTAGATGGAGTGAACCGCGATCCCGTCGGCATGGGCAAGCTTTATTTCCCGCGAGATTTCCCGGTCTCCCTCCGTCGGCCTTCCGTCGGTAATAAATACGACGTGTTTTATCCGGTCATAGACCGCCCTGAACTCCTTTATTGCGTCAAGGAGCGGTAGCTGGTAATTTGTAAAACCGCTGCATCGACATCGGGAAGCCATGTCGCCGATCATCGCATAAGAACGATTGAAGAAGACTCTGCTTTTTAAAAACTTGGTTGACTGGTGGTTGAATTCAAGATACCCGATACGCATACGCCTCTTGCGCGCTATCCTGATAAGCCCGAGAATGAGCATCGAAGACCACTGCGCCCGGCTTCCGGTCATGGAGGAACTGATATCCCTGATTATGGCCAGCGCGCCTCCCTTAAGCTTACGCTTTCGCAGCATCGCCAACGGCATCTTCGGGTTGAGGTGTGCCAGCCATACCGCCGAATCGACCGGGTCCACATCGTCAAACAGGGAAAAGTCCTCAAGATGCGACCAACTCCGTGGGGATCCGCCATAATCCTTCATCAGGTCTTCGGTTTTTTGGACTATATTGCCTTCGATGACCTTGAGGATCGGGTAGACATCGGTGAGAGATTCCTTATTTACCTCTTCCTCTCCCCGATCGACGACCTCTTCCCCGGTCTTTTCTCTGGTCGGCAGCAGGTCCTTGACAACGAACGACTTGTCCGGGAATTGGTCGAAATCCTTATCGGAGAGCTCCGTGGGCTCCGCCTGACCCTCGTTTATCTCCTGGGGTTGGGCGTCTTCTTCACGCTCCTGGAATTCCGGCGGATTTAGTTTTTTTTTTCGACGAGGTCCACGAGCATTTCATCGAGCCGCTGGGCGACTTCCGGCGGAACACGGAAGGTCATGAGATATTTCATGACGGAGAGGTCCTTGGGTATGACCTCGGTGCGACCCTCAAGGATTGCCTTCGCCTTGAGAATGCTGATCGCCTTAACCAGGAAGGTCCTGTCGGTTAACAGCGAGTTCGTTTCGTTGAGATGGAAGTTCGTGATCAAGTGCTCGAGAAGCGCGATAAGCTGCTGCTTGACCTTAGCCCCGACCTTTATATCCAGCAGATATCCTGCCGGACGCTGGAAAACGGTATCCTTAAATCCCTTTACCGTATCTTTATCAAAGACGTGCTCGGTATAGTAATCCATGACCGAGATCGCGTCTTCCCAGTTTCCCCGGTTGATAAGCCCGGACGACCTGAGCTGAATCGTGAACCGGTCAAGGTTTGCCAGATCCAGCGGCTCGTTATAGTAGTCATCCTGGGTCGGGTTGCTGGTGGCGATGGCCGTTAAGAGCGGTAGTTTTGTTCCCTTATATTCCCTCTCGTTGAGGAGCCTCAACATGATGTTGAGGGCTTCACCCGGTGCGCGGGTAATATCATCCAGGACTACCAGTTGCGCCGTAAGTATACCGCCGGGGATGAGTTTCTGGCTGATGAGCTCACCACCGCCGTTCCCCGACTGGGGTTCCCTGCAGATGATATAGTCACCGATCAGCTCCGAGAGCCTCGTGTCCCGATGGAACTGGTAGAAATAGAAATTGAGGTTGGCGGCCTTGGCGGTAAGCTCGGCCAGCATCGTCTTCGCCGTTCCCGGGGCCCCTTCGATATAGACGTGCTCCCTGGCAATCAGCGCCAGTAGAAGCCCTTCCTTGATATCGTTATGGCCAATAACGTATCGGTCCAGAATTTCCTTGATCTTTACGGCCGTATTGAGCATCACTCAGTCCGTTTTAGGTATATGAATTAACAGTATACCAAATGAGACCCCGTTTATCAAGTCAAATCTAAAGCTCCGAACAGTCCATGTTGAAGGCCTCGGCCACGGCTCGATAAGTCACCTTCTTATTGAGGATATTGACGCCCTTCTTGAGCGCCGGGTCCTCAGAGACCGCCCTATCCAAACCCTTATCAGCAAGTGCAAGGGCATACGATAACGTGGAATTGGTCAACGCGAAGGTCGAGGTCCGCGGCACCGCCCCCGGCATGTTTGCCACCGCATAGTGGACAACGCCGTCAACTATGTACGTAGGATCTTTATGCGTGGTGGGCTTGGTTGTCTCGGCGCATCCGCCCTGATCCACCGAGATATCGACGATCGCCGATCCCTTCTTCATCCGCTTGACCAGGTCTCTCGTTATGAGCTTTGACGCCTTCGCGCCGGGTATGAGGATCGTCCCTACCACAAGGTCGGAAGATATGACTTCTTCCTCGATATTAGCCCTGTTGGACATGACTGTTACCACATGCCCCCCCATAACGTCATGGATATATCTGAGCTTCGCCGGATTGATATCGAGGATGCTTACCCTGGCCCCCATCCCTACCGCCACGAAACAGGCATTGGAGCCGGCAATCCCCGCGCCGAGAATCGTGACCTTCGCCGGCGGCACCCCGGAAACTCCCGAAAGGAGGATCCCTTTGCCTCCGCCGATCGACTCCAGGCAGCGCGCCCCCATCTGTATGGAAAGCCTCCCGGCCACTTCGCTCATCGGGGCCAGCAACGGCAGTGACCCATCCGGAAGCTGGATCGTCTCATACGCGATCGCCTTGACGTTGGTGGCGAGCAGTTTCTTGGTCAGCTCTATGTCAGCCGCCAGGTGAAGGTACGTAAACAGAATGTGGTCTTTGATCAGGCCGAACTCGGGACCGAGCGGCTCCTTGACCTTGATGATCATCTCCGCCTGATCCCAGACGTCTTCCTTGGTGGGAAGGATCTTGGCGCCCATCGATGCGTATTCCTCGTCCGACAGACCGCTGCCGACCCCGGCCCCCTTTTCCACCAGCACCGAATGTCCGTGTCCTACCAGCGCCGATACTCCCGCCGGCGTGAGGGCGACGCGGTTCTCTTCGGCCTTGATTTCCTTTGGAACTCCTATTTTCATGGTTCTAACCTCTCTTGAAGTACTCGTTTTATATCCTGATTTTACCGTTCAATCGGTTACACCCGGCCTCCGGCGGCGCGGAACGCGCTCTGCCATCCTTTTCTCGTAGGCCGACCGCAGCCGCGGGGGCACGAGAAGCGTATATATCAGACAAAACACAAAGACCCCCGCCATTATGAAGAGGACGGCAATGTCCTCCACGTAGATCCCCGCCAGCAGGACCAGGAAAAAGACAATAGCGATGATAGGGATAACAAGGCCGCCCGGAACCCGATACGGTCTTGCGGCCCCGCGCATCGTGAACCGGAGCCGGATAACCGAGAACGCCATCACGGTATAGATAATCACTTCGATGGCGGCGGCCACCAGGATCAGCCGCATATATTTCCCGGTGAGGTGGCAATAGATCGATATGAGGAACGCCAGTGTAAACGCAAAAAGGATGGCGAACCACGGCGTTGCATACCGGTCACTGATCCGCGAGAAGATCCTCGGCAATACGTTATCCCGCCCCATGGCGTATATGAACCGCGAAAAATTCAAAAAACCCGCATTGTACGATGTCAGCGACGCAAGGCAGCTCATGACGACGAACGAGTAGATACCGAACTTCCCGAACAACGCGTTACCGAAGATGATGTGCGGGATTTTCGATACCGCGAGCGTTTCCTTGGGCACTACCGCAGTCATTCCCGTAATAAAGATCACGTACGAAATACAGAGAAGCCCGATAGCGATCATCATCCCCTTCGGAATCATACTGCTTTCAGTGACCTCTTCGGCCAGCGGCGTTACCCACTCGAATCCGACGTAAAGAAAGACTCCGACGGCCGCCGCCTGGAAGACGTTCGTAACTCCCCCCGTGTTAAACAGCTCCGGGGCTGAGACACCTGATGTCGTAATCGCATATATACCGACGACTATCATAAAGGTGAGCATCGTATATGTCATGATGTCTTCGGCCAGGCCGGCGATAACGACCCCCCTCACATTCAGCAGCGCTATGAGTCCAAGGAAAACCACGACCCACGTAAAGGGAGGAATACCGGGGAGCACCGTGGCGATGACGCCGCTGAGGATGTGCGTCTCCGGCCCGACCATTGCGATGGCGCAGCCCAGGTAAAAGGCTCCGATCGTAATAGCGACCTTTTCCCCGAAGGCCCGCTCGATAAAGAGCCGAATCCCCGCCGCCGATGGATACATCCCGTTGAGCTCCGAAAAGCACATGGAAGCCAGGATACACATAATACCCGCGACGAGTATCGATATCCAGGCCGACTGGCCGGCGACAAGTATCGCGACCTTTACTCCGGCCGCGTAACACGAAGTCGCCATCGCCATACCGGCGCTTGTGGCGATCACCGTCCTGAGCGTTACAACCTTCTTCAGACCGGACATATCCCGTACCTCGTACTGGTATCCCTTGTCACAGACAGATATCTGAGCTCACGGAACGCGCCCATCCACACGGCGTGGGTGCGCGCGTTCCGTTTCGCAGTAGTTTCAGGACCGTCTTGACTACGTTTGCTTAATCCAGGAATCGATCGTGAGCATAAACTTACCGAGGTCCTTGCCGTATTCAGGAGAGCCTTCCTGCGCCAGGTATCCCAGGACGATAGCCTGGACGAGGTCAACCTGGTTGGTAAGGACCTTTATCGCATTGTCGACTCCCATAAATTGCATGTCGATGAACGGACGCCGTCGCGTATAGAGCCCCCTGCCCGCCTTTGTCTTCCCGAACTTGATCCGAAGATAGGCATACGGGCCGTCCGGCAGACACGTCCACTGTATGACCCGGTCGGGCATCTTTTTAGTGAATTCGTTAAACTCCTCGTAACCCGCCTTGTTCATCTGCGATAGCCCGGAGCTGAGCATATAGAAGAGGAGCTTCACCTTGAGGGCCTTCTTTGCCGGGTCCTTCGGGAGCTTCGTCGGCAACAACAGCGTCAGCCCCAACAGCAGCGGGACAACCTTCATGAGCAGGCCGACCTTCAACAATCCCTTAATCTTCGGTACGGCCGCTTTGCCCGCAAAGAAGGCATTGAGCTGCTTATCACTCTTGAAGATGAAGGCGAGATCGGGATTCTCGGCGCGCTCGAATGACGTTTTAGGAATCCCATCCTCAAATTTTAACTGGGTAACGAGATCATCGTTTCCTTTCACCTCAAACTGCACTATCTTATTGAAACCACGGTACTTTTCGCGCATCTTCGGATCGTCTTCGATCAAGACTTTCACGAGGGGCACCGCGGCCCGAAGCATGATCCTTGCCAGGATATAGTCTTTGTCGGGCATAATGCCTCCTTTTGTTTATAGCTCGTCCTGCCAGTCTTCGTCTTCCTCGAATTCCTTTCCCATGACTTCCCGCACCGTTTCGATGATGCCGTCTGAATCAAGCTTGTAGTGGTGGTACAGGTCCTCGGGATATCCGACCGGCGAAAACTCGTCGGGTACCCCTACACGCTTGAAGGCGCACCCCTTTCCAAGGTCTGCAATGACCTCGGCCACGGCGCTTCCGAGCCCCCCGATGATGCTGTGATCCTCGAACGTAATGATCCGCCTGGTATCCATAACCGCCTTTTCGATCGCCTCCCGGTCAATCGGCTTGATCGTGTGCATATTGAGCACGCGAACCGAAAGGCCGTCGTTCTTCTTGAGAAAGTCGGCGGCATCGACCGCCGACACCAGCGGCGTTCCGCACGCGATGACGGTAACGTCCGTGCCGGGCCGCATCTCGTGCGCCTTTCCGATAGTGAAATCGAACTTGTCGTCTTTATAGACCCGGGGCTCAAAACCGCGGCCTATTCGAATGTACACGGGGCCCTTCCAATCGACGCATGCAGTAACCGCCTTGGCGGTTTCGAAACCGTCGGCCGGGGCGATAACGGTCATGTTCGCAAACGACCGAAGAATCGCCAGGTCCTCGGTACAGTGATGCGTCGTGCCGGCCTGTCCGAACGAAATACCCGAGTGGGTCGCGATTATCTTGCAGTTCAGCTTCTGGTAGCAGATATCGGTTCGCACCTGCTCACCGGCCCGCATCGCCACGAAAACCGCAAACGTAGAGATGAAGGGCATAAATCCCGCGAGCGCCAGGCCCGCCCCGATCCCGAACATATCCTGCTCGGCAATCCCGACGTTGAAAAACCGGTCCGGGTATTTTTCTCCGAATCTTCCGATTTTAGTGGACTTCGCGAGATCCGCGCTCAGCGCAACGATTTCGGGACGCTGGTCGCCGAGCTGGGTTAAAACGTCGCCGTAGATCTCGGCTGCCGTCATCTTATCGGCATCATAGACCGTATATGTCAAGCCTCCAACTTGCTCTGCCATGGCTTACCTCCTACTTTTTGGCGTACATCTTATCGATGGACTCAAGTGCCTTTTTCGTCTTGTCCGCGTCAAGCCCGCCGTAGTGCCAGCCGGCGACATCTTCCATGAAGTCGACCCCCTTGCCCTTGACGGTATGCGCGATGATGACACACGGCCCCTTCTTATAGGCTCTTGCCTCATCGATTGCCCCGCATAGCTTTACAAAGTCGTGGCCGTCCATATCGATGACCTTCCAGCCAAACGCCTCCCACTTCTTTGCCAGCGGCTCGATGCCCATGACATCCTGGCACGCACCGTCGATACAGAACTTATTGTTATCGACGAATCCGATGAGATTCGAGAGCTTGAAATGGCTGGCGCACATCGCTGCTTCCCAAATCGTCCCCTCGTGCTGTTCGCCGTCTCCCATAATGCAGTAGGTTAGCCAGTCTTTCTTCTTGAGCCTGGCCCCGAGGGCAAGCCCCACCGCAATCGGCAATCCGTGACCGAGCGAACCTGTGGAGGCGTCCACCCCCTTTACTTTAAGGCTGTCCAGGTGCATGCCGAAGGGAGACCCGTATGGTTGAAGTCCTTAAGGAGCTCCTTATCGAAATACCCCTTGTCGGCCAGAACCGGGGCATACCCGATCCCGCCGTGCCCTTTGGAGAGCACGACCCGATCCCGATCCGCCATGTCGGGGCGCTTCGGGTCGATGTTGAGGTACTTGTAATAGAGACTCACCAGAATTTCTACCTGGGACAGGGCTCCTCCGGCATGCCCACCGCCGGACCAGATCAGCGTCTGGATTATGTCCTTCCTGATCTGCCAGGCCTTTTCCGTTAGTTTCTTCAATTCGGTGTCGGAAAGTGCCATAATGCTACCTCCAAGAATTGTTAGTACTCTGGATTACTCATGCTATATCTCTTTCGCGGTTCGGCTTGCCGGCATCCCGATCGGACACCGCCGATCCAATCCCGGCATACGCCCAAACAAAATCCGGGAACAATAACCGCCGGTTCCTCCCCGTCCAATACCGTCAATCTGCCCTCCGGCGCCGCCCCTCCTTCTCTTCTGCGACGTCTGGGCACCCGTTCATCCGCTATCTTCTTGTATTTCGCCCGAAGCCGCGGCCATACCGTGAAGACGTAAAGCGAGTTAAGCGCAAACAGGCCGACGATGAAGAAGAGACAAATACGCTGGTCCATCACGTCCTCGGGCTTTACCGGCCCAAATAGAATAAAGCCCGCCACAACGCTGTAGATTACAATAACGATGATCGGTACCGTGATGCCTCCCTTTAATTTAAAACTTCGCTCCTTTTCCGGCTCCTTGTAGCGAAGGCGGATAACACACAGGGCCATCACCACGTAGATCAGGCATTCGGTTGCGGCGATTATGAGAATCAGGGAGAGGACGAAATTAGTCATGAACCCGTATATCGTCACCGCAACACAGTACGCGAGGATGACAATCATGGCGACCCAGGGGGTCGCGTATTTCGGGTGGAGCTTGGCAAGAAACCGGGGTAAAGACCAGTCACGCGCCATGGCATAGATAAATCGCGACGAGGTCATGATGCCGGCATTGAGAGATGTCGTGGAAGCCAACAGCCCCATGATAATCATGAAGTAAAGCCCGAAATTCCCCAGCAGGAACTTACCGTAGAATACATGGGGAGCCGGGATACCATCGGGCGCGAGGATCGGATTGAGTATTTCCCAGCCGAGGACGGAGGTCATTGCGGTGGAAAAGATCGCATAGGTAATCATCAGGAGGCCGAGGGCAATCATCATCCCCTTCGGAACCAGCTTCACGTCCGTCACCTCCTCCGATACGGTGATGACCCACTCGAAGGCGATATAGGTTGATATACCGATGGCTACCGCCTGTATGAATCCGTCGAATGAACCGATGGCAAAGGGGTTGGTGATATGGAAATCGATGGTATAAAAGCCGTAGAGGGAAACGAGGATAAGGCCGATAAACATCGTGTAGGAGAGGATATCCTGGGCCATTCCGGCAATCGTAATCCCCCTGAAGTTAAGGTAGAGGAGGATCAGGATACACGCCCCCGCCCATATGACCGGCGGGACTCCCGATACTCCCAGCGATATCGCCTGGGAGAGTATATAGATCTCTGCGCCGACGATCGCAAGCTGTCCGAGGACATACACGCCCGAGATAATGATGGCCGTTCGCTCGCCAAAGGCGCGCTCGATAAAGAGCTTAATACCCGCCGCCGTCGGGTACATCGAATTCAACTCACAAAAACATGACCCTGCCAGGACCGCCATGATACCGGACGTCAGGATTGCGATCCAGGCGGAATTACCCGTCAGATAACTCGCCAGCTGGATAAACGAGATATAGGTAACCGACGCCAGGGCCATTCCGGCCCCCGTGGAGATTACCGTTCGAAGTCCGATCGCGCGTCTGAGCTGGGTCATGAATCGCACCTCCTGCGTTTGCTGAGCACGGTGATGGATATCATCTGAAAATATCTTATTACACTGGTATTCTATGTAGTTTTTCCGGGCCGTCTCCGGGTTTTTCCTGCGCCCGTTAAATCGCCCTGCTGCGTCTTGCCGGGACTATTGTTTTTCTCCTGTTTTGCGATCTCCGCAAGCGACCGGTCGAACGCCTCCAGGACAAAATCGACCTCCTGCTCGTTAATCACGAGCGTCGGCATGATCCGAATGATCCGCGGATTGTTGAAGGTATAGATCGATATAACGCCGTTCTGTTTGAGCTGGTAGGCCATGCGGGGACCGATGCTGTCCTCGGGAAACTCCATACCGAGCATCAATCCCTTACCCCGTACATCCAGCACGAGGTTCGGGTATTTATCCTTCAGCGTAAAGAGTCCCTTCTTGAACCGATCTCCCATCCGGGCCGCATGCCCCGGCAGGTCATTCTTTTCGATATACTCAATGGTCGCCAACGCCACGAGGCATGCCAGCGACGTCCCTCCGAAGGAATTGATGATGATGAAGGGATGGGTCATGAGAAATTCCGCGATTTCCTCGGTAAAGACCGCACACGACAAGGGATACAATCCGCCCGATAGCGATTTTGCCAGGACCATGATATCCGGCGCGACCCCCGAGTGCTCGGCGCAAAACATCTTACCGGTGCGGCCGAATCCCGTCTGTACCTCATCAAATACCAGGAGGATCTCGTTTTCCGTGCAGAGCTCTCTCAGATCTCGAAGATACCGGTCATCGGCGGGAATTATGCCGCCCTCGCCCTGGATGGGCTCCAGCAGCACCGCCGCCGTCTCCTCGGTAATCGCCTCTTCTACCGCCCCGATATCGTTATATCGGACGTGCCGGTAACCGGGCGTCAGCGGGGCAAAGGGCTTCTTATACACGTCCCGTCCGGTGGCCGGAAGGGCAAAACCGGTAACCCCGTGGTAACCGTTTTCCATGCAGATGATCTCGGTCTTATCGGTATGTCCGCGCGCGAGCTTTATGGCCACCTCTATGGCCTCACCTCCGCCGCAGCAAAACAGCGAGTATTTCAGATTTCCGGGAGTGATCTGGGCAAGCTTTTTTGCCAGAAGCCCCCGCTCCCTCACAATCGATATCCAGCCGCCCATGTCGTAGGTATCCAGCGCCTTTTTGAGGCCTTCAACGATCTCCGTATTATGCCTTCCGACGTTGAATATTCCCGCCCCGGTAACGCAATCGATATATTTCTGTCCCGAGATATCCCAGACCGACGCGCCTTCCCGCTTTCCCTCGATAATGTCAAGGCTGGCGTTCTTAAACATCCGCAGCGCGAAGGGATTTACGTACTGCCGGTAGTTTTCCTCGGTCTCCCTTCTGATTTCATCCACGTTGGTCTGTGAGAGAATATCGTCGATTATGGACATATCAGACCTCGGGCCAGATAACGGCCGATATGACGTCGATGCGCATGACATCCTCCTGGGTCCCCTTGACCTTGATCTCGCCCCTCAGGTACTTCTGGGTGGGATTTATATCTCCCCAGAACATGTCGCACATCGTTTCGCTGTCCGTCTCCACGATGATATCGGGCGTTCCGTCCGCTCCCTTGTCGTTCTTTACAATCTCACCTTCCACCACCTTCATGGTAAAGGAATCACCCGTGTCGACGGCCTTGAAATGGAGCAGCTTAGTCCAGTCTCGCTGCATTTTGCGCAGGCGTTTATTAGTGTTGCACTGCTCCGTGAAATCGGCCAAGGCTTCCCATATCTCGTCAGCGGTCGCCATACAAGAACCTCCTGTGTATTAGTACTTTTCTATTCCGCCCTGTTTCATTATCTCGACCATCGATTTATCGAGGGCATCTACGACAAAGTCGACCTCCTCGGGCGTGATCACCAGCGACGGCATTATCCTCATCACCGAGGGCTCGTTGCCGGTATAGATAGCCATAACACCATGCTGCGCCAGCTGGTAGCTCATCCGCGGGCCGATGCTGTCGTTGGTATACTGTAATCCCATCATAAGGCCTTTACGCCTCACCTCCGTGAGAAGCGTCGGGGTATTTTTTGATCAGCTCATCGAAACCTTTCTGGAAGCGCTCTCCCATCTTTGCCGCATGCTCGGGGAGCTTGTTTTTTATGAGATAGTCAATAACCGCCAGTCCGACTATACAGCCGATATCCGATCCGCCGAAGGTAGACAGATGGGTAAAGGCGTGCGTCATGACGAAATCGCCCAGCTCCTCCCGGTAGATTGTCGCAGAGATCGGATAGAGCGCCCCCCCAGTGATTTGGCGACGGTAATGATATCCGGAACGACGCCGGAATGCTCGCAGCAAAACATCTTTCCCGTCCGCCCGAATCCGGTCTGTATTTCGTCGAAGATAAGCAACACTTCATGGTCGTCGCAGAGCTTTCTCATACCCTTTACGTAATCGTCTGTTGCAAGGTGAATGCCCCCTTCCCCCTGCACAAGCTCGATGATAATCGCCGCCGTATCCTCGGTGATCGCCTCTTCCAAGCGCCGAGAGGTTATTATACGGGACATGTTTAAACCCCGGCACCATCGGGCCGAACGGCTTTCGGTATTCATCCCGGCCGATCGCCGCCAGTGAAAATCCCGTATGTCCGTGATAGGCCTTGATCGTCGAGATTATCTCGTTTTTCATGGTATAGCCGCGGGCGAGTTTTATGGCAAAATCATTGGCCTCTCCGCCGCCCGACCCGTACATGACATATTGGAGGTCGCCGGGTGTGATCTCGGCGAGACGCTTGGCCAGGTCGGCCTTGGGCTTACTGCAGAGCAGAAAGACGCCGAGATCATACTCGTCCAGTGCCTTTTTCAGGGCATCGATAATCTCGGGGTTTCTCCTGCCAACGTTGAATGATCCCGCGGACGTGATGCAATCGATGTACTTCTTCCCGGTAATGTCCCAGACGGCCGCTCCCTCCCGCTTCCCCTCGATGATATCCAACCCGGCGTTTTTCAATACCCGTGCCTTCTGTGGATTGACGTATCGCGAGAAGTCGGCCAGCGCTTGTTTCTTTATTTCCTCCAGCTTTTCCTTGGAATCTTTGCCGCCCATGTTTTTCTCCGTACTAGAGCCTTTCAAAATAGTGTGCTATACGTGTCTATGCAAATATCTATGTATCACGAGACCGGCAAGTATCTATTCCGTCAACCTCGCTTTTTCGCTCAATATCTCGCGCCAAAGCGCCCTATTTCGGTGATCGTGCCATGACTCCTCTCAGCAGTATTTCCAGCTGAGAGGCAACCAGCGCTTCCAGATCCAGATTAAAGCCCCTCAGATACCCCATGAGATCAAGGATGAGTATCCCCTCCAATCCCGCCCAGAGATTAAAGCTGGCCTCCATGCTGTTGAGGTCGGATGAAAAATCTCCGGCGGACATCCCATCGGCCACAACGCCTTCGATGATAGTAACGGCCTGGGTCGTTAAATCTTTGAGCCGTTCTCTGAGATGCTCCGATTGACCCCGCTTGGTGAAACCAAGATCATGGAAAGTGAGCATCTCGAAATATTCGGTGTAGTCGGTATAGAAGGTAACGTACTGGCGGGCGACGGCCCGTATGCGGTCTTGCGGCGTGCCGTCTATCAGGGCGGCCTTTTTGATGAGGCCGATAACTACCATGAAGGCCTCTTCGCAGACTTTCTCGTATATCTCGTCTTTACCGGAGAAATAGACGTAGATCGCCCCGGTGGAAAGCTCGGCACCAAGGGCGACATCCCGCATCGTGGCGCCGAGGTAGCCCTTTTCGAGAAAGAGTTTGCGCGCGGAATTCAGGATGCGCTCAACACGCTCCTGTTTTTCGGCCTCAATCCGTTGAGCGATGACGTTTTCCATATACAGGACACTCGATGGGAATTACTAAAAGGCCGGCCATGAACATCGTTATGCTACAAAACAGTGTTACATAAGTCAAGGTTTTTTTATTGCTCAATCCCGATTATTTTCCCCGAATCACGGCAATCACTCTCCCCGAATTCTACGCCTGCCCAAGGAGCCCGTTCCGAATCGATATAACTCTGATTCTATCTGCTATTACCCGATCGTCAAGCATCCGGGATTTTCGGGAAAATAGTGCGCTGGCATTTTCAGTCTATCCGCCAATAATTGGCGGGAGGATCGTGACGGTGTCTCCATTTTTGAGGGCCCTGTTTCTCGTAACCCGTTCGGAGCCGACAAAGAATAAATATTCACGGTCAGATGGCACGCCGAGAGCGGTGAGGACTTGGCCAAGAACCGCTCCGTCGGCTACGGTGAGGGTAAACGGCTTCCTGTAGTCCTTTCCGGGTGCGTAGGCTTTCAGCACGTAATGGAGCTTTATCATGATTTCCATCACCACCCAACTACTTATCCCTATCGACCGACCCTGTCCCGTATATGGAATCCGTCCTCTGCAAACGATACACAATGACCGTTCGCCGGATAACAGGGAGACCGTTCATTCTTCAAATATGATAGAGGTATCTCCCTTGCCTTCCCTGATTACCGTCGGGGTATCACCGGATAGATCAATAATGGTAGAGTGATGCGCGGCAATCCTTCCCCCATCGACTACCAGGTCTACTGATCGCCCCAGTCTCTCGGCGATCTCTTCGGCATCGTTGAACAGCTCATTTTCGGCATTCTTGACACTTGTGGTAATGATTGGGTTACCGAGGAGTTGAACCATCATGATGCAAATATTGTTATCAGGAATTCGTATTCCGACCGTCTTATGTCGTGTGAGCATGATCTTCGGAACATTACGGGAGGCCTCGAGGACAAACGTGTATGGTCCCGGAATCAGCCGCTTCATGATATTGAACGCCTGGTTGCTCACCTGGGCATACGTGCTGATATCGGTAAGATTTGGGCAGAGAAAGCTGAGTGGTTTGTTCGGGTCTTTGCCCTTGATTTTATAGAGCCGTTCGATGGCTCCTTTCTGTAGGATATCACACCCGATACCGTAAATCGTATCGGTCGGATAGGCAATCACGTCACCCTTCCGAAGTCTCTCGACGACAAGCCGGATAAGCCGTTGCTCGGGATTGACTGGATTGATCTTCTGGATCTGCATGTCCCTCCCTCTCCTGTCACTGCACGTGTATCATCTACCATACTGCCCCACAAATGTCAACAGCGATACCGAGAAACGCGCCCGATATCAGAATCCTGCGCCTCCGTTATCTCCTTGACATAAGCACCTGTAATCACCTATAATTTAGTAATACTATGGTAATAGTTACATGAGCCTGATTGAAACCCATTGTCCGAAATGTAAGAAAAAGATATTCCTCGATCTCGAAGAGGTAGTCTCCGACAGTGCCGTTCGCCCGATTAAATGCTCCCAATGCGGCAACGAGTTTATGTTCGGATTCGACTCAGAGGCCTATCCGGTTTCCTCCGAAACCGCTCCCGATATTCCCTCTCAGACAAGAAACGATTCCCCGGAGCAAGAACAGGGACCTTCGGACCCGCAAACCCCCAAAACGAGGCTTGTAAAAAAATTCGTAGTTAAACGGGTCCCCAAGGCGCGCCCAAAAGCCAATAAACGCGTTCTTATCATTGAGGATTCGGTAATTACCAGGCAGCAGGTGGCCGATCTCTTCCTGGATGACGTCCAAACCGTCATAGCCCGCGAAAAAGCCGAGGACGGTCTCAGGGAACTCTCGCGGGGCGTACCCGACCTCCTCATCGTTGACCTGGTGCTCCCCCAAATGTCGGGGGACGAATTTATTAATATCGCACGGAAACACGTCCCGACAAAGAATATCATAATCTTCACCGCGACTCACGCAACAAACCTGGACATTTTCGACGAGCGCATGGAGGGGATGAGCCTGGTTTTTAAGGAAGGCCCCGACTCATTTGAGGAACTGAGAGAAAAGGGAATGCAGATATTAGGACTCGAATGAAGACCCGCGATCCCGTGATTGTCCATAAAAAACCCGGCGCTCTGGCCGGTTTTTTTCGTTTATACGTTTTTTAGTCTGACGATTTCCGACGTTTAAGCACTCTCCCCAACCCCCAACCCATCCCAAAAAGCACGAGCGTTCCGACGAGGCCTGCTGCCATACCGGAGATCGGCCTCTCTCCGAGTAAGGGAATCGTATAACCGGGCATGAGCGAATGTCCCCAGGCCAGCACCTCCCCGAGGTGCAGAAATCCGAGCCTTTCCGCCGCCTTCTCCAGCCCGTCGGGGCTCGATGAAGCAAAGGGCGACAGGAGAAACGCAATGACAAGGCAGACGAAAAGGGCGATTACGATAAATCCCGTATTGTTTTTCTTAGCCCCCGTAACGTTCTTTTTACCCATTTTCCGCGACCTCCTCTCCGATAAGCCCGCCCTTTACCCCGGACCATGCGTATACCAGATCCGGCCTGGCGTTGAGCATATACGAAAGGACGGCCGTTGTCACTACCGCATCCCCCAGCCCGATGAGGACATGAGACACCGTCATAACCGGAATCACCACTACAAAGGGGATTGTCCCCGATACGCCAAGCTCCACGCTGCACACAAACGCGGCCAGGATCACGGCCAGCCATGATACACCGAAGGTCACTGCTAAGAATGGGCCCTTCGTCCTGGGAAGAACCTTGACGACTAAACGCGAAGATCGCATACGGAATAATCCCTCCCACGATTCCCATGTTCAGGACATTGGCCCCGAGGGCGGTAATCCCGCCGTCGGCAAACACGAGAGCCTGCATGGCCAGCACCAGCGTCATGATCCAGAATCCCACCGACGGCCCCAGCAACAGGCAGGCCAGCATCGCCCCCAGGAAATGGCCGCTCGTTCCCCCGCCGATCGGAAAATTGACCATCTGTGCGGCGAAGATAAAGGCTGCCGAAATCCCCGCCAGCGGTACGAAGCGGTCCGAGAAGCGGCGCTTGGCCTGCACGATCGTCGCGGCGCCGATGGCGGCCGATATCCCGTAGGTTGCCGCCGCAACCGGCAGAGAAAGAAATCCATCAGGTATATGCATCGGTACCCCCCTTACGGTAGATCTTTTCCGGTAGTGGTCAGTATCATTTTCCCGTGTCTTACGCCGCGTGTGCTGATGAGTTTATTACCAAGATCGAGGATGGACCCCGCCGGGCCCCTGAGCACGAGTATCTCGAGGCAGTTATGCCGGTCGAGGTGAATATGCAGGGCCGAGTGGACAACCCCGTGCCGCTCGTGCTGTAATTCCGTAAGCTTCGAGGGTAAGTCTGACTCGTGATGGTCATATACGATGGACACGACGGCCATTCGCTCTTCACTCAGGTCGGGTGCCGCCCATTCCTGGCCGACCAGGATATCCCTGATCAGATCACGGATAGCCTCCGACCGGTTTTCATATCCTTTCTCGTTAAGGTAGGCATCAAACCGCTCGAGGAGCTGCCGGTCAAGTGAAACACCAAAACGAATCAGGTCGCCCATAGCATCCTCTATCGTGTTACTATATTAGCATTCGTGTTACTATTGTATCGTCATACTCTTCTTTGTCAAGAAATATTTAGATGGTTCAAATTCCATTGTGTTATTCCCCTGTTTCATCTACAATCTATTAACAGGATATTAGAATGAAAGAATTACTTCATATAGAGGATCTCAGGACCTATTTCTTCACCGATCAGGGCGTCGTCAAAGCAGTCGATGGTGTCGATCTTACGGTCAACACCTCACAGACGATCGGGCTTGTTGGGGAGAGCGGGTGCGGCAAGAGCATGACGGCCCTCTCTATCCTCGGTCTGGTCCCCTCCCCCCCGGGAAAGATCGTATCCGGCAGGATTCTCTTCGAGGGAACAGACCTTGTGACTCTCGGTGAGGCCGAACTTCTGAAAATCAGGGGAAATCGTATCTCCATGGTATTCCAGGAACCGATGACTTCCCTCAATCCCGTTTTTACCGTCGGAGAACAGATTGCCGAGGTCTTTTGCTATCATACCGACCTGCCAAAGCGTGAACGTCACCTGCGGGCGGTCGATATCCTTAAGCAGGTGGGAATTCCTTCCCCCGAACGGAGGTTCTTTGACTACCCCCATCAACTGTCCGGAGGGATGCGGCAGCGTGTCATGATAGCCATGGCGCTTGCCCTATCCCCCACGCTGCTGATAGCTGATGAGCCGACAACTGCACTTGACGTTACGATTCAGGCTCAGATACTGGAGCTGATCGACGCCTTGAAAAAAGAACACACGATGTCGATGGTTCTGATTACACACGATCTGGGCGTCGTGTCCGAGGTGGCCGAACGTCTCTTCGTTATGTACGCGGGAACCATCGTGGAGGCCAGTCCCGTAAAATACATATTCGACACGCCGCTTCATCCCTATACCCAGGGGCTCCTCAAGGCGTTGCCTGCCCTTGGATCGGGAGGCAAAGCCCTCTATACAATACCGGGAAACGTCCCGAAGCTTTCGGAGATACCGGCCGGGTGCAGGTTTTCACCGCGCTGCCCGTACGTCTTCGATATCTGCAAACGGGAAGAGCCGCCGATGTTTCGGCAGGATGGCACAGCGCTGGTAAAGTGCTGGCTTTTCAGGTAGGACGCAATGGAACCGTTGATCGAGCTTATTGCCGTTCGGAAATACTATCCGGTCAGCCGCGGATTCTTTAAACGCAAGGATCTCACCGTCAAAGCGGTGGATGATATCGACATGGTTATCCATCGTGGCGAGACGCTCGGCATCGTGGGCGAGAGCGGGTGCGGCAAGAGCACCCTTGGGAGGCTAATCCTCCGGCTTGAGGAACCGACACGGGGGAAAATCATCTATGCGGGTCAGGACCTGGCCTCGTTTTCACCGGGGCGGCTGCGAAAGCTTCGCGCCAGGCTCTCGATAATTTTCCAGGACCCCTACGCCTCGTTGAATCCGAGAAAAAGCGTCTATTCGATTATCGCCGAGGGAATACGAATCCACCGGCTTTCCAAGCGTTCGGGATTGCGCCGGCGTGTAGCCGATCTCCTTGGGCAGGTCGGTATGTCCGAAGACGCCCTTGACCGTTTCCCGCACGAGTTTTCCGGCGGTCAGCGACAGAGAATCGGCATTGCACGCGCCCTGGCGCTTTCGCCCGAGCTGATTATCGCCGATGAGCCGGTATCGTCTCTCGATGTCTCTATTCAGGCTCAAATCATTAACATTCTGATGTCCCTGAAGGAGCGCTTCGGCCTTACGTATGTGTTTATCTCTCACGACCTTTCAGTGGTTCGGTATATGAGCGACCGAGTGGGAGTTATGTATCTCGGAAAGATCATGGAGCTTTCCGGCAAGGATGAGCTGTACGAAAAGCCTCTCCATCCATATACCGCCGCCCTCCTCTCCGCGGTTCCCACGATACGCGGAAACGAACGTAAACGGCGTATTATCCTCCGGGGCGACATCCCCAGCCCTATTTTTGTACCCACCGGATGCCGATTCCATACCCGATGCCCGGAAGCTCAGGGTATATGCTCACAAGAAACGCCGCCCCTTTTAGATAAGGGCGGCGGGCGGCTGTGTGCGTGTCACTTCAGGTAGGTTTTGGCCTGATAGTTCCCTGTCGGGTCAGGGTCGGGCGCTTATCGCTACTTCAAAAGACGCGGGCCTATCCATTTCTCGATATCCTTGTAGACGGCAACACGGTCCAACTCGTTCAATATCTCGTGGTACATTCCCGGATAAATAGAAAGCTTCTTATCGGTTGAAGCGATGGCGTCGAAAAACCGCTTGCTCCCGTCCGGCGAAACCACCTGATCCGCGCCGGCATGCATGATGAGGAACGGGAGAGTTACCGTTTCGGCCTTATGGAAGGCCACCTTCATCGCGGATGAGCATTCCGTGAAAAAACGCGCCGTGACCTTGTTGTGGACGAGATCGTCTTCCATATACTTCTTGACAACATCCTTGTCGTGCGAAAGGTTGACCGGATCGATCTCATTGGTCAGGGAAAACCGCGGAAGATACCTGGATAGCTTATCCCCAACATAGGCCATGAACGGGGATACGGTATGCCTCAGTTTGAGCGCGGCCGATGAGATAATTGCCCCGGCGAATACATCGGGATGCTCCTCTATATACCTTACGATGATAAGCCCCCCCACCCCGTGACCCATAATAAAGAACTGTTTATCACCTTCACGCTTACGGACTATATTGACGAAGGTCGATAGGTCGTCGAGGTAATCGGAGAAGGAGTTGATGTGTCCCCTTTTGCCCGTAGATCTCCCGTGTCCTCTATGATCAAGACCATAAAACGCGACCTTCCTGTCTACGAAATATTCAATGGGAAAGAGATATCTGCCGCTGTGCTCGCCCATGCTGTGGACATATATAACGACGTTCCTATACGCCTTGGGCTTAAAAAACTGGAAAAAGATCTTCTCTCCTCCGATCCCTTCGAAGCTACCCTCATCGTGAATATACTGCGACATGAGACCTCCATAACACCCCCGAAGAACTCGTCTTCAAGGGGGCCCCAACAAAAACCAAGAAACCAAAACCGTTATGGGTAACCGTATTACCCCTGTCTTTCGAATAGGTCCATTCCCCGGTAAAAACGCCGTCAGCGCATGCCATGACGCCTTACAGGAAATCCATCTTCACCGGAACCGGAATGAAGGTAACGATAAATAGCAGGAAACAAAACCAGCCGATAACCCTGCGCCTGCGGTCAAGCCCGACGTCACTGTCGGAGACCGGCGGATGGTCGACTCCGATGATAAGCACCAGCGCGGCCCAGACGAGCCACCCCGCATAGTAGACGATCCCCAACACAACTAACACGCCGACGAATACCCTCGAAACGATGCGCTGTCTTCTGCCAAACAGGGCGTAGGCAATGTGGCCGCCGTCAAGCTGACCCATCGGCATCAGGTTGAGGCTCGTCACCAGGAAACCGACCCACCCCGCGAACGCGATGGGGGACAGCATAATATCATATCCCTCAGGGATCTTACCGACGATAAGATGGGACAAGAGCTTAAACAGGAGGGAATCGCCGAAAAATAGATACGATTGTTCTCCCGCGGTTACCTGGATCACCTGGGATTGATACAGACCCCAGATTACCAGCGGCAGGGCGATTACGATCCCCGCCAGTGGTCCTGCGGCCCCGATATCCAACAGCATCGTCTTCTTTCGGATTGCCGAGCGCATCTTGATGACCGCACCAAGAGTGCCGAACAGCGTTGGAGCGGGGATAAAGTACGGGAGTGTCACGTCTACCCGATAGTGCCGCGATGTGATAAAGTGCCCCATTTCATGGGCCAGAAGAATCGAAAGGAGCGAGCAGGCAAATGGGATCCCGGTCGCGATGAGACGCGGACTATTGATGAGCTCCTCATAGGATACATAAAAGGAGCTGCCCGCTATCAGCGTAGTTATGACGGTCAAGAGGAAGAGCAGAACCGGCAATATATACGCGTTTTTCTTCGGTTCGGGGGCTGTGAGCGGTATGCGGATGTCTTGCCGGTTCTCCGTACCGTTATGGAACGTATTATCGGTCAAAGTGAATGTTCTTTCCGGTCGCCGACAGGGGAATCCCCAGGACAAAATCCCAATCAACGATCCCCATATCCCGGACGACCGTTCCGATGCGGTACATGATCCTATTGTCAACGTTTAGTATAGAAGCTGTTTTTACGGCTGACCCGAGGGCAATCCCCATATCGAGGACGCGGAACGCACAATGGGGGCCGGCAAATTCCGGCCCCTCTTTCTTTTCGAGTAACGTACACGTTTCATAGCCGCACGCGCCGCAGTTTAGAGAGATCGGGGTAGCGTTCTGTATCCCGATCAGCAGCAGTACCGCCGAATTCCTGACACTCTTGGCATCCCGATCGAAGTTTGCCTTATTGGTCTTCTTTCCGAATTCCTCCATGGAATCGGCAATTTTCCCTACCAGGTTGCCTTGGATGATCTTCGTAAAAACGAAGTTTTCGCCCTTTGATTTAGGGGCGGTCGTCGCCGAGAGCTCCATGAGCTCGGCGGCGATTTCCAGGGCCTTGTCGCTCATCGTATTACTTCTTCTCCGCGAGAAACTTCTTAAACGGCTCAAAGATGTCAATGGGTATCGGGAATATCGTCGTGGAATTGTTCTCCGTGGCGATCTCCGCCAGGGTCTGCAGATACCGCAACTGAAGGGCGATCGGGTTCTTTCCGAGGACAGTCGCGGCCTCGGCAAGCTTGGCGGAAGCCTGGAACTCGCCGTCGGCGTTGATGACCTTTGCCCTCCTGATCCGCTCGGCCTCGGCCTGACGCGCGATGGCCCGCTGCATCTCCTGGGGCAGATCGATGTGCTTGATTTCCACGTGGGAGACCTTTACGCCCCACGGGTCCGTATTCTTGTCGAGGACTTCCTGAATACGGTTGTTGATCTTTTCCCGCTCGGCCAGCATATCGTCGAGTTCCTCCTGGCCGAGGATGCTTCTCAGCGTCGTTTGGGCGAGCTGGGAAGTGGCGTACATGTAATTTTCAACTTCGACGATGGCCTTATTCGGGTCCATAACCCTGAAGTAGACGACGGCGTTTACCTTTACCGAGACATTGTCCCTCGTGATAACGTCCTGAGGGGGTACGTCCATCGTGATCGTCCTGAGTGAGACCCGAACCATTTTATCGATAACGGGGATCAGGAAGATCAGCCCGGGGCCCTTCACGTCGATAATCCGGCCCAATCTGAAGATAACGCCCCGCTCGTATTCGTTGAGCACCCTGATGGCCGAGAAGAGTATGGCCAAAAAGATACCAACCAGAATAAGAATACCAACACCCATGAGAAACCTCCTGTTTGATTAGACTTTTAGTGATTATAGTATAGGTACCGCTCGGGAGTCAATGAATTTATGGCGGGGGGCCGACCGATGCAGGCGAAAAACGGTCTATGGAAACTTCGTTTTCTGAGCAGTACGAAGCCATCAGATGGACTGTTGCCTGCCTGACGATGTAGAGATGAAGCAGCCGGTTTATACGGCGCCGGTTGAGTCATAGTAAGCTAATATATGATCCTCCTATTATGTTACGTAATGTCTGATAGCCTCCGGATTCGTGCTGTAACCGTGCTATCGCAGAACAAAAAAGAGACTGCCGTGAATACTTCCTCGGCAGTCTCTTTTGAGATATCGTTCGGGTTCTTAGCTGATAGGGAACGAAACGCTACTTATTCTTGAGGTGGAGTATTGTGCGCGCCTCGTCGGGGGTGGCTATCTCGCGTCCGGCCAGTTTCGCCACCTTAACCGCCCATTCTACCTGCTCCCAGCTTCCCTTGGCAAGCTCACCGTCGGGCATCCTTGTATTGTCCTCGAGGCCCACACGCATGTGGCCGCCGTTGACGACCGACGTCATATTGGCGAGAACCTGATTCGGCCCCACACCGCAGACGCTGTAGGTCGCGCCTTCGGGCAGGTGCGCCAGCATCTCCGAGAACATCGACACCTCATAGGGGACGCCGCCGGCAACGCCGAATACCATCTGGAAATGCATCGGCTCCTCGAATATATTCTGCTTCCTGACCAGGAGCACGTTGAACAGGCCGCCCATGTCGTAGATTTCCAGCTCGGGTTTTACGCCGTTTTCCCTCATCTGCCTGTTGAAGTCAACGAGCATAGCGAACGTGTTCTCGAAGACGATCTCCATCGGTACCTCGCCCGTCTTCCAGTTGGCAACGCCGAAGTTCATGGAGTTGGTATTGAGGCTTGCCATCGGGGGTTTTATGGCTACAACCGGGGCAATCCGCTGCTCCTTGGTAACCCAGGGACCGATAGCCGAGCTCATATTGATGATGAGCTTCGGGCATTTCGCCCGGATCGCATCGATAGTCGTCTTGATCTTGTCGATCTCATGCGTGGGAACCCCGCTCTCGGGATCGCGTACGTGGATGTGAACAATGGATCCACCGGAGTTGTAGACCTTGTACGCGTCTTCGGCGAACTCCTCTGGCGTGTAGGGGACGGCCGGGTTCTGTTCCTTTCTGGTTACCGCCCCGGTCAGCGCGGCGGTGATGATGACTTTATCGCTCATGAGTTCCTCCTCTGTGAAATGGTAAACAGTACCGGTATGTTACATATCCGTTGTTTTGGTCACGCGATCCCGGCTCCCGTTGCGCGCGGCACCGGGGGTATCGGCGGCCTATCCGCTTGGAATGAGCCGACTCAAGAGACCGCGGCTATAACAGCTACCTGCCGATAATGTACTTGTAGGGATCGATCTCCTCCCGCAGCAGCCTCAGGGCCTCGGCGGTCGGGGGTGGTGTCTCGGTGACCTTCGGGGCCTTCAAGAGCTCGAATCCGCAGTTATCGCGGACGTCTTTTTCCGTATAACCGTGGTTGATCTGGGCAATTCGCATACGCTTGGACTCCGGGTCGAAGTCCATGACGGCCATATTCGTTATGATCTTGTGGGGTCCCGATCCCTTGGGAAGGCCCGATTTCATCCGCGAATCACCCCCCGTGAGATAGCCGGGAGTGGTGATGAACTCGCATCTTTCCACGAAACGCCGGGCGTCCTGGGCCGTGATGACCATCATTTTCCAGCAGAACGACGCAAAATCGTTGGCGCCTCCGCTGCCGGGGAGCCTTACCTTCGGTTTCTGCTGATCCCCGCCGATCCTGGTGGAGTTGAGGTTACCGTACATGTCTATCTGGGCTCCCCCGAGGAACGTATAGTCAACGAAGCCCCGGCAGCACGTCTCCATGACCTCGCACATACCTGCGGCCATGTTGGCCTTCCAGGTCGTCCGTGAATCGCCTACGGAAATGGGCATTACGGGAATTAGGGGGGCAACCCCGCCTGCCTCGAAGAATATCACGAGGTTGGGGGCGGTCGTCTTCTGGGAGAGCATCGCCGCGGCGCACGGCGCCCCGGTACCGACGCCGACGGTCGCGCCGTCTTCGAGTTCCCGCGCGGCGGTGCAGATCATTAGTTCCATCGTATTAAAGTCAGCCATGGGTGACCTACCTCCATTATTTCTTGGCGGTGTTGTTATCGACCAGATATTCCTTGTCTCTGAGCTCCTGCATCTTCTTGAGACCGCCGTTAATTTCTATATACTCCGTAAATTCCTTGACACCGTATATATTTTTATCAAGGAACTTCTTAAGTTCTTCCGGATCCTTTTCAACCGTCAGCCATTCCCTCAGGTGTCCCTCGTCCGAGTAGTATTCGTACGGCATGTTGCCCGGATAGCTCCCGTACGGTACCTCGCAGACGGCGTCCACGAGGTAGAACGGGATAACCGTCAGGGACGGGTCGCTCCTGATCTGCTCGTTTGAGATGATCCGTTCGCAGGTAATGACGAGGCGCTTGGAGGCGCGCGCCAGCTCCAGGTCGGCAATGGTGATCCCCCTGATCCGGCAGTTACCGTAGACGTCCGCCTCGTGCACATGGATGGCAGAGAAATCGGGGTAGAGCGCCGGCGCCAGGACGTAATTATCTCCCGTATAGGGGCATTGTATCTTCTTTGAGGCGCTGTACTTGAAGGTGTCGGTTCCCATCATGTTCCTGATCGGTATAAACGAAATGCCCATCGCCGCGGCCTTGAGCCGTGCCGCCATCGCGTAATTGGTCCACTCGGTAACCTCAACCTCGCCGCTCTCCATGTAACGCCGGGCGTTTGGCGACAGCCCCCGCGCTTCCAACCCGATAATGTAGGCAATGTCGCATTTGTTAAAGACCTTTCCCGCCGCGAGGATTTGAAAGTCGTGCGTTGACGTATGACCCGCGAAGCCAAGGTTTTTCTTCTTCTGGCGTAAAATCTCGTGGCAGATCGCGGTGGGAATTCGGTTTGCACCGAACCCGCCGATCGCGAAATAGTCGCCGTCATGAAGCAGTGTCTTGACCGCCTCCGAAACCGTCGTCAGTTTATTCTTGAGCTCCCGCGATTTTTTCCTGAAAAACTCCCGGGCCTTATCGGGATCGGGGTCGGTGAAAAGCCTGCCGATTCCTTCCTCTATTACGTCCACTGAAAACCTCCTCCTTACTGTTTCCTAATTGAGAGTATAGTATTAAGCATTTCACGCTCGGTAGTACGCGAAATTAAGGCGGTACTACGTGATCATTGCGACAATAGTGTCGTGTATCTATAACAAAGTCATGCCCGCAAGTCAAGCTCCCAGATGCCGGCGTCTTTTGACGGGGCAGACTATTTCGGGAGAGGTGCAGCTATCTCGATACGTATCGTATATGGTACGGCCGCCACGGAGCCGCCGGCCCCTCGATTACACTCCGCCTTAGATTGACTTGTCAATCAAATACAAATAGTAAAAAAATAGCCGACGTCTGTCAAGTAAAAAGTCATTCTTCACCCCGAACATTGCGCCGTTTTTCTTGTTTTCTTTTACTGATACTGCGGGCGATCACCTGCTCAACGACCGCGAGGCCGACGGCCAGGAAACGAAATCCGGGGCCTTTCTTTTGCCATTTGATTTCTTCCTTGTCGCAGACGATCCCAAGGTCCCTCGTATCTATCCCGACAACCCCCTTTCCCCCTTTACGTATTGATCGGCCACTCTCGGCTGTTTTACCCCGGATCGTGCCCCCGATCGCCGGGACGTCGTTTCGCGCCTTTACCCGTCCGTACGTCGAGCGGTCTATATTACCTGCCCTAAACTTGAGCTCATTGAGCCGGACGCCTGCCTCATAGGTAGCCGAGACAAGCTCCTCTATGGGAAGCGAAGCGCTCTCATAGTTGAGCATATCTTTCCATGACGACGACGACAGCGCCGCAAGGTGTTCATCGAATGTCTTGTACCGGATCGAGTAACCGTGTCTATCAGGATTCTCGAAGGCGATACTTCCGGGGTCGAGAAACGGCGCCAGCGGGGATATGAACGGCATGAGCCGTGCCCCGAACTCCTTCATCAGGCGCCCGCCGTAATCGACGGTCTTGATGACCGATCGGTAGTCCTGCCGGGGGATTCCGGCCATGAAGAAGACGTCAAACTTCCGGGCGCCGTATTTCAACGCCCAGCCGATGTTTTTCTCGACAGCGGCCGCCGTGTAGGGTTTTCCTGATGCGCGGCGAAGCGTGTTATCGTGGGTCTCCGGAGATATCTCATAATTGACGTTGGGCAGCACGTGTGATACAGCCTTGAAAAATCCCTCGGGGGCGGTATCGAAGAGTTCTAATACGATAGGGTTTTTAATCCGGGCATCCGCGAGTCTCTTCAGGAAACGGTCGGCATAGTCGTCTCCGGCCTGCCTGATATCCCCGACAACGAAGATCGGCGCCCGGGTAAACCGGGTGAGCGTCGCGATATCTGACGCGATAAGCTCCGGGTCACGATAGGCAATCCGGCCGCGCTTGAGATATCGGTTTGCCGCCCATTTCGAGCCGCCGCAGATGACGCAGTTGTTTGTGCAGCCGCGGCAGGTAACGATCATGGTTATGGGATAACGCCACCAGTCATGGATTGGCGTCATGCCTATCGGATCGCGGTATTTTACGGCCTTCCGAAAGAGGTTTACGTAGTTATTCGAAAAGCTGTTCAAATGGTCGTCCACGACGAATGAGTCGTTGAAAACGACCCGGTCACCCCGTTTATAGACGAGGTTGGGGACATCCTCGAGCTGCCCGCTGCCGCCAATCGCCCTCATCAGGTAAACGAGGGCGCGCTCCGTAGAGTCCCCCCGAACGACGTAATCGATAAAAGGATACCTGATGATCTCCTCGGCAAAGTAGGTCGAGGAATAACCGCCGAGGATCACCGGGACATCCCGGATGGACCTCTTTGAGAAGCCGGGCAAGTTCCATTGCCCCGTGGGCATGGGGCAGCCAGTGAAGCGATATCCCGAACGCCGACGCCTTGATCGTCTTGAGGTAGCGCCTCACGTCCATCCGCGGGTGGGTTACCATAAGGTAAGCGAGATTGACGATACGCGCCCCTATCCCGTTGCGGGACAGTACCTCGGCGATGGAGGAAAATCCGATCGGGTACATCTCGAAGGCCGGAGTGGACGGGACTACGTCGCTGATCGGGCCGAAGAGTATTTCCCGCTGCCTGAAATCAAACACGCTGGGGGGGTGAATGAGGCAAAGGTCGGTCCTGGGTGACGGGAGCCTGAACATGCAGATCAAATCCTTCCTTGAATTTTATATTATCACACGCGCTTTCAGAAAAGGCAACCGAAATAGTCAGACAATTCCGTCGGCTTACGCAATCGCGGACTTACCGGCGGCGGTCCGGCGCGCTATTGTATTGATACGTATCGCGAATGGAGGATCAGGTACGTAGCGATTCTCCCGCCGGTTTCGAAATATCTGAAAAAAGGCTTGCGCATCGGTCAAACAAAACTATATAATGATTTGTTTCTTGGGATGGGATATGAAGCACCACTTTCTTGACGAAGAGAGCACCATCGAGAGCCCCATCCGGTCTCTCAATCCGAAGGCGAAACTTATCACTATCATCGCCGTCGTATTGATCGTCGTCTCAACACCCGCGGACGCCTTTGCCGTCTTTGCCCTCTTCCTCTCGCTCGCGCTTGCCCTGATCGTGATTTCGCGGGTGCCCGTCACGGTATTCCTGAGACGAGCCCTGATCGCCCTTCCCTTTATCGCGGCTGCATTAGCGGCTGTCCCCTTTGTCTCGGAGGCTCCGGGGACGACCTCCTATTCCCTTGGCATTGGGGGAGCCGCCGTTACCATGACCGGGTTTCTCCTGGTTTTCAATGTGCTGTGCAAATCGATCCTGTCCATCCTCTTCTTGACCCTGCTGATTTCCTCCACACCCTTTCGCGACCTCGTATCGGGCCTCCGGGAGCTCAGGGTGCCGACGTTTATAACCGATACCCTCTCGTTCATGTACCAGTACCTCTTTATCATCATGGACGAGATTCAGCGCGTCGCCTTTGCGCGGGACGCCCGGCTATACGGAAACCGCTGGATCTGGCAGGCGCCCGTTATCGGACATATGATCGGCAGCATCTTCGTTCGCAGCTATGAGCGCGGCGAGCGGATATTTTTGGCGATGAAGGCACGGGGATACGACAGCAGTATCGGCGTGAGGCCCACGGCCCCCGTTGCCGCACCGGATTATATCTTTACGATAATCGTCATCTCGGGGGCCCTGGCCGCACGGTTATTCGGGGTCAGACTATGACCGACTATTCCGGCGCAATCCAAATCAGCGACCTTTCTTATACCTATCCCGACGGCACCCGGGGACTTGCCGGCCTCAACCTTTCCATTTCCTCCGGCCAATCCGTCGCTATACTCGGGCCCAACGGCGCTGGAAAATCGACACTTCTCCTAACCCTCCCGGGCCTCATCTTTGGAACCGGCCGGATCGTTGTTTCGGGGATTCCCGTTTCCCGCCGAACGGTCCGTGAAGTCAGAAAGCGGGTCGGTATTGTCTTCCAGAACCCTGACGACCAGCTCTTCTGCCCCACCGTATATGACGATGTCGCCTTTGGCCCGGAAAATATGGGACTTTCCGAAAACGAGGTGCGACGCCGAACCGAAGACGCGCTTTCTTCCATGGGACTTTCGGGATACGGACACCGCTCATCACATCACCTGTCTTACGGGGAGAAAAAGCGCGCCTCGATAGCCACGATACTGGCGATGGACCCGGCCATAATAGCCTTTGACGAACCGTCGGCGAACCTCGATCCCGAAGGGGTGCACGATCTATCCGCCGTGATCAACGCGATCACCAAGACCAAGATCGTCGTCACCCACGACGTCACACTCGCCGGCAAACTGGCCGACCGCGCCGTCGTCATGCGCGATGGCCGCATCATCGAAGATATGCCTATGAAGAAGTTTTCCAGCGATAAGAAACGGCAGAGGGATCTCAAACTCGCGTTCGACTGATTAGTCAGGCGGCACCGCCTAAAACCCATATCGGAGGCACCCATGCCGACCACCAAGATCGTCTATCACGACGCGTACCTTACCGACTACCCGACCGCGTCCGTCGAAAAACCGCAGCGGGTCGAGGCGATCCATCGGGAGCTCTCGTCATCCGGGTATCCGTTCGTCGAGGCCCGCCCCGGCGACGAGCTGGACGTTCTCCTTGTCCACTACCCGAGCCTCGTGCAGGCCGAGAAGCGCGACCAGGATCGTTACGAGATCGCCCTTCTGGCGGCCGGCGGCTCGATCCTCGCGGCACAGATCGCAATGGACTCCGTACCCGCATTCGGCCTTGTCCGCCCGCCGGGCCACCACGCCAGCCCGGGCACCAACTGGGGATTCTGTTTCTTCAACAATATGGCCGTCTCAATTCAACGGCTGATCCTCAAGCGGCAGATCAAGCGCGCCGTTATCCTTGATATCGACCTGCACTTCGGGGACGGTACCGAGAACTACTTCATGGGACGCAAGGATGTTTCGGTCATTAACGTGCAGTCGTCGGACCGGGTGGAGTTTCTCGCCCAATGCCGGGACGGCCTCACCCGCTGCGCCCCGTATGACATCATCGGAGTCAGCGCCGGATTCGACCGTTACATCAAGGATTGGGGCAGTACGCTTACGACTGAGGATTTCAAGGCAATCGGGGAAATCGTCAAGGAGTTTTCGGAGAAGCACTGCTCGGGCCGGCGGTTTGCCCTGCTCGAGGGCGGTTACTACCTGCCCGATCTCGGCGTCAACGCCCGAAACTTCATCGAGGGTATGGAATAGCGGATAATGGCGCGTCACGGGAATACATCGCCCTTTTCATATATCGACCTGATCGTCGATATCATCCGCGAGCGCAGCGCCGAGCGCGGAGTACGCGTCCACGACCTCAAGCTCCAGGGCTTGAGAAAGCGCCCCACGATGAAGCAGGGTACCTGGGGAACCCGGCCCGATGGGAGCTCCATGACGCGTGACGAATACGAAGAGCGGCTCACCGAATATAAGAAAGGGCTCCCCGACCTCCTCTTCCCGCCCATCGACACCGCGTTCACCCTGACGGACGCCGATGGAAATACCGCGACGATGGGCAATCTCATTGCCCGAAAACAACAGGGCCTGTTAACCTTTCCCAGTACGATTGTCTCCCCCATTGCCGCGAATAACACCGCCCGCGCCTTTGTTTACCCCGCCACGGCCGGGAAGGCCGTCGTGATCCTCCCCAACCTCAGGGCGGAGGAAGGCGCTTTCTCGCGGCTTGCCGGTTTACTTACCCGTTTCGGCTACACCTGCATCGAGGCAGTCCACCCGTACCACGGGAGGCGGCACGATCCCAATGATACGGCAATGGTCCCCGGAGAGCGTCTCTTTTCCTCCAATGTTCACGAAACCCTCTGGTCTTTCTCACAGGGTATATCGGACATCCTGGCCCTCTACCTCTTCCTGATGAAGGAAGGCTTTTCGCGCATCGGCGTCATTGGTACGAGCATCGGCTCGACATTGACGATCATGAGCCTGGCCAACGCCGAAGACTACCGCGCCTATCTCGGAAGCCGGGACCCCGACCTGGTCAGGGACGTCCCTGGCGGTATCTGCCGGGCGGTCGTCCTCAACCTTTCCGGCGGACTGCTGTCGGATTTTGTCGTCGACGGCGACAACATCGAGGCCTCCTATGTTCGCAAGGGGCTCATTGAAGACCTCGGGCTTACCGGTCCCGACATCGAGCATATCTGGCCGGAGGCCGACCCTCTGCGGTTTGTCCAGAAGATCACGATGCCGGTGCTCTCGGTGAAAAGCAAACAGGACCCGGTGCTGTTGTACCGGTATTCTAAGACACAGCGCGAGTTCTTCGCCAGGAACGCCGTCTCCGGAAAAAACTTCAGCGAGTTCTATATCCCGGTACCCGCCGGACACTACAGTGCCGCATACTTTCTGCCCAAGATGTTTCTGGGGATCGCCGACCTGCTGTTTATCCTCAGAAACGTATAGGCTGTATCGTCTCCCCGTTCCTTCTCCCGTAACGATTCTACCCGACCTCCGCAGTTAGGCCGTAGCGCTGGCAGGCACGTAAGCTCTCGTTTTCTCTCACGAATACCATGCTATTGATATATTTACTTGAACCCGGTCGAAATTAGTGCTATATATCGCCAGCGATTGTATATGGGTATTCTTTTTCTGTGGAATTCTTCGACGGATGGAGAAAATGGCTACGAAGGATGATCAAGAAGTAAGACCAAAGGCTCGAGATACCATTCATTACGACATCATCGAGTGGTTTCGCGACAAAAAACGCGGTTCTGTCCTGGACGCTCCGGCAGGCTTCGGCCACCTCAGCCTGAGACTGACTGAAATGGGATTCAAGGTTGTATGCGGCGAGATCGAGCCGGAGATATTCCGGGTCAAGAACCTCACCTGCACCTTTACCGATCTCAACCGGCACATCGACGCCCCCGACGAATCGTTCGACTACGTATGCTGCGTCGACGGGCTGGAACATATGACCGATCCGTATCAGGCGGTAAAGGAGTTCTCGCGGGTCCTCAGGCGGGGTGGGTACGGCATCTTTTCAGTTCCGAACTATACGAACATCGAAAAGCGGATGAAATACCTCTTGAACGGGTACCTTACGAAACCCGTCGGCATGGAGCGCTATCGCAAGCAGGGGTCCCTGTTCAACTTCCACAATTCCCCCCTCACAATCACGATCCTCGAATTCATGTTTTCCATAAACGGTCTCGAGATCGTCGAAATCAGAAAAAACGCGCCGAAGAAAAAGCAGTATCTTTTACTGCCGCTGGTCGCGGTTATTAAATTCGCCAACCTCTTTGGCTCGAGGCGTCACCGGGAGAAACACCGGACCGACCTTACGCTCCATCCCAACGTCATACTCGGCGGCAACAATATCATCTGTATAACGCGCAAAAGCACGGCGGGAAAGTAACTCTCGCCGTGAAAGAACTATACGTCTGCACGTTTCTCCTCCTCTCACACGTGATAACTTCCTATCGCCGTTTTTCATCGCTCGCACCTATACTTGTGACGTTCCCGGGGTGGTGTGGAAAACCTACTGCTTTATGAGTACCGCGTAAATATTGCTGTAAGTCAAGCGGTTGAAAACAGGAATATGGGAGCCGATCCGAATAAGCCGGCGAATAACCGTTACGGGAAATATTTCCAAAAGCCGGTAAGTAAACCGATTAATCATCACTGTCCCGCCGAGATAACCCGATTCAACAACTCTCAGATCACCCGGTAGTATGGACAGTATCTCATCCGGGGTAAAAAGGAAGAGGTGATCTTCGGCTTCCGGCCCGTACTGCCTCTTTTCTAATTCTGCACGTCGCTTTTGCTTCATTACCGATCCAAATGTCGGCAATTTCGTAAGCAGCCGTGAACCGTTCGGCGTTGTTAGAAGTATCATTCCCCCGGATTTAAGGACGCCGGTTAACCCGGCGAGTATAATTTCGGGATATGCACAATGTTCAATCAGCTCACCCAGGATTATCACATCAAACGTATTGGGCATGAAACACGGGGTATCCAGATTTCCGCATATCCATGCGATCCTCCCGTGCTCGTATTTCATCTGCGAATAGCGAAGAAAGTCCCGCCTGATATCGACGGCTGAAACGGAAAACCCCCCCTCGGCAAGCATGAGTCCTAAATTACCCTGCGCACACGCAAAATCCCCTACTCTGAAGCCCTCACCTTCGGGATAGCCTCTTTTCACTATCTTAAGTACTGTATCTATCCTATCGATATACGACAGGCAATCCGGATGATGCGGCCGGAGATTGTCGATTTCGCGTGTGTCATATGCGCAGATTTTTTTTAACCCGTTTTCGAGATGAGTCAATAGGGATAGACTGTTTCTCATAGGCGCTTCGTAGTTCAGCCTGACATGACACCGGCGGCGATATAAGGCCGGTAATCCCCAAGCATCCGACTCTCTTAGAGTCTATTTTGCTGTTTCTCCGCTCACCAGCGTTATCCTGACGATCTCCGGGTGCGTGAAGACGCGGACCGGCGGGCCCCACGTACCCAACCCGCTGGAGACATATACCTGCATCGAGTCGACCCGTCGGTACCCGTAATCCACGAGGTAGACCATCCGAGTGATGAAGTTGAGGGGGAACATCTGGCCATGATGGGAATGTCCCGACAGCATCAGGTCTATCCCGTAGCCCGAGTATTCCTTCATCCTGATGGGCGGGTGAAACATCAGGATCGTTGGGAGATTCGGGTCCCCCTGTTTCATAAGCGCCGGTACCGACGCCTCTTCTTTCTTGCCGAACCTGATGTCGGCGGGGTCGTCCAACCCTATGAGGTTGACCAGGCCCGGCAGCGTCACCGCCTCGTCCCGTAGCACGCGTATCCCCGCCGACTTCATGAATCTCTCCGCCTTCTCGTGGCCCGCGTAGAACTCGTGGTTGCCCAGCACCGCGTAGATCCCCCGCGGCGCTTTGAGCCCCGCGAGAATCTCGGGCATGTGATCCAGCCCCTCCACGCTCTCGTCCAGCAGGTCTCCCCCAATGAGGATCACATCCGGCTTCTGTTCGTTGATCTTGTTTACGAAGGCCGTAAGGCGCTTCTCGTGGATGATAAGCCCCAGGTGCACGTCAGAAACATAAACGATCGTCGTGGGATTGTGCGCCTTTGAAAGAGCCGGCAGCGCCACGTCAAGCGGCTTTACCCTCAGGAAGAGCGTATTGACCCACCCGAGGAGGAGGATGAGCGCTACCAGCCCGATCGACCCGAAGAAGACGATCCTTCCAAAGAAAACCCGGTTTGCTGTGAGTTTTGCGGGGATGAGGGGGACGAAGATCTGGGCCAGGCGTACGATATCTGAGGCAAACGCGATCAAAAAGAAATAGAGCATCGCCCCCATCCAGACCGACCCGACGATCGTCAGGACGTTGCACATCTGGCAGTAGGATGTATTCCTGAAAAAGATGCTCACCGGGAATGCCAGGACGACCGCGGCAAACAGGATCTTCAGGGAGATGACCCACCTCCCCTCCCCGGACAGCGCCGCAAACCCGCGAAAATAGATGTAGGTATTGATCAGCGTATAGACCGAGATGGCGACGATCAGGAAGATAACGAAGGCCTTCGTGCTCTGCATCGGCGGTTCCTGTTCAATATAAAGAAAAAGTATTATACTATACTCTCGTCGGCACCGTTATCAAAATCGACGGGCGCGGGAACAAAACGCCCACGCCCCTGTCAATACCCGTTAGAAACCAAATTACAGGAGTGGATACATGAATATACGACGCTTCCTTTTAGCAGCCCTGGCGCTACCTCTGGCATTACTCATCGCGCCGGGCTTGGCGATTGCCGACGGGATTATCATAATCGATCCGCCGCCCCATCCGCCCAAACCGATCGTGCCCCTCGAGGTGAAGTACCACAAAGTAACCGTGGAGATCGACAACCAGGTTTCCACCACCCACATCGATGAGGTCTTCGTCAATCCCAACAATATGGACCTGGAGGGGACATTCATTTTTCCCCTGCCTGAGCGGGCCTCGTTTTCCGACCTTGATATGTACATCGACGGGAAGAAGGTCGAGGGAAAGATACTGGACGCCAATGAAGCCCGAAAGACCTACGAGGATATCGTCAGGCGGCTCAAAGACCCGGCCCTTCTCGAATACGTGAACCGCAACACCTTCAAGCTCCGGGTCTATCCGATCCCCGCCCACGGGGAAAAACGCATCGAGATAACCTACACCGAAACCCTCACGTACGATTTTTCGACCGTCAGGTACGTGTACCCTCTCAATACCGAGAAGTTCTCGTCGGCCCCCCTGCACGAGGTCTCCCTGGATGTGTCGATCAAATCGTCTGCTCCCGTTACCACCGTCTACTCCCCGTCCCACGAGATAGACATCGCCCGAAAGGGAGACCGGGAGGTCAGGCTTTCCTACGAGGATAAAAACGTGTTGCCCGACCGGGACTTCGTCCTCTACTATACCCTTTCCGATAAGGAGGTGGGCCTATCGCTGATTACCTACAAAGACCGCCGCGGCCCCGGATATTTCATGCTCCTTATTTCCCCCCGGCAGGATATTGACCCGTCGGACGTCGTCCCCAAAGACGTGACGTTCGTGCTGGATACCTCCGGCAGCATGAAGGGGGAAAAGCTCGTTCAGGCCAAGGACGCCCTGAAATACTGTATCGGGGCCCTCAACACCCGTGACCGCTTCAATATCATCCGCTTTTCCACCGACACGGAAAAGTTCCGCTCGGGGCCGGTCTCGCCCGACCGGGCCAACCGGGACGCCGCGTTTGAGTTTATCGACGGCATAGTGGCCCGCGGCGGGACCAACATCAACGACTCGCTGACCGAGGCGCTGGCCGGCGCCCCGGACAGGAATCGGCCCCGCATCATCGTCTTTATCACCGACGGCGATCCGACCGTCGGGATTACCGATATCGGCTCCATAATCAAGAATGTCGCCGCCGCAAACCGCGCGAAGGCCCGGATATTCGTCTTCGGCGTCGGGGAGGATATCAACACGCACCTCCTTGACCGGATATCCTCGGGCAACCATGGAACGTCTGAATATGTCACGCCGACCGAGAATATCGAATCGGTCGTCTCCGGCTTCTTCACCAAGATCAACGACCCCGCGATGACCAACCTCGTGCTGAAGTCGAGCCGCGTAAAGCTCAAGGACTACTACCCGGTAACGCTGCCCGACCTCTTCGCCGGCTCCCAGGTCACCGTGGTCGGAACGTACGAGGGATCCGGGCCCTCCACCATCACCCTTTCGGGGACTACGGGGACGCGCGAAACGGTATTTGAGTATCCGGTAAACTTCTCCGAACGCGACGCAAAGAGCGACTTTCTCCCCCGCGTCTGGGCCAACCGGAAGGTGGCCTATCTGCTTGACGAGATCAGGCTGAACGGAGAAAACAAGGAGCTGGTCGACGAGATCAAGGACCTGGGCATGACCTTCGGCATCGTAACGCCTTACACGAGCTTCCTGGTGCTGGAAGACAGGGAACAGGGATTTGAGGCCCCGTCACCGGCGGCCCGGGATGACCTCGATATGATGTCGGGAAGCGGGATGCTGAAGGAAGAACGGGGCGGGTTTGCCACGAAGTCATCCGAAGCGGTGAGGGACATGAAGGAAAAGACGTTCGTGGACACCCCCAAGCTGATGAGCATCAAGCAGGTGGGCGACCGGACGTTCCTGCTGCGCGATAAAATATGGATCGACTCCGCGTATATCGAAGGGACAAGAACGACCGATCTCTCGTTTGATTCCGACGCCTACTGGAAGCTCATCGGCGACCATCCGGATATCGGGAAATTCCTGGCCCTCGGCAACAGCGTGATCTTCACCTACGACAGCGTATGGTACCGGGTGAAGTAGAATCACTCATCACGAAAAAGGCCGGGCTTCCTCGCCCGGCCTTTTTTTGTCTCGCGGCATCGCGTTATCGCATCATGAAGGCGACCTTTTTCAGAATGCGGTAGATTTCCTCTTTTTCCGAAATCGGAAGCTCTTTTAGTTCCTCGAAGAGCTTCGTGCGGCATCCCAAAGGCACCGCCTTGATGATCTGCTCTCCCTTGGTTGTCAGGGAAACGATAACCCGGCGGGAGTCCGCGGGATCTTTCGTTTTCAGCAGGAATCCCTTGGTGCTCAGCCGGTTGGCATACCCCTCGACGGTGGTGATATGAAGACGCGTGAGCGTGGCCAGCTCGCCGAGGGAAGTTTCCGGGTTTTCACTGACCGCCCGCAGGATTTCCAGCTGCGGGGCGGTTACCGAGTAGCCGTCTTCCAGCAGCTTTCTCGTGTACGATTTCTCGATGGCGTCAAAATCGTCCAGAAGCCGGGAAATCAGATAGTAGACGTTCTCTTCACTGATATCCATGATTTATTACTTACGTTGCTGTCCGCACCGGTCGAGAGATATACGTGAAACGAGACCGCCGCGTGATTAATGGGTGTTCATCCTCGGGCAAAACGCCCTATAGCTGTTTGATATACTCCATCAGATCGACCATTTCCTGTCGGGGCACGTCAAAGCGCGGCATCTCGTTAGAAAGCGCCTTGCCGCCGGGGCGCTCACCCCATTTGACCAATCCGGTAAATTTCTCGACCGACGTCTCAACGATCGGTCCCTTGACGGACCGCCTGATATTCGGCGGTACGGTGGTCAGCCCCTTGACCGGTTCTCCCCCGCGGCCGTCTTGCCCGTGGCATACCACACACCCCCCGCCCTCTGTCACGTACCAGCCCGGCCCGCCCGATATCGGGATCATCTTGCCGGCGAGATCCATCCCCTTCTCGTAGATCGATCCGCCGTTGACAAGATCGGGCTCCCCTCCCCCTGGGTCCAGCGCATTGCGAGCCTCCCTGTTGATACTACACATCTGGATAGAAAGATAGGCCAGCATCCCGATAAGAATAACGAGAAGTACAACGAGATAGACCATAAGTCTTCGGGATTCCATGTTCAGGCCTCCTCGACCAAAAACGTCCGTTGCACGATTTCGAGGATGACCGGGTGTATCCTTACCGGCGCGGCAATGACGCCGCCGCCGTTCAGGTAGTTATCCGTACCGGAAAAATCCGTCACGATCCCCCCCGCCTCGGTTACAATCAGCGACCCGGCCGCCATATCCCATATCGAGAGTTTCGGCTCCCAGAAACCGTCGGCCCGTCCCGCCGCCGTATAACAGAAATCCAGCGCCGCCGACCCGAGGCGCCTGATCCCCGCGCAGATGCCGAATATCTCCCTGAAGCCCGCGAGGTATGGTTCCAGTTGCCGCCGGACCTGGTGAGGAAAGCCGGTTATGACAATCGATTGCGAAAGCTCTGACACGTCATTGACCCGTATCGGTCGGTCGTTGAGGAAGGCCCCGCCGCCCCTGACCGCCGTAAACAGCTCGTTTCGCGTCGGATCGAAGACGACCCCAACCTCAACGGCACCGTTACGCATGTAGGCAATCGACACCGAAAAAATGGGAAGAGATGACATGTAGTTTATCGTGCCGTCCAGCGGATCAACCACCCAGAGGGACTCTTTGCTGCCGGACAGGAGACCGCCCTCCTCTGCCAGAAACGAGTGATCGGGATGCCGGGAGAGGACAATCCCCCGTATCGTATCCTCCGAGTCCCGGTCGACCTGGGTTACGTAGTCCATTTCTCCTTTTCCCGTAATACCGCCCGGCCGTCCGGCGTTCATACGGGAAACAAGGAGATTTCCGGCCTCCCGCGCCGCGTAAACGGCGGTCTCGAGGATATTCTTCGTATCAATCGCCATGCGTTCGTCCAACTGTTTCTCTTATCCTACCATAGTATCGGTTCGGAGCAAAGAACGATTCTTTTTCTTGTAATTGACCGCGTGTACGGTATAATACGCAAGAGGAGGTATTCCATGAAAAAGATCATCGATCATATCGACGAGAAGACTACTGCTGTCCTCGCGGGTCTGAAAGACGAATTTACCGCCGCGGATTACGTTGCGGCGTTTCGCGAAAAATACGCCTCGGACTGGAAACGGCTTGAAGAGCGCCTTTCCGCGGATGAAAAGAGCTCCGCTTTCAGCGAATGGAAACGGGGGCCTATGCCGACCCCCGAAAAATATCTTGCCAATGCCCTCAAGGATTTCGCAAAGAAAAACGAAAAGTCCCTCCACAAGGTTTCAAACGACCATTTCAAGAAGAAATCGTAACACCGGCCGCCCAACCGTAAGGACATCGCCACCCGCGTTTGTCCCTATACGATAATTCCGTCGGTACGAAGCCGCTCGATTTCATCCTGAGAGATGCCGATCATCGAGAGTATCTCGTCGTTATGCTGCCCCATGATCGGCGGCGGCGTAATATCGGTCGCCTCGGTCTCGGAAAACTTGATCGGCACCCCGATCGCCTTGAGGATGCCCTCGGTCGGATGATCCATCTGGACGATCATCCCGCGGGCGATCGCGTGAGGATCGTGCTCGACCTCGTCGATCGAAAGCACCGCGTCGCACATGGACTCCTCCCCGCGGAGAAGGTCCACCCATTCCTGCATCGTCCTGCTTGCGAAAAGTCCGGCGACCTCTCCATGGAGCTGCTCATATTCCTTCCCGGTAACGAACTGCTTATCGGTCCATTCGGGTTTTTCAACCAGCTCGCAGAATCGCTTCCAGAACTTGAACTCGAGGGCGCCCATCGTCATGTATCGATCGTCTTTTGTGCGGTATATGTCATAGCATACCAGCGCACCCGAAAGAAAGGTATTACCGCGGTCAGGCAGCCCGCCCCCCGCCTTGTAATTGGCAAAGATCATCCCCATGAACGGGAGGATTCCGTCGAACATCGATACGTCTACCTCCTGGCCTTTTCCGGTGGTCGTGCGCGCAATGAGGGCCGAGAGTATACCGATGACCGACATCAATCCTCCCCCCGCCACGTCGGCCACCTGGATGCCGGGAACGACGGGGGCCCCCTTTTTCGGGCCGATGATGTCGGTGATTCCGGCAAGCCCCATATAGTTGAGGTCGTGACCGGGGAGATCGGCGTAGGGACCGGTCTGTCCGAACCCGGTTATGGAGCAGTAGATGACGCGCGGATTGACCTTCTTGGCCTTTTCGTATCCCAGTCCCATCTTCTTGAGGACCCCGGGACGGAACTGCTCGACAACGACGTCCGATTTTTCCACGAGCCGAAAGAAGATCTCTTTTCCCCTGTCCGACCGCAGGTCAAGGGCTAAACTCTTCTTGTTGCGGTTGACCGCAATGTAGCCCGCGCCTTCCTTGTTGTAGGTCGGCGGGAAAAAGCGAATGTAGTCGGGAGAGTTCTTGTCCTCCACCTTGATGACCTCCGCGCCGAGGTCACCCAGAAGCTGCGTACCGAATGGACCGGGGTACAGCCTGGTGAGATCAATAATCCGTACGCCTGAAAGCGGCCCAGCCATCTGTTCCTCCTATTGGGTGATGAGGTTTTCTCGTATACGACCGATCTGATCCGAAGGGATACCGAGGATCTTCGTAGTATAGTAATCCATTCCACCGTATTCGTCAAAATACCGCACGATGATCTCCCCCCACTCCTGCTTGAGTAAGGCATGGTGCTTGTTGGAAAGCAGGTAATCAGAAACGACGTCGGGGCCCGACACGGCCAGCGTAAGCAGGATTAACTGCGCGGCAACATCGACCTCGTTGACACCGTCCTCGTCAAAGATGACCATCGGCAGGTTTCCTTTATCGGCAAGGAGCGCCAGCAGGCCGATGAGGCTCTCCCTGCTGTTGACGATCATCCGTTTGTAGTAGTCGTTCCTATCTTTGAGGGGGTCTGCCCGCATCGGAAGCCGCCTCACCTCAATTGCGCCGCCGGAAAGCTCCTCGATTCGGGAGGACTCGCCCCCCTCGACCCTCAGGTCAACGACGGTCACGATGCCCAGCCGTTTAAGGTCCTCGGAACCTTCTTTCGAGATTTTCGAAAGGTCACCTGAGCGGAAGAGGACGCCGCTCTTCACCATGCCATCACCCACCGAGTATCCCCCCATATCACGGAAGGTAGGGATCCCGTTTACCTCGACCCATCTTCCATCTTGCGCCGCGGCCGGACATACCGGGAACACAAAAAGGATTACGGCGGCCAACAGCGTCCTCCAAAGAACCAGGCTCCTAATCCCGCCGCTCCCGTATTCCAGCGGCGGTTTTATTGATGAGATAGTCCTGACCGTTACCATTGAAAACTCTCCTTGACAATTCGATTGAGCGTATCCTGTTTTTGTTCCATTTCCGCCAAGAGCCGAAACTGGGTCCGCGCCCGATCAAGGTTATGATCGGGCCTGTCGGTCCTGAAATAGACGTCTCCCGACAGGTAGTCCGTCAGGAATCTCACCCCCGTCTCCAACGTAATGACCAGGCATGCCGTTACCAGGAGCTCACGCTCCGATTGTGAGAGCGATAGCCCGCACCCGCCCGATCGCCCCACAAAACCGTCCACGATCGCCTCGAAGATCTCCAGATCGACGTGAACGGCGTCCAGATTCGTTTCGTCTTCCGGGCTGCGGCATACAGAGCTTCTCACCAGGTCGCCGAAGTCAAAGAGCGGCGATCCCGGCATAACCGTGTCCAGATCGATAACGCACAGTGCCCTTGGATTCTCGGCCCGATTATCGTTGAAGACGACGTTATTAATCTTCGTATCGTTGTGGGCTATCCTCAACGGGATTTCGCCCCTGTCGAGGGGTCCGGTGATTGCCCCGCACAGGTCCTCCCGGACAAAACGCCGAATCGATCTCACCGGCCGCATTGCGTGTCCTCCCGCGTGGGTCACCGGTAACGGCCTCACGCAGCCGAAGAAAACGGGCGGGAGTATTATGGAAATCCTTGATGGTGACGTGGAAGCTATCGGCGTCCATTTCCTTGAGATGATCGGCTAAAGCGCCTGAAAGCGCCGGCCGCCTCCCGCGCTATCAATAATCCTGCCCTGCCATCCGGCACCCGGCTGTACGTGATTCCCTCGACGTAATGATAGCATCGCCAATACGCCCCATCATCGTCCCGATAGTATGAATCCCCACTTCTGGTCGGTACGAGCATGAGCGCCGGAATATCTCTACTAGCCGCCGCTTTCCCGGGCCTTTGTACGATCGCCCCGGTGATCATCCCGATATTGTGCATGATAAGATCCGGACGGGGGAAAACTGCACCGTTGATACGCTGCAGGGTGTACCGTTTACTCCCTCCACCTGCCCTGATCGCGGCAATAAAGGTGTCGTTGATATGCCCGGCCTTACACGGGCTGACGTCGGTGACATCGCCGCCGAGACCGAACTGGTCCAGGATATTATGGAGCTGCTGGATCGTCTGGTTCATCCGGTAAGCTGCTGAGGATATATCCCTGCCGCTATCATCCGGGATATCTCGGCCGTTACCACCTGCCTGTCCTCGGGATGGGTCATGCCGAACCACCGGTCGGCCGTATTGATCACCTTAACCCGGATTATCCCATTGGTGATAAGGGTCTTGACTACCTCCGGGATCAGGAACTCGGCCTTCGGATCGTCTTTGACGCCATCACGGAACGACCGGTAGAGGCCTTCCAAATGCTCAAAGAGGCTCGGAGAGAAGCCCCAGATGTTCATGGAGATGAACGATTCGGGGCTCAGCTCAGCAAACTCGTTGTCTCGATCCATCCCGATACGTCCGTCCCTGATCTCGATACCGCTGGTCTCTGCGATATCGGTGAGCCAACCGTCGGAAACCGCGCAGACGCCCCTGGTTACCGCCCCGTGCGGACTCACGGTGTTTTTGAGGCGATATCCGATCATGGCAAAGTTCTTATCGTTATAGTCGTCGGAGACCAGAAACGAATGGAGCGACTCAATAGCGTTCCTGCCGTAGTAGTCGTCGGCATTCACGACGCCGAAGGGAACATCGATATAGTCCCTCGTGGCCAGAACCGCGTGTCCCGTCCCCCAGGGTTTTTTCGTCCGTCGGGAAGGTCGGTCAGGTCCTGGTGTGCGTAGGCAGGGATGAGTCCGGCGGGCATATGGCGGCCTATTCGATCGACGAACTCCGACTCGAAGTCCCTCCTGATGACGAATACCACCCGCGAGAATCCCGCGCGGGCTGCGTCATACAGGGTATAGTGAATCAGCAGCTCTCCGTTCGGCCCCACGGGGTCAAGCTGTTTGAGGCCGCCGTATCGGGTCCCCATTCCCGCCGCCATGATTACGATTGCCGTCTGAGCGTCTTTGGTCATGTTTCGTACACCGAATAATAAATAAGCTATCTATATAACCTAACCGGCCTTTGGAGGTCAAGGGGAATCCATTATTTAAGGAACAATCCCACGGCAGCCGCTACTATTATCACCGTTATGATTCGCATCAGAACTACCTGGTTTATCGTATGGACTTTAGCGGCCGCCCACCTGGCGGCAAACGACCCGGACAGGGCCATGATGCCGCCGGCGACGTAATTCACGTATCCTATCGAATGCGGAATATGCTCCGAAGCCGAGAGACCCGCAATCGTCTGGACGATCACGCCCACGATGGTACAGACGGTCATGAGGCACGTAGAGTAGCAGATGGCCTCGATCATCGTAAAACGGACGAGGATTATCCCGAGGGGAATCGTTATTGCTCCGCCGCCTATCCCGAAGAAGGCCGCCACGAATCCCGAGAAAAACCCGATACTACCGCAAAAGAGCGTTCTCTTCGGTGGATACTGTCGCTCGTCGACCGGGCACTCTATCGTTCCCTCCGGTATTCAAGACCTTCAGATCGCCGCTCTTCACCCGAGCGAGCGGTGCGCATAAACCGCAGCGCCGTCACGATCAGGAACCCGCCGAGGAGCTTTTTAAAGAGGGGGCTTGCCGTCATTGCGGACATCGTACCCCCCGTAACTGCGCCCAGGATTCCCGAAATCACCATAACAAGAAGGATACGGTGATTAATAATGTCTTTCTTTAGATGAACCAGTGAGCTTGACGCGGCATTGAAGATGATCACGAAGAGGCTTGTCCCCACCGCCGTGTGAACGGAGGCGTTTTCGGGATAGCCGAGCAGCGCAAAGACATAGATGAGGATTGGTACGGTGATGACGCCTCCCCCTCCCCCCAGGAAACCGGTACTCATACCGGCGGCGACGCCGACGACCAGGTAGAGGGCGAGCAGGCCCAGGAAAGCAATGTCAAGCATGATATGTGGATATGTATTGGAACGGCCACAGAATCCTGCGGCCGCTCTCGCGTATAGGAACCCCCGCATTGGACAGGACAACCGTTATCCTGCACGAGGTCCGGAACTCAATGGGCCGGACTATTAGCCCGCCGACGCGGTCCTAAGGCCGCTTTCCGCCCGATACGCGCTAAAAGGCCTTTGACTCCGACACAAACTCCAGTATCTCGTCCTTCATCTCGGAGAAAAACTTTTCCTTGATCCGTTCCTTGGAAGGGAAGTACTTCGTCGTTTTCAGGACGCCCTTCTTAGCGGTTATCTCGTCGAGCGTTCGGTTGTCGACAAAGGACGCGGTGTAGGACATGGAAGCTGCGTCCCTGACCAGCCCAAAGGTGCCGCGGGCCACCAGGCGCTCGTTTCTGCGTACCAGCACGAGATCATCGACCGTAACCGTAAGGATCATGTCGGCCCGGTCCGGGGAAGTTGCAATACTAAAGCCCATACGCGTGCAGGCGAGATTGAAGGTCCTCGACAACGCTGATCTTTTCGTCGTTGGTGATCAACAGGATCGGATCATAGACCATGTCGACAAAAACGCTCCTGTATTTCTCCGGCGAAACCGGCGGCGGCGCATAGGCTTGCGGGCCGGATTTGCAGCTCGGCAGGCTGATAGCAATTAAAAGAGCCGATATAACCGATATGAGAATGCTGATCTTCTTCATTACCCCCCCGTAACGGATGATTCCCTGCGTAAAATGTCTCAAATAACGGTGTGATTACCCGTAGCGGTAAAACCGCTCTCCTCGCCCTACTGGATCGGTCTGGTGTAGAGAGTCAGATAGCTGAACGCGTAGGTTCCGTCAGGAAGCCGATCCACGCAAAAGTCGACCCTGTTTACCTGGATCTCATAGTAATTGAGATTCCAGGGCTCGGTCACGATACAATACCCGACGATATCCCCGGCCTCGTCAATCCTGCGTGGATACCTCTCTTGACTTTCCATGATGTATCCCATGAACCGGTCAGCCACACCTGACGGTCGAGCTCCTGCCCGCCGAGACGTATCACCCAGTCGGTGTGGGCTACCCAGACCTCAAAAATCCCGGGAACGGCAAGCTTCGATACGAGGGATAAATCCCTCTTCTCAAGTGCGGCCTTGATCTTTTTCATCGGCTCGCCCGGAGCACTGAAGAGAGGGGCCGAAGAATAAGAGTCTATAAATACCATGTACGGATCGAGAAGCTCTGTGGCGGTAGTGAAATCGTCTTCCAGTTCCACGCCCGGATATGTCTTCATGAAGTAGGCGTACGCCGCCCGCGCCTCATCGAATCGGTGGAGGTATACCAGCGCCTCGATCCGATCTGAAAACGTGCCGAGCAGGGCGCTCGAGAGCCGCGCACTCCCGGTGATTGAAGCCCGGGAAAAATTTCGTTCGATCTGATCTATAATGAGCCGGCACTGGCCCTCTGTTTCCATTAGCTTTCCAGACTCGCGTAATTGATCAAGCCTAGTTATTTCCTCGGAGAGCGAGGGCACGTCCCGGTAGGATGTTTCCGCGCCCGGGTCTTTGGTATTAAGCGCCGTATCGAAGACCCATCCCTCGACTCCCCGATATCTGGCCAAACACCAGTGCCCGGAGCTGCCCCCCATCGTATCGGTTTCTTTTAAACAGAGGATAATGAGTACCGCCTCTCCCGCGCCCGGAGAGACGACCGTTTCCGAATTGACGTCGGGCCGTTCCCTGAGGTCCGTCTCGTCTCCCGCGAGAAAGGCCTTATGGTTTTCGGCGCCAAGAAGTGAAAGAGGAGAAAATAGACATCCTATCCAGGTAAATAGGAGGAATGTGAGCACACGATACTGCATGATTATCCCTTTCCTGATTCCCCCCTGCTCTCCTCCAAGACCTCCATAATCTTCTTTTCCGGATAGAATAGATAGACGATGATACCCAGGATGCAGACAAAGGCGGTAAGGAATGCCGAGAGCCGTATACCTCCGGGATCGGCAACGTCCTTTCCAAAGGCGGCAAACAGGTAGGCAAGCACCAGTGTCGCCACACCGAGGTTGACCTTCTGAACAAGGCCCTGCGCGCCGAAGTACATGGCGTCCCGATTTATACCGGTCTTGACGGCGTCATATTCGGCCAGATCCGCAATCATCGCGTTGGGGACGGCAAGGAGCGCCGAGACCGGTATCCCCATTACCCCGAAAATGATGAAGGCCTGATTAACGGGAGATAGGATCAGGGCGTCGCTGCCTAAAAAGTAGATGAGTACGGCGCATACGGCAAAAACAGCAAGGCTTAAGATCATGATCATCTTCTTGCCGATAACCCGGCTGGCGATATTTATTATCGGGAAAAATATGAGGGCCACGCCGAATACAAAGGCGAAGACAACGCTCGCGAACGTTTCGGGTTTCCCGAGGAGGACCGTGACGTAGTAGGTCGCCGATTCCGATACAACATTGAGGCCGAACCAGAGGCAGATCGTGCCGATGAGATACGGGATAAAGGGGCGATTCTTAAACGTAAGCTTGAGCGAGTCCCACATTCCGATTTGGGCAGGGCCGGTCGCGCTGTAGCGTTTCTCGTCAATGGGGATGATGCAAAGATAGCAGAAAACGAGGCCCAGGGCACAAAGGATAACGATGGTATACTGTAGCGCCCGGGTCTTATCGATTCCCGCGCCTTCCAGCGCGCCCCAGAGGGCGTATCCCCCGATCATGACGATAACCACGCCGACCAGCGAGAACGCCGCCTGCATCGTGGTAATGTTTATCCGCTCCTTGTTGGTATGTGATAGCTCCGGTATCAGCGCGAGCCACGGCGTAACATAGAAGGTAAAGAAGAAGAGGAGACACCCCAGCATCAGCGCCATATAGACGGCGTTTCCCATCGTCGCGTGATCAGAAGGCGGGAAAAAGAGGAGCGCCGTCGCAATCATGAGGGGGAGCCCGCCATATACAAGGAAGAACTTCCTCCTGCCGAGCTTCGACGTGCTGCTGTCGCTCCAGCTTGCCACCAGCGGGTTTGCGATTGCATCCACCACCCTGCCGAATATCGTGGCCAGACCCGCGACCGTCAGTACCCAGAGAAACGTCGTGTTACTGATGAGCTCGGTCATTCCCGATTCTTTCGGGGGGAAGGTAGAAATAGAGCATAAAAGTGACCCATATCCGATCGGCGATGGTAAATCCGATATAGCCGCTCGAATAAAGGATTTGCCCCCAGAGTGGGAAGCGTTCGACTTTTTTCTTCATATATAATGCCACTTAATACGTTTGTATTAGGCTAAACCATCATGCCTGATTTGTCAATGTTTTTCATTCTCTTGACGTAACCACGACCGGTATGCTATTGTTCTTGGACAATTTACCGTCTATCGTTGAGGTTCTCATGCCGCTCCTAATCCACAACTCGCTTTCCGGCAAAAAAGAGGAATTCGTTCCCATGAACCCCGGGACCGTCACGATGTATGTCTGCGGGATCACCGCCTACGACTATTCACATATCGGCCACGCCCGGGCCTACGTGGCGTTTGACGTAATCTACCGATACCTGAAATACAAGGGGTATGCCGTCACCTACGTGCGCAACTTCACCGATATCGACGACAAGATCATTAAACGGGCCAACGAATCAGGGCGCGACACGAACGCCCTTTCGGAGCAGTTTATTCATGAATATCACGACGACATGGACGCCCTCGGAATACTCCGGCCGGATATCGAGCCCAGGGCCACCGGGACGATCCCGGCCATGATCGACCTCATCACCCGCCTCTTCGAAAAGGGCTATGCCTACCGCGCCGGCGACGACGTGGCGTTTTCCGTCAAGAAGTTTGCCGGATACGGGAAGCTCTCGGGCAAGAGGATCGACGACCTGGAATCGGGGGCCCGGGTCGAAGTGGACGACAAGAAGCAGGACCCCCTCGATTTTATCCTCTGGAAGGCCGCCAAGCCGGGTGAGCCCTCCTGGGAGAGCCCCTGGGGCAAGGGGCGCCCCGGCTGGCACATCGAGTGCTCGGCCATGAGCGGCAGCATCCTGGGCGATACCATCGATATCCACGGCGGGGGCAAGGACCTCGTCTTCCCCCATCACGAAAACGAGATCGCCCAGTCGGAGGCCGCCACCGGCAAACCCTTCGTCCGCTACTTCGTGCACAACGGGTTTGTCAACATCGACTCGGAGAAGATGAGCAAATCCACCGGCAAATTTTTCACCGTCCGGGATATCAGGAAACAGTACCATCCCGAGGTAATCCGGCTCTTCCTCCTCTCGGTCCAGTACCGCAATCCCGTGGACTTTTCCGAGAAGAACCTCCGCGACGCCGGCGAAGCCCTCGACCGGCTCTATACGACCAAGGCCCGCGTATTCGAAACAGGCGCAGGAGCGACCACCCGCCGGTCCCAAACCGCGGACCTAAAGGAGATCGATGACGCGGCTTCGGCCTTTGTCGCGGGGTTCGCCGAGGCCATGGACGACGACTTCAACACGGCCCTCGTGCTGGGAAGGCTCTTTGACCTTTCCCGCCTGTTCAACCGGGTGCTCGATCGGCAAAAGGACACGCCCGAGGCCCAACGGGTATCGCTGGCCGGCGCATGGAAGACGATTTCCGACGCATTAGGCGTTCTGGGTATACTGGGACGGGACCCGTCCGTCTACTTTCAGGAGGTAAAGGGGCTCAGGCTTGCCGGAGCGTCGCTTGCCTCCGCCGATATCGAGCGGCTCATCGCCGAGCGCAACGCAGCCCGAAAGGCAAGAGACTTCAAGCGGGCCGACGCCATCCGCGATGAGCTGACCGGAGGCGGCGTTATCCTCGAGGACGGCCCGGACGGCACGACCTGGAAGCTGAAATAAACCGGCAAACCACCTATTTACTGGATAGAGCCACATGTCCTCACACGTTGTCATCCACGAAAACCGCGGCCCCGTCTCATGGGTCATCTTCAACCGGCCCGAAATCTATAACGCGTTCAACCTCGAGCTGGCCCGCGAGGCGTTTTCGGCCCTCTCGCGGGCGATCGAGGACCCGGCGACCAGGGTCGTGGTCCTGGCGGGCGCCGGTAAGGCCTTCTCTGTGGGGGCCGACGTGCTTGAGGTCGGCGCATCCGACGATCCGCCCCGGATCATCGGAGAGCTTGCCACCATCGCCCACCGCGCGATCGCCGAGGTCAGGCAGTCCCCCAAGCCGGTGGTCGCCGCGATAAACCGCCTTGCCGCCGGATACGGTCTTGCGCTTGCCCTGGCCTCCGACATCAGGATCGCCACCGAGCGGCTGAGGCTCCGGTACGCGTATTCATCCATCGGGCTGACCGGCGACGGCGGCATCAACTGGACCCTCCCCCGCCTCGCGGGGACCGCCCGCGCGTTGGAAGTGGCGCTCCTTGCCGAAGACATCCACGAACAGGAAGCGGCCCGCCTCGGGATTGTCACGAAGTTCGTACCCGAGGACCGTCTTGTCGAGGAGGCCCAGGCGCTCGCCGAGCGGATAGCGGCGCTGCCCCCCAGGACGGCCTCCGCTATCAAGCGGATGATCTACGGCTCGGCCGCAAGCGACCTCCTGGTTCACCTGTCGGTCGAGCATGCGGCGCTGACGGACGCCGCCCGTACCCCGGAGTTCGCGGACCTCTTGAAGAGTCTCCTCGAGCAGTTTTCACCCAAGGGATAGGCGCGTGCGTATGATCGCGGCCGCCGCAGCGGGCGTGACGAAGTCCTCAGGAAATGCGGCGTCCGAGGGTGACGGCCGGGAAACCGGACACATAAGGCGATACTATAACAGCAACCCGTTAGCTTACCCGCTTTGAACGATACCCGAGCATAACCATGGGAAGACCGGCTTTTCTCTATCACCTCATGATGCGCTTCTATAAGCCCTTTCAGCGGCTCGAGCGCCTCCGGCTCTTCGGCGGTCCCGTCGAGCGATGAAACGAGCTCTTCCCACATCATTCCGGTCAACGAATCGATCGTGTCGGAAGGTGCGGTCATACTCCCGATGAAGATCATAGCCGCCTTTGTCAGGCGGGCCGATTCGATCGCGATCCTGCGGGAATGTCTCTGCCGCCGCGGCGAAGGCTGTTCCGCCTACCCGATCGACCTCGGGTGTCTCCTCCTGGGCCCGGCCGCCCGGGACCTCCATGGGGGATTGGGCCGGATAGTCGGCCCGGACGAGGCCCTCCGGCACGCCGAGCGGGCGATCCGTTCGGGGCTTACTCCCCTGGTCGTGCACAACACGTTTGACGCGTGGCTGTGGGGGCTCGACTACCGGCGGATGATGAACATCTGTTTCTGCTGTGACTGCTGCTGCTCGGTCCGCCGGGCCGTCCGCCTCGGTATTGATACCGGGGCGTCTTCCGCGATGCACCGGCTGGACGGTCTTACCGTCTCCATCGACGATCGATGCGACGGCTGCGGCGCATGCGTGACGGAGTGCTTCGCCGGTGCGATCCGAATCACGCGGGGACGTGCCGTTATCGACCAGGAACGGTGCAAGGGATGCGGCCGGTGCATGGCCGTCTGCCCAAAGGCCGCGATCACGATGCGCCTCGACCCCCGCCTCGACACCGCGGGACGGCTCCTGGCCCATTACGGGAAGAGAAGCAGCGTAGGAATCTGAACCGCCAGCACGAAAAACAGGGAGAAGTCTGCATAATGCCGCCGACACGCACATCACCGTTCGATATGGTTACCGATTTCGTCCCCAGGGGGGACCAGCCCCGCGCCATCGGCGAGCTGACCGAGGGAGTAATCCGCGGCGACAAACACCAGACGCTGATGGGCGTCACCGGCTCCGGCAAGACCTTCACCATGGCCAACGTCATAAAGAACACGGGTCTTCCGAGCCTTGTTATCGCCCCCAACAAGACGCTGGCCGCCCAGCTCTACTCCGAGTTCAAGACCCTCTTCCCTCACAACGCCGTGGAGTATTTCGTCAGCTACTACGACTATTACCAGCCCGAGGCCTACATCCCCCGGACCGACACGTTTATCGAGAAGGACACGGCCATCAACGAAGAGATCGACAAGATGCGCCACTCGGCCACCCATTCGCTCCTCTCACGGGACGACGTCATCATCATCGCCTCGGTCTCCTGCATATACGGCCTCGGCTCGCCGGACGCCTACGGCGACATGGTGGTCCGGCTGGTCGTGGGTGAGACGTTCTTTCGGGATGAGCTCTTGCTGTCGCTGGTCGAGAGCAAGTACGACCGTAACGACGTCGATTTTTCCCGCGGGACCTTCCGCGTCCGGGGGGACACCGTCGAGATATTTCCCGTCTACGAGGACGACCGCGCCGTCCGCATACAGTACGACGGCGACACCGTGGAAAAGATCAGTTATATCGATCCATTGCGCGGCCGGGTCATCCAGACGCTTGACGAGGTAAGCCTTTTCCCCGGCAGCCACTATGTCACGCCCCGTGACCTGATGCTCAGGGCCGTCGAGACGATCCAGGAGGAGCTCGCCCTTCGTATCGACTTCTTCCGGGAAAACAACAAGCTCATTGAGGCCCAGCGTATTCAGGAGCGCACCAATTTCGACCTCGAGATGATGCGTGAGATCGGTTACTGCCAGGGGATCGAGAACTATTCCCGGCACCTGACCGGCAGAAAACCGGGGCAGCCCCCGCCGACGCTCCTGGATTACTATCCCAAGGACTGGCTCATCTTTATCGACGAAAGCCACATCACGGTCCCCCAGATCGGGGGGATGTTCCGGGGCGACCGGTCCCGCAAAGATACCCTCGTCCAGTACGGGTTCCGGCTCCCCTCGGCGCTCGACAACCGCCCCCTGACCTTCGAGGAGTTCGAGGGCATGGTAACCCAGGCGATCTACGTATCGGCGACACCGGCAGACTACGAGCTTAAAAAGTCCGGCGGCGTCGTGGTGGAGCAGGTTATCCGGCCCACGGGACTCATGGACCCCAGGGTGGAGGTGAGGCCGGCAACCCACCAGGTGGACGACCTCTATGACGAGATCAAGAAACGCGTGGCGCTCGGTAACCGCGTCCTCGTGACGACGCTGACCAAGCGGATGGCCGAAGAGCTGACGACCTACTACGCCAATCTCGGCCTTCGAACCCGCTACCTTCACTCCGAGGTGGATACGCTGGAGCGCGTGGCGATTATTCGGGACTTACGGCTCGGCAAGTTCGACGTGCTCGTCGGCATCAACCTGCTGAGGGAGGGCCTGGATATCCCGGAGGTGTCGCTCGTGGCGATTCTGGACGCCGATAAGGAGGGGTTCCTGCGCTCCGGGCGCTCCCTCATCCAGACCAGCGGCCGGGCGGCCAGGAATATCGACGGGACGGTCATCATGTACGCCGACGTCGTCACCCGGTCGATGGACCAGGCCATCGCGGAGGCCAACCGCCGCCGCACGATTCAGAACGAGTTCAACATAAAAAATAATATCACGCCCGAAACGATCAAAAAGGAGATCAGCGAGATCCTCAGCTCGGTCTACGAGCAGGACTACTACACCGTCAAGAAGGAAGAGACGGAGGAGCTGAAGTTCAAGTCCCAGCACGAGGTCAAGCGCTACATCGAAAAGCTCAAGAAGCAGATGCGCAAGGCAGCGCACGACCTCGACTTCGAGTTAGCGGCGGAGATCAGGGACAAGATCCTCGAGGTCGAGAAGATGGAGATGATGTCCTGACCCCTCGAAAGCATGGACGCCGTCGTCACGTTCCGCCCGCCGGAAACTGAGGGTTGTATCCGCCCCTATTCTCACGTCTCCGTGCCGCCGGTACGGCTTCCCGCGAATGAAAACGGCCCCTCATGCCGGGGCCGTCGAATATCAATCGGCGATTCTCCCGATTCCTACCCCGTCAGTGCCTCCGACGACGATATCCGTATAGAGCAGTCACTCAACCGGGTAGGTCGAGCATGTATGGACGAATCCGTACTGCCTGTCGACCCGGCGGCGCGCGTCGGTCTCCGGTTCGATAAAGACCTCACCAGAGATCAGCTCGGCCCGGCAGATCCCGCACTGGCCCGACCGGCAGCGGCTGTCCGCGGCGATCCCGGCGCGCTCCAGCGCCACGAGTATCGGCTCCTCCGCCTGCGCCGTGATCGTCTTCTGGTCCCAGTCACGCAGGACGGTCAGTTGATACTCCCTTCCCTGCGCCTTCTTCGGGAAATCGGGGTGCGCGGCGATGAGCCGGTTCGGCCCGGAGACCTCCCATCGGAGCCTCCGGCGGGGAATCTTGAGCCTTTCGGCCTCTTTGGTGAAGAAGCTGTAGAGGGCCTGCGGGCCGCAGACAAAGAATGACGTATCGGCAATGTCGCCGATTTCCCGTGCGATCAGTTTCGCGTCGATGAACCCCGTGGCGCATTTCTCCGTGCCGTCCGGCTCGCTCACCACGTAGCAGACCCTCAGGCGGTCGGCGGCAGTTTTGGACAGCGACACGAGCTCCTGTTCGAAGAGGGCGTCCGCCATCGTCCTGACGCCGTAAAGAATCGTAAGCGTCGCGTCCACGCCGCCGTGGGCAACCTCGCGGGCCATCGAGAGAAACGGCGTGATCCCCGAGCCCCCCGCAACCGCCACGATATTACGCGCGTCTCTCAGCGGCTCGTGGTAAAACTCCCCGTGGGGACCGGAGGCCGATAGACGAGTCCCTTCCCTGAAGGTCGAGAATACGAGGGGAGACACAAACCCGTCCGAGAGCCGCTTGACGGTGATCTCATAAAACCCGCCTCCCGCCCCGTTCGCTTCGAAGGGGGCCGACGAGATCGAATAGGGGCGGCTGACACGCACCCCGTCGAAGGTCCCCTTCAGCGACAGGTACTGCCCCGCGCGAAACGGCGGCAGTTTTTCGGTCGCGCCGTCAGGCTTCAGCCGAAACGTCCGGGCGTCCGGACCGTGCTCGACGATTCCCGAGACAACGAGGTCCAGGACCGGGGGGTGCAGGATCAAAACGGTTCGCCGTACCGGATCGGTGACATCGATAAAGGGGCGGGCCGCGGCCTTCCTGGCGGCGCGCTGGGCCAGCGCCCCCGCCGTCCTGCCAACTCCCGCGATAAACCGAAAGAGATTCATCGTACAGCGCTCCTTCCGATGACCTCTCGTCCCGATTTCCGTTTCATCTTTCCCAGCACCGCCAGCGCCGCAAGCCTGCCGGTGCTGATCGCGGCCGAGTATCCCTGGACCAGCAGCCCGTGTCCACCGACAAACTCGAGCCCCTTGACGTACCCCTCCAGCGGCAGGGACAGCGCCCGGGCGATCACCGAGTCCCATACGTCATGCTCGTAGCCGTAGACGACCCCCTTGTGAGAGCCGGTATACCGGCAGAAGGTCTGCGGGGCGGCCACCTCGATCTCCTCGATGTGGTCAAAGAGATTCGTGCCCACCGTCCGCTCGACGTGCCCAACGGCCGACCGGGCAAACCGCCGTTTCGTCTCGAAATAGTCGTCCGGCGATACCTGACCCCATACGTCCGCTCCGTAGGATTGGTTGAGGATCAGCTCGCATGTCCCCGGAGGGGACACACCGGGCACGACGTGGTTGGGGCACAGCGCCGAGGTGGCGATATGGGGCACCAGCGTATCCCCGATATCGTATGCCTTCCTGGTATCCATGTCCGGGCCCAGGTAGTATTCGTGATGATGGAGACCCAGGTCATGTGCCGGGCGGTCAAGCCCCATGTACACGACGAAGAGGCTGATGCCGTGCTTCCGGGCGGCGGTGAGCTTCTTCGCTCCCCGCGGCACCGCGTCGGCGGGGCTGATGAGCCGTCCGTACACAGTTGTCGGGGACGCGTTCGAAATCACCCAGTCTGCCCCGATCCGGCGCCCCCCGCTCGTCTCGACCCCTATAACCCGTCCCCGGTCCACCAGGATCTTTTCCACCCGCGTGTTGTAACGGGTCTTACCCCCCAGCTCCCTGATCTTCTTGTCTAACACCGTGGAGATTTGAAACGAGTTGATCGGCGGGTAGTAGCACCCCCTGGTGAGCACCGAATTGATGGCCGTCGCCCAGATTGTAAAGGACATCCGCTCAAACGGGATGCCGATATAGGGCCAGAAGACGCCGAGGATGGATACGGCCTTCGGCGGCAGGTGAAACCGATCAGTCACCTCTTTTGCCGTATACCCCGCCGTGGCCAGCAGCGTCTTGTGGTTCCTGACAAGCACCATCGGATCGGGCTTCCCGTCGGCCTCGGCGATGTAGTCGATCGCGCGCCCGATCTCGAGGCACAGGTCCATATACTCGCGCAGCGGCTTGAAGCTTCCCGGAACCTCTCCCGCCACCACGTCGATGAACCCGTCCATGTCAAACGGGACGTCTACGTTGATTCCCTCGTCGGAGAGGATCAGGTGATACCCCTGGTCCACCCTGACCATCGGGATGTTCAGATCGAGTTCGTCCTCGAAGAGCTTGCGAACGAACCCCTTGTTTCCTGCCGGCCCGTAATCGGTCAGGATGTGGAGAGACGCCTCGAACTCGAAGCGCCCCCGGCGAAAGGAGGTGGCAAATCCCCCGGGCATACCGTGCTGCTCCAGGAGCATTACCCCGACTCCCTCCCGGGCAAGCTTCGCCGCGGCCGACAACCCCCCCATTCCCGATCCGAGAACGACGACTTCCGTAACCTCGTCGAAGGATGGACGAGAGGCTCCATTGTGCTTCACCTGAGACTCCCCTTGGTATACGATTGAAGTAACCCGCGATATGACTTCGAAGCAGGGCCGAGCCCGTAGCGTCCTTATCGGAATATCCTTCTGATCACCCGATTCGTCTTGTGTTTGATGACGTTGCCGTCTCTCTTGATATCATTGACGGCCGATTCGCCCTTGTCCTGGAGGTATTTCAGGCGGCGCTCAATGATCTTTTTCGTGCGTTTTCCCTTGAAATCAAGGTTACGCAGCAGCTTGATCCGGTTAGCGTCAACCCACCGCCCGGGCTTTTCGGGGATCTTTCCCTGACGAGCCGGACGCCCTCGTTGCCCCTGACCAGGATGGGGGAAAGGCCCTTCCTGACGACGTCCTTGGGCTTGAGCTCCACGGCTCCGTCCGAACACAAAACGTCGGTCTCCCCGGCCGCCTTATCATGAGAGACGACGAAGTCCGTCCCCCGCACCCCCACCGTCGTGTTTTCCGTCTCAATGATAAATCTCGATTCGGCGTTCAGGAGCGGCGCCACGACGGCGCGCACCTTTCCGTAGAGGAGGTTCAGGACGTTTGACGATTTCTTGGTTACCTCGACGTAGCCCGCCTCTCTCACGACGACCCGGCTTTCCGGCCCGACCCGCACGACGCTCTCGTCCGGCAGCAGCAGTTCCACCGAGCCGTCCTTTCCCGTATCTATCCGGTCTCCCGTGTTAACGACCCGATCTTCCGAGAGGACAACTGACGTATTCCGCCCGGCCGGCATGAGCGTGGCCTCGCCCTCAACATAGGCCACCGTAAGGGGCGGGTACGCTTCCTCGCCGCCGAGGCAGAACCCGGTAAGTCCGATCATCAGTATCAGAGACCAGACAAACAGCGCGGCGGCAACTGCGACAATTCGCTGTCGATTCATGATCTTCCTCCGATCGAAACGATGGAAAGGAGTATACCATGCCAGCCGACGAGCTTTTCCATAGGTTTCTGCAGTCAATCTGAGGATATATCACATGCCGCGGCGTATCCCGAGACCCGACCCGTTGCTATTTTCGTGTCGAACAGCTATAATTTGTTATATAGATTCAGAGGTTATCGCCCGGCATGAATATCACCGAGCTGTCCAAGAAACTCGAAAACCTTCCCAACTCCCCCGGGGTTTACCTTATGAAGAACCGCGCGGGGAAGGTTATCTACGTCGGCAAGGCGATTGACCTCAGGAAGCGCGTGACCACCTATTTCGCGGATGTCTCCAAGGACCCGAAGACTACCCTCCTCGTCAAGGAAATCGCCGATATCGACGTTATCGTGACCGATACCGAGGTAGAGGCCCTGCTCACCGAGAATACCCTCATCAAGGAATATCGCCCAAGGTTCAACGTAAACCTGAAGGACGACAAAAATTACCTGTCCCTCCGTATCGACGTCCGGGACGAGTCTCCCCGCTTTACGCTGGTCCGGTCGATAAAACGCGACGGCGGCCTCTACTTTGGGCCCTACACCAACGCGGGCGTCGTCCGGCAGAACTACAAGTGGCTGTCAGCCACGTTCAGGCTCAGACAGTGCAGTGATCATAAGTTCGCCAACAGGAGCAGGCCCTGCATATACTACGAGATCGGCCAATGCTCCGCCCCGTGCGTCGCATATATCTCCCGGGACGATTACCATAAGAGCGTCGACCAGGCCGTTATGTTCCTCAAGGGAAAGGATGAGGCCCTCCTCAAGGACCTCACCAATCGAATGACGTCCCTTTCCGACGAGATGCGGTTCGAGGAGGCCGCCGTCCTGCGCGATCGAATCGCGGCCATCCACAAGATGGTGGCCGTCCAGAAAGTCGTCAGTAACGATGATATTGACCGTGACGTCATCGGTCTATCCCGGGAGGGCACGAGCCTCGGCATATCGGTCCTCTTCGTTCGCGCCGGTCGGCTCATGGGGAGCCGGTATCAGCTCTTCACCAGCGTATTGGACGATGATCCGGTCGCTGTCCAGAGTTTCATAGAGCAATACTACCACGCCAAGGAATACATCCCGCCCGAGATCCTGCTTCCCGTTGAAATTCCGGAAACCGCCCTCGTCTCCGGGTGGCTCTCCCGGGAGGCGCCCGTCAGGCTCATCGTTCCGAAACGGGGCGTCCTTAAGAACCTCGTGGAAATGGCCGCACGGAACGCCGAGTCCTCCTTCCAGGCATATAAGAAGTCCCGCGAGAGCCGCGAGCAATCCCTCGCGTCTCTGGCCGACCGGCTGGGTCTGGCCGGGCCGCCAAAACGTATGGAGTGCTTTGATATTTCCAACATATCGGGGACCAACGCCGTCGGCTCCATGGCCGTCTTCGTTGACGGAGTGCCCGACACAAATGAGTACCGCCGTTTCCGAATAAAGGGGATCACCGGCATCGATGATTATGCCATGATGGATGAAGTACTCAGGCGCAGGGTAAAATCAATCTCGCCGGATAATCGCCCCGACCTTATCCTCATCGACGGCGGCAAGGGGCACCTGGCCATCGCGCACGCGGTTCTCAAGGACCTCGGTGTCACCGATATCCCGCTATTCGCCATCGCAAAGGAAAAGCAGAACAAGGCCGAATCTGACCGGGTCTATCAGGTCGGAAGGAAAAATCCATTCGTGATCAAGGGAAACTCGTCGGTCCTCTTCCTGCTCATGCGTCTGAGGGACGAGGCCCACCGTTTTGCCGTGGAGTATCACCGGCGGCTGCGCCAAAAGCGGGGAGTCGCCTCGGCCCTCGATGAGATACCGGGCATCGGCGCGAAACGCAAGCACGCATTACTGACCTATTTCCCCCGCGTCTCGGATATCAGGGACGCCGATAGTAAAGAGCTTGCCGAGGTCCCCGGTATAACCGAATCGATAGCCGAAGCCATAAGTGAATATTTTAATTCACGGAAAAATAAGTGAGCCACAATTAACCCCTTTCCATCCATTTTAGTATTGCTTTACACAAAAAAGTGATTTATCATCATCCATCATATTATCGTCCATAGCATACGGAGGAATCTATATATGGATACCACGAAATTAACAATGAAAGATATCCTCGAGAACTCCGCCGCCCGTTTTCCCGATAAACCCGCACTTATGAAGAAGTCCGCAAACCAGTGGGTGTCTATCACCTACAAACAACTCCTGTCCATGGTAAGGGATTTCGGTACGAGCCTGGTCAACATGGGGATGGCCAAGGGCGATCGGATCGCCGTTTTGACGCATAACTGCCCCGAATGGGTCGTTTCCTACTACGCAATTGTCATCAATAATGGAATCGTCGTTCCCATCGACAAGGAGCTCAAACCGCAGGAGATCCGCCACATCCTCGACGACAGCGCGGCCAAGTTCGTCATCGTCACGAAGGAGTATCTGGGCAAGGTCGAGGAGATCTGCGAATCGCTTCCCGATCTGAAGAAGATCATCCTGATTACCAACGGCGCGAGGGAAGCCTCTATGCCCAACGACCTCAAGGAAGAGATGCGCGGCATTGAAAAGGCCTGGCTTACTATGGTCAGGAAAATCAAGCAGGAGCATGAATCGGAGATAAAAGAGATCGAAAAGCTCTGGCTTGCATTCGAGGAAAAGCTCAAGAGCCACCGGGTAAAGAAGGACAGCCTCATTGTTGAAAAGCAGAACCAGTTCCTCGAGTTCTTCCATGGCATTACCAGCGCCACGACTAACGCCCCCGATATCGTCTATTTTGAAGACCTGTTCGGCAATAAAGAAACTGCCCAGCGCACGATGGACTACGAGGACGTCATAGCCGTTCTCTACACCTCCGGGACGACCGGGAAATCCAAGGGCGTTATGCTCAAGAACAGTAATATCGTATCCAACTTCATCGGCGTCAAACACCTCATGCAGCTTGATGAGACCATCCGGGTGCTCTCTGTGCTGCCTATCAACCACGTCTATGAATCTACCTGCGGTGTGCTGGCGCCGCTGTTCCTCGGGGGAACCGTGGCGTTTGCCGAATCGCTCCTCAAGGTTGCCCAGAATCTCAACGAGATCAAGCCGAATTTCTTCCTGGGGGTTCCTGCGCTCTATCAGGCGCTCTACACGCGCATGTCGGCCAAGATCAATGCAAGCGTGGCCGGCCGTATCATGAACACGAACCCCGTGACCAGGACGTTGATCACATCCAAGATCAAGAAAGAGCTTGGCGGAAACATCTCCTTTATCTCCGGTGGGGCATCCTTGGACCCGTCGCTTCAGAAAGGCCTCAGGAACCTCGGCCTCAACATTTACAACGGGTACGGGATTACCGAAACCGCCCCGCTGGTTGCCGTTAACAGCAAGGTGGGGGGGGATCGGCTCGGCTCGGTCGGCAAGGTGATGCCCGACGTCGAGATCAAGATCGTGGATCCCAACGAAGACGGTATCGGCGAGATATGGATCAAGGGCCCCAACGTCATGAAGGGGTATTATAACAATCCCCAGGCCACCGCCGAGGTGCTTACCGACGGCTGGTACCACTCCGGCGATCTGGGCTACATAGATAAGGATAACTTCCTCTTTGTAATGGGACGGGTAAAGAACCTCATCGTTACCGGCAACGGTAAGAACATCTACCCCGAAGAGGTCGAGGCGGAGCTCGTCAAGAGCCCCTACGTTGAAGAGGCGATGATTTACGCCCACATGCCCGGGACTACCGATGAGGAGGTCCGGGCGGTGGTCTATCTCAATCAGGACGCCCTGGACGCCTACGCCAAGGAACAGGGCATCAAGGAACTGACGAAAAAGGACATATATACGCTCATCCGCGCCGAGATCAAGAAATACTCCGCCAACCTTGCCGACTATAAGCGGGTCAAGGAGTTTATGATCAGGGACGAGGAATTCCCCAAAACCTCAACCCGTAAGATCAAGCGGTATGCCGTGGATGAGGTGATCTCAGTCAATCATAATTAGATGCGGCACCCCCTCCCCCTTATCACTCTTGCCCTCATGGCAGGAATCGGGCTGGGGGTGTTCGTTTTTGTGCCTGTCGGAATTGCCCTCCTTTTGGCGGCAATATTTTTGATCCTCGTTCTAACGCTCACAAAAAGCCGTTTTGCGCTCTATCTCTGTCTTGCCCTTTTCTTCTTTCTTGGAACCGCCCTCATTTCAACCTCGCTTCGACCAGAAAAGAAAGGTAACTCCATCACGGACTATTGTTCCGGGAAAGAGCATGCGATCTGTGGGACGGTTATGGAGCCGCCCCGAACGGAGACGGACGCAACCCGGATCGTCCTTTCCGACCTTATGGTCAGGACTCGCGGCGGATGGCGGCCCGCTGAGGGTAGCCTCCGGCTGACGGTTGGTGAGCGGATATCCAACGTATCGTATGGTGATACCCTGTTCTTTGTCGGCACGATAAGGAAACCGCGAAATTTCAACAATCCGGGCGGGTTTGATTACGAGTTTTCGCTTATGCGCGCGGGCATCTCGGCGACCGCCTTTGTCGACAGCCAAAACCGCCTTCTCGTCAGGGAGTCGAATCCCGTCCTCCCCGACTGGGCCTGATAGAACGTTGGAGGGACTCCGTTCGGAGTTTCTACGACTCCCGGTTCCCCACGCCGGAGGGGGCCGTCATCAAGGCGCTCATCCTCGGAGAGCGGGGGGACATTCCGGAGGAGATCCTCTCCGCCTATTACCGTACGGGGGTCGGCCATGTGCTGGCGATATCGGGCTCGAACGTAGGGATCGTCTATATCTTCACCTACCTCTTTTTGTACGCCGTGCTCGTGCGGTGGGGGAGATTCCCCCTCAGGCACTCGGTCAGGAAATGGGCCTCGGTCGTCTCTTTCGGACCCGTGATCGTTTATACGCTCCTGGCCGGCCTTGAGATCACCGTGGTTCGGGCGACCCTGATGATCTCGGTCTTTGTTTTGGCGATCCTCATTGAAAAGGAGCAGCAGGTCTTTAATACCCTGGTCCTGGCGGCTTTCGTTATCCTCTTGTTTTTACCCGCCTCACTTTTTGACCCGTCCTTTCAGCTCTCGTTCGCGGCGGTGCTCTCGATCATACTCCTGTATCCCACTCTCATCGAGCCCCTCAAGCAGCGCTTCTTCCCGATCGACGGGGTTAGGCCGCCGCTTGCCCATCGGGTTGCTTTTCGCCTCCTCCAGTTTACCCTGGTCTCCTTCGCGGCGATCGTGGGCCTGCTTCCCCTCACGGCCTACTATTTCCACAGGGTAACCCCGTTTGCTCTCCCGCTGAATTTCGTAGTTGTGCCGCTTCTGGGTCCCGTGGCAACCTCACTCGGTCTCCTTTCCGTTCCATTTATGACGGCCGCGCCGCAGGTATCCTCTTTCTTGAGTCTCATCGCCGCGTGGGCGGTGTCTCTCTCCAACAGCGCGGTCGCCTGGACCGACGCACTCCTTCCGAAGGGCGTGGTCGTCTTCGGTCCTACGTTGTTCGAAATCGTCCTCTACTATGGATTAATCCTATCGGTGCTTCTGTTATTCAGGAAAAGGCGGTGGGCGATAGTCCCGGCGGTCCTGCTTATCCTTATTGCTATTGTGGACGTCACCGTAACGGCGTGGCACCGGTACGATTCGAATCGTCTCGAGGCGACATTCCTTTCCGTCGGTAATGGGGATTCGTGCGTTATGAAACTTCCGGGCGGCGATATCATGGTGGTCGACGGAGGCGGACGGTTGGGAAGCGCCTTTGACATGGGTGAATACGTTGTCGCGCCTTTTCTGCTGAAGGAGCGGATACTCCGGATCGACTACCTGGTGTTGTCCCATCCGGAACAGGACCACGCGGCAGGGCTCACGTACCTGATGGACAATTTTACCGTCGGCGAGCTCTGGATTACCGAGGATGCCGCCCGTTCGAGAGAGACGTCGCCGCTCATCGCGTCGGCGCGCTCGCTCGGGATCCCGGTGATTACGATCGATTCATCGTCGCCGCCCCGCACCATCGGGCCCACAACCATCCGGTTTTTCAACCCCGCCCCGCCGTCACCCGGCCAGCCGGGTGACGTCAATAATCGCTCTCTGGTCTTTCGCCTTTCATACGGGCTGTTTTCGCTGCTCATGACCGGTGATATTGAAGAGGAAGGTCTTTCCCGGATCGCGGCCGACGGAACCGATCTTGCGTCCCTCGTCCTCAAGGTACCCCACCACGGATCGTCACCCTCGTCTCCCCTCTTCTTTCTCGAATCGGTGAGCCCCCGTGCGGCGGTCGTATCGTGCGGGTTTGATAATCCCTATGGTTTCCCGGGAGAAAAGTCGCTGGAACGTCTTCGGGAGGTCGGCGCCGATGTATTTCGGACCGACCTCGACGGTGCGATATCGGTCGCCACCGACGGCCGATATCTGAGGATAGAGACGATGACGGGCGCCCGATTATACGAGGATATCACTGATGAGGGCGACCGATAAGGTATGGCCCCATGCTGACGGACCGATACCCGCGTCCGAACCGGTTCCTACCGCTCACCCGTTACGGAGCGCCTTACCTGCCTTACCGATATGGTCTCTGCCCAGGAAATAGTTTATCCACGACGACGTGCGCCACAATGCCCAATCGCACGGGGGGACGGTGTCCGGCTTAAAGACCCGGTCGGTCCCCGTGCGTGCAAGCCGCCGGTACGCCCGCACCCAGACGCAGAGCCGGACGCCCGGATAGACCTCGCACCAGCCGTCCGTTGATCCCCCGCAGGGACCGTTGCGCTCTTCCTTCGGACATTGCGACATGGGGCAAAGGTAAGCGACGTCAAAGAGGGCGCAATCCCCGCAATTACGGCATTCGAACAACAGGACCTTGATACCGTTCTCGATATAGGCAAATAGGCCGGAAAGGATCCGCGAGGAATCGACGATACGCGCCGCTATGCGCATGAGTCCGTAGACCGGGCTCTTCGGTTCAAAGAAAACCGCGTGAACCAGCCGGGAGAAGAGATAGGCCGGGTGCCTCAAAAGGCCGTCTACTCCTCCGGGACGGTGTTGTCGAGTTCAATCGGCCCGTCTTTTGTTTCTCGAAGAGATAGTACCCTCCCTCCTGGGGATAGTCGAACTCCGGCAGGTACCGCCGCCAATCGGCCGAGAGCGCTTCCCCCCGTTCAACGATCTCGATGACCGTGTCGCAGTCGATACCATGCCCCCCGATATGCGCGCCCGCACATCCCATCCCCTTGGCAACGGCGTAGTGCCGTGCCGCGCGCGTAATCCGCGCCTCTCTGCCCTTGTCGGGGGCCGTCCGTTCAGCCTCGATTTCGGCCAGCAGCTTATTGGTCACGACGCAGCCGGGGATAGTCCCCGCGTTCATAGTCCGCGCCGCCGGGAACGTCAGGACGAATATGTTGGCAAGCACGGGGATATCCACCCGCGCGTTTGACAGGAAGGTCAAAACCTCGTGAAGCTTACGGGCGTCGTAACCGACCTGGGTTACGATAAAGCGGGCGCCGGCCGCTATCTTCTTCATGAGCTTCTCGTATTGCCCGACCAGCTCCGCCTCCGTCTTTTTGAACGGCGAGACGGCCGCCCCGCAAAAGAAGTCCGTGGCGGCCAGCTTCAGCGGCTTGCCCATGAAGTCGTATTCAAGCCCCCGGTTCATTCGGCCAACCAGCGACAGCAGGTGGATCGGATCGATATCGAATACCGGCTTGGCCGTACCGAAGCCGCCATCGGTCGGATAATCACCCGAAAGGACAAGGAGGTCTTTGACCCCGTTTCTGTAAAGCCCGCACAGAAGGCTTTCGAGCTCGTTTCTGTTCTTATCCCGGCAGGCGACGTGAACCAGCGGATCGATACCGAGCTTTTGTATCTCCACCGCAATGAACTCCGCGGCAAGCGCCGGGCTGCCCCCCGGGTTGTCGGTAAGTCCGATGCCGTGGATCTTCTTTGAGCGCGCCGCCTTTTCGGCGTTCTTTATCAGGTCATCCTGCTGCCTTTCTGCGAATCCCCGTCCGGAGACGAGCTCCCAGTTTACGCAAAAGGTTTTTGGGTCACACAGGGCCTCTCTGAACATATCGCTCCCCTTGTTCCTGCGGTGCCGCCCTCCATTGCCGGGCGCGAAAACGGACTACACGATAACCCGATCTCCCCGAAAGCGAGCGCCCTCCATCTCAAGGAGACGCCGCTTGAGCGCTACACCGCCCTCCGTGGAAAAGCCGGTCATTCCCCCGTCGCCGGCCACAACCCGGTGGCACGGGATAAACGGCGGCAGGGGATTTCTTGACATCGCCCCGCCTACCGCCCTGGCCGCCCCCGGGCTGCCGGCCATGCGCGCGAGCCCTCCATAGGTGATAACGGCGCCCCTCCCGATACCCAACAGGGCCGAGTATACCGCGCGATCAAACGGCGAACAGCCGCTCAGGTCAAGCACGGCCGATGAGAGGTCCACCGCCTCCCCGCGGAAGTAGGCCGTCAGAAGCCGTACCGCCGGTTCCGGGGGCGCCACAAGCCTGTTGAAGGTCTCCCGGGGGAGTGCGAGGTTTCTCTCAACCAGCTCACGCGTCCTCATAGGCAGGATCGACCGGACCAGCCCATCGGCGGTAGCCGCCAACCCTACCCATCCCTGGTCGGTTTCAAATATACGGTACCCAACGGTCATCACAATTCTCCCCTGTTTCTGAATCTCTTCACGAACGGGCCGACAATGGCACCAAGCTCACGGGAGCCGAGCAGGTACGTCGTCACCAGGTAGACGGACAGTGAGCCGAGGATAGCCGCCGTCAGTACGACGATCTTTTCCGTACTCCGGCCCGGCTTATCCCAGCCTATCAGCGATGCTATCCACCAGGCAGCCGCCGCCATCGTCAGGCATCCAGCCCCCATCCTTGTCATCGAGACGAGGAGCCGTTTCAACCCGAGCCTGCCCATGACGCGACGAAAGACCATCATGAGGAGCACGGCGTTTAAGGCCGCGTCCAGGGAAACCGCCAGCGCCAAACCGCAGTGGGCAAGCGGCACAACCAGGATAACCGAAAGCAGGATATTTACGATAATAGCCACAATTCCGATCGAAACGGGCGTGGCAGTGTCCTTCATGGCGTAGAATCCGTTGGACAGCACCCGTATCGACGCGACGAAGGGCAGCCCTATCGAAAAAAATACGAGGGCGTTGGCGGTCATAACAACCGAGGTAAAGCCGAACTCCCCGCGAAAAAAGAGGGCGCTGATAATCGGGACCGAGAGGATCGCCAGGCCCAATGCCGCAGGTATCGTGATGTACAGCGTCATGGAAAGCGCATCAATAAACGTCCGCTTCAGGTCCTCGATGCGGTTCTCGGCCGCCATCCTGCTCATCGTAGGCAGAACCGCCGTCCCCAGGGCTACGGCAAATATACCGAGGGGGAACTGGTCAAGCCGGTCGGCGTAGTAGAGGTACGAAACGCTCCCCGACGGGAGGAACGACGCCAGGAGCCTGACCACCACCACGTTGACCTGATATACTGACGCCCCGAAGATGGCCGGGACCATCAGTTTGAGAATCGTCTTTACCTTGGGATCGAAGAAATGAAAATCGGGGGCAAACGTGACGCCCTTTCTTATCAGAAACGGGACCTGGAGGGCCAACATCAAAACCCCTCCGATGACAACCCCGAACGCCAGGCTCAGCACCGGGACATTGAGGAGAGGACTGATGAGGAGCATCGACAGGATCATCGCGAGGTTAAAAAGCATGGGTGAGGCCGACGGCGCAAAGAAGTGCCCCATGCTGTTGAGCACACCCATCGCCAGCGCCGACAGCGAGATCAACAGCATATAGGGAAACATCACCTGCGCCAGCAAAACCGTCAGCTCCCATTTCTGGGGGTTTGCGCGAAAGCCCGCCGCGAAGAGCGTAAGGATTTCGGGCGAAAAGATAATCCCGGCCACCACCGCCGCGGCAAGGACGATCGTCATAAACGTCATGGTGATCCGGGCGACGCGTACGGCTTCCTGCTTTCCCTCGCGGATAAGGGTTTCGGTATAGACCGGGATAACGGCCACCGTCATGGTCCCTTCGGCAAAGAGCCGTCGCAGGAGGTTCGGAATGGTGAAGGCGACGAAGAACGCATCGGCGGCGTCCGTCGCGCCGAAGAAAAACGCCGTGACCATATCCCGGATAAAACCGAGGATACGGCTGCCGAGGGTGCCCAGCCCCACGACGCCGGCCGCCCTCACCATTTGGGAATTTTCAGACATACTAACAATTTCCTTGACAATAGCCGGAAAATAACGTATATTTCGAAAATTAAATTTAGACTTCGGAGGTAATCAAATTTGGCTAATCATCGGTCGGCCATAAAACGGATGATCCAGGGCGAAAAGCGCCGGGTAAGAAATCGGCACGTCAAGAGCACCGTTAAGACCACTATAAAGAGCTACCTTAAAACCGTTGAAGAGAAGAACCCCGAGACTCGCCAAAGAGAGCCTTAAGCATACAATCACGACCATCAACAAGGCGGCTTCCAAGGGCGTCATCCACAAGCGAAACGCCTCCCGGAAAATTTCCCGGCTTACCCGGAAGTATAACGCCCTGTCCGCATCATAGTGGTGATATCCAGGGCCATTTTGTCCATCACCACGCCGCTCTTCCCCGATCGGGATTTTAACAGCTTATCCGTTTTATAGAACTCCCGAAATGCCCCGCGAAACACCTCGTGGGGTATGCGGCGCGCCTGCGCCGTGTATTCGGCCAGTCTGAACGCGGGAATCTTAAGCTCTCGCGATGCCCTCGCGTCTTCCACGTGGTGATCCATCAGTATCTTCAGAGACCAGAGCCGCATGAAGTGCCACCGGATGGTCGACAAAATCTGCGTGGGTTCCGCCCCCTCGCCAATCACCTCCCTTAGCATCTCCACCGAGCCCGCCGGATCGCCGCGTGACAGCGCGTCCGTCAATTCGAAGACGCTGCGCACCCGGAGGTACGGGAGGATATCCTCGACGACCGAAAGCGTTGCCTGTTTTTCATCGCCCAGGAACAGTACGATCTTTTCGACCTCCATTGCAACGGCCGAGAGGTCCTGCCCGATACAATCCACGATGGCGTCCAGCGCCTCATGGTCGATTTCCTTACCTTCCTTCTCCATACGCCTTACCACCCACTCCCGGATATCGGTCTCCCTGGCCTTGGCAAACACGGTCACGGCGGCGAGTTTTGACCAGCTCCGAGAGTCGGTCGACCGGCGGCGGGGCCACCCCCGAGGCCCCTTTCCCCCTGCCGATACCGCGGGCCGTTACTATCATGAGGGTCTTGGGCGATGGGTCCTGTGCGTAGGCGGCAATCGTCTGGATTTCCTTTTCCTTCAGTCTCTCCGCCCCTCGGATAGTAACGACCTTTTTCGCCCCTCCCATGGGGATTGTCATGGCGGAGTTCATGATATCGGTTACGGCGTCATCCCCGGCGTAGAAAACCTCGCACAGCAGGTCACCGAAGATTCCGCCCCCCGTAAGCGCGGCCGACACCAGACGATCCTCGTATTCGCGGACAAGAAAGTCGTTTTCTCCGTAAAAAAAATAGACGGGATAAAACTTCCCGTCTTTAATGTCCCGATCGAGGTCCCTGGGAGAGGCATAATACCGAGTCATTGACGATTAATACCCGAATACGAGCCGGTCATGGATCTCGAGCGCAATTTTTTCCGTGAGGTCCTGCAGCGCGATCTCCTTGTAGCTGTCAAACACAACGGCGCCGGTTTCAATATTGTAATCCTCGGTATAGGATATTCCCGACACCTCCCAGAGAACTGCGTCGTTCTTGACGAGTTTTGCCCCAACCCGCACGGAGACCGTTACGAGGACGGCCCGGTCCTCCTCGTCATATATGGTGTTATAATAGTCGACAGATTCGATAGTCCCGATCAGTACCGCGTCGGCTCCCTTTTCTTTCACCGGCGTTAACGCGCCGGATTTCATGAATTCCCTCGCCAGCGCGTTAGTCATGATCACCCCCAGCCTCGGCTCATCAGTCGGGTTAACGAACGAGGGAATATAGACCGTCTTGATATCCGGGGGCAACTGTTTCTTTACGTTCACGAAGGTGTAGCCGCACCCGAACAGGGAAACGATACTGACAAGCACAATACCCATCACCGATAGTTTCGATAGTCTTTTTATGACGTTCATGACATAACCCCGCACCGTCCTAAAGCGACGGTTCATCGTGTCGGAACTAAGACCTGCCCACGAAATCCCGGAGAAACGGACGTGCTCGCGTTCCCCTTTCCCGTCATCCCTTTATATATTACTGTATCACAACGATATTGACCAGTTTTCGAGGAACCACCACGACGTTTTTGATATCCTTCCCCTCGATGTAACCCCTGACTTTTTCGTCGTCAAGCGCCCGCTTCCGTATCTCCTCGTCTGCGGCGTCCGCCCCCACGGTTAGCCTGCCCCTCACCTTGCCGTTTACCTGCACGACTATCGTGATCTCGTCCTCCCGCGCAAGCTCTTTGTCCCACGCCGGCCAGGTCGCGGTAACGACGGAGGGCGGCTGGCCGAGGGCTTCCCACAGCTCTTCGGTAATGTGGGGAACGGCCGGGGAAAGAAGCAGCACAACACTTCTGCTTGCCGCCGTAAAGACGGCGGCATCCGCCGGCGTTACGTCCTTGCCTTCCCCGATAAAGGCGTACATTTCGTTTACCAGTTCCATCACGGCCGCGATTGCGGTATTGAAATGGAACCGCTCCTCGATATCCTCGGTAACCTTCCTGATGGTCTGGTGGGTCTTCCTCCGCAGCCTGACGCCGCGCTCCGTCAATCCGGAGTCCACGCCGCCCGAAAAACTCTTCCCCTTCTCGATGACGGCCGCGTTATCGACGATAATCCGCCACAGGCGGCCGAGGAACCTGAAAGAGCCGTCGATCCCCTGGTCGCTCCACTCCAGCTCTTTCTCGGGAGGAGACGCAAAGAGCATGAAGAGCCGTGTCGTATCGGCCCCATACTTTTTTATCATATCGTCGGGATCGATGACGTTGCCCTTAGACTTGCTCATCTTGGCGCCGTCTTTGATGACCATCCCCTGGGTAAGGAGCCTGGTGAACGGCTCCCGGTATTTTATCAGTCCGAATCGCTCCATAACACGGCTGTAGAAACGGGAGTAGAGGAGATGCAGGATCGCGTGCTCAATCCCCCCGATATACTGATCGACGGGCAGCCAATAGTCAACCCGTTTTTTATCCACCATCCCCCCGTCATAGTCGGGGCAGGAATACCGGGCGTAGTACCAGGACGATTCCACGAAGGTATCCATCGTGTCGGTCTCCCGGCGGGCCTGCCCGTTACACTTCGGGCAGGTTGTCTTGACAAAGGGCTCATGGGAAACGAGCGGAGAGCCGCCCTCTCCCGTGACCGTTACGTCAAGCGGCAACACGACCGGCAGCCGGTCTTCCGGCACCGGCACCACGCCGCACGTGTCGCAATAGACGATCGGGATCGGCGCCCCCCAGTACCGCTGGCGGGAGATGCCCCAGTCCCTCAACCGGTAGTTGATCGTTCGGGTTCCCAGGTGTTTCTTCTCTAAATCGTCGATGATGGCGTCCATCGCGGCCCGGTTCTTCATGCCGTTAAAGGTCCCGGAGTTAACCAGGACCCCGTCTTCGACGTAGGCCTCGGTCATCGTGTCCCCCGACAGCGTATGCGACTCCGGAGAGATGACGACGATGACGGGGAGATCGTATTTTTTCGCGAATTCGAAGTCGCGCTGGTCGTGAGCGGGCACCGCCATGACGGCCCCCGTACCGTATTCCATAAGGGCGAAGTTCGCGGCAAAGACCGGCATCTTTGCGCCGGTAAAAGGATTCTTACAGTAGGCGCCGACGAAGACGCCCTCTTTCTCATAGTCCTCCGACGAGCGCTTTATCTTATCGGTCTTGAGCATCCGCTCGACGAAGGCGTCCACCTCTTTCTGCTGGGTCGTCCCCCTGGAGAGCTCTATGGTGAGGGGATGCTCCGGGGCAAGCACCATAAAGGTCGCCCCGAAGATCGTGTCCTGCCGTGTCGTGAAGACCGGTATCGACCCGTCCCGATCGTTGAGCGGAAACTCTACCCTGGCGCCGAGGCTCTTTCCGATCCAGTTCTTCTGCATCGTAAGGACGCGCTCCGGCCAGCCCGGGAGCTTTTCGAGGTAGGCCAGGAGGTCTTCGGCAAACTCCGTGATCTTGAAAAACCAGCCGGTAATCTCACGCTGGGCCACCTCGCGGTCGCATCTCCAGCAGCGTCCCGCGATCACCTGCTCGTTGGCCAACACCGTCTGGCAATTGTCGCACCAGTTGACGAATGATTTCTTCTGATACGCAAGCCCCTCCTCATACATCTTGAGGAAGAGCCACTGCTCCCACCGGTAATAATTGGGATCACAGGTTGCCAGTTCACGATCCCAGTCATAGGAAAAGCCCATCGACTTGAGCTGCGTTTTCATGTAGTCGATATTCTCGTAGGTGAACGTCGCCGGGTGTACACCCTTCTGTATGGCGGCGTTTTCGGCCGGCATGCCGAAGGCGTCCCACCCCATGGGGTGAAGGACGTTGAACCCCCGCATCATCTTATATCGGGCGACCAGGTCCGTGATGCTGTAGTTACGCACGTGCCCCATGTGAATCCTGCCTGAGGGATACGGAAACATCTCGAGGACGTAGTATTTTTCTTTTTTCGGATCTTCAACCGACCTGAAAACCTTGTGTTCATTCCAATATTTTTGCCACCGGGATTCGACGGCGGCCGGATCGTACTTGCCTTTACCAGTCATTATCGGTCTCTTTCGTTATCGGGTCATTCTCTGCCGGTTCGATATCACCATCTTGTAGTAACGTAATTACGTATCATATATTTCCGCGATTTGCAAGACTAATAGTAATTGGCCCGACCCGGTATTCGGTTTTTCGGGGATTCGGCCCCGGCTTGTGCTACAATGGGCCGATGACGAGCGCACAACCGCAGCGACACGCATATGTATCTGCCGTTACACTGGGCGGTGTATCCATTGCCGGCCAGATCGTGTTCATGCGGGAGATCATGATCCTTTTTTACGGCAATGAGCTGTCGGCCGGCGTAAGTCTCTTTTCGTGGCTCCTCTGGACTTCGCTGGGGGCCTTCATCGGCACCGCGATTGCCAGGAGAGACATCACCCGCCTCCAAACCCTCCCCACCCTGCTTCTGGCCGTTGCTGTACTGCTTCCGGCGACCGTCGTGTTTTCTCGTGTCGCAAAGACGATCGTCGGAATATCCCAGGGTGAAGTCATCGGTATCGCCCCGATGGCGGCCATTGCCGCGGTCGTCTTTTTACCTTTCTGTTTCTTTTCGGGTCTGATCTTCCCGCTGCTCATACGGGCAGCCGTCCCCGACAGCCGAAACGACCGTGATGTCCCCTCCCGCATATACCTGTTCGAGTCCATCGGCTCATCGCTCTCTGGAACCATCACCGCGCTTGTCCTCATCCGGTATTTTGACGCGCTGACGATCGCGTTTTTTGTCGCCGCTATTGCCGGCCTGGCGGCACTGTACATCTCGGTTTCCACCCGCCGCGCCGCGGCGGCCGTTGCATCGGCCTTCGTCGTCTCCCTTTTCGTCCTTCAGCCCCTGTTTTCGATTCCCGACATCGGCGCGATCACCCGGCAGATCCAATGGAAGGGCTTCACGGTGGTCGAATCGACCGATTCCGTTTACGGAAACCTCACCGTGACGAGAGCCGAAAGCCAGACCACCGTGTACGAGAGCGGGGTGCTTTCGTTTACCTACCCGGACGTCATGAACAGCGAGCTCGGCGTGATCTATCCCCTCCTCCTCCACCCCCGCCCCGTGCGGGTGCTCCTGGTGGGCGGCGGGATATCCTCGACGCTCTCACAGATACTCAAGCACCCCTCGGTTGCAGCGATCGATTACGTGGAGCTTGACCCCGCCCTCATCGACCTCGGAATAAGAAACCTCCCTCCCGAGGCGATCCTCCCGCTGTCGGACGGCCGGGTTCGGGTCATCCACGAGGATGGACGGCTCTTCGTACGGGAGGCCCGTGATCGGTACGACGTAATCATCGTCAACATGGCCGACCCCGTCAACGCGCGTATAAACCGCTACTTTACCCGGGAATTTTTCCGCGAGGCAAAACGGACCCTTGCCCCCGGCGGCGTCTTCTCTATCTCAGTGGGCTCATCGGAGGAGATCATCAGCCCGGTGCTTGCCTCCTTCCTTGGGAGCGTCTCCCGTACGCTGTCGTCGGTCTTCCCCCATGCGGCGGTCGTTCCGGGAGGCACCGCATTCTTCGTGGCGTCCGGTCTCCCGTCCCGGGTGGACATCGACCCCGCGGTTCTCGCCAACCGCATGAAGGATCGCGGTATCGAGAATAGCTACGTCACCGAGCAGTACCTCCTCTATCAGTTGAATAAAGAGAGGATTGAGTACGCCCGCCGCACCGTTGAAAGCGCGAAAACGGCGGGTATCAACACGGACCTCACTCCCACGGTCTATTACTACAATATGGTGCTGAGGAGCTACTGGCTCTCACCCGGGCTGAAAATCAAGCTGGCCTCGATTGCCGGATCACGGCCTATCCTGCCCGTGGTGGCGATTATCCTGGCGGCGTTCGTCTACGGGGGCTTTATCAGATTTCGCGCCCGGAAACCGGCCTCCCTTCCGGCGGCAACCGTCGTTCCCGCGGTGTTGACCTCCGGATTTTCCGAGATCGCACTCACCGTCGTTATCATCATCGCGTTCCAGACCTTCCGCGGCTACGTCTATTCGGCCCTCGGCCTGATCATCTCATCGTTCATGATCGGCCTTGCCATAGGGACCGGGGTCGCCCGCTCCCGGATAGGTATGTTCCCTCGCCCCTGGCGGCTCCTTGGTATCGTCCAGTCTCTCTACGGCGCCTTGTGCCTGTCGATTGTCGGCGTCCTCCTCTTCTTTTCGACGTACGGATCGGCGGGATGGCCCTGGGGACCTGCCGCCGTCTTTTCGCTCCTGAACATGCTCTGCGGGATACTCGCCGGTTTTCACTACGTCACCGCGGTGCGCTCTCTTGTTGTCTCGGGTCTCACGGCCGACGCGGGGGGGTGGGTCTACGGGATGAACCTCGCGGGCGCGGCGGGAGGGGCAATTTTCGCCTCGGTGGTCATGATACCGCTGTGGGGATTGGTGACGACCCTGCTGCTGGTGCTGGCGGCAAACCTGTGCGCTGCGGCGGTTGTCATGATCGGTGCAGGATATATCGGCGCGAATAACAAACGGCGCGGATAGAGACCGCGCCGCCCGCGAAAGAGACGATTACCCGGCATCAGACGCTCTTCGGCGTCTCCCATATTCCCGCAATCGGGTACCCGCAGAATGCGCACTTTCCCTTCTTGATCTTTACCTCGCCAACGAAGTAGCCCATCCGAAAAATAAGCGTCTTCCCACACTTCGGGCAGTAGGTGGACTCGTATTTATGGCCCGGGACGTTGCCGATATAGACGTATTCGAGGCCGGCCTTTCGGGCGGCGGTATGCGCGGCCTCGAGCGTCTCTACCGGCGTGCTCGGGAGGTTGGTGAGCTTATACATCGGGGTGAACCGGGAAAAATGGAGCGGCGTTTCCTTGCCGACCTTGTCCCTGATCCATACGCACATCTTCGTGATCGTCGAGATGTCATCGTTTCTGGTGGGAACCACGAGCGTCGTAATCTCCACGTGGACGCCGGCCTTCTTGTAACCCACAATCGAGTTGAGCACCGGCGCGAGCCTCCCCTCGCTCATCGACGAATAATAGTCCTCGGAAAATCCCTTGAGGTCAATGTTGGCCGCCGTCATGTATTTGGAAAGCTCGGCCCGCGGCCCGGGGTTGATATACCCGTTTGAATGCATGACATTGATCAAGCCGGCCTTTTTGACGGCCCTGGCGCAGTCCAGCATGTATTCGTAAAAGATCGTCGGCTCCACGTAGGTGTAGGCGACGCTGGCGGACCTCGACGACACGGCCTCCCTTGCCAGCGCCGCCGGGCTAAGCCGGTAATTATCGGTGTTTTCCGGCCGGGCCTGGGAGATGTCGTAGTTCTGGCAGAATTTACAGGTGAGGTTGCAGCCGGCGGTGGCAATGGAATAGGACGTCGTCCCGGGAAGGCAATGAAAGAAGGGCTTTTTTTCTATGGGGTCGACGTGGATTGCGCAGGGGTTGCCCCACACGAGGCTGTAGTATTTCCCCTTCCTGTTCTCCCTGACCTCGCAGTATCCCCGTTTGCCGTCGGCCACCGTACACCCCCGGGGACAGAGAAGGCACATTACCGTTCCGTTGCCCAGCGGGGTGTAGAGTGGGGATTCCTTCGGCAGCATGTAACCCCGTTCGGGATACCCCATCTCGTCGCTGCCGTCGGACGTCCCGATCGGCTCGGCGCAGGCCGAAAGCGGCAGGCCCGCGGCGCAATACCCCAGGGCGCAAACCGATACCCCCGCCAGGAATTCCCGCCGGGAAAACCCCCTCCCTGTTCGGCCGTTTCGATCCTCTTTACCCTTTCCAACCCCGTCCACGGTCTACTCCTCCGAGAAAGCTTCCGTCGTGAAGATATAGAGCTGGGCGTCCTTCTCTTTCCAGTCGTTCGGAAGGAGACCGGCCTTCACGCAGAGCTTTTCGAGGTACTCGTTGAGGGTCCACCCCTGCTGGACGGGAACCTCGGGAAGAAAGAGGGCACCTCCGTATCCTTTACGGATGACCGCCCCGTGCGTCCCGATAACGATCTCGTTGACACTCTTAATCGGTTTGAGTTCCGACAACACGGAGACCTCAATAGTGATATCTTTGAGCTCCGCTTTCGTCACCGGGTCGTCAGAGAATCGCAAGTCATGGACTGCCTTAAGGGCGCCAAAGGATACCGCTTCGTACAGGGGAAAGACTAGCTCAATAATACCGACGCAACCCCGTAGCTTTCCATCGTTTGTGAGGGTAACGAAAGCGCCGCGGGGCCTCGTAAGGGCCACCGAATCGCTTGTGAAATCGGGGGTCTCTTTACCCGAGAGTTCGCACTCTATGGTTCTTCGCGCGATCGAAAGGAGCTTCTTCTTATCGGTGGCCGAAAGCCCCGTTCTGGAATCGTCGCCTTCTCCCGCCGGCGGCCCTCCCCTCGCGTAGACGACCGCCGAGATGTATCCGACAACGGCATCGGTCGTCCCGGTCGCAGTCCCGCTGTCATCATACTTTGTCACAAGGACCCCCGTGGAGCCGAGGGCCCTGGCCGCGAGGAGCACCGCCACCACCGGCCCCGCCCCGCAGGCTTCCGTCTTTCGGCCGACGACGGCCTCGTACAGCCCCTTGGCGTCGTTCTTCTCGAGGAATTTCCTGAATACTCCATCAAGCGGGCGCGCTTCCGTGCGTGAATGGTAGTGCGACAGGTCCGACGAGGCGACGATCAGGACGCGTTTATCGTCGATAGACGCCGCGATCGCCCGCGCCAGCTCCTCGCACGAGGCCAGGCTGGAGCTTCCCATGACGATGGGGACAATCTTAAAATCACCGAGAACGACCTGAAGGAACGGGACCTCGACCTCCACCGAATGTTCCGGGAGGTGGGGGAGCCCGTTTTTCGTGATACGCTCGCCGTTCTTTATGATCGAGTCGATCAGATCGGTGTCCGGCGATACGTCGCCCAGAGGGGTACGGTAGGGACCGTCGGCGTATATGGCCGAGCCGTCAAACGAATAGTGGTGGCTCGGCCCGATTATAATGACGGCGTCGTAGGAGGTGCCGGCAAGGGCCGTGAAACCGGCGGCCGCCGTCGGGCCCGAATAGATATACCCTGCGTGGGGCACAATGACCGCCAGCGGCCTGCCCGGAACCGTGACTGCCGGCGATTCGGCCAGAAGATCCGTGATCATCGCCCGCAGGTCCTTCGGATCGCCGGGATAAAAGAGCCCGGCCACCGCAGGTGGCCGGGCTGTCGTCGCGTTGGAAACCTCTTCACCCGACAGGCACGCGGGGGCAAAAAGGACGAGGATAAAGAACAGGGTTAGCCGAATGGCCTTCGAGTTTCGACCCATGATCGTAACGTCCCGATGGTTATCGGTTAATGACAGCTGCCGCAGTGTTTCGACCCACAGCTCCCACAGCCGTCGCCCTTCGACGAGGCAACGAACTTATCGCCGCTCTTGACCGCGCAGACCGACATTTGCTTGTTCACCTCCTTAGAGGCGCACTTGGGGCAGGTAATCTCGGCACTCCTGGACATTACCAGCTCCTCGAACTCGTTGCCGCAGCCCCCGCAGACAAATTCAAATATCGGCATATGCTACCTCATCGCCCAGGAGCCGTCGCCCCGTTGAATCCACCAGCCCGCGCGCGCCTGATTCTGCCAGCTGTCGGCAAAGAGGCGTTCGATCTGCGGTATGGTATCGCCGCCGAGGCCGTTGGCCGACGCGATCTCCTGATAGAGGCGCCTGCGGTCGGCGTTGTCGGCGTCCACCAGTCCCCGGAGGCTGCCTACCGCGCCGATATCAAGTCCCCCCTGGTTCCTGATCTCCAGGTACCCGCGGTTGGATATCCCGATATTGCCGCCGTTATAGAAGGGCATGAGCTGCGGGAACCGCCCCTCCATCGAGGAACGGATGGCCCGTATGGCCGGCGTAGAGATATTGATATCGACCTGCGCCCAGGCGCTATCCACCAGCAGACCGGCAAGCCTGAACGGAACGGTCAGGCGCCCCTCGGGTTTCGTATCCGTGGCCGGCTCCCCTCCCTTCTTGTATACGTCGTCGACGATCTCATCGGCCGCCTTTCGCACCGCTTCGGCGGGGAAATATATATTAACCGTGACGCATGCCCCGACGAGCAGCATTACCGTCAAGAGCGCGGGGATTATTTTTCTCATCATGGTAATTCCTCCTCTTGTGGCTCTTTCCTTGGCTCCAGTTTGTTCCTCATTGGACCCGGATTAACTCATGGTCGGCCCCTTGTTCGGCGCCTACTTGGTCTCAATCCTGATATCTTCGGTATCCTTTACGTTTATCCGCTCCAGCCGCCGCATCATATCGTCAAAACGGATCAGGTTGTTGGGGTTTTGATTGATTACGTTGATGCCGGTAAAGCCGCTGCGCTTGATGAAATACTCGGTGTCGCCTTCGTGAATCATACCCCTGAGGGTAAAATAGTCGTTCTTGAGCTCGAGGTGAATGCCGATCGCCGAATAGTTATACTCATGGACAAATCGGTTAAGGCCCGTACGGAGCAGCCCCGAAAACAGGGTCGATCCCGATCCGAGGATGGTCAGTTTATCGACGAATTCGACGCTGACGCGCTTTTCCACTCCCCGTCTATCGACCGTCCTGATATCAAATACGAATCTCTCCGGCCCCCCGTAGGAGAAAATAAGACCGGAAATTCCGCCTTCGGCGATCCCGGTAACCCTGCCCACGTCGATCGTTTGGGTCAGCGCTCCGAGGTCGATATCGGCAAACGTCACGTCACACCCGATCCTTCGTCCCGCATCAAAGATATCCTGACCCCAAATGTTGTCGATGCGTATGGCTCCATTAAATATTTTAGCAGTAAGGGTGCCCGAAGTAAACAGCTTTTTTTCCTCGATGCCGACCTCCGCGAGCTCGCCGGTGAGTTCGCCCTTCAGATTGACGAGCTTTTCCTTCGGGAAGATCGCCGCGATATCGATTCCTTTCACGGCCAGCGACAGGCGCATCGTTCTGTTTTCGTCGAATATATTTTCCGCCCGAACTCCACCGATCGTTACAGAGCCGCCGGCTGCCGAAACCACGACTGTATCCTTCAGGGCAAAGGCGTTTTTCTTGAGCGCCGGTAATAACGTCACCGCCCCGATATCGACCCCGCCCAGCATCGCGTGGGAAACGGTTACCTCCCCGAAGTCGCCGGGGGTAAGCTCCGGCGTTGCGTCTTTATTCGACCCGTCGGAAAGGTCGAAGGAAAACGGCATGGAAGCCGAAATCCCCTCGACCTTCGTGTTGATACCGGGGAAATCAAGGGTAGAGCCGACGACGTCAAGCCTTCCCGAAACCCGCGGCGCCGCAAGGTTCCCCCCTACCCTGCCGGAGGAATTCAGAGAGCCGGTGACGGCGCCCGTGTATAGCCAGTCGATGCGGTTCATGAAGTAGTTTCGAAAGAGGATGTCATAGGCCGCCGCCATGTCTCGGACCCTTAAACGGTAGGAAAGATCCCCGCTCATACCGGAGCGCCCGGAATCGAGATCCCCAAAAACGTCCGCCGAGAGGACCGAGGGTATCGATACTTCGCCCATAAGATCCTTAACGCCTCCGTCGTTTTTCAGCCGGCCCGATGCCTTGACGGAGATCCGGCGTTTTTCGAAATTGACGAAGAGGCCCGAGAGGAGGAGCCCGAAATCATGGGCGGTGAGCTCGCCGTTAAAGAAGAATCCCTCCCTGATATCGTCCCTGAACTGAATCCGCGCCGACCCGGTAATACCCTGGCCCATGTAGCCCGAATCGGGAGACGAGAATCCCGCATTGACGAGATCGACTTCGAGATTGCCGGTAACGCTCCTGTCACCCGCATCGACCGTCCCCATCGTCAGGAGGCTTTTCGCCCTCCCCGTGATCCCCCACCCGGCAAGGAATTCGGGCACATAGTCCCCGAGCCGGCGGAGGTTCGCAGACGAGAGCGTCAGGGAATCCGCCTCCGACGTAACTTTCCATTCTCCGTTATTTTCGACCGTAAGATTCAGCAATACGTCACCAAACCGGGGCACCGAGAGGGCCGCGTCTCTCAGTATAAAGGCGCCGTCGCTTTCTTTCTCCATCTCGCCCGTGGCCGTAATCCCGTCCAGCATAAGGCCGCGCCCCTCCGCGGCTATCGAAAGGCCGTCGATCGAGACGTCCGTCGCTTTGACGGTACCAGGGTCAAACCGTATGTGCGCCGCAACGTGTTCGCCCGCGAACGTAAAGTTCCCGATCCGATACCCCGACTCTCCCATCCTGACCGTACCCCGTGCAGAAACGTCCGGATAGGTTCCCATAATACGCATCCGGGCGTAAAACGGCCCATCGAGCAGCGGGCCTTTGCTTATCCCTTCCGTCCGCGCCGATCCGGCAACCGTGAGGGACGCGCCCACGATACCGTGCTCGTAGCTCATATCTATGCCCTTGAAGACGTAGCGCCCGGACGTGCCGATGAGGAGGAGTTCACCGTTTTCGACGGTGATATCCAGCTCCATCATCCTCTGGATGAGACGCTCCCCGTCGCCTCCACCCTTACGTGATACGTCCAGGGATATCGAAGGATTGCGGACGGTGATTTTTTTTATTTTTAGTGGGGTTCTTAAGCCGAGGCGAAACTCCAGTACCGCCGGGCCGGAAGAAAAGACGACCGGGCCGGTCACCAGGTCCATGCCTTCCACGATTATCGCGCCGGGAGAAACCAGCCGTATCCCGGTCAGATACACCCGGTAGCCGACGGTTCGTTCGACGACACGCCTGACCGCGTCGCCGATCAGTTCGTCTCCGAAATAGTAGTAGAAGACCGATATCGCCGTTAGCGACCCGAAGAAAACGGTCAGACAGCAGATCCAGATGATCCGGGCAAGGCGGGTCTTTTTCAGTAACCTCCTGGACATGCGCCTTCGTTTCCCTCTTGATCGTTGGTTACGGGTCTTTTGATATCAGGATAAGCCGTGTTCGCCCCGGTTCGTGTGACGAAAATCACAGCGCAACGGGGACTTTTTTTGTATTGTTATACTATATGAATCATGTACGATAGCGTAATCAACGGCATACGAGGAACAGCCATGAAAAAGACGATCATGATTCTTGTGTTTCTTGCCCTTACCACGACGTTGCTGGGATGCATCGGGTACGGCGTCATCACCCACGGCGGATATGCGGTCTACCTGACCGACGGCTCCGAATACCATAACGTCTTGTGGTACAAGAGCAGGACTGAAGGCGTGGCCCTGTCGGAGCATCCCACCGGGACGGTCATGTTCCTGACCCAGGAGTACGGCCTCGTTGAGGTGCCATGGGCCAACGTGGTGAAAATCCAGACCGAATAAAGGGCTCCGATACCGGACATATGCCATGCCGCCCTGCCTCTACCCGGCAAACCGGGAGATGACTGCCGGCACCCGGCATAAGGGGCTACTGCGCCGCCTGAGTGATGACGCCTGAGACGAACCTGCCGTCGAGCGCGTCTCTATCGGGCACGTGCGTCATTTCGCCGACAAAATCCGCAAGGGTATCGCTGACGAATTTTACGGACGCGCCTCTGATTCTCTCGTCGCCGCATTCAGGTATTCGCCCGACAAATGCCTCAACGTGGCGGATGATCGTACCGATAATTCCCGGGTTTTCGCGCACCATATCATAGAAACGACCCAGCTCTTCATTGGAAAGCGGGACGACCTCCCATTCACCCCCGAGGCACCCCCGCACACACGCCGTCATAAAGATATGTTCAAGTCCCCAGCCATGGGTCTTCGCGTTGCCTATCAGCCACGGCCTGATATCTTCGGGGATGTTCACGATCTCACGGATGAGATGGACCCGGGCCGAGAGCTCCGTCATGAAGCCCGCGGACGCCGCCAGGTCGTCTATCGACCTGAAATTTCTATAGCTATGCGCGCCGCCGGAGATCGCCTCATAGAAAAGGGGTTTTCCGGCCAAAAGGCCCTCGACAACGCTGCGGGCGAAATCCCCCCAGAATACCGGCTCGATGATCGACGAGAGTTCCCTCACGAGAACCTCGTTTCGTTTTCTTTCGGCCAGCGCGAGCGTATAACCCAGCCGGAACAGCTCCACCAGATAGACATCCCGGATCGTCCGCTTTGCCTCATCGTAGTGCGCTGCCCCCGTAAGGTACTCCAAACCGAGATTGATATAATCCCTGGTCATTTGCGCAGATGATACCAACTCCTCCACGTCAGAAAGGTCCATCCCCGAGGCCGCCACTACCTTATGTACCAGGTACGAAAGCTCCCACAATAGATGAGCGGCGCGGTCGTCGTCGGCCACCTCTCCCATGAGCTCCTCGAAGAAACCGCCGGTCTTTCTGGGTATGAGCCAGTAATGGGGGGGAGTTCGTCGGTCTGACGGTCGTCGAGGTAAATGACTTTGGACGACATTGAGCGGATAGTTTCGACGATCTTGGCCGGGTCTTCGAACATGAAGAGATCCCGCGCCTCGCTAAGTTCGGGAAAGCCGATCATCGACATACGTGACGATCTGAGCCGGTAGGCGTCTTCTTCCATAGGAGAGGGCATCTCTCCGATCACCCCTTCCATGATAACGCGGTAATAGTCGGGCTCGTGTTCAAAAAAACCCATGAGGAGATTCGAGACGAGGTCGAAGTCCAGTTCCTCATCTATCGGCCTGAAATAGTAGAGGTTATCGAAGCTGAACCATCCTCCGTCGGTAAATTCGAGCGGGTCTTGATCGAGGTTCCTGGGCACTGCCTCGATGATACCCTTAAAAAAGAGTATCACAAGCGGCTCATCGAGCATAAAGAGACTCTTGGTAAGGACCCGCTCCCCGCCTTCCGCAAGAAGCTGAAGCCATTCCATGAACTTGCCGAAATCTATGCGATCCCGCTTCCAGATATCCATATCCAGGAGTTGGACGATCTTCTCCGGAGAGGTCATTTCAAGGATAATGGCCGCATCCGTTCCCCACGATTCCTTCACCGTTAGATATATTTCCTGCGGGGAGAGCTTTTTCAGGAGCTTGAGCGGATCGGGAGACGAGATGATGAGGTGGGCCTTTGTCCTGACAGGCGATCTCTGGATAAGGCGGAGCCGATCCTCAAACGAGAGGGCCGTGAGATCGCGCTCCGTCAGGCGCTCGCCCGCGAGCGTTCGATCAAGGAGGTTGTTAAGGCCGTGGGCCGGTATCAGATCGTTCATTTTTTCAATTATATCAGAGGATTGCGCAAAAGGAAAGTTAATCATTTACTTCTCCGATAAGATTAGATAGTATCTGGCGTATCTCACCCGTCACGGTCAGCGATCGTATGAATACCGCATATACCATGAGGTACGGGACGCTTCGCGTTTACCGTTATCAACGACGGGAAAGACAAGTATAGTTCCGGCCCGGTGGTGGGCCGATCGGGACGGTTCTTAGCCGCCGATGACGTCCGCGCAACAAGCGGTTTAGTTGGCGACTAGTATATACTAACGGGGATCGGTAATGCTCAACTCGGTTCTTCTGTACGCGGGGTCAATCATTATAACGGTCTGGGGGATCGCGCATATCATCCCGACCAGGGGAGTCATCGCGGGCTTCGGCAAGCTTTCCCGGGACAATGCCCGGATCATCACGATGGAATGGATCGCCGAGGGGTTGACGCTGGTCTTTATCGGGGCGTTGACGCTGGCCGTCACCCTTATCGCGGGCAGGCGCGACCCGGGGGCGATAGTCGTCTATCGAGGGTGCGCGCTGATGCTCGCGGTCATGGCGGGGCTGACGCTTGCCACCGGCGCCCGGACGAAGATTATCCCCATCAAGGTCTGTCCCTTCGTAAAGGCCGCCGTGGCGGTCCTTTTTGTCGTGGGAAGCGTGGGGTAAGCGGCTCCGGCGCTCGATCGATGCCCGGTCCCGGCTTACGCGGCACGGAACGTCACATACCTGTCATTCCGTCCGATTCTCGCCCGACGGCTGTTCAGTGGCGCGGGTGCCTTTCCGCTCTCCTCTTGCCGCCATTCCTTTGCCCTGAATTCGGAGAGGATGATCCCCGTAAGGATCAGCGCGGCCCCGATATACCCCCGGCTCCCGAGCACCTCTCCCCCCCACCAGAAGGCGAATATCGCCGCGAAGACCGGCTCCATCGTGAAGATAACCGCGGCCCGCGTGGGGGACGTATATTGCTGCGCCCAGGTCTGAACGGTGAAGTTGAAGGCGGTCGCAAAGATCGCCAGAAAAATAATTGCACCGATCACGTACCCGGACAATGCGTGGGGCGCCTCGCCGATGGTTACGGCCGACACCCCCGCCCACGTCGTCATCGCAACCATCTGGGCTATCGCCACCAGGTAAACGTCGTGCTTGACCGCGTACCACCCCGTCAGGATCACGTGGAACGCCACGCTCACCGCACAGGCGATCACCCAGACGTCTCCCCGATTGATCGAGAAATCGTCTCCCACCGTCAACAGGAAGAGACCCGCCGCGCTGATCACCGCCCCGATCGCGGCGGTCGCGGCGGGCATCTTTCTGAAGAAGATCGCGAGGATAAAGGGGACGAGGATCACGTGCAGCCCCGTGATGAACCCCGCGTTAGAGGCCGACGTGTATTTGAGGCCTATCGTCTGCAGGACAAAGGCGGAAAAGAGGACCGAGCCCAGGATGAATCCGTCCCGAAAGGAGTGCGGAGTAAACCGCCTGAGCCGCCGGAAAAAGACGGCCAACAGTATAACCGTTGCCAGGGAAAAACGCAGGAAGAGGAACCAGTAGAGGTCAAGCTCCGTGATGGCCGTCTTGACCATAATAAACGACATCCCCCAGAAGAGGCAGATGAGAACGAGCATCAGATCGGCAATGACGCCCTTTTTGGTCGTCATGTGAAACCCCGGGCTAAAAGGTAAAAGAAAAGGGGCACTTCTCATGCCCCGCGACTGATCGGTTTTTTTCTCTCGGCATGACCGTTTCGGCCGTCTCTCAGGTCCCCATCTCCCATCCAGAGAGATACTTCTCCTGCTCTTTGGTCAGGGTATCGATCTTTACTCCCATCGACGCGAGCTTGAGACGGGCGATTTCCTTATCGATTTCGACCGGTACCGGGTAGACGTCCTTCTTCATGTTCTTATAGTTTTTCGATAGATATTCCAGGGCAAGGGCCTGGTTGGCAAAGCTCATGTCCATGACAGCCGACGGATGGCCCTCCGCCGCCGCCAGGTTGATCAACCGCCCCTCACCGAGGACGTAGATCCGCTTCCCGTTGGCGAGGACGTGTTCGACGACGAATTCCCTGATCGTCCGCTTGGTCTTGGACATCTTGTCCAGTCCCTCCAGGTCGATCTCAACGTTGAAGTGCCCGGAGTTGGCCAGTACCGCGCCATCCTTCATGGCCGTCATATGTTCCGGCCTGAGTACGCCGATATCGCCGGTCACGGTGACGAAGAAGTCCCCGATTGGGGCCGCCTTTTCCATCGGCATGACCGAAAATCCGTCCATGACCGCTTCCAGCGCCATGAGGGGATCAATTTCCGTAACGATAACGTTTGCCCCCATGCCCCGCGCCCGCATCGCCAGCCCCTTGCCGCACCAGCCGTATCCGGCCACGACGAAGACCGAACCGGCGATGAGCCGGTTGGTAGCGCGAATCACCCCGTCAAGGGTGGACTGACCCGTCCCGTACCGGTTGTCGAAGAAATGCTTGGTGGAAGCGTCGTTTACCGCGATGATCGGGTACTGGAGCACCCCCTGCGTGGCCATGCTCCTGAGCCGTATGACGCCGGTGGTGGTCTCCTCGGTTCCGGCGATAACACGGGAAAGCTTATCTTTTCGCTTGGTATGCAGTATGGAGACGAGGTCAGCGCCGTCGTCCATCGTGACGGTAGGCCCTTCGTCGATAACGGCGTTTATATGGTCGTAGTAGGTGGAGTTATCCTCTCCCTTAACGGCAAAGACCGGGATCTCGTATTCGGTCACGAGGGCCGCCGCCACGTCGTCCTGGGTGGACAGGGGATTCGACGCGCAGAGGAATAACTTGGCCCCGCCGCCGGCGAGCGTTATGGCAAGGTTTGCCGTTTCCGTGGTGACGTGCAGGCACGCGCCGAGCACAAGGCCCGAGAGAGGCCGCTCCTTCTCAAAACGCTTACGGATCGATTCGAGAACGGGCATTGCCATATGCGCCCATTCGATCCTGAGTACGCCCGTGTCCTTCAGGCGCGGGTCCTTGATATCATGCTTCACGATTATTCTCCTTATGGTCCGCATGGTCACGTCGGCGTTCTTCGTGGGGTCACCCAATCACCACGCCGGTGTCGATTATTTCTTCCAGCCCCCGGCCAACCACGTAGTGCGTATACCCCGTCTCGCCGATCGGGTTCCGGAACTCACGTCCTATACGCCGGCCGCCTTCTTGAGCCGCTTGACCATATCGACCGTTTCCCAGGTAAAACCGCCTTCTTCCCTTCCGAAGTGGCCGTAGGCTGCCGTTTGCCGGTATTTCGGCTTGAGCAGGTCGAGCTGTTCGATTATGGCCGCGGGCCGAAAATCAAACTCCTCCTGAATTATCCGGGCAATCTGATCGGGCGGTATGACGCTGGTACCATCGGTGTTTATCATAAAGGAAACCGGTTCGGCCTTTCCAATCGCATAGGCAACCTGGACTTCGCACCGTTTCGCAAGTCCCGCCGCCACGATGTTCTTGGCGACATAGCGCGCCATGTAGGAGCCGGAGCGGTCGACCTTGGAAGGGTCCTTGCCCGAAAAGCACCCGCCCCCGTGGCTCCCTTGCCCTCCGTAGGTATCCACGATGATCTTGCGGCCCGTCACCCCGCAGTCACCCTGGGGCCCTCCGATGACAAATCGCCCGGTTTCGTTGACGTAATACTTGGTCTTTTTATCCATGAGGCCCTCGGGGATAACCTTCCTGATAACCTCCTCGATGATCGCTTCCTTGATCGTCTGATACTTGGCGTCGGGATTATGCTGCGCCGCCACGACGACGGCGTCTACCCTCACCGGCTTGTGATCGACATACTGGACCGTCACCTGGGATTTCCCATCGGGGCGCAGAAACGGCAGCACTCCCTTCTTCCTGACCTCGGCAAGCCTCCTGCACACCTTGTGAGCGTACATGATGCTCATCGGCATCAGCTCCGGGGTATCGTCACAGGCGTACCCGAACATCAACCCCTGGTCCCCGGCGCCCTGGTCCTTATGGAGGCCCTGGCCCACCGTTACGCCCTGGGAGATATCGGGAGATTGCTTGTCAATGGACGTCAGCACCGCGCATGTCTCCCAGTCAAATCCCATCGAGGCGTCGGTATAGCCTATCTCCTTTATCGTGTTTCGGACAATCTGCGGCATATCCACCCAGGTACTGGTTGTGATTTCTCCTGCAATGATGGCAAATCCCGTGGATACGAGGGTCTCGCACGCTACCCGTCCTTTTTTATCTTCGCCGATAATCGCGTCAAGGATTGCATCGGATATCTGATCGGCCACCTTGTCGGGATGGCCTTCCGTCACTGATTCCGACGTGAAGAGAAAGTCGGTCATTGACATAATGGGCACCTCCAGTCTGCATCGGCTCCTCGAGTATGGGAAATCCGATAGTTGTTCATTTTAACTGTTCTTTATATCTTTCAATTAATCGAAAGTCAAGCGAAATGAGGTAACAAGCGACCTAACGCGAAAGGTCGTTGTCTAAGAATATCTCGGGAAAGCGCTCCTTCAATTCGAGGAATACGTACCGATCAATTTCCCTTGCCGTCGCGAACGTGAGGACCTCATCGGTGATCGCCTTGCAGTCTTTATACGAGATTTCCCGGAGAATTTTCTTTACCCTGAGGATAGACATAGCATTCATCGACAGCTCGTCCAGCCCTATCCCCACCAGTATCGGTAGGTAGAGCGGCTCGCCGGCCATCTCGCCGCACATGGCGACCCTGATACCTTGTTCATGGGCCGCATGGACCGCCCCCCCGATCATTCTGAGGACCGCCGGATGAAGCGGCTCGTACAGATAATTGACGTGCTCGTTTACGCGGTCTATCGCCAGGGAATATTGAATCAGGTCGTTGGTCCCGATAGAGAAGAAATCGACCTCCTTTGCCAGCAGGTCCGCTATGACCATAGCCGAGGGGATCTCCATCATGGAGCCGATCTCGATGTGTTCGTCAAACGGGATACCGCGGGTCAGCAGATCGTCCTTTACCTCTTCGAGAATCATCTTGGTAAGACGTATCTCTTCTATCCCCGAGATCATCGGGAACATGATCTTAACCGGGCCGTACGCGCTGGCGCGCAGTATCGCCCGAAGCTGATCCTTGAAGATATCGACTTCCTTGAGGCAAAACCGAATCGCCCTCAGGCCCATCGCCGGGTTCATTTCCTGGGCGAGGTCTATCGGCGACAGGAAACGGTCTCCGCCGAGGTCAAACGTCCTGATGATGGTGACCTTCGGCTTCATGTTTTCTACAACGTATTTGTATACCTCGAAATGCTCCTCTTCCGTGGGAAGGCTCTTGCGGTTGAGGTAGATGAATTCCGTCCTATACAACCCGATGCCTTCAGCCCCGTGCTGTTTGATGGACTGTATTTCATGGGGCATCTCGATATTGGCCATCAGAGAAATCCGGTAGCCGTCGGTTGTAATCGCGGGAAGCTCCATTATGGAAAGGAGTTCCCGTTCTTCAGCCTGATATTGCTTGAGCAGTCCCTCGTATTCGATCCGCACCTCGGCCGACGGATTGATGATGACCTGCCCGGTGGTGCCGTTGACGATAATGCAGTCACCGCTCTTGACGGCGGTGCTGACCGCCTCCAGACCTACGACCGAAGGTATCTCAAGCGAGCGCGCCATGATCGCGGTATGGGAGGTCCGCCCCCCGATATCGGTCACGAATCCCTTGATCACCTTGCGGTCTATCTGGGCGGTATCGGCGGGAGAGAGGTCGTGAGCCACCACGATCACGTCCTCGGTGATCCCGGTGATGCTCTCCTGATGCTTTCCAACAAGGTTCCTCAGGATCCTCTCGACTACGTAGTCGACGTCACCCATACGTTCCGAGAGGTATTCGTCATCCAGCTCACTGAAAAACCGGCTTATTTTTTCGTGCTGGACCTTAAGCGCCCATTCGGCGTTGACCTGCTCATCGCGGACGATTCTCTCCGTATCATCGATGATCATCCGGTCTTTGAGTATCAGGAGGTGGGCATCGATGATGTGCTTGAATTCATCGAAATGCTCTCCGCCGATCTTCTGGGTAACCTCTGTCAGCTGCCTCCGGGAGTCTTCGACGGCGCGCTTAAATCGTTCGATCTCCGCGGCAATACCGCTTTTTCCGATATGCCTCAGGGTATAGGTTACCTTTGCACGATCGATGAGATATACTTTACCGATGACAATACCCGAGGATACCCCGATTCCCGCGAGCCGTATCTCTTTTTTTGGAGGCATTTACTCCTCTCCAAATTTACTGCCGATCAGCCTACCCAATTCGGTCACCGCCTTCTTGGCATCCCTACCGTTCGCCGTCACCCTGATAGCGCTTCCCTGGATTGCACCAAGCATGAGAATACCCATGATGCTCTTTCCGTTGACCTCTACCCCGTCTTTACTGACGGTAATCTGTGACTGAAAGGAATTAGCCGCCTTGATGAAAAGGACGGCCGCCCGGGCGTGCAACCCGAGCTTATTAATGATTTGGAATTCCTCCGAATAGCTACCGAGAGGATTACCGTTTTGTTTCGAGTGTAATTCGTGCGTGTCCATGACTACTCAAAATTCATATTACTACAACAACCAGCATATCAGGATGACGATAAGGGAAAATCCGTATATCTGGGTAAGAATACCCACTCCTCTTTTTGCCAGGAGCGCGACAATACATATCAACAGGATGGGCGCGGCCTTCAGCCATCCGGAATGGCCTGCAGCTACCGGCAGCGGCAAGAGAACCGCGAGACCAGCCGCCAGGAGGCCCAGCAGGATCAGCATAGTCTTTCGCAAACGGATAGAGAGATTGGGGATTTCCATCCGCTTGATGTATCTCATCAGATCCATCCTCCCCCGGATACCGTGCAGGAATCCCATACTCGCACCCAGAGGTGGACCGCGTTATAGAGCGCCAGAAAGATAACCGGCGCAAGGACACTTCCCCATATAAGCGTAATGATCGCCGTAATCGCAAAGAGCGGCTTAAACGTCGACCAGAAAAGCGCATCCCCGACGGCCGCGAAGGGATTGGAAAGCGTCTCCTTTATCTCCCTGATCTCCCGTTTGGCCGCCTGCCCCCCGCTCAGTTGGGCCGAGGCCGTTGCGCCGATAATGGCCGACGCCAGATAGGGATGGCAGTTAAAATATGCAAGGCTATCGGTCAACAGTCCGGCCCGCTCCTTCTTGGTTCGGCTTACCGCTTTGATGACGGGCGCCATGCAAAAGGCAAATCCGACATTTTGCATGCCCCTGTAATTCCAGCAACTCTGGATAAGAAAGCTCCTCATGAAGACCCTGGCAAACAATGCCGTCACCCAATATCCCCTACCAGAGAGGTCATCAAAACGAACGTCACGAGATAGCTAATGCCGAACGTCAGAAAGCCTTTTTGCCTCCCGAGCACCGCGCCGCACCCGAAAAACGGCAGCGACCAGAAAATCCAGGTAGCTGCGACCATGACAGCCCGAGGAAGGTGCGGATATACGAAGTACGTTACCGCCAGGACACCAAGGATACCAACGCCCGTCAGAAGGGTAAAGATCAGAAAGAAAGACGCGAGACCGGCAATATTCTGCCGCTGGACCCCTCGCACATCTCCGTTCTTTGCGGCCGTCCTCGCCCGGTCCAGAAAAACACCGTTTATCCTCCTGGCTCCCACGTCAAGCAGCCTTCCCGCTTCCGAGAGGGGTAATGCCGCGAGAATTGCCACACACAAGAGCGACGTATCCGTCGATCCGAGCATTCTTCCGGCCAGTATTCCGGCGGCCGGCGCCGCAACGGCTACGAGCGTGTCGTCCGGCGGCAGCGCCGTTCCGAACGGCTGGGTCCCGAGCCATAAAAGCTCGAGCACCATCCCGATCAGAAGGCCGGTCCGTACGTCTCCCAGTATCAGGCCCGTTACGGCAGACGAGACCAACGGTCGTGAAACGAGAAACTGGAAGGCGGCGGTTCTATCCAGGTGCAGCAATCCCCCCACGATCGACGTGGCAACCACCGTCCAGAAAAGGCTTACCCCATCCATCAACTGCTCCGGACCTTCTTGAAGATACTTTTCAACTCCAGTTTTCGCTCCCCGGGCACCGAGCGGGTATCGATCGATACGCCCTCCTTTGAAAGCCTCTCTATCTCAGTGGTATCGTTGAGGCCTACGCAGAGGTTCGCGCTCACCTGGACCTTTCCCTCACAGAAGTGCATGTTACCCAGATTGAGGCAATCGTATTGAAACCCGGAATCGAAGGCGGACTTTGCGTCCCGCACCGAAGAAAACAAAACAATGAGCTTCTTCTTCGTAAAGCCTCCGTTTTTATAGTTCCGTGCGGCGTCCTGTACTGAACTAAAGTCGATCTCGATGCTGCTTGGGACGGCCATCTCCATTACCGATCGCTTGAGGAGATTCTTCTCAACCTCATCGTCGACGACCAGCAGCGCCTCGGCTTTCGTATAGGGTATCCATGCCTCGAGTATCTGACCATGTACGAGGCGGCTGTCAACCCGGACAAGGACAATACCCATGATCACCCCTTTTTGCTGAGAAACTCGGTGGCGACGTTAATGTTATTCCTTCCGTACTCTTTTGCCTTGATCGCCAGGTCGTTGAGGGGCTGCTCCGCACGTTGTGCGGTTACCTTGATGAGCATCGGAAGGTTTACTCCGGATACTACCTCCACCTGCGGACTCAGGAAGGTCAGCGCAAGGTTCGACGGGGTACCGCCGAACATGTCGGTAAGAATGATGACGCCGTCGCCGCTGTTGACCTCCTTAATGGCGGTCTGGATCTCCTTTCGAAGTACCTCCACGTCCTTTTTCGGGTCCAGCGAGAGCGCCCTTGACGCCGGCACTTTCCCGACGATAAGCTCGGCGGTTCTCAGGAGCTCACACGCGAGATTCAAATGAGATACGATGACTATCCCCACCATCTGTCGGTCACCTTCCATCAAGTTTTCGTAATATCCCGGTGGCTAATTCTGATATTATATCCGTCGTCCCGGCCGATGATTTCGGCCAATTGCTCGGCTATCACCACCGAACGATGTACTCCACCAGTGCATCCCACCGCCACCGTCAGATACGACTTGCCCTCCTTGACGTAGTTGGGCAGCAGAAAATTCATCAGTTTCACGAATTGCCGGAGAAACTCCTTGGTCTCTGCCTTTTCGAGAACGTATTCCCTGTACCTTCGGGTCCAGACCGGAAAGTGGTTTCAGGTCTTCGACAAAATAAGGATTCGGCAAAAACCTGACGTCCATGACAATATCGGCGTCCGACGGTGCGCCGTACCGATACCCGAAAGAAACGATCGTCAGATTGAGCCTTTTCTCGGGCAGCGATTCCCGAAAGTAATCAAAAATAACATCCCGCAGTTGGTGAGGGTTGAGGTCGGAGGTGTCGATGACCCGATGGGCCATTTTTTTCACGTCCCTGAGCAGCCCTCTCTCCGCCTCTATCCCCTTGTCGAGGTCTTCACCCCCGATGGGGTGAAGCCTGCGGGTCTCTTTATATCTCCGGACAAGCACCTGATCGGCGGCATCCAGAAACACGATACGGTAGTCTTCCCCCCGCCGTTTGAGCTTTCTTAATACTGACGGTAGCTCGGAGAAGAACATCTTCTCCCGCATGTCCATTACCACCGCCACTTTGTTGATATCCCATCGTGACTGCGAGGTAAGCTCCAGCACTTTCGGGAGGAGTATAACCGGGAGGTTGTCGATACAGAAAAAACCGATATCCTCCAGGGCTTTAATAGCCGTGCTCTTCCCCGAACCGGATAGCCCGGTAATAATGACAAGTCTGATGGTTTCTCCTCACTAACGGGGGGGGGCGATGAGACGCGCGATTACGGAGCTGCCCGCCGATCCTCCCAGGATGAAATCACCTATTACGCAGAGCAGGCCGCGGGTATCTATATCGGCTCCAACTCGGATTTCCGGTATATCCCGGCCCAGCAGATTGACAACGCCGATCTGGGGGGCAGCGGCCCTTCGCGTTTTGTCCCGACGCCTCACCAGCTTAACCACGAGGTCAATGGCGGTCTCCTCCATTACGAAGGGGCGCCCTAACGCCGCCGCCACATCGATAATCCCTACGCCCCTTATCTCGATAAGCCCCCTGAGGCGATCGGGCGCCCGCCCTTTCAGGCCGTCCGCCCCGCCGCAGAGTTCCACCACGTCGTCAGCGACGAGTCGTGCGCCCTCATATAAAAGAGAAAGGGCGAGGCGGCTCTTGCCCGATCCGCTCTCCCCCATCAGTATTATTCCCCTGGACATTACTTTCACCAGGGTGGCGTGAACTGTGTTTTGTTTCACGAAATTATCGGAAATAATACCTGTTGGATGGCTTTAGAACTTCTCATCCTCCTCCTGCAGCGCTCTGTAGACTTCCTGGGTGGTTTTGGATTCCAGGAGTCGTTCTCTGAATTTAGTATCTTTGAGAAGACGAGAAATCCTGGCCAGCGCCTTGAGGTGCATCCCCGCCGTATTTTCCGGCGCCATCAATAGGAAAAATAGGCGCGCGGGCTTTCCGTCAATCGAATCGAATTTAATCCCCTTGGCTGATCTCCCGAACGAAGCCACTAACTTCTTCAGTCCCCTCAGCTTACCGTGGGGGATTGCAATCCCGTCACCGATACCGGTGCTCCCGAGTTTTTCGCGCTCCTCAAGCACCGGTATGAGCGCACTGATATCCAATCCCTCTTTTTTCGCAACCATACCGGCCAGTTCTCCAAGAACTTCCTGCTTGTTTCGGGCCTTCAGGTCGGCGTTGATAAGATCGATATCGATAATATCCATGATCTTCATGGATCACCCCGTCCTGATGAATCAAATACCCGTATTCTTGGGAACTATGTGGCCGAAATTATTGTCTTTCCTTCGATAAATTACGTTCATCTCCCTGGAATCAGCATTGATAAAAACCAGAAATTCGGATTTCGATATGTCAAGCTGCATTGCCGCCTCTTCAAGAGTCATCGGTTTGGAATCCAGGGTTTTGGTAATGATAGCGGGTTCTTCACCATCCTGACTATAGCTCTCCCTGCGCAGGGGCGCGGGCTCGGTGATCTCCATGGGGATCCTGATATTATCCGCCTTATGGCTTACCAGGCGTTCCTTATGCTTCTTGATCTGCTTTTCTATTTTCTCCATGACCATGTCAATGGCCGAGTACATATTTTCAGTAGCCTCTCTCCCCTTGATAGTCATCTTCTCTGCATTAATGACAACCTCGGCGATTTGGCGGTGTTTTTCAACAGATAGGACAACCGATGCATCGACGGGGCTGTAGACGTATTTCTTAAGTCTTCCTATCTTATCCTCGGCGTACTTCTTGAGGGCATCGGAATTATCCATGTGCCTGAACGTAACGGATACGCGCATGCAAACACCTCCTATTTGTTGTTATATCCGCTTGCGTGAGCTTGACGAGAGGATACCGAGCATTTCTCGATACTTCGCAACGGTCCTCCGCGCCACCGTTATACCCTCCCGCCTGAGGGCCTGCGTGATTTTTTGATCGCTGACCGGCTTTTTCCCATTCTCCTGGGCGATTATCTCCCTGATTCTCTCCTTAACGCTCTCCACCGATTTCTCTTCCCCGTTGAGAGCACATATCTTGCCCGTGAAGAAATACTTGAGCTCGAAGACACCCCGGGGCGTGTGCATGTATTTACCGTTTGTAACCCTACTCACGGTTGATTCATGCACCCCTACGTCTTCCGCGACATCTCTCAGGATCATCGGTCTCATGGAGCTGACCCCTTTGTCAATAAAACCCGTCTGGTGCTCCACAATGCTGCGCGCTACCCGGTAGAGCGTCCGCTGACGCTGGTGAATGCTCTTAATGAGCCACGTGGCCGACTTTATTCGGTCCTTAATGTAGTCCTTCGTCGTGGCAGGCACGTTACGCGCCCCGGTCAGTATACTCCGGTAGAACGGGCTGATCTTCAACCTCGGCAGACCGTTATCGTTGAGCGTGATGACATACTCGGTGCCGACCTTGTAGACATAGACATCCGGAATGATATACTGCGGCTCGTAATCCACATATAATCGTCCGGGTCTTGGATCAAAGCTCGTGATAACCTCGACGGCCTTATTGATCTCTCCAACCGATACCCCGAGTTTCTTGGCGATTCCCGAGTAGTTCCTTTTCTCAAGATCGTTCAGGTGATGCTCGATTATCGCGCATACCGTCGGCGTATCCAGACCATAGTGCCGGGCCTGTACAAGAAGGCATTCCGATAGGTTTCTTGAGGCCACTCCGACCGGATCTAAAAGCTGCACCTTCCGGAGCACCGCTTCGACCGACGCCGTATCGCATCCCATCTTCTCAGCTATCTCGTCGACCGACTGCGTTAAATATCCATCGTCGCTGAGGTTGCCTGCAATGACCGCCCCTATTTCCGCGTCGGCTCCACACATGTTGCCCATCTGAAGCTGCCAGACGAGATGATCCATCAGGGACGTTTTCTCAAGGCATGCGTTCTCGATGAAGTGCTGTTTCTCGTCAGAATCGCTAAAACCGCCGCCGCCGTCTCCCCCATCGTACTCCGAATAGGAATCACTTTCGATGATTCGGTCCAGAACGGCATCGGCCGATTCCGATTCACCGTCATCCCCCGCCTCTTCGAGCACCGGATTTTCTATCAATTCCTGGTTAATATGTTCCACGAGCTCCAGACGGGTCAACTGCAACAGTTTGATGGCCTGCTGCAACTGGGGCGTCAAAACCAGTTTTTGGGTTAGTTTAAGCTCCTGCTTGAGTTCCTGAACCATGGTACGCCGTTATTCGTAATGTCTTCCGGACCGAAGCAACTTCCCCTCAGTATCAGCCTTCCGCCTCCTTACCCGGTTTTCTCACGGCGACGACATCCGCCCAGCCCGTCCGACTGCCGCGCGATATGCCGATCCGATCTTCTTGCTGCCTATTCCGCCTGCACTAGCCGTGCATCCGGTCATTTCTTTCGAAATATGCGTTGGTAAGGATACACTACAATTTAAGCACTTTGGACAACCCGTGTCAATAGCTATTTGGCCGCATCGATCTCATGATCCCGTTGACCTCATCGGTATATAATCCCTGGCCCTCCCATATAATCAAGGGAGCAAGCACCGTAAGTTGAGTGCCTGCGCGGCGTCGGGCTTCGATCATAACCATCTGAGCGTCTTCGGTCCGCCGTGCGTGGATAAATCGCGCCCGCTTGGGCTCAAACCCACCGGTGCGTAACAGCGTTATGATATCGGCCGTTCGCCAGGCGGGGTAAATCAGGAAGAGCCTTCCGGACGGTTTAAGCATACTGCCGGCCGCCGTGATAACGTCCGAAAGCCGGGCCGTCGTCTCGTGTCTGGCGACGGTACGTTCGTCATCCAGGTTTCGTCGCCCCGTCCCGACCGGGCGGTAGGGCGGATTGGATACCGCCGCGTCAAACGAGAGCCCCTTCGGAAGATCCCGGGCCTGCCGAAAGTCTCCCATAACGTTTTTCAGACGGTCTTCGAGCCCGTTTTCCCGGATGTTTTTCCGGGCAAACCGAAAGAGGCGCTCCTGAATCTCTATGCCCCACACGGTACAATCGGGATATCGAGCGCACAGCAATAAACCGATTATCCCGACCCCGGAGCCCAGATCGATGACGCTATCCCGCTTTTTGAGGACGACAAACGACGCCAGCAGGAACGAATCGATGTTGTAGCGGTATCCCTTCCGGGGTTGGTGGATGACCAGAGGGGCCGGACTCAGTTCGCCCGATGTATCGAAGTCGGACATGTATCGTCAGGTGACCATCCGGTAGAACACGAGGCCAGAGGCGGTCTTGGGGTAAAAGAAGGTGCTCTTCTGCGGCATCCGTTCGCCGGCCAGAGAGGCCTCCTTTACCTCTTCTATCCCGGTCGCATTTACAATGAATGCAGCGCCGTTGCCCGCCGCCGCACGATTAAGGGCTTCACGTGCGTCCTGTGAATAGCTGAGCTTCGGGTTTTGTATAGAAAGCAGACCCTGGATCAGGACATGGTGGAGGATCGATACATCCAGGCGCCTGATCTGTCCCTTCATGTCGGCAGGAAAGAACCGGGCAATTTTTTGATGGTCAGCGTTACTGAGCAGGAAACAGCGGTCCTTACCCGGATAAAATCCGAAGCTTCCCTTCCCCTTGCCTTCGAGGGCCTCTATAAAGCGGCGCGTCCCTTCTTCGTTGCGCTCGAACGTATCGACCGTAAAAACCTCCGACATTTTTGCCAGGACCGCTTTTTCGTCAAGCGGCACCTGGATCTCCACGATCCGGTGACAGGGAAGGATCGTGATCGCCTCCCCCTCCAAAAGCGTAAAATACATGAGCGCATAACGATGGGCGTCGCCGGGCGTTCCCCGCTTATCGAGCTCGTCCCGGAAGGCCAACATCGTCTCGTAGCGGTGGTGCCCGTCGGCAACAAAGACCTTCTTGTCGCGTATCGCTTCGGCAAGGGCCCGGTGTACCGTTTCGTCGGCGCAGCGCGTCAGGATATGCTCGACCCCGGCGCGGTCCGTATACCTGGTCACCTCCGGGGAGGCGATGATCGTATCGACGACCGCGTCGGTTTCCCGCTTTGGATCGGAAAAAAGGGAAAAGATAGTGCTCAGCTGGTGCCCGGTGGCCCGCACGAGATTGAGCCGATCCGCCTTGGGACCCGAGTAGGTATATTCATGGGGAAATACGTCACCCTCGCCCCATTTTTCGAGCGCGTGCAGCGCCACAAACCCGTCCCTGCGCTTTGTACGGCCCGAGGGGTCCCGATATACCTGAGAGTAACCGTATATCGACGGAGAGTCGTCCTGAACCAGCACACCATCCCGCACCCAGTTGGTCAGAAAATCTCGCGCGCGTGTATAGCGGTTATTCCCGTCGGTATCGTCCGGATACTGCTTGCCGAGGATTAGCCGTATGACGTTAAACGGATTCTGATCGTAATAGGACTCCTGATCGTCCGGCGAAATGACGTCGTACGGCGGCGTCATCAGGTTTTCCGCATGCGCCAACAGACGCTCGTTATAACGAATGGAGCAAAAGGGTTTGATAACCGCCACGAAGTCTACCCCGTAATAAAAAGTGAAACGCTATAAAATAATCCCGCAATTGTCAAGTAAAAACGCGGAGTGCCGTTACGTCCGCCGTATCGTTACGCGCCCGCGAGGTCTCTCGCCGCCGGGTATCCGGCCGCCGCCGTCGCGCTTAGCACCGCGTCCAACACCGCCTCCTCCACGGCCTGCGCGGCCAGCGCCCCGCACACGTTCACGTCAACGCTCCCGCCTGTCCCCGCCGAGACGGCAAACAGGGTATCACCGTCCAGCATCGTGTGGGAAGGGATAACGGTACGGGCTATCCCGTCATGCGCCATCCGGGCTATCCGTCCCATGTCCACCTTCGCATAGCTTCCCGACACCGCCACGACCCCCACGACCGTGGCCGATCCCGGAGGCAGAAACGGATAGGCAATCTCCCGGATGACCTTTCTCGGCCCGGCGAACGATTTCCGATCCCTATCCAGCGTCCCGGCGACGACACGGCCCGTTTCCGGGTCAACCACGTCGCCCAGGGCGTTAACGGCGACAAGCGCCCCGACCAGGATACCCCCTGCACCGGCGACCACCGCCGAACCGAGCCCCGATTTCACCGCGTACTCCATGCCGTATAACTTGCCCACCGTTGCCCCCGTCCCCACGCCGACGCAGCCCCGCCCGGTGTTTTTCCCCGCCGACGCGCACGCCCGGTACCCGTCCTCATGGCCGGGCGTTACCGCGCCCTTGCTGAGTGGGAGGTCAAAGATGACCGCCGCCGGCACGATCGGCACGTTCAGATACCCGGTCGGCACTCCCCTGCCCTGTTCCCTGAGCCATTTCATCGCGCCCGTTGCCGCGTCCAGCCCGAACGCGCTGCCGCCCGAAAGTACGACGGCGTCGGCCGTCTCAACGAGGTTGAGCGGATGAAAGACGTCTGTCTCACGGGTCCCCGGCGCCCCGCCCCGCACATCCACGCCGCAGGGCATAGCCTGGGAAAAGACGACGGCCGTTACCCCCGTGTGATGCTCCGCATGGGTAACGTGGCCTACCGAGATTCCCGGTATATCCGCGATATGGCCCATCAGCGTTTCCTCGTTATTCCTTTGGACGCCTGTCCACGACCCTCACGAGCCTTTCCTTCCGTTGCCGGCAGCGTACCTGCGGCGACGGCCGTAACGCGCGGCGTTATCAGGAGCTCGGATTTTAAATCGGCAATGATCTTCTTTTCCAGCTCTCGCGCCCGTGCGCCGTCCCCGGAAAAGAGGGCGTTATCCGCCTCTACCTGGACCGTCATACGGTCTATATGGTCCACCGCGTCCAGTTCAATGAGGAAATTGCTCCCCACGCCGTCGCACCGCATCAGCACCTGTTCCACCTGGACCGGGAAGATATTAACCCCCTTGATGATGAGCATGTCATCGGTCCGGCCGGTTATCCGGCTGATACGCCGGTGCGTCCTGCCGCAGGGGCACCGCCCGGGCATGAGCCGAACCCGGTCCCGCGTTCGGTAGCGGATCATCGGCATGGCCTCGCGGTCAAGCGTCGTCAGGACGAGCTCTCCCTCGACGCCGGGGGCGACCGGCGAGAGCGTGACCGGGTCGATCACCTCGACGAAATACCGGTCTTCCCAGATGTGCATGCCCTCCTTTTCCGGACACTCGAACGCGACCCCCGGCCCGCACATTTCGGAGAGCCCGTAGGAGTTAAATGCGTCAACCCCATAGAATTCTTCGATCTTTTTCCGAGACTCCTCCGAGTGGGGCTCCGCCCCGATGAACGCGCGGGCGAGTTTCGTGTCTTTCCGCGGGTCCACTCCCTCCTCGGCGAATATCGACGCGAGGTGCAGGGCGTAGCTCGGGATAATATGCACCGCCGTCGTACCGTACTCCTTCATCAGCATGATCTGCCGCTTGGAGTTGCCGGAGCCGGCAGGAATCACGAGCGCCCCGATCCGCTCAGCTCCGTAATGGAAGCCGAGGCCGCCGGTAAAGAGCCCGTAACCCATCATGTTCTGGAATACGTCGGTATCCCGAAAACCGGTCATAAACATAGAGCGGGCCACGAGGTCGGTCCACTGGTCGATATCATACTTCGTATGGAAGACCACGACCGGCCTTCCCGTGGTGCCCGAGGAAGAGTGCATGCGCACGACCTGCTTGAGCGGCACCGAGAGGAAGTCGGCCGGCTCGTGCTTCCGCAGGTCGTTCTTATCGATAAACGGGAATTGCCCGATGTCGGAAAGCCGCGTAACCGACGCCTCCGACAGGCCTAAATCGCCCAACAGCTTTTTATAAAACGGTGCGCGTAAGGCGCGCGTGACGGTGGCTTTGAGATTCGCTAGCGTATGAGATTCGAGCTCCCTGGGCCCGATCGTTTCCAGTGCCTTGTTCCAGAATTCCACAAGCGTCCTCCCGTTGTTTTTCACATACAGTCAAGTATGTATCACATTCCGGACCCAAGTCAAAGGTATAAGGGAAACTCCGGGAGGCATGAATGCCTCCCCTGCGGTTTCTAACACGTCACCACCCGCAGGGGCTGCGTGTGGTGCTCCGCTAGCGGCCCGCCGAGCCGCTTACATATTTTGCCTTGATGCCGACCCGGTATGTATGGTAGATTTAGAGCGTAAACAGGCAAGGCGATCGGCTATAAAAGACCACGTGAGACCGTTATCCTATTGCCTGTAACGGCCGTATTTAACGATACTGTCCCTATCCCCAAGAAGTGAATTCAATGGGAAACAGCATATTTATAGTCGCGGGAGCCCGGCCTAATTTTGTGAAAGTCGCCCCGCTGGTATGGGAATTCAGGAGACGTCGGTTCACCGACTACCGTATCATCCATACCGGCCAGCATTACGACTATACGATGAGCCAGGTCTTTTTTGACGACCTGGGGCTTGACCAACCGGATTACTTCCTGAACGTCGGCTCGGGGACCCACTCCTTCCAGACGGCCGAAATTATGAAGGCGTTTGAAACGGTGTGCACGGAAAACAGGCCGGATAGTATCGTCGTCCTGGGCGACGTTAATTCAACGCTGGCGGCTTCCATTGTCGGGGCCAAACTTACTATACCGGTTTCCCATATCGAGGCGGGTCTGAGGAGTTTCGACAGGTCGATGCCCGAAGAGATCAATCGGATAGTGACGGATCATGTCAGCGAAAGGCTGTTCGTAACGGAAAAATCCGGCATCATAAACCTGAAAAACGAGGGAATAGAAGAAAAAAAGATGTTCTTCGTCGGAAACATAATGATCGATTCCCTCGTCAGCGTGCTCCCCAGGATTGCCCCGCCGCCCGGCCTCCCGCCGGGCGATTATGCCCTCGTGACCCTCCACCGGCCGTCAAACGTCGACAGCAAGGGTCAGCTACTTCATATTATCGAGATTCTAGAAAGTGTATCCCGTGAGATCCCCGTGCTGTTCTTCGCCCATCCCCGGACGCGCGCCAGGATTACGGATTTCCGGCTGGAAGCGGTGTTCCGGTTTCAGGAATCCCCGGATGCGGGGTTCACCGAGGGCATCTATCTCCTGGACCCGGTCGGGTACGTCGAGTTTCTCACCTATACCAGCCATGCCAAGATTGTCCTGACGGACAGCGGCGGCATCCAGGAGGAAACGACATATTTAGGGATTCCATGCATTACCTTGAGGAATACGACCGAGCGGCCGGTAACGGTGGAGGTAGGAACCAATGTTATTGCGGGGCTGGACAAAGACGTCATACTGAGCCATTTCGAGCAGGTCATGGAGGGATCCTATAAGAAAGGGAGCGTCCCGGAACTATGGGACGGAAAAACGGCGTCCAGGATTGCCGATGTTCTTGTAGGTAATTGATATCCGGCGGCACTCCCCCCACTCCCCTCATTACTGTCATACCTCCCGTAACCCGAAAAATACGACCCGGGCCAACCGATACATACCAGCCTCTGGAAACACTAAATAACGGAAAAAAGAACAGCTTTCGCGCAAAAAAGCACGAAAAGTATTGACAAACTCAATAGATTTACTATACTTAATAAGTTTAAGCGATCAAGCGAGAGGAAACAATGCCTTCTCTTAAGGAACAACTGGACGCCGACCTCAAAGAGTCCCAAAAGGCCAGAGATACGATCCGCGTCAACGTCATCAGGATGCTCAAGACCACCATCAAGAACCGGGAAGTGGAAAAGATCGGAGAGCTCACCGATCAGGAACTGCTTCAGGCCGTCAACTCCCAAATCAAGACCCGCCTGGAGGCTATCGAAGGGTTTAAGAAAGGCGGCAGGGACGAGATGGTGAAAAAGGAGGAGGCCGAGCTTGCAATCCTGAAGGCCTATCTTCCCGAACAGCTTTCGAGAGAAGAGATCGTATCCCTTATCGAGAAAGCGGTAACGGAGACCGGGGCCGCCGGCCCCAGGGACATGGGTAAGGTCATGAAGGCACTCATAAACGATGTTACCGGAAAGGCGGACGGAAAGCTCGTCAGCGAGCTGGTAAAAGAGAAACTATCCTCACTGTCATAAAACCATGGCAGTTTCTACTCAGAACTTCTCAATAGACAACGGTGCGTAACCGTCGTCGGACGAATTAATGAGGGGCTTACCCCCTGCCCCTGCCCAAGAAAGTGCAGATGGACAACCGCACCCTTGAGGTTCTGGAATATCCGAAAATACTGAAGATTCTCGCGGACTTTGCGTCAACCGTTCCGGGAAGCGAGCGCTGCCTTGCTCTGCTGCCCCAAGCAGACCCCGCGGGTGTCTCCAGAATCCAGGCCGTCGTTAAAGAGATCAGGGAGATCAGCGTAGTCGAGGGAAGACTTCCCTTCGGGGGGATCTGTGCTATCGACCACCTGCTGACCCAGCTGGCCGTTCAGGGGGCGTACCTTTCTTCCCACGAGATCCTCGATATCGCCGGTAACCTGTCCGGCCAGCGGAAATTGAAATCGTTTCTGACCTCCCTGTCCGAACGATACCCGAACACCGCCGGGCTTGTCTCTTCAATCGAGACGATGAAGGACCTCGAATCCCAGATAGAATCCGCCGTCGGCCCCCAGGGAGAGATCCTGGACGGCGCCAGCGAAAGGCTCCGCGAGGTCAGGAAACGTATCAGAAGCGCCCGCGAAGAGCTCAGCCGGACGCTCCTTTCGGTCATGGGGTCATCCTCGACCAAGGAAGCCCTGCAGGAGCCGATCGTTACCCAGAGAAACGGACGCTACGTGCTGCCGATCAAGGCCGAGTATAAGGGGAAGATCCAGGGCATCGTCCATGACCGGTCCCAATCGAGCCAGACGTTGTTTATCGAGCCGCTGTCGGTCATGGAGAAGAACAACGAACTCTCGTCCCACACAAAAGAGGAAAAGGACGAAGAGATCCGGGTCCTCAAACGCATCTCGGGAGAGATCGCTTTGGCGAGGGAGGCCATCGGACGGAACAACCAAACCGTCATCGAGATCGACATGCTTGCCGCCCGCGCCCTGTTCGGGGAGGCCCTCGGCGGCCTGTCCGCGGAGATCGACAATTCCGGGAAGGTCGAGTTCAGGCAGGCCCGGCACCCGCTGTTGATCCACAGCGGCATCCATAACGGCGCGCACGAGTTTTCCGGCCATGTCATCCCGATCGAGATCACCATCGGGTCGGATAAGAAGCTGGTCGTCCTATCGGGCGCCAATACGGGCGGCAAAACCGCCGCCCTGAAAACCCTCGGCCTGCTCTCACTGATATTCATGACGGGCATCCCGATACCTGTCGCCGAGGGGAGCACCGCCGTCGTCTTTTCAGACATCTTTGCCGATATCGGCGACGAACAGGACATAGAGGGCAAGCTCTCTACCTTTTCAGCCAAGGTAGAACGGCTCAAGTATATCCTCTCCGGGGCCGGCAAAGGGTCGCTCGTTCTCATCGACGAGATCATGTCGGCTACCGATCCCGACCAGGGAAGCGCGCTGGCCATGGCGGCAATGGATTATTTATTAAATAACGGTGCAACGATTCTGATAACGACGCATCTAAATACATTGAAGACCTACGCCCTCAATCGGGAAGATGCCGTTAACGTATCGGTTACATTCGACGAGATGAGCCGAACCCCCCTCTATATACTCAACTATGGTTCGCCGGGGGGTAGTAACGCAATTGCCGTGGCCCAATCCCTCTCGCTTCCAGCCGAGGTTATCACGAGGGCCAAAGAGAACCTCTCCGATGAATCACGAAAACTCACGAGCCTCATCGCCAAGATCGAGCGCGACAGACGTATCGTTCAAACCCAGCGGAGGGCTGTCGAAACCCTCAAGAATAACCATCAGTTACTGGCCGACGAGTTGGCCAGGCTGGTAACAACGATCAACGCGAAGCGAAACGAAATAATCGAGTCTTTTCGGCGCGAGGTGAAGGAGATCGCCGGCCGCTACGAGCAGCGTTTCAAGGAGCTCTTCGGCCGGATGGAAAACGCCGCCGTAAAGACGGGGGGAAATCCACAAGGAATTCTACGACACTAAACGTGCACTCATCGATTCGGTCCCCGAACCCGTCCGCGAGTCGGAATCGTCCGATGGACTTGCGGTCGGTGACGCGGTGGCGCTGAGGGGAAGCACGGTTATCGGCAGCCTCGTTTCCCTGACGGGCGAGCGCGCCGAGGTCGAGTTCGGCGGCAGGAAGGTCTCGGTAGATATCTCCGAATTAAAAAAGGAGGCGGCCCCGTCACCGCCAAGGGGCGGCGCCTATCACGAGCAGTATTCCGATCCGAAAACGGAGATCAATATAATCGGGCTGACCGTCGAGGATGCCATCCCGGTGGTCGACAAGGCGATAGACAACGCGATCCTCGTGGGACTTGCCGAGATCGAGATCATCCACGGAAAAGGAACCGGCAGGCTTAAGCGCGGGATCAGGAGCTACCTCACGGGGCACTACCGTGTGAAGGCGCTCAAACACGGGGGTCTCAACGACGGGACGACAACCGTCGAACTGTCGTAGCGGGCGGTGATCGTCTACACCGGGCCGGGCGCGGGCGGCGCGGTATCGAACCGACCGCTCTATCAGGCAAAAGGAGGATCGGCAAGCCCCGCAATTGAGACGGCGTGCGTGTTCGCCCTGGAACGGCAGAGGGCTGCCGGGCCAAAGACCCGGGGAGGAAAGAGGCGACGTGGCGGGAAAGATACCCGAGAGGACAATCGACGAGATCAGGGATCGAACGGATATCCTTTCCCTCATCGGCAAGTACGTTACCCTGAAAAAGGCGGGACGCAACTTCGTGGGCCTCTGCCCCTTTCACGCGGAAAAGACCCCGTCCTTTTCGGTAAATCCCGAAAAGGGGATATATAAATGCTTCGGCTGCGGTAAGGGCGGAAACGCCCTCACCTTCCTCATGGAAGTGGAAGGGATGTCCTTTACCGACGCCGTACGCGATCTGGGCAACCGGTGCGGAATTCGGGTTCAGACGGACTCGCGTAAAAAGGAAAAATACGACGATCGGGCGGCGACGCTCTATGCCGTCAATGAGGATGCCCGCACCTATTTCGCGGAAAACCTTAAGGCCCCCGTGGGCAAGAAGGCGGTCGAATATCTCAAGAAGCGGGGCCTCGACGGGACGACTGCCCGTCTCTTTCAGATCGGATATGCCGCCCCCGGGTTGGGACGGCCTTATCTCCCACATTCGTCATGCGGGGCGGGGCGATACGCTCCTGGTAGCGGCCGGGCTTGCCGTTGAGGGCGATCGAGGGATCTACGATCGATTCCGCGACCGGATTATTTTTCCCATCCGGGATCACCGCGAGCGCTGCGTCGGTTTCGGCGGCAGGATCATCGGCCAGGGGGAGCCGAAATATCTCAATTCGCCCGAAACGCCGGTCTATCACAAGGGCGAGGTCCTCTACGGGCTGGACGTCACCCGGGAAGAGATCAGGAAGGCGGGACGCGCCGTGGTCGTTGAGGGCTATCTGGACCTGATCGCCCTGTTTCAGGCGGGCGTCAGAAACGTCGTCGCGACGCTCGGCACGGCGTTGACCAAAGACCACCTCGATCGGCTGCGGAAATATACCACGGGAGGTCGTGCTCCTCTTTGATCCGGACGAGGCCGGAATGAAGGCCGCAGAGCGAACGCTTCCCCTCTTCGGGGAGGGCGCCCTTTACGCCAGAGCGGCTGTCCTTCCGGGTGGCGATGACCCGGATGACTTCGTCCGGAAGAACGGGGCCGCCGCGTTTGACGAAATCGTCGCCGGCGCGCACGACCTTTTCGATTTCGCTATCGAGCGGGTCTTTACGCGACACGATCTGACCACGGCCGGGGGCGTTTCGCTCGCCCTCGAGGAGTCGGCCCCTATCGTGGCGATGATACGTAAGAAGGCCGATCAGGACATATACATCGGTAAGGTAACCGAACGTCTGGGCATTAGGGAAGAATCGGTCAGGGACGCGGTTTTACGCGGGCATTAAGAAGGACAGGCTCCCGGCACCAGAGGAAGGCCGACACGGATACCGTGACCGGGCAATTCAATCCCCCCGCGGTGGAGGCGCGGCTTTTCAAGATCGCGGTGAATTTCCCGCGTATCGTAACGCAGTCGGGTCTGACCGAGCGTCATCTCTCTCTCTTCGAAGAGGATGTCCTCAGGAAACTCGTGGGTGAGATACTCATGACAGCCCGCGAAGGTAAGACTCCACCGGTTGCGTCGCTCATAGATTCGATAGCGGACGCGGTAACACGCGAGGAGCTTATCGGGCTTTCCTTTCTCGACTATGACGAGATAGGAGACGAATCGGAAATACTCAAAATCGCCGAGGACTGTGTCTGGCGTTTGGAGAAAAAGGAACTCGAAAGGAAGTCAAAGGAGATAAACCTCCAGATACGAGAGGATACCTCCGATGAAACTCCAACCGAATTATTAAGAAAAAAAACGGACTATACCAAAAACTTAAAGAGGTGATTCATGGCGAAGAATTCCGGAATTGATGAGGTCAAGCAGCTCATTAATCTGGGAAAGGAAAAGGGGTTTCTCACTTACGACGAGGTAAACGACCTCCTCCCCCCCGACCTCTACCCCGATCAGTTAGACGACATCATGAATATGTTCGGGGAAATGGATATCGACATTGTCGACTCCGCCAAGAAATTCAAGATTACCAACGGGACGACCGAAGCCCTGGTCGAAGACGAAGAACCCGAGGAAGCCGAGCAGGAGGAGATCGACTATCTTCCCGGCAGCCTCGGCAAGACCAACGATCCCGTCAGGATGTACCTTCGGGAGATGGGCTCTATCGCCCTCCTGACACGCGAGGGCGAGGTTGAGATAGCCAAGAGAATCGAGAAAGGCTCAATGATCAGCCGGGAGATGATTCTGAGCACTCCCGTTGCGCTCCGGGAAATAGCCGTCCTGTGCGAAAAGGTTTTCAAAGATAAGATAAAGATCAAGGATATTCTCAAGGGACTTAATGATGAATACTCCCTCTCCAAGAAGGACGAGAAGGAGCGTAGAGACATCTTCATCGCTATCGTTTGCCGCATCAAGGAACTGGACGAGGCCATCGCGAACGAACGAAAGGCCCTGAACGTCTCCGAAGATAAGGAGCGGATAAAAAGCTCAATAACGGAATCCCAGGAAGAGCTGTCACGGCTCGTACTGGAGCTTGATCTTGACAAGAAACAGATTCATAAGATATCCTCAAAGCTCAAGTCTTTTAAGGACCGGGTGAAAAAAGGCGAACAGGAAATCAAGGATCTTGAGATAAAGACTAAGCTTCCCGTAAAGGAATTGAGGAAGCACTTTAAAAAGGCCGAACGGAGCGACGAAGATTTACGCAGTGTCGCCAAGTCCCTTCGCGTGTCTCAGGACGACCTCAGGGAGATGAACCGGGTCCTTAAAAACTCCGCCAGGAAGGTCAAGCGGGCCGAGCAGGAGGCCGAGATGACCGCCCGCCAGATCAAAGAGACCGTTAAGAAGATCGAAGAAGGCGAGCATGTGGAGTCGGAGGCCAAGAACGAGCTGGTAAAAGCCAATCTGAGGCTTGTCGTATCAATCGCCAAGAAGTACACGAATCGGGGTCTCCAGTTTCTCGATCTCATCCAGGAGGGCAACGTCGGCCTCATGAAGGCGGTCGATAAATTCGAATACCAGCGCGGGTACAAGTTTTCCACGTACGCCACCTGGTGGATTCGTCAGGCGATCACCCGCGCGATCGCCGATCAGGCGCGCACCATCCGCATCCCCGTTCATATGATCGAGACCATCAATAAGCTCATCCGTACGTCGCGTTATCTCGTTCAGGAAAAGGGTCGCGAGCCGACCCCGGAGGAGATCGCCGAGAAGATGGAGCTGCCCCTGGACAAGGTGCGTAAGGTCCTGAAGATCGCCAAGGAGCCGATTTCGCTGGAGACCCCCATCGGCGAAGAGGAAGACAGCCACCTCGGCGATTTCATCGAAGACAAGAAGATCCTCTCCCCGTCGGAGGCCATCATCAACGTCAATCTCTCCGAGCAAACCCGAAAGGTCCTCTCCACCCTTACCCCCCGCGAGGAAAAGGTATTGAGAAAGCGGTTCGGTATCGGCGAGAAGTCCGATCATACCCTGGAGGAAGTCGGGCAGGATTTCGATGTTACCCGGGAGCGGATCAGGCAGATCGAGGCGAAGGCATTGCGCAAGCTCAGGCACCCCTCCCGCAGCAAGAAGCTCAAGAGCTTTATTGAGGGATGAGGCCGCCTCCGGTCGCGTTTTAGCCGGCGTTAACCGACAGCACGCCCGATCGGACCGACGTCACGGGGGAAATGGTAATAGCTCTCGATGTATGTCGGAGCTTTTTCCTTGACTATTTTGCGCATTTTAAGTAGTATATTAAATTAAATATTTTCCGGGCCCATAGCTCAGTTGGCAGAGCCACCGGCTCATAACCGGACGGTCCCAGGTTCGAATCCTGGTGGGCCCACCATACGACAGGGACAACGGGCGGCGTTGGATACCAAACAGATAAGGGATAAAGCTATACTTCAGAAGCGACGGTCAATCCGGCCGTTTGAGGAGAGGTGCCGAACAGGCACCTTTTTTTTATCATGGCCCCTTCGGTCACCGACATTATCGACCTGATCCAGATCATTGCCCCCATCCACCGGGCCGAACCCTGGGATAACTGCGGTCTCCAGGTCGGTAATCCCGACGGCCAGGTTAAAAAAATTGCCGTTGCACTGGACCCCGATGAACGGACGATCCTTTCGGCCGCAAAAAGCGCGGCCGATCTCCTCGTTACCCACCACCCCCTTATATTCCAGCGTATTTCTTCTATCGATATCAGGACCGGCACGGGAAGGGCCGTGACCGCCGCCCTTGGCGCGGGTATCTCGGTCTATTCGGCCCACACAAATCTCGACCACGCCCCCGAGGGAACGAGCTTCGCTATGGCCAAGAGGCTTTCCCTTATCAATCCTACTCCCCTTCCCTGCCCGGTCTCGACCGCTTACGCTCAGGCCGCATCAACCGACCATACCGATACCCCGGACGGGATCGTCTATATCGGCGCGCTCCCTTCAAAAATGATACTCATCGAGCTTGCTGAATTCGTAAAAGAATCCCTCGGCCCCTCCCTGGTACGCTGTAGTCGGTGATCAGCGGCGTGTCGGTTCTCCCGGGCTGCCGTTTGCGCTGGAAGCGGAAGCGATTTTGTCGCGACGGCGCACTCGCTGGGCGCCGATGTCCTGATTACCGGGGAGGTCAGGTATCACGCGGCAGTATCGGCGGTAGAGTCGGGCATTGCGCTTATCGAAGTCGGGCATTTCTGGTCGGAGCTTCCCGTTATATTTGAGTTGGCGCGCTATTTAGAAGAACAATTACTCCTCAGGAAATGGGCCGTCGACGTCATGGCTATCCAGGGACAGGACCCATTCTCGTATGTATAGCACTACTGAAGCATTCAATATAAACTGTTTCCGATCCGCCCTATGGCAGGATCTATCAAGTAATGGAGGAGAAGCGTGAATGAAGAGGTAATTCTCATGATACGTCTTCAGGAACTGGATACCGAGATCGTTTTCCTCAGGCGGGAGAAGACCGAGATACCCGTACGTATCGCCGAGCTTAATGACGAGATTGCGACCCTTACTGATCTCCTGGCTCATGAACAGGAGCGCGCCCTCGGTCTCGAAAAGGAAAAACGAAGCAAGGAATCGGGATTAAAGGACGAGGAGGAGCGGCTGGCCAACTCCGAGAAGAAGCTCAACGAGGTCAAGACCAATAAGGAATACCAGGCCGCCCAGAAAGAGATGGAAGAGCATAGAATCCAAAATTCCCTGCTCGAAGAGCAGATACTCCTGGTCATGGATCAGCTTGACGCCCTCAAGACCGAGATCGCTAAAAAGTCGGAGGAGCTTGCCGACAGCACCCGTGTAATCCATGAGGAAATCGAAAAGCTCACCGCCAGGGCGGCCGCCGTCGAGGATCAGGTAACCCAAAAAGTAACGGCCAGGACCAAGATTCGTGAAGGAATTGAACTCTTCCTTCCTATCCACCTACGAGCGCCTTATGAAGACGTTTCGTAACGAGCCGGTGCTCGTGAAGGTTAAAAAGGGCGTCTGCAATGGATGCTATATGAACCTCCCGCCTCAGTTCTTTAATGAGCTGCTACGGGATCGGGACATCAAGACCTGCCCGAATTGCGCACGGCTCATCTACCTGGACGAGGAAATTGAAAAAGACTCGGCGAACGGGGCCCGGCCATGAGCCGTGAAGATCTGAGGGAGACGGCGGCCCGATTCCTTCGCCGTCTTACCGAAGACCCGATTCTGACCGCTATTTCCGATGAAGCAACCGATATGGACAGGGGGGAAATCAGCGGGCTTCTCACTTTCGCGGCAGATACGCTCGATCCTTCCCCTCGTGCCGCCCTCGATGAGGCAACCGTCCACGTGGACGGGGCTTCCTTGGGCAATCCGGGTCCGGCCGGCGCGGGCGTAGTCATCCTGGATCATCGGAATAAGAAGATCGCCGAAGTCTGCCAACCCCTCGGCGTGACGACCAATAACGTCGCCGAATACAGCGCGCTTATCGTCGGCCTACGCAAGGCGCGTGAACTGGGCGTCAGGCATGTTCACGTCAGGGCGGATTCGGAACTGATGGTCAAGCAGATATCCGGTCAATATCGAATCAGGGACGAGAAACTGCAGGCACTCTCACTCGAGGCAAAGGGTATCATTGATTCTTTTGACACTTTTGATATACTGCATATTGACAGGAGCAAGAACCGGGACGCAGATCGTCTTTCGAAGCGAGCCGCTGACGCATCGGGATAACGACCCCGATACGTTTTATATCGTAAGCGGTACAACGTTCTCTACCGTAGAGCCGCTTGGATTAGATTACCGTCTATTAAGCGACCCGTTGGCCGGAATGGTGAGCGCGGCTTTTACCACTTCGGCCTAAAAACGAAACTGCACAAGGAGGGAGGATGTCAGCTCAACAGGGAAGCGCGGGAGGCCGAGGGCCCGGGGGACGGCCGTCATCGGGATCGCAGGGTGGTTCGGCAGCAGGCCGCACGCCTTCAGGGACCGGTCCCTCGACCGGCGGCATATCACCCGGGGGCACTCCGGCCCAACAGGGGGCCGGCGGCGGGGAGGTGAGATCGGGACTATCCCCGACCTATACGGAAAAGATGAGCGGACAGGGTTCCGCACAGGGCGACGCTCCGTTCGAGACCGATGATTCGGGAACGGCCGACGGGCCTACTGCGTCCAAAAGGGGATGCGGCTGCTGCGGAGGGGCGATACTGGTGATGGTCGGCGTTGTCCTTATTCTCTCGGCCTTACTTATCCTGTAGATTGGCCCTATCAGCCGACGCGCGTTCATCCACGGCCGCCATAGTATCGGCCCGAGGGTTATTCGGTGCCGCGGAATTAACCGAGAATAAAATACTATATTATTTACGTTTTATTGATATACTGAAAAAAGCTATCGGTAATGAGAGCGTTTGGCAGCGTATCGGTACCCGGTATCAATGGCCGACAATGCATCGGCGCATACCTATTCCTCGCGGCCATGAGCGTTTCCGAATTCTTACAACACGCTCCGTATTCAGGGACAGTTTCTATACGCATATCGTCCGCATGGACTAACAACAGGATCGAAGCAGACAGGGCGGTCGCCGTCGGGTTTTATACCCGCCGGAGGAAAGTCCGAGCTCCACAGGGCAAGGTGCTGGGTAACACCCAGTGGGGGTGACCCTAAGGAAAGTGCCACAGAAAACATACCGCCTGATCGCCGCAAAACGGCCCTCGGGTAAGGGTGAAAAGGCGAGGTAAGAGCTCACCGCGGTTCGGGTGACCGGGCCGGCAGGGCAAACCCCACCTGGAGCAAGACCAAATAGGGAGGCGATATCCCCACGGGGATGAGAGGACTGCCCGTTCAAGCCTCCGGGTAGGTCGCATGAGTCCGCGGGTAACTTCGGACCCAGATGAATGATCGTCGCCCCACTTGTGGGGAACAGAACTCGGCTTATTGTCTGCTTCGGTGATTTATTATATTCAGGAGGGTAACATGGCACGGAGGAGGGCCCGCCGTTTCTTACTGTACCTGATCATCATCGCGCTCGCCTTCTTTTTTGTCAAGGTATCGCTGTTTCCCAGAATACCAACCATCGGCAAGACGACGACGAGCAAGGTGTACGTCGCCCTCGGATTCCATACGAATCTCTATCACTCGTATCGAGGAGACACGCCCGATGAGGCCGGGTTCGGGAAAGATATCGTGACGATCAGGAAGATCATCGCAACGATGGGTGAGCACAATAAGAACGGGAGTAAGGTCAGGGCCGTCTGGGATTTCGATAACCTTTTTACCCTCGAAGAGATACTCCCGAACTACGCCCCGGATATCATCGAGGACGTCAAGGACCGGGTAGAAAAACAAAAGGACGAGGTAATCCTGATGTCCTATAACAACGGACTGACGTCTGCCATGACCGAACAGGAGCTTACCGAATCCATCATCAGGGCGATTACCAATCCGAACGGGTCCGGAGTCGCCGATATCTTCGGCACATTCACCCCGATCGTCCGTCCCCAGGAGGGGATGACATCCACCGGCTCGTTCGGCGTCTATAAGAACCTCGGTATCGAGGCGGTAGCACTCTACTATAGCGCCATTCCCTTCGATAATTTGCGGGTATTCCTCCCTCCCCTTTCCGTTGAAGAGGCCCTTAACCCGCTTACCTATAAGAACAAAAAGACCGGCGACGAGATGACGATAATCCCAACCTACAACGTCGGCGATCTGATTGAAAACGTTTCCCTGACTAAATGGGCGCGGGATATTCATCGTATGCAGCTGGAAGGAACCGTCAAGGGAGACGTCTTGCTGTTTATCAACTTCGACGCCGATGATTCCTATTGGAACGGATATACCCTTCCGGTCTACCTGAAGTGGCTTCCCAATACCGGGGGCCTTTCACGGCTAATCGATGAGGCCGACGCCGCCGACTATATCGAGTTTACCACCCTCGGCGAGTATTTGAATACCCACAAACCGAAGAAAGAGATCTTTTTCGGGCAAGATACCGCCGACGGAACCTATAACGGTTATAATCCCTGGGCGGAAAAGACCACGAGCCATGACTACTGGACAAGCCTGATGGAGGACCGCCGTAACCACAAGGCCGTAAGGCTGTCATATCGGGCAGTTGATCTGAAAGAGTACATCGTCAAGAGCGTCTCCCTGTCGGAGGGAGAACCGCCCGCAGGAACCGGAGCTTCCCCCCGGTGAGAAGGACCTGTTGGCCCGTGCGTTCGATCTGAGGATGCGGCTCTTGTCGACGACCCACTTCGGCATGGCTACCCCCCTGCTTTGCGCGGAGCGTGAATTTGCCGCCGAGCGGATTATTACCGAGATGCTGGACAATTCCCGCGTCGCCCGCGAGTCGGCACGTGCCGCGCTCGCTCAGAAGCTCTACGAAATCAGGCCCCCGGCCGCTCCCGTTGAGGGGATGAAATTCATCGACTCGTTCCTGACCCTCTCGGAAAACAAGGACGGGACTTCCCCCGATTTTGTCTTCATCACGTTTGACCTTACCGGGCTTTCGATACCGGACGAGGGTTTTTACATCCTCGGGCCGAAGGGGAGGGTCACGATACCGTACGTCATTTCCTCTCATCTCTCCCCTGACGGCACCGTTGGACCGGTAACGCTCTTCTTCTCGCCGTCCGCCGGTTCCGGCCCCTATTTTCTCTTCCACGGTCCGAAAGGGATCTACCCGGTCGTCGGTTTCAAGACAACGGCCGCCGCCGGCGTCCTTACCAACGGCGCCGTCAAGATCGAAGTATCAAAAGAAGGGATCATCAAGGACGTTGTCTATAACAAACGGCACCTGTTAAATGAAAAGAGCCTCCTGCCCAAGATCACCTACCGCGTTAAGGATCGTGATAAGACCATCGACCTTTCGCCAAAGGCCCTTAAGGTCGCCGTGGAAGAGGACGGCACCGAGGGAGTCGCCAGGATTCGAATCTTCGGTGACTTCGAGGTACCCGAGATCAAGGGTTCCCAACCCGGCTTTGTCGACTACCGGCTGACCCTCCTCGACGGCGTACCCTATCTCTTCTTCGACGGCGAGATCACGTACCCGAACACACCCAGGGACGAGATGATGGGCCTCGGCAAGCCGATCTCACTGTTGAGGAAAATTGATCACGGGTGGTATGAGACGGCCCCCGCCGAGCTTATCTTCGCAAATACCGCCGGGAAAAATACGCCCTTCGAGATCACCAAGCGTGACTACCTCGGCGTCGAGTCGTCCTACGTGCTGGATTATTTCAAACACTCCGACGCAAATCTTAACCTTTCGGACGTCAATAACCATATCACCGCGGAATATGCCGCCGTTTCGGGAGGTGGCGGCGGGATAGCCGTCGCACTGGACAACACGATGCTCTCCAATTTCGCGTTCCTCCCGGCGAAGCTCACGTATGACGACGAAAAAGGAAATTTCTCGCTCAGGCTCAATCCGTTCGGCACCTATTCCGGCCCCCATTACTATCACCCGACGTGGGGCACGGGACTCGGCTATGAGGCCGCCTTCCTGAGCGGCGAGTCGTACGAAAGCTCGGCCCCGTCCTACAACGGCAAGAAGGAACACTTCGCCTTCATGGTATCCTTCTTTGAAGGCGCGACACTTCCCGAAGACACCAAGCGCGACCTCATCGCCTACGCCGATCCGCCCATAGTGGTCAGCGGCGGAAGGATGCGGGTGGTCGAATCGCAGCGAACGCCTGCCGACCCCGCCGCCCCCGAGGGGATTATCGCCGCCTACGAAGACGGTAAGACCTATATTATCTGGAACCAACCCCCCGGCGATCCCCGGAGTTACAAGGTTTACCTCGGTACCGAGAGTGGAAAATATGCGAGCGTCTACGAAACGAAGGATACGAAGTTAATCCTGACCGATCTGGTGCCGGACAAGACCTACTACGTCTCGGTCGCGGCCCTTTTTATCAGCGGCAAGGAAATGGGACCGAAGGAAGAAATTTCGTTTATCGGGGGAAAGACGACCTTCGAGAAGAAGGGCATCGAGCTGCCGATATCGCTGCAGCTGAAGATACTCTGGCAGGGATTGCTTGCCCTGATTAATTGACGACTTCCCGCTTCTGCGGGCAAACCATACACATAAAGGGGGCGCGGAATTCCGCGTCCCCTCCTCTATTTCGCCGTAACCGGCCCGTTCGCGTCGGACCGCGCGTATGTCCTATCCGAAACAGGAGCCGATCGGCGTTTCCCCCCTTGATCTTTTCCTTGAACTCGGCAGATATATCACACCCATCCAGCGCATCGAGCGTTTCCCTGAATCCCCTGAGCGGGTTATCCGAGGCAAAGAGGACCTTATGTTCCGCGTTATACTTTGTGTACGCGTCCCAGGGGAAATGATTATAGAGATCGGGGTAGGCCGAAATATCGATATAGACGTTGGAATGCCGCGCCGCCAGGGACCATGCCTCAAGCGGCCAGGGAAACCCGCAGTGGCCCATGACGATAACAAGCTCCGGGTATCTGAGGGCTACCGGCTCAAGGAGCATCGGGTGGCCGAGCAGCGCGTTGGACCCGGGCGTGGACATTTGATGGGCGGTGTGCGTCCAGACGATCGCGCCCAGCTCTATCGCCTTCTCCCAGAGCGGGTAATGCTTCGGGTCGGAGATAAGGAAATGCTGCATCGGGGGCACAAGCTTCATGCCACGGCAGCCCAGGTCGCCGACCGCCCGGGCGAAGTCATCGACGGCGCTTCTGCCGAGGGACGGGTCGATGCCGGCAAAGGGGATAAAGCGATCGGGATACCGGGAGGCGAGTTTTCCTACGTCCTGGTTGGTGACCGCAACGACCCCCGAAGCCGTGGTATAGTCCGCCCCGACGATGACCGCCTTGTCCACTCCCGCTTCGTCCATCTCCCTGATGATATCGTCAACGCTCCTGTGCGTGAACAGGTACTGCAGCGCGCCGGTGATGTTTTTGAAACGATCCGTATCCCGCATGGAGCCGTAGAGACGCTGCGCCGCTTCCTCGATACTCGGCAGCACCGTCACTTCTTTACAGAACGGATGGATGTGCATGTCGATGATCATGGGATGCCCCCCATTGCACTATTTGATACGCCGTATACCGTACACACAGGACTACCCTGCCCTTCCCGCGGCCGTTGTGAGATACCGGCCGATAATTACATCCCGGGCTTCCCGCTCACCCTGCGGCTCGATCGCTTCGAGAACGGGCGGCTTGCCGTATTTGACCTCAAGAGCCCGTGCGATCAGGAAGTCGGCCAGCGAAGGATTTTTTGAGAGGATCGGACCGTGCAGATAGGTTCCGATCGTGTTCTTGTAGATAACCCCCTCCGTCTTATCCGACCCGTTATTGCCGTAGCCGTACACGACATCTGCAAACGGTGCCATCCCCTTGCCCAGCTCCGTTCTCCCGCCGTGGTTTTCAAACCCGACGATAAGCGCATCGCCGATCCCTTCCATGCGCGGACGGACGATAACGTCTCCGATCAGTCGTTTTGCGGTCCGTCCCGGGCTCCTGGTAACCAGGTCATATATTCCCAATCCCTCGATCTTCGTCCCGTCCGCCGCGATATAATAGGAGCCGAGAAACTGGTACGCGCCGCAGACGAAAAGGCCGGGAATCCCCCGCTCTATCGCCCGCCGGAGGTTGATTTCCTTTCCCCCGATGAGGTCCTTCTTGACTATCTCCTGCTGCCGATCCTGCGCGCCGCCCATAAAAAGGAGGTCTGCCGAATCGATCCCGGCGCCGTCCGTCCCGAGCGATACCCCGGCGACATCAACTTCGATCCCCCGCCACCTGCACCGTTTCGTCAGGATCATGACGTTGCCCCGGTCGCCGTACGTGCTCATCAGGTCCGGGTAGAGCCAGCCGATCGATAGACGGTATTCGCGTTTTTTCATCGTGTAGTCTTCAGTTTGAATTCGTCCCCGGTAAGTATGTTCCTGGCCTCCAGCATCGCGGAATAGGTCGGCAGGATAAACAGGAAATCACCCGGTGCCGTTTCCTGTACCGCGCGCTCTATCGCCGTGCCGAGGTCGGGGATAACGGTGACGGCCGCCGGCGCCTTCTTCCCCCGGGTTGTGGCGCCGTCTTCACCGGCGTATTTCAGGCGAATTCCCATGTCGTAGGCACGGTCCCCGGAGACAACGATATGGGCGGCTAATTCCATGAGGCGTTCGAAGTCCACGTCCCATATCCACGAGACGTCCCTGCCGTCCGGGATTCGGTCGTTCAGGAGCACGAGCACCTTCCTTGCCGCGACGTCAAACTCCTCCAGAACCTCGATGGATTGATTGAAACCGGTTGGGTTCTTCGAAAGTTGGATAACGATCCTGCGCCCCCGGTAATCGATGATCTCCTGCCTGCCGAAGGCCGCCCCGAAATCGGCAACGTCACGCTGTATCTTTTCGAGGGAGATGCCGAACACCGTATGGAGCATGAGCGCCACCGCATTGGTGTTATACCGGTTAAAGAGGCCCAGGAGCGGGCTTTTGATCGTCTCGGAGTAGTCCACGATACCCGAAGGTCGGAGACCGCAGCCGGCGCACAGGAATTCGCCGATATGGGAATAGGCGACGGCGCTATACGTGAGCCGCCGGCCGCACTCGGGGCAGTAAAGGGAATCGGCCTCGTGGCCGGCGGCGCGTTTTTTCATGGCCTCTTTCCTGAGGCCGAAGAACGATACGGAAGGTCCCGCGAGGGATTTCCCGAGATAGAATATCTGCGGATCGTTGCCGTTCATGATGAGGGCGGTCTTTTTCGTGAGCGAGGCAAACGCCTCCTGCCACTTGAGGGCGATCGTGTTCACCTCACCGTAGCGATCCAGCTGGTCTCGGAAGAGGTTGAGGACCATGATCGCATCGGGATGGAAATCCGGAAGAAGGAGCGGCAGCACATTCTCATCCACCTCGAATATGGCCGCGTCGGCGGCAATCTTGCCGAACAGGTTTGCGTTCTGAATCAGACATGAGGCAACGCCGTTCTTAAGGTTGGCCCCCGTCTCGTTACCGATTACCCGATACCCGTTCTTGGACAGGATATGCCTGGCGATTTTTGCCGACGTGGTCTTGCCGTTGGTGCCGACGATGAGGACGGTCTTCAGATGGGCGTTCTTTTCCATCATCGTCCTGACGAAGGCATTGGAAAGCCTCAGGGCGATTTCTCCGGGCCAGGTGAATCCGTGTCCGACGCGCCCGGCGCGAATCAGGAAGGCGACGGTCTTGGTGAGGGCGAGGATTGGAAAAATCATTGCATGGTCCACGATTGCCCCAATAGTATCACGGGCCGTTCCCACTTGTCACCAATTTTTCGGGACGATCCGCGGCCTGGGTAAAATAATCCTCGATATCGCAAACAGGGCGGGACGATCGGCACCGGAACCCGGAAATCTATTGTGGGTTATGGAATAAAACAAGGACTCATTCCGGTGAGATTAGTATTGTTTGGGAAGGCGAGAAAGCGGCCCCCGGGTACGGGGGCCGCCTCTGTTAGTGAGCCTGGATCTTGATGGCTTTCTTGCTCTTACCGTTGGCCTTCGGCAACAATACCTTCAGGATACCCCCCTTATAGTCTGCCTTGATCTTTTCCTCGTCCACCGGGCCGGGGAGCTCAACGGTCCGTCTGAAGTAGCCGTAGCTCGTTTCCCGGCAAAACGAGTTCATCTCCTCTTCTTCGGACTCATCCCGTTTTTCACCCGAGATGGTCAGATACCCGTTGTTGACGGTCAGATCGATGTCTTTCGCATCCAAACCGGGCAGCTCCGCCTTTACGATGATGTCCTTCTTGGTTTCGCTCATATCGATTCTCGGCATCGGGCGGGAGTTGAGCGAATCGCCCACAAAATCGGTAAAGAAATTGTCGTAAAGGTTTATCTCTCGTTTCAGGTCCTCACAGACCTGTGAATCAAAATAACTTTTCACTGGTAGGAGTCTCATGGTTTGTCCCTCCTTTTCTTCAACCTTACTTTTAATATAGTCACGTTTTCGCCTCTGTCAAGATGTTCATTTCTCGGTTGAACTCGTATGATTGAATCTGGTATTATGGCGATGTCTGTCGTAAAGGAGGATACCATGAGGACGGTAAAAATAATCATCGCCGCCGTAGCGGTTCTGATCGCGCTTGCCGTGGCGGGAACGTGGCTTTACCTCAAGGCAATCGTCCCCACGTACGAGGGGGAGCTGTCGCTTCCGGGTATTACGGACGGGGCCGTCGTTATCAGGGACATCTACGGCGTACCCCATATCTATGCGGACACCACGCACGATCTCTACTTTGCCCTCGGCTACTGCCAGGCGCAGGACCGCCTCTTCCAGATGGATTTCTACCGCCGGGCTGCGCGGGGCAGGCTGTCCGAGGTCTTGGGGAAAGACCTCCTGGACGCCGACCGATATCTGGTAACGATGGGATTTGCCCGCACCGCGGAAAAGCAGCTTGAGAGCCTTCCTCCCGATCTCAGGGAGATCGTCGAGGCGTTTTCGGCAGGCATCAACGCATCTATCGAACACAACCCCCTGCCCGTCGAATTCAGGATTCTCGGTTACCGCCCCGAACCGTGGACCGCCGAGGATTCCCAGGCCATCGGAAACCTCATCAGCTTTCAGCTCGCCGGATGGGCCTATAAGAACGAGATCCTCAACTGGCTCATACTCGACAAACTTGGACCGGAGCGGGCCGCCGAATTCCTCCCCTTTCTCCCCGAAGGAGACCGTCTTTATAACGGCGGGGCTCCCGCCGGCGCCTGACGCTACCCGGATATCCGATCGAATCCAGGCGCTTCCTCTCGTTTTTCATAAACCGGACCCTTGCAAGCAACAATTGGGTCGTGTCGGGGCGAAAATCGGAGACGGGCAGCCCGATCCTCTGCGAGGATTCCCACGAGTCGGGGCCGGAGATGCCCACCCAGTGGCACCTCTCGCATCTGGTCGGCCCCGGTATCGACATCGCCGGGGCCATGTTCCCCGGGGCCCCGATCTTCGTTTTCGGGCACAACGACCATATCGCCTGGGGCGTCACCAACTTCACCCTCGATACCCAGGACCTCTATCTTGAAAAGATCAATCCCGAAAACGAGAACCAGGTCATGTTTGAGGGGAAATGGGTCGATATGGAGGTGATAACCGAAACGATCCCCGTCAAGGGAGACGACGGCGTTATTAACGAAACGGTTACCGTCCGCATGACCCCCCACGGCCCGATCATCAACGATGTCGAATCGGGACTGGGCGATGCCCCGGTGAGCCTGTGCGCCCAGGGATTCGGCCCGTGGCCCCTGTTTGAGGCCTTCTATCTGCTCAATACGGCCACCAACTGGGACGAATTCACCAAGGCCCTTTCGATTTACGCCGCCGGCCCCCAGCACTTTGTCTACGCCGACACCAGCGGCACGATCGGATACGTCGGCGCGGGGAAATGCCCCATCAGGACAAACAGCACGGGGCTCCTCCCGAAGCCGGGATGGGACGGGATGTTCGAATGGCGTGGATACTATCCCTTTGAGTCTATGCCGATATTGAAAGATCCCGAAAAGGGGTACATCGGGACCGCCAATAATCCCCCGGTCCGGGGCAAATCACCGGTATTTTTGTCTGACTACTGGGAATCTCCCTGGCGGGCCGCCAGGATCGATGAACTGCTGTCGGCAAAGGACCGCCTGGGGTTTTCCGATATGAAACAGATGCAGCTTGATGTGAAATCAGGGCTGGCGGAGCGGGTCGCACCAATCTTTGTGGCAACGCTCAAAAGAAACGCGACCGATACGCTCGCCCCGTACATCGACTCGCTGGCCGCATGGGACTACCGGTCGCTGCCCGATTCGGCCGGCGCCGCGATCTTTGAGATAACTTTTAACGAGCTGCTGACCGAGACATTTGCCGACGAGCTGGGAGACGACCTATTCTCGCGTTTTATGGACGATAAATCCGTCGCTACGAATACCCTCTTCCGCCTGATTACCAACGACCAGTCATCCGGCTTCTTTGACAATATAGAAACGGAAAAACGCGAGACCTTCGAGGACGCCCTCATGAAGGCCTTCGGGGACGCGGTCGTCTTGCTCTCTGACGCCCAGGGAAGCGACCCCTCGGCATGGCGCTGGGGCGCCGTCCACACCGTCGAGTTTTCCCATATCTTCGGACAGGTTACGGCGCTAAGGCCCTTTTTCAACTACGGGCCGTTCCCCTTCTCGGGCAGCGACCAGTCGCTTAACCGGGGCGGCTATAACAAGAACAAACCCTACGCCGTCGATATCACGGCTTCCATCCGTTATATCGTCGATATGGCCGATCTCAACGGGTCGCTGGTCGTTTTATCGACCGGACAATGCCAGAGCCTGACAAGCCCCCACCGGGAGGACATGGCCGATTTCTTCCTGAAGGGGGACTATATCGCCTGGTACTTCGATCGAGAGGCCGTCGAGAATAATTCGGAGGGAATTATACGGATGATGCCGAAAGGAAAATAGAAACGCTCGTCGGGCCGATATTCCCGTGGACGCCGCAACCGATAAAACCGTCGGCCGCGGCAGGGGCGCCGTCTACCCCCGGTAGTGCATCGTATTGACTACCGGATGCGATACCGTAACCCGTGCGGCGATTTCTTCGACCAGGTGATGCTCCTTAGTGTTGTGGATGATACCCTTGAGCAGCACCGACTTGCCGTCAAAAACGACCTCGAGCGTTGGGAGGTTGAGGCGGGTATCGGTCGCGAGGGCCGCCTTGATCCGGGCCGCGTCGGCCCGACCCGCCAGCAGATCGGTCGCGTCCGGGGTTTTCAGTTTGTCCCTTTCAATTAGGGCGGCGGTGATCATCCCGGCGATCTCTTCGTAGGTCTCGGTTCCCGAGTTGAAGACCATATCGTAATTGGCGACGTCCTCCCAGCCCCTGCCGTAGTTCGTGTTGACGTAATCCGCCCGGGTTTTATCGATTCTGGCGATTTCCCGGTGAGCGGTCTTTTCACCGACACCGTCCTCTTTCATCATCCGGCCGACGCGTATCTCCACCGGAGCCACGAGCCTGACCCGGAGCGCATGGGGGATTTCCCTGAGCAGGTAGTTGCCTCCCCTGCCGATGATAACGACGTTATCTTTTAGGGCATGTTCGTATAGTATTGATTCCACCAGCGCGACGAGGCCGTGGTATTCCCAGTCGAAACGCTCCCAAATGCTGGGTGAGTTTTCGTCGAACGCCAGATCCGCCCCCGGCCACCGTTTGCCGTATTTCTTGATATCGTTAAGAATTACTTTTCTGTTGACTAATTGATACCCGAGACCCTGGGCAACGGCAGTCCCGATTTCATGACTGCCGCTCTGGCACTCCCGCGAGATGGTCAGTATCGCCATATTTACCCCCGATTATCGTCTTTTGTATTGGGATCCCTGTGCGGGATGAGGTGATCCGCTTCCCGTTCCTCGCGACGCCGCCTGGCCGTTATCCAGAGCTTCCCGGCGACGATAACCGCGACCGTGAAGAAGGCCTGCACGCCATATTCAACGACCTTGGAATGGCCGATCTTCGAGACGACAAACGGGTCGGTGATAATCATCTCGCCGCCCACCCTGCCGAGTACCGCGGTGCCGATGTACAGGATGACGGGATACCGGTCCATCAGCATGGACAAGAGATTGCTGGTGAACACGACAAACGGGATGGAAAGGCCCAGCCCGAAGATCAGGAGGAACAGGTTTCCCTCGGACGCCCCCGCCACGGCCAGGATATTGTCGACCGACATGGTGATATCGGCTATGATGATGAGCCACATCGCCTGGAGCAGGCTTGCGGCCTGTTTGCCGCCCTCCTCTCCGTCTCCCCCGCTAATAAAGAGCTTTACGGCAATCCAGATGATCAGGACTCCCCCGATGAACTTTATGAACATGATCTCCAGGAGCTTGGAGGCAAAGAAGGTGAGCGCCACGCGCAGGAGAACCGCGGCCCCTGCCCCCATGATTATACCCTGTTTTCGCTTTTTTTTCGGGAGGTTTCTCACCGCCATGGCAATGACCACGGCATTGTCACCGGCCAGCACCAGGTCTATCAACACGATCGACAGCAGTGCGAACAGGAACTGCCAGGTAAATTCTATGTGTCCTAATATGCCGAAATCCACGATGCGCACCCCCGCCTACGGCCGGTCATTCAATCGAGCAGTACTTGTGTCGAAAGGATGCTTATATATCCCAAAAAGAGATCGGTTGTCAAGGATAATGGAACCCGCGGCTTGGATAAAGCTCCGGGGATTTTATTCGGCCCTATTCTTCGTCAATTCGTTTCCGGTTGAAAAACCGCGCCCGCCGGGCTATACTAATCTACATGGTACGCCTGAGAACGTACCGGGGACGTTTTAACACAATAGATGAGCCGAGGCTGATGGAACGACACGTCGAAAACCCCTGGAGCATCCCGTCCGAGATGATACTGGCCGATCTTTCCGTAACGCACGAGACGGGGCTCTCCCCGGATGAGGTCCGCCTGCGTCTGGAGCGGTACGGGCCCAACCTCCTCATGGAAGAAAAAAAAGAGAGCATCCTCATGATCTTCGCCCGGCAGTTCAAGAGCCTGATCACGGTTCTTCTGGCCGGCGCGGCCGGCCTCTCGTTTGCGTTCGGAGATCTCCTGGAGGCTGCGGCCGTTATCGTGGTTATCCTCATCAACGTCCTCATCGGTTTCTTCACCGAACTCCAGGCGATTCGCTCAATGGAATCGCTCAAAAAACTCACGAGCGTGACGACGCGTGTAAGACGCGCCGGCGTCACACACGAAATTCAGGCACAGGATCTCGTCCCCGGTGATATCGTACTCCTGGAAGGTGGCGACATTGTATCGGCCGACTTGAGAATAATTAGCGCCTCCCGTCTGCTAACTGACGAATCGGCCTTAACCGGGGAGTCGCTCCCGGTTGATAAAGGGCCTTCAGCCCTGCCGGAAAAAACCCCGCTTGCCGAGCGCACTGCCATGCTTTATGCCGGGACCGCCGTTACCCGGGGTTCTACCGAGGCGGTAGTCGTCGCCACCGGAATGAACACCGAGCTGGGCCATATTACCTCGCTGGTTTCCGAGGCAAGACAGGAAACCACTCCCCTCGAGAAGCGGTTGGACGGACTCGGCAGGACGCTTATCTGGATTACGCTTGCCGTCGCAATCGTGGTGGCCCTTACCGGTATTCTGACAGGCAAGCAGGTCATCTTGATGATCGAAACGGGGATCGCCCTTGCAGTGGCCGCGATTCCCGAGGGGCTTCCTATCGTCGCCACCATTGCGCTTGCCCGGGGAATGTTCCGGATGGCGCAGAAAAATGCGATCATTAACCGTCTGTCCGCCGTCGAAACCCTCGGTGCCACCAGCGTCATCTGTACCGACAAGACCGGGACCCTCACGGAAAACCGTATGACGGTTACACGTATCGGGCTTTCCGACGGAGACGTTGATATCAGCGGGGAGGAAATAGTCCCCGGAACTCCCCCGCATGGCGGCGAGGAATCTCCCGATCCGCTACTAAACCCTCTCCTCGTGGAGGCACTGCGGATCTCGGTGCTCTGCAATAACGCCGAACTCAACGGCGACAATCCTTCCGGCCCGGATGGTCACGTGGGTGATCCGTTGGAGATTGCCCTGCTCTCGGCCGGCTTTAAGGCGCAGATTTGGCGGCACGACCTGATAGGTCGAATGCCGAGGGTCGGCGAGGAAGCCTTCGACTCCGATGTCAAGATGATGGCCACCATTCACCGGACCGAAGGTAACGGGTACTATGTGGCCGTAAAGGGAGCGCCCGAGCCGATCGCCGGGACTTCGGCGTATGTCCTTACCCGCGAGGGGAAAGCCCCCATGAACGAGGGCCTGCGCTCACGCTGGCTTGAACGGTCTGCCGAAATGGCCCGCCAGGGACTTCGGGTAATCGCGCTGGGTATGAAGACGACCGACAGGCCGGACGACCCCCCGTACGACGATCTCGTCTTTGTGGGGCTGGTGGGGATGCTGGACCCCCCCCGCAGTGACGTCCCCGAGGCGCTCTCCCGTTGCAGAAACGCGGGGATTCGCGTGATCATGGTAACCGGCGACCAGGCGATCACCGCGAAGAACATCTCCCTCGACATGGGGCTCGTCAGTGATCGGTCCGCTCCGGTCATTAATGGAACGGATCTGAAAGGCCCGGAGTATCTCACGGAAGAGGAAAAGCGGTACCTGTTGTCCGTATCGATCTTCGCCCGGGTAAGCCCCAAACAGAAGCTTGACCTTATCGAGCTGCACCAGAAAAACGGCTCGGTCGTCGCCATGACCGGCGACGGCGTCAACGACGCCCCCGCTCTCAAGAAGGCCGATATCGGCGTCGCGATGGGCCTGCGGGGGACTCAGGTGGCGCGAGAGGCGGCCGACATGGTGCTCAAGGACGACGCCTTCCCGACGATCGTGACCGCCGTCGAACAGGGACGGGTAATCTATAATAATATCAGAACGTTCGTCCGGTATCTGTTTGCCTGTAACATGAGCGAGATACTGACGGTCTTTCTCGCTTCTCTTCTCACGGTACCGCTGCCAATCCTCCCCCTCCAGATCCTGTTCCTCAATCTGGTTACCGACGTCTTCCCGGCGCTGGCCCTCGGCGTCGGCACGGGTGATCCTACCATCATGGCGCGGCCGCCGCGCAGCTCCTCGGAGCCCCTTCTGACCCGCAGGCATTGGATCGATGTTTTCGGGGCAGGTTTCATCATCACCGCGTCGGTTCTTACGGCGCTTATGATATGCCTATCGTTCCTGGGATTCGATAACGAACGGGCAGTTACGGTTTCCTTCATGACGCTTGCCTTTTCCCAACTCTGGCACGTCTTTAACATGCGCGACGAGAAGACGGGATTTTTCCTCAACGATATCACGAGAAACCCCTATATCTGGGGGGCGTTGGGCCTGTGCGGCGCCCTCCTGGTCTCGGCGGTCTACATCCCGATCTTCTCCCGCGTTCTTTCGCTTGTCGATCCGGGGATGACCGGGTGGGCCGTCATTTTCGGGATGAGCCTCGTCATCCTGATTACCGGAAGCGTCGGCAAGGCCGTTCGCAAGAGATACGCTTAGACGGAGGGGTATCTCCTTCTTCCGGGGCGCCCCACCGCCGGGACGCCGAGTGAAACCGGGGCCAGGATCGTTTTACCGGTCTTACCGTTTCGTAGTCCTGTTTCTAATCGCCGGCACTGGTTCTTATCTGCCGTTATGTCCATACCGGATAACGACTGATAGGCACTACTTGATTGTAGTTTACTATTTCATTGCTTACTATATAATAGTATACAAATCCCACTGGGGAGGTACGTGATGGAAAGAAAGGGTTTTCTCAAACGGTTCCTCGGCCCCGTCTTTTTAGTCTTTGTCGTCATGAGCCTTTCATGGGCCGCCTATATGCTCTCCCCCCGCGTAACGAGCTTCGCCCTCTTCCAGATCGTCGCAATCGTATCCGGTATCGTGCTGTTTTTCAGTCTCGGCCTCGGGGCGCTCTACGTCTACTATGTCTCGTACGTGAGAGGAGCCGGATTTGCGGAGCGGGTCATTGCGGCCTTAATCAATCCGCTTATCTGGATGACGAAGGAAGTGGCCGTTCTCGGCTCGATTTACACCGTGCCCGAGGCACTCTACTATTACCTGAACCCGGTTCACCTGCTGCTCATCGGAGCGGTCGCCGCCGAAATGGGAGCGGCCGAGCTTCTCGTCAGGCGTAAACTCAAGGCTGCACGGCTCCGTACAACGGGTTATTACGGTTCCGGCGGTGGCGGCCGTCGTCCTCGGTATTTTCTGGATTGCCTTCATGTTCCTCTGGGACCTCGGCGTCCATCATTTCTATATCTTCCAGGAAGGCTTTAAAGCGCTCTTCGGTTTCGGGAGCGGACTGTAATGAGAAACCCGCTACTAAACGATGAGGTGAATCATGAGTAAGACCGATGACGAGTTCTATAATCGCTCAATAACCCGGCGGGAAGCGTTGCTCGCGCTCGGTCTGGCCTCGGCGGCGTCCATCACGGGAATAGGATCCATTGAATCGTGCCTGGGCCAATCCGGGAGCAGGTCTTCCAAACATTATCTTTATTCTTTCCGACGACCACCGCTGGGATCATATGGGTTGCGCGGGACACCCCTTTCTTCAAACCCCCGCCATGGACCGGCTCGCCGCCGAGGGTGTACTCTTTGAGAACGCCTTTGTCACCACGTCGCTCTGCAGCCCTTCCCGGGCCTCGTTTTTAACCGGAACATATGCCCATACTCACGGGGTCAAAAACAACATCACCCCGTGGGAAGCATCGAACGTCACCTTCCTTGAGACAATGAAGGTCCGCGGCTACGAGACCGCATTCATCGGCAAGTGGCATATGCCGGGCAGTATCCCGACGATCCCGGCCATTGACGAATTCATAACCTTCACCGCACAGGGCGGCCAGGGACAATACTTCAATTGCCCTCTCATCGTCAACGGCAAACAAGAACCGTCCCGGAAGGCATACATTACCGAGGAACTGACCGACCGGGCCATTGAGTTCATTGATTCGCGCAAAGACAAACCGTTTTGTCTTTACCTGTCCCACAAGGCGGTGCATCACCAGTTTCTGCCGCCGCCCGATCTAAAAGGCCTCTATGATGACGTCGAACTGAATCTGCCCAGGGAATTCGACCCCTGGATCACCGGCACAAGGGGGAACCTCCTCTACGGCGTCCTCGGGCCCCTGCCGGCGCATTACCGCAACTACTGCGCGGCGCTGACTGCGCTGGATCGTGAAATCGGCAGGCTCCTGAACAGGCTCGACGAGCTTTCGATCGCCGACAACACCATTGTTGTCTACGCCGGGGACAACGGTTACTTCTGGGGAGAACATAACCTCGTCGACAAGCGCTGGGCTTACGAGGAGTCGATGCGGATACCGCTGATCGTGCGCTGGCCGTCACGTATCCCCGATCCCGGCCGCCGGGCCGGTCAAATGATCCTCAACGTGGATCTCGCCCCCACGCTCTCGGACGTCACGGGAAGCCCGATGTCCGACCGGTTTGAAGGGACAAGTTTCCTCCCGGTGCTGGCGTCTGCGGCTGCCCCCGGAAGAAACGACTGGTTCTACGAGTATTTCCCCGATTACCCCTATCGAGTTCCGCCCCAGTACGCGGTGCGGACGTCAAGCCATAAATACATCGAATTCATGACCAACCGTAAACCGGAACTATACGATATTACCCATGACCCAGGGGAACACCGGAATCTGTATAATACGGCCGAAGGAAGCCAGGTGCAAACTGACCTCAAGGACCGGCTGGAACGGTATAAAGAACGATATCACCTGAACGGAGCGTAGCGCCCCGCTTATCGGTAGCCTCTCTTTAACTTGCAGCCATGCCATTTGCGGCGCATGTAGAGTACGTTATCGACGGTACGTACCTTTTTGTATGAAGAGCGACAGATCTTGCGGCAAGGGGATCCTGCCCGTTTAATTACTATGCATGTCCTTTCTAATGGAGGGTACGCTGTTTTGAGGAAATCCCATACGGTACTGCTATGAGCCGGCAAAATACGCGCACCAAGCTCGGGGATATTCTGTTACTCATCATGTATCGCCTGTTCGTAAACACGATTGGCCATTTCTCCCTGCCGGTTATACGATACGGATGCCTGATTATCTTTTTCTTCCTTTATCCGCTCGTCGGCCTATTGTTCGGCCTCCGGCGCCGCGTCGCCCGAAACTTACGCGCGGCCTACCGCGACGCCCTGACAATCCACGAATCAAAGACGATCGCCCGCAGGGCACTTTATAACCAGCTCCTCTTTTTCATGGAGCTTTTCTTCTACTACCATCCGAGAAACAAGAGAATCTTAAAAGAATCGATATCGATCGAGGGCATTGAGAACCTCGCCGCCGCCCGTAAACGGTCGCGGGGGATAATTGGAGTCAGCGGCCACCTCGGGAACTTCCAGCTCATGATGCTCAGGCTCTCATTAGAGGATGGTAGATTCGCCGCCCTTATTAAAAACCCAAAGTCCAAGATACTGTCCGATGCCTGGATCAAGTACATGGATGACTTCGGCCTCAGAACTATCATGATTCGGAATCGGGTCTCGGCGACAAAACAGATCATCCGGGAGCTGAGGCGCTCCGCCTTTGTCATGTTTGTTGCCGACGAATTCACGCGGCGGGGAGGATACATCGTCACCTTTTTCGGAAAAAGGACCTGCATGGCCGCGGGACCGGCACGCCTCTCGCTAAAGATGGGTATACCCCTGCTGCCGTGCTTTATCATTCGGGAAGATACGGGCCGCTACCGGATAATCATTGAACCGGCCGTCGAGATTGGCGGTTCGGGTGATTACGAAGTCGATTGTCTTGCCGTTACGCAAAAGCGCATCGATATACTCGAAAGATATATCAGGCAATACACCGACCAGTGGCTCTGGACTCAGACCCGATGGAAAAAGAAGATACTCAAAGAACAATAGGCAGACGGCATATACGTCCGAGTACGCAATTTATTATTGCGTTTTTCTCATTCATGATATAATGTTATTTTTTATGTCCTTTTCGACGGTCTCGCATTCCAGGCGAGGCCGTCTAAACAATAGGAGGAAAAACTGTGATCGACAGCCAGCATCTCGATACCATCAGCCTGCGTAGTTACTCCCCTGTTCAGGTACTTATCGGCAGATTGCTCCTTATCCCTAACTACCATTTTTTTTCCCGGGTCAAGATTGTTATCGAGAACTATGAAAATATCCCGAAGGACGAGACGGTCATCTTCGCCCTCAACCATACGGACCGATATAATTATTGGCCATTCCAGTATAAGATGTGGCGACAGGGAAAGGGAAAACTTCCCCAGACGACGACGTGGGTAAAGGGAGAGTATTACAGTAATCTCCTGATGCGTAAGTTTTTCGACTGGACCAACAACATCCCTGTTCCCTCGAGGGGATACCTGATCAGAGAGGATTTCAGGAGCATTGTCAACGAGAAGATATCCAAAATGGAATACCGCATTCTTCGCGATTATGTGAGCCGGAAAACCACCCTCAAAAATATCGGCGCCGAAATGACCGAAAATATCAGAAAGGTCATCAACTACCCCCGAAAGCTCATATCCGGTATCGAGCTCCCCTATTCCGACTATATCGACTCATACTATCGCCAGATGATGGCAAAAGTCGCGGAGATCAACTTCAGGGCGCTTTTTGATAAGAACCTGAATGTCATCATCTTCCCCGAGGGGACCCGGTCTCTTACCCTCGGTACCGGCAAGACCGGCATAGCCCACCTGGCCCTCAAGTCGGGTAAGAAGGTCGTGCCGGTGGGCTGTAACGGCAGCGACACGGTATATCCCGGAAACCTCCCCTGGGCAAAGAGCGGAACGATCGTCTACCGTATAGGAACGCCGATCGATCCCCGGGAGATCGTTGGAGATATCGACCGGTCGTTTGTCCCGTTCTCACGCGAGGCAGAGGTGAAACTCAATGATGAGTTCCGTGAATTTACTCAGTTCGTCATGGAGCGGATCAATGAGCTGCTTGACGACCACCACCGGTCTTTGTCCCCGATAACGGTGGTCTGACCGGACAAGACCCGGACGGTAACCCGGCAAAACCGGCGGGGCCGAAGTCGGTAGTGACAGGTAAATACGAAAAAGAAGGGGGGGCGAATGCCCCCCCTTCTCATATCTACCGGCCGGTATCCTTATCTGCCGTGAATGCGCGATTCCTGCCGCACCTTCTCATAGAGCACGATTGCCACCGATACCCCGACGTTGAGCGACGTAATTCGTCCGGCAAGAGGGATAGACAGGATGCGGTCGCACTTATTTCGAATCGTTTCTGATAGCCCTTTGTCCTCTCCACCGAATACGAAGGCTGCCGCCCCGGTAAGGTCGGCGTCATAGTAGTCGAGATCACCCTGCGCCTCCACCCCGAAGAGCATGATACCCTCACGCCGCATCAGTGAAAGCGAGCTCGTCGGGCTCTCGTGTATTACCGGGATATATTCGGAGGCCCCCATGGAGATGCGGGATACCGCCGCGGAAAGCGGAGCGCTGCGCCGGGAAGGTATAATCACCCCGTCCACACCGGCTCCGTCGGCCGTTCTCAGGATCGCTCCCACGTTTTGCTCGTACATCACCTCCCCGAGCACCACGATACAGGGGTCCTTTACCCCTGCGAGTGACACGAGAAGCTCCTTCAGGGACATCCGGGGCCTCGGCGCCGCCAGCGCAATGACGCCCTGGTGGGAACCGGTTGACGATATCCGATCGAGCCTCTCTCTCCCGACGGCCGACGGGTGAATCCCCTCGGCCGTTGCGAGCCTGATGATCTCGTCGATCTTTCCCTTTACCTCAATCCCATCGTCAATATAGATGGCTTTTATCCGGCGTCCCGCCCTGAGCGCTTCTAAAACGACGTTTCTTCCCTCAAGCGGGACATACTGTTCTTCGTGCCGGCCTCTGTCTCTCATCTTACCCTTCTGCTTCCCTCGTCGCCCCGGTATCGTCGGTTCGGTTACCGCTCACCCCTGCTTCCGCCCGGGATCACTGTTTTTCTCCCCGTTTTTTATCGGATCCGTTGACGGCCTCTTGTCCTCTATCCGCTCCACTTTTTCTGTCACGGACGGGCCGGTTTTATTGGTGATACCGTCCAGGAAATCCCGATAGGCCGTTATCTCGTAGAGGAGGGCGCCGATGATTACGGCAAACGCACCTAAATCGTCAACCATTCCGATCACCGGGAATATTCCCGGAATGAAATCGAAGGGGATAAGGATGTAAAATATGAGTACGAGATACATGAGCTTACGCCCGAAGGGTATGGTGTATCCCTTATCCTTCATCATTTGAATGAGGAAACGGTAGTCTTTGGCGATATTGAATAGGTCCATGAGATGATTTGGTTTCATGTCAGTATCTCCTTTGTTGCATCACCCCCGTACACATAATCCCCTATGTCATTGTTCTATTGATCGTATGCGTGATTATATCAGGAGATAACCTCCCCCTACAAGCTGATCGCCGGACCCGGGTTTACGCCGGCTTGGGACGGTCCGGCTTATCACTGGGACGTCTCAAAAGATATACCCCGTTTCTTGGCCCTGTCGATCAGGTCCTGTATCGTAATCTTTTCGAAGAAACCCTCGAGTATCTCCCCCGCCTCTTTCCAGACATCCTGAGTAACGCACTTGACCGCCATTTCACATCCCGTCACTCCTTCGATACAGTCCACCAGCCGTATCGGACCTTCGACGGCCCGCACGATCATCAGGAGCGTAATATCCTTCGGAGGATAGGCCAGCGTGTACCCGCCTGATCGGCCCCTATGACTGGTAATGAGTCCCGCTCGCTTAAGCTTTAGAAAAATCTGTCCGATATAATTAAGGGATATCTGCTGACGTGCGGAAACCTGAGAGGCGCGGACCATGTTGCCTTGGCCGCAATAGGCGATATCAAAGAGCGCGCGAACCCCATATCTCGAGAGCGTAGTCAGTTTCATATCATCCCCCGGTATAATAGCCTTCGTTTCTACCCGCCGATGTCAGACCACGATGGAGTCTCAATGCTAGATCCAAACTGTTACCCGTTTTATTGGTATTGAACACGATAAATAGTATGGTATAATATGTTGGCACATAGGACGCCTATTAGACGCCTATTAATATAACGGCGTGCCATCAGGTTGCCATTTTCGATTATGGTGGATTCGGATTGCCGCTCCTCACAACGCGTAACCATATCATACTGAAAATTGTTTTAACAGAAAAAAGCTGTGCCATCGGATTAATTACTGCAACTTTTTTACCGTAAAATTTTTTGTTTCTTCGGACCTTTAGCCAATCTTTTTTGTGATAAATGGAGGATAACGATGTCAATACGATCATGGAGAAAAGTTTCGCTGTCGACCCTCTTTGTTTCCATCCTGCTGCTCTGGTCCGTCTCGGCCTATTGCTCCGATGTCCTGACGAAGGACAACGACTTTATGGATCCCGAAGCGGGTGCCTGGGGATTCATCCCGGATTACACCGATATGGTCGAGGGTGACGACGTCAACTGGATATGGATAAAGCCGGAAGTCGATCTCGCCGGGTATAAGACCGTCGAAATCCCCGAGTTCGAGAATCTCTCGAAGGAGACCGACGTAGCAGCCCAGGACCTCCTGACCCGCAACATGAAGGACGGCCTTTCGCGCCGCCTTGGGCTCAAGGTTGTCGACAGGAACGCCGGGATCACCGTCAAGGGGGCAATGGTCGACTATTTCTCGGGTAACACCGCTGCCCGTTACTGGGTAGGATTCGGCGCCGGTGAGCCCCTCGTCGAAGTGGAGGTCTATGTAGTAGACAATAAGACCAAGGAGATCATCTCAAAGGTCAGGCACCAGGCCATTGACTGGTCGGTAGAAAGCGTCATCGCCGAGACCATCTCGGACATCATCGGCGAGTGGGCGAAACGCTGATAAAATAAATGGCTGTGAGGGCGGCGGCAGTACGGCTCCGCCCGGGATTATACGGGAGTCCTCGTTTCGTTCGAGGACTCCTTTTTGTTGGGAGACGTACGCAGAAACAACGGCTCGGGCCGGCAAGGGGGTCGTCCGCCGGTGTAATTTTGCGTGATCCTACTAAAAACGGTAGCAAGCGGGGAGAGATTGCAGGGGGTTTCTGGCCCTCTTATCGGACGCCTAAAGGCCGCCACGGACGGGCGGCACCGCCTCCGGAAATACCTTTCAATGATACGGCAGGAGAAAAGGAAGGGAATTCACGGCCGTTTTCGACGGCCTCATAACACCTTATGTTCGTACTCTCAGCAATAGATATCCGCCCGCGATCGCAAACAGGATGTTCGCCGTCCATGCCGCAACAATCGGCGGTAGATTCCCCCCGTGTCCGAGGGCAACGCAGATAGAGAAGATCACCCAGTAAAGATAACCGATCCCGACCGAGATCACCACTCCCGTGCCTAGTCCACCCTTCCTTCCTACCATGAGTGCAAAGGGCGTGGCAATCAGCGACATAATAAGACACACAAGTGGATACGACAGCTTCGCCTGCATATCAACCCGATATCGCGTCGTGTCATATCCCTTTTTCTCAAGGTTATCCGCGTAAACCGACAGCTCCCGATACGACATCTTCCCGGCGTCCTTCTCGAAGGCGATCTTGAAGTCATCGGGCGTCTCTTTTATCGATACGTATCGTATCGGGTACTTCATGGTGGAAAAAGAGCTTGACCCCGTGAACTCGTTTTCAATGACATTGTAAAAAATCCATCGCCCGCTTCTCCATACCGCCCGCTCGGCAATGATCCGCTTTTTTAGCTGAAATCCATCATCGAACATATAGATCGTAATCCCCTCAATGGTGCTATCCTGCGGAAGAAACTCGTCTATATTGTAAATGGTGTTTCCATTGCGGACCCAGATCTTGTCCAGACGGTATTGCACTCCAGGCCCGATCTGCTTCCCTTTGATCTTGACGTCTTTAATGTATTGGTGATAGCTATTCGACTTGGGCACGACGTACTCGTTTCCTAAATAGGATACGATACTCAGTAGCGCCGCCATGATCAGAACGGGTCTGATAATGAACCCGTGGCTCACCCCGCCCGACATCATCGCGATAGTCTCCAGGTTCCTGCCCATGAGGCCCAGGGAAAGGAAGGTGGCAAGCATTATAGCCATCGGGAGCGTCAGGAACAGGACATAGGGCAATTTGGTTAGGAAGAAGACAACGACCAGGCCGAAAGGCACAGGGTTTTTTAGGATATTTCCTATATTATCGAAAATATCAACGACTAAGATGAGCACCATAAAGGCCGCGACCGAGAGCAGCAGATATAAAATAAATTGTTTTGCGATGTATTTCGTTAGTATTTTCATCGGGACAGCCGATCCATAATCCTGGTAATATATTCGGATACCGCGCTGTAGAGCGTGGTAATAAAAACCGGTTTCTCCTTCGCGGCCCTCAGGAATAGGTACAATCCCGACGAACCGAGAACCACGTTTCCGAACCACAGCGAGAGGATGGGTGGAATCACGCCGTTCCTTCCGAGCACCTCGCCGGCGGCCATGAATATATAGTAGATGAATATAACCAGGATCACTAATACGAAATTGCCTGACTTTCCCTTCGGGTTGGTTTGGACGCTCAGCGGGACCCCGAGGATCATGAAGACGATACAGGCAAACGGAATCGCGAGTATTCTTGATATCTCAACTTGCTTCTTCCGTATATTACGATTCGTACTGTAAACCAGTATCCGGTTTTTTTCCGACGGGTCCTGTTCGTATTTCTGCTCCAGGCCTACGAGGTTATCCCTCAACCCGTCTATAGCGGCGCTGAGCTCGACGAGCGTCATCTCCTGATTTTCTTTTTTCTCTTCGTCTTCCCCCTCCTCCCCGAATAGATTAACGTGCATGTTGTATTTATTGAAGACGATGATTTGATCCGAGTCGGTGTATCTATTGGAAAGGAGGATAGACCCGTTAATCATGCCGATAGTGAGGAACTGGCTTGTCTCGTCGGATGAGATATACCCCTCCTGCGCGATGATAGTAACCGCCCGGTCGACGTTGGTGTCATCGAAGACGAGAACCCCGTAGAGATGGTTTGAGCGAATCGGGATGCGGTCAACATATATGATCCTTCCCCCCAGGTCGTTAAAGACCTTCTCCTCGATACCGACGTTGATCTGAGTTTGTAGAACCGAAACGACATATTTCCTCAGTTGGTAGTTGCTCGTCGGCGCAACGAAGACCGTCAGGTATAACGTTAATACCCAGGCGAAGATCGAAAAGAGAAGCACGGGACGCATGAGCTGGTAAAGGCCCACGCCCGACGACTTGAAGGCTATAATCTCATAATCGCTGGAGGCGCGGCCAAACGTAAGTATAACTCCGAGCGCCAGCGACATCGGAATGGTAAAGACCATGAAAAAGGGAAGCATTAATCCGAATAATTTGACAATAGTAAATACCGACATCCCCTTGTTCACGATCAGGTCGGCTAACTGGAAGGACTTTCCCGTCAGCAACATGAAGCTGAATACAAATATACCGACGGTAAAATTCGTTATGAGCTCAAAGAGGAGATATTTGGAGATAATCTTCTGCATAACGCTTTATTGTATCCGAACGTGGGTTATATGTAAATAAAATTCCCCTGACCGAGTACGATTGTTATGACTCTTTTCCTGATGCAAAGCGGTTTGGAGGTAAAAGATACGCTCGGTCGGAGGGTTTTTAGCAGGATCCAAAAGAGGTCATGCCCATAGGCCCGGGGCGGCTACCCGAACGACGCATTTCTCACGGTACTGTCCGGCTCGACAGCTCCGCATACGGAAAGCCCCAACGAACGTGTCGGGTAATTACGGTCCGGGCCTGGCGTGATAGAATCACCTATCTCGTCGTCGGCCGTCACGCGTACGCGTAACCTATTCGATGTGGACTTCCATGGCCCTGGGCGGACACGCCGAAACGCAGAGCTCGCAGCCGCTGCACATATCCGACGTGAAGATAACTTCCATCGTTTCACGCTTAATTGACAGCGCCCCTGTCGGACAGATCGCCGTACAGGCGCCGCAGTGCGTGCATTTCTCTTCGTCCCGTTCTATATCTTGCTCGATCGACTCAATAGTCACGCCGCACTCTTTCAGGTACTCGATGCCGTCTCGATAATCACTGTCGGAACCCTCGATTTCCAGAACCATAAAACTCTCGCGCTTTGGAAGCACGCTGGCCTTGAGGATGTTGAGGATCAGGTTGAAATCCTTTATCAGCCGATAGATAATCGGTTTATCCCAGATATCCCGCGAAAAATGGAGCACGATTTTTCTTTTCATTGTATTCCCGTACCAATCCAAGGTATTTATTATACTATAACAGGACAGCCACAGCAAGGGATTACGTAACGCGAGATAATTGAAAAAAGAGTTTTCGCAACCCGATGAATGTGTTATAATTCGGGCCTTCGTATATAACTCGGTGGTAAAATGAATCGAAGTATCGTATTCGTTTCTATCCTGTTGGTCCTGGCTTTCGGTTGCATAAGCGCCGCAGCCGCCGGCATCACCCAGAAGATCGTTACTGTTTCCATCCCTAATGATTATCGATCGGCGGAGGCCTATAAGGTCGAATTCGCGATCCCCGCGGGGGCGATGGCATTTAACTTCACGCTTTGGGGAGTAAGCAGGACCTGGGGAATTGTAGATATCTCGGGCGGTGCGTATAAGGAGGTCTATTCATCCACCGGCGAGGGGGCGTATGGTGACGGACATGACACCGATACGGAATCTTCGGAGCGGGTCACCGATCCGCCGCCGGAAACCGAGGCGGGCGACCCCCTGTCCAGACTTACGCTTTTCCCGGGTTCCTATATCGTCTGGATGGAGGGAAATCCCGGGGCCAGCATGACGATCCAATATAATCTCAAAACGCCGCGCTGATCACTGATACTTCTTCATTGCCTCTATTACTTCTGGAAGGGTGAATCGTTCCGTGCCCGATAGATAGCGGCGCGAAAGCTCAAAATAGACCATCGCCGATTGCATGATGACGTTCTTGTCCGCCTTCCCCTCTCGTATGGCCGCGGGAACCCCGAGCACAAGAGAGCCTTCCGGTATCTGCATCCCCGGAGGCACCACGCACCCCCCCGCGATGATGCAGTTGTCGCCCACCCGCGCGTTATCCAGGACCGTGCTGTTCATGCCGACGATGACGTTATCGCCGATCGTACAGCCGTGGAGCACCGCGCAGTGTCCCACCGTCACGTAGTTGCCGACAGTCGTCTTCAGGGCCGGGGTGGCATGGAGCACCGCGTTGTCCTGGATGCTCGAATAATCACCGACGAGCTATTGCGTTGAAATCCCCTCGAATAACGGCCCCCGGCCAGATGCTCGAGTTGTCGCCGATAGTCACGTCGCCGATGATGACCGCTGTTTCATGGATAAAGGTCGTATTATTCATTTTATTCCCGCCCGATACTGCCTCGAATATCATCAAGCACTGCGATCCCGTTTTCGTTCATGAAAGATTCTATCCCGTCGATGACACCGATCATCGCCGCCGGGTCAACGAAGTTTGCCGTGCCGACCTGGACGGCACGGGCGCCGGCCATGATAAACTCAACGGCGTCCTGCCCGGTCATGATCCCTCCGATTCCGATGACCGGAATATCGAGGACCTGGGCCGCCTCCCAGACCAGGCGGAGCGCCACCGGCTTAATCGCCGGGCCCGAGAGCCCCGCCCTGCCCTTCCTGAAAAACGGCCTTCGGGCCTTTACATCAACGGCCATTCCCATAAGCGTGTTGATGAGAGAGACGGCGTCCGCTCCGGCGTCCTGCGCCGCCCGGGCCACGGGCCTGATGTCGGTGACGTTGGGGGTGAGTTTTGCAATGATCGGCTTCTTGGACGCACCCTTGACCTCGCGCACGACGGTTTGTACCAACGCGGGATCTGTGCCGAAGGCCATCCCCCCCTTGTCTACGTTGGGACATGAGAGGTTCACCTCGAGTGCGGCCACGTTCTCGACGCCGAAGAAGCATTCGGCGGTGCGCGTATACTCCTCTATCGACTCGCCATAGACATTGACGATGACCCGCGTATCATAGTTCCTCAGCTCGGGCAGGACTTCCCGTATGAAGCGGTGCGCCCCGATGTTCTGGACGCCGATGGAGTTGAGCAGCCCCGAAGCGGTTTCAAACAGGCGCGGGGGATCGTTTCCCTGCCTCGGCTCGATGGAGATCCCCTTGGTAACCACCGCCCCGATTCGATTGAGGTCGACATACTCGGCGATCTCGATGCCGTACCCGATGGTGCCCGAGGCGCCCATGACCGGGTTCTTGAATGTCACGCCGAACATCTCCACCGAAAGGTCCGGTTTCATAGGCTTTCCCAGTCGATATCGGTTACGTTAAACACCGGGCCGTCTTTGCAGACGTGGACGTACCGGCCGTCCGTATGGCGCACCGCGCACCCGAGGCAGACCCCGATCCCGCAGGCCATCCGCTCCTCGAACGAGACATAGGCCCCAAATCCGATCTCAGCCGACATACGCGCGATTTCGGCCAGCATCCTGTTCGGGCCGCAGGCATAGACGAGATCGCCCTTCCCGACGTACTTGGCCAGCTCCGAGACCGCCGTCCCCCTTTCTCCGTGGCTCCCGTCTTCGGTCACCCAGACCGTTTCGATACCCAGGTCTCGGGTCTCATCGGAAATAAAGAGCACATCGTTACGGGTCTTCCCGCCGATAACCAACAGCGGCCGGACATCCATCGATTCCGCGAGGGCTACCAGCGGAGGCGCCCCGATCCCGCCGGCTGCCAGGATGACCCTCCGCTTTCCGTCCGGCCGAGGGAACGGTTTACCAAGCGGTCCGGTGACGTCAACGGTCTGGCCCGCCTTCATCTCCGATAGCCTGCGGGTCCCTTTCCCCATAATCCGGTAGATAATCCGGACTTGACCGCCCTCGGGGTGAAGCCGGCAGATAGACAGCGGCCTTCCGAGCAGCGGGTCGGTCCCCCAGTCACCCCGAACCATGAGGAACTGCCCCGGCTCCCCCCGGAAGGCATCCCCCATCCCCGAGAGCGTCATCGAGAAATAGCGGGGAACAAGCTCCCTATTCTGCTTAATTGTCGCCTTCATAGACCGCCCGATAGATGCTCTCGGTGTTGAGTATCCGCTTGACGTATGCCCTCGTCTCGGAAAACGGGATGGCCTCTATAAACTCATCCATCTCCATCTCCGGGTCCCGGTTCTTGATCCACTTGCGCGCGTTTCCGGGACCGGCATTGTAGCCGCAGAGGGCATAGACCTTTTCCCCGTCGAAATCGGTCATAAGCCCCGACAGGTAGTATATTCCGAATCTGACGTTGGTTCGATAGTCTTTCAGGTCATCGACCGCAAAGTCGGTCAACGCCAAGCTCCGCGGCGATTGACTTGCCGGTCGCCGGCATGATCTGCATGAGGCCGACGGCCCCGGCCCATGAAATTACCCGCGGCTGGAAAAGGCTCTCTTCCCTGATGACGGAGTAGACAAAGGAAGGCTCGATATCGAATTCCCTGGCGAACCGCTCGACCTCTTTCCTGTATCCCTCGGGGTATCTCATTTGCCAGTAGACATCGTTTATGCCCGGCTGATAGCCGGAAAAGAAATGCGAGAAGTGCCTGGCGGCCATGAGAATCGGCGTGTAGTAGTCCCCGGAGTATCGTAACAGGCGCGCCACTTCGATCAAGAGATCGGGATCGCCCACGCACCGGTCAACCACCAGTTCGATCTCGGTCGCCGCATCGGCGTCCATGTTCATGGTCATGAGCTCCAGCGCCCTGGTAAGGTGGGAGGTTATCCGCACGTCCGAGGTAAAGGCGTCGTACCGGCCGAAGTCCTTTGTCCAGAAACCTTCGTCGAATGCCTCCTTTTTGGTCACCTTTTCCACGTGTATGCCCAGCGCCTCAAGCCGCCGCTCGGCCTGATAGCTGTAATACGTGGTAATATAGTTTTTACGGATCGTCTTGAAAATATCGATTGCCTCCGGCGTCCTCCCCGTCTTTTCCAGCGTCCGCGCCTTCCAGTAGAGGTACTGGGGATATTCGGACTTATCCCGGTAGTTCACGGCCATCCGGTCAAAGTATTCCCCGGCGCGGGCGTAGTCTTTCTTCGTGTAGTAGAGCCATCCGATGTACCAGAGGACGCTTTTGACCTCTTCGCCCCGGGAATAGGTGGCAAGATAGGTCTCGTAGTATCGTATCGCCTCGTCGTATCGCTTCATCTCCTCCAGCGTCCGCGCCGCCAGGTACAGCGAGTCATCGGCAAGGGAATCGGTCGGGTATGCGCGAAAGACGTCAAGGTAATAGCCGACTGCAGTATCGTCCTTCTCGAGCCGATCGTAGGTGCGCGCGCGCCAGTACAACAGCTCGGCCGCCGGAACGGCGCCGCGGTTGGCGATGAGGGCCTCGAATAGCGCCCGGGCGCTCTCATAACGGGACGATCTGAAGTACGCCTTCGCCTTGAGGTACTCGATTTCCCGGGCGACGTTCGCCGGGAGGGCCGCACCGCTGGTCTTCAGGAGGGCCGGCAATTGAGCCGCGGCGGCGATAACGCCGTCGTAGTCGCCGGCGGCGTAGAGATTGTCGAGCCGCTTCTTTAGCTCGGCGAGGGTCAAGCCTCTCCGTCGTTCCCAGGCGGTTGATACCAACGAACGCGTCGGCCGCGGCTGCGCTTGCCGGATAGTTGACCCATACCTGTTTGTAAATCGCCAGGGCTTCGTTCTTCTTGCCCGACTCTTCCATGGCCTTCCCCTTCAGGAAGAGAATCGTCGGGTAGTTATCGGACTTCTTGTTCTCGGATAAAAAGGCATCGTAGACCGACAGGGCCTTTTCGTAATCGCCCATTTTGGCATGGTAGTCCCCGATCATGACGCTTGCGTCGGCAAACCAGATACTGTCCGGGTAGGTCTCCATGAGGCGCTCGCGCCGTCGAAAAGGCCGCCACGGCATCGCCGCCGAGGAAATAAGCCCGGGAGAGGCGATACAGGACGTGATCTTCCAGTTTCTTGTAATGATCCCGACAAAATTCGAAATATCTGCGGGCGGCCTCGTAATCCTTGCTGTACATCGCGGCCGTCCCCGCCATAAATGCGATCTTATCCGCCTGTTCGGCCGGCAGCGAAGACAGGTCCAGTGAATCGACCTCCTTCAGGAGCGTCTGATAGTCGCCGGACGACATGAGCGCCGTACACGCAAGGAACTCGTCACCCGGCGCGAACCGCGGAATCTTTATGACGCAGGCGAACTGAAAGAGGATAAAGAGGACGAGATACCCTACGACCACCAGCACGTAATGGATTCTTTTCATTGTCTATTATGCGATTCCTTTCTGAGCCGGTTGACCAGGATATGCGCCCGTCTGACCGGCTCCGGGATACGATACCGGGTCGTGCACATGAGGACAAGCTCGACGGCGGCTTCTGCAGAGATCAAATGCCCGGGAGACACGAAGATCGGCGTGGTCCCCTCCTTTGACCTGACCACATATCCGACATTTCGGCCGTTATGGATGAGCGCGGTATCGCTGCCCCGTTCATTCCCGACATCCCCGTATTCGCCCACCAGCCGGGTCTTGGCCGATCCCACGGTCGGGATACCGAGCAGTATCCCCATATGGGCGGCAAGCCCCAGCCCCCTCGGATGGGCGATCCCCTGACCGTCGAAGATGACCGCGTCCGGCACGGTGGAGAGCTTCTCGAAGGCGGCCAGCATTACCGGCCCCTCCCTGAACGAGAGGAGCCCCGGGATATACGGAAACGAGACCGGGCCGATGTGATGCGCCTCCTCGATGATCTCAAGCGTCCCGGCGTCCATCACGACGACGCCCGCAAAAAAGGTCAGCCCGCGCCTCTCGTATGAAACATCGGCCCCGGCTACGATCCTGATCCTCCGGGTGTCTCCCGAGAGCACCAGCTCATCCCTGAGCCGTTCCTGCCATCCGACGGCTTCCTGGTAGGATACGTCCCAGGGGTGGCGGTAATGAACGATCACAGGAGCACCTTCACCCGGTCTCCCGCGCGGGCCCCGATTTCGTCGCGCGGCGCTGCCGAGGTTGACGGCAATCTCCAGAAAGCCCGTGCTCGCCGCCAGCGCGATTACCTCTCCCCGTTTCCCTCCACCGTAGCTCGTATATAGCCGATTGATCCTCACGTCGCCGAGCGCTATTTCCCGCATCCCGCGCGCGTCTTGGGCGCGGATATTCGTCGTGAGGTTGCCGAACCGGTCTATGTACAGGACCTCCCCCCGGATTTCGCCGTCGCTCACCTCGGGACGGGGAAAGGGGATCAAAACGGGGTCGTCGACGACAGGGCCCAGGTCCTCGATCGGGACGCCGGCCGACAGGTGCGCCGCCACCGGCGCGAAGATGTCCCTCCCGTGGAACGTGGCCGAGACGGCCGGCCCGATATACTCCGATCGGGTGATCTGCCTGATAATCACGTGCCCGACATCCCGAAAGGCCCAGGAAAGCACCCCATTATCGGGGCCGACCAGGAAGTACTCCCCGGCCCGTATCGCGACGGGCCGGCGATCCCCGCCGACGCCGGGGTCCACGACCACCGTGTGTACGGTTCCCGTCGGAAAATGGGGCGCGCTGATAGAGAGTATAAACGCCGCCTCCCTGATATTCTGGGGGGCCACCTCGTGGCTCAGGTCGATGACAACCGCATCGGGATTGATCCCGGCGATAACCCCTTTCATGATACCCGAGAAAGGGTCCCTGTACCCGAAGTCCGTTGTCAGCGTAATAATCGGCCGATGGCTCCTCACCCGGCGCCCCCCATGCATCGTATAAAGGGTATCATACCGTTCGCGGCCAAGTCAAGGGGGGCAAAAAGAAATAGCCTTGCATATTTCACGTATCTACGTATAATTATTGTATGGATATCGAATCGGCCGAAAGAACCGCGCGGCAGCTCCGAGACCAGATCAATTACCACAACCATCGGTACTATATCCTTGATTCGCCGGAGATATCCGACTCCGAATACGACAGCCTGTTGCGCCGGCTGGTCGAGATCGAAGAAGAATTCCCCTCGCTGGTAACCGATGATTCGCCGACGCGGAGAGTCGGCGCCCCTCCCCTCGACAAGTTCGAAATTGTCACGCATACCCTCCCGATGCTTTCGCTGGCAAACGTCACCACCGAATCGGAGTTGACCGAGTTTGACCAGCGGGTGAAGCGGTCGCTTGCGTCCACGGAGGAGATCCAATACGTCGGCGAGCCGAAAATGGACGGCCTTGCCGTCGAGCTGATATATACCGACGGCAATCTCGTCCTTGGATCGACCAGGGGCGACGGTTACTCCGGCGAGAACGTCACGAGAAACCTCCGTACGATAAACACGGTACCGCTTGCCCTAATAAGGAACGACCGTTTTCCCATTCCCCGGCTCCTCGAAGTCCGGGGAGAGGTCTATCTTGGTCTCGAAGAGTTCAGGAGATTGAACAGGAAACGGGATGAGGAGGGGGAGCCCGCGTTTGCAAATCCGAGGAACGCCGCGGCAGGTTCCGTCCGCCAGTTGGACAGCTCAATCACCGCAAAGCGCCCCCTCTCGCTTTCCTGTTACGGCGTCGGGAGTGTCCAGGGGATTACATTTTCCACTCATCGGGAAGCCCTCCAGGCCCTCGAAGCCTGGGGGTTCAAGGTCAACAGCGAAATCGAGGTATTTGAGGGAGCCCGGTCCGCCATAGACTACCACCGGAGGATGGAGGACCGCAGGGATGAGCCTTCCCTTCGAGATCGACGGCGTCGTCATCAAAGTCAACGACCTTTCTCTCCAGGAACGCCTCGGTTCGACCTCCCGCGCGCCCCGGTGGGCGGCGGCGTTCAAGTTCGCCCCCCGCCAGGCCGAAACACGCGTCCGCCGTATCGAGGTCTCCGTCGGAAGGACCGGCGTACTGACTCCGACGGCCGAGCTCGAGCCGGTGCGTCTATCCGGGGTAACCGTATCACGCGCCTCGCTCCACAATCAGGACGAGATCGACCGAAAGGATATCCGCGAAGGTGACCGGGTAATCGTGGAGCGGTCGGGAGACGTCATACCCTACGTCGTCCGGGTCGTTACGGAGAAAAGGGACGGTACCGAGCGGCGGTTTCATATACCGGATCGGTGCCCCGTCTGCCGCCAGGAAGTCGTCCGGGTTGAGGGGGAAGTCGCCTACCGGTGCATCAACGCCTCCTGCCCCGCCAAACTCAAGGAAGCGCTCTTTCACTTCGCCTCTAAACGCGCCATGGATATCGACGGGCTCGGGGAAAAACTGATCGACCGTATCGTTGACGAAGGACTGGTCAAGGATTTCGCCGACGTATTTACGATCACCGAGGAAACGTGGGCACGACTCGAACGCATGGCCGAAAAATCGGCGCGTAACATCACGGACGCCGTCAACCGGTCCCGGACGGTGGAGCTTCACCGATTCATTAACGCCCTGGGAATCCGCCTGGTCGGCGAACACCTTGCCCAGGTGCTGGCCGACCGCTACCGGACTATCGGCGACCTCATGGAGGCTGACGAAGATGAGCCTGATGTCCGTCGACGAAATCGGGCCAACCGTTGCGCGATCCATCCGGGCCTACTTCCGTGAGGACAAGAACAGGGAACTGATGGTAAGGCTCGGAAAGGTCCTTGAAATCAAATCCAGCGAGCGGCCTTCCCATCAGCCCCTTTCCGGCACGACCTTTGTTGTCACCGGGACCCTTTCATCGATGAGCCGGGATAAAGCGGAAGATGCCATCAGGAGGCTGGGAGGAAAGATCGCGTCTTCGGTAAGCTCTAAGACCGGTTATCTCGTCGTCGGGACCGATCCCGGGTCAAAGCTCGCAAGGGCTGAAGAGCTCGGCGTGAAGACGATTTCGGAAGACGAGTTTATTCACATGATCGGAGGCAGTCAGTGAGCGATACGGTAAGGGCGCATATCCGGGTCACGGGACGAGTGCAGGGCGTCTTTTTCCGACAGACGACGGCCCAGGAGGCGAGCCTCCTCGGCGTTACCGGCTGGGTCAGGAACCTGCCCGACGGAGACGTCGAGGCGGTGGTCGAAGGAGGGCCGGAAAGCGTCGATCGGCTGATCGCCTGGTGCCACCACGGTCCTCCGGCTGCCCGGGTGGATGGCGTATCCGTCTCATGGGAGACGGTCACCGGCGATTTTACCCGTTTTTCGATTACATAGTGGCTGGCCGGGTATGGAGGAATGTACTGCCGGCATCCGACGGGCCCCGGCGCGTAGTATCCGGGATACCGATCGTATGCCTTTCCTTAGTGCCGACAGATCGTAATGTTTCGGTTGACCGATGTCTATGAAAGAAGCCCTATTCTATGAGAAGCTCACCGATCGGAGGGTCGTCTGCCGTCTCTGCCCCCACGAGTGCCGTATTGCCGCGGGAAAGCGTGGGATCTGCGGCGTCAGGGAAAACCGGGACGGCACGCTGATCGCCCTTAGCTACGGACACCCGGCCTCCGTCCAGATGGACCCGATCGAGAAGAAACCCCTCTACCATGTGTATCCCGGCTCCCAAATCCTTTCTCTCGGCGGCGTCGGCTGTAATTTCTCCTGCGGCTTTTGCCAGAACTGGTCGCTCGTGGAGAGCCCAATACCGCCGCGCGGTCGTCGCCCCCGACCAGATACCCGATCTCGCGCGAAAACATGGCTCCGTCGGTGTGGCGTGGACCTACAATGAGCCTTTCATCTGGTACGAGTATATCATGGACGCGGGGCGACGCGTCAAAGAGGCCGGCCTCATCAACGTGCTGGTCACCAACGGGTACGTGAATCCCGAACCGCTCGAAGAGATGCGCGGTCTCATCGACGCAATGAACATCGACCTCAAGGCGATCGATGATTCGTTCTACCGGAAGAAACTGCAAAGGCCGCCTCGATCCGGTACTTGAGACGATCCGCATCGCAGACTCAATGTGCCTCGTGGAAGTCACCAACCTCATTATTCCCGGGCAGAACGATACTCCCGACGCCATAGGCCGTCTCGTCGATTTCGTCGCCTCCGTCAACAGGGACATCCCCCTTCATTTCTCCCGGTATTTCCCCCACCGGTCGTTCGACGCGCCGCCGACGCCCGATGATACCCTGGCCCGCGCATTCCAGGCCGCCCGGGAGCGCCTTTCGTACGTCTACCTCGGAAACGTAACGCTCGAGAACGGAAATGACACGCACTGCCCGCGGTGTGGCGCCCTGCTGGTGTCTCGACGCGGATATCATATACGGGTCAGTGGGATGACGGGCAACGCCTGTTCGGCCTGTAACACTACCCTTAATTTCTTAAGTCAGGAAAAGCAATGAAAAAGCTCATTATCATCGTAGCGGTCATCGGGTTATTGATCGGTTGCGCACCCTATCGGGAGGAGACGAGGCCTGCGGCGTTTATCCCCCGGTTCTCGGATGAGTACATTCCCAAGGGGTACGAATTCGAGGGCAATACCGTTTCGTGTAAGGTCCTTAATTCATTGGTAAAAATCAAATATATGGAACCGTCGGATATCGACCTCTTCTTTCTGAAACACAATCTATCAAATCCCTTCATGGCCGCGCCGATCCTGAGGGATAACCTGACCGTCTTTCTGGTGACCTTTGTGAATAATGAGGAAACGACGATTCGATTTAACCCGCGGAGGGCCTCTATTTATATCAATGGGAGCTATTATCGGGGTTCTCTCGATTTCACGGAAGTCATGATCGCCTTCGAAAAATTCTCTCCCGGCAGCGACAGCACCCAGTTCAAAAAGGCGATGTACGACCTGGAGATGGACATCGGCCCGGGCAAATCGGTCGAGGGGCTCCTGTTTTTTCCCTTTCTTCCCAAGGGATCAAAGGATATCGTCGTCATGATTTCCGGCATTTTGGTTCGCGATCAGACTTTCGACGTACCTTTTGAGTTTGAAGAGAAATAATCTGTTGACAAGGTATACCGGGAGTGGTAACGTGTCGAAGGTTGGATAACATGGGGTATTTTTTTCTTAGTTCGGGAGTACTTCAATGATATCAGAAAAGCTGGTAAAGCTCATCGAGGACAATGCCGACGACCTGACGAAATCCTGGCTGCGCGACGTACGCGAGAATCCCACTACACCCACGTATCAGACCTTCCCGGAAGAAAAACTCTATCAACGAGCCCACTTCGTCTATAGTCAGCTCGGCCACTGGATATCGAGAGAGACCGGCAAAGGTGAAGTCCGCGGATATTACATGAAGCTGGGTGAGGAACGTTTCAACGAAGGGTTTGCCCTCTACGAAGTCGTCAGCGCCATCATCCTTCTCAAGCGCCACCTATGGCTTCACGTCCTGTCCGACGGGCAGCTCTCCACCGCCTTTGAGCTGTATCAGTCCCTTGAGCTTAACAACCGGGTCGTCCTCTTTTTCGACCGTGCGGTCTACTACGCTATCATCGGGTACGAAGACGCCTTTCGAAAGAAAACGGCCAAGGAAAAGGGATTGTTCGGTAAGATCTTCGGCGGTAAAAAGAAGAAGAAGTAACCACCTGCCGCGTCCGGTTTTTCTTCAACCATGATCTGCGGCCGGTGCTTATTTGATGCAGCAGAAACTCCGATGCGGGAAAGACCACGCTCTTTCCCGCATCGGAGTTATTTCTTTCTGATCTTTATTATCTCCTTATAGACGACGCTCGAAGGAACGCCGAGACGCCCCGAAACGAGCGCGGCAAGTTCTTTTGCCCGCTTACCAGGGTTGTCCGCAATAGCCGCCGTCGCCTCCCTCTTTATCGTATCGTTATCGACGGCCGCAGCCGTTTCATCCCTGCCTGCCAGCACGATCACCATCTCTCCCGGTAACCGGCTTCTCTTCCCGATGACATCAATTATATCCGATATCCTGCCCCGGATAACCTCCTCGTGCATCTTGGTCATTTCCCGGCAGAGGGCCGCCTTCCGGTCGCCCACCCGGTCGCGGAGTTCGGCGAGGGTTCCGCCGACCCGAAGGGGAGATTCGAAGATGACGGCCGTCTTTGTTTCCGCGGCAAGCTCTGAAAACACCGCCTGTCGCTTCTTACCTTTCCGCGGCAAAAAACCGAAAAAGACGAAACGATCCGTTCCGAGGCCGCTGATGGACAGCGCCGCGATAACCGACGACGGCCCCGGTATCGAAACAACGTCGATAGCCTCATCGATACAACCTGCTATCAGGTATTGTCCCGGGTCCGATACCCCGGGCGTTCCCGCGTCGGTAACCAGCGCCGCATCCTTCCCCTGATGCAGCGCCTCGATGATATCGCGACCGGCCCGCTGTCGGTTATGTTCCCGATAGCTGATCAGCTGCCCGGAGATGCCGTGCGCGCTCATGAGCCGTTTCGTAATCCGGGTATCCTCTCCGGCGATGATGTCTGCCGCCCTGAGCGTTTCGATTGCCCTCAGGGTGATATCTTTGAGGTTCCCGATCGGGGTGGAGACGACAAACAATGTCCCCACTTTTTTGTTTTTTTCCATAATTTTTGCTTGATTATTTCATCTATCTTGATATAATACGTAGGTTTTTGGAGGTAAGCTATGAGTCGAGTATGTGATATTTGCGGTAAGGGTCCCATCGTGGGCTGTAACGTGAGCCACGCCCATAACGTCTCGAAACGCAGATGGTACCCAAACCTTCATACCATGCGCACCCTCGTCGGAAGCAGGACAGTTCGCGTCAAGATCTGCACCCGATGCCTTCGTTCCGGTAAGGTGACCAAGGCCTGATTTGCCCCGGTCGCCCGAGGCCCGGTACTGTTTCGTTCTCGGGTCCCGTCCCAATGATCACCGTACGGAGACCGCAGGGCCGATCATCCGGGAAGACATGTAAGGGGTCATATACGATAGTTACGACAACCCGGTAGCGCAGGTATTATATAGTTTACTTTGGGCGGCCTTCTGTGCCGCTCACGTGTTTCTTGTATCAATCGGTTCTCCGCGCCCCAGGAGCCTGACTTCTCCGGCGGCCGATACCCAGCCAATCGTCCGGCGATTGACCGTCATGTGACCCGGTGAACACTGATCACGTCCCGCTCCTTTTCCACCGCCCGAATAACCCGTTTTAGATGTTCGAGGTTCTTTATCTGGAGGTCAAATTCACACCGCGCCTTGTTGTCTTCCATGGTCCTGAGCGCCCCCTCGGAGATATTTGCCTCCGAATTAGCGATCGCCTGGGCGATTGACGCAAGCACCCCCTTTTTATTTTCGCAGATCACCTCGATCTTCGCATTATAGACCTGCTCATAACTGGCGTCCCACTGCACATCCACGAGCCGCTCGGTTGAAAGCTCAATCACGTTCGGGCAGTCCGCGGTATGGATGGTCACTCCCCTGCCCCGCGTGATGAACCCGACGATCTTATCACCCGGTACCGGATTACAGCACTTGGCGAATTTCGTCATGATATCGTTGACGCCCTTTATAAGCACGCCGCCCGGCATCCCCTCCTTTTTGAGGCGCTTCTTCTTGGCGGCCTCTTCGACGGGCTGCGGATCGGTTTCCTTGATCTCCTCCTTCGGGACGAAATACTCGATAACCTGTTGAGGCGATATTCGAGCATTGGCGACCTTTGAGAGGAGGTCTTCGAAATCCTTCGTCTTAAGGGAATCGATTGCGGACTTCATCGTCTGGGAGTGCATATGCTTCTGGAAGCTCAGTCCAAACTTCCTGAATTCCTTGTCGAGTATCTCCTTTCCGAAGGTTACGCTGCGTTCCTTCTGTTCACTGATAAGCCAGTGCTTGATCTTCTGTTTCGCTTTGGAGGTGACGACCATTCGAAGCCAGTCTTTGCTCGGCTTCTGTTTGCCGCCGGTAACGATCTCGACGACGTCCCCGTTGACAAGCTGGTAGCGGATAGGCACGAGCTTCCCGTTGACCTTCGCGCCGACACATCGGTTGCCGACGTCGGTATGGATACCGTAGGCGAAGTCTATGGGTGTTGCCCCTTTCGGAAACGCCCTGACCTCCCCTTTGGGAGTAAAGACATAGACTTCCTCAGGGAAGAGATCGACTTTCACTGTTTTGAGAAACTCGGAGGGATCCTTGAGGTCTTGCTGCCACTCGATGAGCCGCTGGAGCCAGTCATAGCTCTTGGCGTCCTGCTTCTTGATGCCGTCTTTCCCTTCCTTGTACCTCCAGTGGGCCGCAATCCCCTTTTGAGCAATCTTGTGCATCTGTTCGGTCCTTATCTGCACCTCGATGCGCTCGCCGTAGGGGCCGATTACCGTTGTATGAAGGCTCTGATACATATTGGGTTTGGGCATCGCGATATAGTCTTTAAAGCGGCCGGGCACCGGTTTCCAGAGTGAATGTATTATGCCGAGCGTCCCGTAGCAGTCTTTGAGGGATTCGACGACGATACGGAAGGCGATCTTGTCATAAACCTCCTCGAACCCGATCTCCTGCGCACGCATCTTGGAGTAGATGCCGTACAGGTGCTTTACCCTGCCCTGAAGCTGGGCCTCGATCTTGTTCTTCTTGAGTTCCTGCTCGATGATAGAGAGCACTTCCTTGGAGTACTTGTCGATCTCTTTTCGCTTGGATTCGAGCCTGTCGGAAATCTCCTGATAGGTCTCCGGCTTCAGCGTCTTGAAGGCGAGGTCTTCAAGCTCGGTCTTAATCCATCCAATTCCCAGACGGTTGGCGAGAGGGGCGTAGATATCCATCGTCTCCTGGGCGATTGCCTCCCTCCGTTCCGCGGGCAGGTATTGAATCGTCCGCATGTTATGGAGCCTGTCGGAGAGCTTGATGAGGAGAACCCGAATATCCTTGGCCATGGCGATGATCATCTTTCGGAAGTTCTCCGCCTGCCGCTCCTCCGTATTGGAAAAACTCATGCGGGATATCTTGGTGACGCCTTCGACGAGATAACTGACCTCCGACCCGAAGATCTCCTCGATCTCCTTGGAGGTGGTCAGCGTATCCTCGACGGTATCGTGCAGGAGCCCGGTCGCCACGCTCGGGACGTCCATCGTCAGCTCGCCCAGGATATAGGCAACTTCAAGGGGGTGGGTTAGGTACGGCTCTCCCGAGAGACGGGTCTGGCCCTGGTGTACCTTCGCGGAAAATACGTATGCCTTCGAGATCACCTCGACATCAGCGTCGGGGAGATATGACTGCACTTTATCGGTTATATCATTGAGACGTATCATGCCATACATGCGCCTACTTCGGTTGTGTAGCCGCCATCGCGTCTATCTCGGAAATGAGGGCGTCGACAATCTCGGCCTCGGCCAGTTTCCTGACTATCTTACCCTTCTTGAAAAGGAGCCCATATTTCTTTCCCCCGCAGACACCGACGTCGGCCTCGCGCGCTTCTCCGGGGCCGTTCACCTCGCACCCCATCACCGCCACGGTAATCGGCAGATCATACCCGACGAGCCGCGCCTCCACCTCCTGGGCGATCGATACGATGTCCATAGAAGTTCTGCCGCAGGTGGGGCATACGATGACGTCTACCCCTCTCTTGCCCAGTCCGAGGGACGAAAGGATCGTATTGGCGCACAGCACCTCCGAGAGGGGGTCGCCGGCCAGGCTCACGCGTATCGTGTCCCCGATCCCCTCGGCCAGGAGTATTCCGATTCCCACCGACGACTTTATCGCACCCCTCAGGACCGTTCCCGCCTCGGTTACGCCCACGTGGAGCGGCAGATCGGTCCGTTCCGACACCAGTCGATATGCGGCGATGGTATCCAGCACGCTCGTCGACTTGAGCGACAATTTTATGTTTGTATGCCCCCATCCCGTGACGAGCGCCGCCGACCGCAGCGCGCTCTCTACAAGGGCCTCGGGACAGGGACCGCCATACTTCTTCAGTAGGTCCTTCTCCAGGGAGCCCGAGTTGACGCCGATGCGAATCGCCACATCATCCTGCCGCGCCCGCTGGATAATCTCGAAAAGCTTCTTTTCGCTGCCGATATTTCCGGGATTGATACGAATCCCCGAAGCGCCGGCGTCCATAGCGGCCAGCGCCAGGCGGCGATCGAAATGAATATCGGCAATGATCGGAACAGGGGAATCTGTAATGATGGCCTTAAGGGCCGATGCCGCCTCCATGTCCTTTACGGCAACCCGCACGATCCGGCACCCCGCCCGCGCAAGGTCCTGGATCTGGCCAACCGTGGCCCTTACGTCGGCCGTATCGGTCTTGGTCATCGATTGGACAACGATGGGATTATCACCGCCAATCGGAACCCCTCCGACGCGGACGACTTTTGTTTTTCTTTTAGTGATCATTTCGGATACGATAGATCGGAACAATAGGTAACGACCGCCTCCTTACCCTTGGCCTTGGCTGCGTACATCGCTTTGTCGGCGGAGTTTATGAAGTCTTCGAGTGAGCCGTTCTCGCTCATCGATGATATTCCTATTGAAATCGTCAATCCGTCGAGGCTCTTTTCAATCTTTTCCTTGATCCGGTAGGCAATGATTTCGACCTCCGACGGCGTCGTGTTAGGAAGGATGATAGCGAATTCATCCCCTCCGTAACGAAATGCCGAGTCCATAGTCCCGCGAATGGTTAATTGGATGATCCTTCCGGCCGCCTTGAGGATCTTGTTGCCGGCCAGATGGCCTTTTGTATCATTGTAGCGCTTGAAATTGTCGATATCGAACATCATGAGACAAATCGGGTAGAACATCCTTTTGGCGCGGTCGGTTTCTTCACCGATCTTTTGGAAGAAATGCCGCTGATTGTAAAGATCAGTCAGGCTGTCGGTGATGGACATGCGGCGCAATTCCTCTTCGGACCGCTTCCTCTCCGTGATATCCTTTCCCAACATCAGGACCCCTCGGATTATACCCGACTCGTCGAGCAGCGGAGAGGTCGACACGACGATATTCCTGACCTGCGCCCCCCCTTTTTCAAACATCTCTACTTCGTAGACCTGTTTCGCACCCGTCGTAATCGTTTTCTTGAACCGGTTCCCCTTGTGCTTCGGGGTGAGGATCTCGAGAAACGGTCTTGCCGATCAGTTCTCGTGGATTATATCCGAATTCCTCGAATTTCCTGTTGGTGTAGGTAAACCTCGCTTCGGTATCAAGGATATAGATCAGGTCGTTGGCGCTTTCAAGGATGTTTTCCAGGTAGGCCTTTGCCTCTCTGAGCTCCGACTCGGCGTGTTTCTTTTCCGTTATATCATGGGCAAAACAGAGGATCGCCAGCCGGTCGTTGAAACGGGTATAGGTGGTCTTCATCCAGACGGCAATTGTCGATTCTGTCCTTCCGTACGGCAGAATACTCGTATTCGTCAGGTACGGTAATCCCGTTGTTTGAAGCCTCATACGACTTCAATATACTTTCCCGGGATTCGGGGGCAAGTATCTCGATAAATCCTTTGCCGACAATCTCCTCCTCGGTATACCCGAACATCTTCTGAAAGACCCTGTTGACGAAGACGAATCGGTAATCCTGGACGATAAAGACGGCATCGGGCCCCCGCTCCACAAACCGTTGATACCGCCCCTGTGATGCCGCCAGCTCTCTGTTGATTTCCTGAAGCTGGCGGTTAGATTTTTTGAGTCTGTTGAACGTCTCAACGTTGGAGATGCACACCGAGAGGTGATCGGCAATCGTGGAGATTACGCGCCGATCGTTTTCGGTAAGAGGCCGGGAAATATACTTGTCGTCGACGATAATAATGCCGATGGAATCGTTACGAAACGAAATGGGAGCGATGACGTATGAGCCGAAGCAGAAACGGTCGGTGAGCTCATGGTCTTGAAACGTCCGATCGGGCATGAAATCGTAGCGGCGTGCGTCCGGCACCGATAATTCCCGGCCGTTTTGAAACGACCATGCCGATACCGACAATCGCCCGTTACGGTCCGGCGTAAGGGAAACCGGCGGAATCGATCTCAGGAGCTTCGTAAACTCCAGGCCCGCCATTTCCCGGTCCCTGCCGATTCGAAATCTGAGGACCGACGATCTCTTATCCTTCAAGGCAATAATAACGCGCCCGTACCCCATCGTATCGATTATCTCCCTGGTGACGGACTTGAGGATCGAAAGGAGTCCGCTTCCGCGAGTCGATACCGTCGTGAGGTTTTTAATCGCAATGATATGGTTATCTGATGACGGGTCAAGAGACATGAGGGTTACTTCGCACCGCCCAGTATTAGCTTGCCTCTTTGTATCACGTTTCTGTCATTCTTACAATGATATTTTAAGTAATTGGGTTCTTATATCCTGAGCATCTTACAGAAGACGGTCCTCTCCCGCCACATATCGACATGAGCAGCCGGTCGCCCGAAAAGTCCGATTCGGTAAATAGCGTAATAAAAAGGCCTCTCGCAAAACCACGGCTACGTACGTAACCTGCGTCGGGGACAAAATAATTGGTCATCCGGCAGCGACGGGATCTATGATTTTCAGCGTGTTATTGCGTTCAAACGCATACTGTGTTATTATACGCACGGATTATACTAGATATTATAAATTTTTACCGTTTTTTCGTATGGATTACGACGCCAAAAGGGACAATCGCCTGGTTATGAAGGGGGTGCTTTCCATCCTCTCCCTTCCCGGACTCATCCAGACAATTGATACCAAGAAAAAAATCCAGATCTATCTGAAACCCGAGAGCAAGAAAGTCGGTAAGCTCTTCTTCTCGGAAGGTAAGATCGTACACGCATCTGTCGGTGACTCCGTTCTGGGGAAAAAGGCGTTCTTCAGGATGATGGGCTGGAAGGATATCCCCTTTGAGATGTTCGAGCTGCTCAAAGATGTGGAAATCCCCGAGCCGAACATATCAATGAACACCATGGAACTCATCATCGAGGGGACCCGCCAGGTCGACGAGATCGGCCGCCTCCAAACCAGGCTCCCGATTTATTATAAGATCAAGGGCGCAGACCCCGGGCAACAGGAACTTTCCCGTGAACAACAGGAGATCCTTGCGCTGATAAAACCCGGGGATTTCGTGCGTAACGTCCTGGATAAAAGCAGTGAAGATGATCTGGCTGTTTACAAGACCCTCGTTCACCTTTCTGATCTGAAGGCAATCTCATTCCTTCGGATAAAGGTGCTTATTATCGACGACAATCAATTCTTTGCCGGCATTATTAACGACGTTATCGAAAAGCTCTTCAAGAACCTCTTTACCACGCTGGTGGTCGGCAGCGGGGAAAAGGGAATAACCCTGATAGAAGGGCCGAACAAACCCGATCTGGTTATTTCCGACCTGATCATGGAAGGTAGGGACGGTTTTGACGTTATCGAAGTCGCTAACAGACACTCAATCCCGGTCATGATCCTGACCTCCGAACGAAGGAATAGGGAGCGGATAGTTGAAAGCGGCGCTCTGTATATGCATAAGTCGGTGCTCGGCACCGATGAATTCACCGGCATATTCAAAAAGGTGATGTTCGATATCCTGACAGCCGACCATTGATTTAGCTTTCTCCCCTCCGGTCCCCTTTCCCGTTATTCGTACGACGCCCTCCCGAAAGTGTTCGACCCGCCATATCCAGTCGTCTCATGACACCCAGGATGAGCGATAACGCGTGGGAATCATGTCCCAACAAATAAGGCGTCCGGTCCTACGCCCGACCGCCGCCAATCCGCCGCCGATAGGTGTACCGTCTTATCCCCAGGATAGTAATGGGGACAAGTATGAGGAATATCCGGTTCTTTGATTTGAGTTTATTTCGGGTGCGGGGCCAGCGGGAGGAGCAGGAAGAGCGGCCGCCCTTCACGATCCTGGTGAATTAGGAGGGCAATCTCTGTTTATCGGTCGGCATCCCCATCCACTCTCTTTTTCAGCTCTCTTCCAACCTTGAAAAAGGGGAGCCTCTTCTCTTTGACCTGGATAGTGTCGCCCGTCTTCGGGTTTCTTCCGGTATACGGTTTATAGTGTTTGACCGTAAAGCTCCCGAAACCCCTGATTTCTATCTTATCGTTTTTTTTGAGCGCGTCGGTCATTTCATTAAAGACATGGTTAATCACCGATTCCGATCTCTTCTGAGTAAGATTCATTCTCTTGGCGAGGACCTCGATCAGGTCTGATTTATTCATCATACGGGCCCCCTATTGAACATAGAACCAACTGGAATGACCAAATCATACATGGTGCCCCCGGCACGACTTGAACGTGCGACACACGGATTAGGAATCCGTTGCTCTATCCCCTGAGCTACGGGGGCCATTCGCTCGGTGGTGCTTAACGAACATAAAACAGATAGGCAAAAACAGAAAGAAAATTAACACCTTTTCGTATCTATGTCAAGAAGATATTTGGATTTTTGACGTTTACCATAATAATCCGACACCCATAGGACGCGGGCATAGAAATAAATTTCCGGTAATTCGTTACCGTGAAGCTTCGGGGCACCCGCGTCCCCACAGTATACCGCCAATCATACCAATGACCCACCGGACGGACGATTGCGCCCCGAATAACCGAACCCGGCATTTAAGATAGCGCATAATAAAGCGGGGCGCCCTGAATCATCGATGATTCGGGGTGACCCGCTATCGGCCGTAGACCGTTACGGGGAGGTTGGCTCTCTTTTCAGGATATCGATCATCTCCTGCGTCGTAACTACTCGTGAAAAGACCAGCCCCTGAACCGCGCAGACCGCGGCGTGGATCGAGGCGGCGCTGACGTCACCGATGTCAATGGCGGCCGTCGCGTCCCTGAGAAAATGAACGGAATAACCGCGGGCGTGGGCCTCACGGGCAGTAGTGTCGCAACACATGAACGACATCAGCCCTCCGATGATCACGTGATCGATTCCACGCCGGTCCAGGATATCCCCCAGATCAGTGAGGTAGAATGAGCCCGGCCTCGTCTTGGTAACGACCGGCTCGTTTGCCTGGGGAATGAACCCGTCGATGAATTCCACCGCGCTGCTTCCCGCCCGAAACGTGGCGTCTTGAGGATTCTTGCTGATGTGCCTGATATGGACGATATCAATTGATCGCTGTCGGGCAACATCCATCAGAGCCAGGAGATTATCGGCGACCTGCGGTCCATTGGGAATCCTCAGAAATCCGCCTTCCGAAAAGTATTCCTTCTGCATGTCTATGACGAGCAACGCGAACCGATTTATCGGCTTCATGCAACACCTCACCTATTATCAATCGGCATAAAGAGGTACGAGGTCAAATTTCTCCACGTCCACCAGCCCCCGGTCGGTTATCTTTAGTTTCGGGATTACCGCAAGCGGAAGAAAAGACAGCGTCATGAAAGGGTTGGGAAGGACACATCCGATCTCGCGTGCAGCATTATGGTTCCTGGTCATTGCGGAGTCAACCTCTTCGACCGAGCGATCGCTCATCAATCCCGCGACCGGCAGCGCCAGTTCCGACACAACCACGCCGTCACGCACCACCACCTGCCCTCCCCCCAGCTCAATGATCCGGTTGGCTGCGCAATAGATGTCCCGATCGCTCGTTCCCACAACCGTGATATTGTGGGAGTCATGCCCTACGGAAGATCCAACGGCGCCGCTCTTCAGGCCGAATCCCTTCACGAAGCCGACGGCGACGTTACCCGTCCCCGGTGCCGCTCGATTACGGCGACCTTGAGTATATCCCGCGCAACATCCGCGACTGCCGTACCCCTATCTTCGGTAAGACCGATCAGGAGTTGTTCGGTAAGTATCTGGCCGACCACGACCCCGATGACCCGCGCCGGGCCCTCCCTGAACGGGACTCTCAGCCTCTCGGGACTGAAGCCCTTCACATTCATCGGAACGCGCGGCATGTCCGGGGCGCCCTGGATTTCAAAGGATCGTCCCGCCTCCGCGAGCAACAAGGACTCCGTTCTTGAATACCTTCCCGACGCCGAAATCGGTCAGATCGTCCAGCACGACCACGTCTGCCTGTCTGCCCGGGGCCAGCGCCCCGAGGTGAGTAAACCCCGCCCGCATCGCTGGCACAATCGTGGCCATTCTGACCGCGGTAACCGGATCGAGCCCGGCGGCGGTAGCACGTTTCAGGAAATAGTCTATGTGTCCCCTTCTGAGAATGTCACCGGGGTGTATATCGTCGCCGACCAGCGTCACAAACCAGAAATTGCGCTCATTGATCAGGCCGATGAGCGCGTCGAGATTTCGGGCGTCGCTGCCCTCCCGTATCATGATGAACATTCCCTGGCGCAGTTTCTCCCGGGCTTCCAATAGCTCCGTACACTCATGATCGGAGCCGATGCCCACCGAGATATAGGCCGTCAGGTCCCTGCCGGAAACCAGCGGCGCGTGTCCGTCGATTATCTTGTTCCTGCGCCGGGCCATAACGATCTTCTGGAGGACGTCCTCGGCGCCGTTTATGACGCCGGGGAAATTCATCACCTCCCCCAGCCCGAGTACCCATGGCTCGTCGATCAGCTTCGAGAGGTCTTCGGCCGAAAGAGCGGCGCCCGAGGTCTCAAGTCCGGTCGCGGGAACGCACGACGGCAGCGAATAATAGATCTCGAGCGGCGTGAGCAGCCCGTCCTGATGCATTGCCGCGATCCCCGGCAGGCCCATGACGTTCGCGATCTCGTGGGGATCGGCGATTATGGTCGTGGTCCCCCGGGCGGTCACTCCCCGGGCAAATTGCGAGGGGACAAGACAGGAGCTCTCGATGTGGATGTGGCTTTCGATAAAACCGGGAGAAAGATATTTACCGGAAACGTCGATAACCTCTGCGGCCTCATAGGAGCCGACTCCCACGATACGGCCTGACAATATCCCGAGGTCCCCGCTCTCCATCTCGCCGGTAAAGACGTTGATGATACGTCCTCCCGAAAGGACAACGTCGCACGGACGGGTTCCCCGGGCCGCCTCGATGAGGGACCGCAATTCATTGGTTGATAGAGGAGTACTCATGGGAGGAAAAACAACGGGTTTCTCACCTTATTATCCTTGCGAACCTCAAAATGGAGGTGGGGACCGGTGGACTTGCCGGTGCTCCCCACCATGCCGATCCTTTTTCCCTTTGTGACGGTGTCTCCCACCGAGACGGAAATGACCGACAGGTGGCCGTAGTAGGTCTCGTAACCGTCGCGGTGTTTGAGGATCACGAGGTTTCCGTAGCCGCCTTTACGCCCGGCGTACTCGACCGTTCCGTCTCCCCCGGCCAGCACCGGGATACCCGAATTGGCCGAAATATCGAGGCCCGAGTGCATCTGCCCCCACCTGACCCCGAACAGCGAGTAGACGGTCCCCTCGGTCGGCCATACAAACATCCCCTTATGAACGACAATAGTGCCCGTCTCGCCAGGGTCGACCTTGTAGACCTCGACCTCCAGCTGCTTCTCGGCCCCGGGGATGAAGATCTCCTGTCCCACGTAGATGCGGCTCTTATCGTAGATATCGTTATATTCGGCGATCGTCTGCATATCGACGCCGTAGGTCTTGGAGATCCTCCAGAGGGTCTGTCCCTTCTTTACCGTGTGATAAACTCCTTCGGTCGTCGTCGTGGTGACGCAGGCCGAAAACGCCAGGAGCGCTACCACCGCCGCGATGTATATAATCTTCTCTTTCATATAATCAATAACGAGGGTTGCAGACAAAGCTCCTTCGGCCCTCGCGAGCCCTACTCCCCGTACAGTTACCCGAACGGACTACCGCCGGGCCGCCAGTTTATCCCTCACGTGCCGGTAGACAAACCATATAAAACCGATCACCAGCCCCGCGGCAACGGTAAACGAGACCGGCTCGGAATAGTGTTTTATCCTGTCCCAGTGTTCCCCCAACAGATACCCGGCGTATACCAGGATAAAGTTCCACATGGACGCGCCGGCGACCGTATACAGGCAAAACCGCTTGAGATCCATCTTCCCGATTCCCGCGGGGATGGATATCAGATGTCTGACGACGGGGATGAACCTGCTGATGAATATGGTATATTCTCCCCGCTTTTCAAACCATCGCTCCGTCTTTTTAAGGTCTTCCACGTCAAGCAATACGTATTTGCCGTATCTGATAACGAACGCGTTACCGCCGTACTTTCCCATATAGTAAGATATCAGGGAACCCGTGATGCTGCCCAGCGAGCTTGCGATCATAACCCAGACGAAGCTGAAATCGCCCCGGGAGATGAGGAATCCCGCAAACGGCAGCACCAGCTCCGATGGTATCGGAATCACCATGCTCTCCATGACCATGAGGAAGAAAACGCCGAGGTAGCCGATCTTCGATATCACGTCTATCGCGAAGACCGCCAGCAGCTCTAACAATCCGTATAGGGTCATAGTTTACCTTCTTTCACGCCTAATGGGATACTACCGGAACCAACCGGACCTTCAGTTAATCCATCCACCCGAATTCTCCAATCAGCTTCACGAACCTGCACGATCCGAGATTCCTGCGGACAATCTCGTCGCCCTCCTTTACCGCCTGTACCAGCTCCTGCGAAGACCTCCCCCCTACCGGGATAACGAGCCTTCCTCCGTCTTTCAGTTGATCGATAAGCGGCCTCGGAATATCGGGAGACGCGGCGGCCACCACGATTGCATCAAATGGGCATTGCTCTATCCATCCCTGGGTTCCGTCATCCACCCTGATGCGGACGTTATTGTATCCAAGCTGCTTGAGGAGTCCATCCGCCTTTTTCGCAAGCTCTTCTATCCTTTCGACGGAAAAGACCTCTCCGCGCGATCTTGGCGAGAATCGCCGTCTGGTATCCCGACCCCGTTCCGATCTCGAGGACCCGATCATCCGGGGAAAGCATAAGGTTTTCAATCATCAGCGCAACGATATAGGGCTGGGAAATGGTCTGTTCATTTCCGATGGGCAGAGGGTAATCGCTGTATGCCTGGTTCCGGAGCGCCTCTTCCACGAACAGGTGGCGCGGCACCGAGAGAAAGGCGTCGATCGTTGCGCCGTCGCGTATCCCCCGGGAGACGATCTGCGCATCGACCATGCGCTTTCTGGCTATTTCAAATCCGTCTCGATTTTCCACTGCCTTATCTCTCCGATGGATACGTAGTTTGTCAAATCAAGATGGAGCGGTGTGATTGATATATACCCGTGGGTCACGGCAAAGAAATCCGACTCGATATCGTCTTCGAAGGTTATCTCGCCCGATCCAATCATGAATGATCCCGATCCGGGCGGCTCGACCCGGCCGACGACGGCATTGCTGTATACCCGCTTTCCCTGCCTGGTTACCCTGTAGGCGGCCGGTCCGCCACAATTGCATCGGGGATATTTACGTTAAGGACGGTGTCCCGCGGCATTGGGTGGGCGGCCAGATAATCAACCAGATCCGCGGTAAACCGTGCGGCCGGCCTAAAATCACGGGTTGTCTTCATCTCGTATGAAACGGCAATCGACGGAATCGTTAGCAGCAATCCTTCTACGGCCGCCGATACCGTGCCGGAATAAAAGACGTCGTCCCCTAAATTTGCCCCGTGATTTATCCCTGATACCACGAGATCGGGGCGCACGGTGAGTATGCCGTTAACGGCAAGGTTCACGCAGTCGGCCGGCGTCCCATCAACGGCGTAGGAGCGCTCACCCGTCTTTTGTACCGATAACGGCCTGCGCAGCGTGAGGCTGTGGCTCGAGGCGCTTTGTTCGCGCGCGGGGGCAACCACGAAGACCGTATGGCCGCGCTCAAGCTCGCCGGCCAACGCCCTGATGCCTTCGGCCTCGATGCCGTCATCGTTTGAGACGAGAATAATCAACAAAAACCTTCCGCGTGATCTATCGAATTACCGTACCATATCGATATGTCAGGGTCAACTCATTTTAGGAACCCGCCTGTATTCATTCGGGAAGCTATGGCGATCGTTGAAGTGCGAACGTGCAACGAAATAAAATGCTTCCCATAGGGTATATCCTTTAGTATAATACCTGAAATTTCAACACAATTATGAGAGAGGTGTTTTATGACCAACGGTTATTCAAAGGAAGGATACCTCGTCTCCAAGCGGTACGCCTACTACGTCTTCTTCGTCCTCTTCATCATCTACATGATCGACTACGCAGATCGCTACATCATTTCCGGACTCATCCCCTACCTCAAGGCGCCCGCGGCAGAGGGTGGACTGGGCTTTTCCGATGGGGACTGCGGACTCCTGGTGTCGGCAGTTTACTGGTCTATTGTCATCCTTACCTTCCCGCTGTCGATTATTATCGACCGCTGGCGAAGGACCAGGAGCCTTGGAATCCTCGTATTCCTCTGGAGCCTTGCCACCGGCGCCTGCGCGTTCGCCACGAACTTCAGACAGCTCTTTACGGCCCGGGTTGCCGTGGGCGTCGGCGAATCGGGTTACGTCCCGGGAGGGTACAGCCTCATCTCGGCCTTTTTCCCCGAGAAAAGGCGCGAGCTCATGATGGGCATCTGGAACGGCGCGATCCCCCTCGGGATAGTCATGGGGTCGGTGCTCGGGGGTATCATCGCGGTGAATCTCGGGTGGCGCCATGCCTTCGGGATCATGGCGATACCGGGGCTTGTCCTGGCGTTTCTCTTCTTTTTCATGAAGGACTATAAGACCGTTAAGCTTCTGAGAACCGTAACCGATTCGAAGACAAGCCGCAGAAGATCAAGATGAAGGTGAAGGATATCGTCAAGGAGTTCCTCGATACCCCGTCGCTGCTGTTGACCTATTTCGGATACACGGGCTGCGTCTTCGTCACCAATTCCCTGATCCTCTGGTTACCCGCCTATTTTAACCGGATGGAGGGACTGCCCATGGACAAGGCGACGATGAAATCGTCGGTCGTCTTCCTGCTGGCGGTCCTGGGCGCCCCCCTCGGCGGAATTATCACCAATGCCCTGCGAAAGCGCTTTAAAACCGCACGCCTTGCCTTTCCCGCCATCAGCACATTCGCGGCGGCGATTCTGCTCTTTGCCGCCTTTCACTTTTTCACGGGCAAGGCCCAGTACTTCGTCCTCATCGCCATGGGGTTGGTCATCCCGATGTTCGTGGCGGGATCGGCCGCCGTCACCCAGGACGTTGTCCATCCGGGGCTCCGTTCCGTATCCCAGAGCCTGAACATCGTCGTCCAGAACCTCCTGGGGGCGTCCCTCGGACCTCTCTTTATCGGCCTTGTTTCCGACCACTATATCAGGAAATTCAACGTAGACCCGGCGATGGGCCTGGTTGCCGGATTCAAATATCTGCCCATCTTCCTCGCTATCGGGGCGCTTTTCTTCCTGGCTGGATCCTTTTTCTACGTCAGGGATCTGGCGAAGGTCGAGCGGGTGGAGCTGAAGGCCGAGGAATAGCCTCGTAATACCCTAATACGAAAAGGGCCGCGACGTCTGTCGCGGCCCTTTCTTTTTTTCTCACGGCGCCTCTTGGCTATGATGCCGACATCGCCTGCATACCTTCCTTGAATGCCTCGATGTTCTTCTTCAGGTGCTTTTCGGGCACGCTCTGTTTTATAGCCTCTTCGAACTCTTCGACGGTCACCGGAACCACGCCCCACCGGGCGAACGCGCCGAGCATAATGATGTTGGCAAGGATAGGGGTCTTTACCCTCAGGGCGATATCGGTCGCATCGATGAAGAAGGCCTCTTTCGAATAATCGGTGATAATCTTCTTGAGGCTGTCCAGATCAGGGTATTCAAACGCGCCGGTGATGACGTCCACCGGATATATAGGACGGGTGTTGGAAAGGACCCGAACGTCCGGGTTGCCGTACTCACCCATGACCCTGAGGGCCTCGGCCGGCTCCAGTGCTATGATGTAGTGGGCCTTGCCTTTCGGAATGATCGGCGAGATCCCGCCCTGCTTGGCGACCCGGAGGTGGCTCATGACCGAGCCTCCCCGCTGTGACGCGCCGTAGGTCTCCCCGATGATAACCTCAAATCCCTTGCTGACCAGCAATCTCCCCAGCAGCTGGGACGCCATGATGTTTCCCTGTCCGCCGACGCCGGCGATTATGATATTCGTGGGATCATAGGTCAGACCTGCGCCGTTATGCTTCATGGCTGGCCTCCCTGATTATGGCGCCCTCCGGGCAGATATCCGCGCATACCCCGCAGCCGTTGCAGATAACCTCGTCAATCCGGGCGACCTTGTTGGCCCTGTCCCAGATAATCCCCGGGCATTTGAAAACCCGGGTGCAGAGGCGGTTGCATCCGCAGGCATCGCCAAGACACCGTTTCTGGTCTACCCGGACGTCGTACCGTTTTTCGTCCTTCTTAAGGCGGTAGAGACAGCACTCCTGACGCATTATGATGACCTTGATCCCCTCGTCATCCTGAATAATGTCGTAGACGGACTGCACGGTCTCCTCCACGTTGAATGGATCAAGGACCCGCACCTTTGCCCCCAGCGACTGACAGATCTTCTCGATGGAAAGCCCGTGCGCCGGGACACCCATCGCGCTGATATCGGAACCCGAGTGAGGCTGGGCCCCGGTCATGGCCGTAGTGCTGTTATCAAGCACGATCATTGTAAAGTTTGACTCGTGATGGGCGGCGTTGATGAGGGCCGGTATCACGGAGTGGTAAAAGGTCGAATCTCCCGAGACGGCCATCACCGGCTGGTCGAGCCCGAAGGCCTTGAGCTGGCCCAGGCCCGTGGCAAGGCCCGACCCCGATCCCATGGCGTGCGTCGTCCTGAGCATCGAATACCCCTGCGGCCCCAGCCCGATGGTGTAGCACCCGATATCCCCGACGATAAAACCATCCCGCCCGTCCAGTTTAAGCGCCTTCTTGAGGTCCCAGTAGGACGCACGGTGCGGACAGCCCGCGCAAAAGGTAAGCGCCCGATAGGGCGAATTGGGAAGCGCCAGGCCCATGATCTTGGCCTGGTAGTCCGGGTCAACGGGGACGTAGCCGGTTCCCGTCAGCCCCGCGAGGGCCTGTGCCATAATATCGGGGGACAGCTCGTTTTCCTTCGGAAGGTGCCCGGAGGCCTTGCCGTAGAACTCGATGACGCCGAGGTCTTTGACGTGGTTCGCGTAGGCCTCCTTGACGGACGCCTCGACAAACGGGAGCACCTCCTCGGCCACCAGGACCTTCTTTACTCCCTTCAGGTTCCGGGCGATAAACTCGTCCGGCAACGGGAAGGTCGTCCCGATCTTCAGTACGCCGACCTTGTCGGAGAGTCCCAGGAGGTTGAGCGCCTCTTTCGTATAGAGATACGCCGCCCCGGAGGCCGCCACGACGAGCTCCGCCCCTGCGGGGCCTTCGTACCGGTTGAAATCGGACTCTTCGAACTTGTCCTTGATCGCGGCCATTTTATCGTGCAGGATCTTGTGGGTCCAGGGAACGGGAAATGCCAGTACGGTACGGCTGGTGTCGAACCGGGCCTTCTTGTTGGCCTTTTCGATCTCCGAATAGACGACGTTTCCCCTCCCGTGAGAGATTCTGGTGACGCTTCGGATCATGACCATAAGCCCGGTCTCCTCGGAGAGCTTAAAGGCGAACTTCGTCATGTCCTTGGCTTCCTGGAAGCCCGCCGGCTCCAGCAGCGGAATCTCCAGGAGCCGTGAGAAGAAGCGGGTATCCTCCTCGTTAGATGAGGATATTCCGCCGGGGTCGTCGGCGACGATCAGCACCATCCCCCCCGGCCCTACCCCGGTGAGCACCGCGTTGCTGATGAAATCCGACGCGACGTTCAGGCCGTTTTGCTTCATGGCGCAGATCGATCGGAGGCCGGCATATGAGGCGCCGGCCGCCGCCTCGATGGCGACCTTTTCATTGGTCGACCACTCGACGTAAATGCCCAGTTCCTTACCCAGGCTTCCCAAGACGGTAATGATCTCCGAGGACGGGTTGCCCGGATACGCGGACGCGAAGGCCACGCCGGCCTCGATCGCACCCCGGGCGATTGCCTCGTTGCCCATGAGGAGATTGACTTCTCCCGGGCTATCTTTCGAAAGGTAAGACATACGATGCCTCTATCCCATGATTTTTTTCAGCCGGTCCCCGGGCCCGACGATATAGCCCCATTTGCCTTCCGGGTCTTTATCAGACAGGTTCTTCAACGCGCGTTTCTTCTTCGTGAGGGCCGACTCTTTGAGGTGGGTAAGCCCGCCGTCGGGCATCTTCTCGACGCGTATGGCCCCCGCATCCGCAGCCTCTCTTACGAGATCCTCGCCCTTTTTCGTCCGTACGATTAAGAGGTTCTGTAACGGGTCGTTCTCCAGCACACCCACCGATATATCGGCAAATTCCGAGGTCATGTCGATACAGTTTTTACACGACTCTTTCACGAACGGCCTGATTTCCGAGAGGGGGAAGGTGAGCCTGCCCTTTCGGGTATCAACCACGAACATGCTCTGCCGGCGGTGGAGGGATATCAAAGCCGGTAATATCGCCGATATCAACCCGGCCCGAAAGGTATTCGAACAGTTTCCGGTAATCGAGGCCCCAGGTGCAGAAGAGCCCGATTACGTACGAGATCATATTCCCCGGGTTCTTCTCGACGCCGTCAAGGGACGTCATCTTGGCCGCCGCCGTCACCTGGCAGGGCGTCCCGACAACCGCCACCCGCTCATAACCCTCTTTGGCCGCCCGGGACAATACCGAGAGCGTCGGCGCTGCGCTGTACTTGGAGCCGGACGCGCGCCGTACCCCCGCCTTATCGGTCGCGAGGTCGGCCACCGGCAATACCTTGTCGGCAGCCGTAAGGGCGGCGGCGTCAATCATCTTTCGGTCGAAGAGGAACTCCAGCAACGAGGTGACGGTTCCCCCGGCCTGGTATTTCCCCGGTCCCGCCGCCCGGGACGAATAGATCTCGCGGTACGTCCCGAGTGCGTCGTCCCCGTAGGGGACACCGAAGCGCTTGTGCGACAGTGCGTCAAGATCGAGCTCGGTGCGCGGGCAGAAGAGAAAGCATCTCCCCTCCTCCTTGTCGCACGGGTCCAGATTAATGGTCCTGCCCAGAAACGACGTGAAATAAGGACAAAGCCCCACGCACGCCCCGCAGCCGCTGCAGAGATCGGTAGTGAGCACCTCGGCAAGAAGCCTCTGCGGCCCTCGAGTATTACTCATAGAAACCCTCCCATTTTTCAGGCACGTGAAGGTTGATAATTGCGTCGAAATATCCCGCGTCATATTTCGCCCCGTAGGCGACGGCGAAACCGGGTCTTATCGATATCGATCGGATCATCATATACGGAAAGAGTGAACAGGCAAAGATAATTCCGAGCTATTTTAGAAATATAGTATACTCGCGATCGTTCTGAAGGTCAATATCCCGGCGGCGATAATCACCGATCTCCACAGGCAGGGAAAGATTATCAGATGCCGATAGCGCCGTGAGCATCTTGATCGTCCGGAGAAGGATAAACGGGGGGGCGGCTGCGGCCGTCCCCCCACAATACGGTTTTTTATTTCTCAGACTGGAGTTTCTTGCCCTTAACTTTGTCCATATCGGCCGGATATGAACGCGAACCGATAAAGAGGATAATCGAGGCAATAAACCCGCTGCACGCCATAATATACAGCGCGCTCCGCAGCGAGGTGACATCGGTAAAGCCGGACCCTAAATTTAAAAAGGCGTCCGAGATTACACCGACCATCAGCGGTGCCCAGCCGCCGCCGAATACGTACATGCAGAAGACCGCCATGCCCCACGAGGTTCCCTTCAGACCGGGCGTGACGACGTCCTGAGAAACGGCATTCAGCGCCGGGGTGCCGAGCATCACCAGGGCGCCCCACATGAGGGCAACGTAAAATCCCGCGCCCTTGAAATCAAGGAAAAGCGCAATAATCAGGACGATGGCCGCCAGCGAATCGCCGATGACCGGAAGCAGCATCCTGGCCCTCCGGTTCTTCTTCTGCCATGAATCGGCAAGGACGCCGCCGAGGACCGCGCCGATGATCGCCATCATCATGATCGCCCCAACGATACCCCCCGCCTTACCGGCGTCGATTCCGTGCGACCGCATCAGGTATGCTGATAACCACATGAGTACGGAGAAATTCATGATATTGCGCACGCCGTAGCCGATATACATCCACTTGAGGGAGGGAATCTTGAAAAGCGATACGGCCGATTTAAAGAACCCTCTGCGCTTTCCCGCTATATCCAATTCGTGGACCGTCTTATAGTCCTTCATGAACAGGGCGAGGATTCCGAGGATAATGCCCGGAATGGCAAAAATGACAAACGGCCTGCTCCAATCGCCGGTGGCCGTGGCGATCTTGCCGCCGAGGATCATGCCGAGGGCCGCCCCGAGGGGGATGACCAGGTTGAAGACCGAAAGCGTCCTGCCCCGCTTGGCCGGGTCATAGGCCGCCGAAATCAGGGCGGTGCCGCCCGCCGAAAAGCCCGATTCACCCACGCCGACCAGGGCGCGGGGGATAAGGACCGTGGCAAAGCTTCTCCCCAGGCCGGTCAGGTAGGTAAACACGCTCCAGAGGATCGCCATAATGCCGACGGCCTTCCTGCGGCTCCACCGGTCGACCATGAAGGAAACGGGGACCGAGAAAAACGCGATGGAGAGCAGGAACGCGGTATTGAGGACGCCCAGCTGGGTCTCCGAAAGTCCAAGGTCCACCTTCATCATCTGAAGTACGGACGCCAGGACCTGCCGGTCCATGTAGTTGACCATGTAGAGGAGCGAACAGATGATGAGGATATAGAAAGCGCTCCATCCGCCGGTCTTGTACTCCTTCGTACCTCCCTTTTCTTTCATAACAGCTCCTTGATATATGGTTGTTAGAAGATCACCCCTGTTTGGTAGCATGCAGGTCGCTTAAAACGGCGGCGATACCGTGTTGATTGATAGGACGTCCTGCAGGTTTATCTCGGCCTTCGTCTGCTGTCCTTCGACGACCCGCGTAAACAGCCCGATGAATTCCTCGGTAGCCGCCTTCATGGCCATCCCTTCGAGCAACCTTCCGGCGTTCACATCCATGTCGTCTTCCATGGCCGTATAAAGCTCGCTGTTTGAGGCCACCTTAATGAGCGGCATGATCGGAAATCCGACCGGCGTCCCCCTGCCGGTGGTAAAGATCATCACCTGTGCCCCGCCGGCCGCCATGCCGGTAATGGAAAAGATATCGGAACCGGGCGTGTCCATAATGACGAAACCCTTCTTTGAGGGACCGACGGCATAGTCGGATACTTCCATCAGCGGCGTTGTTCCCGCCTTTATAATACAGCCCATCGACTTTTCCATGATGTTGGAAAGCCCGCCCTCGATATTGCCGGGGGAGATCACCATGTGCGCCAGGGGGCCCAGGATATCCTCGGTCTGTTTTCGCTGCTTCTTGATGAGGTCGAAAATCTGCGTCCCGACCTCGGGATTGGCTGCCCGCCGCGACAGGACATGCTCGGTGCCGATCATCTCGGTCGTCTCCGAAAGCATCGTCGTCCCCCCACGGCCTACCAGCCAGTCGGAAACCGATCCGACCAGCGGGTTTGCCGTAACGCCCGACAGGGCATCGGACCCGCCGCAGTTGGTCGCAAGGATCAGCTCGCTCCAATCGCACGCCTCTCTCTTCTGCCTTTCGGCATCGGCCAGCATTCTGCGCGCGATCTGGATGCCGGCATCGGTCGTCTTTCTCGAACCGCCATTCTGTTGGATGACGAGGGATTCGGCCGGTTTCCCGGTTCCGGCAACGTCTGCGGCAAGTCCCGGGGCGGGGATAAACTCGCATCCCAATCCCACGACGAGCAACGCCGCAACGTTAGGGTTCTTGCCCAGTCCCGTCAGGGTTCGCCAGGAGATAGCGATATCGGCCGGACCACGGCCGCACCCTTCGGTATGGGTGATGGTCTTGACGGCCGGAAGCGCCCTGCCGATCGCGTTGACCACTCCGTTGGCGCACGACACCGAACTCATCACCACGACATGGTTGCGGATTCCCACGGAGCCGTTCGGCCTGCGATATCCCATAAAACCCACGTTACGTCTCCTCGACCTTTAGATTATGGGTATGCACCCAGCTGCCCGCCGCAACGGCTTGGCCAGCCAACCCGATCTTCTCGCCGTATTTTATCACCGGTGCGTCCGCCGGAATGTCGACCAGGGCAATCTTGTGGTTCCTGGGAATATCGTCTATAGCCATGATGGTGTTACCGGCCCCTATGGCTACCGTCTCCCCCTTCTTGACCTCCGCGATCACTACTCCCACGTTATCTTTCGGATTGATTACGACGACGCTAGTATCCATATACGATTCCCTGTTTCCGGCCTAAAAAGGAGGACGGGATATTGATACAGGATATGTGAAACAACAGAGTAATAGCAAATCACTATCCCGTCAATATTTTTAATAGACGGCAAAAACGATACCCAACCCGACGTCCCGGGTTGTATCAATAGTCAATCGGGCGGTTTTGACGTATATTGCTGCCGCTCTAAAAGGACATCAGACCGAAATGCGGGATATGGGCGGTCGTTACGTCCACGACCGACGGCCGACCGGAGGCCGCCGCCTCCTTGAGGGCCCGCCCGAGATCCGCTGCCTCCTTCACCTTGATTCCCACACACCCCATCGACCGTGCCGCGCCCGCGAGATCCGCTTCCCTGTATTCGGTCGCCCCCTTATGGCCCGGGGCCATAAAGTCGTTGACGTTGCCCAGGACCGAGTTATTGAGGACGACGTACGTAACCGGAAGCTCATACTGGGAAGCCGTTTCCAGGCAGTTGAGCATCATCATGAGGCATCCGTCGCCGGTCGGGCAGATAACCCTCCTGGTGGGATTGAGCATCTGGGCCGCAAGCGCCGCCGCTACCCCCCACCCCATTCCCGCCACACCCCCGCCCGCGAAAACCTGCCCCTCACCCTTGGACTTAAAGAGGTTGGCGAAGAATATCCGGTTGTTGCCGGTGTCAAGAACGAGGATATCGTCGACCCCGATGAGGTCATTAATCTCCCGCACGATCCGCCCCGGCATGACCGGGACGGCGTCCGACGAGAACATATCGCTCTTAAAAAAGTTCCGCGTCTCCTTGAACTTCTTTATCTCGCCCACCCGCGCCCCGGTATCGAATTTTTTTCCCGATTTCTTTATCCGCTCGATGATCATCTCCAGCGCGACGCGGGCGTCCGACGTTATCCCGAGGGCCGTCGGGTAGGTCCACCCGACGTTGAGCGGCTCGATATCGATCTGGATGATTTTCTGACGGTCCGGGTTGATGAAATCGGCCGACATCATCTTGGTATTTTCAGGCGCAAGACAGCTGCCGACAACCAGCAGAAGGTCCGCCTCGACGATCCGATCGTTGGCGCTCTTCTGGCCGAGCATCCCCATCATCCCGAGCGCCAGGTCGTGGGTCTCGGGGATGGCGCTTTTCCCCATATAGCTGGTGGCGACGGGGATGCCGACCAGCTCCGCGAGGGTCCTGACCGCCTCGTGCGCCTTCCCCACGTGTACGCCTCTTCCGCATATCATCACGGGACGCTCGGCCCCGGCGATAATGGTCGGCGGCCTTTTCGGCGTCTTCAGGATGGATACAGGGGCGCGAAACCGACAGGTGCCCCGCCAGCGGATAGAGCTTCGGAAAGATCGCCTCGGGCTGGACCTCCTCGTTTACCACGTTCCATCGGACGATCACGCACGCCGGGCCGGGGCGTCCCGTAATCGCATGCTTGATGGCAAGACGCACCCCGTGAATGAACTCGCCGGCATTCGTGGCGACTGTCGTGAACTTTGTCATCGATCGCATCATCGCCACAAGGTCCGCAGCGCCGTGGTCACCGGAAGAATTCTGATACACCCCGTGCTGTGTGAGCCCCGCGTAGTCGGAAAAATCGGTGACGATAACCATTGGAGAGCCGGCATAGAACGCCTCGAGGATTCCCAGCGCCCCGCTGCTGCCGATCCATGGGCCCTGGCCGATCAACACGCCCGGCTTGCCGGTCATCCTCCCGTACATGTCGGCCATGCAGGAGGCCGAGCCCTCGTGGCGCCCGAGGACAACCCGGATCTTATCCTTCTTTCCTTCCAGGGCATCAAAGATAAATATCGTGCTTCCCCCCGGTATTCCGAAAACATGGTCAATCCCCGCCTCTATGAGAACGTCGGCGAATAGCTCGGGCGCCTTGGGCATACTACTCTCCTTTCAGCATTGTGTGTTGTTCCGTAACCCGGGGGTTATTCTCGTGTCCCGGCGGCCGATGCCGCTCGGTATAGCCGCCGAAGGATGGCGTCTTCCCCGGCACGCAGTAAACCGGTAGTTTCTGAACGGTCCGGTCATTTGATCTTCTTCTGATACACGCAAAATTTCTTGACGAGTTTCATATTAAGATTGATGAGAGCCTGGTTCATTTTATGGTTGTCCTGGCGAATCCAGCTTGCTTCGAGACGGGCGTTCTTTTTAGATAGGACTTGAAAGATATGATAATAGAGCAGCGTATCCAGGGCCTTGTTCTGGAATTCCTTGGTCAATCCCAGCCCCCACAACCGGTATTCCCTGAGTTTTTTCACGCCGTACTTGATCTTAAATATCCCGAAGGGAAAGAGCCTTCCGTTGAGCCCCTTGATAATGACGTTAACGTCGGGCAGGGCGATTGCGTAACCCGACGGGGTTTCCCTCGTGTTCCATGATGAAGACGCATTCGGGATCGACGATGTTTTTGAGGTCTTTGACGATCGTATCGACCTCGGATACGTCGGCAGGAATGAAGTTCCATTCGTTCTGGTTGGCGTCGTTTGCCACGGTGAGAATCGCCGCGACTTCTTCGGGGATCTTTTTGATGTCTATTCCCCGAACGCGCACGTTATATCGCTCAACCAGGTAGTCGTAATGTTTTGAGAAGCGCTCGGGAAACACATAGTGCTCCAGGATGTCCCCGTAGTAACCGTTCATCTCCATGTTAGGGATAAAACCGGCGTCCTTGGCCAGGTCGCTGTAGTAGGGAAAATTGTAGGGAGAAAGCACCGTATGCGGCTGGTCAAAGCCGGCCACGAGAAACCCGACGCTCTGGGAAGTGAAGTTGAAGGGGCCCCGTATGGCCTCCATTTCCCTTTCTTTCAGCCAGTCGGCGGCCGCCCCGAAGAGCGCCCGGGAGACTTCCCGCTCGTTGACCGATTCAAAGGAGCCGAAAAACCCAAGCGGCTCGTGCCAGTAGTCTATGTAACCGTGATGGACGAAAGCGGCGATTCTGCCCTTGACGGCACCTCGCCTGCGCGCCAGAAAAAACGCGGCGTCGCAGTTTTTAAAAAAACCGTTTTTTTTCCGGTTGAATTCTTGTGCCGCAAGGAGCTTTAGCGGGGGAACCCAGACGGGATGGTTCTTGTAGAGGTCGTAGGGAATCCTGATAAAACGCGCGAGGTCCCTGCGTCCGGTGGCCTCAATAACGTCAACGCCCACTGTCGAACACCTCTTTTCGACGACGATAGCGCATGTTTGTCACAAATTGTATATACCATTGACCGATAGCATAAATCAAGGTTTTTTATGGTATCGTGCCGTGCCGGATATCCATTCGGCGATATCCGGGGCCGGCCGTCGTATATGCGGGATAATAGACTATTTTTATTGACTTTTATCGGTTCGATGCTATCCTATACGTACATATGCTACCGTTCCCCCGGAAAACGCGTATGGCCGATACCCAATAGCCAACCCACTCCGACAGGACCTGTTTTTCGTGCCTTCTCTTACGAGTGTCTTGTCTGTCGGGCATATTTAGTTATCTGATATTAGACAGGAATGGGAATTACGAGTGGATAAGAAGAAAAAATATGAGCCTCCCCAGATAATCGACCTGAAGGTCGACTATACCCAGGCGACCGGGGCATCGAGATGCTGGAACGGCGGCTCGCAGGGCTGGCAGTGTCAGCCCGGGTCCGGCGCAAGTCACCAGTGTCAGTCGGGCTCGCGGGCCGGATTCAAGTGTAATAGCGGGTCAGCGCCCCGATAGTCCGTTTTTCCGGTATATCCCCGCGCCGGTTCAAACCTCCGCGTCCCTTCCTGCTTCGTTCGTCATAACAGCACCTACTCTCCCGGTTGCGATGGATCGCCGTCATCGACTATCTCTTCCTCGTCCGACTCGCCTTCGTCGACCCCCACCCCCTCGGGGATCGTCCCCATGGGCTCGCCCACGGTGCACAGGATCGTGCCGTCGGTCGCCGTCCCGGTGACAATCACGCCGTACCATGTACCGGTCTCCAGATTACGTACCGGATAGGCCAGGCCGTTTTCGATTATAACCGTCGAATACCCCGATAGCAGGGCACCTTTTTCGTCGACCAGCAGGGCCTGTTCCGGTGCGGCAATTGTCCCCATTGCCGAGAATAAAAGAAGGCCTCCAACGAAAATGAGGATTAATAAAGACTTCATCTGCCCCTCCCTCAAGACCGCCCGATACCGCCCGGCGGTCGGCTGAAATGTTCAATTGGCGGTCGCTCCTGCCGGTAAAACCATCGAAACGGCAAGGCCTGTTCACGGCAACGTTATATTGAATCCCATGAACTGGGCGGCAAGGAACAGCGCATAGATGGCGATCATCACCAGCGCCTCTAAACGCACGAACTTCTTGCCGGTAGTCACAAACATCTGCATGAGCACCCCCGCCACGACCAGCATGGGGAGGTCACGGTTCACGATCAACGGCTCGACCGGTAGCGGCAGCGCCAGGCATAGGGCGCCCGCGACCGCCAGACCGGTGAAAATATTCGAGGCGTAGATCTCACCCAGGGTAACGTCTGCCTGGCGTTTGAGCACCGCGCCCATGGCGATGGCAAATTCGGGCAGAGACGTGCCGAAGGCATAAAAGGTTACGCCGATAAGAAGGTCACTCATGCCCAGCAGCTTCGCCAGCGCAGTCCCCTTTCCCACGACCAGGCTCGATCCCAGGACGATCATGCCCAGCCCGGCCAAAAAGACGATGAGATGGAGCCATGGTCGCGTGACGGCAATCGCGGCGGTTTTCCTCCTCTGACGGCGCGCGTCATCGAGGTTACCTTTGAAATAGGGATAGTAGGACAGCAATAGGATCAATGCGTCCGTGCGGCTGATCATCCCGTCTAATATGAGTACCAGGGGCAGGGCGGCCGAGAGTATCATCCAGCTCGATTCCCGTTCGCGCAGGCTCGGTCCGACGACGATCGGCCTCCAGAGGGCGCATATGCCGGCCACGAAGGTCAGCGTGACAAAATTGGACCCGTAGATATTGCCGACTGCTGCCGCCGGCTGTCCGCGCAGGGCGGCAAAAAGCGATACGGTAAACTCCGGCAGCGAGGTTATGACCGCCACCAGCAGGACCGTCACCACCAGCGACGAGACCCGGAGCCAGCTGGCCAGTATCGGTACGCGCTTCAGGACGGCATTGGTTCCCGTCCATATAAGGACAATACCCAACGTAAAGAGTAAGATTGAAATCGCCACATCGCCTGTCATTATCATCTCCCTTTCTTAGATTCCGGCCGTCTCACGTATGTATCCCGAGGGTCTACTCTGCCATATAATACTGTAACATTGCGACGGCAACAAGGGGAATTTTGATGCGGATGCGTTAGAAAACGCCGGATTTCTTGCGCGGGTGATCTAACAGAGCCGTCACGGAAAACAAATAAAGCCGCGATGGTAATCGCGGCCCTGTATAAGTGCTGGCTCCCCGGGCAGGACTCGAACCTGCGGCATGATGGTTAACAGCCATCCGCTCTACCAACTGAGCTACCGAGGAATATGTAATTTTGCTATGATACCAAACAATTCAATAATTTCAAGAAAAAAACGCGGCGCATCTAAAATATGTCGCCACGCTCCGCGGAGATTCACCCTACTCCGCCTGTCTATGATCGGCCGCCGCACTGCCGTTTACCGACCTCGGCCGTCCGGTCGGTATGCCCCTCTCAGCCGCCGGCGCCTTTTTTGAGCTCGATGAGTACGAGCTTTGCGACCGCCTTGAGGGTCTCGAATACCCCGGTGCCTTCGGTGGCGACCGAGTCAAAATCCGGGACTCCGTTGGGATTGAGGAGCTTCTTCATCTCGGCGACCGGCGCGGCGTTGGGAAGGTCACGCTTGTTGTACTGGACGACATAAGGAACCGCGTCCAGGCTATAGCTCTGCTCGATGAGATTGGCCTTCAGATTCTCGATGCTCTCGATGTTCGCTTCCATCCGCTCTATCTGGGAGTCGGCCACGAAGACGACCCCGTCGACACCCTTGAGGATCAGTTTACGGCTGGCGTCATAGAAGACCTGCCCCGGTACGGTATAGAGGTGGAAGCGCGTCTTGAACCCTCTGATCTCTCCGAGAGAGAGCGGGAGAAAGTCGAAGAACAGCGTCCTCTCCGTCTCGGTCGCCAGAGAGATCATCTTGCCCTTGGCGTCGGGATTGGTTTTCTTATATATCCACTGAAGATTTGTGGTTTTTCCGCAGAGACCGGGACCATAATATACGATCTTACAGTTAATTTCTCTGGCGGGGTAGTTAATAAAAGACATCGAATGACGCTCTCCTCTATTCGCTAAAGAGCCTGTCTATATCTTCATCGGTTATCTCTGCGAACGGCGAGGCGCCTTCGCTGGTCTTTGACTCAACCTTTTTCATAAGGTTATCGAAAATTACAGTCAGATCCTCGCCGGCCTTTTTCGCCCGTAATCTTACCAGCCCGAGTGATGAGCGCTCATCGAAGATAACCACCATGATGACACGACGGCCTACGATCGAGATATAGATGTTGTCCCGATATCCCTCATGAAAGATGATAGTAAATTCCTTTTCACCGAGCAGTTTGGCGATACTTCCCGTAGCCGCAATGTTACCCGCCGTCAGCGACGCCAGCGATGTGGTATCAAGGTTTTCGGTTTCACCGGTGCTGGCGATCAACTGCCCGTTTCTGTCGACCAGAAAGATGACCTTGGAGTTTGTTTCGGAGTAGAGCTTTGTGATGACGTCGTTTATTTTCTTAAACTCTTCGTCGTAGAGGATAAGCTGCGTAAAGCTCATCTACTGTCTCCCAATGTAACCCGCGTTCCCACTTCTTCTATTTATACCAAACGAAAATTAAAATAGCAACACTTTTTTCGATTACCTGCAGCTGAAGCAGAGTTCATAGAAGTCCTCCGGCAGATCGGCGATCTTCCTGATGTAATCGAGCTGCCGCTTGGGCGCAATATACATCCCGCATTTCTTACAGGTGGCAAGCTCCAGCTTGACCTTCCAGTTATGGATATGCCTGGCGCCGTCCTTATCCTCCATTTTGATGTACCCGGTAGGACAGATATAGACACACGATCCGCATCCGATGCAGGTCTCGGAGGCCTCGGCAAATGGCGTCGTGGGCATCCGAGACGTTCCCCGGGAGAAAAATCCCAGGGCGCTCACGCCAACCACCTCGTCGCAGGCGCGCACGCACATGCCGCAGAGGATGCAATCGTCGTTGACCGGGGTGAGCCGCCCCCCCGTAACCCCGAGACGAGCCGCAAGCTCGACGATCGCCTTGTTGCCGGGCGCTCGGGCAAGCAGCAGCTCCATGACGACGTTCCTGGTCTTTACCACCCGCTCGGTATCCGTCTTGACCGTCAGACCCTCCTCGGCGGGGTAGTTACAGGAGGTAACAACCCGCGTACGACCCCCCTTTTCGATCTGGACCAGGCACATCCTGCAAACTCCGTACGGGATCAGCGCCTCGTTATGACACAGGGTGGGAATATAGACGTTCATACCGCGGGCTATTGTCAGGAGGGACGTCCCTTTCTGTGCCTTTACCTCGGCACCGTTGAGCGTAATGGTAACCATTTCGTCCATAGTAACCTCTACCGTATTTTCACCGCGTCCACCGGGCAGACCTCGTGGCATGCCCGGCAGCGGATGCAGATCGATTCATCGATAACGTGGGGAACTTTCTTTGCCCCCTGGATGCAATTGACCGGGCAGACCTTCTTGCACTTGCCGCAGGCAATACAGGTCTCGGCGTCGATCGAAAGCGTGATAAGCTTCGTGCAGACCCGGGCGGGGCATCTCTTGTCCCGAATGTGGGCGTCGTACTCACTGCGAAAGTACCTGATCGTACTCATAACCGGGTTCGGGGCGCTGCCCCCCAAAGCGCACAGCGAGCCCCAGACCATGCCCTCGCCAATCTCCTCGAGAAGCTCAACGTCCCCCTCTCTCCCCTCTCCCTCGGTAATGCGCGTGAGTATATCCAGAAAATGCCTGAGACCTTCCCGGCAGGGCGTGCACTTGCCGCATGACTCGTCGACGAGGAAGTTGATGAAGTAGCGGGCGACGTCCACCATGCAGGTGTCCTCGTCCATAACGATCATGCCGCCGGACCCCATCATGGAGCCCAGCCTGGTCAGCTCGTCAAAATCGACCGGCGTATCCAGATGTTCGGCGGGGATGCATCCTCCGGACGGGCCGCCGGTCTGTACCGCCTTGAATTTCCTATCTCCCTTGATACCCCCGCCAATATCGTAGATAATCTTGCGCAGCGTAATTCCCATCGGCACTTCCACCAATCCGACGTTATTTACTCCCCCCACAAGCGAGAATACCTTCGTGCCGGTGCTCCCCTTCGTGCCGATGGAAGAAAACCACTGCGATCCGTGATTGATGATTAATGGAATATTCGCCCACGTTTCCACGTTATTGAGGTTGGTAGGCATGTCCCATAGCCCTTTCTCGGACGTATGGATGTACTTTGCCCTCGGCTCGCCGGCCTTGCCCATGATCGATTGCATGAGCGCCGACGACTCTCCGCATATGAAGGCGCCGCCGCCGCGGTTTATCTCGATATCGAACGAAAAACCGGACCCGAGGATATTGTCTCCCAGAAGCCCGTATGCCCGCGCATCGGCGATCGCCTTCGTGAGGTTCTTGACCGCCAGAGGGTACTCCATGCGAACGTAAATATACCCCTTGGATGAGCCGATCGCATAGGCCCCGATAATCATCCCTTCTATAACGCTGTGAGGGTCACCCTCCATCACCGATCGATCCATGAAAGCACCCGGATCGCCCTCATCGCCGTTGCAGATGACGTAGCGGACCGCGCCCGGCGCATTTCTTGTGGTGCGCCATTTGCGGGCGGTAGCAAATCCACCGCCTCCCCTTCCCCGCAGTCCCGATTTTTCGACCTCATCGATGATCTGGTCCGGCGTCATTTCGGTGAGGGCCTTGACCAAAGCACTGTACCCGTCGCGCCCGATATACTCGTCGATCTTTTCGGGATCGATAAGGCCGCGGTTTCGGAGCACCCTCAGCTCCTGCTGGGCAAAGAAGGGGATTTGCTGCATGGTGGGGATCTCGGCCTTGGTCACCGGATGCGTATAGAGAAGCCGTTTTACGACCCTCCCCTTGATGAAGTGATCCGAGACCAATTCCGGGATGTCCTTGGGCTTTATCGCCACGTAGATCACGTCGTCCGGTTGTACCACCAGGATCGGTCCGAGGGCGCAAAACCCGTTACAGCCGGTAACGACGACCTTCATTTCGTCGGCCAGGCCTTTCTTTTCGAGCTCGGCCTCCAGGACATCCTTGATGGTCATCGCCGCTGAGGCGCGGCATCCCGTCCCGCCGCACAACAGTAAATGGGATCTAACCGCCTTCATAGAGAACCTTCCTCTTTACTGTGTTACCGCCACAGCGCCCGTCAATGCAATTGCAGACGTTTTCTTTGGCTGTCTCGGTTCTATTATCATTCGCAGGGCTCTTCCTGCCCGGTGCCGACGATGTGTTCCTTGAAGATATGTCGCATCTTGTCCGGATCCATTTTCTCGTATTTGACCGGCATCTGCCCCGGCTTATGGATTATCACCAACGGCTCCCTGTCGCACAGTCCGATGCAATCATCTACTGCCACGACGACATCCGTCGCCTTGTGCCGGGCCATATCGATCAGCAGTGTGTCCAAGACGTCCCGCGCCCCGGAGGCGATACCGCAGGTACCCATGTGAATCGTCACCTTGGTGCGTTCAATACCGTGTCTGATAGCGTTCTCGCTTTGAATCTTCGTTCGAATTTTCCGTAAGTCGTCTGCGGATAGTGGGGCCATTTTTCCCTCTGAGAAATAGGTTATTTATAGTGGCCGAGAATCTCGGCGATCTTGGACGGTTTAACCATACCGTGGACCTCTTCATCCACCATAACTACCGGCGCCAGGCCGCACGCCCCGACGCAATTGACCGTTTCAAGGGTGAAATTGCCGTCTTTGGTGGTATCGCCCGTTTTAACCGCGAGCTCTCCCTCGAACCCCTCGGCAATCCTCTTTCCCCCCGAGATATGGCAGGCCGTGCCGAGGCAAACCCTGATCTCGTGCTTTCCCCGGGGCACGAGCGAAAACGCCTTGTAGAACGTTACGATATGATAAATCTGGGCCTCCGGGATAGCCAGCACCTCGCTGAGCCGGCGGACCGCCTCGCGGGGTATGTGGCGGAACCTGGTCTGGATATCCTGAAGCATGAGGATAATGCTGGACGGCTTTGTGCCGTAACTCTTAATGACCTCGTCTACCTGTGCGACATCATAGTCCATGGCTTACCCGTTAGTGATTTTTGCGAGCATAATGAGTTTCTCGTATTCCTCGGTCACCCGTTTTTGTATAACGTCGATATCGGTATCAGTCAGGTGCCGAAACCTCCCCTGGCCGGAGAGATAGTCTTTGATCGGCCGGAGTTTCGGAATATCCATCGTCAGCCGGTATTTCCCCCCCTGAACCTCGAAGAGGGGGAACACCCCGGTCTCCACGGCAAGCCTCCCGTATTTAATGGCCAGGTGGGATGGAATCCGCCAACCGGTGGGGCAGACCGATAAAACGTGCACGTAGGCCGGCCCGCCCGACTCAACCGCTCTTACCACCTTAGCCTGCAGATCAAACGGGTAACTCGAACACGCCGTCGCGACGTACGGAATATTATGCGCGACCGCGATGGCCGCCATATTCTTCTTCCAGGTGTGTTGCCCGATTGACCCCTTGCCGGCCGGTGAGGTCGTCGTTGACGCGCCATAGGGCGTAGAGCTCGACCGCTGGATACCGGTATTCATATAGGCCTCGTTGTCAAAGCAGACGTAGACGAAGTCCTCATGCATCCGCTCCAGCGCGCCGGAAAGCGCCTGGAAGCCGATATCCGTGGTGGCGCCGTCGCCGCCCATCCCGACAGAGACGATACGCTTTGTGGGGATCTTACCCTTCCGCATCAGCGCCTTGAGTCCCGACGCAACGCCCGAGGCCACCGCCCCGGCGTTCTCGAACGCCACGTGAATCCAGGGGACGTTCCAGGCCGTCAGCGGCAGGGGAGAAGAGACGATCTCCATGCAGCCGGTGGCGTTGGAGATAACGATATCACGGCCGAAGGCCTTAAGGACGTGCCGGACGGCCAGCGCCTCCGCGCATCCCTGGCAGGCCCGGTGTCCTGAGGTGAAGTTCTCCGCCCGGTTGGTCAGATTGGGGACATAGACTGCGTATTTATCGATCATTGCCGCACCCCTACCATCGTGAATTCATCCCAGCGGTTATTCTTGATTCCCTCCATCGCCGTCTCGTACATCTCGATGAATTTATCCGGCGGCACGTCCCTGCCGGACAAACCCGCGATAAAAGAGAAGACATTGGGACGGTTATCGAGGCGGTAGAGGGCCGTCTTGATCTCGGAGGCCAACGGCCCTCCCACGCCCCCCACCGAGAGGGCGCGGTCGACCACCAGGAGGTTCTTGAATTTTCCGAGTGTGTTGGTGATGTCGGCATACGGAAACGGTCGGAAAAGCCTTATCTTGACCAGGCCGACCTTCTTCCCGGCCGCCCTGAGCCTGTCCACGACCTCCATGCCGAGTTCCCCGTAGCTTCCCATGGTGACGAAGACGGTATCGGCGCCCTCGGTCATGTATTCCTCAACCGGAAGATACCGACGGCCCGTGAGCTCTCCCCACCGGTCCCACGCCTCTCTGATTACCGCATACGAATCGCGGATCGCGATTTCGTGGGCCATCTTGGTCTCGGTAAAAAGCTCCGGCATTGCGAAAGCGCCCATCGTTACCGGCCGATCGGGGTGCAGCGTGTATAGCGGATCAAACGGGGGAAGGAACTCTTTGACGATATCGTTACCAACGGTCTGGTAGGGCTCGATGACGTGGCTGAGAATAAACCCGTCCATATTGACCGCGACCGGCAATGACACCCGGCGGTCCTCGGCGATCCGAAACGCGCAGAGCGTCTGATCGAAGCTCTCCTGGCCGTTCTCGGCAAATATCATGATCCAGCCGCAGTCCCGGTTTGCCATAATGTCGCTCTGATCGTTCCAGATCGACAGCGGCGCCGATAGCGTCCGGTTGACCACCGTCATAACGATAGGCAGGCGCATGGCCGAGACAATGTAGAGGATCTCGCTCATGAGCTGGAGCCCCTGCGAGCTGGTGGCGGTGTAGGTGCGGGCGCCCGTTGCCGAGCTTCCGGCGCACGCGCTCAAGGCAGAGTGTTCGCTCTCCACGCAGATATACTCCGCGTCGAGGTGGCCGTCGGCCACCAGTTCCGAGAGATGCTCAACGATATGGGTCTGGGGCGTGATGGGGTAGGCCGCGATGACGTCCACGTCGGCGAGCTTGACCGCCTCCGACACCATGAGGGAGACCTCCAAACCGATACGGTTACCCATCAGACCACCTCCTCCACCATCGTAATACACTGCGTGACGCATTCGTGGGCGCAGATACCGCATCCCTTACAATACTCATAATCGGCGATAAAATAGCCGCCTTCCTTTCTCATGATGGCATTATCCGGGCAATAATTCCAGCAGACGCCGCACTTGATGCATTTCTGCTCGTTCCATACGGGCCGCTGCGACTTCCAGTCTCCGGTATGATAGACGACCGCGTTGCCCGGCTCATCAATAACACATCCCGGATTGAGGTCCGCGACCTTATATTCTTCCATCGGCTTGGGCACTGGTTATACCTCCGTCTTGGTTTCGGTCATCGCCCGTTTCATAACGGCGATATTTTTCTCCGCGATCTTACCGAACCGATTCTTGAGGGGGTCTATGAGGTGTTCTTCTTCGACCACGTTCGTTACGGCCAGGAGGGCCCCGAGCATCGTCGTATTGGTGATGGGCAGGCCCAGCACCTCTCTGGCGATGGCCGTTGCATCCACGACCGCCATACGGACGGTAAAGCCGTACTGCTTTCTTAACTCGGCAATCCCTCTATGGCTGTTGATGATCAGGATGCCCCCCTCCTTGAGTCCCTTCGCGGGGTTGACAATAGCAAGGAGGCTTGGGTCCAGCACAACCGCCACGTCGGGCGTATAGATCTTGGTCCTGAGCCTTATCGGCTTGGTGTCTATACGGGCAAACGCCACAACCGGCGCGCCTCGCCGCTCCGGGCCGAAATTCGGGAACGCCTGGGCGTATTTACCTTCTCCGATGGCGGCCAGCGCCAGCATCTCGGCCGACGTTACCGCACCCTGCCCGCCCCTCCCGTGGAAGATAATCTCGATCACGTCTCCTCCTCACCCGGCATCACCACAGGAAAAGATGCCGCAGGTTAGCCACACTTACCAAAAAAAGAGATGATATCTAATACCAGAACCTCTTTTTTTGTCAAGCGAAAAGGAACCTAATTAGCTCATATATCCGTTATAGTTCCCGGCGGTTTGTCAATGCCGCCGTCAGCGTCTGGGAATCAAAATACTCGAGGTCTCCTCCGGCCGGAAGCCCCTGAGCGATTCGGGTAACCCGGACGTCCGTATCCTCGAGCCGCTGGCGTATCAGGTGCGAGGTCAGCTCCCCTTCCTTTGTCGGGTTGGTGGCGATTATGACTTCCCGCACCCCTTCGGCGGTAACACGATGCCTCAGTTCCTCGATCCTTAGCTCATCTACCCCGGTATTGGTTATCGGGGAGACCAGACCGCCCAGGACATGGTAAATCCCCTTGAACGACCCGCTCTTCTCCAGCGCGATGAGATCCCGGGGTTCCTCGAGGACACAGATAATCGATCGGTCCCTCCTGGGGTCGGTGCAGATCGGGCACGGGTCCGTTTCGGTCAGGTTATAGCAGACCGAACAGACCTTGATGCGTTCTTTTACCTCGATAATAGTCTGCGCGATGAGCCGTGCGTCCCTGCCCGTCATGCCGATGATGAAATAGGCAAACCGCTGCGCGGTCTTTTCGCCGACGCCGGGCAATCGCCTGAGGGCATCTATGAGGTTCTTTATCGGGTCTTCCCGGATCATCGGCTATCCGGTAAGTCCCGGGATGGGCAGTCCCCCCGTTACCTTTGCCATTTCGCTCTTTGTCATTTCCTGCGCCTTTGCGATTCCCTCGTTGACGGCCGCCAGCACCAGATCCTGGAGCATCTCGATATCCCCGGGATCGACCACGTCTTTTTCGATCTTTATGGACACGAGCTCCAGCCGTCCGCTGACCACCACGGTAACCATCCCGCCCCCTGATGTCGCCTCTACGGTCTTTGTCGCCAATTCTTCCTGTATCCGCAGCAGTTCTTGTTGCATCTTCTGGGCCTGTTTCATGATATCACCCAGGCCGCCGCCCATCCTGACCATAGCCGCCTCCTATTGTCCTATTTCTTACGGGGGGTATACCCTTCGATTGTCGCTTCGGAAAATATCTTTTTTACGTTTTGTGCTGTTTTTGATTCAACGATTTGCGTATACGTATCGCCGCCTTCCGAAACCGCCGGGGGAGCTTCGTCTGCCGGAGCATCGAATTGCCCGTCGACGCCGACCAGCGAAACGGATAGCTCCCGTTTGAAATACTCGTAAAACTCCTTCTGTATCTTTTGAACCGTATCCCTGCCCGAAACGAGGTGGAGGTATTTCTTGGGCAGCTCAATGACGGCTGTAGTCTCCTCGACCCGGATGGAAATCGCGTATACGAGGTACGAATGAATGACCGGGTCCCTGCCCGCGAGATAGGAGAGAAATCCCTTTATCTGAGCCTCCCCGATCTCCCCGCCCTTTGCAGGCATCGTCCCCGGTTCCGGCTTCCCGGAGGGTACGCGTTGCTCCCCGGGGGGCGCGAGGGAAGCTTCGGTCCTCGGGCCAAATTCGAATGATAACGAGCCCGCAGCCGCACCCTCGGGGGCCTGCCCCCCCAATCGGGAGAGCTTCTCGATGACGTCCGTAATCGACTCAACCGATCCGGCGCGGGCCATCTTTATGAGCACCAGTTCCATCGCAATTCTCGGGTCACTGCTGCTCTTAATGGAATACTCCGCCGAAAATAATATGTTGAATATCTGCGTCAGCTCATCGATCGAGAGCGGCTGGCCGACCACGGTCAGCTCCTCGCGCTCTTCGTTTGTCAGGTCGGGGGTCGATATCGTCGGGGCCGCCTTAATGAGAAGCAGGTTACGCATCAGCTCAACCAGCTCCCGGTAGTACTGTATAATGTCGTATCCCTGGGTATAGACCTCCGCCAGATTGTAGATGGCCAGGGAAGCGTCGTGCCGCGCCAGCGCCTCGATCATCTTGAAAAGGAGGGCGCGGTCTGTAAGGCCGAGCACCTCGCGGACTGCTTCTTCCGAGATCGAGTCGCCCGAATACCCGATGACCTGATCCATGAGGCTCTGGGCGTCCCGCATGCTGCCGGCGGCTTCCCGTGATATGATGGTAAGTGCCCCCTCGGCCGCGGTGATCCCCTCTTTCCGGGCGATGTCGGCAAGCCGGTTCATGATATCTTTTGCGGCGATTCTCTTAAAATCAAAACGCTGGGTTCGCGAGAGGATCGTCACCGGGATCTTATGGGATTCAGTGGTGGCAAAGATAAAGATGACGTGCGCCGGAGGTTCCTCGAGGATCTTGAGTAACGCGTTAAACGCGTTGATCGACAGCATGTGAACTTCGTCGATGATATAGATGTTATAACGTCCTGTCGACGGCAGATACCGAACGTTCTCCCTGAGCTCCCGGATATCGTCTACTCCGGTATTCGAGGCCCCGTCGATCTCGTAGACGTCCGTCACGTTTCCGTCAACGATTCCCCGGCACATGGGGCATTCGTTGCAGGGCTCCGGCGTTGGGCCCTTCTGGCAGTTGAGCGCCTTTGCCAGTAGCCGGGCGATCGTGGTCTTGCCTACTCCCCGGGGACCTGAAAAGAGGTACGCGTGGGCGATTCTTCCCTGCGTGATTGCGTTTTTCAGGGTGCGGGTCACGTGGCTCTGCCCGACAACCTCTTCGAAGGTCTGCGGACGATATTTTCGGGCGATAACAAGGTATGACATCTATGTAACTAAAAACGGATATGTGTGATAGCTAGGCGCCCCTGCGGCACATAGAGAGGTCCTCTACCGCTGCTTCCTTCCGGACCTGGCGGGGTTCGAGGGCATCTATTGCACAGGACCCAGCTATCACAGATATCCGTTTTTGATTGGTTTTGTGGCGGAGAGAGTGGGGTTCGAACCCACGGTGCGCTATTAACGCACACACGATTTCCGGTCGTGCTCCTTCAGCCGCTCGGACATCTCTCCGTTAAATCGTTTCTTACCTGAATATCTGTCTACACCGGGCTCTCGCGGTAACGATCCCAACCATCAAAATACTTCGAAGGCCCTTCGGGCCTTCTCAGGTGCCGGCGGTCCGTTAAATCAAGTATGTGGCGGAGAGGGTGGGATTCGAACCCACGTGGGGGGTATGAGCCCCCAAGCCGATTTCGAGTCGGCCCCGTTACGACCACTTCGGTACCTCTCCCTGTTACCTCATCGTTTCTCTCTAAAAAAACGCGCAATAAGCGTTCTCGACTCTTCCTCGAGGATTCCCGCCGTTACCTCAACGCGGTGATTGAGCCGATCGTCACCCAACAGCTTATGGAGAGAATCAACAGCCCCCGCTTTGGGGTCAGGCGCCCCGTAAAAGAGCCTGTCCACCCGCGCCTGTATGATAGCCCCCGCACACATTGCGCAGGGCTCGACGGTTACATAAAGATCTACGCCCGTAAGCCGGTAGTTTCCGAGCTTTTGCGCGGCCTGCCTGAGCGCGACGATCTCGGCATGGGCCGTGGGATCAGCATCGCCGATGACACGGTTAGCGCCCCTGCCGATGACCCGCCCTCCCATCACCGCCACCGCGCCGATGGGGACTTCCCCCTGCCCCAGCGCCCGTTCGGCCTCCTGCAACGCCTCCCGCATGAACGATGCCGGCCGTTGTGAGGGTCCTGCCTCATAATCGCCTATCGTCCCCATCGTCCGCACCCGGCATCGGCGCCCCTCACGTGCCCCCGTGCTCTCGGTGGAGTAAACGCCGCGCAATTACAGCAGTATATCAAATATCAACGCCGTTTCAAGCGAAATAGATCGTCCTACCCCCACCCGACCGTCCGGTATCGTTTGCCGATCCTCCGACGTTTCGAAAGTGGTGCGCCCGGCAGGATTTGAACCTGCGGCCTACAGATTCGTAGTCTGGCGCTCTATCCGGGCTGAGCTACGGGCGCATTCGGTATGAATGGTAGATTGTAACCTCTACCGTATATATTGTCAATACGAGAGTTGCGAAAATTGTATAGAAGGTACGGTTACAGTGGACGGGTTTGATGTCGAAAGGCCCCGGACAGGTTGATGAGATGACCATATGAGAGGTTCATCGGATCGGCCCGGGGCCCCAAGACGCTGAGCTTACACGAAATAGCGCGGCAGCATATGCGGCAGCGCCCGTATCTGTTGCTTGAGGAAGACCTTCTTGGCTTTGCTCATCAACAGGTACCGAAGACAGCCCAGCAGGGCAAGCCCCACGATAACCACAATGATAATCAACAGGATTTTCATATCTGCCTCCACATCAGCTGTTTTGCTCGTATGTTTTTATAAGCTCTGCCGCGATCACCGAGGAACAGATGACCGTGGGCAGCCCGCCGCCAGGATGCGTCGACGCCCCCACGAGATACAGCCCCTGGATGCTCTTTGATTTGGCCGACGGCCTGAAGACCCCTGAATGACCCATGTCTTGGGCGAGCTGATAGATTCCACCCTCGGGCGCCAGGAGGTCCCGCTCAAAATCCCGGGGTGTGCCCAGCATCGCGACCGTCACGTGATCCTTCATCCCCGGCAGGTATTTCTTCGTGAAGTAATCGACGTACTGTTCCGTCAGGGAGTGCTTGAGGCTGTCCCAGTCGGTCCCGGCCAGGTGATACGGGCCGAACAGGGTCATCACGATGGTGTGGTGGCCCTTGGGCGCCATACCGGGGTCCGAGTGGGTCTTCCAGCTGATGAGGCCGACCTGCCGGTCGGGGAGCCGCTTCTCGACGTTCATCTGGTGGAAGAAGAGGTCAAACTCCTCCGGCGTGGCCGTCAGGATGGTATGGTGCGACTTGAGAGGCGGCGCGGTATCGAGCCCAAGGAAAAACATGAGGGCCGAGGGAGAGTTTTTCAGGCTCTTGACGCCACGGCGCGCCATCGGCCCAAGGTGCTCCAGCCCGATCAGGTCGGTATAGAGGGTCTTGGCGCTGATGTCCGAAACGACGACGTCCGCCGTGATCGTTGTTTTATCGGAAAGGACCACGCCGCACGCCCGCTTGTCTTTTACGATGATCTTTTTGACCAGCGTCTTCGTGCGAAATTCCATACCGGCCTTTTTGCCCACCCGAAGTATCGCCTCGGGCACGGCGATCAGGCCGCCCTTGCTGTAGTAGAAATCGTTGTGTTCGTTCCACGGCAGGATGGAAAAAACGCCGGGGACAAGCGTGGGCGGCATCCCCATGAACGTGCCCTGAAATGCGAGCATTTCACGAACGACGGGGTGCTTGAAATAGTTATCCATCACCATCTGGTAGCTGGAACCGAACAGCGAGCGGTACTTCAGGAGTTTCGGCTGCTTCTTGAACATCCCGACCATATCGCCGAGCGTAAGCATAGGGGAATAGAAGTAGGCGGGGATTACCGCGCTGAAAAAATCCCCCATGTCTTCGCAGTACCGGAGCCAACCCTCGGCATCGGCAGGCGAGAGCTTTCTGAATTCCTCGGCGACCGCCCGGCTTGGGGCCGGGTATTTGACCTCGGAGCCGTCCCTGAGGATATAGGTATAGACCGGGTCGATGGGAATCAGCCCGACTTCCTTGGCCAGGGATGTCCCCATGCGCGTGAAGAACTGGTCGATGACCTGCTCCATCTCGATGATGGAGGTGCCCACGTCAAACCGGTATCCCTTGTGTTCGAACGTGGAACAAAAACCCCCTATTCGCTCGTTCTGCTCCAGGACGAGTGTCTTCCTGCCCTCCTTGGCCAGGAGCCCGCCGACGGCAAGGCCCGCGACCCCTCCTCCGATAACGATAACGTCATAGTCAGCCATAGTCTACCCCTCTATAAATTCGTATTGCAGACGTCCTTCGCGTGAACCGCCATAGAGAATTAACCCTGTACCGGCGTGCCGCCCCCGGTTCTCATCAGGTCAATTATCATCTTCCTGAAATACCCGATGAATCGTGGAAAGTCCGTCGTTTCCCGCGCAATCAGGTACGACATCGAGAACCCGTTTGCCATTGCCACCATCATCGAGGCCAGGACCTGCAGGTCGACCTCGGGCGATAGCCCTTCCTCGTCGCGAGCCTTTCTCAGAGCCTCGGCGGTCAGGTCCCGGATGCGGACATGCTGCGAGAACACGTCGCTGGTCCTGGCGGGGTTCTTTATGCCCAGGAGCGTTAACTCCATGACCACGACGAACCAGTCGGGATTCTCCCGTATGTACGAATAGAACGCGTCAAACAGCATCCCGATCTTCTCGTCCAATGGCGCCGGCTGATCGAAGATCGATATGGCCCTCCCGAGGTACTCCGACATCGCGTAGTCATAGATATCCCCAACCAGCGCGTCTTTATCCTTGAAGTAGTAGTGGAGGAGCGCCTTGCTGACCCCGGCTTCCGCCGCGATATCGGCGAGGGAGACGTTCGCGAATCCCTTCCGACCCATGATCTCATAAGCGGCCCGGATGATCGCCTCCATCCGTTCGCTTTTTTTAGTCCCGTTTTCCAGAACGGTCTGTTTCGTCATAAAGGCACCTTTTTCCTACGAGTAACAATCCTGACTGGCCAGCCAATCAGTTTTATCCTAAAAGAAACGGCACCCGATGTCAAGAAAAAACACGAAACCGGCGCAGGCCGTCCATTTCCTACCTGAACAAACGTATGCCCCCCCCAAAACAGGCACTATTATTATGTATGCCTAATGATTACTCCTCCCACCTTCCCCTTAACGCGCCCGTCCATATCCCAACACCCGGGATTCCGGTATCGTATGCCGCCCCGGCACGTATATCTACTACCGCGATGATCAGTGAGGTTGACAGGATACCCCTGTTCCTGTTATGGTACCTCCAACATTACAGTAAGGACGACCATGAAGATCACCGATAACCTCTTTGCCTACCCGTGGACGAGCATGTGGGAAAATAACTGCAACAGCTACTATATCGGGAGCGACGCCCATGTGCTGATCGATCCAGGGCTTTTGATGTCTTTCCCGGAGCTGGTCAAGGGATTGTCCCGCGACGGAATAGATACCGAGACAATCCAGCATGTCCTGATTACCCATTCCCATCCCGACCACTTCGAGGCGATCGAGCGATTCTCAAAGAATCCCAAGGTAGAGCTACTTATGAGCGGGGCGGAGGCCCGTTTTATGGAAGAGGTCGGATTGAAATTCTATCCCGCCTTCGGCCTGGATGTGCCCGAATACCGTATTGACCGGGAATTGGAGGACGGGACCATTGAAATGGGCGGTGAGCAGTTTGAGGTTATCATTACCCCCGGCCACTCGCCGGGTTCTCTTTGTCTCTATTGGCCTAAAGAAAAGGCCCTTTTTTCAGGTGATCTTATCTTCAGCAGAAACGTGGGGAGAACCGATTTTCCCGGCGGCGACGGCTCGCTCCTCAAAGAGAGCATCGAGCGTATCTCGCAGCTCGATATCGAGTACCTGCTGCCGGGGCACATGGAGATGGTCGTGGGAAGCGACGAAGTCAAGAGGAATTTCGATATCGTCAAGCGGTCGGTCTTTCCCTATCTATAGATCGAGACACCGGGTTCGTGAGCTACGATGCCGAAACCGCACCCGGATACCCCTGATCTTTAAATACGCGTGAGCCGGACGATCCATCATCCGGCCGCCGTCTCCCAACGTAACCGCGCCGGTCACTCCGTTCCGCTTTCCAGCCTGACCTTGCTGATCCCCCCCAGCATCCGATCCACACCGTCCCCTCCCGGTCAACCGCGACGGCGGTCACCCGGTCGTCCACGATGCCGCTATCCGTATTCAGGAACCTCCAGTCCTTACCGTCGTAAATCCCGACCCCGCCACCCCAGAAGCCGGCCCAGACGTCTCCCTTCGTATCCACGGCAACGGAGGTGACCTCGTTTGATACCAGGCCGTTCTTTACCGAGAAGGTCTTCTTTACCTTCCCTCCCGACAGGAGAGCTAATCCGCGGGCCGTCCCCACCCATGCGTTGCCGTCTGCATCGAATGCAATCGCCGACACCAGATTGGACGGAAGGCCGGAGGCATCGTCGACGATGCTGAGCGCCGTCCCTTCAATGATGCCGATCCCCATTTCGTAGGTGCCGATCCAGAGGGAGGCCGTCGGGCTCTTGACGATCCTATTGACGACCGGCGTGAGCATGTCCTCGCCAAACCCGAGCTTGGCCCACCGCTTGCCGTTAAACACGCCGATCCCGGAGTGAGTGCCAACCCAAATGGTGCCCTCGGGCCCCGCCGCAATATCGTATATAGCGTCGCTGGGTAGACCGTCCCTGGAGCGGTAGGTTTTCCAGGTCCCGTCAAATACCGACACCCCGTTCTGCGTCCCGAACCAGAGCCTCCCCGAATCGTCCCGGGTCATCGACGTTACCAGATCATCCGCAAGGCCGTCCTTTTCCCGATAGACCGTCACGCCTGGTTCGTATTTTAACACGCCGCCCTCGGTGCATACCCAGACCGTTGTCTCCATACAGTAGATGTTCGTTACGGCGTTTTGATCTTTGACCTTGCTGATGAGATTTTCGACGCGTATCGTATCCTGGGCAATAGCGGCGGACGTACAGACACCAAGGAGAAGTGATATATAGGCGACGTACGCCGTCCGCCAAAATAGGGTGCTCTTCTTCAGCGACATGCCGGACTCCAGTCGGTAAAATGAATCCTATAGTAACAGAACAGGTTACAATGAGTCAAGGAATGGTTTTTGTTGGATCAAGAGCGGGGATGGTACTTTTTGTGGACCTGTTTGAGCCTCGTCCGGTCGACGTGCGTGTATATCTCGGTGGTGGCGATATCGGCGTGGCCCAGCATCATCTGGACCGACCTCAGGTCAGCCCCCCCCGAAAGTAGGTGGGTGGCAAAGGAGTGTCTGAAGGTATGAGGGCCGATCTCTTTCTTGATATTGAGCAACAGTGCGTAGGTCTTTATCGTCCGCCAGAAATATTGGCGCGACAAGGCCGTCCCCCGCCTGTTGAGGAAGACGAAGTTTGTGCCCTTCCCCCTGTCCAGGAGGGGGCGCGCCTGGGTCAGGTAGCGGTTCAGCCAGGAGACCGCCTCTGTCCCGAGGGGGACGACCCGTTCCTTATTCCCCTTGCCGGTTACGATCAGGAATCCCGCATCCAGGTTTATTCGATCGCGGACGAGCCCAAGCAGTTCCGAGACCCGGAGGCCGCAGGCATACAGGACCTCGAGCATCGCCCGATCCCGTATTCCCCAGGGGGTCGTTAACGACGGGGCAGAAAGGAGCTGCTGTACCTCGCGGTACGTGAGGTATTCCGGGAGTCTCTTCGCGAATCTCGGCGTCTCCAGAAGCTCCATCGGGTTTTTAGCAATATCCCCCTCCCGCACGAGGAAGGTGAAAAACGAGCGGATCGAGCTCATGAATCTGGCCCGGCTCCTGAGCGAAGTGTGCGGGCAGCCGATCTCGATAAACGAGGTGATATGGCCCTCTTCAACCGCGGATGGGTCGGTGATCCCGTTTTCGATGAGGAACGACGAAAAGCGGGCAAGGTCGCTCGAGTAGGCCCAGATGGTGTGACGGGAGAGGGCCCGCTCCACACCTACGTACCGGATAAACCGGTCGATCTGTTCGTTCATGTCAGCCCCCGGCCCGGACAACGCTCGTCTCCTTGATGTATCGCTGGACCCCGTTGAAGATCCCCCGCGCCAGCGACTTGAGATAATCGTCGGTCATGAGCCGCTTCTCTTCCCGCCTGTTGGAGATGTACGAACACTCCACCAGTATCGAGGGCATCTGGGCGCCCACGAGGACCCAGAAGGGCCCCTGGCAGACACCAATGCTGTTTATGGTATCGTATCCCTTTTTTACCGAATTGACCATACCCTCCTGGACGAATTTCGCAAGCAGGCTCGACTCATTACGCTTTGCCGAAACCACCAGATCCGTAAGGATATAGTCAAGCTCGGACAATTCCTCGATCGTTGTGTCGTTCTCCCTCGCGGCTACCGTAAGCGCCTTCTTATCGGAGGTAACCGCCAGGTAATACGTGCTGATACCGTAGGGACTTCGGCTCGTGCTCGCGTTGTTATGGATCGATATAAAGAGGTCGGCGCCCTTATCATTGGCGACTGCCGTCCTCTTCTTGAGGTCGAGGTAGGTATCCCCGCTTCGCGTCATAATCACCGTCAGGCCCAGTTCCTTTTCGAGGTATTCCTTCAGGTAGAGCGCGATCTTGAGGTTGGCCTTTTTTTCGTAGTATCCGGTCGCCCCGACGGCGCCCGGATCCTTGCCGCCATGGCCCGGATCAATGACCACGACCTTGATCGTTTTGGTAGGGGTCTTTTCTGACGGGGCGCGGGTGCCGGTTGTGGTGTTTGTGTCATCGGGTGCCCCGCCGCTCGAATGTGCGTCATAGACGTCGATTACTATCCGGTTGGGCCCGGAAAGTGTAAACACCCGATATGTTGAGGCGGTATTTGGAGAAAGCAGAACTCGTAAGGGATTCGATTTCGTATTGATGCTGATTTTCTTTACCATCCCCCCGGAAATAGGACAATCCCCGGGGACCCCCGCACCCGGAACACCGCCGGGTATGTCGATATAGATCGGCGACATACCCGTTTCCGCCGTACCGTCCTTGACCCTGCCGTGGGAGAAGTCGGCCGCGGCCGATATGTCGAGCACCACGCGGGTGTGGTCGGTCGAATTAAAGCTCCTTACCCCAATGATCCGGGTGGTTTCCTTGGTCGGGCTTTCCTTACGGGGTGTACCGTCCTTTTTTGAGACGCCGCCGATTATCGTATCACAATCGGAAGTCGCAGCAAATTCCGCGAGTTCCTTGAGCCGTAGCTTGGCCTTGGGAGCCATATCTCCGCTTGGATATGAGGTCGTGATGAGCCGATACCAGCAGTAGGACTGTTTCCGGGTCCTTAAAATCGCTCCGCGTGATTTCCGCTATTTCGTATACGGCATCGTCTGCCAGCGTGCTGCCGGGATAGTCCCGCACTAAACGTTCAAACGCCTCAACCGCCTTTTCGAGGTCTTTTTTGACCCATGAGCGCTCATAGAGTCGGCCGTAAAGTGTACCTATCATATAGACGGCGTCATCCGCCCGCTCATGAGACGGGTATTCGAGGTATACGGTGCTGAACGATTCGATAACGGAAAGCCAGCAGTCTCTGCGCGAAAGCTGCTTCTCCGACGCGTTGAGCAGCGCCAGCTTCTTCTTGGCGGATTCATAGGCGCCGGCGCCGTCCTCGGCGCCGGTCGATACCGCCGGCGGGAAAGAGACGAGCAGCGTCGCGGCGGCAACGAAGACATAGAACAATCGGATAGTCGATCGGCGGATCATATTTTTATTCAGTTATATCTTACTTTACTTATTTTATGCATAATTATACTATGATAACTCATATCTTTCAAGTAATATTTTCGTTTTTTGACTTTTCGTCTAATGTGTGGTAGGGTATCGCCATGTCTCGAGAGTATCCTGCGCGCCCTATCCTGGGCGTTGGAGCCGTGGTCGTCAGTGACGGCCGAGCGCTCCTGGTCAAACGCGGCAAAGAGCCGGCCAAGGACGTATGGAGCATTCCCGGCGGAATGGTGGAGATCGGGGAGACGATCCACGATGCGGTTGTCCGTGAGATCAGGGAGGAGACGGGGCTCGAAATCGAGGTCGGTGACCGGCTCTCGATCCTGGAACGGATATTCAGGGACGATCTGGGACGCGTGAGATATCATTACGTCCTGATCGACTACCGCGCGGTGCCTATTGGGGGGACTCTCGCCGCATCCAGCGACGCCGCCGAGGCCGCATTCTTTACCGCCCGTCAACTGGGGCAGTTGGGCCTTGCCGACGTTACCGCCCAAGTGGTGGCCAGTGCTCTGGACGGCCGTTGAACTCATCCACGGAACATTTCCGGCCCGTTTGGGTCAAATAGATAGGATGACCCCGTGACGCAAAGAGAGTGGGACAGTCGTGACGAAGCCGAGCTGATCGCCGCATCCCAGACGGGAGACCATGACGCGTTCGGGTCGCTCATGAGACTCTATAAGGACCGCGTCTTCAATACGGCGCTGCGTTTCGTGGGGAACTGGGCCATCGCCGAGGAGCTGACACAGGATATCTTTATTTCGGTTTATCGAAACATCGGGGGTTTCAAAGGCGAATCAAAGTTCTCGACCTGGCTCTATCGCGTTACGGTGAATCACGCAAAGAACCGTATCGGGTATATGTCCCGAAAGGGGTACTTCAGGAGCGATGAGCTTTCCGACAATACCGGCGGAGACGGCGTATGGGCCCTCACCGGCAGGACGTCCAGCCCCGGGGAGTACGCCGAAGATAAGGAGCTGATCGGTATTCTTATGGAGTGTTTCAAGAAGCTTTCGGACAACGATCGGCGCATCATCACCCTCAAGGATTTCGAGGGGCTCAACTACGATGAAATCGCCGAGGTCCTGGAGATTAATCTCGGTACGGTAAAATCGCGGCTCTCCCGCGCGCGGGACCGCCTGAAAGAGATGATGAAGGAGTACCTGTGATTGCGCGACAGGAAAACCGCACGGTCGGCACGGGTTTTATATCTGATATACCTTCATATGACCATTGACGTATGGACAGAGACCTAAAACGGGCAAAGATGCTTATTCCGCTGGTCAGCGACGGCGGGCTCACCGACGAGGAGCACCGCTTTCTCGAACGGGCGGTTCTCCGTTATCCGGAGCTTAAGCTCGAGATCTACCGGCACGAGCGTCTCCACGACCTTCTGGGCATGGCACCGGCCGCGACCGCCCCTGCGGATGTCGAGCGCCGCGTCCTCGAGGCCATCCGGCCGCAACAGCTTCCCGCTGCTCCGGGCCGGGTCATACCCTTTGCCCGTTGGAGGTTTCCCGTCGAGGTTGCCGGCGCCGTGGCGGCTGCCGTCATCCTCGTCTTCGTGGTCCTCATCTCCTATCCCCGGCTGATGGGCACCGCCAATAAGATGGCGGTCCTCCCTCACGATGCGCCCGGGACTTCGACCGCTTCCGCCGTCATGCCTGACGCGACGCCGGCAGCCTGCCGAAGACGTCGCGCTGGTCCCCCATACCGGCGAGGACAAATCCTGCGACCGCCTTCTGACGGGCGCACTGGACGATACTATCCACCCCGCCCCCGGGGTTGACAAAAAAACCTTTTCCTCGGAAATCAGCCCATTCGGGACTGTAACCTCCGCCGGCGTGACCGCGGAGAAGGTCTCCAAGATCATCGTCCCCACGCGGGATGCCCCACTGTCAGCCGCAAAGAAAGAGGCGCCGATGATTTCCACGACGTTCATATCCTCTCCCTCGGAAGAGCTTGTGCTTCCCACCATCCTCCTGATCTACCATAATGATCCAATAAAGGCGCAAAAAGATATCATGGAGAAGGCGGTATCCCTGGGAGGGACTGTCACGAAAATGGAGATGGAGTATTACAAGGGGAAAGATGAAGACAAGACCGTTTCGGACGTAGAGACGACAGAGGAAGAAGACCAGGGAGAGATGGTCAGCCTTCCGCCCGAGAAGGTCGACGAGCTTCTTGATTACCTCGTTTCCCGGTATCCCGGGATAGATAAAGAGGTCGGCGACATCAAGACCAACAAGGCCACACTATTTATCAGGATCGATGTCGTCCCAACCATCCAGTAAATTCAGATATCCCGCACCATAATAAGGGCGTTCTCCTTCGTGTCGGTATAATACCCCTTCCGCGTATACACGACGCGAAACCCCATCTTCCGATAAAGGCCGATGCCGGCATCGTTATGCTCCCTCACCTCAAGGAAGACGTATTTCCCGCCGATCTGTTTGGCGGCGTCGAGTGAACGCTCGATGATCTCGGTGCCGAAGCCGAACCTCCTCAGGTCCCTGCGCACGGCAATGCTCATGATGTGCACCTCACCCTCAATCAACCAGAATACGATATAACCCGCCACACCCCCCCCGAAATCGAAAACATACCGGTGGGAGAACTCGAGCTCGAATTCCCGCATAAAGATCCCCATCGTCCATGGGGTGGGAAACGACGACTCCTCGATTTCCATCACGTCGTCGAGGTCTTCAACACCCATCGGCTTCATCTCCAGATCGTGGGCGTCGGGACGGATGCCGGGCTTATAACGGCCGTTCTTCACGTTCAAATATCCTCGCGGTTTCGGTTCTGATCTTTTGACCGTTGAATGGGGTACGGCATTATGTGGACTTCATCACGATGGACAGAATAATATTGGCGGCCTCGTCGCCCCGATCGGCGCAATTCGAGAGGTGCCGATAAACCTCCCGCATCTTGAGCATATAGATCGGATCGGTTCCCTTGAAAAGATCGGCGAGCGCCTGATGGTAGGCCTGCTCCATATCGTTTTCAAGTTTCTTGGCCCTCACGGCGTGGTCGTTGGCGATATTCGGGTATTCCTTGAGATACTTAATCGCGTTCACGAGCTCTTCATAGGCCTGTATCATAATGTCGATCATATTCCTGATATGTTCATCGGCCGAAAGCTCATAGGCCGTCATCTCGATGACGGTATTGTCCGCGTAATCCATGACATCGTCGAGCGCTCGGGAGAGCTGGAAAATATCCTCCCGATCGATCGGCGTAGCGAACGTGCGGTTGAGCTCGGCGATGATGATCCTGCGGTGCTCATCGGCCTCCTTTTCGAGGTTCTTGACGGCCTGGGCGCAGTCGCCGCACTGGTCCGCGGCGTATCCCTTGAGCGCCTTGATGCCTTCCAGCACCTTCTCCGACTGTTTGCTGAGAAGTGCATAGAAATCGGGTTTCTTTTTAAAAAAGTTCATGGATCTTCCGTATTGTTATATAGATAATGCCTCCGGCTATGGCAGTGACGGGAAACGTGATAGCCCAGGTCGATATGATCCTGCCGACCATATTCCATTTGACGGCCGATATCCTCTGCGCCGCCCCGGCGCCCACAACCGACGACGAGATCACCTGTGTGGTGCTCATCGGAAATCCGAAGATCGCCGACGCGTACACGATAGCCGCCGATGCCGTTTGCGCCGAGAAACCGTGCACCGACCGAATACGATAGATCTTCGCACCGAGGGTCTTCATTGTCCGGTATCCGCCCGTTATAATCCCGATGAATATCGCCGCGGCACAACTGATCCTCACCCAGATCGGAACAGACGCATTCAATCCCCCGCCGAAGAAAGGCGACATTTCAGATGGATACACCCGATACATGATGAAAAGGCCCAGGGTCAAAATACCCACGGTTTTCTGCGCGTCGTTTGCCCCGTAGGCCACCGAGATAGCCGACGAGCTTAAGAGCTGTAACCGTTCAAAGAGCCGTCTCACCGTTCCCGGGGACTGTGCCGCCGAATAACCGCAGCGCCCCCCTGGTCAATAGGTATCCGAAAAATAGCCCCACAAAGGGCGAGATCAGCAACGCAAGCAGCATCTCGACGATGAATACCCAGTGGAGGGCGCCTGGGCCGGCCGAAATCAGCGTAGGTCCCAGCAGTCCGCCGATCAGCGCGTGCGTCGAGCTGGTGGGTATGCCCCGGATACCGGCAACCACGTTCCAGAGCAGCGCCGACACGAGCGCCGACCAGATCACGAGCAGATCCAGACGCTCTGGATCGGCGATCCCCCGGACGAAAGTCAGGGCCACCGCCGTCGGCAGGAGGAGCGCGCCGAGGGCTGAAAAGACCGCGACGAGCACGAGGGCCCATCCCGGCCCGACCGCCCCCGTATATACCAGAGTAGCAACGATCGACCCGGAATCATTGAAGCCCTGGACATATTGGAAGAGCAGCGAAACCGCCGTCAGCCCGCAGATAAGTATCAGGACGCTGGATACCGGGCAAACCCCTTACCTCATGACCTTAACCGTCAGCACCGGGCATTCGGCCCCCCGGAGAACGCGTTCTACGGTGCTGCCGAAGATAAGGTGGTCGAGGCCCGACCTGCCGTGAGTCCCCATAATAATCACGTCCACATTCTTCTCGGCGGCGATCTTCAGGATCTCTCGATAGGCGTCGCCCTTTGCCAGTATCGACTCATACTGAATCTTCTTGTCAAAATACCTCAGGCAAAAATCATTGAGGCTCTTCTTGGCGGAGAGATAGACCTCCCCCATGACCGTTTCCAGCGAGATATGCGGAAGGTAGAGCCCCGTGTAGTCCTCGAGGCTTGATACAACGTGCAATACAAAGACCTTGGCCGTGAAGCACGTGCCGAATGTCAGGGCGTATTCGGCCAGCAGATCCGACGAATCCGAAAAGTCCACAGGAATCAGAACCGTTTTGATTTCTTTCATGGTCCGCTATCCCCTCCTCAACCTCCCTATGCCGCCCAATGTTGACACAGCCGGGCCTATAACGATCTGGATCGCCCCGAAGTCTACTAATTTTATCAAAAGCTTCCGTCAAAGACAAGAAGGAATAAAAAACTTGACACGAGACATTTTTTAATATATATTTTATGCATATTTATCTATATCTTGATGTATTTAAGACATATATAAGGTATAATTTAGCATATTTGAGAAGAATACTACGTCTGCACAGGACTTGAGTAACCATGAAAGGTAAGATTCTCTGTGCCGCCTCTCTTGCACTAATCCTCGTCTTTACCGCCTCGGCCCTCTGCTCGGCCGACACCGCCGGCGTTCTGATGAACACCGCCCAGGAAAAATACGAGACGCTTCTGAAATCGGAGAAACGCCGGTCATCCAAGTCGATGTGGCTTGAGGTCATCAATGCGTTCGACCGCGTGGTAAAGGGCTGTCCAGCCTCCGAGGAGGCGCCGCTGGCCCTCTTTGCCGAGGCGTGTATCTGGCGGGAGATGTTCAATTACTCAATCACGCTCGGTGAGCTCTACCGCTCCGAGGCGACGTTCAAGAAGTTTATCAAGACATATCCCAAACACAGACTGGTTGCCGACGCTAAAAGGAATATCGAAGAGATCCAGGACCAGAAGAAGAATAACAGCCTCATCACCGTAGCGACCGCTAAACCGGACCCGGAAAAGTTCCCGGGACGCACCACCGCCCTTAAGGACGACCCGAAGGACGCCGCACGTCCGGTACTCAATAACTATTCCGAGAAGATCACGAAGGTCGATAAGAAAGACACGAAGAAATCCGGGACCGGTTCCGTTCCGTCGCCGGCGTCTATCGAGAAGATCCGCTATTTTACCGACGACGCACGCACACGGGTAGTGGTTGACCTGGACGGCGGCCGTTGCCTTTGAAGACGCGGCCCTGCCGCCCGATTCGCCCGGCGGCATTCCGCCCCGTATCTACGTGGATCTGGTCGGCGCTAGCGTCTCCTCGGGGTTGTACGGCCCCCTGGCGGTTAAAGACGGCCTGGTCTCGCGGATACGCTGGTCAAAAAAAGAAGGGGCCGTGCGGGTAGTGCTCGACCTGGAAAAAAAGGCGGACTACACCGTATTCCGCCTTGCAAATCCCCACCGATTGGTCATAGATGTATCGCGAAACTGAGCGATTACTCCCTCATTAGATTCCGCAATTATCAATACAGGTAACGGTATCTCCCTTAATCCGCGTTCTTCACACCGTATCATTTCCCGCTGTGCCGGGACAACCATGGGCGATCATACCGCCGACAAAACCTCAAGGGCATCGGGGCTCCGTACGATAGTATATACGGGATACGGTGCCGTTAGGCCGAGAGGACATTCTCGAAGACCTTGACGGCCTTGACGGCGTCCTCGCCGTAAGCGTCAACACCCATTTCTTTGGCGAGCTTCTCGGAGGTACAGGCCCCGCCGATAACGATCTTTACCTTGTTGCGGAGTCCCGCCTCCGTAAGCGCGTCAACGGTGTCCTTGATGCTGCCGATCATGGTGGTCAGCAGGATCGAGAGCCCCAGCGCCGGCGCCTTGGCGTCTCTGACGGCGGCAACGATCTTATCCTCGGGCACGTCCACGCCCAGGTCGACAACCGTATAGTCCGACGCCGATAGCATCATGCCCACGATGTTCTTGCCGATATCATGGATATCGCCCTTGACGGTCGCCAGAACCACGGTCCCCTTCTTCCCCGCGTCTTTCTTGTCTATCTTATCGTCAAGAACGGCCATCCCCTCCTTCATCACCTCGCCGGCCAGGATCAGGTCGGCCAGGAAGTATTCACCGCTCTCAAAACGCTGACCGACTACCGTCATTCCCTCTCCCATTCCCTCTTTGATGATGGTCCACGGATCGACACCCTCGTCGAGGGCTTTCTTGATAAGGCCCTGAACATTGTCGAGGTCAAGGTCTACTATCGCCTCTTTTACCATCCGTACGGATTCCTTCATGGTCGTTGCACTCCTTCTTGGAATTACGGGATAATATTTTTCTTTCTAAACTGGGTAAGATAGTTCCTGCAGTAGGGATCTTTACCGAGGAGCATTTCGGAAACCGCGGCCGCCGTCGTGAGCTTTTTGTCGAGGGGGTCGATAATGGCCGCGTCAAGTCCCGCGCCTACGGCCAGCGTCAGGAAGGTCCGATTGATGAGAAATCGCTCGGGCATCCCGTACGAAATATTGGAAAGCCCGCATATGATGTGTACACCCGGTATATCGGCCCTGATGCGGCCGATCGTCTCCAACACCATCAGCCCCTTGGTGTGGTCGGCGCTGATCGTCTGGACGAGCGGGTCAAGGAATATGTGTTCCCGCGAGATCCCGATCCCCTCGAGGGTTTGGACCATCCGTACGGCGTTGCCGTACGCCTGGTCGGCGGTCTTGGGAAGTCCCGCATCGTCCATGCAGAGCGCGACGATATCCGCCTCGCGCTCCGTCAGTGCGGGCTTCATCTCGGCCAGCTTCTTTGACTCCAGCGAAACCGAGTTGATCATCGGGGTCTTGGTGAGCTTGTGGATGTTTTTGAGGATTACACGGCTGCTGGAGCTGTCGATGGAGATACGCGAATCCACCACCCCCTGGACGAGGTCGATCATCCAGGCCATGTCGGCCTCTTCACGATCGGGGTGGGCGCCGGCGTTTATGTCGATGATGTCGGCCCCCGCGGCGAACTGATCGGTCGCCTCCTTGATAACGAGGGCTTCATCCTTTTTCTCTATGGCTTCCCGAACCGCTTTCCGCGCGGCGTTGAGCCGCTCTGCAACAATGATCATTGCTAACCCTCTCTCAACGATCAGACCTTGTTCTCGTGCTGGATGACGCTACCATACCGCCCGGGCATTGTCAAGGCAAATGGGATACTGCACCGGCGCCTGCGCCCGGCTAAAATCGCCAACCGTCATCTGCTCATAACCATATGAAGGGCCGCCATGGTCGGGGGTATCAGGGGAAATCCGCCCGATCGGTTTTGTTCGAGCGCCGCTGCCGGCTCGACCCAGAGCCATTGCTCGACCTCGGGACTATCTATCCCCGCATCCTGCCCATCGGGCAGCTCCGCTAAAAAAAACACGGTATAAAACCGCATGGGAGCAAACGCCGGGGTGGTAAAGAGCTGCAGGAACCCCAGCCGGTGGCCCGCAAAAAACAGGTTACGCGCGGCCACCTCGTCGATAAACGGGATGTCGCCGTCGGTTTACGGACCGGCCTATCTCCCGGCAGGCTTCTCCCGAGACGATCCTTCCCGCCTCATCGCACAGGAGCAGCACACCCGATTCCTCGAACAGCTCGCGAACGGCCGCCGTGTAGAATCCGAGGGGCTCGTGTCCGTCCCGGTCGATCTTTTCGATGTCGTCGGGACGGGCGCCCAGGACCCGCCCGGTCGCCCGGGTCGTCAGGTCGGCGGCGTCCACCCTTCCGCCGGGGAAGACATAGTATCCCCCCAGGAACGCCATCGATTGCGGCCTTCGGGTGAGGAAAACCTCGCGCGTCCCCCGGTTTGTTCGCATCAGGACTACCGTGGCGGCAGGTTTTGGCGTTACCGGTGGGCCAAGAGCCATTGGTACTCCTTGACGTGATCGATAAACTCCCCGATGATCTCGTGGCTTGGCGTTTGTATCGATCCCGTGGCGAGGATATAGCGGATCTGGGGATCGTGTCTTACCCGCAAGAGATCCATCAGCCGTCCCGAGTCACACGAGATACCTTCGGCGCGCAGCGCCCGTTTGAGGTGCTCGAAACAGATCGTTACCTCGATATGGGAAAAAAGGATGATCTTCTTCGGCCAGGGGTCCGTCCGGGTGTCGCGCAGGAGTCCGATCATCGGCTCCGGAAGCGACCAGTCCGACGAGTGTTCGGTGATAAACAGTCGGTCGGCCTTTGCCATCGCCATCCTGAGGAATCGTACTGCGCCCGTATTGAGGTTGACGGTGTCGGGGGCCTCCGCCGGGTCGATATCGAGCGTCCTGACAAAGTCCCGGGCCTCCTCCAGCAGGGCTTCCTCCCGCTCCGCGGCTCCTCCCGGTCCCGTCGGCCGGCCGGTATTGTCGGTCAGCCGCGCCGCGGGTATATCGACCAGCGCCGGGAAGTCGCCCATGTTTTCGTTTGATATGATCAGGTCAAAACGGTCGGACCGCCCTAAAAAGTCGAAAACGTCGGCCTCGATAACGGCGGCCCGGTCTCCAAAGTCGGCAAGCGTCTGGCGCTGGCGCGCGCAGAATACCGGGCTGATATCCACCATTGTCATCGTTATGGCGGGGAATCGGTCGAGGAGGCGTCGGGCAAGATTTCCGTACCCTCCCCCCACTTCCAGGACTCGAAAACCGTCCCGAATCATGCCCCGGCCTTCCAGGAAATCGCCGATCATGTCGCCGTAGGCCCTCCTGACCTCAAGCGCCTCCGTATAGGGAGACGCCGGGTCTCTCAGGCTCTCGCTGATTGTCTGCTCCCAGCCGAGGCTTGCCCGATCGGATCGGTGGTAGGCGCTTGTATCGTTTTCAGAGATGGTCATCGGCCCTGTTGAAACACCTCGCCGAACGCCCCGATCGCTGTCTCGATATCGTCCGAGGACACCTCGAGATTGGCGACGCACCTGACCTTCGTGGGGCCGAAGGGAAACATCATCACCCCGCGCTTGCCCATCTGGATGACGACGTCCACCGGGGTCATCCGCGCGGGATCGACCTCAAAGATAACGATGTTGGTATCCACCTCTTTGGGATTGAGTATGACGCCGGGAAGCCTGGCAAGCGCCTCCGCAAGCTTCCTGGCATTGGCGTGATCCTCGGCCAGGCGGCCGATGTGGTGGTCTATCGCGTACAGGGCGGCGGCGGCGGCAATGCCAACCTGACGCTGCCCTCCGCCCACCATCTTCCGGTAGCGGTGAACCCGCTCGATCACGGCCCCGTCCCCGGCGATCATGGAGCCCATCGGGGCCCCCAGACCCTTTGAGAAGCAGATCGTGACGGTATCGAAGTGCTGTGCGTATTGCGCGGCGGCGATCCCCGAGGCGACCGCGGCGTTGAGGAGCCGGGCCCCGTCCATGTGCATGGATATCCCCCGCTCGGCGCAGAGTTCCCTGATACGCGCGATCTCCTCTATCGGGATGATGGCCCCCCCCGCGCGGTTATGGGTGTTCTCGATGACGACGACCGAGCTCCTCGGCTGGTGTACGTCGGGCGGCCTGATCGCCGCCTCCACCTGCTGGCGCGTGATGAGCCCCCGCCTGCCCTCGATGGGCCTGAGCTGCACGCCGGAAAAGACCGCCGACCCGGCGGCCTCGTAGATAAAGACGTGGCTTTCCGCCTCGAGGATGACTTCCTCTCCCGGCTGGGTAAGGGCCTTGATGGAAAGGAGGTTTCCCATGGTGCCGGAGGCGACCCAGAGGGCCCGCTCCTTGCCGAGGAGCGTGGCGACGCGCTCCTGAAGCCGGTTGACTGTCGGGTCTTCGTAGAATACATCGTCCCCGACCTCTGCCTCGAAGATGGCCCGGCGCATCGGTTCGGTAGGTTTTGTAATGGTATCGCTTCTTAGATCGATCATTGAACGGCCTTTCATGAAATGGTGGGTTATGCTCCGCTCCCGAGAGCCCGATCAAGCTCCCGCAGAAATGACTCGCTGTCGGTGACAATGCCGAGGGCCTGAAAGGAGCCCCGGTCCGAGAGCTTCGTGGCGGCCGCCGGGTTTATATCTACGGCCACCGTCCTGACGTACGCCGGCAGCAGGTTCCCGGTGGCCACCGAGTGCAGGGTCGACGCTACCATGATCACCAGGCCGACGCCCCGCGACAGCCTCCTCATCTCGGCCTGCGCCTCCTGGGTGTCGGTAATCACCTCCGGCAGCGGCCCGTCGTCCCTGATGGAGCCCGCCAGCACGAAGGGGATGTCCTTCGTGACCAGGCTATACATGACACCCGATGTAAGGACTCCCTGCCGGACGGCGTTGCGTATCCCCCCGAGCCGACGGATCGTATTGATGGCCCTCAGGTGATGTTCGTGTCCGCCGGCCGCCGGTACTCCCCGATCGAGATAGAATCCCAGAGACGTACCGAACAGGGCATACTCGATATCGTGGACGGCCAACGCATTGCCGGCAAACAGGACGTCCACATACCCCATCTCGATAATGTGGGAAAGATAGGCCCCCGCCCCCGTGTGAATTACGGCGGGACCGGCCACCACGAGGATCTTTTTTTTCGCCTCTTTGGCGGCCCCCATCTCGGCGGCTATCTTCTTTATCAACTCGCCCTTAGGTTTTTCCGACGATACCCCCGATCCCATGAATTCGAAGATCTCCCGTTCCCGTGACCGTTCGAGCGGGACGACCCTGATGCCGTCGTGCCCCACGACAAATGCGTCTCCCTTTTTTACCTCCCCGATGGGCACGGTTTCGGCCTTACCCGTCTTGGGATCGATCCTTATCCCGCAATCCATTTCCGGGTTGGCCACTTCACGCCAGCGGCCACCGATAAACACGCGGGTCTCAAGGTTCGTGGTAGAGTAGAAGTCCTCCGGAAAAACGCCGTCCATGGATGCGTTCTCCCATTTTACCTCGCGGTCATGGGCGACAAGCGCCCCCATACCCTGGACCGTTTCCAGGATATCGACAAGGGTGGCGTCGGTATCGGCGAAGACCCGTATCCGGGCGTAGCTCGTCTCGGTCTTCTGCTTTCCCATTCGGAACTCTTCGACGTCGAAGTTCCCCCCCCGTTCCATGATCTCTGTAAGCACGCGGGGAAGGATGAGAGAGTCGATGATGTGTCCCGATAACTCGATCAATTCCTCGGGCATACGATAGTTTCCTTGAATACGCTGTAGCTATTTATATCAAAAAAAGGCCATTCGGGCAACTCCATATTGACAGTTGCGGCGAATTTTGGTAAGAATCATTCATCAGATTATCAATGAAGATTGGAAGACTCCATGGGTATTACCTATAAAGATGCCGGCGTCGATATCGACAGGGGAAACCTTTTCGTCAGCATGATCAGGCGCGAGGTCGAATCGACCCGGACGAAGGGCGTTATCGGGGGTATCGGCGGATTCGGCGGCTTCTTTCGTCCGAATATTACCGGCATGAAAGAGCCGGTTATCGTCTCGTCTACCGACGGTGTTGGAACAAAACTCGCCGTTGCCCAGATGATGGGGATTCACGATACCATCGGGATCGACCTGGTGGCCATGTCGGTCAACGATATAGTCGTGACCGGGGCCCTTCCCCTCTTCTTCCTGGACTACATCGCCACCGGAAAGCTCGAAGAGGGGGTGCTCGTCTCCGTCGTCTCCGGTATTGCCGCCGGGTGCAGGGATGCCGGCTGCGCGCTGATCGGCGGAGAGACCGCCGAGATGCCGGGATTTTACCCCGAAGGTAAGTACGACCTGGCGGGATTTGCCGTGGGATGGTAGACCGGCGATCCATCATCGACGGGAGCGCAATCAAGAAAGGGGACGTTATCGTCGGTATCCCTTCTTCCGGGCTGCACAGCAACGGTTACTCCCTGGCCCGCAGGATCGTCTTTGACACGCTGAAGCTCAAGCCCGGCGATACCGTCCAGGGGCTTGAGAAGACCATCGGCGAGGAGCTCCTGGTTCCAACCAGGATCTACGTCCGGGCGATCCGCGCGCTGGTCGGGACCGTCACGATAACGGCGCTGGCCCACATTACCGGCGGGGGCCTCATCGACAATATCGAGCGGTTGCTGCCCGGAGGGCTCTCCGCCGTTATCGACCGCCGATCATGGGAGGTCCCGCCGATCTTTGCGTTTCTTCAACGGGCCGGCTCCGTCGATTCCATCGAGATGCTGCGGACCTTCAACAACGGCATCGGGATGGCGGTCATTGTGCGGGAGCGGACGGCCGATAAGGCATTGAAGATTCTCAGGACGATGGGCGAGAACGCTACCGTTATCGGCCGAATCGAGAAGCGACAGGAGGGCGTACCGGCCGTATCGTTCATACCATAATGATCCGGGGAAGATATCATGTTTTCAATCGCCGTTTTCATCTCAGGCAGCGGCTCCAATCTCCAGTCGATCATCGACGCCATCCATGACCGACGGGTATCCGCCCGGATCGCGGTCGTCCTCTCCAACGAACCGGACGCCTACGGCCTCGTCCGGGCGCAGCAGCACGGCATCCCCACCGCCGTCGTCAATCACCGGGATTACGCGAACCGCCAGGAGTTTGAAGCGGCCGTCCTCTCGGTGCTTGGGGATTTCCCGGTCGATCTCATCTGCCTTGCCGGTTTCATGCGCCTCTTGACCCCCGGCTTCCTGAGACGGTTCCCCCATCGGGTGATTAATATCCACCCCGCGCTCCTGCCGTCGTTCCCCGGCACGCACGGGCAGCGTGACGCCTTCAATTACGGGGTCAGGTTCTCCGGCTGCACCATCCACTTCGTGGACGACGGCGTTGATACCGGGCCAATCATTATGCAGGCCGTTGTTCCGGTGCTGCCCGACGACGATGAAGAAAGACTCAAGGCAAGGATTCTGGCGCAGGAGCACAGAATCTATCCTCAGGTGATCCAGTTTTTCGCCGAAGGCCGCATAACGGTCACCGGCAAGAAGGTCGTCATCGCCGGTGCCGAGATCGATACGACTGTCGCGTATACCAACCCGCCTCTCGAGATATTTACATGATCTACCTGGTTAGCGCCTGTCTCGTCGGGATCAATTGCCGCTACGATGGGGCCAATTCCTATTCGTCGAAAGTCTTGTCATTCCTTGAAGGCCGGCAGTTCCTGCCGGTATGCCCTGAGCTTCTCGCCGGACTGGGGGTTCCGCGCCTTCCCTGCCGCTTTTCCGGTGGGGACGGGCAAGCCTTGCTTGCCGGTTGTGCCCAAATTCTGGACGAAAACGGGAATGACCAGACCGAATCGTACCTGATCGGCGCAAACAAGGCGCTGGCGTTTGTACGGGAGAGGGGGATTGAGTCGGCACTCCTCAACGAACGCAGCCCTTCCTGCGGGGTGCACGAGGTCTACATCGGCCGCGACAAGTCCCCGGGGATGGGCGTAATGACGGCACTGCTCGTCAGAGAAGGGATCCGGGTAATGTCAGACGAGCAGCCTTTCGAATAGCGGGCGGCGTGCGGCCAGTGCCGGCCGCACGCGATATGCGATATGATATTACCGTGGATTCGTGTCTTCCTTTGTGATACCATCTTTTTTATATACAGTCATTATTACTCCCACACCCTAACGGGGGACCTCTCATGAAAGCAAAGACGTTTACGATCAAGGGCAAGGGCGGGGCAAAGGTCTTCGTCTATTCCTGGCTTCCGGATACAAAACCGGCGGCCGCCGTCCAGATAGCTCACGGCATGGCCGAACACGCGGCCCGCTACGAAAGATTTGCCGAGGCGCTGACGAAAGCGGGATTCGCCGTTTATGCAAACGACCAGCGTGGACACGGCAAGACCGCTGGCCCGCTGGAAAAGGTCGGCTGGGTCGCCGAAAAAGACGGCTGGGAGCTGATCATAGACGATCTCCACCAGCTTTCCGACACCATCCGCAAGGAGCATCCCGGAATCCCCCTCTTCCTCTTCGGGCACAGCATGGGCTCGTTCCTGTCCCGCAGCTACATCGCCCGCTGGGGCGGCGACCTCAAAGGGGTCGTCATGTCCGGGACAGGGGGAAACCCCGGCCTGCTGGGAAAGGTCGGAGCTCTCGTGGCGGGGTTGGAGAAGAAAATCAGGGGCGGCAAGGCCAAAAGTCCGCTCTTAACCTCCCTTTCGTTCGGCGCGTTCAATAAACCGTTCAAGCCCAACCGTACGGAATTCGACTGGCTCTCCCGTGACAACGCAGAGGTGGATAAATACGTCGCCGACCCTTACTGCGGCGGCGTCTTTTCCACCGGTTTCTGGGTCGATTTCCTCAAGGGGCTGGGGGCCCTCTATCGCTCCGACTACCTCCCCAAAGTCCCCAAGAGCCTTCCCATATACCTCTTCTCGGGGGAAAAGGACCCGGTGGGAAACAACGCGAAGGGCGTGAAAGAGGTGTATGACTCGTATAAGAAAGCGGGATTTACCGACGTGAGCATTAAGATCTATCCCAACGGACGCCACGAGATGCTCAACGAGACCAACCGCGCCGAGGTTTTCAGGGATGTAATCGATTGGCTCAAAAAACATATGTAATAGGCGATTGATCGCGGAGATCGTCGCGCCGCGGCCACCGGGGTACCGTTCATAGAAATGCTCATGACCGGATTCCCGACATAGGAGGAGTTAACTATGACCGACAAGATCATAATTTACGGCAAGGGCGGCTGACCCTACACCGATAAGGCCAGGGCGGCCTACGGCGATCGCGCCACCTATTACGACGTTGACCGGGACTCGGAGCGGCTGGACGAAATGCTCGTCTATTCAAAGGGGAAACGCAGCGTACCGGTAATAGTGGAAGGGGAAAAGGTCACCGTCGGGTACGGCGGCTCCTGAGGGGTCTGACGGCGCGCCGTGAGCGCGCATAATAAGGTAATAATTAATTAACCGTTCCATCGGCCGACGGCACCGATGTTCTGTTAGTCCGTACTCATTGTCGATCGGGAATCGACCCCCTCCCGAGGTATTGGCGGAGAGGGACATACCGCGGGGGGGGGCTTCCCCACACCCAGTATCAGCGCATCTCAAAGGCGTTCGGGATCACCCGGACGCGCGGCAGTAAACCCGACAGGTCTACGGTTACCACGTCAAATCGGCAGGCCGTATCGTCTCCCCCGCCCCGTTCTGTCAGATACATGAGCGCCGTTCGCGCGATCTTCTGCTGCTTTCTCTCGTCCACGGCCTCCTCGGGCGGCCCGTAGTCTTTCGATTGTTTCGTCTTGACCTCAACGAATACCAGCTCGTTTCCGTGTCCGGCCACGATATCGATCTCCCCATACCGGGTGCGGTAGTTTGTCTCGATGATCCGATACCCGGAAAGGATAAGCCTCCATCGGGCAATCCGCTCCCCGAGCCTTCCCTTAGTATCACGCTTCATGGATCAATTCCTTCACGCCGGAAAAGGTCTTCCGATGGATGGGACACGGCCCGTATCGGCGCAGGGCCCTCAGATGTTCGGCGGTCCCGTAGCCCTTATTCCGGGCGAAATTATACTGGGGATAGTGAATATGGAACCCCTCCATGATCCGGTCCCTCGTGACTTTGGCGATGATGGAGGCCGCCGCGATGTGGGCTGATTGCCGATCCCCCCCCACAATGGCCCGGCACGGGATAGGCCCCCCTAGCCCGTACCTGCCGTCAACCAGCACGAGATCGCAGGCTACGTCGAGGCATTTTACCGACTCTTCCATGGCCGTCAGAGACGCCCGTAAGATGTTAATCCGATCGATCACGTCGTGATCGACGACGGCCACCCGCCATCCGGCGGCGCGCTCAACGATTACACAATATAACGCTTCTCTTTTGCGGGGGGTAAGTTCCTTGGAATCCCGGACGCCCTCGATGCGCAGATCCGGGCCAAGCACCACCGCCGCCGCCACGACAGGCCCGGCCAGCGGGCCTCTCCCTGCCTCGTCGACGCCGCAGACAAGCTCTACGCCGTCGGCGTAAAACTGGTGGTCGTATTGAAACAGCATGGTCTACTTTATCTGGAACGAGAGGTCGGCCCCCTTGGCGGCCGCCTGCTTTGAGGTCAGGTGGATAACCTGCGTCTTGGTGGAAAGCTCCTTGAGAATAGTCAGGACCGTCGCGAGCCGCTTGTCGTCAAACAGGAGGAAGGGATCGTCGAAGATAATCGGCAAGGCCCTCTTGGCGATGATTGAGCCGATGAGGGCGAACTTGAGCGAAAAGAACATGCTGTCCTTGGCGGCCGGCGACATGCTCTCAAGCCCTACCCTCATGAGGTTATCTCCTTTCAGGAACTTGATAATGCCGTCATTACTGATGCTGGAGCGCGCGTAGTTGTTGTTGGAAAGGGCCTGAATATACTTGTCGAAGTTTTTCTGAAGGTCGCTCAGAGATTCCATTCGCCCTTTCTGCACCAGCTCCGTCGCGATTGCGATCAGGCGGGAGAAATGGTCTTCCGGGAAACGAGAGGGTTTTCTTTCGGCCCCGAATGTCTTGACCGCTCCCGCGCCCCCCTCCTGGTATGGCGCTACCTGGATTCCTTTCTTTTTCAGCAGCGTCTCTACCTTCTTGATCTCGTCCTTCATCTCCTGATGCGTATAACCGAGACCTCCCAGAGATTCCAATTGGGACTCCATTTCTCCGATCTTCATTTTTATCGCGGCCTCGTCAGCGACGATGGCCTCATACTTGTGCTCTTTCACGAGATCGCGGTAGCGTTGATCAAGTGCGTTCTTCTTCGCTTCAGTCTGCTCAACGCCGGCAAGTTTCGCCTTGAGGTCTTCGACGTTACTGGAGCCGAGTGTCCTCATGACGTCTCTGAAGTCCTTCGTCTCGGATTCGAACTTTGCCTGGATCTGTCTGATATCGGTATCGGCCTCGCTTATCGTCGATCTGAGGGCCTGGATCTGGTTCTGGGAGTTGATGAACTGCCAGACACCCCAGGCGACCAGCCCCAGGCCGGCCAGGATGCCGAGTTTGATTATCGTAAAGGCAATCGAAACCGGGCCTGCGTAGTTAGGCAGAAAGGTTACCACGCTATCCTTGAAAAGGAGCAGTATAATCCCACCCAGGGCGGTCCCGGCCCCTGGCATGAGATACTTGTTATCCTTCAGGCTCGGCGCGGCGGTATTGCTCAGCTCGGCTTCCGCCTGACCCCGTCTGCTCTTGATCTCGTTGATCTGGGCTTCCTTTCTTCGCTCCGAGTCGATATACCGGTCCATTCGGCTCTTAATTCCGGCGATATCGCCAAGTGACTTGGATCGATCGAAGAAGGCGTTGATCTCCTGGAGCTTTCCCTCCAGTTCCTTGACTTCCTTGGTCTTGGACTGGATATCATAGAGCTTGCCGTTGAGGTCATCAAGATCGACCTGAACCTGGTCGATCTCTTTGCCCCGCGAGATCTCCCGTTTGAGCGTTTCAAGCCGCTCCTTGAGGGTTTCCGGGTCTTCATCGTCACCGTCGGCGTCTCCTACGGATGACGAGCCTGACGGGGATGATGAGGCGACCGGTTTCGGGACGGCGCCGATAACGCCGAATGGGTTGGTCGAAGGCAGGTGCAGAAAATCGGAATAAAAGACGCTCGAGTAAATCTCTTCGTCAAAAAGGCCGAGCTTTTCGGTTAGAAAACCGGTGATCTCCTTTTCGTCCTTGGTGACCAGGGCAAAGGTTTTTTTATCCGGAACGTACCGGGCAAGGTTCGAAAGCTTCTGGGAGAAATCCCTGGTAAGCCGGTATACGTCGTTGCCCTCTTTGACGGTAACGTATGCACGGGATGTGCCGGTGAGCTGCCAGTTGACAAAATCGGGGGCTTTGCCGTATACCTCCGGGTAGAACACCGCCATGGCCGCGCGGGCAAAGGTGGTCTTACCGGTCTCGTTCAGCCCGAAGACGACCGTATATCCCTTATGAAACGAAAACCGGGTAGGTTGAGCAAACCGGCCCACCCCCACGATCACCAGGTCCAACAGAATCATCGGGTAGACCCCTTAACACTCACGGGTATATTAGAAGTTCCGCAGTTCTTTGATTCTGGCGGCCTTGCCCTTTCTCTGTCTCAGGTAGTAGAGACGCGCCCGGCGAACCTTGCCCCTGGTAATGATATCTATCTTCTCGATAACCGGCGAATGAAGGGGGAAAATCCGCTCCACCCCTACCCCGTAGGAGATCTTCCTGACGGTAAACGCGGAACGGGTCAATCCACCGGTCCTCTTGATTACCGTCCCCTCGAATACCTGAATCCGCTCCTTTTCGCCTTCCTTGATCTTGACGTGGACCTTTACGGTATCCCCTACGCTGAAGCGTGGAATATCCATCCGCATCTGTTCCTTTTCAATTGCTTCCAGTTGATTCATGACGTACTCCTCTCGTCTGTTCTTCCTCTGACTCTGTCCAGCACGATGGCCGCCGCCGATCTTACCGAGAGATGCTGATAATCGCCGGGACCTTGTATCGGTTCAACCATATAGGTGCATAAATCCTTGACCTCTTCCGTCATCCCCCATCCCGTCCCGAAGAGTAACAGGTACGGGGCACAATGCTCCCTGATCATGGCCCGCAGCCTGTCGTAGTCTATCGTCTCTTTTCCCGACCGCGCGGACGTCCCAACGATAACCGGCTCCTGCTTTGTTGCCTCGGTAATCCAGTCGATCGCCGAGGCCAGGTTATCCACGATCGAAATCGTCGTCAGCGCCCTGCCCCGATCGGGGTTATACGAGCCCCCGTACCCAACGGTCCAATGATCCACTATGCGCCCAACCAGCCGCCTCTGGGACTCCATGGGAGTGATCACAAAATAGCGTGAAACCCCATACGTCGCGGCAGCCCTGGCGATATCATGAATGTCCAGGTTCGTGACCGCGGTGGCGACGACCTCTCCCCGCTTATTGGTTACCGGATAGTGGACGAGGCCGATGAACAACTCACCCACGTTCTTCCTTCCGTTCCTTTCCCGTTTCGGCATTCCGCCGGCAAAAACGCACGCCTCATGAACGTTTGGGCGGTTTTTTTCCGCTGGGCGCTCTGCGCCCCTCTCTATTCTCGGGGGCGGCGATTAACTGATCGGCCGTCTTTAAATGATCGACTATCTGTCGCTCCGTTTCGGTAAGCATGCCCTCCTCAATGAGGTCCGGTCTTCGGCGTTACCGTCCGAAGGATCGATTGGTTCAATCTCCAATCGTCGATCTTGGCGTGGTCGCCCGAAACCAGCACCGGGGGAACGGACATACCCAGGTAGTGCTGCGGCCGCGTATACTGGGGATACTTGAGAAACCTCCCGTAGAACGTATCACCCGAGACCGATTCTTTATTGCCCACTACTCCCGGAATTTGTCGGGAAAGCGCCTCGATGATCACGAGCGCGGCGGCTTCGCCGCCCGACAGCACATAGTCGCCGATCGACAACTCCTCGTCCACGAGCCGCTCGGACACGCGCTCGTCCACCCCCTCGTACCTGCCGCATATAAAGGCGATCCTTCGGTAGCCGGCCAACTCTATCGCCTTTTCCTGATCGAACCGCGCCCCCTGCGGTGACAGGAGGATGATCCGCGGACTGTATCCATCCCCCTCCTGGATGTGCCGGATCGCGCGAAAGATCGGCTCCGGTTTCATCACCATCCCGGCGCCTCCCCCGAAGGGGTAGTCGTCCACCTGATTGTGGCGACTGGCCGAAAAGCGTCGGATATCCACGAGCCGTATCGAGATCAGGCCGGCATCGATGGCCTTCTGTATCACCCCGATCCGAAAGGGGGATTCGAAGTAATCGGGGAAGATGGTCAGTATATCAATGAGTCTCATGGACTACCGGCACGAACAACGGATCGATGACCATCTTACGCTCCGGGACGTTTACCTCTAATACCGCGTCGAACGTGCCCGGAATCAAGATCTCCGCCCCCGTTGATCCCTCGACGACAAAAACGTCGTTGGCCCCGGTGGGGAGAATAGAGGTTATTATTCCATAATATGTTCCCGTTGAATCGTAAACTCCCATCCCAATGAGGTCGTACCAGTAAAACTCGTCTTCTTCCGTATCGGGCAGGTCTTCCCGATTGACAACGATCCGACTGCCGATCAGATCCTCGGCCTGCTCCCGTGTATGGATTCCCTCAAGCCTCAGGGTAACGAGCTTACCCATGGGACTTGCGTCTCGAACTGATACTTCGAGGCGGTTCCCGTCGGCCGACACGAGAAAAACCCGGGCGGCCCTGGTGAAGCTCTCCGGCGAATCGGCAAAGCTCCTGACCTTGACCGAACCGTTTAGCCCATGGGGCTTTACGATCTCCCCGAGGATTATCTCCTTCATCCCTATTCGAGGATTTCGAGAACCGCCCTTTTATTGATCTTCGTGGATGCCGCCGAAAGGATGGTTCTCATAGCCCGCGCGGTGCGGCCCTGCTTCCCGATCACCTTACCCAGGTCTTCCTTGGCGACCTTGAGTTCGATGACCGATGTCTGTTCACCTTCTACTTCTGTTACCTCAACCTTATCGGGGTTGTCGACGAGGGCCTGAGCAATATACTTAATAAGCTCTTTCATCGCCATCATAGCTATCACCTCCAGTGTCAGCCTCACAACGGTAATACACGATGTCTACTCGGGTTTTGGTCCGTTTGCCGTTATCCCCTCATTCTTGAGGATGTTTCGTACGGTGCCGGTTACCTGTGCCCCGCGGGTGAGCCACTCTCTGATCTTATCTTCCTTAACCGTAACAGTGGCAGGTTCCGTCAGCGGGTTATACGTACCGACTATCTCCAAAAAACGACCCCCTCTCGGTGCTTCGCTATTCGCAACCACGATTCGATAGAATGGTTTCTTTTTCGCTCCGGTTCGCTGTAGTCTGATTTTTACAGGCATGTTCGATCATCACCCCCTTACATGGGGAAGGGTAATCCACCCCTTCCGAATTGCTTTAAACCGCCCTTGGACAGTTTCTTCAACATCTTGCGAGCGGCACTGTACTTCTTTAACAACTTATTGACATCCTCAACTCGCGTGCCGCTGCCCGTGGCGATCCTTTTTCTCCTGCTTCCATTGATGATGGAATGGTTATCCCGCTCTTTTCTGGTCATCGAGTTTATGATCGCCTCTATCTTCTTGAGCTCGTGTTCCGCCTCACGATAATCGACCTTCGACGAAAGGCCTTTCATCCCCGGCAACATCCCGAGGATACCCTCCAGCGAGCCCATCTTCTTTATGCCCTTTATCTGCTCCAGGAAATCATCAAGGGAAAAGTCCCCCTTCTTGATCTTCTTTTCGAGATCCCTGGCCCTTTTCTCGTCAACGGCGCCCTGGGCCTTTTCCACCAGCCCGACGATATCCCCCATACCGAGAATCCGGGTGGCCATTCGCCCCGGCTCAAAGGGGACAAAATCCTCCAGCTTCTCGCCCATACCGGCAAACTTTATCGGCGCCCCGGAGACCGCCTTGATCGAGAGCGCCGCGCCCCCCCGCGTATCCCCGTCGAGCTTTGTCAGGATTACCCCGGTAAGGCCGAGCGTCTCGTGAAACTTGGACGCCACCGTAACGGCATCCTGCCCCGACATGGAATCGGCCACCAGGAGCACCTCCCTCGGGGCGATAGCCCGTTTGAGGGCCGCAAGCTCGTCCATCAGTTGTTCTTCGACGACAAGCCTTCCGGCGGTGTCTATGATAACGGTATCGATCCCTTTCTTGGAAGCATAAGAAAGCGCATCTGCGCATATCTTGCTCGGGTTTTGTTCATGCTCATTCGAAAAGACCTCGGTACCGATGCGCTGGCCGATTGAGAGCAACTGGTCACGCGCCGCCGGCCTCCTGGTATCCGCCGCAACCATGAGGGTCTTACGGTTCTTCCCCGCCAGGTGCAGGGCAAGTTTGCCGGCCGTAGTCGTCTTACCGGACCCGACCAATCCCACCAGCATGATGACCGCAGGGCTCGGTCCCGAGAGAACCAGGCCTTGCGCCTCGGCGCCGAGAAGGCTCACGAGCTGGTCGTGGACGATCTTGATAAACTGCTGGCCGGGTGTTATCCGCGGCGCGACTTCCGTACCGAGGGCTTCCTCCCGGACGGAAGACGTAAACGACTTGACGACCTTGAAATTTACGTCGGCTTCCAGCAGGGCCAACCGGATATCTCTAAGGGCCTCCGAAATATTTTCTTCCGACAGTCGCGCGCGTCCTCTGACCTTTGAGAAGACTGCGTTAAACTTTTCGGAGATGGCGTCAAACAAGCGATTACCCCGGGATTACGTAATGAAAAATATCATCCCTTATACTACATATAATATTTTTTTTCTTTTGTCAAGTATATGTTTTTCTTGTACATACCTGTCATCGGTCCGTGCCGGTACCGTTATTCTTTTTCACGGCCGACTCCGCCCTCGCCTCCATCCCGAAAATGTAGGACGCAATGAGGAGAAAATAGAAGGCCGGTATCATGGCAAAGAAGTGACCAAGCGGTAGAGAGATGACTAAAAGCATCACCGCTACAAACGAGAAGCCGATAGCCCATACGCAGAGTGATCTGATTACGTAGGTGGTGGCATAGTCCCTCACGGCAATCAAGACATCCTCAAACCGCAGGGCGGCTCGAAACGAACCGCCGGCGCGAATCATAAACAGGATGGCCATCGGGACAATAAACGCCGACGAGAGAAAGAGTATCGCGCTCAGTATGAGGAACACAAAGCCGATGTTCACGGCAATTACGTGGGGAATGACGAGAATGAAAAACAGGCCGAGGGAAAATGGGACGAGTGATACCAACCCGTATACGAAAAAGATTCCCAGGCCCTTAATCCCCATCAGCAGGAGCCCGATAAAATCTTCCCACCGGCCGATCTCCGTGGCCCCTTCCATGACTTCCCGGGTGCTTCGTATCGCGTATCCCGCGGCGATGAGACTGCCCAGGAGCGGGACCAGGCTTATCGCACAGCCCAGGAGGAACCGCTTCGGGTACTTTTCCCCGATAAAGGGATACTTGAACGCGCTGACTATTTCAGACCACATAACTACTCAAATATAAAAGTGGTCGGCCTCTGCCACTTCACCTGCCGACCTCGTTGACCCATAATTGGTAACTGCTATCGCGCCCCACACCAATCCTTCCCGTGCGCTCATCGCGTCCGCCCGGCCTTTCCCGTTTACCCTGCCCCGCTGCCCGGTCGATCCATCCCCGGCTGCCATTCGCCTTGCCTGCCGCAGCCAAAAAATAGAAAATTCTTTTGACAATACCGTTACCTCGGGTAATTGTCAAGGTAAAAGAATCGCTCGGATATTGCCCTCACAGGGTATAGAGTTTACGCTCCGAAATCAGATGTACCCAGTTCTGCGTCAGGATCGCGAGCGCCTCGTCGATCTTATCCACCCCGAGGATCAATATGGCGTTATCCTTAATCCGTCCGATATAGGGATAGAGGTAATGGACATTGATCTGGGCGTCCCTCAGCGGCCTGAGCACGGCATTGAGCCCTCCCGGATGATCCGGGGTTTCAACGGCCAGCACCTCTCGCTGCCGGATGTTATACCCCTTGCTCTCGAGGACCAGTATCGCCTTGGCGGGATCGTCCACGATCATCCTTACCGTAGTGAGGTCGGACGTGTCGGCCACCGTAATGGCCCGGATATTGATTCCCTCCGCTCCGAGGACGTCCGATAGGCCGGAAAGCTTACCGGGGATATTTTCCATGACCACCGAAATCTGTTTGATTCGCATATTCTTCGTCATTAATTGGCCTACCTGCTACAGGATTTCATAACCTTTTCTCAGTGCGTCGGCGTTCATGTCGATGACTTTTTTCTTCCCCTCGAAGATCTCCCCGAGGCCGGCGACCAGGTTATCGAGGGTGACCAAACCGGTCGTTCGCACAAATGCCCCGAGCATCACCATATTTGCCGTCCTCATATCGCCCAACTCCTCGGCGACCCTGCCTGCATCGATATTCACAACCTGGATGTCCTGGCGGATCGGAACCTGGTCGATCATCGTTGTATTGATGAACAGGATGCCGCCCGATTGGAGCTTGTTCTGGAAGGCCTGTAGTGACGGCTTATTCATCACGACGGCGTAATCGGGTGACGAAGCGATGGGAGACGCAATTTCCTCATCGGATATCGCCACCGTACAGTTGGCGGTCCCTCCCCTTACTTCCGCCCCGTAAGAGGGGAGATACGTCACCTCCCTATCTTCGCGCATGGCCGCCACGGCAAATGCATAGCCCATCATGAGGACGCCCTGGCCGCCGAAACCGGAAAATACCGTCTTAATCAGCATGGACGGCCTCCTTCCGGCGTGACTCTTTGGTGGTATCCTTGATGACCCCGATGGGGTATTCCTTGCTCATTACTTCGTCGATCCACTTGCAGGAGGCCAGCGCCGTCATCTTCCAGTTCGTGGGACAGGGGGAAAGCACCTCCACGAGAGAAAAGCCGAGGCCTTCCTGCTGGATGGTGAAGGCCTTCTTGATGGCCTTCTTCGTCGCCCTGATGCCGGCAACCGAGCTTACCGAGGTACGCTCGACATAGACGGCCCCGGGCAGCACCGCCAGCATCTCGCTAATCTTGAGGGGCGAGCCCTCCCTGACGATGTCTCTGCCGAACGGCGACGTCGTGGTCTTCTGCCCCAGTATAGTGGTGGGGGCCATCTGGCCTCCGGTCATCCCGTAGACGGCGTTGTTCATGAACACGGTGGAGATCCGCTCTCCCCGGTTTGCGGCGTGGACCGTTTCGGCGGTCCCGATGGCCGCCAGGTCTCCGTCGCCCTGGTAGGTAAAAACGAGGCGGTCGGGCAAAACCCGCTTGATCCCCGTCGCCACGGCGACGGCGCGCCCGTGGGCGGACTCGGTGGTATCTACGTCGAGGTAGTTATAGGTAAGGACCGCGCACCCGGCCGGCGGGACGCATATCGTGATGTCGGCCACGTTCATCTGCTCGATGATCTCGGCGATCAGTTTGGTAACGATGCTGTGCCCGCAGCCCGGGCAGTAGTGCATGGGGACGGGTTTCAGGTATTTCGGACGGGCATAGACCTTCTTCATTTAGATCAACCCCTTCTGGTAATACTGCCGGGTGATGAGGCGCTGCACCTCCACGGGCGTCGGGACGACCCCGCCGGGACGGCCGTAGAAGTATATCTCGGATTCGCCGTTGAGGGCAAGCCGTACGTCCTCTACCATCTGGCCGGCGCTCATCTCGAATACGAAGAAGAGCCCGACCGTAGCCGCCCGGCGGCTTATCACCTCCGAGGGAAACGGCCAGACGGTGATCGGCCTGATCAGCCCCACCCGCATCCCCTCACTCCTGGCCCGTTTAACCGCCCCCTTGGCAATGCGCGCCGCCGTCCCGTAGGCAATTACCGCCACCTTCGCGTCATCCATCATGAATTCTTCGTACTTCGTCTCATTCTTTTCGATGATATGGTACTTACGCGAGAGCTTCCAGTTGAATTCCTCCATCTCGTGAGGATTGAGGATGAGGGATTTAACGATACGGGAGGGCCTGCCTTTGGCCCCATCCAGGATATAGTCTTTTGGGGGAATCTCTCGAGGCTTGTAGTTATCGTACGTCACCGGCTCCATCATCTGGCCGAGCATCCCGTCGGCAAGGATCATAACGGGATTGCGGTAAACGTCGGCGACGTCAAATGCCTCCATCGTCAGATCGGCCAGTTCCTGGCAGGAGGCGGGGGCATAGACGACCGAACGATAGTCGCCGTGGCCGCCGCCCCGGGTAGCCTGAAAATAGTCGGATTGGGCGGGGGATATGTTGCCGAGTCCCGGCCCCCCCCGGGCCATGTTTACAATGACACACGGCAGCTCGCAGCCGGCCAGAAACGAGATCCCTTCCTGTTTGAGGCTGATGCCGGGGCTCGAAGATGAGGTCATTACCCGGGCCCCCGCAACCGAAGCGCCCAGCGCCATGTTGATGGCCGAGATCTCGCTTTCCGACTGAATAAATACGCCGCCGGTCTCAACGAGCCTCCGCGACATATATTCGGGAAGCTGGTTCTGGGGGGTGATGGGATAGCCGAAGTAGCAGGTGCATCCCGCCTTTATGGCGGCCTCGCCGACGACGGCGTTTCCCCGCATCAGTTTTTTGTCTTTATTTCTCGTCACGGTAGACCTCTATGGCCGCTTCTGGACAGGAAATCGCACAGAGGATGCAGGCCGTGCACCCGGTATCGTCGGACGGCTTGAATTCCGCGGGGTAATAACCCTTTGTATTAAGCAGGGCCGCCCCCGTAATGAGATGGTTGGGGCATGCCTCCACGCAATAGAGACACCCCTTACACAGTTCAATATCGATGATGATCTTTCCTTTCACGGCATGTCCAAAAATTGTGTAATTAAACATTTTAAATGATTTCAAATAATTATGTCAAGCATTTTTTCCCTTTTTATAAGGTTTTACCGCAGGCTACCCACGCTCCTCGCCCACCGTCTACAACACTCGTTTCCACTATACGCGGCCTGCCGTGTCCCCTCATCCTGCGCAACACAATCAGGCGCGATCCTCCCTCCTTGCTTTTCTGCGGTTTTCGTACTATCATGAGATAGTTGATAATAACCCCTCGGAGAGACAGACTGCCATGACAAAGAACTTCACCTCCCAGCTCAATTCGATCTTCTATCCGGAGAGCGTGGCCGTAATCGGCGCCAGCAACAAGTTCGCCAAGTGGGGCTCCTTCATCATGTCTCACATGCTTTCGGGAGGGTACCAGGGTCGGGTTTACCCCATAAATCCGAAGGAAAAGGAGATATACGGGAAAAAGGTCTACACCAAGATCGCGGCCGTGCCGGAGAAGGTGGACCTTGCCGTCATCACGACGCCCGCCGAATCGATCCTCGATGTCGTCAGGCAGTGTATCGACAAGCGGGTCGGCGGCATGGTCGTTATCACCTCGGGATTTTCCGAGATCGGCGCGGAAGGGAAACTCATAGAGCGCGATCTGATTGACCTCGTTTCGTCGGCCCAAATCCCAACGGTCGGTCCTAATACCATGGGAGTGATGTGCACCCAGAAGAAACTGTTCGCTATGGGAGCGCCGCTCTATCCCCGCAGGGGAGACATCTCGTTCATCTCGCAGAGCGGCAATATCGGCAACCAGATGCTCGAATGGGCCGAGGAACACGGCGTCGGTATGAGTAAGTTCGTCGGGTCCGGCAATGAAGGTATCATTCGAAAGGACCACTATCTCGAATACCTCGCCGAGGATCCGGATACCAAGGTTATTCTCGTCTATCTCGAGGGTATTGCCGACGGCCACCGGTTCCTGGAAGTCGCCGAAAAGACTTCGGTAAAGAAACCCATTATCGCCCTCAAGGGCGGGCGAACCGAGGCCGGCGGCGAGGCCGCCCGCTCGCACACCGGGTCTATGGCCGGCAATAGCGCCATCTTCACCTCCGCCTTCCGCCAGACCGGAGTCATCGAGGCCAGGAACCCCACCGATATGCTGGACTATTCCATGGCACTGGCCAACCTCCCCCTGCCCCGGGGTAATCGGGTCGGGGTGATCACCTTCGGCGGCGGGTGGGGCGTTGTCGCCTGCGACGCGATCGTGGAACAGGGCATGACCGTGGCAACCCTCGGACACGACGTCATCGAGAAGCTGGATAAAGTCCTGCCGCCTTTCTGGAGCAGGAGAAACCCGGTGGACCTTGTCGGACAAATAAATCCCGAGGCGTTCATCGAATCCGTAAAGCTCGTGACGTCTTCGCCCGACGTGGACGCGGTCGTCTGCCTGGGGATCGTCGGGGTATCCAGTATGGGCATCCGCTCCTTTACCGCGTCGGCGACCGCTGCCGATCTTGACAATATCGAATACGCCGTCCGGAAGGCGCGGGACAAGCTCTTCACCATCGAGCGGGGCTTCCTCAATGAGGTCAACGACATCATGAACCAGACCCATAAGCCGGTCATTAACGTCTCGCTGTATGCCGGCGGCACCAGGGAGCGTTTCCAGTCAAGAACCGGGTATTCCGAGGTAGTATATACGACTCCCGAGAAGGCGGTCGAATCGCTCGTGGCCATGTACCATTACTACCTGCATCTCAAGGGACACGGCATGGTAGAGTAACCGCCGGCCCCACACGAAAACCCTCGAGAGCTTTTCGCCCGCCGCCGGTGGAATACGGCGGGATAGAGCGCACGAGGAATCCATACCGTCCCCCGTACGTGGCTGCGGCTTCCGGGACGATGCCTTTGACAAATAAAAAAGGAAGAGCTAAACATGCCTCTTCCTTTTTTATTTTCAATTGGTGGAGATGATGGGACTCGAACCCACGACCTCAGCGTTGCGAACGCCGCGCTCTCCCAGCTGAGCTACATCCCCACTGCCTTTTTTATGTAACACCTATCAGATTTTTTGTCAATAGTTTGTTTTGCCGCCGGATGTATCGCGCGCCCCTGCGGCAGGAATTGGCCCGGACTGCTCGTAAACGGATCTAACCCGAATCGATGGATAGGTCATGGATCGTTTGTATCCTCATTATTTCGTCCCGTCCCCTACCCGTTACGCGGTTAGGCATTCCGCCAGGTAGAATGATTACACGTATCATCTACTACGTGAGCGTGTTGCGTTCGATAGCGGCAACCCGATCATCTAATAACTATATCTTGATTTCCTCGAAAATAGTTATTAAAATGCACCAAAATATATTGACTATTAATAGTTAAATGCGATATTATATAGTCTAATATATCTTTTATATTATCCTAATTTAACTATCCGGGTGTAAAAATGCTTAAGTTAATCCTTATGGGGCTCCTCATTAAGGGAGATAATCACGGGTATAACCTCCGCAAAATGATCGAGAAGGATCTTTCTAACCTGATCAACGTAGATAACACCTCCATCTACTACACGCTCAATAAGATGGAAAAGGAGGGGCTGGTTACGTTTAAGATCGTCTCCGATACGAAACGTCCTCAAAAGAACCTCTATGCCCTCACCGATAAAGGGAAAAAAGGAATTTCGAGAACTCCTCCTTTCCAATATGAGCGACAACCGGCGCCCACTGCTAAACATCGATATTTCCCTCTATTTCATCGATATGCTCGACAAGCAGGAGGCCATCGAGAAGCTCACCGAGCGATCCCGTGAGTTGAGAAAGCTGATCTTTTTTATGAAGGCACAGCAGCGATCCGCCGAAACCGGAGATCCCAAGGGCAAGGAGTCCATCATTATCTCTCACAATATCAAGCTGGCCGAGACTGAGCTCCTGTTTCTCAAAGATGTCGCCGAGACGATTAAAGAGAAGTGACCCGGACTCCTTGGAGGGTATATCTCCCGCATCGATCTCGATACCCGGTGTGCGACTGTCCGACTTATCGGAGCAAAGGGGAGGCGCCGTTTGATTCCCGCCTCCCACCGTGATGTCTGATCCCCTCTCTTTACCGCTGCGTTTATGCCAGACCCTTGACCTATCGTGACGGTCCCTTCGGTGCGGTGCACCCATAACGTAATCACACCGGTCCGTCGCGGAACTCTTGTTTCTTCGATCCCCCCTCCCCCATATCTCTGCGCCGTTCTTTCTACCGGCAGATGGGAGACATACCGGTAACGCACCCCTGCGCAGTTGGCCTATTATTTTGTTGAATATTTTCCCAAAATAAGTTAAATAGTTAACTTAAATTAGTTTGCTTCTTTGCGGAGAAGACAATATGAATATCAGAGAAGAACTTAAGAAAACGGCCGAAAGGCTTCCCGGTAAGAACGGCGTTATTTACGGTGAAAAGAAAGATTACCTTCGCGCAGCTCAAGGAGAACGCCTTCAGGATCGCCTCCGCCCTGGGAAAATCGGGCGTCAGGAAGGGGGATAAAATCCTCACCTACCTCCCCAACACCCCCGAGTTCGTGGAGATTTATCTCGGCGCGCTTTCGGCAGGGGTGATTTGCGTACCCATCGATTTCCGTATAATCGGCGACGAACTCAAGCATATCATCGCCGATTCGGATGCCTCAATCATCCTGACCACCGTGGACATGGCAAAACCGATCAAGGCCGTCGGCGACCTTCCGTCGCGCGTCAAGAAGCTTGTTATCATCGGGCAGGGCGACAAATCTCCTGACACGGACTACACCGATTTCATTAACTCCGGCGAGACAAGCGAGCCGACCGTCCCTATTTCCGACGATGACGAAGCCCTCTATCTCTACACATCCGGCAGCACCGGCAGGCCCAAGGGCGTAATCCTCCAGTATCGACATCTGGACCTCTTCCCCCAGTCCCTCAATGCGATTATCCCGGAGTATTGCACCGTGGATACCGTTATGGCCTGTATTCTGCCGATGAGCCACATCACCGGCCCTATCCTCATCAACACCCAGCTCAAATACGGCAACTCGCTGGTTATCTTCGAGAGCTGGCGGCCGGACACCGTCTGGAAGGCCGTTGAACGCGAGAAGGTAAACCTCTTCAACAGCGTCCCGCCTATCAGCCAGATGCTGCTTGCCGACCCCAAGCTCGAGCAGTATGACCTTTCCTCACTGAAATATGTCTCGATGATGGGGATGAGCGTCCCCAAGGCCCTCATGGAGGAATACCGCAGGAGGATACCCCACCTCAAGGTCATCCAGGGCTACGGCCTCACGGAGACCTCCCCCCTGCTGACCCTCGTCCCCCTGAAGCACGCCGACGAGAAGCTCGGTTCGGTGGGAAAGGCCGTTCCGGGTGTCGAAATCAAGATCGTCGACGAAGACGGCCGCCCCGCAAAACCCGACACGCCCGGTGAGATCGTCGTGAGGGGGCCGCAGATTATGAAGGGGTACTATAAGCTCCCCCAGGAGACAGCCGCAGTGATCAAGGACGGATGGTTCTGGACCGGTGACCTGGGCAGGATCGACTCGGACGGTTTTATCTATCATCTCGGCAGATCCAAAGAGATTATCATCACCGGCGGTATCAATGTCTTCCCCGCGGAGGTGGAAAACGTCTTGGTTGCCCACCAGTCCGTGATGGACGCCGCCGTAATCGGCATCCCCGACCCGAAACGCGGCGAGGTACTATCGGCCTTCGTGGTCAAGCGGCCCGGCAGTGACGTTACCGAGAACGACATCGTAAAATACTGCAGGGAGAAGATGGCCGACTATAAGGTTCCCAAGATGGTGCGGTTCATCGAGGCGCTTCCGATGGTAGGGCCGGGGAAAGTGAATAAAAAAGCCCTTATGGAATCGGCGGGTTAAATTATCATGTCCCGTAGTTTCAGGAAATTCGAGCGTTTCGGGTCGACGATCGTAGCGCTTCCCGCGCAGCTCTTTCTCTATCTGGCTTTTCGGCTCCCCGAGCCTATCCTTCGAGTTGTCGCGGAGACATTCGGCCGGCTCTTCTGGCTCCTCGGCGTTCCCTGGCGGCGGCTGTCTATGAATAACCTCCGGCTCGTCTATGGGGACGCGCTCGCCGAAAGCGAATTGAGGAAGATTGCCAGAAAAAGCATGATCAATGTCGTGCGTATGATGGTCGAGATGACGGTATTCTTCCGCCATCCATATACGGCCGCCAAAGAGACGCCTGTCCGGGGAGAACAATACCTTAAGGATGCGTTGGAGCAGGGAAAGCCCGTCCTCATGCTCGGCAGTCACGTGGGTAATTTTATCCTCATGCTTTTCGCCCTCACGCAGCGCGGATACCCTATTCACTTCATATTTAAGCAGCCGCAGGCCAGCACATTCGGGGATTACGTCGATAACCTCATCCGCGAGGCCAATCTCAATCCGATACACCTCAAACCCCGCAGCGAGGCGGTCAAACGTTCGCTCGGCGTCTTGAGGAATAAAGGTATCCTCTGGGTAGCGCTGGATCAGAACACGAGAGAAGGCGACGTGGGGGTACCCTTCTTCGGCGTCAAGGCCGCCACTGCCCGCGGACCAGCCGTACTGGCACTGCGGACCGGCGCCGTCGTCCTTCCCGTCTATGTTAAAAGGGATAAATGGCTCAGACACACGATCATCATCAAGGAGCCGATCGAACTCGAATACACGGGCGATAAAGAGGATGACATCGATAAAAACCTCCGCCATTTCAGCGCGGTAATCGAACAGGAAGTGCTCGAAAATCCGATGGAATGGTGGTGGCTTCATGAGCGGTGGAAACGGGCCCATCGCTACGCACAGGAAACGACCTCGGTACCCGGGGCCGATTGAATCGCCGCGTCGCCGGATATACGCGGCCCCGGAGGCGGTTCGCCGGCTACGAAGGCGGTTACCGACTCCGCACGCTCCGGGATCGCGGACCGGCTACGGGCGGATGCGCGTAAGGATACGCCGCTGTTATCAGATCGGGATTCTTCCCGATCGTTTCTTTTTTATTGACAATATCGGAAAACGACCATATTATAGCAAAATTACTTTCAACGGTCCCATCGTCTAGTGGTCTAGGATACTGGCCTCTCACGCCGGAGACACGGGTTCGAAACCCGTTGGGACTACCAAGAACCGCCTCCTCAGGGCGGTTTTCGGCTTTTTACAGAATCCCTCTTCCGTGTCTTATCCGGCTTATACTCCTATTCAAGACATACTAAAAAGGGATCACGGCATCCACCGTAATCCCTTAAAAATAATTGGCCGGGACAAGCGGGGGGAGGCAACTATTGCCTCCCCCCTTATTACTTTCACCTTAGGTCGAATTCAAGCTATTGTTGGAGTATTTCGTTGGATGTCATCACCATTTCCTTTTCCCCCACGGTAAAGGGTTTTACGGTCTTTAACTCCTCCATGATATCATCCGGGAGCTTTTTGAAGTCCCTGTCCCTCATGATTACGATGACCCGCCTCTCCTGCCCGTAATAGTCTTTCAGCTCATCGGAGTTTGTCGAGGAGGTCTATATACCGTTTGGAGTAGTAGAGGTATCCGTCCCATAAGTAGTCGCCCGAGCTGGAATACGCGGCAAACCCGTCGTCGGGACCGAGATAGGAGCTGATTTCCTCCGAGATCATCCGGGGCGACTTGAGGGGATTGGCGGCGTTCAGGATGGAAAGCTGGGTATAGAGCATCGGAGATTCCCATAAACGACGAATCAGGGTAATCGTGTAGAGGCGATTCTTTTTCTTAGCGAGGAAGAAGATCATCAGTCCCGATCCTAAGACAAAAAGCGAAACGATAGGAAGGGCGAGCGTGGCGATTTTCTTCGCATCAAACCCGTATCCCAATAACTCGGCGTAGACCTCGCCAAAGAGGCCCAGGGGATTTACGAGAAAAACAATCGACGCGAGCCCCGTAAGGCCTAAGGCAACGGCAATGATCCATGCCGGAAGATCGGCCCAGAACCAGCGAAGGTTCTTTTGTTTTATCCACGACGAGATGAGCCAGCCCGTCAGGATTGCCGCCGCCGGATAAAGGGGAATGATATAGGGCGATCGCTTGGAATCCGATAGTGAGAAGAAGATGAATATCGAAATAAGCCACGTCAGGAAAAACGAGAGCTTCCCCTCCGGCAGCTGCTTTCTGGTTATAAAGGCATAGACGATGGCGCCGGGGACGAAAAGGGACCAGGGGGCGAAGTCGGACATCAGGACGCCAAAGAAATAATAAAAGGGCCTTTGGTGGTTGAATGCGTTGAAGAAGCGGATGAAGTTCTGGCGGATCACCAGTTCCTGGATGTATTCGTTTCCGGCGTGTGATTTTGCCAGGAGATACCACGGCAGGGCTATGGCAAAAAAGACAATGGGGCCCAGTATAAGCTCCATCTTGATGAGTTTCTTGAGGTTTTTAGTCGCGACGAGGTAGGAGATGATTACGACCGCCACGACAACGCACCCCGCAACTCCCTTTATCAGCGTAGCCACGGCGGCGGCGGCATATCCCAGAAGATAAAAGGCCCGGCTTTTTTCTTCCCTGTTCATCCCCAAAAAAAAGAAAAAGAGGGAGAGCCCGATGAAAAAGCTGAATACGATATCGGCCTCCACCCATCGGGATTGCCACGCGATTTTAAAGGCCGTCGCCAGGATAAGGCTGGAGAAAAGGGCGCCCTCCTCATCCATGATTCTCCGCGCGAAGAAAAATGTCAAGACAACCAGAAGGATTCCAAAGACTGCCGAGGGAAGCCTGGCCGCCGTTTCGTTGAGGCCGCCCGTCAGCTTGGAAGATGCGATAATCAGCCAGTAGAAGGGAGCGGGCTTCATGCCCAGGGGCTCACCGTTTCTGGTTGGAAACAGATAGTTATCCTTATCGATCATCTCCCGGGCCGATTCGCCGAAGTTCGGCTCATTGGGGGTCCAGAGATCCCTCTTCCCCAGGCCCGGAAGGTAGAGCAACGAGGCAAAGACTATTACTATGAGAACATAGGCATACTTTTTCTGGATCTTCATGTACTACTCTCTATTTGTCGTTCCTTAATTGAAAAGATGAGAGAAACATCCCTACCCTTACGGGAGCTCCTCTTACGTCTTTTTGAAATAACCGAGAAATACCAGCCCTCCCCGTTCATCCAGGAAATCGGGAGCGGATAGCGATTCGCGGTACCGCTCATAATACTTCTTGGACAGTATTATCAAGACCCTCTTATCCCCGTCCGTGATGATCTTCTGCGTCCGTTCGAGGCCGAGGATGTAGTCGGAGGGATTTTCCATGTACGATAGGCCTGCCGAAACCGTATATCCTGTTTTTGTGAGAAAACGGACATCCGAGCGGTCATAGTACCACGCCACCGCGGAGGGAAACTCCTTTTCGGAAATAAGGATGGTATCGGGAGTGACCAGGTCTCTATGGGAGACCAGGGAATCGCCCGGGGCGGTCTCTCCCAGGGCCCTGCTGGGGATGAGGAAGGGATGGATTGCGAAAAAGACGACCGGACCCAGGAGGAAAAGGGCGAGCCTTGTCTTCGTATCTTTACTGCGAAGCGCCAACAGCAGCATTGAAATCCAGAAACCGACACCCAGGATTATAAGGATGATCTTTTTCGCCGATTCCCCTTCCCCAAATAACTTCATGCCGATGGGGTCAAACGCTTCGTTGACCACGACCACGAGCACGATAAGGGGCAGGAGAATGGTGAGAGCGAGCGTCCCGATAAAAAAGGGCTTATCCCGTTTCATCTCCAGGGAACGGATCGTCCCGATCACGGTCAGGATGCTCAGCGGCACCAGGCAGGGCAGGATATAGGTTCCCAGCTTCCCCGCGGAGGCCGAAAATAAGAGGAAGGGCATGACGAGCCAGAGGAACAGGAAACGAACCAGCGGGTCCTTTAATCCGATTTCCTTCATTCCGATGAAGGCGGAAGCGAGAAGCACCGTCCACGGAAACCACTCTCCCAGGAGGACGGGCAGATAGTACCAGAACGGATCTGCCTGTTTGGGGCTTAGCTCCGAACCCATGAACCGTTGAAGATGCTCGGTAAAGACAAAGTGATCCCAAAAGCCGACTTCCCTGGATGCGATCATCAATGCCCAGGGGGCTATAATGATGGCGGCGGTGGCCAGGGGAATCCAGGGGAGCGTGAGTATTCTTTTCGCATTCTTCTCCCAGACGAGAAAGGGCACGATGACAATAGCCGGAAGGACGAATGCCAGGAACCCCTTTACCAGAAACGACAATCCCAGAAAGAGCCCGAAAAGAAAGAGGAGGAATAATCGGTTCTTTAAATCCTTGCTCAAATACGCAAAAAAGAAACACACCAGCCCGCCGGTAACCAGGAGGGTAAGAAAGCCGTCGAGGATACATGTCGTCCCAACGGCCAGGGCAAGACCCGCCGTTAGAAAGGCACCTCCCGACAAGAGAGCGGTGAAGCGTTCCTTTGCGTATCTGCCCACGAGGAGAAAGATAAGGAAGGCAGTCATGCCCACGGCAAGTGCCGAGGGGAGGCGGGCCGCGAAACTGGACTTTCCCAAGAGCGAAATTGAAAGGGAGACGAGCCACATGCCCAGGGGCGGCTTGCTGAGGTAGGGGATCTCGTTCAGCCTCGGGACGACGTAGTCGCCCGTTACGATCATCTCCCGCGCGATTTCGGCATAACGGGTTTCGTCGGGGAAAAATAGGGGGCGATAGCCCAGGAACGCAATATAGAGAAGGACAAAAAGGAGCAAGAGCAACACAATGCTCCTGGGATTGGTGAAGAAAGCAGGTTGTTTAATACCGGATAGATTGTTTTCTTTCATATGCGATTTTTATTTTATCCAAAGAGGTTACGGTTGAATCCGAATTCAGAAACTGTGTCAATTAATTCGGTAAGAGTGGCTTCTGACGGTAGAGCAATTACTGCCGATCGTAAAAGTAAAACATACTAATGGACCTTAGTAATTCGAACTATTCTACTCAAATAGCTTCTCATTATCAATAAAGAAATGAAAATGCTATCTAAATGTGGCCAAATCTTATGATGAATCCTAGCGAAACCAACGGCGCGGCCGTTGCCGGAATTAGATGGCCGTATTTTTTCTCCTACTTTTTTTGACAGGTGTGTTATAATTCATGGAATTAACACATTCCTTTTTTAAAAGAGTAATCGATGGCAAAGGATCAAATAGAAATATCCGTAGTCATCCCGATGTATCGGGAAGAAGAGGTTGTGGAAAAGCTGTACGAAAAACTCAGCGGCGCCCTCGATAAGCTCAAAAGAAGCTACGAAATTATTCTTGTCAATGACGGGAGCACCGATAATACCCTTGAAAGACTCCTGGTGCTTAATAAAAAGGATAAGAGGGTAAAGGTTATTGACCTCATGGGTAATTTTGGGCAGACTGCAGCCCTTGCCGCGGGATTCGACAATGCCAAAGGGAAAGTCATCGTTACCATGGACGGCGACCTCCAGGACGATCCCGAAGACATCGCCAAGCTGATTGCAAAGCTCGAAGAAGGGTACGATATCGTCAGCGGATGGAGAAAGGAGAGAAAAGAAAACCTCTTCATCAGGCGTATTCCCTCCAGGGTCGCCAACTGGCTCCTGTCCCGGATTTCCGGAATAGATATCCATGATTTCGGAGCGCCCCTAAAGGCGTATCGCGGCGAAGTCATCAAGGGCGTTCGCCTATACGGGCAGTTTCATCGCTTTATCCCCGCCATCGCCCGCGAGATGAGGGTGAAGATTGCCGAGGTCGTCGTGAGAAATTACGAGCGTCCCTACGGCCAGTCTAAATACGGCCTGAGCCGAACCTATACCGTCTTCTTTGACCTTTTCCGGCTTAAATTCATTCTGGACTACCTCCAGAATCCCCTTAAAACCTTCGGGACGGTGGGGTTTCTTTTCTCCTCTGTGGGCTTCATCTTCTTTATCTATGTTTTTGTTGAAAAGCTGCTCTTTAGCGTACCCATCATGCAGGAGCACGGCCCGATGTTCATCACGTCCATCTTTCTCATCATTTCAGGGATCAACTTCTTCACCATCGGGTTTCTGGGAGAGCTCATCATAAAAGTACTGTATGAATCCAGGGAAAAGAGAAACTACTATATCAGGAATATTTATGAGTAGATGATATCTCCTGCCCGTTTGTCAATTTAATCTGATATAAACTATACGATGAAAATTCCTCATTCAATTAAAACCTATGCATTCCCCATTGTCGTCACCGTCGTCTTTATCTTTTTTTTAACGAAGACAATCGACGTCAGAGAAAGCCTCGAACATTTCACCGGCATTAGTACCCTACCCCTTATAGCCGCCTTCTTCCTCTACCTGATCCAGTATTTCTTCTTGGCCCTTCGATGGAGGCTGCTAACTGACAAGACGATCGGCGTCTCGCCCTTCTTTTACGTCACCGCCATCCATACAATGACCAATAACCTCATGCCCATGAGGACGGGAGAGGTGATGTATCCGTTGCTTCTGAAGAGATACTTTAATATCGGCTTTGGAGATTCCACGGCGGGTCTCATCTACGCCAGGATTTTCGATGTATTTGCCATGGGGATATTCGTCCTGGTTGCTCTTGCTTTCGGATGGGATAGGCTTAATTTCTCGCTGGCGGGGCTCGGAGGCAAATCGGTTCGTTTTCTTATATATGTTATTATATTGCTTCTTGTCATTTTTATCCTCTACAGGATATTTACCCGCATGACCGGCGAAGAGAAAATGGCCGGGGACGGCTCTCTTCTGGGGATGCTCAAGAAGGGGCTCGATTCCCTCGGCCGGGGGATGAAGCGGGTGGAAATACTTAAGGTCTCGTTGGAATTGATGCTATTGAGCCTTGCGGTTTTTTGGGCCCGCTACGTTTTTTTCATGTACGCGTTGATGGTCTTCGGGATCAGCGTTACCTTTCCAGAAGCAGTCCTGATGGCATCCCTTCCCATCATCGCCGCGGTTATCCCCGCCCAGGGAATTGGCGGATACGGCACCATCGAGACGGGCTGGGTCCTGGGATTTTTGCTGGTGGGATTAAGCAAAGAAATGGCGCTTATAGTCGGGTTCGGGATACACACGATGTACCTCGTCTTTTCCGTAGTGCTGGGGGGGATTTCCTTTCCTCTCTTGGGAATGGTCAAAAAAAGAAGGGAAAGAAGGGAATCGGCGAAGTAATGCTTGAATTATTCCGTACTCTATCATACACAGCATAATTTAAAAGGACTTTGGGAAACACGATGAGATTTTTCATTACCGGCGGGGCGGGTTTTATCGGCTCTCACCTTTCAGAAAGGCTCATAGCCGGCGGAAGCGAGGTCATGGCCATCGACAATTTCGATCCCTATTATGATCCCGCCGTCAAACGAAGAAATATCGAGGGGCTTCTTTCTTCCGGGGGATTTTCCCTGGCCGAGGCCGACATTCGTGACCGTACGGCGATTGAGAAGAAGATGGAGGAATTTTCTCCCGATGTCGTCGTTCACCTGGCGGCGAGGGCGGGTATCCGCCCGTCGCTTTTGGATCCGGTCCTCTACCAGGACGTCAATATGGTCGGAACCAACGTCCTGCTGGAAGTCTCCCGGCAGATGGGCATAAAAAACTTCGTTTTCGCCTCGTCCTCGTCGATATATGGAAATTGCATCAATGTCCCCTTTTCGGAAGATGATCATTCGGCAACTCCCATCTCCCCCTACGGCGCCACGAAACGGGGCGGAGAAGTCCTCTGCGAAACCTACCATATCCTCTACGGCATGAAAATCGCTTGCCTTCGATTTTTTACCGTCTACGGCCCCCGGCAACGGCCGGATATGGCGATCCACAAGTTTACCAGGCTCATCGATAGCGGCGACTCTATCGAGGTCTATGCATCCGACAACAGCGCCCGGGACTATACCTACATCGATGATATTCTTCAGGGAATCTGCGGCTCGATCGATTTCGTCTGTGAGAAAAAGACTCCGGCCTTCGAGGTGGTAAACCTCGGTGAATCGAGGACGGTTCATCTAAACGAGCTGATCGGCCTCATCGAGAAGAACCTCGGCAAAAGGGCGAAAAGGATTGAAAAGCCCCGCCAGCCCGGAGACGTGTTGACGACCTATGCCAATATCGATAAGGCTCGGCGGCTTTTCGGCTATGACCCAAAGACGTCCATTGAGGACGGGATAGAGAAATTTGTGAAGTGGTACAAGAAAAAAGGGTAGCGTTTTAGGAGTGTAAACCCTTCATATTGATCGCCTTTTCATCTTTAACTGCGGGGGTTTCTCGAAACGTCTTTACCAATGGGACGTTTCTTATTTAGCCCCTTGGATACGACTTGTGAAAGCACCGCGAAATCGAAGGGCTTTTCGATGTAGTCCAACGCCCCGAGCCTCAGCGCGGCGATCGCCGAATCTTTTCCGCCCTTTCCGGTGATCACGACCACCTGCGTTTGCGGGCTCAAGGCCTTTACCCTTTTCAGCACCTCGATGCCATGCCGCTTCGGCATAGCGATATCCACGATGACGACATCATAGTTTCCGTTCCCGAAACGATCCAGGGCCTCCTGGCCGTCGCGCGCGGTATCCACATGGAGGAAACCGTCGTCTCTGAGATACTCGGCGACCGCCGTCCTGATCCCCTCTTCGTCGTCTACGACCAGCACCGCGGCCTCTCGCACGTTCGATTCTTTGCTATGGGGCGCGGCGCCCTGCTTCTCGCGGCCGTTTTCTTTCCGGGCCGGGCCGTTATCCACTCCTTCCCTTTCACCCTCTGAATAGAGGTCTTCAAGTCTCTTCCCGTGTCCCTTGAGTTCGAGGATCATGTTCTCGTACTGAATCGTCCTCCAGGAGTATCCGCGGAAATTGTCGTGAAAGCTGGAGAACAAGGCGTAGATATGCCCCTCCTGTTGGATTGCGTAGTCGACGATCTCCCGGTCACCCGCGTCAGCGGAGATCGGCGAATTGTATATACCGTATCGGCCGACTCGCTCGTCCATCCAATCGAGGACTTTTATGTCCGGCACCTTACGAGACCAGCGTGTTAACAGTGACTCAACCTCACGGGCGTGCATACCCTTTTCCGCCGCCAATCGGTTACAGAGCTCTTTGCAGCTCGCGCGGGTGCTGTTTCCGGCCGCTTCTTCAAACAGGAGACTGCCCCGCGCGTGTATCTTGGCCAGCACGCCCATGATATCGCGCAAAGAGATCTCTTGAGGAGACGGGCCGGTCGCCTGATGATTTTGTGTAACGACGCCGTCCTGCGGTGGAATAGCATCGTTCTTTTCCGCCCCTTTGTGCCGAAGCGCTATCGACTTCTCTATATACAGAAACAAGGAGGCCAGTCCCGTCCCGAAGAAAAGGCCCAGCAGATCGGCGGTGATATCGTCGGCGGAGATCTCCGTATCTAATAGAATCTCTTTTCCCACCATGAATGAGAACGAAAGGACGCCGACGAATATGAGCGTCTTATACCATTGGGAACGGTGCCTCCGCCAATACGGAAAGAGAACCAGCGCCCAGCCCAAAGGAACAAGCAGGGCAAGCAGGCCATGATAGAAGATGGTAATATCGCTGTATGGCGCGCTGCCCATTCGTTTGGCCTCCTATCCTGGGATGCGGGGTCGAAAACAGGCCGGATTGGTTTATCCTTCCAGGGAAAGCGAAAAGCGACCTGCATTATCGAAGTATCCCGTTTCCGGCGAATTCCAACCCCTTAAGACCCAAAGGGCCTTCAATCGGTACGCGAATCGGAGCAACCCCCGAGATACGATAGTAGTCCTGAGGCGTGTAGAGATGTACGTATCACGTCCGGGTTTTTGTATCCCGCCGTGCTTAGCGTTTGTCTTTCCCAATCCGCTCAACCTCCTCCGCAAGAGAGGTAAGAATGAACCGGATTACTGCATCATTCTTTTCTTTCGCGGCTACCTCTATCTGTCTGCCGATTATGCTGATCTTCTCTCTCCCGAAAGCCCCTCCCGTACCCTTCAGATCGTGCCCTATTCGAGAGAGGGCCTCATAGTCCCGATTGTCGGCGGCCCGTGACAACTCACCGCATCTTCCGGGAAGGCTTTCATCGAACTCCTTGAATATCTCCATGAGTTCCTCGCTGACTGCCGGCTCGTCCTGTCGGCTATCGGGAGAAACGGGAGTTGGGACCTCCTGTATCAAGTGAGCGGTGATTTCCCGGATCAGATCTTCCTTTTTCACCGGTTTGGTAAGGTACCCGTCGAATCCGGCGTTAATGATTTTTTCCTTCTCTCCCTTCATCGCATGTGCGGTGAGGGCAATAATGGGAATGTGGCTTACGCGCGCATCTGATTTGATCAGGTGTGTCGCCTCGAAACCATCCATAACCGGCATCTGGATATCCATAAGGATGAGGTCAAACGATCCGGGTTCGACCATCTGCACGGCCTCGCGACCGTTTGTCGCGGTCTTTATCTCATAATTTTCCCTGCCAAGTATCCTCAATATCAGTTTACGGTTTAATTCGTTATCCTCGACCAGGAGTATGGCCGCCTTCCGCCCCAGTCCTGAGTGTATATATTCCCCTCGCGGAACGGCCGGTGGTTTGAATTTGTTAATGATTTGCTCGATCTGGGCCAGAACCATTCGTGAGCTCAGCTGGCTTTCATCCAGGAGTGAATGTGTGATCCCCTCTAACTTCGCCGTGTCCTGTTCGGTTATCGGCTTTCCCGTGATGAAGACTACCGGGACATCGCGTATCGCAGATTCATGCTTGAGCAACAGGAGAAAATCGAAGCCGGTCGTTTTCTCCAGGAATACGTCAAGGATGATGAGGTCCACTTCGTTACCTTCTTTCAGGTACGCGAGTGCGTCTGTCGGATCTAAAAAGGGAACGGAGACGAAGCCTTCGTCGCGCAACATCTCAGCCAGGAAATCGAGAACGGGCTTATCATCATCAACGATGAGTACCGTTATCCTCTTTTTAACGCCAATGATCCTTCTGAGTGTTTCAATCTTGTTGATCAACGCATCACCGTCAATCGGCTTTTGGACGTAATCGATGGCTCCGAGAGATATCGCCTTTTCCTTCTCCGATAATACGGAAATGACTACTACCGGTATATCGGCGGTCTTCTCGTTTTTCTTCAGCCGCTGAAGCACATCCCAGCCGGAAATATCGGGCAGCATAATATCCAGAATGATGAGGGACGGGTTATGCTGTATAACAAGAGGCAGGGCCTCATTGCCGTAGGACGCGGTAAACACGGAAAAACCGTTATTCTCGAACAGATGCCGATAGAGTTTCAAGGTAAGGGGATCGTCCTCGATAATAATAATTGTGTTTGTAAGCTCCCGGCCGGCTTCGGAATACCTCGGTATGGGAAGCTGCACCGGTATTCGGAAGGTAAAGACGCTGCCCTTCCCCTCCTCGGAAGATACATCAATCTCTCCACCGAGCAACTCTACCAGCCTTTTCGCGATAAAGAGCCCCAGGCCGGTCCCGCCGTATTTCCGCGTTGTGAGCGCGTCGGCCTGTGTAAAGGGATCGAAAATCAGATCAATCTTTTCACCGGGTATTCCACATCCGGTGTCCCTAACCGAAACAGAAATCCGCGCGGTTTCCTTATCAATCGTATCCGCTCTAACCGATATAAATACGCCCCCCTCTTCGGTGAATTTCACGGCGTTCGAAACCAGGTTAACGAGAATCTGCCTGAGTTTGTCGGAATCACTGATGATCTTGGTCGGAGTATCCTGGTCAATCGTGAGATCCAGTTCTATTCCCTTTTCCCGGGCCTTCAGTCGTGTTATAGACACAACGCTGTTAAGAAGCTCAAAGAGGAAAAATTCCTCACTATTAATACTGGTCGCACCGGATTCAATCTTGGACAGGTCCAAAATCTCGTTTATGAGATTAAGCAGCGTCTGCCCGCTTTCGTAGATCGCTTTGGCGGATTCCCTCTCCTCCTCGGTCAGGTCTTCTTCCATCAGAAGCTCCGAAAAGCCGAGTATGGCATTCATCGGCGTCCTGATTTCGTGCGACATATTAGCCAGAAACTGGCTTTTGGCCATACTGGCTTGTTCCGCACTGACCTTGGCTTCTTCGAGTTCATTCAACAGTTTCCTTTTTTCGGACACGTCCCGTATGATACCCTGATATCCGACGATATTACCCGATTCATCTTTCCTCACTACCGCCGTCTCAAGACATTCAACGGGGGTCCCGTTTCTTCTCTTGTACGTTACTTCGAAATCTTGTACATATTCCCTGCCTTGTATTTCCTTTTCAAACGCCTTCCTTTCGTCCCTGTCAACGTATAGATCGCTCGCATCAAGTGACGCTATTTCATCCTCCGAGTAGCCAAATAGCGCCACTCCCGCAGGATTGATATCGGTGATCTTTCCATCAACGTCTGATACATAGATAGCGTCTTTGGAAGTCATAAATATCCCCAGCCACTTAACCTCCGATTTTCTTAGTTCTACCGTTCGATCGAAGAGGAGCTCGTTTAACTCCTCCAGCTTCGTCTCCGTCTCTCTTCTTTTCGAAATATCGATACCAACACCGGCCAGGAAGTGCTCGCCGCCTACCTGCACATCCGTTATCGACAGTAAGAACGGGATCTTTCCGCCGCCTCGTGATATGAGATTTGTCTCCACCGTAGATTGCGCATCCGTTGAAACCCCGTTGATCCGTTTCGCTATCTCATCGCGTTTCTCCGTGTCAAAGAAGTCAAAGAAACTCATCTTCGGTATTTCCGTATTGGAGTATCCCGATATTATTTCGAGGTTTTTATTCCATCGGAGAACATTTAGCTTGTTGTCTAACATGTAGAAGATGACGGGCAGGCTATTAACAATCGATTCAAAGAAATCCTTTTCTTTCCGTAGTTCCTTTTCGGCTTTCTTTCTGAGCGAGATATCCCTGGCAATTCCGAGCACGAGGTTTTCCCCACGAATCGCTACCGGGTACGTGCGTACCTCCACATATATCTCGCTTCCGTCCCTTCGTATCACTGCCAGCTCGTCTGGGCCTGTGGGAAGACCCTGGATATTTTTCGCGAGGATCTCGGCCCCTTTCTCGGCCTGCTCCTCACCAAATACATTAAGCTGCTGAAAAGTCCTCCCGATGAAGTCCGCCTTGCTACCGCCGATCATGGCCTGCGCCGCCTTATTTGCGTCGACTATCCTGCCTTTGAGATCACTGAGGTAGTACGCATCCGGCGCGTCTTCAAAGAGCACTCTCAGTCTCTCTTCGGAATCCTTTATCTCCCCGTCTCTCGCTTTATTCTCGGATACATCCCGGCAGATCCCAATCACGTACCGGAACGTATCTTTCTGCATGAGTTGATACCGATAGTTCGATATCAAATTCCGATCCGTCTTTCCTCTTCGCCTCCAGCTGTACCGTCTTCCCTATAATCGTACCGCTCCCGGTTTTGCTAAAAATATCCAGGCCCTTCTTTTTGGGCTTTTTGTACCTGTCCGGGACGATAAAATCTATAAGCGGCTTGTCGATGACATCCTCGTATGAATACCCGAACATCGATTCTGCGGCCGAATTCCACAAAACGATGTTAAAGGAATTATCGACGACCACGATCGCGTCAACCGAGTTGTCAACTATTTCCTGATACGGGAGATGGTGTTTCATTTTCACGTCTTTTGGTCAAACAGTAATTATATTTCTATGGCCTGCCGTGCTATTTCCCCGGGTTTCCCTCGACATGTTCCACTAAGACCCGGGACAGATCCCCTATCGAAATCCTACCCCGTTTCTCCCCTGTGTTTTATCAGCATCCGCTTCTCTACCGCCCGCTTGGCGATCCGGGCAAGGGCAAACAGGTCAAAGGGTTTTTCAATATAATCGTACGCCCCGAGCCGTACCGCAGTTATCGCCGAACTCTTGTCCGCGTTGCCCGTGGCTATTATCACCTGGGATTCGGGGGATATCGCCTTAATGTGTCTGAGGACCTCGATTCCGCTGGCTTTCGGCATTACGATATCGACGATCACGAGATCGTGCCTGACCTCATTGAATTTCGTTATCGCTTCCTGTCCGTCGCGCGCCGTATCCAGAGAAGTAAATCCCTCTCCGGTCAGGCATTCAGTGACTATTTTAACGATTTCTTCCTCGTCGTCGGCAATCAGGATGTGCGCCCCTTTCATCTTTTCCATGTCAAGCCCGTATGGATTGTCGTAGATGAACTCGATGGGGCCCTTTACCAGTTCATAGGCCTTATTAATCTCTTCGAGCTGTTCTATCGTGACCGGCTTGGTGACGCTGGCGTATACGCCTTTCTTCAGCGTTGATTCCGACAGCCGCTGCACGGCGTTTCCCGAAAGGATTACCGCCGATATCGTTGGGTCTATGTCCCGCATTTTTTTCAGCGTTTCGTATCCGTCTATTCCCGGCATGACAACGTCGACATAGGCAAGGTCAATCCCATGATCTCTGACATAATCAATCGCGTCATATCCGTTTGCGACGGTTACCACGGTCTGACCCGAGAGTTCAAGGGCCTCCTTCAGGTAGTCCCTGATTGCGGGATCATCATCCACGACTAGAATCTTCATCGATTACCCCTCCGTATTACCCATTTTCAAATACAACTAATCTTCGATCATCCTCAGTATCTTTTCCAGCGAAGCTAAGCCCGCGTATATAATGTACCGAACAGGACCGTTTTCATGTCAAGCATGGCACGTGCCCTGCGTAAAACGAGTTCGATATCGTGTTCCATACGTATTCCACGACCCGCCGTCTCCTGCCGAAGGCCCTCGTAACGCCGTCGGTCTGCTGCGGGTGAAGACGGCCGTATTGCTTCGGGTTTTTCACTAATCATGCAGATACCAAATCGGCGAGCATCGCTACCAGGACCTCGACGTCAAAGGGTTTCTCGATGAACCGATTGTTGGTGATATGTAAGAACGACTGCGTATCCTTGCTCAGCACGTCGCCCGTTATGAAGATGACCTTTTCGGCGATCTCCGGATGATGCTTCTGGATGTACAGATAGAGTTCCCTGCCGCCGATACCCGGCATCTTGATGTCCGAGACAACTGCGTCGAAGTTCCTTATCTCAAGGAGGCTGACGGCCTCCTCGCCGGTTGACGCGGTCCCGACGAGGAATCCGGCCTCTGTCAGGGCGTCGGAGAGGAGGTCGCGCAGCGACGCCTCGTCCTCGACCACCAGCACACCTTTTGCACCGGGTGGCGTCTGTACGTGCGCCCTGCTCTCCTCCCGGACGGTTTTTCCGCCCTCTATGAGCGGCAGCGTTATGGTGAATTTCGACCCCTTTCCCGGTTTGCTTTGCACCTCTATCGTGCCGTTGTGCTCATGGATGATACCGTAGGCCATGCTGAGTCCGAGTCCGGTACCCTTCCCGACGTCTTTGGTCGTGAAAAATGGATCGAAGATCCTATTGATGAGATCGTTGGGAATACCCGGCCCGTTGTCCTCGAACTCCACCAGAAGGAGCCTGTCTTTCCTGTATGACCTGATTACCAGCGCCGCCTGTTCCTGCCCGGCGAGGGCGTCCCGGGCGTTGTTGATGAGGTTGATAAAGACCTGCTGGAGCTGATACGGATCGACAAAGGTCTCCGGCAGGTCGTCGGCAAGCGACGTGCGCACGTCTATGTTGCTGACCCTCAGATCGTACTCCCTGAGCTTGAGCGATTCGGTCAGGATCTCGTTGATGTCGGTCATTATCCGCTCCGGCCTGTGCTCACGCGCAAACGCCAGCAGCCCGCCGACGATCTTTGCCGACCGTCTCGATTCCCTCAGGATAACCTCGAGCTTGGCCCTGATGTCGTCCGGTACGTCCCGCCTCGAAAGCAGCTGCGCGTTGCCGATGATCGAGGTGAGCGGGTTGTTGAGCTCGTGGGCCACCCCGGAGATCATGGTGCCCACGGCGGAGAGTTTCTCGGACTGCAGCAGCTGCTGCTCCATTCTCTTCTTTTCGGTCATGTCCCGTGCGGAAGAGAAGAAGTGGACAGGCTTGCCGTTATCATCTTTCTTCAGGTTCACCGATACCAATACCTCGATAATCTCTCCGCTCTTTTTCTTTAACCTGGCCTCGAGGTTCGTTACATAGCCTTTTTCGATGATCCCGTTTATAATCTCCTGCCTGTCGTCCGGGTTCGAATAGAGATCAAGCATCGTGATTTTTGAAAGCTCCTCGGTAGAGTATCCGAAGAACTCCTGAGCGGCATCATTGGTGTCGATAAACCTCCCTTCAAGGTCGGTGATGCACATAAAATCCCGGGATGTTTCAAACAGGCTGCGGAATTTCTCCTCTGATTCTCTGAGTTCAAGCGTACGGTCGAAAAGGAGCCTGTTTATTTCCTGTATATTTTCCTCGGCTTGCCTGCGCTCGGTGATATCGGTTATCAGGCCCGTCAGGCCGATAACCGAACCGCCGTCCATGACGGGGTTCGATGACGAGCGGACGTAACGATAGGAACCGTCTTTCGTGACAACTCGAAATTCCGCCTCCTCCTTGATTCCCTGCAGGCTCCGGCCGAAGCTGCCGATGAGATCAGGGAGGTCGTCCGGATGTATGAACTCGGCGAAGTTCTTCTGTACGTATTCGTCCGCCGTATAGCCGGTTATATATTTCGCAACGGGGCTCATATACGTTACCGTTCCGTCAGTATTTATATTAAACACAACGTCACTGATATTCTCCACGAGCGAGCGGAATTGCTCCTCGCTTTCCCTGAGCGCTTCTTCGGCTCGTTTGCGCTCGGTGATATCGTCGTAGATGGCGACGATATCACCGTTCGGGAGCCTGTAAACCCAATTCTCCCGCCATGTTTCGAGACCGCGTTCGTCACGGTATAAAGCAGCCGGGAAAAATTCGGGTTCGCCGGTTATCCAAACGCTACGGAAAACGTCAAAAACGCCGAAATCTTTCGCACCCGGGAACACCTCTGTGACGCGTTTGCCGATAACGTCCTTTCGCGCGATATTCTCAATTCGCTCGGCAGCGTTGTTAAAATCTTTGAAGACGAAATCGGCACCATCGTTTACCGCGGTGTAGACCGCAACGCCGCTCGTCATGCGTTCGAACATCTCGCGGTATCGCTCCTCGCTCTCCCGCAGCGTTTCCTCCGCCTTTTTTCGCTCGGTGATGTCCATGATGGTGCCGATGACCCGAACGATTCTCCCATTCTCACGCACGGCTTCGGCGGTTGTGCGAATCCATATCCGGTTTCCCTGAAACGTCGTAAAGGGGAATTCAAGGTCGTAAGGCGCTCCTTCTTCAAGGCATCTGGTGAAAGCGGCCTGGATTACCGGCCGGTCTTCAGGGTCATAGCATTCAAGGCTTCGCCCGACACTCTCTTTCAAATTGGATTCGAGATCTCCCGTGTGAATCCCGTGGATGCGGTTGACTTCGTCGGTCCAGAACATGGTTTGCTCGTCCACGTTCCACTCCCATCCCCCTATCATGGTGAGGCGCTGGGTAGCATTGAGGAGCGACTCGCTCTTAATAAGGGCCTCCTCGGCCCGCTTTCGCTCGGTGATGTCCGTATTGAATCCGTGCCACATAATGCTGCCGTCGGGCAATTTCTCGGGCGTCGATTGGCCGGACATCCATCTGACCGGCCCGCCGGGGATCTGAACCCGGTATTCACATTGCCAGAGCGTCATATTTTCGCCGCTCAATTCGATCGAGCCGACTACCCTATCCAGGTCCTCGGGCACTATCGCCCGGGCTATTGGAGAGAAATCGTCGCGCACGTCTTCGGGCGAACACCCGAAAATATCCCTGATGCCCTCCGAGGTAAACGGAATGCAATAGGTTCCGTCAGGCTTCTTCAAGAACTGGTAAATCATCCCGGGGACATTGGCAGACAGTTTCTTAAATCGGACGTCGCTCTCCCGCAGTGCCTCCTCCGCCAAGTGCCGATCGGTGATGTCCTGGAAGGTCCCCGTCAGTTTTATAACCTTTCCGTTGGCTCTTACCGCTCTGCCCTCGGCGTGTGTCCAAAGCCGATTGCCTTTCGCCGTGGTAAAAGGCAGCTCGAGATCGAACGGTTCTCCGTTCTCCAAAGCCCGCCTGAGGGCCGTCTCCAATTTGGAGCGGTCCGGCTGGTCGAAGAAGAGTATTGCTTTCGAAAGATCTACTTCTTCTCCTTCGGCAATCTCGTGCATCCTGTACGTCTCTTTTGTCCAATTCACCTCATTGGTCTTCGCATCAAGTTCCCATCCACCCACCCGCGCCATTCTACTCACTTCGTTAAGCAGCTCTTCGCTTTGTCGCAGCGCATCCTCCATCCGTCTTCGCTCGGTGACGTCCCGGGAGATGCCGAAAAAGCCGATCGGCGCGCCCGATCCGTCGCGTTTGAGCGATATGGAAGTCTCTATATCCGTTGTTGTGCCGTCCTTCCTGATGAGCCGCCAGTCCGACGTCTTGGCGGGGATACCGGTGCGGAAGACCTCATTAAAGGCAGTAAATACCTTCCCGGCGTCTTCCGTGCTCATGTACGTGTGATAGTTGAGGCCCTATCATCTTGTCCTTCTCATACCCGACCATCCGCCTCATCGATTCGTTGAAGGCCGTAAAGCTGCCCTTGAGATCGACCTCAAAATAGCCGTCCTCCATCGTGTGGAGGATCGTCCGGTGTCTTTCCTCGCTCTCCCGAAGCGCTTCCTCCGCCAGCTTACGCTCGGTGATATCCTGTACGGCCCCGCGAAACCGTTTCGGTATTCCCTGCGGGTCACGAACAACCTCTCCGGACGTTCGAAGGTGTTTGGTTGCGCCATCGGGAGTGACAATGCGGTATTCGTGTTCGTACGGCTCATCCCGTTCGATTGCGGCGCGCGCGTTCCTCTCGAAGAGATCGCGATCATCCGGGTGCACCATGGGCAGCATATCGGGAACAAGCGGCGTATAGCTCGCCGGGTCCCGGCCAAAGATTCGATACGTCTCCTCGGACCAGACTAGCCGGTCGGTGACGAGGTCCCAGTCCCAGCTCCCCACGGAGGCGATTCGCTGAGCCATTGACAGGCTGCGCTCGCTCTCCCGGAGCCTTTCCTCGAATGCTTTCCTGTCCGTGATGTCCTCGTGGTTGCCGATAATAAGTACCGCGTCTCCCTTTTCGTCCCGCTTAACAATCCTCCCGACCGCGCGTATCCACCGGTAATCGCCGGCTTTTGTTTTCATTCGAAATTCGTTTTCGTAGTTATCCGCCTTGCTTGTAAGCCACTCTTTGGAGACGGCGATAACATTTTCAAGATCGTCAGGGTGTATAAGCGTCGTCCAGCTCTCGAAGCTCGCCGGGAATTCGTCCGGCTCGTAACCCAGCATGGTGTAGTAGCGGGGGCTGAAGAACACCTCGTTTGTCTGTAAATTTCTTTTCCATATCCCGCCCGTTGTAGCTCGAGCGTAATGGAGCTTATCTCGCTCACTCTCCCTCAGCGCCACTTCCGCGAGCTTCGTCTGTATGTCCTCGACAAATCCCTCAAGGTACTTGACCGTTCCATCGGGATTGGTAACGGGATGTACCCACTGCCTGCCCCACCTGATGCTCCCGTCCTTTCGTTTAAATCGGCCCTCGGTGCTGGCCCAGTCGCCTTTCTGTATAGCCTCTTCCAGAAGGGCCGACCGCTGACCCGGATCGACATAAATATCGGTTGCTATGTCCTTCACCGAAGAGACCATCTCTTCGGGTGAATCGAACCCGGCGATGCGCGCCATGGCCGGGTTAACCCGCAGGTATCTCCCCTCCGGCAAGGAATGAAAAATCCCGACCGTTGCGCCCTCGAACAGCCGGCGGTAGCGGCCTTCGCTTTCGACCAGCGCCTCCTCGGCCTTCTTGCGGTCGGTGATATCTTTTATAACGTGCACCGACCCGGTGACGTTGCCGTTTGCGTCGAAGATAGGGGAATCCACCAGCTGCATGTAGATACCGAGCCGCGGCTCGAATATCTCCCCCTCCACGCTCTGCTTGGTCTCAAAAACCTTTTTGTGGGGGCAAAAAGGGGGTGGTTCGTTCGTCCCGTGGATTACCTCATAGCAGAGCCTGCCGATAAGGTCCTTCGGGTCCATCTTGACGAAATCGGCGAAGGACCTGCTCACCCTTTGTATCCGGTAGTCGGCGTCCTGGATGGAGATCATGTCCGTGATGGAATCAAAGGTGGTTCTCCACTCCTGGGCGGCCCTCAGGAGGGCGGCCTCGGACTTCTTGCGCTCGGTTATGTCCCGGCCGACGCCGATGATCTCCCTGGGCTTTCCGTCCGCGTCCCTCACCAGGGTCACGGCGATTTCGCCCCAGAAGGTCGACCCGTCCTTTCGGCAAAATTCGAGCTCAATGCTCCGGGATAACGTAACGTTCCTGTCGGCAAGCCGCTTTGCGGTCATCTCTTCGGCTATGATATTCTTGACGGTTTTAAGCGATTGCGGCGTTACCTGCTTGTCAAGCGGAAGGGCGCGAAGCTCGTCAAGTGTGTATCCGGTTGCCTTGGTCACGGACGGGCTGATGTAGGTCATCTTGAGGTCGAGATCCATGACCCAGACGGTGTCGGACATGTTTTCGGTTATCGTGCGGTAGTGTTCTTCGCGAGCCGGACTTCCTCATGCAGCACCCTGTTTTCATCACGAGGCGCTGCTTTTCGAGAACCTCGGTGACCGTAGCCAGGACTTCGTCCATGTTTAGGGGCTTGGTGAGGTACCTCTGGGCTCCTGCGTTGATCGAGCGCACCGCCGAATCAAGGGTTGGGTCCGCGGTAACCATGACGATCGCCGCGTCCGGTTGTAGCTTCTTGAGCGGCGCTATCAGTTCGGTCCCCGGCATATCGGGAAGCTCGATATCCAGCAGTACTACATTTAAGGACTTCTCCCGCGCGGCGGCAATCGCCTCGTTTGCCGTCCCGACCGCAAGAACTTCAAATCCACCTTTCTTAAACATCGCAGACAGGCGCTTGCGCGCGCCCGTATCGTTATCAACGATCAGGATAGTCGGGTTCCCGTTCATCGTTTTTCCTGGCTTGACTGCATCCTGCGCTCTTTTCATAGCACCTCACCCACGGGACCGGGAAACATTTAGCAGCACGAACCGGGTTTTCTCGGAATTTTCAAGTCAACCGACCCTCGAACAGGTCTCCGGATTCATTCAGGCTGACAGCTCCGCAAAAGAAAACACCCCGCCTTTCCGGCCCTCTCCCAGTTCCGGGCCGGTTTTTTACCGGCGGAACGACCCGGCAGTCCCGACATATCGGTTTTCTACCGCCGTCTCCGTAGAATACAGTCTTTTCCCCTGAGAAGCGCGATCCGTATAGGGTTTACGTTGATTTCGGCCATTCCGAATAGGACGGTGAAGATCCGTTCAATACGAGGAAAGAAGAATGGATGGCCTGATGAGAAAAAATCACTCTAACTCACCGATTAACGGAATACTTATATATATTAATTATTTTACTATTCAATCGCGGTTTTGTCAAACCGTGCGGCGGAACGTAAGGCGTGATATGAAGAATTCCTGCTATAGATGATGCAATAAATAGCACGGAGGAATTCGATTCAATAGTAATATTTTGTTAAATGCATTTTCAGGCAATTTCTTATTTTTATTATTGGACGGCTTCGTATCGGCCGCCCCTGACCCCCGTTCTGAAGACGCAAAAAAGGGGTTACGACAATCGCCGTAACCCCCTGCTGTCGTTGGTCGAAACGAGAGGATTTGAGCCTCCGACCCGATGGGAACCGGTAATGAGGAGATCGCATCTCGTAATGAAATTACTGAACGCGAGACACACGGAGAGATACGAAAGGGCAACGAAGAGCCCGGTGATCACGAGGCTCGCGATCGATTTAGCCGGTACTCCGTGAGCAGGGGACTAATGCTTGATACTAGTCTCGCTGCCTCCCTTCTCATCGCTCTTATCACCTCCCTCGACGCCCCTCCTTCCCCCGGGTGGGAAGACCATCATCTTCTGGAGGAATTGGTAGTTTGTATCTCCTGACGCGATGGAGGGTTTGGGCGGCATTTTGTCTCCCGTTACGGTGATCTCATTCCCCCCCGATGACGAAAATCGACGGTAAATGCGGGAAATAAGTCAGGGTGAGATAGACGGTGCCATCAAGAGTCAACAGGTGCGTGGTGTCTGCGTCCGGGTCGCGGGTCACGCCGAAGTCCGTCCCCCGCACTCCGACGGTCGCGTTACCCGTCTCAATAGTGAACCGAGAATCCTTGCTGACAAAGGGGGCAACGATCGCCCTGATCTTGCCCTTGAGCAGCTCGAACGTGCTGGTGGATACTTTAGTGACCTCAAGCGTATTGAGTTCCTTGATCACGACCCGGCTGTTTGCCCCTATCACGATCATACTCCCATCGGAGAGCATAAGCTCGACCTTCCCCTTATCGCCGGTTTCGACTGCATGTCACCGACGCCAAGCCGTGTCCCCCTGACGAGCCGCACAATATTCGTCTCTGTCCTGAACGTAACTCCCGGGAACCCCCTCGTATCTATCACCACGGCATCGGCCGGGTCCTGGCCCCGAGCATCTACAAGACCGGCGAAAATCAGTAACGTCACTACGGTACATACGATCCCTATGCTCCTCGAACGACATCACCGATCCCTCCTTTTTCACGAAATATATCGTTGCAGGACTATGATACCCTTCTCCAGTGTGATAGTCAACGGGCTTCCCTCTCTCCTTTTCCCGGCTCCATTTCCGGTATAATCCATAAAAAAAGGGGTCACGCGTAATCGCGTAACCCTCTATTATTGGCCGGGACGGAAGGATTCTAACCTTAACCCCATGGCCCCCGTCATGCAGAGCCGGTGAGGCGAACCCGCTGATACTGCAGCGAAAATGATCTCAGGGCCGAGGCCCGTTTCCTTCCCAGCCCTTCAGACCATTGACGTAAACCTGCGTCGAGGCGCTGGTCACGGTGGGATCGGTGATCACGTTGACGCAGGCGGGCTTGCCCGACTGCAGGGCCCTCTCGATGGCCGGGGCGATCTGTTCGTCCCTGGTGACGAACTCGCCGTAACCGCCCAGAGCCTCTACCATCAGCTCGTAATGGACGATGCCCAGCTCGGTACCGCATACGCGGTCCATCCCGTAGCACAGCTCCTGGGAATGCCTGGCGGAGCCCCACGCCTGGTCGTTACAAATGACCGAGACCACCGGGATAGAGTGGCGGGCGGCCGACTCGAACTCTATGGCGTTGAAGCCGAAGGAGCCGTCGCCGGAGACGAGGATGACCTTCGCCTCGGGGCGTGCCAGTTTGGCCGCCATGGCGAAGGGGAGACCTATCCCCAGGCTCCCGAATTGCAGCCCGTTCGCGATGACGCCGGCCTTCACGCCCGCGCGCAGGGTGACGAGGCCGAAATAGACGGTGTCGCCCCCATCTATGATATAGATGGCATCGTCCCCCGCCACTTGTCTCAGCTGATGCATGAGCCGGAAGGGATGTATAGGATCGGTGGGTGTCTCCATCTGCTTCCGGTCACCCTCGCTCACCGCCGTCTGGATGCCCGCGATGGTTTCGATCCATTCGCCGCGCTTTCGTTCCTTTACCCGGCGGTTAAGCTGCCGGAGCACCGCGCCGGCATCTCCAACAAGGGCGACGTCGGCGATCCGGTTTCTGTTCACCTCGACGGGATCGATATCCACCCTTATTACCTTTGCGTTTGCCATATAATCCCCGTAGCTGAGGACCCAGTTAAACCGGATGCCGACGGCCAGGACCACGTCTGCCATGGTCAGGGCGGCGAATGATCCCGCGAACCCTCCCGGCCAGAGTGAGAGGGGGTGCTCGTCCGGGATGGCGCCGCGTCCGCAGTTCATCAGCAGGGTGGGAATGTCTCCTTTCTCCACCAGCTTCAAAAGCTCAGCGTCGGCGTTGCTCCAGCAAATTCCGTCACCCGCCACGAGAATCGGTTTTGTGGCGTTGTTGAGGATTTCGGCTGCCTCCTCAATCAGGCGCTCGTCGGGTGACGCCGGGACTACGGCGCCGCGTTTTGCCGGGAAGGTGATCTCGGCCCCTCCGAGCGGCGGAAAGAGGATATCCGGGGGGAGCTCCAGGTAAACGGGACCCGGCCTGCCGGACACCGCGTGCGTGAACGCCGCCGCCAGGTATTCGGGGATCCGTGCCGCCTGGTGGCATTTCCCCGTCCACTTGGTGACCGGCTTGATCATGTCCACCTGGTTCACGTCCTGGAGGGCTCCCCTGTCCAGCTCGCGTATGGAGCCCACGCCGCTCAGGACCACCATGGGGGCGCCCTCGTGGTAGGCATTTGCAACCCCGGTGAGGGTGTTGGTGAATCCCGGGCCGGCAGTCACCACACATACCCCCGGCCTGCCCGTGTATATGGACCAGCCGTGGGCCATCATCGCGGCGGCCTGCTCGTGGCGCACGTCGATGACCCTGATGCCGTGTTCCAGGCAGCCGTCAAGGATGGGCATGATATGCCCGCCGGAGATAGAGAACAGGGTATCGACCCCCTCTATTTCCTTCAGGTACCGGGCAACAACGTGTCCACCGTGCGTGTCTCCCATGATCCCCTCCTTCCGATGCAGGATTAAGAATTTGACGCGTCGAACGGGGCGGTTCTGAGTGCGGTGCAAAAATCTTACACTATTTGAACAAAAGACAAAAGGAAAAAGGGGTTACGGGAAACCGCGTAATCCCCTGATATTCTTGGTCTGGACGAGAGGATTTAAGCCTCCGACCCCATGACCCCCAGATGTATATATCATGTGTGCTTGGAGAGGTCAGTAAATAGATTATGCGCTTTTTGAAAGATTATACCGAATGGTGGCATTAAGGGATGTAATTATGTATACTATTAGAAGCTATACAAAGAGGTAACACAGGATGAAGGCTCACAGGTTGATCGAAACCGGATAAAGGGCGCATGGGAGGGAAGAATCTCGGGCTGCCAATTGGGCAAACCGGTTGAAATCATGTCCAACTTTCTCGGACTGGATTTAATGAGGACTTTCCTAAAGGATTCGGGCGCGTTACCTCTGCGGGACTATATTCCATATACCGGCGATCCATTAGTTGATATTATGGGCAAGCTATCATGCAAGGAGCATATCACCCGCAGCGAGCCGGACGATGATATTAGTTATACCGTGCTTGCTCTCATCATGCTTGAAAAATATGGGCTCGACCTTACAACTCAGAACGTTGCATCATCATGGCTGATCTCCATTCCGGCCGGTAGAACCTTCACGGCAGAAAAGGCCGCTTATAAAACTCTTCTTTCACTCACAACCGATGCTACCGCATGTTTGGGGCTGCCGCCGGATTTCGACCTTTCGGCATGCTCAATGAACGAATGGTCAGACTGGATAGGAGCCATGATAAGGGCCGATATGTATGGCTGGGTCTGTCCGGGAAGACCTGATCTGGCTGCACACCTGGCTCGTCAGGATGCAATGCTTTCGCATAGGGGTGACGGTGTCGAAGGGGCGGCGTTCATCGCTGCACTTGGTGCGCTTGTTCCAGCCACCGGATCAATCCTCGACGCGGTAGAATCAGCCGTAAAAGAAATCCCCGAAAATAGCGGAGCATTTGAATCGGTAAGATTCGGGATATCTATTGCCGGGAAAGACGATGCGGTAGTACTTCTTCACGATAAGTATAAGGGTTACCCGGCGGTTCACGTGCTCAACAACCTCGCTCTTGTGGTCTGGGCGATTCTGACATATGAAGACGACTTTTCGGCCGCCATCGGCGAAACGGTCGCGGCAGGGCTCGATACCGACTGCAATGGTGCAACGGTAGGCGGCATCTTGGGACTGGCCGGCAAGCCAATCCACGGACACTGGACAAAGCCATGGAATAACAGGGTGGCGGTTGACTTGGCAGGAGTTGGGGAACTTGACCTCAATGAACTTGCTGATCGGACCGTAGCCGTCGCGGAAAAGATACGTGTACAAAGTACTTGCTCTTCCTGAACTATACAAATCGTCGACCTTGACGAAAATATAGGACTTCAATCCGTAAAAATCGCCAGGTAATTTCGCGACAAATAGCCGCACTCGGCCTCATACTTTGGAACCAGTAATTCAATGACAGTGAAGGCCGAGATTCTTACATTTCAACTATTGGCAGGCAATGGTTTATCCAGATCAAAAGGTGCCTCTATGAGTCATGAGCAGATAAAGGCCGTCTTCATCGGCGGCCTCAATACGGACATCATCGCAAAGGGAGTAAATACACTGCTTAAATCCGGGGAACTAACCCGGAGCGGGGAGTTGGTTATCGGCCCTGGCGGCAAATCCAGAAACATGGCACAGATGATGGCCGTTTACCACGGAAGGGATACAGTGGCCATGGTCGGTAGGACATCAAAGGACCCTTTTAACCTGTGGAAAGTCCCCTGCGACGCCCTGAAAAAAGCCGGGGTGAATACGGATTACATTAAGGTCATGGATATGAGTGAAACAGGCAAGTTGCCTGGGGTTGCACTTATACCGGTAACCCGAAAAGGAGAGAACCAGATATACTGTATCCCCGGAAGCAATGACGATTTCTGCCCCGCCGATATTGATAACGCTGCGCCTCTTTTAGAAAGCGTCGCCAAAAACGACGGCATATTAGCCCTGTCGCTGGAGCTGCCCCTCGAGACAGCCGTGTATGCCGTAAAAAAGGCTATCGCCCTTGGATTAAGGGTAGTCCTCGATCCTGGGGGAATTGAAAAGGATATTGATTATACACCCATACTAGAGAACTCGATCTATCTCCTGAAACCTAACGAGCATGAAACCGAAATGCTGACTGGCATAGCAGTAAAAAACCTGGAATCTGCCGGCAAAGCGGCTGAAAGTTTTTTTGCCATGGGCATAGAAAATGTGTGTATTACCCACGGTAGTAACGGTGCATACCTCTTCACCGGCAGCGATAGCATTCACATCCCTGCCGCGGAGAGGCCCGAATCCAAACAATATGACCAGACCGGTTGCGGCGACCAGACCATGGCGGTACTCTGTTCCGAGATCGTTATGGGCAGAGATCTTACGGAAGCATGTCGAATGGCCATGCTCGCCGGAGCTCTGCAGTATAGCAGGATTGGGATTCAGCCGGTGACAAGGGCTGAAGTGGAACAATATATTAAGAGGAAACAAAACCAAAAATGATGAAAAGAATTCTGATTGACGCCGATCCCGCAACCGGGATTAAATTCAAGGATATAGATGACGGACTGGCGTTCTTGTTGCTGATGTCATCTCCACAAATCCATGTTGAGGGCATTACCATTAATTTTGGAAATGTAAAAGCGCCGGTTGGCTTTGCCGTGGCAAAAAAGGTGCTTGATGTCGCCCGAAGAGACATCCCCGTGTATATGGGAGCGGAATCGAAGAATGATCTTGGAAAGCCGAATCGGGCAGTTGAGTTTCTTCTTGAAACAGTTCGTAAAAATCCGGGAGAGATCTCCCTGTTGGCCCTGGCGCCATGCACCAATGTGGCCACCTCAATGATGTTGGATAGCAGTTTCGCGGGAAATCTGAAAGAGCTTGTCGTTATGGGTGGGTCTATCAATTTCAGACCATTTTCATATTTTGGTGAGTTTAACTTTCATCTCGATAGTAAAGCGGCTTCCGTGGTGTTGTCCGCGCCTATCCAAAAGACGCTGATAACCATGGATGTTTGCGCACAGGCCGTATTTAGGGAAGAGCATCTCAAAAGAATTCAACGGCATAACGGCAGGGTGACTGAGTATCTTTCAGAAGTAATCCCGCACTGGCTTAATCTCAATAGAAGGATCTTTTTCCGTAAAAAGGGATTTTTCCCTTGGGACGTTGTGGCCGCTGCATATATACTAGACCCATCGCTCTTTGATTCAAATTCTTATACCTTGAAAATTCAGACAGGAGGAATGCGCTCTGGCAGGATTCAACGCCTTGCGAAATGCGACGGCGTTCGCAGTTCGGATGGATCGGTTGCCGTGAATATTCCCCTGCGATTGGAGTCTGAACGTTTTATGGAGATGTTTCTCGAGGCGATGGTACAAGGTTTTGAATCGTTAGTGTAAGATCATGATTTAAATCTCTTTTGTTATATTTTGCTTCAAATCCTGGTTCAAGTCAAAAAAACAGGGGTCACGAAACCCGTAACCCCTTGATATCTTGGTCGGGACGAGAGGATTTGAACCTCCGACCCCATGACCCCCAGTCATGTGCGCTAACCAGTCTGCGCTACGTCCCGATTTATTCTATTTTTCCACCCCCGGGTATTAAGTACCCCTATCTGCCGTCCTACCGCAACGAAAGAATTATAATAGTAAAAAAGCGATAAAAGTGCAAGACAAATCACTCGTTGAGGGCTCGTTTCAGCACGTGGCTCGGCTTGAACGTGACAACCCGCCGCGCGTCGATCTCGAGTTCGTCTCCGGTCTGGGGGTTTCGCCCCTTCCGGGGCTCCTTCTGCCGAACCACGAAGTTGCCGAACCCGGATATTTTGACCTTCTCCCCGCTTTCAAGCGTTTCTTTTATGACCTCGAACAGCTCATCGATGATGACGGCGGACTCCTTCTTTGACAAACCGAGATTCTTATAAATGGAATTTATCAGGTCGGTCTTCGTCATAACGTCCCCCCTAAATAGTTATCTGATCTGCACATCGAGTTTCTTCTTTAAAACATCCAGCACCCTCCCGTGAACCACGTTTACCTCGTCGTCGGTAAGCGTCTTATCTTCCGATTGGTATCTTACCGTAAGCGCAAGGCTCTTCTTATCCTCCTGGATCTGCTTGCCCTGGTAGACGTCGAAAATGGTAACGTCCTTGATAAGGCTGTCGCCCGCGGCACAGATCGCCTCGATAATCTTCCTTGACGTAAGGCTTCCGCCCACGACCATCGATATGTCCCGTAGGACCGACGGGAAACGGGAAAGCGGTCGGAACGAAAACTCCCGCGCCGTGCGATCCACCAGGGCCGACAGATCGGCTTCGAGAACGTACGCGTCTCGGCCGAGGTCGAAGTTTTTCATCACCTTCGGGTCGATCCTGCCCATGCATCCGACGGGTACCTTCCCGCTCATAATGGCGCACGATTGCTCCGCGTCAAGATACGGATAGTCGTTCGTATCGGTGTATTCTATTTCCAGGAAGCCCAGCTTGTCAACAACCGTCTCCCAGATGCCCTTGATATCGAAGAAATCGACGTCACCGGCCGGCATGCCCCATTGTCTCGGATATCGCTTCCCGGATATCAGGGCGCACAAGTGTTCGTTTTCGGTGGGAAGTCCCTTTTTGTTCGGCCTGAAAACCCGCGCCGTCTCAAAGATCCGCACGTCATAGTTCAGATAGTTGATGTTCGTTACGCATGTTTTGATTATCGACGGTATCAGCGTCGTACGCATCGACGCCATGTCTTCGTTCATCGGGTTGGCCAGTATAATGGCCGTTCGCCGCGGGTCGCCCGTCGGCGAGTTCCAGCTTATCCAGCCAGTCGCTCGCGATAAAGCTGTAGGTGATTACCTCGTTAAACCCCTCCGACAGCATGACCTCCGATACCCGCTGGGTGAGCGCGCGGATCGGGGAGCGTTCCGAATAGTCCATACCGATTTCGGGCAGCGTCTCGGGAATCCGGTCGAAGCCCTTGAGCCGGGCGACCTCTTCGATAAGGTCTATCTCCCTCTCGAGGTCCATCCGGAACGGCGGCGGCAGGGCAGTTACCGAGTCGTCCGTTTCGGCCTGTACCTCGAGCTGGAGCCTCTTGAGGAATTCCTTCGACTCCCTGGTCGTAATGTCAAAGCCCATGATCTTCCTGGTGCGGGACGTTCGGATGGTCACCGGTTTGGGCAGCGGTATCGGCCCCAGGACGTCGATCATCCCCCGTGCGATCACTCCGCCGGCCAGCTCGCGCATCAACTCCGCCGCGCGGTTTGCCGCGTCCACCAGCCCGACCGGATCGACCCCCCGCTCGAAGCGGAATGCCGCCTCGCTGGGCAGCCCCAGCTTCTTAGCCGTCTTCCTGATTGAGGGCGGATAAAAAACGCGGCCTCCAGGAGGACGTCCGTGGTATCGTCCTGGATTTCCGAGTTCGCCCCGCCCATGACGCCGCCGATGCCGACCGGCCGTTCGCCGTCGCAGATCATCAGCACGTCCTCGTCGAGTGTCCGCTCGACGGCATCCAGCGTGTAGAACGTCTCGCCCTTTGCCGCGCGTTTTACCACGATCCGGTTTCCCGCAAGGAGGCTGTAATCAAAGGCGTGCATGGGCTGGCCGTATTCGAGCATGACGTAGTTAGTGATATCGACGACGTTGCTGATGTCGCGCAGGTCAAGCCTCTTCAGGCGAAGGCGCATCCAGAAGGGGGACTTTCCTATCGTGATGTTCTGGACGACCCGGGCGGTATAGCGGGGGCAGAGGTCCGTATCGATAACGTCTACCGACGCGAGGGTATTGATATCCGGACCCTCCTCGACAATCGATATCTTCTTTTTCTTGAACGGGACATTGGTGAGCGCCGATATCTCCCGGGCAAGGCCGATGATGGAGAGGCAGTCTGCCCGGTTGGGGGTCACGCCGACGTCCAGAAGCCAATCCGTAAGGTCCATCGCCTCCGTTATCGGCCTTCCGGTCGCCGCGGTCGGTTCGAGCTCCATAATCCCCGAGTGATCGGCCGTGAGCGCCATTTCGTCCTCGGCAAGCAGCACGCCGACCGATTCGACGCCGCCAAAGGCGCGCTTGCCGACCTCGATACCGCCCGGAAGGCGAACGCCGGGCAGCGCGAGAGGGGCCTTAACGCCGGCCCGTATATTGGGGGCCGATGAGACGATGGTAACCGGAGATTGCCCGGTGGCAACCCGGCAAACCGTGAGCCCCTCGATCGTGGGATGGGGGCCGGCCTCGATTATCTCACCGACGAGGATCTTCTCCAATCCTTCGCCGAGCCGCTGGACCGCCTCGATCTCAAGGCCGGACATGGTCATGAGATCGGCGAGTTTATGGACCTCGAGATCGATATCAACAAAATCAGACAGCCACTGTAGGGTCGCTTTCATATCTCTTACGCTTTACCATCAATCGATCACGGGAAAGCCATGGCAGTATTACCCTGTTCGATATTCCCTGTGAAGGGGTAAACCGGTAACGGGCAGGATACAAAACGTCGCGGCTTTAACTCTTTCCCGTGATCCGAGCGTCATGCGTGTGCTCGTCCGGTTAGAACTGATTGAGGAATCTTAAATCATTCTCAAAGAAAAGTCTGATGTCATCGATGCCGTATTTCAACATGGTAATACGCTCGATTCCCATCCCGAAGGCAAATCCGGTGTACTCCTCCGGATCATAGCCTACCATCGAAAAGACCGCCGGGTCGACCATCCCCGATCCGAGTATCTCAAGCCATCCGGTCTGTGAACAGACACGGCACCCCTTCCCCTTGCAGATGACGCACCTGATATCTACTTCTGCCGACGGTTCGGTAAAAGGGAAGAAGCTCGGGCGAAAGCGGAGGTCCGTTTCGCTCCCAAACATCGCGTGGACGAATACCGAGAGCACCCCCTTGAGGTCGGCCATGCTGATGTCGCTTCCGACCATCAATCCTTCCACCTGGTGAAACATCGGGGAATGGGTCACGTCGTAATCGGGACGATAGGCCTTGCCGGGGGCAACGATCTTAATGGGAGGCCGTCTGCTCTCCATCGTCCTGACCTGCACCGGTGACGTATGGGTTCTGAGCAGCATTTCGTCGTCGATATAGAACGTATCCTGCATATCCCGGGCGGGATGGTGCCGCGGCATATTGAGCGCCTCGAAGTTGTAGTAATCGAGCTCAACCTCGGGCCCTTCGGCCAGATCAAATCCCATGCCAAGGAAGATATCCACGATCTGCCGGTATACCCGGGTAACGGGATGCACTCTCCCCGCGTATCCCCGCCTTCCGGGAAGCGTATAATCAATCGATTTGGCCTTCTTGCCGGATGCACCGCCGGCAAGCCGCGCCAGCGACTCATCAAAGGCCTTTTCTACCCTGCTCTTCAGCTCGTTGGCGAGCTTGCCGATTTTCGGACGCTCCTCGGACGACAGCGAACCCATATCGCGCAGGATAGCCGTCAACTCGCCCTTCCTGCCGAGGTATTGTATCCTGAGTGATTCGATAGACTGCACGTCGGTGGCGTTCTTGATCTGCAAGAGAGCGGAAGCCTCCAGGGTCTTGAGTCTATCCAGCATGTGCCGTCAGCCCTTCCTTGGCGCGTTCTACGATCTTTGCAAATCCGTCACGATCACGCACGGCCAGGTCCGCAAGGACCTTACGGTCTATCTCGATCCCTGACTTATGAAGGCCTTCCATGAACCGACTGTAAGACAGGTTATTTTCCCGCGCCGCAGCGTTAATCCTGACGATCCAGAGACGCCGCATATCCCGTTTCTTCACCCGGCGATCCCGGTAGGCATACATGAGGGCGCGTTCAACGGTCTCACTGGCAGCCCGAAAGCCGCGAGATCTCCCGCCTACGTACCCCTTCGCCAGTTTGAGGATCTTATTGCGCCGCTTTCTGGCCTTCGTTCCTCTTACAACCCTAGACATTGTATATGAACCTCCGTTGTTACATGTGATACCGATAGCGGTCCTGGTAGCAGGGCCGCTGCCGGCTCTCTCAGATGCCTGCGTTCGGCAACAGCCGCCTGACCTCACGCATATTTTCTCGCACGACCAATCCCGAGGCCCTGAGATGCCGTTTGCGTTTTGTCGTTTTCTTCGTCAGAATATGATTCGAAAACGCCTTATTGCGTTTGACCTTTCCCGCGCCGGTCCGCTTGAATCGTTTTGCCGCCGCCCTGTTCGTCTTTATCTTAGGCATGTGTAATCCTCTCTCTCATTCGAGTTACCGTGTTGTTCGGTTCGTCTCTCTATTCCATCAATCGGCCGCCCGGAAACGTCGCCCGACGCTATCACGATCGTACCGAGCGGGGCGATACTTCAAATTGCCTCGCCCCCGGGGGCCGTGGTCGTATCTATTTTTGCGGGGCGATGATCATGACCATGTTTCGCCCCTCGAGGGTCGGCTTTTGCTCAACCGTCCCGATATCCACGATCTCGAGGGCTATCTTATCGAGTATCTTCCTGCCGATCTCCGTATAGGTGATCTCCCTCCCACGAAAGATCATGGTGACCTTTGCCTTATCTCCGTTTTCAAGAAAACGCTTGATGTCTTTGACCTTATTCTGCACGTCATGGTCCGCGGTCTTGGGGCTTACCTTGACCTCCTTGATGTGCATCACGCTCTGTTTCTTGCGCGCGTCATGGGCCTTCTTGCTCTGCTGGTACTTGAACTTGCCGTAGTCCATGATGCGGCAAACCGGCGGATCGGCCGTAGGCGCAACTTCCACGAGATCCAGACCGAAATCCTCGGCCCTTCTCAGGGCGTCGTCCGTCGTAATAATGCCCAGCTGTTCACCGTCCGGAGCGATCACCCGAACCTTGTCGGTCCTGATCATACGATTAATTCTGACGTCTTTGGCTTTCTCTTTTATAGTCTACCCCCTCCAAAAGACTGAACTGTCCGTCTTAATGCGCTCAATAAATTCGCCTATGTTCATCGGCTCGAGGTTTTTCCCGTCCAGCAGCCGCGGCGTAACGGTCCCACCCGCTACCTCGGCCTGGCCGATGATGAGCGTAAAGGGGACTTTCTCGATCTGCGCCTCCCTGATCTTGAGCCCCAGTTTCTCGTTACGGAAGTCAGCCCGAGCCCTGATTCCGGCTGACTTGAGCTCGCCCAGGACTTTCTTTCCGAAATCTATGTGGTCATCGGTAATCGTCACGATAAGCGCCTGCAGCGGAGCGAAGCCGACCGGAAACGCCCCGGCGTAATGCTCGATAAGTACCCCGAGAAACCGATCCATCGATCCGAGGATGACACGGTGCAACATCACCGGCCGCTTCTTCTCGCCGTCTGAATCGATAAACGTGAGGTCGAATCGCTCCGGGAGGGTAAAGTCGCATTGGATCGTCGCGCACTGCCACTGCCTGCCGATCGCATCCCTCAGTTTGAAGTCGATCTTCGGACCATAGAACGCCCCGTCGCCCTCATTGATCGCGTATTCCTGTCCCTGCTTCTCGAGGGCAAATGTGAGGGCCTCCGTGGCCCGCTCCCAGTCCTCATCGGAGCCAATTGATTTTTCCGGCCTGGTCGACAGCTCCATCGAATACGGGAACCCGAACACCTCCATGGTATAGGCGACGAAATCCATAACACCCACGATCTCATCGATGAGCTGCTCGGGCGTGCAAATGATATGGGCGTCGTCCTGGGTGAAGGCCCTGGCCCTGAGCATACCGTGGAGCACGCCGGATTTCTCGTGACGATGCACCGTACCAAGCTCAAAATACCGCAGCGGAAGATCCCGGTAGCTTCTGAGCTTCGACTTGTATATAAGCATGTGGGCCAGGCAGTTCATCGGTTTGATGCCGTACTGCTGTCCCTCCACCTCGGTGAAATACATGTTCTCACGATAGTTATCGAAGTGGCCGGACCGCTCCCAGAGCTCCCGTTTGAGTATCATCGGACCGATGACGATATCGTACCCCCGCCTGAGGTGTTCCGCTTTCATGAAGTCTTCGATGATCATCCGCAGCATCGCGCCCTTGGGGTGATAGATGGGAAGGCCGGCGCCCGCCTCGTCGTTAAACTGGAAGAGATCGAGCTCCCTGCCGAGTCTCCGGTGGTCGCGGCGTTTGGCCTCTTCAATGAGCCTCAGGTGCTGTTGCAGCGATTCCTTGTCCGCGAAGGCCGTTCCGTAGACCCTCTGCAGCATCTTATTCTTCTCGTCTCCCCGCCAGTACGCCCCGGCTATCGACGTCAGCTTAAAAGCCTTTATCATTCCCGACGACGGGATGTGCGGCCCCCGGCAGAGATCGGTGAAGTTCCCCTGGGTATAGAGCGAGACCGTTTCGTCCTGGATGCCGTCTATCAACTCGATCTTATATGTCTCGCCCTTTTTCTTAAATAACTCAACCGCCTCTTTTATCGGGACGATCTTTCTTTCAAATGGGAGATCTTTCTTTATGATCTCGCCCATCCGTTTCTCGATTTTTTCGAGGTCTTCAGGCTCAAACGGCTTGGCGGTGTCGAAGTCATAATAAAAGCCGTTTTCAATGGCCGGACCGATCGTCACCTTCACGTCGGGAAAGAGCGACTGGACTGCTTCGGCCATGATATGCGACGTGCTGTGCCGCAGTATCTCAATACCCTCGGGGCTGTCCAGCGTGATAAATCCGATTTCACCCCGGGCGGGAACCTTCTCCGAGAGGTCAACAGGCCTCCCGTCGACCGTCGCCGCTATCGCCGACTTCCTGAGCTCGCCGGGGACCAGGTCGGCAATCGCCATCCCCTCTTTCGGCTCGGGCGTCTGAAAGCCCCTGTTTTGTATTGTTAGCTGTACCATCGTAATAAAAGTAAAAAGGCATCAAAAACCTGGTGTCATTGATGCCTTTTCCGTTTCTTCAAAACGTTTCGATATCTTTTTATCCCACACAGGTTTTTTAATCATGGTAGGCACGGGCGGGATTGAACCGCCGACATCTACCGCGTCAGGATAGCGCTCTACCACTGAGCTACGTGCCTAAATTCTTAGAATTAATAGCAATTTCTCCATCAAATGTCAAGATAAATCTCGTGCCCGCGGCGATTTGTATCGCGCTTATTGGATCTCCCTGAGGTATCGCTCGGCATCACGCTTGTACGTCCCTTCGAGTTCAATCACCTTCTTCAGGTCCTTCCTGGCTTCCTCGGTCTTTCCCGCTTTGATGAGTGAAACCCCCATCCAAAAAAGCGCCTTGTCGTTATTGGGAGAGATCGACAGTATTGTATCGAAATCGGTTGTTACCCTATCCAGCCACCCGTCCCTGCCGATGATCAGAGATATGCGCATCGACGCCAGGAGCGCAAGTACCGTTTCGTTGCCCTTGCCCGCGTATTGTTTTGCGAGTTCGATGTAACCCTCAGATACGTCCGGAACGTCCTCGATCGCCCAGTATATGCCCTTTCCGGCCAGGGCAGGAGAGAACTGAGGATTATCGGCCAGCGCCGTCTCGAATTCCCGCATGGCGTCTTCCGGAAATCCCATATCAATAAATGCTATTCCGTTTTCGGCGTGATGTATGGGAGAGCCGAAAGGGTAGTGCTGAACATCGATTCGGTGGGCGCACCCAGAAAGAAAAAATACGATGAGCGCTATCGGGAGTATCTGTCGCTCAATCATTCGTTTCGCATCGATATATCTGAAATCGCATGTTTATAGATGAGATACGGCCTATCGGCGTCGATGAATATACAAAAATTATCAAAACTCCTTACCACCCCAACCACCTCACGGCCGTCGAGCAGGTGAATGGCGATCGAGGTTCTATCTTTTCTGACCTGATTGAGAAACTGATCCTGTATATTAATGCTTGTTTTCATTATGTTAGGCCGTATATTATTTAACCCGCTTTACGCGCACTCAACCCTCGGTACCGCACACCATGCCGTGATTCCGTTCCCGTACAAATAGAAAAACCTGATTATAGTTCTATCATTAAAACCGGCCGAAGTCCAGCGATTTTTTATTTTATGCCGGTGATAAAAAAAGGGGGGCTTACAATGCCCCCCTTGATATTATGCGTCGCCCGGACAGCTTGGTGTCGACGGACACATACCGGGATCTATACCGCCGCTCTCTTTTGCTTCTGTTCGATCTTGACCGCGCTGACCTTATATTCCGGGATCTTACCAATCGGATCCAGGAACGTATTTGTCAGGACGTTGGCCGCCGCCTCCGCATAGTGGAACGGCATAAAGATCGTACCCGGATTGACCCGGTCGGTCACCCACGCGCGGACCTCAACAGAGCCGCGGCGCGACGAGATGAATACGTTTTTGCCATCGGCGACCCCGTAGGTTGTTGCGTCTTTCGGGTTTATCTCGAAGAACGGGCCTTTCGATCGGAAGTTGAGGCCTTCCGACCGACGGGACATCGTTCCGGTATGATACTGGTAGAGTATCCGGCCCGTCGTGAGTATCAACGGGTATTCCTTATCGGGAAGTTCCATCGCTTCCTTGAATTCTATTGCGCTAAAGAGCCCGAGACCCCTCACGAATTTGTCCTTGTGCAGGAACCGGGTACCCGGATGCTCCTCGTTGGGGCACGGCCATTGGATACCGGCCTTCTCAATTCTGTCATACGATATGCCCGCGTAACTGGGGGTAACCTTCCTGATCTCCTCGAAGATGTCTTTCGAGGTTCGGTAGTCCATCGGATAGCCCATCCGCGTGGCGATATCCGCGATAATCTTCCAATCCGGCCGCGACTCACCGATCGGCCCCACCGCCCTGCGCACCCTCTGAACACGCCGCTCGGTGTTGGTAAAGGTGCCGTCTTTCTCTGCAAAACTGGCCGCCGGAAATACGACGTCGGCAAGCTCGGTCGTCTCGTTCATGAAGATATCCTGACAGACGATAAAGTCCGCCTTTTTCAGGGATTCCCTCACGTGGGCCGTATCGGGATCGGAGACCATGGGGTTTTCCCCCATGAAGTAGAGCGCCTTGAGTTTCCCCTCGTGGGCCGCATTGGTCATCTCCACGATGGTCAGACCCACCTTCTCCGAAAGGGGCATTATCGGTTTCCACGCCTCGGTGAACTTAGCGCGGACCGCTTCGTCGATCACCCGCTGGTATCCGGAGAAGACATTCGGGAGCGCACCCATGTCGCAGGCGCCCTGCACGTTGTTCTGACCCCTGAGCGGATTCACGCCGCCCCCCGCTACGCCGACGTTGCCGGTGAGCATCGCCAGGTTCGCGAGCGACATAACGTTATCGGTCCCGGTAGTATGCTGGGTGATCCCCATGGCATAATAGACCGCCGCGGGCTTGGAGGTCGCGAAGAGCCTGGCGGCCCCGATCAGATCCGCGGCCGGGATGCCGGATATCTTCTCGACATACTCCGGGGTATACTTCTTGACCGCTTCCTTCATCTTCTCGAACCCTTCGGTTCGTCCCGTCACATAGTCCCGGTCGTAGAGACCTTCCTCTATAATGACGTTCATCATCCCGTTGATCCAGGCCACGTCGGTCCCCGGACGCTGACGGAGGTGTATGGTAGCGAACTTTGCGATTTCGATGTTCCGGGGATCCACAAGGATAAGCTTTGCGCCCTTGTTGACCGCTTGTTTAAGCTTCGTGGCGATAACCGGGTGGTTCTCCGTTGTGTTGGTGCCCGTCAGGAGGAATACCGAACTCTCCGCCGCCTCCGCGATCGAGTTTGTCATCGCCCCGCTGCCAAACGCTGTGGCAAGACCTGCCACCGTAACGCTGTGTCAGAGACGGGCGCAGTGATCGACGTTATTCGTGCCGATCACCGCGCGGGAAAACTTTTGCAGTACGTAGTTATCTTCGTTGGTGCACCGGGCCGAGGTAAACACACCGATCGAATCCGGTCCGTGTTTATCCCGTATTTCCTTGAGACGGGCGGCCGTATAGTCGAGCGCCTCGTCCCAGGAAGACTCCCAAAACTTCCCGTCTTTCTTAATGAGGGGCTTGGTCAGCCGCTCCGGATGATGGATGTAGTCGTGACCGAAGCGTCCCTTGACGCAGAGGCTTCCCTGGTTCGGCTCGCCCATCTCGTAGTCGGAGGTAACCTTAACTACCTTTCCGTCCTTGACGTTCAGCGTGATCTGGCAGCCGACGCCGCAGTATGAACAGGTCGTCTTGACCTTCTCAAACTCCCAGTCTCTCCCCTTGAAACGGCCCTGCTTTTCGGACAACGCCCCCACCGGGCAAACCGAGACACATTCACCGCAGAACACGCACTCGGAGTCTTCGTACGTCCTGCCGAAGGCGGGACCGACGGTCGCGTGTCTGCCGCGATACGAAAAATCAAGGACCTGGTTGACCTGAACCTCGTTACAGGCCCGTACGCATCGCCCGCAGACGATGCATCGATCCATGTCCCTGATGATCATCGGATTGCCGTCCTCGATCTCAAAACCGGGCGGGTTAATCGGAAAACGGGGTTCTTCGATACCCAGCTCGTACGTCAGCTCCTGAAGAAGACACCGGCCGTTGGCCTCGCAGACCAGGCAGTTGTGTTTTCCTGAAGACAGGAGGAGCTCCGTGGCGAGCCGTCGGGCGGAGATTACCTTGTCGGAACCGGTAGTTACCTCCATGCCTTCGGTGATCGGCTGGGCGCAGGAAGCCACCAGGTTCCTGGCTCCCGCCACCTCCACCACGCAGACCCGGCAGGCACCCGCGGCCTTTGCCGCAGGGTGGTAACAGAGAATCGGAATCCGGATATTGTTTTCCTTGGCAACCTCATAAATCGTCTGGCCGGGTGCCCCGTGCACCTGCTTGCCGTCGATAGTGAGCGTTATCGTCTTCATAACACCTTCCTATTTGAATAACTATGGTACCCTGTGGCGCTCAATTCTCAACAGGAGCATATTGAACAGGTTTCCGTTAATCCGTCGCTGATATATCACACCTCAGACACCGGTTCGCCTCAAGCTTTGCGTTCTTCTTGGAGAGGCCTTTATCCACTTCCTCGAAGTTACCCGCGAGCTCTTTGATTGTGAGATGTTCCTTGCCAAACCGCGGCGTCTCCACGATATCTTCGTCGATATCGGTCGGGATATCGATTTTTTCGATTTCGGGCTCCTGCCACTCCGGCTCGTTGTTCTTGGCGCGGATATACTCGTCGATCTCCTTGGCCGCCTTGTGCCCCGCATCCACGGCCGTAACGACAAACGCCGCGCCGGACATCGCGTCGCCGCCGGCAAAGAACCCCTCGGCCTTCATGCGCGTCTTGAAACGACCCGCGGCTTTGAAGGTATCGCCCTTGGCAACTTCGATATCGCCTCTATCCTTTGGGAGGAACGAGACATCCGGCTGCTGCCCGATCGCGTAGATAACGCTATCCACGTCCACCGTGAAGTTGCCGTCTTCCCTCGGCACCGGGCGTTTTCTACCCGACGAATCAAAATCGCCCGCCTTCATCCGGATGACTTCCATCTTCTCGACCTTGCCGCCCTTGCCGGTGAGCTTGCCCGGCGCCGTGAAGAGCTCGAGCTTGATCCCCTCGTCGAGGGCCGCCTCGATCTCCTCTTCCTGGGCCGGCATATCCTCCCGGAGACGCCGGTAGTAGATGGTGACGTCTGACGCCCCGAGGCGCAACGCGGTGCGGGCCGCGTCCACGGCGGAGTTACCGCCGCCGATGACCGCGACCTTCTTGCCGACATCGACCTTCTTGCCGAGGTTCACGTCGCGGAGAAACTCGACGCCGCCGAAAACGCCCTTGAGGTTTTCACCTTCCACGCCGAGGGTGTAGCTCTTGTGGGCGCCAACCGCCATGAAGACGATGTCGTAGTCTTTCTTCAGCTGCTCAAAAGAGATGTCTTTCCCGATCCTGGTGTTGAGCTTCAGGTCGATGCCGTGCGCAATGATATGGTCGATCTCCTCCTTGAGGGTTTCGCGCGGCAGCCGGTAGGAGGGGATGCCGTAGCGCAGCATGCCTCCCGGCTCCGGGAGTTCCTCAAAGACGGTGACCGCATACCCACGCTTGGTCAGATCCAGCGCAGCGGTCAGGCCCGCGGGACCGGCGCCGATGACGGCGATTTTTTCCTTCCGGTCATGCGGGATCTTCTTGACGACCAGTCTCCTCCCGTTATCGGTGATATAGCGCTTGAGCGCCGCGATCGCGATCGGTTCGTCCGTTTGACCACGGCGGCACCGGGTGGTACACGCCTGGTTGCAGACCCTGCCGCAGACGCTCGGGAACGGATTGGTTTTCAGGAGGATCTTGTACGCATCGTCCAGCCGGTCGGCCTTAATGAGGGCGATGTACTTGGGCACGTCCATCTCGATCGGGCACATATGCTGGCAGGGAGATGCAAAGAGGGCGGAGCAAACCGCCGACGGGCATTTCTTGTCGTAGATATGCGCCTCGTACTCGTGCCTGAAATACCGGATGGTGGAAAGCACCGGGTTTGGCGCCGTCTGCCCCAGACCGCAGAGAGACGAGTCTTTGATGTTGGCCGCCATCTCCTGCAAGAGCTCTATATCGCCGTCCCTGCCCTTGCCTTCGGTGATGTTGGTCAGGATCTCGAGCATGCGTTTGGTCCCTTCCCGGCAGGGCACGCACTTTCCGCACGACTCGTCCTGGCAGAAGTCCATAAAGAACCGGGCGACGTCCACCATGCACGATTCCTCGTTCATGACTATCAGGCCGCCGGAGCCCATGATTGCCCCGACCTTGGCGATAGCCTCGTAGTCCGTGGGAGTGTTCAGATGCGGCGCCGGTATACACCCGCCCGAAGGGCCGCCCAGCTGGGCCGCCTTGAATGTCTTGCCGTCCTGGATGCCCCCACCGATGTCATAGATGATCGTGCCGATGGAGGTTCCCATGGGCACCTCGACCAGGCCGATGTTGTTGACATCGCCGGTCAGGGCAAAGACCTTGGTACCCTTGCTCCCCTCGGTGCCGATTGACGCGTACCACTCCCCGCCCCTGAGCATGATCTGGCCGATATTGGCAAATGTCTCAACGTTGTTGAGGATCGTCGGTTTCTCCCACAATCCCTGAGACGCCGGAAACGGCGGTCGCGGCCGCGGCATCCCACGGTGCCCCTCGATGGAGCGCATGAGGGCCGTTTCCTCACCGCAGACAAACGCGCCCGCGCCCATGTAGATCTCGAGATCGAAGTCAAAGCCGGTCCCCAGTATATCTTTTCCGAGCAACCCGTACTCCCGGGCCTGGGCGATAGCAAGGTTCATTCGGCTGATCGCCAGGGGATACTCGGCCCGGCAGTAGATGTAGCCCTGATGAGAGCCGATGGCCTTGGCGGCAACAACCATGCCCTCGATAACGGCATGGGGGTCGGCCTCCAGTACGCTCCTATCCATGAACGCCCCCGGGTCACCTTCGTCGGCGTTGCACAGCACGAATTTGATATCGCTCTGCGAGCGGCTGGCGAAATCCCATTTCGTGCCGGTGGGAAAACCGGCGCCGCCCCGGCCGCGGAGTCCCGATTTCTTAACTTCGGCGACAATCTGCTCCGGGGTCATTTCGGTAAGGGCCTTGCCCATGCCGAGGTAGCCGTCCCGGGCGATATATTCATCTATCTTCTCGGGATCGATGAGGCCCCGGTTCCTGAGGACTCTGAGTTCCTGATGGGCAAAGAAAGGGATCTCCTGCATAGTGGGGATCTCTTCCTTGGTAACCGGCTCTTTATAGATGAGCCTCTTGAGCACGCGGCCCTTGACCAGGTGCTCCGAGACGAGTTCCTCAATGTCCTCCGGTTTTATCAACACATACATGACGCCGTCCGGCTGCACCACCATGAGAGGTCCCATGGCGCAGAATCCATTACAGCCGGTTTCGACGATTTTTATCTCCTCGGTAAGTTCGTGCTTCTCGAGCGCCCTTACAAGGGCCTCTTTGACCGCAATGCTCCCCGAAGCGTGGCAACCGGTTCCGCCACAGATCATCAAATGCGACCGATACACTTTCATGGGGAATTATCCTCCTCAACCCGATAACGCGGCGCTTTGTTCGGCCGCGGTCAACAAGAGTCGTGTCACTTTACTATTTCCGCACCTTTGGCCAGGACAAAGGGAGTCTGTATCTCGCCCTTCACGATATGGCGCTTAAATACCTGACGCATTTTATTGGGATTCATATATTCGTATTTGATCGGTTCCTTCCCGATAACTTCGACGGTCACCAGCGGCTCCCGGCTGCACAATCCCATGCATCCCGAGGTAGTCACTGAGACGTCCGAAACGCTGTCCTCGGCCATGACGTTCATGAGCGCCTCCAGCACTTCTCGGGCGCCGGACGCGATACCGCACGTCCCCATATGTACGGTGACTTTTACCCGCGCACCCCCCTCCCGCAGCGCGGTGTCGGTATGAACCTTGTCCTTGATTTTCTTCAGATCTTCTATCGTCAACTTTGCCATAATACCATCCTCATATAAATAGGTTGGTTATTTATAGTGGCTCAGGACCTCCGCCAACATAGCCGGCTTCATCCTTCCATGCACCTCTTCGTCAACAACCACCACCGGCCCCAGTCCGCAGGCCCCGAGGCACCGCACGGACTCCAGAGAGAACATGCGGTCGGCCGTTGTCTCGCCTTCGCTGATCCCGAGGTTGCGCTTGAGCGTCTCCGCGATGGCCCTGCCCCCCCGAACGTAACAGGCGGTACCGAGACATACCCGGCAGGTATGCTTGCCGCGCGGCACCATGGTGAAGAAGGAATAAAAGGTCACCACCCCAAAGACCTGCGCCCGCGGAACCCCGAGGCCTTCGGCGATAACCTCCTGGATCGCGACGGGCAGAAACCCGAGAACGCCCTGGACTTCTTCGAGAACCGGGATAAGCCCTCCGGGTTTGCCCTTAAAACGCTTGATTATTTCGTCAACTTCCTTGAGTTGTCCCGGGGTAAATTCCTTGGCTATATCAACGTCCGGCAGTTTCTTCATAAACCACTCCTTACCTACTGACCATTACAGGAATCATATATTTTATGCTGTTGCTCCTAACTCCCTTGTTCCTTCCTCGATATCACCCCTGATGAGTGAGAGTACTTCCACGTGTTCGATCGGGACGTCATCGAGTTCGCACTTAATGGCTCGCGTATCCAGCCGGTATTCCCGGCCGTCTTTCTTATGGGTGTAGACGAAATCAACGTGCGGGCTTCCCGCGATAAGACTGATGATCGTCAGGGCTACATCACCGAGAGGCTGCCGATCGATATTCGAATGCCCGAACGTTACGGTAACCGTGGTGCCCCGCCCCTGTGTCGAATCCAGTCTGAAGCTCCCATCGGCCAGCTCCGCGGCCAGCTTCAGCATGGGAAGGCCCAGGCCCACGCGCCGCACCTTTTTTGTCGTATAGAAGGGATCGAGCGCCTTTTCCCGTTCGTCGTCGCTCATCCCCTTTCCGTCATCGCTTATCTGAAGCGTGAGCGTATCGGCCTTCGTATCCTCGATAACGGTGATCATTACCGTCCGGCATCCGGCACGTATCGAGTTTTCCGCGATATCGAGGATATGTTTCGAAAGTTCCAGCATTGCTCATTCGATAACGCACCGCCCCTCGGAGTACGCTATGGCCAGTTTCACCTCTTCAAACGTCCCCTCGGCCAGCCGCATCGTGGTTGCTGCCGAGCCGATATCGGAAAGGCAGTGGGCGTCCGACGACGCGACAAAGGGATAATGCGACAGATCGGGATATCGTTTCCGCGCTTGATTTACACCCAGCGCCCGGGAGATCTCCAATGCGTCAAGGCCGCTGTCGTTATCAACAAATCCCAGCTGACTGATGACCGAAAAACTCTCCCGGTCTATATGCGACGCAATGGCAAGCCCCCCAAAGGAATGAATGATCCCGATCAAATCGCTCATCGGGATCTCGGTCGCCCCGATGAGGAGGCGCTCGTTTATCTGTTCCACCTCGCCCTTTTCATTCACGACCGCCTGGCACCCGAAGAGCCGCTCGTCATTTCGACCGGGGAGGCGGTCATAGACGATTGCCTGTATTTCCGCGAGGCTCTCAATACCCGGCAAGAGCGCCAGTATATGAACCTCCTCGCTCGTCGTGATCTCCATTCCCGGGATAATTCTAAGCGGCTCACGCTCGGCCGCCCGTATCACGTACTGAACGTTTTCGGCGGTGTTGTGGTCGCATATCGCGATCACATCGAGCCCCCTGGCTACCGCGCCACGGACAAGCGCCGCCGGATGCATATCGAGGTCGGCGCAGGGTGAAAGGCACGTGTGAATATGAAGATCACAGCGATACTCCCTGAACATGCTCACGACCCCGAAACCAACCGAACGGCACAATCAGCGGGAGCCCCGCCCCGGTGACGGTCCTGTTTCTTTTGCGCATCAGGAAAGGAGCTATGCCACCGTTGGTCCGGCAAGAAGAACCTATTCTTCTCGCGCCGCAATGAGTTGATATATCTTGCCGGCCGTCTCAAAGCAGGGAAGCTTCGAAACCATAACCGGGACGTTCTCCTGCACCGCCTTTTCGAGGGTCTCCCGGGCCGGCTCGTTATTGTCAACCAGGATTATCCCGGCAAGGTCCTTAAGCGTCGCAACAGCGACGATATTCTGATGTACCTGGCGCGTAACCCAGATATCTCCCTGCTTACTGTTGGCGATAACGTCGGACAAGAGGTCGCCGACATAGCCGCCTTTCACTTCAACCGTGAGATTCTGCGCTCCCGACCTGACCACCAGGTTGAGATTCTTAACGATAGAACCGAGTTCCATTTCTCAGCCCGCCGTATCGTTATGAAGCATCGGTGATATCGACGACCATCACCAGCCTGGTTCCCTTCCCGACTTCCGAGGTGATATCGAAGTCGTCGGCGTATCGGTCGATATTACCCAGTCCCATCCCTGCGCCGAAACCCATCTCCCTGATCTTGGCGGTCGAGGTGCTGTACCCCGCCTGCCGTGCCAGGTCGATGTCGGGGATACCTTCCCCCTCGTCGACCACCTCGATAACAACGTGATCCTCGTCCACCGACAGCGTGATATCACCCCGCCGGGCATAACAGACGATGTTCATCTCCGCTTCAAAGGTGCAGATAGCGGCCTTCCGGACCACGTCGGGGGGCAGACACATCTTCTTGAGGATTCCCTTGATGCGGCTTGAAACCTTGCCCGCGTCATTGAAGTCGCCCCCGGCAACCGAAAACGTATCCGAAAAGGACGGCTTGCTACCCGCGTTTTTTTCCGGCATCTACCTTATCCACGCAACCGACGATCCCCCATCTGTAGAGCCGTCCCGCAGTTTCAAAGAGGATATATCGCGTCTTGAGGATGGGGATCTTCAGTTCCTCAGCAAGTTTGACGGTCTCCGGGGGCGGAACTTTACCCCGGACGATGATGATTGCGGCGATATCGAGGATCTCGGACGTGCGGATCACCTGCGGATTTGTCAGGCCGGTTAAAAGCATGGTGCCCGGCCGGGCGAACGCAAGCACATCGCTCATCAGGTCAGCGCCGAAGGCGGTGCTCACCTCCTTTTGCATCTGGTCCTGACCGACGACTACCTCGGCATCGAGTATCTGTCGCACCTCGTCAAGTTTCACGTAACGGGAACCTCGTCACTATCGGGTAGCAGAACCCGCCGTTGGCATCGATCGTACATGTGTCCAGTATCCGATACTAAACTGCCTCCTGATCTACTGCCCGTCATTCAATCCATCACGTCACTATTTCTTTTTTCCGTTCATGACGTACGCATGCATGGCCTGTGCGGCCTTCCTTCCGGCGCCCATAGCCAGGATGACGGTGGCGGCGCCGGTAACGATATCGCCGCCGGCATAGACGCCTTCCCGCGAGGTCAGGCCGGTCTCTTCGTCGGCGACGATGTTGCCCTTCCTCCCGGTATCGAGTCCCGGGGTCGTTGCGGGCACGAGCGGATTGGGGCTGTTACCGATGGCCACCACGACCGTATCCACCGGGATCCTGAATTCGGAACCCTTGATCGGGACCGGACGCCGCCTGCCGGAATCGTCGGGCTCGCCCAGCTCCTGTTTCTGGCACTCGATCTCCCGGACCCAGTTGTTCTCATCACCGATGAAAGCTATCGGGTTGGTAAGGATGTGGAACTGAATCCCTTCTTGCTCCGCGTGGTGGACTTCTTCTTTTCTGGCCGGCATCTCTTCGAGCGAGCGCCGATATATGATATACGCGTTGTCCGCACCAAGCCTCAACGCCGTCCGCGCGCTGTCCATGGCGACGTTTCCGCCGCCGATGACCGCCACGTTCTTGCCCAGCACGATGGGTGTATCGTATTTCGGGAAGAGATACGCCTTCATGAGGTTGGACCGGGTGAGGTACTCGTTTGCCGAATAGACGCCGTTCAGGTTTTCGCCGGGCACGCCCAGGAAGAGGGGAAGCCCCGCCCCGGTGCCCAGGAACACGGCATCGTACTCGGACAAGACCGTATCGACCGTCCGGATCTTGCCAATGACATAGTTGGTGATGAACTTCACCCCCATTTTCTTGAGATAGTCCACCTCGGCCTCGACGATCGCCTTCGGCAGACGGAACTCCGGGATACCGTAGACGAGCACTCCCCCGGTCTTATGGAGGGCCTCGAAGACGGTGACGTCATGTCCTAGGAGCCTGAGGGTGCCGGCCACCGTCAGCCCCGCGGGGCCCGATCCCACAACGGCGATCTTCTTGCCGGTGGAAGCGGCGATCTTCGGCACCTCTACTTTTCCGGCGTTCCGCTCGTAGTCGGCGGCAAATCTCTCCAGGCGCCCGATGGCTACCGGATCGCCCTTCTTGGCCAGAATGCATTTCACCTCGCACTGCTCCTCCTGGGGACAGACCCTCCCACAGACGGCCGGCAGCGCGTTGGTTTCCTTGATCTTTTTTGCCGCGCCGATAAAATCCCCGGTCTCGATCAGCGAGATAAATCCGGGTATATCGATCTCGACCGGGCAGCCGGCAACGCATCCCGGTTTCTTACACTTCAGGCAGCGTTGCGCCTCGCGTATCGCGGTCTCTTCACTATACCCAAACGGGACCTCATTGAAGTTTTTCCCGCGAACTTTGGGATCTTGTTCCGGCATTTTCTGCCGGGGAATTTGCATCCGCTCTTTGGCTTCCATGATTATCCTCTATTTCTTGAGCGCCTGATTGAGAAAGCAATCCAGGGATTCGTGTTCCTGTTTCATGTACGTTTTCTGACGCATCATCAGCTCTTTGAAATCCACCAGATGCCCGTCAAATTCCGGCCCTTCCACACAGGCGAACTTGGACTTACCGTCGACCGAAACGCGGCACCCTCCGCACATACCGGTAGCGTCTACCATGATGGAGTTCAGGGACACCACCGTATGGATCTTGTAAGGCCGTGTCACCTCGCTGACGGCCCGCATCATAACCACGGGGCCGATAGCCACCACGATATCGATCTTTTCTCCGGATTTGATGATTTCCTCGAGCGCCTGGGTAACGAACCCCTTCTGCCCGTAGGTCCCGTCATCGGTCATCACGACGAGCCGGTCCGAGACCTTCTTCATCTCCTCTTCGAGGATAAGCAGGTCCTTGGTTCGGGAGCCGATGATGGTGATGACCTTGTTACCCGCCTTCTTGAGCGCCTCGGTAATGGGATACATGGGCGCTACCCCCACTCCCCCACCAACACAGACTACGGTTCCGAATTTTTCGATGTGGGTAGGCCTGCCGAGGGGACCGGCGAGGTCAAGGATGTTGTCACCCTGGTTCATCGTCCCGAGGAGCTTCGTGGATTTGCCGACTTCCTGAAAGATAATGGTAACGGTGCCCGCCTTCGGGTCGGCGTCCGCGATGGTCAGGGGAATTCGCTCTCCCTCTTCGTTGATACGAAGCACGATAAACTGTCCGGCCTTGCGCGCCTCGGCGATCTCACGGGCTTCGAGAACCATCTTGACGACGTCGGCCGACAGCCGTTCCTTTTTCACAATCTTTGCCACTTCAGGCTCGCTCCTTAATCACGTGGTATATAGTGGATCGTTTCGATCGTCTGTTCGCGAAATTAAGGACGCCGTCCCGGAGAACCGCTTGAGAAACATCTGATCACACGATAGATATCCGGCGTCCTGATTCAATCACTAGTGGCTGGACTTCCGGGGCCGGCCTGTTGAGCCGGCCCCGTATCCTTACCATTCTGTCGTTCAATAATCGGTTCCTATAGCAAAAATCTCCACACCGCTATGCCTTCTTAGGTTGCGGTTGCTTGTAGGCCAGCGCGAGCAGGAAGCCGACGACGAGAAACGCCGCCGCTATGTACAGGGCCACGTCCTTGAACTGGGCAAAGACCCACGGGCCGATGATTCCGGCGGTCGCCCATGCGGTCAGCATGAATCCGTAGACCCTGCCGATGTAGGTCGGCCCGAAGGAATCGGCCGCAAACGCGGGCATCGTCGCGAATCCGCCGCCGTAGCAGGCCAGCAGGTAGCAGGCGATAACGGTAAACAGGACCGAGCCGCCAACCTTCGGAAGCAGGATGTAGAGGACGGCCTGCGTGGCAAACATGATCATGAACACGGTCTTGCGTCCGATCGAGTCGGAGATCCACGCCCAGAAGAGCCTGCCGAGACCGTTGAAGATCGAGGCGATGGCAAGGATCGTGCCACCGGCAACCGCCAGGGCGGCAGCAAGTTCGGCCGGGTCGGTCTGCGTCATCGTCTTTTTCAGCACTTCCTGCGCCATAGGCGACAGCTGGGAGATAAGGCCCAGGCCCGCCGATACGTTCAGGAAGAGCATGCCCCAGAGCATCCACCACTGCACCTTCTTCTGCGCCTCGGGCGCGGTAAACGACCCTGCGGCGGAAGCGGCGCCCTTGGGCGGCGTAAATCCCTTCGGCAGCCACCCCTTGGGCGGGTTCTTGTACATCTGGGCCGCCCCAATGCAGAGCACGAAGAAGACGGCGCCAAATATGTACCAGGTCTTGGCCACGCCCAACGCGATGATCATCAACGGGGCAATCTTGCCGATAAAGAAGGCGCCCAGGCCGAATCCCATGACCGCAAGTCCGGTCACCAGGCCGCGCTTATCGGGAAACCAGCGAATCAACGTTGCAATGGGGGTCACGTATCCAAAGCCGTTCCCGAGCCCGGCAATCAACCCGAAGCCCAGGTAGAGCAGCACGATACTCCCCATCTGGTCGGCAAGGCCGGCAATGACCGTGCCGACACCAAAAAGGATGGCGCCGACCGTCGCAACGAACCGGGGACCTTTCTTGTCCACAAGCCCGCCGCCGAAGGCGGCTGAAAGGCCGATGGTCGCCATCAGGATCATGAAGGTAATCTGCACCCCGACCTCCGGCCAGTTGTGCGCATCCATGAGCGGTTTCTTGAAGACCGACCATGCGTAGACGGAGCCGAGGCAGAGCTGCATCACGATCGCCGCGATGGCTATCCACCAGCGCTTCATTTCTAAATTTTCTTTACTCATTATTGCATTCCCTCTCAGAACTGTTATTGACGTAGCATACAGTGAAACCGGCCTGTTCCGGTTTGCTTTCCACGATTCTCTTGGCTGTCTCTATATTATGCCCCTCCCCTCCATGAAGCAGGACGTCTATCCGAGGCGGGGAGAAAGCGTGGTTCAATAATATTACGAAACTGGCGTTCAGCGGCGTCGCGTGACGCACTCTCTTGAAATGAATGAGTACTCATTCACGCGACGACTGTAACATACGCCCTATTTCCTGTCAAGGGAAAATATCGTCATTATTTCTATCACTATTTTATTACCCGGTGTACTACACCGTTAAACCGCTCTATTGCGCTTGGCCATGAAACCGGATACTAATAACCGCATCAGAATAACATATCAGTATATCAAATCGGGTTTTTTCAGTCAATAAATTTGTTGAAATTGACCCTGGGCCGCTTCCATGGCGTATCGCCGCGCCGCCTCACACGAGTACCCACCCCCTCCCGGATCGACTCCCGAAACCGGGCGTTGGGTTCTTTATTCCACGCCCATGCCGGCCTTCGTCCTTTCGCCCGCCGCCACGGCCTGCCCCAGGGCAATCCCGCCGTCGTTTGTGGGCACGCGGCGGTGAGTCAGCACCTCAAGCCGCGCCCCTTCGAGCGAATCCAGCACGCCGGCCAGGAGCAGCCTGTTCTGAAAACAGCCGCCGCTCAGCGCCACCCGGCCGATCCCCGTTGTCTTGGCGATTTCTTTTACCGTCTGAACGATCCCGGCAATCAGCGTCGCGTGAAACGCCGCCGCCAGATCCCGACGCGATGTGCCGGCATCCATTCCCTCGACGATTGCGCGAATCGTGCCGGACAGGTCCAGGACGACCGTATCGTCCCTTAGTATGATTTCAAATGGGAGGATATCCGCGGCTCCTGCCGCAGCACACGCCTCAAGCTCCATCGCGGCCTGCCCTTCGTAGCTCACGCTTCTCTTCAATCCAAGGATCGCCGCTACGCCGTCAAATACCCGGCCCATGCTTGTAGTCACGGGACTGTTGATTTCCCGGTCTACCATCTGCATGAACGCCCCTTTCGCGGCGCATTCCGGCACCAATCCAAGCCGCTCGGCAACACCGTGCCACCGGCTTCCATACGCGGACTTTATGAGGCTTGCCCCCGTCCGCCACGGCTCACGGATAGCCGCCTCCCCTCCCGGAAGGGTAAAGGGAGCCAGGTGTCCCGCCCGTTTGAACCCAACCCGGTCCGCGATGAGCCATTCTCCACCCCAGATTGTCCCGTCCGTGCCGTAGCCGGTCCCATCCAGCGCCACCCCGATTACCGTGTCCGATATCCCGTTTTCCGCCATGCAGGATACAATATGGGCGTGGTGGTGTTGGACCGCGTGAACAATCACCCCCTCCATACGCCGCGCCGCATCGGTCGTGAAATAACCCGGGTGAAGATCGCAGGCGACGACTTTCGGCCCACATTCGGTTATTCGCTGCATGAGCGCGACCGTCTCGTAGAAGAAGCCCCGCGCGCCGGGCGTATCCATGTCACCGATATAGGGGCTCATGAAGGCCAGGTTACCCTTCAGGATGCACACCGTTGACTTCAGGTGACCCCCGACGGCCAGGACGTCGGGATACGATTCGGCAAGGACGATCGGCCCGGGGACGTACCCCCGTGACCGGCGCAGTATCGCCGGCCGCTCCCCCACCACCATCGCGATCGAATCGTCGCACCGAACGACGATCTCCCGGTCGTGGACAAGGAAGAAGTCGGCAATATCCGAGAGGCTCGCCAGCGCGTCGTCGTTCCCGATGGCGATCGGCTCTCCGGAGCGGTTCCCGCTCGTCATGACCAGGGGCGGCATGTCGGAATCAAAAAGGAGGTGCTGCAACGGGGTATAGGGCAGCATAACGCCGAAAGTACCCATCCCCGGGGCAACGGACTGCGCGACGATAGTCTTTTCGGTGCGCGGCATGAGAACGATCGGCCGCCGGGCCGACATCAGGAGCGCTTGTTCTTCGGGCGTAATCTCGACAATCCGGCGGGCCTGCTGGAGGTCCCTGACCATGAGCGCGAACGGTTTTTCTTCTCGAAGCTTGCGCCGCCTGAGCCGCAGGACCGCTTCCTCATTGGTCGCGTCGACGGCCAGGTGAAATCCCCCGACACCCCGGACCGCCATGATCGAGCCGGAACGCAGCAAGCGCGCCGCCTCGCCCACCGGATCGCCCGTATCGACGGGCGCGCCGCCGCCCGTCAGCAGCACCACCTTCGGCCCGCAACGGGCGCAGGCGTTCGGCTGGGCGTGGAACCGCCGGCTCGCGGGATCCTCGTATTCGCTCCTGCAGTCCGGGCAGAGATCAAACGCAGCCATCGAGGTCTTTTCCCGGTCATAGGGGATATCTTGAATGATGGTCAGGCGGGGGCCGCAGTCGGTACAGTTGATGAATGGATAATGGTAGCGGCGGTCGCCGGGGTCAAAGAGCTCCTCGACACACCGGTCGCACGTCGCGATGTCGGGGGGGATGTGCAGGGCCGATTGCCCGGTCCTACGGCTCGCGATGATGCGAAACCCGTCGCCCCCGACCGCCGGGATCGCCTCTTTGACCAGACCCGTAATCTCGGCAAGCGGCGGGAGCTCCGTTTCGAGTGCGGAAAAGAATGATGATACCGAGCGGGGATGTCCTTCCAGTTCCACGACGACGCCGTCCGTCGTGTTCTCGACGAATCCCGCCAGAGCCGAAGCGCACGGCCACCCGATAGATAAACGGACGAAATCCCACCCCCTGCACCGTACCCGAGAACAGGGACCTCACGCGGATACGATCGTCCGATTCGGAGCAAACATCCATCATTGGTATTTGTAATACGCCGCGCAGGTCCCCTCCGCCGAGACCATGCAGGGGCCGAGGGGGTTACGGGGGGAGCACGCCGTGCGGAACCGGGGACATTCGGGCGGCGAGATGATCCCCTTGAGCACGTCTCCGCAGCGGCAGCCCGGCGTATCGTGGGACTCGACGGCCGGGATATCAAAGCGGGTCGCCGCATCGAACCCCCGGAATTCCTTACGAAAGCCAAGCCCGCTTTTCGGTATCGTCCCGAGGCCGCGCCAGATGGAATCGGCCGGCTCGAAGACCTCCGATAGTATCCTGCGGGCCGCCCTATTGCCGTCTTCTTTTACCGCGCGCCGATACTGTATCTCGATTTTGGCATCCGCGGAAATGATCTGGTCCAGGATCATCATGATCCCTTCGAGGATATCCACCGGTTCAAAACCGGTAATTACCCCCGCACGGCCGCTTTCTGCGATGCTGCGATAGGCTGCCGTCCCAAGGATGGTGCTCACGTGCCCGGGAAGCATGAAACCGTCCACGGAGATCAGGGGATCGGAAAGGAGCGCGTCGATCGCCGGGGGAATGATCTTGTGAACGGAAAACACCGCGAGGTTGGAGGTCGAGCGGGCGCTGGCGGTCTTGACGACCGACGCCGCCGCGGGGGACGTTGTCTCAAACCCGATCCCCATGAAGACGACCTGCCGGTCCGGGTTGTCCCCGGCCAGCGTCAGGCACTCCAGCGCGGAATCGATGACCCGGACGTCCGCCCCGTCGGCCCGCTCCTGCTCAAGCGACCGCCTCCCGGTTCCGGGGACCCGGAGCATGTCGCCGAAGGTGGCAAATATGACGCCGGGCTGCCGGGCCAGGAACAGGGCCGCGTCGACGTCCTCGGCGGAGGTCACGCAGACCGGGCAGCCCGGCCCCGAGATGAGCCGGATGGTATCGGGCAGAAGGCTGCGTATACCGAAACGGCCGATGGCGTTGGTGTGGCTTCCGCATACCTCCATGATCGTGATCGGCCGGGTAAGCCTTTCGGCCTGTTTTCTTACCCGGGCCAGCAGCCCGTCAAAGAGCTTCGGGTCGCGGTACTCGTCAATAAACTTCATGTTCGGTAAGCTCCCGGAGCAGCGCGAGCTTCTCCCTGGCGAGCTCCTCATCGACCTTATGAATCGCGAAGCCGGCGTGGCAGATGACGTAATCCCCGATCGTAACGTCTTCGTCGATCAGGTCCAGGAAGGCCTCCCGCCGCGTCCCCTCGATATCGATAATCGCCCGATTGTCATCGATGGAGATGATTTTCCCCGGAAATGCGATGCACATTGTTACTCCTCTTGTTCCACTTCCATTTCAATGAGCGTCAGGTCTTCCGTGCCGCCTACCAGGAGCACCGACGGGTCGCCGCACACGGGACAACTGAGGATTCCCTGATACTCGATATCATACTCCTTGCCGCACGGAAGGCACGAGACGACGGCCGGAATGATCTCAAAGCGAAGGACTGCCCCTTCGGCACGCGTGCCGCGGGCCATCGCCGCAAACGCCGTCTCCAGGGCCTCCGGCTGGATGCACGACATCCTGCCGAACGAGAGCGTGATCCTGCCGACTTTTATCGCATTATTTTCTTCGGCGTGTTTCATCGCGATCTCGAGGACCGATTGCGCGAGGCTCAGTTCGTGCACTCCGTCCTCCTGACCGGAACAACCGAAAGCGCCGACAACTCATCCAGCAGCAGCCGCTCCACGTCCGGGAACCGCCCACGCATACAATCCGAAATCCTTACTTCCATTGTATCATATTTCTCCGGTACGACGGTTATGAAAATGACCGGCGGGCATTGCCCCAGCAGGTCGGCCATAGCAAGGACGTCCAGGAACTCCACCTCGTGGACTGATGTTGGGGGCGGCAGATAGAGCGACATATCTTCTCTCGTGAATCGGTAGAGAGAGCCCGGCGTATCGTCGATCCTGATCGCATCGATGACGATGAGATGATCGGCGCCGGTGACGATATCCAAAAGGCCCAGGCCGGCGGTTCCCCCGTCCACTACCGAAACGGTATCCGGCAGTATATAGCGATCCGAGAACCAGGCGACAAATCGGATCCCGAATCCGTCGTCTCCGACAAGGATGTTGCCCAGCCCCAGTATGGTGATAGTTTTATTGCGTTGCATCGGCATATACGTTACAGGAAGTCGCATAATAGCAAAGTCCTCGCCGAAAAACGAGGACTTTGTGAAGTTCTGAGGGGAGACGGATCCTTCTCCCCTCTCATTTCTTGCGCAAACGGCGGCTGCTCAGTGCTCCTTGGCCTTAAAGACCATGCCGTTTATCATCGAGGAGACGGTGCCTTCCTTGAAGACGATGTCATACCAGAAGGCCATGTAGATGTGCACGATGATAAACAGGACAAAGAGCCAGGTCAGGATATGGTGGACATACCGTACCATCGCCAGCCCCCCCATCAGACGCTCGAGGGGGGTCAGTATCCAGGCGATAAGGCCCAACAACCCGTGATCGTATCCGCCCCCGGTGAGGATAAGGCCCGTGATGACGATGAGAAAGATCATCACGAACAGCCCCATGTAGGACAGCGCCTGCAGCGGCCCATACAGGTAGACGTGTTCCGGGCGCTCGTTGGACACGAGGAGGTAGAACTTGATCTGCTTGATGAAGTTCTTCCAGTCGGTGATCGCGAGGAAGTTCTTCCAGTTGGCGTGAAACCTCTCGAAAAACCCCATGTACATTCTCCACACGAACAGTATCGTGAGGATCACGCCGAAGAGGAGGTGATAGTACCGCATATCCCCCATGAGGAACTTATGCACCGTCTCTCCGGACGACACCGAGAAGGGGTCGGCGATATACCAGCCGGTCACGATAAGGAAGAAGACGGAGAGCGCCATGGCCCAGTGGTGCACGCGGATGGGCACCGTCCATTCCCTGACGGGTGTCCTCTTTTCCATGGCCGTATCTTTTTTTCCATGGCGGACTCCTTTACAATACCTTGAACTTCTTGATCTCGTTAGTCCTCGGGTTAATGATATGAACGGCACAGGCCATGCACGGGTCAAACGAGTGGATCGTCCTGATGATTTCCAGGGGCTGATCCACGTTGGCAAGGCGAGTCCCGATCAGCGATTCCTCGTACGGCCCCCTGAGACCGGCCGCGTCTCTCGGCGAGCAGTTCCACGTCGAGGGAACGACCGCCTGGTAGTTTTCGATGACCTTGTTCTTGATCTTGATCCAGTGACCCAGCGACCCGCGCGGCGCCTCTTTCATGCCGCGCCCCTGCGCCTCCTTGGGAACGTCGCAGCGGGTCCACGTCCTGGTATCGCCCGACTTGATGTTGGTCACCAGCTCGTTGACCCAGGCCTCGGTATTGTCGGCGATGAGCTTGGTCTCGAGTGCCCGCGCCGCGGTCCTTCCAAGGGTTGAAAAGAGGACCGTGACCGGCAGTCCCGTGGCCTTGAGGGTGGAATCGACCAGGTCCTTGATCTTCTGATCGCCCGTGGCGTATCCGATGATGAAGCGCGCCAGCGGCCCCACCTCATAGGGAAGGCCGTCGTACCGGGGCGCCTTGCACCAGGTATACTTCTCGTCGGCCTTGACGTGTCCTGACTCGTCGTAGTCGGTATAGTTCGGGTTCGGTTGTCCCGTCGTACGGGTGCAGCGGCTGGCCGTCCGTGTACCAGGAGTGTGTAACGTCCTCGGTGATCTTGGTCTCGTCAAGCTTCTCGACGTTTGCAAGGTCCCGGTTCTTGATGACGCCGGGCTGGAAGAAGGTCGTGGTGTAGTCGTCGTCGAGGTTGATCCCCCCGTAGGAGAGGTAGTTCTTGACTCCGCCGCCGATCCCGGCCAATCCCTCGTCCTTATAGTAGGTGGCCGCCAGGAGGACGTCCGGGATATAGGCGGTGTCGACGAAGTTCTTCATCTCCTTGAGCCGGAAGAGGTACTCGCCTATCCGGTAGGCGTCCAGCGTATCCATGACCGAGGTCACGCCGCCGGCCACCAGCGTCTGCGGGTGGGGGTTCTTGCCGCCGAAGATCGCCATCATCTGGGCGCCGACCTTTGAGACGGCCAGGGCGTCCAGGTAATGGGATACGATGACAAGGTTTGCCTCCGCGGGCAGCTTATAGGAGGGGCTTCCCCAGTAGCCGTTGGCAAAGGGACCTAACCGACCCGATTCCACGAATTTCTTCAGCCGTTCCTGGACGGCCTTATAGTGGGACGCGGACGCGTTGTACGGGTTGTCGGAATAGGCGCGCGCCATATCCTCGGCTCGCCGGGGGTCCGCCCCAGGGCCGAAACGACGTCCACCCAGTCCAGACCGTGCAGGTGATAGAAATGCATGATGTGATCGGTTATGTAGAGAGATGCATTGATGAGGTTTCTCACGATACGGGCGTTCGTGGGCGGTTTGACCCCAAAGGCGTCTTCCACCGCCAGTATCGCACGCCTCGTAGTGGGAATAGGTGCAGACCCCGCAGAACCGCTGGGTCATGAGCCCCGCGTCCCGGGGGTCTCTCCCCTTGAGGATGGTCTCGATGCCCCGCCAGAGGGTGATGGTAGACCAGGCGTCCTTTACGGTATTACCCTCCAGTTCGACCTCAATGCGTAAATGTCCTTCAATCCGGGTGATCGGATCGATTATTATTTTCTGAGCCATTCTCACTCTCCTTTATGATGGCCTGCTACTTTTTTTCGGCTTTCTTCTTCTTGTCGTCTTCCGGGCCGTGGCGTTTGATAGCGGAAGCCGCTGCATGGGCGGCAACGCCGGCCACCGTGAGGCCCGCCAGGGTCGCGAAGACCGTGTTGACCGTGGACTCAACCCCCTTTACGCCGATCGCCCCATCGGATATCGGTTTTTCGAGGGGGGCCATCGTATCCCAGAAGGCCGGCTCGTAGCATCCCATACAGCCGTGACCGGCCATGATCGGCCACGAGGTGCCGTCGTTATAGCGGACCTTGCCGCAGTTCGCGTAGGTGTAGGGGCCCTTGCACCCCATCTTATAGAGGCACCAGCCCCGCTTTGCGCCGGCGTCGCCCCATTCCTCGACATACTCGCCGGCGTCGTAATGGGAGCGCCGCTCGCAGTAGTCATGAATACGCTTTCCGTAGGCAAACAGCGGCCTGCCGAGGGAATCGGTGGCGGGCAGCGCCCCGAACATCAGGAAATGAAGAACGGTCCCGACGAAGTTTACCGGGTTGGGGGGGCAGCCCGCGATGTTGATGGTCCTGATCCCGAGGGAGTCCCGAATGCCCTTGGCATCCGTCGGGTTGGGCTTGGCGGCCTGGATGTTACCGAAGGAAGAGCAGCTGCCGATGCAGATGACGGCGGCGGCCTTTGAGGCCGCTTCCTTGCCGATCTCCTTGGAGGTCTTTCCCTCGCTCCCGATCCTCAGGTACTTGCCGTCCAGACCCTCGGGGATGGCCCCCTCGATGACCAGCACGTACTGCCCCTCGAAATCGGCCATGGCCTTCGTGAGGTTTTCCTCGGCCTGCTTGCCGGAGGCGGCCATCAGGACCTCGTGGTACTCCAGGGAGATGGTGTCAAGGAGTATGTCATCGACGTTCGGATAGGAGGAGCGCAGGAACGTCTCGCTGCACCCGGTACACTCGGCGAAATTAAGCCAAATGACCGGAAGCCTGCTGAAGTTTTCCGCCGCGCGCGCCACCATGGGGCGGAACATCGGCGGGAGCATCATGACACCGGTTATAAACGACGTCCACTTGACGAACTCCCTGCGCGAGACACCCCGCGCCTTGAGGCTTTCCTGAAGACTCTCTCTCGGTTCGGGCAATGTCTCTTCAATTTGATCCAGTTGGACCTGGCAGTACTCCATTAGTTCCCGGTACTGCTTTTCTACCGTCCGGCGGTGACCGGAACCGTTTGTGCCGCCCATAGTGCCTCCTTTCAATAGATCATCTGGTCTCTGTAGGAAAATACTCGGTAAAATCGATTAGCTTGGCGCGCAGATCATTCCGCGTGCCGCTTCCCGTACGGATGTCGATACTCACGAGGCATCGATGTCGACAGGAAGACCGATAGCCCGGTCTCTCGCGTCGACGCGGATCGCGGTACGCATGACGCCGAGCACATAAGCCAATCCGAACTGATCAGATTCGCTGCCAGTTCGGGGCTAAGATAAAACCGGTGTTTTGGGAAGGATACGCGATGCGCAAGGGTAAGACTACGGGAAGATGACGTGGGCACGTCATCCCGATCCTGCGCCGTTCTCCTTTCCAAACACGGGAGGCATGGGCGTTTCCATCCATACCCTATCGTCCCTGCTCCATCGGCGGGGGGAAGGATCGGCTTTCAGAGGCCGTAAATCCCTTCCCGACCCGTACCATTAGGACACAGGGATCGGAGAAAGCAGGTTATATATAGTGCAACCGCATAAAGATGTCAAGGTTTTTCGATGGGCAGGTACGCGAAAAGAAGCGATACGGGATAATCCGGCTGTAGTGCGTTATCCCCTGACCGATGATATGACAGCGGGCTGAATTTAGGACAGGGCTTACCCGGCGTCAGCCGCGGAGTGTCCTGTCGGAACGTATAGTATTACGTATCCATGACGAGGATGCTCACCAGGTCGACCGTATCCCGGACGTATCCGTCTCGTTTCGCAACGATATCAAAGCGGATGGTCGTCAGGTCCTCAAGTCTCGCGAAGGGCGTCGGCTTTTCTTTCGTATCGACCGATTTCAGGTAGTGCTTACAGGTATCGCAGACATATACCCGGTGGACGGGGTCGTTTTCGACCGTAAAATATCGTGTCTTTTCCCGCCCGGCTTCCCCACAAAACGGACAGGTCAACCGGCGGAATTTCCATCGCGTCAAACACCGGCCGCAGGAAAGCATGAGACGTCCGTCCTCTCCCTCGATGAGCGAAAGGTGCGGGGCGGCGCCGCAAACGGGGCAGTACGAGGCGGCCCATTTGTCCAGCAACCCGGCCCGCTCGAAGCTCTCCTTAATCGGATTAAGAAGATACCGCAGCGTCTCGTTTGCCGCCAGAAGCGCTACCGGGCGCGAGCCCCCGAATCCCTCGGGAAAGAGATATTCCTGGGTCAGCACCCCGCTCAGCAGCGCCCGGAAGGCCTGCCGATCGCCATAAAACCCGACGATTTCTTCTGCGCCCTTCGGGTCCTTTTCGAGCACGACGGTTACCAGCCGGGCAAACCGCTTCCCGAGCCCTTCAACATCGTCCGGAATCAGCCGCGCGTCGGCCAGGGGGAATCCCTCGGACAACCGGCCCGGATCCGGGGCGGCGTCCGCTTGCTTCTGCGTCCCCGCCTCTTCTCCGCCGATCCGCACAAAACCCGTCAGGATAGCCAGAAGCGGCTCGATTTTCGGGTCATCACTCATCGCCCGTTTGATGGCGGCGATTTCGGGATCTTTCATGTATGCCATTCCCCATAATGATTGGGGCGGCCGTACGGCCGCCCCTTCAATGATAGATCGGGTTTTCGGCTCACTTAAGCCTTTGACTTTCGGGTTTCCTTGGCGATCTTCTCCCGGTAGTAGCCCGGCATATGGGTCTTGGCCCATGCCTCGGTCACCTTGCCGTCGGTCATAACCGGCAGGCTGCCCGTGGTGCCGACGGTGCCGAGGTAGATGTGCACCATCGAAAATCCGCCCATGACGGCGACGCCGAGGGCATGAAAGACCACCGTCCACCGCATGAGCGGCGCCCAGATGAGGCCTTTTCCGAACCAGAGCAGTAGCCCCGTGGCAATCATCACGGCGCCGTAGAGCGCCACCGTGATAAAGAACAGCTTCTGGCCCGCATTGTATTTATACGGCTCGGGGATCTTCGCCTTCCAGAGGTACCCGCCCGCCGCCTTCATCCACTCGATATCGGTCTTGTCGATATAGCCCGCTTCTTTATACCAGTGACGCACGGCAAAGACAAGGGCAATCGTGAAGATAAGGCCGATAAACCGGTGGTATTCCTTAACCGCCCCGTAACCGCCGAGCATCTCGGCAAGGGGCGCAAACGAGTTGACGGCGATGATCAGACCGGTAAAGACCAGGGCCAGACACGTCCCCGCCAGAACCCAGTGGACAACCCGCTCATAGGGGGTCGATGCGATAACGACTTTTTGTCCAGCCATGCTACTTACCTCCCTCTTCCTTGGGATGCTTCGGTCCCTTGATCATATAGTGAAGGAGCGCACCCCCGATAACGCCTCCGATTGCCAGCAGTCCAAGCGGTTTTGCGATGTTTCTCCAGAGTTTTACGGTAACCGGGACGTGCGGCGAGACCGGGAGCTTCGCGTAGACCTTTTCCTGTTCGGTCAGCACGTACATGACGTGGGTCCCGTCGACGTAGTCCTTCCCGTACAGGGAGGCCGCCAGACCTTTTTCAACGAGCTGGGCCACCCGCTGCTCTCCCTTCTCGATCATCTGCTCTTTGAGGCCGAAGCTGAGGCACCCCGTGGGGCAGGCCTTGACGCAGGCCGGAATCATTCCGCTGGTGATTCGATCCTCGCAGAGGGTGCACTTGTACGTCACCTTCGTCTCCGAATCATAGCGCGGTATACCGAACGGACAGGCTATGACGCAGTACTTGCAGCCGATGCAGAGGTCCCGGTTGAGCCTGACCGCCCCCTTCTCCCCGTACGTGAGGGCGCCGGAGGGGCAGACCCGCACGCAGGAGGCGTCGGTGCAGTGAAAGCACCCGTCCTTCCTGAAAATCCAGTCGACGCTGCCGTCCTCTTTTTCACGCTCCTGGAAGCGGATGAGCGTCCAGGTGTTGTGCTGGAGGTCGGGAGGGTTCTGGTGGCTTCCCCAATTGGTCGTCTGGGCGCCCGGCTGTGAATTCCAGTTCTTGCAGGCAACCTGACAACCGCGGCATCCCGTACATTTTGAGAGGTCGATGAGTTTGACCATCTCTTCCTTTATCTTTGTCGTTGCCATTATAGCCACCCTCCTTTCACCTTTTCGATATTAACCAGGAAGGCCTTGCTCTCGGGAATTGAGGTGTTTGGGTCACCGATAGTCGACGTGAGCAGATTGGCCGAGTCGCCGAACGTGTAGACCTCCGGCTTGGGCACGGAAGGATCGTTGCTCTGCCCCTCCTCGGTGGTCCTCCACCCGAAGTGCCACGGAATACCGACCTGATGGAGCTCGACGTTATCACCGAGTTTAAACGGTTTAAACCGCTTGGTCACGATGGCGACCGCCATTATTTCGCCCCTGGCCGACGAGACCTTTATCTGGTCACCCCCGTCGATCCCCTTCATCTCGGCGAGCTCTTCGCTCATCTCCACAAAATTGCTCGGCTGCATCTCCGCGAGCCAGGGCTGCCAGCGGGTCATAAGGCCGGTCTGCCAGTGTTCCGTGACGCGGTACGTGGTCGCCAGAAACGGATACTTCGGATCGCACGTGCCGGCGTAAACGTCCACGTCACTGCCGACTTCCGGTCTATCGTACCGGCGGATGACGGGACTGATGAGCTGCTTGGGATTAAGCAGGTTCGACGGTACCGGACACTCTATCGGCTCATAGTGCACCGGGAACGGGCCGTCAACAAGCCCCGGGCCGAATATCGAGGCCACGCCCTCTTTCTGCATAATGAAGGGGAGCCTCCCCTCCGGGTTCTGGGATCCGTCGGCCTTCTTGAGCGGCGGATAATTCCCGTCGACAATGTCCCCTACCCATTTATCGGCCGCCCAGCGGATGACCGGCTTTGCCGGCGCCCAGGGTTTCCCCGTGGGATCGACGGCTGCGCGGTTGTAGATGATCCTCCGGTTGACGGGCCAGGACCATGCCCATTTCGGGAAAAGGCCGATGCCCGACGTATCCGTGTTGTTCCTTCGGGCGGAGTTGTTCCCGTCCGCGTTGTAGGACTGGGAATAAACCCAGCAACCGCTGGAGGTGGAGCCGTCTTCCTGGAGCATTACGAACGAAGGCACCAGGTCCCCCTTCTTGATACTCCTTGTCGTTGATGACCTTATCGGCGAGGAAGTATCCGTTTATCTCTTTTGCCACGTAGTGCGTATCGAAGGCCTTCATCTTGCCCGTGTAGTCCTTCGGGCCGTATTCCCAGGCGAGCTTGGTGAAGGCTTCCTTCATGACGGCGTTATCCTTCTCCATGTACTCCCTGACCTTGAAGAAGAGCTCGGATATGATCTCGCCGTCGGCCATCGCCTCTCCCGGCGGATTGACCGCCTTATAGCGCCATTGCATCCAGCGGCCCGAGTTGGTGATGCTTCCCTCCTTTTCGAGGGACGCGGCGCAGGGAAGCATGAACACCTCGGTCTTGATATCGGCGGGATTCATTCCGGGACCCCGCCAGAAAGAGCCGGTCTCGTTATCGAAGAGATTGACGTTCACGAGCCATTCGAGCTTCGCCAGGCCCTTCCTGACCTTATTCGCATGGGCGCCGGAGCATGCCGGGTTCTGACCCCATGCGAGCACGCCCTTGAGTTTACCCTTATAGGCGGCGTCCCAGATCTGCAGCCACGAGTAGTTGACACCGTCGTCGGGCTTGGGGAGGTAGCCGTAAGCCTCTTCGAGAGTGGCGTTCATACCGTAATGCGCCCGCAGGAGACTCGCCATATACTTGGGATAGTTGGTCGCCCAGCTCGCGCTCAGGGGGTTGGATGACTTGACCGCGTTGATCCTGGCCTGATTATAGGCGGCCAGTGTCCCTACAGACGCCGTCGGCGCGGCAAGGTATCCGGGAAGGATATGGTAGAGCAGGCCGTAGTCGGTGGAGCCCTGAACGTTGGACTCCCCTCTCAGCGCGTTGACGCCGCCGCCGGCCACTCCCATGTTGCCCAGGAGCATCTGGATAATAGACATCGCCCGGATGTTCTGGACGCCGACCGTGTGCTGTGTAAAGCCCATGGCGTAGAGGATCGTCCCCGCCTTGTCGGGCGCGCCGCTCTTCGCGTACGCCTCGTAGACGGCAAGGAGCTTATCTTCGGGTGTGCCGGTAACCTGTGAGACCGTTTTCAGGCTATACCGATCGTACTCCTTCTTGAGCAGCTGTAAGACGCATCGGGGATTGGTAAGCGTCCGGTCTTTCATCGGGGACCCGTCCCCGCCGGCCGTATATGCCCACGTCGCCTTATCGTATTTGCCGCCCGCCGGCGTCTCGGTCAGGCCGGAAAACACGCCGTCGTTGTCAGCCGCCAGCTTAAAGGCTGAATTGACGACAAACGACGCGTTCGTATACTCTCTGACGTACTCCTCAAAATAGAGCTTCTTTTCGAGAATATACCTGATCATACCGCCCAGGAAGGCGATATCCGATCCGGAACGGAGGGGGGCATACATATGGGCCTTTGAGGAAGTCTGGGTGAACCTCGGATCGACGCTGATAAGAACGGCGCCGTTGTCGATAGCCCTCTGTATCCACTTGAAAGAAATCGGGTGATTAGCGGCAGCATTGCTGCCCATGACAAGAATGACGTCACTGTTCTTCAGATCGATCCAGTGGTTGGTCATCGCGCCTCTACCGAACGACTCTGCCAGAGCCGCTACCGTTGCGCTGTGTCAGATACGGGCCTGATGTTCAATATACACCAGGCCTAACCCCCTCAGGAATTTTTGATAGACATAGCATTCTTCGTTGTCCATGGCGGCACTGCCGACCGAGGCGACCGCGGTCGTCCGGTTGACCACCTGACCCTTGTCGTTGGTGCGGGTGAAGCTCTCGTTGCGGGACTTGACGATTCTCTTGGCGACCTCGTCCAGGGCCCAGTCCCACGATACCGCTTCCCATTTGTCCGAGCCGGGGGCCCGGTAGAGCGGCGTCGTCAACCGGGCGTCATTGACCGCTATCTGATAGAGCGATCCGCCCTTCGGGCACAGGGAACCCTCGTTGATCGGGTGATCGGGATCACCCTCGGTGTTGATCACCTTGCCGTTGCGGGTATGGACGATGATTCCGCAGCCCACCGCGCAGTAGGGACAGATGGTGGTCGTCTCCGTGGCGTACAGGGTTTTCAGCGGGAGCGCCTCCGCCCGAACCGAAGCGATATTCAGGCCCAGACCTCCCACGAAGACCGTGGCGCCGGTTAGTCTAAGAAACGTACGTCTGGTAACTTCCATGGCTCTCCTCTTTGCCTGAGTGATGTTTTGTAGACCGTTGACGTTTAAACTGCTTGGCTAACCAAACCAATAAAAAAAGGAAGAGATACCTCCCCCTTGTCCCCATGGGAAGGTCATCTCTTCCTTTGCAAACGGCGGGGTAAGCGATTTCTCCCTTACCCGTATCGGCTCACGGATCCCGACAGGATCGGTGAGCTCGGAAGATAGTATTTTCGGGAAAATAATATACGGGTGGTCCTAAATTGTCAAGAACTTAAACGCCGTACCAGCTACAATAATATGGGGGATGTGGACTGTTAACATCTCGGACAGGCGGCTGGATTTTTCGCGAAACTACCCCTTCACGGCTGTGCCGGCGGCTACCCGGCTATGAAGTCCCTGATTTCGCGGAGGATGTAGTCGATGTCATAAGGATATTCGAGTCGGTAAATCCCTTCCATTTTACGAAACCAGGTCATCTGGCGTTTGGCGTACCGTCTGGTGTTTCTTTTGATGAGCTCGACCGCCTCGTCAAGGCCGAGCTTCCCCTCGAGATGGTCCACGATCTCCCGGTACCCGATGGTCGTAAGCCCGGGCGACCGGGGGCCGTACCCCATATCGAGGAGGCGCTGTACTTCGCGCACGATCCCGTCCGATATCATCCGCTCAACCCGATCATCGATTCGGCGGTTGAGCGCCTCCCGTTCCATCGAGAGGCAAAAGGTGATCGCGTCGTAGCGTCTCGTAGAAAACGAGTGGCGGGACGCCAGCTCGCTCTTGGGTATCCCCGTCAATCGGTAGATCTCCAGGGCCCGGATTAGCCGTACCCGGTCGTTTTGCCCGATATGACGGGCCGACCGGGCGTCTACCCGTTCAAGCTCCTCCCGCAGACGGTCGGTCGAAACCAATCCCAACTCCTCCCGCACCATCCCCCCGTCCGGCGACCCGGGCAGCTCGAAGATACCGAAGACCAGGGCCTTGAGGTAGAGGCCCGTCCCTCCCACCACGATCGGGACGGCCGTGTCGCCGACGATTTCTTCGATAGCACGGTCTGCCGCCCGTGCGTAGGCCATCGCGTTATATCGGCGGTCAGGATCGATTATATCGATGAGATAGTGGGGTACCCGCTCGCGCTCGGCCGCGGTCGGCTTGGCGGTGCCGATATCGAGGTATCGGTAGACCGCCGCCGAGTCCGCCGAGACTATCCGGCCGCCGATTCTTTCCGCGATATCGGCCGCGAGGCCCGATTTGCCCGAGGCGGTGGGGCCGGTGATGATAACGATTTTCGCCAGCGTCATGATTCGATTTCCCGCCGCCGGACGGCATAGGTTATCCGTGACGGCCGTGACGAATATCCCGACGGACCATCAGGCCGTCACGTCCTCCTGAAACGCCGCTCGATTTCCTGTCTGGCGACCCTGATCATCGTCGGCCTTCCGTGGGGGCAGTGGGCGGCAAAGGGAGTATTCTCGATCTCGCCGATGAGCCCTTCCATCTCCCGGATAGAGAGGTCCCTGCCCGACCGCACCGATCCGTGACAGGCCACGGCCTTGATCATTCGATCGACCGTCTCCTCGATGCCCGGCCGGCCGGTTTCCTCCCGGAGTTCCTCGGCAATACCCATGACGAGGCCCTGCACGTCGGCGTCCTTGACAATCGAAGGGACGGCGGAAACCAGCAGCGTGGCGCCCCCGAATTCTTCCAGCTCAAAGCCGATCGTGTTGATTTCATCCAGATGCCTGACGACGGCGGCACGGATAGGGCCGTCCAGTTCCAGGGTGATCGGGAAGAGGAGCCGCTGTTTGGCCACGGCGTTCCGCGAGCGGCCCGCCTTGATTCGCTCGTACACCACGCGCTCGTGTGCGGCGTGCTGGTCGACGAGGACCAGTCCCTGGCCGTCGGAAAGGACGATGTAGGTGCCAAGGACCTGCCCCAGTAGTTTTGCGCCCGGTCCGACGGCATCTTCCAACTCTCCGGGTATCTCCAGAGACATTTCCGCTTCGTCCCCCCGGGGATATAAATCGCCCGGCGCCGCTCCGCGGCGGTCGGAGAGCGTTGACCAGAGGCCCATCGCCTCACGTATCGATGCCTCCGCAGGCCCTCGGACGTCGACGTCGCGACCGGAGCCGTAGAGGGTCGGCCTCCCTGTTGAAATGGAAACCTTCGTGATCTGCCGAACCGCCGCATCGACCGCCCGATAGACGATGCCGCCGACGAGCTTCGGATCGACGAACTTTACCTCGCGCTTGGTCGGGTGAATATTGACGTCCACCTCCGAAAACGGGAGCTGGATGAAGATCACCGCGACAGGAAACCGTCCACCGATAATCAGGCCGGAGTAGGCGCGCGCGATCGCCGCCGTGAGCGGGTAATCTCGAACCGGGCGGTCATTGACGAAGAGGTGTATGGCGGATTGAGTCGAGCGCGATTCCTCGGGCCTGCCGATGAGGCCCGTTATCCTGATACCCTCTTCCTCGCCGTTCACTTCCCCCAGGTCCTGGGCGATACGCCTTCCCAGGACGTCCCCGGCGCGCTCTCTCAACGTCCCGGGCGGCGCGTTGATTGCCTCCTTACCGTCGGCCGTCAGGCGGAACCGGACATCCGGACGCGAGAGGGCGTGCTTAACGATCACGTCGTAACCGTTGAGGTATTCGGTACGGTCGCTCTTGAGGAACTTCCGGCGCGCGGGTACCGAATAGAAGAGATCCTCCACGATAACCCGTGTGCCTTCCGGAATCCCCGCGTCCCGAACGTGCTGGACGGCTCCTCCGGCGGCAACAATCTCGGTCCCGACATCGGCGCCACGCTCCCGCGAGAAAAGCGAAAACCTCGATACGGACGCGATCGAGGGGAGCGCCTCTCCCCGAAAACCGAGGGTATGAATCGCGCCCAGGTCCTGTTTGCCGGCGATCTTGCTGGTCGCGTGCCTCTGGATGGCCAGCCGGACGTCGGCGGCGCTCATACCGATCCCGTCATCCGCCACGACGATGCGCCGCTTACCCCCGGTTAGTATCTCGATATCAATACTGCGGGCTTCGGCGTCAAGGGAGTTCTCCACGAGCTCCCTGATCACCGATGACGGGCGTTCGACGATCTCGCCCGCCGCTATGAGGTTGATGAGCGTATCGGGCAGCACCTTGATTCTGGGTTGTTCGTTACCGCCCATCGGTATCCCTCGTTATGGCGGGCTTCCGGTTGAGGGGTCCGGATCGCACCGCGGTTAAAACTCCATCCTGGACAGTCGCCGTATACCGAGCCTCATCGGGATGAGAAAGACCGCCAGATTCAGGGCGATAATCAGGACCGCCGATACGATGAGGCTCGCATATTCGTACGTTCCCGGAAGCATCTGCTCCCGGAAATAGACATAGACCGGCCGCGCCTCGATAACGATAGACAGGCCTATATAGATCAGTCCGATTATCATGTAGATGATGCCCCCAAATCCGGCGGCGATCTGGGCGACGTTCTCATAGAAGAACCGGGGATAAATCGCCCCGAGCCCCACCCCCAGCGCCGTGAGCGAGAGGCCGAACAGGAACACGGTTACGGTAGAAAGCACCATCATGAAAGGAGCCACGCCCAGAAGGACATTGGAGGCGATAATGAGAAATTCCCCGAGGACGATTACCGGAACGACATAGATAGAAAACTTACTCCAGAGAAACTGCCTGACCGACAGCGGTGAAGTAAAGATGATCCAGTACGCCTGCCCCTCGAGGCTCGTCGTAGGGAAGATGAACCTCACGGCCAGGGCGGCGATTACAAATCCGGTGAGCCCGAGGTTGAGAAACGCCGTGACATCCTTGAGAAAATCGCTCGTCGCCGGGATGCTCCGTATTGAAAAGAGATACATGACGATAAGGGAGGCCAACAGGAAGAGCTGGGACCACTGGGTCGGGTCCCTGAACAACGTCTTGATATCCTTCACGACGACCGCCCGACGCTCTGAATCGAGCGGGGAAAAGATGCGGTCAACGAAGCCGAAACCGCGGACTCGGCGTTCCGTCCCCCGATCCCTCCCCTCGGAGCTCTTCGAGAAGCCGGGGAAGTAGATGAATCGGGAAACCGTCATAACTGCGGCCGTTCCGAGGATGGCCCCGGCTACCAGGAAGATGAGGTTTTGCGTGAAGACGCCCGTCTCTTGCCCCACCATCGAATTGATCAGGTGAGAAAGCCACGTAGAGGGGAGAAACGGATACTTGGGCACCCGCAACTCTTCCAGTGCCAGCATGAATACCGGCTGAGAGAGCGTGCTGATATCCTCATAGAGCGACTCCGGCCTGAGGTACCGGAAGAAGAAGATAAGTCCCCCCGCAAAGACCATCCCGAGGACGGTCAACACCTGATGGGTACGCCGTGCGGGAAAGAAACGCAACAGCAGCATCGTCATGAGGGTCCCGATAGCGGCAGGGATCAGTATGAACGGGATCAGGAGCAACACGATTCCCGCGTAGTAGCCGACGCCCGCGCCGAAGGCGCGGCCCAGGGCGAAATATATGGGGAGGCCGAAGATGACGACCATATAGGAGCTGTTGACGGTGCTCTGGGCGAATTTCGCCGCAAACAGCCGGGTATGCGGTATCGGTGACGAAATCAGGAGGTCCAGGTCGCGCGAGAGGTAGAGGGCCGACAGCGAAGCGATGATATTGCTGAAAACCAGAACCGAAAACAGCGTGAGGTTGATCATCGCCATGAGCCGATCGACGAGGATCGATCCCACCTGCGCAATATCCAGCCCGACTATCGGCTGGGGATTCAGGAGGAGGCCCAGGATTCGATAAAAAAGGATATAGTCAAGGACGATAAAGACGACTCCTCCGACGCCGAAAAAGATAATCTTGAGGGTCTTTTCCCGGGTCGGGTTCTTGAAGTCGTTAAAGGTCGATCTGATCTTCTCGCCCCACAGGGTCATCAGCTGGCTCATCGGGCGACGCCGTCCTCTTCGGTGAGGGTAAAGAATATCTCCTCCAATTCCCGCGTGTTCGTGTGAGCCGCCGTCATCAGGTCGTCGATGGAGCCCGCGGCTACGAGCACCCCCCGGTTGATGATTCCGATGCGGTGGCACATCTGCTCGGCGTGGGCCAGCGTGTGGGTGGACATAAAGATGGTCGTCCCCTTTCTTGAAAGGTCGGTGAATATCTCGCCGACCAGCTTTATGCTGCGGGGATCGAGCCCCACCATTGGCTCATCCACGATAATTATTTCGGGGTCGTGGAGGAGCGCCTGCGCCATCACGGTCTTTTGTTTCATCCCGTGGGAGTACCCCTCGATGAAATCATCGAGCCATCCTCCCATCGAGAACATGTGTGATACGATCTCGATCTTCTCGTTGATCTTCGCCCGGTCCATGCCCCACAGGCTGCCGATGAACCCGAGGAATTCCCTGCCGGTCAGCTTTTCGTAGATGAAGGGTTTATCCGGGATATAGGCGCAGATCCGGCGCGCCGCCGTTGCGTCGCGCTCCAGCGGAATGCCCGAAAGGCGGATCGAGCCCGCGGAGGGCCTGAGGAGCCCGGCCATCATCTTAATGGTCGTGGTCTTTCCCGCCCCGTTGGGACCCAGGAAACCGAAAAACTCGCCGCGCCCGACGGTCAGCGTCAGGTCATTGACCGCCCTGATTTTTCCGAAATCCTTGACGAGATGCGATAGTTCGATCACGATCTGCCCTCCTGGCGCTCCATCAGCCGGCGGTAAATTACCTCACCGATCGAAAGACCGATGTCGATGAATTCGGGGCCGTATCGCCGCCCGGTTTCGGTCCGAAACGTTTCCTTGATCCGCTCTATCCCCCCGATACTCTTGTGATATCCTGCCAGCATGCGCCCCACGTCGATATGCGCATACTCCAGCATATCCCACAGGGTGACGATGAAGTTATCCGGGCCCCAGCGAAATTTATCGGCGTCGTACAGGGAGTCGGAGATAGTCTTAGCCGTACGATCGGTTATACGGGTCTGTTCCTTGAAGGCCTCATGATTCCTGATGGCCCCCACGATTATCGCCCTGCGGGCGGCGTCCATCCCGTATCGTTCGAGTATCAGGTCGGCATCCTCGGCGCTCCTCTCGGCGTGATTGGATTCCTTCCTCCGTATATCGTGCAGCAGTCCCGCCGTCTGTACGGCGATTATCGCGTCGGTTGCCTCCGGACCGGCCTCTCTCATCTCCACGGCGACAATCGCGCCGGCATCCAGCGCCACAAGCTCTGAATGCGACAGTCCGTGCCCGATAGTATCGGGCTGCCCCGACAGGTAGTCTCTGTATCGCCCAACCGTCTCGTCGGTATGGTAGATGCTCGTGGAGAGTTCGACGGCCGACTTATTTTCGCGATAGAAACGGGGTATCCCGGCCTGCCGCCCGGCCTCCCGCGCGACGAGCCTGGCCTCGTTAATCGTAATGGGCTCTCATCGGTTAATGATACAGGAATCACCACGCCGCTGTCAATGGCCGGCCGTAGTTTCGATTGCAGATTGCCGGGGATTATGGTAGTATATATTTACTACCTCATTGAGGGAGGCGATAAGATGACTGGAAAGATGAAAAGGGGCCTTCTTGCCCTCATGATTGTCATCACGTTGGGGGCGGGCTTCGGCTGCGCGACGGCGTCCGTGGGATTCGGATACCACGTCCCCGTCACGTCCCGCTTTGGAACCGGGGTTTATTTCGGCTTCGGTTTTTAGGCGCTTAGCGCGACGATCTTCACGTCTCCGGCGGCGCCGATCTTTCCACCGGCGATCGCCACCGCGCCGATTACCCCCGGTATCGCAGTGATATCGGCCAGCGCCGGTTCTATGTCCGCCGTTTTCTTTACCCGGTTTCCCAGCGCGGTGGCCGCGGCGTCCGCGAGCGCCCCATATCCGGCCACAACCGTTGCGAGATCCGTCGTTGCCCAGGCTCAAAGACCGGCCGATGACCGCCGACGATGAACATATCCCGAGCCCTCGTTTCGCGTTGCCGACCTCAATGCCGACGTTCGGCCCTTCGTTTTCGGCGCATAGGGCGATAACCCGGGTATCCCCCGAAACCAGGAAGACGTCCCCGCCGTTTTCCACTATGATCTCGCCCGAGGACGGCAAAAGCCTTCGGGCGACGAATTCGGCGATCGCGCCGGCCACCCCGGCCATCGGCCCCACCCCCGAGAGACCCGAATCCCGGATCATCTCCTTGATGATGGGCGCGGCATACGGGTCATCGGCAATGGGGATAAGCGACGTCTGGAATTCGGGCCTGGATCGAATATACCCCTCGATGGTATTTCGTGCGTCCATGACAGCCGAGTATGCCTCATCGGTCAGGTCAGTCTCGGCCCGAATAAGCAGGTTAGTCTCTTTTACGGTGACGCAAAACCCGACGAGATCCGCGCCCCGTGACATCGTCCGATAGGTACGGTTTTCAAACAGTCGCTGCACTTCTGTCCCGCGGCTCCCGTCTACTTCTTTTCCCGCCGGTGCGGGGCCTTCGCGCCTTCGCAAACGTCCGCCAGCAGGCTCTCATGTTCCTTCAGCTTTTTCTCGAGGGACCGCACTTTCTTGATCAGGAATTGAATCGCCTCTTCCTCGGGATCCGGGAGGAGATGGTGTTCGAGGTTGACGTCCTCGTGGGGTTCCCCCTCCTGCGAGAGGATAATCCTGCCGGGAACCCCGACAACGGTCGAGCGGGGAGGAGTATCCCTGACGACGACCGAGTTGGCGCCGATGCGCGTGTACGCGCCTATGATGCAGGGTCCGATAATCTTGGTTCCGGCGCCCACCACCACGTGATCGGCCAGGTCCGGGTGGCGTTTTTCCTTTTTCCAGCTCTTGCCGCCGAGCGTCACCCCCTGGTAGAGGGTTACGTTGTCTCCGATAATCGAGGTCTCCCCGACGACAACGCCCATCCCGTGGTCGATGAAGAAACGCCTTCCTATCGTCGCCCCGGGATGAATCTCGATGCCGGTGATGAATCGGCCGAACTGGGAGAGGATGCGTCCGATCAGTTTGAGCTTATGGTTCCACAGGAAATGGGAGAACCGGTAGATGAGAAGGGCGTGCAGCCCCGGGTAACAGATGAGTATCTCCAGGGTGGTCCGGGCGGCCGGGTCCCGCTCGTAGATAACCTGAATATCCTCCTTGATTGTCCGAATGCAGCGAAACATAGATATCCTTTTAGAAAATTGTCGAATGCATGGAAGTGCACCGGCCCGGCGCCGAGGATAGGCCGGACGGATCCCCTACGAAGTAAACACCCCGATCCTTCTGAACCGTTCATAGCGGGCGTCGACAAGCCGGTCAAGAGGAATCTTCATGAGCTCCGAGAGGTGCCGATGCACGGCGCCGGCAAGGCTCTCGGCCGCGGCCGCGTGATCCCGGTTGGCGCCGCCGTGCGGCTCCGGTATTACCTCGTCGATCAGCCCGAAGGCAAGATTATCCTGCGCGGTGGACTTGAGCGCCTCGGCGGCCTTGCGCTTCATGGCGTGGTCTTTCCAGAGTATCGACGCGCATCCTTCCGGAGAGACTACCGAAAAGGTGGCGTGCTCCATCATCAATAACCGGTCCGCGACCGCGAGCGCCAGCGCACCGCCGCTGCCGCCCTCCCCCAGCACAACGGTGACGATCGGGGTCCTGAGCAGCGACAGGATCGCCATCGAGCGGGCAATCGCTTCCGATTGGCCCCGCTCCTCCGCCTCGACGCCGGGGTACGCTCCCGGGGTATCTACCATCGTGATAAGGGGAAGCGAAAAGCGCTCGGCCAGTTCCATCAGCCGCTGGGCCTTTCGGTAGCCTTCCGGGTGGGGCATCCCGAAGTTTCGCGTCATTCGCTCCTTCAATCCCCGCCCCTTCTGATTACCGATGACCATAACCTTTACGTCACGAAAAGTCCCGAATCCCCCCACGACGGCCGGATCGTCCGCGAAGAGCCGGTCACCCCGTAGCTCAATAAAATCGTCAAATATCAGCGAGATGTAATCGAGCATCTGGGGCCGCTTTTCGTGCCGCGATATCTCGACCTTCTTCCAGCGATCCATCTTCGAAAAGTAGTCGAGTTCGAGCCGCTCGGCCTGGGCCTGGAGTTTTTCGAGCGACTCGCGTATGTCGGGATGCGGTTCACGCCCCGACGCGGTCTCTATTGACCGGATCTTTCGATGCAGCTCGCGGATGCTCCGCTCAAATTTCGCTCCGTTTTCCACTGATCGTTTCTCCCGTTACGCCAGATTAATCGATCCGTTATAAAAGAGCTGCCCTACTGCCTTGATGAACCCGTCGGTCGGGTCAACCGTGAGCTGTTCGGGAAGCGAAATCGTCACGCATCCCTCGTGCTCATTGCATATCCGCAGGAAAACCCGGGACGCACCGCGGTTTTCCTCTATCAGCCGTCTGAGGGCGGCGATCCGATCCTCGGGGAGATCGAGGTCGTTCACCTCGATATAGACGGATCGTGCGCCGTTCTGCGGGACCCTGCTGAGGGGCGTTATCTTCCTGACGAGGACCTTAGCCGATTCCTCGCCCTTGTCGAGATTGCCTTCCATGAGTATCGGTATATCTCCGGTAAGATATTCCCGCGACTCGGCAAACGTATCCGCAAAGACGACCGTCTCAACGAGTCCCTTGGTGTCTTCCAGCGTCACGAAGGCCATCCGGTCTCCCTTTTTGGTGATGATCTCCCTGATCGCGGCTACGATCCCGCCGATAACCACCGTCGACTTATCCTGCATCTCCGCGATCGAAACGGAATCGCAGGTGGCGACGCTCTTGAGTATGGTGAGGTACTGGTTGAGGGGGTGGCCGGTAATGTAAAACCCGAGGCTTTCCTTCTCGTTGGCCATCGTCACCTGATCGCTCCAATCGGCCACGTTCGGGTAGTCCCCCTCGAAATCCGCCACGGGTCCGGTTTGCGGGTCTTTCGTCCTGATATGATCGAAGATGCTCATCTGCCCCAGTCTCTGGTTTTCCTGGTGGCTCTGGCCGTTCTCTACCGCCCGGTCCACGGCCGCCATCATCCTGGCGCGGCTGCGGCCGAAGCAATCGAAGGCGCCGCATTTGATGAGGCTTTCCACGACCCGCTTGTTGACCTTCCTCAGATCGACCCTGCGCGCGAAATCGAACAGGGACGTAAACGGGCCGCCGGTCTCTTTGGCCTCGATGATCGATTCGATGGCCGATTCCCCCACGTTCTTGACGGCCTTGAGCCCGAAGCGGATCACATCACCCGATACGCAGAAATCAAGCCCGCTCTCGTTGGCGTGGGGAGGGGCGACCTCGATGCCCATGTCCCGGCATTCGCCGATGTATTTCATGATCTTGTCGGTATCATCCATTTCCGAGGTCAGGAGGGCCGCCATGAATTCCACCGGATAGTGCGCCTTCAGGTACGCCGTCCGGTAGGCGACCATTGCGTAGGCCGCGCTGTGCGACTTGTTGAACCCGTATTCGGCGAATTCCTCCATCTGGGTGAAGATCTTCTCCGCCTTCTTGACGTCGATCCCGTTGTGGACGGCGCCGCCGACGAACTTCTCGCGCTGGCGCGCCATCTCCTCCCGTATCTTTTTGCCCATGGCCCGGCGCAGCAGGTCGCTGTCGGCCGTCGTAAAATCCGCCAGTTTCATGGCCATCTGCATGACCTGTTCCTGGTAGACCATGACGCCGTAGGTGTCGGCGAGGATCTCCTTGAGCTGGGGCAGTTCGTATTTGATCGCCTTCTGGCTGTGTTTTCGTCGGATATACTCGTCGGTCATACCGGTATTGAGAGGGCCGGGGCGGTACAGCGCCACCAGCGCGATGATCTCTTCGAACTTCTCGGGGATGAGCCTGACCATCAAGTCCTTCATGCCGGTTCCCTCGAGCTGGAACACCCCGTCGGTGTTCCCCGACTGAAAGAGCTCGTAGGTCTTTTTGTCATCGAGCCTGATTCTTGATATATCTATTTCCTCGCCCCGGTTATCCTTGATCAGCCGTATCGCGTGATCGATGACGGTCAGGGTCTTCAGGCCGAGGAAATCGAACTTGATCAGCCCGAGCTTCTCCACCCCCTTCATATCGAACTGGGTGACCACCTCGCCCTTCTGCCCCCTGGTCAGCGGCATATAATCCATCAGCGGGCGGTTACTGATCACCATACCCGCGGCGTGCGTGGAGGAGTGGCGGTTGAGACCTTCCAGCGATTTCGCAATCTCGATGAGACGTGCGACCCGCTGGTCGGATTCGACGAGTTCCCGCAGCCGGGGCTCGGCCTTGACGGCGTCTTCCAGCATGATGTTAAGCGGCATGGTCGGGATCAGCTTGGCGATCCGGTCCACCTCGGGGTAGCTCATGTCCAGCACCCGCCCCACGTCCCGGACTACCGCCCGGGCCTGCATCTTGCCGAACGTAATGATCTGGGCGACCTGCTGCTGCCCCCCGTACTTCTCGGAGACATACCGGATGACCTCGTCCCGCCCGTTCCTGCAGAAGTCAATATCGATATCGGGCATCGATATCCGCTCCGGATTCAGGAACCGCTCGAAGAGGAGGTCGTAGGCCAGGGGGTCGATATCGGTAATGCCGAGGCTGTAGGCCACGAGGCTGCCGGCCGCCGATCCCCTGCCCGGCCCCACCGGGATACAGCTTCTTTTTGCGTAGTTTATGAAATCCGCAACGATCAGGAAATAGCCGGCAAAGCCCATACTCCTGATGGTGCCGACCTCCTTTTCGAGGCGATCAAGATAAAGCTGTCTGCTCCGCTCGGCGTCGTCTTTACCCGAGAGCAGGCGCTCCGACCGGCGGTCAAAGCCGGCCCTGACCTCCCTCTCGAAGTAGGCGTTGATTTCCTCCCCCTCGGGAAGTCGGTATTCCGGGAATTGAAAGGTGCCGAAGGAAAACGCAAACGAGCAGCGCTCGGCGACGGCGCAGGTATTGGCGATCGCATCGGGAATCTCGGCAAACGCCCGGGCCATCTCCTCGGGTGATTTGACGTAAAATTCGTCCGTCGTCATCCTGATACGGCCGGGGTCGCTGATGGTTTTTCCGGTCTGGATGCATAAGAGTACGTCGTGGGCGGCCGCATCCGGGCGCTTCATATAATGGCAGTCGTTGGTGGCCACCATCGGCAGCGAGAGCTTACCGGCCATCTCGATGAGGGCGCGGTTGACCTTGCGCTGCTCCACGATGCCGTTTTCCATCAGCTCGAGGAAGAACCTGCCCGGATATATCTCGGAAAAAACACCGGCGGAAGAAAGCGCCCCCCGTTCATCTCCCTGAAGGATCTTGGAGGCAATCTCTCCCTTGAGGCAGGCCGAGAGAGCGATCAGGCCGCCGCTGTAACGGGAAAGGAGCTCTTTATCGACCCGGGGTTTATAGTAAAAGCCCTCGAGATGGGCGTGCGTCAGCAGCCGGTTCAGGTTTCGGTACCCTTCCTCGTTTTCGACGATCAGGACAAGGTGGTTGTTCCTCTCGGCAAGCGGCCCCGTCTCGTGATCGGTGTAGGTGCCGGTGGCGACGTAAACCTCGCAGCCGATGATGGGCTTGATGCCGGCCTCTTTGGCGTGTAGGAAAAAATCGAGGGCTCCATAGAGGTTGCCGTGGTCGGTAATCGCCACGGCCGACATCTTCATCTGGCGGGCGGTATCGAACAGGTCTTTGAGGCGGATAGCCCCGTCCAGCAGGCTGTATTGGGTGTGGAGGTGGAGATGGACGAATTGGGGGTCGGCCATGACTACTCCCACTCTATCGTGCTCGGGGGCTTGGTCGAGACGTCATAGACGACGCGGTTGACCCCCTTCACTTCATTGATGACGCGGGAGGCGATCCGGGCCAGGACGTCATACGGGAGCCGAACCCAGTCGGCGGTCATCCCGTCAAGGCTGTTGACGATCCTCAAGGCGACGACATTGTCGTAGGTGCGCTCGTCTCCCATGACGCCTACGGTCTTGACCGGAAGCAGCACCGCAAAGGCCTGCCAAATCTCGTCGTAGAGGCCGGCGGACTTGATCTCGTCTTCCACGATGACGTCGGCCTCGCGCAGCATATCACAGTGCGCCTTGGTGACGTCACCGAGGATCCGCACGGCAAGTCCCGGTCCGGGGAAGGGATGACGGCCGATGACCTCTTCCGGCAACCCCAGTTCCCGGCCCAGCACCCGGACCTCGTCCTTGAAAAGTTCCTTGAGCGGCTCGATCAGGATGAGGTTCATGACATCCGGCAGCCCCCCGACGTTGTGGTGGCTCTTGATCGTGGCGGACGGCCCCTTGAACGATACGCTCTCGATTACGTCGGGATAGAGCGTCCCCTGGGCGAGGTATTTCACGCCGGGGATGGCGGCGGCCTCCTTTTCAAAGAGCTCGATGAAGAGGTTGCCGATGATCTTGCGTTTCTTTTCGGGATCACTGACTCCTGCAAGCCGCGCGAGAAACTGGTCTTCGGCCCATAGAACGTGAAGATCCATGTGGAAATGCCCATGGAAGACCTTTTTTACCCGCTCTGCCTCTCCCGTGCGCAAGAGACCGTTGTCCACGAAGATGCAGGTGAGCTTGTCGGCTACCGCGCGGTCGATAAGGGCCGCGACTACCGAGGAATCGACCCCCCCCGAAAGCGCGCAGATCACCCGGTCGTCCCCCACGACATTCCTGATTCTGTCTATCTCCGTGTCGATAAATGAGCGCATCGTCCACAGGCCCGAGAGCCCCGCGACATCAAACAGGAAGTTCCTGAGTATCTCGGTCCCCCGGGGGGTATGCACCACCTCGGGATGGAACTGAACGCCGAATATCCCCTTTTCCCGATTCTCGATAGCGGCCACGAGGTTATTATCGCTTTTGGCGCAGACCGTGAAGCCCGGCGGCGCCTTCTTGATGCTGTCTCCATGGCTCATCCAGACCGCGACTTTCCCTTCGGCCTGGAAGCCGGAAAAGAGGGTGTCGTAGGACGCCGGTCTGACAACCGCCCTTCCATACTCGCGATTCCCGGACGATGCCACCTCACCGCCCAGGAGGTGGGTAATGAGCTGCATGCCATAGCATATCCCCAACACGGGTATACCCAGGTCGAGTATCTCCCGGGCAACATGCGGAGCATTTTTATCGTAGACACTGGAAGGACTGCCCGAGAAAACGAGCGCCCGCGGGCGAAGCTCTTTGATCTTCTCGATCGGTATCGTATAGTGGTGGATCTCGCAGTATACGTGCTGCTCCCTGATACGCCGGGCGATAAGCTGGGTGTACTGTGAGCCGAAGTCGAGGATGAGGACGTTTTCCTGGTGGATGTCGCTATGCATCGGGGGTTTACTCCAGCCGGTAGTTCGGGGCCTCCTGGGTGATGATGACATCGTGGACGTGGGACTCCCGCAGACCTGCCGGTGTAATGCGGACGTAGCCGACCGAGCCCTGAAGCTCTGTGATCGAAGCGGTCCCCAGGTATCCCATGCCCGCCTTGAGCCCGCCTACTAACTGGTAGATCGAATTTGAAAGCGGCCCCTTGTAGGGCACGCGCCCCTCGATGCCTTCGGGTACGAGCTTTGCCTCTTCAACAATACCTTCCTGCCCGTACCGGTCCTTGCTCCCCTTCTTGAGGGATTCCATCGACCCCATGCCACGGTAGGTCTTATAGGAACGTCCCTGAAAAAGTATCAGGTCCCCGGGGCTCTCATCGGTGCCGGCAAAGAGGCTGCCGACCATCACGGTATCGGCCCCCGCGGCCATTGCCTTGGTGATATCGCCCGAGAACTTTATACCGCCGTCGGCGATCAGCGGTATCCCCTTCTTCTTGGCGACCTTGAAACATTCCTGGATTGCCGTGAATTGCGGCATACCGACACCCGCCACGATCCGTGTAGTGCAAATGGAGCCCGGTCCCATCCCCACCTTGACCGCGTCGGCGCCGGCCGCTATCAGGGCCGCGCATCCCTCCGCGGTCGCGACGTTTCCGGCGATCAGCGGAAGGTTCTTGAAGTTTTTCTTTGTATCCCTCACCGCATCCGTGACCATCTTCGAATGGCCGTGGGCGGTGTCGACCACGATAACGTCGACCCGGGCGTCTACCAGCATCTGGATGCGCTCTTCCCGGTCGGTCCCCACCCCGACTCCCGCACCGACCAGGAGCCTTCCCATCTCGTCCTTCGCGGCGCCGGGGTATTTCTTGGTCTTCTGAATATCCTTGATGGTGATCAGGCCCTTGAGGTTGAACTGCTCATCTACCACCAGGAGTTTTTCAATCCGGTGCTCATGGAGTATCTTCTTTGAATCCTCCATGGAGATCCCCGGGCTGACGGTAACCAGGTTATCCCTGGTCATGACCGCTTCCACCGGCAGTTCGAGGTTTTCCTCAAAACGAAGGTCCCGGTTGGTGAGGATTCCCACGAGCCGGTTACCTTTCACGACGGGGACTCCGGATATCCGGTACTTTTCCATGATCGCCAGGGCTTCGCCTATCTTCCGATCCGGCTCAATGGTAATCGGATCGACGATCATACCGCTTTCAGATTTCTTGACCTTATCCACCTCATGGGCCTGGTCGCGGATGGAGAGATTGCGGTGGATGATTCCGATACCCCCCTCCTGGGCCATGCTGATGGCCGTCGCGGATTCGGTCACGGTGTCCATCGCGGCCGAGACGACAGGGATATTGAGGAGTATGGTATTGGTCAGCCTGGTCTTCACCTCTACGTCGCGCGGGAGGATTTTCGTTGCCCGCGGAATGAGGAGGATGTCGTCAAATGTAAGTCCCCATTCTTCCATATGATCCCCTGATGAAAGGGCGCCCCCGGAGTATACCCATGCCTCCGCGGGGCCGGCCTGTTAAAGGTGAGACACAAAACGCCCAGCGGCGTTCATATGTCCTATATATACGGCGATTTAATCAGTCCCTCGATAATCCCTTCGAGGATTCCCCGGTCGCTCACGATCAGGCCGCCCGCGCCGAAGCGATCCATTATCGCCCCAACGATGACCGCCCCCGCAATGATCACGTCCTCCCGCCCCTGGCTCATAACGGGATAGCGCGCCAGCCGTTGCCGGCCGGTCATGGATACGCACTCCTTCAGGATGGAATCAATACGGCCCCGTGTGAGGAGACGGCCTTCCACGGCGTTCGGGTCATATACATCAAGATCAAGATCGATGGCCGCCAGCGTCGTTACGGTGCCGGCCGTCCCCGCAAGGCGCAACGGCCCGGCGTCTGTTGTGAATCGATTATATACCCGATCGATCCGTTTTTCCACAAAATTCAAAAGGCGATCTATCTCTTTTGGCTGCGGCGGATCTCCGGCCAGGAACAACTCGGTGGTTCGAACTACCCCCAGGTCGGTGCTGACGATGTCAATGACGTCCCCATCCCGGGCATGTATTAACTCGGTGCTTCCTCCCCCGATATCGATGACGATCAGATCCCCCCGCCCCCCCCGAACCGTTGGGGCGATCCCATCCATGACCAGGCGGGCCTCCTGGGTGCCGGAAATGACGTCAATCCCGATGCCGCGTAAGCCGGCCGCCGCGACGAATTCTATGGCGTTTTCGGCCTCCCTGACGGCGCTGGTTGCCACCGCCCGATAGCGTATCGCGCCAAGACGCTCCCAGCGGTTTTTGAAGTCTCCCAGAGCGTCCATTGTCCGGGCGATCGCCGCGGGCTTAAGCCTCCGCGAGGTCCCGATCCCCTCACCGAGCCGCGTAATCCGCTGGGCCCGTTCAATAACCCGAAAACCCTTTCCCGTCTCCTTTTCGCCTACCATTAACCGGACGGTATTAGACCCTACGTCCACCGACGCCAAACGCATCTATGTCTCTCCCCCGAGGGACTCCGTCATAAGGGGGACGTTGCCGCGAACCAGCAAAACCGTCTTGCGAAAAAGCGCCAGAATAAAAGCGACGGCGATTTCCGGATGTTCGCTGGAGAGTCGGGTCAGTCCCTCCCGCGAAAGGATCAGGGTCTGCGTGTCTTCGTCGGCCCGGGCGGTAACGACCCTGGGGCCCTCGTCGATTACTGCAAGCTCGCCAAAGCTATCTCCGGGCCCCAGCCGAACCAGCCGTTTTTCCACCCCTTCGGCGACCATCTTGGTCAATGATACGTAACCCGAGTCGATAAGGAAGAGCGATTCACCGCGCATATTTTCCACGAAGATGAGCGAATCATTCTTGAAACGCCGCGTTGTCAGGTACCGGGAAAAGACGGTTAACATCTCATCGCTCATCTCGGATAGTATCGGGAATTTCCTAAGGGCGGCGGTCATACTCTACCCCTTTTTCTCCTTGAGGGACTTGAGAATCTCCGAGAGCTTCTGGCGGGTTTCATCGTAAGAAAGCAAAAGCGCCGAGAGCTCCACCTCGTGTTCGACGGCCGAATGTCGGTCGAGCCGGGGCACAAGGTCCGATATCCGTTTGATCATCGACAGTACCTTGGGCGATCTTTGGGCGAGTTTACCGGCAAGGTCATTGGCTGCATCCATAACCTTCTCGGGAGGCAATACCTGGGTGACAAGACCGATCCGCTCCGCCTCAATCGCCCCGATGGGTTCTCCGGTCATAGCCAGTTGCTTGGCCTTGGCGATTCCTACTCTTCGCCAGAGGGGATCGAAGATCGGATTGAGGCCGAACTTTACCTCGGGATGGGCGAAGATCGCCGTTTCCGAGGCTATGATGAAATCACACGCCAGCGCAAGGTTGAAACCGCCCCCCAGGGCGATACCCATCACCGCCGCCACCATCGGTTTGGGGAAATCATAGAGCGAGAGGTAATAATCGATGATCGGCTCAAAGTAGGTCTTATACTCGGCGGGAGAGAGCTTCGTCAGCTCGGCAAGATCGATGCCCGCGGAAAATATCTCCGGTCCTCCCGTGATGATGACGACATTCACCCTCGGGTCGTCCTTGAGCTCTCCCATGAGGTTGGATAGCTCACCACAGAGATTCCGGGAAAGCGCGTTCATCTCCCGTGGACGATTGAGGGTGATGGTCCCCACACCGTCCCGGACACAAAAGACTAAGTCGGTATAACCCATGGTCGCACTTCCAGAATATCAATGAAAACGGTAATCACGCTCGCGGGAAATTTAGTACCGCCGAGGCCCGCGCCAATCCGACGGAGGCGATACGCACCCGCCCGCTATCGTTCGGGACGTATCAGGCCCAGTAGCGTATCGAGGTTGATCCGGTCGTATATCTCGGGATTTCCCTCCTTTGGGGTTTCGATAATCTTGGGGACGCCCCGAAACCTGGTATCGTTCATGATTAGTCGAAACGGGTCAAGCCCGAGCTCGCCCCATCCGATATGCTGATGACGATCCACATGGGATCCGAGCCCCTTCTTGGAGTCGTTGAGATGAAATGCCCGCAGGCGCCGTAATCCCAGCAGCCTGTCGAATTGTTCCATCGTCTTCTCGTACTCCCGCTCCGTCCTGATATCGTAACCGGCGGCAAAGGTGTGGCAGGTGTCGTAGCAGATCCCTATCCGGCTATCGACTCCCGATTTTTCAATGATTTCGGAAAGCTGTTCAAACGAATTGCCGATGCCGTTTCCCTGCCCGGCGGTCGTTTCCAGAAGGACCGTTACAGGCGCCGGCCTTGGAAAGGACGTCACCAAGGGCCGATCCGAGTTTTTCGATTCCCTTTTGTTGCCCTGTCCCGCCGTGGCTTCCGGGATGCATTACCAACAGATCGATTCCGAGAGATAGGCATCGCTCTATCTCCTGCCGCAGGCTTTCTACCGATCGCGCCGCCGTTACCTCGTTTGCAGACGCCGGGTTGATGAGGTAGTCAGTATGGGCGACGACGCTCCCGAATCCGCCGTCTTCCACGGCCTGGCGGAACTTAGCCGCCTCCCCCGGATTGATGGGTTTGGCAGCCCACTGGTTGGAGTTCTTGGTGAAGAGCTGAAACGCGCTCATCAAAAGGCCGGCCGCACGTTCCGGCGCTTTACTAACGCCGCCGGACATGGAGACATGGGCGCCCAGCAAAGGACCTTTCACGACAAAGGCCCCACGCCGCGGTTTATTCCTGACGCTGATCTCACCGCATCCTCCGACCGTTTTGAATCGACAGGTCCGCCCTCTTAGCTCTCAGACGTGGGCTCCGCGGGAACGTCTTCCGGAGTTGCTTCCGGAGTTGCTTCCGGAGCTGCTTCCGGAGCGGGCGCCGGGGCAGGTTCCGGGGCGGGTTCCGGCGCCGGCTCCTGCGCCTTTTGGGTTTCGGCGGCTATCCGGGCTTCCTCGGCCTTCTTGTGGGTCTCCTCGGCCTTCTTGGTGGCCCGCTCGTGCTTTTCGACGACCCGGGCGTGCTTTGCCGCTACCGAGGCCGCAAGCGTATCGTCTTTTTTCTTCCTGCGCTGGGCCCGCTTGAGCTCTTTCTTCTTTTCGCGCAGCCCCTTATCGTACTTTTCGACGGTTCCCTGTAATTTCGTGATCTCGGACTTGAGGGTATTAATCCTATTCTCGGCTTCTTTCATGGATGACTACTTATCCTCCTCTTTGGATACTATCTATAAAACGTCCGCTCTTCTGCGTGACAGTACGGGACCATATACCGACGGCCTCTCCGGCCCTATTCCTCTATCTGGGGGGTGACGGAGATATAAAAGCTGCCGCTCGTGTCCGATTTTGAAAAACCGGAGAAGATATCCCCGACAAGCCTTCCCGTGTCCGTCTCATTTTCCGCGATAATGACAGTCCGGCCGTCGGGAATCGAGACCGTCGTCGCGGCCTCGTAGAAAACGATCGACCCTTCCTCCCCATCGGCAAAATAAGAGAAGAAGGGGGTAATATCAAGATGTACCTCTGTATTAAGAATCGTCGGGGTAAAAATGAATCCGGTCGATACTTCGCGAAAGATCACCCCTTCCCGAATGATGCCGTGATCCCTGAACCGGATAAGGACATCATCCGAGATCGGCACGTTGGCTCCGGTCACGAACCGCCCCGATCCGCCGCTCATGACCAGCAGGTCCTGCGTCGTCACCGAGGTCTTACCGTCCGCCACCGCCCCGCCAAACCCTCCCACGGTAAGCCCCTCCCCACCGCGTCCGTCTTCGAAATTCCCGATCATAAACCCGCCGTCTCTGTAGCGCCACCGGACCGAGAGATCAACCTCATGGCGATCCCGGGCCTCGTAAAAGGTAACGCGCAGACGTACGTGGCGCGATGCAACGTCAAGGCTTGTGACCAGCTCCCGGCACTGCTTAAGCACGGCAGGACTGTCCATGATGATGAGCGTGTTGTTTCGCTCATCGGCAATCACCGTACCCTCGGGAGAAAGGAGCGCCCTGACCGCTTCCACCAGCTCTACCGCCGGACGGTGATTGACCTTGATTACCGCGTAATCGCCCGCAAAAAGCGCCGTGCCCGACAGGACCGCTATAAGCACCACCGCCGCGAAGGCCCGACCTCGATCCTCGAAGTCAAAACTACCCTCACGGGATCATCCGGTATTCGGCCCGAAACGTGTGATCGGCGATACGCCCGGAGATGCCGTCCTGCACCTCCGACAGCAGGAAGCCCAACAAGGACGGCCTCTCTTTTTCCGGGTATATGACGTTTGGCTCGCCCTTTATTCCCGACAGCTCCGCGGCCTTGTCTATCGCATCTTCCATATTACCGAGCCCGTCGATCAGCTTGAGTTTCAGCGCCTGCTGCCCGGTGAGGATCCTCCCGTCGGCGATCTTGATTACCTCGCTCTCCGGCAGCTTCCTGCCTTCGGCGACGTCCTTGACGAACTGATGAAAGATATTGTCGATATATTCCTGCAGGAATACCCGCTCCTCTTCGGTCATCGGGCGCAGGGGAGAAAAGGTATCTTTGAACTTACCGCTCTTGATAACCACTCCCTTGATCCCGAGGTGATCGAGGGCCTCTTCAAGATTGAGCGTTTCGGCGATAACGCCGATGCTCCCGGTGGTAGTGGCCGGATTTGCGTAGATGAAGTTTGCCGCCACCGCTATATAGTAGCCCCCGGACGCCGCAACGTCGCCCATGGAGACGACCAATACCTTTTCCTTGGCCAGTTTCTTGAGCTCTTCGTATATTTCCTGGGAGGAGGCGGCGCTGCCGCCCGGGCGAATTAATCCTGAGCACCACTGCCGCAACATTATCGTTATTCTTATATTCCTTGATCTTCTTGATAGTCTCCTCGGAGTCGGCGATAACCCCCTTCACCTCGATTATTGCCACCGATTTTGAGAAGGGCGTGATCCCGGTCATTACGAAGGAGGCCATCGCCCAGATCCCCGCCACGATAATGACAAAACATGCGAGGATCACCCCAATCACGATACCCTTATGCTTGACCATGCGACACCTCCCTGCTGTGCCCTATAAAACATACTGGTTCAGGCCGCGGCCTGAACCAGTAGTCATTCGATTACAAAGGATCATGGAATAAAAAAGGATGTATGGGATTACTCCTTACTCTCCTCTTCTTCGTCCGCCGGGGCAAGGTCGGCCTTGGCATCCTCGAGCTTGGTCCTGAGCACATCGCCGAGCTGGGGAGCGCGTTTCTCCTGTTTGTTCAGGTATTCGGCGACACCGCCCTCGTCCTGATCCTGATCGAGCGCCTTGATGGAAAGCCCGATCTTCTTTTCCGCCGGGTCGAGGTTTACCACGACCGCCTTGAGCTTATCCTTGACATTACAGAACTTGTGCGGGTCGTCGACTCTCCCCTTGGCAAGCTCCGATACATGGATCAGACCCTCGACATCGTCTTCCAGTTTCAGGAACACCCCGAAATTGGTAATGCTGACGACCTCGCCCTCAACCATCGTTCCCGGTTGATATCTTGACGGTATTTCCTTCTTCCAGGGGTCCTCGGAGAGCTGTTTGATGCCCAGGGAGAAGCGCTCGGCCTCGGGATCGACGTTGAGCACTACCGCCTCGACTTCCTGGCCCCGTTTGTAGAGCTCGGCCGGATGTTTGACCTTGCGGATCCACGAAAGGTCGGATATATGCACGAGCCCATCCACGCCCTCTTCGGTCCCGATAAAGATACCGAACTCCGTGACGTTCTTGACCGTTCCCTTGATGACGGTGCCGGGCTTGTATTTCTTATCGATCATCTCCCAGGGGTTGTCTTCGACCTGCTTGAGCCCGAGGGATATCCGCTTGTTATCGGCGTCAACAGACAGCACCACCGCGTCCACCACGTCGCCGAGGGAGACCACCTGGGTCGGGCTCTTGATGTTTTTTGTCCAGGACATCTCTGAGATATGGACAAGCCCTTCGATTCCCTCCTGGAGCTCCAGGAAGGCGCCGTAGTCGGTAAGGCTGACGACCTTGCCCTTGACGCGGTTTCCGGGGGCGTAGTTATTGGCCGCCGTATCCCACGGGTTGGGCTTTATCTGCTTCATGCCGAGAGATACCCGCTCTTTCTCCCGGTCGAACTTGAGGACCTTCACCTGCACCTTATCGCCGATCCTCAACTGCTCGCTGGGATGGTTGACGCGGCCCCAGGAGATGTCGGTTATGTGCAACAATCCGTCGATCCCCCCCAGGTCGATAAAGGCGCCGTAGTCGGTGATGTTCTTGACCACGCCTTCCAGAACCATCCCCTCCTCGAGGACCTTGAGAGTCTCTACCTTCTGCTCTTCCCGCTCCTGCTCCAGGAGCGTCCGGCGTGAGAGCACGATATTTCCGCGTTTCCGGTTGAATTTCACGATCTTGAAACGGAATTTCTTGCCGAGAAGGGCATCGAGATCCCTGACCGGATGGAGATCGATCTGCGAGCCGGGCAGAAACGCCTTCACTCCGATATCCACCACGAGGCCGCCCTTGATCTTGGCGACGATCTTTCCTTCGACGATCTCATTATCCTCACAGGCCTTTCTGATCTCCTCCCAGAGCATAAACTGTTCGGCCTTTTCTTTCGACAGGACGACCAATCCATTATCATTCTCGCTTTTTTCGATATACACGTCGACCTTGTCGCCCACGCGGACATCGTACTTGCCATCGATATCGGCAAACTCCTCGATGGGGATCTGCCCCTCGGACTTATACCCCACATCGACGAGGACGTGATCCTTCGTCACCTGAACGACGGTTCCCTTGACGATCTCGTCTTCCTTGAGCCGTTCAAGGCTCTTGGCGTAGAGCGCCTCCATGTCGTTTTCGTCGTCGCCCGTCGCGGCGCCGAGATTCAGGCCGTCTTCCTCCGACCTGCCCTCGTCAAGCGCCGTCGGTTCAAAGGAATTCGTCTCCTCGTTCTTCATCATTCGCTAGTACCCCCTGGTTTTTTATTTTCGCGCCGCCGCTGAAGGCGGCCGATGGTCACTAAAAACTCAAAATTAGAACAATTTGACGCTTTAGTCAAGATAAAAAAACTTATATATTACGTATTTTTTTGCGTATTTCTTCGACGACTTGCGGTATCGACAGGCGCGTGGTATCGATGATAACGGCATCCTCGGCGGGTTTGAGCGGCGAGAGCTCCCGTTCGGAATCGTTTTTGTCCCGTTTCTCGATCTCCGCCACGACCGCGGTGAGGTTTGCCGATTCCCCTTTCTCGACCCGCTCGCGGTAGCGGCGTTCTCCGCGCACCTTCGGATCGGCCGTCAGGAAAAACTTCACGTCCGCGTTCGGAAGGACGACCGTCCCGATATCGCGACCCTCCATGACGACACCTCCCCCCTGCGCGGCCCCCCGCTGGAGGTCGATCATCGCCTTTCTCACCGCGGGGCGGGACGATACCGCCGAGGAGAGCCTGTCCATGAGCGGCGTCCGGATTGCCTCGGAAACGTCGCGGCCGTCCATGAAGATCCGCTCGCCCTTGAACCGGAGCTCAATGGCATCGCAGATCTCCGCCAGGCCGCGGTCGTCGGCGGGGTCGACGGAGCGCTCGTGCGCGGCCAGGGCAACCGCCCGGTACATAGCCCCCGTGTCGACGTACGAAAGCCCGAGTTGATGCGCCAGCAGCCTGCTGATCGTGCTCTTGCCGGAGCCGGCCGGCCCATCGATGACGATGGTGAGATTCTTATTCATATATCACACTATCATGTATGGAGGATCAACAATAGGAAGGAAAGCTCACCACAAAGACACCAAGGCACAAAGGGCTACTACGTTATAGTGATATGCTCCTCGCACGTATCCTTTTATAGCTCATTTATCATTTCCCTAATATATTTCAGCTCTTCCTCTTCGTGTCTTTGTGCCTTGGTGGTGAATCGTTCTTCTTATTTCCCTTATTCCTATTCTACAATAAACAGTATTGCCGGAAAGACACGGGTACTATCTTATAGTTACTGAATCCAATAAACCAAAGAAGTCGGAAACGACGTCCCCACGCATTCGAGGTCGGTCACCGTTACTCCCTCTTTGGACGCCAGGCCCGCCACCGCCGCAGACATGGCCGCACGGTGATCGCCGAACGAGGCGACATTGCCCCCCACCAACCGCCCCGTTCCCCGGATAATCATCCCGTCGGGTCGGTCTTCAGCCTGTCCCCCGAGTGCCCGGAGGTTATCGCAGGTCGACTTGATTCGATTCGATTCCTTAACGGCAAGCTCCCCCGCATCGCGCACGGTTGTCGTTCCCGTTGCGGCGGCCGCCGCAACGCAGAAGACCGGGATCTCGTCGATCATCCGCGGGATGATCGGCCCGCCGATCTCGATTCCCGATAGCTCCGACGAACGCACCACCAGGTCGGCCACCGGCTCCCCGGAGACCTCCCGCCCGTTTTCGGCGGAGACGTCTCCACCCATTTCGACGAGCGCCTCTATGATGCCGGTGCGGCCGGGGTTCATCCCGACATTTCGTATCATCAGCTCGGAGTCTTTTATGATGAGCGCCGCGACAATAAAAAAGGCCGCCGACGAGATATCACCGGCTACCTCGATATCCCGGGCCCGGTACGCCTCAACCGGCTCTAACACGAGGTGGTTCCCCTCGCGTGAGAGGGGAATCCCCAGATATGCCATCATCCGCTCGGTATGGTCGCGGGACGGCTCCGGCTCCGAGACCCGTGTCTGACCCCGGGCACACATCCCGGCCAGGAGAACCGCCGACTTTACCTGGGCCGAGCTGATCGGCAGGTCGTACGTGATGCCCGCAAGGTTACCCCCGGAAATCGCCAGCGGCGGATACTCGCCCCCGCGGCGCCCGAGGATGGAGGCCCCCATCTCGCGAAGCGGCGCCGTCACCCGGCGCATCGGCCGTTTCGTGAGGGAGGCGTCTCCGGAGAGCACCGAAAAGAAGGGCCGGGCCGAAAGGAGGCCGGCCAGAAGGCGCATAGACGTGCCGGAGTTGCCGCAATCGAGGATCTCCTCCGGCTCGGTAAACCCGTGCATCCCCCTGCCCGCAATGACCAGCGTTGTGTCCTCGTCTTTAATGTCGGCGCCAAGCGCCCGCATGATGTTGGCCGTCGCACAGGGTGTCGGCGGCCCGGAGGAAGTTGGTGATCCGCGTAGTGCCCTCGGCCTGCGCCGCAAAGATGACCGACCGATGGGAGATGGATTTGTCGCCGGGGATGACGATCTCGCCGCGGAGACCCGCGGCGGGATGGATGAATCGTTTGTTTTTCACTTCACCACGTTATTGAACGGTAAACACATATGCCGTATCGAACGCTATTCGGATCGGCCGCTCTATGCGTTTATATATATACGCCGAAAATGAATGATAGACCTTAGTCTCGAACCAACCGGGGATGCGGCTTCCGGTTCTATCTGTTGGACAGGACTCGACTTACGCCGTCCTTCCCACCGCCTCGGCCACCTTTCTGACCCGCTCCATCATGTCGGCAAACTTTTTTGGTTTCAGCGACTGGTTGCCGTCGCTGACCGCCTTCTCCGGGTCGGTATGCACTTCAACGAGGATGCCGTCGGCGCCTGCCGCGATCCCCGCCAGCGCCGTCGGCGTAACGAGGTCCCACCTGCCGGTGGCGTGGCTCGGGTCGACGACGATCGGGAGATGCGTGAGGCCCTTGAGGACCGGAACCGCGTTAATGTCCAGGGTGTTTCTGGTCTCCGTCTCGAACGTGCGGATACCCCGCTCGCAGAGGATAATATTAATATTGCCCTTCCGAGGCGATGTATTCGGCCGACATCAGGAGCTCCAGTATCGTCGCGCTCATCCCGCGCTTGAGGATGATCGGTTTTTTTAGTTTTCCGACTTCTTTGAGGAGGTCGAAGTTCTGCATGTTGCGCGCCCCGATCTGCACGGCATCGGCGTATTTGTCCACAAGCTCGGTATGCCGGATATTCATCAGCTCGGTGACCACCGGGAGTCCCGTCTCGTCCCGCACCGCGGCAAGGTATTTGAGCCCCTCTTCCCCGAGCCCCTGGAACGAATAGGGGGACGTGCGCGGTTTGAACGCCCCGCCGCGGAGCACGGTGGCCCCCATCGCCTTCACTTCGCCGGCGATCTCCCGGAGGATATCGATCCCCTCAACCGCGCAGGGACCGGCGATCACCTGGATTTGCCGCCCCCCGATGGGGACCTTCCCGATGGTGACGACCGAGTCCTCCTTTTTGAAGTCGCGGCTGACAACCTTATACGGCTTGAGGATCGGGACGACCTTTTCTATGCCGGGCAGCGTCTCAACCGGCAGCGTACTGAGCTTACGTTCGTCCCCGATCGCGCCGACGATGGTGCGCTCTTCGCCCCTGGAGACGTGCGGTTTGAGTCCCGCCTCGGTAATGCGGTCAATGAGATGCTGAAGGTCCTGTTCGCTATGCCCGGGTTTAAGGACGAATATCATGGCAGCCTATCCTTTCTTGAGCACCTTCCTGAGTGCCCTGGCTAATCGTTCGTTTTCCGCCATCGTTCCGACGGTAATTCGCTCGTGCGTCATCAGGCCGTAGGAGGCCATAGAGCGTACAATCACGCCCTCGCGGAGCATCGCCTGGTATACCTCATTTGCGGGTTTACCAACGTCCACAAGCACGAAGTTCGTCTGGGAAGGCACGTACGAGAGCCCCATCTCTTCGAACTGGCCGTACAGGTAGGAAAGCCCCTCCCGCGTCACCGAGAGCGTATGCTGGAGGAACTCCTCGTCGTCAAGGGCGGCGGTTGCCGCCGCCTGCGCCAGAGAATTGGTGTTGAAGGGCTGGCGCACCCGTTCCAGCAACGAGATGATCTCGGGGACCGCGATCCCGTAGCCCATCCGTATGCCCGAGAGTCCGTACGCCTTTGAGAATGTCCTCGCGGATATGACCGGGTGGCCCTTCTTCATGAAGGAGAAGAAATCGACCGCCTTATCGTCCGTGACAAATTCCCGGTAGGCCTCGTCAAGCACCACCAGCAGGTGATCGGGAAGCCCGTCCATGAACCGGGCGAAGTCGGCCTGGCTCACGACGGTCCCAACGGGGTTGTTGGGGCTGTCGATGAAGACGAGCCGCGTCCGCTTGGTGATCGCAGCCTTCATCGCGTCCAGGTCGAAGTTCCAGTTCTTCAGCGGGATGATGACGTTTTTCCCGCCCACCGCCTGGTTGATGAGGCGGTACACGATAAACGAGGGGTCCCCCATCACCACCTCGTCTCCCTCGCGCACCAGGAGGCGGATAAGGAACTCGATGATCTCGTTGCTCCCGTTTCCCACGATGAGGTGATCCGGCCCGACGCCGAGGTGCCTGGAGAGCCGTTCCTTCAGGTAGTAGCTGCTCCCGTCGGGGTAACGGTGGAGGTCCTTGGCCCTCTTCTCGATAGCCGCCAGGGCCTTCGGGGAAGGTCCGAGGGGGTTTTCGTTGGAGGCCAGCTTGATGGACCCCGTAATCCCAAGCTCCCGCTCAAGCTCCTCGATGGGTTTGCCGGGGGGATAGGGCGTGAGCGTCTTGATGTAGTCGGGAACGTACTTCGTAACCATTATCCTCTCCTTGTCTCGCCGCGCGGATATGAGCCCAGTAGTCTGATGGAAGTGGTATATTTCTCTATTTTTTTGACCGCGGCCTTTACCTTCGGGTCTTCGATATGTCCGACAAGATCAAGGAAGAAGACGTAATCCCAGAGCTCCCGCCGGGACGGCCGGGACTCGATCTTGGTCAGCGAGATGCCTTTGGCGGCAAGGGGCCCGAGCACCTTATTAAGGATGCCGGGACGATCCTTTACCGAGAAAAGGAGCGACGTCTTGTCGTTACCCGTGGGACCGGGGTGCCGGTCGGCGATAATCAGAAACCGGGTATAGTTGTTGGTCATGTCGCCTATGTCGTGACGGACGGCGCACAGCTCGTAGAACTTCCCCGCCTCTTCCCCGGCCACGGCGGCCACCGTCGGGTCTTTCGAGGCGATCAGCGCCGCCTCCGAGTTGCTGCTGGTCTCGACCCGCTCTACCTTGGGCAGGTTGTGCGCAAGCCAGCGCCGGGTCTGGGCCAAACCCTGCGGGTGAGAAAGGACCTTCTTGATGTCCTCCATCTTACCGCTCTGGTTCATCAGGTCAAACGTGATCCGGAGTAATACCTCCCCCGTTATCTTGAGGGGCGTCTCGATGAACCGGTCGAGCGTGAGGCTGACGATCCCCTCGGTGGAGTTTTCCACGGGGACGACGCCGAAGTCCGCCTCACGCCGTGCTACCGCCTCGAACACGTCATCGATGCCGGCCGACGCCAGGAACGATCCGTGGCGCGAAAACTTGACCAGCGCGGCCTCGTACGTGAAGCTGGCCGGGGGGCCCAGGTAGGCCACCCGCACGGGGGCCTGAACCGCGCGCGAGACGCCGATTATCTCCCGATAGATCGCGCGCAGGTGGTCGGGCGGCAGGTCTCCCCACAGGGCCGTCAATCGCGCGTAGACCTCTTCCTCACGCGCGGCGTCCAGAATCGCCGTACCGGTACGCCGTTTCTCTTCTCCGATGCGTCTGGAGATCTCGACACGCTCCCTGAGCAGCTCGACGATCTTTTCGTCCAGCGCGTCGATGGATGCGCGAAGCCTGCTAATATCGTTGTCTTTTGTCACTGACACACCGTTACGAATATCTGGAAATAATATCGGGAATTTGTATAAAATACAATTGATTTCTATGCCTTTGACAAAAAAACGCCGTGGCGCGGACGAGTGTCGTCTTGTCCGCGCCACGGCTTGTCTTCCATTACGGATCAGGTAAAACGCCGTTTTACACCGCTGATGCCGACGCTATTTTTTCGTCCACCGGTAGCCGCTCAACGCCCACAGCATCACGTTCGTCCCGTAAAATACCCATACGAGGCGGAACATGATCTCGGAGATGTTCCCCATGCCCAGGTTGTAGATCTCCCCGGCGATCTCGGTGGCAAACCAGCACGTCGCCGCGATGCCGACCATAACGGCGTTTACCCTGGGGTAGAGGCGGTAGCGCACCGTCTCCCAGGCAAACCACATGGTGGTGCAAAAGAATGCCGTATAGATCGGGGCGATGGCGGCATGCCCGACCCTGACGATATCCGGCCACAGGATAACGATGATAGCGGCGGCACTGCCGAATATGAGAAGCGGCAGCCACAGGTCGGACGGTTTGAATTTCTTCAGGTACGGCACGCCGTGGGCCAGCCGGATGATCAGGAAGATATGGGCCGCTATGGAAAGCACTCCGCCGACCATGAAGACCCAGGACCCAACCGACAGCGACGGGCTGAGGACAACGACGCTCATCAGGATATCCGTCGGCAGCATGCAGAGGAAAGCGGCAAGGAGAAGCCGCCAGTCTTTTGTTCCGAGGCGGTTCTTGCCGATCATCAGGACGAGCATCAATCCAAACAGGGTGATGACGGGTTTGCCGATCGCGGGATAGAGGCTCCGGGTTCCATTGAAATAATCCATCCAATCCACACCGAAGATCGAACCCGCCAGGAGGAGAACCGCCCCGACCAGCCCGAGTACCCACACGATCTTCGGGGGCGCGAGAACCTGATTATCTTTCATTGTTTCCACTCCTTATTTTACGCGTAGAATCCGCGTCTGCGTTCCATATCCCGCACCCAACGCGGTGATCACGATATTACATTGACGTGTCTCGTTCGGCATCATATTTTCGAATGGAATTACCCTCAGCGGGGTCGTTTATTTTTTCGCGGCCTTTTTCATCTCGGCCATTTTCAGTGCCACGGCGTCGTTGAATCTCCTGCCCGTCCACCCAACGGCAAGCCTGCACCCCAGGTACACGGAGAGCAATACCGTAAGGAATTTACCCGTCAGCGCGGCGGAGAAAGACGCCCTTTCGATACCGAGAACCGCGGTGACCCCCCAAAAGACAATGCCCAGCCCGGCCCCCATAAGGAGCATAAGGATAAAATAGAGAAATCCATTAATACCCCTGGCTTTGCCCGTGTAGCCGAACCTTCCCACGTACATATCGGAAAGCGTATAGGTAGATACCGCCAGAAAGACAAAATTACAGATGAACATGAATGTAACCGCGTAATCCAGCGCCATCGCCGCGGTCGGCACCAGGGACGCCGCATCCTTGGCCGCCTCCAGAGAAAACCCCCTGTTTGCCAGCGGCATATTGATGATGAGCTGCATGACAAACGTGGGCAGGATATAGTTCATCCAGATGTATCTCGTCCTTTGAGGCTACCGGCTTCTCCGAGAAAGGCCCTGCGGCCGCAAGCCCCGAGAGATCGTCGTATATGAAGCGTTTCACGATGAAGGCGAAGGGCACCAGGAACAGGAGCGACACCGCCACGGTAACGGCGGGCGACGGGATCCATTCCAGGCCGTAAACGATCGCGGCAAAGACGGCCGTAAGCACTACGGCCGCGGCGAGACCGAGCGGCGCCGTTTTGAGCAGTGGATTGGCGATCGGGGACCTGGCCGAGGTCTTCTCGTTATTCTTTACCCCGGCCTTCTCACGGATCAACTCGGCCCGGGCGGCAAAGAGCGTCCCGTTGGGCTGGAAGACAATAAAGGCGAAAAAGGCGGTAGCAACAAAGCCCAGCACGGTGAACCGGGTGTAGTCCTCGCTCATGAACTTAAATACGAGGATTCCACCCAGAACAATGAGGACGGCAATGACAACAAAACTGAGGATGACCTGAATAATGAATAGTTTCCTGATCCCTATTTTCTCATGGCTTGCCATAAAGACCTCCCTTTTACGGATACAGAGGGCCAAGAAATTCACTCTCAGAGACCATTCTTGGTGGGCTGCTGGGAAAGACGTACCGCTTAAGTCTTACTATGAGAGGCTGTTGCGTGTATACTATGCCATTGATCGGTCGTTTTCAAGTAATTAGTGTCTCACGCCGATGTGTTTCTCCCTCTTCCTCAGATGGAATATCGTTTTATTGCCTGGGCAACAACTTTTTTTCTTTATAGTGAATCCTCCGGTCCGTTGGCTCATCTATACTATCAAACTAATAGGGATAAACCCTAAAAAGGGAGGAACATACCATGAACACGAGAACATTACTGATCGGTTTGACGTTTGCCTTGGCCGCGATGTTTATCGCCCCTTCAGTTGCGTATATGAGTGACGAGCCCGGTACCGTTATCGACGTCAAGGATTTTGTCGGTAACAGCTTCGAGTCCGCCATGCTAAGCGACGAGCCTGGCACTGATCATCGACATCAAGAGTTTCACCGTTGACACCTTCAAGAGCGCGATGGTTAGTGACGAGCCGGGTACTATTATCGACATCAAGAGCTTCGTCGTTGATACTATCAAGACGGCCCTCTTGAGCGACGAGCCTGGCACGATTATCGACATCAAGAGCTTTACTGTCGACACCTTCAAGAGTGCGATGTTAAGCGATGAGCCCGGTACCGTTATCGACGTCAAGGATTTCGTTGGTAACAGTTTTGAGACCGCCATGCATGACGCCGAACCGGGTACCATCATTGACATCAAATCTTTCGTGGTTGACACCTTTGAGACGGCCTTGCTGAGTGACGAGCCTGGCACCGTTATCGATGTCAAGGATTTCGTTGGCAATAGCTTTGAAACGGCCATGTTAAGCGGCGAGCCGGCGACAATCCTGAACATCAAGACGATTGTCGTAGAAACGACTCCCATGGAATCCATCAGTTAAGGTAGGACCTTACCTAATATTTCTCAGGTTCGTATTGAGGAACAATAAACTGTGGGGTATTGAGTTGCTACAAAACGAATGAAGCCCTCTCACTATGAGAGGGCTTTTTTATGTGCCGGCCGACGCCATTTAAACCTGCTGTTCGCAAGGCCCCGTTTCCCGGCGCTGCTATTCGCTCCCGGTTGTACGTGGTAAATGGCCAAACATCTTAGCCCTTGATAAACGTCCCCTCATCCAGCTCACGAAATGCACGTTCCAGTTCCTGGCGGGTATTCATGACGATAGGACCTCCCCAGGCCACCGGCTCGTGGATAGGCCGGCCCGACCCAAGCATGAACCTGACATCTTCGGTTGCCGTCACCTTCAGCCGCGCGCCGGCTTTGCCTACTAACAATTGTCCCTTCCTGACGATGGTTCCGTCAAAATCACCGGCGCCCGCAAGCAGGTAACAGAACGTCGTGTACCCCTCCTTTATCGGGTAGTCGATCGTGCCTCCCTCTCGTATTGAGAAGTCGAAATATTCCACGTCGATCACGAGATCCTTGACCGGTCCCTTTTTCGTACCGTAGGAGCCGGCGATAATTCGGACCTCCACCGGCCCCTCACGTACGGTCGGCACCTCACCTGCCGTGATCCCCCGGTAACGCGGGGCCATCATTTTATCGGCGGCCGGAAGGTTAACCCAGAGCTGTGTTCCGCTCATCGTCCCCCGGTATGCCTTGGGCATCTCCTGGTGGATAATGCCGCCGCCCGCCGTCATCCACTGAATATCTCCCGAACGAATTACCCCGCTGTTGCCGATGCTGTCACCATGCTCGACCTCTCCCTCAATCATGTACGTCACCGTTTCAATTCCCCGATGGGGGTGCCACGGAAATCCCTTGACGTAGTCTTCGGACCTATCCGAGCCGAAGTTGTCCAGGAGTAGAAAGGGATCGGTGAGCTCGGTCGTGTCGTTGGCAAAGACCCTGAACAGTTTTACTCCCGCCCCATCAACGGTGTAATGTCCCGACAAAATCGTCTTTTCCATCTTCACAGGCCTCCTTATTCCGTCCATACGGCCGGCTCCCGTCTACGTATCGTGGCACACGACCACGGTAATGTTATCGTTTTTTCTCCACGTCGTAAGCCGGGCTTTCGGTAATTTCTCAAATATGATTATATTATACACCACCCATCGGTAAGAATACGTATCGAGTGCCATAGCCGGAAAAAAAAGGCCCGGTTTCCCGGGCCTTTCCGTTACATATCTTCGTTATGTCTCAATCGATCACGACGAAGTGCTTGACGTCGGTGATTTTGCCGGCCCGCTTCTCCTCGAAGACGGCCTTTACCCGCGCACCGATTTTGACCTTCTTTTCGTCCTTGATCTCCACGTAGTGCTGAAAGTCCGTGTCCGCCCCGTCCAGACGGATATACGCATACCCGTAGGGGACCGGTTTCTCCTTTCCCGTCTCGGGGTCAAGGAACGCGAAGCGCAGGATCGTGTAGGTATGGAGGTATCCCTCGTCCTTCACGGGAACCCACTCGGTCATCTCCGCAAAGCACGCGCCGCAGACCTTGCGCGGCGGCACGTAGACCTTACCGCATTTCGGGCACTTGATGCCCATGAACCGCTTGTTGTCCCTGATTTCGTTCAGAAATCTCGATCCCTCCGCGCCGACCGTGTAGTTGAACGGCTGCTCGGCGTCTCCGGAGTTTATCGTCAAGAGGTCAACTCCCTGGTTCGTCATACCGACCTCCTCTCTATTTAGGTTTGCTGCTCTTGAGAATCGTTACATCGCTCCAGAAGCATCCGCCAAAGCCGCTTGCCATCGCCGTCTTTACGTCGGGCACCTGCTTCTTGCCGCCCCTGCCCATGATCTGGACCGCCGCCTCGGCGATCCTGAGAAGCGCCGTGGCCCCGATGCAGTTGGTGGCGATGACGCCGCCCGACGGGTTGATCGGCAGCTCTCCTCCCATATCGGTCACGCCGTCCCATAAGAGCTTGGGCGCCTGCCCCGGCCCGCACAGCCCCAGTGACTCTATCCAGGAGAGCCCCGCGCACGAATAGGGAAGGTAAAGCTCCATCACGTCTATTTCCTTGAGCGGCTCCTTGATGCCGACCTTGGCATAGAGCTCCTTCGAGGCCATCTCCATCGACACCAGCCGGCCGTCCCAATTGCAGTCGCCTAAATAGTTATAGGGATGTTTGACCGAGACCCCGTGGAACCATGCGGGCTTGTCGCAGATCTTTTCCGCGTATTTCTCGGACGCAAAGACCACCGCGCACGCGCCGTCCGTCCGTGGACAAACGTCCAGCAGCTTGATGGGGTCCGAGAGCATGGGCGAATTCATCACGTCTTCGATCGTTATCTCTTTTCTGAGCTGCGCGTACGGGTTATTCGTCGCATGCTTCCGGTCTCGCACCGCCACCCGTGCCGCGTCCTTTTCGGTCGCGCCGTACTTGGTCATATAGGCCATGGCCTCTGCCGCAAGCCCCGATATCGCCCCCGCAAAGACCAGCCTGTCCCAGATAGGATCGAACGCCGTGGTGATGGCCGCGGTCGTGTCGGACTCTGAGTTTTTCTCCCAGCCAATCGCCAGCACCTTATCGAACATGCCGGAGGCCACGAGGTGGTACCCGCAGTGGCCGACGGTGGATCCGGTGGTGCCGCCGGTGGTGACCTTGATGACCGGTTTCATGAAACCGCCCGTGCCGTCAATGCTCCAGGTATCGACGTAGTTTATCCCTTCGAAGTGATCCATGTTCCCGATGACGACGGCATCTATATCGTCTATCGTCAGCTCACCGTCCTCAAGGCACCGGCTTACCGCCTCGTGAATCAGCTCGAGCCCGTTGACGTCCAGACGGCTGGAGCGGTGGTGTGTCTGGCCGGTGGCGACGATTGCCGTTTTTTCCTTTGCCATTGCTACCTCCCTACGATCCAAACACAGTGTGACTGGCCGCACGCGCCGTTTACGCCGTGGGCCAGCGCCGTCTTAACCCCCTTGACCTGGTGGTCGCCGGCATCTCCCCGAACCTGCAAACACGCCTCGATGAGCCTGATCATACCGCCCGTAATTACCGGGTGGCCGGAAAGGAGCCCCCCCGACGGATTTACCGGGAGTTTCCCGTCCATCTCGGTAACACCGCGGTCGATCAATTTCCCCCCGCCGCCCGGCGCGCAGAAGCCCAGGCCTTCGTACCACATCAGTTCCATGAAGGAAAATGCGTCGTATATCTCGGCCACGTCGATCTCGGAAAGCGGATCGGAGATATTGGCCGCCTCATAGGCCCTGGAGGCCGCCATATCAAGCGCGTTGGCATCGGCCAGGTCACGGTCGCCGAGGAAATAGGCGTCCGCACAGTATCCGACGCCCCTGACCTTAACGGCATTCTTATGTTTTTTCGCCGATTCCTCACCCGAGATAATCATGGCCGCCGCCCCGTCGGAAATCGGCGAGCAGTCCAGCAGCTTCAGCGGGTCGGCGATGACCCTGGATTCCATGACCTCGTCGAGCGTGACGGCCTTCTTGATCTGGGCGTACGGGTTCTTGAGGGCATTGGCGTGGTTCTTTACGGAGACCTTGGCGCACTGCTCCTCGGTAATGCCGTACTTTGCCATATAGCGCCGCATCTGGAGGCCCGCGGTATTGAGGGAGTCAAGCCCTATCGGCCGCATATATAGTGGATCAAAAATGCCGTTGGTAATGTGGACGTTGTCGGAGATGGACCCTTTGACGTGGGTGACGACGAGGCTGTTCTTATATGAGCCCGAAAGGATCCGGCACATCCCGTAGAAGGCCGAGAACGTTCCGTCGCCCTCGACGGTAGTAATATTCTTGCCCAGTCCCGCTCCCACGGCGTCGTTGACCGCCATGGACGAGATCGTGCGGCCGTCCCAGAAATCGTTGGAGGTGGTCACGATATTATCGATATCATCGATAGTCATGCCGGCGTCTTTAAGCGCCTTGGTGACGACCTCATAGGCCATATCGGCGAAGGTATCGGCCGGCTTTTGCCGCTCGATGGCCGTTTGCCCCACCCCGATAATGGTGATGTCCTCAACTCCGTTCATGCTCTTCCTCTTCTATATCGGTTTAAAATGCTTGATATCAAGTATATGTCCCTTACGGTTCTCCTCAAAGACGGCCTTGACGCGCATACCGACCTTCACCCTGTCCGGAGGCACGTCTCCAATCAGGTGGACAAGCCCCGTGTCGGCGCCGTCCAGGAGAACGATCCCGATGATGTGAGGGGTCTTCCCGGGCACAAGCGGCGTTTCGTACCGGACGACCGTAAATGTCTGGAGCACCCCCTCGTCTTTCACTTCGACCCACTCGTGGATATCGGAAAAGCAGTACGTGCACGCCTTTTTCGGGGGGACGAAGACCATGTCGCACGAGGGGCACCTGGTCGCCCAGATCTTCTTGTTTTCCTTTAACTCCATGAGGAAGCGGCTTCCCACCTCCCCCACAGACCAGGTATAGGGAACCTTTATCCTGCTGCTATACTGCAACAGTCCCTGGTCTTGCTGCTTTTGGGCCATTGGTCACCTCCTTGATCATTGCATGAGTTCATTCCGTTGGATTATCTGTCTTGCGCGGGATACGACAATCGATCCAGGCCGCCGGTCGCGGGTATGATGCTCATGGCAGAAGATGTCCCAATACGAATATACGTATCGGAACGATATCGCACCCGTCTGCCTGGTCCGGCCGCTATATCGAGCGTAGTATCGCCGCCTTCTTGTTTATCGTGCAAAGTTATTTTTGAAAATCCGCGTGAGGCGTCTCCGACAATCTCTTAGTAAGGAATACTAACCGTATCAAAGTCGCGATTAGATGTCAAGGCAATTGATTGACAAATCAATCTTTTTGCCGCCGGTCATCGGCAGACTCGCACGGTCTACGGTGAAATCGCTATAAATGAAGTGTATTTGATATATATTTTATATATAATTTATGTTCTTTTAAATATTTATCTTGACATTATCGGAAATCTATTGTATATAATAATTTGTCAGGAGTGTTTACATAAAACGATGCGTTTTTATACCCCCGCCGGTAGAGCTGACAGGTATGGCAATACCGGCAGGCGTTTACCTACGGTCGGAGTGATCTTGTGGAACGGCCCGAGATAATCAAGATTCTCGTTGAGTCTCTTCACTGCCCCGATCATGATGAGCGGCGCGTTGCGTGCGAGTTTCTTCGCGAAATCGTCACCCGGCGCGGCGAACCGCTCACCAACCGATCACGCGCCGCTCTGCACCTTGCGCTCCATCAAACCAGGCAGTTCGGGATTCGCGCCGCGGGTTCGGCTTTAAAGGCCGGCCCCGCCTCCGGTCATCCGCTGCGGAAAATACGCCTCAACACCCGCCCCACTCGGGACCTCGCAAAAAAAGGATATCGATCGGCCCGTCGAAGCGTGCTGCTGGCATGGATTGCAGCCGCTAACGGATATTTGTGGGCGCGCGACGCCCTGGTTTCCTGTACTGCCGGGGCAATGAACGGGATCGCCGCCGCGCGCGCCTTCGTTGTCGATATCCTTGCGGGGTTCCTGGCCTTCTGTATTACCGCGACGGTGAACGTTGCCGCCGCTGCCGTCAGCTTCGTCGTCGATACCGTTGCGGGCGCCCTGTCGGTAGTCTATGCGGTCCGCACCGGAATCGTTGACACTGCCACGGCCGCCTGCACCGCCGTCATTGATGCCGTCCAATCCGCGTATACCGGCGCCATCGGCGCCGTTACCGCGGTCATCGCGGCAACCCGAAACGGTGTCGAAACGGCCTGCTCCGCCGCATCCCGATTCGTTGTGCTCTCAGTCACCCGCTCCCGAGACACCGTCCGCTTATGGAAGAAGCGCGTGGCCGACCGCATCGCGCAGACGCGGGCCGCCGTCACGCGCCGGTATATCGGGGCGCGCAATGCCGTCCTTACTATTGTCGCCCGAATTGTTGACCGCGTTGTTGTTGCGTACCGCCGCGTCCGCTATATATACGCCGAAATAAGAAGACACGCCGTCCGCCAGGTGCTTCCCCAGCCCGCTACCCCGTTTATCGTTGCGGGCCTTGTATGTCTTGTCCTCTTCGTCTTCGGGATTAATTCCTATTTCGTCATCAGCGACGTGAACCGGAAGGGGATCTTTATGGATTTGAGCCGGTACGAGTGGGGGGATGAAGCCCTCGCTTCGATACTGATCGGCGAAGGATACGATATCTATCTCAACGAAAAGATCACCGAGAAGAGGATTAAGGAGCTACTGGAATCGGGTCACTACTACGAGCGGATCATCCGGGTCACCGGTTATTACTCTCCGCTGCCGGACCAGGATAAATTCGCTACCGGCAGTTACCGCGGAGATATCATCCTGAACGGCCGCGGGATCATGGGCAGCGACACGACACCCGTCTATATCGGGATGGCCGCCGGCCCCCCCCACATGGAATTCGGGACGAACGTCATTATCGAAGACCTCGGCAAGTTTAATCTCCCGAAGATCTATACGATTCACGACCGGGGCGGGGCGATCAAGGGAAACCGACTCGATATCTGGGTCGGCAAAGGCGAGCAGGCCATGAAAAAGGCCTACGAGATCACCGGGTATTATAAGGTGATCGTGGTGGGCGACAAGTAAAATCCGCAGAAATCCGATCGAACGAAAACGGGCGCCTCCAGAGGCGCCCGTTTCATATCGTATACTGTCACTTTCCCGATCCGATAAGGCCAAGCCCCAGCACCAGAAACACCACCGCAAGGATGATAAAGATAAGCACCGTGGTAAGTATTGGAAGGCCGGCCGTAATCGCCGTTCCCCAGAGCACGATCTTCAGGAGGCGTTTCTTTCCCTCTTCCGTAAACTGAACGGTGCGGGTGGTGGTGCCCGGCGAGGCTCCGCCGGCGCGTGCATCGAGCACCAAAACGGTGCTCCCGCAGTGCTCGCACAGGGCCTTATCGGTCCCCTCGGGCACCCGCAGGGCGCCCCCGCAGTTCGGGCACTTCAATGCGACGATACGTACGTCTTTATCTTCGGTCATCGTCCCTTCTCGGAATCGCTCGTTGCCGTCTCGTGGGGCTTCCGTTCCGCCTGCTATAGTCCCAGCATGCTCAGTAAGATCAACGAGCCATGCACCAGTGCAAAGGTAATCGTGACATATGCCATGCGGATGTGCCATTTCATGGAGAGGAACCTTATCCTGCGCTTGTTGAGAGTCGAGATGGTGGCGGTAAACAACAGGCAGAGCAACGTGATGATTCCCAGATAAAGCGCGAGCGGCAGCCCGAAGATCGGATAACCTGCGATTGCTGAAAACATGGCGGCTCCTTATAATAATTTGTTTATGTAAAAAGGATACTATGGATCGGCCGCGCTGTCAAACCGTATATGCCTCCTCGTATTCCATAAAAAAAGGGGGAGCGGTTTGCTCCCCCTGAGTACCCCTTCAAAATGCGGGGATGGTGATCTATTGACTGGTTTTCCTTACAGCCCGACGATGGATACCGAGCAGACGCTCATTGCCGGGAAACCGCCGAGGTTATGCGTAAGTCCGAATTTCGGGTTCTTGATCTGGCGTTCGCCCGCCCTGCCGAGCAGCTGATTGTACATCTCGTAGAGCATGCGGATACCGGAGGCGCCGATCGGGTGGCCGAAGCACTTGAGCCCACCGTCCGGCTGGCACGGGAGCGGCCCCTTGAGATCATAGAATCCCGCGCTGATATCCTCGATGGACTTGCCGCGCGGCGAGATCTGGAGATCCTCGTAGGTAGCCAGCTCCGTGATAGAGAAGCAGTCGTGCACCTCCATCATGCTGATCTCTTCGCGGGGTTTCTTGATTCCCGCCTCCGCGTAGGCCTTCTGCCCTGCGCGGAAGGTCGTTTCGACGTGGGCGCCGTCCCAGCTGTCATACCACATTTCCTCGCCGGAGGTCACCGCAATCTGCAGCGCCTTGACGAAGACGGGGTTTGTCTTGCCGAGCTTCTTTGCGATCTCGGGGGTGGCAACGATAGCGGCGGCCGATCCGTCCGAAACGCCGCAGCAGTCAAACAGACCCAGCGGCCATGCGATGATCGGGGCGGCCATGATCTGATCCACGGTAACGGCCTTGCGCAGGTGGGCCTTCGGGTTGAGGGCGCCGTTTGCATGGCTCTTGGCGGAGATCTTGGCAAGGCCCATCTTCAGCTCTTCCGGCTTGACGCCGTACTTGGCCATGTAGCCGGTCGCCATGAGGGCAAATGAACCCGGCGCCGTGGCGTTGGGCATGAAGAGCCGGTTGAAGGTGCCCATGGCGGTCCCGAAGTCCGGCAGGCCGCCGTACCCGGTGTCTTTCAGTTTCTCGGCGCCCTGCGCCAGCGCGATATCGCACGCGCCGGAGGCAACGGCATAGACGGCGCCGCGGAAGGCCTCGGTGCCGCTGGCGCAGAAGTTCTCGACGCGGGTCGCGCCGATATAGGGGAGCTTGAGGGTCATCGGAAGCGCCAGGGCGCTCTTGCCGACGTTGACCTCGTCAAAGCAGCAGCCGAACCACGAGGCGTCGATTTCTTTCTTGTCGATCCCCGCATCCGCCAGCGCCTCGACAAAGGCCTCAACCATCAGGTCCTCGGAGGACATATCCCAGCGCTCGCCGAACCTGGTGCAGCCCATTCCGATGATAGCGACTTTATCTCTGATCCCACTTGGCATCGTTTTTCTCCTTATAGTGAGGGTTCTCTGTTATTATTTGACGGGGATGACTTTCCAGAAGTAGCCGTGAATGCCCCGCTTGTCATCATAATATTTTCTCCGGAAGGTGAGCTTCGCCTTCTGTCCCACGGAGATATCCTCCAGCTTGCAGTCGGTGAAGTCGGTCCAGAGCCGTCCCCCGCCCTTGAACCTGATTATGCCGTAGACCTGGGGCGGATCGTAACAGAATGAAAGCATGTCGCCGGTATAGGAGAAGATGGTCGCGTCCTTATCGGAGAACCGATAGTCCTCCATCTGGTCAATGGCGCCGCAGTCGGGATTTACGCATATCCGCTGGGGCGGGAACTGGGGCGTCTTGCACTTGGTGCACTTCGTGCCGACCAGCGAGAGCACGGCTTTGCGCTTGCGCCACAGGGTCGAAAAAGCGGTAAACGCGCTGTCCTCGCCGCGGATGCCAAGTTCCATGGGGATAATGTTGCGGAAGACCGCGTACTTCTCGTAGGGCGCCAGATCCGCCTTGTTGGCCAGCGACGCCTTGATGCCGCCGATGCCCGAAAGCTTCTTGATATTGTCGGTTACCTCAAACAGGAGGGCGTCGCAGCCCGTCCCGAAGCTTGCCATGACGATCTTGTCGCCGGGTTTGGCGTCCTGCAGGGCCGAAACCATCATCACGAGCGGATGGGCGGCGCCGGTATCGCCGACGGTGGCGTGCATGTTGTCGTGAATGGCCTCGGGCTTGAAGCCGATCTTCGTCCCGATCGCCTTATGATCCCTTCCAAAGTAGCAGGGATAGACCACCCGCGCCACGTCCTCGGCCTTGACGCCGGTCTTCTTGAGGAGCCCGCCGATTGCCTCGGGGATGAACTTGGTGTACCCCTCGTCGCGGATCCAGCGCTCTTCCCAGGTCCGGTCAAACGGCTTGCCGTCGCCCCTGAAGTGATCAACAAAGTCGTACGAGACGGAGATACGATCCCTTGAACTCGGCAACGACGTTGTCTTTGCCGAGAACCAGGCATCCGGCCCCGTCGCCGTAGAACTGCTCGACCATGCTGCCCATCTTGCCCATGCGGAAGTCGGCGGCCGTTACCATGATGTTTCCGACCTCGCCGGCCTTGACCGCGTCAACGGCCGCCAGCACCGCGGTCGTCCCGCCCTTTACCGATTCGGCGAAGTCCGCGACGCGTATGTCCGTCCTGAGATCCATGGCCGCGGCCGCAATCGCCGCGCATGAGCGCTCTTTATACGGAAGCGTCGTAGAGGCGAGGTAAACGCCGTCGATCTTCGAGCGATCGATGGCCGACAGCGCGTCGAGCCCTGCGGCTACCGCCATCGTGAGGCTGTCCTCGTCGTAGTTGGCTACTGCTTTTTCACCCTGAGCGACGGCATATGGTCACCGGATTGAACCACCCCATCGCACCGAATATGTTAAAGCGATTGAGCCGGTACCGCGGGATGTACCCCCCAAATGATGTAATGCCTACCATTTTAGCAATCTCCTCTTAATAAGTTGAACGCATATGTCTGGATCTTGAGTCGTACTTCTTCGACTGTGTCTGCCGCAAGGGCCAAGATCGGGTTATCCCAGGTAAATTCCGTTATAATTCAAACCGGCCCGCACTCCCCGTCATCCCACCCTGTTGAGCCATCCTCGGCAACATCATGCGGCGCTCTTTTTGCACCGGCGCCCGAAGTTGTACAAGAAACTGAATGACTCTCGACATTTTTTTATTATAAAAAGGATTTTTTGTCAAGCATTTTTACGAATTTAGTTTTGCCAATGATATTTATCACTTGACAAACGAACGGACGACTCACTATAATTGAGCCGTGCTCGGCAGGGAAACACTGATTTTCTTATCAAGGCGCAAAAATGCCCGATAATACAAAGAAAATGAATGATGTTCAGAAGAACCTCTCCCGGGTCGCCAAGGGGCTGAGGGCTAATCGGGACCCCGCCGACAAGCGGGAGCGGATTATCGCCGCCGCCGAGCGTATCTTCGCCCAAAAAGGGTACTTCGAGACCACCGTTGCCGAGATCGCCCGCGACGCCCAGGTCGCCGAAGGAACCATCTACGAGTATTTCGCCAACAAGAAAGACCTGCTGTACGCCGTCCCGGAAAACTACCTGGCGGACTACGCCAACTTCGTGTTGGACCATCTCCAGGGCATCAAGGGGGCCCTCAATAAGCTCAGAAAGATTATCTGGTGCCACCTCTCATATTTTCGCAACCACAAGGACTTCACCAAGATCATGACGCTGGAGATCCGTATCGATCCGGATTATTACCGCAGCAAAACCTACGAAAACCTCAAGCTCTATTCCGACCTTATCATACAGATTATCACCGAGGGTATCAGGGACGGGGAGATCGGCCCCCAGGTTAATCCTCACATCATCAGGGACATGATCCTGGGCACGATCGAGCACGTCTCGATCCCCTGGCTCGTTTTCGACCGGGAAATACCCATCGATAACCTCGTCGAGGACGTCTCCACCGCCATCTTCATGGGGCTGGCGCCCAGGGAGAAGGTGCTCAAGGTAAACCTCAACGGGTTGCTCTCGGGCATCGACGTTAAGGAATAATAGAGGGTATATACCGACTTTTTTAACAGGAGGCCCTTATGGCAGACAAATCGAAACTGGGGACGGAATTTCCCCCCTTCGCCTATGAGGTGGAGAAGGGAAAGATCGCCGAGTTTGTTATGGCGATCTCGCAGAAGGAGAGCAAGGATCAGATCGACCAGATCTACGCGAGCAAGGATGCGGCCAAGAAGGAAGGGTACGACGACATCGTCATATCTCCTACCTTCCAGACCTGCTTCGCCCTCTGGGGCGGCGGCGGCCTGATGCCGATGATCACCGGCCTGGGTATTAATCTCGGCAGGTTGTTGCACGGCGAGGAGGAGTACGAATACCTCAAGCCCATCCATCCCGGCGATGTCATCACCTGCAAGACCAAAGTGGTTGACATGTACGAGAAAGAAAAGAAGAACAAGCCCGGCAGCTTCATGGAATTCACGGTTCTTGAGACCGAAATGAAAAACCAGAAGGGCGAGGTGGTTATCAAAGGCCGCTCGACCCTGGTGGAAAGGTAGGAGGAAATCATGACAAAGGAAGTCTACTACAAGGACGTTAACGTCGGTACCGAAATGCCCTCCTTCACCTCTGATCCCATCACCAGGACGCACCTGGTTCGGTACGCCGGCGCTTCGGGCGATTTCAACCCGCTGCATCACGATAATACCTTCACGGCCCTGTTCGGCCTTCCCAACGTTATCGCCCACGGGATGCTGATCATGGGGATCACCGGCCGGGCCATCACCGACTGGATTCCGCAGAAACACCTGAAGAAATACAAGGTGCGCTTCTCCGGCATGACCGATCCGATGGACCTCAACGACGCGGCCAATACCACCAAGCGCGCCACCATCACCGTTAAGGGCAAGGTCGTCAAGAAGTGGGAGGAAGGCAAAGACAAGCTCATCGAATGCGAGATCGAATCGGCCGATGGCAACGGCACCGTCAAGCTGACGGGCTCGTTCGTGGCCGCCCTCCCGTAAGGAGCAACGAAGAGAAGGGCGGGGTGATCGCCACGTTCTGTCGTTATGGGCGCGATTACTAACATCCCATGAAACTGTATATACATCATATTAAAAGGAGTCGAACATGGCGGATATCAATTTCAAAGGCAAGGTGGCCATCGTGACGGGCGCCGGCGCCGGCCTCGGCAAGACCTATGCCCTGGAGCTGGCCAAGCGCGGCTGTAAAGTCGTGGTCAACGACCTGGGCGGCGCCCGGGACGGCTCGGGCGCGAGCCACGGCCCGGCGCAGGACGTAGTCGACGAGATCAAGAAGGCGGGCGGAGAAGCGGCCCCTAACTACGATAACGTCGCCACCATCGAGGGCGGCCAGGGCATCGTCAAGACGGCCGTCGACGCGTTCGGCAAGGTCGACATCGTCATCAACAACGCGGGTATCCTGCGCGACAAGAGCTTCCTCAAGATGGAGCCCGAGATCTGGGACCTGGTTATTGCCGTTCACCTGCGCGGCGCCTACTGCGTCACGCAGCCGGCCTTTGCCATCATGAAAGAGCAGAACTACGGCCGCGTGGTGCTGACCACCTCCGGCGCCGGGCTCTACGGCAACTTCGGCCAGACCAACTACGCCGCCGCCAAGATGGGCCTCATCGGCCTGATGAACGCCCTCAAGATCGAGGGCGCCAAGTACAACGTCAAGATCAACACGATCGCCCCGGTCGCGGCCTCCCGCCTCACCGAGGACGTTATGCCCCCCGAGTTCTTCGCTAAACTGAAACCCGAATTCATCACCCCGCTGGTTACCTACCTCGCCTCCGAGGAGAACCAGGATTCCGGGTATATCTTCAACTGCGGGATGGGCTGGTACAGCCGGTCGGCAATTGTCATGGGCAACGGCGCCCTCATCGGCGACGGCAGCCGTGACATCAAGGCCGAAGAGATCAGGGACGCCTGGAAAAAGATCACGGATCTTTCCGGCGCCAAAGAGGTCGGAAGCGTTCAGGAGACCTTCGGAGCAATGCTTCCGCTCATCCAGAAATAACATACGTTCTTAGATGGGGCGGGGCAATCCCCGCCCCTCTTTTCTATACTACTCTGCTATGATAATCGGAATTATTGCCGACATTCACGGAAACCTTCCGGCTCTCACCGCGACCCTCGCGGAGATGCCCGAGACCGACTCTATCCTCCTGGCCGGTGATATCGCCGGCCGCGCCCATGAGCTCGTGGAGATCCTGTCCATTATAGACGAGCGGCGCATCATCTTCGTCCAGGGCAACCATGAGGAGGCGGCCGTCAACTATTTTTCGCTGTTCGGCGGGAGCCATGCCCTTTCCTCGGCTATCTCCCGGATCAGGCAGACACCCCACCGGTTGGAACTGATACTCGACGGCAAGAAGATCCTGCTGGCACACGGCAGCCCGGACAACCCGAAGAACGAATACATCTATCCCGAGTACACCGGCTTTTCCGCCTTTGCCGGCCTCGGCTTTGATTACATCATCCTCGGCCACACCCACGTGCCGATGGTCATTAGATCAGGACACGTCACGATCATAAATCCCGGCTCCATCGGGGAGCCCGAGGCGCACAATCCTCACCCGAGTTACTGCCTGCTGGATACCCGGACCGGCCGGGCCGAAATTAGATATATCACGACGTACGTCGAGAAGAAGCGACTGAAGCATATCACGCCCTTCCGGTGGAGCCGCTATACCCTCGGGGCCGCACGTCAGGCATAATATATATAGGGAATCGAATACAACTACCCATAGCATACACGAGACAGGAGGAGCTATCATGTCACTTTTGGAACAAATCTACACCGAAGACCACCGCATTTTCAGGGATGCGCTCAGGAAGTACCTCGAGGCCAACGTCACCCCCCATGCCGATGAGTGGGAGAAGGCGGGTATCACGCCCAAGAAGGCCTGGAAGGATTTCGGCGCCCAGGGGTTCCTCTGTCCCTGGCTCCCGGAAGAATACGGGGGATCGGGGGTCGGCTTTGAATACGCCGTAATCATCCTCGAGGAGATCTCGAAGACCAAGCAGTCGGGCCTGGCGGTCTCGCTGCACAGCGACGTCGTGGTTCCCTATATCTACTCGTTCGGCAACGCCGAGCAGAAGACGAGATGGCTGCCCGGCTGCGCCAGCGGCGACCTCATCTCGGCGGTCGCCATGACCGAGCCCAACGCGGGGTCGGACCTGGCCGCCCTGAGGACGACCGCCGTCAAGGACGGCAACGACTACATCCTCAACGGCCAGAAGACCTTCATCAGCAACGGCATCAACTGCGACATCTGCGTCACCGCCGTCAAGACCGATCCCAAGGCTAACCCGCCCTACGCCGGGATCTCGCTGATCGTCGTCGAGGACGGCACCAAGGGTTTCATCAAGGGACAGAGGTTCGACAAGATCGGTATGAAGAGCCAGGACACCTCGGAGCTCTTCTTTGACGACTGCCGCGTGCCGAAAGAAAACCTCCTCGGAGAGGAGGGCGCCGGCTTCAAGTTCCTCATGCAGAAGCTCCAGCAGGAGCGGCTCGTAGCATCGTGGGGCTCCCAGGTGCTGGCCGAGATCGCGCTTGACGTGACCATCGAGTTCTGCAAGAGCCGCGAGGCCTTCGGCAGGCCGATCTCCCGCTTCCAGTACAACTCGTTCAAGCTGGCCGAGATGGCCACCGAGATCGAGCTGGGCCGGACCTTCCTCGAGGCGCTGACGCTTGACCACATCGCCGGAAAGGACGTCGTCAAAAAGACCTCGATGGCAAAGTACTGGGTCTGCGAGATGGCAAACCGGGTCGCCCAGCAGTGCCTCCAGATGCACGGCGGGCTACGGCTACATGGAAGAATACCTCATCGCCCGCCTGTTCAGGGACGTGAGGATTCACACGATATTTGCCGGCACCTCCGAGATCATGAAGCTCATCGTCTCCCGGATGATGGGGTTATAGGGATATCGTCTCATAAGCACGGTGGGGGTGATTCCCTTCCGAAAAGACAAAACCAAAGGGGGCCTTGTGGCCCCCTTTGGTTTTGTGATGCATTTCTCTTTTCACCGTCATTTCGAGCGCAGCCAAGCAATCCCCTGTTATACGGTGACAGTCGGGGGATTGCTTTGTCGCTGCCGCTCCTCGCAATGACGGTAGAGTGACGAAAAACGAAAGAGGGGCGGCTCGCGAGCCGCCCCTGCAATGAGAATTAAGGGGACACCATACTTAATTCCGGCCTTTTTGTTCAATCGAGGAGTATAATGAATTAAGTATGGTGTCCCCCTAATTCCCCATAATTCGTGTAACTGTCATTTTACCCATCCTCAAACTCCGGCTCCCGTTTTCCCAGGAACGCCCCGATACCCTCGACGCACTCGCCGGTCTCGATCAGGTCGACGGCCCGCTCGCTCTCGAACGCCAGCGCCTCGTCGATCGGCATATCCGGTGATTTTCTGATTACCGAGAGCGCGTGGCGCACGGCCTTCGGGCCGTTCTTCGCAATCGCCCCGGCTATCTCAATCGCCAGGTGCGCCGCGGTTCCCTTTTCGCTCACCCGGTTGACGAGGCCGATCGAAAAGGCCTCCTGGGCCCCGACCTTTTTACCGGTGAGGATCAGCTCCGCCGCCCGGGCCGTTCCGACCAGCCGCGCCAGCGCCACCCCGCCCCCCCAGTCGGGCATCAGCCCCAGCCGCACCTCCGAAAACGAGATCACGGCGTCGGGGTCGATCACCCGCATGTCGCACCGGGCGGCAAGCTCCGCCCCCCCGCCGTAGGCAAGGCCGTTGACGGCGGCGATGACCGGGACCGGCAGCATCACGAATCGGTCCACCGCCGCCCGGATGCGCCCGATCAGTTCCTCGATCGGCTTTCGGTTCTTCTCGTTGAGCGCGGTGATCAGCCGGGCGACCTGCGGATTGTCGGGGCTCACGTCAAACCCCGCCAAAACGCTTTGTCTCCCGCCCCGGTGACCACGACCGCCCGTGGCAGCCGCCCCCTGAGAGTCGCGGCGGCGGATTCAATCGAGGCCCACATCACCTCGTCAAAGGCGTTGCGCTTGTCGGGACGGTCCAGAGTCACCAGGGCGATGTGCCCCTTCGGACCGATATACTCAACACGCACACCGTAGCCGGACATTATGGTATACCCCTATCGTATTTAATATAGGATTACAGGCTGTCGAAGAACTCGATGATCGTCCGCGCCACCTCGTCCTTTTCCACGTCCCACGTCAGGATATGGTAGGACTCGGTAAACCAGACCAGGCGCTTGGTCGCCGACGATACGCCGTTGATGATGATCTCGGGGTTGTCGGCCGGGATCACGTGGTCGTTCCTTGACTGCATCACGACCAGCGGCGCCGTCACGCGCCCGAGCCTTTTCTGGGTCATGCCCATGAACCGGATGAACTGGAGGCCCGCCCGCACCGGCCCGTGCGTATAGGTGACGAGCTTTTCCTTCATCTCTTGGTCGCGGATATCCGGCCCGCTCTTTTTCCGGGCGGCCGGGAGCAGCCGCAGACCGGGGACCAGCGAAAGGAGGGCGAAGCTCTTGCGGATCAGCGGGCTGTGAAACCTGACCGGGACCGACAGCACCGCGGACCCCGCCGCGTTCACCCCCTCGGAGAGGAGATAGAGCGCCAGCGTCCCGCCTGCGCTCATCCCCACGATAAAGACCTTGGGATAGACCGCGGCCAGCGACCGGAAAGACGAGGCGACCTCCCGGTACCAGTCGACCCAGCCCGTGCGGTCGAGATCGGCCACGCTCGTCCCGTGGCCGGGCAGCCGCGGGGCCATAACCGTGTAGCCCGCCTCGTTAAGTTTCGTGCCGATATAGCGCATCTCGAAGGGTGAGGCGGTAAAGCCGTGAATCAAAAGGCAGGCCCGCATCCCCCCGTCGAGGAAGAAGGGCTCGGCCCCCGGCATAATCGGTTCGGTCATGATCTCCTCTCAGCGGATATCCTGGGGAACCCGGCAGACGGCGCCGGTCTTGTCGGTGAGTATCTGGATGGTCGATTCGATGACGCCGTACCGGTCGAAGAGGTGATTCGATATGCGCGGCATCAGCGACATCGGGTTTTCTACCCCGTCGTTAAACCCGATATGGGCCGAAAAGACCAGCATATCCGGGGTAATGGCCCAGAGGTGCGCCGAGAATACGCCCGAGATCTCGGGAAAACGGCCCATGAGATCGGTGGCGATGGTATCGCTGTCAAACCCGTTGCCGCCCGGCGCCATCTCCATGAGGATCATCCCGGATTCCCTGAGCACCCCCCATGCCCAGTAGAGGATGACGATCGAGATGCCGATACTCACGATCGGGTCCACGATGGTCCAGCCGAAATAGTAGATAACGACCGCCGCGCCGACCACCACCACCGACGAGGCCGCGTCGGCCAGCAGGTGATAGAAGACGCTTTTTACGTTCAGATCATGTTTATGGCTGCCGCTGAGGATGAAAATGCTGGCGACGTTGGCGACAAGGCCGATGATTGCCACCACGAACATCTCGAAGCCGAGCACCTCCCGGGGGGATATGATCCGGGCTGCCGCCTCGTAAATAATTACGGCCGAGACAAGCACCAGAAAGATGCCGTTGACAAACGAGGCCAGTATCTCGGCCCGGTAGAGCCCGAAGGTCCGGTGGTGGCACGCGGGTTTCCGGGCGATGTATATCGCGACGATCCCGATGATGATGGCAAAGCAGTGGGTGAACATGTGGCCGGCGTCCGATATCAGGGCGATGCTCCCGGAGAGTATCCCCCCGACGATCTCCACCAGCATGAAAAGCGTGGTGACGGCAAGCGAGATGAACAGTTTTTTCTTTTCCACCGACCGGTATTCGAAGACACGCTCGGTAAAGACGCCCCGGTGTTCGTGATACTGATCATGATGGGAATGGTCGTGGTCGGAGTGGGTATGCGTTTTCATCGGCCGGTGTCGTTCCTTTCTCGACATGTATAATCGGATTTTCTGTGTCTGTATAATTAAGTATAGCATCCGGACTGATGAAAAGCTATAGAAGAGTTTTCGCACCCGCGCCGCTGTTTACGATTAGATCACGATTACATCAGTATCCGATATCGAGCTGTGAAATCGGCACCCCACCCCGGGCCGCCCAGTTGCTTCTGTCGGCCTCGGTGATGACAAAGAGGATATCCCGCTCTGGCACCCCGGTACGGTCACGGATGATGTCGTTGAGACGCGTGAAAAGCCGTCCCTTAATCTCGTCGGAGCGGCCGGTAAACATGAGTATCTCGACAAAGACGAAATCCGCGCTTCGGCTCTTGCCGGTCGCCCGGCAAGAGAGCCGGCGATTCATAGAGGACGACGTGGCCGTGGTCCGCCGGGATTCCCAGGGCCTCCACGAGGGCAAGTCGGACGTCCCGCACCAGGTTCCTGCGGTTGAATAGGCGACGCGACGAAACGTGAAGCTTTACGAAGCGGCATAGAAACTTCCTCCAGCAGCACTGTGCCATATATACTCGTTGGACAACGATAAAGCGGCATGCGGTTGCATCGACGGGAACATAGTATGGTATACTTTAATATGTTATAATAAGGTCCCGGCATGAAACGATGCGTATGTCGCTTTCGCGTTAGTTATCACCCTGCTGCTCTGCGGCCGGTCATCGACGGTGCATATGCCCAGTCGGCCAGGGATCTCAATACCGAAGGATATCGGCTATATTTGAAGGGGAACTTTCCCGAGGCGCTTGACTATTTTCGGCGCGCGGTCGCCGCCGATCCGGATTACACGCTGGCCCATTATAACCTCGCCTGCACGCTCGGCGTCCTGCGCAAACAGGGCCCCGAGGCCATATGCCGGTACGACGCGTATAAGTCGGCGATTCTCGACCAGTTGGAAGAGGCGGTACGCCTGGATCCCGGGACCCGAAAGAAGGCCGAGACCGATCCCGACCTCGACCCGGTCCGGGATACCGTACGCTACCTGCGCCTGTTCGGTTATTCCCCGGGGAATCGGGATGACACCGCGATGATTCTGACCGCGGTCGCCTGGTACGGCGCGGCCATCGGGGCCTTCGGGCCGGCGGCAAACCTCGATTTCCGGGACGACGGCACGCTCACGCTCACCCTGCTGGACACGACCGGCGACGAAGTCACGCATGCCGAATATTCGGGTACGTATTTTGTATCCGGGAACCGGATCACCTTCATTCTCGACCGGCCCGTCGACGGCGTTAAACGGTTTGAGGGCATGATACTGCCCGGCGGCACGCTGGACGTTCCGGGGCTCCCGGGGCCCTTCTCCGACGACCCCCACGAGTGTGAGGCATAGTCGCCCCTTCCCCGGGGAGACGGCTCACGTCAGGTCCTTATAGTAGATCGCCTCGGAAATCCCATCCGGCTTTTTTACCGATTCCATGAAGGTCCATCCCTCTTTCTCGTAGAGGCCCGCGGCCGTGTGCGTAAAGAGATAGAGCCGGCCTACCCCCGCGGCCGCCGCCGCCTCCTCTCCGGCCCGCAGCAACCGCCGGCCGATGTCCCGTCCCCGGTAGTCCGCAAGCACAAAGAGCGAGGCAAGCCACGGGTTGAGGTCGGGCCGTTCCGGGAGGTCGTTGTTCTTGATGGAGACGCTGCCCACGGGCATCGTATCTTCCAGGGCAATCAGCGTCATCGGCACCTTGTCTTTTTGCAGCCGCCCCTGATAACGCGCGATGATCTCATCGAGGGTCTCTTTGCCTATATGCCACTCCCGGTAGTTCCAGAAGGCGATGATCGGCGCGTAGTGCGGGTGTTCCATGAGATAATGAATCTCGGCCATCGAGTGGTTCCTCCCGTTCAGCGGTTTGGGGCAGGATTATACCAGAGCACGGGACGTTTCAAAAGGAAATAGTAAGTCTTATACGCCACAATTGCCGCGTAACACGACGTCCTCTTTAGGATCCTGACCAATCCTTTATCGTAACCCCAC
>CAWKCL010000007.1:760000-1758208 GCA_963848155.1 uncultured delta proteobacterium
TGCCCACGGTACCGCCACCCCGGCCAACGACGTGGCCGAGACCCGGGGCATCAAGGAGCTCTTCAAGAAGCGGGCCTATGACGTACCGGTGTCTTCGACCAAGTCGATGATCGCCCATACCCTGGGGGCCGCCGGGGCGCTGGAAGGGATGGCCTGCATGCTCGCCATACAAAACGGCTTTATCCCGCCGACCGTTCACCTCTCCGAGCCGGACCCGGAGTGCGATCTCGACTATGTCCCCGGACGGTCAAGAAAAAAGGAGCTGTCCATCGTCCTTTCCAATTCGTTTGCCTTCGGCGGCAACAACACCTCCGTCATCTACGGAAGATACACCCAGAAGGGGATCATTCATGAGTAAGCGCGTGGTCATTACCGGGGCGGGGGTAGTCTCGTGTCTTGGCGTGGGGATACGTCAGTTTACGGACCGATTGCTCGCGGGAGAATCGGGCGCGCGGGAGATCACCTCGTTCGATACGTCGGACCTTCCGTCGCACCTGGGCGCGCTGGTTTCCGATTTCAACCCGAAGGATATCATCGATCCGAAGAGCATCCGCAAGATGGATACTCTCTCCCGCCTCGCGGTGGCCGCCGCGAGGCTTGCCGCCGACGACGCCCGACTCGTCATCGACCAGGCCAACCGGGACCGGGTCGGCATCATCATGGGCACGGCGTTCGGCTCTACCGATATCTCCATCATGTTCGCCCGCACGCTCTATACGGAAGGGCCGACGCTGTTCAACCCGCTCCATGTCCCCAATACCGTCATGAACGCGCCGGCCGGCCACGCCTCCATCGAGCTCGGCTTCCGCGGGTTCAACTCAACCATCAACCACAAGGAATCCTCCGCCGAAACGGCGGTCGGCTTACGCGTTCGATCAGATCACGAAAGGAACGGCAGACGCGGTCTTTTCGGGCGGCGCCGATGTGATATCTCCCCTCCTCTTCGAGGTGCTGACGCGGTTCGGGACCCTCTCCCGGGCGGACGGGCGGCCGGAGGGGGCGCGGCCCTTTGACGTGAGCCGAAACGGCGCCCTGGCCGGGGAAGGGGCCGGCGTCATCTGCCTCGAATCGCTCGAACATGCCGAACGGCGCGGGGCCGAAATCTACGCCGAGGTATCCGGCTTCGGCATGAGCTCGTCGCCTGCCCCGCCGACCGACTTCCCGACCGATCCGAGGGGATACGTCCTGGCAATAACGCGCGCCCTGGATTCGGCCGGGCTTTCCCCCGCCGATATCGACTATATCTCCGGCGCGGCCAACGGGGGCGCGCGGCTCGATCTGCTGGAGGCCGATGCGATCGCCTCCGTATTCGGGACCGGAAAAGACGGCCCGGCCGTTTCCTCCATAAAGGGGGCGGTCGGTGAGCTATTCGGCGCGGGCGGGATACGGGCCGCCGCGCTGGCCGTCTCGGTCAAGAACGGGGTCATCCCCCCGACCGTCGGGCTGAACAGCCCTATCTCCCCCCTGAACTTCGTGACCCGGAAGAAAGAGTCCGTACTGCGCAACGCCCTGTTGTGCGGCGTCTCGTCCGGGGGGACATTCGTGGCACTCGTCTTCAGGGGCCCCAGGGACCTATAATCTCCGGCGGCGAACGCACGCCCCGCCCCACCCGATCGGGCCGTCACGGGGGTTGACGCGGCCGCCCGGAACCGTTATACTATTCACATTTACCCGAACCAGACAGGGACGGCCGATCTCCCGTATGCGCGGCGGCGTATCCGGAAATCCGCACGGCGTGCGGTATCGACCTCACCCCCTTCTTATGAAAGGAAACCCGAGGCCATGAACGTTGGAGAATGGGTCTTTAAGCGCGCCCTGACCGATCCGGACGATCCGTTTCTGAAGGAGTCCGACCGCGTCGACCGGCAGTACAACAACCGGGAGTTCAACAGCCGGGTCAACCGGACGGCCCATGCCCTCGGGTCTCTCGGGGTGGCAGCCGGGGATCGCGTCTCGGTGGTCATGCTCAACTCATCGGAATTCCTCGAGATCTACTTTGCCTGCGCCAAGATCGGCGCGATCATGGTGCCGGTCAATTTCCGGCTGGCCGTGCCGGAGCTCCTCTATATCTTCACCGACTGCGCGCCGAAGGTGCTGGTCTATTCCTCCGATTTCGCCGAAAAGATCGCCGAGGTAAAAAAGCGGGGCTTCGATATCCCGCACATCTTCAGGCTGGGGGAGACGAACCGGGGGAGGACCCCTCGTTTACCTATTTCGTTGCCGACAAGCCGGACGCCGAGCCCACCCCGAAACGGGAGGTCCGCGGCGATGACCCCCTCGTGATCATGTACACGTCCGGGACCACCGGCAACCCCAAGGGGGTCATGATCACCCACACCAACATCATCTTTCATGCCATCCATAATCTCCTCGGCTACGGGGTCAACCGGACCTTTACGTCCCTCGTGACGGCCCCCCTCTTTCACATCGGGGCGCTGTCGGCCGCGGCAAACCCGGTCATCTACGCGGGGGGCTCGCTCGTCCTGAAAAGGTTTTTCAACGCCTCGGAGATCATCAAGCTGATCATGGCCGAGGGGATAAACTATATGTTCGCCGTGCCGGTCATGTACCAGATGATGGCCGAGGCCGCCGAGTGGGACGGGGCCGATTTCTCCCACGTGCGCTACTTCATCGCCGGCGGCGCGCCCATGCCGGTGCCGCTCATCCGCAAGTACCAGGATGAAAAGGGGATCAAGTTCGCCCAGGGATACGGCCTGACCGAGACCGGGCCGGCTCAGCTCGCTTCCCATCGAGGATTCGATCAGGAAGGCCGGCTCCGTGGGCAAGGAAGAGTTCCACGTCATCATGCGCATCGTCGATAACGAGGGCAGCGACGTGGCGCCCGGCCAGACCGGCGAGATCATCGTCAAGGGCCCCAACGTCTTTCTCGGCTACTGGAACAAACACGAGGAGACGACGAAGGCCGTCGTGGACGGCTGGTTTCGCACCGGGGACATGGGCAGGAAGGACGAAGAAGGCTTCCTGTACATCGCCGGGAGAAAGGTGGAGCTGATCATCAGCTCGGGCGAGAACATCTATCCCGCCGAGGTCGAGAAGGCGATTCAGTCCATCCCGCAGGTCAAGGAAGCGGCGGCCGTGGGGATGCCCGACCCCCGCCGGGGCGAGGTCGTGGCCGCGTTCGTCTCCCTCAAGGAAGCGGCGTCGCTTACCGAAGAGGAGCTGCTCGAAAAGATCTCGGACAAGATCGCGGCGTTCAAGCTGCCCAAGAAGGTCTTTTTCGTGGATGATTTCCCGAGGAACGTCTCGGGCAAGATACTGAAGAAGGAACTCAAGAAACAGCTCACTACGTGAAGGAAACCAGCCAATGAATGTTGGACAGTGGATATCAAAGCGCGCCGTCACCGATCCGGGCCGCCCCTTCCTCACGGACGAGGACGGCGGCATGCGGTCGTTTGACAACCGGGAGTTCAACCGGCGGACCAACCGGATGGCCCACGCGCTCGCGTCGGTCGGGGTGAAAAAGGGAGACCGGGTCTCGGTGCTCATGCTCAATTCCTCCGAGTTCCTCGAGATTTTCTTTGCCTGCGCGAAGATCGGGGCGATCCTCGTGCCCATCAACTACCGGCTGGCCGCGCCCGAGATCGCCTACATGGTCAACGACTCCAGCCCCACGGTCCTCGTCTATTCGGCCGACTTTTCCGATAAGGTCGCCGAGGTCAAACCCCAGACCAACGCGGTCTCGGCATGGTTTCGGCCACAGCGGGGACGCGCTCTCCGAGGATCGGGACATCACGCCCTTTGTCGAGGCCTTTCCCGACGACGAGCCGGTCCCGACGGCGGAAGTGACCGCGGACGATCCGCTGCTGATCATGTATACCTCCGGCACCACCGGCGACCCCAAGGGCGCCGTCCTCACGCACAATAACGTCATCTTCGACGCCGTGCATAACCTGATTAATTTCTCGCTCGACAAGGATTTCCGGTCGCTGGTGACCGCGCCCCTCTACCACGTGGGGCCGCTCGGCGCCTCCACGACCCCCGTGGTCTATGCGGGCGGATCGCTGGTCCTCAAGCGGTTCTTCAACTCGTCTGAGATCATCAAGATCATCATGCGCGAGCGGATCAACTACATGTTCACCGTCCCGGTGATGTACCAGATGATGGCGGACGCCGCCGAGTGGGACGCGGCCGATTTTTCCCACGTCCACTATTTCTTTTCCGGCGCGGCCCCCATGCCGGTGCCGGTGATCAATCGCTACCAGGAGGAAAAGGGGGTCCGCTTTGCGCAGGGGTACGGCATGACCGAGGCCCTGCAGATATCGGCGCTCTCGTTAGACGATTCGGTCACCAAGGCCGGCTCCGTGGGCAAGGAGAACTTCCACGTGATGCTGAGGGTCGTCGATGACGAGGGCAGCGACGTGAGGGAGGATAAGACCGGCGAGATCATCATCAAGGGGCCCACGGTATTTTCCGGCTACTGGGGCAAACCCGCCGATACCGAGGCGGCCATGCGCGGGGGGTGGTTCCACACGGGGGACATGGCCCGGCGCGACGCCGACGGCTTCCTGTTCCTCGAGGGGAGGAAGAAGGAGCTGATTATCTGCAACGGGATAAACATCTACCCGGCCGAGGTGGAAAAGGCGATCCAGTCGATCATGGAGGTCAAGGAGTCGGCGGCCGTGGGGCTGCCCGACGCCCGCAGGGGCGAGGTGGTGGCGGCGTTCGTCTCCCTCAAGAAGCCCAACACGCTCACCGAGCAGCAGCTCATCGAGCGGCTCACGGGCAAGATCGCCGATTTCAAGCTGCCCCGGAAGGTCTTTTTCGTGGACGATTTCCCCCGCAACACCCAGGGGAAGATATTGAAGAAGGAGCTCAAGCGCCAGCTCGAGGTGCTGTAGAGATAGGTACGGACGGCTTTCATTCCGTAGGGGCGGCATTAATGCCGCCCTTTCGTTTTTTTACCGTCATTGCGAGGGCACGAAGGCGCCCGTGGCAACGCTTAACAATGTCGCCTTTGGCGGCGATTATTATTGTCATTGCGAGACCCCGTAGGGGCCGTGGCAACCTTCGACTGTCACCGTAGACTCCACCTAAAACCCTACACCCTATCAACAATCACGATGTAACCGGTAAACGATTTTCGTTGCATTCTGAATAGCGTATCGTATAATAATCGCAATCTGGCCGTCGGCCTACCCCACCCTTGAATCCCTCACCAATGAAGGCAGTCGGGCCTTCGGGATTCCTTTTAATGCGCCGTCAACAGAAACATAACCGAGGCGGAGATGTGTGACTGGAAGTCTGGTTACGGTCCCGAAGCGTACGAATGTCCCTATAAGAACTACGGTAAAAGCAACGACAGAACAAAGACCCTCTGTATATTTCATAGCGATCAAGGAAATAAGGATTCAAGAATTCTATCTAGGGATTAAGCGGATCTATAGCTCAAAGAACATGATTTCCCGTGGTTTTATTTTCTCGAAGGAATTTGGTTTTAATCGGTTGAATGAGGAATTCGAGGTCGATAATCTAGTCTTTGTTAATGCGGATTTTTCAGAAATAATCTTCTGCTGTAACGTAAACCTTTCAGAAAGCCGATTTATCGGATAAGGCGGATAACCGACTTTAACAGAGCGCGTTTTACCGGTCATGGACGCACCGTTTCATTGGCTGAATTCGCGAGTGAAGGGGGAACCGACTTCGGCTGGGCGGAGTTCGCGAGTCAGAAGCGGGACAGACTTCGTCATGGCGAGGTTCTCTAATAAGGGAGGAACCGACTTCAGCGGTGCGAGTTTTTCAGGTAAATGTACGGTATTCTTTACTGGGGCAAACTTCTTGGGAAGGGCGCATTTCATCTTTCCAGAAGACATTCAGCGAGGCAAGCTTAGTCGGATTTTCGGGAAGTGGAATTGAGACTCCTGAAAGAGTAATCTTCAATCGAGCTGACTTTAACCAGGTGAGGTTTCGAGGAATCCGACCTAAGGGATTTGATTTTTCATGAGGTATTCTGGGCAAACAGGAAATACAGCGAGAGTCAAGAGAAAGGCAAATCAGAAACCGGGAATATGGATTCAAGATAATGGCTATCTTGTCGCGATTCAAAATCAAAGCGTTCTTAATGAAATTCCGACCGAGAAAAAGGGCTATGGTCTATGATGAAGACGACCAAAGCGGTTTGTTATTTAATACAAAGGTGAAACGGAAACCACTAGGAAGTCTATCGTCTATATAACCAGCTCGTTTCAACTATGAGGAACCCGAAGATATTTAGAAGCTGGTGATTTCTTCATAGGTCCAATGGAAATGTGAAGAGCGGAGATTTGAAGTCGGACTATAAGATAGATTCTTCTACCGTTCTAGATTGTCTCGCTTTACGGCGAGAGACCACTAAAAGCCTTCTTTTGGCTATTTCTTCTCCTTTCTTTTAGGGTTTCATTTACTTTCGGGCTTTAGAATTGCCGATAAAAATATAAATTAGTCCTTGTATGGTCTTTCAGAAACTTAGTTCATCATTTTGGCAGGATTTTTCAGAGCTATTAAGTATAGTCTATCAGTTATGACAATACATAAGTTAAGATAATCAATATCATCCCTACAGGCGCAACTTTCTTAATTAGTATCTTTGAAGTTGTCTTTAGCGCCGTTTTTGTTTCTATTTTCGTTCTCGCTATGAACCGCAAGTTCCGTAGAACGAAGGATTGATAATTCACTTTCGGAAGTGAATCCTAATCCCTCTCTCCTCTCCCCCTACCCCATCCCCCCCTTTATCATCTTCACCTGCGCCTTCAGGTTGAGGAGGTAGGCCTCCTCCGGCTGTTTGCCCTGCCGGGCCGTGAGGTATTCCTCTTTCTTTACCCGCTCGATCACCCGCGCCTCGTCCATCTGCTCCTCCGCGAGGTAGCGCTCGATCTTGTCTTTTAGCGCCGCCGCGTCCCTGAGCGCCGCCGCGATGAGCCGCTCGACCTCGTCCCCGTAGGCCTGGGCGTGGTGGCCGGTCAGCACGCGCCGCGGGCGCGCCGCCCTGACTTTGTTAATGGACCCGATATAGTCATCGTAGCTCGTGAGGAACTCCGGCCCCACGTAGAGCTCGTCCCCGGGGACGATGCCCATCGCCTCGCCGGTCAGCACGATCTCGTCCGGTTTGACGAGGTAGCTCATGGAGTCCTGCGTGTGGCCGGGGGTGAAAAGCGCGGTGACCGTCACCCCGCCGCCGAGGTCGATGACCTGCCCGTCCGTCAGGATTACGTCGCCCGTGATCACCGAGTAGTCAAAATCCGCGTCGATCAGTTTTTCCCGTATCAGCCCCGGGTCGGTCATCCGCCGGTTGAGCCCTTCCATCACGCGCCGCGCCCCCGGCCGCCCCATGACGTAAAAGAGGTATTCGTGCCCGCCGAACTTCAGCCCCGGCATATGCCGCTTCAGGTAGGGCGCGCCGCCGATATGGTCGAAGTGGGAATGGGTGAAGACGACCAGATCCGGCAGGCGTCCGCTTAAGGCCTTCGGCATTTCTTCGAGAAAGGTCGGCGCCATCGAGACCGGCCCCGCGTCCACCATGACGACGCGGTCATTCCCGATGACCAGGTACGCGGGCAGGTTCCAGTTTCCGATGAGGGTGAGGTTATCCGTAATCCGTTCCATGTCAGTGCTTTCCGTATAGGTAGTGCCACCGATGATAGCACACGCCGCCCGCCGCCGAAACAGATAAATAATACGCGGCGCGCTTTTTGTGCCAACCGTCGGGTTAATTTCGGACACGCTTGCCCTGCCCACAAAAAAACGGGGGACGAAAATAATTTTCGTCCCCCGTTTCTCTATACAGGTGGTGCCGAAGGCGGGAGTCGAACCCGCACAGGCCAACGCCCACTAGACCCTGAACCTAGCGCGTCTACCAGTTCCGCCACTTCGGCACGATTCGGTTCTTATGTATCGAAGGCTATCCTGCCTTGCTCCTTGTCCGGTCGTGATCGTTCATATACCGCGCCCGCGTATCGTACGCGTCCCGGCCTTTTTTACTTGAAACCGGACACGTTTTAAATTATATTGTTCCCTTTACAATGTCAAGACAAAATTGATGAAAATCGTTTCGTGGGAGCCCGGGTACCGCTCTCCCTTCCTCAAGACGGTGCTGACCATCGGCAACTTCGACGGCGTCCACCTCGGACACCGGGCGATTTTCAATTCCGTCATCGCCGAGGCCCTCGAGCTCTCGGCAATACCGGCCGTCCTCACCTTCAACCCCCATCCCCAGCAGTTTTTCCGAAGCTCGGAGCCGCCGCTCATCACGACGTTCGAAAAAAAGATGGAGCTCATGGAATCCTGCGGGATCGAGGTGGTCTTCGTGGCGGGCGCCAACCGCGAGTTTTACGACCTTACCGCCGAGGCCTTCGTACAGGAGGTGCTGCTAAAAAGCCTCAACATGGTATCGGTCTTCGTGGGCCACGACTTTACCTTTGGAAAGGGAAAGGCGGGGACCATCGAGCTGCTCACGATGATGGGCGAGCAGTACGGCTTTGGGGTCAATGAAAAGGGCGCCGTGGTCGTCGAGGGCATGCTGGTCTCCAGCACCATGATCAGGAACCTCATCCAGATGGGGCGCGTGCGGCAGGCCTCAACGCTGCTGAGCCGGGACTTCAGTGTCTCGGGCCGGGTCATCCGGGGCGCCGGGAGGGGCAGAAAGCTCGGGTACCCCACCGCGAATATCGACTACACCGGGAGGCTCATGCCGCTGGGAGGGATCTACGTAACCTGGGTGGTAATAGACGGCAGGCGATACTACGGAGTGGCAAATCTCGGCAACAACCCCACCTTCGGAACGCATAGTTTCTCGTTTGAAGTCCATATCCTTCGTTTCGATGAAGACATCTATGACAAGGTGATTGAGGTCGGTTTTATCGATCGAATTCGTCACGAGATCAAGTTTTCGGGTCCCGATGAGCTCATCAGGCAGATCCAGGACGATATATCGGTCGCCGAAAGGATGATCAAAAGCTATGAGGCTCGACTATAAGTTCTACCTCGGTCTCCTGGTCGGGGCGGTGTTCCTCTTTCTCGCTCTCCACAAGGTCAACTTCGCCGAGATGGCGCTGGTCTTTTCCAACATCAGGTGGCCGTTGATCGCCGTTGCGCTCGTCCTTCATTTCCTGATCTACGCAATCAGGATGTTCCGATGGAAGCTCCTTCTGGCGCCCATCAAGGATACTAAGTACCGGAATCTCTTTTCGGCCATAGCCATCGGGTTCGGGGCAAACAACATGTTTCCGGTCCGCCTCGGTGAGCTGGTACGGGCCTACGCCCTCGGCAAGATGGAAAGGATCAGCTCAAGTTCGGCCCTGGCGACCATTGTCATCGAGCGGGTCTTTGACATCCTGACCGTGCTCGGGATGCTGGTTGCCGTCTTCTTCTTCGTGACGTTTCCCGAAGGGTACGGGAAGTTCATGGTGGGCCTGCGCGCGGCCGGGATCTCCGCCATAGTGGCGCTGACCCTCTTTATCGCCTTCCTGGTGCTCCTGGAGAAAAACCGGTACCGGGCGATGCTCATCGTCCGGTTCTTCTCGCGCCCGCTGCCCGAGCGGTTCCGGACACGCCTCGAAACTATGATGATCTCGTTTGCCGACGGGCTCAACGTCCTCTATCACGGCAGGAAGCTCGTGGGGGTCGTGATCTTTTCGATCCTGACGTGGCTGGCGATCGCCGCCTTTTACTGGGTGATCATTCTTTCCCTCGACATTTCCCTGCCCTTTATGGCGGCGATCTTCGTTACGGTGCTCATCGCGTTTGCGGTGTCCCTGCCGGCCCCGCCCGGGTACATCGGGACGTTTCACGCGGCCGCCCGCTACGCCCTGGTCTTCTATGGGCTTCCTGCGAGCCGCGCCGCCGGCGTGGGTATTGTCCTGCACGCAATGAGCTTCATCCCGGCGATAGCAGTCGGGCTCGTGTTTATCTGGCTTGATAAGATGAGCTTTGCCGAGATGACGCACGTGAAGGGAGAAGGCGTCAAGTAATCGGGCCTGCCCGCCCCCCGGAAGACCCGGTGTGCTGCCCGATGAGCCGTATCCCGTTATCGTAAAAGACCTTCCGATAGAACTCGTCCGAAAGCCCGAGCGACGCGAGATATTCGATCTCATCCTCACGCGGAAAGATAACGTTGGGAAAGTCCGACCCGTAGACGATCCGGTCTTGGTAGCGCTCCAGCTCCGCCGCCGGCACGTCGCAGACGTGCCCCAGCTTCGTCAGATACGCAAACGCGGTGTCAAACATCAGGTTCGGGTAATCGGGTAAGAGCCGGTAGAACTCCTCAAATTCCATCCCCCCCATATGGGCGACGTTGACCGGAAGGTCGGGGTAGCGCCGCATCAGTTTAACGAAGTTATCGACCCCCACAAACGGGTTTCCCACCGGGCCGTTGCCGACGTGCAGCAGCATGCGCTTTCCCCGTTCCATCACCAGGTCGTACAGACCAAAGAGCCGCTCGTCGTGGGGGTAAAAGCGCTGCACTAAAAGCTGCAGTTTGAACCCGAGCACCCGCGGGTGGGAGAGGACCTCCCGGGCCATATCCAGGCCGTCCTCGTCGCCGGGGTGGTAGGCGGCAAAGCAGTAGAGGTCGGGGTCCTCATCAAGTATCTCGAGATTCCACCGGTTGAGCGTCCCGGCCACCCCCGGCTTGTGGGCGTAGTTGGAAAAGACGATCGGGGAAACGCCGCGCTCCCTCAGGTAGGCCACGGCCTGGCCCCAGTAGAGCTGATGGAGAACGTCCCACCCGTAGTCCTTGGAAAAGTGCCTCCAGATCGCCTCGAAGAGCCGGTCGGGGAAGAGATGGACGTGAAAATCGATGATAGCGGGAGGAATTTTGTCATTTTTCGTCATATTGTGTGATACCCGTAACAATAGCGAGCCTTTTACCGTCATATTTTGTGACACCCGTAACAATAGGGTGCCTCTTTCTATTATATGCTTCATCCATCGTTCATTACAAGAAATGAATGACGGCAGGGCGACTGATTATTGAAAAATTGTCCCGTGATCGCGGCCCGTGCTTATCGGACCGCGTTAATCCTTGCGTCCGTAATTTCCCGGCACGACGGGGCATCGGGGAATTGGGGCGGGTGAGCTTGCATTGAATCGAATATCGTGATATGGTTAATTAGATATAGTGCATTCTTTATTATTTATAAAGGAACTGAATAATTAGTCGAATAAACATCCCGTACCTCTCGTCGCTGTCGATCGAATCCCCTCTTCCTCTCCCCTATACTGACGAGATAATCGCCGGGAAATAACGGCGGTAGCCGATACTGCCGAATCCCGGCCCGAGACGCGGAAGTCCCGGGGCCTATGTAATATGTCGTGATCCTTCCGGATGCGACCGTGCTCAACATGGTTGTCCGGAAGCGAGTTTATCAAAGTAGTGTATACCATTATTGGAGGTATCTATGAAAAACTCACCAGGACGTTTCTCGAGGTCTTTTATCATCATTATCTCATGCATTACGGTTCTCGCCTTTGCCGTACCGGCATTTGCCGCCTACGACTTTTCCGTAGCACGGGACAAGAGCTCCTACGTGGTCGGCTCAACGGTTACCATCCAGCTCACCAACACCGGCTCCAAGACGCTTACGCTCACGTCGATGCGCTGGATGGTGCAGGTCAAGAATGGCGGCTCGTGGCGCGAGGTCTTCACCGAGGCGGCAAAGCCCTCCACGGTCTCCAATAGCCTGCCCGTGGGCGATATCGCCACGTGGACATGGAACGGCAAGGACAACGAGGGTACCGCCCAGCCCGCCGGCGAATACCGGGTCAAGGTATGGGTCATCATGCCCATAGCCGGTTATCAGGACGATAAGGTAACCAGCACGTTCACCATTGCCACCGGCTGGAGCGCGAAGAAGGAGATCACCATCACCTCCAACATGTCCACCTACCACAAGGGCGGCACTGTGAACTTCACCATCAAGAACATGAGCAGCGAAGCCATTGCGCTTGACACCAGCGGCTTTTCCTGGATCATCTACCGCCATACCACCTCCGGCCCGGTCGCCAAGTCAACCCACAACTCCAGGCCCGGCGGCGTCCCCAACCCGCTTCCGCCGGGAGGTTCAGCTTCCTGGTCGTGGGACATGCGTAACGACGCCGGCAACTTCGTCGATCCCGGCGACTTCGAACTGGAGGTGAAGCTCCCCAACGTCTCCGGCGGGGCAATCGAGGGTAACTGCTTCTTCACGGTCATTGAGTAGCGAATCGACAACAGGGGCGGGGGTAAAAACCCCCGTCCCTTTTTGTGTCTCCCGGCCGGGGAGACGCACCGCTGTTCGTACATCGCCTATAAGGAGGATATATATGAAGCAGTATCGGAAAGGCGGACTCATTATCCTGACCTGTATTCTGGTTGTTTCTCTCGCCCTTTGTCTCCCCTCGTGCCGTAAGATGAAAGAGGCGGGTAAGGAGCGCCAGATGGAAAAGCTCCAGGCCGAAAAGACCGAGGGGTGCGTCAATTTCACCGGCGTGTGGGATACCAACAACGGGGAGCTGACGGTGCTCCAGGAGGGCTGTGCCGCCGAGGGGACGCTTGAAGGAATCGGCGGCGGTTTCTACAAGCTGACCGGAAACGTCACCAACGATACCTGGGATTTCGAATGGAACGGCCCGGCAGGCGCAGGGCGGGGCTATTTCACGATGGACCCCGCGGGCGGTAAATTTATCGGCGAGAACGGGGACGGCGAAAACAACACGGGCAGGGGCGCGTGGGACGGGAAAATGGTCAAGTAGCAGTATCGGTTGGAGGATGTAATGAAACGCTTTCATACGATCGGAGTCGTTTCTCTTATTGCCCTGCTTTCATTGATAATGGCCGTCGGTATTGTCGCCTGTCGGAAGGGCGGCGACGTGACGGAGCCGCCGGAAGATACCGGGATCGTGGTGCCGACCGCGCCGGCGGAGGTCTGCTCCTCCTTCGCGGGCACGTGGGACGTCAACCTCGGCGAGCTGACGGTCGTCCAGGAGGGCTGCGAGGCCGAAGGGAAGCTCAAGGGGACCGGCGGGGGTTACTACGCCCTTGAGGGACACGTCTTCAACGACATCTGGCAGTTCTCCTGGAAGGGGCCCGAAGGCAGGGGCCACGGCTTCTTTAAGATGGATCCGGCCGGCGGAAAATTTGTTGGAGAGTACGGCGAGGGCGAGATGGAAACCGGCAAGGGCAGATGGGATGGGGTAATCGTTAAGTAATCGGGACTTACATGAAACCGAAAATGGGCGGAGAAAACCTCCGCCCATTTCTTATGGCGAGCGGACTGATACCGAACCATACGATGGGATAGATAGATGGTGGTTCCATCCGGTACCGTTATGTGCTATTATTCCGGAGTAATCTCATCGGCCTGAAACACCCGGGCGGGCGGCCGGGTAAAGTTATGACGGAACGAAACAGCACGATCCTCGCGATCCTCAAACGCTACGTGGTCCCTGCCCTCGGCTGCACCGAGCCGGTGAGCGTGGCGCTGGCCTCGGCCGCCGCCGCCCGCGCGCTCGGGGCGCCGCCCGAGCACATCTCGCTCACGCTTGACCGCTACATCCTCAGGAACGCCATCGCGGTGGGCGTGCCCGGGACGGGCAGCCGCGGCGTGGCCGTTGCGGCGGCCCTCGGCGCCTTCGCCGGGGACCCCGACCGGGCCCTCATGGTTATCGAGGGCGCTCCCCCGGCCGATATCCGGCGGGCCCGCGCCTTCGTGGAAGAAAAGCGGATCGCCATCTCCGTCAAGCCGGACGCCCCGGGCATCTATATCAGGGCCGAGATGACGGGCGGCGGCCATTCGGCGTCGGCCGTCATCGAGGGAACCCACGATCACCTCGTCGCCGTGGAGCGCGACGGGGAGTCGCTGTTTATTGACGAGGGTGCCCCCTCGCAAGAAGAGGCATGGTTCGGGACCTTCTCTGATATGACCATAGCCGATGCCGAACAGTTCGCCCGATCGATCCCCCTTTCCGAGATCGAGTTCATGGCAGAGGGCCTTACCTTGACCGGCCGCGCACGGGACGTGGGCCTTGCCGAGAAGGCGGGGCTCGGGTATGCCGCTGACCTGACGGCGCTTTCCGGCGGATATGGCCAGGCAAACGTCATCGCCCGCGCCAGGGTAGAGGCCGCCGCGGCCTCCGGCGCGCGGATGGCGGGCCTGCCGGTGCCGGTTATCTCCAGCTTCGGCAGCGGCAACCAGGGAATTGTCATAAACGCCGCTATTGGAAGCGTCGCCCGGCAGCAGGGATATCTGGTGTCCCCTTCCCGGCCAGCCGGCGCCGCGGAAAAAGAGAAAACGGCGCGGGGCAGACTCGATAGCGCCGGAGTTCAGGGAAGACGTCCTTCGCGCCCTGTGCCTGGCGCACCTTGTCACCGGCATCACCAAGACCTACACCGGGATACTCTCCCCCTATTGCGAGGCGGCGGTGACTACCGCCGGCGCCGCGGCCGCCGGCTGCGTCCGCCTGCTGGGAGGCACGGTTGCCGATATGGAAAACGCGTTCCAATTGACGGTGGCCGCCACCGAGGGGGTGTTCTGCGACGGCGCCAAGGAGTCCTGCGCCCTCAAGACCTCGATGGGCGCGGGCGCCGCGGTGGAAAACGCGTACCTCTCGCTCGCGGGAAACCACGCCCCCCGAGGCATGGGGATCGTGGGGCGAGACTTTCTGGGGACGCTCAGGAACTTCCGCCGCCTGGCAAAGGAGATTAAGCTGGACGACGTGATACTGAAAATGCTCGTCGAGCGGGATAATCAACCGGACGACGACTAACGCGCCCCCGTAATGAACCGGCGTCACGGCACGCCTGCGTGACGCCCCGGCTATCCGTTTGTATCTCAACCGGTTACGGAGTTATCGATGACGCGAATCATCAAAAAGGTCTCCCTCAAGACCGGCCTTCCCCCCGGCTCCCTCGTCCATATCGGCCAGCCGCGGGCAAAGAAGACCGGGGTTACCATCATCGACTATAACCAGGATACGTATACCGAGACGCCGGACGCCTCCCTGGCCGAATGCCGCTCGTGCATGGCGGCAGAAACCGTCACCTGGATCAACGTCTCCGGCATCCACGAGGTCCCGGTCCTCGAGGAGATCGGCGTCGCCTTTGACCTGCACCCCCTGGTGATGGAAGACATCATGAACACGACCCAGCGGCCCAAGATGGAACATACGACCGGTACATCTATATCGTCATGAAGATGGTCTATGAGGATGAGCAGGACAGACGAGATCGTCGAGGAGCAGGTCAGCATCGTGCTGGGAGATACCTACGTCATTTCCTTTCAGGAAAACGGCAGGGACGTCTTCGACCCAATCAGGCAGCGTATTAAAAAGGCCGGCGGCCTCATCAGGAAATCGGGGGCCGATTTCCTGGCCTACGCCCTCATCGACGCCGTGGTCGACGGCTACTTTGACGTGATCGAGCGGTTCGAGGATATGATCGAGTTCCTGGAGGACAAGGTCGTCGCCGACCCCTCCCCCGCGAACCTCTCGATCATCCACGACACCAAGATGGAGACGATCATGCTCAGAAAGTCGATCTCGCCGCTGCGCGAGATGATCGGCTTTTTGGAGCGCGGGGAGTCACCCCTGATCAAGCGCGAGACGGTCGTCTACCTGCGCGACGTCTACGACCACACGGTGCGCCTCATCGAGACGGTCGAGACCATCCGGGATATGCTATCGGGCATGCTCGACATCTACCTGACCAACGTGAGCAACCGGATGAACGAGATCATGAAGCTCCTCACGATCATCACGACGATCTTCATCCCGCTCTCGTTCATCGCCGGGGTATACGGCATGAACTTCCACTACATGCCGGAGATCACAAAGCCGTGGGGCTACCCCGCCGTGCTGGGGCTGATGCTTACCATCTTCCTGTCCATGCTGCTCTACTTCAGGCACAAGCGCTGGATGTGAGGCGGCCGCCTTACGATCTTCTCCTGACGCGAAAAGCCCCTTCTCTTGTGAGAAGGGGCTTTTTTATCGCACGAAATTGGTCATTCCCTCCGCTTCCCTACGGGCTGATCTCGGCGTCCGGGATATTCGTCCACACCGGGCCCGGGGTCGCGTAGCCGCCCACGTCGTAGTTGCCCGACCACGGCCCGCCGTCCGGGGTATAGGTGTTGGCCGACCAGTCCACGCCGTTGCCTCCCCCCGGATCGCCGGAGAGGTACAGGAAGTAGCGGCCCGCGCCCCCGTCGATGGTCGCGTTGATATGTCTCAGACTCGCCGCGATGGGACCGTCATCATACGGTGTAGCGGCTATTATGCTGACCCCGCGGGCGTCTCCTGACGGGGCGGTGATGTTTAAATAGCCCCCATCCAGGGTAAAGTCCTGAACGGCGTAGCCGGCGGAAACGTCGATGCCGTAGGCGCGGGAGCCGACGCCACCCGTCGCCGTCGCGTCGATCGTGAGATAATTCATGGTCATATAGTATAGGTCCGGAGGGTGCGCCTATCCGGTAGCCGTCAAGGCGGATCCCATACGCGTTGAGCCCCGTTACGGAGATTTCGGTAACGCTTATGGGATAAGACAGCGTGCCGGAGTTAAGCGCGTAAATGCCGTATGCGTTCCCGTTAGGGTTCGTGACGCGGATGGTGTTGTCCGTTATGCTGAGATTCGGGGTCTCGCTATAGATGCCGTAGGCGTCGGGACCGGTGCCGTTCACGATGATTTCGTTCTGGTAGATAGGGTCCATGAGCGAGGCGCCGGAGCCCAGATAGATGCCATAGACCTCCAGGGGGTTTTCGGACGTGCCGATCGTGTTACCGATGATAGAGACATACCCTCCGGAGGCGGTGATGGCGCTACCGCCGCCCGCGAACGTATTTCCCGTTCCCACCGCCAGCGTCCCAATGAACGCAGACCCGTCGTACACTAAGATGCCGGAGTTAGTAAAGCTATTACCCGTAACCGTCAATGCCCCGGTCCTTTCGACGATGCCGGAATTGAAGAAAGCGTTATTTGAAACCGTTGAGTCTACCGAAGAGCTGATACAGCCCGTAATAATTAGTGAAGGTATTTCCCGTGGCCGTCAACATCCCGGCGTTATAGATACCGTGGCTGTAGTATTCGCCGCCAAAGGTATTGTCCGAAACCGTGGACGTACCACCGGCGTTATAGATGCCGCAGTAATTTTCAAGGGTATAATCAGCAACAACGTTGAAGGTATTGCCGGTGGCGGCAATACCGTGCCGGCATTATAGATACCGTAGTTACAGGTAAAAATATTGCCCGTCGCCACTGATTCCCCTACCGTAAATGTCCCGTCCGCGCCGTATACGCCGTAGACGCTGTTAAACGCGTTGACCGTGATCGTGAGGTCGCCGCCGGTAGAGTAAATCCCGTAGTAATTGTCGGTAAAGTCGTTGTCCGTTACGGCAGACGTGCCGGACTCCGAGTAGACGCCGTAGGACCGCTGGTAAAGGTGTTGGCGCTGATCGTTAATGCCCCGCCGACGTTATAGACGCCGAATGCACCGGTGAAGGTGTTGCCGGAAAGCGCGGCAATCCCGCCGGTGAAGTCGGTGTCGTATGTTTCGCCGGTAAACGCGGTTGCCCGTAACCGTGAGGTCGCCGCCGTTACTGAAGATCCCGCATCCGTTGTCGGTAAACGTCGTTGTCCGTCACGGTGGATGTGCCGGCGACGGCATAAACACCGTAAGCATTCTCGTTAAACGTATTGCCGGAGATCGTCGCGTAGCGGCCCCAATACGTCGATATAGACGCCGTCGGGTATTGTTGACAAAGTAATTATCGGCGACCGTCACCGTGCCGCCACGCCGCCGTAGACGCGCGAAGTGATCGTTCGGTGAAGGTGTTACGGGTGATCACCGCGGAGCCGCCGATAACGAATAACGATCCCGCGATGCCGTTGCCGTTAAACGTATTGTTGTGGATGGACGTGCCGGACCCACCGGTCGACGATGCCGATCACGCGTCGACGAAGTCTGCTTCCGAAGACCTCGACGTTGTTCGCGGTGACGTCAAGCTGCGTACAGGTCCGGGATTGCCGTGAGGTACTGGTTGGTGATATACCCGTAAACCGGGTGCGGCTGCCCCGATCCCCCAGATCATGAGGCTGGCGATGTCAACTGCGCCGCCGCCCGCGTACGTGCCGCCGAATCGTCGTTCATCACGTGGAGCGTGGTGATCCCGCTGTAGCACGCCGGACCCGGTGATCGGTCATCGCCTCGCCGATGGATTCGTAGCGGGTGTTCGAAGGTGCCGTCCTGCGCCGGTCGCGATGTTCCCGGCGTTTTCGGAGACGAAGACCACGTCCTGGACCTGCGTCTCGAGGCGCCGGGAAACGAGGCCGCTGCCGCGCCGACCTGCACGTCCACGTCGCGCCGGACCGGCTCGGTGAGCCGTTCTTTGAGCGTCCGGTCGCCGCCGATACGGCGTGCCGATCCCCTCGAAGGGGTTCTTGCCCTTGACGAGGTTATCGAACGGAAAACGGGACGGTGACGGCGGCCTCGCCGTAATACTGGTCGTGGCTGAGGTTATCGTTCCGGTACTCGAAGCCGAGCCTGCAGGAAATCGGTGGGGACGACCTCAATACGCGACGAGAAGCCGTTGACGTCCTTGACGTAGTCGCCCTCGAAGTGGTAGGCGCCCGCGTATACCCAGGTTTCGACGTATGTCGGAGAGGTAGGGGACCTTGAAGCCGACCTCGCCGTCAAACCGCTGAGGCGCTCTCCTCGATGCCGCCGCCGGTCCGGTGTAGATGCCGACGTCCCGAAAGGATGTAGCCCGGGATCGCCCGTCGCCGCCGAGTACTCGGGCCGGTGACGGGGAAGTAGCCGTTGAACCTGCCGGTGACCCAGTCGGTCATCACCTCGGCCCCGAGGCCTACCTGCTCGTGCCGGGTGTCCCACCCGGTGTGCCGCGAGTCATAGTAGCCGTTGACGCCGAGGATCGACCCGGTCCGAGAAGATGAGGTGGCGGTACCCGAAGCCGAAATTGACCTCCGAGACCGTCATGGTTATCGAGACTGAATTTCGGGTTGAAGAAGAGGATGTCTCTTTCGCTCTGCCAGAGGGGGATCAGGAAATCGAACGTAGTAGATGGTCCGGTCGTCCGTGCCCCACCGCACCTGCGGGTAGGAATAGATCGTCCACGGCGGTCGGTCCTCCTCCCTCCTCCACCGCGGACGATGCGGCGGGGATCGCAATAGGACCGCAGACGAAGGCGGCCGAAACGAGGGTGATCCCGAGGAGCCGTTTTGCCCGATTCATAGCGTGTCTCCCGAAGGTACGTAATCGACGATATACCGGCGGCGGAGCGGGTGCGTGGACGGTGAAGAGTATCACACCTCGGGTCGTATTGATACCGGAGTATACAGGGGAAAACGAAAACAGCGTCAAATTTACATATTTTAATACAATTACCGAAGAGATGAAAAAAGTCAAGTAAAAATGTCGGTGTCTCTCACGCTCCGTCGGAGGCGACCGCGGCAGGCTGGTCCGTTACGCCGCGGCCCTCCCGACGTTTTTACGGTTGAAACGCGCGCCCCTCTGTACTATAGTCCCTGAAATACCATGCCTGACAACGGAGACGATAAGATGACCATGAAAAAAGCCGGTGCCCTATTCAGCGGCCTCCTCTTTTCTCTGATAATAGCCGTCACGCTCCTCATTCCATCGGCCGAGGGGCCGTACCGGTGGGCGCTGGTCGTCCCGATCGCGTTCGCCGTCGTCTTCTTCCGTCTCCGATTTTCGGCACTATTCGGCCCCTCCCTCTTCCTTCTGCTGTGCTACCTCTTCCGGCTTGCGCCGCTGCCGCCGCTGAGCTTCCTCTATATCATCCCGATCGCAGTCTACGCCGCGGTCGTCCTTATTGTCCCGCCGATTCGGCGCGAGACCGGCTGGCTAAAGTGGGGTGCGGTCACGCCGCGGCTCATCGCCGGCTCGCTGGTCGTGGTCGTCCTGAGCTCGGCCGCGCTTATCCTCTGGTACCGCATCGTCCAGCCGGACATCACGGCCTTCACGCGGTTTATCCCGCAGTGGCCCCTCCCGCTGCTGTTACTCGGCGGGCTGGGTTTTGCGATCCTCAACGGGGTCGTCGAGGAGGTGATCTTTCGCGGGATCGTGTGGGACGGCGTTGCGGCGCTTGTTCCCGCCCCCCTTGTCCTCCTGATCGTGCAGGCCCTCTTCTTCGGCGCCGGCGCACTTCTGGGGGGTCCCCAGCGGTATCATCGGTGCGGTCCTCGCAACCATCTATGGAATCATGCTCGGGATCATTAGGGAGCGCGCGGGAGGCCTCTTGACGGCGATCGTTACCCACGTCTTTGCGGACATCGTCATCTTCTGCATCCTCCTGGACATCGTCGGGAGAATCTAAAGACGGCGGGCGGGGGTGCGGTTCACCCCGGAAAGTCGGGGCGTTAAAGGTATCTCCTATCCCGTGAGGAATTTCAGCAGGAGGATAACGCCCATCCCCCCGATGACGGTGATAATCAGGTTCTTCGTGGCCAGGGCGATCGCTGAAGCCGCGATCCCCGCCAGGAGGTAGGGATTGGTATAGGTGAGGTCGAGGCGCTTTTCCGGGGCGGCGAGCATCGGGAAGATAATGGCCGCCAGCACCGCCACCGGCACGTAGGAGAGCCAGCGGATAATGAAGGGGGGGAGCCGGTCGCCCTTCATGCCGACGATAAAGAGCACCCGGGTCAGGTAGGTGACCACCCCCATCCCCAGGAGCGTTATGATAACCTTAGCGCTCATCGCGTGTCACCAGCGCCCCCGCGAGGCTTGCGACAATCCCCGTAATGAGGATGTACCAGCTTCCCGTAAACGCGAGATACGAGCCGACCGAAAGGATCGCGGCGATCAGCAGCACGAGGATATCCCCCTTCCCCTTAATCTGGGGAACCAATAGCCCGATGAATGCGGCGGCCGCCGCGAAATCGAGCCCGAACTCCTTGGGGTCGCCCAGGATGTTGCCGAAGAGCGCACCGACCAGCGTGCCGAGATTCCACGATATAAAGACGGCAATCCCCGACCCGATCATGTAGTCCCGGACCGAGCCCTTCTTTCCCTTCTCGGCATAGGCCGTCGCCATGGCAAACGACTCGTCGATGAGGAAATAGGAGGCTGCCGCCTTCCCCAGGAGCCCGTGTTCGGTAAACCTCCGCGCGATGGAGGCCCCCATGATCATGTGGCGCATGTTGATAATAAAGGTGGTTCCGATGATGGCGAGCGGGCTCGTACCCGCCGCAAACAGGGGCAGAGACGCGAACTGGCTCATGCCGGCCAGGACGATAACGCAGGAAAGGCACGCCTCGACGACCGCCAGCCCCGACTGAACCGCCAGGACGCCGTAAACCAGGCCGAAGGCAAGAACCGACACCATCACGGGGACCGACTCCGCAAAGCCCTTCCATATCTGTTGCCGGTCAAAGACCGGTGTAGCACGAGTCCCGGACACCGCAGACACCGCCGAAAAAATAGTAAATTGATTTATTATATGCGAGGACTCACCGTTACTCAAGCCTTTTCTCTTTCCCGCGCGGGACGAAATAGTGCTTGACAACCAAAGAATACGTTAGTATCACTAACCTATACGGGGCCCTCGTTTCCTATCTATTTATCTATCTATCATAATAGTAATAGGGGGATGCTATGACGATCGGTAATCTCGTTTCCCGAAACGCGATCCAGTACCCGGACCGCGAGGCGCTCGTTTTTGAGAAGACACGCTACACCTGGTCTGACCTCAACCAGCGGGTAAACCGGTTGGCCAACTCGCTGCTCTCGCTCGGACTTAAGAAGGGAGACAAGGTGGCAATGCTGGCGGAGAACATCCCGGCCATGGTGGAGGCCAACTACGCGCTGGCAAAGATCGGCGTCGTCTATTTCCCGGTCAAAACGAGGCTCCTTGCCCCCGACATCCAGTACCTCATCGACCTCTCCGACGCTAAGGCCCTCATCTTTCACGACGAGTTCGCCGAGATGGTCGCCGGCATGAAGGCGAGCCTGCCCAAGGTCAAGTCCTATATCGAGGTGGGGAAGAAGGTGGAGAGCTTCGCCCTCGACTACGAAACGTTCCTCAAGAAGGGCTCCCCCGAAGAGCCGGCGGTCCAGGTCGACGGAAAAGACCTCTATATATTTCTATGCACCGGCGGGACGACCGGGGTCAGCAAGCTGGCGATGCTCTCCCACGAAAACGCCCTCTGGGCGGCCTTTACGACCGTCAACGCCTTATCGCTCTCCCCGGCGGATACGGGGATTCAGGTGCTTGCCTCTCTTTCACGTCATCATCAATAACTGCCTCAACTCCCTGTTTGCCGCAGGCGCACGGGTCGTCCTCCAGCACCGCTTTGACCCGGTCGTATATATGCGCAACGTTTCGGAAGAAAAGGTTACCGTCGCGATGGTCGTACCGCCGTTCCTCTTTAACTGGATCATGGGGGTACCGGAGGCGATCGCTTACGACGTGAGCCACGTGAGGATATTCGCGACCGCCGCGGCGACCTTCCCGGATGAGCTGAAGAAGGACGTGAAGAAGTACATGCCCGGGGCCGGACTCTTCTATACCTATGGCCTGACCGAGTCGTCGGGCGGCAACGCCACCGTTCTCCCCGACGCGATGATGTTTAAGAAGGCGGGGTCAATCGGCGTAATCAACCCCGTGCTCTCCTATCGGATCGTCGACGATCAGGGAAACGACGTGAAGGTAGGCGACCCCGGCGAGCTCCTCCTCAAGGGGCCGTCGGTCATATCGGGTTACTATAAACGGGATGACGAGACGAAAAGGACCTTCGTGGACGGGTGGCTCTATACAGGAGACGTTGTGAGGCGGGATAAGGAGGGATTCCTCTATTTTGTTGACCGCAGAAAAGATATGATCAAGACCGGGGGCGAAAACGTCTTCGCAAAGGAGGTGGAAGACGCCTTCCTGACACACCCGGCCGTGCAGGAGGCCGCCGTCTTCGGCCTGCCCGATCCCAAATGGGGGGAGATGATTCACGCGGCCGTCGTCCTCAAGCCGGGGCAGGCCGCCACCGAGGATGAGCTGTTTGCATACGCCAAAGAGAAGCTGCCCGGTTACAAGCGGCCCAAGGTGATTTATTTCCTGCCGGCGCTGCCGCGAAACCCGTCCGGCAAGGTCCTCAAATACAAGATGAAGGAAGACTATCAGAAACATTAGCCGGTCAGGTAAATCCGCATGATATAAAACCGGAGGGAATATTCCCTCCGGTTTTTGATTGTGTCACACAAAATAGATACCGCAGGACATAAGGCCGCGGCATGAGCAGCCGCAGGAATACCCGCGACGCGGTATAACGACCCGACGTCGTCCGTCAATCGGCCAGCGTATCCAGCTCCCGTACGAGGTCCTCGATAGGCGGCCGCTTGTTTATATCGTGTACGTCGATGTAGCGGATAATCCCCTTCTTGTCGATCACGAAGAGCGCCCGTTCCGATACTCCGTCGGTCCTCAGCACGCCGTAGAGCTCGGCGGTCTTCCCGTGAGGCCAGAAGTCGGAAAGAACCGGGAACCAGACTTTGCCCGTCCCGGTATCCATTTCGTGGGTCCATGCGAACAGCGTTGGGACATTGTCTACCGTAATACCCAGAAGGATCGTGTCGCGCTCGTCGAAGAGCTCCCTGAAGGCGTTGTAGCCCGGCCACTGATCGGAGCAGACCGGCGTCCACGCCGCGGGGACAAACGAGATGACGACGTTCTTTTTGCCCCTGAATGACGACAGCGTGACCGTCTCCCCGCTAACCGACGGGAGCGTAAAATCGGGGGCCCGGTCACCCACCGCCACCCGCAATACGCTGTCGGTCGGCTTAAGCTGCCCCGGGTCATAGATGCTGCCGGTAAACGCGCCCGATTCCGCCAGGGAGACTCCCGCGGCCGCGAGGAAAATGAGCGCCGCAAACAGCCAAACAAAACCGGTAATTGCGTATCGTATCCTGGTCATGAGCACCCCCTATCGCAGGGAAGAGAGTATGGTTAGAAAGGACCCAACGTCCTTGATCCTGCCGACCTGGGTATATGCCACGGTTGCCTTCCCGCCGGCGATCTTATACACGATATAGGTCGGCGTTGCCCGGATATCCAGCAGCTCCAGGACGGTATATTCGCCGTCCGGAAATAGCGGAAACGGAATATGATATTTCTTTTTGAAGATGCCAACTTCATATCCCGAATTGCCGACGCCGATACCGATCATCCTGACCTGCTTCGAGAGGCGTGAATCCTTCTTGATACTATCGAAGAGGTCCACGGTCGCCGGCGCGTCGGCCTGGCAGTGGGGGCAGTACATGCTGAAGAATTCGACCACGACGAAGTCGGCTTTGATGTCTCCGGTCGTAAAGGTCTTGCCGCCCCCAATCCCCAGGTAATCCCGGTCGGTACGGCTGTCGGGCGTCTGCAGCGTGATCACGGGAAATGAATCGCCCACCGCCGGGATGGCCCCGGCGGGTTGTGAAAACAGCACCGCCAGTGCAAGGGAAACAATATACGGACTAAGGACTTTTAAGCGAGAATAAAAGTGTCTCATCGTTTGGGTATCCTTTCTGTATTACCGATGGTACGCATTACGCGCCGTCCAGCCCTCCCCGCTCGTGCTCCCGGAACCAGGACGAGGGGTCGGTCAGGTAGAGCTTGGCGTCTTCCAGGATCGTGTGATGGCTCTTCTCTTCGGCGATCATTTTGCCGATGAATTCCCTCTCGATCGTATCTCCGGCTGCCCCGAGCGCCCGCTCATAGAACGCCACTGACCCCAGCTCGAAATCAATACCGATCTCAAGGGCCTGGAGATCTCCGGCGTCCGTGGTTGTCTGGGAAAGGTGTTTGCGCGCCAAATCCGCGAAGAAACCGGTAAGGTCGCCGTGGGAAAAGTCGTGCGCCTTCCATTCGGCGTTCCATGCGCTGCCTTTCGTGAGCGTATTACAGATTTCGACGATCCGCGTGATATGGATGTCCTCGTCCTTCCTGAGGGTCTGGAAGACCTCCCTGCCTATCTCGTTGCGACAGCTGCCGGCGGCCTTTTCGTAGAAATCCTTTCCCTTCTTTTCCATCTCGAGCGCCTTATCCAGCATCGCCAGTGACGACTCCGGCAAATTGCCCATCTGTCGTGCTCCATAAAGGGTTAACGGTAATGATTCAAATCGACCCCCCCGGCCGGGGCTGACCCAAACGACGGTACGTGATCTACCCTCTCCACAGGCCGTGCAGGTTGCAGTATTCGCGCAGGGTATATGCACCCTCGGGAACACAGAAAGACGCCTCCGGCGCATCGCCCGGCTTGAGGAACTTCCGGTACACCTTGCCCTGTTCGTCGATAATCTCGATCCACTCGATGTAGTGTTTTTCCTCCATCGGATGGGCAACGCTCCCGACCTTTACCAGCATCCCGTCGGGCATCTTCTCTGCAACCGGGACATGTTTTTCCTTGGCGGCGTCCACGCTGTTTTCCACCAGGAGGTTCATGGGCTGCCCGCAGCATACCAGTTGCCCGCCGCCCGCGTGAACCACCTCCACAATGTTTCCGCATATACTGCACGTATAGATCTCGAGTCTCTTGGCCATCTGTCTCTATCCTCAATTATAAAATCGAAACAAGAACGCCGCGGCACGAGTGCCGCGGTAGAAATCAGGTTACTTGGGTTCTATGATTCCCTTGACGTTGACAAAAACCGCCCCCCCGTCTTCCTTTGTCTGGTACCAGACGAGCGCCTTTTTCGCCGGGCCGCGGGTTACCAGGCCCTTGGCATCGAACGCCGATCCGTGGCAGGGGCACAGGTACGTCCCGTCCGCCTGCCGGTCAACCGCGCAGCCTAAGTGCGTGCATTTGGCGCTTATTGCCTGAAATCCGGTCCCCGTTTTCATGACGTAGAGCTTCTCGTCCTTGATCAGCTTCGGTTGCCCGGCAATATAATCACTCGATTTTCCCGCAGGGATCCACTTTTCGCCGGAACCGGCTCCGTACACCGCCGAGGGGCCTTCCCACCCCCAGCACCGCCGCCACCGCCAGCAGCGTTCCCATAAAACCACGTCGTGATATTCCGTTCGTCATGCCTGCCTCCTAAAAAGGTAAATAGTGACGCGTATGAGCATCTCTCATATCGATACCGGGTATTGTGGCCCGTTCTCGCCGCTGCGTCCGGCTATACAAGCCCTCTGGCGGCCGCCAGGATAGCATCATAGTCGGGTTCCTTCGATATGTCGCCGACGATCTCGATATGACGGACCGTACCTTCCCGATCGAGGACAAAGACCGCCCGCGCAAGGAGCCGGGTTTCTTTCGTCAGGACGCCGTATTTCATCCCGAAATCGGCCTCACGGTGGTCGGAATAGGTCTTGACCCGATCGACGCCGGCCGCGGCGCACCAGCGCTTCTGCGCAAAGGGAAGATCCATACTGATCGTGATGATTTCCACGTCCGACGACAGGTTCGACGCCTCCTCATTGAACCGCCGAGTTTCGAGGTTGCAGGTCGGCGTATCCAGTGACGGGACGGCCGAGATGACGACGATCTTTCCCTTCAGGGAAGACAGGCTGAATATTCCAAGGTTATTGTCGACCGCAATAAAATCGGGCGCCCGGTCCCCGACCTTAACCTCGTCTCCGACGAGCGTCAGCGGTATGCCCCCCACGGTAATTACTCCCGTACGCTCTTTCATATCTCACCATCCTTATGCGTTATATTCTATTATATCATGGTTCCGTATGGAACTCGGTCTCTACGTCTTAATTACGATAATGATTACTTTATTATTGTATCGCCGTTCGTTGTGTCAAGTACAGGAATGTCTATTCCTTTTTTCTGTGGTCCGTGTTGACAGATACGCAAAAACGTGCCGAGCCGAGCAGTTTATCAGGAACGGAAATCTGTTGGGCGATCGAGAAACCGGCCCGGAATGACGCTATCGGGAGCCACCGCGGGAGTCCCTCCCCCGGATCTTCATCCAGGGGTCGATGACGAGGAAGCTCTCGGAGATCTCGGCGGCCATCTCCCAGAGCATCGCGTTCGGGACCGAAAACGTCATCGTGCAGGGATCGAGATACGGACGGCATGTGATGTCAAAACTCCCGAGGACCGCCTTCGGGAGATCGCGGCGCGCCTGCACCCTTGGCTCGGTGAGAAAGCTGTAGCAGCCGGAGGAGAACTGGACCAGTACGTTATCCCTGCCGGGCCGGGCGTAGTTGGCAAGAAACAGCAACGCCCCCATGACGTCCGCGTTTCCGAATATTACGGCGGCCTCCGGCGGCTCGTCCACGGTAAACTCGCCGAGGGGTCGGAAGACAAGATAGTCTGCCCCGGCCGGAACATATTCCATGAGCGCTGCCGCCTCTTCGCCGAGCTCGGGGTTTTTCTTGTATCGCTCGCCGGGAAGCAGGTTCGGGATACCGGTGGAGAGAAACTTCCCGACTCCCTTCATGAGGCTCTTCCTGTACCCGGCATAGAAGGCCCCTCCCCGGCAGGCCTTCCAGTCACTGGAGAAGTAAACGGTCTTACCCTTTCTGACCTGATTGAGGAACGGGTAGAGACATACCCGGCTCTTGTCGGTCATCGTGAGCGCATCCGCGGGGGGATTGTGCGTGTAGTGAAAGCCGATCGGCCGGTCGGCGAGCCCCAGCGTCTCCACGATATATCGCTCAAGGCCGCCGAAATCTCCTATTGCTGGTTGCACGGCACACCCTTAGAGTTGATTCATGAGATAGCTATACGCCGACAGTGCGGCCTTTGCCCCCTCACCCGCCGCAATGATTACCTGTTTGAAGGGGACGTCCGTTACGTCTCCGGCGGCAAATATACCCGGGATACCCGTCCGGCACGAGCAGTCGATCATGACCTCGCCGGTCTTGTTGACGTTGATCGTATCGACGACGAGGTCGGAATTGGGGAGCAGCCCGATCTCAATGAAGACGCCCTGGACGTCCAGGCGCCTTGCCGCCTTATCGTCCAGACCCTGTATCTCGATACCCTCCACAGTCTTCCCGCCGATTATCTTGTTTGTTGAGTGCTCGGTAAAGACCTCAACCTTGCCCGACGACTTGACCTTATCCACGAGGATCGGGTCTCCCGTGAGCGGCGTGACCGAAACAAGATAGACCTTTCGCGCCACCTTGACAAGATCCAGCGCGGCCTCCAGCGCGGAGTTGCCCCCGCCGATTACCGCCGTGTCCATACCCGCAAAAAGCGGTGCGTCGCACGTGGAGCAGTAGGCGACGCCCTTGCCCAGCAGCTCCGCTTCCCCCGGCACGTTGAGCATCCGCGGGCGCTTACCCATCGCGAGGATAACGGTGCGGGAAAGGTAGATCGTCCCGTCGGCGAGAAACACTTTTTTAATCTTTCCGGTAAGATCAAGCGACGCTACCTCGGGACCGACGAGTTTGGCCACGCCGTACTTGACCACGTGCTCCTCAAACCGGTTGATGAGGTCGGACGTTTCGATTTCCGAGAAACCGAGATAGTTTTCTATGTCGAAGGTGTCGGTTACCTGCCCCCCGATGTTCTTCGATATAAGAATCGTCTTCATCAGTTTTCGGGCGGTGTAGACCGCCGCCGAGAGTCCGGCCGGCCCCCCGCCGACGATGATGACATCATAGAGCGGCAACGGTTTCTCCGCCAGCGGCTTTCCGAGGAGTTCATAGAGCTCGCCGGTCGCCTCCAGGTGAATCAGGTCCCCGTACCCTCCGATCGGCTTATTATCGACGACAATCTGGGGCAGTGACCCGCCGCCGGTCAGCTTCTTCATCGCCTCCCACTCGCGGGAGTGGGGCCGTACTTCCACTTCCTTGTACGCGATTTCTTTTTCGGCCAAAAAGGCCTTGGCCCGCGTACAGAAAGGGCAGCCCGCAAGGGTATAGATAACAACTGATTTCATGGTCGGCTCCTCCGGCGGTCATATCCGGCGACGATGTCGCCCGGGTATGCGGCGCGAGAGTCTGACACCGCCGTCGCTCTCCCGGGCGCGTTCGTACCAAGAGGATGAACCGGGACGTTACGGTACCCTGCCGCCCCGCTATTTTATGCCGAGCGCCTTTTTGATCCGTTCCTCGTCAAAGCCCACGATGATCTCATTGCCGGCATGGATCACCGGGACCGAGAGCCCCCCCTCGGTGATTTTACGCATCTCTTCGAGGGCCGTCTTATCGGTGGTGACGTCATGATCGGTATACGCTACGCCTTTTTGTGAAAGAAACTCCTTCACCTTTTTGCAGTAGGGTCAGGTGGGAGTCGAATAGACCGTTACCTTCGGCTCTTCCATGACAACGCTCCTGTGAAGAATTGATGTTTTTATGATTCCTTTTCGAATTCGCTCTTGGCCGCGCCGCAGACCGGGCAAACCCAGTCATCGGGCAGTTTTGAAAAGGGCGTACCGGGAGGGATGTTCCCGTCCGGGTCGCCCTTTTCGGGATCGTAGACATAGCCGCAGACCGTACAGACATACTTATCCATGCGATAACCTCCTTAGTATTCGTTCTATATAGTGTACCATTGGCAACCGGAATCGTGGGGAAAAAAAGTGGGGTTCGGTCAGGAACCGACGAGCGTAGTTACCCTTCGCTCTATTTCGTCGCGGGTTTCCCGCATAAACGCGATGGGTTTTCCCTCGGGATCGGCAATTCCCCAGTCTGCAATCTCGGCCCCCGGGACCACCGGGCAGGCATCCATACATCCCATAGAGATGACGATATCCGGGTCGCCCGCCCTCAGGGCATCCGTGACGGATCGTGGAGAGACGAAGCCCATGTCAATGCCCCGCTCGGCCATGACCGCGACCATGTCTGCATTGACCTCGGAGGCCGGGGTGTCTCCGGCGCTTGCCGCCTCGAAGCGGTCACCCGCGAGAAACCGGGTAAACCCCCAGGCTATCTGGCTGCGGCATGCGTTCCGGCGGCAGAGGAAGAGAATCTTCTTTCGGGCGATAAACGGTCTTACGACTGTCCCGGCCAATTCCCGGGCATCGGCCAGCGCCGTTGGATGTTTCTCGACATCACCGGGATGCTCGATCCGCCGGTAGGAGAGCCCTCCCACGAACGTCGCACCGACGGCGTCAAAGAAGTACTTCATCGTCAGCGTCGCCCCCTCGAAGAGCTTTTCCCCCTTGGTCGCACCGACCGACAGGAACACGCCCTTTCGGGACGGCGCCCCGGGGTCGGTCAGCTTGAGCAGGTGCCGCCTGGCCCAGAGGCACTGGGTCCTGTCTATCACTGCCTTGAGAAAGGCGGTCACGCTGTAAAAAAAGATCGGGCTTGCCGCGACGATCACGTCTGCCCGGCGCATCAGGCCATAGACGCGCTGCATATCGTCGTCTATCGCACACAGCCCGGTCTCTTCGCACGTTCGGCACTCGACGCAGGGCCGAATCGCGAGGGATGACGGGACGATCGTCTCTGTATCGGCCCCCAGCCGCCCGGCCTCATCGACGAACTCGGCCAGGAGCCTGTCGCTATTGCCGCCGCGGCGCGGGCTTCCCGCGATGCCGAGCACGAACATTACAGGTACTCCTTTTGGCCCTTCTGGATGTTTCTGTTGATTTCTTCGGTGAGGTCGGCCGGTAATCCCTGTATGTCGACGTGGAGAAAGCCCCGTACGATCACCCCCACCGCCTCGTCTTCCGTCAGCCCCCGCGCCATGAGGTAGTTGATCTCGGTCTGGTTTATGCGGCCCACCGCCGCCTCGTGCGAGAGCTCGACGTCCTCGGCCCTCCCCTCCAGCTCCGGTATCGCGATGATGGATCCGCCGCCGCCCAGTATCAGGCCCTTACACTCGAGATGGGCCTTGACCCCCGGGACTTCACCGACGATCTGCCCGCGGGAATAGATCGTCCCCCCGGTTGTGATGGCGCGGGCGATGATCTCGGCCCGGGTGTTTTTACCCGACAGGACGGCCCGTCCGCCGATATCAAGGGTAGATCCCTTCGGCGCCACGAGGATCGAATTGAGACTTGCCACCGCGTTGTCTCCGGCAAGATGGGTCGATGGGTACATCTGGATAGACTCGACGGGATTGAGGACAACGTAGTTGTTGATAAACCGCCCGTTTTCTTCTACCCGTATGGAGGAGCGGGGCCGCACCACCACACCCTCCGACCAGTTATGGATCATCGTGAATGAGAGCGTGGCCCCCTTCTTGACGTAAAACTCGGATACGCCGATATGCAGCCCGGAGGCCACCCCCGGCGCGGTAGAACACCCGGTAATGATATGGAGCTCGGAGCCCTCCTCGGCGATGATAATATTGTGGACGTTCTGGGAGACCCGGTCGGTGGCAAGGTAGAGACAGGCCTGGACCGGCGAGAGCGATTTGACTCCCGGCAGCGCCCGGATAAAATACCCCAGGTGCGGCCGTTCCTTGGCCTGCCTGGTAAACTCGTCCTTATCGGGCTTCACCAGACGCCAGACATACTCGTCGAGCCACGGGTGGGTTGCAAGCGCCGCGTTGATATCCATGACCTCCAGCCCCTCCTGGGCGACGTTGCAGTGCACTACGCTGTGGTCCTTCTGGAGGTAGGTGCCGGAACGCTCCTGCGAGGTCGTGTCGATCCCGGCAAGGCGCATCCGCTTCTTGTCCGGCTCGGATACCGAATCGAGGTCGGCTATATAGGCATGCTCTTTCTTTTCGCTGCTGAAACGATCGACGATCTTCTTATTGTCTATTGAATCAGGCATTTGAGGCACTCCCCGTATCCGTTGGCGGAAATCTCTCTGAGCAGCTCCCGTGGATTGGCTTCGCAGGCGATGCGGCCGTTGTATAAGACGTGGCCCTCGTCGGCGTCCACGTAGTCCAGAATAAAGCCGGTGTGCGTAATAATGAGGCCCGACCGTTTTCGTTGCTCTCGCTCTTTCTTTAGGCAGTGTCGTTTGCCTCCCCCGTCGCTCGGCTTGAGGAGGCCTTTGATGGTGTTGCCGATAAGCACGATGCTTTCGAGATCCACCCCCGATTCCGGCTCGTCAAACAGCAGCAAATCGGGCTGTTGCGCCATGAGCTGCAAAAGCTCGGAGCGTTTGATCTCCCCCCCGGAAAAGCCGACGTTCACGTCCCGGTCCAGGAAATTCTCGAAGTTGATCTCCGAGGCGATCTCCCTGACGCTCTCCTGCTCGCAGCCGATCAGGTGTATCAGCTGCCCGAGCTTCAAGCCGTCAACTGACGGGGGACGCTGGAACGACATCCCGATGCCCAGACGCGCCCGTTCGTGGATCGGAAGCGCGGTGATATCGGTGCCTTTGAAATAGATCGCGCCGCGTTTTACCCGGTATCCCTCAAAACCCATGATGGTCATGAGTAACGACGTCTTGCCGGAGCCGTTCGGTCCGAACAGGACGTGCGTCTTGCCCTCCGGCACGTCCAGGTCGATCTTATCGAGCACCACCTTTCCCTCGATCTCGACCCTGAGGTTCTCTATATGCAGCATTGTTCACGATCTCCCGTACGGTAATCTGTGATATATATATTGTAATCTATCCGGGCGTTTCTGTTAATCTTTTTCTCACCGGAAAAATAAAAAAAAGACCGGTCCGGAAATGCGAACCGGTTTATATAGTCCCCGCGCACCTACGGTACGACCCGGTATCCCGCGTCCTCGATCTTTTCCTTGACGGTTTTCATGTCGATCGGCCGATCTTCATCGAAGGTTGCACGGCCTTTCTTGAGATCGACTTTGACGTTTCTGATCCCCTCGATTTCCTCCAGGGCCCTCGTCACCGCCATAACACAGTGATTGCAGGTCATTCCTTCCACCATTATCGTCTTCATTTTCGCCACCTCTATTTATCATCATACTACTATTCTAATCATGACGGCCCTTTTTTTCAATACGGTTTGTCTTTCTTTCTTCCAGGGCCATAGATCAGATCGAAGAGGATGATATAGGGGATCATAATGATCGTCATGATTACCGAGGGGAGCGCCGTGCGCTCGGAAAAGAGCAAAAGCCCAAGGCCGGCCGAGATCGCATAGTTCTTGAGCGTTGCCAGCAGCACCAGGCTGATGCGCGTCCGGCGGTTTACCGAAAGGAGCATGGATACCGCTAAGATGACCCCCCCCGATACCGCCATAATGAGAATCCAGACAACGGTAGGCGGCACAAGGACTGACGTCTCGTGGATGATAGTGTCATGGTTGGCGGCCACCATGATGAAGAACGCGATTCCGAAGCACACGTTGGTAACGGGTCCCTTGTACGGCTCGGCGGCGGAATCCAGGCCCACGGCCCGAAGCAGGCGGGAGACAAGAAACGGAACGACGATCAGCACGAGGAGGATCACGACGAGCCTGCCCGGCTCCACGATATCCGACCCGATGAAGACAAGCGTAATCAAGGGGAGTAACAGGAAGGCCGCAAGCAACCCGCCGACCATCCCGAACAGGGAAAGCGTCCGGCTGCCGCCAAGCATCTCTGCAAACGGAACGACGGCCACGGCCGGCGGGGTAGCCGCCGCAAGGATGAAACCGGTGCGCAGCTCCGGGTCCGCGATCAAAAGCCGGGCCGCGGCAAGTATCACGCCGGTCAGTAACAGATAGCTCACGCCGATCCCGATAACGGTGTCCCCGAGGACGGTCTTCGGCGACCTGAATGCCTCGGAGCCGATTGAGAGTAACGAGATCATGATCACCAACGCAAGGACGGGCAAGAGGAGCGGCCGCAGATACGGCTCTGCCCCGGGCACCAACAAGGGCCAGGACAAGGGCCGCGGTAAAAATAACGTTCCGATCCACCAGGAATCGGGCGAGGGTCTTCATGTCCGTAATCAGTCCACGTCGGCATCGTTGCTGTAACCGCGCCGTTCCCAATAGCCCCTATAGTCCGTATTGGAGAGCTCGATCTTTGTGAGCCACTTGACCCATTTGTAGCCGAGTTTGCCGTCGTTGACTACCTGAAATGGAAATCCCCGCGTGGCGTCCAGGACCAGGCCGTTTATTGTGGCTCCAATCATTATACCCTTTTTTCTCGCGAAATCGTACGGCACGGAGGAGGAATAACCGTCCGCGGCGTAAAATATGACGGTTTTTACCCCCGATTTGGGTCCGGCGATCGCAAGGATATCGTTGAGCAGGACACCTTCGTAGAGAAGGGTTTCGTCCCATCCCTCGACGCAATGAAGGGTGAATACTTTTTTTACATGGGGCAGCGCCAGCACCTGGTCGTAGGTAAGCTTCTGGGGACGTTCCACGAGCCCCGTTACCTCCAGGCGATAAGCGTTCTTGTCGATAGCCTGTGGGCCCTTGATGGAATTGTCGTACTTCCGATCGAAGGGATCAAGCCGAATCCCCTCGTATTCCCGTATCTCGGCCGCATGCGCAGCTGACACGAGTAGCGTGATCAACAGGACCGCTGAAACGATCACCGTTATTGCCCGATTACGATTATCGAAAATCATACTACACCTCCGCTTTTGTTCGGTAGCATGCCGGTTTCCGACCCGCTACATCGTACCAGCCAGCGCCGCCCGAACCGAATCGGGATCAACGAGCGGCTCGCGGCAGCTATGGCCCCGGCAGATATAGGCGGTAGCCCGCCCGTCCCGCATGGTCATCCCGGATACAAACGGCACGATTCTCTCAATCCGCCGCCGCTCGCCGTCGTCACCCTCGGGCACAAACAGGAGGCTTGCCGTCGGCAGGAATAGCCCGTGGACCGTTTCGATGAGCTCACGCGTCGATTCGGAACCGGATTCACCCACAATGACGATCTCCTCGGAGGGGCCGAGGGACCGTTGATAGGCCGCCAGAAACTGAGTGCCGGCCTCGGGATGATCGGAGATTTGCGGCAAAAAGGCCTTGAGGATTCGATCGGCGGCGAGCGAGAATTCCACGTCTCCCGTCAGGCCGTAGAGCCTCAGGAGGTTTTCCGCCGCCACCGCGTTCGGGCTTGGGCCCGCCCCGTCGTAGATATCCTTTATGTCAGCGATGAGACGCTCCCCATCCCGCGCAGTCGTAAAGAGGCCACCCTTCTCCCTGTCTTCGAATCGGTCGATCATGATACGGGAAAGCCCCAGGGCCTGTTCAAGATAGTGCACATCCAGGCACGCCTCATAGAGATCGATGAGCCCCCGGATAAAGAAGGCGTAGTCCTCGAGGAACCCCCCAATGCCCGCCTCACCTTCCCGGTATCGCCGCAGCAGCCCCCCGCTGCCGTCGCTTAGCCGTTCGAAGATAAATCGGGCGGCGTTTACGGCCGCGTCGCGATACAGGGTTTCGCCGAAGGCCCGGTAACCCATCGCCAGGGCGCCGATCATGAGGCCGTTCGTCGCCGTAATGATCTTATCGTCTTTTTTCGGCTGCGGCCTCTGCTTCCGCGAGGCAAGGAGCCGCCGCCTGATCGACTCGATTGATCCGACCAGCTCTTCGGCTTGCCTGCCTGTCCGGTCCGCCAGCTGCTCCGGCGTCGCGGCGAGATAGGGGATATTCATGCCGTCGGTAAACCCCGGCACGGGGATATTCCCCTCCCGCTTTATGCCGAAATAGTCGGCCGCTAGATCGGCGTCCCGGTCGTCCAGCACGCGCCGGATTTCGTCTTGTGTCCAGAGGTAGGCCGCCCCCTCCCCTGAGCCGCTGTCGGCGTCCTCGGCGGTGAAAAAGCCGCCGTCACCGGATGTCATATCCCCCAGGACATACGTAAATATCTCCCGCGCCGTACTCGCGTAGAACGGATCCCCGGTAACCAGAAAGGCCTCGATATAGGCGGTCGCGCACAGCGCCTGGTCGGAGAGCATCTTTTCGAAGTGGGGGACCCGCCACCGCTCATCGACCGAGTAGCGGTGAAAGCCCAGGCCGATCTGGTCGAAGACCCCCCCGTTCCGCATGTGCCCGAGCGTCTCCGAGACCATACGGAGGGCTCGCCCGTTGCCGGTCGCCCGGTGATACCTGAGCAGAAACGAAAGACGGTGCGGCACCGGGAATTTTGGCGCGTGCCCGAACCCCCCGTAACGATCGTCAAACTCCCCGCCCAGGAAACGAAAGGCCGCATCAAACAGGCCGGTATCGGTAAGAGATGCGGTTTCCATGACCGCCGCCGGCTGCCTCAGTATCCCGGTCACCCGATCGCCTGCCGTATCGATGCGCTCCCTGTCGACCTTCCACATCCGGGCTACCGCCGTCAGCACCTCGATAAATCCCGGCGCCGCGCCGCGGGCCCTCTTCGGGAAGTACGTCCCCGCGAAAAACGGCTTGCCCGACGGCGTCAAGAAAACCGACAGCGGCCACCCGCCCTGGCCCCCCAGGACCTGGCACGCGGCCATATACAGGGCATCGATATCGGGCCGCTCCTCCCTGTCCACTTTTACGGCGATAAAATTCTCGTTGACGATCGCCGCGACTTCATCGTCCGAAAAGGACTCCCGGCCCATGACGTGGCACCAATGGCAGGAAGAGTACCCGATGGACAGGAAGATTGGTTTATCCTGCGCGCGGGCCTTATCAAAGGCCTCGCCGCCCCACGGGTACCAGTCAACCGGATTATCGGCGTGCTGTTTCAGGTACGGGCTCTTCTCCCGGGCAAGTCGGTTCGTCATCGGGATCTCGAATCATTAGTATATTAATATTATATTAGCACGGTCCACCTCGATTTCGCAAATCGAAAAACAGGACGTATTCAATAAGCGTTGTTGAGTTTCAGAGGGAGACCGGCGCCGATGGTCGGGAGTGGGCCGCGGAGTATAGGAGATCCGCGGCTCCACCGGTCGTTAACGGACTATTTCTTGGCAGCCGAAGAGGCCGCACATGAGGTGTTGGTATCCGCACCGCTTACACGCGCGGTCAACGAAGACCATGCCTTTTTCGGACGATCCGTGCCAGGAGAACGGCAATCCGCGTGGCCAGGGCAAATGTTACCAACGAGAAGACCGCCATCCACATGACGCGATGCCCCTCGAAGATGGGATATATCACGCAGATCATGACGGTCTCAATACTGTCCCCCGGGTCGAATCCCGGCTTAATGGGATAAATGACTTCATCGACCCGGTCCTTCGCCGGGTCAACCGTCATGAGGAGCGCGTGGTGGAAGCCCCGGCCGCCGCCGCGAAGGTGGCTCCCTCCCCCGCCGGTGACGATATATTTTGTGTGTCCTCTATCCGCCCTGAAATAGGAGTGGAAATCACCCGCGAAGACGTAATCGACGTTATATCGATCCATGAGGCGCATGAACTCCTCTTCCCCGTCCATTTCCCTGGCCTGCACCATCGGAGAGAGGGAACGGGGCGGGATATGCATGAACACGAAGGTTATGATAACGTCGGACGGCCGCCGGGATAAAGCGTCTTCCAGGTAGCCGAGGTAGCCTGTGTTGTACACGTCGTTCAGGCCGATAAAAAGACACCCGCGATAGATAAAAGAGAAATTCGTGGGGCCGTACATCTCCTCGAAATCTTCCTGAAAGAAGGGGTCGTGGAGACGGTAGAGCTTACTCTCGTGTATTGCATTTCTAACGAAATCGCCTCTTCTGCCAAAATCATGGTTTCCGGCAATCAGGAAGATGGGAAATGCCATTCCCCACTCGGCCAGCTCCCCCATGAAAAACCGGTGGCGGTTCACGGCCGGGAAGGCAACGAAATCCCCGAGGATGACGCCGAAATCGGGTACGGCATCCAGAGGCGTGTTTTGATAAAACTCTTCGAACGCCGTGCTGGACCTCGGGTCTCCGACCACTAGAAACGAAAACGGCTTGGGCTCCGATTGCCCGCCCACGAGGCCGGAGATAACCTCCGGCCTGTTGCCCAGGAGCCGCGGCGCCGTCGTATCGCTCCACGACCAGCCGTACAGTATCGAGGCAGCGATAAAAGCCGCAAACAAAAAGATGGTCGTGTCCATCGCCAATGCGACGTAGAGCCTCTTTTTAGTTAGTTCCTTAATCATCTAAGACCCCGGGAATAGGTAGTGTCGTGATTTGTTGCGCGGTAATTATAAAAGGCCGGCGAGATGGAAGTAAAGTACAATATTATGCAATTAGACAATTATAATATTTATTACAGGTGATTTATCATTAGAAGAGATATCGGGAACCATATTCTTTCTCGGCAAGAATAATTCAGACACTCCCAGCCACAACAAGACAGGTACCCACGCCGTATAATCCCTGATCGGCACGGTCACCGCCATTCCCGTTCTCGTTATTGTTCCGCCGCCTTCCTGAGGGGGGCCAGCATCTTTTCGTTCATCCCGGCCTGGAATTTTTTCCTGAATCCCTTAATTCTCATCAGCGGTACGATAATGCGGCCCATGAGGCGCATCGTCCGCTGGCTGTGGGGGAAGTCGAAGAGCCCGTGCTTCGTGTAGTATCGGTGGTTTTCCGTAAAGATAAAGCGGGTGAAGAAGTTGATATCACGCAGGATCTTTTTGCCCCCGACTCCCAGGAACGAAGGCGGCCTGCGCACCCCGTGCCGGAGACCTTCCATGATCCCGTACGAGAGGGCATGGAGAAGCCCGGTGATCTGGTCCGCGTCCTTGTATTCGTCGGTGACAAATCCCCGGTTGCTGAGCCCAAACGTCTCGGCAAAGCAGGTCAACAGCTGCACGGAGGTTGGAAAGCTCCCGCAGGGGGCCGGAGATAATAAACCCGCCCTGTTTCCCCGTCAGGACCGGACGGTGGCCGTTGAGAAAAAAGCGGTCGAAAAAGAGCTTCCAGCGGGCCGACAGATACCGGTCATGCACGGTTCCCGCGAAGATGATCGCGTCCGCGGGAAGTATCCGGTTCTGATAGAGAAAATTCATATCGTCGTCGATAACGCAGACCCCGTCGTACGTACAGGCCAGGCAGTTTGTGCAGGGGGAAAGCCTGATGTCGTTGATGTTGATGAACTCCACCCGGTTGGTGAGGTGGCGCAGGAAGACGTCGGTCATGTATCCGAGGTTCCTGTCGCGCGGCGTCTCGTCGGTCAAAAAGAGTATCTTAAAACTGCCCGGCTTTTTGACCAGGTCGGTCTCTGCCGGCCGATAGGCGCTCGTCTTTGCCGAGATCGGCCGATAGACCGTCTCCACCGGAAGTTTCTGACCGGCGATCGTAAAGAACTCCCCGGCAAACAGCAGGAGCTGCCGTTTCTGCTCCTCGTCGATGATGTCGTTAAACTGGGCGGAATACCCGGTGACGTATCGCATCCCGAAGTCCTCGGATATCCCGTGGATATAGGCGTGAGCGGTGTGGTCAAACAGGTGCATGGAGGTCGTGATCGCCGTCGCGTACTTGCCCGCAAACGCGTCGGAGGCCTTGCGCTCAAAGACCAGCTCAATGAACCGCTTGAGCCCGGCCGGCACCAGGAAATAGGTAATGGGGAAAACCCAGATGACGGCGTCGGCCTTTTTTACCTCGGCGATAATCTTTCCGAAATCGTCTTTGCCGGTCTCGACCGTACCGAAGCCGCCGCCGATGTGACAGACCGAGTACCGGTGGCTTGGCAGACGCCGCTGGATGCAGCGGAAGTACTGGAACGTGTTGGACGCCTCCCCCTTGGGGCTGCCGGAAAGCACAACGACCTTCATACCCCTATGCTCCTATTTGTATGCGTCCGAAACGGATACGGGCTCATAAAAAATCGAAATCGCACCCTTCGGATGCCGAAAGGACATGCTCTGAAAAGAGCCGCCGGTATCCCCTGGCCGGCGGTATGGGCGGCTTCCACAGCGCGCGCCGGGAGGAAAGCTCCTTCTCATCCACCAGCAGGTCTATCCGACGTTCCGATACGGAAAGCTCGATGATATCCCCATCGCGCACCAGCGCCAGCGGCCCCCCGACGGCCGCCTCCGGGCTCACGTGGAGCACCACCGTCCCGTAAGCCGTCCCGCTCATCCTCGCGTCCGACACCCGCACCATGTCGGTGACCCCGCGGGCCGCAAGATACCTGGGGATCGGCAGGGACCCGGCCTCGGGCATTCCCGCCCCCACGGGCCCGGCGTTCCTGAGCACCATCACGTGATCGGGCGTGATGCCGAGCGACGGATCGTCGATCCGGAGCACCGCGTTCTCCGGCGATTCGAAGACGACCGCCGGCCCCCGGTGTGAAAAGAGGTTGGGGCTTGCGGCGGCGGCCTTCAGGACCGCGCCCGCCGGCGCCAGCGTCCCCCTGATGACGGCGATCGCCCCGGGGTCCTGTGCCTCCCTGAGCGGCTCGGAAAGCGGGCGTATCGTGAGACCTGAGGGCGCCGGGGCCGTTTTGATGAGCTGGCCGACGGTCTTGCCGGCGATCGTGGACGCGCCGTGATCCAGGAACCCCGAGAGCACCCCGAGGAGCGCGGGCACGCCGCCGGCGTGGAAGAAATCCTCCAGGTATCCCGAGCCGGCGGGCTTGACGTCCACCAGGACCGGGACGCGCCGGGCCGCCTCGTCAAACTCGTCAAGGTCCAGATCGATCCCCGCCCGGCGGGCGATGGCCAGGAGATGAACAACGGCATTGGTGGAACCGGAGAGCGCCGCCAGGACGACCAGCGCATTGGTAAAAGAAGCCTTCGAGAGGATCTTTGACGGCGTAAGTTGTTCGCGTATCATTTCCACCGCCCGCCTTCCCGCTGCCGCCGCGTGGCTGAGCCGCCGGCCCGCCGCGTGGGGAATCGCCGCCCCGCCGGGCAGCATCAGCCCCAGCGCCTCGACGAGGCAGGCCATGGTCGAGGCCGTCCCCATGACCATGCAGGTGCCGCCGGTAAAGCAGAGTGCAGATTCGGCCTCGGCGATCTCCGCATCTGTCAAGCGGCCCGCCCGGTACGAGGCCCAGAGGCGCCTGCAGTCGGTACAGGCCCCGAGGCGCTCGCCCCGCCACATCCCGGTCAGCATGGGACCTGCCACCACGGAGACCGCCGGGATATCGGCGCTCACCGCCGCCATGATCTGGGCGGGCAGCGTCTTGTCGCATCCCGAAAGCAGGACTACCGCGTCCATGGGCTGCGCCCGGATCATCTCCTCGGTATCCATCGCGGCCAGGTTCCTGAAGAGCATCGTCGTGGGGGACGTCAGTATTTCATGGAGCGATATGGTCGGGAAGGCCAGCGGAAGCCCCCCGGCCTCCAGCACCCCCCGTTTTACGGCCGCCACCATCTCGGGCATCTGGCGGTGGCAGGTGTTGTAGTCCGAGCTGGTGTCTACTATCCCGACGATGGGGCGCGACAGGTCAACGCTGTCAAAACCCGCCGAGGCAAGGAAGGCGCGGCGGATATATTTCGAGAACTCTCTATCGCCGTAGCTGGTCAGGTTTCTCGTTATGCCTTCAGGTTTTTTCGGTTTGGCCATGGATGGTTCCCCCGCGACAGCCCGCACGTTGCCGGCCCGATCCGTCTCAAGAAAACGGCCGGATTTTTAGCGCCGGTCACAGCTGGATATTGATGTGCTTGGTTACCGTATAGGACTCGATCCACTCGGTGCCCCCTTCGCGTCCGAATCCCGATTTCTTGACACCCCCGAACGGGATCTCCGCAGACGCCAGGAGCAGGGTATTGATCCCCACCATGCCAACGTCGAGCCGTTCCGCCGCCAGGAACGCCGTCCTGGTGTCCTTCGTGAAAATATAACCCGCCAGGCCGAACTCCGTGGCGTTGGCCTTGGCGACGGCCTCGTCAAGATCCGCAAACGTCGCAATCGGGGCAACCGGGCAAAACGGCTCCTCGGTCATGATAGCCATCGATGCGTCAACCCCCACCAGGACCGTCGGCTCAAAGAAATAGCCGTGCTCGAATCCGTCGGGCCGGTGCCCTCCCGCCGCCAGCGACGCGCCCTTCTTCACGGCGTCGCCGACGAGCCGTTCGGTCGTCTCCAGCCGCCGTTTGTTGGCCAGCGGCCCCACATCGGTGCCCGGCTTTTTTCCGTCCCCAACCGTGAGGGATCGCGTGACCCGGACAAAGTGCTCGGTGAATTCCTCCGCGGCCGACTCGTGGACGAAGAACCGGCTGGCCGCGATACAGACCTGGCCGTTGTTTCGGTATTTTGCCCGGGCGCACGTTTCGGCGGCGTACCGGATGTCCGCATCCGGGAACACCAGTACCGGCGAATGCCCGCCCAATTCCATCGAGACCGCCTTGACGCCGTCGGCGCATGCCCTGAGGATATCCTGGCCCGACCGGCACCGAACCGGTCAGCGTCACCTTCCGGATGATCGGAGACGAGATGAGGTAGGCGCTGATGAACGAAGAGCTGCCGGTAACCATGCCCAGCACCCCCGGCGGCAGCCCCGCGTCGTGGCACGCCGAGGCCAGGCAGAGGGTCGTGCGCGGCGCCTCGACCGCCGGCTTGACGATAACCGAGCAGCCGGCCGCCAGCGCCGGGGCGATCTTCCGGGAAGACAGGAGCGCCGGGAAGTTCCAGGGCGAAAAGGCTGCCACCGGCCCGACGGGCTGCCGGATGACAAGGAGCCGGTGGTCGCGGCTGTGGCCGTCGATAACCCGCCCGTAGATGCGGCGCGCCTCATCGGCGTACCAGTCGAACTGGTCGGCCGCCGCGCGCACCTCCGCGGCCGCCTCGGCCGTGGGTTTGCCCTCCTCCTCCGTGAGGATTACCGCAATCCGGTCGGCCCGCTCCCGGACGAGCTCGGCGACCTTCCGGATGATTGCGCTCCGCTTCCAGGCGTCTGTTTCCCGCCAGACGGCAAACCCGCGCTCTGCCGCCGCAAGCGCCGCGTCGAGGTCGGACTCCGTCGCCACGGGAACCGTATCGATAACGTTCTCTGTGGCGGGATCGATGATGTCGGTAGTCTTGCCGTCGGACGCCCCGACCCACCGGCCGTCGATATACATCAGGTTCGGTCTATCCATGATACTCCCTGTTATTCCGTAATAATGCCGATACGGTGCTGCCGTCACTTCACTGTGCATCTGTCTTCGTGCCTTTGTGGTGTGTCTTTCCGTCTTTTGACAGAAGGATATTCACCACAAAGACACAAAGGCACTAAAGCAAGATCAAATCGCTACCCGTCCGATCGAGACGAATACCGTACTGGCGTAATTTTGCGAACCGCCCTATAACCCGATCTCGTGCCGGAAATCCTGGGTCTCCTCGCACCAGTTGCCCACGTTCCACCGGCCGAAGACGCCCATCCCCCCTAACGGATCGTTTCCCCAGTATACCGGGACGTGGACAAGCGAGAGGCCGTCGTGCTGCCGTGCCCTGTCGAGGGCCGAGATCAGGTCTTCAACGGTGTCCCCCACCGAAAACGCGGCCACCCCGCTAATCGAGCGCGCCCAGGCGGCGTAGTCGACATTCACCGAATCGGCCGTCGCGTAGACGTTGCCGTACTGGGCCTCCTGCAGGCCGGAGATGGCCCCCATCCGCCGGTTATCCATCACGACGATACAGCCGCGGGCGCGGTGCTCGACACCGTCTATGAGTACCTGCGGATTCATAACGAACGACCCGTCGCCCGACAGGGCAAGGCCGTAAAACGGTTTCGACGCCAGGGCCGTCGCCAGAAGCGCCGAAACGGCAAAGCCCATGTAGCTTGCGCCGGTTTCGGTAAACGTCCGGCCGAGCCGGTCATCCTCGGATATCTGGAACCCGTTGGCCTGTACGTCGCCCGCGTCAAAGAAAGTCACCACGTCATGCAGCCTGGCCCAGTCCGTGGCGGCCTTGATGACGGCCGGCTGCGTCAGCACTTCGCGCCCCCAGACGGGGTCAAAGAGGCGCGGCGTCTGGTAGCGCTGCTGCCTGAATTCGTCCCACTCCCGGCGCTTGGCGCGGCAGCGCTCAAACCAGTCCGACCGTTTCTTCGGGCGGTCCTTTAGTGCGTCCTCCAGCCGCTCGTTGAGAAGCGCGAGTGTCGCCTCCGCGTCGCCGACAAGCGGAATCGTTTTACGGTAGTGCATGGCCGACTCGACGTCGCCGTTGATATTGATGACCTGCTTGACCTTTGGGTATCCGGTACGGGAACAGTCCGACTGGCAGACAAACCGGGACCCGACGGCAACCAGGCAGTCTGCCTCTTCCATGGCGAAGTTTCCGGAGATGGAGCCCTTGGAGCCCCCCACGGTCATATTCCGGGGATGGGTGAACGGAATCACCCCGGAGACCAGAGGGCTGGTGACCGCCACGGCGTCGGCCAGGTCGAGAAAGCGGGCGAGCTCGTTTCCGGCCGATCGCGCTCCCCCGCCGACTTTTACCACTACCCGCTCAGAAGAAAGGATCGCCTCAAGGGCCCGGTCGTATACGCCTGATTTCCCATGGGAGCCGCCGTCGCCAGCCGCTCCCGGCCGTGGCGGCGGCTCCGAGGGAAGCGAGTCAAGGTTGAAGTTGGTTATCATCACGGGCTGGGTGTTCATGGGCATGAGCAGGTAAAAGGGTCCGGGACGGAACGGATGGTCCACCGTGTTAAGTCCGCGCCGCAGCGCCGACGATATCGCCCGGGGCGTGTGAAGCATATAGGTGCTCCCCATGGCCGAGAAGAGGCCGAAAAAGAGGTTTTGCCCGTGCCGCGCGATCTGCTGCATATTGGGACCCTCGTCCTCGGTGGTCTCGTCACCCAAAAGAAGCCACAACCCGATCCCGTCGCTCAGGGGGGCCAGCGACGCCGCCAGCGCGTGCATGGCGCCCGGGCCGATGGAGGTGTAGACGGCCGCCTTTTCGCCGGTCACCCAGCGCAGCGCCGTAGCCGCGTGGACGGCCTCGATCTCGCTCCTGACCGAGTAGCTCTTCACGAGCCCCGCATCCTCATAGACGCGCAGCACTTCCCCCACCTCGGTGGAGCCGTGCCCGAATATCCCCACGAACCGCCGCACGTCCTGGCGTATGAGCCCGAGGACGATGGCCTCAGACAGCGTCACGTCAATCTGTCTGCTAAGCTTTCCCGACCTGACGGCCGTATCGATTCCGCCGGCCTCGGCGATAATCGCCGCCCGGGCCTGTCGCTGGGCGGTGACTGCTGCGTGATTCATAGGGTATACTCCTTTCGCTTTTGCTGATGCCCGATTTCGCGGTGTCCAATTATTGAAAATATCGCAGCCCGGGAAATATTTCAAGCCAAATCTCCTATAAATGGGCAGTATAACCGCCGCCGCCAAAATAAAAGAGGCCCGGTCGGGAATTCGTTCAGGCAGTGCGTCGGAATCGTCGTGCGCGGCTCGGCGCATCCGCGGGTCCCGGCCCGGCCACGAGAGGAATCGGACGGTCATGGGGGTGATAGCCGAGGCGAACCCTATCGGAGTGGCGTTTTCCCCCGGAGGCCGGGCGTGTATATTTTATACCCCGGAATCTGCCCATGTGCATAAGGTGTGGGTAACCGTACCGAGTAAACGTCCAACATATTGAAAACAGGCCTGTTCTACGGATTTGCCTATTTCTTAAGCAGCTATATATGCTAATGGAATCGATATGTTAGAGTCTTTTATTGCAATATTGCATCATTTGTGGGGAATACTATTACTTGATTTTTCACGGTATAAAAACACGCGTACATCACCTTAGGGACGAATGAAGACCGCGTACCGGCGAACCGGTACCGGGAAGTGGGAGATCACCAGGACCTCCTCCCGATCAGGCCTGAACCCGCGTCCGCGATAGAGTTCCCTGATCTCCTCGTATATTTCATGGGTATCGCTGGGCCCGTCGCAGTAATCCCCCGATTCGAGCAGGACCACCGAAGGCCCCGCGGCCGACGCGCCGAGAAGACGTTGATGGATCTCGGCGTCGTTAAAGCGGCGCGCGTTGATGCCCGTGTGGATAATCACGTCGTAGCGGGTCTCTACGGCAAACGCGTCGCTCCTGGTGCAGATCCACGTATGGTGCGGGTATTCGGCCAGACAGGCGTTAATCGCCTCGCTGTTCAGGTCGATCCCGATGTAACGCGCGGGGGGAAAGCTTTCGTCGATGAACCGGGCCAGGGGAGCCGTCCCGCAGCCGATGTCAAGGTACGTCATCCCTTCCTTCAGGTGCTGCCTGACGGCCGAGAAGAGGACTTCGGCCCGTCGGCTGTGCGGGCGGGCAAGGTAGTCGCAGGGGATTCTGGTAGGTTTCATACAAACGGGATTTTATACCCCATTTCATACCGCATGGGGGCTTGAAAATAGATCGTGACCTGGTGTATAGTACCACAACCCATGACCTCTCCGTAATCGAAAAATCGCGCTTCGAACACAGCCGGAAGAGCCGGGACTTGGCATCCCATGGTATCAGGAGAAGGAAACTGCGATATGAAACACAATCCCCAGCGCGCCCTCGTTATCACCTACAGTCAGACGGGCCAAACCGAGATATACGGGCGGTTGATCGCCGCGGTATGGAAGTCAACCGGTGTTGCCGCCGTTCATTCCGACGTGCGCCGTTTCGACATGGCCACGCTTGCCTCATTTGACCTGATAATGGTCGGCGTACCGGTCTTTTATTGGGATATCCCCTCTAATGTCGTCGATGCCCTTTCGGCGGCGCCGAGGCTGGGCGGAATACCTGCGGCTTCCTTTGTCACCTACGGAGGCGAGGGGGGTAACCAGCACAACACCGCCCGCCGCCTCCTCCTGCTCCTCTGGCGGCGGGGCGGCCTCCCGGTGGGGATGGAGACCTTTGGCGCCATCTCCAGCTTCGCCCCGACCTGGTCGATGGGAAACGAACAACGCGTCCTGGCATACCGGAACCGCCCCGACAAAGAAACCTACGATCGGGTCAGGAAATACGCCGCGACGGTCCTTGAGCGGGCACGGGGGGGGACGGCAGTCTCATACAGAAAGGAATTTTTTGCGGCTGACTTTCTCAGGGGACGGCCGAGCGTCGCCATTAATAAGCTGATGACGGGGCGGCACAGAATCGATACGGACGCCTGCACCGGGTGCGGCCTCTGCGAAAGGAACTGCCCCACAGCGGCGATAGACAGCGCCGCGTCGACCGTCGATACGAAGCGGTGTATCTCATGCCTCGGGTGCGTCAACAACTGCCCTGCCGGAGCCATCGACATGACGTACCTGGGCAAAAAGGTATACGGGTTTGCAGAGTTCAAGAAGCGCAACGGGATCACCGTCTCGTTGCCGGCGGAGATGAAAAAGAAGGCCTGACCTCCCGGGGTCTGACGGGTGTGTTATATCTCTCGCGTCGGGACGTTCACCAATTAGAAACCGTAGCGGCCCCACGCGGCCGAAAGCCGCGCCTCCCGCGCCTTCTGCGCCACCCCCAGAAGATATCGGTCGCGTACCCAGCGGTCCCGTGTCTCGGCGTCCGTCTTCTCCCAGAGCGGCTCGATGTCGACAATGAACCGTTCAAAGCAGTCCGTGAATCCGGCCAGCGCCAGGTGAGTCGCCGGTAAGAGGGGATCTCCGGCCGCCAGCGCCCCGGCCGCGGTAATCAGGGCCAGCAGTCTTTGACAGGTCTCTCTCGGCCACGAAAAGAGCAGCGCCACCCGCACCAGGTGACCCATGACCGCGCCGAGGACGTGTACGTCCTCGATGGTGCGAAAGGGCTTAATGTAATCGGCGTACCCGTCTCCGGGAAGGATATCACGACTCGTCAACCGGAACCTGACTGAACGAAACGATCCCGTGGCTGATCTCCGGGACAAACGGAAGGTCGGGCATTGGGGTAACGGTCACACCCATCCGGTTTCGCTCAACCAGCACCATCGTGATCCGGTTCTTTCCGTCGTCATCGGTCCCGGTGGACGCCGCGACCATCAGGAGCTCGGCCTCGAGTGCGGCGGTGATGAAGCTCTTCTCCCCCGTAAGGGTAAAGCCGCCCGAGGGGTCTTTTATCGAGACGCGCCTTGATCGCCCGGGGATGGGCCCCCTCCTTTTCGGTTATGCAGAGCGACACGATTGGGCCCTCGGGCAGATCCGGCGCAAGCCGTCTCAACGCCGCCTCGTAACCCGCCGCAAACGCATACCCGATCCGGTCGGCCAGGAATCCCCCCGCAACGGCCCGGTCCATGGGAAGCGAAAATGGTCGGGTCTTTTCGTCCAGGAGCGTCTTGAACTCGGCCAGCGATGTGATCCGCTCCCGGGAGATGTTCCGGGCGTTATCCATGAGCCAGCCGATGACCTGCTGGGGATTTTGAGTCATACCCTGCAATCCTCCCTCGGTCATACTGCCCGCGAAAATACCGGTAGAAGGCCGGTAAAGGCCGGCCCCGTCCAGCGATGGCACCCACCGGTCGATAGCCCGGCATCGACCCTGTCGGCCTGATAGCTCCTAATGGCCCCTAATAGCCTAATGGCGCGCCCGATCGTCAAACCGGCCCGGGCGCCGGTCCCTGCCCTTCTCCCCGGGGGCGTCGGGCCGTTTGAAGGGGTCGCTCCGCATCGACAGGGAAATACGCTTGCGCGCGATATCGACCTCGATAACGGTGACGCTGACCCTCTGGTGTACCTTGACGACCTCCGCGGGGTCCTTTACGAAACGGTCGGCCAGCTGGCTGATGTGCACCAACCCGTCCTGATGCACCCCGATATCGACGAAGGCACCGAACGCCGTGACGTTGGTGACGACCCCCGGCAGCTTCATCCCCGCGGCGAGGTCCTCCATCGTATTGACGCCGTCGGCAAACGAGAAGGGCTCGAATTTTTCCCGCGGGTCGCGGCCGGGCCTGGCAAGCTCCGCCATGATATCCCTGAGCGTCGGCAGCCCCACGGTATCGGTGACGTATCGATCAAGCGCGATCTTCGTCCGCAGGTCTTCGTTTCCCATGAGCTCCGAGACCGAGCAGCCGAGGTCCGCGGCCATCCGGTCGACTATGGAATAGCTCTCCGGATGGACCGCGCTGGCGTCCAGCGGGTTGTTGCCGTTTCTGATCCGTAAAAAGCCCGCCGCCTGTTCGAAGGCCTTGGGGCCCAGGCCGGTCACCTGCCTGATATCGTCCCGGGACGAGAAGGGGCCGTGCGTGTTTCTGAAGTCAATGATACGCTTGGCAAGGCTCTGCCCCAATCCCGAGACGTAGGTCAGCAGCTGCTTGCTGGCGGTGTTCAGATCGACCCCCACCCCGTTGACGCAGCTCTCCACCACGTCGTCGAGGCTTTTCTTGAGCGCCCCCTGGTCCACGTCGTGCTGGTACTGGCCAACCCCGATCGACTTGGGATCGATCTTGACCAGCTCCGCAAGGGGGTCCATGAGCCGCCGCCCTATCGAGACCGCGCCCCGAACCGTCACGTCATAGTCGGAGAACTCCTCCCGCGCGGCCTCGGAGGCGGAATAGATGGACGCGCCCGACTCGTTGACGATAAGCACCGGGACCTGCCGTGAAAAGGAAAGGCCCTTCACGAACGATTCCGTTTCGCGGCCGGCGGTGCCGTTGCCGATGGCGATCACCTCGATGCCGAACTTCTCCACGAGGCCCTCGACGATCGTTCGCGCCTCCTCGGCGCGCTGGCCGCCCGTATGGGGATAGATCGCTTCATAATGAAGGAGCTTGCCCTGGGCGTCCAGGCACACGACCTTGCAGCCCGTACGGTAGCCGGGATCGATCGCCAGGACGCTCTTTTGGCCCAACGGGGATGCCAGCAGGAGCTCCCGCACGTTCGCGGCAAAGACCCTGATCGCCTCACCGTCGGCCCGCTCCTTGAGAGCGTTCCTCGTCTCGGTCTCGATGGAGGGGGCAAGGAGCCGCCGGTAGCCGTCATCGACCGCCTCCCGACCTCGCGCGCGGCCTGGGTCTTGTTCTTCACGAACAGCGCCGTTACGATACCTATCCCCTCGGCTTCGGACGGCTCAATGGCAAGCTTAAGGAATTTCTCCTTTTCACCGCGCAGCATCGCGAGGATTCGGTGCGACGGGGCGGTCTTGACCGGCTCCGTCCACTCGAAGTAATCCTTATACTTGGCCCCCTCTTCCTCTTTGCCCTCGGCGGCACGGGAGGTGATATCCCCCTTCTCGAGGAAGAGCTCGCGGACCCGGGCCCGCGCGTCCTGGTGCTCGCTTACCATCTCGGCGATGATGTCACGGGCGCCGGCCAGCGCCTCCTCGACCGAGGCCACTCCCTTCTCCTGGTCGACATACCCGGCCGCCTCGGCCGGGACGTCCAGCGGCGGATTCTCGTCCTGGGCCAGGATCGCCAGCGCCAGCGGCTCCAGGCCCTTTTCCTTGGCGACGGTGGCGCGGGTGCGCCGTTTGGGACGGAAGGGAAGATAGATGTCTTCCAGCACCGTCATGGTCTCGGCAGCCATGATCTTTTCGTTGAGCTCATCGGTCAAAAGCCCCCGCTCGATGAGGGAGGCAAGGATCGCGGCCTTTCGCTTGTCCAGCTCAAAGAGCTGTTCGAGACGATCCCGGATGGTGGTGACGGCGACCTCGTCCAGCGAACCGGTCGCCTCTTTCCGATACCGGGCGATAAAGGGAACCGTGCCCCCCTCGGCAAGGAGGTCGGCCGTCGCCCGGACCTGCCCCGCCTTGAGGGTGAGCTCCCGGGAAACCAGCGCCATATGTTTCTCGCGGAGCTGTTCATCCGTTACCGCGACGACGTCCGTCGTCGGCTTTACCTGATCTTCCATTGATTCCTTTTCCATCTGATTATTCCGGTCCTCTGTCTTAATTGCGTCCCTATTTTATCCCGGCCTTGTTATACCCGTCGGCCAGCGACGTATTGACGTGCACGACGCCCGCGTTGAGGTTCTTGAAGGCATAGTCATCGGTGATTACCGGAAGCCTGTCGGCCGCCGACTGATCCGTGAGGACCGTCCCGCACGGGACATAGCGGCCGTCGGCCACCGTCACGCCCAGGAGCGTACACCCCGGCTCCACCACGCACCCTTTGCCGACCCTCGATTTGAACACGAGGGACTGCATCCCGATAAAGGTGTCGTCACCCACGGAGGCCGGACCGTGGATCTGGGCCTGGTGGGCCAGCGATACGCGTTTGCCGACGTAAACGGCGCATTTCTTGCCGTTATATTCGACGAGGTTCTTTGTCGATCGCGTGCCCCTGGTGCTGGGTTTCGAGGGCATGGATGATGACGCCGTCCTGCACGTTGGCCTCGTCATCGACCACCAGCGGCCCGCCCTCGTCTCCGCGCACCGAGGCCGCCGGCGACACCATGACCCGCCTGCCGATTACGGCGTTGCCGATAACGGCGGCCAGCGGGTGTACATAGGCCGTTGGATCGATTGTCGGTTCCAGGGCCTTGTCGGAAAAATCGGTAACCACGTTCTTGTGTATCATTTCGATCTCCTCGGTTCCACGATCAGCACGGTATTGAGATCGGAACCCTAATCAGTTCGCGGCGGCCGCCGCGGCGACGCCGCGGTCGGCCGTCCGTCTCCGGGGGGAAAGCGGCCCACTCCACTCCCAACATGAGGGCGGGTCAACCCGGCCGGTATTGTACCGGAGATGTATCGGCAAGACAAGCACTTTGTCATACGATCCGGTGCGGGAGGATGACTTTTTTGCGGGTTTTTACCCGAAGCTGTCCATCACCCGCTTTACCGCCGCCGGGTCAAACGCCCTGTGTATCGGCGGGCCCTGAGACGATACGGGCTGGCGCTCGATAAAGGTCGGCGCACTGTTCTTGTAGATCACGCCGATCGGAATCGTCTCGCCGAAGACGGCCGCCGTCTTCACCGCGGCCGTGTAATCGGTCGGGTCATAACCGGGCCCTACCTCTTTGACACGGTCCTTGTACCAGCCGAAGGTATTGACCTTGTTGAAAGAGACGCAGGGCTGGAGTACGTCGACGAGGGCGAATCCCGGATAGGCTATCGCCTGTGCGATCAGGTCGCTCAGGTGATCGACCATCCCGGAAAAGCCCCGGGCCACGAAGTTGGCCCCCATCACCGTGGCCACGGCCGCGGGATTAAACGGGCGCGGAAATGACCCCCATGCGGCTGGGCCTTGGTGACGAAACCCTCCATGCTCGTCGGGCTGGCCTGGCCCTTGGTGAGCCCGTAGACCTGGTTATTGTGGACGATGAGCGTCAGGTCGATGTTGCGCCGTACGGCCGCCAGAAAGTGGTTTCCCCCCTCGCCGTATACACATCCGTCTCCGCTCTCGGCTATGACGACCAGCTCCGGGTTGGCGATCTTGGCGCCCGTCGCCACGGGCAGCCCCCTTCCGTGAAGGCCGTTGAAGACGTTGGCGTTCAGGTAGTGGGGGGCCTTGGCGGCCTGCCCGATTCCCGATACGAAGAGAACCCGGCGGGGCGAGAGGTTCATCGTAACAAGGGCCTTCTTGACCGCGTCCAGGATAGAGAAATTGCCGCACCCCGGGCACCAGGCGGTTTCATACGTACCGAAATCATCTATGGTCACCATAGAACCTCTCCTCTTATTCGCCAATCCGATCGGTAATGAAGGCCGCCGTTATAGGCAGGCCGTCGTATCGGAGCACTCGTTTCTGGATCATAAACCCGGTCTCCCGGGCGATGATCCCCCCGAACTGCCCCGTGGCGTTGCTCTCGACAACCGCGACCTCTCCTGCCGCCCGCAGGTACCCGATGAACTGGTCGGGCACCAGCGGCCAGACCTGGGAAAAGGTAAGCGTCGCCGTCGCCTTTCCCCGGTCCCGGAGCCTGCGGGCGGCTTCGAGGACGGCCCCTTTGGTCGATCCCCATGATACGAGCAGCAGCTCCGGCTTTTCCGGACCGGAATAGTCGGGAGGGGTGACCTCCCGCGTTATGCCGGCCGACTTTCTCAGCCTCTTTTCCACCATGCGTAGTCCTGACATCCATTTCTTCGGTTATGTGCCCGTCTTCGGTATGTTCGTCGCTGTCGGCCACGACCAGGTGTTCCGATGCCCCCGGCAGCAGCCGGGGCGAGACCCCGCTCTCGGTGATCTCGTATCGCCGGTAGGGAACCGAGAGGGGGGCGTCCGCGATACCCGACGGCGTTTCGCGAAGCGCCGCGCCGTCAAACGGCTCCACGGCCCGGTAGGAATCGGCCAGATACTGATCCGTCAGGATGAAGACCGGTCCCTGAAAGCGCGCCGCGGTCTCGAAGGCCTTCCGGGTGAGGTGGAAACACTCCGGGACATCCCCGGGGGCAAAGACCGGCCGCGCAAATTCGCCGTGCCCGGCGTGTATCACGAAGTTCAGCTCTCCCTGTTCGGTGCGCGTCGGAAGTCCCGTGGCCGGCCCGGGCCGCTGGCCGATGACGATCACCACCGGGGTTTCGGTCATCCCCGCCAGCGAGACCCCCTCCGTCATGAGGGCAAATCCGCCGCCGGAAGTGGGGACAATGGCCGGCGCCCCCGCATACGAGGCCCCGATGGCCATATTGATCGCGGCGATTTCGTCCTCTGCCTGTTCGACCGCGACTCCCGCCTTCGAGCCCCATTCAACCAGGTTGAGTGCGACGGAGGTTGACGGGGTCATGGGATAAAAGGAACAGAAACGCACGCCGGCGGCCAGCGCCCCGAGAGCGATGCCGTCGTTGCCGTTCATCATGAGGTATTGATCCGGGACGCCCGCATCGGGCAATCCAAGCGGCTTAACCGACTGCCGGGCCGCCCAGTCGGCGGAGGCCTTCAGCACCCGGAGATTGGCCTCCAGGACGGCCGGTTCTTTCTTGCCGAAAACTTCGGCCAGTGCCCGGGCTATCGCCTCCTCTTTCAGGCCAAGGAGCGCGCCGAGCACGCCCAGGGCCACGGTGTTCTCGTATCGCTTCTCCCCCAGCTGCCGATAGGGAACGGCGAGAAACGAATCGCCCGTTGTCCCGAAGGCCTCATCGATAATGATGACGGTACGGGGGTTCATCTGCGGCCGGTGGATGTCGACGCTGGCCTTATCCATGGCGACAAGCAGGTCGATCGTTTCGGCGGGCCCGTACGCGTCGTCCCGGACGACGCGTACGGCAAAGCTGTTATGCCCGCCGCGGATTCGCGACTGATAGTCCTGTGAAACGACGATGTGGTACCCGCTCCTGACCAGGATCTTCGACAGCAGCGTACCGATCGTCACCAGGCCCTGTCCCGCCTCCCCACCGATCACGATGGTTAGGTCATTGTCTTGCATGCTTACTCCCCGGAAAGGAAAAATATCATGCCGCGCGACCCCGACCGGGAGCCCGCGGTCGAAAGGGGCATATCTCCGGTGTTTTACGAATTAGTCGATCAATTGTTCGATATATTCAGTTTATAGTACAAGTCCCCTTCCGTCAATAGTCGGTAGCGATCGTTATGTTAAAGTTTACGCATGAAGATACGGGGTCGGTGCATGGCAAATACCTTTGTCCTTGACAGATATTACCCGTATCTCTATAATTCCTATAATTTGATCTGCCGCGTTCGATACGCACGTCTCTAAAAAGGATGCTGCGCGGGCCGGCTTTCGCGCGATCATGCGGAACGCTGTAAGGACGTCAAATCAGCTGAATCGGTCTGTACATGGACGGGCTGCGGATCCACACCTCGACACGTTCGATCTTTTCCACAAGGTAGTGACATGAACAATCAGTATCGTCTCAAATCCTGGAGCGCCCGCGACCGGGCCGCTTATCTGAAAGAGCTGTCCGAAACCACCTACGACGTCCTGATCATCGGCGGGGGGATCACCGGCGCCGGGGTACTCCGGGCCTGCGGGCTTGCCGGCATCCGTGCCGCCCTCATCGATAAGGAGGACTTCGCCTTCGGGACCTCCTCCAAGAGCACCCGCCTGGCACACGGCGGCGCCCGTTATATCGCCAACGGCGAGTTCGGCCTCGTCTGGGAGGAGACCCACGAGCGGGACTGGATACGCGGCGCGCTGCCCAACCTGGCTCCGCCCGTCCCCATCATCCGCGCCAATTACAACACGATCGAGTCGGGCATCATGCGCGCCTATTTTACCGTGTATGACGCGCCTGTCAGGCTTCGGCAATTACCGGAGAACCCATCACCTCTCCCTCCCACAGGTCCTCAAACGGGAGCCAAACATTAAGTTCCCGAAGCTCCATTCGGGAGAGCTCATGTACGAGTGCATCATCAACGACGCCCGGCTGACTCTCGAAATCGTCAAGGAGGGCGTGCGCCTCGGCGGGACCGCCGTGAACTACCTGAAGGCCCTGAGGATTGTCTACCGGGGCGGCAGGGCCGCAGGGGTCGAGGCCGAGGACCGGTTGACCGGGAAAGTCGTACCCATCACCGCGCGAAACGTCGTCAACGCCTCCGGTCCCTGGACCGACGAGCTCCTCCCCCGGAAAGCCGCGCCTCATCCGGCCGAGCAAGGGGGTCCATATAGTGCTGAAGCGGGAGTCCATCGGCAATCAGGCGGGGCTCTTAGTACAGAGCCCGGTGGACAAAAGGAGCGCATTTGTCCTGGCCCACGGCGACTACACCTACCTCGGCACCACCGACACCGAATACTCGGGCGATCTGGACGAGTGCTACGCCGAGGCCAAGGAGTATGAGTATTTCAAGGGAATCGTTGATCACGCCTTCCCCGACGCGCATTTCAAACCGGGCGACCTCGTTGGCAGTTACGCGGGCAACCGCCCCCTCGTGAAAGAAGAGGGGGTCTCGGAGACAAAGACGTCCCGCAAGGAATTCGTCGATGAGCCGGCGCCGGGCCTCTTCGTTTTGACCGGCGGCAAGCTCACCATCTTTCGTACGATGGCCGATAAGCTCCTTGCCTATATGCAGACGCACGGCGCCCCGAACGTCAGGCCCGCCAAAAAGGGAGTATCCCGGACCCCCTTCCCCATCGGTATCAGCCGGACGCGGTGGGACGCCGAGGCGCCGCGCACCGCACTTGATGCAACAACGGTCGAGCATATCTTCCGCAACTACGGGAGGGGCGGATTTGCCATCCTCGAATCGGTCGCGAAAGACTCCTCCCTCGGGCAGCGCATCACGCCCGACCAGCCCTACATCCAGGCGGAGCTCGATTATTGCATAGACTACGAGATGATCACCAGGGTCAAGGATTTTCTGCTGCGGCGCACCAATCTCTCCCTCCACCGGCGTGATGGCCACCGGGAGCTGGGAGAGGCGGTCGCGCGGCGCATGGCAAAACACCTCGGGTGGGACGCGGGCCGCATCAGGCAGGAGACCGACGACTATGTCGATATCGCCCACAAGAACAGGTTCTTCCTGAAGACCGATAAGAAGAAAACGAGGTAGCGATCTCCCGGGAGCTATGGCGGGCGGCGGTACGATCCGGATACGTTCACGATCCGAATGTCTATGAACGGGAGGGTCGGGACGGCGCGGTTGCGGGCGCGGCAGCAGACCGCCGCCCATCGCTGATACGGCCGGGGATACCATAACGAGATGGAGGCAGTATGAAGACGTGCATCGAGGCCGACGGGCTACCCAAGGCCGGGCCCTATTCCCACGCGGTCAGGGTTGGTGATTTGATCTTTGTTTCCGGCAACGTCGCCTTTGACCCGGAAACCGGAAAGGCCGTAAAGGGAGATATCCCCAGGGCCACCAGCGTCATCCTTTCAAATATCGGCCGTATCCTGGCGGCGGCCGGCTCCGATCTCTCGAAGGTCGTCAAGACCACGGTCTTTCTGACCGATATGGGGACGTTCTCGCAGATGAACGAGGTCTACGGGAAGGTCTTTGCGGCCGACCCCCCCGCCCGCAGCACGGTCGGCGTCAGGGAACTGCCGGGCGGATACGACATCGAGATCGAGGTAATCGCGGGGGTATAGCCCCCCGCGCAATCCAACCCGCCGCGCCCCGCGCGGTACCGCCTGCGTCCCTGCGCGGGTTCCTTACTTCGGGGCCATACGAACCGCCCCGTCAAGCCTGATCGTCTCGCCGTTAAGGTACGGATTGTGCACGATCTCGCGGACGAGGCTGGCAAACTCGTCTATCTTTCCCGTCCGCCGCGGAAACGGTATCGATTCGGCAAGCCGCTTCATGTTCTCCTCGGGAAGCATATTGGTCAGCGGCGTCCAAAAGAAACCGGGGGCTATCGCCATTACCCTGATCCCCAGGCCGGAGAGGTCGCGGGCCATGGGCAGCGTCATCCCCGCCACGCCGGCCTTGGATGCGGCGTAGGCGGCCTGGCCGATCTGGCCCTCGAAGGCCGCCACGCTGGCCACGTTGATGATCACGCCCCGCTCGCCTTCCTCGTTCGGCTCGTTGGTGCTCATGAGAGAGGCCGCCTTGCTGGCCACGTTGAACGTCCCCACGAGGTTTAGCTTTATAAGCCACTCAAAGGACTTGAGCGGGTGCGGACCCTCCTTGGAAACGGTCCGCTTGGCCATTCCGGTGCCTGCGCAGCTCACCAGGCAGTCGATCGAGCCGAACCGCTTGACTACCGACGACAGCGCCCGGCTCGCGTCTTCATCGTCCGTGATGTCGGTCTTGACAAAGAACACGCCGGGGCCGAGCTCTTTCTCGAGCTCTGCTCCCCGTTGCTCGTTGATGTCCATGATCGCGACGTTCGCCCCCTCAGAACGGAACATTCGAACGGTGCCCTCCCCCAGCCCGGAGGCCCCTCCCGTCACAACGGCGGTTTTCTTGGCAATCTGCATTGGTCCCCCCATAGTATAATGAATCAGCCGTCTATTCCTCATGCTTTTCGAAGACCGGCTGCGGTGCGTATCAGACCGGGATCCATGGGTCCCGACAATGATACGCGTACGATACCCGCTCCCGGGCCGTTTGTCAAAAAAAAGCGAAGGCCCGCCGCGTTTTTCACGCGCGGCTCACGCCCGCTTTCGGCTACATGGGCCGCAATAGTTCCACTTAAAGCGCCGCGGCTCAATAACTCTTGACTTGAGCCCCCGTATGTCGTAGAATTTTGACATTATGAAAACAATCAACAAAAAACCATCAGGTCAATTCAGGCGGGCGGCTCTCACCCTGTGTATGGGAGCCGTTCTGGCGGCGCTCTTTTTCATGTCGTTTCCGGGCGTTACGCATGCCGCCGAAACAGACGCCCTTACCCTCCTCAACGAAGGGTCGGCCCTTGTCCAGCAGGGGAAATACGATGAGGCGATAGACGTGCTCACGCGGGCAATCAAGGCGGAGTTTCCCCCCGAATATAATGTGGAGTCAAACTACGGCCTTATCTATACCAACCGGGGACTCGCCTATTTCCGAAAGGGATTTATCAAGGAGGCGCTCGCCGATTACGACACGGCCGTGGCGATTGATCCGAATAATCCCGATACGCTCAACAACCGCGGCGTGCTAAAGCAAAGCAAGGGCGATACCGCGGGGGCTCTGGCCGATTACGGCGCGGCGATCGCCACCAGCGCACTGCTGGCCTCGGCCTATATCAATCGGGCCTCCCTTCTCATCGAGATGAAACGCCCCTCCGAGGCACTCAAGGATCTCAATAACTACATCTTGCTGGTGGCCGATAATCCCGATGTCTATAACCTGCGGGGAAGAATTTACCTCGACCAGGGCAAGCGGGAGCTTGCCGCCGCGGATTTCAACCGTGCGTTGTTCCTGGCGCCCGGAAATCGGGACGCCTTCCTCAACCTCGGACGTCTTTTTATCGCCTCCCGGGAATACTCCCGCGCGGAGGAGTCGATCTCTCGTGTCCTTGCCGTAAATCCCGATGACGCCGAGGCCTATCTTTTGAGGTCAAAGGCCCGCGACGGGCTCGGCAATACGGCGGGCGCACAGGCCGACAGGACGAAGGCAAAGGAGATCAACCCTAATTTATAGCGGGCCGGCCCAGACGAGGGCGGCCGTATAGACTCGTGGACTCGTGATAGAGCGGACATATCGCGGAGCGTAAAACCAAATAAGGAGGCATATATGGCGGCACAACAATCCGGAGGACAGTCGGGCGGCTCGTCCGGCGGCGGCTTTAAAGGATCGAGCGGCGGCAGCGGTGGCGGTCTCAGCCGGTTTTTTAACCGTCCGACGACCTCGACAGGCGGCGAAAAAAAGGGCGGCTGCTGCAGCAGCATTACGGGCATCGTCATCACGGTGATCATCGCGGGCATCATCGTCCTTTACTTCCTGTTCAGGGGCTGTACCAGCATGTTTTAGCCCGTCGCCCACCCACCGTGTTTGGTTACAATTGATAAGGGCTTACAGCGGATGTAAGTCCTTTTCTTTCTGGGCGGGCGCGGCCGTGTATGGAGTTGGTATATTCGCGCCGAAACGGCGCCCCGTTTCGCGGGATCGGCCGCCCCTCCATATCCGTGGGGTGGGACGATCTCAGTCGGGACAACGCCCATAATTCAATAACAGTGATACGCTATGGTTACCATCCCCCGGTGCATGAGCACCCAGCATCCCGATAACGTCACGACCCCCTTCTTTGCAGAGAGCGCCGAGCTCGGAGGGGAAGACGAGGTCCAGGAGGCCTATTACGCCTACTCGCACCTTATCTGCGATGAGCAGATGTGGGACTGCGAGGGGAAAGAGGTCGATAACTACGTCGTCAAGAAGCTCCTGACGAAGTATGACTCGTTCTTCAAGGAGCACCGGCTCGGCAAGGACCTCTTCCTGACGCTCAGGGTCCCCAACCCGACGGTTGAGAAGGCGGAGGCCAAAGTCCTCCTCGAAACGCTGGAGAGCATACCCCGCTCGTATGACGCGGCCCATCTCTTCTATAATCAGGACATCGCCCCTATCTTCGAGGTCATCCTCCCGATGACGGCGTCCGCCCGGTCTATCGATCGCATCCATCGCTACTACACCGAGTTTATCATCAAGCGGCAGGACCTGCCTTTTCGTGAGGGAGACATACGCATCAGGGACTGGATCGGGTCCTTCAAACCCGAAGAGATAAACGTCATCCCGCTATTCGAGGAGCGGGACAAGATGCTCGACGCGCACCGGATGGTCAGGGAGTATCTCTCCGACAAGCCGGACATTACCGACCAGCGGGTCTTCCTTGCCCGGTCGGACCCGGCAATGAACTACGGGCTGGTGGCGGCGGTGCTCTTAAACAAGATCGCGCTGATGCGTCTCTCGGACCTCTCCAAAGTTACCGGCGTGGCCCTCTACCCGATCATCGGCGTGGGGTCGGCGCCGTTTCGGGGAAACCTCGCCCCCCATACCGTCGAAGCGGGTGATGGAGGAGTATCCGAGCGCCCATACCTTTACCATACAGTCGTCGTTCAAATACGACCATCCCCCCCAGGCCGTCGTCGAGGCGGTCAGGACGCTCAGGGAAAGAAAGACGGGAAGCCCCATGCCCGTGGATGAGAAGCGGTGCCTCTCTGTCATAGACCGGTACTCGGCCCGTTTCTACGAGCAGATCTCCGGGCTTGCCCCGATCATCAACGAGGCGGCCGCCCACGTCCCCGAGCGCAGGAAACGAAAGCTCCACATCGGGCTCTTCGGCTACTCCCGGGAAACGGCGGGCATCAAGCTGCCCCGCGCGATCAGGTTCACCGCCGCCCTCTATTCGGTCGGCATCCCGCCGGAGCTGCTGGCGCTGTCCGCCCTCACGAAGGAGGATATGGCGCTGCTCAGGGAGTTTTATATCCACCTGGACGACGATATACGGGACGCGCTCAGGTACTTCAATCCCGGAGAGCCCCTTCGTGCCGGAGGGCGTCTCGGCATTCCTGGGACCGTACGCCGGCGACGTTTCCCCCAACCCGGAACACAAGGAGCTGACCGACCGCATCGCGGGTCACCTCAAGGCCGGCAAGACCGGCAACATCGCCGAGCACGTGCTGGCGGCGGCAAACGTGCGGGGGTTCCTGGGGTAGGAGAATTCCGTTATTGACGGGATATCCCGTCAGCGTCTTGTATTGTTACCGTCATTGCGAGTCGTGATGCGACTGGCAATCCCCTGACTGTCACGTAAACCGTTTACTGAGTTTCTACTCGACATAAGGGGATTGCCACGGCGCTACGACGGCCTCGCAAAGACAGCAGTAACGAAAGAGGAGAATACTTTTCAATGCCCAAGACTATCGGAATGATCGGCGGGCTTTCGCCGGAATCGACCATCACCTATTACGAGCACATCACCCGCGGCTGCTACCGGCGGACGGGCAACTACCCCAACATCGTCATCCGTTCGGTCGACCTGACCGCCTACACCGCGTGGTTTTCCGCGGGCGAGTGGGACCGGGCGGGAAACGACATGGCGGCGATCTTCGAACAGATGCGGTCGATCGGCGTCGACTTCGGCCTGATCTGCGCCAACACGCCCCACCGGGCGTTGCCGATCGTCGAATCGGGGACGAGGCTTCCGATCCTCTCGATCATCGAAGCGACGGCAGACGGAATCACTAAAGCGGGGATGAAGACGGTCGCGCTCCTGGGGACGAAATTCACCATGAAGGAGGATTTCTACAAGAGAGGGCCTCTCGGACCGCGGGATTACCGCCGTCGTGCCGAACGCCAATGAGATGGAAGCCGTAAACCGGGTCATCTATGAAGAGCTGGTCAAGGGGACTATAAAAGACGAGAGCCGCGGGTTGGTGAAGGCGGTCATGGAGCGGCTCGTCGACGAGGGCGCGCAGGGCGTTATCCTCGGCTGCACGGAGCTGCCGCTCCTGATCGGGCAAAAGGACCTGACCGTCCCGGTGTTCGACACGACGCGGATACACGCGAAGCGGCGCTGAACAAAGCGCTGGAGCAGGAATTATAAGGTATACGAAACATTATGGGGACACAATACTTCTAATTAAGTATTGTGTCCCCGTAACTCTTTAACTTCGTTTAAGCCTTGATCGGGTACCCCCCCTCTTCCCACACCGTCTCTAACATTACCTTTATCTTCGATACGTCCATATCCGGGTGGTCGTGGACGGGGCCGATGATGAACCGCCCGCCCGGCCCGCAGAGCTTGATGAGCCTTCGCGTCTCCGCCCGGACCTCGTCCGGCGTGGAGCGGGTCGTCAGGATGTAGTCGATACCCACGCCGCCGACGATGGTGAACCGGTCGCCGTGGACCCGCTTTTCGTGGGCGATATCCACGGTGCTCGTGTTCTCGTAGGCGTGGCCGCCGTCAAACCCCCACTTGATGAAGAGGTCAAAGATCTTCGTGTTGTCCCCGCAGGAGTGGATCAGGATCTTCCCTCCCCGGTCGTGCACCGCCTTGCACAGGCGGGTATAAATCGGGCCGAAAAGCTCGTCAATAGCCTCGGGGCTGATCATGGGGCCGGTCTTGTAGGAAAAATCGTCCCCCTTCAGGATCACCTTGATGCCCGCGTCCATTATCGCCATGTGTGTCTTCATGACGTACTCGTCGTTATAGGCGATGAGCTTCTTGAGATAGTCCGACCTCCGTTTCAGGTTCACCGAAAAGGCGGGAAACCCCATCATCTGGATGAGGATCTCGAAGGCCCCGCTGGCCACGTCGCCCATGAGGCAGATCTTGTCGCCGTACCGCTTCTGCGCGTCCTTGTAGAAGGTGTGGGCCATGTGGCACAATTCGTCGATGTCCTGGTGGTAGGGCCAGGCGTCGTAGGCCTCCGGCGTGGGGATTGCCGGGCCCCGAAACATAAAGTACATATTCCCGTAGCCGTCGTCTATCCAGTCCATATAGCAGCCGAGCGTCTTGGCCAGGGTCTTGGAGTCCCAGACCATGATCGTGGCCTCGTAGCTGACCCAGTCCGCGTCAAAGCCGAGCGCGACGGCCGCCTCGATCCTTTTTTCAGCCCCCCGGCGATGAAGGGGTCGGCCAGGATCTTTTTGAGATGTTTCCCCCACCGGTCGGTGATGAAACGGGAGACGGGATTCATGAAGATTGTTTTTGCCGGGATGAGCGGTTTTCCGAGCACCTGCTGGACGGGCCAGTCGTCGAGGCTTGCACTAAAGGTCGGGATCCGGTCGATCGGTTTTCCCTCGATCTGTCGGAAGATGCGTTCAGTGGGGTCCATGGGTAGTCCTTTTACTGTTGGAAGAGTTAGGAAATTAAGGGGATTGTTTCGCACCGCTCCCCGCAATGACGTACGTGAGGGGTATCCCTACCCCCCGATCGGATATTTGCCGTGCTCCCAGACCGTCTCGAGCATGACTTTGACCTTTTCCATGTCCATATCCGGGTGGTCGTGGACGGGGCCGATCAAGAACCTCCCGCCCGGCCCGCAGGCCTTGATCAGCTTCTTCGTCTCGGCGGCCACCTCTTCCGGGCGTTGACCGCTTCGTGAGGAGGTAGTCCACCCCCACCCCGCCGACGATGGTGAACCGGTCGCCGTGGATCTTCTTCTCGTGATAGATATCCACGTTGGACGTGTTCTCGTAGGCGTGGCCGCCGTCAAAGCCCCACTCGATGAAGCTATCAAACATCTTCGTGTTGTCCCCGCACGAGTGAAGCAGTATCCGCCCGCCCCGGTCGTGCACGGCCTTCGTGATGCGCCGGTACGACGGCCCGAAGAGCTCGTCGGCAAGCTTCGGGTTCATCATCGGCCCGGTCTTAAAGGCCATGTCGTCGCCGTCAAATATCACCCGTACCCCCGCGTCCATCATGGCCATGTTGGTCTTCATGATGAGCTCTTCGAGGTAGGCGATAAAGTGCCGGATCATCTCCGGCTCTCTCCTGATGAAGACCGGCATCCGCTCGAAACCGAACGACCAGAGCATCGTCTCGTGGATGCCGAAGGCCGCCTGCCCGAGGATGCAGATTTTATCTCCGTATTTCCTGACGAGTCTTCGTGAAAAACTTGTGGGTCTCGTGGGCGAGGTCGTCCAGATCGGGGAAAGTGGGGCCACGCCTCGTAGTCCTGCTTTTGTCTTGAAGGCCGGCCCCCGGTACATGTACCAGGAGTTGCCGTGGCCGTCGTCCACGATATCGTAAAACGACCCGGTCACCCGCGCCATCGTTTTGCCGTCCCAGAGCATGAGCATCCGCTCGAAGAGCCCCACCACCGAATCGAACCTGAGCGAGACCGCCGCCTCGACGTTCTGGCCCATCATGACGTCGAGCAGGGGATAGAGCATCACCCCGGAAAGACGCTTCCCCCACCGGTCGAGGATAAAGCCGGTGACCGGGTTCATCATGAAAATGGATTTCCCGATCATCGACTTGCCGATGACCTGCTGCACCGGGCCGTAGTCGAGGTAGTACGAAAAGGTCGCGACCCGGTCGGTCTCTTTGCCGTCAATGGCGGCGATCACGCGTTCGGTGGGGTCCATAGTGTCACTCCTTTGTCGGGTAATCGGGAATAAGAAAAGGAACGGTCGGCCTGCCGCGCCGGTCTTTGAGGTACGCCGTCACGTCCCCAGCAGCCCCTCGCGCACGTCTTCCACGCTCCGGGATGCCTCGTACCACTTCTCAAAGTGCCGGTCCATGATAAAGAGGTAGAAGAGCGAATCGGGGCGGATGATCTCGTAAACCTCCGTAACCTCGCGTTTCTGGGTACCGGCATAATCGATGATGCCGGCGTACCGGAACATCTCAACGTGTCTGGCCTCCCCGTGTTGCTCCACCCCGAATATCAGATAAATCTCCGTTCCGTCGTAAGCGAAGATTTTATTGAAGTCCGCCTTGAGTTCCCCGCGCTGAACGCGCCTGTCGAAGAAATAGAACCGATCCCGGCAGCCCCTGATATACTCCCGGAGCGCTTCTTCGGACAGGGCCTCACCGAGATTGTAGATATCCGTGTTCTCGGAGATAAAGCCTTCTTCCAGGAGGTTTTCATCTACGCCGAAGATACCGCCAAAGGGCTCCGGACCCGGTCCGTTGCCGCTGCTCTCCCGGAGATCCGCTTCGTCGGACGGGACGGCCCCGAGCGCAGGCTTCGTAAAGCGGTCGGCTTCTTCATCCAGCGGCTTTATTATGGACAGCGTATTGCCGATGATCACGTCAAACGGGTAGATCAGATTCGGGTTGTGCGCCTCCATCCGTTTCTTTTCGAGGAAGCGCTCGATCCGTTTCTTCACGCTCCTGTTGCGCTGCGCTCCCCGGGAGGCTTCGTTGATCTTATCGGCGATACTCACCTTGATATCCCCCCAGAGGTCATCGTAGAGCGTGATGATCTCCGATACCCCGCCGAACGAGACGTAGAGGCCCGTATTCACGCCGAGATCGGATATCTCGCCGATCCGCTCGTAATAGGTCTGGTTTATATCACGCTCCTTAGCCCGTACGTCGGCAAGCATCCCTTTCAGACGGTCGATCTGATTGAGCTCGTCCTGGCAGACCTCCGTGTAAAACTCCTTCGAGCGCTTCACGAGTTCCTGCTTTTCGACCTGTTCAACCATTTCGTCACGGGAGGCCTTGATCAGCGCGAGCTGTTCCCTGAGCTCCGTCTCGTGAGCGAGGCGGTTGTCCCGCTCGGGAGTATTCACCGCGTCCGTGATCTGCTGAGACACGAGGCCGATCGCCTCGATGTGGTCCTGGATCGTCTCATCAAAGAGCTTCATCTGGGCTTCCAGCATCGCCTGGGGAGACATCGAGCGCTTGGATTCGACAATACGGTCCAGCGCCTTGATCGTTCCGACGAGCTGCTTTTTCTGCTTGGTGATAGTTACCAGGTCGCTCTTATACTCATCCAACAGGCGCTGGCGCAGGAGCTTTTCGTCGAAATCGGGGTTGTTTCTCAACAGCTCCCGCTTGTATTCGGCGGTGATAATCTGGATCTCTTTTGCCAGCTCCACGAGGGCCACGACGTTCCCCGAGAATGTTATCGCGTCCCCCAGAAGGTTATTGAGCTCAATGCCGAGGGAGCGGTTCCCTGCCGATCCTGAGGTGGTATCGTTTGGCGGCGGCCAGGATAGGCACGTAAAACTCGTTCTTGAGGAACTCGGCCATCACGTGGCTTCCCGACCGTTTTGTGCGCTTGGTAAATCCCTTCAAATCGACAAAGAGGTGCCCCTCTTTCATCTCCTCGGTCTTAATCAGGAACACCTTGTGATCGCCGCCAAAACGATAGAGCCTTCCCGCGTCATATTCCCGGATCAGCTCTTTCAGGGGAATCTGCCGCTTCCGGTTCTCCAGGAGCCGTTTAGACGCGGCGAAATAGGAATCGTAGCCAAAATCCATGCGATAGACGATATAGCGCTTGACGATCTCGGAGATCTGGAAGATGAGCGTCTCCTTGCCTACGGAAAAGATCCGTATGAGCCCCCACCGGCGGTGGGTCTTGAAATTGGTCGTGATCTTCTTGATCTTATTAACCCGCTCCTCGTCCCGCCGGTATCGATCGACCTGCTCCGCAAGGCCCGTTTCGACTCGGGAGGCGAGTTTCGAATCCTCCCAGAGGGCCCTCAGGAGCTTATCGTCCTGGGCGATCTCCGAAAAGAGGATATGGATGCCTTCCTTCTGGTTGTCGTAGCTGATGAGGTAGTCAAGGATATCGTCCCGAAACGACCCGATGCTATGGAACTCGATAATCAGTTCGGTCAGCGTCTTATCCCGCATGATCTGGTCGACCATGCCCTTGGTTACGTCAACGATGCTGTGGGCCTTGCGGGCGGCCTGGTTATATACGTCTTCGAGGCTCGCGGCTATCTTCGGTGTGAGGTTATAGGGGTTGAGGTCGTTGCCCAGGATGGCGCTCTTGATGTTGAGGACGAAAAAGGGGGTTGCCGTTGAAAGGAGGAGATATTCCATCTCCTTGAAATCGTGGGAAAGCCGTTTCCCCTTGAAGGACGAAAGGATCTCGGTGACGACCGCACGTATGACGTTGGAATAAAGGATACTGATGGATCTGTCCAGTTTCTCGTACGATAGTCCCCGGATCTTGACCCCCTTGATGATTTCCTTCTTATCGCTGAGGATGGAAGAAACGGCCAGGTGGACCAACAGCGAAGTCCGTTCGGACGCGCCGAGGCGCATTTCTTCCTCGATGGCCTTTTTGTAGATACGCAAAAGCTCCGATATGAATCGGCGGCCGTGGAGCGAGGGGGAAAACCAGCTGGCGATGAGCCCCGCGTCGATCAGGGGATCGGAATAGATGGTGGAGACGGCAATCTCGGTTTCGAGGCGGTTCTTGAAACACGCCGGCCGCCCGATACCCCTTTTGCAGCAGCTTGACCCGCTCATCCGACACCGAGACGACAATCGATCCGCGTTCGTCGTAGACCATTGACGGCTCGAAGCGGCCCTTCATGAGCGAGGCCAGCTCCCGGGTTGCCTCGTCGAAGATCTCTTCGGCTCCACCGCCGAAGATAAAGGGAATTCGTATATCGTAGTCGGACTCGCCCAGACAGAAGCGGACCGAATCCCGCCTCAGGCTCAAGAGGTCCTTTCCCTGAATACCTTTTTGGCGGACGTAGGCAAGGATGCCTTCGAAAAGGGCCGCCCTCTTATCGAGGAACTGATCTCTGAAACCTGATTCCATGAATCGGTCTGATTATCCTTATAATCCGCGAAGATGTTCCGGCCGGAGGAGATCCGTCCTGTTTTGGGAAAGGACATGTCGGATAATCGAGAGGGCCTGCTCCTTTTCCTGCGGCAGTCTGATCCTCAGCGGGAGGTAGTTGGAGGCATGGTTCGAGGTAAACAGACAATCGGTGACGTCGGTATGGGTCAATATCACCCCCAGTTCCTCGAGGAGCTCCCAGGTATCGGGAAGCACAAACTCACCCCGCGCCTGCCGCTCGGCCAGTGGAGTCCCCGGCACGACCATAACGGTGAGCGCGCCGATATAGTCCGGGTTCATTTCCGAGAGGACCTTTCCGCTCTGCTCGGCGTGAACAACGCTTCGCTGTTTACCTGCTATCCCGACCAGCACCGTGACCGATAACAGTATACCGGCCTCCCGTACCCGGTGGGCCGCTTCAATCATTGTCGGGACGCCCGCTCCCTTCTGGATTTCCTCGAGCACCTGCGGGTCACCGCTCTCAAGCCCGAGGTAGACGATACCGAGCCCCATCTCCTTCAGCTCATTAAGCTCTTCCGGGCTTTTCTTGAGGATGCTCTTGGCGTTACCGTAGACGCCGATCCTCTCGATATCGGGAAAGGACGCGTTAATCTCGGCAACGATGGGCGCCAGCATACGCTGGGGGATGATGAGGGCGTCGCCGTCGGCTAAAAAGACCCGTCTGACACCCCGGTACCGGCGCGCCTCTTCCAGGTCTTCGCGGATCTCCTCGATGCTCCGGATTCTGAAACGCTTCCCTTTATAGGTGGGACAAAACGTGCACCGGTTATGGGAGCATCCGAGGGTCACCTGAAGGATGAGGCTGCCCGCTTCGCTGGGGGGGCGTATGACAATCCCTTCGTATTTCATCTCGATATGTGGGCGTGACCGCCGCGTTATCGCGTCGGCTGCTACGCGCGCCTGGCGTGAGTAAAAACCGGCGGGCGATTTTCACGGGCCGGGGCTTCGTGTCTTCCTATTTCTTCTTCTTTGTTGTCGCCGGGGTCTTTTTCTTTTCCTGGCCGTCCGTCGGCGCCGGCGTGTCCGGCTTTCCGGTTTGCAGCGTCTCTGTCTGTGGTCCTGCGGCAAGCTCCGCCTTGAGCTTCGCGTTTTCCTTCAGGAGCTTCCGGTTCTTAATGCTGAGGGACGTCCGCTCGATTACCTCCAAAAGCGACATCACGATGATCGTAATCAGTATGGCAAAGTAGAAAAAGGCAAAGAGCGGAAGCTCATACGAGTGATAGGTCACCCCGCCGTACGAAAGAAAAACCAGTGTGGTCGGCGCCTGATTGTAATGGGCGAAGACCACCAGGATCAACAGGACGATCGCAAACAGGATAATTTTAATGTACTTCATGGTGACTCCTCACGCAATGGTGCCGTCCGATACGCGTCCAGCAGCTTGTCGTAAGTCGATTGTATATGATCGGAGATAACTTTTACCTCTCCGATAACCGGCATGAAATTCGTGTCGCCGTCCCATCGGGGAACGACGTGCACGTGCAGGTGATCCTCCACGCCGGCGCCCGCCGTCTTACCGAGGTTGAGCCCGATATTAAAACCGTGGGGATTCATGGTTCTGTGAAAGACGTCGATAAACGCCTGGACAAACCCGAATATCTCCGCAATCTCGTTTTGCTCGAGGCTTCCGAAATCCCCCGTATGCCGGATCGGCGCCACCATCAGGTGGCCGTTATTATAGGGATACTTATTCATGATGACAAAGGAGCGGCTCCCCCGCGCGAGAATGAGGTTGCCCCGATCGTCGGCCTGGGCAAACCGGTTGCAGAAAATGCACCCCTTCTCTTTTTGCCCGGCAATATACTCCATCCTCCACGGCGCCCAGAGGATCTCGCGGTGTTCGGTGTCGCTCAAATTTCCTGGATCTCCCCGGTAATCGTGTTGTTGGTGATAGTCAGAAACCCGAGCGTATTCTTCTCGGCAAATCGCTTGTCGGTTGGGGACCCGGGGTTGAGCATAAGGACGCCCTGCTGATTTCCGAGAAACGGGGCGTGGCTGTGGCCGAATACAATGCAGTCGACCGTGTCGGACCGGAATTCTTCCAGGACCCGCACCGGCAGCCCGTCGGGTGACCCCCAGCCGTGGGTGATGCCGATTCGCTTTCCTTCCAGTTCTTCGATCCTTTTTTTCGGCAGCGTCTCGGCGAGCGTCCCGCGATCCATGTTGCCTCTCACGGCCATGAGGTGCCACGTCGAAAGGAAACGAAAGACGCTCTCCTCGACGATATCACCGGCGTGGACAATCACGTCCACGTCGGAAAAATAGCGCCGCACCAATCGGGTAAACCGATCGTCAACGGCTGTCAGGTGCGTGTCCGAGATGACACCGATCTTCATGCAAATACCCCGATGCCACACTATAGAATAACGGCACGAATAAATCAACAGTAAAAACTATTTGCGGCCAAAAACGGCCGGTGGTACAATCACCTATGACCAGCGACGATCATACCGGAACGCCGTCCAAGCTGTCGGACATCCTGAGCGCAATCCTCAAGGACAGGGGTTGGAACAGGGTCGTCAGGGAGCATCGGGTCTTTGAGGAATGGGATGGAGCCGTCGGCGCGATTATCGCGAAAAACGCCCAGCCGGTCAGGATCGATCGGGGCGTGATTGTGGCGGTCGTCACGAGCCCGGCATGGACCCAGGAGCTGTCCCTGCTCAAGGAAACGATCATCGGTCGGCTCAATGAGCGTCTCGGCGAGCCGCTAATACGCGATATACGGTTCATTCAGGGAGAGATACCCGGCGATTCGTAGGAGCCGGCGGCGGGCGCGTACTCTTCCCGGGGTTCGCGCTCTATTTCGGCATGACCGGCGACCTGACTGCGGGCGTCCATTGACGGCCTTTTCGCGGCATCACCGCTTCCGGGGCTGTGCCGAGGAGGGCCGGGGTTGAAAGGAGATATCAGGCCGGCGGGTTCTGACAGACCAGGGTTACCTCGTTGATCCACCGGACGTAGTCATCCAGCGCGTGGGTGATAGGGAGCGAGATGATCTCCGGTATCTTGTAGCTGTGGAGCCCCTGGATGGCCTGCTTCACCTGCTCGAAGAGCTCGGCGCGGGTCTTGATAATCAACAGGTATTCCTCGCTGGACTCAACCTTCCCCTCCCACGTGTATATCGACCGCATATTCGGGATGATGCTCACGCAGGCCGCCAGCTTTGTATTCACCAGCTCATTGGCAATCTTCTCGGCTTCGTTCTGACTGCTTGCCGACACCAGCACTACCGAAGAACCAGTCATAGCGCCTCCTCATGGATCATAGGCAAACGTTATGGACCAGCATGCCGCTCCTTCCTGATCCCGTCAATCTTCTCCGACCAGGATCGTATCTCCTCCAGGGCCCTGTTGGCAATATATCGTTTCCTATCCTTCTTCCGTACCTCGGGCGGGGGACTTGAAAAAAGCCCGAAATTGATGTTCATCGGCTGAAAATCGCCGCCGCGGGCCTCGGTTATATAAGAAACGAGGCTGCCGATAGCGCTGTTTCGCGGGGGGACGAGCGGCCCCTCCCCCAGGGCCAGGAGACCCGCATTGAGCCCCGCGACGATACCCATCGCCGCCGATTCCACGTACCCCTCGACTCCCACCAGCTGCCCCGTGAGAAAAAAGCCCGGCCTCGTCTTGATTTCGAGGGTCGGAAAAATAATCCGGGGAGCGTTGATAAACGTGTTCCGGTGGATGCTTCCGTATCGGGCGAACCGGGCGTTTTCCAGACCCGGGATCATCCGAAATATCCGCTCCTGGTCTTTTTGTTTGAGCCGCGTCTGAAATCCGACCATGTTGAAGAGGGTTCCTTCGCGGTTCTCATGTCTCAGTTGAACCACCGCAAAGGGACGAGCCCCCGTCTTGGGGTCGGTCAATCCCACCGGCTTCATCGGGCCGAACGCAAGCGTATCGTCTCCGCGTTTTACCATGACCTCGATGGGCAGGCAACCCTCGAAGATCTTGGTGTCCTCAAACGAGTGGGGAAGCACCTCGTCGGCGCGTTTGACCTCCCGTATGAACCGGTAGTAGCACTCCTCGGTCAGCGGGAGATTTATGTAGTCGTCCCCCCCTTGTCGTAACGCGAGCCCATGAAGGCAATCTCCATGTTAATGCTCTCTGCCGTGACAATGGGGGATATGGCGTCGTAAAAAAACAGATTATCTTTGCCCGTTACCCGGATGATCGCCTCGGCAAGGGCATCGGAAGTCAGGGGGCCGGTTGCCACCACCGTGGGAGCGTCGTCGGGCAGCGACGTAATTTCCTGTCTGACGACCGTGACCGCCGGATGCGCGCTCAACCGCTCGGTAATAGCGGACGAGAACCGCTCCCTGTCCACCGCCAGCGCCGAGCCCGCCGGAACCCTGGTCTGGTGGGCGGCGGCGATGATGATCGAATCAAGCGTCTCCATCTCGCGCTTGAGAATCCCCGAGGCGTTTTCGGTTGACTCGGCCCTCAACGAATTGCTGCAAACGAGCTCGGCCAGCCCCGGGTTGGCATGCGCCGGCGAAAATTTCGTCGGCTTCATTTCGTAGAGGGTAACGGCTACCCCCATGTTGGCCGCCCGCCACGCGGCCTCGCAGCCGGCAAGACCGGCGCCGATCACGGTGATGTGGGGTTGTTTCATGAGGCGCCCGGCTCCTTCTTGACGTCAATCCGCTCCGAATAGCCGCACCCCTCCGCCGGGCAGACCAGCATCTGGTCCTCCCCCTTCTTCTCTTTGAGCGTCATGAACGGCGAGCCGCACTTCGGACATGGTTTATTAAAGGGCTTGTTGGAGATGATATATTTACAGTCGGGATATCGCGAGCACCCGTAAAACGCCCTCCCCTTCGTCCTGCCCTTGCTGCTCCTGCGCTCGATGAGGGTGCCCGCCTTGCACTCGGGGCAGGTTACGCCGGTATCCACCGCCTTCTTGAGAGACTTGATGTTCCTGCATTCCGGGTATCCCGTGCACCCGAGGAACGGCCCGAACCTGCCCTTCTTGACCTGCATGGGTTTCCCGCACTTGTCGCAGATCTCCTCGGTCGCCGGGAACTCCTGCACGTCGCCCTCCAGCGGCGCGACGTATCGGCAGTCCGGATATCCGTTGCAGGCGTAGAACCTCCCGTACCTCCCCAGCTTGATGACAACCTGCTTGCCGCAGAGGGGGCAAATCTTATCCGTCGGCTGGGTGGTAATATCGCTCTTCTTGATCTCCTTATCCTTGCTGATGATCAGGTTGTTGAAGGGTTCCCAGAAGTCCTTGATCATGGGCCGCCACTGTATCAGGCCCGCGGCGATGTTGTCCAGGTCCTCTTCCATGTGCGCGGTAAATCCGTAGTCGACGTACCGGTTGAAGTGCGCCACCAACAGATCGTTGACCACCATGCCGATATCCTCGGGGAAAAAGCGCCGCTCCTTGAGCGTAACGTATTGGCGCGTCTTGAGGGTATTGATGATCCCCGCGTAGGTAGAGGGCCTGCCGATGCCGTACTCCTCCAGCGCCTTGATGAGGGTCGCCTCGGAGAACCGGGGGGGCGGCGCGGTAAAATGCTGCTCCGGGACGATCCCGATCGTCGTGAGAGGATCGTCCGGCGCAAGGGTCGGCAGCTTGGTCTCCCGATCCTCGGCCTCGTCGTCGACCCCCTCCAGATAGACCTTCGAAAACCCGGGGAACTTCACCGTATATCCGGTCGATCTGAAAGGTGTAGCCGTTATCGCTGACGATATCCACCGAGACCGAGTCGAGGATCTGTTCGGCCATCTGGGAGGCAATGGTCCGTTTCCAGATGAGCTCGTAAAGCCTCAGCTCATCCTTGGTCAGGTATTTCTTGACCGACTCCGGGGTTCGCGCGAGCGACGTGGGACGGATCGCCTCGTGGGCCTCCTGGGCGCCCTTGGCCTTTGCCCGATAGAACCGCGGTTTGGCCAGGGCGTACGATTCCCCGAAGAGCCCAACGATAACCTTCCGCGCCTCGGCGAGGGCCGACGCGGCGACCTGGACGCTGTCGGTCCTCATATAGGTGATCAGACCGACCATGGTATCGCCGATTTCCTTGCCCTCGTAGAGCTTCTGGGCCACGTCCATCGTCTTTTTCGCGAAAAAGCCGAGCTTTCGGGACGCCTCCTGCTGGAGGGTGCTGGTGATAAACGGGGGCGGAGGCGTTCGCCGGACGTCTTTGCGCCGAACCTCGCCCACCCTGAACATCGCCCGGTCCAGCGCATCGACAACGGCCAGCGCCGCCGCCTCGTCGGCGATATCGAATTTATCGTATTTCTTCCCGTCGCGCGCCGTCAAGCGTCGCCGTGAAGGGCTCGTACGCGCCCTCTTTGGTGAATATTCCCTCGATCGTCCAGAATTCCCGGGGAGCAAATCCCTCTATTTCCCGCTCCCGCTCGCAGATTATCCTCAACGCAACCGACTGTACCCTTCCGGCCGACAGGCGGTATCGGATCTTTTTCCAGAGCAGCGGGGAGAGGTTGAAACCTACCAGGTAGTCGAGGATGACGCGCGCCTGCTGGGCGTCAACGAGGTTCTGGGAGATAGCGCGGGGGTTGGCGAAGGCCGCCTGTATGGCGTCTTTCGTTACCTCGGAAAAGACGACCCGGTGCACCGTTATGCCCTTCGTATCACCGTCGTCAATCCCGAGGACCGCGGCAAGATGCCAGGCAATCGCCTCTCCTTCGCGGTCAAGGTCGGTTGCCAGGTAGACCGTGGTAACGCCTTTCATCTCGGCCACGATACGGTCGATGTATTTCTTCTTTTCCTCGAGCACTTCGTAGACGGGGGTAAAGTCATGGTCAACGTCCACCGAGCCGTCCTTGCTGGGCAGCGAGCGCACGTGCCCGTACGAGGCCACCACCTTGAAGGAGGCGCCGAGGTATTTCTCGATGGTCTTGGCCTTGGCCGGCGATTCGACGATAACCAGTGACTTTGCCATAGTCAGCGTAAACCCGTGCTAAAGGGTATTGAGTATAAAGTTATTGCCCGATATCTGCTTGACCAGCCCCCGAAGCTCCAGGTCCAACAGGATCGCCAGGACATCCTGGCTCCTGAACCCGCTGCCCTCGATGATCGCCTCGATAGAGACGGGGCCGCTCTCGATGCACCGTAAGACCGTCCGCTCGGTATCCGAAAGGTCCTCGGGAAGCGATATCGGTTTCCCGCCGCCCTCCCGATGCGCCGGGTCTCCCAGGGCAAAGGCCAGTTCTTCGATAACGTCTTCGGCGCTCTCCACCAGCTTTGCCCCCTCGCGGATCAGGGTATGGGTTCCGCGCGAACGCATCGAGGTGATATTGCCCGGAACGGCGAATACCTCCCGGTTTTGTTCGAGCGCAAGCTTGGCGGTGATAAGCGCGCCGCTGTTGGGCGACGCCTCCGCGATAACCACGCCCAACGAAATCCCGCTGATGATCCGGTTCCTCTTCGGGAAATTGGTCATCTCGGGCTCGGTCCCGAAGGGAAATTCGCTGATCACCGCCCCGTTCTCGACGATCTCGGCAAACAGCGGTCGGTTTTCCGACGGATAGATAACGTCAATCCCGGAGCCCAGGACGGCGATCGTCCTGCCCTTCTGTCTCAGCGCACCCAGATGGGCCGCCGAATCGATCCCCCGGGCCATGCCGCTGACCACCGTTATCCCCCGGGCCGCCAGGCCCCGGGCGATCGTCTCCGCACAAATCAGCCCGTACCGGCTCGAATTGCGCGACCCGACCACGGCAACGGACCGCCCGTCCCGATCGGTAAACGAGCCCTTCAGGTAAAGGATCGGGGGTGCGTCGTATATCTCTCTGAGCCTCGCCGGGTAGGCCGCGTCTTCGAGGCTGACGATCGTCACGTCCGCATCGACGGCGCGTCCCACCTCGTCCTGCACGGCTCCCCAGCCGTTGAACGACGCGATGGCCGACGCCCGCGAGCTCCCCACGCCCTCGACGCCGGAAAGATCCCGTTTGCCGGCCCGAAAGACCGCTTCGGCGCCGCCGAAACGGTCGACGAGTTTCTTATAGGTTACGCTGCCGACTCCGCTAATGGAGGCCAGCGCTATGGAATAGTGGCGCGCGTCCATCGGGAAAAGAAGTATATAGCTTTTACCGTCTAAGTCAAGATGAAAAACGGCGTCGAGCATTCCCGACGCCGTGCGCGATATCTCCCGGGATTACCCGTCTATTCCACCTGCAGGCGCACCATATCGCCGAGAATGATGTCGCTATTGGACTTATTGACCACCGCCGTTGAGGTAAACTCATCGGCCTTGAGCACCACGATTTGACCGATAACGTCGGGAGGATAGATTACCCCGTCTCTCTGCATCTCGTCGGTGGAGGTGTCGCTTTCCAGCATCTCCTGGTACTCCTCGGCGCTCATGTGCCCCCGGTTATACTCCTCCCGTATCCGCAGGATATCAAAGACATTACCCGTCTGGACCCCGTCGGCGTAGCCCCGGTCGATATAGACGATATCGTTTTCGGCTATCATCGGGTCCTCCATATAGTACTTTTCCGACGAGAGGGTATAGACGATATAGCCGACGACGGGATCGATGCCCTTGTGCACCCGGATCGTCCTCACGGATGGCTCAAACGGCCTGACCCGGTCATCAATCATAATGACGTCGTTGGCATTGGTGATTACCGCGGCCGCGGTCTTGGCGCCGATGGACGTCACCTCAAGCTCGCCGACGATAGTGATGGCGTATCCCACCGTGCCGAGGGTAGCGGGGTGTTTGATCTTCTCGGCCACCCTGAAGATGGTAAAGCGATCCCCCCGTTTGATCGTCACCAGCCGTTTGTGGGGAAGCTTGATGAATACGATGTTATCGTCGGTCAGCAGCTTCTTTGTCTCCCGGGTGTGATCGATAGTGCCCGAATCCTCCAGGTCCTTCCTGGTGATGAACCCCGCATTGAGCACCTTGGGGATATAGTAGACATCGGAAGGTTCCATTACGAACTTCTCTTCCGTGCTCACCGGAGGAAGAGCGACCGGCGGGAGAGTCTCGGGATACGTGACGACCTCTTCCGGCATCTTCCGAATGACCGGCCCGACCTCCTCGACAGGCTTTGGAGCTGCCTCTTCGAGGATGAGCTGTTGGCCCGGGCTGATGACGTTGGGATCCTTGATCTGGGGGTTGAGCTCCCAGATCACCGGCCACTTATTCGGGTCCTGATAGGCCTCACCCGATATGTCCCAGAGCGTATCCCCTTCCTTGATGATGTAGACACGGGTGTCGGGGCTGGTGGCGGGCGGAGCTTCCTGGGCCCACGCCAGCGCGCCGACCAGGACGATTGCCGAAAGACCTAAGATAAACGGTGTCTTTTTCATAGCGATCTTCCACGTATGTGTTTTCAATCTATTTCATTTTCTCCCGCGCCAGCTCGGCCGCCGAGCTGTCGGGAAACGTCGTGACGACCGAGTTGAACGTTTCCCGGGCGCGGGCGGGCTCACCCATCTTTTCGTAGCAGAAACCCATCTTCAGCAGCGCGTCGGGCGCCTTATCTTTTCCGGGAAAGCGCTCCGTTACTCCCCTGAACTGATCGAGGGCCTTCTGGTAATCGCTCATCAGGTAATAGCACTCACCGATCCAGTAGGACGCGTTGTCGGTAAGCTCGTCGCTCGGGTAGGTCTTCACGAATTCAACAAAGAGCGGCAGAGCGGTTTCGGCCTTTCTGTCCATGACTTCCGAGAGCGCCCGGTCATAAAGGGCCTGGGCGTCCTTCGGGCTGCCCCCGATGGGGGAAACAGCAGGCCCCCCGGCGGGACCGGCGACAGCAGGGGAATCCTCGCCGGACGAGGGAACAGGCGTCGCGCCGTCTGGGGGAGGTGCGGCTGTCCCCGGTACGGGCATATCAGCCGCCGGCCGGTCGATCGCCTCTTCTTCAACCGGCTTTCGCGCCGCGCCCGTAAGGTACGCGTCAAGGGCCTTTTCGCTTCGCTCCGTCCGCTCGTTGATCTCGGCGACCTCCCGGGTCAGATCCGAGAGCTTCTTCTCGAGATCGACGATGCTGCGCTCCATCTCCCTGATCGTGGCGGTATCGCCCGATCCGGTATTCCCGGTCGTCATTTCGCACCCGGAGACACCGACCAGGAGCGCACCGAGACAGGCCGCACAGATAACGTAACGTCTCTTTATCCGCCGCCCCATCACCCCCCCGATTCCCGGGGTCCGACAACATCATCTCCGGCCCCGGCAATTCATCAACGCAAGGCGCGTAATCATGCCCTCCTTTATTACATAACCGATTTTATTGCCTTTGTCAAGCATTTAGGGGATAAGTTTTCACTTTGTATTCCGACCCGTCCGTGATATAAAAGAACATGGGCCAATCGATACAATTTTTGAGGAACATCCCGGTGATGGGCCTGTCATATGCGAAAGGAGGAATTCATACCATGAAAAGACGAAACAGTATACTGATGATACTCGCGGTCATGCTTGATCCTTGCGGTCGCTCTCACCTGCTGCAGCAAGAAGGAGGCGGCACTGGAAGGCTATACGGGCGGTGAGATGGCCGATAAGAGCCTGGTCGGGGAGCCCGCCATGATGGAGGCGCCCTCTCCCGCCCCGATGGTCGCCCCGCCGCCTGCTCCGACGGATACCACCACCGCACCGGCCACGGTCCCGGAACCGACGACCAAGAAACGCAAGATCATCAAGACCGCCGAGATCACCATCGAAGTGAAAAGCTTCGAGGACTCCCTCACGAAGGTCAGGGAGATCATGAAGGAGATGGCCCCCGGCGAGCAGGACGGCTTCATCGCCGATTCCTCGTCGTCGAAATCTGAAACGGGCGCCACGACCGGCACCGTCATCATCCGAATCAGCCCCAATAAATTCGACCTCCTGGTCGATAAGCTCATGGCCGTCGGGGACGTGAAGTATCAGCGGATCGCCGGTGAGGACGTTACCAAGGAATACTACGACCTGCAGGCCAGGCTCACCAGCAAGCAGGAGATGGAAAAACGGCTCATCCAGCTCCTGGCCACCCGGACCAACAGCGTATCCGACCTGTTGGAAGTGGAGCGGGAGCTTGGAAGGGTCAGGGAAGAGATCGAGAGTATCCAGGGGACGCTCAGGTACTACGACGACATGGTGGGGATGTCCACCGTCAACCTGACGATCCAGGAACCGGAGTCGGTCGTCTCGGGAGCGGGCGGCTTCTGGGGGCCGATCAAACAGGCCGTCACCCGTTCCTTTGAGGTATTCGGCAAATCCATCGCCGCCATGATCATTTTCGTCATGGGCGTGCTCCCGTGGGCCATTGTCGCGTACGTCGTCTTCCTCATCGTTCGAAAGATCATACGAAAGCGGCGGGCCAGGGCGCAACAGACCGTTTCGGCCAAGCCCAAGGCAAAGTAGCGGCACCAACCGGCTATTCAAAGGGGAGAGGGCGGCGCCCCTCCCCTTTTTTTTAACGCTGCCCCTATGAGTGACATACCCCTTCATACCGTCATCCCCCGTTACGACCGCCTGAGGTCGGTGATCCTCCAGACCGGCGCCCGGGTCTACCTGGTCGGCGGCGCCGTCCGTGACTTCCTGCTGGGCAGGCCCTCGTATGATTTTGACTTTATCGTCTTTGACGACCCCGGAGCGTTCGCCCGCGCGATATCGACGGCGCTCGGGGCACGTCTCGTGGTACTGGACGACCGCGAGCGGATCTACCGCGTGGTTTCGCGCGGCGTCGAATACGATTTTTCCGCCCCCAAGGGACCCGACCTCCCGTCGGATCTGGCGATGCGGGATTTCACGATCAACGCCCTTGCCGCCGATATGTCAATCTCGCCGTCGCCCGTCACGGGGATTGCCGGCGGGCTGGACGACCTTGCCGCCGGCATCATACGGGCCGCCTCGGACCGCGCGTTCGCCGACGATCCGCTGCGCCTCCTGCGCGCCTTTCGGCTGGCGGCGGTCCTCGGCTTTTCCATCGACGGCCAAACGATGCGGCAGATCGCCCGGCAGCGCGACCTGATCGGCGGCTGCGCCCGCGAGCGCGTCAGGGACGAGCTGGCCAGGCTCCTCGCGGCGCCCCGGGCCTACCGGGCGATCGGGGCCATGGACGAGACAGGGCTCCTCACGGCGATCATTCCCGAAACCGGCGCCATGAAGGGAGTCGACCAGAACCGGTGGCACGACCACGATGTCTGGGGGCACTGCCTGGCCACGATGAGGGAGATGGAGACGGTCACCGCCGACCTCGAACGCTTCTTCCCCGGACGGGGGCAGCGGCTGGCCGACTATCTCGCAGCGCCGCTGGGGGGCGGATGGACGCGGGGGGCGCTTTCCAAACTCGTGGCGCTGCTCCACGATGTCGGCAAACCCGAAACACGGGTTGTCGGCGACGGCGACCAGGCCTCGTTCCACGGACACGAAAACGTCGGCGCCGAGGTCTTCGCGGTGATCGGCCGGCGCATCCTCCTCGGCAAGAAGGCCTCCCGCTTCGGGAGGCTGCTTATCAAAAACCACATGCGTCTGCTGTCGCTTGCCGTCTCGCAAAGGGTGACGAAACGGGCGGTCGTCCGGCTCTTCCGGGATACGGGCGACGTCCTGCCGGCCCTCCTTATCCTCGGCCTTGCCGACACCAGGGCCGGCAAAACGGACGATGCCCGCGAGAGTGAGAGCATCCGGCTGATCGATGAGGTTTTTTCGGTCCTCGATGAGATAGAGGCGGCGGTCGTTCCGCTCCTCTCCGGAACGGAGATCATGCGGCTGTGCTCAATACCCGAAGGAGAGCTGGTGGGAAGGCTCAAGTCCGAGCTGTCGGACGCCCAGGCCGTGGGTAGCGTCACGACCAAGGCCGGGGCCCGGGAGTTCGTATTGGAAAGGATGAAACGCCATGCAACGATTGCCTAATATCATACGGATCGTAAAGTGCGTGTCGGGAATACTGTTGGTCGTCTGCTTCTTTCTGCCCTGGGTCGCCCAGACCCCGAGCTGCACGGATAAATCGGTCATCATCCGCGACAACATCTCGGGATTTACGCTGGTGCAGGAGGGGACCGCGCCTGAGGCATTGGCCGCCCCGCTGTTCGGGGCGGTCATAGCGGCGATTGCCCTCATCGTGCGCCGCAGGGCCGTCCCCCTTGCCGCCAGCCTCGTGTCGCTGGCCGAGATCCCCGCGGCCCTTATTATTGCGGCGTATATCGATCTGTCGGTCCGGCTCTTTACGCCGTTCGTCGTCCGGTACGGGTACGTCGTCACCGCGGCCCTCTTCTGGGTGATACCCCTGTTGTCGCTGTCGGAGGTTATCATCCATTTCCCGCGGCTTACCAGAGTCGGCAAGATCATCGTCGCCGCCGCCGCCGGGCTGTTGGCGGCGCTCGCGCTCGTCGATTACCTGTCCCGGTCTATTGGGTAGGATCACCGCCGATAAAAATAAAAAGGGGCGTTGTTCGCCCCTTTTATTATCCGGCGGGCGCCTCGGCGCCCGCACGTTATTCCCCGCCGCCTGAGGCGGCGTAAGCTCTAATCGGTCGAATCGGTCCTATCCCTTTCCCGGGGTATCTTCCACGGCGCACGTATTCATGTGCCGCTTCCGCTCGTCGCTTGAGCCGAGGAATTTTCTGAGCTTGCCCAGCACACCCTTATCCTCCATCTCTTCCTTGATACACTCCTCGTACCCGAGGACGGCATAATAGGTCGCCCGGTCGAAGTAGAGTATGGCCTTGTTGTTGAGCTCCTGGAGCTGGTACAGCTGGAAGGCGGTGCCGAAAAAGCCTTCGGTCGTGACGACCTCGGTGATAACCTTCTTCAAGAGGGACATCGCGTTGATGATGTCGTGCATCGCGTAGTTGTCTTTGAAGACCTCTCTGCCGAACTGGGTAAAATCGAGACAGATGCGGTACTTGGAAATGTCTTTGGCCAGGAACTCATCGAACCCTTCCATGACTTCACCCATTATCCGTTTCCACTTGGTCTCATCGATTCCCTCGATGACCCTGAGGGTGCGGGTCTTTTTGAAGTCCTCGAGCCACAGGCTGACTATTTCGTTTTTCTTGCTCCTCAAAATGGCGACAAATTTCTCGTTAATCATGTTCCTTCCACCTTTCGAATGAGAAATCGGATAATCGATCGAACCTTCTATCTAAAAGGTTATACCGTGTAATTGTCCATAACCGGTCCAGGCGGTAAACCGCTCAACTGTCATCATATATACGATACCATATTCTTTTGAGTATGACAACCGATAACGACGGCGAGGAGCGCCGCTAAATAATTCTAACGATATCGTCACGCGTTTCGTCTAATCGGGGTCGATCTTCCTCGGAGTAACCGAGGGCCATCAGCGCCACGGCCCGATACCGCCGGGGGGCTGAAATCAGTGAAAGCAGCTTATCCTCGTCAAATTCAAAGACAAGCGACACCGACACCCCCGCCTCCCGGGCCATCAGGGTGATATGAGCCAATGCGATGGGGACATCGATCATGAAAAAGGGCTGCTCCTTCCCCCTTGTGGCGACGATCCACGGGTTCGCGCAGGCTGCGATGATCGTGCGGGCGCTCGAAAAGACGGGCCGCGCCGCCAGGAGCGCCGCCTGCCGGAGGGTTACGTCGTCCCTGATGATGAAAAAGCGCCATATCTGGCTGTTATTGGCCGAAGGCGCCAGGCGCGCAGCCTCCAGGATCGACATGATCGTCCCCTGATCGACCGGCCTGCCGTCGAACCGGACGGGCTCCTTTATCCGGGAGATGATCTCGGGTATGGTCATTGAGTTTTCACCACAGAAACGATCTTACCGGGGTCGACCCTCCGTTTTGAGATGAGATTGCCCAACATGTAGTCCCACCAGGCCGCGCTGATCTTTTCCGGGGGCCGCCCCAGGGGGCTGATCGCGACGACGCGGGTCGTCTCGTCAAGTCCGAGGACCTCTTTGACCGCCTGTTCCCCGAAACCGCCCAGCCAGCAGGTGCCCAGCCCCAGCTCGGCCGCGGCCAGTACTACCAGCTCCATGACCATCGCCGTTTCGGCAAGGTACAGGTGCTTATCACCCACGCGTGCCGCCCTGTCGGGCCGGCCGCAGGCAACGATGAAGCCCGGCGCCTTTGTGGTGAGAACCCAGGGATTGACCTTGCCGAACCACCCCGAGAATATGGCCCGGGAGAGTCTGCGCTTGGTCTCGGGATCAAACACGAAGAGGAAAAACGGGGAGGCCGCCCCGAAGGCGTGCGCCCCCTCGCGCGCGACCCGGGCGAGCGTCTCTATCTCATCGGGCGGCACGATCGTATCGGCGTATTTTCTGACACTCCGCCTGACCTTGATGATCTCCATCAGGTCTGCCGGTTTCTTATCACGTGGAATCATGCCGGCTCACACCTCCCCGGAATACCAGATCCGTGCGCTGCGATCGGCGCAGCCGGAAAGGAGCCGCTCCATGACCGCCAGGTTCATAACGTCATCCCGGTTATATTTCAGGAGGAGATCGAGCGCCTCCGGATCCCCCTTTCTCACATACCGCTCCCAGAGGATCGGGGCGTCCCGGCCGGTTATCCCCTCCGTCTCCCGGGATATCCCCATCTGGTGCTCCACCCCTTTGAGCCCCCCGTATAACCCCCGCCGCCAGCATTCATACATAAGATCGCAGGAAGCAAAGCGCGCCCGCAGATCCAGGCCGATCTTCCGCTTGATGACCGGCAGGTCGAACCGGTTCCCGTTGTAGGTGACGATAGCGGTGGCCGATGAGAGGGCTTCCGTGACGCTCGCGTATGTGATCTCGTCTCCCACTAACTGGATAATCTCCAGTTCCGGGAGATAAATCCCACGACGGTGATCCTCCCGCTAAAAGAGGTTTCTATATCAAGATACGCTCGGTCGGACATCGGTTCCCCTGTCACCGGAGGCGAAGCACCCGAGACGAAATAGACAGCGCGGATCGCCCTCCCATCCGGTGCCTTATGATAGGGTAAACGGCGCGAGAAATCAAGGATAATCGAGTTGACAGGAGGGGCGCTTTTTCGCTATAATTCAGGCCATTTCACGAGGAGACCGCCATGAGAGGAAAGCTTGTTTTCGCCTCCACCGTTACGATCGGGATACTGGTAACGCTTTGTTTTTTGTATCGTGCTGCTGGCCTCGTTCGCCTCGGGGCTCATCAGCGGCGCCGCCATGATTATCCTCACGGTCATTATCAGCGTCGTATCGTGGCTCGTAAGCCCCTGGTTTACCGATCTCATCCACCGCTGGGTCTATAAATTCCGCGTCATGGAATTCGACGAGCTGACGCGCAGGAGCCCCAAGACGGCGCAGCTTCTCACGGAGGCGTGCAAACGCCACAACATCAAGGTCCCGATGCTCAGGGTCCTCGATGACATGAACCCGACCGCCTACTGTTACGGCTCGTTTCCCTCCAACTCCCGCATCGTCGTCTCGGAAGGGATCTTTCGTTACCTGAACGAAGATGAGGTGGCGGCAGTCTACGCCCATGAACTGGGCCATATCAAGAACCTCGATTTCATCATCATGACCGTGGCCAATACGCTGCTCATGATCCTGTACGAAATCTACATAATATTCACCCGGATTCGCACGCGGGGCAAGAACAATCCCCTGCCCCTCATCGGCCTCATCTCACTGCTCTTCTGGTGGATCGGCACGTACCTTGTCCTGTACCTCTCGCGAACCCGTGAATATATGGCCGACCGTTTCTCCGGCATCGAGACAAACAATCCCGGAGCGCTGGCCACGGCGCTCGTCAAGATCGGGTATGGGATCGGCGCCGAGCCGGACACCCCCCTCTCCTCGCGGCTCATGGGCAGCACGCGCGCGCTCAACATCATGGACTGTAAGGGTGTCGATACGGTCAGTGCGGCGGTCAGGCTTTCGGCGGAGCCCGGAAAAGAGACCGTCGGAAAGGTCCCGGCGTTCGACCCCCGCAGGGTATCGCGGGTCTTCCTCTTTGACATCTTCAATCCCTGGGCATGGGTCGTGCAGCTCGGCTCCACCCACCCGCTCACGGGAAAGCGGATACAGGCCCTCATGAACCTTGCCGCGGACAAAAACCTGCCGCAGGTCTTTAACTTCGCGGAGATCACCATCGACGGGGCCGGCCTCGATAAATCCCGGCTTTACGGTAAGTTCTTTTTTGAGGTCCTTATCTATTTTGCCCCGGTAATCGGGATCATCGCGGGTATCGGCTTGGCGCTGGCCGACCAGAGGCTGCTCGGCGTCATCCTCCTTACGTTCGGCCTGGGCCTGTTGATACGGGGCGTCTACCGCTTCCCGTCGATCAAGAAGCCCGAGGAGACCACGGTCCTCGATTTGATGAGCGATCCGTACGCGAGCCCGCTGAGGGGTAAACCGGTCGTCGTCTCCGGCACGGTAATCGGCAAGGCCTCGGCGGGAAGCCTCTTCGGCGAAGACCTGGTCGTTCACGATCGCCTCGGGGGGGCTGATCACCCTCAACTACGAGTCGATCATACCGTTTTTCGGCAACCTCTTTTTCGGTTACAAGCGGGCGCAGAACTATAATCGGCGCTCAGGTGGCGGCAACCGGATGGTTCCGCAGGAAAATAAGCCAGTTCATCGACCTGAAGTCCATCAGGACTTCGGACCGCCCGTTTCGGAGTTACACGCGCTTCCGGGCGCTGGCCCTTGCCGTCATCATAACCGTGATAGGCATCGTCACGACCGTTATGATGCTGGCCGCCTCGATCACCCCCGCGGGGCCGGCGGGACAGGGGGCATTGTAGACAGATGCATCTTCCGAAAGTCATCCTGCCGCCGGCGCTCTCGCTGCTGCTTTTTATCACCATAATATATGGGATGGGCAGCTGCATGGCCGAGCCTTCCCCAACCCTACCGGGTCCGGGGTCCGTGGGTCGTCGAGACGATACCCGAGCAGGAGATCGTCGTCGAGACCACGTCCGATACCCCGATGACCATCTCTCTCTTTTCGTGGGGCGCCCGTTTTTCCCGGGACGGCCGGGAGCTCGGGACCCTCAAGTACGACCGGGTCAGCTATATCCTCAGGGACGCCGACGGCGTAAAAATCTGGAAGATGACCTGCCACGACACCTACGTCCTGGTCACCGACCCACGCGGTAACGAGCTGTTCAGAATCGTGAGCCGCGTCGGCGGCGTCGATCTCATCGACGCACGGGGAGTCCTCATCTCGTCCATTGCCGTCTCCGGCGACTGCGCGTCCCTCACGGCCCCCGACGGATCGCTGCTGGCCGATACGGCCCTGACCGCGTCGGGAAGGGAGCTGCGTACCGGCGAGGGAACGGTGATGCGCATCTCCAACCGCACGGCGTCTCCTGCGGGGCTTATCGCCTCCACGCTGCCTTCATTTGACCCGCTGGAGCGGGCGGCGTTGATGATCATGGTGAAATAATAAAGGGGAGAGTCGGCGCGAACGCAGGCGGCGATACTACCTGCCTCATCGGATAATACCCGGGCACATACCCGCGCCGGAGACCTGATCAGGGCTCTCTGCGGATATACGGTTCGGGATCGTATATCGCCATCAGCCTTTCCGCCAGTGCGGTATCGTTTACCCGCACAAACCCAAACCGCCCGTAGAGCCCGTGAGCGTCCCGAGTTCCCAGGGATATCATGCGAAGCCCCGCCAGGCCGGGATGGCCGAGGATCGTCCCAACCAGCCATTTGCCCAGACCGGTGCCCCGATGTGCCTCTTCTATGAAGACGTCGGCCAGATAGGCGAAGGTGGCGCAGTCGGTAATAACCCTGGCAAAACCAACCTGCCTGTCACGATGATAGACCCCGAAACAGAGGGAATGTCTAATGGACCGCTTCACGACCTCGCGGGGGACGCCCCTGGCCCAGTACGATTGGTTGGCCAGATAGTCGTGGATATACCCAACGTCGAGTCTTTGCTTGTCTGTGGTTATCTCGTATTCGTCCCGGCGGACGTGCATCGATTCCATGGCGTGATACACTACCTCCCGCGCCGCGACTCCGTGCCGCGAAATAAGCCCGGACGGCGGGCGCTAAAAATACGCGTCCCGGTTTTTAATCGTTTGGCCGGTTTCTATCCGATAATGGCGATATGAAGGAGCGCCAGCGTGAGCAGCGCCGTGAAGATGAGAGTTACCAGTATCAGCTCCTTGCTGAATGCGCGGTATTCGGCGGATTTCGCGCGCATATACGACCGCACCGCCTTACGGTTTCGGAAAAGGTGGACCACGCCCGATACCACGAAAATAAGGGCGCAGACGTTATGAACGGTCATGAAAACGTGCCGATGGGACTCGAATTGATCAGACGAAAAGACATGGAGCAGGATCCCCGAGGGGATCAGCAAGAAGAAGGAAAAGAACATGAACAGCGAAGATACGGCCCTGCCGTTGATTCCGGTCCCCGGTTTCTCATCCATACGCGCCCTGCATACGATCTGACGTGTGAAGACAGACAAATCAATGGGCGCCGCGATAATTTCCGCGCCCGCCCGAATAACCGCCGTCCCGTTCACGCCCTACCCACGATATCGGCGGCCCTTCCTATCGCCAAACGCCTACTTGAGCACCGCCCCGGTTGAGGCCGACGTCACCGCCCGTGCGTACCGGCCCAGGTAGCCGGTGGTCACTTTCGGTTTCGGGGCCGTCCACTGGTCCCGCCTCGTCTTCAACTCCTCGTCCGATACCTTCAGGGTGAGGCGCCGGTTGGGGATGTCGATCTCGATGACGTCTCCGTCTTTGACCAGCGCAATAACGCCGCCCTCGGCCGCCTCCGGGGAGACGTGGCCGATGGCCGCCCCGCGGGTGCCCCCCGAGAACCGCCCGTCGGTGATGAGGGCTACGTCCCGGTCCAGCCCCATCCCCGCGATGACCGAGGTGGGAGTGAGCATCTCCCGCATACCCGGCCCGCCCTTGGGCCCCTCGTAGCGGACGACCACGACGTCCCCCTTGACGATCTTGCCGGCCAGTATCGCGGCGGTGGCATGCTTCCTCCGAGTCGAAGACCCGGGCCGGGCCGGTGTTTGTCATCATGTGCTCATCCACCGCGGTTTGTTTGACTACCGCCCCGTCGGGGGCGAGGTTTCCCCTCAGGAGGGCGATACCTCCCTGTTTATGGTACGGGTTGTTGATAGTCCTGATGACGTTTGTGTCAAAGACGTCCGCACCGACGAGATTATGGGCAAGCGTCGTGAGGTTGACCGTCATCACCGAGGTGTCAACCAGGCCCGCCCCGCCCAGTATCGCCATAACGGCCTGGACGCCTCCGGCCCGGTAGAGATCCTGGAGGTGATGGGGACCGCCGGGTGAAAGGTTGACGAGGTGGGGCGTTTTTTTGCTGATCTCCTCAAAAAGATCGAGGTTTAGCTCGATGCCCGCCTCCGCGGCGACGGCCGGCAGGTGGAGCACCGTGTTGGTGGAGCATCCGAGTGCCATATCAACGGCTATGGCGTTTTTGAGGGCCGCCATCGTCACGATATCGCGGGGAAGGACCTTTTTCTCGATGAGCTTCATAATGGTCTGCCCCGCCTTCTTGGCCAGGCGAACGCGGGCGGCGTCCACCGCAGGAATGGTCCCGTTTCCGGGCAGGGCCAACCCGAGCGCTTCCGTCAGGCAGTTCATCGAGTTGGCGGTGAACATCCCCGCGCACGACCCGCATCCGGGGCACGCCGCGTCCTCGATCTTGACCAGCTCGTCTTCGCTCATCTCCCCCACCGCGACTTTGCCGACCCCCTCGAATACGGTTATCAAATCGATGTCTTTGCCGCAGTAGGAGCCGGCCATCATCGGGCCGCCGCTGATGATAATCGTCGGGATATTTAACCGTAATGCCGCCATCAACATGGCGGGCACGGTCTTGTCGCAGTTGGGGATCATGACCAGGCCGTCAAAGGGGTGGGCCATGGCCATCACCTCGACCGAGTCGGCGATCAGTTCGCGGCTGGCCAGCGAGTACTTCATGCCTTCGTGGTTCATCGCTATGCCGTCGCATATGCCGATCGTCGGAAACTCGATGGGAGTCCCCCCCATGATCCTGACGCCCGCCTTTACCGCGTCGGCCAGGGTGTTGAGATGGATGTGACCGGGTACTATCTCGTTTTGAGTATTGACGACTCCCACCATGGGCCGCGCGATTTCGCTGTCGGTATATCCCATAGCCTTGAAGAGCGCGCGGTGCGGCGCCTTTTCGAGACCCCGTTTCATCCTGTCGCTTCTCATACGAACCTCCCAAATTTAGTGGATTATACCAGTCAAGCTTTTATTTTGTAAAGAAGTATTACGCGCGTCGCGGACGTCCGCGGAAGGCCCTTTTCTTACCGAAATGCCTCTTTCTTGGCAACGAACCGGCCACGTATAAAGTATCGGGAGCGGACCACGGGCGGCACTCGACCCGCCCCTGCAGGAGTCATCGCGGGATGGACGTACCTCAACGTTTACCCCCGCTACCGCGCGGTCATTGTCCTTGACTTTTTCCCCGGTGCATGTTAGCGTTCAAAAAGGTTTGGCAATTCCAGGAACAGGGCTCGATTATTCGGTAATGTGACGCACTATGGATGACCAAAAGAAAGGCGGCATCAGAGAAAAGATCCTCACCCTGATCATGATGCTTCTGAGAAACCATCTCAATTACTACAGCTCCTATCTCGGTGAACCCAAGAACACGCTCGTCAGCCTCATCTTCAACTACTTCGTCCCGCGGGTATCGATCCCCAAGGAAGATAAAAAGACAATCCGCGAGCTTTCCAAGAAGGGAACGGTCATCTACGCGCAGAAGAACCGGTCTTCCCTCGATTTTCTCTTCTTTCAGCACCGATACTACATTGAGGGGCTTCCCTACCCGGTATTCGGTAATTTCATCAACATGATCTGGTGGCAGCCGGTCTCGTCGGTTGCCCGGATTCTGTTGTCCAAGCTCTATTGCCTCATCGAGGGGATCGAGTCCCCCAACCCGTATCGCACGGACTATGTCCGGAGGATGAGCCAGGAAGGCCACAGCTCGATCCTTTTTCTACGCCATCCCACCGGCCTCCTGAAACGATTCGCGCTCAAGGAGACCGATGATCCCGTGGTGTATCTGCTCCACGCGCAAAAGGTGATGAGCCGGACGATCTATATCATCCCGCACATCATCGTCTACCACAAACGGCCGGATACCGCCCGGAAGGGGATCTTCGACGTCCTGTTCGGCCCCAAGGAGGGGCCGGGCCTTTTGCGCAGGATCGTTATCTTCCTGGCCAATTACCGGCAGGCCTTCGTTAAGATCGGCGATCCGATCAACCTGAAGGAGTTTCTCGCGCAAAAAGGCCAAACGGTGGACGGCGAGGTATCCTACGATCTGCGCCGGACGCTGCTCGACAACATCGAGCGTGAGGAGCGCCTTATCAAGGGACCGATCCTCAAGAGCCGCCTCGAGATCATGGAAATGGTGCTGTGGGACGATGAGTTCCAGGAAAAAATACAGAATCTCTCGGAGATTACCCGGGAACCGGTTCGCTCCCTCAGGAGGCGGGCGATCACCCACCTGGATGAGATCGCGGCCGATTACAATATCATATATATCCAGTTGTTCGATATGGTCGTCACCTGGATGTGGAACAACATCTTCAGCGGGTTCGATATCGACGAGGAGGGGCTCAACAAGGTGCGGGAGGCGGGCAAAAAGTCCTCACTGGTCATCGTCCCGTGCCATAAGAGCCACGTTGACTACCTCGTGCTCTCCCAGGTCTTCTTCCATAACAACCTTACCCCGCCCCATATCGCCGCGGGGATCAACCTCTCCTTTTTCCCCCTGGGTCACATCTTCAGGAAATCCGGGGCCTTCTTCCTGAAGCGGACGTTTCGCGGAGATCCACTCTATCCGATCGTCTTTTCGACCTATGTGAAGACGATCCTGTCGGAGGGATTCAGCCTCGAATTTTTCATCGAGGGGGGACGTTCGAGGACCGGCAAGCTCGTTATGCCCAAGCTGGGACTTCTCTCAATCATTATCAACGCCTACCTGTCGGGCGCCGTCAACGATATCTCCTTCGTACCGATATTCATCGGGTACGACCGTATCGTGGAAGAGTCATCGTATATCAGTGAAATGGGCGGGGCCGTCAAAAAGAAGGAGGGCCTCTGGTCTCTGCTCAGGAGCGGGAGCCTCCTCAAGAAACGATACGGCCGGGTTTATGTGGCTTTTAACAACCCGATCTCCCTTAAAGAGCTCATAGAATCCGCCGGATATAACCGGGAGACGATCCAGAAGGCCCAGCTGCGGCAGCTCCAGTATGACCTGGCCTATCGGATCGTCTACTCGATCAACCAGATCAGCGTCGTGTCGACCGTCAGCCTGGTTTCCGCCGCTTTCCTTGCCAGCCCCCAGGGGGCGCTGACTCGCGGGGAGCTGATGCAGATCTGCCGCGTCTTCATGGGCTGGCTTTCTTCGGCCGACGCGCGTTTTTCCAACGCCCTGAATAATCCGCATCCGGCGATTGCCGAGGCCCTCAACGCGCTCAAGGAGGAAGACCTCGTCCAGGAGATCAAGGGAGAATCCGACGAGCCCGATTTCGAAAAGGTCTTTTTCGTACCGGAAGAAAAGCGCCTGACGCTCGAGTTCTACAAGAATAATATCCTCCATTTCTTTATCCCGGCCTCTTTTGTCGCCACGTCCATACTGTCGGCCCCGGGCGGCAGTACGACCCGGGAGCAGATTACCGACGACTATACCTATTTCAGGAAGCTCTTTAAATACGAGTTCGTCTACGACCTCGAATTCTCGGACGAACAGCGCGTCAAGCGGGCCCTGGACTATTTTGAGAGTAACGGCTATATCGCACGTGATAACGCGGCCATCACCATCACTCAGGCCGGTGGCGATGTCCTTCATTTCTTTGCCGAGCTGGTCCGCAATTTCATCGAATCCTATCTCGTAACCTCGGAAGCTCTGCAGAACTATCTCACGAGGGGACCGAAGAGCGAGCGGGACCTGATAAAACGAGTCAATATAACCGGGCAGCGGATGCTCAAGAAGAAAGAGATCAGCCGTATCGAGGCCCTTTCGCGGATCAACTTCCAAAACGCCGTCGAGCTTCTCACCCATGAGAATGTCTTGTCCCAATTCACCGAAGACGAGGGAAAGCGTCCCGTTAAATACTACGCCCCGGGGCCGGTTGCCAACGATTTCACGGAAAGGATTAAACGTTACCTTACCCGAACAGGGGGTTGACGATGAAACGACAGTTTATCACGCCATTATTTTCCGTCCTGATTCTTTGTGCCTTCGGATGCGCCACTACCATAACGGGACCCGCCGCACCGGAAGGTTCCGTGCCGTCACCGAAGGCGGCAAAGGTGGTGGATACCTTTGAGGGTACTGCCTCCTGGTACGGCCCCGAATTCCACGGCAAGAAAACCGCCAGCGGCGAGGTTTTCGATATGACGGACCTCACGGCCGCCCATAAAGAGCTCGCCTTGGGGACGACCTGTATCGTCACCAACCTGAGAAACAACAAGTCGGTCACCGTCAGGATCAACGACCGGGGTCCGTTCGTTAAGGACCGGGTCATCGACCTCTCGTATGCCGCGGCCAAGGTCGTCGGCATGATCGACACCGGCACGGCGCCCGTCAGGGTGGAGGTCCTTGCCGGAGGCGATACTCTCGCCGGGGAACCGGTCGCCGCTCCGGCCGTCGTCGAGACGCCTATCGAGACCGAAATCATTGCCTCGGCCCCCGTCGAGACCGGAGACGGCGGCAGCCCCCGGCGAAACCGCGGTTCTCTATACCGTCCAGGTCGGCTCCTTTTCCTCCAAGGGGAATGCCGATACCCTCCTTGAAACCCTTTCGACCTCCCGCAAGGATGCATACATCGAGGAGTTTCCCACGACCGAATCCACCTACTGGCGGGTTCGGGTGGGAAAATTCGCGACGCGGGAGGACGCCGAACGCGCGGCCGCCGAGCTGACGGCCGCGGGGTATTCCGTATTCATAACCCCGAAGTAGACGCCCGGTTATCGCAGATCGGTATCAGATAGACCCTCAGGTAATTGTCCGGCCGGCCGGCGGCGCCGGCAAACGTGTGGTATAATTATCATAGTACCATTGAGGGTGGCCGGACTATGGACTCCAACATCACACAAGCCCTGAAGACCCTGACCTACGGGCTCTATATCGTAACCGTTTCGGTGGGCGGCGTCAGAAACGCCATGCCCGCCTCATGGGTGTCTCAGGTATCGTACGATCCTCCCCGGATTATGGTAGCGGTTAAGAAGACACGCCGCACCCACGATATGCTGACGAAGGCGGGGGTTTTTGGGCTCATGGTCGTGCAAAAGGGGAAGGAAGGCGAGTTTGCCGCCTATAAGGGAGACGATCCCGAAAAGAAGTTCGAGGGGCGGGCCGTCGCCGCCGGGAAGAGCGGCGCCCTGCTCCTGACCGAATACCTGGCGTCGTTCGAGCTCACGTTGCGCGATACGATTGACGCGGGAGACCACACCCTTTTTATCGGGGAGGTGGTTTCGGCGCACGACGTCATCGAGCGGCGTCCCTGCCACCACGCTGGACTATGGCAAGACCTATATCGGGGACTATTGACCGGGAGGTCAACGGGATGAGCACGGATAAGCCGCAACCGATCGATCCGCAGAGCCCCTCCAAGGAAGCGATCCGCGAGGAGCAAAAGAAGATCAACAGGCTCAGGTTATTGGTCGACCTCACGATGAGCGTCATCATGCAGTCCGACCTGCCGCTCACCGAGGCCCAGGAGATGGTCGAGGGACTCAAGAAAAGCGCCGTTTCGCTCTTCCCCGGTAAAGAGGATACCTTCGAGCTGATCTACCGTCCGCGTTTCAACCGGGTCATGATGGACAAGTACCGGCTCCACTGAGATACAGGCCCGGGAAGCTTCGTTATTCTCGAGGCCCGTCAAGGAGCGAAAACAATACCCTTTCTCCCGGCCACCGGCCCAGTTTCCCCCTATAAATAGGGACGTCTCTAAACGATACCTGAAGGAACGCTTTCCGGCCCTCGTCCGGCTGACTGCCGGAACGCGACTCGGTCGTCGGCATCGGGCGATTAAGGTGATTACTTCACGCGCGATTTGAGCCACTCGAAGATATCCCCTGCCACCGTTTCCCATCCCTGCTCGACCATGAGGTTATGCCCCATGTCCCCGTAGAGCCTGAAATCGGCCCGGTATGCCCGCGCCGTCCGCCGCTCGGCCCGTTCGGGAAAGAAATAGTCATGCCCGGATGCCAGGAGCAGGACCGGGGAGGCGACCCGCGAGGGCCTCAACCATACGGTGGGGATTCCGCCGCCCATCAGGGCAAGGGACGACTCCCGGGATACCTTCGCGAATCCCTTTTCGCAGACGGGCTCGGACGCGTTGAAGAGAAAGAGCTTCCGGTACATCTTCTTGGACGTAACCGCGAGCGGTATCAGGGAAGAAAACTTCACGAGCATACTCGGGTATTGAATGGCCATCTTGAGAAACGTCGCGCGGGGCAGGTTGCGGAAGGTCATGGGAGCCACGAGAACCGCTGCCGGAGGGTGAGCGCGTTCGAGGTATTTCATGGCCACGAACCCTCCCATGCTATGGGCAATGATGACGGGATTGCCGATCTCCTGCGCCGCGCGGTCGACCTCGCGGACGTAGTCCATCATGGTCATTTTCCACAGCCCGGGTTCGGCATTGCGATCTCCATGCCCGGGAAGGTCCACCGCCCAGCACGAAAAGCCGCGCGCCGCAAAGTAGTCCATGAATCCCTCCCAGCACCAGGCGCCGTGCCAGGCTCCGTGGACGAAAAGGAGCGGGGTGGTAAACTTCGGCGCCTTGGGTAATCGAGATAGCATTTTCTGCCTCCTGACCGTGACGGTAAATGGACCGCGTACTCCGCCTCTCGTATCGTCGTTTCGCGCCGCTCGCAGGGGTCTTGCCGCCCGTGTGCCGGTCAAAGAAGCGCCCTGCCGCTATACTGTTGTCTTATTTGAATGGGTACGCGCGATCTTGTCGAGAATGCCGTTGACGAACGAGGGGCTATCCTCGCTCCCGTAGCGCTTGGCTATCTCGACGGCTTCGTTAATGGTGACACTGGGTGGGATATCGTCCAGGTAGACAAGCTCGTAGACCGAAAACCGGAGTATGTTGCGATCGACCGTCGCCATTCGGGAGATGCGCCAGTTTTCCGAAGCGCCGTTAATGAGGGCGTCTATCTGATCCCGGTTGGCCATGACGCCGGCCGCCAGCTGTCTGAAAAAGGACTTGCCCTCTTCCTCGGTCTTGAAGTTCTCCCAAAAGGAGGCGATCTCCTCCTGGATTATCGATTCGTCGGCGCGATCGCCGGCCGCTTCCGCGGATATTCCGGCCGCCCCGCCGCGCAGAAAGGGCGGATTCATATCGGTCTGGAAGAGAAACTGGAGGACCAGTTCTCTCGCCTTTCGTCTCTTGCCCAAATCAGACTATCCTCCGAAGGCGTATCTGCCCTTTCCTCGGCCGCCCTCGCAGGGGGTCGTATATCGTATCAAAGAACGGGTGCCGTTACAGCTTCTTCATTTGCTCGATGAGGTTTGCCATCTCGATGGCGGTCACGGCGGCGTCATATCCCTTGTTGCCCGATTTCGACCCGGCCCGTTCGATGGCCTGCTCTATCGTATCGGTCGTAATGATGCCGTACGCGACGGGGATGGGGCTTTCCAGCGAAATCCTGGCGACGCCCTTCGCGGACTCTGCGGCGATATATTCGAAGTGGGGCGTGGAGCCCCGGATAACCGCTCCCAGGCAGATGACGGCGGAGTACTTGCCGGAATCGACGAGCCGCTTTGCCGTCTGGGGGACCTCAAAGGCGCCGGGTACCCGAAAGACGTGAATATCGTCGTCTTTGCCTCCATGGCGGACAACGGCGTCGACTGCCCCGTCCAGGAGCTTATCGCCGATAAAGCTGTTGAATCGGGACAGGACAACGGCGAACTTCAAGCCTTCGGCGGAAATCTTTCCTTCTATATGTCTCGGCATCTCTCGTCTCCTAAACCTTCTTGAGGATATGGCCCATTTTATCGCGTTTCGTCTTCAGGTATTCGATATTGTTTTCCTGGGGCTCGATCTCGATGGGGACGCGCTCGACGACTTCCATGTCGTATCCCTTCAGCCCGACGATCTTCTTGGGATTGTTGGTCATGAGGCGGATCTTCTTGACGCCAAGGTCCAGCAGTATCTGCGCCCCGATGCCGTAGTCACGCAGGTCGGCCTTGAAGCCGAGCTTCTCGTTTGCCTCCACGGTATCGTATCCCTTATCCTGCAGCTCATAGGCCTTGAGTTTGTTGGTCAGCCCGATCCCCCTGCCCTCCTGGTCCATATAGATGAGCACTCCCTTGCCTTCTTCGCTGATCATGCGCAGAGACGCCTGAAGCTGGTCGCCGCAGTCGCACCTCAGCGAGCCGAGCACGTCTCCCGTGAGGCAGGCGCTGTGTACCCGAACCAGGACGCTGTCGCTGGGTTTTATGTCTCCCATCACCAGCGCAAGGTGCTCATGACTATCGACGTCCGTCGAGTAGGCGATCGCCCTGAAGACGCCGCCTAATTTGACGGGAATCGTCGTCTCGGCCACCCGGTGGACGAGGGATTCGATGCGCAGACGGTACTCGATAATGTCTTTGACTGTGGCTATCTTGATACCGTGCCGTTCGGCGAACTGCTCAAGCTCCGGCATTCGGGCCATTGTCCCGTCTTCGCTCATGATTTCGCAGATCACGCCGTAGGGCCGGAGGCCCGCCAGGCGCGCCAGGTCCACCGAGCCCTCGGTCTGGCCGGTCCTGACCAGCACCCCGCCGGGACGCGCAATCAGGGGGAAGATGTGGCCGGGACGCGCAAGGTCGTCCGGCACGGAATCATCCCTGACGGCTGTCAGCACGGTCGTCGCCCGGTCGTGCGCCGATATCCCGGTCGTTACGCCGTGGCGCGCCTCGATCGAAACCGTAAAGGCCGTCCCGAATTTCGACGTGTTGTCCCTGACCATCAGCGGCAGCGAAAGCGACATGGCCTTTTCTTCCGTCAGCGACAGGCAGATGAGACCCCTGCCGTATTTTGCCATGAAGTTAATCGCCTCCGGCGTTACCTTCTCGGCGGCCATGAAGAGATCGCCCTCGTTTTCGCGGGATTCGTCGTCGGCCAGGATGATGATTTTACCTTGTTTGATGTCTTCCAGTATCTCGGGAATCGGTGAAGCCGGCATAGATAGTCTCCTACACGTATCCTTCCTGGGCGAGTTTTGACAGCGTAATCCCGTCCCTGCCCGGTGAATGCTGCTGAGTCAGCAGCCGCTCGATATATCTGCCGATGATATCGGACTCGATGTTTACCTCTCCGCCTACCCTCTTTTGTGCGAGCGTCGTCTGCGTTTCGGTATGCCCGATGATATTAACGGTAAAGCCCGACCCTGTCAGCGAATTAACCGTGAGGCTGATGCCGTCCACCGCCACCGATCCCTTGTCGACAAGGTATTTCATAACCGCGGGGTCTGTATCGATTTCGATAATCAGGCCGTCTGCATTACGGGTGACGCCCCGGATTTTGCCGGTTGCCTCCACGTGCCCCTGGACCAGGTGGCCGCCGAGACGGTCCGTCGGCCTGAGCGCACGTTCCAGGTTTACCGGGAGCCCCGCGACGGCTTTTTTCAGCGTGGAGCAGTTCAGCGTCTCGGGGGTGGCCTCCACCGAAAAGGTGCCGTCCGAGATTCCGACGACCGTCAGGCAGACGCCGTCGACCGAGACGCTGTCGCCGACCTTGGTATCGGAAAGATCAAGCCCCGTAGCGATCGTCAGGATATGGACATTCCCCTGCTTCCTGACGGACCCCACCGTCCCTATCGACTCGATGATCCCGGTAAACAACGCCTGTGTTCTCCCCTCGCCTTGTATCGGCCCGCATCGGCGCTCGATCTATTTGGGACGAAAAATCAGCCGGCCGCCGGTTTTTTTCCTATCGATACGCCTCGACGATGAAATCGTCGCCGAGCCGGCGAACCGTCATCTCCGATACCCTCACGGCTTCGGCGATCCGTTCGGGACCCCGCCCCACGGTCAATCCCAAACCGTCGCCCCCGGTGAGTATCTTCGGGGCATATACCAGTACTAACTTATCGAATATAGCACGGGTAATGAAATATGTAAAGATGTTTGCCCCGCCTTCCACGAGGAGCCGCATGACGTTGAGACGGGCGATTTCAACGAGGAGCGTTTCGATGTCGAGCATGCCGTTATCAGCGCGCGGGACGTAGACGATCTGGGCGCCCCGGGCGGCAAGCGCGTCGGCCCTCCCTCTATCGGCGTCCTGCGCCGCCCCGATAATGACCGCCCCCGTCCCCTCGGAAAACATCCGGGCACCCACCGGCGTCTCGAGATCGGGATCGACGATCACGCGGCGCGGATCACGCCCGCGGACCATCCGCACCGTCAGCAGCGGGTCGTCCTTCTTCACCGTCCCGATGCCGACCAGCACCGCGTCCGATTTCGCCCGCATATGATGGACGAGGCGCCGGGAGGGTTCAGACGATATCCACTGGGAATCTCCGGCGGCAGTGGCGATCTTGCCGTCAAGCGTCAGGGCCGCCTTCAGCGTAACGAACGGTGTTTTCCTGGTGACGAATTTTGTGTACGCCTCGTAGAATCGCTCGACCGCGCCGGCCATGCCTTCGAAGATTACCTCGATGCCGGCGTCCCTCAGTATTCCGGCGCCGCCCCCCCGCACGTCGGGGTTGGGGTCTTTCATCCCGATAATGACGCGCCCGACGCCCGAATCGACCAGGGCGTCGGTGCAGGGCGGGGTCCTCCCATGATGGCTGCAGGGCTCCAGCGTCACGTAGAGGTCGGCCCCCCGCACGCCGCCGGCGCGCGACAAGGCATCGGCCTCCGCGTGGGGGGTTCCCGGTCCCTTGTGGACCCCCTCGCCGATGATACGGCCGTCTTTCACAAACACCGCGCCCACCGGCGGGTTCGGCGAGGTCTTTCCCTCGTATCTCGCCGCCGCCGCCAGGGCCCTCTTCATGAAGCGGATATGCATCTATTTCTTGGTGTCGTCCCGCCGGTCCAGGATATCCTTAAGCTCGGACATGAATTCGTTGATATCCTTGAAAGACCGGTAGACCGAGGCGAAACGGACGTAGGCCACGTCATCCAGGTCCCTGAGATATCTCATCACCCGCTCACCTATCTCGGTGCTCCTGACCTCGCGGTCGGACGCCTCCGAGAAGCTCGCCTCGATCCGGGTGACGACGTTCTCGACTGCCTCGACGCTGATCGGCCGTTTTTCGCAGGCCTTCTTGATGCCGAGCAGGATTTTGTTGCGGTCAAACGGTTCGCGTCTCCCGTCCTTTTTGACCACCATCGGCAGCACATCCTCGACACGCTCGTAGGTAGTGAAGCGCCTCTCGCACTTGAGGCATTCCCGCCTGCGCCGAATGATGTCCCCCTCCTTACCGAGGCGGGAGTCGATAACCTTATCGTCCATGAAACCGCAAAAGGGACACTTCATCTGGCTGTCGTTACCCCGTTATGATGGCGAATAAAACATCCGCGTGCCGGTTAGCGTCTCCGCCGGACAAGGGCGTCTCACCGCGCCCGGCCGCGGCTATTTGCCCGCGGCAAACTGCTCGACGGTAATTCCCGCCTCGTGCAGGAGTTGTTGCGAGAGGCGGTCGTCATAACGCTCCCGGTAGACGACCCTCACAATTCCGGCGTTGATGATCATCTTGGCGCAGATTACGCAGGGGAAGGTCGCGGTATAGATGGTGGCGCCGCTGATTCCAACGCCGTGGTAGGCCGCCTGGATGATTGCGTTCTGTTCGGCGTGGAGTCCCCGGCATAACTCATGTTTCTCGCCGGAAGGGACATTGAGTTGGTCCCTGAGGCAGCCCACGTCTGCACAGTGGGCCAGCCCCCGCGGGGCGCCGTTATAGCCGGTTGCCAGTATATTCTTGTCTTTTACGATGACCGCACCCACCTGCCTTCTGACGCAGGTGGAACGCTGGGCGACCAGGTCGACAATGCCCATGAAGTATTCGTCCCATCCGGGACGACGGCGGGAAGCTGTATCGTTCGTCTGTTCCAAGGGGCTCACTACCCCTCGAGTTTGTAGCGGTAGATGGGAAAATCTTTAAGAAATTCTTCCACTTTGCTTCGCGTTGTGCGCTGGATTTCCTCGTTGGCGACATCCGAGAGTACGTCGGCGATGAGGTCTGCCACCACGAGTACGTCTTTTTCTTTCATGCCCCGCGTCGTCACGGCAGGGGTCCCGAACCGAACCCCGCTGGTGACCCGGGGGGGCATGGTATCGTAGGGAATGCCGTTCTTGTTGGCGCATATCCCGGCCCGTTCGAGGGCATCCGCGGCGACGTCGCCGGTAAGACCACGGTGGCCGACGTCGATGAGGAAGAGGTGGTTATCGGTCCCGCCGGATACGATGCGAAATCCCTTTTGGGCGAGCCTGTCGGCCATCGCCGCGGCGTTTTTAACGATCTGGCGCTGGTACTGCTTGAAGTCGTCGGTGAGGGCCTCTTTGAGAGCGACGGCCTTGGCGGCAATCACGTGCATGAGGGGACCGCCCTGCGTTCCGGGAAACATCGTTGAGTCGATCTTCTTTGCGTATTGCCCCTTGCACATGATCATGCCGCCCCGGGGGCCGCGCATCGTCTTGTGGTTGGTTACGGTCACGAAATCGCTCATCGGGATCGGGCTGTTGTGGACCCCGGCGACGACGAGCCCGCCGATATGGGCGATATCGGCCATGAGCATCGCGCCGCAGGATTCGGCTATCTCGCCGAATTTGGCGAAGTCTATCTCCCGGGGATACGAGCTGGCCCCGCAGATGATGAGCCTGGGTTTGTGCTGCCGGGCAAGGCTCATGACCTCGCTGTAGTCGATCCGCTCGGTCTTGCTGTCAACATTATAGAAGACGATATTGAAGAGCCTGCCCGAGATATTAACCGGGTTGCCGTGGGACAGGTGCCCGCCGTGGGAAAGGTTCATGGAAAGGATCGTATCGCCGGGATTGAGGATTGAAAACAGGACGCCGATATTGGCCTGGACGCCGGAGTGAGGCTGAACGTTGACGTGCTCACATCCGAAGGCCGCCTTTGCCCGGTCGATCGCCAGCTGTTCGGCGACGTCCACGAATTCGCACCCGTTATAGTATCTCTTCCCGGGGTAGCCCTCTGCGTATTTATTGGTCAGGACGGAGCCGGTGGCCTGAAGCACGGCCTCGCTGACGAAATTTTCAGATGCTATAAGGACAATCGTATGTTCCTGACGATTAATTTCACCCTGGATGGCTCCGTAGAGCTCCGGGTCTGTATGGATGAGGCCTCTGCTATTTACGGTCATTGATGCGGTCCCTTCTCTATTTCTGCAATCTTGTTAACCCGTTTTTCGTGTCTGCCGGCTTCAAACGGCTCCCGGACGAAGGCCTTGACGATTTCCTTGGCCAGCTCCGGCCCGGTAGTCCTGCCTCCGAGCGTGAGGACGTTCGCGTTATTGTGCCGGCGAGCCATACGGGCCGTAAAGATATCCCACGCCAGCGCCGCCCGGATTCCGGGAACCTTGTTGGCGGCGATACTCATGCCGATTCCCGTTCCGCATACGAGAATACCCAGATCGACGGATCCATCTCGAACGAGCGCCGCCACTTTTTCTGCGTAATCTGGATAATCAACCGGATCGGGAGTGTCCGTGCCGACATCGATGACCTGAATACCTTCGTCCGCAAGCACCCCGTTCACTACTTTCTTGAGATCCAGACCGCCGTGGTCTGAACCGACAGCTACTTTCATACGCTGCCCGGTTATAGCTTATCGTTAATATAGCTAATAGCGTCCTGAACCGTTACGATCTTTTCAGCGTCTTCGTCGGAGATCTCGACATCAAATTCATCTTCGATGGTCATGATCATCTCAACGATATCCAGAGAGTCCGCGCCCAGATCGTCGATAAAGGAAGCTTCCGTCTGTATCTCGTCTTTATCCAGCCCGAGCTGTTCGGCGATTATCTCTAATACCCTTTCCTCAACCGATGCCATTTTTTCCTCCTACGATTGTATAGTTCTGACAAACTTTCATACATAACACCGATTACATGAACAGACCGCCGTTAACCGCGATAACCTGTCCGGTGATATAACCGGCCCAGTCCGAAACCAAAAAACCTACTGCGTCGGCCACTTCCTCGGCAGTTCCGATCCTGCCGACGGGAATCTGAGAGATAATGGCCTTCCTCGCCTTTTCCGGCAGGCCCTGGGTCATATCGGTATCGATGAGCCCCGGTGATACGGCGTTGACCGTAATCCCCTGCTCGGCAAGCTCCCGGGCCACCGCTTTGGTAAAGCCGATGATGCCCGCCTTGGAGGCCGAATAGTTGACCTGTCCGGGATTCCCGTATTGACCGGCGACCGACGCGATGTTGACGATCCGACCCCACTTTGCCTTGAACATCGGCCTGGTGACCGCCTTGGTCATCAGGTACGTCCCCTTGAGGTTGGTATCCAGCACGTCGTCCCAGTCGCTCTCCTTCATGAAGATGAAGAGGTTGTCCCGGGTTCTCCCGGCGTTATTTACCAGGATGTCTATGCGGCCGGCCGCGGAAAGCACCTGCTTTACGGCGGCGGTGACGTCGTCCGGCAGCGCCACATCGCACTGAAGGAGGTCGGCCGCGCCGCCCCTTTTAACGATCTCCTGTTGAACCTCTCGGGCGGCCGCCTCGTTCTTCTGGTAGTTGACAAAGACCCGTGCGTTGGCGGCGGCGAGGTTTATCGCAATCGCCCGCCCGATGCCCCGGGAAGCCCCGGTGACGATCGCCACCTTTCCGTCAAGCACCTGCCGCTCCCTTCGGACTCGACATTGAGCCCGTCTTTCTATCTAAAGCACAAGTTTTCGGATTTTGCAAGATTATTGATATCTTTTTTGCGCCTCCCTGAGCGAGGCCATGTCCACTACCGAAAGCGTCCGGGCCGTATCGTCTATCCGCTTGATCAGCCCGGCCAACACCGTGCCCGGCCCCACCTCGATGAAATCCGTGACACCGTTATCGATCATGGTGCGCACGCTTTGTTCCCATCTGACCGGCAGGACCAGCTGCTTGACCAGGAGTTCGGCTATCGCGCCCGCCCCGGGGTACGGCGCCGCCGTTACGTTTGAGACCACCGGTATCACCGGCTCGGCAAACGATATCCCCGCCAGCACCCCCTTCAGCTTATCGGCCGCCCCCTGCATCAACGGACAGTGCGACGGGACGCTGACCTTGAGGACGATAACGGCGCGGGCCCCGGCCTCCTTTGCCCTCTTCTGGGCCCGCTCGACCGCGGCGCGATGCCCCGAGATCACGATCTGCCCCGGGGCGTTGAAATTGGCCGCGGTCACGAACTCATCGGCCGTCGAGACTTCCGCGAGGATCGGCTCGAGCCGCCCTGCCTCCAGGCCGATGACGGCCGCCATCGCCCCCTCTCCCTCGCCGACCGCCTCCTGCATGAACAACGCCCGTTTCCCGACGAGACCGGCCGCCTGCCGAATCGGCAACGCCCCGGCGGCAACCAGCGCCGAGTATTCACCCAGGCTGTGGCCGGCGGCGAATGCGGGCCTGTGGTTGCTGCCTATGCCGGCCTCACGGAGCGCCGCGAGGATCGCCGCCGAGAGGGCGAGGATGGCAGGCTGCGTATTTTCCGTTTTCGAGAGCTCTTCCGGGGGGCCCTCCAGGATAAGCTTTCGAATATCTTTATGGAGCTCATCCTCGGCCTCCTCAAAGACGAGCCGGGCCGCCTTGAACTCCGCGATGATATCGGCCCCCATTCCCACGGATTGGGAACCCTGGCCGGGAAACACCAGCGCAAAATGGGACACCGTTCTCTCCGATGAGCCCCGACGAGTCTACCGCGGCGATGACGATCACGCCGCCGCCGTTGACGGCCGTTATTGCGTGATTCGCTCGCCCATGTCCCGGATGGTGCGTCGGGCCTCTTCCATGGTATCGTCGATGATCTCTTTGGCCGATCTCCTTGCGGTGATCAGCCCCGAGATCTGGCCCGCCATCACGGAGCCCTCTTCCACATCCCCCGCGACGGCCCGGGCCAGCGCACCTTCGCCGAACCGCAGGATCTCTTCGGGGGAGGCCCCGCCCTTTTCCATGTCGAGAAGCCTTCGGGCGAGCCTGTTCCTGATAATCCTGACCGGGTGTCCCGTGGACCTCCCCGTGACAATCGTATCCCGATCCCCGGCGCCGACGATCCGCTGTTTCCAGCGCTCATCGACGTCGCATTCATCGGCCGTGCAAAAGACGGTCCCCATCTGAATCCCTTCGGCCCCGAGGGCAAGCGCCGAAGCTAAACCCCTGCCGTCCGCGATCCCCCCGGCCGCAATCACCGGGATCGAGACCGCACGGCTTACCATTGCGGTGAGCGCCATCGTCGTCAATTCGCCGACGTGTCCGCCGGACTCGTATCCCTCGGCGATGACCGCGGCCGCGCCCGCCCGTTCCATCCGCACCGCCAGGCTGACCGACGCGACGACCGGAATAACGGTTAGGCCGCTGCCCTGGGCTTTTCTGATGATCGGGCCCGCGTTTCCCGCCCCAACGGTAAGTACCGGCACGGCTTCACGGACCACGACCGCCAGCTTCTCTTCGGCCAGTGGCACGGTGAGGATCAGGTTCACCCCAAAGGGACGAGACGTCAGCTTTCGAGCGCGTCCTATTTCGTCTTGTGAGTTCGTCCGGGCTCATAAGCCCGGCGCCGATGATCCCCAGGCCGCCGGCTTCACTTACGGCTGCCACAAGCGCCGCACGGGACACCCGCGCCATACCGCCCTGCAGGATCGGATACGGTAATGCCCAGCAGCGGCAGCAGCCTGGAGGAGATCACTATTCTTCCTCGGCCTTGATTACCTCCCGGTTTTTATAGTAACCGCAGTGGGGACATACCTGGTGGGGGGCCTTGGCCTCTCCGCAGTTCGTACAAAGACTGCGTCCGGGCTCCACTAGTCCCTGGTGGGCCCGCCGTTTTCCCCTGCGTGCACGCGATATTTTTCTTTTAGGAAGAGCCATTGTTATTTCCTCTGTTGCTTAATGGAGAGATTTTTCAACTTTTCAAACCGTATGTCGATCGATTCATCCCTGCAGCCGCAAATCCCGTCGTTGAGATTCTTGCCGCATCGGACGCACAGCCCCAGGCAGTCGTCATTGCAGAGCGGCTTGACGGGCAGATTGAGGGATATCTGCTCAACGATAACTTGTCCGATATCGAACATATCCCCGTGAAAGAAATTAAGCTCAAGGTCCTCTCTCTTGAGCTCTATGTCCTTTCCGGCAACCGCCTCATGGGTAAATACGTTCTTAAACCGGATGTCAAGCTTCCTGTCAAATAACTCGGTGCACCGGCTGCACGCCCGTCGCGCCTTCGTCAGAATATGCCCGTCTACGATGAGGGTGTCGTCGGTCCTCCTGAGGCAAAGCGTTCCCTCGAAGCCGTCGGGAAAGGTGAGCTCCATTTCCCGGATGACACCCAGCAGATCATCCTGCCAGCCGGTCCCGTCGATAACCGTATGGATCTCCAGACGGCTCACGGCCCCCGGCCATTCGGGAAATGCGCGTCGTCCGGGGATCTCGATGGATATTCCGCCCGAAGGGATTTCTCCGATCTTGAAAAGAAGGAAATCCATACCCCAGACTCCATACCCCCCATACCCTATATACGCTCTTATTTCTGCAGCATATTCAATAGATTTGGATATATATAGCTAAACGCTTTTTCTTTGTCAAGGAAATTTAAATAATTCGGTGCGGATGTCCCGTTTTCTGACTCGTTTGGCGTGAAATTGGCTTGACAGGGCCTTATCTTTTTACTTATAATTACAGGATAATTCTCCGATCCGCTTCACCTACGGTCTAAGGCCCATGCCACTGCCCCCATAAGAGCGGCGGCAGGCATGGCGCGCTACGGTGAGTGGACGATACGGTTCGGCGGGAAACGGCCGGGCCCTCCGTGTTTGAAAAGGAGAGTTGGATAGAACGATTCGCCTATCGGCGCCACGAAGGCTCCCGCCTTCCTGATGCCCCGCCGACCGACTCCCTCGATAACAACCGTATCTATCGGCGCTTCGAGACATCCCCGGAAAGGGTTTGTCACGCCGAGATTCATCGGCCCCAACGTGTGATGGACTAATTCTATCTCCTGTATCGAATGCGGACGGCATAGAAGCGAAGGGCCGCCGAGCCAGACCGGCCCGACGCGACCGGTTCGGGATTTGTACCTATAGTACGGTAACGGATACGAGGAAGTCCACGTGTTTAAGCTCGAGACGCTGCGCTACATCACCGAAGGGCTGGATCAGGCCCTTACCCTGATCGTCACGTTCGACCCGCAGGTATACGAGATCGTGGGGATCACCCTCTACTGTTCGCTGGCGGCCACCCTCATCGGGACGCTTTTCGCCCTGCCGACCGGCTTTCTTAATCGGCGCCTACGACTTTAGGGGAAAGAACGGCCTCGTTACGCTCTTTTCCACCCTCATGGCGCTGCCGACGACCGTCGTGGGTCTCTGCGGATACGCGCTCCTTTCCAAGAGCGGTCCCCTCGGCTTTCTGGGTCTCCTGTTTACGCCCGGGGCGATCATCATCGGCGAGACGGTGCTCTGCTTTCCGATTATCGTCGCCCTTGCCATATCCACCACGCAGACGGTCAATCCCCTGGTACGGCAAACTGCCCTCACCCTCGGCGCCTCGCCCTTCCAGGCGTCCCTGGCGGTCTTCTTAGAGGGGAGGATCGGCTATCTGGTCTGTGTGGCCGCGGGATTTGCGCGCGTCATCGCGGAGGTGGGCGCCGCCATGATGCTGGGCGGCAACATCAAGGGGCATACCCGGACGCTCACCACCGCCATCGCGCTGGAGACGGGCAAGGGGGAATTCTCCCTCGGCATGGCCCTCGGCATCATCCTGTTGGTCCTGGCGCTTGCCGTCAACATTCCCATACAGCGTCTCAAGCGTATCGGGGGCGCGTCATGAAGACCGATTACGCGATCCAGATTACCGGCCTCACCAAGGCCTACGGCACGGGCACGGTCCTGGACATCGACAAACGCGCATTCGTGCGCGGGAAAATCTATGGGCTCGTGGGGCCGAACGGATCGGGGAAAAGCACGCTCCTTTCGATCCTGGCCCACCTTATCCCCCCCACGACCGGGACGATCCTCCTGTCCGGGGTCGATACCGCCCTCATGCCCGCCCCCGAGACCAGGAGGCGCATTACCCTGGTCCATCAGGAGCCGGTGATGTTTCGCGCAAGCGTGAGGAAGAACGTGGCGATGGGGCTCATCTACCGTGACGTGCCCAAGCAGGAGCGGGAACAGCGGGTCGTGGAGGCCCTTCGCTCCGTCGGCATGGAGCACCTCGCCAAAAGAAACGCGCGCACGCTCTCGGGCGGCGAGACCAAGCGTGTCGCCGTCGCCCGGGCGCTGGCGATCTCCCCCGATATCCTGTTGTTGGACGAACCGACGGCCAATGTCGACGGTACCAACGCCGGCCGGATAGAGCAGATCATCAGGCATATAAACGAAAGCGTCGGCATGACGATTATCTTTTCCACCCATAACCTCAACCAGGCCTACCGCCTGTCCCACGAGGTCGTCACCCTCATGTACGGCAAGGCGCAGGGCACGTCGCTGGTGAATATCTTTTCGGGGGTCGTCCACAAGGAAAACGGCGAGCCCGTCTTCGATACCGGCCGCGCGCGCATCAAGCTTCCGGTATTCGACGGGGACGTCCGGCAGATATCGGTAGATCCCAACGACATTATCATATCACGGCAACCCGTCTCCTCCAGCGCCCGTAACCATTTCTCGGGTCCTATCATCGAGATGATAAGGGACGGCCGCGCGGTTACCGTCACGGTTCGGGCCGAGGAGGATTTCAGGGTTACCGTCACCGAGCGCTCCGTCAGGGAGATGGGCCTGTTTATCGGCGAGGACGTCTCCATTACATTTAAGGCGTCGTCGGTGGCGATGTATAACCCGCAGGGGCAGCAGTGAGAAAGGGATTCCTCCAGCTGACGGCGGCCGGCGAGTTTGAGGCGATCCTCTCCCGGTGCGGCCGGACGACCGGCACCGAGGTGATAGCGACGGCCGACGCCCTCGGAAGGGTGCCTGCCGCCGATATCATCGCGCCGGGGGACCTCCCCGAGTTTCGCCGGTCCACGGTCGACGGCTTTGCGGTCATAAGCGCCGATACCCACGGGGCGTCGGAGTCCATCCCGCTCTACCTCGATCTGGCCGGCGATATCCCCGTCGGCACCGTCGCCGGGCGCCCGCTCAAATCGGGAGAGGCGATGCGGGTCGTGACGGGGGGGATGATACCGGAGGGGTCGGATGCGGTGGTGATGGTAGAGCACGCCGATCTCATCGACGAAAAGACGGTGGAGATCAGGCGCGCGGCCGCGCGGCTCGAAAACCTTGCCCAGGTCGGGGAGGACGTTACCCGGGGAGCCGTGGTCGTTCCGGCGGCCCGCCCCCTCAGGCCCTTTGACATCGGGGCGCTGATGGGTCTGGGGATACTCGAGGTCGGGGTCTTTAAACGGCCCTCGGTCGCCGTCTTTTCGACCGGGGCCGAGGTAGTGGAGCCGGACAAGGCCCCGCCCCCGGGCAAGGTCCGGGATATCAATAAGTACGCCGTCGCCGCGGGAATCCGGCAGGCGGGCGGGACGGTTACCCTCCTGCCGACGGTGACCGACGACCGCGGGCTCTTGACCGAAACGATCACGCAGAGCGCGAAAAGCGCCGATATGGTGATCCTCTCCGGCGGCAGCTCCGTGGGAGGGATGGACTTTACGCTGGAGGCCATCAACGACAGCGGCAGGCCGGGGGTGCTCGTGCACGGGCTTGCCGTAAAACCCGGAAAGCCGACCATCTTCGGGATGATCGGGGACGTGCCGGTCGTCGGGCTTCCGGGACATCCGGCGGGTGCGCTGGTGATCTTTACGGTCTTTATCGCCCCCCTCATCAGGAGGATCGGGGGAGAGCGGGAGAGCCGGCCCTTCGCACGGAGCATAGCGGCGCACATCACCCGGAGCGTCGCCGGGTCTCCCGGCAGGCACGTCTATGTCCCGGCGGCCCTTGAGTTCGGCGCACCGGACGCCCCTCCGCGGGCGGTCCCGATCCTCGGCAAATCCGGGGCGGTATCGATCCTGACGAAAAGCGACGGGATCATCGTCATAGACCCGATGCGGGAAGGTATCGAAGCCGGGACGGTCGTCGAGGTATACCTCTACGAGACGCCATGAAACGAAACATCTATCTCGAAAAACGATCGCTCTCCGAGGCCCTGGATCTCTTTCTGGGCGCCTTTGACTTCGACACCCTCGTCAGCGAGGAAACGGTCAGGAGCGCCGAATCGTGCGGCCGAATCACCGCCCGCCCCGTTTTCGCGCGCATATCGTCGCCCAATTTCAACGCCGCCGCCATGGACGGCATCGCCGTCCGGGCTCGGGACACCGAAGGCGCGACCGAGGCCTCTCCCCGGCGGCTTGGCGACCGGCGCTGACTTCGTCCCCGTCAATACGGGAAACGAGCTGCCCGCGGACCGGGACGCCGTCATCATGATCGAGGACGTCCATACCGTCGACGAGAAGACCGTGGAGATCATCAAGGCCGCCGTTCCCTACCAGCACGTCAGGCCGATGGGCGAGGACACGGTTGCCACGGAGCTCGTGCTGCCCTCGCATCACGTCATCCGCCCCTACGATATCGGCGCGCTGCTCGGGGCGGGGCACACGACGGTGGCGGCCAGGAGGCTGCCGGGCGTCCTGCTCATCCCCACCGGTGACGAGCTGGTGCCCGACACCGAGACGGAGCTTCCCGAGGGGAAGGTCTATGAATCAAACAGCGCGGTTATCGCGGCGATGATCACCGCCGACGGCGCTATCGCCGTCCGTCACGCCATCGTAAAGGACGATTATGATTCCATTCGGCGCGCGGTGGCCGAAAACGTCGATCGGTTCGACCTTGTCATTATCCTTGCCGGCTCATCGGCGGGAACCCGGGACTACACGAAATCCGTCATCGAAGACCTCGGGAAGGTCTTCGTCCACGGGATTGCCATCATGCCCGGAAAGCCGACGATCCTGGGCGCAATCTCCGGCAAGCCGGTCGTGGGGCTGCCCGGGTATCCGGTCTCGGCGGTGATGACCTATCGGACGGTCGTCCGTCCCCTGATCGCCCGGATGCAGGGCCACCCGGCGCCGCGAGACGAGACGGTCACGGCCGTCGTTCTCAGGGATATCCCCAAGGCGGTCGGCAACGACCTCTTCCTGCGGGTGCAGATGGCCGAGATCGACGGGAGGCTGGTGGCCTCTCCCCTGCCCCGGGGCGCGGGAAATATCACCACGATGGTAAAGGCCGACGGGATCATCACCGTCGACTCCCTCTCCGAGGGGCTCAAATCGGGGGACACGGCGCGCGCCGTCCTTCTCAAACCTAAAGAGGATATCGTCAACACGGTCATGGCCGTGGGAAGTCACGACGTCAGTCTCGACCTCCTGGCCGGCAGGCTCGCCGCCCTCTACCCCGCGTTCCGGCTCGTCTCGGTCAACGTCGGGAGCCTCGGGGGCATCATGGCCCTCAAGAACGGCGAATGCCACCTGGCCGGCTCCCACCTCCTGGACCCGGAGACCGGAGACTATAATATCCCGGCCGTCCGCCGTTACCTCAAGGGTATGGAGGTGTCGCTGATCACCCTGGCCCACCGGGAACAGGGCCTGATCGTGCAAAAGGGCAATCCCTCCCGTATCGGGGGTATCCCCGACCTGACGCGAGACGGGATCGTCTTCGTCAACCGGCAGCGCGGCTCCGGAACCCGAATACTCCTGGACTATCTGCTCAAGAAGACGGGCATCGACGGCAGCCGGATCGACGGTTACGGCCGCGAGGAGTTCACCCATCTCCTGGTGGCGGCCGCCGTCAAGAGCGGGCGGGCCGACGCCGGCCTCGGTATCAGGGCGGCGGCCCGGGCGCTCGACCTGGACTTCATCCCGATCGAACACGAACGATACGAACTGATCATCCCCGCCAAATACCGGGATGACAAGAAAGATCATGGCGGTGGTCAAGACCGTCTCAGACGAGCAATTTAAGCACGATACCCGTCTCCTGGGCGGCTACGATACCAAAGAGACCGGAAAGGAACGGATCATTGAAACCTGAAAGACCCAAGCCGACGGCGGAAAGCAGCCTCATCGACGGCTACGCCCGCACGATCGATTACCTGAGGATCTCGGTGACCGACCGCTGCAACCTGCGCTGCCGCTACTGCATGCCGGAAGAGGGAATACCCACGATCTCCCACGATAGTATCATGCGGTACGAGGAGATCGCGCTCCTGGTCAGGGCCGCCGCCTCCATCGGCTTCACGAAGGTCCGCCTCACCGGGGGAGAGCCGCTCGTCAGGAGGGGCCTGACCGAACTCATCGAATCCATCGCGGCGGTCGAGGGCATATCCGATCTCTCGCTCACGACCAACGGCGTCCTCCTGGCCGAGGAGGCGCCCCGTCTCAAGGCGGCGGGGATCGGCAGAATCAACATCAGCCTCGATACGCTGAAGCCCGACCGATTCCTCGCCATCACGCGGCGCGATCTCTTCGGCCGGGTGACCGCCGGGATCGACGCGGCGCTCGGCGCGGGGATGGACCCGGTCAAGATCAACGTCGTCGTCATGCGGGGGGTCAACGACGATGAGATCATGGATTTCGCCCTGCTCACCAGAGACAGGCCGCTGGCCGTGCGCTTTATCGAGTTCATGCCCATTACGGCCCAAAACGGGTGGGAGCCGGCCAAGGTGGTGCCGAGCGCGGAGGTATTGTCTCTGATACGAAAACGGTATACAATAGAACAAGAGGCCGAAACACGCGGCGGCGGCCCGTCGACGGATTTGAGGATCGACGGTTTTGCCGGGACCGTCGGTTTCATCTCGCCGGTGTCCAGTCATTTCTGCGACCGGTGCAACCGGCTCAGGGTGACGGCGGACGGCAGGATCAGGGGTTGCCTCTTTTCCGACGACGAGTCGGCAATCCTGCCGATCCTGCGCGAGGGACGCCCCGTCGAAGAGATTGCCGCGTTCATGAAAACGCGGTAACCAAAAAACCCCGGGCTCACGCCATAAACGACGGCCGCTTCAAAAACTGCCAGCGGGCGATGTCGGCCATTGGAGGATAGCTGCATGACGCTTTCCCATACCGACGAATCGGGAAAGGCCAGGATGGTGGACGTCTCCGAGAAGGAGATCACCAAGAGGCGCGCGGTCGCGCGGGGCCGCGTCCTGATGAGGCCGGAGACGCTGGCGATGATACGCGAGAACCGGGTCAAGAAGGGGGACGTGCTGGCGACGGCGCGGATCGCCGCGATCATGGCGGCAAAAAGGACCGACGGCATCATCCCGCTCTGCCACCCGATACCAATCACCGATGTATCGGTCGATTTCGAGATCGACCAGCCGGAGCCGTCGGTCGTGATCACGGTAACCGTATCGGCGATCTGGCGCACCGGCGTGGAGATGGAAGCGATCGTGGGGGTCCTCGCAGGCGCCGCCACCGTCTATGACATGATCAAGGCCGCAGACCGCGCCGCCGTCATCACCGACGTTGCTCTGATCGAGAAGTCGGGCGGCAAGAGCGGAACCTACACCAGGGAGAAGTGACATGAGCGAGACCGGCAGGATCATATCCGTCAATATATCAAAGGTAACCGGCATAAAAAAGGACCCGATCTCCACCGGAGAGCTCGTCAAGGAGCACGGCATCCGTAACGACGCCCATGCGGGCCCGTATCACCGCCAGATCAGCCTCCTGGCCCAGGAAAGCATCAATTCGATGAGGGAAAAGGGAGCGGATGTTTCCCCGGGCAGCTTCGGCGAGAACCTGACCACCCAGGGAATCGACCTGCCCCTGCTTCCCGTCGGCACGATCCTCACCACCAGCAGGGGGGCATCCCTCGAGGTGACGCAGATCGGCAAGGTCTGCCACGACCGGTGCGCGATCTATAAGGCCGTCGGTGACTGCGTTATGCCCCGGGAGGGTATCTTCGTCCGGGTGCTGGAGGGAGGGACGATCAGCCCCGGCGATACGATTACGGTTACCGGAAAGAGGCCGGACCGATGACCGAAAACGACGGTCGTTTGATCAGGGCCGCGGTGATCACCCTCAGCGACCGCGGATCGCGCGGCGAGCGCTCCGATGAGAGCGGCCCGATCATCGAGCGCTTCATCGCCGACGTGGGGGGGACCGTCGTATCGACCGAGGTCATCCCCGACGAGGCCGATATATTAAAAAACCGCCTCATTGCAATAGCCGATTCCGGCGCGGCCAACCTCGTCCTGACCACCGGCGGCACGGGGCTGGCCCCGCGGGACGTTACCCCGGAGGCTACGCTGGCCGTGGCCGACCGGATCGTCCCCGGGTTCGCCGAGGCCATGAGGGCCGAAAGCCTCACGAAGACCCCCCACGCCATGCTCTCGCGGGCGGTAGCGGTCATGCGCAAATCGACGCTCATCATAAACCTGCCGGGCAGCCCCCGCGCGGTCGCGGAATGCCTGGCGGTTATCCGTCCGGCCCTGCCCCACGCCGTGGCAAAGGCGTGCGGGGACGAGAACGACTGCGCCCGTTAAACGCCCGTCCCCGGAAATCGCAATGTGTCTTGACTTTACGCCTTCCTGCCGATATAATTAATCTTTTACCATGATAGATCTGCATATACATACCGACGCCTCATCGGACGGGGTGCATACGGCCCGTGAGGTATTCGACATGGCCCGGGCGGCAGGTCTCGAGGCCGTCGCCTTTGCCGACCACAACAGCGTTGCCAACGTCGGCGAGGGGATACGGCTTTCCGGCGATTACTCGATACCGTTTGTGCCGGCCATTGAGATCAGCTCGAGCCACAAAAATCAGGACGTACACGTACTGGGATATTTCATCGACCACCGGTCGGGAGAGTTGACAGATTTCCTTGCCCGGTGCTATGACGAGTCGGCCTTCCAGACCGAGCGTCGGGTGGAGCTTTTGCGGGCGGCCGGATTCGTGCTGGATGTCGCCGACGTCCTGGACGAATCCGCGGGCAGGCCCCCCACCGGCAGGAGTTTTCTTTCGGCCCTCGTCAAGAGGCCGGAGAACCGGGATAACGAATACCTGGCGCGCTATACGGCGGGAGACCGGTCTGCGTCACCGTCTCAGTTTTTCTACCAGGACTATCTGGCGGGAGGGCGGACGGCCTATGTACCGCTGTCGGCATCGGCCACCACGGAGGCGATCACGGTGATATCGGCGGCCGGCGGAATCCCGATCCTGGCGCACCCCGGCGCCTACCCGGCCCGTATCGTACGGGAGGTGATCGGTATGGGTGTCCTGGGGCTCGAGGCCTACTCGGGTTATCACGACGAGGCCGCCTCCGCCCGATTTGCTCGGTTCTGCCGAAAGCATGGGCTGTTGATCAGCGCGGGGAGCGACTTTCACGGGAGTGAGATCAAACCCGATATCAGGCTGGGCGTTGACATAGACAATGGATATGAAATCTACATCGGACTGAGAGAGGCACACCGGAAAAGACATGCTCAAACAACTCCTTAAGAAGAAGAAACGGCCCATCGTGGTCTCCGACTTTGACGGGACCATCAGCACCAGGGACATCAGCTACGAGATCCTCGAACGGTTTTCCACCGGCGGATGGCAGGGTGTGGACGAGGCCTACGCGAAAGGAGAGATCGGCTCCCAGGAGGCCTTTCGGCTCATCCTCGAAAAGATCAAGGCGACCAGATCGGAGCTTGTCGACTATATCGCCGCGATGTCGCCGCCTATCGATCCCCATTTCGCGGACTTTTACCGCTACCTGAAGGATCGGGGTATCGACCTGGTAATCCTCTCGGACGGGTTTCTTTTTTACATCAAGCTCCTCCTCGAACGGGAGGGGATTACCGACGTTCCTATTTACGCCAATGATATTGTCGAGGATGCGGCGGGCACGCTTGTCCCCGTCTTTCCCGCATCATAACGCGGCGGTGCGACAAATGCGGAAACTGCAAATCCGATATCATCAAGAGACTCAAGCAGGATCACGATCACATCATATTCATCGGGGACGGTTATTCGGACCTCTGCGCCTCGGAGCTTGCCGATACCCTCTTTGCCAAGCGGCAGCTCATGAACCACGCCGCCGAGCACCGGCTTGTCTATACCTACTTCCACGATTTCGCCGACGTACAGGCCGAATTCGAAAAGGAGATCAGGGGCGTGATCTTTGACCTGGACGGGACCCTCGTCGATTCCCTGGAGGCCATCAGGACCTCCTTTCTCCACACCATCGACACGCTCGATCTGGACGTGGACGTGGAAAAGAGCTTCGGGGAGATGATGAACTGGCCGCTGTCCGTCGGGATGGAGAAGATATTCCCCGGGGTCGACCTCAACGAGGCCGTGAATGTCTTCCGCACGAAATACCACGCCATCTACAAGGATATGACCCCGGTCAAACCGGGGATACACGAGGTGCTGTCGTATCTTGCCGGCTCCGGCGTCAAGCTCACGGTGGCCACCAACAAGCTGGGGACGTATGCCCGGGACCTGATGGAACACCTGGATATCAACGGTTACTTCGAGGCGGTCATCGGCGTCGGCGACGTCACCAACCCCAAGCCCGCGCCGGACATGGTGGACGCCGCGATCGAGAAAATGGGGACGACGAAGGCCGATACGATACTCGTGGGCGATTCCCAGGTGGATATCGAGACGGCCAGGAACTCGAACATCGACGTCTACGTCGTCTCGGATTCCTTCGACCCGCCCGAGGAGCTGGTCAAGCGGAAACCCCGCAAGATGTTCTATTCGACCGACGAACTGGGCAGGGAGCTCTCATCGGAGGCCTGATGTCCGAGCTGCAGGTGCATAGCAAAAAATCGTTTTGCGTCGGCGCCGAGCGCGAGCAGCACAAACTCTTTGCGATGGCCCTGCCGGGGTTGATACGGTCGGTCGAGGACGACCTCAAGACGCTGATCGCCCACGACGTCGGGGCGATCGTCACCATGACCCAGGACCCGCTTGTCCTCCCGCTCCAGTTCCGCCCCCTCTTCGCGCAGCTCCACCTGCCGGTGGAAAACTTCGAGCCCCCGACCATCGACCAGATCGATCGGTTCGTCGCCTTTGTCGACGGCCAGTTCGACCGGGGCGTCAACGTCGCCGTCCACTGCCTCATGGGCATCGGCCGGACGGGAACGGCCATTGCCGCCTACCGGGTAAGCCGGGGAGAGACGCCCCAGCAGGCGATAGAGGGCCTCAGGGAGATCAGGAATTTCATCGAGACAAAGGAGCAGGAGGAGATGGTCGGGGCCTATTACCGGCACGTGCGGGGAGAGTGATAGGATTTTAGAAGAGAATTACGGGGACAGTCAGGGGATTGCCACGCCCCCTTCGGGGGCTCGCAATGACGGTGAAAACAAGACGGGCGGCATGAATGCCGCCCCTACGGGTGCTAATCGATGACATGCCGTGCCTTACAGCATCGTAGGGGCCGACCACATGTTAGGTGCCTCGCATAAAGACTAGCCGCCCTTCTGTCCTACTTCTCCGGCCCCGCCTGGTAGGTCGTGGCCTTCTTGGGGGTCTTGCCCTTGATGACCTCGTGGTAATATTTATAGGTCAGCGGCGTCCCTTCCTTGAGCACCTGGCAGTTGACGAGATCCCCCAGGAAAAACGTATGGGTGCCGGCGTCCATCGTCCCGATGACCTTGAGCTCTATATACGAGAGGGCGTTTTCCGTGACGATGGGGACCCCGGTGGTCCCCTTAATGAAGGCGACCTTCTCGAATTTATTTACGTCCTTTCCCGACTTGAACCCGAAGGCGCCGATAAACTGAAACGGGGTCTCCTGGTCGAGGATCGAGACGCCGAACACGCCGCTCTTCGTGACGTACTCATGGGTCAGGTTTTCCTTGTTGAGGCAGGCCGCCAGCCGCGGCGGCTCCGCGGTCGCCTGGAAAAAGGTGTTGGCGACCTGGCCGTTGGGCTTTCCATCCAGGTGAGAGGTCACAATATATAAGCCGTAGCTGAGCTGGTAAAGGGCCTTCATGTTCAATGGGTCGCTCATTTCGTCCTCTCTTTGAGTATATCGGATATTTTTTTACCGAGCGAAAAACAGCCCGCGAGGTCGGCCTCGGTCGGCACGTTCTTTACCTTGATCCCCTCGTCGACGACATCCACTTTCATCTCGCCAAGCAGCCGGGAAAGATGCGCCACGGACTCGCCGCTCCACCCGTACGAGCCGAACGCGGCCCCGATGAGGTTTGTCGGCTTGAGGCCCTTCATGTAGACCAGGACGTCGGCCAGCGTCGGAAAGATGTTGTTGTTGAGGGTCGGGGAGCCGGCGACGAGCGCCCCGGCGTTGAGTATCTCGGTGACGACGTCGCTGCGGTGGTGGGCGGCCATCGGCATGACCTTCGTCTCGGTGCCGCCGGCCGAAAGCCCCTCTCCGATGGCCCGCGCCATCCGGGCCGTGCTCTGCCACATCGTGTCATAGACGACCACCGCCTTATTGGATGGGGCGCCGGACGCCCAGCGTGTGTAGCGTGAAAGTATCCAGGGAATCTTCGACCTCCATATCGGCCCGTGATCGGGGGCGATCGTCTTGATGTCCCACCCGGTCGTCGGGACACGTTCCAGCAGCTTCGTGACGAGTCCGGCATAGGGCATGATGATGTTGGCGTAGTACTTACCCCCCTCGTAGTCGAGGATGGAATCATCAATCTGGTCGTCGAACCGCTCAAACGAGGCCAGGTGCATACCGAATGCGTCCTGGGAGAACAGGAGCGACTGCTCCGGGAGAAACGAGATCATCGAGTCGGGCCAGTGGAGCATCCTGGTCTCGGCAAAGATGAGCTTCATGTTGCCCAGCGAGATCGTCTCCCCGTCCTTTACCGGTATGACCTTTCCGGCGATCCGCTCGTGGAAGTGATCGACGAGCGTTTTTTCACCCATGACCGACGCATAGACCTTCTCGGGACGGATCTACTCGATCACCTCGGGCAGGCACCCCGAGTGATCCATCTCCGAGTGGTTCGAGACGATGATCTTAATCTTCTTGGGGTCGATTACCGAGGCTATCCGTGACAGCATCTCGTCTTTGAACGGGGCCTTTACCGTATCGATCAGGGTTACCTTTTCGGCCATGACGAGATAGGCGTTATACGTGGTGCCGCGGTTCGTGGCATACCCGTGAAAGTCGCGGATGAGCCAGTCTATGGCCCCCACCCACCAGACCTTGTCGGTTATTTGTACCGCCTTGAAATGGGTTTCCATACATGCCCCTATTTAGTCTTGTGCAGGAGATCGGTAAGAACCGTGATGTGCCGCAGTTCTTCTTTGATGATCTGGGAGATGTCGAATTTCCCGAGTTCCTCGGGCATCGCCTCCCTGATTCCGAGATAAAAGACGATCGAATCCTTCTCGATTTCTATAGCGAAATTAATGACTTCGGAAAGGCTTTCCTTTCCTTTCAGCTTATCGGAGGGGTCAGCGTTGATCGGGAAGACGTATCCGCCGGCGACCGCCTGCAGGTAACGGGCCGGCTCTTCGTCGATGGAGCCTTCCTGGGTCCCGCTCTTTTTTTTCAGCTCCTGCCGCATCTCCTTGAATAGCTTTTCATGGCGGTCTTCCATAGTGGCAAGATCCATCAGCAGGCTTTTTGCCCTGCTGGCCTCGAAAATCCCGGCGGCCTTGCGGTAGAATCGGGCCCCGTTTCTCTCGATCTGCTCCGCGATCTCAAACGTCTCGTCGATATTAAAGACATCAGCCATCGAACATCCCCCTTCAGAGCGTGATAGAATGAAGTTATAGTAATATTGTATTGAGGTGCCCGGCGATTGTCAACCCGAAAACCGGGGCAGTAAAGAATGATAGTACGCAACGAGGGGGCCGGTCGCCCCCTCGTTGTGAGCCGGTCGGTTATCGCCGACGATGTTACCAGTTCTCGCCGAGGAGCTCCTGGTACGCCGGGGGATGGGCGCAGGCCGGGCAGGATTGCGGGGGCTCGGGGCCTTCGTGCAGGTAGCCGCAGTTCCTGCAGCGCCAGACGACCTTCCCGTCCCGTTTGAAGACCTTGCCCTTCTCGATATTTGCGGCGAGGTCGCGGTAGCGCTTCTCGTGCTGCTTTTCGGCGACGGATATCGCCGTCCAGACCCGGGCGATCTCTTCAAATCCTTCCTCCTTGGCGACCTTGGCAAACCCCGGGTACAGGACCGTGTGCTCATGGTTCTCGCCCATGGCCGCGGCCTTCAGGTTCTCCACGGTCGTGCCGACAACGCCGGCCGGGAACGCCGCCACGATCTCCACTTCGCCCCCTTTGAGGAAGTTGAAGAAGCGTTTCGCGTGTTCCTTTTCCTGGTTTGCCGTCTCCTCGAAGATATCGGCTATCTGCATGTATCCGTCTTTCCTGGCCTGGCTGGCGAAGTAGGTGTAGCGGTTGCGCGCCTGCGATTCGCCGGCAAACGACCCCAGCAGGTTCTTTTCGGTCTTCGATCCTTTAAGCTCCATACAGTTGTCTCCTCTCTGATAGTTATTGATTTATTGTACTGTCTCGAAATTCAATCAGGATTATTTCCCTCTACAGCCGGCGCTTCCCCTCTGGAATTGACGGGCGGCCGGCGCCTCACCCGACCAGCGGGCCAAGAAGCGTCACGGCTTCATCCCTGAGATCGGCCCGGATTCCCAGCCGGGTCAGGGCAAAGTCGTACCTGACCGGGTCGTCGGGTGCGATCTCACGGAAGCGGTCGGTAATCTCGAGGGCCGCCGCGAGGTCCGCGGACCTCCTGTCGGTAAATCCGAGCGTACGGGCGATCCTGAACAGGTGCGTATCGAGGGGCACGACCAACCGGCCGCGCGATACCGAGTCCCACCCGCCCGGGTCCACGTCGTCCCTCCTGACCATCCACCTGAGAAAGAGGTTGAGCCGCTTCATACAGCTCCCCTTTTCATGGTGGGGAATAAGGCTGTTGCATCCGTACTCAAAACGGCCGTTGAGCCCTTCGGCAAACCGGCACAGGGCCGGCCCCGTGGTCCGGTCGCCCCGGTCCATTCCGGATACGAAGGCCGCCTCCAGGGACCCGTGCCGCCGGATGAGGTCGCGCGCGCCCAGGAGCGTGAGCACCAGCTCGGCGCCGGTGGTGAATCGGTGCCTGAATCCGCCGAATATCGACGAGAGATCTTCGTAGTCGGCGTCTGCCAAAAATCGGGCGGGGTGCCGCCCCATCGGCCCCAGTACCGACGATACGCTTTTCATGATCTGCGCGACCCGCCCATACGCCAGCGACGAGGCGACCAGCCCGACGACCTCGCGGTCGCCGATATCGCCGTACCGGTGAAGAAACTCCACCGGATCGGGATGGATAAACTCGGGCCGGTTGAAGGTCTCATAGAGCCGCTCAAAGGCTCCACGGTGTTCTGATAGAGTCATACGTCGTTTAGTGGATCTTCCCCGGTCAGACGCGTCCGTCCTCTCGTGAGCGCCGTCTATGTGGACGGCTCCCAGTAGCACCGCTTGGGCGAAGCCACCTTCCCTTCCTTCTTGAGGACGTCGATAATCTTCGCGACCTCTTTTTGATCGATCCCGGTCGCATCGGCAATCTCGCCGGGTTTCATGGGTTTGCCCGCCTTCTTCATGGCGGAAAGGACGGTTTCCTGTTTCTCGGCCATGCTCTTCCTCCTCACGATCCGTACAACGGGATTGCGGGCCCTGCGGTGATAGTTCCCGCATCGGCTTGTGGGTTACGTTCGGCATCGGGGGCATATGCCGATCAGATCGAGGCGGCAGCCGACAATCCGGTAGCCCTCCACGTCGCCCGTGATCTCGGGGACAACGATCGTATGCCCCGGCCCGACGTCGCTGACGGCCCCGCACGAAACGCAGCGGACATGGTGGTGGATTTCTGCCTCGCCGTCAAAGCGCTTCATCGTTCCCGGCACTTCGATCTTCTGGATAAGGCCGGAGCCCGAGAGGATCTCGAGATTTCTGTAGATGGTGCCGAGGCTTATTTTTGGGAGCCTCTTCCTCACGATCCGATAGAGCTCATCGGCGGTTGGATGGGTTTTCAGCTTTCCCAGTTCCTCGAGGATGATCGTGCGCTGGGTGGTCATCCGGGAAATCTGATGTAGACACGTCCTTACCTTATCTGATAACAATTACTATTAATGATTTTATGTTATGCGATACATCCTGTCAATACATATTTTAATGAGTACGCCGATAACCACCGCTTTATTACCATCAACCGATGATCTCCACCTTGCCGGTGGAAGGGAACGGCTTCTCCTGCCGATTCGAGCTGTTACTTTTTCCTTGACACGCCGATCTCAGGGGGGGTATAAGTGAATATGACCGGACGGTCGGTCGGAATCGAGGGTACGGCCCCGAATATGACCTGTTACGTGAGGCGCGCCCCGGATTCCGTTATCTCCTCGCCAACCGATTGCCCGGGCTCGGAAATCGGCCCGGCGGTATGAGCCGCATATTCGTTGGCCGTATAAATTCTGGCAAACAACACCCGAATACCGACGATGCCCAAATCAACCTTCTCGATCATCAGCGAAGAAAAACGAAACCGGATCTATGACGCCGCCGCGCTGGAGTTTGCCCGTGAGGGGTATGAAAAGGCGAATATTAAGAACATCGCCGACCGTGCCGGGGTATCGAAGGGATCGCTCTACGACTATTTCGACAGCAAAGAGGAGCTCTATCTGGACGTCTGCACGCACGGGATCTCCCTGTCGCGCAGGAATATCGACTCCATCATAGACGACGGCAAGGATTTCTTTAGCCAGATCGGTGACATCTTCCACCAGGGCCTGGCCTTCGTCGTCAAATACCCGCAGTACGCCCAGCTCTACGTGAACATCTCGTCCAGCGGAATGGAGCAATTCGCGGATAAGCTCACGCTTGCCGTCGAGAAACATACCGCGGACTATTATAAATCGGCCATCAGGCGCGGCATCGACGAGGGTTTCATCCGGCCCGACCTCGACGTGGACATGAGCGCGTTCCTGATCAACAGCATGTACGTGATGATGATAATATCCGTCGTATCCCGCCACTACCGGATACGGCTCGGGGAATACTTGAGCCTTACCGACGATCGGGTCGAAGAGGGGATTAGATCAAAAATCGACCAGGTTGTTAACATTATCCGCTTCTCCATGGAGAACTCACCGAAGAAACGGGGCTGACGCGCCATGGGCGGCGGAACAGCGATTTATCGGCGCTGAGGATGACCGAATGGTCGGTCATCCTCGGTAAAGAGGAAACGAGATAGAGCGAGGTAGTTAACCATGTATGATTTTTCAGGAAAAGTCGCCCTGATCACCGGCTCCGGCAAGAAAGACGGGATTGGCTTCGGGATTGCCAGGCGGCTCGCCCGGGACGGCGCCCACGTCATCATCTCGGACGTATGCCGGGACATCGGCGTAAAAGACTACGCGAAGATAGGATGCTGGGAGGATCTCGAGGCCCTGTCCAAGGAGATCAACGGATCGGCCGTTCGTATCGACGTCACCGACGCCGAGTCTATCCAGCAGGCCGCCGCGACGATACGGGAAAAATTCTCCCATCTCGATTTCCTCGTCAACAATGCCGGCGCCGGCCCCTCCCCCAATCTTTTGCAGTACGTTGATCTCGATATGTGGAAGAAAACGATGGACATCAACCTGAACGGCACGCTGCTGGTCACCCGCGCGATGCTCCCCTTGATGACACGGCCCGGCGCGGCGATCGTCAACACCGCCTCCCGGGCGGGAAAGCGCCCCCGCGCGTTCGGCGGCGCATACTGCGTGTCCAAGGCGGCCGTTATCATGCTCACCAAGGTCTTCGCGATAGAGGCCGGCATGAGCGGCATCAGGGTAAATGCCATCTGTCCCGGCCAGATTAACACCGACCTGGAGCGGTGGTCGTTTGAGCTGCAGGCCAAGGCGTTTCAGAAGACCGTCGATCAGGTCATTGAAGAGGAAAAGCAGACCATTCCCCTCAAGCGTATCGGCACGCCCGAGGACGTGGCCGACATCGTGGCGTTCCTCCTCTCGGACGACGCCCGATACATCACCGGCCAGGCCGTGAACGTGGACGGCGGCCAGCTAATGGAATTATAGGAGGTACGGCATGAATAGCGCGAATCCAACAGGCACCCCCATGAATAATAAACAACCGGCCGATCGGGTAATGACCGGCGGCGAGCTCGTCGTCCGGGCGCTGGAGCAAAAGGGCGTCGAATATATCTTTACCCTCAGCGGCGGGCATATCGCCCCGATCTATCAGCACCTCCTCAAATCCGATATCAAGCTCTTTGACACCCGCCACGAGCAGGCCGCCGTCTTTATGGCCGATGCCTACGCGCGTCTCACCGGGAAAGTCGGGGTGGCGCTCGTCACGGCCGGTCCCGGTTTTACCAACGCGGTTACCGGCATCGCAAACGCCCGCATGGCCGGCTCCCCGATCCTCGTGTTATCGGGCAGGATCGGTCTGAGGATGGACGAGCGGCTCGACCTCCAGGAGATCGAGCAGAGAAACGTCGTCGCCCCGATCACCAAGTGGGCCAAGACCGCCACGAACGTCAACCGCATACCGGAGCTGGTCGACGTGGCCTTCAAGACCGCGCTTGCCACGAGCCCCGGGCCCACGTTCCTCGAGTTCCCGGTTGACGTCCTCACGGCGTCCTGCCAGGCCGACGGCGTGAAGTTCCTCGATTCCCCGATGCCCCTTCGTTCGATGGGGGACCCGGCCGCGATCGAGCAGGCCGCCTCGTTTATCGCGCAGGCCAAGCACCCGATCATCATCGCCGGAAGCGGCGTTCGATTCTCGGGATCTGTCGCTCCCGTTAAAGAGCTGGTGGAAGAAACCGGGATACCGCTGTTCACCCTCTCGATGGGCAAGGGGACCCTGCCGGAAGACCACCCCCTCTGCTTCGGCTCCGCCCTCCTGATCCGTCCGGGGGCGGCCGGGGCCGCCGTCACCGGGGCAGACGTGATCGTGCTGCTCGGGACGAGGATCAACCTCTTTACGATGTTCGGCGATGTCTTCCCGGCCGGCGCCAAGATCATCCATGTCAACACCGATCCCATCGAGATCGGCAGAAACCGCCGGGTAGACGCCGCGATTGTCGGCGACGCCTCCTTTGTGGCCGGCCAGCTCAAGCAGGCGCTTGCCGGACGCATCAAGAAAGACGCCTTCGCGGGGTGGACCGCCGAGCTGAGAAAACAGCGTGACTTTTCGCTTGATTCCGTAAAAGACCAGCTGAACTCCGAGGCGGTGCCGATTCACCCGCAGCGCCTCATGAAAGAGGTGGACGAGTTCATGGGAAAAGAGGGGATCGTCGTCGCCGACGGCGGCGACACCTCCGTCTGGCTGGGCATGACCAGGAAGACCTACCGCCACGGCGACTATCTCGAATCGGGGTTGTTCGGCTGCCTCGGCGTTGGGCATACCGTTTGCCCTGACCGCAAAGCTCCTCAATCCGAAAGAACGGGTAATCCTTGTCACCGGCGACGGCTCACTCGGTTTCAACTTCATGGAGATCAACACCGCGATCCGCTTCAAGCTCCCTATCGTCATCGTGGTGAGCAACGACCTCGGCTGGGGGATGATCCGGCACAGCCAGAGCCTGAAGTTCGGCCCGGGCGTCAACGTGGCCACGGAGCTCGGCACCTTCCCCTACCACACGATGATCGAGGCGATGGGCGGATACGGCCAGCTCGTCGAAAAGCCGGAAGACATACGGCCGGCCCTGGAGCGCGCCTTTAAATCGGGCAAGGTGTCCCTCATCAACGTCATGACCGACCCGGACGTCATCAGCCCGGGGAGCTACGCCCTGGCAAATATCGCCGCCTCGGCCTATTAGTCTCTGCGAGAAGGAGTTGCAGCTATGTCCGCCGACACGAAGACGAAATTGATCGACGCGTATAAGAAGAACAGGGAGATCATCTTCCTTGTCCTTGCCGTCGCCGTGGCCCTGATCGTCTACTTCGCCCCTCTGCCCGACACCATCTCGCTGGGTGACAAGACCGCCACGCTGACCCACCAGGGGCGGCTCACCATGACGCTTCTTGCCTTTGCCATCGTCATGTGGGTGACGGAGGCGGCCTCTTTCGCGGTAACCTCGATCCTCGTGATGATCCTCATGGCGCTGCTGGGCGCCACCGAGGGCATGGAGGTGGTCACCGCCAAGGGCGTTGAGACCGTGCACGGCGCGGCCGACGGCCTGGTGGAGCTCATCAAGATCGGGTTCGGCAACAGCCTCGTCTTCTTCTTCCTCGGCGTCTTCCTGTTGACGGGGGCCTTCGTGAAATCGGGGCTGGGCGAGCGGCTGACGCTCGTGATCCTCCGGGTGCTCGGGACCGGGACCCGGATGGTCGTGCTGGGCTTTCTCATCATGGGGACGATCATCTCCATGTGGGTCACCGATATGGCGGTGGCGGCCATGATGACCCCGCTGGGGGTGGCGCTCTTAAGGAGCGCGGGCATCAAGCCGGGTAAAAGCAACTTCGGCAAGGCGCTCATGATCGCCTGCTGCTGGGGGGCGGTCTTCGGCGGTATCGGGACGCCCGCCGGGTGCGGCCCCAACCCGATCGCCATCGGATACCTGAACGACCTGGCGGGTCTTCACGTCTCGTTTCTGGACTGGATGAAGATCGGCGTCCCGGCCGCATTGATCCTCGATTCCCTTCGGCTGGCTCGTCCTCATCCTGATCTTCCCGCCGGAGATCAAGCGGCTGCCCCTGGAGCAGCAGGAGATCAGGAAACGGCTCAAAGATAAGGGGAAGCTTTCCCGCCCGGAGATCATTACGCTTGCGGTATTTCTCTCGGTAATCGTCCTCTGGATGGCCACCGACTATATCGCGAAGATCAGCGGGGGGACGATCGTCCTCTCCATGGAGATGGTGGCGATGGCCGGCGGCCTGGTCTTCTTCCTCCCCGGCATCGGGATCATGACCTGGGAGGAGGCCGAGCCGCTGATGAACTGGGATTCCATCGTCCTGGTGCTGGCCTCGCTGGCGCTGGGCCTGATGATGTACAAGACCGGCGCGGCGCGCTGGCTTTCCTGGATACTGCTGGGAAACATCACCGGGTTTCATCCGGTCGTCCAGATCGCCCTGGTGATAGCCGCCGTCATGTTCATGAAGCTCTTCCTTGCCTCGAACACCGTTACCGGGATTATCGTCATACCGCTGTTGATTACGCTTGCCGCGGACCTCGGGCTGGACGCGTGGTTCCTCGTGGCGCCGGCGGCCTTCACGGCGTCGTTGGGGATTATCCTCCTGACGCAGTCGCCGACCAACATCATCCCGTATACGTCCGGCTATTTCTCCGTGAAGGACTTCGCCCTGTCGGGCATCGTCATGACGGTGGTGATGATCGTCCTGCTTACCCTGGTCATCTCGGTGGTGGGGCCGCTCATGGGGATCTATAATTTTTAGTCGCGTCCCCTTTTCTGTTTACTTTTTTGCCCCGCCCTCTATAATAGGGGCGGGGTTTTTCAGATCATCCAACCTTCCGTGAGGAGAAACCATGGGAACCGTTATCCTGATCCTCTTTTTCCTGTTGTTTCCCGTCCTGGTCATCTATCTCTGCCATAAATATCCCACGATCGATAAGATCGGGGCCGTGATCTTCTGCTACGCCGCGGGGATTCTCATCGGCAACGTCGGGCTGCTGCCCTCCGGCAGCGGCAAGACCATTGAGCTGATCATGACGATCGCCATCCCGCTCTCTCTTCCGCTGCTGCTGTTTTCCATGGACATCAGGAAATGGTCGAGGCTGGCGGGAAAGACCCTATTCTCGATGTTCCTGGCGACCCTTTCCATCGTGATCGTCTCGTTTATCTGCTTTATGATCTTCAAGGATTCGCTCCCCGAGGGCTGGAAGATCGCGGGGATGCTCATGGGCTGTCTATACCGGCGGCACGCCGAACCTCGCGGCCATCGGAACCGCGCTCAAGGTCGACCCGACCACCTTCATCATGGTGCAGACCGCAGACGTCATCTTCAGTTCGCTCTATATTCTCTTTCTCGTCACGGTCGCGCAGCGGGTCTTTCTGCTGGTGCTGCCCCCCTTTAAGAAGACCGCCGCCGCCGGCGACGCGGTCACGGGAGGGGAGTTCACCGACTATTCGGGAATCTTCAGCAGGGCAAAGTTCATCCCGCTCGTTGGCGGCCCTGTTCCTGTCCATCCTCATCTTTGCCGTGAGCGCCGGCATCATGTACGGCCTGCCGCCCGTCCTCTCCCGGATACTGCCTCATTTTAACCCGGATAAGTATAAGCTCTTCGAGATTGCGGTCATTATCCTCTCGATCACGACGCTCGGCATCCTCGCCTCCCTCGTCCCGAAGATCAGGAACATCGACAAGACGTTCCAGCTGGGGATGTACATCATACTGGTCTTCTGCACGGCCGTGGGCTCGCTTGCCGATCTCACCAAGCTCTTCACCATGGCACCGGAGATCATGGTCTTCGTGGCAATCTCCGTCTTTGGGACCCTGATCCTGCAGGTGCTTCTCTCGATCCCGTTCAAGATCGACGCCGACACCACCATCATCGTCTCCACCTCGGCCATCTGCTCCCCGCCGTTTGTCCCGGTGGTGGCGGGCGCCCTCAAGAACAAGGAGATCGTCTTTTCCGGCGTCACCACGGGGATCATCGGGTACGCCATCGGCAACTACCTGGGTATCACGCTGGCCTATCTCTACCACGCCTTCTTCCCGTAGGATACCGCTCGCTCCCGTCCGGATACCGGCCTCCGTGGATCGAGGGCCGTCCGAAAGAACCTGAATAAAAGAAAAGGCCGTTTCCCCGCGGGGAAACGGCCTTCTTGTATATAGGGCGCATAACAAACGATCCGCAGTTACTTCTTCTGCTCGAAACGCCCCGGAACGCGGGCCCCACACCCCGGGCACGACGACCCGACGAGCCTCACCGTCACCGAGCCCGCCGTCCGGCCGGTCTATCAATAGCTCGCCACAGGACGGGCAGACGGTGTTTTCATACGGGTGCCCCGGGACGTTGCCGAGATAGGGGTAGTTCAATCCCTCCCCGCGCGCCATGCGGTAGATATCTTCGAGGGTCTCTACGGCGGTGGAGGGGTAACCCGCCCACTGGTGATGGGGCGAAAACCGCGTGATGTGCCACGGCGTGTCGGCCCCCACCTCCCGAACGATCCACCGCACCAGGTCGGTAAGCTCGGCGAGTTTGTCGTTTACCCCCGGGATGATGTTGGTAACCAGCTCCACGTGCATTCCCCATCGACGCCTGGCGCGCAGGACCGCCTCGAGGATATCCCGATAGTCGACGATCCCGCCGATGAGCCGGTAGGTCTTCTCCGAGAAGCCCTTGATATCCACCCGGAAGGAGTCGAGCGACTGGCCCAGGTAATCCAGTGTATCGCTGGTAAGGTAGCCGTTGGTAACCCAGTTCGTTGAGAGACCCGCCTCCTTGGCCAGCGTCATGGCGCGCTGGGCGTACTCAACCCAGAGCGTCGGCTCGTTATAGGTAAACGAGAGGCCGTCCACCCGTTCCCGGTGGGAAATCTCGATAAGCACCTCCGGCGCCAGGTATTCGGTCTCGACTCGTATGTTCGCCGCCCTGGATGCAGTATGATCCCTGTGAATCGGGTATCGCGTGGGCGATCTCCCAGTTCTGGCACCCCGGGCACTTGAAATTGCATCCCACCGACCCGACCGAGAGCCACGTGGACCCCGGCATGAAATGAAACATCGGTTTGCTCTCTACCGGAGATACCATGATCGAGGATACCCGGCCGTACGTCAGGGAGAATATCTTCCCCGCCTTGTTGAGCCGGGTCTTACACCAGCCCAGGCCCCCCTCGGGTATGGCGCAGCGTCTCAGGCAGACGCGGCACTGGGCCCGTCTGTTTTCGAGTCTTGTATAGAGAGAGGCATGATACATGTTGTCGCACGGTTGAGATGTAATTGTTTTGAAATTCGACGGCGCCTGTGATATATGGTAGCCGTATGGCGCATAGGCAGACGTACCGGGCAACCGACGGTGCGATCATACTACATACCGAGAGGAAAAACAACGAATCATGACCAGGAAGGTGCTGATCACCAGAATAATTCCCGTCGTCGGCCTCGAGTGTCCTGCGCAATCGCTACGACCTGATCCTCAACGAACATGACCGGCCGATGACCGCGCGCGAGATCACGGAGCGCGTTGCCGACGTCGCCGGGATCGTCTGCCTCTTGACCGATCGCATCGACGATACGGTCATGGAGGCGGCGCCGAACCTGGTAGGGATCGCGAACTACGCCGCGGGTTTTGACAACATCGACATCGCGGCGGCCACCCGGCGCGGCATCCCGGTCACCAATACGCCCGGCGTCCTGACCGAGGCCACCGCGGAGCTTGCGGTCGCCCTGATGTTCGCGGTCGCCCGCCGGATACCCGAGGCCGAGCGTTTCGTCCAGGTCCGGCGCCTGGAACGGCTGGGGGCCGATGCAGTTCCTGGGGGCCGATATCGCGGGGGCGACCCTCGGCATCGTCGGCATGGGAAAGATCGGGCAGGCCGTGGGGCGGCGGGGACACGGCCTGGGCATGAAGGTCGTCTATCATGAAGAGGCCCCCGTCGATACGGCCGCACTCGGATTTGAGGCCCGGCGTGCTGCGCTTTCCGAGCTTCTCGCCGTCTCCGATTTCGTGTCCCTCCATGTTCCCCTTACCGAAATGACGCGCCGCCTCATCGGACGGCGCGGAGCTCTCGGCAATGAAGCCGACCGCATACCTCATCAATACCTCCCGGGGGCAGGTCGTGGACGAGGCCGCCCTTGCCGACGCGCTTGGCCCGCGGCGTGATCGCCGGGGCGGGGCTTGACGTCTACGAACGGGAGCCCGAGATCAATCCGGGCCTCCTGGGGCTGGATAACTGCGTGCTGCTCCCCCATATCGGCAGCGCCACCACCTCGACGCGCGAGAGGATGGCGCGGACCGCCGCCGAAAGCCTCATCGCGATGATCGAGGGGACCGAAATCCCCAACCTCGTCAATCCCGACTATATACACCACCGTCCGAAGGAGTAATACGATGCGCTACCGCGCCCAGGGACACGGGTATATCATACAGCTGGCCATAGGCGAGGAGATCGGCTCATCCCTCATCGAATTTGCCGCCCGCCAGACCGTGGATGCCGCGCACTTCTGGGGTATCGGCGCCGCGCGGGAAATCGTGCTGGGCTCCTACGATATCGAGCGGAAGGTCTACAACAAGAAGACCCTCGAGGGCGTATGGGAGATCGCATCGCTGACCGGAAGCCTCGCCCAAACCGACGGAGGCCCGATCCTGCATATCCACGGCGTCTTTTCCGACGAGGACTGCCGGACGTGCGGCGGCCACGTCTTCAACCTGGTCTGCGCCGCTACCGTGGAGATATTTCTTGTACCGCTTCCCGCGGGGCTTACCCGGCGGCACGACGAACAAACGGGGCTCAAGCTCCTGGACCTGTAAGTCGCATATATGGTCTTACGTACCCGCGGCGGCCTCTCCACTGTCGGCGTGGACCGGGGAATAACCGCTCCGGGAAATGCCGCGAATATCGCGCTCGAAAACCCGATATGATCGCCGATAATTCGACGTATCGGGACCGCACCGCCCCCCCTCCGGCATCCCCCGCGTGATGGTAAACGGGCAATGGGCGCTTGCCGACGGGAAACCCACGGGTTCTGCCAGCGGCATGGTTCTGAGCCCCGTATGAGCCCGCAGGATAACGGATAACCGATGAAAAACATGACCGACTGCCCGAAAATCCCATTGACCGCCTGAAGGCCCGGGCCCCCTTTCTCTGGTTCAGCGACAGGCTGGCGCGTCCCGTCGACGTGCTGCCCGGCCGTCGGCCCTCTCGCCGCGACCTGGAGGACGCCGCGGCCCGGCTTTCCGCTTCGCCCCCCTGATCGCCCGCCTCTTTCCCGAGACCCGAAAGACGGCGGGTTGATCGAGTCCGATCTGGTGAGCGTCCCGAAGCTCAGGGACGAACTGTCACGACGCTTTTCCGCCGATATCCGGGGCGAGCTGTGGCTGAAGGCCGATCACGCCCTGCCGGTGGCCGGCTCCGTCAAGGCGCGGGGGGCGTCTACGAGGTGCTGACGTTTGCCGAGCGGCTGGCCGTGCGCGAGGGACTCTTCGCCATCTCCGATCCGTACCTGAAGCTTGCCTCTCCTGAGATAAGGGGGTTGTTCTCGCGGTATACGATCGCGGTCGGCAGCACCGGCAACCTCGGGCTCTCCATCGGGATTACGGGGGTTGCCCTCGGCTTTTCGGTGACCGTCCACATGTCCCGCGACGCCAAGGAATGGAAAAAACGGCTGCTGCGCGAAAAAGGGGTTACGGTCGTCGAACACGAGAGCGATTACTCGGCGGCCGTCAGCGCCGGCCGCGCCGCTGCCGCCGACGACCCGTTCACTTACTTCGTGGATGACGAAAACTCCGTGGACCTTTTCCTCGGGTATTCGGTGGCGGCCCTCAGGCTTTCCGATCAATTGCGCGGGCGCGGTATTATTATCGGCCCGCGGCGGCCGCTGCTCGTTTATATCCCCTGCGGGGTGGGCGGTGCGCCGGGCGGGATCACCTTCGGCCTCAAGCACGTCTTCGGCGACGATGTCCACTGCTTCTTCGCCGAGCCCACGGAGTCCCCGTCGTTCATGCTGGGTATGCTCACGGGATTCGATCGGCCCGTTCCGGTCTACGAGATCGGCCTTACCAACAACACCCAGGCGGACGGCCTGGCCGTCCCCACCGCGTCACTGCTTGCCGGGTCGGCCATCGGGGACCTCGTCTCGGGCTGCCTGACGGTCAGCGACGATGATCTATTCCGCTTCGTCTATGCCCTGTTTACGACCGAGGGTATCGCCATCGAACCGTCGGCCGCCGCAGGTATCGCCGGCCCCATCCTCCTCTCTACCGGCGGGCAGGCGTCGGCGTACCTCCGCGAGCATGGGATTACCGATTGCATGGACCGGGCCGTTCACCTCGTCTGGACGACCGGGGGCCGGCTCGTACCGGCCGAACAATTCGATGCCTTCATGCTTCGCGGAAAGTCATTGTATTCAGGTCACGAAGAACGGTGATTCGTGCTGTAGGCATGAGCACACGAAAAGCGGTCGTTGCCGTTTTTCGGGCAAAAAAAGGGGCCTTTCGGCCCCTTCATTCACATAGTGGTGGCGGTGCAGGGAATTGAACCCCGGACACTGCGGATATGAGCCGCATGCTCTAACCATCTGAGCTACACCGCCCTAGAAATTCAACTCGTATACCAGGACCCCGCTCTTGGCCGGTATCAGCGCCGTCATCTCGGTCGAATAGACCACCGCCACGACCAGCTCATCGATGCCGTCGGAGTCTATGTCTTTGACCTGGAAGTCGGCGGTATATCCCTCTATGAGACGCGAGCGCCAGTTCTCGGACATGTTAATACCGTCCCACTGGAGGTTATATATTTCGCTGGTCTCATAGAGCCGGAACTTCGGCAGCAGGTTCATGGTCTTGGAGATATTCTTGGGGACAAGCACCTCCACGACATTATCGTGGTTCAGGTCCGTTATCAGCACCCGCCCGGTAATATAGATATCGCCGGTCCCGGCCATATCCGCGCTGACTCCCCCGGGCTTTTTCTCTTCTTTCTCGGTGGTGCTGAAGTAGTTTATGGTGCCGCTCCAGTATTCCTTGCTTAACCACCTCACACCGCCGCTCATATCCCTGATCTCGAGATGGTTTCCGCCGGTCACGCGCGCTATCTCGGGCACGCTTTCATTGGTAATGTTAGCCGGTAACGTAATCCCGAATATCCCCATTCCCTCGGGAAGATCGACGGTCGTGCCCTCGACGTAGTCTCCCCTGCTGATCTCGACCCTATGGATACCTCCATAGAAGGGTTCGTCCATCCCCATCCTCTGGCACAGGAGAAGCACTTCCTTGCCGGGAAGCTTAAAGGCGCGGAAATAGAGCGGGATATTCTTGTCGATCCGAATAAATTCCTTTTTGGCCGTATCGTATTCCACGACAAAAGAGGCCAGTCTCCCCTTGTCCACGTTCGTTATGAACACCTCGGCCTTGCCGTTTTTATTCAGGTCCAACACGTCCAGGGACAGGAAGTTATTGGCGCCGCGCCCCTTGAAGGCCGCGAAGAGCTCGAATTCTTCCTTGCCCCGTTTGTAGACCCACAGCTCGTTCCTGTCGATCACGATACATTCGTTGACCCCGTCGCCGTCTACGTCGCCGACGTCAACACCCTTTATCTGGATATCCCAGAAGGGGCTCTTGCGGAAGTCGGACTTGCTCATCAGGTCGCGGGTCGCGAAGATAAAGTTGGGGTTTTCAACCTGTTCGCCCATATAACCGGCCACTCCCTCCTTGGGGATATAGCCGAGTATCTTGAAGTTCATGTTTCGGGCAAACTCATTGATCTTCGGGATGAGGGCGTCTAACCCGCTGCCCTGCGCGAAGACCGCGGTGGATTGTTCCTTCTTGGCTACGTTGAACATCTTGGCGTCAATGGAAAACGCCTCTCCAAGCTTTGTCAGGGAGCCGAGGATAACGTAATCGGCACCGAGCCTCCTGCCCAGAGATTCGGCATTCTCGACGGTCATAGCGGTCTCGTAGTCTTTCCCGAGGGCGCGTACGACGGTCGATCGCTCGAGGATCGCTATATTTTCGTCGACGGAGAGGCGGGACGCGATCATATCGTAGATTGCGCCTTCAAGATAGTCGAGTTTTTCCGGGCTGTTGATCTTGAAGGGAATAATGGCAACCTTGATCTTATCGGCGCCAAAAGCCGCCAGAGGCAGAATCAGGCACACGATGAAGGCCAGGATGATTATTCGCCGGAATATTTTCATACCGTTCCCCACAGAGTGTTTGGAAAAACAATTTTTTCTTTGTACCATCCAACCGCTCCAAAGTCAAGCAAATTATGGGAAACCGGGCCGCGTCCGTCCCGGCGATCCGCCGTGCGTATCCGTGATGCACGCATTTCCGGCCTGTGGAAGGAGTGTATTTTAGGGATACCGCCGTGGCCTGGACGGTCTTGTACGGTGCGGCACGGAACCCTGCGGCGGTTGGGACCGGCCTTACTGAGAGAGCCGCCCCTCAAAAGCACGGGTAAGTATCGGAGCGAGGAGTCCCGCGATAAGGGCCGATATGCCGGCCTGGGCGAGGTTGAAAGGAAGTTCGGCCGTCGGCGGCGCCCAGTCCAGCCCAAAGATGACGTACTCGGCGCCGAAATAACCCGCCGCCATCCAGAGCCCGGCAACAACAAATGACCCGAAGGCCAGAAGCGCGCCGGGCGCCGTTTTTGGGTCGGCCCGAAACACGCGGATCAACAGGCCCGCGATCAACCCCTCGATCCCCTTTGATGACGAGCGTCCAGGGCGCGAACTGGGCAAATCCTCCGAAAACGTCGGCCAGGGCCGACCCCACTCCGCCCACGACCATCCCGGAAACGGGCCCCAGGAGGATTGACGTAATGAAGATGATCGTATCCCCCAGGTTGAAGTAGCCACCCGTTGCCGGGATCGGGAGCCGGACGACTATCGTCGCCACGACGACGAGGGCGCAAAAAAGCGCCAGCAGTGAAATGTTCCTGGGAGACAGGTATCGTTGTTTTTTCATCGGATCATACCTTCAGGGCCGGTGGGAATGACGACATCGATCGCGCCCATGGAGCGATAGTATAGTATAAAACTCCGCGCCTGAAAAGATATTTAGTTCGTCCGCCGGTAAGCCGGGTATGGGGTGCAGGCGGCAAACCGCGAAAAAAAACGGCGTCCAATAGGAACTATAGGAACCGCCGGCAATAAAAACCCGGGGAAGGAGTAACGGCCGATACTACGCGTACCCGCGCTCCTTTTCCACCACCCGAATCGCGATGAGGCCGATGTAGAGGTCACGCATCTCGGATATCGACACGACCTTCATGGCGGTGCGGACCCCGATGCCCCTGACCACCTGATCCTTGAACATGCAGATGTCCGACGGCCCGAAACCGGCCAGCTCGTCCACCTTGGTAAGTATCTCTTGGTGGTTGATCCGGATGAAGTTCTTGAGGTTCTGCGTCTTCATGGTCTGCTATAGCCACGATGGCTACGGTAGTTACTATATCATATACGGCATCTTCAATCAATGGATAAATCGTATCATTCGTATCGTATGGGAACGCCCGTTTGCCGGCCCTGCAAACAGCTTGAAAAACGGCCGCCGTTCTGGTAGGCTTATGCAATGAAGAAGTATATCCTGAAGAAGGCCGAAACGGGGCCCGCGCCGTCGTTTACCATCCCGTACGAAAAGGAGCTAAACGAACACCAGCTTTCGGCCGTCACGTTCGGCGGCGGCCCCAGCCTCGTCATAGCCGGGGCGGGAAGCGGCAAGACCCGCACGCTCGTCTACCGGGTCGCCCGGCTTATCGAATCGGGGGTCCCGCCCGCTTCCATCCTCCTGTTGACCTTCACCCGCAAGGCCGCCCGCCAGATGCTCGACCGGGCGGCGGCCCTGGTGGGGGGCAGACCGAGAAGGTCGCCGGCGGCACCTTTCATTCGTTTGCCTCCCAGATCCTCAGGGAATATGCCGGGGCCGTCGGCTTTTCGGCCTCGTTTACGATCCTCGACCGCGCCGACGGGGAGGACATCATCAACCTCATCCGGGGAAGGCTCGGTCTTGCCGACCGCGAGCGGCGTTTTCCGAGGAAAGATACCATCGGCGAGATCTTCAGCAAGGCGGTCAACCGCGCCGTCCCGGTTGCCTCCGTCGTCAGCCAGGAATATCCCCACTTCTCCCACGAAACAGAAAAGCTCCTGGAGATACTGGCCGCCTACACCGAGTATAAACAGGCCCACATGCTCATGGATTACGACGACCTGCTGGTCCATCTCGTCAGGCTCCTCGAGGGAAACGAGGGCATCCGGGAGACGCTCAAGAAGCGGTTTCGATACATCCTCGTCGACGAATACCAGGATACCAACGGCCTGCAGGCCCGGATCGTCGAGCTCCTGGCCGGCGGCGCCGGCAACGTCATGGCCGTCGGGGACGATTCGCAGAGCATCTATTCGTTCCGGGGGGCCCATTTCAAGAACATCATGGATTTCCCGACCCTCTTTCCGAACGCCTCGGTCATCAAGCTCGAGGAAAACTACCGGAGCACCCAGTCGATCCTCAACCTGGCAAACGTCATCATAGACCGCGCCCGGGAGAAATACACGAAGATCCTCTGGACCAAGAAAGGCGTCGGGATGCTGCCGGCCCTCGTGCCGCTGCCGGACGAGCCGTCCCAGTCGCGGTTCGTTGCCCAGCGGATACTCGACCTCCGGGAGGAAGGGGTGCCGCTGACCGATATCTGCGTGCTGTTCCGGGCGGGCTTTAACTCCTTTGACCTGGAGATAGAGCTCAAGAAACGCAACATCCCCTTCATCAAGCACGGCGGGTTCAAGTTCATGGAGACGGCCCACGTCAAGGACATCGTCTCCCACATCAAGGTGCTCATCAATCCCAGGGATGCGGTCGGGCTGAAACGGGTATTGATGCTGGTGGAAAACGTCGGGCCGCGTGCCGAAGAGGCGATCACGGCCTCGATCCTCGACGCCCCCGGCATAACCGACGGCCTTGCCCCGTTCATCGGCGACCGGCGGTTCGGGGAGGGGATCGGCCGGCTCTCCCGGGCGCTGGCCTCCCTGGAAGGCCGCGACGTCGGCCCCGCCGAGGCCGTGGAGCGGCTCCTGGATTACTACACCCCCATCGCCAAGAGAAGGTACGACGACCACCCCAAACGGCTGGAAGACCTCGATCACCTGGCGATCATCGCCCGTAAGTACCGGTCGATCGAGTCGTTCCTGACCGACATGGCCCTCGAGCCGCCGTCCGACAGCATATCAGATATACTCCGGGAGGACCCCGACCCGGAGCGGCTCATCCTCTCCACGATCCATTCGGCCAAGGGGCTCGAGTGGCACTCGGTCTTTATCATCTGGGCGGCGGAGGGTTACTTCCCCACGACCTACGCGGCCGAATCGGCCGACGACCTGGAAGAGGAGCTTCGCCTCATGTACGTCGCGGCGACCCGGGCAAAGGAAAACCTTACGATCACCTACCCCATAAAGATCATCACCCACCGCGGGCCGGCGTTCGGCCGCCCCTCCCGGTTCATCGAGGGGATCGGCGAGGATATCCTGGAGACCTGGGCGGTGGAGGAGGAGTAGCCGCGCGCGTGAAATTCGAGGCGGCCGCGGCCCCCGTGCAGCGAACTAACGAACCGTCCCCGCACCCGGAGGAGCGAATGAAAGACGATCTCTCAACCACGCTTCCGAGCCTGACCGTCTCGGACCGGCCCCTTTCGGCCATGGAGACGCCCGCGCTCGTGATCGGCCTGTTCGAAAAGGCCCGCGACCTTACCCCGGCCGTGAAGGCCCTGGACGAGGCCGTCGGCGGGAAGATCAGGGCGGTCGTCGATTCGGGCGATTTCACGGGCAAGACCGACGAGACGGCGCTGCTCTACCTCGATGCCGCCGGCGGTCCCCGGCGGATATGCCTGGCGGGGCTCGGGAAACGGGAGCGGTTCGGCCCCGGGCGCTTAAAGTCTGCGGCGGCCGCCGCCGCCAAGCGCCTCAAGGGGCTCGGGGTCGGCACGATCGCGCTTGCGCACGACCTGGCGGCCGACACCGGCATTCCCGGGCCTGCCGCGGCCCGCGAGGTGTTTATCGGCGCCGCCCTCGGGGCCTACTCCTTTTCGGGCCTCAAGAAGAACGGGGACAAGAAAAAGGCCGTCGACCGGATCGTCATCTGCGGCGACCCGTCCGTCATGGGCGACGGCCCGCGCCACGGCCGTATCATCGCCGATTCGGTCTACCTGGCCCGCGACCTCGCCAATACCCCGGCAAACCTCATGACGCCGACGGTCCTGGCCGACCGGGCGCGCGAGGCCGCCGGGAAGGCCGGGCTTGGCCGTCGAGGTCTTCGGCCCCGATGAGATCGCCCGCCTCAAGATGGGCGCGCTCCTGGGCGTGGCGCGGGGCAGCGCCGAGCCGCCCGCCCTGGTCGTGATCAGGTACGAGCCCGCCGGCGGCGAAAAGGAACCTATCGCCCTGGTCGGCAAGGGGATCACGTTTGACAGCGGCGGGATATCGATCAAGCCGGCCGAGAACATGGGCGCGATGAAGAGCGACATGAGCGGCGCCGCGGCGGTGTTGGCGGCCGCGGCCGCGGCCGCCCGCATGAAGCTGCCGGTCGGCGTCGTCGCCGTGATCCCCGCCGCCGAAAACATGCCGGGGCCGGCCGCCACCAAGCCGGGCGACGTGCTCACCGCCATGGACGATACCACCATCGAGGTCATCACCACCGACGCCGAGGGCAGGCTTGTCCTGGCCGACGGCATCGCGTACGCCAAACGGTTTGACCCCGCGTACATCCTGGACATCGCCACGCTCACGGGGTCGGTCGTCATCGCGCTGGGCCGGCGGGTCGCGGGCCTCTTTGCGTCGACCGACGACCTCCTCGAACGCGTGCGGGAGGCCTCCCGCGCCGCGGGAGAAGACGTCTGGCCGATGCCGCTGTTTGACCACTACTTCGAGCAGATCAAGGGGGACGTCGCCGACCTCAAGAACGCCGGGAGCCGGGATGGCGGCAGCATCACCGCCGCGGCCTTTCTCAAGCGGTTCGCCGGAGAGGCGGTCCCCTGGGCGCACCTCGATATCGCCGGGACCGCCCGGTCCGACAAGGACTACGGCTGGGTGACCAAGGGCGCCACCGGCTGGGGGGTCATGACCCTCATCGAGCTGTTGGAGCGCCACCGGCCGGGCACGGGTCAGACGCCCTAAAAATCACGATCGAATGAAAAAGTGATTGACATTCACCTCGTTTTTCTCTATAAGACGGTATAACGTATACCGATCGTCCGGGCTCACCCGGTTACCGCTCACCTCCCCGAACCGCCGGTTGCCGCTTGTTTTTCCCCGTCGTCCCGCTGACGATCGGACGCTCATATTTTTCATTCCACGATACCCATAAGGGAGGACTTAATGAAAGACAAGCTATGGTTCAAATCGTATGCCCCCGGTGTCCCCAAGACCATCAACTACGAGAAGTTGCTGGTGAGCGAGGCCCTTACCCGATCCGCCAAGAAGTACCCCAACAATACCGCCTTGAACTACATGGGGAACCGGATTACCTATAAGCAGCTCGACGGCATGGTCAACCAGTTCGCCAAGGCCCTCACGGCCCTCGGCGTCAAGAAGGGCGACAAGGTCGCGGTGTGCCTCCCGAACCTCCCCCAGACGGTCATCGCCAACTTCGCGACCCTGCGCATCGGCGCGGTGGCCGCCCAGAATAACCCGCTCTATACCGAGCGCGAGCTCCAGTACCAGCTCAACGATTCGGACGCCAAGGTCGTCATTACCCTGACGCTGCTGGTCCCCCGGATGGAAAAGATCATGTCCGGCACGAAGATCAAGAAGATCATCGGCTGCCACATCCACAGCTACCTCCCCTTCCCGAAAAAGCAGCTCTTCCCCTACGTCAAGAAGGCGATGGTGAAAAACCTCGAAACGAGCGACACCATCATCCTGTTTGAAGACCTCATCAAGAAGTACGACACCTCGCCGGTGAAGGAGCAGGGAAAATGGGAAGAGCTCTCCACCCTCATCTATACCGGCGGCACCACCGGCGTCGCCAAGGGGGTCATGCTCTCCCACAAGAACATCAGCTGCAACGTCCAGCAGTTCATCTCCTGGTTCACGGACCTCGAGGAAGGCAAGGAGCGGCTCGTGGGGACGTTTCCGATCTTCCACTCGGCGGGCTACACGGCCGTCCAGAACTTCTTTACCTGGATGGGCTTCGAGCACTTGATGATACCCCGCCCCGAGCCCAAGGCGCTCATCGACCTGATCAAGAAATATAAACCCACCTTCATCCCCGGCGCCCCGACGATCTTCGTGGGGCTGCTGGCGGAGCCGGAGTTCCGTAAGCTGAACCTCAAGTTCGTCAAGGGGTTCTTCTCCGGCGCGGCGCCGCTGGCCGCCGATACCATCCGCGACCTCAAGGAGCTGACCGGCGCCACCATCTGCGAGGTCTACGGCTCCACCGAGACCACCCCGATTGCCACCGTCACCCCCTGGGGCGGGACGATCAAGCCGGGCACCGTCGGCATACCCGTGCCGGATACCGACGTAAAGATCGTTGACGCCGACGACTACAAGAAGGAAGTGAAGCAGGGCGAGACCGGCGAGATCGCCATCAAGGGCCCCCAGATCATGATGGGCTACTACAAGAAACCCGAGGAGACGGCCAAGGTCCTCAAGGACGGCTGGTACCTGACGGGCGATATCGGCATGTTCGACGAGGACGGCTACCTCTCGGTCGTCGACCGCAAGAAGGACATGATCATCGCCGCCGGCTACAACATCTACCCCATCGAGGTGGATAACGTCCTCTTCTCCCACCCCGCCATCCTCGAGGCCTGCACCGTTGGCGTGAAGGACCCCTACCGGGGCGAGACGGTCAAGGCGTTTGTCGTGTGCAAGCCGGGCCAGGCCCTCACGGAGGCCGACGTGATCGCGTTCTGCAAGCAGAACCTCGCGGCCTACAAGATCCCGCGGATCGTCGAGTTCATCCCCGAGCTCCCCAAGACCGCCGTGGGCAAGGTCCTCAGGCGCGAGCTGCGCGACCGCGAGGATACGAAGAACGCGGGCAAGAAATAACCGCCGCGCTCGAACGGACGAAATGATAAAGCGGGTATTGGTTAACCAATACCCGCTTTTTAATTCTGTTTTCTAATGCCATCGCGAGGGCCCGAAAGGGGGCACGGCAACCGCCGCCCGCTCGTCCCGAAAAACCTTTCCACCACTAAGACACAAAGGCACGAAGGAGAACGATCTTTATTCTCCCCCTTTGTGTCTTCGTGCCTTTATGGTTAATTCTCCTATCCCGTATGCCGGACACGACAAGTCGTGTCCCAACGGTTCGTTTCATCGCTTCGCGTTAGCGCCCGTAGGGATTTTTCAAAAAACGCTTCATTTCCACCACTAAGACACAAAGACACTAAGGAAAACATATCTGCAGTTCCTTCCTCACCTTTGTGCCTTCGTGCCTTTGTGGTTAATTCTCCTATCCCGTACGCCGGACACGACAGGTCATGCCCCGGGGATTCTTATTCTACACGACCATCTTGTTCTTCTTTGCCAGCACCTCTTCGGCCTCTTTGACCATCGATTCCAGCACCTCTTTGACGGTCATGACCTTCTTGATGAGCCCGATGGACTGGCCCACCATCAGCGGCGCGTAGTCCACGTTGCCGGTCTCCCACGCCTGCTTGATGCGCAGGCCGGAGATCAGCGGGATGAGGTCTTCGAGCTTGCCGCCCTTTTCCTCGATGGCGATGACGTCCCGGATCACCTCGCTCATCAGCGCCCTGCCCTGCAGGCCGATGGAGCGGCCGAAGATCGTCGTATCCATCTCCTGGCGGCGGACCAGCTCCTCCTTGATGTTGTCGTGGCAGGGGCATTCCTTCGTGGAGACGAAACGGCTCCCCATCATGACCCCGTGCGCGCCCAGGATGAGCGCCGCCGCAAGCCCCCGGCCGTCGGCGATGCCGCCCACCGTCACCACCGGGATCTTGACCGACTCGGCGATACGGGGGGTCAGTATCATCGTGGTCACGTCGTCGGAGAGCGGGTGCCCCCCTTCCTCGATGCCCGCGGCGTAGATGCCGTCGTACCCGACCTTTTCGGCGTGGACGGCGTGGCGGACCGCGCCCACCTTCTGGAACATCTTGACGTTGGCCTTCTTGAGGGTCTCGATCGCGTCCATCCCCAGGCCCTTGTCCAGCGGCGCGCCGGAGATCTCCACGCCGGCCACGCGCTCGTCGGCGCAGACTTTGACGTACATCGCGTGGTGCTCGGGCGTGATCCTCAGCGACGGCAGGATCGTGATGCCCACCATGAAGGGCTTATCGGTGAGCTTGCGGACCGCCTTGATGGCGTTGCGGAATTCTTCCTCGGTCTCGTAGTTGCCCGCGGTGAGGTTGCCCAGGCCGCCGGCGTCGGATATCGCGGCCGTCAGCGGCGGGATAGAGAGCCACATCATGGCCCCGCAGATGATGGGATACTTGACGCCGAACATCTCGGTAATCGCCGTCTTGAACATGAATGCTCTCCTGAATACGCGATGTAGTATAAAATCTGATAAAAATCCGTGCTGTCCATTGCCGTCGGATTAAGCGCCTTCGCCCCGGTCTCCCGACGGGGCCGCCGCGAAGTTCGGTTCGCGGGGCTATGTGGCGCGGCAATCCCCCGGTTACGGAGGAAAGGTCAATGGCTTAAGGATTTTCCGGTATGTTGCTCGGAGATTGTCCCGGCCGTTTCACCACCCGCAATGACGGTTTTATTATCGTACGTTCCCGTCTCCCATGATCTTCTTCAGGCGCTCCAGGCCCTCCTCGGCCTCGGCGATGATGTCGGCCATGATCTCCTTGATCGGCTTGACGTCCTCGATGAGGCCCATCCCCTCGCTCACCGAGATGATGCCCATGTCCACGTCGCCGCTGTTGTAGGCCTGCTTGCCGAACTTGCCGGCGGCGTACGTCAGGATCTCCTCCAGCGTCGTGCCCCGCGCCTCGATCTCGCAGACGGTCTTTGCCGTGGCGTTGTCCATGACGCGCATCGGGTTCTTGATGGAGCGCATCACCACCGCCGTGTCGTTCTCGGTGTGGGTAACGATCCAGTCCTTGAAGTTCTTGTGGATCGGCGTCTCGGTAGCGGCCAAAAACCGCGTCCCCATCAGGACGGCGTCGGCCCCCAGCGCCAGCGCCGCCAAGAGCCCCCTGCCGTCCACGATGCCGCCCGCGGCGATCACCGGGACCTACAGCGTGCGCGCGGCCTTGTTGATGAGCACCGTCGAGGCCACGTCGGCCATGCCCAGGTGCCCCCCGCCCTCGAACCCCACGATGACCACGGCGTCTGCCCCGACGCTCTCGGCCTTCTTGGCGAAGCGGACCTGCGTGATCTTGTGGATGAGCGGGACCTTTGCGGCCTTGACCAGCGGGATGAAGGGCTCGGGCGAGCGGCCGGCCGTCTCGAAGGCGGCGACCTTTTCCTCGATGCCCATGCGGATTATGTCAAGCGTCTGCTCGCCGGGCGATACGTCCGGCAGCATGGATATGTTTATGCCGAACGGCCCGTCGGTCAGGTCTTTGGCGCGCCTGACCTCCGTGCGCAGCGCCTCCGTCGATTCGAAGGAGGCCGACGGTAAAAAGCCCATGCCGCCGGCGTTTGCCACCGCCGCGACCATCTCGGCAAACGACACCCAGTGCATCCCGCCCATGAGGATGGGGTACTTGATGTTGAACATTTCGGTGATACGGGTCTTTATCATAGCGCCTCCGGTGGATGATGTGGGGGGTTGGGCCACGCAGTACATGGGTGTTAACTACCCCCGCCTCAATTACAAAGCTTAAAGTATAACTTCATGCTTTAAGTATATAGCAGGCGCGGGGGCCGATGTCAAGAGAATTTTTCGATACGCGGGAGAAATAAGGTGAATACGGCCCCTGCCCGGGGGTAATCGGCGCCCCGTGAAAAGGCTTTACATCAGGGACTATTCATGATAGCATTTAAAAACATTTATACCCTTTGGGGAGGAAAGCAATGAAATCAGTAAAAGTATTGCTCGTTTTGGCGTTGGCGGTCGGCCTCGCGGTGGCGTTTATGCCCGGGTGCGAGAAGGCGGCCGCGGTGAAGGACGCCTTCATCACCGAGACCACCGCGACGATCGATGACTATTCGGCCAAGATCGACGACCTGGTCACGAAGGCGGAGGCGCTGCCCAGCCCGGCCAAGGAAGCGGCGATAGAAAAGATCGACGCCGTCAAGGCCAAGATGGACGAAGGCAAGGCCAAGTTAGAGGAGCTGAAAGGGGCGGAAGCCTCCAAGTGGACGGCCCTGATGGGCGAGCTGAAGACCATCATCGGCGACCTCGGCACGCTCTACAATGACGCGGTGACCGCGGTAGGCGGCGGTGCCTAAACATCACGGCTGAGTGATAGAGGCCAAACGCTGACCTTTAGGGCGCCCGTAAGGGCGCCTTTTTTTATGGGACGGGGGGCTTGACACGGGCGGCCCGTCCGGGCTATCCTCCCCTATCGTACACCGCCATGCGGAGATGCGCCATGAAACCAAAGAGACTGCCGATCGCCGCGGCCTGTGCCGCCCTGACCGTAATCCTCGCGGCGGCGCTGGCGTGCGGGAGCGGCCGGGTCCCGGAGCAAAGCGACACCTTCATCGCCCAGTGCACGTGGACGCTGGACGACTACGCGAAAAAGGCCGACGGGCTCTCCCTGCGGGCCGAGACGATGCAGAGCCCCTTCCGCGAAGACGCGCAGTAGAAGATCTACCTGGTAACAACGAAGATCGATGAAGGAAGGGCCAAACTCGAGGAGTTCAAGACGGCGACCGGCGACCGCCGGACCGCGCTGATTGCCGAGATGACGGCGATTATGAAGGAGGTCGCCACGCTCTACGATGAGGCGGTGACCGCCGTGGACCAGTAACGCCGCGACCGATCCGGTTAAAGTTGAAGCGCAGAACGCGAAGGCGCCCGGAAAACTCTGGTGGTTTAACTCAAATTCAGGGAGTAAGCCCGGGGAGCGTGGTCTGAGAGCGACATGGAAGAGTTAGAGGAGGGATATGAAAATCTAATCGGTGTTAAGTATAATCCTCAGTGTCTTTTAACGACTTGCTAATTTGCCTTCAATTATTCCAATAGTTTTTGGCGAAGCTGTTAAAAACGCATACCAGGTAAATTGTCCGTAAAATTTATGTTTGAAGACTAATTGCCCGTTATCAGCACCTACCTCGAAGGCGTAAATAGCACGAGGGTATGATCCGGGCGAGCCGACCAGCCCCGCCTCCAAGGGAGCCAATGAATGCTGTGCTAGCTCGGATACCTCTCGAGGGTAGGAATTCCCCATTCGGGATCAATAGGTTCTCGCCCTTTCGATTCGATATAGTCAGGACTAAAAAACGAGCGATTCGGGCCAGTTTATTTTCGAATCAAAACTTCTTATAGCATCATAAACTAACCCTGCTGTAAGCTGACGTATCCAATCCTTAAGATCCCTTGATGGACTAAAATGCGCTACATCGGGTAATTTTCCTAATTTTAAATGCGGGTCCTTTAATAAAATAGACTTTCTCTACTCTTTACCCGTTCGAAGGAAGGCTCAGCAAATTGAATAGCTTTTAAGACTTCCGCCTCCAGATGGTATATTCCCATCCCATTGCGCAAAGGGATCAGTAAAGCGCTAACAATCGCCTGATCGATTCCACCCTTAGAATTGTTATGTTGTGGACAGGAAGGCACAGTAATCCGGTCACATGCGAACCCCTTGAACATCAATTTAGGGGGTACATGTTCCTTGGTACTGGCCTGTTGCCCGCAGAAGTAACAGGAGTCACTGTGCTTTCGTTTGGTCACGATAAAATATAATACAAAAAAACAGGCTGCAAGGGGTCACGTCTCCGTTTATCGCTTATTTGCTAAAAATAGAAAAACCTCTTAACTAATAAGGGTCAATCGGAGACTTAACCCACATTTTATTCGTATCCGTTGCTTAGTACATAGTAGCCGTCCTTTTTATTGAAGACTGAGTTTGCAGTTGACTAAGTAGTATAAAGTGAGATTATTACCATCGACCTCTCCGTTATAAATATACCCTTCTACGTATACTATTGAATCCTTTGCAATATTTAATAAGAGTTCTTTGTTAGTTTTAACACCAATATGTATTTCCGTTCGTGCTAGATTCCGCACCTTCTGTAGTACTTATCGCCGATATATCATATGAATATAAACCTTTTGGAAAGAAATTTGCGTAATACCAGCCCAACCCACCCACGTCCTTTATTTTAAAATAACCCTTCAACATTTTATTCATTATAGACTTTCCGTAGTTCGTTAGATACTCCTCCTCTGTAAATCGGTTAAGTCGTACCAACCGGGAAGCTAAAGAATCAATTGAAGCCACGTCGATAAATTCGTCGCTTACGTATTCGTCCTCTTGCTTTATCGGGGGTGGCGGTTGTGAAAGGAGGGGGTGCCATCTCATCGACTTTAGTTGGCTCGGACCCGGCGGCGGTGACGCGGGGTTTGGCGGTAAGTCAGTAGACTTAGGCGTCGAAGGGCTGCCGGATATCCCCTTTTCCTGAGGCGAGGACATGTAATGAGGTCTTAGGAACCAGGCGGCACCAAAACCGATAAGAAGACAGATAAAACCGATTATAAGGCCGAGCGCCAGATTAGACGGCTGTTTCGATGTGTTCTTCTGCGGGGTATGGATTGTAGGTTACAACCGGCGTGCGGTCTATAACCTTCGGTATCGGCTGATTTGAGCTAACCAATTTTTCCTTCTTTATAAAGAAGCTCTCTTTACATTTCGGGCAGTTTATGTTTCTCCCGTTGTCAGGAATCAGACTATCCGAGACGTTACCCTCAAAACCGCATTTTGGACAATTTGCTCTCACAACACGCCTCTTTAAGTAGCCGGTTTTTATCTCTGGTTCTATGTAATAAAGTTAGAGAGAATAAGGGGTCAAGTCTTTTGTTGTCACCTTCTCACCCAATCCCCTCCCTCCAACCTATCCCTACCTAAACGTTTTCCCCGCCCGGAACCGCTTGTTCATCCGCCATACCTCGTATATCATGACCACCGCCAGCGCGAGCAGCCCGATCTGTATCGCCCCGGCCGAACTGTTCGCCGGCCAGTTTCACGACGCCGACGGCAAAGACAATATAGATCGCCAGCGCCCCGAGCACCGCGTTGAGCGTCCGCGCCTTCACCGACCTCATCAGCAGCCGGAACAGCGCCACGGCGGCCACGATGATAATCGCGTACCGCAAGACCATCCCCGCGTGCGACCCGAGCTCATACGGCGTCAAATCGTCTTCCATCGCTTAATCCCCTTCCCTCCCCTCACCCATAGCCGGGATAAGGGGCCACGTCTCCGTTCATCGCTTATTTGCTAAAAATAGAAAAACCTCTTAAATAATAAGGATCAATAGGAGACTTGACCCCCTTTCTATTTTTATTTTTTATGTAGATAACCTTTTTTTATACTTTATTTCATAACACCAATCTACTGGTGCCATGAACTGCTGTACGTAAGCTCGATCTTCCACCTCTCAACGAATAAACATTTACATTTTTCCAAGCAGGACTATCCAGCCATGGCGGACGTTTAACGAATTTTCCTTGATTTTTATTGTATCTAAGGCCTCTAATTTCATATTTTGCTGCCTTAACACCCTTGTTTTTTTGCTGTTGAATGTCTTCATGCGCAGTGCTCCACGTAATAGCACGAATGGATTGAATAGTAATAATTTTTCATCAAATTTGCCATTTACCGTAAAATTACTTTTTGGTGGGTATTTCGGCGTGATTGTCTTCGGGTAAAGACCACATATAACAAATTTGAATTCCATATTCTTTATAAGAAGTATTTCGTTGGACTCATCTTCATAGACTATTTTGTAGGACTTCAAAATCTATAATATCAATCCAGTGACCGACGGATTCTTTCAATTCTTTTTTAATAAACAGAACTGCCAGAGCCTCCTCACTCGAGGCATACTTTATATATTTTTTAAGTAATTCTTTTGGGATATTTGATAAGTTTTTCATTTACAGCCTCATGAACAAACCCAAGAGAAAAAAAGAGGTCAAGTCTCCGTTCACCGCTTATTCATCCGGGAGGGTAAACGGGTCACATCTCCTATCGGCTCTTGATTCCATGAATGTGCATGTGGGACATTGGACCTGCACGGGCACCCTCTACCCGTGATCCGTAAGAAAAGTTTAGCGGTGTTTTATCCAAATAAGCATATATAGAATATCTTGTCAAGGGATATGAATTATGTGGAGAATTGTAGGGATTTAAAAGATTCGGTGGCGAGAACACGTCTCTACTCGATAGTCGGGATTGCTTCGGCCCCATCAGGGCCTCGCAATGACGGTGGTTCGGGGGAAAGACGGGCGGCATGTATGCCGCCCCTACGGGTGATAACGCGAATCACCCTTACAAATCGTAGGGACACGATTTATCGTGTCCGGCAGCTTTATCTGCGGTGACAGTGAGGGGATTGCCAGCGACCCCTTAGGGCGGCTCGCAATGACAATGATAATGGTTCCCCATTAGCGACACCGTTAAGCTTTGCTTCGCCCCCTCAAGGCCCCTCATAACGGTGGCGTATCGACAAGGGTCCGGCTACCCCCGGCAGTTGCCGGCCTTCGCTTTTCCCTTGCATTCGTCGCAGAGTTCCTCATCGGGCGGTTTCGTTTCCTGTTCTTCGTACTTGCTCAACGGCCAGCCGGAGCAGTTCTTACACCAGTGCCAGAGGTCTTTGCCTTTTCCCCTGCGATAGGTCATGATATGCCTCGTCCAGAATAGATTCGTAACGGAGTATCCGGGAAAGGGGTTACACCTCCGCCCGGGTCTATCGGCTGGGGCGGCAGGACGCCTCTCGTTTCCCCTGACACGACTCTATTCAAAACCGTTACGAAAGTCAACTAAATATATTTACAGGTATTTTATGGGGTTGGGCCGGTAACGTATTGTCCGGCGGTGACAGTCAGAAGGTTGCTCTCGGCCCCTAAAGAGGCCTCGCAATGACGCTTAAGAGAGGTTCATGGTGCATAGTGAGGGGATTGCCACGGGCATTGGGCATGCCCTCGCAATGACGGTGAAACGAGGTCGCAACGGCCCCCGCCCTTAATCCCATCTCCCTATATCCTCGAAGATAAGCGCCGTCTTCTTGCACTTGGGGCACAGGAAATTGGTATCGGGGAGCTTAAAGAACTCGTCCTTATCGGCGATTCTCCAGACGAACAGGTACTCGTACCGTTTCTTTCCCGAAGCGTCCTGGACAGAAGGGTCGTCGTAGAAGGTGACTTTCGCCTCGCACCCGGGGCAGCACGCGGCGTCCTTTAGCATATAGTTACGCACGAGGAACTCGTTGCATTTAAGGCAGATAGCCGGCGCGTTGCACGTCTCCATGAAGTTCACGAACCCGGCGCCGACGTAGATATCGCCCGTGTCAAAACCGCACTTACACAGGCCGCGCAATATGCTTCCCATGCGTACCCGCTCAAGGGGGAAGGTGAAATGGAGGCAGCGGTTAGCCGGGCCCGTTGTCTTCGCCCGCCCGGCGAAACTGCGGGAAACCGTAACCGTTCCTTATGGGATAACAGTATAGTGGAGATCGGCCGATTAAGCAAATAGTAAAACTTCGATACGGTTTATACGCGGCCCGAGAGACGGTGAGCGGGATTGACGCGCCGCCGTTCGGCGGCATCGTTACTGCTTTTGCGGCGGGACTTCCAGGTCTTCCAGGCACGGCGCCCAGTACGAGCGGATGTTGGCGCCCCACGGCTGGCTGATATCGTCGGCGATGAACGAGCCGATGAGCGCCCCCTTTTCATGCGGGCCCAACAAGAGGACGCCGTTCAGCACGTTGCCGACCACGTTCTCCCGGTAGGCGATAACGGTAACGACGTACAGCTGCGAGTCGGTGAGGTTATCGATATAGAAATTTATGCCGAAGTTGTAGCCGTCGTCGTCCAGTATGTCCTCGGTATATATCGCGGCGTCGTTGTCGCCCGCGGCCGCGGGGCCGGGCATCATGGCGACCGACGCAAGCAGTACCAGCAAAACAACAAGAGCCGCCCTTTTCATCTCGCTCGCCCCTCCGATTTCGTATTCGCGGTATATAGTATACAACAGAAAAAGCGCCGTGTCACCCCCCCACGCGTCACGGGCAGCGGGGCTGCCGCGGGCGCTGCCGCGCCCCCGCAATGACAATGATAATTGCCGCCGAAGGCGGCACGGTTTAGCAGCGCCCGCGCCGCCCCGGCGGGTCGAACACGGCCGTCCTTACAGGCGGCAGGAGTTCGGACGTATCCGTTGCTCAGTCCGTCGTCATCAGGTCGAGCTTGTCGACGTAAGGCTTGTTCTGGGTGTCGATGACCTCGATGACCGCCCGGTTCATCCGCCGCTTCATCTCGGCAAAGATCGGCCGCTTCTTTTGGAAGGTCCGCGCAAAGGCGACGGCCTCGGCCATCAGCGTCTCCGCGTTTTCGGTGACTTTCACGAAGATGTGGTCGGCCTCGAGGTCGCGCGCGGTGTAGCGCCTGCCGGTCAAAAACATCTCGTCCAGCCGGTAGAGGGGGATCGCCTTCTTGCAGATGGCCATCAGGCCCGGGAGAAGCGGGATATCGATATCCACCTCGGGGTAGAAGAAATAGCCCCGGTCCCCCCGCATGAACCGGAAGTCGCAGGCGCAGGCGAGGTTGGCGCCGTTTGCCGCCGCGTGCCCGTTGATCGCCGCGATCACCGGCATCGGGAAGGTAAGGATCCGCTTGAAGACGCCGTCCATGGCATAGAGGAAGGATCGGGCGGCGTCCTGCTCGTTTTTCGAGACCCGCTCCATCATCCAGGCGACGTCAAACCCCTGGGACCAGTTCTTCGGGTCGCTGCTGGTAATGACGACGGCCTTGACGCCCGGGTCTTTCTCGATATCGTCGAGCACGCCGTTTATGGCGTCCACGAAGGCGGCGTTCTGCCGGTTTTCGCCGTTGTTCATGACGACGATCGCCACGCTCTCGTCTTTCTTCCATTCGATTATCGACATGGTACGCTCCTGTATTGAGTCATCGATGCCTTTTTTCCCAGGCGCATTCGTGGGATTGTTTCCGCGAAACAGGCGGGGGGTCAAATCCCGCGATTGACAGGCCGCAAGCCCTCCCGCCGGTCGACCCAATAGTATTGCAGGCGGGGCTTTTTGTCAAGGCAAAGCCGTTGCGCTCCGTCGTGCCGGGATGTGAGAGGGGTGGCGTTTAGATGATTCGAAGAAGAAGAACTGAACAAAAATCTGCCCATTATTTTACACCCTGCATAATATCCATCACTATACGGTTACTCAAATACAATATACCGCCGCATTCTCTTTGAATAGCCGGACGCGGAAATCATTGAAACCAAAAAAGTACCTGTTATCAATATATTAAACGATAGCGACGCCGCCGGTGACCAGCAATGAAAAAAAGGAGCGGCGGTTCAACTATGGCATCATTATTGCTCTTATAGTAGTTCACGGAGATACTCCATTATTGCTGAAGTAAGGACAACGAATCGGTCAACAGTTAAAGATTCCGACACCCTGAAGGGGGGTAGACATATGCCAAAGACATTCTGCTATGTAGTGTATCCCGACCAGATGGACGAGAATGGATTCGTTCCCTCGGTCGTATATTCCGGTCTTACGATTCAGCACCCCCTCCTGGGAAACGGGCTGCGCGCCGTCCCCCATTATTGGGGCAAGACATGGGAAGAGGCCCAACGGATATGCCGGGAAAGAAATGAGGCGCTCGGATTGACAAAGGAAGACGTCGCAGGTATTGTGGAATCGTCCGAGAAGGCGCGTGAGAAGAGACGGAAATCGAAGATCGACCGCTAACAAACCGGGGAGTCCTATTCGCCTTGTAAGTTATTCGTTGACCGTTACCCTATAGTTTATATATGTGCGGCATCCATATATTTCCCTCCCGACGTACGGGGGGCCGTAAAATAACCATTATTCAGGCGGGTCGGTCGTTATGGGAAACATATTAAGGGGCCTCTGCCAGTGCGGTTTCGATACGACCGAAATCTTCGTCGGCGGTGGTTTTACGAATTTCATGCACACGTGTAACGCCCCGGCGATCTGCCTGCACTGCGATGAACTCCTCGTAAGGAATTACGTGGAACGGAATACCGCGCGATGCCCTCGGTGCCGTAATACGGTAACCTTTTATGACGACCCCTCTGTCGAAGGTCCCTGGACGGAAACCGGGGGATACGACTACCTCGTTTCGTTGAGAATCGCCGATACGGGCAAATTCTTCAAACTGGCAGACACCGAGCACCTTTGCCCGAAGTGTAAAAACATGACGCTCATATTTGAAGATAAGGGGCGCTGGGATTAGAGAAAGGATTACACGGGGCCGGCAGTATATATGCAGATCGCCGAGGAAGGGGTCAAATCCCCGTTTGACTCTTACCTGAAAGCTTTACGGTCCGAAGCGGCCGTAATCTTGGATATGCGTTTGGAGGGGGTATCCCATTTCGCGTCTAACGATTAGACGCCCTGCCCTTACCATTCCGGTGAGCCGGAGGTCACCTTAAAGCCAAAAATTTTAGACGGAGCGAGCTATGGTTGCGTTGGAAAAGAGCCTTTACTGGAACAAGGAAAGGGGTTCCCTGCACCTCGTGCACGGCGGCACGGAGCAGCGCGTATTTATGATGCGAAAGGGCTTCATGGATTCGTTCTTCGACGAGATATTGAACGTGGAGGGAAAGGACGCCCTCTCAATGACGGTACGGATGATACTCGAAAAGATCGGGGCTCAGTCCGCCGAGGCCGATAGACCCACCATCGATACGCTCAACCGGCTCACGAACGACCGCGTCCTGCCCCTCTCTATAAGCCCCGATGAGCAGCCTGCCATGTTTACCCGATCTGACGACACCCGCGAGTTCGTCGCCTTCGGGTCCGTGGTCTACCTGCTGGAGATGTCCACGATCCTCAACGCCTTCAAGGAGATCAGCGCCCAAATACTGACGCCCCGGGGCGCGCGGGCCATCATCAGGACGGTCGGCAGGCGCGCCGGGCACGCCGTGGGCGATTCGATCAGGGCCACCTACGGCATGACCGACATGGACGCCACCATGGCGGCGCTGGACATGCAGTACAAGGTCGTCTTCCCCCTCCTGGGGTGGGGACATCCCTCGGTAACGAGCGCCAAGGCCCCCGACGGCAACCAGGTCATGCTCGTCCGGTTCCGCAACACGTTCGAGTCCGACGGCGTCTCATCGGCCGAGCCGGTCTGCAACGTCGTCGCGTCGTTCTTCGAGGGTATCTCCGAGAGCGTCTCGCTCTCGCTGACCGGCAAGGCGGCCGAGGGCCGCGAGGTCAAGTGCGGGCGCGCCCCGGATACCAGGAGACGGCGGCTCGAGTTGACGGTTTGTCGAGGGCCTAAAGCGGCCGGCACAATAAAACGGGGGGGAACAATCATTCCCCCCCGTTTGGTATACGCCTCGACGCGCGGCCCCTGCCGCGTGCCCCTATTTCGGTATTGGTGTGAAGGCCCAGTCCATATCCTTGACCTGCGCGTGACAGGCGATACACCCCTCGCCCTTTTCAACGAACATCGCCTTTACCGCCTCCCCCTCGAGATCGGATACCCCCGCCTCGTCGTATTTCGCCCAGTACCAGTCGCCGCCGTCCGGATAGTATCCCGCCGCCTTGTACATGATGGTGTAGGCCCCGAAGGCCTTGTCGGGACCGTAGTTCTTCTTGACGATCAACGACCCGTCGTCAAACGTCGCGTTCTTGGCCTCGATGGACTTCATGGCGACGTCGTTGACCAGGATCGTCACGAAGGCCCCGTGCGGAGATTTCCCCGGCGTCATCTCGGTCGACCCCGGGAAGAGCACGTAGGTCGACATGCCGTCGCTCATCATCTTGAAGACGTCGGCGGCGTTGACCGTGACCGGCGCCATTTCCTCGGCCGGTTTCTGGGAGCAGGCAAAGATGAGACCTACAATGGCAATGGCAATTACGAGAATAGATAATCGACGCATCGCATCCTCCTTCATAAAAGCTTCTTTACCATGAAAACAGGGATCTCGGGAATATAACCGTGACGGTCGAGAGGAGATTTTAGTGACCCGGTTGAACACCGTCATCACAAAACGCACAAATACTATACCATATGAAAGGAAAGAAGTAAACAGGAAGAACGGGCGGCTCGCGGGGCATCCCCGCCAAAAAAGGACGGACATCACATACGGCGTCCCGACGAATCTGATACGAATCGCCTTACGGCCCTCTTCTCCATTTCGCTATCGACTTTATACCCAGGGTGATGAAGCTGGCCCCGCCGACCAGAAACAGCGCCGAGCCCGCCATCTTCTCAACCAGATCGTTGTTCTCCCAGACAAGATACGATAACAGCACCAGAGCGGTGCCGACGCAAAAGTATACGACGGTGAGAGATATCCCCCATATCTTCTGAAGCAACGGATATCTTCGGTTCCGGCCCGGGGCCGGGCCGGGGGTCTATGGTATCGGGAGAGTCCTGCATCATCTGCCTCCATCGGCGCGCCGGCGGGCCGTTACCGCCGCGGCGTATCGGCTAATCGCCCCATCTCGCGAATACGATACCGTCCAGCGCGTCCCACCGGTCGTATTCCAGGAGCCACCGACCGCTATCGGTTATACCGTTAAGATCGTCGAGCACAAGCGTCACGGCCTTCGTATTTCCGTCCAGGTCGGTTATCTCGGCGTCCCGGAAGAATCCCCCCGGATAGCGGCCGCCCGCCCCGCGGGACCTGCCGGAGAATTCCACGGCACGGACGTCACGAAAGGCAATCCTGTTTCCGTCCGCGTCGCAGAAGAAGGTCCCCGGCGCCGCGCCGCAAAATCCCCGCCCCCCGAGAGAGAAGTTATTCACGTAAAAGACGTCTCCCCCGCTCGCGTGGATCTCGGCGGTATACCCGGTGTCTTCGGAAAGACTCGGGAGCGGCCCCGCGAGAAACGCCGACAGAAAAAAGACGGCAGCAGAAAAGGAGCGCCTTTCCGAGCTTCATCGTGCTTTCTCCGCCCATCGAAAAGGGGTACGCCCCCTCGGATTCAAATATGAAACGGGCCGTACGATCCGCAGGGACACGGCTCGCCACGTCCGCTCCTCACCCCTTCTCCCTGACCATCTCCAGGAACGCGGTCCAGTTCTTCAGCGGCACGTCCGGGGGGACGACATGGTCGATGGCCGGGATAAAGCCGCCCCGCGCAAGCATGGGGGGGACGAACGGCGTCCACCATCCGCCGGATCTCCGATATATCCTGTGCGAGGACGCGCTTGTCCAGCCCGCCCCAGATGATCAGGCCGGGATGCGCTTCCCGAACCGCGCGGATATCCATGCCCGCCTGCACCTCGAAGGGCAGGAACATATTGACGCCCGCCTCCCGGAACAGGGGGATGAGGATATCGAGGTTGCCGTCCGAATCCACCGCGAAGACCCGGATGTCCGTATCGGCCTTGACCGAGTCGATCAGCCGCCGGTAGTAGGGCGTCATGAACTCCCGGAAGGCCCCCGGCGAGATCATCGGGCCGTTCTTGTAGGACATATCCTCCCAGAAGTATATATAGTCCACGGGGCAGCGCTGCCTGATCTTTGTGATGAGCGCCTCGTGCATGACCACCCAGTTTTCCGCGATCGCCTTCAGCAGCGCCGGGTCCCGTTTGAGCGCCACCGACAGCCCCACCAGCCCCATCAGGTGGCGGTACGTCCCGAACAGCCCGCAGAGGACGGCCGACGTATACGTATCGTCCCCGGGGGCAACGGCCATCCCGATCATGACGTCCAGCACGTCGGTAAAACGGCCGGGGCTCTCGGGGTCGAGCCGTCCCTTGATATCGAGGAAGTCGCGCATGGTCTTGACCGGGTGGTCCAGCTCCTGGGGGATGGTGGAGCGGCCGTCGGCCATTACCCGTATGGTCTTTCCCGCGGAGTCCGTCTTGACGATGTACTGTTCATCCCGGCTCAGGACCTTCTCCTCGAAATTGGGGTAGAACCCCGGGTTCTCTGGAGCCGTTGGCGACGATCGGCAGCCAGCTCATCGAGTCAAAGCCGAAATAGGGCGGGCCGGTGAAGACGTCGTCGATGACTGTCTCGGGGAGGCCCTCGGTGTGCCAGCGGGTAAGCGTCTCGGTGAAGAAACCGATCGTCTCCCGCCGGATCGGCCGGTCGGGCCGCTCGAAGCTGCAGGTCGCATGGAACCGCTCTCTGGTCTTCATAGGCATCTCCCCTGTCCCGGCCCTCTTCGTGAATATGACCTGACAGTACGGGCCTATTGTATGCCACCCCGTTTCCTTTTTCAAGACAAGAGTTGCCGGCGGGCCGCCCCGAAGGGCGGGCTCGAGGCGTGATTCGAAGGGTAAGGGGCGGCATATATGCCGCCCCTATTCATTGACGCGCAAACGGCTGACGGGCCGCGGGGATATTCATGGCATCCGCCGGCAGCTCCGTAAACCGGAGGTTGAAGCGCCTACGCGGCCACATCACCGTCGTAGGCCCGTTTCAAGGCGTCTATATCGAGCTTCGTCATCCCGATCATCGCCTTCATGACGCGCTCGGTCTTGCCCGCATCCTTGTCGCGCATCAGCTCCAAAAGAACCGTGGGAACAACCTGCCACGATACGCCGTATTTATCCGTAAGCCATCCGCACTGCTCGGTGCTCCCGCCGTCCGAAAGCCGCGCCCAGAACTCGTCCACTTCTTCTTGCGTCCGGCAGTTGATGAGCAACGAGATCGCCGGGGTAATCCCATAGCCCAGCTGGATATGGCTGTCAAACGCGACGAGCTCATACCCGTCCAGCGTGAACCTGGCGTGGGCCACCGTGCCCTCGGGGCCCTCCATCGTCTTGTCGTAGAGCGCCATAAAGGATATGCCCGAATTCTTGAACAGCGACGCGTAGAATTTCATCGCCTCCTCGGCCTTCCCCTGGTTCTCCCCGACGAACATCAGCGCCGGGGCGATCTTCTGTTTCCGCTCCTCTAAGTAGAACTGCCACGAGACGCCGTATTTATCTTCGAGCCATCCATACTTCTCGCCGAACGGGTACTTCCCCAGCTCCATGACGACCTTGCCGCCGTCCATGAGCCGTGCCCACATGCGGTCTATCTCGGCCGCCGAGTTATTACTGACGAAAAACGAGACCGCCGGGGTGAATTTGAACTCCGGGCCGCCGTTGAGCGCCGCGAACTGTTGGCCCTCCAGCTCGAACTCCACCACCATGACCGACCCCTCCGGCTGCCCGGAGGCCTCGGCCGCTTCCGGCCCATAGCGGGCAACGTCTCCAATCCGCGATTTCTTGAAAACAGACACGTAAAAATTTGCTGCCTCTTCTGCCTGTGTTTCGAACCACAGGTATGGTATTATTTTGTTCATATCCGCCTCCATGACTGACGATCGTTGCTCCACGTGAGTCGTCGTACACTAAGGGCCGGCGGCCCGGACGGCCGCAGGTCTTAAAACATTTGGATATCGCCCATACCCGGATACGCTGCTGTTCCACCGGGCGGGCGGCATCCACTTATTACTACTAATATGATAGTATATATAGCCCTGTTTGTCAAGGGGCATGGATGGGAGACCCGGCCGGGACGTGTGCCGATTGATACCCCAAACTGCAGGCATTTTCCAGGAGCACCGATAATAAAAGAGGGGCGGCATATATGCCGCCCCTGCACGTTTAAACAAGATTCGCCTTTACGAACCGCAGGGACACGACGTGCCGTGTCCGATAGCTACCCCCTCCCACAAGCAACGAGGTTGCCGCGCCCCCTTCGGGGGCTCGCAATGACAATAGTAATCGCCGCCGGGGGCGGCATTATTACGCATTGCCCGTGTCACCCGGCGCCGTCGAGTATCGTTCGGATCTTTTCCGAAAACTCCTTGAGGGTGGCCGGCTTCTGGACGAACCCCTCCACACGGCTCATGTCCAGTTCGCCCGCCTTTCCGTTGAGCGCGTACCCGGAGGTGATCAGCACCCTCACGGCCGGCGCGACCTCCCTGATCGCCGCCAGCGTTTCCTTTCCCCCCATCTTCGGCATGATCACATCCAGGATTACCAGGTCGATTGTATCCCGATGTTCCTTGAACAGAGCTACCCCCTGCTCGCCGTTCTCCGCTAAAAGCACGCGGTAACCTTTCCGTAGCAGGTATTCCATCCATACCGTCCTCACCACCGGTTCATCGTCGATAATGAGTATGGTTTCATGCCCTCCCCTATGGTCTTTCCCGCCCGCTTCCCGCTCCTCCTTAACCGCCCCCCTGCTTACGGGGAAATAGAGGTTAAATGTCGTCCCATGCCCGGGTTCGCTGTAGACGGTGATGAACCCACCGTGTTTTTTCATCGTTCCGTATACCGTCGAAAGCCCCATCCCCGTACCGCCCGCGTCCAGCTTCGTCGTGAAGAAGGGCTCAAACAGGTGATCCTTCACGTCCTGCGTCATGCCGGTTCCCGTATCGCTCACGGACAGCACCAGGTGTTCGCCCTCCCGGCTGCCGATGTGCGTCCGCACAAAATCGCCGTCCAGGTATTTTCGATACGTTTCTATGACCAGGGTCCCTCCGTCGGGCATCGCGTCCCGGGCGTTGATACAGAGGTTCAGCAGGCACTGCTGCATATACGCCGCGTCCACCTCGAAGCTCGGCAGACCGTCGGCAAGGATGGTCTTGATCTCGATAGACTTGTCAAAGGCCCCCCCTATCAGCGGAAGGATGTTTTCGACGATTAGATTGAGGTTGCCGCCTACCAGGCGGTACTCGCCCGCGCGGGTTACGTTGAGCAGTTCACGAGTCAATTGCGAAGCCTTAAGCGTCCCTTCAAAAATGGTCTTCAGGGCCTTATATTCAGGATGGTCCTCACTCTTGTCGTGCAGGAGGAATTCGGAGTACCCCATAATTCCAACCAGGATATTATTAAAATTGTGGGCGATCCCCCCTGCCATGGCCCCGATCGCGTCCATCTTCTGTGTTTGCAGGAACTGCTCCTCAAGCTTCTTGCGTTCCGTGACTTCCCGTGCAAAAACCATTATGCCCGGCTTACCATCCCATACAATGGAAACGGCGATGGCCTCGTACCACCCGATATCACCGGACTTCTTGACATACCGGTATTCGGAAGAATAGGTTACGGAATCCCCTCCAAGCTTTCGGCGGAATTCCCGGGCAGCCGGTTCGTTGTCTTCGGGAAGCGTGATATCCTGTAGAACCTTACCCCTCAGCTCCTCGATCGGGTAGCCGGTTATCTGCTCCGTCATCGGGTTGGCGTATACGACGACGCCGTCCACGAAGACAACGATGGCCTCCTGGGCGTTTTCGACGACCTGCCGATATCTCACCTCCGACTCTCTCAGCGCCTCCTCGGCAAGCCTTCGGTCGGTTACGTCGTGGACGATTGAGTGAATGAGGGCCTTACCCCGCGCCTCGATTCTGCTGCTGAATACCTCTACGTCCCGCACAGAACCGTCGGCCCTTTTGTGGCGAAATTCGAAATGAACGGCTTCTTTTGATTTAACCTTTTCTATTGCCTCGCCCACCTCATGGGGTGGCAGCGTGTTGACTTCGTGGATCTTCATCTTTTTGAGCCGTTCGATCGGCCAACCGTAGAATCGAACCGCCGCTTCGTTGGCATCCACAATACGCCCGGTATCGGGATCGATGATTAATTTAACAGCGGAGTGGCGATGGAACAAATTTCTGAAAAGCTCTTCGCTTCGCTGCAGTTCCTCCTCGGCCTTCTTATGTTCCGTGACGTCCCGAAGCGCTCCCAGGAATCCGGTAAAGTCGCCGTCCTTGTAGAGTATGTTAGCCGACATGACGGCGGCCCTCTTTGTTCCATCCTTCCTGATGAGGGTAAAACCAAGATCCCTGATTGGTTCGCCTGATTTACGCAGTTGTCGATAAAAGGTGTTGAGCCTTTGGGCGTCCTCGTCGTTCATACCTTTCCGGAAGTTTGCGCCGATAGTCTCTTCCCTCGGGTATCCCGTGAGCTTAACGAAGACGTCGTTTACCTCTGCGAAGCACCCCTTCCGGTCGAGGGTGAAGAGCGCCTCGATCGAATCATTAAAGAGGCTCCGGTATTGATCGGCGGTGCGCGTGAGCTCCTGGTTTGTCTCTATGAGCTCGTTCGTCCGTTCTTCCACCTGTAACTTCAGGCTTTCCTGCGTCCTCCGGAGCGACTCCTCGAGGTGTTTGTGGTGCATCGCGTATCGTATGGAACGGGTAAGGATTTCCGAGTCGAAATGGCCCTTCAGGAGGTAGTCATGTGCCCCCTTATTGAGCGCTTCCATGGCGGCGGCCTCGTCGTCGATGCCGGATATGACGATCAATGGCAAAGAGCTGCTAATGCCTACTATCTCTTCAAGGGTGTCGGTTCTCTGGCTGTCGGGAAGGTTCAAGTCCAGGAGGATCAGGTCATAGTTGCCGGCTTCGAGCAGCTCCTTGCCTTTGGCAAGCGTAGGAGCGCTGTCCAGGGTATAGCGCGACGTTTCCTGCTGTGAGAGCATATCCGCAATGAGACGTTGATCCAGCGGGTTGTCTTCGATATGGATAACCCTAAAGGTTCTTTTTCGTGCCATAAAAAAGTCCCGTTTATATTACAATATTATCGTTATCGTATACCGCCGGTAAATATGATGGGAAATAGCATATTTGTATTTTATCTGATATTTAATAAATGTCAATACTTCCCATCTTAAAATTGAATACATGAAACCTCCCGGCTGGAATCGGAAAATCGCATGTGAGCCGGACTACCGAATTGCGGCTGCTTTTAATAGCTGAGTTATGCTCAGCATTGTGAGATAGCTAAAAGTGGAGAAGAACAAAGATACATCTCATCTCGTGTTTTTCGTAACCGTAAACTCCTTTTTTCTTCCTTTTGTATCAATTAATTATATTCAATATTATAACATTTATCAAATAGTAAGTTTTATTTAACTATTGTACATGTTATTTTTCTAACGTCGTAATTGGAATCAGGGATTGCCGCGCCGTCGGTTGGGAACTCGAAATGATGGATTGGTGTCCTCCGGTGACGAGCGGGATAAGCATCAATCCACGGCCGACAGGCGTATCCGCCCGCCCCGCGGTTGTCCAGCGGTGCGCGGGCGCCGGAATGGTATCAATTATATAGATAAGATATTCTCCGGTTCGCCCGGAAGATAAGAAGAAGGAGGCATATCATGAACGACTCTCAGATCTTTCAACTCATCGGCCTGGCCTATGCCGCGATGGGCCTGGGGGGCTTGCTGAGCAAGGACTCGTACCAAACGGCTTATGGAGGATTTTGCCAATTCTCCGGCCCTCCTCTTTCTGACCGGCATCCTTACCCTCGTGTTCGGTTTCGTGCTGGTCGTGTTTCACAACGTATGGGTCATGGGATGGCCGGTCATCATCACGGTCTTCGGCTGGATCGCCCTGTTCAAGGGCATATGGATTCTTGCATTCCCCGGTTTCTACGAATACATCAGCGGGAAGATGAGAATGACAACCCCGCTCATGCGCGGATATGCCGCTGTCGTCTTGCTGATCGGCGTCCTTTTCCTTTTGCTCGGATTCTGGGTGCTGTAGCGTTTACGATCGCCGTCCCGAACGCGTACCGACGATTCTCCCCTGCCGCCCGACCCCTTTTTAAACCCGTAGGGACACGGCTTGTCGTGTCCGGCAGCTTGTGCTATCCCCCCACGGGCAACCCGGTTGCCACGGGCGCTGCCGCGCCCTCGCAATGACAAAATAATCGCCGCCGAAGGCGGCATGGTTTAGCGTTGCCCGTGCCACCCGCCCACGAAAACGAAGGGCGGCATAAACGCCGCGCGTCTCGCGTTTACGTCACTTCACCGTCATTGCGAGGCCGTCTTTGACGGCCGCGGCAATCCCCTGACTGTCACCGAAGACCCATCCCGTCATTGCAAAGCCCGAAGGGCCGTGGCAATCTGCGGCCCGCGTAGCGGCAATTGAAGACGGGCGGCACGAATGCCGCCCCTACGGGTGCTAACACGAAATTTCCTTACATCCCGTAGGGACACGACTTGTCGTGTCCAACGACGCCGCTCCCCTCCCCCTCCCCTCCCCCCCGAAAAAATCACCCCCTCTTCTCATTACGCTTGCTTTTTTCGCGGCAAGCGTCTATTATCGTCCTACCTACCGTTTTGCGCAGTAAACCGACCATATTTATTGTTCAGCTGAATTATTCATTGAAAGGGATATGATGGCGAACTTTGAAATCTCTCAATTCAACGAAAGAAACTCCCAGAAAAAGAGCCACCCGCCCGGCAGGATCAAGATCACCGAAAGCCTGCGCGTACTCTTGCGCGAAAAGGACTTCAATGCCATCACCACCGCCGAGATCGCCAAGAACGCCGGGGTTACCGAGGCCCTTATCTATAAATATTTCAAGGATAAGCGCGACCTCCTCTACCAGGTATTGGCCGAGTACATGGAGCGCTACATCGTGCAGGCCCACCACGAGCTCAACGGCATCAAGGGCGCCTTCAACAAGCTCCGCAAGACCATCTGGACCCACATCAACGTCTACGCCACCGACCGGGTCTTCGCCAAGATCCTGATGCTGGAGGTCAGGAGCTTTTCGGACTACTACACCAGCGAGCCCTACCGGCTCGTCAAGGAATACAGCGTGCTGCTTTCCGATATCATCGAGGAAGGTATCGAGAACGGGGAAATCAGGGACGACGTCCCCCCCTCGCTCATGTGCCAGGTGATCCTCGGGGGGATCGAGCACGTCTGCCTGACCCGCGTGATCTTCAGCCGGGAGATCCAGCCCGACGCGATGACCGACGACCTGACCAGGATCATCTTCAGGGGGATCGAAAACCGGAAACGCGAGGGCGAAAAAAAGGGGGGAAAGGCAGATATTTTTCTTGACAAATAGCGGTAAGTTAGTATCATTCACCCACCGGGTGTTATGTTCGGATATTGGATAATATCCAATAATTACGAACAGTTATAATATATTAGTTTTATTTACTAACACACGGTACGGAGTCATGACATGAAACGAGAACGCTTCTGGACCAAATCCTACGGCCAGGTAATCAAGGACGTCGACCCCAAGCTCTTCGAAACCAGCACTATCGACCTTTATCGGGAAACCATCAAAAAAAACGCGAAAGTCCCCGCCTATATCTTCATGGGCGTCCCGTTCACCTTTGCCGAGATTGACCGCCTGTCCAACCAGTTTGCCAACATGCTGATTAAAAACGGCCTGAAAAAGGGAGACGTGGTGGGGATCAACCTGCCCAACGTCCCGGCCTACCCCATCGCCTGGCTGGGCACGCTCAAGGCCGGCTGCGTCGTCACCGGCGTATCCCCGCTGCTCTCGACCGACGAGATGGAGCATCAGCTGCGCGATTCCGAGGCCAAGTGCCTGGTGACGCTGGACGCGCTCTACGCGTACCGGGCGATCAACATCGCGCCCAAGCTCCCGAACCTCAAGGTCATCGTCGCCGGCAGCGTCGTCGACTTCCTGCCCAAGATCAAGCAGTTCCTCGCCAAGAAGCTCAAGAAGATCCCCACCGGGCCGGTCACGCCGCTCGCGGGCAAGACCGTATACACCGTGATGGACGTCCTCAAGAAGGGCGCGTTTGCCGACACCGATCCCGGCGTGAAGGTCGGCCCGGACGACACGGCGCTCATCATGTATACCGGCGGCACAACGGGCGTTCCCAAGGGCGCGATCCTCACCCACCGCAATAACGTCGCCGAGATCCTCATCTCGACCCAGTACATGCAGTGGTACAAGTTCCAGGAGAACGCGCTGTCCGCCTTCCCGATGTTCCACATCGCCGGCATGGCGTTCAACGAGATATCCTTCTACAACGGCTGGACGCAGATCATGCTGCCCGACCCCCGCAACACCGAGTATATCTGCGACATGCTGACCAAGTACAAGCCGTTCCTCATCGCCAACGTTCCCTCCCTCTACCACATGCTCATGGCAAACCCGCGGTTCAAGACCCTGGATCACAGCAATCTCCAGCAGTGCGTATCGGCGGCGGCCCCGTTCCCGGTGGAGTCCCAGAGGGAGCTTGAGTCGGTCATCGGCAAGAACAAGCTCATCGAGCTTTACGGCATGACCGAGACCACCGCGATCTGCGTCATGAATCCCGCTGAAGGGAGACCGCAAGCTGGGGACCATCGGCCTGCCGCTTCCCAACACCGATATCAAGCTCGTGGAGCCCGGCACCGGTAAGGACGTTTCCGCCGGCCAGCCCGGGGAATTCTGCATCAAGTGCCCCAACCTGATGACGGGCTACTATAAGAAACCCGAAGAGACCAAGCTCGTCTTTGACAGCGAGGGATACTTCCATACCGGCGACGTGATGGTCCAGGACAAGGGCGGCTACCTGACGATCGTCGACCGCACCAAGGATATGATCATCGTCTCCGGCTTCAAGGTCTTCTCCAAGAAGGTCGAGGACATCCTGGCCAAGCACCCCGCCGTCGAGATGATAGCCACCATCGGCCTGCCCGACCCGAAAAGGCCGGGCTCGGAACTGGTCAGGGCCTATATGACGGTAGTGCCCGGATACGACTACGGCGGCAACGAAGACAAGCTCAAGGCCGACGTGCTGGCCATGGCCAAAGAGAAGCTTGCCCCCTACGAGGTGCCCAAGGAGATCGTGATCAGGAAGGAACTGCCGTTGACCAGCGTCGGCAAGCTGGATAAGAAGCAGCTCAGAAAAAACCCGTAACGTGAGGAACTCGGCGCGGGCGGCCGGATTTACCGCCCGCCGCGCCGTCGATCGTATACCTGATATGAGTACGCCGGCGGGGGGATGACCCCCCGCGCCGGGCCGTTTCGGTAATCGGCCGCTTGGCGGCCGGTATCGCGATTTATATTTTCATGGAGGTTCATATGAAACCGGAAGAGTATATCTGGGATTATCGTAATCCCTATCTCTGGATGGACCGGGTGATTCGCAGCGCATTCCCGCCGATGATCATCACCTGCGCCATCACCGGCGGTGTCCAGGGTAAGGAGTCAAACGAATTCCTGCCCGAATCCGCCGAAGAGCAGGCCGACGCCGTCTACGAGGCCTATAAGGCCGGCGCGGTCTCCGTGCACCTGCACGCCCGTGATCCGAACAACCTGGCCCTGACCACCAAGAATCCCGAGGACTATTCGAAGATCAACAAGCTCATCCGGGAGCGCTGCCCCGACATCATCATCAATAATACCACCGGCGGCGGACCCTGGCTCTCGACCGAGGAGCGTATGTGCTGCCTGTTTGCCGACCCGAAGCCGGACATGGCCAGCCTCAACCTCGGCCCCTTCGTCCTCAAGGTCCCCCTCAAGGACCGCAAGGAGCCGCTGAAGAACCCGCGCGCCGGATTCATGTTTGACGCCTGTATCCCGGCCAGCTACGCGGACGTCAACCTCTACGCCAAGACGATGAAGGAAAAAGGCATCAAGCCCGAGGTAGAGCTCTACCATTCCGGCCAGTACCACGTGCTCCAGGACCTCATCCGGGAAGGCAACATCGAGGGTCCCTACATGATTCAGTACGTCATGGGGTTCCAGACTTCGTCCTACCCGACGCCGGCCAACGTGCTGGGCCTGATCAATGAGCTGCCGCCCAACTCCATGTTCGCGCTCATCGGCGTCGGGCCGTTCCAGATCCCGATGAACGTCTTTTCGATCATGCTGGGCGGCCACGTCCGCGTGGGTATGGAAGACAACCTCTACTACCGAAAGGGCGAAAAACTCAAAAAGAACGCTCAGCTCGTCGAGCGGATCATCCGGATCGCAAAAGAGATGAACCGGGAAGTGGCCACCGTCGCCCAGGCCCGGGAGATGCTGGGGCTCCCCCAGAAACCCAAGAAATAGCGCATACATCCGGCGGCGGAGCTCAGGCAACGCGTTGCCTGAGCTCCGCCGCCGTCCATCCCTTTCTGGAGGTTTACATGGGCGATTGGAAGAGCGAAGTAAAAAACATTATCTACGAAGGGCAGATCAAGGTCCCCTACAAGTGGAACGTGGGGGAAACCGGCAGCCGCTTCCTGATCGGGCTGAGGGACGAACAGGAGATCTGGGGCGTTCGGTGCCCCCAGTGCAAGAAGGTCTACGTCCCGCCTGTCAAGAACTGCGGCGTCTGCTTTGTTCCCACCGACCAGTGGGTTAAGGTCGCTAACACCGGAACCGTTGAGTCCTTCACCGTGGTCAGCTATTCGCACGGCATGCAGCCGGCAAAGCCGCCCCTGATCTACGGGCTCATCAAGCTTGACGGGGCCGACGGATCGCTTCTCCACCTGATCGGCGGCGTCGATCCCGCCAAGGTGGCGATGGGCATGAAGGTAAAGGCGGTCTTCGCCGACAAGCGGGAAGGCACCATCCTTGACATCAAGCATTTTGCCCCCGTTTGATTTTACCGTGCCGTAATTGGAACGACAATTCACTGAGGTATATTGCCATGGAAAAAATAGGAATCGTCGGGGTCGGCCAGACCACCTATGAACGATCCAAAGAAGCCCCCTATGACGAGCTCGTCTTTGAGGCGGCGAGCGCGGCGTTAAAAGACGCCGGCGGTGAGATGGGCCATATCGATAACATCATCACCGTCTCCAACGACTTCTGGGATGGCCGCACCATCTCATCGATGGCCGTTATGGACGCCGCGGGAAGCTGGGGCAAAGACATCTCCACCGTAGAAGGCGACGGAACCTTCGGAACCCTCTACGGCATGATGCGTATCCTATCCGGGTCCTTCGACACGACGCTCGTCGTCAGTCACATGAAGGGATCGGAAGGGATAATGAACCTGATCACCAACGCGATGTTTGACCCGATCTACCAGAGAAGTCTCGGTATCGACGCCACGTCTTCGGCCGCATTGCAGGCGCGTATTTACATGAAAAAGAGCGGAGCCACCGAGGAGGATTTTGCCCGGGTCTCCGTAAAAAATCATAAAAACGCCAAGAACAACCCGTTCGCACAGCTTCCGATGGACATTACCGTCGCAGGACGTTCTGAAATCAAAGAAGATAGCCGAACCGCTGAAACTGCTTGACTGCTCCCCCATCAGCGACGGTGCCGCGGCGGTGGTGCTCGCCAACGAAAAGGGCGCCAAGCGCTTCAAGAAATCCCCGGTATGGGTCAAGGGCACCGCGCACTGCTCGGACGCCTATACCCTCGGATACCGGGACCTCGGCAGCGCCCCGGCGCTCGCAGCCGCTTCCGGACGCGCCTATAAGGCGGCCGGCATCAAGAACCCCCTTAAGGACCTTGACGTGGCCGAGATCTACGACGCCTACTCCTACATGGAGCCGATGTGGTACGAGGGACTCGGCCTGGCCAAAGAAGGCAACGGAAAAGACCTTATCCGCTCCGGGGCCACGGAAATGGGCGGGGAGCTCCCGGTCAACCCATCGGGCGGCGTCCTTTCCGCGCATCCGGTCCTCGTGGCCGGCATGGCCCGTCTTATCGAGGCGGTGCTGCAGGTCAGGGGAGAAGCACAGAAGAGACAGGTTAAGGGGGCCAAGGTAGCCCTCGCTCACGGAATCAACGGCCCCTGCGGTCAGGCCCATTGCGTCTTCATCGTCGGGTCATAAGGAAGGGAGGAAACCATGGGAAAGAAAGTAGCCATCGTCGGTTTCGGCCAGACGTACCAGCGGAGCTCCCGGAGGGATGTCAACGGCGTGGAGCTCATCAACGAGGCCGTAACCGCCGCCCTTACCGACGCCGGTATCACGATAAAGGATATCGACGCCGTCGTGATCGGAAATATGGATCACTTCGAGGGCATCAATTACGTGGACATGTGGAGCGTTGAAGGCGCCGGCGCGGTCATGAAGCCGATCATCAAGGTCACGACCGGCGGCACCACCGGCACCACCGTGGCCATGTGCGCGTACTATCACGTCGCGTCCGGTATGTTCGATAAGGTCCTTGCCATCGGCTGGGAGAAAAACTCCGAGTCCGACACGACCGGGGCCATCATCACCGCCTTTCATCCGGTCTGGGAGCGCCCGAACCTGGGCGGCGCCATCGCGGGGCTGGCGGTGGAAGCCAGTAAATACATGGAAAACTACGGTGTCACCGAAAAGGACGGGGCGCGCGTCGCGGTTCGCGAGCGGCTCCATGCCCTCAACAACCCCTACGCCCACCTCCACCAGGAGTGGATGAAGGGGATGGACGTCGATAAGGTCGTCGACCTCCTGGTGACCTCGGAGCAGAACCAGATGCTGGCCTACCCGCTCAGGATGAGCGATATGTGCCCCCGCACCGACGGTGCGGCGGCCTGCGTGTTCGCGTCGGAGGACGTAGCTTCAAAACTCGCGCCGATCCCGGCGTGGGTGGCCGCCACGGCCAACCGGCATGATTTCGTCTTCCTGGGCGACCTGGACTGGAATGTCAACACGCCCCTGAGGGACGCCAGCAAGAAGGTCTTCGCCAAGGCGGGGATCAAGGAACCCCTCAAGGAAATCGATCTCTGCGAGCTCTATATACCCTACTCCTACGGCGGGCTCAAATGGATGGAGAACATGGGATTTGCCAAGCCCGGCGAGGGCCCCAGGCTCGTCTGGGATAAGGTGACGGATATGGACGGCGAGCTTCCGGTCAATCCTTCCGGCGGCGTCATGAGCTCAAACCCCATCGGGGCCACCGGCCTTCTCCGTGTCGGGGAAGGCGCCTGGCAGATCATGCGCAAGTCCGGTCCCCGTCAGGTTCAGAAGAACGTAAATTATGTCCTGACCACCGGTTTCGGCGGCTGCAGCTGGGGAGACGTAATGCTTCTCTCGAAGAATAAACCGTCCTGAAATCCGGCGGTAGGTGCGGCCCGGCGCCGTTTATCCCAACGCCCGCTTTTTGGCCGCGGGATCGGCGCGGGTCGCCAAAAGCATGATTGTTCTTTAGCGAACATATAAGGAAACCAGACATGACCGAACAAAAACAAGAAAAGGAGCTTCTGGCCATATCGTCAGGGGACGCCGCCCAGCCGTTTCGGTGGAGCGTCGGTAAGCACGGGTCCAAATTCCTGGCCGAGCTCAGGGATAACAAGAAGCTATTCGGAGCGAAATGCCCGAAGTGCGGACGGGTCTACGTCCCGCCCCGACTGGTCTGCGGCAGGTGCTGGGTGGCCATGGACGAGATGGTCCCCGTAAAAGACGAGGGAGAGATCGTCGTGTGCACTATCATCCAGTTCTCCTTTGTCGATCCCAACACCGGCATACAGCGTCCGGTGCCGTACGGCTACGCCTTCATCAAGCTCGACGGCGCCGACACGGCCATCCCCCACTTCCTGGACAGCACCGACCCGAACAAGGTAAAGGTCGGCGCGAGGGTCAAGGCGGTGTTCGAAGACAAGCGCACCGGAAGCCTTATGGACATCAAGCATTTCACCGTGCTGTAGATCGATTCTTTATCGGCGCCGGTCGGCAACGATCGGCGCGGCAACCATCACGGGGGCAGCGAAACGCCGTCAACAAGTGACGCGTTCCGTTGCCCCCGATATCCTTGACCCGGCGGCGGTCGATCCTCCCCGGGCCTATCGACCGATTATCGTCAATCTTTCAGTGTCGCTGCAATCATTATTTATTATATTACAGGGGCGGCTCCATGGAAGAACGTATATGGCATCGTTCGTACGTCTCCGGCATCCCGAAAGAGATCAACCTGGAAGATATCACCATCCCCGAAATCCTTTCCCGCACCGCGCAGAAATTCCCCAATCGGATCGCCCTCATATTCCTCGGTAAGAAGATCACGTATAAAGAGCTCGACCGGCTCGCTAACCGGTTTGCCCACGCGCTGGCGTCGCTGGGACTTACCGGGGGAGACCGGATCGCGCTGCTGCTTCCCAATATACCCCAGGTGGTCATCGCCTACTTCGGGGCGTGGCGCGCCGGGCTCGTTCCCGTCCCCATCAATCCGCTTTACACCGATCGGGAGATCGAGCACCAGCTTACCACGTCGGGGGCGATCCGCGATAGTGAGCCTTGACCTGTTGGTGCCCCGGATGCTGGCCCTCAGGGGAAAAACGGCCGTAAAGACCGTCATTACGGCCCACATAAAGGACTACCTCCCGTTTCCGACCAAACAGCTCTTCCCCTTCGTAAAGAAGGGGATGACCGTCGAATACGTGCCGGCCCCGGACTATTACGACTTTCTGGACCTGATGAAGGGGCGCCCCGATACCCCCGCCGGCCCCCCGCCGAAGCTCGACGATCTGGCCCTCATCCCCTACTCCGGCGGCACCACGGGCCTTGCCAAAGGGGTGGCCATCACCCACCGGAACGTCTCGGCCATCACCCAGATCGCCCAGGCGTGGTTTTTCGACATCAAGGAACAGCCGGAGAGCGAGCTTGCGATCTTCCCCTTTTTCCACATGGCCGGTTTTACCGCGGTCATGAACCTCTGCGTCATCAACGGGTGGACCGCCGTCCTCATCCCGCGGCCCGAGCCCAAGACGATCGTCGACATGCTCCTGAAATACCGGTCGACGATCTTCCTGGCCGTTCCGACGATCTACGTGGGCGTGCTGGCCCTGCCCGAATTCAGCAAGGCCGATCTTACCTTCATCAAGGGGTTCTTTTCCGGGGCCGCCCCGCTGCCCATCGATACCATCAACGCGCTGAAGGAGGCCACCGGCGGCGCCGTCATCGTCGAGGGGTACGGCATGACCGAATCGACGACGTTTATCTCCGTGACCCCCTGGCGCGGCGTGCTCAAGCCGGGCAGCGTCGGCGTTCCGCTTCCCAACGTCGACGTCAGGATCGTGGACATCCCGACCGGGACGACGGAGCTTCCGACCGGCCAGGAGGGGGAGATTGTTTTCCGCGGCCCCAACATGTGCCGGGGATACTACAACATGCCCGAGGAAACCGCGCAAGAGCATCCGTGACGGCTGGTTTTATACCGGCGATATCGGCAGGTTCGACGAAGACGGATACCTCTACATCGTCGACCGCACCAAAGACATGATCATCGCCGGCGGATATAACATCTTCCCACGCGAGATAGATGAAGTCCTGTTCGAGCACCCGAAGGTGCTGGAGGCCTGCACCATCGGCGTTCCCCACGAGTACCGCGGCGAGACGGTCAAATCCTTCATCGTGACAAAGCCCGGCCAGACGCTAACCACGGAGGATCTGGACGCCTACTGCCGCGACCGCCTCTCCCCCTACAAGGTCCCGCGTATCTACGAATTCGTGGAATCGCTGCCGAAGTCGGCCGTCGGAAAGATCCTCAAGCGGGAGCTCAGGGACATGGAGAAGAATAAGGATCGAAAATAACATTTTTATCCACTCTCAATAAGGAACGAGCCATGGAAAAGGTTTTCTTTGAAGACTACCAGGTCGGCGAGCTTCTCGTCTCGCCGGGGCGCACCATCACCGAGACCGACATCATCCTCTTTGCCGGGCTTACCGGCGACTGGCACCCGATCCACACCAACGTCGAATATGCAAAAAAGACGATGTTCGGCGAGCGGATCGCCCACGGGATGCTGGGGCTTTCGGTGGGGTCGGCCCTCATCTTCCGGCTGGGGCCCTACGTCTTTACGCCCAAGAAATTCATCGCCTTCTACGGGATAGACAAGATCCGTTTCGTCGGCCCCATAAAGATCGGGGACACGATCCGCTGCGAGGCAAAGGTCGCGGAGATGAAAGAGCGCGACGAGAATATGGGCACGATTGCCTATGAAGCGGCCATAAAAAATCAGCGAGATGAAGACTGCATCGTCTTTACGCCCAAGATCCTCGTCGGACGCAAAAAATAGGAGTTACTCATGGATTTCGAACTGACCTCAGAACAGGCAATGCTCAAGGAGACCGTCTCCAAATTCGTGGATCGGGTAGTTATCCCCAAGGCCCCCGAGATAGACCAGGACGGTACCTTCCCCAGGGAGAACTTTGCCGCGATGGCCGAACTGGGCCTCTTCGGGATCTCGATCCCCGCCGAATACGGCGGCATCGGGGCCGACCTCATGTCGAGCCTCCTGGTCATGGAGCAGCTTTCCCGCGGGTGCGCCTCGACCGCCAACACCTACGGGTCACACGCGATCCTGTGCACCGAGAACATCTACCGCAACGGAAACGAGGCCCAGAGAAAGAAATACCTGCCCGACCTGATCGCCGGCAAAAAGATCGGCTTTATCGCCATTACCGAGCCGGAGGCCGGCTCCGACGCCATCTCCATGCGCACCCGCGCGGTCAAGAAGGGCGATAAATACATCCTCAACGGCACAAAGATGTTCATCACCAACGGCCCGGTTGCCGATGTCGGCGTTGTCTATGCCAAGACCAACCCGGACGCCGGCCCCAAGGGGATATCGGCCTTCATCGTCGAAAAGGACTTCCCCGGCTTTGCGCGGGGCAAGAGCCTCAAGAAGATGGGGGTGCGCGGCTCGCCAACCGGCGAGCTGGTCTTCGAGGACATGGAGGTCCCCGCGGAAAACCTCCTCGGCGAGGAGAATAACGGCATCCGGGTCCTCATGAACGGCCTGGACCGGGAGCGCATCGTCTATTCCATCACGCCCGTGGGCGTCGCGCAGGGGGCGTTTGACGTCGCCTTTAAGTACGCGTCGGAACGCGTCCAGTTCGGCACGGCCATCATCAACTTCCAGATGATCCAGGAGATGATCGCCGAAATGGCCACGGACCTCAACGCGGGCCGCATCGTCTCGTACTGGGCCGCGACCCTTGCCGATCAGGGCAAACGGGTGCGTCTGGAGGCATCCTACGCCAAGCTTCTGGGCTCACAGGTGGGCATGCGGGTAGTGGACAAGGCCGTCCAGATCCTCGGGGGCTACGGCTTTATCAGCGAGTTTCCGGTCGAGCGGATGTATCGGGACATGAAGGGGATCGAGTTCGGGGCCGGAACGACCCAGATCCAAAAACTCATCATCACCCGCGAGCTGATGAAGAGCATGGGTTCCGGCGCATAACGATAGACGAGGTGTCTTTCCGGGGGGGACGAATGTTCCCCCCCTTTTTTTCCGCATCTTTCCGATTACCTCATACCCCATACCGGTCCGTACGACAGAAACGACGCACCCCTCAACCCCTGGTTTTTGTCGTTTGACTTTCCCTATATGCCCGTGATATAAAAAGTCGTCGGTCTGCCCTCTGCCACGCCGTGTTCGTCGGGACGCGGTACGTTTCAGGTATGCGAACGTCCGGCAGCGCGCCGGGATCGATTCCCGGGGCCGACCGTGAGGAACAATCGTATGGGCTATCTCTATTTAGCCGGTGGCGTCGTCCTCTTTATCCTCGGGGTAGTCGGCGTCCTCAAGACCGGAACCTTTAAGGCGTCCTTTTACATTTACGCCTTTCTCGGTCTCTCCCTGACGGTCTGGGGAATCACGACCCTCAGGAAGACCCGCCGCGAAGAAATCAAGGATCAGACACGCACCAGAATCAATCGAATGGCGACTTCGCGCTCCGTCCCCACGAAGAAGTGCCCGGCCTGCGGGGGAGATATCGAGGCATCCCTGAAACGCTGCCCAATCTGCGACCACCGGTTCCCGGTGATTTATACCCTGACCGTCTTTACCCCCTTCGACGTGGCCAAGCGCGAGACGCTGATTAAGTACCTGATGACCCGGATGAAGCGGCCCTACGAGGAGGTATCGATCCAGTTGGAAAAGGGCATGGTCTTCAGGTATTCCAGCAGGGAAGACTCCATTAAGAACAAGGCAAGCTTCGAGACCCTCGGATGCCGGGTTAAGGAGGGGGAAATCCTTTCCGACCACTAGCCGGTCCGTTTTCCTGCGGCAAGCCCGCCGGTGGCTCCGAATACCGCAAAAAGGAGCGGCTTCCCCCCGCGGGGTGATCCGGAGAATCCGACACATTAATGCCAATCCAAGAGGAGATCGCTATGGAAGCCGGTAGTGTACGAAAGGCCCTTGTCGTCGGCGCCGGCGTTATGGGCCATTCGATCGCCCAGGTCTTTGCGACCGCGGGTATAGAGGTGAGCCTCGTCGATCTGGCCGATAAAAACCTCGAGCGTGCAATGAGGCTGATTTCCAATAACCTCAGGACGCTCGGCGATTACGGCCGTATCGATCCATCCTCGATTCCGGCGATACGCGCACGCATCCACCCTTCAACCGATCTGCAGAACGCGGCAAAAGGCGTCGATTTCGCCATCGAGGCGGTCTTCGAATCGCCCGAGGCAAAACGGGAGGTCTTTGCGTCCCTCGAGAAATTCACACCGCCCCATACCGTGCTTGCCAGCAACACCTCGGGGCTCGAGGTTTTCAACATTATCGAGCCGGCCGACCCGTCCCGGATCGTGATCGCGCACTGGTGCTCTCCCGCCCACGTAATCCCGCTGGTCGAGGTCGTCCCGGGACCCCGGACGGCCCCCAGCGTCCTCGCGTTCACCGCTGCGCTCATGGAGCGGCTCGGCAAGCGCCCCGTGGTGATGCGTCAATTCGTGCGATCATTTATCCTTAACCGAATCCAGGGTTACATCTTCATGGGCGTCATGGAGATGCTCGACAAGGGATGGGCCACACCCGAAGAGATCGACTACGCCGTCAAAATGAGCCTCGGGGTGCGCCTCCCAATCCAGGGGGTCGTGCAGACCTACGACTTCACTGGGCTGGATGTCGTCAACGACATGATCAAGAGCTACGGGATGACCTACCCGATGATCGAGGACAGGGCCGCGGCCGGAGACCTCGGCGTCAAGACGGGTAAGGGCCTCTTTGACTATTACGGAAAAAGCGAGGAAGAGATCCTCAGAAGGCGCGACACGCTCTGCCTGAAGATGTGCGACTTTATCGAGGAACTCAACGAATTTAAGCCGGTATAGGCAGCCCGAGGATAGGCCAGCGCACTCGATCATAGGCAGTGGGTCGGCGTTCGACCGTTTAGTCGTACAGGGGCCTGGCTGTTTACGGATGTTCCTCGAGCGCCTCGAAATAGCCGCAATATACTCCGCCGGCATCGCCCTCCGTGACGACCCGCTGAGAAGGCCGCGCGACGGATCGCATACACCCTCTCTGAGAAAGGAGAAATCATGGAAGCCAAGGATGTGAAAAAGGTTGTCATCGTTGGGGCCGGCGTGATGGGCCATTCCATCGCCCAGGTATTCGCCGCAAAGGATATCGAAGTGGCGCTTGTCGATCTCGACAGTAAGGCCCTCGATCACGCGATGTCCATGATCGGGCATAACCTCAAGAACCTTTCCGAGTTCGGCCGACTGGACGCTTCCACTATCCCGGCGATTATCGCCCGCATCCGCCCGACCACGGATATCCGGGAGGCGGCATCCGGCGTCGATTTTGCCCTCGAGGCGGTCGTCGAGGTGCCTGACGTCAAAAAGAAGGTCTTCGCGGACCTGGAGCAGTTCGCCCCGCCCAAAGCGGTTCTTGCCAGCAACACCTCGGGGCTTGACATTTTTACCATTCTCGAACCGAAGCACCCATCCCGTTTCGTCATCACCCACTGGTTTTCCCCGCCCCACATCATCCCGCTGGTAGAGGTGGCACCCGGCCCGAAGACCGATCCCTCGGTCGTCGCCTTTACCACCGCACTCATGGAGCGGCTCGGTAAGCGCCCGGTGGTCATGCGCCAGTTTACACCGGCGTTCATCGTCAACCGCATCCAGAGCTATATCTTCCTGGCCGTCATGGAGATCCTTAACAACAACTGGGCGACGCCCGAGGAGATCGACTACGCCGTCAAGATAAGCCTCGGGATACGGCTTCCGATCGTGGGGGCGGTCCAGACCTACGACTTCAGCGGGCTGGATCTCGTCCAGGATATGCTCAAGAGCCGCGGGATGAGCTACCCGCTTATCGATGACAAAGTGGGAAAGAACCATCTCGGGGCAAAGACGGGCAGGGGCTTCTTCGACTACGGCGGCAGGACCGAAAGCGAGATCGCCAAGGAACGGGACGCACTCTATGTCAAGATGGCCGACTTCCTGGAGAGCCTCAACGGGTTCAAGCCGGTATAGGCCGAACCTCGTGAAACGAGGTCCCCCGCGGCTTTTACTCCTTACACACAAAGACCTCGCTCCTTTTGAGCGAGGTCTTTAAATAAACACGGTAAATATAGCGGTCTAATTAAGAATGTAGTTGCCCGGGTCAACCTGGACCCCGTTGATCCTTACCTCGTAGTGGAGATGGGAACCGATAGAACGGCCGGTGCTACCCATCAGGCCTATCTTCTGGCCCCGGGTGACGCGGTCTCCTACGTGTACGAGGATGGCCGACAGGTGGCCGTAATTACTGGTGATGCCGTAACCGTGATCGATCCGTATGAAGTTACCGTAGCCGGACTCTATGCTGGCAAAGATCACGACGCCGTCGGCGGTGGCGTGAATAGGCGTGCCAAGCTTGTTGGCGATATCAAAGCCCTCGTGCATCTTGATCGTTCGGTTGATGGGGTCCCGCCGGAAACCGAAGGTCGAGCACAGGAAACCTTTGACCGGCCAGATAGAAGGGGTCGAATCGAGGAACTTACCCTGGTCCTCGAAAAATATAAGGAGCTCCTGAAGGCTCCGTTCCCGGAGCTTGGATTTCTCCCCAAGCTGGACAATGTCGGCCATAAGTCCCGCGGCGACAATATCATCGCCGTTGTTATGCGAATTCAGCTCATTGTCGCCGTTTGACGTTCCACCGATTCCGAAAGGATTGGTGCTTCCACCCGCCGTCTCGATGTTGAGCATCGCGCAGATCATCGTGTTGGTCTCGGTCATCTGCTCGAGGCTGGAGCTCAGTTCCTTGAATTGCTTCTCGAAGATCTCGATCTGATCGCGCTGCATGCGGTTTTCTTCTTTATAGTACGAAAGCTCCAGCATCTCAAGACGTATGGTGAGGTAGTTGTAGAGCATATAGACGGAGGCAACGAGGATCACCAGAGCGGAAATACCGGCCACCGTCAGCGCGACGCTTGAAATTTTATACCGGGATAGTTTATCGGCCCTGTCGTGTACGATGAGAATAGAATAGTATGTCTTTTTCATTGCGAATGGATGCGAGCGCTATGCGAATAATAGGATTGTTGTAAGCTCCGCGGGAATCTGCCTGCTGTTGTTCCCGCCCCCCGGACTCCAGCAAAAAAACATGCCCTGCGCGCAACGTATATCACAAATAACGTAATATTGTCAACTATTTTTACGTTTCCGGCCCTCTTCCGGCGCTTAAATGCCACTTTTTTGGCACGAAAACTGCCCGAAATGCCGCCCGAAGGCCTCATGCGCCGCCGAAACGCGCACGAATGGAGGCGGCATTGGCAGCGCTGCCGCGAAAAGAAGGTCGGCAGACAGGCCCCAAGGCCCCACCCCGGTGTGATATGCGAGCGCCTACCCCTTGATCACGCCCAGAGGCCTGGTCCTGGCGACCTTTCTTGAAAGACCCGCCCCGTGCACCACCTCCACGACCCGGTCCACGTCCTTATAGGCGTCTGGCATCTCCTCGGCCAGCGAGTCCCTGCCCCCCGCCATGACGAAGATCCCGTGCCCCAGGAGCTCGCTCCGTATCGATCGTCCCCTGGCGAGTTTAACGGCCGCCGTTCGCGAGAGTACCCTCCCCGCCCCGTGGCACGTGCTGCCGAACGTCTCTTTGAGCGCCCCCTCGGTCCCCACAAGCACATAGGAACTGGTTCCCATATCCCCCGGTATCAGGATCGGCTGGCCCACCGATCGATATACCTCCCCGACAAGCGGGTGGCCGGCGGGAAGCGAGCGCGTCGCCCCCTTGCGGTGTACGCAGACCTCTTTCATTGCGCCGTCCACCTCGTGCCGCTCTATCTTGGCGATATTATGGCAGACGTCGTAGACGAGGTTCATCTTGAGGGCGGCCGGGGACGCCTCAAATACCTGCATGAAAACCTCCCGCGCCCAGTGCATCATGATCTGCCGGTTGGCCCACGCATAGTTGGCGGCGCACGCCATTCCCGCCAGGTAATTACGCCCCTCCCGTGATGTGAGGGGCGCACAGGCCAGCTGACGGTCGGGGAGATCTATTCCCTCCCGCGCCGATACCCTTCCGAGCGTCTTGAGAAAATCGTCGCAGACCTGGTACCCGAGGCCCCGGGAACCGGAGTGGATCAAAACGACGACCCCGCCGGCGAAGAGCCCGAACGCCCGTGCCGCCGTCTCGTCATATATCTCCTCGGTCACCGCCACCTCGATGAAGTGGTTGCCGCTGCCCAGAGTGCCCAACTGGTCCCTGCCCCGCTCCAGCGCCCGCTCAGAGATAATCTCCGGATCGGCCCCGTCCATCCGTCCGTCGTCCTCGGTGCGCATCAGGTCTTCTTCGGTGCCCATAGACCGCTCGACCGCCCACCGCGCGCCGGAAACGAGGACCGCCTTTTGTTCCTTACGATTGAGCCTGATTTTGCCGGTGGAACCAACCCCGGATGGAATTGTCCGAAACAGCGCCGTCGTAAGCTCTTCGATCTTCGGTTCGACCTCGCGGGCTGTCAGTTCGGTGCGTATCAGGCGGCAGCCGCAGTTTATATCGTAGCCCACGCCCCCGGGCGAGACAACCCCCTGATCCATATCGAAGGCGGCCACCCCGCCGATCGGGAAGCCGTAGCCCCAATGCATATCGGGCATCGCCAGGCTATGCCCGATAATTCCCGGCAGCGTCGCCACGTTTGCCACCTGGACCGTTCCCTGGTCCCGCTGTATGTCTTCGAGCATTACCTCATCGGTGTAGATAAGCCCGGGCACGCGCATCTTGCCCGATTGGGGCACTTCCCACCGGTATTGATCAAGCCGCTTCAGTTCCGTTGTCATCATCGTCGCCTATATATCAAATACCACGGAAGCGCTGAATTGTACCCCCGTGCCTGACTATCTCAAGGCCGTGATAGGTGACGGCCTTGATTTCACGTCTGGCCTCGTGCCGCCCTTTGACAAACGGCTCGCCGCCGCACCGGGCGGTAATCTCGGTCTCGGAAAAGCCCGTGATTTCGAACCGGGAAAAGAGCATCCCCTCTTCCGATAAACGGTATAACAGCTCCCTGAGCCAATCGACGAGAAGCTCCTGCGTATCGTCACCCGACGCCCGCACCTGCCTGAATTCCCGTACGTCGATAGACCCCACCCCCACCGTAATGTCATAGAGGGCCACGGCCGCTTCCACGAAGAGCCCCTCCAGGCTGTCGGCCGTCACTTTTATCCGCAAGTCGGCGGTATGATCAAGGAACCGATAGGGCGCCATTAGAATATCTTCCGCTTCCGGTGAATGTTGAGGAGAAGGCCGACCGCGCACAGGCTGGCAACCAGTGACGACCCCCCGTACGAAAGGAAGGGAAGCGGAATGCCGACCACCGGGAAGATTCCCGTGGCCATCCCGACATTGATGAAGAACTGCCAGATAAAAAACGAGGCGATGCCCGTGGCAACCGCTCCCCCAAAAAAGTCCTTGGCCTCACGGGCGATAAAAAGCCCCCTGATGATCAGCACGAAGAAAAGGCCCACGACTATCACCGCACCGATAAATCCCCATTCCTCGGCAAGTACCGAGAATATGAAGTCGGTATGCTGCTCCGGCAGGAACTTCAACAGCCCCTGGGTCCCGTTCATGAAGCCTTTGCCGAACAAACCGCCGCTTCCGACGGCGATCTTGGATTGAATGATGTGATAACCCGATCCGAGCGGATCGAGATTCGGATCAATAAAGGTCAGTATCCGCTGTCTCTGGTAAGGCTTGAGGAACTTCCAGCCGAAGTAGATGATCGGCGGCGCCGATACGACGCCCGTTAGAATCAATGACAACAAGGTCTTCGGGCGCATTTTTATCGCAAAGACCATCGTCAGGAAGACGAGCACCAATAGACCCGCCGAACCCAGGTCAGGCTCCTTGAGGACAAGCGCCGCGGGAACGGCGATCATGAACGCCGGTACAACCAGGCTCGTCAGCCGCAGCCCGTCTTCGGTCATCACGCCGGAGAAATACTTAGACAGGGCAAATATCAGGGATAGCTTCATATATTCGGACGGCTGGAACGAGACCGGCCCGATCGTGTACCACCGGACGGTCCCGGACGCCCGATCACCAAGAAAGAAGAGCCCGACGAGAAGGAGGATATTGGCGGCATAGATCCAGTATCCCCAGCGCTCAAAGAAATGGTAGTCTATGAGCGCCACACATACCATAACGATGACGCCCAATCCGAGCCAGTAGAGCTGTTTGAGATAAACGGGCAGCGACGACGCCGGCTCGAGGCGCGTGGCCGAATAGAGATTGGCGATCCCTATTCCCACGAGCGCCGCGGTCAATAAGATGAGGGAGAGATCCAGTTTCTTAATCATCGAAAAGGTCATCGCCGCGACCGTCCCTTGAGCGTGAAATATTTATTCAGGATTGCTCCCGCCAGCGGAGACGCGGTGGACCCGCCGAATCCGCCGTGCTCGACCAATACCACGACGGCGACCTCCGGATCGTTAAAGGGCGCAAAACAGACGAACCACGCATGATCGCGCAGCTCGTAGGGGAGATACTTGCTTATGTAGCTGCCCGACATGACCTGCGCCGTACCGGTCTTCCCGCACACGTCTTTTCCCTCCACCCGCGCCTGCCATCCGGTCCCCCCCGGCTCGTTTACCGCGCCGAAGAATCCCTCTTTGATAATCCGGATCGTCTCGGGAGAAACCGGGACGGTTCCCGTCTTCTTACTCTCGTAGACCTCGAGGGAGTCCCCGTCCGGGGTCAAAAGCTCCTTGGCGACCCTGGGCTCATAGAGCGTCCCGTTATTGGCCAGGGCGCAGAACGCGGATAGCAGCTGGAGCGGTGTCACAAGGTTATATCCCTGGCCGATGGCGCACGATATCGTCTCTCCCGGAAACCAGGGAATGCCGAAGTAGTTTTTCTTCCATTCGGTGGAAGGGCAAATCCCCGGCTTCTCTCCGACGATCGGTATGCCCGTCAGCCTCCCGAGTCCGTACCCGCTTCCGTAGACGGCAAGCTTGTCGATGCCGACCTTATCCCCGAGTTTATAGAAGAAGACGTCGCACGATTCCACGATTGCCCGGTGAACTGAGATGCGGCCGTGCCCTCCCGCCTTGTAGCAGTTAAAAACCGCCCCGCCGTAGGGAAAGGAGCCCGGACAATAGAGCACCGTCTTCTCGTCGATAATTCCCTCTTCGAGGGCAGCGCTGGCCGTGATCAGCTTATACGTTGAGCCGGGGGCATACTGCCCGGATATGCACTTGTCCTCGAGGGGATGCCTCTTGTCGGTAATCAGTTCCTTCCATTCGTCCGGCGCTATTCCACGGGCGAAAAGCGCGGGGTCAAACCCGGGCTCCGATACCATCGCCAGGATCTCGAAGTTTTTCGGATTCATGACGATAATTGCACCCGCGTACTCCTTTTCTTCCATCAGCCGCCGCGCGTACTCCTGGAGATCCCAGTCAAGCGTCAGGACAAGGTTGTTGCCGGCAACCGCCTTAAGCTCCCCGAGGACTTTCGATTCCCTCCCGGTTGAATCCACCTCCACCTGAACGCCGCCGTCGGCCCCTCTCAGCTCCCCGTCCCACGTCTCCTCCACACCGCCCCTGCCGATGATGTCGCCCAGCCGATATCCGGAGAACCCCTCTTTTGCGAGCTCCGCTTCGCCTATCTCGCTCATATGTCCGAAAAGATGCGGGGCCAGCGGTCCGCGCACGTAGTCTCTTATCGGCCGCACCACCAGGGCCGTTCCGGACATCCGAAAGAGGTGGGTAACGAGAGGGGCTGCCTGTTCGAGGGGTATATCGCGGACTACCGTCAGGGGATGGAATTTCTGATACTTCTTGCGCTCCTTATTGAGATTGGCGGTAATCGTCGTTTCCGGCACGCCCGTGAGCAGGGAAATGGTCTTGACGGTCTCATCCATGTCGGTGATGAAATCCTCCGAGACCGTGATATTGAAAGAGGGACGGTTGGTGACGATTACCCGTTCATTGCGATCAAGGATCATCCCCCGGGGGGCGGGTACCTCTACGAGCCGAACCCTGTTCTCCTCGCTCATGAGACGAAACTCATCATTCATATAGAGCTGGAGATATGCCAGGCGCGCCACGAGCAATAGTGATACGATCGCGGCAAGGGTAATCGGCAGGAACGTTCTCAACGTCCTTGACGGGTCAATCCTCTGAAGAGTTGAACGCATTGGTAATCCGGTCCAGGGGGCCGGCCCTACACGAGCGGCTCGCCCCATTCCTCCCGCATGAAACGGGTTAGATAGTATCCGCCCCGTTCGGGATCGAAAAACTTTAACACCGGCAGAAGTAAAACGCCCATAAGCGCGGTCAGGAGGGCGGAAAGACATGACGTGACGACAAATGATCCGAACGTCCCAACCGCCTTGCCCCACAAGAGCGTGATCACGGCCAGCACGCCGTACAGAGAGAGTATCGTCGCCACTATCGCCGGGAACATCAGGGCAGGTCGATTCACATAGATCATGCGGGAAATAAGACGGGCGTACCCCATAACGAAAAACACGCAAAAGAGCCCTTCGCCAAGAACCGCGCCCGAATAGAGGTCCAGCAATAGCCCCAGGATAAGACCGATAAGGACTCCGGTTCCCGGGGACTTGTACACCCCGACGTAGATGACGACCAGGAGCAGCCACTCGATCCTGATTCCCCGCACGTCCGCCGCGATCCCCTGGACGATCAGGGCCGCGGTCCCGAGCAGGACGAACAGGAAAAACCCCAGGTATTTGCGGGTGCCGCTCTGCCTGATAACGTTTTTTTTGTCACTCATTGTGCATACGGTCGAGAAAAAGATGCGGCAGACCGACGGCCCTTGCCTCCCACCCGTCGGCCGTGATCTTCTCCGATCAGGGGCAGCGGGCGCCCGGTTGTGTCACGGATAGTCGGGCGATGCCCGATGCCCCCCCGCGCCGGATGATCGGAGAACCCGGGCCTATCTAACGATCAGCAGCACCTCCTCGATGTTTCCGAGATCGGTCTTCGGGTCAACCGTGATAACCTGAAACAAATCGGAGACCGGCTTTTCGATCTTAATCACGTCCCCCACCGGCAATCCCTTCGGAAAGCTGTCACCTACTCCCGCGGTAACTATCGAATCCCCAACCCTGACCGGGGCCTCGCTGTCAATGTAGGAAAGCCGGGTGCTTCCATCGGTGGATCCTTCAAGTATTCCTATCTCGCGGTTCTCCTGGACCAGAACATCGATGCGGCTGTTCTTGTCGTTGATGAGCATGATCCGGGACGAGTCCCGCGAAACCGTCAGCACCAACCCCACGATCCCGTTAGGGGAAATGACCGGCATATTAAGCGTTACACCGTCCTGGAATCCCTTATCGATGACAATGGTGCTTGAAAGTATCGAGGGGTCACGGCCGACGACCCGCGCCGGCATGAGCGTATACGGCGCATTCTCGGAAAATCCGAGGATTTCCTCCAGCCGCTTGTTTTTCTTTTCGGTCTCAATATAAAGGGTCTTGAGGTTGTCGTACTTTGTCGATATCTCGCCGACCAGCCGCCTCAGGTCCTCGTTTTCCTCTGTCATGTCCCTGAGGAAGATATAGTGTTCCCAGACATCCCTGATTGTACCGACCGCGGAAGAGACAACGCCCTGAATCGGGGAAAAGACGTCCAGCAGGGTCGTCCTGCCCCGTTCGGAAAGCGAACCATCGAGCGTCGGGTAGCCGATCAACAGAATCGAGGAGATAAAGATGATCGTACCGGCGAGGGTTCCCTTATGGCGGCGTAAAAAAGACAGCATTGATGGTTTTTTCGTTTAGAAATAAATCCGTGACACGAGAGCCCCGCAGGCAGCGATCATCCGGGTATGCCCGGATAGGCTCTCACCCCCATACAGAGCGGCCTCCGCTCCACATCTCGCGATGAAAATTCCCGGCGGCCCTTTCACGGCCTTTTCTAAAGAACCGCGGCCCGCCTATCTGCCCGGGGTCGCCACCTGCATGAGGAGATCGGGATCATCCAGGGCGCGCCCGCAGCCGAGCACGACCACCGAGAGGGGATTCTCGGCAAGGATGATGGGAAGTCCCGTCTCCCGGTGGAGGAGCTTATCGAAATTAGTCAGGAGCGACCCTCCGCCCGAAATCACGATTCCCTTTTCGACGAAATCGGCCGCAAGCTCCGGCGGGGTCTTCTCCAGCGCGTTCCTTACCGTATCGATTATTGCCTTTATCGGCACCGAGAGGGCCTCGTTGATCTCCGCGGAGGTGACTGTCAGGTTCTTCGGGAGACCGGTCACCAGGTCCCTTCCCTTTACCTCAACACGCTTGTTCTCGCCCTCGAGCAGCGCGGAGCCCATAGTGATCTTGACTGTTTCGGCTGAGCTTTCCCCCAACAGGAAATTGTATTTCCGTTTGAGGTATTGAATAATCGCGTCGTCCATCTTGTCGCCCCCGACGCGCAGAGACTCGGAGTATACGATTCCGTACATGGAAATGACGGCCACTTCCGTAGTGCCGCCGCCCACGTCGATGATCATGTTGCCGCTCGGCTCCCCCACCGGAAGTCCCACGCCGATTGCCGCGGCTATCGGCTCCTCGATGAGATAGACTTCCCGGGCGCCGGCCGTGCGGGCCGATTCGATAACGGCCCGTTTTTCCACCGGGGTTATCCCGGAGGGAATCGATATGATAATACGGGGGCGGATGAGGGAACGCTTGTTGAGGGCCTTGGCGATGAAATACTTCAGCATATGCTCGGTGATTTCGAAATCCGCTATAACCCCGTCTTTGAGCGGCCGGATTGCCGTAATGGAACCGGGGGTGCGCCCGAGCATATGTTTTGCCTCCGACCCCACCGCGATGATTTTACGCTCTCCGCGCTCGTTTTCCTTAACCGCGACTACCGACGGCTCATCGGAAACGATGCCCTTTCCCTTCAGGTAGACAAGGGTATTGGCGGTGCCTAAATCTATTGATAGATCGTTTGAGATCAGACCCATAAGTGAGTTAAAGACCATGATCAGCTCCTCATAACCCGAAACCGGAAAACTTTTCGCAACACGAAAACGCATATTATATCTATGTCACGGAGATTTCAAGGAAATTCGTACTTCCGCCCGATCGAATGGGCGGCGCGCGGGGGAAGGAATCGGTAAAAACGCCGGCCGGGCGCACCGTCGGGAGATAACCGGGCGGGGGCGTAAGAGCGCCGGGCCGAAGCCCCCTCCTCTCCGGACCGCTACCTCGCCGTCGGGGTCGACCGCCCTCCCCCGGCGAAGCGCCGTCCGTCGTATCAGCGATGGATCGTCGCCCGTTTTCGGGCTAAAAAGTGTTGCTTTTTCCCTCCCGGTCTGGTAATAATTGTATGTCTTTTTGAAGTGGAGGAACGCGTGCTTGATATAATGCGAAAACATGCCAGTTCGTGGTGGATAAAGGCGATACTGATCGCCGTCGCCCTGAGCTTTGTTATCGGGTTCGGTATCCTGAACAGGGTCAGTGACGAAGACCCGAACCGATACGTCGTGCGGGTGGGAGATAATATGGTCACTCCCGACGAGTTTAATGATCTTATGATGACGATGCAGAGGGATTACTTTGATAAGTACGGGACCGAGATGACCGAAGAAGACATCATCAACGCCCAGGACTCGATCATCAGTGAGCGTATCGACCAGATCCTCGAAACAAAGGAAGCAAAACGTCTTGGGCTCGTCGTTACCGACACCGAGGTGGCCGAGTATATCTCGGGGGATTCCATGTTTCAAAAAGACGGTGAGTTTGACTACGAAACCTACAAGGACTTCCTTGAGAATTACATGGGGTATTCCGAGGCGGCGTATGAGAGCATGGTCAAACAGGGCCTCCTGACCCAGAAGCTCAAGGACGTGGTCACCGATTCCGTAAAGGTCACCGACGATAATATCATCGAGATGGCAAAATCACAGGGGAAGGAGATTACGGCGACCGCTGAGTTGAGCCCGGACGAGCGGGAATACTACGCCAACCTGGCCCTGGCCGTCAAGAAGTTTTCGGCCTATCGGGAATTCCTCGACGAAGTCAAATCCGGCGAGACGATCAAGATCAACCAGGACTATCTGTATTCCCGGAAGGGCAGCTGATACGTCCGGCGACGTCGTGTAATCGGGGGGGGACATCCCCCCGTTCTTTTGGGGCTTTCGGTGCCCGGATCTTCCGTTTCAGGGGGCCTATGTCCGTTTACGCGTTTGAAGACAGGATTCCCGTTATTTCCGATCAGGCATACGTATCCCCGGAGGCCACCGTCGTGGGCGACGTGACCATCGGGCCGGGGTGTTTTATCGGCCCGGGCGCCCGCATCAAGGGAGACTACGGCACCATCGTTATCGGGAGAGAAACCTCGATTCAGGAAAACTGCGTCGTTCACGCCCGCCCGGGTGAGCGCTGCGAGATCGGCGGGCGCGTCAATGTCGGACACGGGGCGATTATCCACGGGGGATCTATCGGCGATGGGGCCGTTATCGGCATGGGTGCGATCGTCAGCGACTTCGCCGAGGTAGGGGCCGGTGCGATCGTGGCCGAGGGTTGCGTTGTTATTTCCAGGCAGAAAATACCCGAACGGTCCATCGCGGTGGGGGTCCCGGCAAAGATCACCGGAGAGGTCGCTGAAGAAGTACGCTCGGCCTATGAGCGGTTCAAGGATATCTACGTCGGCCTCTCGAAGAGATATAAAGAAGGTCTGAGACCCGTCGAGAAAAAAACGTACTGAAACATGACTGCCAAACCCAGACGTACTCTGAGACAAAGGGTGCGCTCCATCGCCGGAATCGCGCTGGTGTTGGCCCTCCTCGCGGAGCTCGTAAGCCTGTCGATGGCGCACGACCAGGGGCTTTACGGAGGGGAACATCTCCTTTTCGCCGTTATGGCCGTCGCGGGGGCGTTATTGTTCTTTTTTAACGTTGCCTACTCCGCGTACATTGTGCTCCCGCTGGCCCTCGGGATTTTCTTTTATGAGGTCTACCGCTCGGTTTCGGCAACGATTTCCGTGTATACTGTTATATCGGGCGTGTCTTTCTTCGTTGCGGCTCTGCTGTCCTTTATGTTGATTCGGGCGCATAAGACCTGATCGGCCCCGATCGGCCCGATTGGCCCCATTGGCCTTATTGGCCTTATTGGATGTTGACATTCCGGCGCCAGTCTGATATTTTAACCTCCACACATATCTATTCGAATCAATAGAAAATGAAACTCGTCGGCGACCCCCAGGGGATTGAAGAACTGAAGTTCTTCAAAGAAAACGAAGACAAAAAAGAATACCTCAAATTGATTCTCAATGAGGCGAAGACCAATACCGATTTCAAGACGCGTTTTAAGGATAGAGAAGGCAAGAATTATTACATCCTCACCTATGACCCGGCCACGGGTGATTTTAACGTCCAGAAGGAATGATGTCCGCGGCCCAATAGGTTTTTCCCGGAATCCGGCGTCCGCTGGAGGATAGACGAAGCACAAAATATACAGGGGCCGCGAGGGCTCCTTTTTATTGGAGAATCCTTGAAGCTATGTCCCGGTTGCCCGACGCCTGCAGCGCCCCCCGGCCGGTGCCCGACCGGCTCATGGAGATATACGACCGCCTCCTGAGCGCTTTCGGCCCCCAGCACTGGTGGCCGGCCGATACCCCCTTCGAGGTGTCGGTAGGGGCGATACTTACCCAGAATACCAACTGGAAAAACGTCGAGCAGGCCGTCGAAAACCTCAAGCGGGCAGGCATCCTGACGGTCCAGGGCATATCCAGTATCCCCGAGTCCGACCTTGCCGCGCTGATCCGGCCCTCCGGCTACTTTACCGTCAAGGCGCGGCGTCTCAAGAACTATATCGGCTATATCGCGGCGGAATACGGGGGGAGCTTCGCCGACTCGCTTCTTGGAGACGGCGCCGAAAAGCGGATCGAGCTTCTCTCGGTATCCGGCATCGGCCCGGAAACCGCCGACAGCATACTGCTGTATGCCGGCGGCCACCCGACGTTCGTCATCGATGCCTATACGAGGCGGGTCGCTACACCGGCACGGCCTTGCTGCGGCGGACGCCCGGTACGAAGAGCTGCGCCGCCTGTTTATGGACAACCTCGCCCCCGACGTATCCCTCTTTAACGAGTATCACGCGCTGCTTGTCGCCGTGGGGAAGAACTTCTGCCGGCCGAGAGAACCCCGGTGCGCGGGATGCCCGCTTGCAGACGACCGAACCGTTTCGGAAGTATGACGGACAGAAGAACATCCGCCAAACAAAACGGCCCGTTACCGGGCCTCGCGCCGGATCTCAAGGCCGGCGATATCGCCCGCTTTCGAGAGACCGTCCTCTCTCACTACCGCGCCCACGGCCGGGACCTCCCGTGGCGCAGGACCCGCGACCCCTACCGGATTCTCGTCTCGGAGGTAATGCTCCAGCAGACGCAGGTGGGCCGCGTCCTCGAAAAATTCGTGCCGTTCGTCGAGCGTTTCGAGGATTTTGTCGGCCCTTGCCGCCGCGCCCCTGATCGAGGTCCTCTCCTGTTGGAAGGGACTGGGCTACAACCGGCGGGCGCTCTACCTTAAGGAGATCGCCCGTATCGTTATCGATCAATACGCGGCGAAGCTCCCGGATTCTCCGGACGAGCTGGTAAAACTCCCCGGCATAGGCAGCAACACCGCCGGGGCGGTCGCCGCGTTTGCCTTCAACAGGCCCGTCGTCTTCATCGAGACCAACATCCGCTCGGTCTTCATACATCATTTCTTCCCGGATACGGCCGACGTCAGGGACTCCCGGATTCTCCCCCTCGTCGAAGCGACGCTCGATCGGGATAACCCGCGTGTCTGGTACTGGGCGCTCATGGACTACGGGACGATGCTGAAGGAAACGACCGCAAACCCGGGCCGCAGGAGCGCACACTACTCCCGGCAGTCGCCCTTTCCCGGCTCCGACCGCGAGATACGGGGCGCGATACTCGAGACTGCTGGTCGAGGCCGGCAGCGGCGCCGCTTGACCGACGCGGAGATCGTCGTCGCCCTGCCGATGGAGGAGGAGCGGACAGGGTTCAATCGTATGCTGGGACGCTTCTCGCCGAGGGGTTTATCGTAGAGAACGGCGGACACTATCGAATCGCCGGATGATCAGCGATTCGGCGGGACAAACAAGAAAAGGGGGGCTTAAGCCCCCCTTTTTCGCTTCTGATAGTGCCCTCGTTACGGGTTGATCAAATTGGTGGTCCACGCCGGGCCGGCGAAGTTCTCGTATACCACGTTGTTCGGTCCGTAGTTGCCATTCCAGGTGCTCAAGACGCCATTCTGATAGGGGGTGAACACGTTGGATGACCAGCCGCCAAGATCCACGTAGTTGCCGCCGGCGGCGCTGCCGGAATACAGGTAGAGCATATGGCGCGCCGCGTTGGTCCCGTCCACGCTCCCGCTGTTTCCGGTGAAGAGGACAGGCGCCTGCGGCGAGCTGAGGAAGTCTCCGATCGTTCCGGTGGAGAGTGCCGTCCTCAAAGATGTGCCGTACGCGGTGTAACCCTTTACAGTCAGCGTGTTATTAATGATGTGGCTGAAGAGATCGGCCTGGGACTGCTCGTAGATCCCGTAGCCGGTGGCATAGGTCAGGGCAGTAGTAGTCGCTATCACGTTCAGGCTATTTCCCGAGATAAGGGTGGGAAGCGTCCTGGATCCGATATCCCCGGTTGTGGTGTTCAGGTAGATCCCGTAGGCGTATCGCGGTGCACTGACCCCGGCCGACATATTGTTATTCGTCACTTCGGCAAAGAGGCCGGTCCTTCCACCGATATTGACCCCGTAGGCACTGACGGCGTAGGTAAGATTGGTACCGGTCGTGGTGACATGGAGTACGTTATTGTCTACGATGAGCGGCGTCACGGCCGAGCCAATCGAACCGTTGACTGAAGTCGCCATTATCCCGGCCGCGGACGCTAGCCCGGTAATGCCGAAACCGCTGGCCATATTGTTGTCGGTGACTTCGGCAAACAGGTTACCCTGAGATCTGAGATTGACCCCGTAGCCTATCCCGCCGTACATATCGGTTCCCCTGGCCGCAATGGCGTTTCCGCTTATCGTGACCGGCGCGGCCTCGGACCCGATGGACCCGACATTAGCGGTCGGATTATTCAGGTATATCCCGTAGGTGCTGCTATAACCGCTGATCCCGCCCGTGGAGGCCATGTCATTGTTGATGATATCGGTGAAGATCCCGGTGCGTGCCTCCTCTATGACGCCGTAGGCGTTGCCGTAATTCGAGTAGACGCGCATCGTATTGCCGCGGATCACGACCGGCGTGGCGGCCGAACCGATATAGCTTGACCCCGTGGTGCCGGTACCGCTGTAGTTTGCGTTCAGATGAACGCCGCGCATGTAGTTGTTGCCGGAGATGTTCAGGATATTATTTTCGATCAGCGCGAATATCCTGTTTTCCCCCGAACCTGAGGTCCGAACCGAACTGAGGCTTATCCCATAGGCGTCCGGGTTGCTGGCAACGGTGATGGTGTTGTTCCTGATGATAATGGGGCTTAGCTCCGTTCCGATTCCCGCAGGGTTGGTCGCGTAGATGCCGTAAGATGTGCTGCTTCGGCTGAGCGAAATGATGTTGTTACGGATCGTTACGCCGGTGCCGTTGGTGATGTATATCCCGACGTTGTCGGTGGTATTGTTAAGCCGAAGGCCCATGACCTCGATATTCGCCGCGCCGAGGGTAAGCATCCGGTTGAACGTCGGATATCCGGTCGATCCCATGCCGTACATGTCGTACCCCTCGCCCCACAGGGTGAGGCCGCGGTTTACGGCGTTGATCGTCCCGCTGTACGTCCCGTTCCTGATGTAGGTCCAGCCGCTCGTGTCGGAGGTGATGAGGGTGTTAAGCTCCGCCAGGTCATCCACGATCTCGGCGTCGATGATCCGGTAGGCGTTTCTTGGCGCTGTCACCGTAATGCTCCCGGTCCCGAGGCCGTAGGTACCGCTCACAACGTCCGCGAGGGCAAAGACCCCTGCCGCGTCGGAGCTCGGGCCGTTGGACTGAACGTTAATGTCGTTATCGGTCACGGTGGCGTCGATCGTCCCGGTATCGGCCCGCATATGGATACCAAAGGCCATCAGATCACCGACGATGCCGCCGGTCATGTCGTTACCCGTGATGACCGCGTTGATATTGCCGCCCGATCTCAGGTAGATACCGGCGACGTCCCTCGCCCCTCCCGTGCCGTCCACGGTGATCTCGTTGCCGGTTACCGTAAGCGGGGTTCCCGGCGTACCGAGGCTGCCGGTCACGTTCCCATAGATGCCGTAGTAGTTGGTGTCTATGGTATTGTCCGTGACGGCCAGGTCTGCTTCGTCTGCCGAGATGAGGACGCCGATCCCGTCGACGTAAAGCTCGTTTTCGTCGATCGTATCGTGCGCGGTGCCGGTCCCGGCGAGGATGCTGATGCCGGTTCCGACCAGACGGGCCAGCTCGCTGCCGAAGACGTTGTCGGATACCGTCGTTCCGGAGCCCCCCGTAAAGGTGATGCCGGTGCCCGTCCCGCTAAACGTATTGCCGCTGAACGTGCCTCCCGTTCCGCCGGAAGCGATGATCCCGGTATCGGCAGGGCCTCCCAGGTCAAAGGTTGAGCCCAGGACCGAAAGCCCGGTCCCGGACCGGAACTCGATACCGGTTCCGGTTACGTAAAAGCTGTTCGGCCCGATGGTGCCCCCGCCCCCGTCGACAATGATCCCCGTCCCAAACATCCGGGACCCCCCCGAACCGAAGGTGTTGGTGGAAGCGATGGTCGTCGTCGTGCCGCCGCCAAGCCTCACCCCGATGGACGCGAGCCCGAAATCGTTGTCACCCAGAAAAATGTTTTCGCCGCCGAGGACGTCGATACCGACCCCGTCCACGTCAAAACCGAGGCCCCTGACGGTCAGGTTACTGCCGGATAGGGAAGAGGGTGCTGTCGATATACGGCGTTCCGAAGACGAAGTTGCTGATGGGATCGTACACGGGGTATGAGATGCCCGAGCCCCAGATGAAGAGATCGGACAGGGTTACGCTCCCTCCTCCCGCGTAGTCGCCGGCTCCGCCGTTGTTCATCACGTGGACCGTATGTGCGCTGCCGCCGATGAGCCGGGAGTTTCCCATAGCCTCGTCCATGGAGGCGTAGGGATTCTCAAAGGTGCCGTCTCCGCTGCCGGGAGCCGCCGTATCGCTCACGAAGACCACCTCCGACACCAGCTCGTCCACCGGCCCGCCGCCGCCCTCTCCCTTGATGACGACGTCAACGTTACGCCTCACCGGCTCGACGAGGCGGTCGCGTATGGGACGCGATCCGCCGAACCGCGTGCCGAACCCCTTAAACGGGTTCTTTCCCGCAATCAGGTTTTCGATCGAAAAGGGAACCTCAACCGCTACCTCCCCGTAGTGTTCGCCGCCGTTCGTGCCGTCTTCCCGGTATTCGTAGTTAAGTCTGAGGAAGTCGGTGGGGATCACTTCCAGGCGCGCCGAAAACCCGTTGATGTCTTCAATATGCTTACCGCTGTAGTGGTACCCTCCCCCATAAACCCAGGTCTCGACGTAATCCGAAAGATAAGGGACGCGAAATCCCGCCTCCGCGTCAAATCCCTGGAGACCCTTCTCGAGGGTCCATGTCAACGAGCCGCTCCCGACGGCATAGATGCCCCCCTCCCTGAAGATAAACCCGGAGGCCGGGCCGCCGCCGGTAAACCGGGTTGACCTGATCGGGTCGCTCAGGGGGATATAGTAATTGAACCGTCCCGATACGCCGAGGTCGAGGGAACCCATGGGTATCTCTGCCATCGCCTCCAGGCCCATGCCGATCTGGTCATGGTGGGTTCCCCAGGAGGTTTCGCGGGTATCGTAGAAGACGTTGCCGCCGAGGATGAGACGATCCTTGGCCAGCAGGTGTCGATACCCGAGGCCGAGATTGGTCTCCCATCCGCCGATATCCTGCGACGTAAACCTCGGGTTGAAAAAGAGGACATTCTTTTGCCCCTGATACAAGGGAATCAAAATATCCGTAATGTAGAGGGTTCGCTCATCAGTACCGAACCTGATGGAGGGCCGAACGTAGATCGGAAAGGAAGAATCATCGGCCTGTGGCTCGGCCGAGAGCTGCCCCGACCCCATCGCGAGTGAGATGAGGACCCCGACGATCACGAGGACGTATAGAAACTGCTTTTTCTTCATTATAAACACCTCTTATAGTTGCTTACTAATATAAACCGCTTTCCGCATGCGGCAGTCTTCCTGAGTTTCGATCGCCATTCGAACGCAGTGTTAAGGCGTTACCGGAACAGGTCGATTCAGTTGATAATCGGTTCATTTCTACACCGTCTCAGGTTTTGTCATGCGTGAAACTATTTCATACGTACCTAATAGCAACAAGCGTGCCATTATTTGGACCGAATAGTAGTTAAATTACTCTAATAATTACAATAGGTTCGCTTATGGAGAGATCCGGACTGATGAGTCCTCATTGCACGGGCGCACCATGAGGCGATATCGAAAATCGGGCGGGAATAACGGATATTTATGCTAATGATCGGACGATTCATTATCAGGACATTATCAATGAAAACGGTAGATTACATTACCGCTCCATATTAATGCGTAATAACAAATTGTGGCATCGGGCGTGCCGCTATTGCCGCCCTGCAATATCAATAGATAAATTATACGACATCCTTTGCGGATACTCCCCGGATGCCCCAAAGTGCCCACAAATGCCCCCAAATGCCTGTTGCCTCCGCCGGCGCCCTGTGATAGGATGCTGGATATTTCATTCATGGGAGCCTAAGAACTATGCCGAAAAGAATAGTGAAAATCATACTGAAGTCTATTCTATTTTTGGCCGCGCTCGTTATCCTCGTTGCACTCCTCTTTGTCGTTATCTCGGTGGCCAGGCCGAACCGTTCGGTTGTCGCCGAAGGGCTCGGCATCGAGGTATGGCCGGCCGTTGCCGATGGCAAGCACAACTCCAACACGGACCTCGTCTTTTTTAAGGATGCGTTCTGGCTCATTCACGCATCGGCCCCGTGGCATTTCGCTTCAGAAACGACGCGGCTCGTCTTGTGGAAGTCGCCGGACGCCAGGACATGGGAAAGGGTCGCCGAGTTCAGCAATCCCGGCCAGGATATCCGCGATCCGAAGCTCGTGGCTATCGGGGGCCGCCTCATCCTCTATGCCCTCAAGAACACCTCGTTCGAGGCAGAGCCTTACCTGACGACGGCCGCCACAAGCGAGGACGGCGTCACGTGGACCGAATTTGTCGACATGGAACCTGAGGGCTGGCTCTTCTGGAGGCCGGAGACGCCCGACGGCGGCAAGACCTGGTACATGCCCGCGTATTGGCACGAACACGGCAAGTCGGCCCTCCTCACGTCACGGGACGGGATCGCCTGGGAGGTCAGCGCCATTATCTATTCGGGAGACGTCAACGACGAAACCGCCGTCATTTTCCTGCCCGACGGAAGGATGCTTGCTACGGCGAGGCTGGAAGTGTCCGGGTATTACTTCGGCGATAACCGGGGCAACACGCTGATTGCGACGGCGGAGCCCCCCTTTATGACATGGAGCTATCACCACAGCGACGTTACGAGGCTTGACGGCCCGGCGCTCTTTGACTACAACGACCGCGTCTATGCCGTCGGGCGTTTCCAGCCCGGCTGCAAATCCACCCCCTTTGAGACCGGCAGCATCCTGGCAAAGAAGCGGACATCCCTCTTCCTGGTGGAGGAGGACCGCCTCGTGTGGCTCTCCGACCTGCCGAGCGACGGCGATACGTCATACGCAGGCGTGGTAGTAAGGGGAGATGAGGTGTATGTCTCGTACTACACGAGCGGCATAAAACGCGACTATCCCTGGATCATCGGGATGCTCCTGGAATCCGACATCATGATGGCAAAGATAGACCTCAAGAAGCTCGAGGCACTGGCGGTTGAGCGGCTCGCGCAATAACCGGTCACGTCAACGGGGGCGTCGGTTGTCCCAGGTAGGCGAATCGCTCACGGGAGGCAGATTCCTTCAACTCAAAAGCGAGGTTGGTAATGGGAAAACGTGCTGGAAAGCTGATGAAATGGCTGGGGACCGCAGTCCTTGTCGTCGTGTTGGCCATAGGCCTCGTCGTTCTCTATTTCTATCTCAGGCCGAACAAGTCCGTCATGTCTGAGCAGCTGGGCGTCGAGACGTGGCCCGCCGTGGCGGACGGGAGACATAATTCAAACACCGACATGATCTACTGGAAAGACGCCTTCTGGCTAATCCACGCGTCGGCCCCGTGGCATTTCGCTTCGGAAACGACACGGCTCGTCCTATGGAAATCGGCGGACGCCAGGTCCTGGGAAAGGGTCGCCGAGTTCCAAAATCCGGGTGAGGACATCCGCGACCCAAAATTCGCGGTGATCGACGGTATCCTCTTCATGTACTCCCTCAAGAACAAGAATTTTCCCGAAGCCGAGCCTTACTTCACCCTCGTGACGTCGAGCGTCGACGGGATTGCCTGGGGGCCAATGGTGAGCGTCAATCAGGACGGCTGGCTCTTCTGGCGGCCGAAATCACCCGATGGGGGTAAGAGCTGGTACGTAGCGGCTTACTGGTACGAGCACGGTAAATCCATCCTGCTGAAATCAACGGACGGGCTGACATGGGAAAAGGTCTCTGATATTTATACCGGAGACTTTAACGACGAGACGGACATAGAATTCCTTGCCGACGGAAGGATGCTGGCCACGGCCCGCCTTGAGGTGGCGGGCTACTATTTCGGCGACAACCGGGGCAACACCCTTATCGCGGTGTCGCCCCCGCCCTACACGGAGTGGACCGAAAACCACAGCACCGTTACCCGGTTGGACGGTCCGTACCTTTTTACTTACAACAACCGGGTCTATGCCGTCGGGCGTTACCAGCCCGGCTGCAAATCCACCCCCTTTGAGACCGGCAGCATCCTGGCAAGGAAGCGGACCTCCCTCTTCCTCGTGGAGGAGGACCGCCTCGTGTGGCTCTCCGACCTGCCGAGCGACGGCGATACGTCTTATGCGGGCGTGGTCGTAAGGGGAGATGAGGCGTATGTCTCGTACTACACGAGCAACATAAGGCACGACTATCCCTGGATCATCGGGATGCTCTCGGAATCCGACATCATGATGGCAAAGATAGATCTCAAGAAGCTCGAGGCGCTGGCGGTCGCTACGGCGGCCCGTTAAAAAACGATAACGGGGCGCCCGATCCGGGCGCCCCGTCCTTCTCGTCGACCTGATCCTTTCCGACGGCCCAAACCCGCCCGTACGGTCCTTTCATTCCGACAGCGTTTCGGCAATCCCGTCCAGGTGAGCGATTGTTTCCCGTATATCCTGTTCGGTCGTATTCGGGTTGATCGTGCACATCCGAAGCACCGTCCTGCCCGAGAGCGTCGTCGAGCTCAGGAAGGCAAAGCCGTCTTCGATAAGACGCCCGACCACAGACCGGTGCAGCCGGTCAACCTCGGCGGGCGTCCTGCCCTTTGCCGCCGCTCGAAATGTCACCACTCCCAGTTGGGCGGGCGTCACGACCTCCCAGTTGGGGGACCCGGTTATGATCCGCTCGGCAGTCTCGGCGTTTTCAATGCCGACGGAGACCGCCTCCCTGAACGGCGTTGATCCCGAATATCTTGAGGGTCATCCACAATTTCAGCGCCCGAAAGCCCCGGGTCAGTTGGATGCCGTAGTCACAGAAATTGAACGGCTCCGCGATCATCTCGGTATCCTTGAGATACTCGGGCATGATGTGGAACGTATCTTTGAGGAACGCGCCGTCCCGTACGATGACGCACCCGATCTCAAACGGGCAGAAGAGCCACTTATGGGGATCGACGGCGAGGGAATCGCAGTCCGAGATTCCCGCCAGCAGCGCCTTCCCCCGTTCGGAAAGTATCGCCGCCGCCCCGTAGGCCCCATCCACGTGAAGCCACATCCCTTCTTTCCTGGTAATCGCCGACAGCTCCCCCAGCGGGTCCACTGCGCCGGTATTGGTGGTCCCGGCATTGGCGACCACGCAGAACGGCCTCTTTCCGTTTTCCCGGTCACGCGCGATCTCGGCCGAAAGGCGCGCGGGATCGATCCGAAAACCCTCGTCCGTACCGACTTTTCTGATTTGGCCGGGGGCAAATCCCAGGACGCGAAGCGCACGCATCACCGAAGAATGGGTCTGGTCGGAGAAATAGACGATGCCGTTCGCCGAAGTCGTCTCCGAGCAGCCTGTGGCGCGCCGCCGCCAGCGCCGTCAGGTTGGCCGCCGAGCCGCCGCTGACAAAAAGCCCGCCCGCCTCCCGGGGCATCCCGAAGATCTCGCGCAGCCAGTCGATGGTGACCAGTTCTATCTCGGCAGCGGCGGGCCCCTCAAGCCACGTGCTTGCAAAAACGTTGAATCCCGAGGCCAGTGCGTCTGCCATCGCCCCGACGAAACCGCCGGGACCGGGGACAAAGGCAAAGAATCGCGGATGATCCAGGTGCATGATCCCGGCGAGTATCTTCTCTTCAACGAATCTCAGGACCTCGTTCGGATCGGTTCCCGATTCCGGGAGCGGCTCCCTGAAGACCCTGTCGAGCTCTGATCTCGTCGCGCCGCCCGAAACGGGTTTTTGCCTGAGGTTCGTCAGGTGGTTGACGATGATATCCACCGTCCGATACCCGAGCCGTTTCATCTCTTCGGGGGTAAGCGAAAGACGCGGCTTGTCGTCGGTCATAATCGGCCTCTCGGTATGAGAGTAAGAGTTGATGTGTGAATCGATCCGGTCCGGTACGCCCGGGCGCACCGCTCGCGAAAACGTCCTGCGCTCCGCCCCCGTCGGAGAGGCGTTGCGGTATGTATGGTGAGGTGAGCGCCGTACGACACTAAAGCCTGCTGACCAGCAGGACCGCGGAGTCCGGTCAGAGGCCGCAGAACTCGCTTGTCTGGGTTATCGGGAGCGGGGCGTTCTCCCTCGGGACCCGCTCGAACCCGAGACCCTCGAAGAAGGCGGCCGCAGTCATGGTCAGGAGATAGAGCTCCCGGACACCCGCCTGTTGCGCATGGTGGGTAAGCCCCCTCACAACGGCCCGGCCGTATCCCCTGTTTCGCTCCCCCTGCGTCACCGCCAGCGACCGCAAGAGGCCATATTCCCCGAGGATTTCCACCCCGCCGGCCCCGACGACCGATCCGTCTGAGCGGGCCAGAAAAAGAGAGCCCCATTTTTCGGGAATATCGGATGAGGGAAGCCCGTTCTCCTCGAGCAGAGCCACGATAAACGGGACATCTCGCTCGGTGGCCGGGGTTAAAACTAGTTCATGCTTCACGTTTTTCCCTCTCATCGCCGTCTCACGCCTTTTGTTCGGCTACCGGCCCAGTATACCACACACCTTACGGAGGTGCCATTAAAACAAGAATCCCTCCTCGGGCAAATATCTCGTATTGACAATTCGCCGGGACTGGGCTATAGTTCAAAAACTTTCCCATATTTCGGCCGGGCCGGGTAAACGGCTTAAAGAATTAATTCACTCACGATAAAAGGCGCCCATGGAAAAGAAAAACCACAGAAAAGAAGTCGATCTGTTTCTCTTTGATCTGGATGGGACCCTGTCCGACTCCAAGAAAGACCTCGTGACGGCAATAAATAAAACGCTGGCTTCCATGGGCTTTCCGGAGCTTCCCGAAGAAACCATCATCGAGCTCGTCGGCAAGGGGGTATCCAAGCTCCTTTCGAACTTTTCCGGCGACCCCTCGACAAAATTCGAAACATACCGCGTCTACATGGAACAGCTCGATAAGCACCTTCTGGACACCACTAAACCGTTTCCCGGTGTCCTGGAGACACTTTCGTCTATCACCAAGAAGAAGGCGGTAGTGACCAATAAGCTCTCGGCAATGGCCGAACGGGTCGTCGTCGGCCTGGGCATCGCCGACAAGATCGACTTTATCGTTGGGGCAGATACCGCCCAGAGCATGAAGCCGAATCCCGAGCCGATCATCTTTGCCCTCAAGCAGTTCGGGGTTGAGCCGTCCCGCACCGTCATGGTGGGTGACACCATCGATGATATCACGGCCGCAAAGGCGGCGGGTGTTATCCCGTGCGGCGTCACGTACGGGTTCGGCACCAGACAGGACCTGGCGGACGCCGGGGCCGAGATCATCATCGAGAATATTTCCGAGCTGCCCGCCCACTTTCAATAATTCTTGATTTGTTCGGGCGCCCACGTTATACTGCTCACATGATACGGAGTATCCAGCGCGCCGCCGTGACCGGCGTCGCCCTATCGGCGGCCGTCCTCTTGGCGGCCCTATCTCTCTCAGGCTGCGCGCCGAAAACGGCCGTACTCCCTGCATACCACGAATTTATATCGACCAGAGACCTCGCCCCCCCCGACGACGCGGTTCCGGCCGTAAGCACGCCCGCCCCCGGCCCGGCCGCCGACGAACGCATCATGGGTTTTCAGGTCCTCCTCTTTTCTTCAAAGACCGAGAGCGGCCTTGCCGACGAGATGAAGCGGATTGCCGCGACCGGCGCCGATACCGTCATCGTCCGGGTCTTCCACAACAAGAAGGATAACGAATCGGATCGCTTCTACCCCTTCATCACGCCCCGGACGGACTGCGGCGTATATTTCGAGACCGACCGGGCGCCCGTCGTCGCCGACGCGCTGACCCCGATGATCCGTGCCGCCCGCACGAACGGCCTTGACATCTGGGCATGGATGACCACCAAATACGCTTCCTGGGGACAGGACCGCTACCGGCTTCGCGCCTATGACTTCTCGAAGAAGACGATCATTCCCGCCTTCGGCCGGGACCTCTTTGACGACCGGGAGGTCGCGGACCTTGTCGCGCTCTATCAGGATCTTGCGGCCTATGATATCGACGGAATCCTCTTCCAGGATGACCTGGTCCTCAAACACAACGAAGGGATGGGCGAGACCGCCGAGCGCCTCTACGGCTCGCCGATACGGCCCGAGACGTTCTATGTGAATCCCTACCCTTCCCCGGACGGATCGAAGTATTACGCCGGGGGATACACCGATCGGTTCTGGGAGTGGTCCCGCTTCAAGGCGGCCCGGCTTGCCGCCGTGGAACAGGCGATCATGGAAGGCGCGCGCAGGGTGCGGCCCGATCTCAAGTTCGCCGTGAATCTCTCCTACGAAGCGGTAGCCCGTCCCGACATGGCGCTCGCGTGGCTCTCGCAGGATATGAACGAATTCCTGGCAACCGGCACGGACTACGTCTTCATCATGGCCTACCATCGCCAGATCATGAAGGAAAAGGGACTGTCCGATCCCGGGCAGGCCGGCGGCCTGCTGGCCGAGATAGCCTCCCGGGCGATCCCCGCCGTGGGGGATTCTTCACGCATCGGCATAAAACTCCAGGTCATGGACTGGGAAACGAGCAGGCCCATAGCCCCGGAGGAGTTGAGGCGGATGGCCTCTTATCTTGGGCGGATCGATACGATCAGCCTTATCTTTGTTCCGTACGTCCAGGATGCGCCCTTCGCGGAGATACGGGGCATCTTTCGGACGGCGTTGGGGAAAAAGCAATAGGTGGTATACGATGGGTAGCCTCATCATGACCAGGATCGTCCCGATCTTTTTTTTAGGCCTGGGAGTGGCGATCGCCATGCTCTTCGGATTCTACGTCTACTACTACATCCAGCTTCAGAAGAAGAAAGACGTCGGGCGTAAATACCGAATCATCGCAAACCTGATAATCGGCCTGTCTCTTATTTGGTTTATCGTGCTGCTGATCGGCATCCTGATAAAAGAATAGCGGGAGATCGTACCCTCATGAAAAAGCTCGTGATACTGTGCCTCTTTCTTATCCTCTCGGCGGCGCCGTCCATGGCGCTGGCCGCCACCGTCACCATTGTCCATTCGTGCGACAACTATGGTGAGGTCATCCCCTGTGGGTGAGAAGGCAAACGGCTGGGCGGTTTCGCCCGGCGCGCCACCGTACTTAACGAGATCAGGAAGAACTATCCCAATGTCCTGGTTGCGGACGCGGGTAACTTCCTCTTTTCCTCTACGCGGTTGTCCTCGATCACCGAAGTGGCCGATAAGGAGGCCGCCCGGTACGTCGTTAAAGGCATGAGCCTGCTTAAATACGACGTCGCCAACATTGGCCCCAACGATCTGGCGGCGGGCCTGGATTTCCTGCTCGATATCAGGAAAGACGCCGGCTTCACGATGATCAGCTCCAATATCGTCTCGTCCAAGACCGCCGCGCCGATATTCGAGGCGTCGGTAATCAAGACGGTCGGCGGCGTCAGGGTGGGATTTTTCGGGATCGCCGGCGGCAATACCTCCGGCGCGCCCGACGGAGAGGGCTTTTTGTTTTTCGACCCCGAGACAACCGGGAGGCGCATGGTCGCCGAGCTCTCGAAGAAGGCGGACGTTATCGTAGCCCTGCTGTCAATGGACCGGAAAGATGCGTATGATTTTGCCGCGGCCGTGCCGGGAATCGACCTCATCATAACGACGGCCCAGCCCCAGCCGATCCCGGTCCCGAAATCGATTGCCGCAACCTGGATGGCCAGCGGCGATGAAAAGGGGAAACGCCTCGGCAGGACCACGCTCGTCGTCGGCCCGTCCCGCCCCTATAGGGTCACCGGAGAGATCATCCCGATCGGCTCCCTGATCAACCGGGGTTCCACGCTCAATAAGCTCGAAGATGATTACTATAACTGGCTCAAGGAGTATTCCCCGGAGTCCGCGGGCGACCCGCCCGATACGATGGATGAGTAGCTGATGCCACACGAGATAACCGGCATTATCCTGGCGGGCGGGTCTTCCCACAGGATGGGTACCGACAAATCGTTCCTCGACCTGGGTGGTGAGCCGGTCATTGCGCACGTAATCAAGGTAATGACGGCGGCGTTCCCGCGCGTGCTGCTGGTCACCAACGATCCCGATAAATACGCCCGCTTCGGCCTTCCGATGACGCCGGACATCATACCCGGTATCGGGACGCTCGGCGGAATCCATGCGGGACTCTCCTCCCTGAAGGCAGGCGGCGCCTTTTTTACGGCCGCCGACATGCCCTTTATCAGGCGCGCCCTGATCGACTATCTGGTGGACGCCTTCCATGAGACCGACGCCGTCGTCCCCTATATAAATGGGGAATACGAACCGCTCCTGGCCGTTTACTCCAGGCGGTGCATCACGGCAATCGAGCAGACCATCGCCTCCCGAAAACGCCGCGCGGTCGATTTCCTGTCCAGCGTGCGCCTCAGGACAATACGGGACGACGAGTTCCGATCGGTCGATCCCGACTTCATTTCGACTTTTAACATTAATACGCCCGAGGATTATGCGCGGGCGCGGCTGATCGTGAAGGAGCTGGGCCGGTGATACCCATCGTCAGCATCGTCGGGTGGTCGGACAGCGGCAAGACCACCTACCTCGAAAAGCTGATACCCGAGCTGACCGGGCGCGGGTACCGGATATGCGCCGTCAAGCACGACGTGCACGGCTTTGAGATCGACACGCCCGGCAAGGACAGCTGGCGTCTCAAGCGCGCCGGCGCCGCCGTGAGCGTGGTGTCGGGACCCGAGAGAATCGCCGTCGTTGCCGACACGGGCCGCGACCTGACGCTCTCCGAGATCAGGGAGCGCTTCATCTCGGACGTGGACCTCATCGTCTCCGAGGGCTTCAAGAAGGATATCCACCCCAAGATCGAGGTCTTCCGCAAAGGTGTTCGGGACATGCTTTTGTGTACGGCGGCCGACGGCCTGATCGCGGTGGCCGCGGACTGCCCGATTGCCGCGGAGGCGCCGGTCATCGACCTGGATGACGTCGGGGCGATGGCCGATTTGATCGAGAAGGCGGTCATAAAAGGATAACACGTCCCTGTCGGCCGCCGTCCGTATCCTGCCGTTCCATGAATAAACGAGGAGTTATCAATGATCATCGACACCCACTCCCAGCTCTGGACGAAGGAAGCCATCGAAAGCTTCCCCAAGGCGATGGCCGAGGGCTACAAGGCCATGTTCAAGGACATGGGCTTCCCCTCGATCGAAGACACGCTCAAGGACATGGACGCCGCCGGCGTCGACAAGGCCGTCATCGTTGCGGTGGACGCCGAGACCATCCACAACTACCGGGTCTCAAACGACCTCGTGGCCGAGACGGTCTCGAAATATCCGGACCGGCTCATCGGTTTTGCGAGCGTCGATCCCCATAAAGGGGATAAGGGAGTAAAGGAGCTCGAACGGGCGGTCACGGACCTGAAGCTCAGGGGATTGAAATTGCTGCCCCACCTCGTGGAGCTCGATATAAACGACCCGAAAATCTATCCGCTGTACGAGGCGGCCCAGGAGCTGGGTGTCCCCGTTCTCTTCCATACCGGCACCCAGTTTCACGCGGGAACAAAGATAAAATACTGCCGCCCGCTGTTCGTTGACGACGTGGCCGTCGACTTCCCGCGCCTGAAACTGGTCATCGCCCATTTCGGCTATCCCTGGTGGGAGGAGGCCCTGGCGGTGGTCAGGAGGAACCCCTTTGTCTATTTCAACATAGCGGGCTGGGCGCCCCGATACATCCCCGAAGGGGTTATCCGCCTTGCCGATACGGCGCTGACGGGCAAGGTCCTGTTCGGCAGCGATTACCCGCTCCTTTCCCGGGTTCGTATCATGAAGGAGATCAGGGAGCTCGGCATCAAGGAGACGACGTTTACGGCGATGACCGATACCAACCCGAGGGCGCTCCTCGGGATCTGACTCCGGTAAAGGCGTCGGTCTGTCGTGGAGTAGTGAGGCACGCGGTATGGACTGTACGGAGCTGAAGAAGAATCTGGATCGATGCGGGTGCACGTATATCGCCTGTTCCCGAAAGGGTCTGTGCTGCGAGTGCGTCGCGCATCACCGCAAGAAGAACGAGATACCGGGATGTTTCTTCCCTCCCGGGGACGAGAAGACCTACGACCGCTCGATCGCACGGTTCATCAGGGCCTGGTCGAAATAGGCCGCATCTTCACGTAAGAAAGGCCCCCCGGTAGGGGGGCCTGAATATCACGAAATGGGACGGCCGGTCGGCTATACGACGCCTGGCAGCCGGACCGGGCGCGGATCGTTCGGCCTATTTCTTGTTCTTGAGGGCGGCGTCCAGCCGCTTCTTGAGATCGGCGATCTCGGCATCCTTTTTTTCAAGCAATGACTCCAGATCTACCCGGGTCTGCTTGAGCTCATCGCGGTTGCGCTTGCGCTCGATGGAGTGACGGATCGAGCGGACAAGGACCGCCGGATTTACGATCCCCTTGAACAGGTAGTCCTGCGCGCCCTCCCTGACGGCGAGGATGGCCGTTTCGTCATCCTCGAGGGCCGACATCACCACGACCGGGACGTCCGTGGCGGCTTCCCGCAGCTTGAAAAAGGTGAATATCCCCTCGCTGTCGGGAAGCAACAGGTCCAGCAGGACTACGTCGATTCCGCCGCCCTTGAGCCGGTTGATCCCCTTTTCGAGGTTCTCGACCCGCTCGAAATTGAACGGCTCGCCTTCTATCTCGGTAATCATCTTCTGGACCATCCGGGCAAACCCGGTGTCATCCTCGATGAGCAAGACCTGTGTGGAACCATCCCCGCCGATCTTTCCGACTTCCCAGTGCGGCATCTTCGTAGCTCCTTAGTAATTAACCCTTCAAATAGGATGTGCAGGCGGTATGATGATGAACAGGATGGTTAGACCTGTGCCCGCTCTTTAACGGTCACAAAATGAGAGTATTTATTTATCTATCATCATTTCTTAATAATGTCAATCATATTCAGGTCCGATTTGAGTTGTCGGTTCGTTTTCAGTTCCATATCGGATCGGGAGGTGTACGCTGGCGATCATGAGGAAGAGACCGTGTAGTCCGACATGTGGAGAAGATACAAACGGCGTCGTCCTTTCGATCACGATTGCAGAAATATATAAAAAAAGTGAAAAACTGTATGGATATTGTAAGAGAAATACTCTATAATTCGGCCAATACTGGGTTATGTCTCTGTGTTAGTCTTTCACTACACCACCAAGAGGCGTATCATGGGCGAGGAACAGAAAATGGCGACGAACATGGCGATACGGGCGGCGGTCGACGGGATTCACGAGATCGTTGGAGATAACGGCGCGAAGATCCTCTTCAGAAATATCGGTTTTTCTCATATCTACGAGAACCCCCCCGGATACACCTGGGAGCCCTGTATGACGGTGCCGGAACAGGCCAAGATTTACGGCGAGGTCATCAACCTGGTCGGCCTGAACGGAGGTATCGGCATCTGGCGGCGGATCGGCTATACCAACATTAAATATGCCGTGGAGATCGGGCACGTCCTTGACGCATTCAAGGACCTCCCGCCGGCCGAGAAGTACCTCCGGGGCATGGAGATCTTCTGCGCCGCCTCCGGCAAGGGCAAGCTCGTTCCCCGCGAGGACGGCCTGGTCGATTTTGACTGCCCCGACTGCCTGTTGTGCGCCGACTACAAGACCGACCGGGTCATGTGCGGTGTCTATGAAGGCACCACCCAGTTCATGGTCGATTTCGCCTTCGGCAAGGGGAAATACCTGGTGCGCGAGACCAAGTGCATGGCAAAGGGCGACGAGACCTGTTATTTTACCCTCATACAAAAATAGGACCGCGCCCTCGGCCGTCGTGTATCCGCCGCCATATCCCCATCCCGTACCGGCCGGGCTCCGGTGCGGCGTTGGGTCACCCATGAGGACCGGGTATGTTCCGCGTGCGGTAATGCGTAATTGACTATCTTCGCGAAAGACCCTCCAAAAATACGACAATAATCCCCTAAAAGATGATAGAGTAATTGGTAGGGTAGTCAAACCGATGGAATCGACGTATATGCGTCGCGCTGCCCGACGCTGACCGACTGCAAGCCGTACATGAGAGGATCCGCCTATGTCGCCGACGTTCCCCGAATTCAAACCGATAGAGCTTTCGGACCGCCCGGGCATCACGGGATTTCTGGACCGCTACCGTCCCCGCACCTCCGAGCTGACGTTCACCAACCTCTTCATCTGGAGGCGGTATTTCCAATGGGAGTGGTCGATCCTCGACGGCCGGCTGATCGTTATCGCGGCGGCCGCAACGGGCGGCGGATTTGCCCTTCCCCCCATTGGGGACGCGCCCCGCGTCGATGTCACCCGGTCCCTCCTTGACTACCTGGGCGGCAACCGGGGAATGGAAACCCCCGGCATCCAGCGGGCCGATCGCCGGCTCGCCGACGAGCTTGGCCAACGCGGGCGATTTCACCGTTGACGAAACCCGGGAGCACTTCGACTATGTCTACGCAACCAAAGACCTCATCGAGCTTGCCGGGAGGAAATATCACGCCAAGCGTAACTACATCAACCGGTTTCGGATGGAATACGAGTTTGCCTACGAGCCGCTGGCCGATACCCACGTAGCCGCCTGCCTCGACCTCGCCGACGAGTGGTGCCGGGCCCGCCGCTGCTGGGACGACCTGGGCCTTTCCGGGGAACACGATGCGGTCAAGGAGGCCCTCGCGCACCGCGCCGACCTGGGCCTTTCAGGCGGAGTGATAACGATAGACGGGAAGGTACGGGCCTTCACGCTGGCCGAGGCCCTCAACGGCGATACGGCCGTCATCCACGTGGAGAAGGCCGATCCCGATGTCCGGGGGCTTTACGCGATGATCAACCAGCAATTTTGCCAGCAGTCCCTTTCGGGTTTTGCCTATGTCAACCGTGAGCAGGATTTGGGGGACGAGGGGCTGCGCAAGGCCAAGGAGTCCTATTTCCCCGAGCGGCTGGAGGAGAAGTACCGGGTGGGATTGAAGTGAGACTGTCCTGTTACGGGTGATCCGTGTTTCCCTTAGGCCGGGTCCGCCGGCCACAGCCTATTCTCATGTTCCTTATCGAACACCGGCGAATTTGCCGTCAGGTATTCCAGGACGACGCGTCCCGGTGTTTTTGATCCCGTGCTTCCTGTTTGAGGGTATATAGATCGCGTCTCCTTCGCTGACCTCCCTGGTCTCCCCTTCCAGTATCATGAGGCCCTTCCCCTTGATAATATAGTAGCATTGCTCGGGGTTGTGGCTGTGAACCGGCTGTTCGGATGCAACGGGTATCTCCGAGACCTGTATCGAAATATTCCCGGTAGAGGTATTCTGCGGACTGATGAGCATCCACGACGTGAGAGTTTGCAGCGACCCGGTATTCTTTGAGTTGGCCCTGTTAAAGACTTCCATGCATTCCTCCGAAAAGTGTCCGGTTCGGCCCCCAGCCATTTTGTTGGGCTACACGACTCCCCGCTGATATCCTTTTGACATAAAAAAGGGCCGTTTCCCCGGCCCTTTTTAAACTCACGGTATGTCTGGACGGTCTATTCCTGTCCCGGTGTCTCCGGCTCCAGGATGATCGGCTCGCCAACCTTTTCCTTTTTGACCTGTTTTTCCTTTTTCATGGTGATGTTGCCCTCGAAGAGGACACCGTCGGCAATCATCAGGCGGTTTGCGTTGATATCGCCGAATATCTGGCCGGTCGGCTGCGCCTCGAGGATGTTGCGCGCCTCTATATTTCCGGTGATCTTGCCGGCGATGATGATATCGTCGGCCTTGATATTGCCCTTTATCTCGCCGGTCTCGCCCACGATCACCTTGGACGAGATGTTCAGCTCGCCCTTGACGAACCCGTCGATTCCGACGCTCGTCCCGCCGCTGATCTTGCCCTCAACCGTCGTCCCCTTGGCGATATAGCACTCGCAGTCCCGCCTCGGGCGGGTTGTCATATCGATGTCGGCGCTGCCCCTCTTTGCCTCCTCGCCCTGCTCTTCTATCTTTTTATCAAAAAATCCCATATACGTATGCCTCCTTTCCTTAGCTAATCACGATATACCAGGCGGCCCCGATTGTCAAGAGGTTATTGGAAAAGCGGGGCCGGCCGGCCGGTCCCCGGGCCCCTGGGCAAATAGACATACAAAAAAGTGTGACGGGGAAAACAGAATTTCGCCGAAGGTTAAAGTATTATTGATATAATAGCCGTTACGGCGGGACAGGCGCCGTACTCAGGCCATATTACAGACAAATCACCAATAAATGGAGAGCGGCCATGTTGAAGCAGAGTAAGGTACAGGAACGTGCCCCGGCAAATCGACCCCCGGCGTATGACAGGATCGTCCGGTTCTTTTCGGACAGGTCGGTATGGATTCCCACCGTTATGTGCGTCGTTATCGTCCTCCTGGTGGCGGCCACGATCGTTATTGCGCTTCAGCTAAGCTGCCTGCGCGGCCGGGTGGCGTCGGCGGAGGAAAAGCTCGCGGCCCTCACCGAAACACCGCCGGCCTCCAGCCCGGCTGGGTCGACAGCTCGTTTGTCGACGTGCAGCCCCTCGGCCTGGGGTTCTCGCTGGTTGATTTGAGGACGGAGACGGTTGACGCCGGCGTGCGGGTAACCGGGGCGATCATCAACGGCGGCAGCCTTAACCACTATGATGCGGCCTTTACCGTCAGCCTCGGGGAGAACCGGCAGACAAAGGTCGTTATCCCGGAGCTCGCCGCCGGCCACAGCGCCCCGTTTGAGGCAATCGTCGGCCCGGCCGCCGACAAGAGCGTCCCGGAAAAGGTGCGCATCCTCTTCGCGGGCTCCACGGTATCGTATTACTAAACGGGCTCGATTACGACTCGGCGGGTATTGGAACCGGCGTCGATGCCCCGCGGGGATTGCGGGGTTGATACCGTAAGGCCGGGGGAGTGGCCGCGTTAGTCCGTCCGCTTTTTCGCATGCCTGTTCGGGTTCGTCCGCGCACACGGGACGGCCGTCTGGCACTTGCCGCACCCGCCGGCATAGATGTTGCCGTACTTTTGCGGGTATTCGGTAAGTATCTTTTCCGCGATGAAGTTCATGCAGGTGATGTGGTCCTTCTTTTCGGCGGTGACGGCGCCGGCGGGGCACCGGCCGATGCAGTCTCCGCAGGTACCGTCGGCGTCGTAGATGCAGTTTTCCATGAGGGAGGCGGCCGTCCGCGGCGTGTGCGAAAGCGGAAGGTCGGTGATCACCGAGCCGAAACGCCCGGCGCACCCCTTTTCGGTGATGAACGAATAGGAGAGGCAGAAAGTCCCCAATCCGGCGATATAGGCGGTATGCCGCTCCGACCAGTTGCTGGTGGTGGGCAGCATAACGAACCGGTCGGTGCGCGGCGGCGCGACCGCCCGGTGCCCGGCCTGCGTGATCGCGCCGACCACGTGGTCGCGCAGCGCGTTATTGAACTCTTCGCCCCAGAAGCGCGCGAGGTACCACTCCTTTGACGGCATCCCCTCGATGCGGTTGCTTTCGACGATCTGCTTGCTGAACGGGAGAAAGTAGGAGACGACGCTTCGCGCCCCCGGCAGCCACTCGTCGGGAGACTGGTGGTGCGGCCCGATGATCCCTTCCTCCTTGAGTTGGCCGTACATCGGGTCCCCGGCCTCGGCGAAGGCCACCAGCGGCTCCTCGTAGATCGTAAGGCCCGGGATCGCCGTGATGGCGTTCCCGGAATCGGCTGCCACGAACGCCGTAATCAATTCGCTAATCCGGCTATTGTCCATTTCATCTCACTTCTTGTTTCTGGGGTTGGTCCGCGCGCATGGAACGGCCGTCTGGCACTTACCGCAGCAGAGGGAACGTATCCCTCCGTATTTCTCCTGGTACAGGGGGACTACCCGCTCCCGCAGGAAGCTCAGGCATGCGGCGTGGTCTTTTTCTTCGGCGGTAATTGCGTTGACGGGGCAGCGGGAGATACAGACCCCGCAGCCGCCGTCGCCTTCGGCCAGGCAGTTCGCGCGAAGCGACGAGATCGTGCGCCGCGACGGCGGCAGGTCAAGGTCGGTGACGACCGAGCCGAACCGCCCCGCGCACCCCTTGTCGGTGATGAACGAATAGGAAAGGCCGAAGCTGCCCATCCCGGCGATATAGGCGGTATGGCGCTCCGACCAGTTGCTGGTTCCGGGCTGCATCAGGAACCGGCCGTCCCGCATCGGGGCGACCCCCGCATGCCCTGCCCTTTTGATCTCATTGGCCACGTGGTCCCGAAGGGCGTTGTTGAAGGTCTCGCCCCAGTGATAGGCGAGGTACCACTCCCCCGAGGGCGGGCCCTCGGGCCGGTTGCTCTCCACGATCCGCTCCGTAAAGGGGAGAAACCAGACCACGACGCTTCGGGCGCCGGGTAGCCACCCATCGGGCGCCATGTGGTGGGGGCCGAAATCACGTCGCTTCTGGGAGAGCGCCGCATACAGCGGGTCGTCTGCGGCCGCAAAGGCCACCAGCGGCTCCTCGAAGATCGAAAGGCCCGGGATCTCCGGGATGGCGTTGCCGGGATCGGTAGCCACAAACTCCCTGATACGATCAACAATCCGATCGCGTGTAATCATCTCGCTTCCGGCCGTCGGCTATTCTTACTTGGTCTCCTTGGTGACGATCAGGTGTTCCAGGCCCAAGCTCCTTGAGGATCACCGGGAACATCCCGAACGCGGGACGCACAACGGGAAGCAGCTTCATCATGGCCGTGATCTTGCCGCCCTGCTTGACCTTGCCGCGCGTGACGGCGGCTATCGGGTTTTCGAGGCCGTGCCAGAAGCTGTGCGAGAAATCGGCGGCCTGTTTGGACCAGACGTCTTCCTTCAGCTCGCAGGGGCCCAGGTAGTAGTTGCCGTGCATGCCTGCTTTTTTCGGCGGGTATTTCAGGTCGATGGTGATCTCGGATTCGGGGTCGGTGTAGATGAACCTGATGATGATGCCGGCCTTGCTCATCTTCGGCCCGATCTTGGGGTCGGTGAGGATTCGCTCCATAAAGTAGCCGTAGATCTTGTAGAGGTCGTCGGCGTCTTTATAGTATTTTCCCATGGGAGGCCTCCTTGATATTGCGTTGTATCATAGTTGCCGGTATGCACCGGCGACCCTGCAAACGGGCGGCATATATGCCGCCCCTACGGGTTCTACTATAGTTTCGGTTCAATCACCATTTTGTAGATAGCCACGCGTTACTTACCCTTCCGCTGGTCGAATCTCCTGCCGAACAGCAGGCTTGCCATCGTGATCCTGAGCATCTGCACGGTGCCGCCGGCCACCCGCCAGGCCATCGCGTCCCGGGCCATCCGCTCCACGGGGAATTCCGTCGAATAGCCGTACCCGCCGAATATCTGCATCGCGGAGACCGCCACCTCAATGGCCATCTCGTTGGCAAAGCACTTGCCCATCGCCGCCTCGTAGACCGAGGGAAAGCCCCTGCCCGCCCCACACGCCGCGCGGTAAACCAAGCAGCCGCGCCGCGTCCAGCTTCATCGCCATATCGACGATCTTGAACTGGACGTCCTGAAACTCGCAGATGGGCCGCCCGAAGGCGTTGCGCTCCTGGGCGTAGGCCTTGGCCGCTTCCAGCGCGCCCCCCGCGGTGCCCAGGCACATGGCGGCGTTTCCGCACCGCTCCACGTCAAACGTCGACATGAGGTTGACGAACTCCCCCTCCTTGACGACCAGGTTCTCCTTGGGAACCTTGACGTCCTCGAAGATCAGGTCGCAGGACGGCATGGCCCGAAGCCCCATGAAGACCTCCTGCTTCCCGAAGGAAAAGCCGGGCATGCCGTTTTCCACCAGCAGCCCGCCGATCCCCTTATAGCCCGGGGTATCGCCGAGGCGGCAGTAGACCATGTAGTGGCTGGCGTGCCCGCCGCCGGTGATAAAGGTCTTCGTGCCGTTGAGCAGGTAGTGGTCGCCTTTGTCCACGGCCTTGGTGGTCAGCGCCGTCAGGTCGGAGCCGGCCTCCGGCTCCGTCATGCAGACGGAGACCGAGCGCTCTCCCTTGCAGACCTTGGGGATGATTTCCTTTTTCTGTTTTTCCGATCCGTACCGGTCGATGACCCGGACAGGGCCGACGTTTGATTCAAAGACCGGCGCGGCGATCATCGGCGAGAACTTGGCCAGCTCCTCGACGGCCAGCACCGCGTTGAGGACGGGCTGCCCCCCGCCGCCGTTCTCTTCCGAAAGCGTCATGCCCAATAAACCCAGCTCGGCGTACTTGGCCATGAGGTGGTAGGGAAACTCGCCCGTGGCATCGATCTTCTTCGCCAGGTCCTTGAAGTTCTCCCGCTCCCCCATCGTCCTGAGGGTCTCGACGAGCATCTTTTGTTCGTCGGTAAGATTGAAATCCATGTTCCGTCCTTCCTCAAATATTTTTGGTGATCTGTGTGATATCCGTGACTGTCTCGAGCGTTGAGTATCCCGTCGATAAGGGCGTTGAGCTTTTTCACGTCCCGCTTTCCGGCAAACAGGCGCACCTTTTTTGCCACGGCATCGCTGTCATGGGGTCGCGCGGGTCGCCCGCGGGCATATCGACCTGCCTGGTGAACTTTTCGCCGGTTTTCAGGGTGATCTCGACGCGGCTGGCGGTCTTGCCGGGATAGAGCTTGTTGAGATCGTCGTCGTAGTTGACCGTGACTTTTTTCGTAAACTCAATCAGCGCCGGGTCCGAGAGCCGCTTTTCGGTAAGCTGGACCGGGCCGACCATGCCGTCGGCGATCGCGACCGACACAATGTACGGGATGGAGAACTGCGCGTTGACGAAGCTGTCGTTGAGGACCACCGGTTTCCCGACGGCAAGCACCGCTATCCCGTAGGTGAAGACGTCGACCTTCTCCACGTCCTTCGGGCCGATCTTCTTTTCGGCCACCAGCTCGATCGTCGCCTGGGCCGACCCGTGGGTGTGCCGGCAGGCGGTATAGGGTTTGAAGTATATATCGAGGATCGTGAGGCGCTCTCCGAGCTTGTCGGTGATGCGCTCGAACGCCGGGGGCTGGTCGGTGGTGATCTTGCAGAAACCGCCGTTCAGCTTGGAGCCCTCGAAGACGTTGGGCATCCCCGTGACGCCGGAGGCGGCCAATTCGGCGGCCAGGAGCCCGCTCTGCGCGGCCTTGCCCCCCTGCACGACCTTGACCGTAAAGCCCCCCATGAGCTGCTCGGCCATGGACAGCGGCACCAGGTATCCGGCGCAGCCCAGCGCCGAAAGCGTGGTCGCCTTGTCCAGCCCCATGAGCTTTGCGGCCGCTATCGCCGCGCCGAAGGTGCCGGTGGTGCCGGTGGGCAGAAAACCCCGAGAGGGTATGCCGGGGATGGACGGACGCCGCCGCCCGGTCGGCCGCTTCGTAGCCCGCGACGACGGCGGCGATAACGTCCTTGCCGCCTTTGCCGTTTCTCTCGGCCAGCGCCAGGGCCGTCGGGATTACCGCGGTGCCGGGGTGGTTTCCGCCGAAGCGCAGGCCGTCCTGCGCCTCTATGGCCTCGGCCGTCACGCCGTTGAGGAACACGGCCTCGAGAATGGGCGCTGAAAAACCGCACCCGAGGCAGGTGACGGGCCCGCTGCCGCCGAGCGACTTTACCGTCGAGACGATGCGGGCGACCGCGTCAAGCTCCAGCGATCCGTAGACGTTGGCGACGTAGTCCAGGATGCAGAGCTTGGCCTTTTCAATAACGTCGGCGGGAAGCCTATCATAGGTGAGATCGTGACAGAAATCAGAGAGTATCTTTGAATAGTCCATAATCATTCCCCGTGATTACTTCTATGAAAACGGCCATGAAAACGGGGCTTTCCGCGGATGGCTATACGTATCCCCGCTTCTCGTATATCTTTATCATCCGGTGGGGATCGAGGATCTCCCGCATGACCCTGAGCTCGTCGGCCCGCGGCGGTTCGGTCTCGAAGACGTCGGCAGAGACCTTCAGGTCCCAGGGGGTGTTCTTTCTGATCTCCTCCACGGAGCTTCCCGGATGATACGAGGCGAGGTAGGCCTCCTTGGTCTTTTCGTCGAACCGCATGACCGCCTTGTTGGTGATGAGCGCCGTGGGGCCGGTGCCGGGAGGGAGCCCCCATTTTTCCCTGGCCCCCGGGCCGTCGATGTAGCCGGGCGTCGTGATGAAATCGACCCGTTCGGAGAGCCTCCTGGTATCGTGGAGGGCAATGATGAGGACCCGCTTGACGAGGGACCCTATCGGGTTCGCCCCGCCGCTGCCGGGCAGCCGGTTCTTGGGGGCGGCGTAGTCGCCGATGACGGTGGTGTTGACGTTTCCGTACTTATCCACCTGGGAGCCCGCCAGGAATCCCACGTCCACCCAGCCCTTCTGGAGGAACATCCCCATGATATCGACGAGCCCGCCCACAAACGCGGCGCCGGGGTTGAGGCACGGATCGCCCACCGAGAGGGCCGGCCGCCGCGGCCGGGCGTCATAGACGCCGGATTCCTGCATCATCACGGCGTTCGGCGCGTGGGTGTGCTTGGCGATATTGGCCGACATCGTCGGGAAGCCGGTCCCGACGATGACGACGTCGCTGTCGGCAATCTCCCGCGCGCCGCAGCAGGCCATCAGTTCGGGCTTAATGTAGTCGTTGGGATGCGATGACATAGTAAGAGACCCCGCCAGAAAGAGCTATATCTCCGCCGGTATGGCGGTAGTATTGACCTAATATTCGTAGCTAACCGGATAGCTGAAGCCGAAACGCGCCTGGAGCCGGCGGAATGCCTCCCAGCCGAACTTCTTGATGTAATGGTCTATATAGTCGGCCCGGTCCTTGGTCCCGTAGACCCATTCGTCGAGGAATTCCTTGAACCCCTGCTCGGTGTCGGACGCCTTCTGGTAGAGCGATCCGAAGACGAAATCGACGTCGTAAAAACCGGGTGTATAGCCCGGATGGGACCCGTACGGCTCCTCCACCACGGCCGACACCTTGAAATCGGGGACGATCGTGCGCGACGGGTCAAGGCCGATCACCTCCCGGGAGACGATCCGCTCCGCGGAGACGATGACCTTCTTGCTGGCGTTGGCGCCCCACTGGCAGTCCCCGCCGATCCCCCAGATCTGGGCGTTCCCGTTTTCGTCGGCCTGCTGCACGTGGATGATGGCCACGTCGGGGGTGAGCGCCGGCACCAGCAGCACGGGGCTCTTGTCGAAGGGGCTCTCGATCATCTTGTATTTGTTGTCCCCCATGAACCCCTTCACGTTCATGAGGTCGGTGCCCACCATGTCCTTGACCGGAACAAACGGCATGCCCATGGCGCCGGCCATGAGCATCAGCGGCAGTGAAAGATTGGAGTATTCCTCCAGCTCGATCTTGTGGGGGATTGACTTCTCGATTGACCTGCGGTAGCAGCGCCCCAGCCCGTAGACCCCCAGAGACAGGAACGTCGCGATGAACCGTTTCACGCAGCCGGCCCCGATCAGCATGTCAAAATCGTCGGCGGCGTTGCTCCGGGTGATGGTGAGGTCTTTCTTACCCTGGCGGATGATCTCGTGGACGGCCGAAAAGGGGGTGCGGCAGATATAGCCGCCGATGTAGACAAAATCGCCGTCGGTCACGTGGGCGGCGATCGCCTCTTTCATGGTGGTGAGTTTGCTCATGTGCTACCCAAGAGAAAGGTGTGCTATTCACAATAAAGGCGGCCCCGAAGGGCCGCCTTCGGATTGCCACGCCGCCTGATGGCGGCTCGCAATGACAACCTCTTATCCGCGGCCCTGACGGGCCGCCTTCTTCTAGATTTCGTACATGGTCCGGCAGATGATCTCGTCCTGCGCCGTATCCGAAAGCCCCGTAAAGAGGACCGAATACCCGCTGATCCTGACCACGAGGTCTTTGTACTTTTCCGGCTCCCTCTGGGCGGCCTTCAGGACGTCGGTGTCGACCATGTTGAACTGCACCTGCATGCCCCCCTTGTCGAAGTAGGTCTTGATGAAGGCAAGCAGGTTTTCCGGCCTGATCGACTTACCGGGGAAGCGCAGGTTGAGGTTCGCCCCGTTGTGGAGCCTGGCCAGGGGGAGCTTGACCACGGAGTTTGCCACGGCGGTGGGCCCGTTCATGGCGTTGCCCGTGGTCGGGGTAAGCCCGTTGCCCAGGATATCGCCGGAGCTGCGGCCGTCGGGTGTGGCGGCGGTAAACGATCCCATCGCCAGGTGGAACCCGACCGAGAATATCCCCGGCCAGAACGAGCCGCCACGGTAATTCTTGTGTTTTCCCAGCTCGTCGCAGAAGCTGTCGACGACCCACGCGGCCATCGCGTCCACCTCGTCGACGTCGTTGCCGTATTTGGGGATCTTCGTCAGGAAATAGGTCCGCTTGTCCTCGGCGTCCGTCCAGTCGTCGGCAAGATGCCCGACAAGCTCTCCGATCGTCATGACCTTATCCTCGAAGACCGCCTTCTTGACGCCATACAGGCTGTCGGCGACGTTGGCAAAACCCATCTGCTGGACGCCGGTGGAGTTATAGACGGCGCCGCCGGCCGTGGCGTCCTTTCCCTTTTCGAGGCATCCGCCGATCAGCGCCGAGGCGAAGGGAGAAGGAACGAGCTCGGCGACGGCCTGGTCCATGCACGCCATCCCCCGGACAACCTGTTTGATGAAGTGAGACTGCTGGGCGACGTAGGCCTTCTTGACGTCCTCGAAAGACGTAAATCCCGCCGGATCGCCCGTCTCGAGGCCCGACTGATAGCCAAAGGTGTTGTCGATCCCGTTGGAGAGCGCCAGTTCCATGCACTTGATCCCGTTGAACTGAACCGCGAAGGTGGAGCCGTAGGTCTTGCCCTGGGCGTTGGGCTCCAGGCAGCCCACCGGCCCGTAGTCACGGGCATCGGCTAACGTGTGGCCGCCGGCCGTTAATGCCTTGACGACCGCCTCGTCGTTGAAGAAGTGCATCAGGACCCCTTCCTTGGCGTAGCCGACCGCCCGCATGAAGAAGTCGCGCGGTGTCTTTTCGGAGATCCTGACCCCGAAGTTGGGCTGGACCGTCCTGATGTCGGCATAGGCATCCAGGCCGATATAGGTCATCTCCGAGACGGCGTCGTTGCCCTTCTCGTCGATCCCGCCGACGACGACGTTCTGTGTCGTCTTCCCCTCGGTCCCCTCGCCGCCGGGGATAAACGTTTCTTCAAGGACATTCCATATTTCGCACATCTTGAGGAACATGAGCGACAGGAGCTCCTTGGCCCCGTCATAGGTGATCCGTCCCTCCTTCTTGTCCGCCTCATAGTAGGGAGAGAGGATCCGGTCGATGCGCCCCAATGAAATCGAGTTTCCGCCCGACTCGATCTGGGAGATCAGGTGAACGAAATAGACCGATTGGACGGCCTCACGGTAGCTCTGGGCGGGGTGCTCGGGGACGCGGGCGCAGACCCGGGCGATCTCGGCAAGCTCCGCCTTGCGGGCCGGGTCCTTTTCACTTTCGGCCAGGCGGGATGCCGCCTCGGCGTAGCGGTTGGCAAACCTGATCGCGGCCTCGAGCGACCGGATAACGGCCTCGTAAAAGAGCCCCGCATCGCCCTTCTTCTGGGCGGCGGGTAGCGCCGCGAGTTTCCCCTGGGCCTCCTTGATAATCCCCCTGAGGCCGACCTTCAGCAGCTTTTCGTGATCCATCGTAAAATGGCCGACGCCGTAGGTGATCTCCAGCATCATCGTGAAGATGTATTTATCCATGTCGTCGGTGACGTCTGCGGGAAGCAGCTCCGTGAGGCGTTCTTCCACCGTCTTGCCCCGCCAGAAAGGGAGGATCTCATCGGTGAGTTCCTTTTGTTCGGCCTCGGTAATGAGCGCCCGCTGGATTACCCGCTGATTAAAGCCTTCGAGGTCCCCCTCGATCCACTGGGACTTATTCTCGGGGAAGAGCGGCGCGCCCTTCTTCTTCTCCGTCCGTGACCCGACGATCAGCTCATCGTCCCGGATGACCACGCTGATGTTATCGAGGATCTCGGCCAGCGCAAGGCTTATCCGTGCCAGGGAGGGCTCGGCCCAGTGCTTTTTCATGGACGCCGTAAGGTAGCGCGCCCGCTGGACGCTTACCTCCTGCGGGGCATTGACGATCGCCTCCCTCAGCTTCCAGACCCGGGAGGTCGGGGCTTTTTGCGCGTTGGTCTCTTGGGATAACATGGCGGCCTCCTTAGCTTCTGCCGTTCGCTCTCTCGTTAATGGTGAGTATTACACTATACAATTATCTCACCTGTTTGGGCAACTGGCAACTGTTTTATACCTTGATCTTCATGTAGCCTACCAGTATGGAATCCTTGATGCGCTTCGGCAGGAATCGGTTCAGCTTCATGAGGAACGAGTCGGCGAACAGGAGCTGGTTGTAGAACTTGGGCCGGTCTTTCTTGAGGATATTCACGATGGTGCGGGCGGCCGCCTCCGGCGTGGGGGCCGACTTGATGAGCTCGTTGTCCCGATCGATGAACCGCTTGACCCGATCGCGATAGGGCGATTTTTCCGGGGGGAGTTTGTGGATCTTGGCGGCAAACGTCGTGGAAACCTGGGCCGGCTCGATGATGGCGACCCTGATACCGAAGGGCTTGACCTCGTACTCCATCGACTCGATGAACCCCGTAATGGCGAACTTGGACGCCGTGTAGATCGACTCGAACGGAAACGGTATGCGGCCGACGAGCGACGACATGGCGATGAGCTTGCCGCCACCGGCCTTTCTCATCGACGGGATGAAGGCCTGGAAGATGGCCATCGCCCCGATGACGTTGATTTCGAGGCACTTGAGGGCCTTTTCGAGGTCGATCTCCTCAAAGGGGCCGAAGAAGCCGATCCCCACGTTGGAGAGCACCGTATCGACCGTCCCGTATTTCTTGAGGACGTCGTCCCGGAACTTCAGGATGCCCTTCCGGTTGGTGACGTCCAGCGCGATCAGGTGGTGATCCCCGCCGACCGCTTTGAGCTCCTTCTTGAGCGATTCGATGGCGGTTGCGTTCATGTCAAACCCAGCGACGGAATACCCGTCGGCCGCCATGATCTTGGCAACGTGCCTGCCCATTCCTTCCCCGAGGCCGGTGATAACGATCGTCTTTTTCATAATGGCTCCATTATTAGTATACGGTTTATTGCACTCAGTTCCAAATCCCGTTCCTGTGTCGTGTCGCGCCGCGCCGGTCGGACGATAGGTCACCCGCGGCATTATATTCCGTTATCGTATCTCCAGCTTCCCGTCCCGATAGAGCCGCGCTATCTCTTCCATCGACTTCTCGAAATCGGGATAGAGGAACGTGAAGCCGCTCTTCCTGAGCGCGGTGTTATCCACCACGTAATCGTTGCAGAGATAACACACGGCGTCGCACTCGAGGTCGGGGATCTTCCCCTTCCGGGCGGACACGAACCCGTCGGCCCTGGCCGCAATATTGACGAGCCACAACGGCAGGTGCAGCGTGGGCGGCTTCTTCCCGAAGGCCAGGGCCGCCAGGGTCAGCGCCCGCTCGATGGTCGGATTCGAATTGTCGGCGATATTGTAGATCTTGCCGGTGTTTCCCGAAAGCTCCGAGAGGTGGACCACCGCCCGCGCCACGTCCTCCGCCCGGACGTTGGCAAGAAGCTGCTTTCCGCTGCCGGGGATCGCCGTGATCGAGGTGGGCCGGGAAAAGGCCTTGCCGGCCCCGTCCGTGCAGCGGGGGCCGTAGACGGTGCAGGGGCGGCAGAGGATCGCGTCAAGCCCCTTTTCGAGCGCCTTGAAACAGCATATTCTCGCCGTCTCGCTTGCTCCTGCCGTAGTCGTCCTGCGGGTTGCGGGGGGAGTCTTCCCGGAAGGGTGTGCCGGTATACGGCCCGTAGACGCTCGTGGAGGTCACGTGGACGAACCGCTTGACCCCCGCCTTGATGGCCGCCTCCGTGATCAGGGCAACCCCCGCCACGTTGGTGGGGTAGAGCTGCTCGTAGGGCGTACAAAAATTACAGATAGCCCCCATGTGGATGACCCGGTCGACGTCTCCCTCAAACAACGGCGGCACCGTCTCGGGCTTCGTCAGGTCGGCGGCCACGTACTGGACCCCCAGCCGGTCGAAAAACGACGTGTCTTTTCGGGGCCGGGCGGTGGCCCTGACCTTGACGCCCGATTTGGCCAGGTGTTCGACAAGGTGGCTCCCCATAAAGCCGGCGGCCCCGGTAACTAACGTGATCCCGGTAAATTTCACTTCGTTCCTCCTCTGGTTGCGACCGCTTGGACGTCCTCCCGGCCTATCGTATCCCGCTGCTGCGGGATTTCCGGGAGGATATCTCGGCCTGGATCTCGGCCTTGGCGCGCTCAAGCCAGGCCAGCATCATCTCGTTGAGTGAAATACCCAGTTCTCTCATAAGGCGGACGTTGGTGTTCTCGTCCTGCTTATGGTCGTATCGGTGGCGCCGGGAGGAGAGATCCGCGTGATAAATCCGCATCTGATCCTCGATGATCTCGAGGGACCGCTCATTATCCCCGAAGGAAAAGAAGATGAACTTGAGGAGAAAAGGGTCCCTGATGAGCATTCCCCGTTCGGGCGCCGTATTGAGCCACTCCGCAAAGGTCTCTTTACCCTTCTCGGTGATGGAATAGAGCTTCTTGTCGGGGACGTTTTTCTGGGCCACGTCGACCTTTGTAACCAGCCCCTCCTGCTCGAGCTGCTTGAGGTTCGGGTAGATCTGGCCGTAGTTGATGGACCACATGAAGCCGAATTCGTTCTCGATGACTTCTTTTATGCGGTAGCCGTGCATATCTTTGTAATGAAGCAGTCCCAGGATGGCGTATTTCACGGACATGGTGTTTCCTCGCGGGTTATCGGAAAACGGCGCGATCGGTCGGAGGAAAAGGAGCGCCGAGTCATACATCGACCGGTACGAAAGCAGCGAGAAGAGCCGGTGATTTATGTTGGAAGTATATATATCCATAGTATATATGTCAAGGCTTTTTTCTTCTCGAAAAGGCTTTTACGCTGCACGGGATGACCACGGCGAATATGCAATCCGTCATCGGGAGGATAAATCAACCCGGTTTGGTCTATACGGGTCGGCCCCGATATGATAGTATTACCCGGCCGTTCCGGCGCTCATGATGATACAGGAAGTGACGCAATGAATTCGACTCGTTTGCCCCGCATGGGATACTCCCGGTCCGACCTGCCGAAGGCGGCGGTTATCCTTTCGATCTATTTGAGTATCGCCGCCCTGCTTGCCGCCCCGGCCTGGGCGGGACCGGTGCTGTCAGCGGACATCGTCGCAGATATCTTTTCTTCCCGGACCAGTGAGGCCGGCCGGGACTTTTCGCCCACCGCCGTGGCCGTCGTCGAGGGCTCCTTTACCGCCCCCGGGATGACCGAGGCCGTGGTCTCTTTTTCCGACGCCAGCCAATCACACGCCCTGGGTATCGCCGAGATATGGCTGCTTCGGCTCGTCGGTGAACGATGGGAGCCGATCGCGAAGATCGCCGAGTCCGACACCGCCGAATTTTCCACCACCGACCTCAACGGTGACGGGGTCCTCGAGCTGCTCACCCATACGGCCGCCGGAAACCAGGGCTATTTCGTCATCTGCCGTCGCCTCGTCTACTTCACGGACGGAAACCCGACCGACCTCCTGACCTTCGAGGGCTTCGACAATACCGGCTGGCCCGACAAGGGGATCTGCGCCTTCGACGCGCGCTTCGCGTTCAGGGACGTCAACCGGGACGCCCTTCTCGAGGTCGAGCTGACCGAATATTACGACTACTGCCAAAAAGAAGGAGACACGTCGGTCTTCCTGCGCCGGTCGGAGCGGTCAACCGTCTTTTGTCCCGTCATCTCGGCCTCGGGCTCGATCATTGGCATCCAGCGGCTCCATTAGCCCTGCGTCGCTCCTCACCACCTGCCCCTTACCACGGACGAACCGATTTATTCGTCGCCCTATTGAAAAGCGGGTCGTCGCAGACTATATTATTACTATATTAGTAGTATTTTATCGCCCGCGACGAAGGAAAGGCAATGCCGTGTTGTTTATAGTAGTAAGAGACCACGATAACGACAACACGGAAAGGAGAGACTGATGGGAATAGTACTGGTAGTACTGCTTGCGGTAGCAGGGGGTCTGCTGATATACCGTTACCGGTCCCAGGGCACGCTTGATATACTGCAATCGGATCGGAACCGGTCTAACCAGACACCTGAGGATATCCTTAAGCGTCGGCTGGCCGAAGGCGTAATTGACAATCGGGAGTATACCCGGATCAGACGAACCCTTCGCTCCTGAAATTGAGCGCCGGGTCGGTCTGACCTGTGAGAAAAGGAGCAACACCATGTTCGAAACAGTAATTTCAAACCTTTACGGAATAGTGGGCGCGATCGCCGGCGGCGGATGGTGCCAGGGGTTCTACGGCGGCCGCGGATTCGGTATGATGGGAGGGTTCTGGCCCTTCGGGATGGTCTTTATGGGGATCTTCTGGATTGCGGTTATCGCGCTTGCCGTGTGGGCGTTCTGGCGCCTGACCGGCGGCAGGAATGTCCCCGTAAGCACCGAGTCTCACATGGACATCCTGAAGCGGCGCCTGGCAGAAGGCGAGATCACCACCGACGAGTTTACCAGGCTCAAGAAGACCATCGGAGAAAAGAAGTAGGATACTGAATCCTCCCGGCTCTCACCACATCTGTATATGTCAGGAACTGAAGGGCGACACTCTATGGTTGAAATTGCGGAGCATAAATAAGAACATACGATCGGGACAACCGGTCCGATGACCGGCAGAGAGACCCGACAGAATATACAATGAAAGCCCCTCTCCGGAGGGGCTTTCTTACTGAGATCACTTTTTGCGACCGGCCCCCTGAAATGACCTCGACCTCAAATCGGGCACGGCCGGACAGAATCGTATAGGCGTCATTAATTGGATAGAAAAACTCAAAGACAAGAGGTGTAGCGATGAACACAAAAAAAATTCTCGGCTTTCTGCTGATAGCGGCCGCCCTCGTATACGCGGCTCTTCCGGCCTATTCGGCCGAAACCCCGAAACCGTACGTCGCCGATCCGAAGGCAAAAGAGATAACCATTGATATGAAGGCGTATAAATACGCGTTCGACCCCGGTGATATTACCGTATACGAGGGGCAGAAGATCACCCTGAACATCACGTCCCTTGACAAGAAACACGGTTTCAAGCTCGACACGTATGACATCAATGTCACCGTTGTTCCGGGAACGGTCACGACCGTGACGTTCGTTGCCGACAAGACCGGACAATTCCCCTTCAAGTGCTCGGTATTCTGCGGGACCGGACATACGAGTATGAAAGGGGTGCTCAAGGTCGTCGCGCCATAACGCCGGTTTGACCTATCGGGATACTCCCGACGGGGGGACTCGGAATTTCCGGCTCCCCCCTTTTTTGTGCCGCCCATCGGCAAATAAACAGTGGCACGCCCATCGGCAGTGTGATATAGTAACTTTCGGGGAAGTTGGGCGGCAGATACGTGGATGTTCACTACCCCGTCGATCGCCGATACCTGATCTCCCGATCCACTGGCCACGTTTTCTCGATCAGCCGTCGTCATATTTTCCTCTTAGTCCCCAGCGAAAAGCGGAATCGCCGGTATCCGTTACGCGCCCCGGCGGCCGGTATAGCGAACAACGAGAGACCCGCGGAACCGGAAAAGTGATCGTACATCCGCCCGCGAAAAGGAGATCCGGCCCCGCAAGCGATCCGTTGCAGGGAGTGACGAACATGTATGATAACCTCTTTAAGGCGGCCGCCCTCCTGATCATCTTCTATGTGGTATACCATCTGTTACGGCTCATCAGAAACATCATAGAAGAAAGCAGAAAGACCGATAAGGGCAAAGAACCGGACAACCGGCACCACGACGCCCCGTAGCAGGTGCCGCGCCGCTCCGCCGCAGAGCCTTCTTTCTTCACACCGCCCCGCCCCGGCCGTCAGCAGGGCGCGGGCCTTGTTTGTCCCTTCGTGCGGCCGGCAATAAATTGACGGCGGTGTCTTTACATCAATTCATTTTTATGATAGATTTGGCCGAGGTCGAAGGGACGCCGCTTCTGCCCGATAGCAGTCCGGCGCCGTTTAATCCGTTAGACCGCCACTGAAGACTGAAAGGAGAGACAGGGTGAAGTCACGAACCGTACGTATACCATGTATCGTTGTTATGCTTATCGCCGTAATCGGGGCATATTCCTGCGGTAAGAAGGGCCCGGAGGGGATGACGCCCGAAGCCGGCGGCCCCGGTGAAGCGGGCAAGGGTTTTGAATTCGCTATCGAGCCGATGTTTGACGATTGCCTCCCCTTTTCGGAGGGGATGGCCGGTGTCTTCATCGACGGCCGGTGGGGTTTTGTCGACAAGACCGGCGCAATGATCGTGCCGTCCACCTACAGCGAGGTGGCTTCGTTTTACGACGGGTTGGCCGCCGTGGAGCTGGATAATAAATGGGGCTTTATCGACAAGACCGGCACCGTCGTCGTTTCCCCCCGATATATCTATCCCTATAAAGAAGGGCCTGCCTACCGGTTTTCCGAGGGGCTTGCCGCCGTCTATACCGATGGGATGTGGGGATATATCAATAAGTCCGGAGGGCTTGTCATCGCCGCCCGGTACGATTCGGCCGGCCCCTTCCTCGATGGCCTGGCGCACGTGATAAAAGACGGCTCGGATGTCTTTATCGACAAGACCGGAAAGGCCGTCATCGAGCCGAAATGCACCTGGGCCCTCGACTTTTCCGAGGGGTTTGCCGCGGTCAATGTCGGCAACAAGATCGGCTTTATCGATAAGACCGGAAAGACCGTCATCCAGCCGACCTACGAGATTAAATCGGATAAGCCTTCCTTCCCTCCGATCTTCTCCAACGGTATGGTCCAGGTCAGGGTGGAAGAGAAATTCGGTTATATCGATACGACCGGTAAACTCGTCATCGAGGCGAAATACGATTTTGCCGGCCCCTTTTCGGAGGGAATGGCCCCCGTCATCCCAAACAACGAGAAAAACAAGGTCGGGTTTATAGACAAGACCGGCGCCATGATCATCAAGCCGCAGTTCTTTGACGCCACCAACTTTGCCGAGGGGCTGGCCGCCGTCCAGATCGACGAAAAGTGGGGATATGTCGATAAGACCGGCGAGATGATCATACCGCCGCAGTTTGAAATGGTCTGGAACTTTTCCGAGGGTTTGGCCCGTGTCAAAGTCGGGCGCAAGTGGGGATATATCACCAATCCCTTACAGTAACTTCCGCACGTCCGCGTAAGCGGTAACAGTATAATTCGGGGCTCGCCTGCAGGCGGCCCCGTTTTTTTATTCCATGTGGGTTTGCCCGGCGGTCGGATACGCCGAACCCGACTCATCAAAGGTCGCCGGATATTTTTCGTGGTATAATTATTATCATAGAGGTTTATAGATTCTTTATCGTACAGCGACAAGGAGGATCATACATGAAAAAGGTAGCGATTAACGGGTTGGGAAGGATCGGACGACTCATCCTGCGCAATTACATCGAAACGCCCCCGGGCGCCGCAGGTGAGATAGAAATAGTGGCCGCAAATGACCTTACCCCGATGGACGACCTGGCTTACCTCATGCGTTACGACTCGGTCCATGGGAGGGCCCCCTTCGACGTGAAATTCGGCGAAGGTTTCCTCGATCTCGGGGGAAAACGGATCACCGTCACCCACGAGAAGGACCCCGCGAACCTCCCCTGGAAGGCGCTCGGGATAGACACCGTCATGGAGTGCACGGGAGCCTTCCGCGGGCGCGCCGATGCCGGCAAACATATCGACGCCGGGGCGTCCCGTGTTATCATCAGCGCCCCGTCCGAGGATGTCGACGCTACATTCATTATCGGCGTCAACGAAAAGACCTACGATCCTGCGAAGCATCACGTCGTCTCCAACGCGTCCTGCACCACCAACTCGCTCGCCCCGACGGTCAAGGTCATGAACGATACCTTCGGCGTGGAGTACCTGTTTGTAACCACCATCCACGCCTATACGTCAAGCCAGTCCCTCGTGGACAAGGCCGCCCGAAAGATGCGCCGGGGCAGGGCCGCGGCCGTCTCGTTCATCCCCACCTCAACCGGAGCCGCCGACGCCACGGCCCTGGTGATCCCGGAGCTGAAGGGGAGGATGAACGCCATTGCCGTGCGGGCGCCGGTGCCGGACGGGTCGCTCACCGATATCGTCGCCGTCCTGAAAAAGGACGTCACCGTCGAGTCCCTGAACGGGACGTTCAGAGCGGCGGCCGACGGCCCGCTGAAGGGGATTCTCGCCTATTCCGAGGAAGAACTGGTGTCGGCCGATATCATCGGATGCCCCCACTCGGGCGTCATAGACGGCCTGTCCACGATGGTTATCAAGGATCGGTTTGTCAAGGTCTTCGTCTGGTACGACAACGAATACGGCTATTCCCACCGGATGCTCGACCTGGCGCGGCACATGGCGCGTGCATAGTCCCGCACACGGTACGGTTCCGGCCGTTTCGTCTTGATTTTTTCCGCCGATAGGCTATGATGGAGCGGTAATCGACGCCCTGAATCGCCCGTGTTCAGCCGCAACTGTTGCCGCCCGCTCACGTAACAGAGGAGGTAGTATGTACTGGCACCTCATCCCGGTTCCGCTTGTCCTTATCGTCATCGGGTTTTATGCCGTGGCCCGCGCCAGGAACGACCTCAAGCGGGTGGCGGTCGTCCAGCCGCTGGGCACGATCCTTGCCATCGTAATCTGCGCCCTTTCCCTCTTAACGCCGCATGCCGTCGTTGGTTTTACCGCGTTCATCCTCGCGGGCCTCGTGCTTGCGTTAATCGGCGACTTCCTCAACGTCGACATGACCAGCCAGAAGGTCGTCATGGTGGGGTTGGTCATATTCGTCTTCGCCTATCTGGCCTACGCCGTCGGTATGGCGTTCTACAACGGTTTTCACCGGGCCGACCTGATCGTCGCGGCGGCGCTGCTGGCGATCCTGTGCGCCCTGATGGCCTACCTCTGGCCGGGGCTCGGCCCCATGAAGATACCGTTCGTCATCTACGGCGCGATCCTCTGCATCATGGTCAACAGGGCCGTCTCCACCTTCTTCGGGGACGTCTTTTCCACGACCCAGGCCGTTCTCCTGACCGCGGGAACGCTCATGATATTTTTCGGAGACATGCTGTTTGCGGTCACGTCGTATAAGAAGCCGTCACCGCCGCCTGCGGCCGTCTCCCTGAACCTGGCGGGTCCGGCCCTCTATGCCGGTGCGCAGCTCCTCATTGCGCTTGCGCCCTCCTACTTCCCCGGGGGATAGCCCGGAGATATACCGGACCGGTCACGTCCGCGGCGGGGCCCCTCGTAAAAGCCGCGCCGCATAGTCGCTGTCTGTTATACGGAGAAACCGAATGTCCCCGGATATCGACGCCGTACGAGCCGACGCTAAATCGATTGCCGTCTTCGACGTCGGCAAAACCAACAAGAAGCTACTGGTCTTCAACCACCGCCTGGAGCTCGTGGACGCGGTCTACCACACCTTCGACCAGTACGAAAAAGACGGCGTACAGATCGAGGCCGTGGAGGAGACCTCCGCGTGGCTGATCGCCTCCCTCAAGGCGATGGCCGCGAAGCACGACATCGGGGCGATCTCGGTATCCACCCACGGGGCGGCCTTCGCCATGATCGACGGCGGCGGCAGGCTCGCGGCGCCGGTGCTCTCCTATACCACCGACCCCGGTCAGGAGTTTTCTTCGCGGTTCTCGGCCCAATTCGGCGACCCGGTAACGCTGCAGAGACAGACCAAGACGCCCGATATGATAGGGCTGGGCTGCATGGCAAAGGGGATCATGTTTGCCCGGGAGCGCTGGCCCGAGGAATTTAAAAGGGTCTCGGCCATCCTCCCGCTGCCCCAGTACTACGGATACGTCCTCACCGGGCGCCGGGCGATCGACCCGACCAACGTCGGGTGCCATACCGCCTTCTGGAACTTCGAGAAGGGCGACTGGTCGCCCGTTATCGAACGGATGGGCTTAAGGCCCCTCTTCCCCCAATCAATATCAAACCCGTGGGATGTACTCGGGACCATCAGGCCGGACGTCGCCCGTGCGACCGGGCTTTTCGAAGATACGGTGGTGACCGTCGGAATCCACGACTCGAACGCCTCGCTCCTGCCGTACCTGATCAAGGAAACGCGCCCGTTTGTCGTCAACTCCACGGGCACGGTCTCGGTTTCGCTGCGCCCCACCCCGGACGTTACGCTGGCCGACGAGGACCTCGGGAAGGTCGTCTACTACAATCTCTCGGCCTTCAAGACCCCCGTCAAGACGACCATCTTCATGGGGGGGATGGAGTTCGACACCTATATGGGGCTTCTGGCCTCGATCCATGGATCGCCCGCACACCCACCGCTGGATAAAGAGCTGCTGGAAGATATCCTCACTGCCCGCCGGCTCTTCGTGCTCCCCTCGTTTATCCCCTTCGGGATGTTCCCGGGCTCCGCCGCAAGGGTCGTGGAGGGAGATACGGTCATCATGCTGGGAGACCTTTTCGGCGGCACGCACCCCGCGTTTTTCAGGGACTACACGACGGCCTATCACGTCCTGGTGCTGTCGGTGGCCCTGCAGGCCGAGGTCGCGCTCTCGGCCGTGGGCCTGGCCGACGGGATGCGGCTCTTCATCGAGGGGGGCTTTGCCAAAAACGAGATCTATACGAAAGTGCTTGCCGCCCTCTTCCCGAAGGCCGCCACGGCCACCACGAACCTTGCGGAGGCCACGGCGTTCGGCGCCGCGCTCCTGGGCAAGGCGGCGCTGACGGGAACCGATCCCCGCGGGCTTTCGGACCTCTTTGAGATCGAGGAGAATCGCCGTGCCCCCGGAGCGAGTTCAGGGGGCTTGACGGATATCGAAGGGAGTTCCTGAAAATGGTTGGGGGGACGTAGGCCCCCTTCGGGAGCATGATACCACCCCCGCACCGACGCCCGGCGGTATTCGTCTTCCTTGACAGAACTGGCCGACCATATTAACAGTAACATAACTCTCCGTCTTTGCGATCGCCTCAACCACCGCAACCGTGAGGTCCCCATGAAGCAGGCCGTCCGGTTATTCCTTCTCGCGCTGGTGATCCTGTCGATTACCGGCTGCATCGAGGTCGTCTACGAGATCACCGTCGACGAAAACGACGTGGAACACCTCACCACGCGGATGGGGATGCCGGCGCTGCTGGCCCCCTATCTGGGCGAGGTCGTCACCGATATCCAGAACGAGGGATTTGTCGTCACGACCGAAACCCGGGGCGATAAGGTCTGGATCGTCGGCACGAAGGAGTTCGCGGCGGGGTCGTGGGACATACCGGCGCTGCCCAGCACGGTGACCATTACCTCCGTTGACAGGGACGTGTTCCAGGCGGATGACTACGTCCTGTTCAAGAGATATACGCTTGACGTAGAGTACCGGTACCAGAGCAACGATTCGGGCGCTCCCCCCACGGGCGTTTTGCCCCCCGGCGGCGGTTCGACGTACACCGTGCCGGTCACGTTCGTCGTGACCCTGCCCGGCAGGATCATGGAGACAAACGCCCCTGAGCGGCAGGGCCGGGCGGCCGTCTGGAACTTCACCCTGGCGCCGAACGGTACGATCGCCATGAACCTGGTCACCTATAGGCCCAAATGGGCGCTGGTCTCGGTCCTGCTGGCGTGCCTGGCGGTCTTTGCCGTCGCGATGGTCTTGCTGATCGTCAGGTCGTCCAAATCGCGTACCGCCCTCCGGGCCCGTCCCCAGGATCGGCCGGCAGCGCCCCCGGAAAGAACCGCCGCTGCGCCGGGGACGGGCGCTCGGCCCCGGGCGGCCCAACCTATCTCGTCACCCTGTCGCTGCCCGCCGATATACGGAAAGCCGAAAAGATCATCCAGACGCTGGCAAAAAGCAGGAAGAAGACCGCCGGCGAGATCATCGCGGAGCTCAAGGCGGGAAAACTGACGATCGGCTTCACCGATCACGCGCTCCTCGAAAAGAACCTCCCGATCCTGCGCGATGCGGGTTTCAACCCCAGGGTAACGGTCAGGGGGCGCTAATCCGTCCTGCCGGGCGCGCCCGAACCGGTTACCTGATCGCGAGCCCCCGCAGACGATCCCTTCGGCGCGGGCTTAACCCATACCCTTTTAAATAAAAATCGTTGCCGCGGCCGCCCCCGTATGATATGAATGATGTTTTTGCAGGGGTTACTTCATATCGATGTACCAGCCGGAGATACTGCGCCACGACATACCCGGTATACTGTCGGCTGCCCTGATCCCGGGCAGGAAACGGCCTATTAACGGGAAGCGCGGCGGTATCCACTGCGCCGATGCGCTTGCTGATCTCCCGCGCCGTTCCGCTGCTCGCCGTGGCCGACGCCCCGGAGCGAAACCCCGATGCCGCCTCGTCTTTCCTGAACAAGTTCGCCGACGCGCTGGCCGCCTCCCAGATCCGCCTTGCGGTAAACCCCGTCGATGCGTCCTTTGCGGCGGTCGTCGATCTGGTCACCACCCTGATGAAGACGATCGACTACCACGACAGCACGACCTTCTCCGCCCTGATCCCGATCAGGGAGGGCGACACGCTTCGCGGTATCGTCCTGCATACGGGCGATTCGCTGATACTGCGCATCGAGCGCCCGGCGGGAACCGTCACCCAGGTTTCCCGGACGAGCCACGTCCTCGTGGGGAGGGCGCCCGCCCTCTTCCAGACCGAGATCATCGGGTTTGCCCCGGACGACCTGATCGTTCTGGCGTCCGACGGCATCACCGACCTCGCGCGGACGCGCGGGATCGTCCCCGCGGCCCTGCTGTCCGCACGCGACTCGGCCCATACCCCCGGCACCGTTGTTTCGCATATCGTCGATTCCGCGGCCGAAACCACCGTACGGCTTGACGACATCACGATCGTCTGCGCCGCCCCGGCTCCGTTTGCCATTCCCGTCGACGGGCCGGACGGCGCCCGGATCATCCTCACCTGAAAAGACGCGCGGTGAAGCGGCGGCACGGAGCGGGTGGAAATTTCCTGATTCACAGTATATAATGATGGAGAGTATTTGAATGGCCGGCCGTTGCCGGCGATGGTTACACACTGCGGGTGGAGGAGAGCAAATGGACGAAAAGATCAAGGGCGCCATGGAGCAGATCTATACGGGCGAGTCAAAGGCGCTGCTGCGGCTTCAGGTCTACGCGAAAAAGGCCGAGGAAGACGGATACCCCCAGATCGCCAGGCTCTTTCGGGTGATCGCGTATTCGGAGTGGTTACACGGCAGCCGCGCGCTGAGGTATCTCAGGGAGATAAAGGGGACCGAGGAAAACCTGAAGCTCAGTTTCGAGTCGGAGACGAAGGTGGCGGGGGTCGCCTACGAGCAGTTCATCAAGACCGCCACCGAGATAGACGACAACGCGGCGCTCACGATCTTTTCCCAGTCCCGTGATGTGGAAGAAACGCACGCGAAGCTATATAAGGAAGCGATGAGCCACCTCATGGAGGAAAAAGAGACGACCTACTGGGTATGCACCGTCTGCGGCTACGTCTCCGACGGCGTACTGCCCGACGTATGCCCGGTCTGCCAGGCAAAGAAGGACAAGTTCGAGGAGTTTAAATAACAGGCACGCCCGAACCGGACGGCGGCCGTACGCGTCCGGAGCGCGGGCCGCGGCCGCGCTGATTATTATCTATCTGGCGGCCTTTACCTTTGCGTTGGTCAATCCCAGTTCGAGCCCGTCTGACGCCCGGCAGCTGGCGATAAAGCCGGTAACGAACACCTTCGTTGCCTTTTCGATCGCGGCGATTTCCGGGCCTTTCCCGCTCACGGTAAAGAATATGCGCGTGCGGACGGGCGATTTCGTGTCCGCCTCGGCCTCGAGGTACCGGTTTTCCTCCTTCGTCGGCAGAAACGCATCGTAGAAGAACACCACCTTTTCGACCCTGTTGACCCGGAAGGTGCCCGACACGTTTTTCCCGACGAGGCCCCCGGCAAGCTCACCCATCTTCGTTGTCTTTTCGGGATCGGCAAGCGCCGAGATATCGGAAATATTCTTGTCGACCGATACAACGTCGACCGTCTCCGCGCCCGAGAACCGCTCCTCCGGCAGAACGATCAGCGGGAGATCCGCCGGAAGGCCGCCGACCACTGACAATCCCTCGGCCGGCTTAGGCGCGGCGGGCCCGGCGGGTCCCGCAGGTTTTCCCGGAGCCGGCGGGGTCGCCAGGGGACTTGATCCGACGGAGATCCGTCCGGCGATAAAACAGAGGAACATGCCGAAGATCAGCCCGAAGGCGACAAACAGCGTCTTGACCGTATCCTGCTTGTTCCCCTTCTGTTTCCTGGGGGGCGCCGTATTCGGCGCGCCCGCCTCAACCGGCGTCGGCAGGACGCCCGGTTCCGCAAACTCGTCGGCCTCCATTTCCGGGATATCGGGGGTGACGAAGAATTTCTTCTTGCATTTCGGGCAGTTGACGGCGCTCCCCGAATCCGGGATCAGCCCGTCCTGGACCGTACCGGAATAATCACAATGCGGGCAGGTTATCTTCATAGCAGCTCCGTGAGAAATATATCGGCACAACAAACGTGCCGCCGGGGCATTGGCGGCCGGCGAAAATATACGCCTATCGCCTATCGATCAGCGCCATAACTATATCCGAAGATTCACGGGAAATCAAGCAGAGATTAATCATAGCCCACCGGGGACCCGCGTTCGTTCCCGTCCGTGGCCGCAACCGTCCGCCGGGAAACGCGACGCCCTTGACGGGCGGCCCCAATTTCCTTGTATATTTACGGACCGCACAGTATAATGGCCGGGATTTAGGTTGACGCCGACCGCCGGAGGGTACGACGTGAAGACAGCGAAAGTACCGATGATGTTCTGCCTCGTGGTCGCCCTTCTCACCGCTCATGCCTGTGCGTTCTATCCGGACACCGTGATCGTGTACGACCTGCCGGCCCCGGCAACAACAGAGCCATCCGTCCGCGACGACGGGGAGTTCCTCGTACTGGTGTCCGTGACGGGCGGGGGGAGCCGGGCCGCATTGTGGCACGCCGCCGTCATGAAAGAGCTCTACCGGCAGGTAAAGCTCCCCGACGGCAGAAGCATCACCGACGAGATCGACTATATCTCGAGCGTATCGGGGGGAAGCCTCTCATCGGCCTACTGGTGCCTTAACAAGCCCGAGGCCGACACGACCCACACGGACCGGTATGACGCCTTTTTCGACGAATACCTGGCCGACATGCGCGTCAATATCGAGGCCAAAATGGCCGGCTCTCCCCTCACCTGGTACCGCTACCTTCTCTCGTCGGAGGATCGGGCCATCGTGCTCAGGGAGACCTTTGACGCGCTCTACTTCGGCCACAAGACCTTCGCCGAGCTTGCCGACCGGCAGCGCCGCGCCGCCTCGCCGGTCCTGATCGCCAACGGGACCGATCATGGAGACCGGGGCCAAGTTCCTCTTCACGACGCTTCCCCTCACAGACTTCGAGGTCAATCCCGAACGCCTTGCCCGCCGCCCAAATGGAATCGCTTGCCGAAAGCGACATCTCCTTTGGCGCGGACGTATTTAATGTCGTCACCCCCGGCGATATCGGCGTTTCGGTCATGGAGATGGAGGTATCGCTCGCCGTGGCGGCGTCCTCCTCGGTGCCGCTGGTCCTGGGCCCGGTGGTGATGCGGGACAACAGGAAATCGGCGCCCGGAAAAGATATCTACGTCCATGTGAGCGACGGCGGCGTCAACGACAATCAGGGGCTGGTAACCCTCATAGAGCTCCTCTATAGGCTCGATGGCGCGCCGAACGCGAAGGAAGGAAATTCACGGGGGCGGTCGTCCTCATCGTCGACGCCAACCCCCGTATCGACCCGCGCTACTGCCAGGAATCGGTGCGGGCGTTTTCGACCATCGAGATGATCGAGCGGTCCTACTATATCTGCTTTCACCAGGGGCGCGCCTTCACCTTCCTGACGATTATGAACGTCCTGAAAGACGATCCCCGGTTCAGGGACGTGACGTTCGTCTACCTCTCGCCCTACCTGGCCGACGACCCGGAGATTTCTGATATCTTCACCCAAACGCCGACGCGGTTCAAGCTGACTCCCGCCCAGGCCGACACCATCGAGCGCGCGGCCGGCATCGTCGTTGAAAAGGCCAGGGGAAAAATACTCGATCAATTACAGGAGGAACAAGAAGGAGCAGTAGGAGGTCTGACGCCCCGGTCGGTTCAGGATAGGCACGTGGCTCATCCCCGGCATCAGGTTTCATAATAGATACCGTTTCTTTCACGTCACCATCATATCAGGAGACTTCGATGAAAAAGGACAGCAGGCTCGGCGCGCCCCTGAAGATCGGGTACGGCGCCGGCGAGTTTTCGAGCTCCATATTCTTCACCGTCACCACCGTGGTTCTCATGATCTTCCTGACCGATAACGTCGGGCTGTCGGCGACCCTTGCCGGTACGGCGCTCCTGGTCGGCAAGCTCTGGGACGCCATCATCGACCCGGTCATCGGCTATCTCTCCGACCGGACCCGCACGCGCATGGGAAGGCGCAGGCCGTGGCTCCTGTTTGCCGCCATACCCTTTGCCATTGCGTTCGCCCAGATGTTCAGGAACCCCGGGCTTTCTTCCCAGACGGCCCTTTTCTTATGGACGATGCTGTCGTTCATGGCGCTTTCCACCGCCTATCCCTGCGCCAACATCCCGTACAACGCGCTGCTGCCCGACCTCACCCGTGACTTTAACGAGCGGACCTCGGTGACCGGCTACAAGACGGTATTTGCCGTCGCCGGGACCCTCATCGGCGCGGGGGCGGCGATCCCGCTCATCGGGCTTTTTGCCGATAAAGACGCCGGCTACTTCGGGATGGGAATCGTATTCGCGGTCCTCATCGTGATCTCCGTGCTCTCGCCTTTTTTTGCCGTCAAGGAGCCGCCGCTGCCTAAAACGGTAGCCAGGCAGGGGATCTTTTCGTCCTATCGGGACGCCTTCTCCAACAAGCCCTTCGTCCTCATACTGGTCGTCTGGATGCTCAACACGATCGGCGTCGGCGTGGTGATGGCCTCGATGATCTATTACTTCAAGTATATCTTCGGCAACGAGGCGCTCATCACCCCGATCCTCCTGGTTCTGGTCCTGACCGCGGTGCTGTTTGTCCCGATTACGGTCAAGATCTCGGAAAAGATCGGCAAGCGCGAGACCTATATTATCGGGATGTTCATCGCCGCGGCGGCAATCATGGCCTTTTCCCTGGTTGCGCACATCATCGGCGTCGTCTACTCGGGTATCATCATCTTTTTCGCGGGGATCGGGTTTTCGACCCACTACATCATGCCCTGGTCCATCGTCCCCGATACGATCGAGTACGACTATTCCCGGTGCGGCACGAGGCGCGAGGGTATCTTCTACGGCCTGTGGGTCTTCGTGATCAAGCTGGGCGGCGCGCTGTCGGGGTTTATCGTGGGGTTCATGCTCGACGCCTTCGGGTATATCCCGAACCTCGCCCCAGACCGATACGTCGATCCTGGGTATCCGGCTCCTCGTGGGCCCGCTGACCGCCGTTTTCTTCATCGCCGCCAACATCGTCCTCTGGTTTTATCCGATCGACCGGAAGGCCTATGACCAGATCATGGCAAAGATCAAGAAGATGGAGTCCGGCCGCGCGGGTTCGCCGGCGTAGCCGGGCTGCCGGAGTCATGCGCGTCGGGCCGGCATCGTCTGTGACGCAGACAGAATAAACAGGGCCGTCCCATCCGGGACGGCCCTGTTTTATGTCTTCATCATCAGAGCCCGGTCGTGTACCGTGCCTACTGAACGCCGGCCCGCACGAGGGCCTCACGCATAATGCGGTTTTTCTTCCACCGGCCGCTCGCGTAGTACCCGACGGAGAGGAGCAGCCCCACGCCCCAGCCGATCGGCACCCCCCACCATATGCCGTCCGTCCCCATCAACCGTGAGAGCCATACCGATACCGGGACCCGGATGAGCCACAGCGAGGCGATCGTGACGAGCATGGGTATGAACGTATCCCCGGCCCCGCGCAAGGTGCCGGTGATGACAAGCATGCTTGAAAATATGACGTAAAAACCGCCCACGATAAATATATAGTGGCTGCCGATGGAGATGACGTCCGGGTCGGTATTAAAGAGCGAGATCAGGGGACGGCCGGATACAATGATAATAATTCCCGTGATAATCGAGATCGCCGCCGAGATGAGAAGGCCGGCCTTCACCCCGTGTCTGACCCGCTCCATCTTACCCGCCCCGATATTCTGGCCGACGAAGGCCGACATCGCGGCCGAGATGCTCAGCGCCGGCATTATCGCGAACGCGTCAATCCTCATCGCCGCGGTAAACGCCGCGATGGCGTTAGCGCCGAAACCGTTGACGATCCGGGTCAGCGCCATCATGCCGGCCGCGACAAACACCTGCTGGAGGCCCGTCGGAAGCCCGATGGCGAGGCTCTTCTTGAATATCTCCCAATCGGGCGTGAAGACTGTCAGGCGCAGTTGCAGCAGGTCGTGGTTTCTCAGATACACCAGGCACATGACCAGGGAGACGGCCTGGGCGATCACCGAGGCCCATGCCGACCCGGCGATCCCCCACTTGAAAACAAGGACAAACAGGAGCGCCAGCAGGACGTTAACCACGGTCGAGAAGGCCAGGAAGTAGAGCGGCGTCTTCGAATCGCCGAGTCCCCACAGGATGGAGCTGACGGCGTTGTACCCGATAAAGAAGATCATACCCCCGAACATGATCCGCAAAAAAACCGTGGCTTGCCCGAGTATCTCCGCCGGGGTCTTAAGCAACAGCAGGATCGGGTGGGCCAGCAGGAGCCCGGCCGTGGTGAAGACGACCGCCGAGATCAGGCTGAACGCGACCGCCGTGTCGACGGTTCGCCGGACCCGCTGCATGTCCTTTGCGCCGTAGAACTGCGAGACCATCGTAGAAAAACCGAGGGAAACGCCGATGAAAAGCGCGATGAGCAGAAAAAGGACCGGGAAAGCTCGCCCCGACCGCCCCGAGGGCGTATTTCCCGATGGCCCGCCCCACGATAATGCTGTCGATAACGTTATATGACTGCTGAAACACGTTGCCGATGAGCATCGGCACGGTGAAGCGGAGAATGTGCCCGGCCTCCGGGCCGTCTGTCATATCCTTCATGAAAGAGCGCCTCAAGCGGACTCCCCCGGGGGTCACCCCGGGATGAGATTAACAAAATACAGGGCGGCACGGCCGGACACTAACGACATTGTCCGGGCTCACGCCGCCCCGAGGGTAAACCCGGTTTTACGAGAGGCCAAACCGGGATGAGAGCCATTATACCACGCGCCGCCGCGTCTTACGCCGTTTTCTTGGCAAATTTCTCCTTGATGTCCTCGATGATCATGTATAGACACGGGACGATCAAGAGCGTCAGCGTCGTCGAAAAGAGCAGGCCCCACACGACGACCGCCGCCATCGGGGTGAGCATGGACTCCCTGCCGCCGAAGCCCAGCGCCATGGACAGCAGCCCGCCGATGGTCGTCACGGTTGTCAGTATAATCGGCCGCAGCCTTACCTTGCCCGACGCCACTACCGCTTCATACGCGCTCATCCCCTCTTCCCGCGACCGGTTGATGAAATCGACCAACACGATCGCGTCGTTAACCACCAGGCCCACGAGCGCGACGACCGCGATCAGCGCGGTAATCGAGAGGTTCAGGTCCATGATAAAGAGGCCGTAGACCACGCCGATAAACGAAAAGGGCACCGCCGTCATGACGATCAGCGGCTGCAGGTACGACCGGAACAGCAGCGCCATGATGATGTAGACGATCATAATGGACACCAGCAGGAGCTTCCCGACGGATACGAGGGACTCCTGCGTATCCTGGAACTCGCCGCCGTAGACGAAGCTGTATCCGGCGTATTCGGCGCTCCGCGTCCCGAAGGTCCGCATCAGCTCCTTATTGACGTCACGCGAATTGGCCTGGCCCTGGATGACGTTGGCATCAACCGTGATGGTCCGGTCCCGGTCGGTATGATTGATCCTGAGCAGCCCCTTGTCAAACACGATCTCGGCGATACTCTTGATCGGTATCCTGTCCCCGTTGGAATTGGTGACGGAGAGGTTTCTGAGGTGATCGAGGGTGTCAAATCCGTCCTGATACTTCACGATGATGTCCATCTTCTCGTCGTTGCGACGGATGCTGCCCGCATCCGAGCCGGAAAACGCGGTCCTGAGCTCGCTGGCAACCGAAGAGACGGTCAGGCCCAGCTTCCCCATCTTGTACTCGTCAAAATAGAAGCGGATCTCTTCCTTGCCCAGGTCGTAGTCGTCGTCTACGTCGGTCACTCCCTTCATGCTTATCAGTTTAGTCTCGAAATCCCCGGCGATCTTCCTGAGGGTATCGAAGTCCTCCCCCTTGATCTCCACCTCGACGGCCGAGCCCCCACCCGGACCCCTTCCCTGCTCCTGGTACCGGATGGACATGACCCCCGGTATTTCGTCGGTCTGTTTTCTGAGATCGTTGATGATCGCATCTGCCCCGACCTCCTTGTATCCGTGCTCGGTAAGCTCCACCTGGACCTCGCCGGTATAGGCGGCCGTCCTGGCCATGAAGCGGCTCGAGGTGCTGCCGATCTTGGTGATCACGGCGGCGATTTCATCGGCCGGACGTGCCTTCGAGCAGCGCCTCGATCCGATCGGCCACCGCCTCGGTCTGCTCGAGGCTGCTGTCCACCGGCATCGTGATGCTTATGGTGAATTTTTCCGAGATACCCTTCTCCTGGAAGACGACGCGCATGGTCAGCATCCCGAAGACGACGGTAACGATCATCAGCCCCACCAGGCCGGAGATGACCAGATAGCGCCTTTTCACCAGCTTTTCCAGGAGCCTGCCGTATGAATTCCTGACCTGCTCAAACCAGTCCCAGAATGAGTCGAGCTTTCTGCTGAGCTTGGTCTTTTCGGACCTCTTAGACATGCCGAACTCGACCAGGTGGGACGGGAGGAGGAAGAACGCTTCCAGCAGGGACGCCGTGAAGACGACGACAACCACGATGGGTATCGCGGTCATAAACCTGCCCATCAGACCGGTCATGAAGATCAGCGGGATGAAGGAGGCGATGTTGGTGAGCACCGCTGCCAGGACCGGCAGCATCACCTCGTTGGTGCCCATGACGGCCGCGTCCTTGATGTCATATCCCATCTGGTAGTATCGATAGATATTCTCCCCGACGACGATGGCGTCGTCCACGACGATGCCCAGCACCAACAGCATCGCAAACATGGAAAGGAGGTTCAGCGTCATCCCGTAGTAGTACATGAAGATGAAGAGCACCAGGAAGCAGAACGGGATTCCCTGTGCGGCCCAGAGGGCAACCCGCGTATCGAGGAAGAGGTAAAGCAACAGCACCACCAGGAACATGCCGAGCAGCGCGTTTTGGAGCAGGGTCTTCTGGCGCTTGGCCACGTACTTCGATTCGTCCATCAGGGTGGAGATGGAGACGCCGGCCGGAGCGTAGGCCTCTTCCTCCTTGACGATCTCCTTGACCGTCTCGGCGATCTCGATGATATCCCCGCCGGTCTTCTTGGTGACGCCGATATTTATGGAGCGTTTCCCGTTGAGCCGGTTGATTACCGTTTCTTCCGCATAGGTCTCCGATACCCTGGCGATATCGCCGATCCTGATAACGCCCTCGGACCGGGAGGCTACCACGATCTTCGCGATATCGTCGGCCGTCTTTACCTCGCCGATCGCACGGATCAGGAGGTCCTCCTCTTTTCCCTCCAGGGTTCCGCCCGGGACGTTGAGGTTTCGCTGCTTGATCGCCGAAACGATCCGTGAGAGCGTCAGGTTGGTCGCCTCAAGCTTCCGGGGGTCGACCTCCACCCAGAATTCCCGGTCCCGATATCCGTCGATGCTGACGGTGCTGACCCCGTTTATCAGCTCGAACTTGTCCTTCAGGCGGTCGGCAGTCTCCCGAAGCGCTTCCTCGGTGACGTCCCCATATACCCCCACGGTGATCACCGCAAACTCCGGCTCCATCTTGACGCATAGGGGATCGTCCGCGTCATCGGGGAGGTCGGATACCCTGTCCACCTCGTTTTTTACGTCGTTGAGCATCTGGTCAAGGGCCATGCCCCTGACGTCCAGATCGGCCTTGATAACGATCCGGGACATGCCCTCGGTGCTTCGCGAGGTAATCTCGTCGATCCCGTCCACGTCGGCGATGGCGTCCTCGATTGGCGTGGTGATGAGGTTCTCGACCTCCTCGGGAGAGGCCCCGGAATAGGTGGTCGTAATCATGATGCGGCCGAAGTCGACGGACGGGAACACCTCGCGGCTCAGCTGGGTCACGTAGATAATTCCGAAGACGTAGACCAGGATGGTGATCAGGTTGGCAAAAATGGGGTTCTTGACCGAGAAATTCGCGATGGACATGGTGAACGCCTCTCCTGGTTACCGGTTTTTCACAATCCGCACGATCGAGCCGTCTTTGAGCGTATCCCTTCCGGAAACCGCCACCTTCGCCCCCGATTTTACCCCCGCGATGACCTCCGCCGCGTCCTCGTTGACGATCCCCAGGGTGAGCAGGCGCCGGTGGGCCGTGCTTTTCTCGATCACGAAGCAGTAGGGGGATTTTCTCCCGCCCTTCTCGTACAGCAGTGCGCCGGCAGGGATGCACGTCACGTCGTCCTTTCGCTCCGTGACGATCGTGATATCGCCGAACATCCCCGAGGTGAAGGAGGGATCGGCCTTCTCGAAGCTCAGCTCGACCCGGGCGGTACGCGTGTTGGCATCCAGGAAGGGGCTCACCTCGTGCACCCGGCCGGGGAAGACGACGTCCGGCACGGAGGGAATCGTCAGCCTCGCCTCCATCCCGGGCCTGATGCGTCCGACCTCCACGTCGGATACCTTGACGACCGCCCTGATCGTATCGCCGCCTACGATAAGGGCAAGGGGCGTGGTCGTCGTCGCCAGTTCGCCCACGTCCAGGTAGTTGCGGGCCACGACCCCGGATATGGGCGCCTCTACGACCACCGGCATATACTCGTCCCATTTCTCCTGCCGCTCCAGGGTTACGAGGGTCGCCCCTTTTGTGACCGGCTCCCCTTCCCGGTAGTAGTACCGAATGACCTTGCCGGGCGCCAGGCTGTAGACCTCCGCCTCGTTTTCCGCGTGAAGATCGGCGGTATAGAAAAGGGTATCCTCGATGCTTCCCAGATACACGTCGGCAACGGTTACGGGCGTACCGGTATCCTTCGGCCGATCATCGCCGAAATTACCGTATCGCTGCACGCCCCGCGCCACCACCAGCGACAGAAAACCTACCACGATTATTCCCGCCGCGATCTTTACCTCTCGTTTACCGATCTTCATAATTCCAGTCCGCTCCTTGTGAGGTCGCGATAAATAAACAACGCCCGCCGCGCGTTATGTGAAGCTCCGCGAACCGACGGCCTCTTTCGAATCACCCATCGCCCCCTCCCCAAAAAAAGCAGATCACTGCAGCAGCTGATCGTCGCCGACGATCATCTGGAGCCGGGAAAGGGACTCCTCATAGCTGTATATCGCGCTGATGTAGTTAAGCTGGGCTTCGGTAACCGCAAGCCGGGCGTCCAGCAGATCCAGCAGCGTCTCGACGCCGTTCACGTATCGAAGCTCGGACCGCTCCAGGTTTTCCCTGGCAAGCTGGACGTTGCTCTCCTGCAGGTTGATGATTTCCTTTGCCTCTTCGAGGTCAAAGTAGGCCTTCCTGATGGAGAGCTTTATTTCCTTGGCCGTTGCGGCAGTGGCGATCTTGGCCTTCTCATACTCGGCCTTTGCCTGCCTGTTCTTTGCCGCCGTCACCGCGAGGTCCGTAATGGGGATGGATACCGCTATCCCGCCGGTAAACTCCCAGTTGTCGCCGGAAAAGCTGATGTCGGTTACGTCGCGGGATGACGTGTCATACGACGCGAAGGCGCTGATCGTCGGGAAATAGGCGCCGATGGTCGACAGGACGTTCCTGGCCGCAACCCGTTCCGCGAGCATTTTTACCCTCATCTCGGGGCTGCCGGTTTCCGCTGCCGCCAGGTATTCTTTCATTCCCTTGTCCCGCGGGCTGTATACGAGATCGCCGTCGAGCACGATAGGTGTATCCAGGTCCAGGTCGAGCATGTCTTTGAGATTGTCATAGGCAACGGTGAGATCGTTCTTCGCGATGATCAGGGAGGTGCGGGCATTGGCAAGCTCCACCTCTATACGGTTAACATCGTACTTGGGGGCAAGCCCGTTCATGAAGTTCTTCCTGGTTATTTCGAGGTTCCTGGTGAGCACGCCGACCTCTTCGGTCCAGACCTCAACCTGCCGCTCGGCCAACAGGATCGAGAAGAACGCGGTGCGCGTGCTGTAGATCGTCGAGCCGACGGCCGACCGGTACTGCTCCCGGGCGATCTCCCGCTGGAGATACGCGATATTCAGACCCCAGACGGTCCGCCCGCCGGTAAACAGGGGAAGGGACGCACCGAGACCCACCTTGTACTGTTCATAGGTCGAGCTGCCCGCCGGTACGCTCAACAACTTTGAGTTCGGATCGACGAAACTGTAGGTGCCGTCGGCGCTCACTGACAGAACACCCGCCCAATTTTCGAAAATATAGGCGTTTGTCCGCTTGATCTCCTGGGCCGCGGTCAGCACGTCCGGCGAGCGTTTCAAGCGCGATATCGACGCACTCGTCAAGGGTGTAGGTGAGCGGTGGGCTCTCCTCCTGGGCCGATACGGCGGCGGGTAACAAAACGACAAGCAACAGGAAAAGGGGAAGGATTGCATTTCGAACGGTGTCTCTCATCTTAGCGGTGCCTCGTGTGGGTATCTCGGGAATATCATACCAGAGAATCGGCGCTGTTTAAACCTCTGTCGAAAAAAAAGAATGCGTGCCGATTTCGCATCCTTCTTTTTATGAACGGTGCCCTTATAATACCTTATATAGTAACAGGATTCTTTTCCGTTTCCTTCATATTTTCATAATAAAAGGGACGGAAACGGCCCTGACATAATCCAACGGAGAGTCTTGGCAAGGCGGATGACAGGCAGATGGTATGATATAGCCGTCCGGGGCAAAAATATACCCGCTCCCGGTAGATACCTCACGGAAGCGGGTATAGTTAACGCGTGCACGGCCGCCGTACGGCGAGATCGTCTAATCCTTGATCCCGGCCAGCTTCTTGACGGCCTTCTTTTTCTCCTCGATGTCGTACGTGCCCATTATCGCGATGGATTCCATCACCGGCGACCCGCCCCCGTGGACGCCCGCGTACTGGAGCACCCCGCCGATGGCGGACACCGTTATGTCCGATATCAGCCTGAAGCAGCGGTACTGGTCCTCGGCGGAGACGCCCTCCTTCCTCACCATGTATTTCTTGACCAGCGGGCCGACCTCCTCGCTGAGGAACTCCTCGTCGTACGGAATGGTCGCCGGCAGCCCCCCCGCCAGGTCGCAGATGATCTCGTACTCGCGGTAGATATTCATGCCGGCGTGCCGCCTTCCGACGTTGCAGTAAACGACGTTAGGGATCTGCGTTCCCGAGGGGTGCGCGGTACTCTCCATCGCCGCCGCGACGCCCGCCGCATAGGTCAGCTCCGCCACGCTCACCAGCTCGGCCAGCTTGTCGCGCACGTGGGTAGACTTTCCCAGGCCGTTGTATTCGGCCACCAGCGCCGAAGCGCCCATTGCGATATCGGTCACGGCCGGTTTGCAGCCCGTGTAGCTGTGCCGGTGGTACAGGGCAAACAGGAGCGCTAACTGGCCGCCGTATTCGGTCTCGCCGGCCAGGAACACCCGCTCGTTGGGGATAAATACGTCGTCAAATATCGTCAGGGAGTCGGCTGCCCCCAGCCGGGTAATGGGCGCCTGCCAACTCCGGCTTCCGGGGCCTCACCTGCGTGGCCCGGGACACCATCTTGATGCCGGGGGTATCGGCCGGCACCGCGAATGCCACCGCCCAGTCGGCCTCTTCCTTTGTCAGGAACCGGGTGGGGATCGCGATGATCTCCTCGGCGTAGGGGGCCATCGTGTTGTGGGCCTTGGCGCCGCGTACGACGATCCCGTCTTTCGTGCGCTTGACGATCCTCAGGTAAAGGTCGGGATCGGCCTGCTCGTGCGGCCGCTTGGTGCGGTCTCCCTTGACGTCGCTCTGGGCGCAGCAGCCGACCATGTTGTTGTCCTGAAACCTCTTCAGGAACTCGATAAACCGCGCATTGTAGTCGGTCCCTTTATCCTGGTCGCACGCATACGTGATGACGGAAAGCGCGTTGACCGCGTCAATCCCCATGCAGCGCTGGATACATCCCCCGCACTCCCGGCACAGCAGGCGTGTCAGCCTCTGCTTCTTGAGGAGGTCTTCCGGGCTCCGGTGTATGTTCGTAAACCGGTTGATCGTTTTTCCCGAAAGGTGGGAGGAGGCCAGGACCAGGTCCTTCATCGCCGGGTCGTCCTGAGCGTCAAACGTCATCCCGACGATGGTCTTGCCCGGTTCGAGCCTCGAGTCGTCCCGGCCGACCTTCTGGCCGCCGATGTAGATATTCGGTTTCAACGCCTTGAGGGCCTCGAAGTAATCTTCCTTGGTTCTCATCGTTGACTCCTTAGTAGGATTACGATATAGGACATGAAGATGCCGCGCCGGTGCCGTACGCCGGATCGTGAAAGGAACTGCGGCGCCCGTCAGATGTTGCCTGCTGTTTAGAGGGCATAATTTGTACGACTGTACAAACAAGTACCACGGACGGGCGGCGATGTCAAGATAATTTTGTACGATCGTACAAATTTCCTTGCAAACCCGGCCCGGTGTATGATAGATAGTATTAAGACATCGGGGTAGTAACCGGGCCGGGCTCGTGCGGTTCATGAGCAGACGATAGAGGCGCCTCCATGGGCAACAACGACGCAAACAGCGACACCGGTAAGACGCGGGACGCGATCCTCGACGCGGCATGCATCGTCTTTGCCCGCCACCCGTACAACGCCGCCAGCATCCGTATGATCGCCCGCCAGGCCCGCCTCGGGCACGCCCTCATCGGTTACTATTTCCCCGCCAAGGCCGATCTCTTCCGGGCCGTGGCCGGCCGCATCTGCGACGACCTGTGCGCCGAAAACGAGCGGTGGATGGTCGAAGTGCGGCACATGGGCCTGCGCGAAGGCTTCGAGAGATACGTAGAGCGGTTCGTGGCGTTCAGCCGTGAAAAGCCCTGGGTGCTGAGAATTATCACTCTCAACATAACCGGCGAGCGCGTCGGGGCGATCCCCGGGCAGGACATCCTCATCGAGGCGATCGAGGGGATACGGCGTATGTTCGTAACTACCATGAAGCTGACGGCCTCCGTGGAGGAGGTCGGCCGCTTTTCGGACAGCTTCAACGCCCTCGTGCTCTACTACCTGGGAGCCCCGGAGAGCGCCGCGTGGCTCATCCGTATGGACCCGGACGGCCCCGATTATTTCCCCTGGGTCCAGGAAACGCTCGTGTCGGTCTTCCTCCCGATGATCGGCCGCCTGTTCGAGCGGTAACGGCTGCCTCCGGTGACCTCCTCGGTCTATGTACGCCCCGTCATCTCGTCGGCCTTCTTCTTCATCAACGCATTGAGCCTCTGTTCGTCTCCGGCAAACGTGAAGAACATCATGATCTCAAGGATGCCGCAGGCGATCCAGAAGAGGTTGGCGATATTGAAGGCCCACACCCTGCCGAACGCGATGATGAAGAGGCTGATGAGCGCGGGGCCGAACCCGTTGCCGAGGGAATCGAACAGGTTGGACATCGAGAGGATCGATCCCCTGGTCTCCGGTGAGTTTACGTTGAGCGTGATGGCCTTGATATTGGGCGCCGGGAATATTATGATGAAGCCCGTAATGGCCGCCAGCGCCAGCGGTACGATTACGGAGGGGTTTTCCACGCCGATTTGCGACGGGTAGTTGAGGAGAAACGCCATGGGGATGACCCCGACGATACACGCCGTACCGATGAAGAGCGGGAGATAGCGGGGATTCCGGTTATAGATCTTGTTGCCGATCAGCCCGCCCACGAACGAACCCGCCAGCGTAGCCGCCGCGCCCGTCATGACGATGAGTGTCGCCATTTCCACCGAGAATCCCTTATCCTGGGCATAGAAGTCGTTGAGGTATATGAAGAAGACGCCCCACGGGATGCAGCCGGGGATACCCTGCAGGAGGACCAGCACGTTGGTCTTGATACGGAAGATACTGCGGTAGAGGGAAAAATTAATCTTTCCCGTATACACGGCTCCCTTCTCGATCAATTCTTTGAGGCTCTCCTCTGAGATACCCCGGGGCGGCTCCTTGACGGTGAACCAGAACAGGAGGATAAACAGGAAGCTCGGGGCGGCCACGACGATAAACGGCAGCCGCCAGCCGTATTCCGGGCCGATGAATCCGGCGACGAGCTGCCCGATGGCCACGCCCATCCCCTGGACGAGCGTGATCCAGGCGGCCGCGGCGGCACGGTTCTTGTGCGAAAAAAAGTCGCCGATCATGGAAAAGGTAATCGGGATCATCCCGCCGACGCCGATGCCGGTCAGCGCCCTGAGCCAGAAGAGCTGCGTGTAGTTCTCCGCAAAACCCGAAAGGAGGCAGGGCAGCTCACCGATGATCGCCGTCGCAACGAAGAGTTGTTTGCGGGAGACCATATCGGTGAAGTAGCCGATGCAAAGCGTTATCAGGGCGCCGATTACCCAGAAGGCCAGGGATATCCGCCCCCCGAGCAGTACGTCCCGCTGGATGTCGGAAAAGCCGAAATCGCGGGCTATCTGGGTGAGGTTGGGGGCCATGAGGTTCTGATCCGCGAAGATAAAGAGGTTTATCGCCGCGATGAGGATCACCGCGTAGAGTTCTTTCCTTCCGAACGCGCGCGTATCGGCCATTGCCTTCTCCTGTAAAACGCCGTATAAATTAATGCATCGGTCGCCGGGGAGGAGACAGGCCCGCCTCCGGCTACCGTTCCGGGTAAAAACTCGCTATCTCATGGGCGGCCAGGTCGTACGCGAAGCTGTTTGCCGAGATGGAAATCTCCGCGAGGCCCCCGCCGGGGTTACAGCCGAGAGAACTACATGGCCTGACCGTGTTATACTCCCTCCGCCATTTCTCTGTCAAGACCTTCGCTTTCAATACCGTATCAAAGCCCTCGCCGTCAGGCAGTTCTTCCCTGAACTTCCCGTTGAAGGACCGCCGATACCGTCAATAGGATTTAGAACATCGGGACTAATGGAGGTGTTCTACGGAATTATCACGTACATGCCCGGGTATACTCGTTTCTGATATCCTCGGCGGTATACGTAAGGCCGTGCGCGGTGTCTCTTATGGTTCAATGGTTAAGAGTCGTTTCGGTTCGGCCGGGTCGTTGACTTTGTCACGGAAGTAAATGCAGGGGAGTGTTGAATGGAGACGTAATATCAATTATGTATAGGATTCCCATCATCGGCGCGGCCGGCGCCGGTGGAACCAGTGGAACCAGTAGCCCGTGGCGGCCTCGCAGCGTTACCTCGGACTCCCTGATTGATATTTCGCAGTGATCGGAAAAGAATCGGCCGTCCCATCGTGATACTCGGCAAGCCTTATTTACCCAGGACCTCATTGATTTTTTTCTGAAGGAGCGAAAGCTGGATCGGCTTTTGAATAAACGCGTCCTTTTCGAGCACCGCGATCTCACCGTCCTGCCCTTCCTCACTGTAACCCGAGGTAATAAGGACTTTCACCGAGGGCTTAATCTTCTTGATTCTTTCAAGTGTCGCCTTTCCACCCAGCTTCGGCATAACCATATCCAGGATAACGACGCCTATCTCTTCCTTGTGCCTCTTGAACAGCTCAATTCCCACAAGCCCGTTCTCGGCCGTAAGCACAGGGTGTCCCCTGCCCGTCAGGAAATCGCTCCACACCTCCCTGACCGCCGGTTCATCATCGATCAGGAGGATCGTCGGCAGGAGAGAATCGCCGGGATTATCTTTCATGTGAGTCAATTCCTCCATTGTTTTTTTCACTCCGGGGAAATAGAGCGTAAAGGTAGTCCCCTTACCCACCTCACTGTGAACCGTGATGAAACCCTTATGGCCTTTCACTATCCCATAGACCGTCGCCAGCCCGATTCCCGAGCCGCCCGAATCCCGCTTCGTGGTGAAGAAGGGCTCAAAAATATGATCAAGGACCTCGGGAGCGATACCCGTGCCGTTATCGGTAACTGAAAGCACGGCGTACGGCCCGGGTATGCAGCCGAAGTGAGATTCGACGAAATTACTATCCAGGATCTGATTTCGTGTCTCGAAGGTAAGCCGACCGCCCCGGGGCATCGCGTCTCTGGCGTTAATACTAAGGTTGAGGAGACATTGCTCAAGTTGATTTGTGTCTCCTTCGACCGACATAAGGTCGTCTTCGAGACGTGTCTCGATTTCAATAAGCTTATCAAAGGTGCCGCTGATGAGCGGCACGGTCTTTTCGACGAGTTGGTTGAGGTTGACACTGGTGATAGTATAGTGCGCGCCGCGCGAGATGTTTAAGATTTGTTTTGTCAGCGCTGAGGCCCTGAGCGTTTCCTCATGGATGACGGTCAGGGCCTTATGGTCAGGGTCTTCCGGGGTTTTCCCTATCAGGAGCAGCTCCGAGTAGCCCATGATTCCGACCATGATGTTATTGAAGTTATGCGCAATACCGCCGGCCATCGTGCCGATGGCTTCCATTTTCTGTGACTGGATGAGCTGTTGTTCCAGTTTGGCCCGGTCGGTAACATCCCTCAGAGTCCCCTGGAAGCCGACAATCTCGCGCTCGTTTCGTATGAGGTTCGCATAACCCTCGACTATCCGTTCTTCGCCGTTTTTCCTCTTTATCTCAAATCTGGTTCCGCTTTTCGGGACGCCCGTCTGATAAAGGTCGTTATAGAGACGGTATATCTCATCCGCGAGTTTCTTATCCATGAACTCCCGGTAGTTCCTCCCGATAAGCTCGTCCCGCGTATATCCCGTAACGGCCTCGGCGGCCCTGTTTACCGACGTGAAATTCCCCTTCGTATCGACGGTAAAAATAGTATCGAGCGAGTTTTCGAAAAGGCTCCGGTACTGCCGCTCGGATTCACGGAGGGCAAATTCCGTCCGCTTTTGTTCGTCAAGCAGCTCGTTTGTTCTCGACAAACGCCGTAATCTGGCGGACCACCACGAGGAGCATAACGATCCCAACCCAAATGACAAGGGTGGGAAAATTGATATCGAGGTCGCTTCTATAGCTCGTTATCATGAGGACATAGGCGCCGACCAGCCAGAAATACGGCACATACATCGCCCAGGGCGCGATAGCGTTTGCCTTATCTACCAGGTCCGTATCGGGCGACACGTCGGCCGCCGAGCGGTCGACGGTAATCGCCTGGAATACGCCGGCAAGCCCCGCGAGGAACACGGTGGCGATCCACCCCATATCAATATATAACTTGGTGACATAGGTACCCGAAGTGAACTGGTAGCCAAAGACCACATCGGCGCTGATCTTGAGCAGCATGGTGGTAGCGAGCAGCAGTATGGGACTTCGTGCCTGGGACTTCAAGCGGCGCGAAAGCAGAAGAAAGAGCACCATAAGCAGCAGGAAATCGAACGCCGGATACGTGAAGGCGACGATAAGAGTCGTGAGGTCCGCCTTTCCCATCTTGAGAAGGGGGCTAATGTAGAAATACCAGTAGACCAGCAGGGCCGACAGGGCGATGATTCCCAAATCGAGCGAAAACTTGAGCCACTCGCTGCCCTTCAACCGTCTCATGGGGAGCTTCAGTACCCCCACGATGAAGAAGGTGAAAGAGAGGATATAGAACACGTCGGTCAGCGATGGAAAAGGTGTTTCCTTGATCACTACCTGCTGGACAAACCAGTTGATATCTCCCAGCGTCCAGGCAAGCTGCCCGACTGCCAGCAGGACCCACGCGACAAAAAGCTGGCGGGAGTGGCCCGCCGAACGCAACGCCCCCCAGGAAAGGGCGGCCACCGCGATAAGACCCTCAATGGGGACGGCAAAATCATTAAAGACCGTCCGGTTCCACTCGTCGCCGATAAGAAACGTGATCATCGACAGATGGATAAGATAGCCGACAAGAAAGGCGAGGGACGCGTTCCTTGGAGTGATGAAAGAGGGGATGGGTTTCTTCGTATCTAATCATTTAAAACCCGTGAAGGAAAGGAAGGCGGCACCCATGATTTGACGGCGGCCCCTTTACGCCCGCCCCCAATCAGACGAACGGGTTTACGCGAAGTTAAACCCGGTCGTCGATTCAGGAAGATCGGGACTACTATTTACTATTTTACTTGAAGGCGATCTATTTGCAAGCGGGTATTCGGTCGAGCGTGCAACAGTTTGGCACTATTATGACAATAATGCGGTTATTATGATATACCTGTTCGGCTGCGGCACTGTCAAACACCCGCGCATGCGCCGGCGGGATACAAAAAGACTTCTTCGGATTTTCGGCAAAAAAAAGGCCGCACATTACGTCAGCGGTCGGCGGTTCATTTAGGGCATTGTAAATCCGTAGCCCCTGAATTCACCATAATAAGAAGATACTGGAAGGCACATGGGAGAGACTATCGAGAAGACCGCTATATATCAGGTAAGATAGCCTGGCGGATCCGCCCGGCTACTTATTTTTACCGCCGCCGTGACCGCCGCCACCACCGTGGCCGCCGCCACCGTTGCCGCCGCCGTTGCCGCCGCCACCGTTGCCGCCGCCACCGTTGCCATTACCGTTTCCGCCGCCGTTGCCAGAACCGTTACTATTTCCAGCACTGCTACTTTTGCCGCTTTCTTTATCCTTATCGGCCTTCGGATCGGCGGTTTTAAGGCTGCCCAGGAGCGAATCCAGGGCCTTTGAGATGGTACCCTCTTCGCTCTCATTATCCACGGCGCCGCCCAGGACACCCGGAGAAACCCCCATTGCGCGACAAACCTCTAACCAGCTCAGCCCGGAATCACGCATCGATTCCACGGTATCAGCGTCCACTCCCATTGCATCGGCCGCCGCGCCATTGGCGGCCTTTTCGGCTTTCTCGACGGACGCTATGGCGTCCGCCACACGATTCTCGGCCGCGGCGACATCTTCGTCGGTTGCGGAAGTATCGGTTTTTATTGCGGTAAGCGTATGGTACTCGGCCTGGAGGTCGGCCAGGGCCTTGTTGAGCTTCTCGATGGCCTTTTCGGCTTCCTGGCTGGATTTTTCGGCTGCTTCCCTATTTATGGTCACTGCCTTCAGGGATTGCGCCATCATGAGGTTAGTATCGAGCGTGTAGTTTAGTCGCGGATCGGAGGATGTCGGACCGTCAGGACTGATTATCGGCCCGCTCTCGTCGCTCCAGATTGGCTCGCTTGGAAGGATCGTGTCGGAAATAGACTCTGCCCAGGCAAAGGCGGGTAGTAACACGATAGCCAGTGCAAGGGATAGTCCGCTGCTGAGTAATCGAGGAAGGTTTCGTCTAGTCATTATGCACGGCCTTTTGTTGGGTCGAAACCTGCCGTAAGACCCTATATTTACATGATAATACTATCATGTTGCGTAAATAAAGTAAAGTAAAAAAAGCACCGGCGTTAAGAATAGTTCTTGCGTTAATCCGATTGACAACTATTGATATACTTTATCGAAACGGAGACAATTCAATCCTCCCGCGGCCGTCTCGTTCGGGCGCAGTGCCTCCCTCACTGGCCTGCCCCAAAATCCGTGACCGGCGCCATATATGATGGACCGGGGAGCGGCTGAGGCGCCTCCCGGTGCGTGGGCGCCCCCAGTATCTTTTCGGGGAGCCCCGGATCGATGATGACGGCCACCAGTCCCGCAAATACGATCGCAAGGAGGATTACTATCCCCATGATGGCAGCCCTCATCACCCGAATTCCGCGGCGACGGGGCATCGAGGCCGCGTCTTGCCCGATGCTTTTCGCCGCGAGCGCGGCGTCCCTCTCAAATCTCCCGATCTCGGCGCACACCACCGTGATATTATCGTGTCCGCCGCGCGCCTTGGCAAGCTCGATCATCCGCTCGGTCGCCCGGCGCAGCGTCTTTTCGGCGTGGATGATGCCCAGTATCTCCTCTTCGGTCACGAGATCCCATAATCCGTCGGTACAGAGCATCAGGATGTCCCCATCCAGCAGTCTCACCTGTGTGGGCGGATCGATCTCAGGCGCATCCCCCGCGCCGAGGGACCTGATCAGGATGTTCTTCTGGGGGGAACGGCGCGCCTCGTCGGGCGACATCTTACCTTCGCGAACCAGCTGCCCCACGTACGAGTGGTCTTCGGTAACCGCAACGATCTCATCATGCCTGATCTGGTAGGCGCGGCTGTCTCCAACATGGCCGATATAGGCGTCGTCCCCGACGATGAATGCCGCCGTCAGCGTGGTGCCCGGCGGCTTCGGCCCCCCTCCCCCGACCTCCCGCACCCGGCGGTCTGCCTCGGAGATAATCGCCATGACGGCCGATTCGATATCGGAGAAATCGGCAAGCCCGCCGCCCCCGTTCTTCGTGAAGATGTCGTCCAGGAGCCTTACCGCCGCCCCGCTGGCGAGATCGCCCCCAACGTGCCCGCCCATACCGTCGGCTACTGCGACAAGCGCCCGAATGGCGAAGGGATTTTGATCGGGCCGTTCTATCGTCATCGCGATATACGCGTCCTCGTTCTTTTCCCTGACCAGGCCCCGGTCGGTGGCGGCAAATAGCGTGATGGGGGAGTGGATCGGTTGTCTCATGAATGACCTCTATACTGGGGCGTCCCCAGCGGACGCCCGCTTGCTCACCTGCATCTTCGAGATTCCTCGATATCGAAGGCGGCGTACGCGCCTTCCCGGACAGGCGGTTATCTACCGGCTGCCGTCACGGGCGGCCGAAAAGCTGCGGTATTTTCGATCCGACCCTGATCCCTGGTCCTTCTTAACCCCTGCGCCGCCGTGCCGCCCTGACCAGGAGGACCACGAGGATCGCCGCCACCAGCACGATCGCGACGATCGAAAGCGCCCGGAACGCGATGGAAAAGACCTTCTCCGTCTTTTCCTTCTTGTGGAAATCGTAGAGGGCCATGGTATCCACCGGCGGATTGGTAGACGCCAGGAACTCCTTCTTGCCCGTGATCTCTTCCCCGCCGTAGAAGAGGCTCACCCCCAGGGTATGGAAGAGGACCACGCCGTCGGGCCGGGCCGGGAACGGGGAGACGAACGATACCCGGTACTGGCTGTGGATCTGCTCGGAGATGAGCCGGTAGATCGCCTCAAGGCCGGAGGGGCCGGGTGCAAAAAAGGCCCGCCCGCCGGTCTCGTCGGCGATCTTTTTCAGGACGGCCCGGTTGGCGTCGCCCCCGAGCCCCACGGTGATCACGACCGACCTCGCCTTGCCCGCCGCCGCGATCGCGTCGGCGTCGGTGGCCGGGCTGTTGGCCTTATCGTTCTTGCCGTCGGTGAGGATGACGACAATGCGCCTGCCCACAGGCGCCGCATCGAGGATCTTCGACGAATCGATGATCGCCTGGTAGAGCGCCGTGTCTCCCTTGTATGTGAGTTCCCTGACCGCCTTGGTCAGGGCGTCTTTGTCGTCGGTCAGCCCGAGGTTAATATAGACGTCCTGGTCAAACGTCACGAGTGCCGCCTTGTCTCCCGGTTTCAGCAGCCCGATGAAGGACTCGGCCGCGCGCTTGGCGGCCTCAAGGGGCGCCCCGGCCATGCTCCCCGAGATATCGACGGCGATCACAACCGACAGCGGATCGGTGACCGGGTCGGCCTCGATGATCGTGAGGCCCGATACCTCCTTTCCCTCTTCCGTCACCGCGAGGTCCCCGATCGAAACGAGGTTTATGGGCTGCCCCGCGGGATCGGTCACCGAGAGGTATGCCGAGATCGTGGGGTACTTTTCGAGGTTAAGGTCGGAAAACGTAACCGTCCCGACCCGCTCCTCCCCCACCGGCACGGACGGGGTGGGGATCGGCCCCTCGGCCGAAAGGGCCGGGAAGACCGTGAGCGCGGCCGCTGCCGCTAAAGAGATAGCCCCGATCAGTGAAAGAAAGATGAAGCGAGAACCTTTGGTATTCATCGTATATTCCCTCTCATTGGTATTCCGTATGGTGTTACGATAAGATCACAGGGATCTGCCGGCAGCCGGCCTCCCTATTTCAGCGCGTAGATGCCCCCCGATCCGTCACAGAAATAGACGACGCCGTTCACGACGCACGGGGAGGCCCGAACCGGGCTTCCCGCCGTGTAGCGCCAGAGCTCCCGGCCGCTTTTCGCGTCAAGGACGTACAGGTTCCCGTCGTCGCTCCCGAACAATACGGCGTTGCCGACCACGACGGGCGAGGAGACTACCGCCCCCCCCGAAACGAACCGCCAGATAAGCGTGCCGTCGGCCGTCGAGAGGGCATAGAGTCCCCCATCGTCACTGCCGACGAAGACCGTCTCCCCTGTTACCGCGGGAGAGCTGAGCACCTGCCCCCCCGTCTCGAACCGCCACAGGATCGCCCCGTCCTCGATGCCCGCCGCGTAAACGAACCGGTCCCATCGCCCGAAATAGACCCGGTCAAGCCGGACCGCCGGCGAAGACGTTATGGCGCCTTCTCCCTGAAGCCGCCAGCGCTCCCGGCCCGTGGCCGCATCCAGCGCGGTGAGGATACCCCCGCCGCTGGCCACGTAAACAATCCCGTCGGCGACCGCCACGGTCCCGTGGACGGAACCCTCCACCGAACCCCTCCACTTCTCCTTGCCCGTTGCCGCGTCCAGCGAAAAGACCGCGCCGTCATAGGACCCGCAGTATACCGTCCCATCGACGATGACCGGGGACGAGCCGATCTCGCCGCCCGCCGCGTAGCGCCATATCTCCGCTCCCGTTTCCGCTTCGACGGAAACGAGTATTCCCCCGAATGTGCCGAAGCATACCATTCCGCCGGCCACGGCCGGAGAGGAGTAGACGGGACTTCCCGCCCGTGACCGCCACCACACGGTGCCGGTAGCCGCGTCCATGCAATAGAGGTACCCGTCGCCCCCTCCCACGTAGACCCTTCCGCCGGAAACCGCGGGCGTTGAGAACGGGGTCCCGACCGGGTCGGATTTCCAGAGGAGGGCGGGCCGTTCCCCGGGTACCGCCCCTTCGTAAGCGCCGGTCCCCGCGGGAGTGCCTCGATACACCGGAACATACCCGCCGGGCGGAAGCGGCATCACGGCCTCGGGGGTGAGCACTACCGGCGCCTGGGGTGTCCTTTCTTCTCCCGGCCCTTCATTCCGCCCGTCCCTCATCACCCAGAACATCCAGGCTATGAGGCCGACGATCGTCAGGATGACCAAAAGGCAGCAGGTCCGGAAGACTTTCTTCAGCCACGCGGCAAAACCTGTGCCCCGTTTTTCTTTTTTCGGGATTTTCCGGGGGACGGTCGTTTTCTTTGTCTTGCCGAAGAGCTTCTTCAACGCGCGCATGACCGACGGTCCCTTCCGAAGCCCCGCCCTGACATCCCTGAGAAATTCCTCGGCGCTCTTGTATCGGTCGGCCCGGTTGCGCGCCACGGCCTTGTTCACGATATCGGCCGCCCAGCCGGGAAGCCGCCGCCTGATCCGGCCGACGGGAGGCGCCGGCTCGCTCAGGATCTTTGAGATCGATGCGACGCTCGATCCCATCCTGAAGGGAGAGCGGCCCGTCAGCATCTCATAAACGACCAGGCCCAGGGAATATACGTCGGTCCGCTTATCGAGCCGCTCGCCTTTCACCTGCTCGACGCTCATGTATTCCGGTGTGCCGAGCGCCGTGCCGGTTGTCGTGAGCCCGGACCCACCGATCATTTTCGCGATCCCGAAATCGGTGATGACGGCGCGTCCCCTGCTATCGACGATAATATTGGAGGGCTTGATGTCCCGGTGCAGAATCCCTTTCTTATGGGCGTACGCGAGGCCTTCGGCCACCCGGACGGCGATTTGAAAGGTCTGCCTCACCGGGAGGGGGGCCCGTTCGGCGATGATCTTGGCCAGGTCCCTGCCGGGGAGAAGCTCCATGGCGATATAGAACGTATCGTAGGTTCTTCCGCTCCCGAGGACCCTGATAATGCTCGGGTGATCGAGAGAGGCCATTACGGCGGCCTCGTTCTTGAAGCGACGGATAAGCTTTGTATCATGGGAGAGCGAGGGCGGGAGTATCTTAACGGCGACGTCCCTCTTCCTGCGGAGGTCACGGGCGCGATAGACCGAACCCATCCCCCCGTCGGCGATCTTTGAGACGATCTGCCACCGTTGATCGATAACGGTTTTGATAAAGGGATCGCCTTTTCCCACAAGCCTCCCCCGTGCCAACCGCAAAAGAACGGGCGGTATCCTCCTGCGGTCGCGTCCCGAGCAGATTTAAGAAAGTACCGCCCGGCGCGCCTGAAGAGGTGATACACGTCCCGGGTGGTCCGTGACGGAAATGGCGGAGGGAGGGCGCTCCAAAGCGACGGCCTCCCCCCGCAAAATCATGTCGTCATCTTTCCCCTGGGGCGGAAACGGCCGGTACTCTGCTCAACAAAACCGGGCGTTTCCCGTCCCTTCGTCGACCGGCCCGGACTATTTAAGGAAGACAAACTTCCCCTTGATTACCCCAAACTGTATCTCATCGCCTTCGGAAAGCTCGCGCTCGTCGCTTATGGTCTCGCCGTTGACACGGGTGGGATTGGTGAGGCTCACGTTATTGATGCTGTACTTCCCTCCGCTATAACGGATGCGGGCGTGTTCGCGCGACACGCTTTTGTCGGTGAAGCGGATGTTGCCTTTCTCCCTTCCAATGAGGTTCTCCATGACGAGGACGATCTTTTCTCCCTGCCGCTCTCCCGAGATGATCTCAAGCTGGGCCGCGTTCGTGGGTACCTTGTCGGTCTTGGCGGCGCCCCCGTACTCGGTCATCCGCACCTTCTCGGTTCGGCCCGACCCCTCGGTAACCGCCGTGCCCCTGGTGCGCGTCAGGGCGGGCTCCATCTTCTCTTCCTTAAACGATGGTCTCCTGAGAATCATGATGAAGACCACGATGAGGATGAGCACGACCGCCGCCGCGATGATTGCCCATACGGAGACGGGCAGCCCCCCTGACACCACTTTCAGCTCCCGGACATACGGGGTTTGAGTGGTCGGGTCGACCTGGACAACCCCCTCTATCGTGACTTCCGCCCCGGGGGCCGGGGGATTATAGGTAAGCACGGTGATCGATCCGAAGCTGTCGTCGGTCAAGACGAAGGAACCGGGCGTCGTCGGTCCGGCGGGATTGGACTCCTGGACGCGGCCGGAGATGACAACCGTCATATTCATGAACCTGGTTGGATTATTGATGATGTCGCTGATGTAGGTGATGTTCTGGGCAAAAACCGGAGATGAGAAAAAGATAACCAACGACAAGAGACAACAGAAAAACAGGATACCCCTTTTTCCTCTCATGCTCTCCTCCTTATTAAAGGGAATAGGTCTCTAACGTTACTACGGCCTTTGATAACGACGGCGGACCGTGAAGGTCGGCGATACACTCTCGAAGATGGAAGGCCGTATACAGATTGAGGTGAGCCCATGGCTCACCCGAAAATGACTGTCCGGGAGAAATCATATCAATGAAATCCTCGCCATTACCCCGAATGCGGGTAAGCATAAAGGAAGGATACACCGATCTCTCCCATACCGATGTTTGACAAAGCTGAAACGCCACATGTTCCCGCCAATAAGGTTAAATCTCCCTAATCGTTTAAAACGGGCTGAGGAGTATTTTTAGGAGAGTTTATCTTCATCCGGAAGAACGGCAGACCCATAAGGAGCATCGGTGCCGGCTAAAAGGATTAGCCTTCGCGAAATGGAAGTCCTCCCTATCGAATTACGTTCCCCATGGCGCCCCGGGCAGGTGTCTTTAGTCCGGCCCGGTCACCTTAAACGGGCAACTTTTTTATTTGCGAAATCAGGCTTCTTGTCATAAAATACCAAAGTGATAGTACTCTTCAGCATCCAACTTCTCCGATATCCGCTCCTTTTCTTTTGGCAAGGTCCTTCTTGGCGGATGATATGAAGCTGTCGATTTTTCTTCCGGTCGCGGTTACCCCATGACGTGGAAGTTACCGCCATCGTGTATGCTCGACGTGCATATTCGAACCGGAGAGGAGCGCGCTAAGTCTTCGTGAGTAGGTATTGCCCGTGAAAGCCACAAGCCGGTTCTTCCTCCTTATCTTCATCATGGCATGCTGCTGCCTGCTCGTAACGGGCGTCTCCACCTACCTCCTATATCGGGCGGCCCTCGACGAGAAGGCAAACCGGATGGAGGACATCGCCAGGACAAACGCCCTGCTCCTCAGCGAATAGCCCGTTTCAACGAGACCCACCCTTCCACCTATCCGGGAGGGCCGTCGGAGGCGGCCCTGGCCCAGGTCCGTGAATCGCACGGGACTTTGTCGGGCTGGGAAAGACCGGTGAACCACCATCGGGAAGAAAGGGCAACTCCATAGTCTATCTCCTCGTTGACCGTCATCCTGGAAAGACGTCCCGGGCCCGTCCCGTTTGACTCACACCTCGGTGAGCCGATGATCGGGCGCTTTCGGGCCTCTCCGGGACGGTATTCGGCCCGGACTACCGCGCAAACACCATCTGGCCGCCTATGCACCATGCTGAGTTGGGCCTGGGGTTGTCGCGAAAATAGCCGTCACCGAAATCCGGGCGCCTTTCATCCGGGCCGGCCTCGCGGCGGCGCTTGTCACCGCCTGGTCGTGGCCATCGGGGCCTTGATCTTCCTCAGGATTGCCGAGGCGGCGATACGGGAGCTCCGGGGCTCAACGAGAGCTCGGGTTCAAAACCGAGGAACTCGACCGCTCCAACCGGGAACTCGAGCAGTTCGCCTACGTCGCCTCCCACGACCTGCAGGAGCCCTTGAGGATCGTTTCGAGTTACGCACATCTCTGGGCGCGCGATACGGGGAAAGCTCGACAGCGACGCAGACGATTCATCGGATACCTCGTCGACGGCGCTGCCCGCATGCAGCGGCTCATAGACGACCTCTTGTTTTACTTCCCGCGTGGGGACCCGTGGGAAACCCTTCGAGCCGACCGACTGCGGACCGCCGTCGCCAAGGATGCAATCGATAACCTACCGCGCTTGCCGTCCGGGAAAGCGGCGCGAAAGTCACTACCGATCCCCTTCCGACCATAGATGCGGACAGCACAGCAGCTCGTGCAGCTTTTTCAGAACCTCATCGGAAACACCGGTATCAAGTTCCGGAGCGCGGCCCCCCCCCTCGTCCATATCACGGCCGAGGAGGATGGGAGCCAATGGGTCTTCTCGGTGAAGGATGACGGTTCTGGGATTGCCTAGAGTATAACGAAGGCGTTTTCGTAATCTTCCAGAGGCTGCATACAAGGAAAAAATATCCCAGGGACCGGGATCGGGCTTGGCGATCGTCAAGAAGATCGTGGAGCGCCACGGCGGGACAATTTGGGTTGATTCGAGTCCCGATGGAGGCTCGTCGTTCTATTTTACTATTCCAGATAACGGAGAACGAAGCACCATGAGAGCAAATCCTGCAAGCGGGCCAATCGAGATCCTCCTGGTGGAGGATAACCGCGCCGACGCACGTCTGACTCTAGAAGCCCTCAAGGAAAGTAAGGTGAACAACAATCTGACCGTCATAGAAGACGGCGTGGAGGCGATGGCCTATCTCAAGAAAGGGGAGGTTTACCGACAGCTGCAGGCCCGACCTGATCCTGCTGGACCTGAACCTCCCGAAGAAGGACGGCCGAGAGGTGCTGGCGGAGATCAAGAACGATCCAAGCCTCATGGCAATACCGGTAGTGATCATGACCGTTTCAAAGGCCGAAGAGGATATCCTCAAGAGCTACAGCCTGCATGCCAACTGCTATGTGACCAAGCCGGTGGATTTCGGCCAATTGATGAAGGTGATCAGGACAATCGAGGAGGGCTGGCTGACCATCGTGAAGTTTCCCCCACGGACATAATGAGACGGCAGATCTAATGGCCGATCCGATCAACATCCTCTATCTCGAAGACAATCCCGCGGACGCCCGGCTCATGAAGGAGTACCTCACCGAGGCGCACGAGGCAGTACCGAATGCGTACGGCCGCCAGCCTTGGGGAAGCCCTCGACTATCTCACGGGCGATACCGTCGACATCGTTTTATGCGACCTGAGCCTGCCTGATAGTCAGGGCCGGGACACGTTCAGAAAAATCCGGCCAAATCCTAGAGGTCCCCCATAATCGTGCTCTCCGGCCTTGCCGATGAAGAGACCGCCCTGAAGATCGTCCACGAGGGCGCCCAGGACTACCTTGTCAAGGGCCGCTTCAACGCGGACGCCCTTTCCGCATCATACGATACTCCCTCGAGCGGGATCGCAGGCAAAGGCACTCCTGGAAAGCGAGAAGCGTACCGGAGCATTGGCGAGCTGGTTCCCTTCGGGATATGGACCGCCTCTGTTAACGGAGCGATCACCTACCTCAGCGATATCTTCCTGGAGATGGTCGGAATGACAATGGATGAATGCAGGGGATACGGCTGGGCCGGCGCGGTTCATCCCGATGATATCAGCGAAATGGTCTCCGCCTGGAAAAAGATGCGTGAGTGAGGAAACCCCCTGGGAATATCAGTTCCGCATACGGGATCGGTTCGGAAACTACCGGACGGTTCTCAGCCGCGGGACACCGGTCCTCAGTACCGGGGCGAGGTCCTCTCGTGGTCGGGCATAAACCTCGATATCTCGGAACGCATGGACTACATTGGGGCGCTTGGCGAATCCAAACAGCAGCTCGACACCGTGGTCAACACCACCCACATCCTCCTCGCCTATATGGACCCGGAGTTTAACTTCGTCTGGGTAACCGGGCATACGCGGAGGCCGACGGGAAGGATCCCTCCTTTTTCTCCGGAAAGAATCACTTCGACCTCTTCCCTTACGGCGAAAACAAGGAGATCTTTGCTGAGGTTGTCCGAACCGGAAAACCCTACTATGCCTACGCCCGCGCCTTTGAATACGCTGATAACCCGGAGAGAGGGGTTTCCTACTGGGACTGGACACTCGTGCCCACCAAGGACGGAGACGGAAACGTAACCGGACTCCTTTTCTCTCTCGCGGACGTGACCGAACGCATACGGATGGAACAATCTCTGAGGGTCTCCGAGAGAAGTACCGCCTGCTGGTCGAAAGCGCGAACTCCGTCATCGCCGTCACCCAGGATAGCGTCATCAGGTTTGTCAACGAGCAGGTAAAGGATCTCCTGGGGTATTCCGCAGAAGAGCTCATTGGCAGGGAAACCGCGGTTATTTTTGATGACGGCCGAGAGGAAAAGGCCTGGGGACAATCACGTGAAGGGATCTCCGGAAGGACCTTACCGCCTTCCCTGCGTCAGATTCGTCACAAGAACGGGGATATCCGCCACATCGAAGTCGTCGAGACGCTCATGATGTGGGAAGGAAGGCCGGCGGTTCTCGACTTCTTCACCGATATTACCGAGCGTAAGCGGGCCGAGGCGCTCATTCAGATACGGGGGACGTTGTTCGAATACGCTATATCGCATCCTCTTGAGGAAATGCTTCAAAAGACGATGGACGAGGTGTGTGAGCTGACCGGCAGCCCCATCGGTTTCCTCCACTTCGTCCAAAGCGATCAAAAGACCCTTTCGCTTCAGGCATGGTCAACACGCACTACCAAGGAGTTCTGCACCGCCCCGGGAAAAGGAATGCATTACGCAATCGACGCGGCGGGGGTATGGGTTGAATGCGTGCGACAGCGTCAGCCGGTGATCCATAATGATTATTCGGCGATTACTAATAAGAAGGGATTCCCGGAGGGACACCCTGCCGTAGTCCGTGAGCTCGTCGCGCCGGTCATGCGGTCTGGGCAAATCACGGCAATACTCGGCGTCGGGAATAAGGCCACGGATTATGACCAAAAGGACGTTGAGGTTGTCTCCTACCTCGCGGACGTTGCCTGGGAAATTGCCGAAGGTAAGCTCGCCGAGGAGGCGTTACGGGAAAGCGAGCAGCGTTATCGTTCCCTTTTTACAAACATACTGGACGGCTTCGCCTACCACGAGATGATATTTGACGAGCAGAACAGGCCGATCGACTATCTCTATCTTGAAATCAACGATGCCTTTGAGCGGTTGACGGGGATCAAAGATGTTGTCGGGAAACGGGTCACCGAGATAATTCCAACGATCCGGGAGGATAACCCGGAGCTGTTCGAAGTCTACGGGAGGGTTTCGCTGACGGGCACGCCCGAAGAATTCGAGACCTACGTCCCGGGCCTGAACAGCTGGTTTTCCGTTTCCGTTTACAGCCCGCAGAAGGGGTACTTTGTCACGATCTTTGACAATATCACCGACCGAAAGCGGGCCGAAGGGACGATCGTGGCCTCGCTGGCGGAAAAGGAGGCGCTGCTCAGGGAAATCCACCACCGGGTAAAAAACAACCTCCAGACAGTCTCGAGCCTCCTTTCCATGGCGGCGATGGGTACGAAGAACCGTGAGGCCGCCGATCTCCTGCGTGACGCCGAATCTCGCGTGCACGCAATGGCGCTCATCCATTCCCAACTCTACGGGAGCCAGCGGCTGGACCGGATCGACGTCAAGCGGAACATCCGGGAACTCACCGACCGGCTTTCATCCATCTATTCCGGCCCGGCACACGGCATCGTCCATTCGGTGGAAGGGGACGACGCCTCTCTCACGATACACCAGGCGATCCCCACCGCCCTCGCGGTTAACGAGATAGTGACCAATGCCTTCAAGTACGCGTTTGAGGGGAGGCAGCGGGGGCCATCAGCATCGTAGTCAGACGGAAGAAAGATACGGTATCGATTACCGTAACCGACGACGGAATCGGCTTGCCCGATGGATTTGACGTTGAATCGTCCGACACCCTCGGGCTCAGGCTGGTCAAAAACCTCATCGAGGGTCAGCTCGCAGGAAAGTTGGTTTTTACATCATCGGGGGGCACCCGCGTCACGATGAGCTTCGGAATGGAAGGCCAGAAGGTAACCTGAAGTCGCTATCATATCCGTGGAGGAGGGGCTTTCCGCGGTCCCCCTCCCAACTTATAGAAGGCCGTATTTCTTCATCTTTCTCCACAGCGTTGATCGATCCATATTGAGCAATACCGCCGTCCTGCCCCGATCCCCATCGGCCCTGGCCAACGTATCCTTAATCAGCTCCTTTTCCACGTTTGACATCGCGTCCTTGATCATCGTGGGCCGGTCGGATTGGACGATGGGGGCGTTAGAGAGGAGCTTATTGACGATATCTTCCAGGGTAATGGTATTTCCTTCACAGAGGACCGCCGCGCTCTCAATAATATTCTCCAGCTCCCGAACGTTACCCGGATAGTCGTACTTCATGAGAAACTCGGTTGCGTTATCCGAGACATGAAGGACTTCCTTGCCGATCTTGGCCGATACCTTGCCGAGGATATGATCGATTAAGAGGGGGATATCTTCTTTTCGATCCTTGAGCTCGGGAAGCTCGATCTTCACCACGTTCAGGCGAAAGAAGAGATCCTCGCGGAAATTTCCCTTACGGATCTCCTCGGCAATGTTACGGTTGGTCGACGAGATGATCCGCACATCCACCCTGACGGGTTTCGTCCCTCCGAGCGGCTCGATCTCTTTTTCCTGGATGACGCGAAGTAGCTTGACCTGAAGCACCGGGCTCAGTTCCCCGATCTCGTCCAGGAGGATAGTCCCGCCGTCGGCCAGTGCAAACCTCCCGGGCTTGTCGCCGACGGCATTGGTAAAGGCGCCCTTCATATATCCGAAGAGCTCCGATTCCAGAAGGGTTTCCGGGAGCGCCGCACAGTTGATCGCCACAAAGGGGCCTGATTTTCTCCTGGAGAGACTATGGATCGCCCGCGCGATGAGTTCCTTTCCGGTGCCGCTTTTCCCTTCGATAAGCACCGTACTGTCACTCCTGGCTATCTGCGGGAGCATTTTGAAGATATCCAGCATCCTCTGGTTTCTGCTGACGATATTCTGGAAGGTAAAGCCCGGGTCCACCTGGTCCTTCTGCCGAACTTTCGGCGCGCCCGCTTCCGATACCGCAGCCGGCTGTAAACCCGGCCCGCCTCCGGAAAGCTCTTTGATAATACCCCGGTAGCCGCCGTCCGCGATGACGTGGGAGGTCATGAGGCACTTCACCTCAGCGCCGTCTTTTCTTTTAAGCGTAAGCGGATGGTCCCTGAGCAGACCCTCTTGCGCGATCGCTTTTTCAATCGACGCCGCGTATGTTCCGTCCGAAAGGATATCTCTCAGGTGTAATGAAAGCAGCTCGTCCCTCGTATAACCGAGGAGCAACGCTCCGGCGGCGTTTATATCTATAATCCGGCCGTCTTCGTTCAATGCATAAACGACGTCCCGGGAGCTTTCGAACAGGGAGCGCCACTCCTCGGCGGATTCTTTGAGCGGATCATTACGGTGCCTCTGCTCCTCGATCTCCTTTTTGAGCTTGGTGGATGTCTTTACCAGCATCTCCGTACGCTCTTCGACCAGCTTCTCGAGATGCGCCCTGTATTTATTGGATTCCTCCTGGGCGAGCCGACGGCCGGTTATATCCGAAAAGAGGAACAGGACAGCGGGCTTGCCTTCCCAGGTCATCGTGATAAAACTAAGCTCAACCCATCTCTCCGTTCCCTTCTTGCCGGCAAGCCGGCAGACGTAAAGCCCAGGATTTCCTGTCGCCAAGGCGTTTCTAATAGCCGTCCCGGATATCGTCTCTGTCATCGGAGTGGAAAAAATCAAGGAATGGCCGGGAGACGATCTTCTCGAACGGGATACCCGAGGATTTCGGCGCTCCGCCGGTTGGCGTTCGCGATAATACGGTCCTGAACGACGAGCATACCCTCACTGGTATTCCGGAGCATCTGGTGATACTCCTCCCGGGAATCGCGCACCTGTCGATCGGATGCGATCTTCTTGAATGCCACCTCGATGGCTACCTTGATCTGCTTTTCCTGAAATGGTTTGAGGATATACCCGTAAGGATTAACCGAGGCGGCCTTCTTGACGAACCCTCGTCGCTGAAGGCCGATATGAAGAGTATCGGACTGCCCAGCTCGGATGTGATTATCTCAGAGGCCTCAATACCGTTCATCTCGCCCTGGAGAACGATATCCATGAGGATCAATTCGGGACTCAGGAGCCGCGCCTGTTGGACGGCCTGGACGCCGGTGAAGGCCTGCCCGACAACCCGGTACCCCTCGTTTTCGAGGTATTTTTTCAGATGCATAGCCGCCGCGGCTTCATCTTCGACGATAAGTATCGTGTGCACGGTTGGTCCTTGCCGTCTTTTCACCGGCCCCGATGCGTATTGAGGTGTTGAGCCCGGCTTGTCCCGGAGAGCTGACAGGTGCGGTTCGGCCCCTCAGAAGGCACGCCGGAACCACATGCATTACGATGGGAAAAGTTTTTCACTATAGCAAACGGGGTAAAAAAATCAATAAATTTTAAAGAAAGTTATTTATTTCCCTCAACCGGCCGTCCCTCGAATCGACGCGGATAGTATTATGGGCTTCGGACCACCGGGAGACCCCTCCCCGCCCTGTCGCGTGGAGAGACCCCCAATCAAAACGGGGTCTTTTCGGCTACAGGGTGGGATAAAACAGACGGCCGGCAACGAGGATAGGAGAAACGGATATAAGGAAAGACGATAGGTGATTGTCGGACAAGACCACGTATCTTGGCGGCGCAATAGCGGGCGCCCCCCAATGATGCGTTATCTCCCCGGAAGCGGAACGGGGAACGATCCCGCCCTACTATTCATCAAAGCTGTCCAGCCACACCTCGGCAAAACCGGGGTCGTAAAAGGCCCGCCTGGTCATTCCCAGCTCTGCCGAATAGCCGTTGACCGTGTTCATCAACAGGGAATCTTTCACTATCTCGGCGCTTCGTGCGCTTCCGTTCCTGATGAGGAGCTTTTGCGCCTCACAGTGCAGGGCACATACCTCATGCGTTGGCGATACCATCCGGGTAAGGTTGACCAGAACCAAAAACCCCGGTTTGAGCTGGCCGATTGCCTCGTTTATGTCGTTGATATAGTAAGGGACCAGATCCTTTGTCTGCCAGAAGCCCTTGATGGTAAGCTGGATCCTGTTTTTCGCTGGATTGACCACGATATCATAGTAGCTGTTTGACGCGATTGACTTCAACATGATGAATCCCCTTCAGAGACAAGACGGTTGAGAGAACCCTGATCGGGCGATGCTGGACGCGGAACTGTCTTACGCCGCCTTCGGCACGCGCCGCGCCTTTTCTTCCTCTGTCTTATGAATGTAAGCATTTGGCGTCGATTCCGGGAACCGACTTCCGCCAATATGTCATGTTCAATAACAGACTACGCTCCGAAGTCCCCGGTATTCGCATCTGACCGATACCCGAGTACGGGCGCATTTCCGGGAACCCGTATACCGTATTGATCCGGCATGTGTCTCAAGCCCTCGTAAGAATCGGCCCCCGGGACAGAGCGAGCCACCGTAATATATACCGTTCTTTTCACATCGGCCAAAAGGCCATCGCCGCCAGGAGCGCGATCCAGCCGGCCGCCACCAGCGCGGCGCCGACTGCAAAGAGTTTGAAAGGCAGCCATTCATGATTTCGTTCTGCGGTTGTCATCTCTATCACCCCCTTTGTGGGTTCCGACCACGGATGGGCGGGTCCTTTTATCCCTTCTTCATCGGTACGTCCGTCTCCAGCCGGACATAACACGGTTCATATAATATGACCCTTATCGGGCGGTTACGTTCCCCAACTCGCTCCTGAGCGTTTCGGTTCGCATGAGCCCGCGCTGGCTATTCCTTTTAACACGCCCCTGACTTCCTGAACTGCTTGAGCATTTCCCTGTCCCGTTCTTCCCGGCCGCCGACCCACTTAATGAGCAGCTCCTTTTCGAGCCCCATGTACTGCCTGAACGCGGATACATACTTCCCGGCGTAAAGGGCAAAAGCACTTCTCGCCCCATGGTACCCGAGGTCGTAGGCATCGATAACTCTGAACAGAAACCTCTCGTACTTCCTGAGGCTGGTCCGTATTTCCCGGTATTCTATGGAGGGAACATCCCTCGAATCGTTATTAAAAGATGTCAGGATCATATCCTCCCTCATCTTATGGGGGCCGTGAATGTATATCTGAAGGAGTTCGATAATTTCCTTAAGCATATATCCGGGAACATCCTTGCCGATGTTCATCCGTTCGATCGCATGATCCAGCATTTCGAGAAGTGATTTCACGTTTCGCGCTTCTCTCTCTAAAAATTCCGTCGATTTCATCTTGATCACCTCCGCTATCTCTTACGAGCTGCATAAAACAAGAAACCTATGGTCGCGCTGCCGGTACGTTGACGGTACGTGCCTCTACGGCAAACAACGTTAAGCCGATTCAATTTTACTGCCGCTTTCCGGTTTCCACGACCATATCGCGCCTCCTCATTCGTATCGGTGAGCAGCGGCCCTTTTATACATAGGTATTGCAATGTGCGTGCCATTTTATAACCGGCGCGGCAGATAATAATACTAATGATTCCAAGCGGTTACTCGTTAGGGTGATAGCACGAGGATTGCATAGATTTCACCGGTGCAATAGAAGTGAGGTTGACCGCCCCCGATTGTAACACCTGCTAATCTATTTGCTTCTGCGGGTAGAGATGGCGAAAACCCTAATGATAGTAATTGATTGAGCAGAGGCGGGATATTAACATACGCTTGCCGATGCATTTTTCGCTGGGCTTGTGTATTGCTTTTGAGCAATATCGGGGAGGTCTACGGAGGTACGGGGTCGCAAAATAGGTAACATTATTAATATTGAAAGGGGGGATCGTTTTTTTCGTGCCGGATATAGCACGCATTCCTTGAGCGATGGTTCGTATCTGGGGGATATTCAAAAGGTTTCTATCGGGGACAATACGGGATGGGACAAGGTCTGGGTTCCCCGTCACGATATTTATATTGGCGCGCCCGGCAGGAATTGAACCTGCGACCCACGGATTAGAAGTCCGTTATTTAGGTATGGTAGAGCTGGGTAATTATTGAGCTTTTTCAGTCATATCAAATAGTTAGGTGAAATTTGCCTATACCGGATTATACCGAAATATACCTAAAAATACCGGTTTTTTTAAAAAAAAGTGACACAAAAGTGACACCAAATATTCGCCCGTACTTCATGAAATAAACGAAATAGGACTACCGACCTCATGACAGCCAGCTGCTAAAAGGGCTAAGTCAAACCTTTTTCACCCAAGACCCAAGCTACTCACGCAGTAGGTCCGGACGTCAGGTATACTGTCGCAAGATAGTTATCGGCCCTTTTCCGACATATCTAATGTTCAAGCAAGAGCAACCGTGCCGTTCCTTGCCCCCGGAGAGCTACTGCTTTTTCTTTGACCGTATCTCTTCAATCATATGCCGGTGCATGGCGGCATCGATCGGGTAGAACGACAGTATCACGATCCCCGCGACCATGAAAACGAACGGGAAGACCGTGAGGAGCGAGCGAATCCCCATCAGCGCCGCCTCCGTTTGCGCCTGGTTGGCGACGTATCCCGTCGAGCGCCAGTACCTTTCCCACGAAAAAACCCGCCACCGCCGCGCCGAACTTGAACACAAAGAAAAATATCCCGTAGAGGATCCCTTCCTCGCGAATCCCGAGCTTCCATTCGGAATACTCCACCGTGTCCGGTACGATGGCCCAGGGCGAGAGCCAGTTGGTGCAGAGACCGATCCCCGCGACCATGAGGAACGCGAACGTGAGGTAGATGTTCTTCTCGCCGAAGAAAAAGATCAAGAGCAGCATCACCGCCACGATCCCCATCCCGAGGTTATAAGCGAACTTTTTACTCACGCGCTTGCCGATAAATACGAAGAGCGGGAGCGACAGCAGTGCCGGGATGAAGATACACAGGTTTGCCACCGCCACGAGGTTTTCGGCGTTGAGGTTATACTTGAAGTAATAGGTCACGACGGCGGCCACCGTGTTCATACCGATCATGAACATGAGCGTAGCGATCAAGAGCAGGATAAAGGGGCGGTTGGCCACGACGGCCCTGATCGTCTCTTTCACCGTGATTTTGTGCTTCTGCTCCTCAAGGGTCAGCACGCGCTCCTTTGTGGCGATAAACGCGACCAGGGTGGCGATAGCGATCAGGGCGCCGTAGATGAGCCCCACCGTCCGGAACCCGATTACCTGATCTCCGCCGCCGAACGCACCCACCAGGGGGAGCGTAGCGCCGGCCGCCACCAGCGTCCCGATAATGCCGAAGGTCATGCGAAAGCCCGTGATGACGGAGCGCTCGTGCGAATCGCGCGTCATGGCCGCGGTGAGCGCGGCGTAGGGCACGTTAACGATGGCAATCGCCGTGCAAAACAGGATATAGGTCACCAGGGCCCACACGATGCGGTAATCCACGGTCCCGCCGGTAAGCCTCGTGAAATCGGGCGTGTAGAAGAGGAGAAAGACGGCTATCCCCACGGGGACGGCGCCGAACAGGAGAAATGGGCGCTTCTTGCCCCAGCGGCTCCTGGTCCGGTCGGAGATGTTGCCCATCACCGGGTCGATGGAGGCGTCCCAGAACTTGGAGGCAAGGACGATAATACCTGCCGTCTCCGGCGGGATGCCCAGGACATCGGTGAAGTAATAAAGGACATAAAAGAGCGTCGTCAGGAAGACCAGATTTGCCCCGAGGTCCCCTATCCCGTAGCCGATCTTCATGCGCAGAGGCACGCGGTCTTCCGGGGAGACCTCCGTTTTCGTCTTTACGGGATCGTTTTTCTTGTTCATGCTGTCCGCCTCCCTATGGGCCAATGGGCCAATACATATAGGGGTGAATAGTATTCTTCTGTCATTGGTGGCTATTTTTTCAAGATCCTGCCGACCGCGCCGTCGGCGCCGACCATGGCGTTAGTGACGCCGCCGTAGGTCTCGCTCTGGGCGCCGACAAACCAGAGTCCCTCGATGGGGGTCTCGCGCTTCGGGGGGGATACGTCAAGCGCCGGGGTGCAGCCGCCGAAGGCGTGGTGGGCGAGCCCCGTCCGCGCACGGAAATCCTCCGGGGTCAGCACGACCCGGGTCTTGACGTGCCGCGAGAGATCGGGGATGAATTCCTCGGCGTATCCGATCAGCTGGTCGGCCCAGGCCTCCTTCTTTTGGCTCCAGGTCCCGTTCACGGGGTTATTGGGCGCGATCGTATAGACCGAGAGCGCGTGGTGGCCCGGCGGGGCCATCGCGGGAGAGTGGGTCGAGAGGTTATAGACCAGAAAGCCGTCTTTTCCCTCGTGATAGACGCCGTCCATACACTCCCGGATACTGCCGTCGATGTCATACGTCATATAATAATAGCAGAGGGGGGACCCGTTCTGATACTTCGCGGGGTCGATATCGACGCCCAGGTGCACCATGAAGACCGATTCCGTGACGGCGATATTGTCCAGGTATTTCTTCACAGAACCGCTCGGGGAGGTGTTCGCGCCCTAAGAGATTGAAGAAGAGCTCCCGGGCGCCGCCGCTGGCGATAACGAGGTCCGCCGGCTCGTCGCGGCCGTCGCCGTAGACGATGCCCGTGACTACCCCGTTCTTGACCGTGATCTTCTTTACCGGGGTCTTCGTCAGGATCCTCCCGCCGTTTGACCTAATGGAGCCGGCGAGCGCGTCGACGAGGCTCTGGCACCCGTTTTCGACAAACGACCAGGACGAGCGGTGCTCGTGGCCCGGATAGTCCAGGGGCGTCCGCTCATCGTACTGCTGCTCGGCGTTGATGATGGGAAGGATCATCCCGGGAAACCGGGAAGGTGGCATGACGTAGTCTGCGAGGATGGCGGTAAACACCGTTTTCAGCTTGTCGTTGGTGAAGAAATGGTCCATGACCTTATCCGCGCCCCAACTCTTCATCCTCATGACCGGAAGGAACTTGGCAAAGAGCCTGACCTTCGACCAGAGGTCGCCCTTGCCATAGAGCGCGGCGATATCGTGGATGCGGTCGTAGAACTCAAAGTAGCGGTCGATGCCGGCCGCGTCCTCGGGGAAGGTCTTCTTGAAGAACGCCTTCCTTCCGTGGGGGCCGCCGCACTGATTAGGCCGGGCGATGCGGAAGTCGGGGAAATAGTTTTCACGGTAGGACTTGATGACTCCTACCCTATCCGAGACGCCGAGCTTTTGAAGGATAACCCTCCCGGGCTCCCCGGGGCCGAGGTCCGGCAGCAGCATGGGGCCGAGGTCCCAGCGAAAGCCGTCCTGCTCGATCGTGGCGGTAACGCCGCCAATGTCTGTATACTGCTCGAAGACCGTTACGCGGTGGCCTTCTTTAGCGAGCAGGGCCGCCGCCGTCAGGCCCGAAACACCGGAGCCGATGATTGCTGCTTTCATAGGACCACCTCAATCAATTAGGTACGTCTTCACGTTATCGACTTCCCGTGATGAGAGGTATAGAGTAGTGTCATGATCCGATCTGCGGTGATGGGTAGTAGAACCGGGGGGAAGGGCACGGCGTTTAACGGTGCCGAGCCTGTTTACGGAAATGCCGTGATCTTTCGTACGCGCCTCGGTCATTTCTGCCTCCGATGAGGTCGAAAAAAGACGAGATCGGCATCTGAAAAGAGTTGACACGTGTAGCTACACGTGTATAATGACGATAGTTAAAATAGCCCGTTCGGGGATGAATTGCAAGAAAAAAGATAGCCGATCGGCGATTATTTTGTATCTATCCGGCCTCCCGGAGCGGTTTCCCTCGTATGGTTCGTTTCCGGCCTACGATGCTGTTGCCTTCCGGAAATCCTCGGGCTACGGTCGGCGCGTCGCGACTCTATGCGTTACTCTAAGAGAACCAACGTGAGAGGTGATAGATGACGCGGGTTGTCATAGTCGGATCGGGAATGGCGGGGCTCTGCGCCGGCGCGTATCTGGCGAGGGCTGGATGTCCGGTTGAGGTCTTCGAACAGGCCGATCACGTCGGCGGTGTAACCGCCACCATCAAGAAGGACGGCTTTTCGTGGGACCTGGGCCCCATGGCACTGGAGGGGTTCGGGCCGGGTGAACCCGCCGACCGGGTCCTCTCCGAACTGGGCTGCAACCACGATTTCGAGACGATCAGGGGAGACCGCGGCCTTTATTTCCCCGATTTTTCGCTCTCACGTCCGAAGGACTACCGGGGGGCTCACTGGAGGAAAGAGACACTCAAGGAGCTGTTTCCCGCCCAATCAGAGGCACTCGACCGGTTTTACGCCTTCCTCGAAAAGACGATCGATCTTATCACCCTGGAGCGGCAGTTCCAGGTCTCCGGCTCCTTACGAAAGATACCGCTCGGGATCGGCATGGCGCTCCGCTGGAACTCGATAAAGAAGTACGAGAAACTCAACGCGCAGCAACTCATCGACAGTCATTTCACCGAGCAAAAACTGAAATTCGTGTTCATGGCGATTCTGGCCGATATGGTGATTCTCCCGACCGAATACCCGGCACTGGGGATCCCCTTCTCGAACCAGGAAAATGCCTATGACCGGAGGATTCCCCCAAGGCGTGCGCTCCTGATCGGCCCCAGGAACATCACGTACCGTTTTATCAGGGGGGGCTGTGGAAACCTCGTCAATGCCCTCTGCCGCGTAATAACGGGAAACGGCGGAAAGATCCACACGAACCGGGCGGTTGACCAAATCCTGCTGGAAAAAGAAAGAGCCGTCGGCGTTCGCCTTGCCGACGGCACGCGGATACCGGCCGACATCATCATGGCCAGTGGCGGTGCCAGGGAATGCTTCTTTCGCATGATCGGGCGCAAACAGCTTCCCCCGGAATTCGCCGAAAAGGTCGACGATATCCCCCTCATGGAGTCGATCCACATGGTCCACCTCGGTACGGCCGTTGACCCGACCCCCTATCAGGACGTGCCCCTCAATTACTACTACGGCACCTACGATATCGAGTCGGGGGTATCCCGCACCCGGGCCGGCATATATCACGAGGGCAAGGACGGTTTCCTTATCTACATCCCATCGCTTCACTCGCCGGAGATGGCCCCGCCCGGAAAGCACGCCCTGACGGTTTACACGATTGCCCCGAACAGGGTTACGGGCGGGTGGCCGAAGAGGAAAAGGGAGATGACCGAAAAGCTCCTGTCTGAGGCCGAGAGAATCATCCCGGGCCTGAGGAAGAACGTCAAGGTTATGTCCGCCATAACTCCTAGCGGATTTCGGCAGGCTCGTCCATCTCAACGACCACCATTCCTTTGGCGGGTATTGTCCGATACAGGGCAAGAGCGGCGCCCCGCATAAAACGCCGTTTCGGGGCCTCTGGTTCATCGGCAGCCAGAGCCAGGGCGGACCGGGCGTCTGGACGCAATTGATTACGTCGCGAAACGTTGTTAGAATGGCGCAGAAGGAACTCGGGTAGACCGGCCGCCGATTCATTCTCCCTGACGTCTTTCCCCTAACTTTTTAGGATTGCCGTTACCATGCGTGACTATCTCCTCGGAATAGATATCGGAACGAGCGTCGCCAAGTGCGTCGTTATCGACGGACGCGGCGATCTGATCGCTACGGCCTCGGCGGGATACCGTCCGTCCGTCAGGGTGGAGGGGCGTTCCGAGCAGGACCCCGGGGACTGGTACGGGGCCATGCGCAAGATGCTTACGTCGCTCTCCCGGAAAGAGAAAGAGATTCTCAGTCGGGTCTCCGCGGTAGGCGTTACCGGGCAGATGCGCGGGGTTACCTTTATCGGCGGATCGGGCGGTGCCATTCGTGATTCGATTCTCTGGAACGACCTGCGGTGCATAAACGAAGTTGACGAGATCAGGGAGAAAATCCCCGGGCTCCTCAGCGCCCTCACCCGGAATCCCCTCAACACGATGTGCACCCTGCCTAAGCTACTCTGGGTGATGAGAGAAGAGCCGGAGGTCTGGGAAAACACGGCGCAGATAATTTTCCCCAAGGACTATATCACGTATCGTCTCACGGGGAGCCTCCAGACCGACCACAGTGATGCGTCCGGGAGCTCGTTTTATGACCTCGGCAGGCGTGCGTGGTCTCCTGAGATCCTCGATGCGTTCTCGATAGGTGTCGAAAAGCTCCCGCCGATCGTCGCGTCGGATGCCATCGTTGGAACTGTGACAAAGAGGGCGTCGACCGAGACCGGAATCCCGGAGGGAACCCCGGTCGTTGCCGGAGGGTCGGACGCCGTGACGGAGCTCTTGGCCGCGCGCATCGTCTCGTCTTATCAATGCAAGATCAGGCTCGGTACTTCCGGCGCTCTCTCGACGGTCATCGACGATATCGATACAGCCCCGGCGGGCTGTTATCTCTGGTCATACGTCAAGCCCGGGCGATGGATGCTGGACATAAACACCCGGTCATGCGCACAGGCCACCGCATGGTTACGGGACCTCCTGTACGGTGGGTCAGGCAGCGAAGACGAGGTATTTAAGAACATGGAGGACGAAGCCCGGGACATACCCCTTGGCTCCGACGGGCTCGTCTTTCATCCGTACCTGATGGGAGAAGACGCGCCCTACTGGAACCCCGGTCTGCGCGCCAGTTTCTGGGGGTTGAACGCGTTTCATAAGCGGGGCCATGTTATCAGGGCCGTCTACGAGGGGACCGCATTCGCCCTCAACGATGCACTGGCCTGCCTCAATGGTGTGGGCGAAGGATTTTCGGAGTATATCCTGGTTGGCGGTGGGACAAAGAACCGGCTCTGGACCCAGATCGTCCTGGACGTCCTGGGGGTAGACGGAACGATCCCCGATCGCGGGGGTTCCTCGTTCGGCGCAGCGATACTCGCCGGCATGGGAAACGGCGTTTTCCGCGACCTGCAGGAGGCAGTTGAGAAATGCCGGGGGAATGACGTTTCCATAGCCCACTCGCCCGACAATCATGACCGGTATATGCGGCTTTTTGAGAGATACAGACGGATAAAAGGGAGCTTTGACCCGATCTACGATATAGGATGATCGCCCCCCCCCGGGCGGACCGATCGGAAAGGAGAAAACGGTGGCAAAGAAAAAGGAGTTTCGACTCGGGATTATCGGTGCCGGGACGTTTGCGGAGGCAAACCTCTTCCCGAGCCTGTCGCTTCATTTTTTTGACGACGTAACGCGCGCATCGGTATGTGACCTTAAACAGGAACGGGCCGATCGGCTGGCCGGAAAGTACGGGTGGGCGACGACTTACACCGACTATCGCGAGATGATCCGAAACGAGGCGCTCGACGGTGTTATCGTTTGCCTCGGGGCCAGGGGGCACACCGAGGTCGTACCCAAGGTCCTCGAGATGGGCCTTCCGGTATTCCTCGAGAAGCCCTCGTCAATAGATGTGGAGGGGACCAGTCGCATCGCCGCTGCCTCCCGGAAGGCGGGTAAGATCGTCCAGGTCGGCCACCAGAAGCGCCACGGCCTTGCGTACCGGCACGCGCGGGAGATCGTCGGCAACAAAAAGGAGTTCGGAAACGTAATCCAAATCGAGAGCAAGATGCACGGGTTTACCGTTTTCCCTACCTTCTATACCTGTATGCTCGAGTGGCAGTGCCACAACCTCGATATCGTTATCTCCTTCGGCGGGCACATCGCCGAGGTTCAGGCGATGTCACACAAGACAGGCAGCCGCACCGGCGCCCTGGTGGCGATGCTCCGATTTGAAGGCGGTGCTGTCGGGACGCTCGCCTGGGGGACGTACGGGGGGCCGGGGCAGTTCGCAGAGCGAATCGAGATCCTGAGCGATAAAGGCAGGGGCGTCATCATCACAAACGCCCGGGAGGTCACCTACTACACGGAGGATACCGGCCGGACATGGACCTCCGACTGGAACCCGATCAGCAGCAACCAGAGCCACGTCTTCAACGGGTACGTGGGTGAGTTGAGGCATTTCATCGACTGCGTCAAGGCCGGAAAGCGGCCCGTTCCCTCCATCGAGGACGAGGCAAAGACAATGGCGTGGCTTGCCGAGATCGCGGCCAAGGCCGATATTCCCATAAAGTGGGCGCCGGTTTCCAGCGCCCTGTGATGACCGAAAGGACAAAAAGATATCCAATGGACAAGACAAGTTTCTATCAGGAGATGCTCGGCTATGAGCTGGGACGTATCGTCGGTGCCGATCGCATCATCACTGACGAGGCGGAGATCGAGGCCCAGTCACTGGATGTGTGGTGGGTCACACGGTTCTGGAAGTTCACCGATTTTGATTTCCCGAAGCCGTGGGCCATCGTCTTCCCGGAGGACACCGGGGAGGTCTCAGAGATCGTGAAGTTCTGCAATGAGCACAAGGTGCCGATTATCCCCCGCGGGGGTGGGGCCGGAGATTCCGGCGGCACGTCGCCGGTCACCGGAGGTATCGTTGTCGATATGAAGAGGATGGACCGGATTGTTCAAATCAACGAGCGGTCGCTGACGGCGCGCGTTCAGGCCGGTATCATCCAGAAGCATCTCGAGGAACAACTGAACCGCCGCGGATACACCATGAATCATTTTCCCGCTTCTTTCACCACCTCCACGCTGGGCGGGTTTATCTCTACCAACGGCACCGGCGTCCTCTCCTCGAAATACGGAAAATTGATCGACATGGTCCACCAGCTCGAGGTCGTGCTGCCCGACGGCTCCGTCTTTAAAAGTCTTCCGGTGCGCCTCCATTCGACCGGCCCCGACTACTCCCGCCTCTTCTTCGGCGCGGAAGGGACTCTCGGCATCGTAACCGAGGCCCTCTGCAAGATACATCCGCTGCCGGAAAAGCGGGTATTCTGGGGATTTCTCCTGCCCAACCTGAAAGACGGCATCGAGGCGGGAAGGCGGATAATGGTGGGCGGCCTCTCGCCGTGCCTCATGCGGCTCTACGACGAAAAGGATACCCGGCACATCATGAAACAGCAGTTCGGCGTGGAGGAAGACGGCTGCGTCATGCTTATCGGGTTTGACGGGGTAGGAAATGTGGTCGATGCCCAGAAGGCGGCGGCGGACGCTATCCTCCGGTCCGCCGGCGCTAAGGACCTCGGGGAAGGACCCGGGAAGCAGTGGTGGGAGGGACGCTACAAATCCTACTACCCCCCCAACGACTATATCGCCTATCCCTGGATGACCGCCGTCACCGATACCGTCGCCCCGTACGAAGATATCGAGCGGATATATTGGGAGATGAAACGGGCCGTCGAGGAGGGATTCAGCCAATGGGATGCCGAGTTCCACGCCCATTTCTCTCACTGGTACGACTGGGGGACGTGCTTCTACCCGACGTTTCTGCTTAAACGATACCCCCCGGATAAGCGAGAGGCCCTTGCCCTCTACAACAAGATCCTGGATGCCGCCGTTGAGGCCTCTCTCCGGAACGGGGGCGTGGTCAACGAGCACCATGGGATTGGGTTGAAGTGCTCCCGAATGATGAGAAGGATCTATGGCGACCGGTATGACCTGGCGCTGAACATTAAGCGGGCGCTTGACCGAAACAACATCATGAACCCCGGGAAACTCGGGCTGGGAGACTAATCATGGGAATTGCCGATGTCAGGGAGACCATCTCCAGCTGCAAGCACTGCTTTATGTGCCGCCACGCCTGCCCGACCTTTCTGACGACCAAGCTCGATTCCCATACGCCCCGGGGCTACGCCCTCCTGCTGGCGGAGATCGAGGCAGGCAAGATCGGCTGGTCCGATGCCGTCGTGGACCGCTTCTACCAATGTACCCAGTGTGGGGTCTGCCGCGAGGACTGCGCGTACCACTGGCCGGAAGATGAGCTGGTCAGAAATGCCCGCGAGGATATCGTCGGGAGCGGTTCGGCGCCTGAACGTATTCTAAAGATCGCGCGGGATTTTATCGAGCGCGGATACCCGGAAAACGGCACGCCGCGGATTGGGCGTGAAATGTTCGGAAAATCCGGTGCGGATGTTCTTTATTACAGCGGCTGGTCCGCCAGGGCGTTTTACCCGGCGGTCGTGAAATCGACGGGCCAACTGCTGACGAAGCTTGGTGAAAACTGGACGATGCTGGAAAAAGAGATAGACACGGGCATATCGCTTTTTGAGCTGGGATTTACCCGGGAGGCGCGCGCGCAGGCGGCGGCGCTCAGGGACGAGATCAGCCGGATCAAACCCCACCGGATCGTTACCGGCTGCGCCCATAGCTTTCGGGCCTTTACGTTCCTGTGGAAAGAGATGGGCCTGGAGCTTGATGCCGGTATAGAAATCCTGCACACCAGTCAGCTGCTCGCCCGTGTTATTGACGGGGCGGATATCGACGTGGCCGGTGCGCCCGTGGAGGGCCCGGTCGGGTATCACGACCCTTGTCACCTCGCGCGCCACGCCGGTGTTTTGGAGGAACCGCGTCAGGTTATCAGGATGCTGACCGGCAATGACCCCGTTGAGCTTTTCCACGATCGTCGGCAGGCCGAATGCTGCGGGGCGGGCAGCGTTATGTTTCTTTCCGACCCCGATATCTCCCTGAAGATGGCCGAGCGGCGGCTCTCCGGCGCCCGGGATGAGGGAGTAAGGACCCTCGTAACCGCGTGCCCCAACTGCCGCACCGTTTTTGAGAGGGCGGCAGAGCAATCCGGTATCGACATCAGGCTGGTGGATATCGTTGAGCTCCTGATACCGGAGAAAGCGGTAACCGGCCGTAAGGGGGGAGGCGAATAATGAAACAGGCCTATATGCCCCGGCCGGGCGAAATCCTCTACCGGGACGTGGAAAAACCGTCGCCATATCCGGGCTCGGTCGTTATCAAGGTTGCCCGTATCGGGATCTGCGGCTCGGACCTCCACGTATTTCACGGGAAACACCCGCTGGTGAGCTTCCCCCTCGTCCAGGGGCACGAGTTCTCGGGTTATATCGACGCGGTCGGGGACGGTGTCTCCGGTCTCTCTTCGGGGGACTTGGTCACGGTTCAACCGGCCGTCGGGTGCGGCGTTTGCCCCCGCTGCGTCGAGGGCGTATTTGCCCAGTGCGACGATCTGCGGTTCATCGGCGGTGCGCTGGAGGGGGGGGGCAGCGAGTTTTTCCTTGTCGACGCCCGGCACGCGGTAAAGATGCCCAAGGGGGTCTCGGCCGACGACGCGGCGATGGTCGAACCGCTGTCGGTGGCCGTTCATGCCGTCAAGAAGGCCTCGCCGGTCCAGGGCAAGGATGTACTGGTGATTGGCGGAGGCCCTATCGGTAACCTTACTGCACAGGCCGCGCGCCTTTTTGTACCGGGTAAAATCGTCGTGCTGGAGAAGGACACCTTCCGCGCGGACGTGCTCCGCCGGCTCGGTTTTGACGCTCCGAAGTTATCCGGCGGACTGGACGCGGCGGCCGTTCGTAGTTGGTTTGACGAGCGCGCCCCCGACATCGTCTTCGAGTGTGTGGGAAGCGAAATCACGACCAACCTCGCGATTTCGACTGTCAGTAGAGGGGGACAGTTGGTTGTCATGGGGGTATACGGATCACCGCCGAAAGTCGATATGATCCTGGTCCAGGACAAGGAGATCATCATGAAAGGCTCCCTTATGTACACGTGGGACGATTACCGGGACGCCGTTACCCTTATTGACGAACACAGGGTAAACGTGGGGATTCTTCAGACCCACCACGTCCCGTTCGCGAAATGGATAGACGGATACCGGCTGCTCACGGATAATTCCCGTCAGGGTATTGAAAGTCCTTGTCGATGTGTGATAGTAAGAGGGGTGGTTTGGCGCGGTATCTTTGTTGACCGGCAAAAGGTTGTCGTCCCGATGGAAAAAAGAGTAAAGCGGCCGTCCAGCGTTGACGTGGCGCATATAGCGGGGGTTTCGCGGGCTACCGTCTCGGCTTACATTAACCGGACCAGATACGTATCTCCCGAGCTGTCCGAAAAGATCGAGCGGGCCATCAAGGATCTGGGCTACGTTCCGGACCCGCTCGCCCGGGCACTCAAGATGAAGGATGCAAAGACGATCGGTCTGATCATCCCCGTGATGAGCCGGTTCTTTGTCCCGATAATCAATGCGACCAACGAGATCGCCCATTCCAACCGCTACGGGTTCCTCCTGTGCTCCAGCGAAGAAGACCCCGAACGGGAAAGGGAGGTGCTGGATGTCTTCCTTTCCAAGCGGATCAGCGGGATTCTGCTCGTTCCCTGCTCCCTGGCGAACCGAGAGTTCCTGTCTTCAGTAAAGAAGGAAGGTACGCCGATCGTGCAGATAAACCGGAAGATTGAAGGGTTGGACGCAGACGCGGTAACCTCGGACAACTTCCGGGCGGCGTACACGGCGACCAAGCACCTTATTGACCGGGGGCGAAGAAACCTCGTCTATTTGGGCTACGACGACCGCACCCTTTCTGGCGACCAGAAAAAGGCCGGCTTCGAGGCGGCGGTATCGGACAATACCATCGGTTCGGCCACGTCATCGCGGTCAGGGATCACGACAGGGAGGATATCGGCAGGGCATTTCGCGAATTCATAGACCGCGGCAACCCGATGGACGGCCTTATCTGCTCTACCCAGGGAAAGACCGAGGTGGGATTGACGATACTTAAAGAGCGCGGCAGAAAGATCCCGGAGGACGTATCCGTCATCTGTTTTGACGACACGCCGTGGGCCTCTCTCTTTTCACCCCCGCTCACGGCGATATCCGAAAACACGAAAAAGATGGGAACCATCGCCGTCAAGCTCCTGCTGGACCGCATTGAAGGCGGTCGCAATGCCCCCGCCCGGGACATCGTGCTGGAGAACGAATTTATCGTCCGCGACTCCACGTGAGACAATTACTCCACGAACCGCGTGAAACCTTCGAGCGATCTGCCGTACGCCGTTCAATTGATTTGATAATCCCTGAATCGGTCCGGTATGGTAGCGTCAGGCAATCATCGGTGTTTTCCGTAGAATCAGGTAATTTGGGAATCTTGGCCATGCCGGAACGTACGCACTTCTCGAAGCAGGCGCTGCATTGATGGGAAAATGTGACACAAAAGTGATACATGGGGCGTTTGAGCCATTTCTGAAAGCGAGGGTTGGCGTATTTCCAACAAGTAATTATTGGGATTTTGGCGCGCCCGGCAGGAATTGAACCTGCGACCCACGGATTAGAAGTCCGTTGCTCTATCCCCTGAGCTACGGGCGCGTAGCGTGGTTTCATGATGTCTTCGGCCGACAGGACAATCGGCGTCTGGTAGGTCGATGTACCGCTTCTGAATATTAGTACCAACTTTTATCCAAAGTGTCAAATAGTATTTCGCCCCGCGTCCCGCCCGGCCGCACCCACTCGGATCATCGCCGCCAATCCCGGACGGACGCGACCCGCCCGTCCCCGGCCTGCCCGCGAGCGCTGCGACGCCCGGCCCGATGACATGTCCGCTTTTACTATTTTCCTTGACCCCGGCCCTCGATTGGGCTATCATAGAGCCATAGTCGGACCGGTATCGGCGGTTCGATGTATTAAAACGTTCGTTGAAAATCGGAAACTGGGGTGCCCACTGGGCTGAGATCATACCCTTTGAACCTGATCCGGGTAATTCCGGCGGAGGAAAAATAAAACATATCCACTACGGCCGTCGGTTCTCCGGCGGCCGTTTTGTTTTTCGGCGCCCCAGGTCCGCCTTCGAACGCCGGCCATTGCCAGTTACGGCGCGTTATATGGAATTAAAAGGAGACAGAAGAGATGGAAACAAGGACCAATATCAACAATGTTCGGGTCATGGTGGAGGTGGCGCTGGCCGCGGCGCTGGCCGTCGTCCTCTCGCTCATCAAGCTCTATACCCTTCCCCAGGGCGGTTCGCTGTCGCTTGAGATGATCCCGGTGTTCTATATCGCGGTGCGGCGTGGAGGCGTCCTCGGGTGCGTCACCGGCTTACTCATGGGGCTTGGCCAGCTCTTCTTCGGGGCCTACATCGTCCATCCGGCCCAGCTCGTTCTGGACTATCCCCTGGCCTTCACATTGCTGGGAGTGGCGGGGTTTATGCGGTCGGTCCCCCTCGTGGGCGTGGTGGTCGGCAGCTTCCTGAGGTTTGCCGCTCATACCCTCTCGGGGGTGATCTTCTTCGCTCAGTACGCGCCGGAGGGTATGAACGTGCTGGCCTATTCGGCCATATATAACGGCAGCTATATGCTCCCCGAGACGGTGATCACTCTGGTGGTTATCGCGTTAATCCTGGCCAGGGAAAAGGCGATTGCCGGGAAGGCAAATCCCGCATAGAAAGCGGGGATCAACAGGACCTAAGGCCCTGCTTCGCCCGGTCAATTTACTCTGGACATCAGCCCTATTTCCATGTATGAATATCGGAACAATACGGTATGCGGTGTGATATGGATGACCGGAAAAAGAGCGTGGATCTTTCCGGCGAATTTGCGGGCCTGTCGGTCTCAGAAGCAGCGGCGGCCTACAAAGAAATGGCCGACACGGTGCTGGCCACGATGTACGCGCTGGTAGCCGACGAGCTTTTCATCCGTTCAAAGGGGTGGACGGCCTGCGGACGGGCGGGCGCTATCCTCGATATCGGCACCGGCATGGGAAATCTGGCCGCCGAGCTTTCCAGGCGCTCACCGGGCCGCCCGGTCGTGGCGCTCGACATCTCCCCTGCGATCATCTCCGAGGCGATGGCGCATGGCGGTTTGCCCGAAGGCGTTCGGCCGCTCGCGGGCGACGCGACCATGCTCCCGATTCGGGACAGCTCGCTTGCGGTCGTTGCCTCTTACGGGGTCGTCCATCACGTGCCGGACAAGACGCGGCTCTTTGCGGAGATATACCGGGTGCTGGCGCCCGGCGGCCTGGCGCTGGTCATCGACCTGAACGGCCGGGCCGATCGGTCGGTTGTCGATTACATCGCGGCTAATCTGTCGAAGGCGGCGGCAGGGCGCGTTCCTCGAATCGATGGATGAGGCGATCGCGCCGGAGGGCGCCGAAGAGATTATCCGGGCGGCGGGCGTGGCCGATTTTACCATCACCACGTCCCCCATCTCGCGCAGGGCCGTGGCGATGAACGCGGACAGCCTCAGGCGCGCCCCCCTCAAGGTCCCCCCCACCGCGATCATCTGGGGAGTGCATATCAAAAAGGCGGGTAGTTAACCCGCCGTTTTTCGCCGCATTATCCCCTGACTGCAAGGAGCCTCCGGCGAAGGCAGGATCCTGGCGCGGCACACGATCAAAGTTTCCTACTCCGCTCCAAAATCCCTCCCCTTCTATTCCTCGACCAACAGCCCGTACCGCTTCATCTTGCGCCAGAGGGTCGTCCGGTTCATGTTCAGGAAGTCTGCCGCCAGGATGCGGCTCCCGTGGAACTTGGCCAGGGCCTCCTCAATGATCTTCCTCTCGGACTTGGTTACCTCTTCCCTGAACGATGCCTGCAGGTAGCCCCGCGCCGTGGCCTTGTCCAGAAGCGACTTCGGCATATGCTGCACGTCAAGCACCCCACCGCCGGAAATAACCATCGCATGCTCGATGACATTTTCGAGCTCCCTGATGTTGCCCGGGAAATCATGGCTCATCAGGATATCGAGCATCCCCTCGGACACCGACGATACGGCCTTTCCCATCTTGCTGGCGAATTTGTCCGCGAAATGGCTCGTCAGCAGCGGTATGTCCTCCCGACGCTCTTTGAGCTCCGGCAGCGAGATCTTTACGACGTTGAGCCGATAGAAGAGGTCTTCCCGGAAATTACCGCGTTCCACCTCGAAGGCAAGCTCCCGATTCGTTGAGGCAATGATCCGGACGTCGCTCTTTATACTGGCCACCGAGCCGAGAGGCTCATATTCCTTCTGTTCCAGGACGCGCAGCAGTTTCACCTGAAGGGCTTTCGGCATGTCTCCGATCTCGTCCAGGAGTATCGTTCCTCCCTGTGCCAGGGCGAACCTTCCGGGTTTATCCTTTACGGCGTTGGTGAAGGCCCCTTTCACGTATCCGAAAAGCTCCGATTCCAGCAGCGTATCGGGAAGGGCGGCGCAGTTTACCGCGACAAAAGGACCCTTTCTCCGGGTCGACAGGTTGTGGATGGCCCGGGCGAAGAGCTCTTTACCGGTCCCGCTCTTGCCCTCTATCAGCACGGTGCTGTCACTGTCGGATATATGGGGGAGGATGTCGAATATTTCCTTGATCTGTTTGTTCTTGCTGATAATATCCTGGTAGGTATATTTCCGGTCGATCTCCTTTTTAAGCTCGATGATCTGCGAGATATCCCGGAACGTCACAACACGGCCGAGGGTCTTGCCCTCCCGGTCGGTGAGGAGCACCTGGGAGAGGGACACCGGGACGATGCGCTCGGAGGCGGTTATCAGGTCCAGTTCCCGGTTTACCAGTTTCTTCCCGGTGCCGATAATCTCAAGCGGGATTGGCTCACCGCTGCCGGTGCGCTCTCGCAGGATCTCGGAAAGGAGTTTTCCGATTATCTGGCTGCGGCCGAGTCCCGTGATCCGTTCAGCGGCGGCGTTCGTTGAGGTGACCTCACCCTTCATATTCAGGATGATGATACCGTCCGAAACGCTGTCGAGCGTGGTGGCGACCACCTTCTTCTGTTCGGTAACGTCCCGGCCGATCCCCCTGACCTGAACGATGCGGCCGTTTTGCCAAACCTGGCTCTCGCGAATCTCGACCGTCCTGATCGTGCCGTCCTTGGCGGAAAAATCTATTTCGAAGGCCTCGATATCTTCTCCGGCCAATTGCTTCCGAAACAGCCGCGCCGAAAGCTCCTGGGAATCGGGGGTCAGAAACCGGCTGACGTTACTGCCGACGATCTCGTTGAGAGAATAGCCCGCGTCGTCGCACAGGGATTTATTGGCGAATAAGACCGTTCCATTCTCGTCGGCGACATACAGGTAATCGCTGATCGTGTCCACCAGCTCCCTGTACTGACGCTCCGATTCCCTCAACGCCTGCTCCACCTGTTTTCGCTAGGGTGATGTCGCGGGCGATCCCCTGAACCTCGACGATCTTGCCGTCTCTGATGATCGGCCGTTCCTTGGCCTCGATCGTTCTGACATTGCCCTGGCGGTCATAATAGTCCAGCTCATAAACGCCCACATCTTCGCCCGTTGCCCGCTGCCTGTATACCTCCTCAAGGTACTTGAGGGACTCCGTGGTGAAAAAGTCGGCGATGCTCTTGCCCTTAAGCTCATCGATCTCAAATCCGGACCGATCGGCGACCGCCTGGTTTACGAATCTAATATCCCTTTTCTCGTCGATGATGTAGACCAGGTCCTGCATGTTGTCCACGAGGTCCCGATATTTCTTTTCCGATTCGTATATCTTTTCCTCGGCACGTTTCTTTTCGGTAATGTCTTCAGAGACGCTCACTATAAACAGGGGATGGCCGTTTTGCTCCCTGATGATATCGGTTGTCCTGCTGATGGGGAAAGTACTGCCGTCCTTCCGGATATTGACCGTCTCGCGGGTATTGCTTTTCAATTCGTCGATTTCTGCGAGCGTCATCACTCTCCTGATCTCTTCGGGGGCAAGTAAACGGGCCTGAGAACCAATAAGCTCATCCACGGTGTACCCGTGCATTGCGGCCTCGGCGGGATTGGTATAGACGATGACGCCCGAGAGGTCGGTAACGGTTATTCCGACGGTGCTGCTCTCCACGGCCTTCCTCAGCGACGAAAGGGATTCCTCGGCTGCCTTGCGCTCGGCGATTTCTCTTGTCAAGAGCTCGTTTGCCTCGGTTAGTTCGGCGGTCCGCTGCTTGACCCGCATTTCCAGGTGGTCATGGGCCAGTTTAAGGGCTTCCTCGCTCCGCTTGCGCTCCCGGGCATACCGCATGGTGCGCACCAGTGTCGGCGGGTCGATGCTGCCCTTGATGAGAAAGTCCTGGGCGCCCTCGCTCACGGCCTTCAGCGTGATTTCTTTATTGGATATCGCCGAGCAGATAACAATGGGGATCAGACGGAGCCGCCTCCAGAACGGCATGGAGCGTATCCAGTCCTTCGGAGTCGGGAAGGATGAGATCAAGCAGTATAAGGTCTATGTCGCCGACGCCCAGCAGCCGTTTCCCTTCCGCAAGGTTGTCGGCGGTTGAAAGGACGAAGGTCTCGTCTTGTACCTCGGCGAGCATATCGTCGATGAGCCGCCTGTCCCAGGGATTGTCTTCAATCAGGAGAATATGCATCGGTCTTTCGGCCACGGCGTCAGTCCTTATTAATCGTGACTATTATAGTGAATCGTTACAGAAAGTCAAATAAAAGTTACAATACTGCAACACCGCCGCTAAAGGTTGCGCAACTGTAACGAGAATCGTTATTACATTACTATCCCAGCCCAACGGCCTTCTATGACGCCCGGTCACACCTCACGCCGTTCTTGCCCTTGACACGGCGGCGGGCCAATGATACATATTTGAGGGACGGTTTGCGGTGGGGAAATCCTGCAGGCCGTCGAGCAAACATATACGATTTTCCAACAAGGAACCGGCGATGAAAAACTATATCTTTACCAACGGAACCGTCCTGACGATGGAGGGGCAGTCGGTCACGCACGGGGCCTGCCTGGTCTCGGGCGATACGATAGTCGGCGCCGGAACTGCCGATGAGCTGCGGGCCCGGGCGGGTGTATCATGCGAGGAGATAGACCTCGCCGGGGGGGTGCTGATCCCCGGCTTCACCGATTGCCACCTGCACCTGGTGCTGTCGGCCTATTTCAGGATGAATACCGACCTTGCCGACGTCGGCTCGGTCGATGAGCTTCTCTCGATCATCAAAGGCAAGGTCGCCGCATCCCCTCCGGGGGCATGGATCATGGGTCTCCGTTTCAGGGAGGACAATTTCCCGGACAAACGGATGCCGACCCTGGCCGAGCTTGACGCGGCGGCCCCTCATAATCCCGTACTGCTCATCCGGTATGACGGTCACACGGGCCTTGTCAACTCGGCGACGCTTTCCGCCGCCAAAATCACCGACAATACCCCCGATCCCGAGGGAGGGGTCATCGTGCGGGAGCACGGCAGGCCGACGGGGGTGCTCAAGGAGCTTGCCATCGATCTCGCGCTGGCCGCCTTTCCCATTCCCGACGTGGAGGAGTTCAGAAAGGGCTTCCATTTATTCGTAGACGAGCTGTCTAAATCGGGGATTGTCCGCGTCCACTCGGTCCTCCAAACCGGCCAGAACGGGCCGGCCGGGAGTCTCGGGCCGTATGAGGTCCCGCTGCTGAAGCTCTTCGAAAAGGAGATACACCAGTCGGTCTACCCGCTGGTCGCCGCCACTTCGGTTGCCGAGGCCGTCACGACGCTCGCCGAAAAGTTCGGCGCCGAAAAGAAGAACGGCAGGTGGCGCGGCGGCGCCCTCAAGATATTCGTAGACGGAACGTTCGGCTCCCGCACGGCCCGGTTCTCCGAGGACTATTCGGATATGCCCGGTGAGCGGGGCATGATGGTGATCGGCGACGAGGCCCTGCGGGCTACCGTTTTCGAGGCGCAGAAAGAGGGTCTGCGGGTCGCGGCCCATATCATCGGTGACGAGGCCATCAGCCGGACGGTATCCGTATTCGCCGAGGCCCGGCGGTCGATAGGCGGCCCCGACTTGCGCCACCGCATCGAACACTGCGGGATGATCAGGCGCTCCGATTTCCCGGCGATAAAAGAGGCCGGGATCATCCTCTCGTTCCAGCCGTCGTTCATCGTCTCGGAGGGGTCATGGATCGAAAGCCGCGTGGGTAAGAACCGCCTGGGGGAAGTCTATGCCATACGGCACGCCCTCGAAGCGGACATTCCGGTGTGCGGCGGATCGGATTCACCCATAGAGTCGCCGTCGGTCCTGGCGGGCATGTGGGGTGCGGTAACACGGCGCGGTTTTACGGCCGACCAGCAGTTGAGCGCCTATGACGCGCTTTCCCTCTACACGAGCCGGGCGGCCTACGCCTCCTTCGAGGAAGACACCAGGGGCACGATCGAGGCGGGGAAACAGGCCGATCTCGTGATCCTCGACCGCGATCCGCGTCTCGTTTCGCCGGACGAGATCAGGGATATCGGCGTGAAGATGACGATGATCGGCGGAGAGATCATTTACGGCGCGTAGGCGGCGCTCCGCCGATTCGCCGGACAACGGGCGGGCACGCGAATCCATCCCTGCCTGCCCGGTAAGAAATCAGGGAAAGACGTACGAGAGGGCCGTCGGTCGATTGACCTTGCTATCGGGTTACGTATCGCGTATAATAATATATACATTTGCCGGCGCCTCTCGTCACCCCCATGAGGCCTTTAATCCCGAAACCTGCCCTGATCAGCCGGCCAAGCTATCGATTGAAACTTTATAGTGGACGAAGGATAGACAGTGCTTGCCGATATGGTTATCGTCTTCACCTGTCCCGACTGCAACGAGGCCAACGCCTTTGCCGCCGGTATCCCGAAGCCGGGAGACGAGCTTCATTGTCCCGTGTGCGGAGGAATAATCGTCGTGCGGGATGAGTTCATCAATGAGTTTAACACGATTATGGAAGGGCTCGGGGAATCGGTCGAACACTTCGTGCAGCAGTGAGAACCGCGTAAAGAGGACATCCGAAATGGACGAAAAGACCGTCGGCGGCGGGACCGTCAGGGTCCTGTGCAATGATTACGCAGAAGGCGTTATGTTCCTGCCGCCCACCGCATTGGGCGGCTCTTTATTCGCCCGGGCGGCCGCTACCGTGCTGCCCTCATAGCGGCGTTTTATTAATCCAAGAAGATGGGAGTTGCCATGATGCCGAGAAAACTATCTCTTACGACAGCCCTTGTTTTGGCGGTCTGCCTCTGCCTCGGGGCGGCCGCGTTCGCAGGGGATACCCTCCAGTTCACCCCGGTGGGCGTCTACTGGAACACGGCCTGTTCGTCAAGCGGCTACGTAACCCTGTGCGGGAAACAGGCCAAGGACGACTGGTACTTTATCGTCAAGAATAATTCGGACAAGACCATCACCGCGGGGTCGGTCGTCTATGTCCTGCTGGTGGACACTAAAAAGCTCAACTACGTGCTGACCGGGGCCACGCTCGACCTCTTCAAGAAGGCCCGCGTCTCGGCCGACTGCACGGCCTTTACCCCCGGCCCCTCCGACCATATCGGCGCGCTGGTGCCGGGCGCGTGCGCCTTCATGGGCAGCGTCGGTGGGACCAACTCGATCGAGTGGGCGGACGTGCCCATCTTCGATTACAAATACCTGAGCCAGGAGGGGATCATCCGGGCGGGCGTACGGATAGACTGGAAGGTCTCCGGTTCGGGCGGCTTTTCCGATTCCGGCTCCTATACCTACTATCCCGAGATACTTATTAAGTAACGACGACGGACAACGACGCCGCGGACCGGGCTGACGGACCGCGGCGTTTCGTCCCCTCCCTGCGCCGGGTCGCGATTAGTGGGGATTTCCGTAGATGCGATAGGCCGAACTGAGGATATACGAACACGGAGGAATAAAAGATGGGACTCAACGAGAAGATCCCGAACCAGTTACTGCACCTGACCTTCATGGCTACCGAGGAGATCATCGGCAAGGCCGGGCTGAATACCCTCCTCCGCTACGCGAAGCTCGACGAATTTATCGGTTCGATGCCGCCGGCGGATTTCGAGATGGTCTATCCCATTGAGAAGTTCATCAAGTTCGTCACCGGCGCTATTGATATCTTCGGGGAGAAGGGCGCGCGTCCCATACTCTTTCACGGGGGGAGACGCGGGTTCGAGATCAGCCTCGAGCTCTTCCCTGACATGCACCGCATCGACAAGACCAAGCCGGTTGAAAAAAAGTTCGAGGAGTTTGTCAAACTCTACGGGGCCGCCGTGGTAGCCTCCAATTACATCTACGGCGACGTCTTCACCTTTTACGAGATCCCGGAGGGCGCCGCCGTCGAGATAGGCCCCTGCTTCTGGTGCCTGGGGCTCAAGACAGAAAAACCGATCTGCCACGCCCAGGTGGGATTTCAGTACGGCTTTTTGCACTATGTTATGGGCGGCGAGGTGAAGGTCGAGGAAACGCAGTGCATCGCCGCGGGCGACCCCGTGTGCAAGTTCATCATACACAGGCCGTAGGAATATCACTGCCTTCTCTCCGATAAGGTCAAGGATCGTTAAAACAATCCTTGACCTTATTATTTATTGTGGGGTAATGTAAAGGCCTCTACTACCATTTGCTTCCTGATCGTTTCTTTGCAGATACCTATCCGGTTGCAGTGGTCTCTTCCCTAAAACTCGTACGGAGACATACTACCATGGGACTGAATGAGAAAATTCCAAATCAACTCCTGAACCTCACGTTTATGACCACTGAGGATATCCTCGGTAAGGGAGGCTTGTCCGCAGTACTGAATTACGCGGGACTCGATAAATTCATCGGGAATTATCCGCCCCCCGATTTCGAAATGGTCTATCCTCTTTCGGATATGACCCGGTTTTTCACCAGCACGCTGGGCCTCTTCGGGGAGCGCGGCGCCCGGCCGCTCCTCTTTCGCGGAGGGAAAAAGGCGTTCGACCTGACCCTCGAGTTCTTTCCCGACATGCTTCGTCTCGATAAAACCCAATCCCCGGAAAGGAAATTCGAGGAATTCATGACCCTCTACAGGAATGCCATCGAAGCGTGGAAATACATCTACGGCGACGTTTTTACGTTCGGCGAGTGCCCCGAGGGGGCGGCTCTCGAGATCTCCCCCTGTTTCTGGTGTCAGGGAATCAAGACGGAGAAACCTTTCTGCCATCCCCAGGTGGGCTTCTCCCATAGTTTTCTTCAATGGGTTGTCGGCGGCGAGGTGAAGGTCGAGGAGACCCGGTGTATCTCCGTGGGCGACCCGGTGTGCAGGTTCGTCATGCACCGTCCGTAGAGGGGTCGCGCAGGCAATAAGAGGCGCCTCCGGCGCCCTTCGTCCCCGTTATCTCTTCATGACATGAGAAGCCGCTTCGCGGCGCGAAGCATAGGCGTTACTCATCACGTTACCGATCGTATCGACATTACCGACAAAGGGGGGTATCGATGAACGTTCGCGAGCGATTTCACGCCATGTGCCGTTTCGAGAAGCCGGATCGCCCCATCAGATACGAGGGTTGGGGATTCTGGCCGGAGACCTACGCCCGGTGGCACAAGGAAGGGCTTCCCGAGACGGTGTGCGACCATGTCTTTTCGGCCCCCGCCCATTTCGGGTACGACCCGCTGACGTGGCTCCCCATAGCCGCGGCGGACGTGGAGCCCGGGTTTTGCCCGAGGTTCGACGAGACGATCCTGGAAGAGACGGATACCTACATAACCAAACAGGACGGCGCCGGCAAGACCGTGAGGATATTCACCGACGGACGCTCCACCCTCCCCCAGGAATTGGACTGGCCGGTCAAGACCCTGAAGGACTACGAAGAGCTCTCCTGGCGGCTGGACCCCGAGAGCCCCGAGCGGTTCACGACGATCCTCGACGTATTCATATCCATGGCAAATTCGCTGGGCGACGACAACTACACGACCTCGTACGTCTGCGGCCTCTTCGGGACGTACCGCCACCTGATGGGGCTGGTGGGGATGTCGATCGCAATACGCAGGGACCCCGCGCTGCTCCATACCATCGCCCGCCGGTGGGTGGAGCTTAACGCCGCGATGCTCATCAAGGTCCGCCAGAAGGTCAAGATGGACCGGGTCTTTTTCTGGGAGGACATGTCGTACAAGAACGGGCCGATGATCTCGCCAAAGGTCTTTAAAGAGTTCATGACCCCTTATTATACGGAGTTGATTAACCGGGTGAAGGCCGAGACGGATATCTATGTCTTTTCCGTCGATTCGGACGGTAACCTGGACCTCCTGATCCCGCTCTTCATGGAGACGGGCATCAACATGCTGTCGCCCTTCGAGGTGCAGGCGGGTATGGATATCAGGAAGGTCCGCGAGCGCTACCCGGACCTGATCATGTTCGGCGGGCTGGACAAGCGCGAGCTGGCAAAGGACGAGGCTGCGATACGCCGCGAGGTTATGGATAAGGTCCCGTTTATGCTGGAGCGCAGGGGATACATCACCGGGCTCGATCACTGGACCCCGCCCGAGGTGTCGCTGAAGCAATTTCATGACGTTTCTTGAGATAGTCCGCGGCCTGCCCGCGTAACGCGGGGGGCGATCCGCAGACTGTCACCGGATACTGCGATTCGTTCTGTAGGGGCGGCATAAATGCCGCCCGTCTCTTCTTTATCGCCACTTCAACGTCATTGCGAGAAGGCCTCATCAAGGCGGCTCGCAATGACGGTGAATACGGAGAGCCATCGCTTCGTCGGCCTGAGCTTCTCGCGATGACGGATTCCCGAGGTCCGAAATCCCCACCCCCTCCCCGATAACAAAAGACCCGCCTCCCGGCGGGTCTTTAAATCCAAGACATTGATTCTCTACTCCCCTACTCCACCTTCCCAAATCCCGTGACCGTGTAGGTTCCGCTGCGGGCGTTGATCTTGAGGGTGATGAGCCCGTGTTTCTGGGCGTCTTCCAGCAGGTCCGAAAACGAGCGGTAGCCGTGGTAGGACTCGTTGAACGAGGGCTGCTTGCGGATCATCGTATCCTTGACCATCGACGAGTAGATGATGTCCTTGTTCTCCCTTTGCAGCGCGGTGACCGACGACACCAGCAGCGCAAAGGCCTCCTGCTTCTCCTTGGAAAGGCTCGTGTCGACCTTGGGGGGCTTGCTGAGCGGCCGCTCGAGGTCTTCGTAATAGATAAACTCATCGCAATTGTGGATCAAGAGCTCGGAGCTGGAACCCTTCATCCCCATCCCGATGACGGTCTTGCCGTTTTCCTTGAGCTTGCTGACCAGCGGGGAAAAGTCCGAATCGCCCGAGACGATAACGAAGGTATCGATGTGGTCCTTGGAGTATGACATATCCATGGCATCCACCGCCAGCCGGATATCCGCCGAGTTCTTGCCGGTCATAAACCGCTTGGGGATCTCGATGAGCTCAACCGCCGATTCGTGGAGGGCCTTTTTATACTCGGCAAAACGGGTCCAGTCGGCATAGGCCTTCTTGACGATGATCTTGCCCTTGTCCAGCAGCCGCTCCAGGGCCTTTTCTATATCGAACTTAAGGGACTTTTCCTTCACAAAACCGAGGGCGAGATTCTCAAAATCAATAAAGACCGCCAGCGTTCGCTCTTTTTCGGCCGGTACCACGTGTTACACCTCACCATGTTTGAGTGAAAAGGGATACCGCCTCACTTGCCGAATCCCGGGGAGAAGAAGTAGAAATATCCGAGTATCGCCCGCTTATCGCCCTGAGCCAGGTAGCGCAGCAGTGGCCGCCCCGCGGCATCCGCGAGCTTGGTATCCGTAAAGGCGCCGACGACAACTCCTTCGGCGTTGGTCATTACTCCGTCCGCGTCCATGGTTACCAGCGTCTTGTAATGGGTATCCATAACGGTCAGGTCTTTCTCAACGAAGCCCAGATGGCGGTTGTCCACGTCGTATACGATGCCGTCATTATCGATCCGTCCCAACAGGACGTGGTTCTTGTCTAGTATCTTGCCGTTTTCATTGATGTAGGCCGTCGGGACGAACAGCGGTCCCTGCAGCTCGATTTCGGTAGCTGCGGCCAAAACGGAAATCCCCAACATGAAAAACAACGCCAGCCCAATAACGCGCCCCATGCACAACTCCATCCATAATTATACGTGAACGTATCATACCACATTTTAGAACGGCGTCAAAAGAAATCATGACCCATAGACGGGAGGGACCGACCGGGCCGGGTAAATTCAGCGCTCCACGCGGTAGCCGGGAGAGAGCCCCCTGCCGCGCTTCATTCCGCCCATGTCCTCATTTCGACCATGTCCTTGACGATACGCGATTCCCCATCGATCCTGCCGCGGCCGTACTGAGCCCTTCGGATACATCAACGGACCGGGCCCCGCCTTTTTTTGGCGTCCCGGAGGGTGAAAAGGTATTGATTTATTGATAGATTTTAGGTATAACAATGGTGAGGGAAGAGACCCGCACTTTTTTTGTATGACGGTTTTCAATAACACACCAATTACGTGGGAAGCGTGATGCAAACCGAACAGCCGTACCTGACGTCAAAGACACTCCTGGCCATTCTGCTGCTGTCTATCGCCGTTGCCGTCATCCCCTGGGTTACGATGCGCAATATCGATGCCCGTCTGACGGAAAATCCACCCAATAACGGCATCGTCGCCTTTGAGCTGGCCCGAAGCGCCGAAAATGCGCAGGAAATGATCGACGGATGGGGTCCGGAACTGTCGATCCTGGCGCGCAAGAGCATCAGGCTGGATTTCATCTTCATCCCGGCCTACGCGTTTCTCTTCTTCTCCGTCACGATGCTCATTTCACTTTTGCTCGGCGGTGCCCCGTCGCTCTGGGTCAGGCGCGCGGCATTTCTACCCTTCGTTTCGGGACTGGCCGACGTCGTGGAGAACGCCTTTCTCCTTTTAATCCTCAAGTCTCCTCACGACATACCCGACCTCTACCCGGGTATCGCCGCCTGGTGCGCGACCGTCAAATTCGGGCTCCTTGCCCTCGTGGTTGTCGTTTGGATTATCGCCGTGCCGGCCCGGTTCATACAGCGGAAGCGAAAAAGGCCCGCGGAGTAGCCCCGCAGGGACTCGCTGCCGGCATCACCGCAGGTACGCCGTGCTCGTCTGCTGCTTCATAGAGGGAGGAAAATCGGTGAAAAAAGCCCTGAGTATCCTCGGTCTCATCGTCCTTCTGGGATTGTTCCCGGTCTTCTGCTGGGCGCAGAGTCCCGGGTCGACAAATACCACGCTATCGGGAAAGATCAACCTCACCATAACCGGGGTGACCTACGATACCCTGACCCTGGTCAACTGCTTCAACGTCGATCTGGCCAACTGTACCGTCAAGAACCTCGTTCTCGTTCGCTGCTGGAACGTCGACGTGGTCGACTCGATGTTTGTCGGCGAAGGGGTGGCCGTTGTGGCCGATACCTGCATGGCCGTGGCGATTACCCGCTGTATCTTTTCGGAATCCTATTCCCAGCAGCTTATAAAGATTCGATCTTCGATGATAACTATCGAATAGGCCGTCGGGGCGGCGGACGGCCGCAATCATCCCGCGAGGGCCTGAGATCATTGCCGGCGCTTCCCGCCGCGCGACGAGGCCGGCCAGCTCCTCGAAGGCCGTCTCCGGCACCCCGAGCGACGCGGCGCCTTCGTCGCGGATGTACCGGACGATATCCGACAGGTTGACCACGGACCGTACCGGAACGCCGGTCGTTTCGGCGATCACGGTTGAAAAGAGGCGGCCCGCGCCGTCGGCTTCCATCCGGTCCACCACCGAGAGTATTCCCGTGACGGCGGCCCTGGTCTCGGAGGTTATCTTCTGTATCGTCTCGATCTTCGTCTTTCCGTCGGTAATCACGTCGTCGATAATCAAGAGCCGCTTCGTTTCGCCCGTCAGGTCGCACCCGACAAAGCTGCCTCCCTCGCCGTGCCCCTTGGCCTCCTTGCGGTCGAAACAGAATCCCTTGGATATCCCGTGTTCGGCCGAGAGACAGGCCGCGGTTACCGACGCCAGCACGATCCCCTTATAGGCCGGGCCGAAGATGACGTCAAAACTGTCGGCCCCGATGTCGTCCACGATCTTTCTGGCAAGGATAGTGCCCAGCGCACCGACGGAATCCCCGTCGGCGATATCCCCAATATTAATGAAATAGGGTGACTTCCTGCCGCTCTTGAGGACGAAGTCCCCAAAACGGAGGGCGCCGGTCTCGATAAGGAGCCGGACGGTCTTTCTCTTATTCTCTTCCATGGTGGTGTATCCTTTCTCCCCGACGGGCTACTTCCTCTGCGTAAGGCCCCGCATGAGGCGGCGGATCGTACGCTCATCGCCGTTCGGATGGGGGAATGGGGCCGTGCTGACCGATTTCACGTCCTGGACGGAATAGATCGCCTGGGGATGATGCTCTTTGATAATTTCGACGACGCCTGTCGAGATCCGTGCGGTTGATCACGGTAAAGATAACATCCACCGGCCCGTAGATCCCCTGGCCGTCGACGGTGGTGATCCCGAATCCGGCCTCTCGCAGCGCGCTTACAAGCGTCTGGCCTTATCCTTTGTAATGATCCTGAGCATCAGCACCCCCACCGAGAGCTTCTCCTCGATAGTGATGCCGATGTAGTTGCCCAGCGCATAGCCCGTCCCGAAGGCGATATAGTTTACGACGTTGGTAAGGTTGCTGATGATCTGCCCGATGGCAAAAAGCCAGATCAGGACCTCAAAAAAGCCGAGGATCGCCGACAGCACCTTGATCCCGCGGGCGACGTACATGATGCGGATCGTCCCGATGGTCACGTCGCAGATCCGCGCAAGACAGATAAGGAGGGGAATACCGACGTATTCCCAGAATGGAAAATCGGCAAACATGGCTGTTACCTCGACGGCCCGGCGTTGCCGCATCCACGGCGACGTAGGAACTCCCCGTCGTTCTCCGGGGCTCGCTGCAGGGACCAGAACAACTGCTATCGAAGGGAATTGTATCAGAATCACCGGGCCGATTTCCACTGAATTATGATGATCCTCGCCTTCCCGCCCCTTTTTCCCGAGACCTCCCGAACCGACGGTTCCTTTCCTCCGCGCCCGGTCCGGCCCGGGCGTAACGGGCGCAAAGGAACAATTTTCTTGACATATTCCCGCCCAAGTGATAGAAAAATCCGTGGGGAGGTGAATGACCATTCATTCATGGATCGGGCACGGCCGACGGCCCTGCGGCGCCCTTCCCTCCGTGGTAGTGATCGTTCCCGGGTAAGCCCCTGTCGGCACAAACGCGGCCCGTACCGGGAAATCCTTTCAGCCAATACTACACATTTTTAGGAGTGATGAGAGATGAGCAACCTTATCATGGATATGCGGGACGCCCGATTCGTCCTCTACGAGCAGCTGGGCATCGATAAGCTCTGCGAGCGGCCGAGATACGCCGACCACAGCAAAGACGTCTTCGAGATGGTGCTGGACGAGGCCGAGAAGATGGCCGTCAACTATATCGAGCCCACCTACGTCGAGAGCGACAAGATCGGCGCAGTCTACGATCCCAAGACCAAGAGCGTCACGACCCCGCCGAGCTTCAAGAAGGCGCTGGAGGCCTACAAGGCGGGCGGCTGGATCGCCATGGCCGAGAACCCCGAAGTCGGCGGACAGGGCCTGCCCTATTCCCTCTATATGTCGTGCATGGAGATCTTCGTCGGCAGCAACTTCGCCTTCGTGGCTTTCCCGGGCCTTTCCCACGGTTCGGCCCGGATGATCGAGGTCTTCGGGACCGAGGAGCAGAAAAACATGTACCTCGGGAAGATGTACGAGGGCCAGTGGCTGGGCACCATGTGCCTCACCGAGCCGGGCGCCGGTTCGGAGGTAGGGGCGCTCAAGACCAAGGCCACCCCGAACCCCGACGGGACGTACTCCATCGTCGGCAACAAGACCTTCATCACCTCCGGCGAGCATGACCTGTCCGAGAACATCATCCACATGGTGCTGGCCCGCATCGAAGGCGACCCGCCGGGAACCAAGGGCATCTCGATCTTCATCGTCCCCAAGTTCCTCCCCAAGGCCGACGGGACGCCCGGAGCGCCCAACGACCTCTACTGCGCCGGCATCGAGGAGAAGATGGGTATCCACGGCTCCCCGACCACCTCGCTGGTTTTCGGCGACAACGGCAAGTGCGTGGGCTGGATGCTGGGTGAGCGGATGAAGGGCATGAAGATCATGTTCATGATGATGAACGAGGAGCGCATGTTTGTCGGCCTCCAGGGCCTGTCCACGAGCTCCGCGGCCTACCTGCACGCGGTCAAGTACGCCAAGGAGCGCGTCCAGGGCATCCACTACACCAAGATGCAGGAAAAGGACAGCAAGGGCGTCCCGATCATCCAGCACCCGGACGTGCGCCGCATGCTCACCCGCATGAAGGCATACGTCGAGGGGATGCGCGGCCTCCAGTATTACATGGGATACTGCATCGATAGCGTCGAGACGACCGAGGGCGCAGAGAAGGACCGCTGGCAGGGGCTCCTGGACCTCCTCATCCCCATCTGCAAGGGCTACGAGACCGACATGGTGTGGGACATCACCGGCCAGGCGATCCAGGTCTACGGCGGCTACGGCTTCACCCGGGACTATCCCGTGGAGCAGTACGCCCGCGACTGCAAGATCGCGTCCCTCTATGAGGGCACCAACGGTATCCAGGCCATGGACTTTACCTTCCGCAAGATGCTCCTCAACGGGCTGGTCAACTTCGCCTTCTTCAAGGAAGAGGTAAAGAAGGTGACGGACGCCGCCGACAAGGTAGCCGACCTCAAGCCCTATGCCGCGGCGGTCAAGGAAGCGATGGCCGGCATGGAGGACGCCGTTGCCTTCCAGCAGGGCCTCCTGGGCAAGGGTAAGATGGGCGTCATATTCGGCAATGCCGTCCCGCTCATGGAGCTGATGGGCGACCTCGTCATAGGCTGGCAGCTCCTGTGGCAGATGAACATCGCCTACCCGAAGCTCGGCGGGCTCAAGGGCGCCGACCTGGCCAAGAAGGTGGAAGACAGCGTTGAGACGGCGTTTTACGCCGGCAAGGTCAACGCCGCCAAGTTCTACATCGGCAACATCCTGCCCCGCACCAAGGGCAAGGTCGCGCAGCTCAAGTCCGAGGAAGACGCATACCTCGAGATAGCCGACCAGAGCTTCGCGTTCTAAGAGCGCTCATATTCTGATACAAAAGGGGGAGCCATTCGGCTCCCCCTTTCTAATGTATATTTCCTGCCGCTCACCAAAACCTTTATTCCGCTGGCAATCCCCCCTTTTCTATTTGTTTTTTGTCTTCGATGGGGTATGATTCGGCGTAATCCGTATAAGGGATGACACCATGAAAAAATCCGTCCTCATCGGGCTGATCGGCATTCTGTGTATCGCACTCCTCCTTATCATCGCCTGCGTCAGGCCGATCCTCCCCGGCTCGTACGTCGAGATAGTCTATCCCGCGCCGGGCGCTGACCGTCCCGACGGAATTTTCGATACTGGCGGTCGCCGCGAAATGGTCATTGGGTATCGAGACCTATCCATTGCTCTTCCTCGGCGCCCCGAAATCCCACGTTGCCCTGCCCCCCTGTCTCGTGGAGCTTTCCCTGGACGGCGCCCCCTATGCCCGATCCGAAGGCGGTAACCATCACGTCTTCCGTATCACGGCGCCTCCCGGCGACCATACGCTGGGCCTCGCAACGCCGTACGGAAAGACCGAGATCGCCGTCCACGTCACCGATATCCCCCCGTTGTCTTTACCCCCTTTGACCGGGCCGAGGAGTACGCCGAGCTGGCGGACGGACTCATGCAGGCCCTCTACGACTATACCCAAAACGAACCGTTCCCCTTCCCCGAAAGCGCCGCGGGGGCACGGTACCAAAGAATATTCCTCTGCGAGGGTGGGGCCTTTATCCTTTTCGGGCTCATGCAGGACCGATACATGGCAGCCTGCGAGGTCAGGTATATCGACCCCGCGGCGGCGAGGTAACGGCGGACGATATCAATAAAGCCCCGGCGATATTCTCGTGGGACGCCGCATCGTGGCAACGCCCCGTGAAGCTCGCCGTTACGGACGGCGGCGGAGACCGGCTCTTCATGGCGGTTTTCGATAACGACACGTTGACGGTGTTCTCGGTCTTCCCCGACGGGCGGGTCGACCGGTCGGGGTTCACCCTTTCGGACGTCGCGCCGGGGCTTGCCGACTCCATCCGGACATCGTTTTCTGCCGATATCGTGACGCAGGCCAACCGGGACGCCCTCTTCTTCGGGCTCGACGCCTACCAGATGAACGGGCAACCGGGGCATTTCGACCTCCTGTTTTCCGGCGGCATGATCAAACCGGTAGACCTGAACCACAAGTACGTTGACGGGATCACGCCCGCAGGCGACCTGATCACCTTCTACCCCGCCTCCTTCGTCGGTCCCTTTGACACGACGCTTGTCGGCGGCGCGGGGCCGGTGACAAATTATCTGCCCCTGCCGGAAATAAAAGGAGCTTTTTCATTCACCGGCGGTTCCGTTCACGAGAAAGACGCGTTTAACCCGGAATACCCGCGCTTCGAGATCGGGCCGCCCGTCCCGTGCATCGGTTGTACGAAAGAATACGTGCCGGCCCATTACGGCGTCGCGGGGGACGTGACGCTCGGGCCCGATATACTGAAGACGACGCTGGGAGGCAGAGAAGCGTATTTCACCATGCGGCAGTAAGAAAACAGGCAGCGGTTTACCTGAACGAGAAGATCATGGATATCCTCCGTGATGGACAAGGCGGAGAAATCGAGAAAGATGGAGCGGGAGATCACCGACAGGTGCGAGCTATGAAACGGTGCAGAAGAGGGTGCGGGTGCTCAAGACGCACCGCCTCAAAGACCCCGGAGTACAGGAGCACATCATGGTCAAAAAGATACGTAAACAGTCCCGTAAAGCCGTCAAGAAGAACCAGAAAGGAAACCTGTACGAATTACCTGATGAGGGGAGTTATTACCGCGGCGGTTATCTTGTCGCCGCCGTGGGCGCGTGTATCATCTACGCGTGGAAGGCGGGCCCGCTGCCGCTGCCCCTTTCGGTCATCAATATGGGCAGCCCCTGGGAATCGACCAGGCCCGTCTATACCGGGGGCGGGAACGCTGGTCGCCTTCGTGGGTGACGACCCCGCCCGGCCCGACGGCTCCTCCGTGAAATACGAGGCCCCCTTTCACAGCGATATCCTGAATGAAGATCGCACGCTCCTGGTGTGGCTCCCCCCCGGATACGACGGATACGATAAAAGGGGCGCCGCCTGCCCGGTAATCTGGGCCCTGCACGGCTACGCCAGCCGGCCGCAGACGTGGGCAAATGAGATCATCGCTCCCCTGGAGGCCGCGATAGCGGCGGGTACGATCGAACCCGTCGTCGTGGTAATGCCCGATTTTTCCGTCTCGGGAAACGGGGCGGACGACCCGGCTACCTGGTTTGACGACCGCTCCGGGAACTTCTACATTAACAGCAACCTCGGGAGATTCGAGGATCACTTCTTTGGGGAGATCGTCCCGTTCGTCGCCTCGTCGTTTAACGTACGCACCGATCCGGATGGGGTCGTCCTCATGGGCGCGTCCATGGGCGGGTACGGGGTCCTCTACTACGGGGTCACTCACCCGTCGTTTTCCCACGTCCTGGTCCCCATATACCCCGCCGCCGACCTGCGGTACGGAATACGGGGCGATAAGCTCGCCGACTATGACGCGGCGGGCTACGCGTTGATCGACGCCGACAACCCCCGGCGCATCGTCAACGCCGCGGCCGGCGGGGGTTTCCTCGGCGTAACGGAATACTGGCTCTACTATCCCGTCTTTGACAGCGACAAGACCCCCGGCCCCGTATGGTCCGAAGATCGGCCGGTCTGGGAGCGGCTCTCGGCGGTCAACCCGGTGGAGCTGCTTGACGGCGGGGACATGGACCTCTCCGGCCAGCGCTACTACCTCATCGTCGGGTCGGAAGACGATTTTAACCTCGACGGCCATGTCCCGGTCATCGTCCCGCGGCTCACCGCTCACGGTGCCGCGGTCTCTCCCGGGAATAACATCATTCCCGGCGGCCGCCACAAGCCCGCGTTTATCCTGGCGCATATCGATGAGATCATCGGATGGATCGGGAAAGAGCTGGCCGGTCGGTAACGATAGGCCCCGGTGAATAGCAGTCAGGACCGGATTCGAATGACATCCGCCGCCGGGGCAAACCCGGCGGCGGCCTCTCCCGCCTGATACCACCCCGTCGCCGTCCCGCGTCCGCATCGGTTCGGACCCAAAACTCGCCCCCCATTTCTCATGAAAATCGTCTCATAATGTGAAATAAGTCACAAATAATCGGAGCCTTGTACGATATTGTGGCATCTAAATATTAGGATCACTTAATTTACAAAACATCTGCCGCCCGGCAAAATAATTGCGGAACACACACGGCTCGGGCGTTGTCTATACGGTAGCAGAAAGGAGGATGGAAATGAAAGAAGGAGAATTCACCGACTGGGTCATGCTCGTCTCCATGCTCATGGTGACGGGTATCCTGCTCTACGTGACGGTAATCTAAGATATGATCGGCCGCCCCGGCGGCCCGCCGAATTTGTTGAATGAAAACAGGGACTCACGCACCCGCGTGAATCCCTGTTCTACAAGGCGGGCTGCGCCTGGTAGCCTGAACGGCTCGATCTTTGTATACCGCAGTCACCCGGCTTCTTCCATACCGGCGTAAGACACATCCGACCTGCCCAACACCGCCTCCATGTGAGGTCCCTTTCGAGGCAATACTTTACCACGGCAGACCTGTTTCCATGCCCCCGGGGATAAGACCACCGCTGATGATGCCGTTGCATATGTCTCTCGCGTGCAACAGCAATGAAACATGAGGAATCCTAGCATACACTATTGCATATCTAAGTCCATTGTCATATATACGATAATAACTGATATATTAACCATAGTTGTTAATTGTAACAAACGGTAATACTGTTCCTTTTCGCCCTACCAATCCGTTCGCATGTGCAACATATCCCGGATTCATTGCGGAAGCGGTGCGGTTTCCCGTGCGATTATCTTATCAGAATACTAAGGAGGTCGCAGAATGTGGGAGATTTGTACGGCCGGCCGGCATTATTAAAATATAAGAACTTCCTAATAATGGCACGGAGATTGCTTTATTAAATATCAAGGGAACACGTGAAGTATCGGTACTGTCTAAACCGTAAAGGCAAGGAGCAGAACAATGAAAGAAAGCGAATTCAACGACTGGATCACGATCGTCTCCATGCTCATGGTAACGGGCCTCCTGCTGTACGTGACTATAGCCTGAGCATGATTGGCTGCCCCGCGTCCAGTTACCCGACTATGCGGGGGCGAACAGGGACTTACGCGATGGCGCGATCCCTGCCGGAGTGTCGGGCAAAGCTGCCATAATTACGCCCGGTTTAGTGATCGCCGGGGCCGAAGGGAAGCATGAGCGAGGGCCTCATTTTGAGCGAATCTCAATACCGAAACGGCTCGATCTTTGTATACCGCAGTTGGCCGTCTTCCATCGTCCCGGTTATCGTTACCTTCGTGTTCAGGTGCTCGTCCAGCTGGGGGTCGCTCTGCCATAGGATTCCGTTCTTGATGATATGAACCTCGCTGTCGTCCCACTGCTGGAGATAGTAGCTCCTCCCTCGGACTTCGTCCCGATATTGTCCAGTTTACAGAAGAGATATCCGCTGTAGGTTCCGGGAGCACCCGCCCCTTCCTGCGCGGCCGCCGTGAAAGAAAGCCCCAACAGCAGCCCGAATACGAGGGCAAGGACCGCCGCCATCGTTCTTTTCTTCATGATAACACCTCCGTACCGAAGCTCACAACGTTGTTGAAAGCAATCCTGCCGCCTGTCTCCAAACCTCCCGGCTCACGCCCCGGACGCCGGGAAGGGCCTCACCCGCTCCCTGATCTTCCCGGACTCCGCCAGCTCCAGGAACTCGTCTCCCAGCCGCTCGCTTTCGGCCGCCGTCTTTTCCCAGTAGGCGATTCGGTCCCTGTCGCGGCCGGCCAATAATTTGAAATCCGCCCGGTCGGGTATCTTGCCGTAGGGAAGACGCCCGACGAACTCGCGCGAGGGGGCGACCAGCAGCAACCGGTCGAGCGCTGATGATTTCGGGCTGCGCCGCGGGAGGTATTTATCGAACCATCCCGGTATGATGCGGTCGACGTAGTGGGGAAACAGGACAATTCCCTCCCCGGCCCGCATCGGCGAATCGGGGATCGTGACGTGGTAGTCGACCAGCCCGCCGTCCCAATAGAGGCCCGGCAGCGGCCCCGGCAATGTCGGTTGTCGGCGACATGACCACCGGGATCGACCCGGAGGCAAGCACCGCGCCGCGAAGGTTATCCGCGGTAAGCTCGACCGATTCGGTGGGTATCGGATCCTGCGCGAAGTCCGCCGCCCCGCTCAACGGCCCGCCGTTTCGTGGGTCGGTAAAGATGACCCGGACGAAGAACCGGCCCAGGTTGCTGCGGGAAAGCGCGTTGGCGATCCCGGCACACAGCATACCCGCGGCCACGGCCGGCCGCCTGACCGAAGAAAACGGCCCGCGTCCCCGGGCCGTAATGACCGAGAGGAAAAAACGGGGGTTGGCTAATATCGACGCCGCGCCGCCGTCGGTGAGGTAGGTATCCATGATCCTGACGGCCTCGTCGGTGATGTCCTGTGGGGAGGGTTTCCTGTCGTAGCGCTGATGGATGTAGGCCTCCCCGAGCGCCTCGTGGGCCGCGATAGCCCGCCCGCCCTGGGCAACGGCGGCAAACCGCCACGCCCCGATGGACGAGCCGACGAGCCTGACCGGGGTCTTTGAACGGATAAGCCACGTGAAGAAGACCGCCCGGTCGAGCCCGGCCAGCACCAGCCACTTGGGGCCGCCCGCGGCCCCGAGGATCGTCGTGACTGAGGATGCCGAAAGCCCGCCGTCCCTGATCAGCCCGAGGGCCCGGGGTCCGGCAAAGAGCGAGAGATTTTTCTTTTCGGCGGCGCGCGCCATCGTCACCCTCCGGAGTTTGCCCCTTGGGAGGGCCTCTACCTGTTGGCCGCCGACAGTATCAATCCCGCCGCCAGCGCCTGCGCCAATATGCTGATACTCCAGCTGACCACCATTAACAGCGACAGGGGGAAGCTGGCGTACGAGATGACCATGCCCGGGATAGTCACGAGCCAGTAGGCAAGCCCGAACCGGGTCCCCTTACCCGACCATCCTGCGCCGCCGATCACGCCCTTGACCTTGCTCCATACCCACGCGAGGATAAACCCGAGCATAAACGGGTGCGCGAAATAGAGCGACATGATCGGGTCAGACCAGGGCCGAAAGAGGGCCGTATTGGCATATTCGGCCCCAAGCGACGGAAATATGAACATCAGCGCGTAGCCAAGACCGAATCCGACTACGAGCATCGCGATACCGGCCAAAAGACCGGAAAGGATAATCTTTTTCATATGAATCCTCCATAATACCTAACCATACGGCTGCCGTATAACTATTTCAATAATATACCGGCCCTCTCCTCCATCTCCCGGTAGTGGTAGAGCGCTCCGTAGTCCAGCAAACCCGCCAACGCCCCGGTGAATTGGACGTGGATGCCCTTTTCCTCGAGGATCGCCACGGGATTGAGACCGCCGATAACGACGATGCCGATCCTCCCGTCCCCGACGGGTATCTCCATGAGGGGCTGGCCCGGCCATCCGATCGAGATGAAACCGCTCAAGCCGGCCTGTTCCAGCCGCTCCGAGATGTCGATAACCCTGGCGCGGCTCTCGGCCGGGACCTCCCGAAAACTCGCGCCGATCCTCCCGTTTCCGGTTGTCGTGGCGCCGAAATAGTCGGTCATGCGGCTGCGGATGAAGACCTCGAGGGGGTCCAGCGTCGTCCCCTCGTAGTGGATCAGCTCCACGAAACGGGTATATTTCCCGTTCCTGATTTCCAGGAGACCCCCGAACCGGGAGACCGTCGGTATCCCCTCGGAAAGCAGCACACCGTTGACCGTAACCGAGCAGACCGTTCCGATACCCACGGCGTCCTGTGGAATGGTCACCTCCCCGATTCGCTCTCCGGGGCCGAATAAGCCGACGAGGCTGCCCATCGAGTAACCCGCCCGAAAGACGCTCGAGAGAAGCGGGACGGCGGTGGCCAGCATGTCTTTCGAAATGATACTGAGGTTTATAACGACGGTTCCCGTCCGCTCCCGGAGGTTGAAGGTCATCCGGTACATCATCCGGTCGATCTTTGCCGCCAGGTACCCCACCTTATCGAAGGCCCGGGCGTTTCCCAGCTCGGCCCTCCCCTTCTCGGTGATCGTCCTGCCCCGCTTGCCGTGGTTTTCGGTGAGCGCCTCTTCATCCAGCTCCTGGAGATAGAGGCGGATCGTCCTCTCGCTCATCTCATGGCCGGAGGCCGTCAGATGCTCGGCAATTGCGGGGCTGGTCTGGGGGCCGTCGGAATCTGCCAGGAACCGGAGGACGGCAAGTCTCTTCTTTTCCATCTTTTCGCTCATGAGTATATAACGGTACCGGAAAATTTACCGGTAGTCAAGGGCATTATCGGCAGTATTGCCGGTACCCAGGTCGTTTTTGAGCCACGGGTCATGGGAATTCCCACTGATAACGGACAGTTTCCCTTCGTATTCTATCCGTTCCGCCTTATATGGCGGTGTTGATACGGCATAGTTGCCGATATTATCAGCACCTACGGCACAATTACCGCATTAGTCATTCGTCATGATAACGTAATTATTTAATACTCTTATGCATTTTGTTCTTGACAGGCTCTCACCGGTATGAAATATTGGCAACCGATTGCCGATAATAGAACCTCATTGACCGAACAGTACGGTAGCTCAAAAGACACGCGCGAGACTAATCACCGTCAATTGATAAGATTATATCGGCAGGCAAGAGCCACAAGATACACACAATAATATACGCGTAAAAACACGTCAGGCAACTAAACCGAAATGGCGGAAAAACCTAATGAGCACAATAGATGATGCAAGCAAGACCGCGGATTTCGTAACGCGGGTTATTGGCGACTACGAGGCAACGCCGGATAACCTCATCTCGATACTCCAGGATATCCAGGCCCAGTATCGTTACCTGCCGGAGGCGGCCCTGAAGCAGGTCGCGGGCAAGCTTAACCTTCCCCTCATCCAGGTATACGGCGTTGCGACATTCTTTAAGGCCTTCAGCCTCACCCCCCGTGGCGAGCACGTCGTCACCGTATGCCTGGGGACGGCCTGCCACGTGAGGGGCGGGAGGTCGGTGCTGGAGGAAATGGAGCGGCAGCTTGGGATAGGAAACGGTAGTACCACCGCCGATGGTCTGTTTACCCTGGAAAGCGTCAACTGCCTCGGTGCCTGCGCCCTCGGCCCGGTGGTCGTAGTGGACGGACGGTATCACGCGAAGATGAGCTCAGGAAAAATCAAGAAGCTCCTGAACGAATACAGGAAGGATGCGACGAGGTCCGCAAAATGATAAAGAAGCTGCAATCACCGGATGACCTGAAAGGACTGCAGAAACGGCTCGCGCAGGATAGTCGGTCGGAGAAATCCACGATAAGCGTATGCGGCGGAACGGGCTGTCACGGGTGCGGGTGCGAACTCGTTCATGCCGCATTCCTCGATGAAATTGACCGCCTGAAGCTGGCCGACCGGGTCGGACTGAAGCTCACCGGCTGCCACGGTCTATGTGAATACGGGACGCTGGTCACCATACACCCCCAGGAAATATTCTATACCCGGGTAAATCCACCGGACGTTGCCGAAATACTCACGGAGACCATCGGTAAAGGAGTCGTTATCGATCGGCTCCTCTATTCCGATTCTGACTCGGGGCAAACCGTCCAGCACGAGCACGACGTACCGTTCTACAAGAAACAGCGGCGGCTCATATTCGGCAGCAACGGCCTCCTGGATCCTACCAGCATCGAAGATTACATCGCCTTGGGCGGGTATTCCGCCCTCCCCACGGCCCTGTTCGAGATGAAGCCGGAGCAGGTCATCCAGGAAATAAAGAAATCGGGCCTGCGGGGCCGCGGCGGGGGAGGCTTCCCGACGGGCGACAAGTGGGAGTCGTGCCGCAACGCCCCAACGTCAAACGGGACCCGCTACGTCATCTGTAATGCCGATGAGGGGGACCCCGGCGCCTATATGGACAGGAGCCTCTTGGAGGGAAACCCGCACAGCGTCCTGGAAGGCATGATCATCGGGGCGTACGCCATCGGCAGCGCGCACGGCTACGTCTACGTGCGGCACGAATATCCCCTGGCCGTCAAGAACCTGCGCGTGGCCCTCGATCAGGCGCGGGAATACGGCCTGTTGGGAGCCAATATCCTCGGCTCCGGCTTCGATTTCGACGTCGTGATCGCCCGGGGCGGGGGCGCGTTCGTCTGCGGGGAATCCACCGCTCTCATGGCCTCTCTCGAGGGAAAGATCGGGGAGCCGCGCCAGAAACATATCCATACCGTCGTCAAGGGGCTCCACAACAAGCCCTCCAACCTCAACAACGTCGAGACGTGGGCGAACGTCCCGCTGATCATCAACAAGGGGGCGGGATGGTACGCGGATATCGGCACCGCCGGCAGCAAGGGCACCAAGATATTCTCGCTGGTCGGCAAGATTAAAAATACCGGTCTCGTCGAGGTGCCGATGGGCATTACGCTGCGCGAGATTATCTACGACATCGGCGGCGGCCTCCTGAACGGCAAGAAATTCAAGGCCGTCCAGACCGGGGGGCCGTCGGGAGGGTGTATTCCCGAGAACCTTCTCGATCTGCCCGTCGATTTCGACGAGCTCTCCCGCGTCGGCTCGATGATGGGCTCGGGCGGCATGATCGTCATGGACGAATCCACCTGCATGGTGGATACGGCCAAATACTTTGTGAACTTCCTCACCGAGGAGTCGTGCGGCAAGTGCCTCCCCTGCCGGGAGGGCCTTGACCGGATGAACGATATCCTCGCCGGCATCACCGGGGGAAACGGCAAGAGCGGCGATATCGAGCTCCTGGAGGAGCTGGGGGAAGTCATCAAGGAAACGTCCCTGTGTGCCCTGGGGGGTACCGCCGGAAATCCGGTCCTGTCGACCATACGGTATTTCCGGGACGAATACGAGGCGCATATCGGGCAGCACCGCTGCCCGGCGGGGGTCTGCAAGGCCCTCATCACCTACACGATCGACAAAGAAAAATGCACCGGCTGCATGGTGTGCGCCAAGAACTGCCCCGAAAAGGCGATCACCGGTAAAAAGAAAGAAGTTCACGTGGTCGATCAGGGCGCGTGCATCAAGTGCGGCCTCTGCCGGGAAAACTGTAAATTCGATGCGGTCATCGTTGCATAAAAAGGATAGACAATGCCTAAACTACGCATAGACGGGATTCCAACCGAGGTTGCCGGGGGGACGACGGTGCTGGAGGCCGCGCGGAGCCTCGGGATCGCCATACCCTCTCTCTGCCACAATCCCGGCCTCGTGCCCTACGGGGCATGCCGGGTGTGCGTCGTCGAGGTGAAAAAAGGCAGCCGCTCGACGCTCGAGGCCTCCTGCGCGCTGCCGGCCTCAGAGGGTATGGAGATCCTCACGAATTCCGAGCGGGTAAGAAAGGCCAGGAAGGTCCTCATCGAGCTGCTCGTCTCGACCTGCCCCACCTCCAAGACCCTGCAGGACCTGGCCGCCAATTACGGCGTCAATAAGATCCGCTTTACTATAAAGGACAAGAACTGCATCCTGTGCGGCCTGTGCGTCCGTTTCTGCAAAGACCAGATGCAGTCGGGCGGCATCGGGTTCGTGGGACGCGGCACGTCGCGGAAGGTCGGCACCGCCTTCGGGGTCACCCCCCAGGAATGCCGCAACTGCGGCGGGTGCGAGTGGATCTGCCCGGTGTGCGAGCGGGCCTGTACCGCGGCAAACCTCAAGGACGGCCTCTGCGGGGGTTGCCAGAACCTGATGCTGGTGGAGACCTGCCAGCTCTGCGTGCACTGCTCGGAGAGCGTGACCGCCAAAGGGCACCGGGCATATTAAGGGACTAATTTAAATACATAGACAAACCGATACGAGAAGAGGAGTGAAGCATGACACTAACGAGATATAATGCGACGGCCGCGACCCTCACCAAGAACAGGACGGCCGGGGACTGGTCTCCCATCAGCGGTATGTGCGTAACCTGCGTTGACGGCTGCATCGGCATGTGCGAGATCGGCAAGAGCGCCTACCGGGGGCACGAGGTCATCTACCCGCAGCCCTTCGGGATCTCCACGATGGCCTCACAGAAGGATTACCCCATCGACCTTTCCCACTTTTCCATCATGGGAACCGCCGTAGGGGCCGTCGGGATAGAGGCAGATTCGGACAAGGCGATCTTCCCGAACGTCAGCCTCGAAACGAAACTCGGCAATAACGGCGGTATAAAACTCCGGCTTCCGATCGTCATCGGCGGACTCGGGTCGACGAACGTCGCCGGGATCAACTGGGAGGGGCTTGCCATCGGCTCGGCGATAACCGGGACCGTTCTGACCATCGGCGAGAACGTCTGCGGGATGGACGTCGAATCAAAGATCGAAAACGGGAGAGTGGTTGACTCCCCGGAGCTCAAACGGCGCGTCAAGCTCTTCAAGGACTGGCAGGAAAAGGGCTACGGCGCCGTCGTCGTGCAGGCCAACGTCGAGGACACCCGCCTGAAGATCCAGGAGTACGCGATAGAAAAACTCGGGGTGGACGCCGTCGAGCTCAAATGGGGACAGGGCGCAAAAGACATCGGCGGCGAGGTGAAGATCAAGAGCCTCGAGAAGGCCCAGCTCCTCGCCAAGAGGGGCTACATCGTGCTGCCCGACCCGCTTGATCCCGCCATTGTCGAGGAATTCAAGAAGGGAATATTCACGGAGTTCGAGCGGCACTCCCGTGTCGGCATGGTGGACGAGGAGAGCTTCGTGGCGCGCGTGGAAGAGCTTCGCAAGGCCGGCGCCAAGTTCGTGTCGCTCAAGACCGGCGCCTACCGGCCGGTGGATCTCGCCCGGGCGGTCAAGTTCTCATCCATCGCAAAGATTGACTACCTGACGGTTGACGGCGCCGGCGGCGGCACCGGCATGAGCCCCTGGCGCATGATGAACGAATGGGGCATACCCGGTATCGAGATGTGGTCTCTCACCAGGGACTACTGCGACCGCCTGGCAAAGAAGGGTCAGCATGTCCCGGATATAGCGCTTGCCGGCGGGTTCATCCTCGAAGACCAGATGTTCAAGGGACTATCGCTCGCCGCTCCCTACTGCAAGGCCATCGCCATGTCACGGGCGCCGCTGGCGGCCGCCATGGTGGGAAAGACGATCGGAAACGCGATCAACAGCGGCGACGCCCCCGTCTTTATCGAGCGGTTCGGCAAGGACGTGGAATCGGTCTTCGTGACCGCCGAGGGGTTGAAGAGAAAATTCGGGAAGGACTACGAGCGGATACCGACCGGCGCCATGGGCCTCTATACCTATTACGAGCGGCTCGCCCAGGGCCTGCGCCAGTTCATGGCCGGCTCGCGCAAGTTTGCCATCGACCGCATCACCACCAACGACATCGCCGCGCTCACCCCGGAGGCATCCCGGGTCAGCGGCATCCCGCTGGTGAGCGATATCGACGCAAAAGAGGTGGATAAGATCTTCGGATAGCCGATCATAAATTCACGGACTTGAAGGGAGGGAATTGATTTCCCTCCCTTTTTTTTGGCGTGTTTGGACTGTGGTGTGAGACGGGGGAGCGGTCGGGCTTCGCTTCCGGGAACCTATACACGATTCTCTACTCCGTCTTCTCTCAATTCGTCACCGCCTCCCTCCGGCTCAAAATCTATTTCGAAGACACAGGCAGGGTCCCCGGCCGCCATGCACATCACCTCCCGGACGCGGGGAATGCGGCCGGTAACGCCTTTTATCGCGCCGATGAACCCTCCCCGATAGACGTGGCAAATCGGGGCCGTGGCGCCGTTTCTGCCGTGGCAGATGTCGCCGCTCCGATCGACGTAGCGAAATACCCTGCGGGCATCATCGGTCTCAAGTGAAATCGCTTTGAGCCGCTTCTCCTCCGGCGCGGCATTGAGCATATCCTGGACCATCCCCGAAAGGATCGTCTCGACCCGCCATCGGTATCCCGGCAGCCTCTTCATTACGGCCAGGGCCGCCTTCATCGACGGCCCGAGGCCCTCAAAGCCCAACTTGCTCGTCTTGATGCCGATGGCCACCAGCTGAGACCTCCCGCCGCCCACCTCTTCCACCGCCTGGAACAGGGCGCTGTAGTGCCGGGCGGGATACTGGAACTCTAAATCGTCTGCAGGCCAATTTCGCTCGTCGAGATAGGCCGTCATCCCGGGGGCGTAAGCCTCCGCCCGCTTGATGACTGCCGCGAAACCGCTGTCTCCGAGAAGCTCCTTTGAGGCCAGGAGGGCGCCGTGAAGGTAGACGTTCAGTATCTTCTTGTTCGGATCCTGATGGAAGTGCAAGCGGTCGTACATCGTATCCCCCGTTGTAAGTTAATCTGATCGGCCGTTCGCTTGTGTTTCAAATTCGTACGGCGGCCGATCTCTACACCTGCCGGTTTCTCTTTATCGCCTTACGTCTCGTCTGTTTCTTCCGCTTCGAAGCCGACCTCAAAAACACAGGCGTTATCTCCCATCGCCATGCATGCCGACTCTTTGACGTTCGGGATCTTCCCGGTGGCCATCTTGACTGCGCCGATGATCCCTCCGCGGTATACATGGCATACCGGGGCGTGCACCCCGTTCCTCCCATGGCACGAATCGCCCGTTCGGTCGATGAAGAGGAATGCCTTCTTTTCCTCGTCGATCTCGAGCCGGATAGCCTGCATTTCCCGGTCACCCGGGAAGACGTCCATGAGGTCGTCGGCCATCGCTTTGAGGACCGTCTCGGCCCGCCACCGGAAACCGGGCAGCCTCTTGAGTACCGAAAGGGTCGCTTTCATCGCCGTCCCGAGGCCGTCAAAACCCATCTGGGCTGTTTTCATCCCGATAGTGACCATCTGCGCCCGCCCTCCGCCGACCTCCTCGATCGCCTGGAAGAACGCAGAATAGTGCCGGGCAGGCATAACCAGATCGGTGTTAGCCGGGGGCCAGTTTGCTTCGTCAAGATAGCGGGCCATTCCCGGCAGGATCGTATCGGCGTGTTTAATCACGGCGACAAATCCGTCGTTACCCAGGAGCTCCCGCGACGCCGTGAACGCCTGCTGAAAATAGACGTTGGGCACCAGCCGATTGGGGTTGTTGTGCAGATCAAGCTTATCACCGATGATCATTTCCGTCCTCCGGATCGAAAACCTATGCCTCGTTCGGATCTTCCGCCTCGAAGCCGACCTCGAAAACGCAGGCGTTGTCTCCCGCGGCCATACAGGCCGTTTCGACGACCCTGGCGACTTTTCCCGTCGCAAGCTTTACCGCGCCGATGATCCCTCCGCGGTATACGTGGCATACCGGGGTGTGCACCCCGTTCCTCCCGTGGCACGAATCTCCCGTGCGGTCGATGAAGAGTATCGCCCGTTTCTCCTTGTCGGTCACGACGCGGATAGCCTGTTTTTCCCGGTCGCCCGGGCTCGCGTCCAGCAGGTCATCGGCCATGGCCTTGAGGACCGTTTCGGCCCGCCATTGGAAACCGGGGAGTTTCTTGAGGACCGACAGCGTCGCCTTCATAGCCGGCCCCAGGCCCTCGAAACCCATCTGGGCGGTCCTGATCCCGATATTGACCATCTGGGCGCGTCCGCCGCCGACTTCCTCGATCGCCTGGAAGATCCCGGAAAAATGCCGGGCGGGCGTTGCAGGCTCCATGTCCGCCGGGGGCCAGCTATTCTCGTCGAGGTACTGCTCCATTACCGGCAGGATCACGCCTGCCCTCTTTATCACGGCGGCAAAGCCGTCGTTGCCCAGGAGTTCCCGAGACGCGGCAAGAGCCTGGTAGAGATACGCGTTGGGGACCATCCGATTGGGGTCCATGTGTAAGTCCAGTCTCTCGCCGATGTGCATTCCCGCCTCCGTATAGAAGTGTTATGAGGATAGTCTCCCGAACCAAAAAGGATCGACCGGGCGGCCGATGCCCGAACATCAGTATTGCCCGCAGCACGGACCGCTCTCTCCGGGGCATACCCGGCAATTCGAATGAGTACTCTACGCTCGAATAGTACAGTACCTAAAATACTAAAACAATTAAATATACAATATATTAACTGTCACCTTCATAAAACGTTCAGCTTTTTCGGACATCTGTTTTTTTATTTGAACTGGTCATGAAAGCGGCAGGGATTGCGGGACGGGAGCTACCTTACGGGAGGAACGGCGGCCGTGCCCGGCTTTCCGAATCGGGTGCGCAGCGCCGCCACAAACGGCCCGGTCCGCCCGTTCGGAAAAAAGGCCGACCGGCGAAAACCCCCGCCGCCACGCGAGGTAGAACGTCACCACAAGAAGTACCGCCGTAATGGCGATATTGGGCCACGCGTTGAGCATCCACTGGCCTTCCCACCACCATTCCCGGACCGAGAACGGCCAGAGATAGGGGATCGTCCAGAAGGAGTCTCCCGGCCCTTTTGAGCCGACGAGGTCGCCCAACAGGTGCAGGTGAAAGGCGGCAAGACACAGCAGCGCCGTCGCGTACCTTCGCCGCGCGGCGGTATAGCGGCCGCGGCAATCAGCAGGCCGAAGGCGAGGTTATGGCCCACGACGTGGTGAAAGCGGGAGTACCAGTAGTAGCCCGCCGCCGTGTCTCCCGAGACGAGGTCGGCCACGAGCCCCAGCCCGTCCAGGTCGGGGATAACGGATGCCGCCGTCACGAGCGCGCGGTCGCGCCGTGAAAGGTCCGCCGTATTGGCGACGAGCCACCCGGCAAAGAAGTGAGTCAGGGGATTCATCGTTGCCTCCCCCGCCATTACAGAAGACGGAGACTACCCCGTAACGGCCGGCGCAGCGTAATGATATCACGAACTGCGGCCCGGAACAACGGCGATGCCCCTTCACCGGGCGGCCTGTGTAACGCAACCCAAACGGCACACCCCCACGGTGCTCCAAAACGGCTTTAACAAATGCTCACCTAAATTCACGATAGTGTGAGAATAGTCACGGAAAAAGTGCACCTATGCTGATATTTCTGCTATAAATGAAAAAGATGCTTAATTTTTTGTATTACTATCGTGAGGGAACGGTATGAAAAAGGGTATTGTATCTACCACCGTCTTTGCGGCAATTCTGGCCGCCCTCCTGGTTATCGGCGCACAGCCGCCTTTGCCGTGGATATCACCGGCCACTGGAAAGGCAGCAACGGCGTCGAGTACGACATCACCCAGGTCGGGACTGCCTTCAACTGGAAGGTGCCGGCAACCGGGGAGATCGGCGTCGGGACAATCAACGGCAAGGACTGCTCGGCCGGCTGGCCTTTCGGCTTTGCCACCGGCATGATCGTCACCAACCCGTCGGGCGCGGCCATCGAGATCAGCTGGAGCAACGGCGTTGTCTTCCGGCGCCCCGCGCCGGGCGGCGGGACGGGACCGGGCACTGGGCCGGGAACGGGGACGGCACCGGGCGGCGGCACCACGAGCGAGCTCCAATACAACTTCGGCCCCAACCCCGGCGTGGCCTGGCGCCACGGTGTGGGTGAAGTTAGCGCAGCCCGTCGCGCACGATATCAGGGTCTGGCACAACGGGCAGTTGCTGTCCATTACGAATTTCATTAGTGATAACGAAATCGAGGTAACTCTCCCCTGGAAAGTAACCTCTGGCCCGTTGAGGGTCGAATACCATCAGAAACGCATCGAGGCCAACCAGCCCAACAAGAATATCGAGATCAAGCCCCTGGACATTAGCGGGCAATGGAAATGGCCCATATTCGGTATGGACATAAGTATAAAGCAGAACGGCAGAACGTTTCTTATGACGTTCAGCGGCGGGGGCCAACCGACCGAAACGTTTAAAGGAGAGATAGTCGACGGAAACGTGGTGAGATACTATACAAAGACCGACTATAAAAACATTAACGTTATTTCGGTTGATTCCCATGGTAGGGTGACAGAGATGAGAAGGGACGATGGCAGTGGCCCGATGATACGCTAGTAGGTTTATGCAGCGACAGGGAAGACCGCCTGCGTGAATGATTTATTGAGGAAAAGGAGGGGGGCACGATTTCCCCTCCTTTTTTTTAGCGCTCGCGTGATTATCTTGCCCCGATTTACCCCTTTACCACTGCCGCGGATTCATATATACTAAAGCGGCACAGGAGGAACGCCATGCTGCCGTTTAAAGACAACATCAAGTCCTACCGCCTGCCCGTCGTCACCTGGGGCCTCATCGGGGTCAACATCATCGTCTTTATCTTCGAGCTGATGGAGGGCGCGAACCTCGAACAGGTCTTCTACCAGTTCGGGATGGTGCCGGCCTACGTCACGGCGGGGGTCTACGGGCCGCGCTACGAGATCGTCCCCTTCCTCACGTCGATCTTCATGCACGCCGGGTGGCTGCACATCGGCGGCAACATGCTCTACCTCTACATCTTCGGCAACAACGTCGAAGACCGGATGGGCCACGTGCTGTTCCTCTTCTTTTACCTGGCCTCCGGCCTCGGCGCGTCCCTGCTTCACCTGGTAACCGACCCCTCCTCGATGGTTCCGACGGTGGGGGCGTCCGGCGCGATCGCGGGCGTGATGGGGGCATACTTCGTGCTCTACCCGAAGGCGCGGGTCAGGTCGGTGGTGTTCCTCCTGTATCTAATCCGGATCATGGATATCCCGGCGATTGTCTTTTTAGGCTTCTGGTTCGTGCTGCAGATCTTCTCGGGCGTGGCCTCCATCGGCGCCGCCGAGAGCGGCGGCGTTGCCTTCTGGGCGCACGTGGGGGGATTTATCGTAGGGATAGCCGGGGGCTTCCTGGCGCGGGTGCTGACGAAAGACCGGGCGGTGGTGACGACGGATTACGTCGGAAGGGGCGCGTGGCGGTGATCCGAAATGTATCGGTCTTATTGCTTCGCCATAATCTTGAACATAAATCATTAGTATCCAATGGACGTTAGAGTTGTAGATAATAAATCGATATATAATGTCAACGGCGCTTTTATCTGCTGTTATAGCTCCTCTGACATCAGAATAGCCGTCGCATTTGTCTCAAAGGGCGGTTATGCAGTAATTGACTCGAGTATCCAGGAGGCACTAAAAAGAGGTGCAAAGATCGAGTTCCTTGTTGGACTCGATATGTATGTAACTGAGCCAGATGCGATTAGAGCCCTTTTTGAACGATCCGTAGCAAATTCAAGCTTTGGCATATACTGCTTGAGCAAACTAGACCCTTTCTCCATTTATCATCCAAAACTCTACCTATGTAGGTCTGACCAAAGCGTAACAGCAATAATCGGATCATCAAATCTTACAGAGGGAGGGCTCTACAGGAATGTGGAGATAAACGCTTCTATACAAATAGATGCGAGTAATGAAATCGCGTCTGATCTTTATAGCTCGTACAATAAATTAAAGTTCCATCATAAGCGAGTAATACCAGATAGCGAATTCATTAACCTTTATACTGAGCTATTCTACATTAGAAAAACCCATGAGAAAACCGGGCGAAAAAATCCAATAGCCCGGAGTATCCTCCGTAATTTCGATGAAAAGCATGGCTTCCATCAACGCCCAAAGCCGATCAAGGAGGATCTTGTAGGGTGGTTGGAAATGGTCTACGATGCATTACCAAATACTGAATTCACGAATCGAGATATATATAGGTTCGATGAACGATTTTAAAATACGATATCCACATAATTCAAATATCCGGGCAAAGATAAGACAGCAACTGCAGGAATTAAAGAGACCTGGAATTAATTGAGCATATAGGTTCCGCTCAATGGAGGAAAATCTTAGTCAAAACTTCATAGCTTAATAGCAATCCTGTTTCGCTTTTTCTCTTTTAGAATCTCCCGAGACACGTGCAGACGCCATATAGACAGTGGTCTGGTGCAAAGTGGAACTTGCCACGTCGCTTCGCTTCCTCGCAATAACGGATACGTCCCATATCCACATCCCCCCCTCTGACACCCCCGCTCATCTGTATTATCCTAATAACGCCGTTTGAGGAAAGCTGCGGACGGGCGGCATGTATGCCGCCCCTACGGGCGTACCGATGAAATGGTTAACACGACATATCGTATCCCTTTATAATCCAAAACGAGGAATACCATGCAATCATCTGAAGATATATCGAAAACCATGCGCATTGGACGCGCGGCCGCGCCGTTTTTTGTGACCGTCCTGTCTGATCGCGGCGGCGGCTCCTTATCCTCCTGCCCTGCCCCGCCTCGGCCCAGACGCCCGCCGGCAAAGATATATTATTCCGACCTCCTGCGATTTGCCATGCACGACCCGGCGTTTGCCGAAACCGGCTACAAGACCCGGCGCGACGTGCTGACCGGCGTGGCCGGGCCGGAGACGTGGGTGGAGCACTTCGTCAGCGGGCCGGATACCATCGAGACCCTCACCTACAACGACCTTACCTACGGCGTGGTCGTCAAGAAGAAGGACGGCACCAACCAGTACTATGCGCTCAACGACGACCGGAAGACCTATACCTCTTCCGGGGCCGAGACCCCTTCGGGGTGGTCGATCAAAAACCCGCCCTCCTACGCCGAGATCATCGGCAAGGTCAAGACGATGGTCGACAGCCGGCGCTATAACGACGCGATCACCTACATCACCCAGGTCATGCGCGACACCGGGACCGAGACCGCCGAGCTCTATTTCTACCTCGGGTTCGCCTACGACCAGCTCGAGGAAGTATCATACGCGAAATTGCAGTACCGCCGCGCGATATCCCTTGACCCCACCATTGCCGACGCCTACTACAACCTCGGCGTAATCTACCGCAACGAGGGGGACGCCGCCGAGGCCGTCAGCCTGCTCGAGCGCTACCTTGTCCTCAACCCCACCGACCCCAACGCCGCGGATATACGGGGCTACATCGACGCCAATAAATGATGGCCGGGCCGACGCGCGTCTCGTCACACACACGCCTCTTCTGCCTGTTGGGAGACCCCGTCTCACGATCGAAATCGCCGGCGATGATGAACGCGGCATTTGCCGCCGCCGGCATCGACGGCGTCTACCTGGCGCTGCGGGTCGGCGGGCCCGCGCTCGGGACCGTGCTCGGCGCGCTGAAAGAGGTCGGCTGCGGCGGGGTAAACGTCACCGCACCGCATAAGCAGGCCGTCATCCCGTTTCTCGACCGCCTCTCCGGCACGGCCGAAAAAAGCGGCTCGGTAAACACCATCGTGTTTGATGGGGACAGCCTCATCGGCCACAGCACCGACGGCGACGGGCTGGTTGCCGCCCTCGAACAACGGCTCGGGGAGCCCATCCGGGATAAAACGATCCTCGTTTTCGGCGCGGGCGGGGCGGCCCGGGGGGTGCTGCCGGCCCTTTTGGCCGGAGGCGCCGGCGATATCGTCATCGCCAACCGATCCGCCGCAAAGGCCGAACAACTGGCCCGGGAGCTGGGCGACCGGCGGGCGACTCGCCGCCCCGCTTTCGCCCGCGGGCCTCGGCGGCGTGATCGATACGGCCGGCATCGTGATCAACGCCACGGCACTGCCCGTCACATCCGGGACGTTTTGCGATATCGATCTGACGGCGCTCAGGAAGGGGGCGCTGGTCTTTGACATGAACTACGGCCGCGGATAACGCCCCCGTCGAACAAATCCTTGCCCGGCGCGCCATCGGTTTCTCCGACGGCCTGACGATGCTCCTCTTCCAGGGGGCCCGCTCGTTTTCCCTCTGGACCAACCAGGACCCGCCGCTTTCCGCCATGCGCTCGGCCCTCGGGCTCTGACAGCCAGTCCGCACCAAAGGCCGGCGCCGCGGCAGGCCCGGTATACCCGCCAAACCCGCCGAACCGGCCCTGACGCGCGCGACAAGTAATCCCGGCAAACATAGAACTTGACAATAACGCAAATTTTAGTATAGTATAGGGTGGTTATGCGACTATCAAACCCAATCATACCGAACAGTGAGAACCGGGGGTAACGCTTTATGCATGAGAGGTTGGGACAGCTTCTGGTCAGAAACAAGGTCATTACGACAGACCAGCTTCAAAAGGCCGTCGAGCAGCAGAAGTCATCGGGAGGAAGGCTCGCAAATCAGCTCTCCAAGCTGGGGTACCTTTCCGAAACGGCCCTGACGGATTTCCTGAGCCAGCAATACAACGTTCCTTCCATCAACCTCAACGAATACGACATCGATCCGGCTGTTCTGAAATATGTCAGCGCCGATATCGCAAAGAAACACCTGGTCATCCCGATTTCCCGGACGGGGGCAAGCCTCATCGTGGCGATGTCCGACCCCTCCAACATGCAGGTAATCGAGGACATCCGGTTCATGACCGGTTTCAAGGTGGACGCGGTTGTGGCCGCCGAAGTGGACATCATCGAGGCGGTAAAAAAGTACTACGGCTCCAGGGGTGTTTCCGAATCCCTCGGCACGATGGACCTGGACGCCAAGGACTACGACCTGTCGGACAGCGACGCCGCCACCAGCCCCTTTTCCGACGGGGAAAATGAGGACGGCGTCGTCGAGGTGGACGACTTTGACTCCCTGGTGCACGGCGCGGTGGATACGGTCGAGGTCGTCGATACAAAAGACGACGGGGATATCCTTTCCGAGAACGTGGACGCCCCGATCGTCAAGCTGGTCAACGGGATCCTGATCAAGGGCATAAAGCTTCGGGTCAGTGACATACACATAGAGCCGTATGAGAAGAGCTTCCGCGTCAGATACCGTATGGACGGCGTGCTGCGCAAGGCCATGGGCCTTCCCCTCAAGATCAAGAACGCCATCACTTCGCGCGTCAAGATCATGTCCAAGCTTGACATCGCCGAGCGGCGCCTGCCCCAGGACGGCCGCATCAAGCTGAAACTCGGCAAGGGACGCGAGATGGATTTCCGCGTCTCGGTCCTGCCGACCCTCTTCGGCGAAAAAATAGTCTTACGGCTCTTGGACAAGTCCAACCTCATGCTGGACATGACCAAGCTCGGCTTTGAGGTAAACGCCCTGAGCCACTTCAAGGACTCGATCCATCAGCCCTACGGGATGGTGCTGGTCACCGGCCCGACCGGGTCGGGAAAGACCACCACCCTCTATTCGGCCCTCGCCGAGCTGAACAAGGAATCGGAAAATATCATGACGGCCGAGGACCCGGTTGAATATAACCTCATGGGCATCAACCAGGTCCAGATGCACGAGGACATCGGCCTCAACTTCGCCGCCGCCCTGCGCTCGTTCCTCCGGCAGGACCCGGATATCATCATGGTCGGGGAGATCCGCGATTTTGAGACCGCCGAGATCGCCATCAAGGCCGCCCTGACCGGGCACCTTGTCCTCTCGACGCTCCACACCAATGACGCCCCGTCCACCATCAACCGGCTGCTCAACATGGGCATCGAGCCGTTCCTGGTCTCCTCGTCTCTCAATGCCATCGTCGCCCAGCGGCTCGCGCGTAAAGTCTGCACCGAGTGTAAGGCGCAGTTCGAGGCTTCGGCCCAGGCGCTCATCGATATCGGCGTTCCCCCGGACGAGGCCGGGGAAGTCAAGGTCTATAAGGGCAAGGGATGTTCCGTCTGCGCCGGCACCGGATTCAAGGGCCGGGTTGCCCTCTATGAAGTCATGAAGATGAACGATGAGCTGAGAGAGCTCGTCCTTAACGGCGCCTCGACGGCCGAGCTCAAGCGGGAGGCGATGCGCCACGGCATGAAGTCGCTGAGACAGGCGGGGATTACCAAGTTAAAGGAAGGGATCACCACCCTGGAAGAAGTAGTGCGGTGCTCTGCCGCCGACTAACCATGAATAATCAACGTGAAATACGAGGGGGTAGTTCGGAATGATCAGTCTTCACCAGTTGCTCAAGGTAATGCTGGAAAAGGGCGCCACCGACCTCCACATCACCACCGGCACCCCGCCGCAGATCCGCGTGGACGGGCGGCTGATTCCCCTGGCCATGGATCCCCTTACCGGGGCCGACACCAAGAACCTCTGCTACAGCATCCTGACCGATGCACAAAAGCATAAATTTGAGGACCACAACGAGCTTGACCTGTCGTTCGGCGTCAAGGGGCTTTCCCGTTTTCGCGCCAACATGTTCATGCAGCGGGGCGCAATGGCCGCCGCCTTCCGTGTCATTCCCTATAAGTTCATGACCTTCCAGGAGCTGGGACTGCCTCCCGTTGTGGAGGAGCTGACCAAGCGCCCCCGGGGTCTGGTCCTGGTTACCGGGCCTACCGGTTCCGGTAAATCGACGACGCTGGCCTCGATGATCAACAAGGTCAATGAAGACCGGCATGAACATATCGTCACGATCGAGGACCCCATCGAATATCTCCATCCGCACAAGAACTGCATCGTCAACCAGCGGGAGGTGGGGGCCGATACCGAAAGCTTCAAAATATCGCTCAAGTATATCCTGAGGCAGGACCCGGACGTCGTTTTGATCGGCGAGATGCGGGACCTTGAAACGATCGAGGCCGCCCTGACCACGGCCGAGACGGGCCACCTCGTCTTCGCCACCCTGCATACCAACTCCGCCGTACAGACCATTAACCGGATTATCGACGTCTTCCCCCCGTATCAGCAATCCCAGATCCGGGCGCAGATATCGTTCGTCCTTGAAGGGGTCCTCTGCCAGCAGCTGCTGCCGAGATCCGGGGGCAAGGGACGGGTCCTCGCACTGGAAATCATGGTTCCCAACGCGGCTATCAGGAACCTCGTCCGTGAGGATAAGATCCACCAGATATATTCGATCATGCAGGTCGGCCAGACAAAATTTGGGATGCAGACGATGAATCAGTCCCTCGTTGCGCTCTATACGAAGGGACTCATTACACTGGACGTGGCGATGGGCAGGAGCCCGGATCAGGAGGAGATGCGCCAGATGCTCTCACGCGGGGGAACGGCCGGCGGCCAGGAGCACGCCCAGGCGCAGATGAGGCCGACGCCCCAGAAGACATAGGGAAGCAGGAAGATAAAAGCGATCCGTGGGCGGGCAAGAGCCCAAAAACAATGAAACGAACACGCGCGTGATGACAATAGATATGCGAGGAATAGGTCATGCCGGTATTTAAATGGAGCGGTAGGGACGGTACGGGCGCTAACAAGAGCGGCGAGATCGAGGCCACCAACCAGGCGGCGGCAGTGGGCGCCCTCCGCCAGCAAAAGATCACCCTCGATTCCATTTCCGAAAAGAAGGGCCTGAGCATGGATCTCCAGATCCCCGGTCTGGAGGCGCAGCCCAGCAAGAAGGACCTGGTCGTCTTTACCCGCCAGTTTGCCACCATGATCGACGCGGGCCTTCCTCTCGTCCAGTGCCTGGATATTCTCGGCAACCAGCAGGATAAGAACTCGTTTAAGAAGATTATCCTTAAGATCAAGGAAGACGTGGAGGGCGGCTCTACCTTTGCCGACGCCCTCAACAAGCACCCGAGAGTATTCGACTCGCTCTACGTCAACCTCGTGGCGGCCGGCGAGGTCGGCGGTATCCTCGATACGATCCTCAACAGGCTTGCCGCCTATATCGAAAAGGCCGAGGCGCTCAAGGGCAAGGTGAAAAGCGCGATGGTCTATCCGTCCACCATCGTGGGCGTGGCGATTGCGGTCACCTCGATTTTGCTGGTCTTCGTCGTCCCGATGTTCCAGGAGATGTTCTCGAGCTCGGGTGTCGCATTGCCGCTGCCCACGCAGATCCTGGTCGACGTCAGCTATATCATCAAACATTTCATTATTTACATCATCCTGTTCGTTATTGCCTTCGTCGTGGGGTTCGTCTATTTCTATCGGACGCCGGTCGGGAGGGCCCTCGTGGACGATGTACTGCTCAAGGTCCCCATCTTCGGTCAATTGATCAAGAAGGTCGCCGTGGCTCGTTTCACCAGGACCCTCGGCACCATGATCTCCAGCGGCGTTCCGATCCTGGACGCCCTCGAAATCACCGCGAGGACCGCCGGCAATAAGACCGTGGAGCGCGACGTCCTGTATACCAGGAGCGGCATCAGCGAAGGCAAGACACTGGCCGAGCCGATGTCCCAGAGCAAGGTGTTTCCTCCCATGGTCGTGCAGATGGTGGCGGTCGGAGAGGCCACCGGTAATATGGACGCCATGCTCAACAAGATCGCCGATTTCTATGACCAGGAAGTCGATGACGCCGTCTCGGCCCTGACGTCCCTCTTGGAGCCCGCCCTCATGGTCTTTCTGGGAGTGGTCGTCGGCGGTATGGTCATCGCCCTGTATCTCCCGATCTTCAGCATGGCCGACACGCTCGGCGGCGGTTAAACAAGCGGCCCTTCATGCGATGTACCCCCGTGTCACGTGACGGCTCCGCGTGCATACTTGCCCGGAAACTCTAATCAGGCCAATTATGCCCACCGAAAAGAAGAAGCTCAGGAACACGAACCTGAGGAAGAACATCGAGATATTCATGTTCTCGCGGGTTCTGATTATCTCGGTGCTTCTGGGGGCTTCCGTCGTCTTCCAGTACTCGGAAAAGGGGCTCTTCATCGCCCCGCAGCTCGTCTATCTTTATTTTCTGATCGGCCTGACATACTTTCTCACCGTTATTTACATTCTCCTGATCAAGTTCGCTCAGAAATACCTCACCGCTATCGCATACCTGCAACTCGCTTTTGACGTCCTGATCATCACCGGGATGATCTTTATCACCGGGGCGGTCGAGAGCATCTTTTCATTCCTCTACATCCTATCGATCATCAGCGCAAGCATCATTTTATACCGCCCCGGCGGCTTTTTGACCGCCTCGATGTCGGGGATATTATACGGCGTCATGGTGGACCTGGACTATTACGGCATCATCCCCTCGACCATTGCCGGCATTCACCCGAACTATAACGAAAGCTACGTCTTCTATAATATATTTATCAATATCGTCGCGTTTTATATCGTCGCGTTCCTTTCCGGGTATCTCTCCGAGCAGGTCAAGAGAACCGGCGAAGAGCTGATAGAGAAGAGGATCGACTTCGAAGAGCTCAAGATACTCAACAACAATATTATCCAGAACATCCAGACGGGCCTGATCACCATTGACCGGAAGGGCCGTATCATCTCCTTCAACCGGCAGGCGGAGATCATTACCGGGAAGCTCCTCCGACAGGTATACCTCTCCCCGGTCAACGACGTAATCGTCGACATTCTGAAAGATATCGCCGAGAACGAGGCGTCACGGGCGTCCGGTGGCCTCAACCGCTGGACAAGGGAATTCGTCTCGGAAAAGGGCAATCGGTATATCCTCGGCTTTTCCGTATCGCCCCTCAAGAATGCGCGAAACGAGCAGGTAGGAAAGATCATCCTGTTTCTTGACATCACTCATATCAAGGAGATGGAAGAGGAGATCAAGAGAAACGATACCCTGGTAAATCTCGGTAAGTTTGCCGCCAACCTTGCCCACGAGATCAGGAATCCCCTCGGCTCCATGAGCGCATCCATCCAGCTTTTGAAAAACGAGTTATCTCTTTCAGGCTCCAACAGAGAGCTTATGGACATCGTCTTAAAAGAGATCAACCGCCTCAACCACCTGATAACGAATTTCCTTATGTACGCCCGTCCCCTGACCATAAAGAAAGAGCCGATCGACCTTAAAAAGGTAATCGACGAAACCATCACGGTTTTTAAAAATACCCCGAAGGGGAGCGCCGATATCAGCATCAGTACCGAATATAACGGGAACTACGGCGATCGTCGGAGATTTCATGCAGCTCAAACAGGTTTTCTGGAATCTCCTGCTCAATGCGGCCGACGCCATGAGCGACGGAGGAAAGATTCGAATCAAGATGACCGGGACACCGTCGGCGGGGGACAGGTTTGTCTCCGTTTCCGTTTCGGACACCGGAACGGGGATCAAGATGAAATACGGCCGTTTATCTTTGAGCCCTTTTTTTCCACCAAGGACGGGGGCACCGGATTGGGCCTCCCGACGGTGAAGCTGATAGTCGAGACCCACGGAGGCACGGTAAACATCACCGGCCGGCAGGACGGCGGCACCGATGTCACCATCACGCTGCCCGGCAAGTGACCGCTCGGTGGCGCCGGCCGGGTCTCCGGCGGCAGGTGATCGGATCGATCGGAGAGGAAATCCCGGGCTCACGGGGTGTGGAGGATTATATGACAAAAACGACGCATACGGCCGGGATGTCCCCCCGGATCGCCGCCCTCCATCGGGCGGTCATGACCGCGGTACCCGCCGTTTGCCCGGAGCGGGCGCTGATCTGGACCGATTACTTCAGGAAGCGCAAGAACCGAAAGAAATCCCCCCACGTACAGATCGCCGAGGCGCTGAGGGAGGTGCTGGCCAAGAAGACCATCGCCATTTATCCCGACGAGCTGGTCGTCGGCAACTTCAGCAGCAAGCGGGTCGGGGGCTCGCTCTATCCCGAGCTCTCCGGGATCGTGGTGCTTGAGGATGTCTTTCGCTTCTCCACGCGCAAGACCAGCCCCCTGGCGATATCACGCAAAGACACGTGGCGCCTGTTGGCGATCGTTCCCTTCTGGGCGTTCAGGTTCGTCTCGTTTCTGGCCTATCGGAATCCCTTCAAGAAGATCCGTTTCATTCTCAATCAGCTTCGCGCGCACTTCTACATCATCAACGAGTCGGGCGGTATTTCTCATATTGCCCCTGACTACGAGAAGCTCATCGCCGTCGGGACCGACGGGATCAAACAAGAGGCCGCCGCACATCAGGCCGAGGTTCCCAAGAAGAGCGAGGCGTGGCACTATTACGAGGGGGTACGGATCATCTGCGACGCCCTGGCGGAATTCGGCCTTCGATACGCCGTATTGGCCGAGCGGACGGCCGAGACCGAGACCGACCCCGCCCGGAAGACGGGAGCTGTTGTCCATTGCCGAGGTCTGCCGGCGCGTGCCCCGGAAGGGCGCGCGGGATCTCCACGAAGCCGTCCAGTCGATCTTTTTCGCGCAGATTGCCATCAATCTCGAAAGCCTGGACAACTCCGTCTGCCCCGGAAGGATGGATCATTACCTGTTTCCCTTCTATGAACGGGACATAAAGTCCGGGGCGCTCACGAGGGACGCCGCAAAACAGCTCATCGCGGCATTCTCGATCAAGATGTCGGAGATCATCCCGGTCTTTTCGAGGCGGATCACCCGCTTTCACGGCGGGATGTTCAACGGACAGGTGGTAACCGTCGGGGGCCAGAAACCGGGACGGCACGGACTCCACGAATGAACTGACCTACATCTTTCTTGAGGTGATGGATGAGCTGAGGATGCGCCAGCCCAACTACCACGCCCGTATCCATAAGGACTCACCGGAGCGCTATCGTGACGCCGTCTACAAGATCCTCTCGGCGGGCAGCAATTCCCCTGCCCTCTATAACGACGACGTCATCATCAAGACCATGACCCGACACGGCTATGCGGCCGCGGACGCCCGTAATTATACCGCCGTGGGGTGCGTGGAGCCGGTAAGCCAGGGAAAGAGCTTTTCTTCGACCGACGCCGCGATCTTTAATGTTCCCCTGATGCTCGAGCTCGCCCTCAACGAGGGCAGGCGGTTCGGGTCGCCCGTTCGTTCCGGCGTCCGCACCAAGCCCGCCTCGGCCATGAGCTCGCTTCCAGGACGTGACCGACGCCTTTGCCGCCCAGCTCTCGTTCGGGCTTTCGCGCCTGATTGCCGACCTTCAGGCCGTGGAGCTCGCCAACCGCCTGCTATCACCCCACGCCGCTCACGAGCATGCTCCTTGACGGCTGCCTCGAGACGGGCGTCTGTTCAACGGCGGGCGGCGCGCGTTACAACTTTTCGGGCATCCAGTGCGTCGGGCCGAGCGACGTCGGGAGACGCGCTTGCGGCGATCGAGCAGGCGGTCTTTATCGATAAAAAGCTCACCCTGAGGGAGCTCGTCTCGCCACCTGAAGGACGACCTCGCCGACGAGCGGATGCGGGCCTACCTGAGGTCGCTTCCCAAGTTCGGAAACGACATCAAATCGGTCGACGCCAGGACGGTCTGGGTGGTCGATACCTTTACCGATATCCTGCACCGCCATACGAACACCCGCGGGGGCGCCTATGTTCCCGGCCTCTACTCGGTGACCGCCCATAACTACTTCGGGCAGGTTACCGGGGCGCTGCCCAACGGACGCGTAAAGGCGAGAGCCCTTCGCCTCGGGCATCGCCCCGGCCAACGGCATGGACCGAACGGGCCCCACGGCCCTCATCAACTCCGTGAACCGGATCGACTTTACCCGGATCGCCAACGGGGTAAACTTTAACATCAAGTTTGACGGATCGACCCTTGCCGGCCAGCGGGGCCCCAAGCTCCTGGGGGATATCCTGACGACCTACTTCGAGAGCGGCGGCATGCAGATCCAGACAAACGTCGTAGACGCCGATACGCTCCGTGCGGCAAAGCGGGACCCGGCCGCCTACCCCAACCTCCTGGTGCGGGTTTCGGGCTACTCGGCGTATTTCCACGACCTGGTGCCCGAGATGCAGGATGAGATCATCGAGCGGACCTGCCTCCTGTCCCGAGCGGGTCAGTAACAGGGCGGCCCGCACTCGATAGGTGACGCTGCAGCGGCAAACAACGGGGGGATGCTTCCCCCCGTCTTCGTATACGAGTATCAGAGGCAGACCCGCCGGATAGTGCCGGCGCAGTATCGGTACGAAACGGCCGCTCTATATGCGGACAAAGAGACAATACGTATGAAAATGAAAAACGACCTCACCCAGGCGCCCATCGCAAAGACCATCATCAGGCTCACGCTGCCGATGATCGCGGGCTACGCGGCCACCTTCTCGTTTAACCTCGTAGACACGCTGTTCGTCGCGCAGCTGGGGACGATTCCGCTGGCCGCGATGAGCTTCACCTTTCCCGTGGCGACATTTGTCATCAGCGTATCGGTGGGGCTTTCCATGGGAACCGCCGCGGTCATCTCGCAGGCATACGGTAAAAAGGACATCGACGCCGTCAGGAGGCTTACCACCGCCTCGGTGTTGCTCGGGCTCCTGGTATCGGTGGCGTTCGTGATCGCGGGGCTCTCCACCATCACGCCGCTCTTTACCGCCCTGGGTTCGACGCCCGAGACGCTGGGCCTCATCAAGCGCTATATCGTCCTCTGGTATATCGGCATCCCCACGATCCTCATGACCATGACGGCAGCCAGCGCCATCCGGGCCACGGGAGATACGAAGAACCCCGGCATCATCATGGTGGTCGGGGCGTTGCTCAACGTCATCCTTGATCCGATCATGATATTCGGACTATTCGGGTTCCCCCGCATGGAGCTTGTCGGGGCGGCGCTTGCCACGGTCATCTCCCAGGCCCTCACCCTCGTCCTTGCCTTCTTCATACTCCATAAGCGCCTGTCCATGGTGACCGTCTCGTGGCTGTCGCCCCGCGCCCTTATCGCCTCGTGGTCCGAGATACTGGCCGTGGGCGTGCCGAGCACGGGGACCAATCTCCTGTTTCCGGTTTCCGTGACGTTCGTGACCTGGCTTGCCTCCCGGTTCGGCCCGGAGGGTGTGGCCGCGGTTGGGGCGGGGCTGCGGATCGAATCGCTCGCGTTCGTCGTGGTTATCGGGCTCTCAAGCGCCATGGTCCCCTTCGTCGGGCAGAACTGGGGCGCACAAAGGTTTGACCGGGTCTACGAGGCCCAGGCGGCGGCCAACCGCTTCATATTCGCCTGGGGGCTTTTGTGCTGGGCGGCCTTCATCGCGCTGGCCTTTCCGATCGCGCGCCTTTTTTCCGGGGACGACCGCGTCATCCAGAATATCGCGTATTACCTCTGGATCATGCCGGCGGGGCTGGCGACCCAGGGGGTCTTCCTGGTCGTTTCCGGGACGTTTAACGCGATCGGCAGGCCGCTGATAGCGGCGGTCATGAGCGTGTTGAGGGTCTTGATCTTCTACCTGCCGCTGGCGTGGCTCGGGACGGTCCTCTTCGGCTTTCCGGGGTTGATCGGCGGGATAGCCGTAACCAACATCATCACCGGCACGGCGGCAAATTTCCTGTTCAAGCGGATCTGCGTCCACGACGAGCTGTGCATCAAGAAGGGGACGCGGACGGTGTCGCCACCGGGCGGGGACAGTGGAGTAAGGGTGCAATTACGGGAGACTCACGAGCCGCCCCTCACATGTGGGAAACGTACGGAATGCTTAAGTAGGGGCGGTTCGCGAACCGCCCTCTTCCATTTCTGGCCACTTCGCCGTCATAGCGAGGCGGCCTGACGAGGACCGAAGCGAATCCCCTTACTGTACGGTGACAGTCACGGGCGGCTGACCATCACCCCGCGAAACGGCTTCGCGGGGACTCCAATAAAAGCTAGAGCGGCTCGCAATGACGGTGAAACAGCGAGATATTCGGGCGGCTAAACGCCCTATTTCCCCGCGAACTTCGCCTTACCCGGCCCGTTCTTCAGCAGCGAATCGACACCCGTCTTGACGTCCTCGGTATCGAATATCGGCCCGGCAAGCTCGATCATCAGCCGATCGGCCTCGGTAATGCCGGACGCGTTGTAGGTATTGATGATCTTCTTGGCGGATTTGATGGCCACCGTCGGGCCGTTATCGGCAAGGTTCTTCATGTAGGCCATCGCCTTCTCGGTCAGCTCGGCGTCCGGCAGCATCCGGTTTACGATGTTCCATCGCTCGAAGGTCGCGGCGGGATACAGGCGCGCCCCGAAGACGATCTCCTTTGCCCGCGCGGTGCCGGCCCGCGCGGCAATCCGCTGGGAGCCGCCGGCAAAGGGGAAGACCCCGATGGTGGCCTCGGCCTGGCCGAACGTCGCATTGTCGGACGCCCAGATAAAATCGAAGGACAGCGCCAGCTCGAGGCTTGCCGTCAGGCACAGGCCCCGCACCGCGGCCATCGTGGGGAACGGGAGCGATTCGATGCGGTGGATGACGGAAAGGAAATCGGAGAAGAGCTTACGGGCGTCCGCGGGCGAAAGGCCCATGAACATCTTCACGTCGGCCCCCGCGCCGAAATTTCCCTCGTCGTTTTTCAGGATCATCCCCCGGGGGGCGTCCTTTTCGACACGGTCAAGAATCGCCTTGAAATCATTGCCCATATCCTGTCCCACCAGATTGAGCGGCGGGTCATTCAACGTAACGACCGCCAGCGCACCGTCACGCTCATAGGTTATCTTCGACATACTTTAATTCTCCCGATAGCTATCTATTCTTTCATCAATATGTCCACGAACTCCTGTACGCCCAGTATCTCCTTTCGTACGGGGCGTTCCACCAGGGAAATCGCCCCCGAGGGGCAGGTCGGGTAACAGACCCCGCATCCGATACACTTTTCCGTATCGACGACCGATACGTCGTCCACGGTGATGGCCCCGACCGGGCAGCGCTCCTCGCACGTGCCGCAGCCCGTGCAGAGATCGGCATCCACCTGCATCAGGTAGTTTGAATCGGCAAACGCGTTTTTCAGCCCGATATTCTTACGGGTCCGCATGAACACGCAGCAGTCACCGCAGCAGGAGCAGATCGTGGATACACCGGGGCCGTAATTGTCGGCCATGTGTACCAGCCCCTCCTCGTGGGCGTCGCGAAGCATCGACTTTGCCTCGTCCCTGGTGATCTCCCGGGCCATCCCCATCGTAACCATGTACTTTGCCATCGAGCCGAAATGAAAGCAGTTCTCCCGGGAATGGTCGCAGTGTTCCTGCCCGGAGTACTCGGCCATCTGGCGGCAGGGGCAGAAGGCAACGGCAAAGTAGTTGAGCCCGTCCATGAGATCGTCGATCTTCTCGTTGGGGGTGACGGTGGCCCCGGAGATGATGGATTCGTCCACCGGCACGACCCGCACCATCGGGAGCTCCGGTCGCCTATCTCCTTTACCAAATGCGCCGTCGAGATACCGGTTCCAGTGGCGGGCAAGGGTTTCGGTGGTCTCGGTGCGTTTCCCCGGCCAGAACGGGGTCTCCGAAAATCCGACCATCGTGGGCAGGAGTCGGAACTTACCCTTTTCGTTCATGAAGACCGTTCCCTTCTTTGCCATGCGCACCAGCATTTCCTTGAGTTTTTCCTCTGCCATCCCCGTGCTCTGGACGAGGGTGGGGAAATCCGCGTTGAAAAACGGGAGCTTTGCGGCAAGCTCCGCCTCCTCGGGGGTGTAGAGGATCTCGAGGATGGCAATCAGGTCATCGGTCAGCGGCGCGCCGATCGGCGCCATATCGAGGTACTGAGAGAGCTTTACGTAGACGTCGCGCGACATTGGATTTCTCCTGTAGCGAGGTTACATAATAGAGCGTCACCGGCGCGGGTAGGGTGCCGGGCGCCGCCGCGCCGGTCATCTTATCCCTTCATGAAGGCCGCGATGAACTCATTGGCGCCCATGATCTCCTTCCGGACGGGCCGATCGACCAGCGATATGGCCTCCGCCGGACAGCTCGGGTGGCATACCCCGCAGCCGATGCACTTTTCGGCGTCGACGACCGCGACGCCGTCCATCGTAATCGCGCCTACGGGACAGCGCTCCTCACAGGCGGCGCAGCCGGTGCAGGCATCCGTATCCACGTGCATCAGGTAGTTCGAGTCGGCAAAGCTGTTCTTGAGCCCGATCTCCTTTCGCGTCCGCGTTAGTACGCAACAATCACCGCAGCAGGAACACAGGTGCGCTATCTTTCCGCCGTAGTTGCTGGCCAGATGGATGAGCCCCTCCTCGTGGGCGGCGTTGACCATCCGCTTTGCTTCGTCTTTTGTGATCTCACGCGCCATACCGACGGAAACCATATACTTGGCCATCGAGCCGAAGTTAAAGCAGTTCTCGGTGGAGTGGTCGCAGTGGGGCTCGCCCGCGAACCGGGCCATCTGGCGGCAGGGACAGTGGGAGACCGAGAAGTAGTCGAGCTGATCCATGAGCGCGCCGATCTCCTCGTTGGGTGTGACGGTGGCCTCCGAGGCCATCGATTCCCCCACCGGAACCACCCGCATCGGCGGGGTTAGGCGGTCCCCTATCTCATTCCCGAAGGCCTCCCTGAAATAGCCGAGCCAGTGGTGGGCAAGCTTTTCGGTCTTCTCGGTTCGCTTCCCCGGCCAAAAGGGGGCCTCGGCGAAGCCAACCATTGACGGCAGGAGCCGAAACTTTCCTTTATCGCTCATGAATACCGTCCCCTTCTTCGCCATGCTCACCAGCATTTCCTTGAGTTTTGTCTCATCCATGCCCGTGCTCTGGACGAGGGTGGGGAAATCGGCGTTGAAAAAGGGGAGCTTTGCGGCAAGCTCCGCCTCCTCGGGGGTGTAGAGGATCTCGAGGATGGCAATCAGGTCGTCGGTCAGCGGCGCGCCGATCGGCGCCATATCGAGGTACTGAGAGAGCTTTACGTAGACATCGCGCGACATATGGTTTCTCCTTCGGTGGGGTTAAGTATTCGGTTACACGCGCCGCGTTACGGCGCGGTGATCAGTTAACGGCCCTCAAAAACGCCAGCGCGTCGCGGGAGAGCGCCCGCAGCGGACTAATGTCTTTCTTGACCCGCGAGAGCATCAGCGCCCCCTCTATAAGCGCGACCACAAACGTCGCAAGTTCATCGGCGGAGCGGTCGGCACGGATGTCGCCCGAGCGCTGGCCCTCGGCGATTACGTCGACCAGGTGACCCTTAAGGCGGTCAAAGCAGGACGAGAGATGATCCCTCAGCCCCTCGTGCCAGTCGGAGACCTCCAGCGTCAGGTTGCCGAGGAGGCAGCCCCCCGTGCAGCCGGACCGTTCCATGAGCCAGGCCAGGCCTTCGAAGTACGCGGACAGCTTCTCCAGGCTCGTCCCCGGCCCGTTGAACAACGGGACCAGGCGGTGTTCGATGCCGCCGAAGAAGTGGTCGATAACCGCGTCTACCAGCTCGTCTTTGCCCGAGAAATGGAAGTAGAAGCTCCCCTTGTTGATGCCGGACTCGGTAAAGATATCGTCCAGCGACGTGTTCTTATACCCGCGCGTATGGATGAGCCGCGTGGCCGCCCGGACGATGCGCTCCTTTGTCTTGTCTCCCTTTGTCATCGGCATGGGTTACCACCCCCGAACCATCGTGAACAGCGGATGGCGTTGAATCCTAAAATATACCAACTGGTTGGTATATTTTACCGCATGGGAACCGAATGTCAAGAACTTTCCGGCGTTTCCGGTCCGAAAAGCCGTTTCGGCGGCGCGATCGGCGCCTGGTGAAACGACCGAACCCGGCTGTTTTCGGGCGCCGGCAGCGGTCCGCCGATTTCGCCCGCCTGAGCATTTACCTGAAAAAAAAATGTTGACTTCCCTATATCCCATACTATAATACGCTTGCGGTTACGGAGACCGGACGGTTTTTTAGGCGTTTATACGCGAGTTTTAATGTTTCTGCACAGTTTTTCGCTCCTGCCCACAGCCTTCGATTCTCGATCAAGCACTCACGCCCAAAAAATGTCTCCAACTTTATCGTTACTTTTTCCGGAATAACTGATATTGCACGTTTCACGATTTGCTCAAGACGTACCTCTCGGATCAGCATCTTCTATCTTCCCCCGCTGCCACGGAATATGAAGCCGCGTCTGTTTCCCTCTCCCGTGAATCCGTTGAACAAACAGAATCGATATATCCTAAGACCGTTAAACGATCCATACGTCGTCAACGGTATTGTCATTATATAGTACATAATTCGCACGGTTAAAAAGGAGGTGGTTCCGAAAATCGAGCATTAGCGTTTTTCGCGGTGTTTGGCATTCTCTTGTGTTTAATAATGTTCTCATACGTAGGGTACTTCGTTCGGTCACACGGTTTTTGGCTGCTGCCTCACGCCAAACATTATTGAACCGGAGATAAACAAAGAACACTCTTGGAGGAAATCATGCAGGGCAGCAAGCTGTACGTCGGCAACCTCACCTATTCCGTAACCAACGAGCAGTTACAGGAGCTATTCGCTGAATACGGCGAGGTAAAGCACGTAAACATTATCGAGGGCAAAGGATTCGGCTTTGTCGAAATGGGAACCCCCGAGGAAGCCCAGCGGGCTAAGGATGAGCTCAACGGGACAGAATTTCGGGAAGGACTATGCGTATCGACGAGGCACGTCCGCCCAAGAGCGGCCCCAGAGACTCCGGGGGCGGCTTCCGGAGTAGATACTAACATACATACCCAATTATGGTCTTGAGAGGGCGGATCGAGCGCCCTCTCAAGACCGGTTTTCCCGATGGACGGCCGCCGCGCCGACCTTGCGGCGATCTTTTCGGGTGGTCACGTTACGCACCCTACCCGATCAAAAGGAGACGCCTACCGCGCACGGTCGGCGGTAATCCAGCATAAGGAGACAACCATGACGCAGGTCAAAGACGGCGATACCGTTAAAATACACTATACCGGTAAACTCGACGACGGAACCTTGTTCGACACGTCGGCCGACAACGACCCCCTTGAGTTTACCGTCGGCAAGCACGAGGTCATCCCCGGCATGGAGGATGCCCTTATCGGGATGGAGCCGGGTGACGAAAAGACGATCACCATCCCCTCCGAAAACGCCTACGGCCCGTATCACGAAGAGATGGTGGTGGTCGTGAACCGGAGCGAATTCCCCGAGGATATGGAATCGAAGTCGACCAGCAGTTGTCCGTCGTGCTTGAGGATGAGCAGTCGATTATCGTTACGGTCACCGAGATAGACGGCGATAACGTGACGCTGGACGCGAACCATCCGTTGGCCGGAGAGGACCTCACGTTCGAGATTCAGCTGGTCGAGATCGTTTCGCCCATCATCATTACGGGATAAGATCGACAGGGCCGGACGGCCGCCCCGTCGCGAGCTATCGTTGGGGAATACCGGGCAGCCTTTCATCCGGGGGCTGACCGGTAAGTCCACGTCATATACTGCAACCATCCCGCCCTCCCGAAGAGGCCTTGCCATGAAACGCTTTGTCGAGCTTTCACATATCCTTGAGGACGGCACGGGCGCCTATCCCGGGCCTTCCCCAGCCCTCGATTGGGGCGCACCTCGACCACGAACAGTCCCGGTCGCGCTACGACGGCAAGGCCGAGTTCTACCTCGGCCGTATCCAGACCGTCACCAACGTCGGCACCTATATCGACTCCCCATTTCACCGGTTCCGTGACGGCGAGGATCTCGCGGCCGTCGGGCTGGACCGCCTGGCGGGCCTCGACGGCATCGTGCTGGAGACAGGCCCAAAGGCGGGCCGCGCGATCTCCCTCGTCTATACCGCCGTCGGACATTGCCGGACGGGCCGTGCTGGTGAGGACGGGGTGGGATCGGCTCTGGGGGACGGACGCCTACGCAAAGGACTCCCCGTACCTGTCCGCGAGTTTCGTTGAGCTCCTCGATCGAGGCCGGGGCGGTGCTCGTCGGCGTTGACTTCCTCAACGTGGACAACACGGCCGACCCCGAGCGTCCCGTCCACACCCGGCTGTTGAAGGCCGGCATTCTTATTGTCGAAAACCTGACCAATCTTTCCGCTCTGCCCGCAAACGGGTTCCTGTTTTCGGCGGTACCGCTCAGGATAAAGAAGGGGGCGTCGTTTCCCGTCAGGGCCTACGCCGAGTTGGCGGATCGGTAAACCCGCCACTTTCACCGGCGTCCCGGACCTCTCCACGGGCAATACGTAATCTTTACTATTGAAAATAGGATGCCGGTCTGTTACGATACCGGTCGGGAAATACCATACGGTCACGAAACGGCGTCTTTGCGCTGCATCGGACAATCACTCGGCCCGGGGCACGGCAGACCATGAAAACAGCACACTGCTATTATACCCGCATTATTCTTCTGGTAATCCTCGCCCTCCTGCTGGCCTCCTGCGCCGTGACGCTGCCCATAAAGGATAAGACCACCGGGCTGGTCGTCCCGGACAGCATCGCCGAGATTACCACCGTCGATATACAGGGTATAAAAAACTGGCTGGTTATCCGGGGCAGGAACGTCCATAACCCCATCCTCCTGTTCCTCCACGGCGGGCCGGGCTCGCCGGAGCTGCCGCTGCTGCGCCACTTCAACGAGCCGCTGGAGGACGAATTCGTCCTGGTCTACTGGGAGCAGCCGGGGACCTGCAAATCGTATTCGCCCGACATACGGGAGTCCGACCTCACGGTCGATAAATTCGTCGATTACACGAAGGGGGTCATCGACTATCTCAGGGCCCGGTTCGGAAAAGACAAGGTGTACCTCATGGGCCACTCCTGGGGGAGCGCGCTGGCCGTGCTGACCGCCAGGAAATACCCGGAGGTCATCCACGCCGTCATCGGGGTGGGACAGGTCGTCAACATCGTGGCCGGGGAGGTCACCTCGTTTCGGTTGGCCCTTACCCGGGCCAGGGAAGAAAATAACGAGGAGGCCGTCAGGGAGCTGACCGGGCTGGGGGACCCACCCGCCTACGTGCTGGTCAAGGGCGATAATTACGATGGTTTCATGATAAAGCGGAAGTGGGCCCTCTATTTCGGCCTGGCGCTCTACGGCAAGAAAAGCTATAAGGATTATGAGCGCTACTATTTCGACGCCACCGAGTACACGGTCTTTGACATCCCCGCATACATCAGGGGCCGCATGCTCACCGCCCGGACCCTTGGCCGCGACGTCGTGGACATCGACCTGACTACCCAGGCCCCGGAGCTTGCGGTGCCGGCATATTTTATAATGGGGCGCTACGACGCGATCTCCGCCAACGCGAACTTCGACGAATACATACGGCGGCTCCGCGCCCCGAAGAAAGAGGTCGTCTGGTTTGAGCGATCGGCCCATTTTCCCCTCTTCGAGGAATCGGCCGCGTTCAACGCCGAGGTAATCAGGATCATGAAGGAGACGGAAGGCGACGCCGGCCTATCTCCACCACGTCAATAGCACGGCGGAGGGTTTTTGCCTCCCGACAGATCGAACGGTAAATGCAAAAAGGTGAGCCAATGAACCGATCCGCGCATGATGACTACGGCGACCTGCTGGCCATCCCCGGGGTCGGCAGGAAGATCGCCGCCGACCTCATCGGCCTGGGCATCCGGTCGGTCGCCGATCTGAAAGACCGCGACCCGGAAGAGCTCTACGGCGCCCTGTGCGCGCAGGCCGGCATGCGGATTGACCGGTGCATGCTCTACGTATTTCGCTGCGCCGTCTATTACGCCTCGACCGAACGGCGCGACCCCGAGCTCCTCAAGTGGTGGAACTGGAAGGATAGCCCGGAGCGTCGGGCCGGTCGCGGGACAGCGTGATCCCGCGCGGGGGGCGAAGGAGGAAGGGACAATGGCAGAAGGCGGCACCCGAAGGGTGACCATTCGCTTTACCGACGAACAGCGTGAGCTGATCCGGCGTGAGTTTGGCGAGGACATCGCCGAATGGGAGGTGGATATCCCCGCCGGCGTGTCTGCCGACACGCCTCCCGAAACGGTCGACGGCCGGCCGCCGCGCGGGATCGTCGTTCTTACGGACCGGCAGCGGGGGATTATCAAGGAAGCGACCGGCCGCACGTGTAATTACATCAGGCTCGAAAACTGGCCTGTCGATAAATACGGCACGCCGCCCGCGGAATATCCGCGGTGACACAATGACGGAAAGACACCCATGAAAACGAACGCAACAAAGACAATTACCCTCCGCCTGACCGATGACCAGAGGCGGACCGTCCGTGCGTCTCGGGGCAGATACGAGGACGCTGGTCATTGCAGTCGCGGCCTGCGGCAGGGTCAAGTACGGGGGGCCGCCGATAGGCACCCATCCCCCCCAGGGGGCCCTGCAGCTAACCCAATCCCAGAGGCGCGAGATTTACGAGATGACGGGCTGCACGATGGATACCATGGAGTTTTACCGGGCCAACCTCCCCCGGTCGTCGGGTGGCCTGCTCCTGTTATCCCTTTTCGCGGGCTATCTGACATCAGAAGGTGACCGATAGGGTCGTCCTCGAAAAGGATGCTCAACAATAAACCGCTTCACTCCCGGGGGATCGCCCGTATGCTCGATCATACCCAATACATTCCCGCCACCTGCGTCTGGGAGCTGACGCTGGCTTGTACCATGCGCTGTATCCACTGCGGCTCCGGTGCGGGCGCGCCGCGAAAAGACGAACTAACGGTCAAGGAATGCCTCCCCGTCGCCGACGAGCTCATTGCCCTGGGGTGCCGTGAGCTGACCTTTATCGGCGGGGAGGTCTTTCTGTATACCGGGTGGGAGAAGATCGCCCGCAGGCTCACCGACGGGGGCGTCGTCGTCAATATCGTCACCAACGCCTCCCTCATGGGAGACAAACAGATCGCCCAGGTCAGGGAGGCCGGCCTCGTCAACGTAGGGGTGTCGGTGGACGGTATGGAGAAAAACCATGACCGTATCAGAAACAACGGTGACGCCTTTCGTATGGTGACCACGGCTTTTGATCGGCTCAACAGGGAAGATATCCCCATCGCTGTGGTCACGAGCCTCCTTTCCATCAATATCTCCGACCTGCCGGCCATGTACGACTTCTTCGCGCAAAACGGGGTCACCGCCTGGCAGATACAGATCGCCACCCCCATGGGTTGCATGACCGAAAACCGGGAGCTTGTCCTCGATCCCCGGCATATACCCTCCGTTACCCGGTTCATCAGGGAAAAAAGGCGGGACGGAGTCATGAGGCTTTATGCCGGCGACGACATCGGCTACTATGACGAAAACGAGCTGTATCTCAGGAACCGGCCGGGGACGCTCACGGTGTGGCAGGGGTGCCAGGCGGGGCTCTCGGTCGTGGGGATGGACAGCGCCGGAAACGTGCGGGGGTGCGAGTCGCTCCAGGACGATTCCTTCATCGAGGGAAACCTGAGGTCCGAGACCCTGACCGAGATCTGGCAAAAAGAGGGTAATTTCCCGTACAATCGGAGTTTTAGCGTCGATTCCCTTACCGGGGCGTGCCACGAGTGCGACAAGGCCTCTCGGTGCCGCGGCGGCTGCCGCGGAATGCAGCACTTCGCTGGGCCGTCGGGAGGAGAGAACCCCTACTGCTGTTATCCCGGAAAGCCCACCCCCTCGTCATGAACAAAGGAGACGCGCCATGAAGACGCATTCCGAGCCCCTCGTCAATCCCGCTTTCGCGCCCCTGACCCCCGGGCGGTGGGGCGACTTCGAGGCGCTCTTCCGCGAAGACCGTACCTGTGACGAGTGCTGGTGCATGTGGTGGCGGCAGACGCACGCCCGATTCATGCAGAACCGGGGCGAGGCCAACCGGCGCGCCATGCAGGAGATCGTCCGCTCCGGCGTCGTCCCCGGGATCATCGCCTACGACGGGGTAATCCCCGTCGGGTGGTGCTCGGTTGCCCCGCGGGAGGACTTCCCGCGGATCTGCCGCTCGCCCGTCATCGGACCGATCGACGACGAGCCGGTCTGGTCGGTGGCCTGCTTCGCTGTCGGCCGGCTCGCCCGGGGACGCGGCGTGATGAGGGCGCTGCTTTCGGCCGCCGTCGGGCACGCCGCCGAGAACGGCGCGCCGATCGTCGAGGGATACCCGAAAGACACGGCGGTCAAGCACTACAGCGCCGCGGACCTCTACGTCGGCACCGTCTCGCTGTTTACGGCGGCGGGGTTCGTGGAGGCGGCCCGCCGCTCCCCGGCACGCCCGATCATGAGATACCGCGTCAGGGGATAAGGGCCGTGCGGAACCACCGTTTCCCGTGTCCTATATACACGCCCCGCCTGCGGCCATGAAGACGTCCCTTCACCGCCGGTCGGGATGAGCAGGCTTCATCAGTTACCTCTTTTTTACTTGTCTCCGAGCTGCCCTCCTGATATCGTGATACCGATGGTATACGATTGAGTGGTCCTCATGCGAACAAACGACACACCGAACAGAGTTACACCTGAAACAACGACCTCGCCGCCCCCTATCGACCGGAAGACGTCCGAACGGCGCTATGACGTGGACTGGCTCCGGGTCCTGGCGATAGGAATGATCTTCCTGTTCCACTGCGCGCGGTTTTTCGATTCCTACGACTGGCACGTCAAGAACCTGACGCTGAGCCACGGGATGACCATCTTCATCACGTTCACCGTCCAGTGGATCATGCCCCTCTTCTTCATCCTGTCGGGTATCGGCGTCTGCTTCGCCCTGAGACACCGGACGAACCCGGCGTTCGTCAAGGAGCGCTTCTTCAGGCTGGTCGTCCCCCTCGTCTTCGGGATATTCTTCCTCGCCCTGCCGCAGGTCTATATCGAGCGGGTCAGCCATCACCAGTTCGAGGGGAGCCTCCTCTCGTTTCTGCCACATTATTTTGACGGGATGTACGGCTTCGGCGGCAATTTCGCCTGGATGGGGCTTCACCTCTGGTACCTCCAGATGCTGTTCGTCTACTCGCTCCTGATGCTGCCGCTGTTCCGTGCGGCCCAGCGGGGCAAGGCGAAGGGCCTGGTTTCACGGCTGGCGTCGCTGTGCATACGGCCGTGGAGGACCCTTCTCCTCGTTCTCCCGCTCTTCATCGTTGAGCTTTTCGTCAACGCCTTCCCGGGCTCGCTCGGCATCCGGGACATCGGGGGATGGAGCCCCCTGACGCTATCTCGTCTTCTTTATCATCGGGTATATCGTCGGGTCGGAGGATCGGATCGGGCACAATTCGAGCGGCGACGCGTGCCTGGCTGATCATGGGCATTGGGACCTCGGCGCTCGGCCTCTGTCCTCATCGAGACCGGTATCCTCGACGGCCTGCCACGAGCGGCGACGCTTCCCATCGAGGCGGCGCTGCGCACCCTCAACTCCTGGTTCTGGCTCTCGGCAATCATGGGTTTCGGGAGGCGGTATCTTTCCTTTACAAATCGGGCGCTCGTCCATGCGAACGAGGCCGTCCTTCCGTTTTACATACTCCACCAGCCGGTCATCGTGATAGTCGCGTTCTTCTTCGTCGGCTGGGCGGCGCCGGTGCCGGTAAAGTACCTGACGCTGGTCGCCGTATCATTCGCGGTGATCATGGCGCTCTACGAAGGGATCGTTCGGAGGACCGGCGTGCTCCGGTTCCTGTTCGGTATGAAAAGGCCGTAGCTGTCTGCTCCATGTCGATCACGCAGGGAGGATAACAGTATGAAATGGAAGAAGGTATCGCCCGAAATGTGCGATATACTGGAAGACGCGCTGAAGGGGTACGACTGCCAGAAGCGGCCGATGTTCGGCACGCCCGCCTATTTTGTGAACGACAACATGTTTGCCGGCGCCTGGCAGGACGTGATTATCCTGCGGCTCTCGGCGGCCGACCGCGACGAGATAAAAACCGTCTCCGACGAAATCGTCGCCTTCGAGCCGATGGAAGGCCGGCCCATGAAGGAGTACGTGGCGGTGCCGGAGCCGTTCACCTCCGACCGGAGAGAATTCATGAAGTGGGTCGATAAGGCCTACGAATACGCGCGGTCGCTGCCGCCCAAGGTAAAAAAGGAAAAGAAGAAAAAGGCGTAGGCCGCGGGCGGCGGCCCTAGGTTCCGGCAGCGCCGCCCGCAAACCTGTCACAGCCATAGACACGGAGATTCGTCACGAAATGACAGAACGCGACATCGTTATCTACGGGGCCGGTTCGGTCGGCTCGTCGGTCGGCGGGTGGCTCGCGCCCCACTGCCCGAACCTGTCCCTGCTTTCGCGCGGCGACCACGCCGCGGCGATGAGGCAAAGGGGCCTCACCGTCTTTCTGAAAAAGGACGCCAAACGCCCCGCGCCCGTGCCGGTGTCGGTCATCGCCGATCTTTCCGAGCGGCCGAAGGCCGATATCATCGTTATCGCGGTGAAGAACTACAGCCTGGCCGACGCGGCGCGCGATATCGCGGCGAAAGTGAGAGAGTGACGCCGCTGATCGTCGCGCTGCAGAACGGACTCGAAAATCGGGAGATCCTCCCGAAATATTTCAAACGGATCATCTACGGCGTGGTCTGCTACAACTCGTGGCGGGAGGCCCCGGGGGTCGTCGGGGCCAACCGAAAGGGACCGATACTCCTGGGCGTCCCGGATAACGACCCGTCACTGGCCGGGGACCTCGGGGAAGTCCACAGGATATTCTCGCTCGGTCTTGACGCCCGGATTACCCCGGACCTGCGTAACGCGGCGATGACCAAGATGGTCGTCAACCTCTCCAACGCGGTCCTGACGCTCGTCGGCCACGGGTACCGGGAGATTCGTTCGATACGTACGCTCAAGCACATCATGATCGGCACGATGCTGGAGGGATTCGATATCGCCCGGCGGGCCGGTTTCGCGCCGGCCTCTATTCCGGGGGCGCCAAGCCCGGCGATGGTACGCGTTTCCACCGTGCTGCCCGAGTTCCTCTCCGACCTCATCTTCAAGGGGAACATCGATTCGGTCGACCTCAACAGCATGGGCCAGGATATCCTCCAGCACGGGCGGGACGCATCCGAGTTGGAAAGCCTCACCGGGTATTTCGTCGGGCTTGCCGATACGCTGGGGATTGCCGCCCCCTATAACCGGACGGTCTACGATCTCTGCAGGAAGAAGTTCACCGAGAGGCCCTTCGCACCGATGGACGAAGCGGCGGTATGGCGCGAGATCGTGAAACGGATTGTGAAACGCGGATGAACCGGACCGGCGGGACGATCTGGGGGATACCGGTTTCCCCGTAGCGTAGCGGGCGGCCTCTTTGCGCGTGTCCCCGATTCATTGATATAGTATTGGACAGGTATGGATTTTCGGATTTTCGAATATAGTCCCGGTTACGAACCGCGGATCATCGGGCTTATCTCCTCCATCCAGCGAAACGAATACGGGATCGACATCACGCCCGAGCAGCAGCCCGACCTGCAATCGATACCGTCGTTCTATCAGACGGGCGTCCGGCAACTTCTGGGTCGCCCTGGCAGGCGGCGCCGATGACGCCGATAACGTAGTCGTCGGGACGGTCGCGCTCAAGGATATCGGCGGCGGGGTGGCCGCACTCAGGAAGATGTTCGTCGCCCCCGACTGGCGCGGCGGTGAGAAAGGCGTGGCGCGCGCCCTGCTTGCCACGGCCCTTTCCTGGGCGCGGTCAAAGGGCGTCTCGGCGATCTACCTCGGCACGACCGCTCAGTTTAAGGCCGCCCACCGGTTTTACGAGAAAAACGGGTTTATCGAAGTCCCGAAAGGGACGCTCCCGGCGTCGTTTCCGGTGATGGCGGTGGACAGCAGGTTCTATAAATGTGCCGTCACCGACCCCAATGCTCCTGAAGGATGAAAGGCCGTACAGTACGGCAGATCGTCACCGAACCAAAAGATGGAGGCAGACATGACAATAGCCGCATATATCGGCGTGGGCATAGTCGCCGCGCTGCACCTGTTCTTTCTCGCTATGGAGATGTTCTTCTGGGATAAACCTCTCGGTCGCCGGGTCTTCGGCCTGAAAGCCGACTTCGCCAAGGCCTCGAAAACCCTGGCCGCAAACCAGGGGCTTTATAACGGCTTCCTCGCCGCCGGGCTCATCTGGGGACTTACTCGTCGGCGTCTCCGGACACCCGGTCATCTTCTTCTTCCTCGGTTGCGTGATCGTCGCCGGGATCTTCGGCGGTGTCACGGTCAACCGGAAGATCATCTTAGTCCAGGCGCTCCCCGGCGCGGTGGCGATGGTCCTGCTCTGGCTGTCCTGACGCCGGCCGTTACGTCTCAGCCCCTTTTGACTGTTGACCGGACCTTCCGGTACGCCTCCCCCAGCACCTTCCAGACCCGCTCGGGATCGTCGCTGGCGAGGTTCATCGGCGCGCCGCCCCGGTAGCTCCACGCGGCGATGTTGGCGATCCCCGCACCCGCGATGACCTCCACCGCCCTGCCCACCTCCTCTTCTCTCCCGGCGGGCACCCCGTATGCCTGCACCCACATCTGCGGCTCCTTGCCGTAACGGGCGGCAAGGTCGCGGATCTTCGCGGACGCCTCCCCCACGTATTGATCCAGCGGCCTGTTGAAGACGATCCAGTAGGGATCGGTGCCGATGACGTCCAGCGCCGGAATCGAGGCGAGTTTCTCCCACGAGGAGATGCCGATCAGCGGGTTTTCCTCCGGCAGGACGCAGAGGGCGTTCTTTATTCCTTTGCCCTTCGCGTAGCCGGTCATCTCGGTGAAGAAGGAGACGATCGACTCGTCCCGGAAACCGACGACCTCCTCGTCCATGGCCGAAGGCATCGCGTGTCCGAAGCGCGCCGAAAAGAGCCCGCGGCATGCCGTGCAGGTGCAGGCCCACTCGTCCGGCCGCTGCGCGCCCCGCCAGACCGCCCGCGGGATGTAAAAGTGGGGCTCGTCCCAGAAGAGGAAGTCCGTCCCGGTCGCCACGGCGGCGTCGATCCACTTTTTCATGAAGGACCTGAACGCCTCCCGGTTGAGGCAGGCCGAGGGAAGCGCCTTACCGTCGGCCTGCCGCTGGCACTGGTCCGGGTTTTCCATCACGAACCGGGAAAACGCCTCACCGCCGAAGACGCCCCCCACGCCCCACGGGTCCATGTAGACCTCGAGGCCCGCCTCGTGGGAAACGGCGACCGCCTCTTTCATCGCCTTCGAGTAAAAATAGTAGTCCGCCTCCGAGAACGTATGGACGACAAACGAGCAGTGGTGGGCGGCGACGTCGGCCATGTCCGCCGTTACGTGCCGGACGTCCCGGGCGCCGAAATAGCTGACGCCGGTCTTGACGCCCCCTTTCGGCACGGCGGCCGGCGGCCGTACCGGGGGCAGGAACGGAACGATCATTGCCAGTGACGACGCGCCACCCAGCCCGCGAAGGAACTCCCGCCTGGTGCCGGAAGCCGCTTTCAGCCGTGTCCATATCGATTCCATCATCCCCCCTAACTCGATTGTTCTTATCGGCCTTATCGCTTTATTGGCCCTAATTGTCCTCTACGTCTCCTCGCCCCGGGCCGCCCCCACCAGACGAGAACGAACGCCCCGCGGCCGCTATAACCGGCACCATTATAGTCCGACGGATCGGATCGCGCCACCGAAATTTCTCCCGTTTCTATTCGGCCGGCCGCCGCCGTGCTGAAATCTATCGACACGGCGCCGCCATCCTGCTACACTGTCGCCGTATAAAATTGAAACACGGCAACCGGCCGGACGATTGTTAGGAGAAAAACCATGAATACCACCCGTTTCCTTCGCGCGTTTATCGCCATAATCGGTTTCATTTTCGTCGTCTCCGGCTGCGCCGGGTTTGACCGTCCCCGCGACACCATTTTTCAGGTCTCGACGATCGACGCCCTTTCGGCGGGGGGCTACGACGGCGAGACTACCGTCGAAGAGCTGTTGCGTCACGGCGACCTGGGCATCGGCACCTTCGTGGGGCTTGACGGCGAGATGGTAGTGATCGACGGCGTCGTCTATCGGGCCGGTGCCGACGGGGTCCCCGGCGCCGTGCCCCCGGGAACGTTGACCCCCTTTGCCGTCGTCACCTTCTTTGATCACGACCTGCATCGTGCCCGTGGCCGGAGAAACGACCTACCCGGGGCTTCAGAAAAATATCAACGACCTCCTGGCGGGTACCCGCCTGTTCACCGCCGTCAGGGTCCACGGGACGTTTGACTCCGTTACCTTCCGCAGCGTCCCGCGGCAGGAGAAGCCCTATCCGACCCTGGCCGAGGCGTTGAAAGGCCAGACGGTCTTTACGCTTACCAACGTCTCCGGGACGCTCGTGGGCTTTGTATGCCCCCCCTACGTCGGCGGGGTCAATGTCCCCGGCTGGCACCTCCACTTCATCGCCGATGACAGGACGGCCGGGGGGCATCTCTTGAGCTTCACGTCACGCGATTTGGAGGTATCGCTTGACGAGACGGATCAGTTCTTCATGATCCTTCCCGATGCCGCTTCTCCCTCCGTCGGCCCGGCCGTGGGAAAACCGGGGGCGGGACTGGAATAAACGGCCCCGGCGCCATTTGCGTCTTCCCGCTGTTATTTTCGCGTTGTAAAACAAAATGCCGGTGAGTATAATGTACCGCGTATCCGGGTATTGATTATACTCTGTTGATATCAATCTCCCGTTGCCTCTCTCTTATTACAGGAGACGATCCATGAAGGTTCTGGCGATCAATGCGAGCCCCCACCGCGACAAGGGCAATACCGGACTCATCCTCAATCCTTTCCTCGACGGCATGAAAGAGCACGGCGCCGAGGTCGACGTGCTTTACACCAAGACGATGGATATCAAGCCGTGCCTCGGCTGCCTCAAGTGCTGGACGAAGACCCCCGGCGTATGCGTCCTGAAAGACGACATGGAGCCCGTGCTCCCCAAGATCAAGGCGGCCGATATCCTGGTGTTTGCCACGCCGCTGTTCTGGGACGGCGTATCCGGCCCGATGAAGATGTTCATGGACCGGATGACCCCGATGGGCCAGCCGTTTATCGAAATCCGGGACGGCCGGGACCGTCACCCCGTCAGCGAGGGGTACGGCCACGGCAAGGTCGTCGTGGTATCGACCTGCGGCTACTTCGGGGTAGAGAACTTCGACGCGATGATCGCCCACTACAAGGCGGCCACGATAAACCTCGAGCGGGAGTTCGCCGGCGCGCTGCTGCGCCCCAACGCGCAGTCGCTCCAGCCGATGATGATGATGGGCATGGGCGACCAGTTTGCCGACGTCTTCGAGGCGGCAAAGACCGCCGGCGTCGAGCTTGCCCGGGACGGGAAGATGAACGAGGCGACCCTTGCCGTCATCAGCCGGGACATCATGGATATCGAGACGTTCATGAACCAGGCCAATAAGTACTTCACCAAGGTGCTGGATGACCTGAAGGCGAAAGCAACCGTATAGAAATATCAAATATCACTTTTTCTTTCATGATTACTCCCTGCATAAACGCCGATTTTACGGCAATCTATTCGATCATCAACGACGCCGCCCGCGCCTACGAGGGGCATATCCCCGCCGACCGGTACCACGAGCCCTACATGCCGCGGGAGGAATTACAGCACGAGATCGAGTCCGGCGTCGTCTTCTGGGGCTACCGCGAAAAGGACGGGCTGGTCGGCGTCATGGGGATCCAGGACGTGAAGGACGTGACGCTCATCCGCCACGCCTACGTCAGGACGGCCCGCCGGGGCGCGGGCATCGGCTCGGCCCTCCTCGCGCACCTCATGGAGCTGACCTCCCGCCCGACGCTGATCGGTACGTGGGCCGCCGCCGGCTGGGCGGTGCGCTTCTACGAGAAGCACGGCTTCGTACTGGTGACCCCGGAAGAAAAAGACCGGCTGCTCGCGAAATACTGGAACATCCCCGCCCGCCAGGTAGAGACCTCGGTGGTGCTGGCAGATGCGCGGTGGCGCGGCCTGGCCGGACGGTGATACCCCCTGAACCCTTCGGGTCCCGGCGCTATCTAAATAGATAGAGAAAGGGGGTGATTATGATGGCGACAATAGCGGTAATTATCACTGACATGTTCGAGGACTCCGAATACTGGAAACCCGTGAAGGCCTTCCAGGAGGCGGGCCATAAGGTTGTCAACGTGGGGCTCACCGAGGGCTCCGTGGCCACCGGCAAGACCGAACATACGAAGGTCACGATCGACCGGGCCGTAAAGGACGCCTCTGCCGATGAGTATGACGCCCTGTTCATCCCGGGCGGGTATTCACCCGACAGGCTCCGCGTCGACGACGAGGCCGTCCGGTTTGCGCGTGAGTTCATGGAAAAGAACCGGATAGTCCTTTCCATATGCCACGCGCCCCAGTTACTCATCACCGCTCGTATGCTGATGGGCCGCAGGCTGACCGGCTACAAATCCATCATCCAGGATATCAAGAACGCCGGCGCGCAGTTCGTCGACGCCCCGGTTGTGGAGGATGCAAACCTCATATCCAGCCGCAATCCTGGCGACCTGCCGGCCTTCATCGAGGCGAGCCTCAGAAGGCTGAAAAACGGGGCATCGGACGAAGTCAATGACATAGAGATCGAGGTCATGCGGGTCGGTTGATTCATCGATATCGGCCGCCCACGGGTACTCACGGCACATGATTAAACGGACAAGACCGGAAGGAATCGCCGGGGACGGTACGAATCCCGAACCGGCGCGCCGCGTGCGTCTGTCTCCGGCAATGACCGGCCGCTACTGCCTCGTCAAGGATATGAACTGCGCACTGGCGACCCTCGAGGCGTTCCAGGACGTCTTCGGACTGCGCGACGATCTGCTGCTGAAGGCGGTGACGGGCCTCGAGGGCGGCGTCGTTGCCGGGGGGTCGACCTGCGGCGTTATCACCGCCGGGGCGCTCGGACTTGCCCAGCTCTGGCGCGAGGCGACGGACCAGGACCCCGCACGCTCGCCGGCCCTCATGGGCCGGATCGCCGACTACGTCGCATGGTTTGACGGCGCGTTCGGCACGACGCTCTGCCGCGAGCGTACCGGGGTAGATTTCCATACCGCACGCGGCCTTTCCCGCTACTTTCTGCCCGGCGACCGCGTGTTACGCTGCATCTCCCATATCGGAACGGCTTTAGCCTACCTCGAACGGGCGGGCGCCGCGATGACCGCCCGGCCGGACGCAATGAAAGAGGACCGATGCGCCGCGCCGTATCACTGTGCCTCGGCGGTGCTCAACGACGTACGTGAAAAAACTGGCCTGGGCGACCGGCGTATCGAACAGGTCGCGGCGGGCCTGTCCGGTGGGGTGGGGCTTTCCGGCGGGATCTGTGGGGCGCTCACCGGCGCGGTTATGGGGATCAACTTCCTTGTCGGTATGGACGTACGGCGCTGCGGCCGGGTTAAGATCATGAGGGATTTCGCGGTCGGGCACATCAATCTCCTCATCGCACGGCCCCGGTGGATGCCCGAGCCCTTCGGGATCGGCAGGGAGATCGTCCGTCGGTTTCATGAGCGCGCCGGCACAAACACGTGCCGCCTCATCGTGGGCCGGGACTTTACTGACCTCTCCGATTTTTCGGCGCACCTCGCGGGGTCCGGCGCGTGCCGGGACGTGATCGCCCTATCGTCCGATCTCGCGTCTGGAGGCAATCGAGCGCTGGAGGTGACATCCCCGCCCGATCTCCCCCACTCCGGCCCGCACCATCGTACCCCCTCCGTCGGCCAACCATCACGTGAGCCCCGCTTTTTTCATGCGTGTTATTTATATTGACTTCCATGCGATTTCATGTACTAATATTAACAATTTAATCAAGTTCTCCCAAACCGGTCATCTCCTGCCCCTGCTGGATGTCCGGCGATTGGCACACCGGTTCCGGGCGTAGAAGAAACCACTCCCGGCCGGGCGCCGGCAAGCAGACCGTTCTTTCCTATTGTTGGGAGGACGAGAATCAGTCGACGGCGCCCGGGTTTTATCGCCGCACTGATCGGTTCCCACCCCTTTCGGGGACGACGATCGACGATCATGAACAAGCCGAAGAAAGTCCTTCTGATCGAAGACAATCCCGTCACCATTCAGGTAATTCGAGACATGCTGTCCGTCGTCGACCCCGACGCATTTACGCTCGATTGCTGCCTCAGGCTCGAGGCCGGCATTGAGTCGCTCTATACGGTCAATCCTGATGTGGTTTTACTCGATCTGAACCTCCCCGATACCGCCGGAATCGATACCCTGCTCGTATTCATCGAGCATGCCCCCTCGTTTCCGATCGTCGTGCTCACGGCCATCGATGACGAGAAGATCGGCCTGGAGGCGGTCAGACGTGGGGCGCAGGATTACCTGATCAAAGGGGAAGTAACCAAAGAGCTCCTCGCCCGCTCACTGACCTACGCCATCGAGAGAAAACATTTGGAGGAAGAGCTAAAACAAGTCCATGAGCAATTCCAGATGCTTCTCAAAGAGCGTACCGCCGAGCTGTCTCGAACAAACCAGGAACTGCAGGAAGAGATCGCCGAAAGAAAACGTACCGAGGAAAGGCTCCTTTCGCTGGTGAAGGCCGTCGAGAGCATGAAGATCGGCGTAACGGTCACCGATCTGGACGGCACTATCGTATATACCAACCCCTATGAGGCCGCAATGCACGGGTATACGGTAGAGGACCTGGTCGGAAAGCCGTCCCGAATACTGGCGCATAAGTCCGCGGCAAAACCCCTGTCGAGGGATCAGATCAGGACGATGAAAGGCTACACCCGTGAAACGACAAATATCAAGAAAGACGGCACCGTTTTTCCCGTAAACCTGATCTCCGATGTAGTACACAACGAGGAAGGTGACCCGATATATATCGTAACGACGTCTGCCGATATCACCGAGCGAAAGAAGATGGAGCAGGAGCTCACCAGGCTTTCCATCACCGATGACCTCACGGGCCTCTTCAACCAGCGGCATTTCCACCAGAGGCTTAACGACGAAATCAAACGCGCCCGCCGTACCGATTCTCCCCTGACGCTTCTCGTTTTCGACCTTGACAACTTTAAGAGCTACAATGATACGTACGGCCATATCAAGGGTAATGGGGTACTGAAGGAAGTCGGCAGGATTACGCGGGATGAGATCCGCACGGGTATTGACGCCGCCTTTCGTTACGGGGGAGACGAATTTGCCGTCATCCTGCCCCATACAGAAGAGCAAGACGCCCATCAGCTGGGGTTTCGCATCAACCAGCGGGTTACCAAGTCTTTTACCGAAATCGGCATCTCATACGGTATCGCTCACCTCACGGACGAGACTTCCCTCCAGGAGCTGATAGACATCGCAGATAAAGAGATGTACAAGCATAAAGCGGGAAAATCCACGGGGATTCCCGCCAAGCGCCGATAACCGCGATACGGCCGACCGGGAGGCCGGCGGCGCGCGTATCACGGGAAAAGGGGAACGACCGATGATAAAGATCATCCACTCAAACCAGCGGCATTTCTCCGATTTCGGATGGCTCAAGACCTACTGGCTTTTTTCGTTTTCGGACTACTTCGACCCCGAGAATATCCAGTTCGGGGCGCTGCGAGTATTTAATGACGATATCGTTGCCCCGGGGACGGGCTTTCCCACCCATCCCCACCGGGAGATGGAGATCATCACCATCGTCCTTTCCGGCGCGGTTACCCATGCCGACAGCATGGGCAACAAGACCGTTATCAGGGCGGGTGACGTTCAGAGGATGTCGGCAGGAACCGGCCTCACCCACAGCGAATTCAATCTCGAAAACGAGCCGGTACATTTTTTTCAGATCTGGATATACCCCGATGAGCCGGGGCTTTCTCCCTCCTACGACCAGGTAAGCTTTTCGCCGGAGCAGTGGAAGAACCGGCTGCTGCCCGTGGCCTCCGGACAGGGGCTCTCGGACGTGGTCTCGTTTCATACCAACGCGACGGTCTACCGTGCCAACTTCGACCATAACCATACCATTAAGTTTAAGACCACCGACTCCCGCAGGCTCTTTCTCTACCTTTCCTCCGGGGCGCTGGACGTAAATGGTAAACACCTCAGGCACAACGACCAGGCCCGGGTGGATATGGAAGAGACGGTCACGTTGACCGCGACCGGCGACACGGGGTTCATCCTGATCGACGTGCCCTCGTGCAAAGGCTGGGGGTACGATAAAAAGACGCTCTCGGGCGGTAAGGCATAATAGACTGATCCCGCGGATTCTTGAGCCGTCCGAGGTAGCACAGCGCCCCCCATCGGACCCGGACCGATAAATTCGCTTGATTTCCGAAACCGACGTGTTATGATACCCCCAACGCACCTGGGCAGGCCGGGTGCTTTTTTGTGCCCGCTAATCCCCACGCCCCAAAACGGCGTTAAGGAGCCGGACGAATCCCTCATGCACGACGCAAACCGAAAAAGGGCGCTGCTGTTGCTCATCGCAACGGCAGTCCTCTGGAGCACGGGCGGCCTTCTGATCAAGTCGGTCAACTGGAATCCGCTGGCGATCGCCGGGATGCGCAGCATTATCGCCGCCGTGCTGATCTTCGCGTACATGCGCCGTCCCCGGTTTGTCTGGTCGGCCGCCCAGATCGGGGGGGCCCTTACGTACGCCGCCACGGTCATCCTCTTTGTTACCGCGACCAAGCTGACCACCGCCGCCAACGCCATCCTGCTTCAGTACACGGGGCCGATCTGGGTGGCGATCTTCGGCAAATCGTTCCTCGGTGAAAAAACGACCCGGTTGGACTGGCTGATGATCGGCGCCGTCCTTGTCGGGATGGCCCTCTTTTTCCTGGACGATCTCACGGTCGGGGGGATGGCGGGCAATATCGCGGCCATCGGGGCGGGACTTGCCTTCGGCTGGTTCATCCTGTTCATGCGAAAGCAGAAAGACCAATCCACCCTCGAAACGCCGCTCCTGGGCAATATCATCGCCGCCGCTGTCGGCATCCCGTTCATGTTCGGCTCCTCGCCGGACCTCACGGGCTGGGCTGCGCTCGTTGCCCTCGGGGTGGTGCAGCTGGGACTTTCCTATATCCTGTTCGCGGCCGCCGTAAAACACGCCTCGGCGCTCGACTCGATCCTCGTGCCGACCATCGAGCCGCTCCTGAATCCCATCTGGGTCTTCTTACTATTGGGGGAGCGCCCCGGACCCTGGGCGCTGGTCGGCGGCGCAATCGTGCTGATATCGGTGACCGCGCGCTCCGTCCTGATGGCGCGTGCCGGCGCAACCGCCCCGCGGCCGGATTAGGGGGAGACGGCTGCCGCCATGACCACATCGTCACGCCAGCGGAAACGGGCTCTTCTCTTGCTGATCACGGCCGCCGTGTTCTGGAGCATGGGCGGCCTCCTCGTTAAATCGGTGTCGATACACCCGATGGCCATCGCCGGCGTGCGAAGCGGCGCAGCCTGCCTGGTCGTCCTGTTGTTTCTGGGACGGCCGCGATTTACCTGGTCGATCTCCCAGATCGGAGGCGCCCTCTCGTACGCCGCCACCGTCACGTGTTTCGTCTTTGCCACCAAGCTGACGACCGCCGCAAACGCCATCCTGCTGGAATATACCGCGCCGGTCTATATCGCGCTTTTCGGATCGTGGTTCCTGGGAGAACGGACACGGGCCGCCGACTGGCTCATGATGGGCGCCTGCCTGTTCGGCATGGCCCTCTTCTTCCTGGACTCCCTGGCGCCCGGGCAGCTGCTCGGCAACGTCTTCGGCATGATGACCGGCCTTACTTTCGCGTTCCTGGCGATATTCCTGAGAAAGCAGAAAGACACGTCAAACCTTGAATCGATCCTTTTGGGAAACGCCATCGTGGCCGTCATCGGGATCCCTTTCCTCTGCCTGGACGTTCCGGACGTACTGGACCTTTCGTGGCTGCTTATCCTGGGCAGCTCTGCAGCTCGGTCTGCCCTACGTCCTCTACGCGAAGGCGATACGGCACGTCACGGCCCTGGACTCGATCCTGATCCCGATCATCGAGCCGATCCTCAACCCGCTGTGGGTATTTCTATTGATCGGCGAACGGCCCGGCCCGTGGGCGGTAGTCGGGGGGATCATCGTCCTTCTGGCCGTCACGGTCCGCTCGGTATATCATGGTGCGGGACAAGGTGCCCCCGCCGGTGGTATAGGCCGAATCGGTCCCCGGCCGCGCCCCGGCGATAAAGGTCTTTACAAAATCGATAAATGGTGATATTCCTTTATATAGTTTAATTGTTACAAGATAGAAGGGAAACTGGATGTCAATGGAATCCGAAGAGAATATTCTTAATGGCCTTAACGGCAACGGGGGGGCCGATGCCTCGCCTTATCACCGCAACCGCCCGTCGTATCAGGATCAAAGCATCGGCGAGGAGATCGCCAACGGGGTAACCCACGGGATCGGGGCGGCGCTGGCCGTCGCGGGCATGGTGGTCCTTGTAGTCTCCGCGGCGCTCTACGGCGACGCCTGGCGGGTCGTCAGCTTTTCCATATACGGCGCCACCCTCGTTATCCTCTACCTCATCTCGACCCTCTACCACAGCTTCACGAATCCCCGGGTAAAGAGGCTCTTTCAGCTCTTCGACCACTGCTCGATCTACCTGTTGATCGCCGGCACCTACACCCCGCTGACCCTCACGGTGCTGAGGGGCCCCTGGGGCTGGACGCTGTTCGGCCTTATCTGGGGGCTGGCGATCCTCGGCATCGTCCTCAAGGTATGGTTTGTCGGGAGATTCCACGGCTTTTCGGTTGTCCTCTATATCGCCATGGGGTGGCTCGTGGTCATCGCGCTAAAACCGCTCTTTACCCTGGTCGATCACGGCATGATCATGTGGCTGGTTATCGGGGGGCTCTCCTATACCCTGGGCGTGATTTTTTACGCGGCCAAACGGATGCCGTATCATCATCCGATCTGGCACCTGTTCGTCCTCGGCGGCAGCATCTGCCAGTACCTCGGTATCCTTTTTCACCTGTCGGGCATCTGAGCAAACTCAGGCGGCCTCGGGGATAGCCTATCCATATCCAGCGGGATATTTCGGTACCGTATGAAGAGTTACCGCAAAGAGCTATGGTTTGACGTGCCTGCCCGGCGCGCCTTTATCAATATCACCGACCAGGTCCAGCAGGCGCTTTCCGAGAGCGGGATTCGGGAAGGCCTGGTGCTGGTTAACGCCATGCATATCACCGCGTCGGTCTTCATCAACGACGACGAGGGGGGCCTCCACCACGATTTCGAGAAATGGCTCGAAGGCCTTGCGCCCCACGAGCCGGTCTCGCAATACCGGCACAACGTCGGTGAGGACAACGCCGACGCCCACCTCAAGCGCCAGGTCATGGGGCGGGAGGTCGTCGTGGCGGTGACCGGGGGAAGGCTCGATTTCGGCCCCTGGGAGCAGATCTTCTACGGGGAGTTCGACGGGAGAAGGAAGAAGCGGGCGCTCGTGAAGATCATTGGGGAGTGATGAGACAATAAAACGGCGATTATGAGGCCGCCGTTTCAACCGAACGCACGAGGAGTGACAATGAATACGATATCCGTCGACGAGAAGCTCTGCATCCTCTGTGAGGCGTGCGTCGATACCTGCCCCGCCCATATCTTTTTTATGGACAACGGCGCCGTTAAAACGCGGGACCAGGAATACTGTATCGGCTGCGGCCACTGCGGTGCGGTCTGCCCCGAGGACGCCGTTATTCATTCGGGGCTCGACCTCGCTACGCTTTACCCCCGCCCCCGAAACGGGTATAGCCCCGGAGGCCCTTATACCGTTTTTGCGCTCCCGGCGCAGCTGCCGCTCCTGGCAGGACAAAGACGTACCCAGAGAAACGCTGGAAAAGCTCATCGACACTGCCCGGTATGCCCCCACCGGCCACAACGCCCAGAACGTCTCGTTTATCGTCGTCCGCGATAAGGAGACGATCAGGAATCTCTCGCGGCTTGCCGCCGAGTTTTACGGGAACCTGGCCGCGATGGTCGAGAAATCCCCCGACGGGTTCCCTCCCACCGTCCGGGAGATGGTGCACAGCTTCAGGCTCAACTACGAGTTCTTCAAGGCGGGCAAGGACCGGATCTTCCGGGGTGCGCCGGTCGTCTGCCTCACGCACGCCCCGTCCGAAAACCCCTCTTCCATCGACAACTGCCTCTACGCCGCGCTTCACGTGGTGCTGACGGCCCACAGCATGGGCCTGGGCAGCTGCATCAACCGCTATTTCGTGTCGGCGGCCGAATATACGCCCGCAATCGGGGAGGCCCTCGGCCTTCCCGCCGGCAACAAGATCTACGGCTGCGTCGCCCTCGGGTGGCCGGCGTACCATTTCGTGAAGCTGCCCACCCGCAACGGGCCGGACGTCACGTTCCTATAGTCCGCATAGAACCGTCGAAGTCTTTTTTACCGGCGGCGTCTCCTCGTCTCCTACTGCGCGCCTTTCAGGACAAACCCCTCGATAAGGTCCGCGACCATCCGGGCGCCCGTCTCGTTGAGGTGGAGGTAGTCGGTCTCCAGTAGAAAGCCGTTCTTTCGTGAGATGTCCCCAAACGAAGCGCCCAAAAGAAAGTGCCGCGCGATCCCGGTATACATGGCCCGTTCGAAATCGCCCCGGGTATACGGCGGCGCCGCATGGGGATGTTCCGCGAGGTAGGCCGTCATCGCTTCAAAGAGCCCCAGGTAGGAGACCTGCTCGGTTTTTGCCACGTCCCTGATGATCGCGCCGTAATGATCGGACAATAAAAAGGCGGGGTCCGCCGGGTTCTCCCCAATCGGGGGGATCGACAGGAGCGCAATTCTGGCATGCGTGGACGTCTTGAGCTTCCTGACGAGCTGGGTCAGGTTTTCCCGGTACCACGCTTCCGTCGGCATCTGCGGGAGCTTCATCTCCTTGACCTCTTTTTCTCCCTGCTCGGTGGTCAATGCCCCGTGGGCGTCGTTGGTGCCGATGAAGACGGTCACATAGTCCGGATCGCACACGATAATCGGCTCAACGCGCATCAGGACGTTGTACGCAAGCTCACTGTTGATCCCGGCGTTCACGACATAGAAATCCTTCTTTCCAAGGTCGTCGGACAGCATGTCAACGTAGTTGCTGCTCACCCTCCCGTGGGTGATGCTGTCTCCAACGCAAACCAGCACGCTGCCCGAGAAGCCCGGCTTTACCCCGGTGACGAACGCGCAGGGGTCATTATCCGGTTTTGCCTGGGCAAGCCCGTACACGTAGTTATAAACGCCGACGGAAAGTCCGATAAGACCGATAATGACGGCCAGCGAAATAATCAGTGCCTTTTTCATCTGTTTCCACTCCTTTCCGGTTGGGAAATTGTATCGAGATACCGGTCTACCTTATCCGAATTTCCCGCGTAACGCAACCGGTAATCGTATATGGCGTATAAGGCCCACGGGTCCACAATCGTGGACCTTGAATCCCGGAGTATGTTGTGATATTATAATATTGATAATTCCCAGATAATTCCGTGACAGACCGGGAGAAGGGCCATGACTCAATCATCAGTGCAGCAGCCGGTAAGAAACAGAATCATCCCCCTGGGAATACTGATCGCGTTTGCCTATTGGCTCCTTGAATCGTTTATCGATTCGTACTTGTTTCACTCCAGCCCGTTCTTCCATGATGCCCTGTTTCCGGCGAACGGTGAGCTTTGGATGCGAATTGCCGTCGTCGGGCTGATACTGGCGTTCTCGGTTTACGCGCACGTCACGGTCGTGCGGTACAAAAGGCTTGAGGGGCTCTGCCGGATAAGCGAGCATACCCAGCAGTCGCTGCTTAACGCAACGGCCGAGGCGGCCGTGCTCCTGTCACTTGACGGGACGATCCAGGCCCTCAACGACAAGGCTGCCGAGGACTTCGGAGCGCACGCGTCCGATATCGTCGGTAAAAACATGTATGACCTGTTGCCTTCCGATCTGGCCTTCCGAAGAAGGAAACGGCAACAGACGGTCATTAAAACGAAACGGCCGCTCCGCGTCGAGGAACAGCAGGACGGGCGATGGTTTGATGTTAATATCTTTCCGGTAACCGATGGCGACGGGCGGGTGATCCAGTGCGCGGTTTTCGGAAGGGAGATTACCGAAAGCAAGCAAATGGAACAGGAGCTCACGCGGCTGTCGACAACCGACGACCTCACGGGCCTGTTCAACCAGCGGCAGTTCACCGAGAAAATCGTGCAGGAGGTAGATCGCGCAAAGCGGATGAGATACCCCCTGTGCCTGGTGATTCTGGACGTGGACGACTTCAAGGTCTATAATGACACCTACGGTCACCTTAAAGGCAACGAGATCCTCACGGGAATCGGTGAGATCATCCGAAGCTCCGTCAGAAAGGACGTGGACAGCGCCTATCGCTTCGGGGGTGACGAATTTGCGGTGATCCTCCCCTACGCGGATAACGACACGGCATTGGAGATCGTTGAGCGTATCGGACAACGCACGGTACGCGAATTGGACGGCGTGTCGATCAGCTTCGGTATCGCCCCGCTCGCCGGCGCCACCACCGCCCGTGAGCTGATACATTCCGCGGATAAACTGATGTACGAACAAAAGGGGCAGACCCGAAGTGGACGTGCTCCGGAAAATAGAAACGACGGTTAAAACGATTCACCGGTATCATGACGTAGTCCGCCGCGAGGGTCTCTCTATGCCCGTCCAAACTCCGCGCATCACGATACGAGACGCCGATCTCTCCGACATCCCGGCGATCGTCGATATCTACAACGAATCGGTCGTCTCTTCGACGGCCACCTTCGATATCACCCCCAAGACAGTTGAAGAATACACCGCCTGGTTTTCGGCGCATGACGCGCGCCACCCGGTCATCGTCGCAGAATCGGATGGAGCCGTCGCCGGGTGGGCGGCGTTGTCTGCCTATTCCGACCGGCCGGCCTACGGCGGCACCGCCGAGGTCTCCCTGTATGTCATGGGATCGTGCCGGAATCGCGGGATCGGCCGGGGCCTCTTTTCGGCGATCATCGACCGGGGCCGCCGCGCCGGCCTGCATACGGTAATCTCCCGAATCGCCGGGGGAAACGACGTGAGTATCGCCCTCCATGTCTCGCTCGGGTTTACCACCGTCGGGGTCATGCGGGAGGTCGGTATGAAATTCGGACGCCTGCTTGACGTCACCATCATGCAGTATATTTACGACGGCGCGTAGGCGGCGGATACCCTGCCTTAACCCACGGGTGTCTCATTACCACGAGGAGAGACAAACCAATGATAACGCTGTCCCCGGAGATCATGCGGCGCGTCCTGGCGATACAGCGGGGCGAGGCCACCGAGCATATCGTCTACGAGCGGCTGGCCGGTATTACCGCCGATCCGCACAACCGTCGATGTCTTGTCTCACATCGCCGCCGACGAAAAACGGCACTGCGAGTTCTGGCGAAAAATCACCGGGCGGGACGTGGGCCCGAGCCGTCTTAAAATTCTTCTTCTATTACGGTATGGCGCGCATCCTCGGCATTACCTTTGCGATTAAGCTCATGGAGCGCGGCGAGGCCAACGCGCAGGTCGTATACGAGAGCACTCACGTCCGCCATGCCGGGAGTGGCCCGGATTATCGCCGACGAAAATAAACACGAGCGCGAGCTCATCGCCCTCATAGACGAGCAGCGGCTTCGTTACGTCGGCTCGATCGTCCTGGGGCTTTCCGACGCCCTCGTGGAGCTGACCGGCGCGCTGGCGGGGTTCACGCTGGCGATCAGGGAAACGAGGGTCATCGCGGCCGTCGGCCTCATCACGGGGATTGCCGCGGCCCTCTCGATGGCCGCCTCCGAATACCAGTCGACCCGCTCCGAGGGGGATTCGAAAAACCCCGTCAGGGCGGCTTTCTACACGGGCACGATATACATCCTTACAGTGATACTCCTCATACTTCCCTACCTTCTGCTCGGCAGCCCCGGCGCCGCCCTCGCCCTGACCATGAGCGTCGCGATGGCGATCATCCTCTTTTTCACTTTCTACGTATCGGTGGCAAGCGACGTGCCGTTTTTACGCCGGTTCGCCGAGATGGCCATTATCATCTTCGGTGTAGCGGCACTGTCGTTTTTCATCGGCTGGGCCGTCAAGGCGCTCTTCGGGATGGAGATATAGCGCCGCCCCGCCGCTCCCCACTGCGTACCGGCCCGCTTCCGCTTCTTCGGCGCTAACGGCGTCCTGCGTTGCCCGGTCCCTGACAGATATCAATCGAAATGGTGATTCTCCCGACCTCCCCTGACAGTACCGTCAAGGCGTCCCGTGGGCCGACCTGATAGCCGGCACCGCGGGTACGGATCGATTCAATTCGTGAGTTGTCAAAACAGAAAAAGGGGGTGCCGGTGAAAATTAATAGTATTGTACATTTGTGACAATAACGGAGTATTTATTGAAATTAATGAAGCAAATAATTTCCATTAGACTATTTTTGCTATTGAACTCTCAAAAATATATGATATAAATTTAGTATACATAAGGCGCGTGCCTGATTATCCGATATCGGTTTCACTTCCCGTTTATGGGGCGTCGCTTTGAGCGGCTCGACACAGAACTACATCCACGGAACGTCCGAGAAAGAACAGGAGCGGCTCTCGCTCCTTTCCCGTATCACCAACGGCTCGTTCATCCGTTTCCTGGGCGACCTCTCGGCCAAACACGTCTGCGACTTCGGCTGCGGGACCGGCGCCCTGATCGCCGACATCGCCGGCGCGTATCCCGGCGCGAAGATCACCGGCCTGGAGATATCGGCCGACCAGCTCCGGCGCGCCCGCGAGACGCTCGGGGACAATCGGAACGTCACGCTCATCCTGGCCGACGCGACGAAAAACGAGCTGCCCGACTCGACCTTTGACCTTACCTGCTGCCGCTACCTCCTGGAGCACGTCTCCGATCCCGTGGAGGCCGCCCGCCAGATGCTCAGGATCACGAAACCGGGGGGCGTGCTCGCCTGCCAGGAGAACGACCTCCATAACGTCCTCTACTGGCCGCCGATTGACGGGATGGACCGGCTCATGGAGCAGTTCTGCCGTCTCCAGGTCGGCCTTTCCGGCGACCCCTTCGTCGGCAGGAAACTCTTCGACATATTCAAGAAGGCCGGCGCCTCCGACATCGCATTATCGTTCGAACCGGAGATCTATACCGAGGACGAGCCGGACGGGTACCGCGCGTGGCTCTCGAACGCGCATGATATCCTGCTCGGGGCGCGCGACAACCTCACCGGCCGGCGGATGATCGAACAAGCGGAGATCGACGCCGCACTTACCGAAATGAGAAACCGCATCGAGCGCCCGAACGGAGTGGCGCTCTTTTATTGGAACCGCATCAAGGCACGAAAACCCATGGAGAGAGTATGAGCACCCTCATCAAGATCGACACAATTATTCGTTCCAACCGCAGGAGCGTCGGCATAGAGATCGGCCGCGACGCCTCCCTCATCGTCCGCGCGCCGAAGAAGACCCCGATCGAGGCCATCGAGAAGATAGTCTCGGAGAAGCAGGGATGGATCATCGAAAAGCAGCGTATCATGCGGGAGCGTCTCGAATCGATTCCCGATCGGAAATTCGTAAACGGGGAGGCCTTCCCGCTCCTCGGCAAGGAGTACCCGCTGTTCATCGTCGAAAACGCAATGCCCCACCTTTCATTTTCGGGGACCAAGTTCACCCTCAAGAAACGATACCAGGGGCAGGCGCGCCGCCTCTTCTTCGTCTGGTACCGCAAGAAGGCCGCGGAAATCATCCCGCCGCGGGTCGAATACTTCGCCCGGCTCTACTCCATCTCCTACAAGAAGATCAATATATCATGGGCGGCGAGCCGCTGGGGCTCGGCGTCCTCCCAGGGCACCCTCAGCTTTTCCTGGCGCCTGGCGATGGCCCCCGTTACGATCATCGACTACGTCGTCGCTCACGAGCTGGCCCACCTCGTGGAGCAGAATCATTCCCGGCGGTTCTGGGACCGGGTGTCGGAGATGTACCCCGGCTACCAGAAGGCGCGCAAGTGGCTTGCCGACAACGGGCACCTGCTGACCCTCGGGCGCGAGGATACGGTCTCCGACCCCGATAAGCTGTAGCAGGATCCGTCCGGTCCTAAGAAAAGCGGATCGGACTCATCGCCCGCCCCTGCCGACGGTCGGCGTAATTTGCCTTGCCGATCCGGCCCGACGAATATATAATACATGGGAGCTTCTTTATCCTATTTCAGGAGTCATCCCATGAAAAAACATCCCGTCGCGTTCTCGATTATCGGCGTCGTGATCCTGCTCTTTGCCTATCTCCTGTTCTGGCCGGTCCCCATCGACCCCACGCGTTTGTGCCGCCGGCCGCCCCCGGCCTTACCGGCCCGTACGAGCCGAACGACCTCCTCTCGAAAGTGGAAAGGCTGGAATCCAACACCGGATCGGCGCTTGAGGGTGTGGCGGTCGACCGCGACGGCCGCATCTACGCCGGCACAAAAGACGGCCGGATCATCCGGTACGACAAGGACGGCGCCAACCCCGAGGTCTTCGTCGAGATCGGCGGATGGCCCCTCGGCATCGGCTTTGACAAAGCGGGTAACCTCGTCGTCTGCAACGGGCAATACGGCCTGAAGTCCGTCGCTCCGGACGGCACGATCACCGTGCTGACCACGGAGGCGGGCGGCGTACCCTTCAAGAACGTCGACGGTATGGGCATCGCCCCGGACGGGATTATTTATTTCTCCGACGTTTCGAGCAAATTTACCGACGACGCCTACATGGACGATCTCCTGGAGCACCGGCCCAACGGGAGGCTCCTTGCCTACGACCCCGCCACTAAAGAGACGCGGATCGTCCTTGACGGCCTCTACTTCCCCAACGGGATAGCCGTTGCCGCCGATAACTCGTTCCTGCTGCTGGCCGAGATGGGGATGTACCGCGTGCTGAAGGTCGCCCTCTCCGGCCCAAATGCCGGGACGTCCGAAGTCCTGATCGATAACCTGCCGGGGTTCCCCGACGGGCTTGCCACGGGGACCGACGGGATATTCTGGGTGACCATTGTTTCGCCGCGGGATACGCTTGCCGATACCGTGCTCTTCCCCAAGCCGTTCGTACGGAAAATCGTACGGCGGCTCCCCCCGGCACTCATGCCCGCGCCGAAGAACTACGGGTTCGTGCTGGGGATCGATGGGGCCGGTACGGTCGTTTTCAACCTGCAGGACCCGACGGGGACCTTCGGGCAGATCACCAACGTCATGGAGTATAACGGGACGCTGCTGATGGGGAGCCTCTCCGAGGACGCCGTCGGCAGGATACCGGTGCCGAAGCGGCCCCAGTAGGGTATCGCCATCGGGTAAGATGATAAATCGGGGGGCGCGGTTGCGCGCCCCCTTTATCGAAGAACCGGAGGAGTCGATCAATGAAAAGAACCGCCCTGTTTCTGATTGTCCCGCTGCTTGCCGGGCTTACCGCCTGCGGCGCGGACGGCAACGGCGTTATCACCACGAGGCCGGACGCGGTTGGCAGGCAGATTTCCGTGCGTTTCGAGGCCGGTGCTCATTATAAGCATCCCCTCAAGATCAACCGGATTATCACGATCAAGACCACACCCCAGATAGCCGTCTGGATCGAGGACACCGACGGGCTCTATATCGACACGCTGTACGTTACAAAAAGGGCGGGCACGCAGGCGTGGCGTACGTCGCCCGACCTCCCCGCAGAATCGATCCGGCGTCCCGAATCACTGCCTCTCTGGTCACATAAGCGGGGCGTCGTCTACCCGGACGGGTTGTTCATGCCCACGCGTGATAATCCCCTTACGGACGCCGTCACCGCCGCTAGCCCCAAGGGAGATTTTCATCTCACGACGAAAACCCCGCAGGACCTCTTGAAGTTCGTCGTCCTTGCCGAGATCAATAACTCGGCGGACTTCAACGACGCCTACCCCGCAGACGCCCAGCCCGGCACGCCGAGCTATTCCGGCGGCAGCTGGGGCAGCGGCCAGCCGTCGGTCGTCTACGCGGCCACCGTCGACCTCGCCTCGGGGCCGGGCACGTGGAGCTCGTGCCCATCGGCCACGGCAGCCCGGACGGGAGCGACGGGGGCATCAACCCCGACCTCTCCGGCCTCACGACGGCAAAGGACATCGTGAAGAGGATCACCGTCTCGGCCCAATAGCCTTTACCCGCCCAACAGAGAGCCCGTCCGCTTTTTTAAGGACGATACGCGATAAGGGGCGCCTGTACGCCCCTTGCCGCCGTACCCCGTTCCCCGCCGTTGTCTTCCCTCTCCTTACTGTTTCCGGAGACAAAAAAAGCCTTGACACCATCTCATAACAGATTATAGTTATGTTAACACTGTTAAGTTTACATCAACAAGATACGCTCGGCGTTTTCTTTCACACGTACCCACCCAAAGACCGCAGAGAGGCATACATGACCCGTCCCGAAAACCCCGAGCTGATCGCCGCCATCAGGAAGGCGGTGCTGGAGCTGACCGCCAAAAAGGACCCGTCCGCCGTCACCATGCGGGAGATCGCCGCCGCGTGCGGTGTTACCCCCACGACGATCTATTACTACTTCAAAAACAAGGGGCGGCTCTTTGAGGCCGTCAAGTTTGACATCATCGACGACCTGGATACGATCCTGACGGCCGCCTACAACAGGGACGATCCGGTCAAAAAACAGCTGACCGACCTGATGCGCGCGTTCATCGGCTGGTACATCGAAAACCCCAGGATGGCCGATCTCGTCTTCGATAAACTTACCCCCGCCACCGACCTCACCGAAGAGCGCCTTGCCCGATACTACAAGGCAAACCGTCACGCGTATGAGATCATCTCGCGCGGCAAACAGACCGGGGAGTTTGTTGTCGAAGACGCTGGAGATGGACGCCAACCTGGGGCTGGCCTTTATGTACGGCGTGGTCAAGCTCTTTATCCACAAGCGCCTCGCACCCCGGTTCTGGAAAGACATCACGCCGCTGGCGGACCGGGCGATCGAGTTGTTCCTGTCCGGCCTCACGCCCCAAGAAAGACAGATAAGGTAGGAGATAACCGACATGAAAATGCTTGTGCTCAACGCGAGCCCGAAAAAGAAGGGTAAGGTCGCCGGGCTGCTTGCCGCCGTCGCCGACGGGGCGCGCGGCCGCCATGAGATCGAGTGGATCGACGTCTACGGGCTCTCGATCAAGCCCTGCCTCGGCTGCATGAAGTGCCGTCCCGACAAGCCCTGCGCCCTGCCCCGGGACGACGCCCACGCAATCGCGGAAAAGATCGCCGCCGCCGACGTCCTGGTGGTCGGAACCCCCACCTACTGGGGCAACATGAGCGCGCCGCTCAAGGCCCTGTTTGACCGCATCGTCACGACGCTTGAGTACATCGAAACCGAGAAGATGAGCCTGCCCAGGCCCCTTTTGAAAGGAAAGCGGGCCGTGATCGTCACCGCCTCGTCGGCCCCCTGGCCCCTTACCCTCTTGTCCTCCAGCGCGCGGGGGGCCGTCCGGAGCGTCTCGGTAGTCCTTAAATCGGCGGGAATGCGGATAGTCGGGACGATCATGCTGGGCAACACGCGGGCGATGGATGAACATCCCCGCCGCGGTTGCTGCGGCAGGGCACGAAGGATCGGCGCCGCCCTCTGATACGGCGTTTCGATGACGGCAGATAACATAATAGATCAAGGACTTATCTATACCAGGAGAGAGACTATGAGAAGGATCGCATTACTGGCTATCATGGCGTTGTTGCTCTGCTCGGTTACTGCCTGCTGCGGAGGATACGAAGGATATCGTAACCATCATCACGATGCCGAAAAGCGGGCACGGAAATCACCCTTTCCTTCGAGAAAGGCGAGCACTATACCCAACCGACGAAAGTCTTCGGATTCATTCCCATGGACCTCACGCCGCAGATCGCCGTCTGGATCGAGGATACCGACGGGCACTACATCGACACACTGTACGTCACAAAAAAGGCCGGCACCCAGGGCGTGGATGATGTCCAAGAAGATAAGGCGGCCGGAGTCGCTCCCCTACTGGTCGCACAGGCGGGGGGTTGTCTATCCCGACGGCCTCTACATGCCCACGCGGGAAAACCCCCTGACCGACGCCGTCACCGCCGCCAGCCCCGAGGGCAATTTCCGTCTCGGGACGAAGGCCCCGCAGGACGCTCACGAAGTTCGTGGTCCTGGCCGAGGTCAATAATCCCGGCGACTACAACGAGGCCTACCCCAAAACGCGCCGACGAGGCTCGCCCAACTACTCCCGGGGTGGGGTCAGCGGCCAGCCGTCGATCGTCTATGCGGCGACCGTGGACCTCTCGTCTGGACCGGGAACCGTTGAGCTCGTGCCCGTCGGGCACGGGAGCCCCGGCGGATCCGACGGGGGGCTTTACCCCGACCTCTCCGGCCTCACGACGGCAAAGGACATCATTCGGCGGATTACCGTTTCGACCGAATAGGGCTTTGCCTTTTCCTTCGCGCCTTCGTGCCTTTGTGTCTTTGCGGTGAGTCGGGCGACGCGCTTCGCTTGGGCCCGGCACAATAAAAAAGACGGGTGGTCTGCAAGGGCTGGGACGGGAAATAATTACACTGGCGGAATAAAAAACGGGCGGGAGGGATAACCCTCCCGCCCGTCGTATCGTTACGATCGGTCGGCTGTTAGATCCACTTCAGGATTCCCGCGAACACGATCAGCATGATCGCGTTGACCGCAAACATCGTCCCGATGACCGCCTTCTGGGTCTTGGGCTTCCAGTCGTAGCTGTACATCGAAACGACAAAGAACGGGATATAGACGGTGATAAAGACCGGCACCGCCCCCCACCAGGGATAGACCCAGACGAAGGCCGGCGTCTTTGCCAGGAATATCTCGAAGATCGAGAAGAAGGCGGCGTTTGTCACCGCAAAGAAGAGCCGGTTGGGCACTCCCAGCACCTTGGCCTTCGGATCGTCGGGCAGTATAAGGGAGAATACGAGCCCCGCTATGATAAACATCAGCGAGAGCTCCACGCCGACCCCCACCAGGATCAGGAAGGCCGTTCCCGTCGGGACCGTCCAGAGCGCGTGGCCGGAGAAATGCTGGACCAGCGCGTTAACGATTTCGACGAACCAATGCACCATGTACAGGGAAAGGCCCGCGGCGATCCCCTTCCAGTTCTTGTTCTTGATCTCCCTGAAATAGACGTAGACCACCAGCGCCAGCAGCGTTATCACGTACCACTGGAACGGGTCCCCGCTCCTGAGGAGACTCAGGGCGGCTTCGGTTGCCTGGGGGTTGTTAAGACCGCTCATACTTCCTCCTTACGATTTAGTTCATTCCGCCGGGCGGCAACACCTATCGATCCATCCCGAGCTTCTTCATCTGGTAGAGCAGCACCTGGCGGGGGATAGAAAGGAGCCGGGCCGCCCTGGAGCGGTTGCCCCCGGTCTGGGCCAGCGCCTTGGAAATCAGGTCGGTAGAGACCCGGTCCACGATCTCATTTAAGTCCACCCCCTCTTCGGGGATGACCGGGGGTACCGGGGAATCGGTCGGCGTCTTGCCGTTGGCGTCGATGGACAGATGCCTCGTATTGATGGTCGGGCCGTCGGAAACGATGACCGCCCGCTCGATGACGTTCTTGAGCTCCCTGATGTTGCCCGGCCAGTCGTACCTGTTGAGCCACTCCATCGCAGAGTCGGAAAAGCCCGCTACCTTTTTCTTGAGGTTCTTGCTGTATTCCTCCAGGAACACCGCGGCAAACAGCTCTATATCTTCCTTGCGCTCCTTGAGGCTGGGCAGCTGCAGGTGCATCACCTTGAGGCGAAAATAGAGGTCCTTCCTGAATTCCCCGTTCTCCACCGCCCGGTCCAGCTCCTTGTTGGTTGCGGCGATCACCCGGGTATCCAGCTTGATATCGGTGGTCCCCCCCACCCTCTTGTAGGTCATCGTATCCAGAAAGCGCAGCAGCTTTGCCTGGAGGAAAACGGACATCTCACCGATCTCGTCCAGAAAGACCGTGCCCTTGGAGGCCAGCTCGAACTGGCCCCGCTTGCGTACCCGGGCGTCGGTAAAGGCCCCCGGCTCGTACCCGAAGAGCTCGGTCTCCATGAGGTTTTCCGGGATGGCCGCGCAGTTGATCTCCACGAACGGTTCGTCGCCCCGCGCGGAGCGGTAGTGGATAAACCGTGCCAGGTATTCCTTACCCGTCCCCGAGTCTCCCTCGATGAGCACCGTTGCCGTGTCGGACTGGGCCACGAACAGCGCCAGCCGGTAGACCTCGTTCATCTTCGGCGAGCGGCCCACCAGGTAATTGAAGTTGAATTTCTTACGGTCGGCCTCCTTGAGGTACTCGATTTCCCGGATGAGGTCCAGGTGCTTGAGGTTCTTCTTTATCGAGAGGATCAGCTCGTCCTCGCGGATCGGCTTGGTGAGGTAGTCGCTGGCCCCGAGCTTTATCGCCTCGATGGCCGTCTCGATGGAGCCGTGCCCGGTCAGCATGATGACCTGGGGCGTCTCGTAGGTCTCCCTGATCTTTTCGAGGACCTCAAGTCCGCTGACGTCCGGCAGCATCAGGTCCAGGAGCACGAGGTCCGGCCGCAACGCCTGTACGATCTCGAGCCCCTCGGCCCCGGTCTTGGCCGCGTGCACCCGGTAGCCCTTGTCGGTCAGGGAGTCGGACAGAAACTTGTTGAAGAACTGGTCGTCTTCTATGATGAGGATCGTCGTTTCCATAGTCATTGCCGAAAACCGGATGTACGCTGCGGGCGATTTGGACCCTGATACAGTATTAAACAAGTGGACATTTGTACTAATAATACCAGATATTAAGTAAATTACCAGAAAAAATAAGTAAAGCGGTGCTCTACCTCACACGAATGTAAGAATGTAGCGTAATTGTGTTTTTTTCTGGATATACACGGATACGGGAGCGGTTATCGCGCAAGACGGACACGGGTTGGGCCGATCCCGTGCCGGGGCGCGGTCCCGCGCCGGGGCCGCGCCGATCGTTTGGACTCAGGGAAATCTCCGAAGGCCGCGCGCCCGCCTTAACCGGCGGGCTTTAGCGTCGTGCCGTCATAGGTTCCGTATCGGTGGATGGCCTTGACCATCGTGATGTAGTGCTCGGGCTTTACGTCCGGATGGATCGTGTTGGACGAGGTGATGATGTAGCCGCCCCCGGCGGCCCCCTGGCCAAGCGCCCGTTTCACGTCGGCCACGACCTCGGCCTCGGTGCCGCGCGTGAGCACGTACATGCAGTCGACGTTGCCCAGCAGACAGACCTTGTCGCCGTAGTCACGCTTGATCTCGCCGAGATCCATGCACTGGGGCTGGATGGGGTGGATACCGTCAAACCCCGCCTCGACCAGGTCAGGCAAAATCGGCCTGAGGTCGCCGTCGCTGTGCTTGGCGATGGGGATGTTGTGGCGGTGGGCGGCGTTGACGATCTCGATATAGTAGGGTTTCACGAACTCGCGGAACTGCGCCGGCGACATGAACGTGCCGCTGTCAAACGCGAGGTCGCCGTCCATGGCAAATATATCGGCCCCGAGGGCCGCCGATTTGTCGATCGCCTCGATGAGGTAGTCCGTGGTCATCCGCATGAGCCGGTGGACGAGCTTCGGGTCCCTCCGGTAGGCGATCAGCAGGTACTTGAGGCCGCCCAACAGGCTCCACGAGAGCCGAAACGAGCAGCGCAGCGCCATCACCACCCCGCGCTTCCCCTTGACCTTGGCGCCGCCGTAGGCAAGCGACAGGAGATCGGCGTCGGTGACCTCGGGCCGTACATAACCCGCCAGGTCGGCCTCGGTCTTGATGGGCCCGGAGACCACCGGGGAATCGCCCGCGGGCGAAAGGAGGTAGGTGACCCCCCAGCTGTCGCGGACGTGGCTCTCGTCGACATCCTCGGTCTTCGTCAGGATCCGCAGCGCCACCCCGTCCACGTCCAGCTCGTCGATGATCAACAGCAGCGCGTCAAAGAGCTTGATCTTTTCTTCCACGGTCATCCGCTGGAAGAAGTTGACGGCGGGCACGTTGTCGGTGAAGTGCCTGGCGATGCCGATAATGGACGATTCGTTATAGGCAAGCTCCATGTGGGGGACGCGGTCGGGCACTCCGCGCCTGAGCGCGGTCAAGAGTCTTTCGGGGCCGTTCATCGTCTGCTCCTTGGATGACTGAATATCAAGCGCTCCCCGGCAATAACCGTCATTGCGAGGAGCTGAAGGCGGCGCGGTGATCCACCGGCTGCTTTTACGGGACGAGTCGCGCAGGAACGCCGGAGGCTGCCCGTGGTGTTTGTTCGTAAGGTATTATACAGGATAGGAGAGAGAAAGCAAGGGCCGATAGGAGAAAATTCCCGGTCCGTTGGCCATACGCCGCGCCGGCACGAAGGCGCGGTTATCCGCCCAGGACGGTCGTCAGCGCGTTCAACAGGTCGTTTATGGTAAACGGCTTTTCAAGGCAGGGGCAGTCGGTCGTGGAAAGAAATGCCCTCGTTTCTCCGCCGAGAATGTCTCCGGTGATGAAGATGATCTTGCCGGCAAGGCCGGGGTGTTGATCGGTGATATACCGATAGAGCCCGATGCCTCCGGGGCCGGGCATCTTGATATCCGTGATAACGGCATCGAATTCCCGCTTCTTGATGAGGCCGATGGCCTCGTCGGCCCCCGAGGCGGCCAGTACCTTATAGCCCCGCTCCGCCAGCACGTCCAGGAAGAGATCGCGGAGCTGGGCCTCGTCTTCGACGACCAGTATATGTTTGCCGGCGTGCGCCCCGGTCCGGGGGACCTCGGCGGCCCTGGTGTCTGACGCCGGCGCCCCGGTCACGGGTATGGAGACGGTGAATATCGCCCCCCCGCCCGGGACGCTTGCCGCCTCTATCGTCCCCCCGTGCTCGTTGACGATGCCGTAGGCCATGGAAAGGCCCAGCCCGGTCCCCTTGCCGACCTCCTTCGTGGTAAAGAAGGGGTCAAAGATCCGCCTCAGGTTCTCCGGCGCTATCCCGGGGCCGTTGTCCTCAAACTCGACGACCAGCCAGTCGCCCTGCTGCCGCGACCTGATCGCGAGCGCCGCGCCCTCCCGCTCCGCGAGCGCGTCGCATGCGTTGTTGATGATATTGACGAAGACCTGCTGGATCTGGTACGGGTCGGCGTTCGTGGGGGGCAGCTCGTCGGACAGCGAAAGCGTTACCCGGATATCGCTGACCTTCAGGTTATACTCCCGGAGCTTATAGGATTCAATGATGCACTCGTTGACGCTGATCAGCCGCCGCTCCGGCTTGTGCTCGCGCGCAAACGAGAGGAGGCCCTTGATGATCTTCGAGGTCCGGACCGACTCCTTGGATATCGTCTCCAGCCTCCGGATGACCTCGTCCGGCAGCTCCGTGAACGTGGTGAGCATCTCGGCGTTGCCCATGATCGCCGTCAGGGGGTTGTTCAGCTCGTGGGCGATGCCGGAGACCATCGTGCCGAGGCTCGTGAGCTTTTCGGTCTGTACGAGCCGGTGCTCCAGCCTCCTCATCCGGCTCATGTCCTTGACGGCTCCCTGCAGGCCGGTGATGACCCCCTGCGCGTCCTTCCGGAGGACCACCGTTACCAGCGTATCGATAACCGAGCCGTCTTTCTTCCTGAGCTTGAGCTCGTAGTTCTCGACAAAGCCGTCCCGGACCACCTTTTGCACGAACTGCTCCCGCTCCTCGGGGTAGGCGTAGAGGTCTGTCAGGTTCAGGCGCGCGATCTCCTCGTCGGTGTAGCCGAAGAACTCCTTTGCCGCGCGGTTGTAGTCCAGGATCGTCCCGTCCAGCGACGCGATATACATGAAATCCCGGGAGGTCTCGAAGACGCCGCGGAACTTCTGTTCCGACTCGACGAGCGCGTCCTTGACGAGCTTCTGTTCGGTGACGTCCTCGACGAAGGAGAGCGACGCCCGCCGCCCCTCCCACTCGATGGGCACCCCGATCCCCTCGGCCCAGCGTACCGACCCGTCTTTCCAGATGACCCGGTAGACGTGCGGCTCCCGGAGGCTTTCGCCGGCCATCTCGCGGGCGTAGCGCTCCGTCACCCGATCGAGGTCCTCCGGGTAGATCAGCTCCCCGAAGGGCCGGTCGATCAGCTCCTCGGCCGCGTAGCCGCTGATGCGCACCCCCGTCGGGTTGATATACTTGATACGGCCGTCCTGCACGACCACGATCCCCTCTTTCGCGTTTTCGATGAGCGTGCGGTATTTCTTTTCCGACTCGGCAAGCAGCTCCCGGTTCCTGATCCGCCGTATCGCGCTGCCCAGCCGCACGGCGACGTCCTCCACGGCCGCCACCACGCGGGCGGATACCGCCTCCTTTTCGTGGGTGGCGACGTTGACCGCGGCGACGGCGGCCCCCTCGAAGAGGACCGGCACCGCCACGAGATACGTGATCCCTTCGGCCCGCAGGTAGGCGAAGTTGGGGTCGGCCTCGATCTCGGCCGCGGGGAACAGGATCGTCCCGCCCGTGGCGACCGCCCCGGCCTCGGGGGACCCCGCGTCGAAGAACTCCACCTGCGAGACGAACTCCTCGCTGAGCCCCCGGTGGGCCGCCAGCCTCAGCGCCCCGGTTGGCTCCTCGACCAGGTAGATGCCGCCGCAGTCGATCCCCGGTATCTCGAGCAGCCGATACAGGACAACGGCCATTGCGCCGTCCAGCTCGTCGGCCGTGCCCAGGAAGACGCCGATGTCCCGCTGGATGGTGAGCAGCCGTTCGCTGAGCCGCGCCTGGGTCACGTCGTTGATCAACACGATCGCCGCGGGCCGCCCCTCCCAGTCGCACGGCATCGAGGCGTTCTCGACGATGTGCACCGACCCGAAACGGTCGAGATACCGCCGGGTCACGGGGGTCGGGTCGTTATCTCCGGCGAGGACCTGCTTGTGGGTCTCGAAGACGATTTCCCGGTCGTCCGGGTGGATGAAGCCGATGAACGGCAGGCCCGCCAGCCCGCCCTCCGGGTAGCCGGCCATCCTGTTCAGCGCGGGGTTGGCGTATTTGTATCACGCCGTCCTGGACGACGGCGATCCCCTCGACCGCGTTTTCCGCCAGCAGGCGGTACTGCTCCCGCGCGGCCGTGAGCGCCTCTTCGGCCAGCTTGCGGTCGGTGACGTCCCGCCCGATGCCGTGGATCTCCACGATCCTGCCGTCTTTCCACACCGCCCGCTCGCGTATCTCGACCACCCGCACGGCGCCGGAGTGGGCCATAAACTCGAGCTCAAACGGCCCGATGTCTTCTCCCCTGACCTGCCGCTTGAAGATCTCTACGGCCTTTGCGACCGCCCCCGGCGTGAGGTAGGACGCGAAGGAATTGGCGATGACGTCGCCTTTCGTATAGCCGCTGAACCCGAGGATCTGCTGGTTGACGTATTTGATATTGCCCTGCCCGTCGACGACGTAGATGAGGTCGTTGGTGTATTCGACGACGTCGCGGATGGTCTCGTTGATGCCGGCCTGGGTGGACTGGTTGACGAGCGCGAGCTCGATGGAGGCCTTGAGCTCGGCGCCGATGGCGGGCTTGGACAGAAAGCCGTAGGCGCGCGCGGCGCAGGCGCGGGCGATGACGGCGTCGTCCTCGGAGGCCGAGAGGAAGATGACGGGGATGTCGAGCTCGTCCCTGATGGCGCGGGCGGCGTCGATGCCGTCGGGATCGCCGGGCATGAGGATATCCATGAGGACGATATCGGGGGTAAGCCGGCGCGCCGCCTCCACGGCCTCGGCGCCGGAACGGGCCACCCCGGCGACCTCGTAGCCCAGCGACCCCAGCTCTTCGGTGAGCTGCGCTAAAAAGAGCTCGGAGTCGTCGACAATCAAAACCCGGTGCATCTGTAATCTCTGATAGTTTACTTTTAAATAATTATAACATATCCAATTTCTATATCAAGACATTGTGACGGGGGAATTGACCGGGCGTTATACGGATGGGCGAAAGAAGGGCAGGAAGGGAGAAGATATACAATATATTTTTATGTAGTTTTATTGAGGATGGGGATAGGAGGGAGAGAAGAGACGTGCTTAGTTCAAACAACCTACATATCGGATTTAGTGAAGAGCTATACGAAAACTTATTTACAAAGACGTCTAGATTTACTATTATCGTGGTCAATACAGACTCTAAATGCTGGCACCTTTAGGAATTAAAATGTTTGAACAAACTTTTAAGAATATTGACGACACCTTCGCAAAGACGCCGGATGCAGCAGTGAACTGGATTACGTGGAGCAGACCTCCTGGGTGCTCTTTCTAAAATACCTGGATGACCTGGAGAAGGACAAGGAGACGGCGGCGAAGCTGGCCGGGAAAACCTATGCGGATATCATCAGCCCGGAATACCGCTGGGAAGTCTGGGCCGCCCCAAAAGGCAAAGATGGCAAGATCGACCATCACAAAGCCCTCACCGGCGACGACCTGAAAGAGTTCGTTGACCACAAGCTCTTTCCCTATCTGAAAAAATTTAAGACCAGCGCTGAAAGTGCCGACACCATCGAATATAAAATCGGCGAGATATTTAGCGAAGTTGAAAAACAAAATCCAGAGCGGCTATAACCTGCGCGAGGTGATCAATATGGTGGATGAACTGCGTTTCCGTTCCATGCCGAAAAGCATGAGATGTCTCACCTCTATGAAGACAAGATCAAGAACATGGGCAACGCCGGGCGCAACGGCGGCGAATATTACACGCCCCGGCCGCTGATCAAGACCATCGTCAAAGTGGTCGCCCCGAAGATCGGCAATAAGATATATGACGGCGCGGTGGGTTCGGCGGGCTTCTTGTGCGAAGCTTTTGAATACCTGAAAGACCAGCAAGAACCTGACCACCAAAGACGCGGAAACCTTGCAGAAGAAGACTTTTTACGGCAAAGAAAAGAAGTCGCTGGCCTACATCATCGGCATCATGAACATGATTCTGCACGGCATCGAGGCGCCCAATATTGTGCACACCAATACGCTGGCGGAAAACCTGGCCGATATTCAGGAAAAGGACCGTTATGACATCGTCCTGGCCAATCCGCCTTTTGGCGGCAAGGAACGCGCCGAGGTGCAGCAGAACTTCCCCATCAAGACCGGCGAGACGGCTTTTCTTTTTCTCCAGCATTTCATCAAGATCCTGAAAGCGGGCGGCAAGGGCGGGTGTGGTCATTAAAAACACCTTTCTTTCCAATACCGATAATGCCTCGGTCAGCCTGCGCAAACTGCTGCTGGAAAGCTGTAATCTGCATACGGTGCTGGACTTGCCCGGCGGCGTATTCGCCGGGGCGGGGGTGAAAACAGTAGTGCTCTTTTTTGAAAAAGGCGCGCCGACCAGAAAGGTCTGGTTTTACCAGCTCAATCTGGACCGCAACCTGGGCAAGACCAACCCGCTGAATGAAGATGATCTGGCGGAGTTTCTGTAGAATTGCAGAAGACCAAAGCCGATTCGGAAAATTCGTGGTCGGTGAATGTGGCCGATGTGGATAAGACGACCTATCGACCTATCGGTGAAGAACCCGCATAAAAAAGATGAAACAGCGCTACGAGAGCCACAGGAGATATCTGGATGAGATGAAGCGACTGGATGAGGAGAGCGCGGAAATATTGAACACAATCAAGGGGATTGGTATGAAGAAGGGTTGGGAAATAAGAAACTAGGGGAAGTTTGTCGATTTTAAATGTGGCACAACTCACCCAAAACCATTTTATTGATGACATTGCTGAAAGGCTATGTCCGATTTCCGAAGGAGTAAGAGATTTCCGATAAGCATATATTTATATCCGATCGAAGAAGCATAATCTAGGTCAAGAAAATGACCTCGAAGGAGATATGTTGCTTCGGCATAGTAAGGTATTCGAAAAGCCAATGTGACGGTAGCTTACATTTGTACATGTCGAGATAAACAATACTGACCTGATAATCATTCTAGATCCCAAGAATTCTTATTACTTTATCTAATCGTGAGACGTTTAAAAAGCAATATCAGAAGATGCTGCAGTCACTAGCATGATTAGTAAAGGGAAGTATATTCTAAAACTTTCCAGATTCCCCTTCCGCTCCCTGAACAAAAGCGCATCGTCGCCATTCTGGACGAAGCTTTTGTCGCCATCGCCAAGGCAAAAGAAAACGCCGAAAAGAACCTGCAAAACGCCCGCGAGCTTTTTGAAAGTCTATTTGCAGAGCGGTATTTGCTAATCCGGGGATGGGTGGGAAGAGAAGAAGCTAGGGGATATTGGCAAACATCGAATAACGATTCATACGGATAAGAAAATGACTATAGAAACTAGATTACGTATCAAAGATTACTGCTGATCATAGAATATTATGAGACGGAACGATTAGATATAGTAAGAAGAAAGATATTGAGTGAACAGGGTCTAAAGAACGGTCAGAAATATATGAGAAGGATATAATCTTAATGTCCTAATGGTTTGAATGGCGATGTGCTTCGTATAAGGGAAAGTAGGTTTATGTTGACGCGATGTTTCCTGTAACCAGATCAGATAAATTGCTTATAATGAAAAATCAGTTTTTCATATGCATTTGTATAAGTCTTTCATATTGAACAGGATTATAAGAATATTTGGCTCAGGCTACACAGCCAAATTATCAATGAAATGCAATTGGGAATAAATTTGCAATTAAAGTTCCCTACCTCTCATGAAGCAACAGCAATCATCGTCGCCAAACTCGATGCCCTTTCCGCCGAAACCAAAAAGCTCGAAGCCATCTACCAACAAAAACTGGCTGACCTCGACGAACTGAAAAAATCTATATTGCAAAAAGCTTTCAACGGAGAACTCTCAGGGGCGAATTGATGAACGAAGCTGAAACCAGAGCGGAACTACATCGACCCCAAGCTGAAAGAAGCGGCTGGGGTGTTGTTGAAGGCTCAAAAGTCCTGCGGGAATACATGATCACTGCCGGTAAAATCCAGACCGGCGGTGGACGCGCCAAACCGTTGATTGCCGATTATGTGCTGGTCTATAAGGGCCGTAAAGCTCGCCGTAATAGAAGCCAAAAGCGATGAGCTGGAAGTAGGTGAAGGCGTCGCACAGGCCAAGAACTACGCCGAAAAGATGCATCTTGATACTACTTATGCCAGCAACGGCAAAGAGATATATCAGATCTGTATGAAGACCGGCAAGGAAGGATTGATTGCCGCTTTCCCACCCCGGAAGAACTCTGGAACAAGACATTTGCGACACAAAACCAATGGCGGGATAAGTTCAACAGGTACCGTTTGAAGATGTCGGCGGCACAAAGACGCTCGCTACTATCAGGAGATCGCGGTCAACAAAACCATGGCCGCCATTGCCGAGGAGAAACAGCGCATTCTACTCACCCTGGCCACCGGACCGGCAAAACCTTTATCGCCTTTCAGATCGCCTGGAAACTGTTTCAAACCCGTGGAACCTGAAGCGTGACGGCAACGCGCAGGCCGCGTATACTGTTCCTGGCCGACCGAAATATTCTGGCTGACCAGGCATTCAACGCCTTTTCCGCCTTTCCCGAAGATGCGCTGGTCCGGATCAACCCGATGAAATCAGCAAGAAAGGAAGGTTCCCACCAACGGCAGCATCTTCTTCACTATCTTTCAGACCTTTATGAGCGGACCGATAAGGATGGTAACCCGTTCCTTATTTCGGCGAGTATCCTGCCGACTTATTTTGACTTTATCATCATCGACGAATGTCACCGCGGCGGCGCCAATGACGAAAGCAACTGGCGCGGAATTATGGAATATTTCTCTCCCGCTGTTCAACTTGGCCTAACCGCCACACCCAAACGCAAGGACAATGTGGATACCTACCAATATTTCGGCGAACCGGTCTATATCTATTCGCTCAAAGAAGGAATCAACGACGGATTTCTAACTCCATTCAAGGTAAACGGATCAAGACCACGCTGGATGATTACATTTATACCTCTGATGACACAGATTATCGAAGGTGAAGTAGAAGAAGGGAAGATATATACCGAACCGGATTTCAACCGAATCATTGAAATCAAGGAGCGTGAAGCCAAGCGGGTGCAGATATTTCTTTCGGAGATCAACCAGAAGGAAAAGGCCATTGTTTTTTGCGCCACCCAGGACCATGCCGCGGCGGTGCGGGATTTGATCAACCAATATAAAAAGAGCAAAGAACCGAATTATTGTGTGCGTGTCACTGCCAATGACGGCGCGCTTGGGTGAGCAGTATTTGCGGGAGTTTCAGGACAATGAAAAAACCATCCCGACCATTCTGACCACCTCGCAAAAGCTCTCTACCGGAGTGGATGCCCGCAATATCCGCAATATCGTCCTGATGCGTCCGATCAATTCCATGATTGAGTTCAAGCAGATCATCGGCCGGGGCACACGGTTATTCGACGGCAAGGAATATCTTCACCATCTATGATTTTGTGGATGCATATCATCATTTTGCTCGACCGGAATGGGATGGTGAACCGATAGAGCCTGAACCGAAACCGGAGAAACCTCGTAGAAACACCGGAAAGCCAGATACCAGCCCGAGACCGCCGGAACCGCCGGAACCGCCTAAAAAGAAGTTAAGATAAGCTTGCGGGACGGCAAAGAGCGCGAGATTCAGCACATGATTGCGACTTCTTTCTGGAGTGCGGATGGTAAGCCGATTTCGGCGGAAGAGTTTCTGAAAAATCTATTTGGCGCATTGCCGGATTTTTCAAAAGCGAAGATGAGCTTCGGAAAATCTGGTCAAACCCGATAACACGAAAGGCATTGCTTGAAAAGCTGGCAGATGCCGGATATGGTAAAGAAGAACTAACCGACTTACAGAAACTGATCAATGCTGAAAAGAGCGATTTATTTGATGTGCTCGAATATATCTCATTTGCAATAAAGCCAATAACGAGGGAAATGCGGGTTGCGCACGCACAGGCCAAGATTTTCCAGGGATTGGATAATAGACAGAAAGAGTTCCTGGAATTCGTCCTGCTCAAATACATCGAAACCGGTGTCGAGGAGCTTGATCAGGAAAAGCTGCCGGACCTTCTGACACTGAAATATCAGGCGATTCAGGATGCTATAGAATTACTGGGCGGAGTCGAAAAGATCCGTAGTAATTTTATCGGCTTTCAAAAGTACTTGTACGAGGCGTCGGTTGCGTAAGAATCTATGAACGGGAATCATTAACAACCCCCTCACCCCCCTCTTGACCTCCTCCCCCAAACGGCGTAAACTATACCAATGGACGGCAAGGGAATCATTACCGATGAAATGTTAGACGACGTCATCATCGACTACCTCAACGACGGCGGCACGGCCGACCCCGGCGGCGTGGTATCGGCCCAGATCGTCCGGGCGCGCCGGGCCGAGCTCATCCGCGAGCCCGGCCAAAAGCCGCGCCTCGCCTTCCGCGGCCCGGAGGCCGCCGGCGAAGAGCTCAAGCTCCTCAACGATTCGTCCTGGACCGTCGCTGCCGACCTCCCAAACGCCCGGCCCTACACCCACCTCGTCCGCTGCGGCCCGGACCTCTGGGTTGCGGCAATCCTCTGGCTCTGATCGCCTCCGCGGCAATCACGGCCCCTGTTAACAGGTAACAGGTACATCCAAAGCCGATATACTGCGTGGCATCTTTATAGGGTAACGAAAATTAGTACGGCGTAAAAAAGGAGTCGTTTCGATGAAAAAGTTCTTCTCCGTTATCGCCACTGTCGCTGTTTTCGCTATTCTCGTTGCTGCGTTGATAACCTTTAGCGCGGGCTGCATGTGCCCGTACGGCCCCGGTCCCGGCCCCGGCCCCGCCACGGCTACGGGCCCGGGCTTTTTGGCCCGCACCCGCAGGGTCCGCCGCCGCCCCCGTTAATCGCGGACGGCGTTAAGGCACGGGGGCACGGGGCCATGCGACCCACGGCCCCCCTCATACAACAACGCAAACGAAAAGGGCCGGGCCGGCACACGCACATGCCGGCCCTCTTTGCCTCATTTCATTACCCCGCCCGGCCCACCTGACGCCGATCCTTCTCCGCCCTGCCGGGCTCACCTATTTCCCGAGGCGGCCTCTCTCGTAACGTCATTATCCCCGCCCGCCTCCGCCACCGGCTCCTTCGACCGGGCGATCTCCCTCTCCGGCCCCGCGAGACCCATAACCCGGTCCGGCCGCCGCCCTGTTGACAGGCGAATATAAGAGGAATATACTATCCTTATCTTACGGGGTAACGAAAAATAAGCACGGCGTAAAAAAAGGAGTATGTAACGATGAAAAAGTTCTTCTCCGCTATCGCCATTGTTGCTGTTTTCGCCACTGTCGCTATCCTCGTTGCTGCGTTGATAACCATGGTGCCGGGATGCGCCTATCCACCCCCGCCCGGCCCGCCTCCCCCCGGTCCCGTTGTCGGCCCGCCGCCGCCTCCGGGCCCACCTCCCCCGGACCGCCGCCTCCCGGGTCCGCCACCTCCGGGTCCGCCTCCACCTCCGGGTCCGCCTCCACCTCCGGGTCCGCCTCCTCCTGGTCCACCCCGCCTCCGGGTCCGCCTCCTCCTGGTCCGCCGCCTCCACCTCCGGGTCCCCACCGGGCCCTAACGGGGCGCTATCGCCGCTTCATACTAAAAAGGGGCCGGATTTCTCCGGCCCCCTTTCTATTATTCCTCTCATCCCGCACACCCCGCCCCTCACCCGTCGGCCTCACGTTTTTTAGTCGGAACATCATCCGAACGATATCGGTATAGTCGTACAAAGAGATCGCTCATTTCGTTCCCCGAAACCCGCGACGAAATCCTGGGCATCGCCCGGCGCTACGGAGGTAACCAACGACCGCGTCTTCGGCTCGGTCGTGCGCGGCCAGTTTGACGAAAAGAGCGACCTTGACCTGCTGGTCCTGCCGGGGCCGGGGTTCACGCTGCTCAAACAGGCGGCGCTTGTCCGCGAACTCGAAGGAATCGTCGGCCGGCCGGTGGACGTGGTCAGCGAACGGGGCCTGCGGCCGAGGGTCCGGCAGCGCGTGCTCGAAGAGGCCGTAAAGACCGGCCTATAGATATCGTACCCTGATCTACTCACCCCTCGTCCTTCTGCCTGATATAATTCACCGCGATCTCCAGGCACGCCTTGACCGCCTTCGGGTCGAGCTTATCCACCGTATCGTTGACGGTATGGTAGACGAGCCCCTCCCGGATGAGCTTCGTGGATATCCCGATGACCGAGGCCACCTCTATCCCGTGGTCGGCAAACCGCACCGCGTCCGTCCCCCCTCCGCCGAACGTCACCGGCCCCGAGGCGATATCGTACCCGAGCCTTTTGGCTATCTCCACGCACTCTGCCGTCATCCCGGCCGAGAGCGCCTTGAACCCGTTGCGGTCGCGGGTCAGGAGACTGAGGTCGCCCAGGTCGTAGATCGCGTCGTAGTTGAGCACGGAGGTCGGGACCGCCTTCAAACCGGCGGCGTGTTCCCGCAAAAACGCCCCCGCCCCCCGCATCCCCGGCTCCTCCCCGTCCAGCGACAGCACCACCAGGCGCGTGTGCTTGAGCCTCCCGGCGCCGGTCGCGCCCCGGACCAGCCGCGCCGTCTCCACGGCGATGGCCGAGGCCACGAGGTTATCCCCCGCGCCGGGCGTCGCCTTGTTCCCCACGAACCAGAGGAACGGCCCCACGAAGACGAGCCCCACGACGCCCGCCGCAAGCGCAAACCCGGCCCAGCCGGGGTCCGCGCCGTGAGCGCCCCGCGATATGGCCCAGGCCCAGGACAGCACCCATACCGTCGTGGAAAAGATGATCGTCCCGATGATCCTGACGGCGTACCACTTCTGGAACCGGCCCAGGAACGTCAGGACGAAGGCGCTGTCGTGGTGGCCCACGACGTATACCTGGCGTTTTACCTTCCCGGCCGGCTCGATGGTCCCCCATACGTTGACGCCGACCCCGCCCGGGAACAGGAAATCCAGCGCCTCCGTCATGAATACGGATACGACGATCCAGTAGGCGAGCGATACCGTCATGGCGGCCGCCCCCAGCCAGGCCCACGCCCCCCCGGCCCACATCATCGCCACGGCAAGGATGTAGCACCCGCCGACGACGTGCCCCAGGTGGCGCATCGCGCCGGTGCGCACCGTGAACTCCTGCCGCCCCACGCTGTCGCACAGCGGCGCGAGCCGCGCCCCGATGTCGGCGGCGGCCCCGCGGCACGGGTCGGTCCCCGCGATCCGCGGCCCGAATTTTTTGATGATCCCGCCGACGAGATCGATCACCCGCCGCACGTCGGCGTCCGTCACCCGTACCACACCCGTCACACCCGTCGCCCCCGTCGTCCTGTTTAGACCTCGCCGCCATGCCGTATCCTCCCTGCCGCCGCCCATTGACTATCGTCTATCGTCTATTGTCTATTGCCGCCGTACCCGTCGCCGTGCCGCCCGGCGCGCCTTCACGCGGCCCCATATATTATTATGTATCGGTATATACTACCCGGCAACACGGGCCGGAGTCAAGCGCGATTCTATCGCGGGCAGCGCGCCCCCCTCCGCCACGGATCGCCCGGACGTGACGCGCGGACACGATGAGCCCGGTCACGGTGAGCCCGGTGACGATAGATATCCCCGCGCCGCCTCCCCGGCTCCGGCCCTTGATATTAAAATTTCTTTGACACCGCGCCGTTTTTTCTGTTATCCTGTCGGTCTATGAATTGAATGACGCCTCAATCTGAGCAACGATAGGGAGTGAAACCACATCATGATCAACCTCGACTGCCTCTTCTACCCCCGGAGTATCGCCGTCATCGGGGCCTCGCCGGACATCGTGCGCGACCGCGGGGGCTTTTTCGCCTGTTACCAGGAGCACTTCAAAGGAAAACTATACGCCGTCAACCCCAAGTATACCGACATCAAGGGTGTGCCCTGCTTCCCCACGATAACCGACGTGCCCGAGCCGGTCGACTACGCCCTCATCGTCCTGCCGCGGGACAAGGTCCCCCAGGCGCTTGAGCAGTGCGTGGCGGCAAAGGCCAAGTACGTGCTGGTGTTTACGTCCGGCTTTTCGGAGGCGGGCGAAAAGGAGCTCGAGAAGCGCCTGACCGACGCGCTCGCGAAGGGCAGAACCCGGATGATCGGCCCCAACTGCATCGGCATCCACGCGCCCGAGACCGGGGTGCTCTTCTACCCGAGCCTCGCCACCGACAAGCAGGGCGACATCGCCTATTTCTCCCAGTCCGGGGGGCACGCCCTCAACTTCCTGGTGCGCGGGGTCAGCTCCGGCCTCGAGTTCAACAAGGTCGTCTCCGTCGGCAACCAGACCGACCTCAAGATCGAAGACTTCATGGAGTACTTCGCCGAGGACGAAAAGGTCAAATACATCTGCGGCTACGTGGAAGACATCAAGCAGGGAGAGCGTTTCAAGAAGCTCGCCCGCCACATCGTCTTGGAAAAGAAAAAGCCGCTGGTCATCTGGAAGGGGGGCCGCTCCGAGGAAGGGGCGCGGGCCACCATGAGCCACACCGGGGCCATCGCCGTGCCCACCAGGATATGGGATTCGGTCATGGACCAGCTCGGCGTCATCAACGCCGAGACCCAGATCGAGATGCTGGACGTGCTGCTCTGCCTCAAGTACGGGTTTAAGCCCCGCGGCCTCCGCGCGCTGATCTCGGTTGCCGGCGGCGGCAGCTCCGTGGAGCTGACCGACGCCGTCTCGAGCAACGGCATCTCCGTGCCGACGCTGGCCGACGACGTCCAGGAAATAATCGGCTCCACCATCTCCCGGGTCAACACCTCCACCGCCAACCCGGTGGACCTGGGGATGTTCGGCTTTGACCCCAAGGTCTTCGTCGGCGCCGCCGTGGAGGGCGAGAAGGACCCGAAGATCGACTTCCTGGTCCTCTGCCAGTACCCGGAGATGGTGCAGGCCATGTCAAAGGACTTCTGGGACTACATCGAGCAGACCATGTCCGAGGGGCTCAAGGGCCTCACCAAGCCCGCCGTCATGGTCATCCCGCGCCTGCTGCACAACAGCCCGGAGCTGGAGTCCATACGGGCAAGCTTCACCAGGCGGCTTGCCGCGGCAAACATCGCGGCGTTTCCCAACGCCGAGCGGCCGGCCCGCGCGGCCTACAAGATCAACCGGTACCTCAACTACATGAAGAACCACGGAATCACGATTTAGAAGGACACCGTCATGGAAAAACCGAACGTCGCCGTCGTTAAATATGAAAAGCCCGCCGAATCGCTCAAGCGCGCGATCGAGCTCGCCGACGGTTTTACGGGCCTCAAGAAGACCCACCGGGTCGTCATCAAGCCCAACGCCCTGACCTGGGACAACAAGCACCACATCCCCCCCTACGGGGTCTTCACCACCACCCGGCTCGTCGAAGACCTGGTGATCGCCCTGAAAGACTTCGGGTGCGCCGATATCGTCATCGCCGAGGGCGCGGTGCAGCTCTACGATGACTCGCCCACGAGCATCGGCGTCATGGAAAACCTGGGCTACGGGGCGCTGGTCAGGAAATACGGGGTCAAGCTCCTCGACCTCAACGACGGGCCGTTCGAAAAGGTAAAGCTCTCCGACGACCTGTCGCTCCTGATCGCGGAGCCCGTGCTCAGGGCGGATTTCCTCGTCGACATCCCGGCCATGAAGACCCATTCGCAGACCAAGGTATCGCTCGGCATGAAGAACCTCAAGGGCTGCCTCAAGATGGCAAGCCGCCGGCTCTGCCACCACAAGGACCTCGACCTGGACTACTGCGTGTCGCTCATCCCGGAAAAACTGACGCCGGACCTCACCGTCGAGGACGGGATCTACGTCCTGGAGAAAGGCCCCATCCACACCGGCAACGCCTACCGGGCCGACCTGATCGTGGTCTCCACCGATATCCTCGCCGCCGACGTGGTTGCCACGGAGCTTTTAGGGATCAGATCCCGCGGAGATCGGCCACCTCGCCCTCTACGCGAAGCGCAACGACTGCTCGCTGGACTACCGCGACTACGCGATGAAGGGTGAAGACATCGAGAAGGTCAAGAAGCCGGTCAAGTGGGACTGGAACTGGAACGCTGACAACACCGGCCCCACGATCTTCGAGCGGATGGGGATTACCGGGGTGGCTATACCGAAATACGACGAGACGCTCTGCACGGGCTGCTCGCCCATCGTCAATATGTCAAACATCTTCATCATCTCGGCCAACAAGGGAAAGCCCTTCGGCAACTTCGAGGTGCTGTCGGGCAAACGGATGCAGGCGCGCCCCGGTTACGACAAGACGCTGCTCCTGGGCAACTGCATCATCGCCGCCAACAAGGGTAACAAGAACATCAACGAGGCGATCGAGCTGAGGGGGTGCCCGCCGTCGGTCGACGACCTCAAGAAGGCGCTCACGGGACTGGGCGTCGAGTTCGTTGAGGGGGCCTACGATTATTACCTGAACCAGCTGGCGACGAAGTACGACGGGAAAGAGGGATACGACAAGGGGCTGTATACGGCGGCGTAGGCAGGCTTCCTGCCGCCGGAACGGACCGGACGGACGGAATATAAAGAACGGGGCGGGCGACCGTATATGGGTCGCCCGCCCCGTTTCGTCTCACGTATCGCGCCGATTCATTTCTTCGGTTTCAGCACCAGCACGTCCTTCAAGCTCGCTCGCGTCCGTGTAGTGCATCGGGACCTGGTCGTTGCTGAGCCACGCGTCCACCATGTCGCCATAGTGGGGGGAGAGGTACTGGCCCGACTGGCCCGGCGGGGAGACGAGGGTCGATTTTTCGATATCGGAAAAATCGACGATAATCCTGATACATCCGCCGGCCGTCATGTCGTAGGGCTTTTTGATGCCCCAGTTCGCCGCCCCGATCGTGAAGAAATCCCCGCTCATGGGTATCGCCGGGAGGTTCAGGAACGTGAGGACCTCGCCCAGCGGGTGGGCGAACGTCATCTCGTGGAGATCTCCCCACCGCCACTTTTCAGGGTCGTCCCCCAGCCGGTCGGTCAGCTCGGCCACGGCGTCGGTAAGGCTCTTCCTGATAATCTCGTCGCGCGTCTCCACGGCGTCTTTCGTCGTCAGGTCGTCAAACAGGGCAAAATCGTTTTCGCCGATGTGCTTTGCCAGCGCCTGGTCGGCGAAGTAGACCATGTCGGCGTCGGTCAGCTCTTCCCAGATATCCTCGGGGAACTCGTCCTTGAAGGTGTTGGTCAACAGGGAAAGGTAAAACGCGCCGTAGAGCGCCGCGGCGGCGCTGTCCTTATCCAGCGAACAGTCCCACCCCTCGAAGAGCGCCGCGTATGTGGCCAGCCCCTCGTCGCCCTCTGCGGCCGAAAGGATGTAGGGCACCAGGCGCTTTGCCACCACCGAGACGCTGTCTAACTGGAGCTGCCTGATGTCTCCGGGGGTCAGGGGTTCCGCGCGATCCTTCATCACCTCGGCAAACCTGACGGCCCGCTCGAAGTAGTAGAAATCGCTGAGCCTGAGGTTCGTCCGCTTGGACAGGTTATTGAACCCGCCGAAGTATCCGGCCCCGGGGTTCAGGTCGTACGGCAGCTCGTCAAAGGGCACGTACCCCGCCCAGTCCGATTTTCCGTCCCACCCGGGCGCGGGCAGGATCCCGTCGCCCTGCCTTCGTATCGGCGCCTTGACGATGTTCTGGTAGCCGATGTTGCCGTCGGCGTCGGCGTACCCTATCACGAGCTCCGGCTGCGCCACGCCGGAGAGCGCGTCCCTGAACTCATCAAAGTTACCCGCGCGGTCGAGCTTCAAAAAGCCCTCGATGGCCCCGCTGCCGGAGCTTCCCGTCCACGCCAGCGCGCAGTTATCGGGAGCGCGCGAATCGACTTCCGAGATAATGGGGCCGTGCCGCGAAATCTTCACGGTGATCGGCTCTTCCTTTATGCCGTCGTCGGTCTTTATCCTGAGCGTCTCCTCGACGGTCTCAAAGTCCTTCCAGCCGCTCTCCGTCTGGTACTGGTTCGGGTTTTCGGGATTGATCTTCTCCACGAAAAAGTCCAGGCAGTCCACCTGGGACGCGATGGCCGACCAGGCGATGCGCCCGTTGAAGCCCAGCGAGGCGATGCCCGGCGCGCCCGGCACCGACCCGCCGATCACGTCGTATCCGGCGCCCTTGAGGTGGGCCAGGTAAAAGATCGCCGGGATCTGGGGGGCGAGGTCCGGGCTTCCGGCAAAGACCGCCGCGCCGGTCGAGGTCCGCGCCGGCCCGAAGATCATCCAGCTGCTCCCGACGATCCCGCCCACGCCGCCGAAGGGATCGGTCGAGTGGGGCCTGGCCGACGAAGGAAAGAGAGCGAACGTGTTATGGAGATCGCCCGGGGACCCGGCGGTCTTATCCTCCGGCGAGATTGTCGGGGCAAAATCGGGATACGAGGGCAGCAGGTACGAGAGCCGCTCCGGGCCGATATGCTCACCGATCCGGTAGAACGACAGGTCCGCATCGACGGACGTTTCAAGCGAGTAGCCCATCAGGATGGCCGCCACGACCGTATCCTCCGGTGCCCAGGGCATGGGCGTGGCGCCGAGGATCGCGTACTCCCGCGGGAGGTGTTTTGCCGAATCGAGGTAGGCGTTAACGCCGTCGGTATAGGCAACGATTACGTCCTTGACCCACGCGGGGAGGGCGGCGTATTCGGCCCGGGCCATCCGGTAGAAGCCGACGGTCTTCAGGTATTTATCCTCCTTCAGGGTCCTGTCTCCAAACAGGGTGCAGAGCTCTCCCCTGCCGGCCAGGCGCGTGATGTCCATCTCGAACATCCGCTCCCGGGCGGTAAGGTAGCCCTGGGCGAAGAAGAGGTCGTGCTCGTTCTCGGCCAGGATATGGGGGACGGCAAATTCGTCAAACCGCACCTCGACCGGGGCCGTAAGGCCCGCAATCTCTATACTCCCCGAATATTTCGGCAGGGGCAGACGGAAGAAGACCTGAAAGACGATGAACGCGATGACGATAACGCACGCGATAACGATAGCGGTAATCTTAAGGACCTTCATATACGCACCTCCACACGCTCTATTTCGGACACTATACCCAATACGCCAAACCGATGCCGGTGTTAGCCCCCGGCAGGCCCTGCCCCGACTATTGGCCGTCCGGCGTCCCGGACGCCGGGCGGCCCCGGTATTCGTCCCCGGTCCGGCTAATCGGCGCCCACCTGATGATCAGTGAAAACGCCGTAATGAAGACGACAATGCCGGCCGTCACGATCCAGATCGATACGTGACCCACGGCCCCCCCCGGCGTAAGGTTCATCCCCGGCAGTTTGATAACCTCGAACAGGAACAACAGGGATATCGAGTTGTGCAGGCTGTGGGCAACAACGGTATCGGAGATCCGGTAGCCCCGGGAAATCATCGTCGAGTAGATGAGGCCCAGTATCAGCGCCCCCGGGAACTGGAGGGGATTGATATGCACCGCCATGAACAGGACGGACGACGCCGCGATGCCGTAGGCCGCCCCCCGGTGGGACGCGATGCCGCGGTAGATTATCCCCCTGAAGACCGCCTCCTCCATGAAGGGGCCGACCATCCCGATAGACAGTAAGCCCAGCACGAGGTCGGCCGGCTGCTCGAAGAAAAAGATCTCCATGAATTGTTTGAGGTAGTCCCGGTAGAGATCGGCCGGGATCAGGTAACGGATGACGAGGTTTTCGACCTCGGATATGACGAAGGCAAGTGAGATCGTCATCAGGGCCACCGGGATGGCCGTACGGCCGTTTACCCGGCCCCAGGAGAGGGTCGCCCCGAGCGTCGTCCCGTTCTTATGGGAGGCGATGCCCAGGATCACCAGCGGCGGCACCACGACGCTCATCAGGATAATGAGGCCCTTGCTGCCGGCAAGGGCCGCCGCGAACAGGGAGATGTAGATCTGAAAGGCAAGAAAGATGACGCAGATGATTACTGAATGCTTGAGGTCGGGGTATCGGGGCGTCATGGTCTCCTCATCAGCGGCCGGAAACCAGATAACCACAAATCGCGGGTCTTGACAAGGTCTTTTTTTCGGGGAGGTACCGGAAGAAGCCCGGCGCATAACCGGGGAGATCCCGGCCCCGCGCCGCCTGAAAAAAGGTCAGCCGTGGTCGGATCAGCGTCCGTGGATAGCACCATAGGACAAAAAAACCGGAGCGTTAGACGCTCCGGTGTCACGTACGTATACTGCGCGTACCCGCCGGCGATAAACCGTATCAAAACCCTACGCCGGGGGCGCCGGGAAGCGGGTCCGGTAATTCTCAGATGTTCGAACGGCCGTAACGGCCGATCCGGCCTATTTCTTCCTTCCCGCGGCCGCCCGCTTGGAGGCCTTGAGGGGGTTGATCTTGAGGGCCTCGACCTTCTCTTCTTTCTTGATGTGGGTGGCTATATTGCACAGAGCCCTGACCCACTTAGCGGCGGGATCGGGAGAGGCGTTGCAGTATTTTCCCGTGGGGTATTCTTTAATCCGGGCGCAGCCCTCGCAGTGTTCGACGATCGGGTGGCAGCGCGTCCCGTTGAAGGTGCACCCGCCGGACCCCATGAATACGCAGTCCACTCCGTCTTTGATAGTCGTGCAGTTCATTATTCGTTCCTCCTCTGTGGCAGGGATCATCAGATCAGGCGGCGCATTGCACGGGGTAAACCGCGCCTCACACAAAAAGGGGTGGCAAAGCCTCTGCTCAACCATCCCCCGCTATCTCCCCCGACGTAAGCTTCTGTCTGTATTCGAATGTCCCCGGATCGATAACAACGGCAAACAAAACGTCGGCTGTCGCGATGTCGTTCCCGCCTGGGCGGCGTACGGCAATAGAAAGCCCACATTTTGTTTGAATTTTATATTATATTTCTATTTCAGACTATCTGTCAATCATTTTTTTGCACGTCCCCGAAAAAAGGAGCGTATGAGTGATTCCGGTTTGCATCGGTTTCGCGTCTACCGGTTCCCGTCCACCGGCTCCCGCCCGCTGTTTGTGTATTACGCGTTCAACCCCGCCACGAACAGGTGCGTTGCCGGGCTGGTGATGGTGGGGTCCGTGATCACGTTGACCACCGCGACCTTTCCCGAATCCTTTGCCCGCTTGAGCGCCGGGATGATCTCCTTGGGCTCGGTGACGAACTCCCCGTGTGCCCCAAGCCCCGCGGCCATCAGGTCGTAGCGCACCGGCCCGAGGTCCGTCCCCACGACCCGGCCGTACTGAAGCTCCTGCCCGTGCTTGACCATCCCCCAGGCCTGGTCGTTGGCCACCACGATGATGACGGGGATGTTGAGCCGCACCGCCGTTTCGATCTCCATCCCGTTGAGCCCGAAGGACCCGTCGCCGTTTATCACGACGGAGAACCTCTCGGGATGCGCGAGCTTACCGACGATGCCGAAGGGTATGCCGCTGCCGAGGCACCCCATGAGGTTTCCCCCGTTGGACAGGAACCTCCCCGGCCCCCCGGCGCGCAGGTGCATCTGGGAAAAGTAGGTAATGTCCCCGCCGTCGGTGGCGTAGACCGCCTCCTTGCCGAAGACGGAATAGACGTCCGAGACCAGCCTGACCGGATGGATCGGCGGGCTGTCCCCCTGCTTCTTGCTGTTTTCGTCGGCCATCAGCCCCACGGAAGATTCGCGGAGCGTTTTGGCCCATGCCGAGTGATCGCATTTCCCGATACCGTCGGCCAGCGCCGAAAGCACCAGCCCGGCGTCCCCGACGATCCCCACCTCGTGGGGGAGGTTCTTGCCGACTTCGCATCCGGCGATGTCCACCCGGATGACCTTTGCCGTCGGCAGCATCTTGCCGTACATCGTCAGCCAGGTCATCCGCAGGCCGGCGATCAGCGCCACGTCGCACTGGGCGGCCCCGACCGTCAGCCCCATCAACCCCCCGTCCCACAGTGAGAGCGGATGATCGTCCGGGACCATCCCCCGCCCTTCGTTGAGCAGGATAAAGGGGATCTTCGCCTTTTCGACCAGACGCTGCAGCGCACCGCCGCCCTCGCCCCACCGGAGGCCCCCTCCGCCAATAATGAGGGGCCTTTTCGCGCCGGCCAGCAATGTGGCCGCCTCGGCTATCGCCCGCGGATCGCCCGCGGGTTTATATTCGGTCCGGCCCGTCGCCCCGAAGGGGACCGATTCAAGCTCCACCTTCTGCCCGAGGATGTCCACCGGGATCTCCAGGTAGACCGGGCCGGGGCGATCGGACAGCGCAAAGCGGAAGGCCGTCGCGATATACTCGGGGATACGATGGGTATCGTTGACGATAAACGCCGCCTTCGTGATCGACCGCATGAGCGCCGCCTGGTCGATATCCTGCAGGGCGCCCAGGTCGTTTTCCTTTCGGGGGCTGCGCCCCGAGATCACCAGTATCGGGATGTGGGACGCCATCGCGTCCACCACCCCCGTGATGGCGTTGGTCAGGCCCGGGCCCGCCGTAACCAGGCAGACGCCGAGCTTGCCGGTGGCAATTGACCACCCCTGGGCCATCATGGCCGCCGCCTGCTCGTGGCGCACGTCGATAACGCGGATGGTGCTTCCCGAAAGCGCGTCAAGGATTTTGTCGATGTGCCCGCCGCACAACGTAAACAGGTGGGTGACCCCCTGTTGTTCGAGGGATTTGACTACCAGATGACCGCCGTGAACCTGTGTCATAGCGACTCCTCCTCTGTAGTATTGCTACCCATCGCCTATAGCACGATACGGGCCCGATGTCAAAGGAAATGGATGACGCCGCCGGGCGCCCGCAATCGGTAAGTATGTCAAAGATTTCCTTGACATTTTCAGGAAAAGGTATATTAACGTATACATTTGGAGGAATCCGAAAATACCCTTCCCGAAAGAAGAAAAGACATGAAATGCCCCCCCCCGGTGCCATCGGTGCCGTTCGTCGTAGCGATCTTTTTCGTTTGTGCGCTGGCTTTCTCCCTCCCGACTCCATCTCATGCCGGACATGCCCTTATCCCGATGACCGACGACTACGTCTATCTGTCCCAGTCCCGGGAAGAGATCATCGCCGCATGGGGTGGCGACGAAGAAGTCCTCATCCTGACGGCGGAGCTGGCCGCCTCACGACAGGTTTCCGTCATCAGGTTTATCGCCCTCCCGACGTATCCCACGGTCGAGGGGACGCCCGCGAGGCGGTCTCGCGCCTGGGTACTCTCATTACTAAAAAGGCCCCCCTGCTCAGTGTTGTCATCGACGGCAGGAAGACAAACAAGCCCGCCGATCTCGGCGTTGAGCTCATCTCCGAGACCACGGTCGGTCCGCGCGATATCTACGTTGTCAGGATAGAGAGTTTTGATGAGTTTGAGCGGTGGGTGGCCGATCTCATGACGCGGGGCGGCGTCGAGAATCCCGCCCCCCAGATCGAGCGGCACCGGGCCGTCGTCACCGATTACCTTTCGCGCAATATCAAGTACTTCGTCTTTGACGTGGTGACCGTCGGCGAAAAAAAGGCGGTTGTAGACCCGCTGGTGCTCCGGTTTGAGGCCGACTCCCTCTTCGTCCCCCTCCTCATCTCTTCCCGGACGTCCGGCGCGTCAACGGTCGACCTCTTTCTGGTCGCCCCCGGATCGCCGAAGAGAGGCGCGGTTCCCTATAGCTTTGCCCCTCTTTACTATAAAATACCCGACGCGGTCGATTTTTCAAAATACCCGCACCTCCTCAAGAAATACAATCCCCTGACGTATCCCGGGGATCACCCGGTATCTTTTCCGGTTACCATGCCCGACCGGGTGGCGCTGTCGCCCGCCGTGGCAAAGGCAATACCCGGATGGGCCACGAAGGCCCATTTCGTCGGTTTCAGGTATCGGGGCGATCTATCGGGCCTGTCGGCGGATATTTCGCTGACCGGGGATGATTTTGATGAAGCCGATTTTGAGACGGCGGCCGAAGCCGGCAAAGAGGCCGACGAATTTCGCATGGCGGCCCCCGACGATAAGTTCAACATCCTGACGGCGGCGGGCGCGGGGCCCTTCGCGACCGGGGGATCGGACCCCTATACCTCCGGGGCGGCGGCCGACGGCGACCCGTCGACTCCCTATATCCTGCCGCGCAACGGCGGGTGGACTATCGACTTCGGCCGAGAGCGGAGCATGGACGGAATCGAGATCGTGGCCGCCGTAACCAAGCCCGACATCGTGCCGTCAAAAAACCGGCTCAGCCTGTATGCGTCCGACAGCGGGGAGTTTTCCGGGGAGGAGAAACGGGTGGATACCTGCATCGTGAGGAGCTACATCGCCACCACGGGAACCGACGAGCCCGCCCCGCGAGCCGAGCGGGTCGTGCTGACCGACCGGCGGTTTTCGGCCAGGTTCCTCAAGATCACCTATCCCTATTCGGAATCGATCTGCAATATCTATCTCTTCGAGGTCATGCCCTGGAGCCGCGAGGAGGACTGATTCCCCTGATTAGTCTTCCCGCCTCCTGCCCGGCCGGCACTTCCCGTCCCGCACCAGCCCGATGAGGTCCGTGATACCGGTGATTGTTTCCTCAAACTCCGTGTAGGCCGCCCCCACGCCCCAGGGGAAGTGCGCGTCGCTCCCGCCGACCTCCGGGACGCCGTACGGGTTGTAAAACGCCCCCCGGGCCCCGTTGAACCGCTCGATCGCGTGGGGGGACGTCTTTGGGTAACGGTAGGGGTGGGCCAGCACCGCCAGCGCCCCGATGCGGCCGGCCGCCTCCATCACCTCGTCAACCTCAAAGTCCATCCGCCCGAACCCGCCCGGCAGCTCCCCCATCAGGGCCGTAATGTCCGGGGGGTAGACCAGGATATCCCCCTCGACCGTCGAGACCTCCATGCCGACCATCATCAGAAGCCCCCGTTCGGCGAATGCGGCCGCAAGGTTCGCGTAGGCGTCCGGGGAGAGCGCGTTTTCCGCCCACCCGAAGTTATGGTCGGTGATCACGGCGCCCTTTAAACCCGCGGCCTGGGCGTAACGCGGGATATCCAGCGGGTCGTAGAACGCACAGGGCGAGCCGATCCGCGTGTGGACGTGGAGGTCGATACGGAACGGGCCGGACGCCGCCGTGACGTCCTTTGGTTGTCTGACCTTGACGGATTTGCTCATGATTTCTATTGCATTTTCATACGAAAAGCGGCGCGGAAACTTCCGCGGTAATGACCACCGAAAGGCCGGGATGTCCGCGCAACAGTGAAACCGGAAACGCCGCCGTTATCTCCCCGAACAAAAACCGCCTGACCACGGCCTTTTGCCATCCCCGGTTCATGAAGACCACGACCCGCCGCGCCGCCAGGATCTCGGCCATGCCGACCGTAACCGCCCGGTGGGGGACCAGGTCGACCGCACCGCCCGCCTCCATCAGCGCGTTGACGGTGCGGGTCTCGGGAGTCAGATCGACGATGCGGGTGGACAGCTTCGAGAACTCTTCGACGCTCATGCCCGGCTCCGGCTCGTTGAAGGCCACGTGCCCGTCGATCCCCGCGCCGCACAAGGCCAGGTCGATCCCCCCGGTCTCCCGGATGGACCGGCCGTACCGTCCGGGGTCTTCGGGGTCGGGGAAATGGACCCGTGCGGAATGAAAACCGGGGTGTCCCGAAAGCGGCCGGATCAGGTGCGCCTGTACGAAGCCGCGAAACGAGAGGGGATGGTCCTGCGGGATATACCGGCCGTCGCCGCCGACATATTCGTCCATGAAGAAGAAGCTCGTTTGGGATAGATCGAGCCGCTGTTGCCTGGCCGCATCCACGAAGACAGGGTACCCGCCCCGGGGACCGACGGGAAGTATCAGGGACGTGGGCCTCCCGAGCCGGCTATTCCGCTCGATCTGACCGGTCATCTCGCCCGCGAACCGTCGCGAGAGGGCGTCGTCGTCTCCGACGATCTCGACGCTGACGCCCGGACAACCGGCGATATCGTCCGCGGTTGCCGAAAGGACGCTATCGAGCGTCCTGCTACTCATCTCCGGCGGGGACGGCCGGCGGATTTGCCGGCAGCGGCGTTCCCGCTTCCTTTTCGTACAGCGTCCGGGCCTTCTCGTATTCATCCCGCGCGCCGTATGGTGAGTTCATCGCGGAGAGCGCCCCCGAGTAGACCAGGTGCAGCAGCACCGAGTTCGGCCGTTTTTTCAGCTCCTTTACGAGCAGCTGTTGTTCCTCCAGGAAGAGACGCCCCGCCTCCAGCGTGAGTGCGGAAAGGGCAATCCCTTCCTCGGACCGGCCGATCCCCGCCCGCTCACACCAGGCGGCTGCCGCCCCAAGGTTGCGGTCGACCGTTGCCGTTTCGGCTGCAGAAAGGATTACGAACGTCGGCCGAAGCGCCGCCCGCGACGAAAGGTGGAGATTGCACCGCTCGACGCACAGCGACACGTCCCAGGAATAGACGACCCCGGGGACGAACGGTGCGTCGTGCTCGGACACGGCGGCGCGGCGGGCGTCCCCCATCCGCCTGCTGAAGACCTCATCGTCCTTCGAATAGGCGTGCAGGATGTAACTGCTCCCACCCTCGGCCCAGTTCCAGGTAAACGTCCTGTCCCAGGCGGAGGGCCGGACCGCCGTGTTGCGGGGCGAGAGCAGGAAGAGCTCGTCGGACCTGATCTTTTCGGTCGCGGGTGGAAACACGGGCGCGCGGGTGATCCGTTCGTCGAGCATCTGCCTGATGGCATCAAAGGGCGGCCCCTCGGCCCCGTCGATGGCGGCCAGGAGCCGTTCGAAGACGGGGGTGGACCAGAGCGGGGGCGGTGGTGGCGTTTTCGATACCGGCAGGCCGGCGCAGGACGCCGTAAGAAACAAAACGAAAATTAAGGCAAGGCTCTTACTGCGGGAACTATCCATATCGTTATCCTTTCGGAAGTCTCCGGCCTTTGATCGGCCGGCGGATACCGGGTGCCGGGAGATCACGGCGACTATTCCTATGTGTTAGATACTATAGCGCAACTTGGCCGCCGCCACAACTTTTAACTTGAAAAACGCTCCTTCCGACCGTATAGTTAAGTTTCGATAAGTAACCTATTATAATACAGATTATCTAATCCCATTTATGTAGAGGTATAAGCATGAAGGAAAAAGAGTATGCGGCAGGGGGGATCGGCGCCCACATGGTGCTCGTGGTCATGTCCCTGTTGTACCTGGTCAATTTCATGGACCGACAGGTCCTGTCGGCGGTACTGGAGCCGATGCGCATCGACCTGGGGCTCAACGACTTTCAGGCGGGGGCCGTCCAGACGATCTTCCTGCTGGGTATTGCGCTCTTCTCGTTTCCGGTGGCCTATCTCGCCGACCGCTGGAGCAGGAGAAAGGCGGTAGCGCTTATGGCCGTCATATGGAGCGTCTTCACCTACCTGACCGGCCTGGGAAGAAGCTTCCTCGGCGTGGTCGTCCCCCGCGCAATCGTCGGCGTGGGTGAGGCAGGCTTCACCGCCGGCGGCACCGCGATGGTGTCTGCGTCCTATCCGAGCCGGTCAAGGGCCGCGGTTCTCGGCGTCTTTTCACTCTTCTCCGGCCTCGGGGCGGTGCTGGGAGTCGTCCTCGGCGGGGTCCTCTCCAAGAAGTACGGCTGGCAGACCCCGTTTTTCGTGTTTGCCGTGCCGGGGATCATCCTCGGCGTGGCGGCGTTTTTCCTGCGGGACTATAAGACGACCGACGAGGTGGACGCAGCCGGAAACCGGCTCGGCTTCTTCTCCTCGGCCGCTGCCCTCTTCCGTATCCCAACCCTCAGGTGGCTTTACCTCGGGCACGTCATGCACAACGTCATGGCCTTCTCGCTTCTCACCTGGCTCTCGGCCTATTTTATGAGGTCGAGGGGCGTTGCCGAGGATAAGGCCGGGATGTTGCTGGGGATCATCAGCCTCATGGCCGTTTTCGGCGCTCCCCTCGGCGGTCTCATGGCGGACTTCTGGCAGAAGAAAAGCCCCCGTGGAAGGATGCTCTGGGCGGCCCTGGCCGATGCCGCGGCGGCCCTCTTCATCATCGTCGCCCTCTGGTTGAACGTGGCCGGCGTCGGGTTCGGGCTTGCGCTTGTCTGGTGCTTCTTCACGATGTCGGCCCTGCCGGCCCTGGCGTCCATCACGCAGGACGTCGTGAAGGCGGGGCTCAAAAGCATGGCCTGGGGCATGGCGGTCTTCGTGATGTATGTCCTGGGCGGCGGCTGGGCGCCGATGCTGGTGGGGGTGATATCCGACTCGTTAGGGGGCGGCGCCGAAGGTCTCCGGAGCGCGCTGATGATTATGTCGCTCGGCGGTTTTGTCGGGGGCGCCCTGTTCTTCTTCGGCTCCCGCCACTACCCGGCCGACGTAGAAAAGGTCGGGGATCATGCCCTCGAAAAGGAATAGCGGGGCCATACGTTAAGCGAAGCGGGGGGCGTGCCCCCCGCTTTTTTTATAACTGCCGGACCCCATGTCCGGGTCGGCGGGCTTTCCGGCGGTTGGACTCCCTTAGGGAGCCGATAGCCCCGTGCCGATCCGATACGCCCGCCAGGTCAAGGGAAAGAGGGCAAATCCTCACCTCCCGCGTGCGAATGTCGATCGATATCCGGTCACGAATTCCTGACGGTCACCCCAGGAAAATACTTCCAAACCGCCGAAAACTATTGACACAACCGCTTGGGTCTGCTATAAAGTCCTAAAGCTTAAAGTTATACTTTAAGATAGTTCCCGCCTCCGGCACCCGGCAGGCGCGACAAAAGGAACCTAACGGACAGACCACAATATCCGGCAAAACCCCCATTAGGAGTAGGAGGAACTCATGTTCAAGACCAAGATCACCGAAATGTTCGGCGTCAAGTACCCCATCATCTGCGGGGCGATGATGTGGCTGTGCACCCCCAAGCTCTGCGCCGCCATCAGCAACGCCGGCGGTATCGGAAATATTACCGCGGGCAACTGGAACTCCGAGGAAGACTTCAGAAACGCGATCAGGGAAACGAAAAAACTAACCGATAAACCCTTTTTCGTCGGCATAACGATCCTCCCCTCCGTGCGCATTATCCTCGGAGCACCATAAGATGTACGTCAAGGTATGCTCCGAGGAGAAGGTCGCCGGCATCGAGGTTTCCGGCAGCCCCCTCGACAAGGGTATCGGGCCGGAGGCCGTCGATATGCTCAAGAAGGCCGGCGTAAAAATGTTCCATAAGGTCGGCGCGGTCAGGCACGCCGTTCACGCCGAAAAGGCGGGATACGACGGCATCTTCGCCGCCGGCATCGAGGAAGGCGGCCACCCCCTCAACGACGACGTCACCACCATGGTGCTGACCCCCCGGATCACCGAAATGGTCAAGATCCCGGTAGTCACCGTGGGCGGCATTTCCGACGGCAGGTCCGTGGCGGCCGCCCTTACCCTCGGGGCCGAGGGCGTGATGATGGCCTCGCGCTTCATCGCCACCAAGGACTGCGACTGCCACGAAAAGATCAAGCAGGAATTGATTGATCGGCAGGAAAACGACACGACCCTCTTCGGAAAGTCCATCGGCCTGCAGGGACGCGCCCTCAAGAGCAAGAACATCGCCGACATCCTGGCCATAGAAGCCCGGGGCGGCGGCCTCGAGGAGCTCATCCCCCTCATGGCCGGCGACCGCATCAACCAGTCATGGAAGACCGGGGACGTGGACTACGCCCCGCTCATGGTGGGCCAGTCCATCGGCTTCATCAAGGATATCCCCACCGTCAAGGAACTGTTGGATCGTATGGCCAAGGAGGCCGTCGAGCAGCTCGAAAAAACCAAGAAGAAGCTGTCCGCATAACGGGGATCGGCCCAGGGAATAGAAACCGGGGCGGACGGGAGGATGATATGACTGAACAAACGGTCCTCGGGGAAAAGAAGGGAAACATCTTCTATATAACCCTCAACCGGCCGGACAAGAGAAACGCCATCTCCTTTGAGATGCTCGGACAGATATCGCAGATGGTCGAGGATCTGATCGTCGATCCCGAGATCCGCGTGATCATCCTCAAGGGCGAGGGGAAGCTCTTTTCGGCCGGCGTCGATTTCAACTCGCTGGCCGCCCTGGTCGGCCGGTTCATGCCCGATTCGGCGGCCGGCGGCGCACCGATCCGCGCCGATATCCACCGGTTCCAGTACTTCCTTAACCGGCTGGAGACCATCGAGATCCCCATCATCTGCGCCATGCACAGCCGGGTCTACGGCCTGGGCCTCGAGTTCTCGCTGGTCAGCGACATCCGGCTGATGAGCGACGACTGCCAGTGGGGGATGCAGGAGCTCAAGTTCGGCCTCATCCCCGATCTCGGCGGCACGGCGCGACTGGCCCGCATCGTCGGCCAGTCCCGGGCGATGGAGATCCTCATGACCGGGCGGATGTACTCCGCGCAGCAGGCGCTCGACTGGGGAATCGTCAACTACCTCTACCCCCCCGACCGCCTCATGGAGGAGGCCGATAACCTGGCCCGCGACATCATCAAGATGGCGCCCCTTGCCGTCGGCGCGGCCAAACGGGTCATCAAGCGGGGCGAGGGGGTGGACCTCATGACCCATCTGGACATGGAGGTCAGCATGCAGAGCATGCTGTTGCGTACCGACGACTTCAAGGAGGGGGTCCAGGCCCTTATCAATAAACGGGACCCCCAATGGAAGCGGAAATAGGCACACCGCGCCGCTTCATCCACGAAAAGGGAGGATACTATGATCGAGCAACGATATAAAGTCATCGCCGACTACTGCCAGAACGGTATCCCGGCCATAAAGAGGACGGGGCTTACGATTGTCGACATGAGCGAGCGCTACGTGAAAATTAAGATGCCGCTGGAGGGAAACGCCAACCACATCGGCATGATGTATGCCGGGTCGCTGTTTTCCATCGGCGAGATATCCGGCGGCGTCATCCACGGCGCGAGCTTCGATACGGAGAAGTACGTGCCGATAGTCAAGGAGGTCAGCATACGCTTCCGGCGTCCGGCGCTGACCGATGTGACGCTGGAGGTCACCATCACCAAAGAAGAGGCCGACCGCATCCAGAAGGAAGCCGGCGAAAAGGGAAAGGCCGACTTCGTCCTGGCCCTTGAAATCAAGGACGCCTCCGGCGAGGTGGTCTCGATCGTCAACGGTACCTGGCAGATCAGGAAGATGCCGGAGGGGATCCCCAGCCCGTTCCCGAAACCGTAGCGACGCGGCGCCGACCGGCGCCGCCCCGTGTACCGTGACCATGACCGATTACCGACCCCAAAGCGGGGAGACGGAGAAAAAGAGATACCTATGGACTTTATCAAGCTCTTTGAGCCGATTACCATCAACAAGACCCGCGTCAAGAACAGGATCGTCATGCCCGCGATGGGCCTCTTCATGACGGACGACTATTCCTTCAATGAACGCTATTGTTCGTTCTACCGCGAGCGCGGCCGCGGCGGTGTGGGGCTCATGGTCGTCGGGCCGCTGGCAGTGGACCGGGTCGGAAGCGCCCCCTTTATGCCCGGGCTCTTCGAGGACCGGTTCGTCGAGCCGCTGCGCGCGTTTGTCGACGAGATGCACCGGACCACCGACGCCACCATCGGCACCCAGCTTTTCCATATGGGCCGATACGCCTACTCCACCTTCTCCGGCATGACCTCCATCGGGCCCTCGGCCATCCCCAGCCGGCTGACCAAGGAAACGCCCCGCGCCATGACCAAGGACGACATAGAGACGGTCAAGGGTGCGTTCGCGTCGGCGGCACTGCGGGCCAAGGAGGCGGGCTTTGACTATATCGAGATCATCGCCTGCACGGGCTACCTGATCAGCCAGTTCCTGTCCCCGGTCACCAACCGGCGGACGGACGAATACGGCGGCCCTATCGAAAACAGGATGCGCTTCGGGATCGAGGTCATCGGAGCCGTGCGCGAGGCGGTCGGGCCGGATACCGCCGTCGGGATGCGTATCGCCGGAAACGACTTCATGGACGGGGGCCATACAAACAAGGAATCGGCGATATTTGCGGCGGCGGCGCAAAAGGCCGGCATCGACGCCGTCAACGTGACCGGCGGCTGGCACGAAACCAACGTACCCCAGCTGACCACCAACGTCCCGGCGGGCGTCTATGTCTACCTTGCCCGCGGGATAAAGGAAAAGGTTACCGTGCCGGTCTTTGCCTCCAACCGCCTGGGCGACCCTGCCCTGGCCGAAAAGGTGCTCAGGGCCGGATCGGCCGATATGATCTGCTGGGGACGGCCGTTGATCGCCGATCCGGACCTGCCCAACAAGGTCAGGGAAGGACGTCTTGACGAGATCGTCTCGTGCATTGCCTGCAACCAGGGCTGCTTCGATTCGATATTTTACGGGAAAGCCGTCCACTGTGTCCTGAACCCGACCGTCGGCCGGGAAGACGAAGTCAGGATTACGCCCGCCAGAGAATAAGAAGAAGGTCATCGTGGCCGGCGGTGGTCCCGGCGGGATGGAGTTTGCCCTGACCGCCGCCGCGCGGGGGCACGACGTTACCCTCTACGAGAAAGATACCAGCCTCGGCGGACAGGTCAACCTGGCCAAGGTCCCGCCGGGAAAACACGAGCTCCAAAAGATCATCGATTCCATGAAAGGACGGATGGAGCACTTCGGCGTCACGATCAAGGCGGGGCTGGCCCTCACCGAAACAATCGTCAAGGAACAGCGGCCCGACTACCTGGTGGTGGCCACCGGGGCGCGGCCCATAGACATCAAGGTTCCGGGGATCGATAAGCCCCACGTCGTAAGCGCATGGGACGTATTGTCCGACAAGATTGCCGATATCGGTAAGCGCGTGGTGATCGTCGGCGGCAGCGCCACCGGATGTGAGACGGCCCACTACCTCACGTCGATGGGCGTCCCCGACCCCGAGGCCTTCACGTTTCTCATGTACCACAACGCCGAGGACCCCCTCCTCGCCATGGGGCTCCTCCACAAGCCGGGAAGAGAGGTCGTCGTTATCGACATGGTGGATCGCATCGCCGATAACGTCAGCAAGACCTCCCGCTGGTCCCTCATGAAGAGCCTGAAGCTGATGGGGGTAAAGCTCATGCCCGGCACCAGGCTCCTGGAGATCACCGACGACGCCGTGGTCGTTGAAACCGGCAAGGGCAAACAGGCTATACCGGCAGACACCGTGATAATCGCCGTGGGCGCGCGTTCGGTCAACGAGCTCGCATCCTCCGCCCAACAGGACGGGATTTCGGTCATCACCATCGGCGACGCCAAGTCCCCCCGCAAGATAACCGATGCGGTGCGGGAAGGGTTCGAGGAAGCGCTGACGATTTGATATTCAGGCGCCCGTGTCTCCGGGCAGGGCGCCCGATATGCCGCAGGGCTGTCAACGAGAATCCCGGGTATGAGCGTGATCATGCCCCGACGGCCGTGATGCCGGCCGTTGTTCCGGCCGCGTTTGACTATCGGGAGAGTGGGTAGTTTTCGTTGATAGCAAGGAATGAATTATTCGACTGAATAATTTAGTCTTCTCGTCTTGTGTGAACGACCGTGGACCGCGGCCCGTTGCCTGCCTTATATACGATACGCATCCACGGCGATACGAAATCATTTAACATCATAATCAAAGGAGTCTTTAGATGGCCAAACACTACGACGCGGTGGTCATCGGGGCGGGGCTGGGGGGTATGTCGGCTGCGGCATACCTGGCCAAGAACGGAAGGTCCGTTCTCCTCCTGGAGCGCCACAATATCCCGGGCGGCTATGCGACGACGTTCTGTCGGGGGCGGTTCGAGTTTGACGTCTCCCTGCACGACCTCTCGGCAATCGGCCCGCCCGACGCCCGCGGCAGCCTCTATAATTACCTCGATTACCTGGGCGTCGCCGGAAAGCTTACGTTTCTCCCCATGACCGACCTGTTTCGAATCGCCGACAAAAACATAGACATGACCATCCCCGCCGGCAGGGATAAAATCATGGAGTATCTGATCGGACACTTCCCGAAACAGGCCGAGGGCATCGATCGGTTCTTCGAGGCCTCCAGGACCATGATGAGCGACTTTGCGGCGGTCATCAAGGCGGCGTCGATGCGCGGCACCGATCTTGACCCCGCCGCGCTGCCCACGTTCGTCAAGTACGGCATGAAGACCTACCAGGAGGTCCTGGACGCCTTTATCACCGACCAGGACCTCAAGACCGTGCTCTCGCCCTACTGGGGATACCTGGGCCTCCCCCCCTCTAAAGTGCCGTTCCACCTGATGTCGGCCGCGTGGGAGTCGTTCCTGGATACGCCGCCCAACCACATCAGGGGGCGCTGCCAGGCCCTCTCCAACGCCTTCATCGAGTCGCTCACCGAAAACGGCGGAGAGGTGCGGTTCAACTGCGGGGCCAGGAAGATCACCACGGACAGCGGCAAGGTCACCGGCGTTATCACCGACGAGGACGAAGAGATCACGGCGACCACGGTGATCTCCAACGCCAACCCGCTTGCGGCCATGATCAACCTCGTGGGCGTCGATAGCCGTCCCGCGGGAATACATGCGCGACCTCAACAGCCGAATCCCGGGCTTTTCGCTGGTCAATGTATTTTTTGGGCTCGACTGCCCGCCGGAGGCGGTCGGCGGCAAGGTCCACGAGAACTACCTCAACTTTTCCGCAAACGCCGACCCGATCTGGGAGAAGGCCTTTACCCTGGATCCCCCCGAGGGGATATTCCTGACGTTCTATAACATGACCGATCCCGACGTCTCCCCCCCGGGGACGACCCTGGGCAATATCCTTCTTGCCTCCTATGCGCGGCCCTGGTATCTCGTGCCCCCCGACCGGTACGTGGACGCCAAGAACCGGTTTGCGGACGCGGCGCTCGATATCGCCGAGAAGTTCCACCCGGGTCTCCGCGAACACATGGAGGTCGTCGAGGTCTCCACCCCCATTACCAACATGCGCTACACCGGCAACATCGGCGGGGCGATATACGGGTTCGACCAATACCTCTCCGACTCCGGCCTTCTGAGGCTCAGGCATAATACCCCCATCAAAGGTCTCTTTTTCGCCTCCGCGTGGACGATCCCCGGCGGCGGCTACCAGCCCTCGATCATGTCAGGGTCGATCGCCGGGGGAAGAGCCCTCAAAATGCTTTTGTAAGGAGAAGACGATGGATTTAAAGGAATTCATGGGGCACGTCGAGGGATTCGGGGAGGCCGTTGCCGAGCGCGAGACGCTCAAACACGTCTTCGGCGATCTATCCATCCCGAAGGATTTCGCGGAAAGCTACGTCAAGCTGCTCCATCCCAAGAAAATCGCGGTCAGGGTAACGGATATCTTTGGAGAGACCGCCTCCGCTAAGACCTTCCGCCTGTCGCCCGTTGACGGCTACCTTCCCCCCTTTCGTGCGGGGCAGTACGTCAACTGGGAAGTCACCGTCGGAAACGTTAAGACCGGCCGGGCCTTCTCGATATCCTCTCCCCCCACCAGCGGGGGTTCTATGAGCTGACGGTCAGAAGGATGGATCCGGGCTTCGTCTCGGCCTACCTGATCGACACGGTCAAGTCCGGAGACGAGTTCCAGATCTCCGGGCCCGCCGGGTTCTTCTATCACGAGCCGCTGACCGACGGCAAAGACCTCGTGTTCATCGCCGGGGGATCGGGCGTCACACCGTTTCGGAGCATCATCCGGGAGGTGACGGAGCGCTCGCTGGACATGACCATCCGGCTCATCTACGGGACGAGGAATACGGACGACGTGATCTTCGGAGAGGAGCTTGCGGGTATCTCCGACCGGCATAAAAATATCCGCTGTGAGCTCGTGGTTTCGGAGCCGGGACCCGGCTACAAGGGAACGACCGGGTTCATCACCGGCGACGTGATCAAGAAGTGCGTGGGGGACGTAAAGGGAAAGACCTTCTATCTCTGCGGGCCCGAGCTGATGTACCGGTTCGTGGAGCCGGAGCTGATCAAGCTGGGCGTGCCGGGCCGGAGGATCAAGAAAGAATCGTCGGGCCCGCCGGCCGACGTCACCAGGGAACCGGGATGGCCCGCGGCGATCAAGGCCGACGCGGTCTTTTCTATCACCGTCAACGGGAAGCAGACCATCAAGGCGCGGGCTTCCGAGCCTATCATCGTCGCCCTTGAGCGGGCGGGGCTGGTCATCCCCAGCCAGTGCCGGAGCGGCGAATGCAGCCTCTGCCGGACGAAGGTGGTCACGGGTACGGCCTACATGCCCGACCGCGTGGCCGTTCGGGAGGCCGACCGCTGGTTCAACTACATCCACTCGTGCCTGGCATACCCGACGTCGGACATCGAGATCAGATACTAAGCGGCCGGGGGCCGTTTCTTACGGGAATAATGACCAATCGCCCCGTACGTCTCTCTCGTACGGGGCGATTCTTTATCCTTCGACCCAGCTGATACATTCCACCGGGCAGGAATCGATCGCTTCCTGGATCTCTTCTTCAGTCGCCCCCGTCGGGTTGAATACCTCTGCCAGCATATCATCGGTAAGCCGGAAAACTCCCGGGCAGAGGTCGACGCAGGTTTCGCACCCGGTACACACGTCCTGATCCACGTACGGTTTCTTGGCCATGTAATGACCTCCCAGTAAGACCAATAAGACCAGTAAGACCAATAAATCTAAACCAAGCGCTACCGTGGATCTATGTGATCGCCTCGCCCCCGATCCACACTCTCAGTATATCCAAACTCTCATCCAAAAGCAAGAGGTCGGCTTGTTTCCCCACGGCAATGCTCCCCACCTCTTTGTCCCGGCCGATGAGGGTTGCGGGGTTGAGAGAGGCCGCCCGGATGATGTGGGCGAGCGGGATCGCTGCGCGCGCGTGGAGATTCCTGACGCCCGCCAGGAGGGGACTGGCGCTTCCCGCCAGGACGCCGTTCTCGGGGAAAAAGACCCTGCCCGCTTCCACGCGGGTTTTCGTTCCGAAGAAATCATAATCGCCTTCCGGTACGCCCGGCGCAACCGCATCCGATACGATGATCATTCGTTCGGGGCCCTTTACCCGGTAGGCAAGCTCGACCATGGGCAACGCCAGGTGAAAACCGTCGGCGATGAACTCGCAGAACACATCGGGCGCCAGCAGCGCCGCTACCGCGATCCCCGGTTCCCGGTGATGCACCGGGCGCATGGCGTTGAAGGTGTGGCAGGCCAGCCTCAGCCCCCGTTTGAACGCGCTGACGGCCTCGTCGTATGTCGCGTCGGTATGCACCGCCCCCGGCACGACCCCCGCGCCCACGAGATCATCGATCAGGTCGACTGCCCCCGGCATCTCCGGGGCAAGGCCCATGATGAGAGCGTCCCCCCCGCCGCATCGAGATAGTCGGACAGCTCGCCCTTCGAATAGGTGCGCAGGATATCCGGCCGCTGGGCGCCGGCCCGGACCGGGTTGAGATAGGGTCCCTCCATGTGAGCGCCCAAAATGCGGGCGCCCTCCACGGCTGCGGAGGCTTCCCGGACTGCCGAAAGCGCTTCTAAGGTCATATCCCTTTCGGAGGAGGATATCGTTGCGAGAAACGAGGTCGTCCCGAGGCGCGCCAGGACCATTGACATCGCGCCAAGCTCCCGCAACCCCGCCCGGTCACACATAACGCCGGCCGCCCCGTGGATATGGATATCCACCAGGCCCGGGCAGAGATAGGCGTCTTTCGCGTCCAACACGTCTGCCCGCCCCCGCGCCAACCCCGGGCCGATCGCGGCGATTACGCCTCCGGAGACCAGGACGTCGTCGGCCCCGGTCACGGTATCGGGAAGGATTACCCGGGCGTTTGTAATAACGAGATCGTTCACATACCCTCCGCGATGAGCCGCCGGGCGGCACGCAGTATCCCCTCAATGGAATCGGGCGACAGCAGCGTCATCGACGATTCATAATCACCGCCCCCGCCGCTCAGATAGCCGAAATAGTCGTTCGCATAACCGCAGACGACAAGGCCGTACCCGGCCTCGGCCTTGAGACTGATCGCGCTCCCGCTCATTACCTCCCCGGGAAAAAATATCATGCGCACCAACCCGATTCGCACAAGCGTTACCGTCGCCGTCATGGTACGCTCCCCGAACAGTGCGTCCAATCCCCCTCTGTCGGCAAAGAAGAGAGAAACGAGCGCCCCTTCCCTGACCGACTCCAGGCGCCTGATCTCGCCGGGGCTTGCCCCCGCGCTCGCTGCCGCGGCGATCGCCTCTTCCGTTTTCGAGAGGCTCTTCTGCGCTTCGTCCCGGTCGGGAAGCTCCCGATACCTCACCGGGACGTCGGCCGTTGTTACCTCGATCCCGGCTCCGGAGAGCTCGACGGCACCCGTTTCCGCCCGGACCCCCGCCTCGGAAAACAGCGCGGCGTATTTTTCCAGCTCCTGCGCACCCGTGCCCTCCCGGGTGAAGCGGGTGCTCACGTCGCCGGCCGCCCCGTTGATAAAAACCGATACACCCCCCCGCTGCCGATCGAGGGCGGCAAGCCCGCGCCCCACCCAGTCCGCGGAAAAGAGGAGATTGTCCGGACCCAGGAGCGTCGGGTGGCAGCCGTAGGCGATTACCCGGCCGACGGCGGCGGTATCGGTTCCTCTCAGTGTCAGGACTGAAAGCTCGTCGTCGACGGCAAGCCCCGGGTCATTCCGGTGTGTACCGATCCCGGTGACTTTCGTCGAGCCGAAAAGGGGCGTTACGTCACGTGCCGCCGCCATGAGCGTCCCGGCTGTCTCGACGATCTTTTCGAAGACCACGGCAAGATAGGCGGGCTCCCCGTCCGCCTCGGTGATTACTGACCTGAAGACCCCCGGGCCCGAGTGCGTGTGGGTGGCCGTGATAATAGTCCTGTTGACGCCGATCCCCGTCTCGGTTTCGACGGCCCGCCTGACGCCCCCGGCCCAGCGGCCGTCGATATGCACCCAGTCAAGCGATATCAGGAGCAGCGCATCATCGCCCGAGGTCAGCAGGAGAAGGCGGGCAAGGATCGGATCAAGGGTCCCGGTCGAAACGCCCGTCCGAAGCATGTACCCGCCGAGGGGAAAGCCGATTGGCGGCGTCACGTCGATCACGGCCGCCGACGCGCGAAACCGCGGCGTCATCGGAGGTCTCGAACGAGCGTCTCTTTCATCGGCTCAAAATCCCATCCGAGCCTCTCACAGGCGATCCTCACCCCTCCGCCCACCGCGGGCATGACGGGCGGCGTAATCTGCGCCGCCGGGTACTGTTTCAGGACCGCCTCAGAAAAGGGCGCGATGATGACGTCCCCGGCCAGAAAGACGCTCCCCGACCAGGAGACCTCAAGCCGTTCGCGGGTAAAACCGAGCTTCCCGGCTACCGTGACGACCCCGAGGGCAAGCTCGCGCCCGGCCCCCTCCATGATAGACCGCGCGACGGCGTCTCCTTTGTCGCGCCTGTTCGGTTACCACGCGGGCGGCCTCGGCGATCCTGTCGCGCGTCATGGTCTTATCGACGTAGATCGTGACCGCCACGCCGATCATGTCGGGCAGGCCGAAATGCTTCGGAAACGCATCCGTGAGGGTCGTCGAAGCCCCCCGCCCGTCGTAGGCGCGGGCGGCCGCCCGAAGCCCCGCGACCACGATGTCGTACGCGCTGCCCTCGTCGCCCAGGATATGCCCCCATCCCCCCGTCTGCAGCCCCTCACCCTGTTCGTTCCGCCCATAGATCGACGAGCCGGTCCCGGCGGTCGCCACTACCCCCCGGCCGCCGGAGAGCGCGCCGAAAAACCCGGCCACCATATCCCCGACCAGGTAGACAGGTATATCGGGGAAAAACCCGGCAATAAGCCCCTCGACGTACTCGGCTCCCTCCCGAAGGTACCCGATGCCCGCGGTATCCCCGGCAATAAGGGCCACGTCCGAGGGCAGTATCGCCGCGGTCTGGATTGCCCCCGTAATGGCGTCCCTGAGCGACGCCTTGACCACCTCGATGGGCGCCAATACGTGGTTTGCCGGCCCGCCCGCCCCCTTGCCAATAATCCGGCCGGTACGGTCGACGGCGATTGCGGTGGTATGCGTGCCGCCGCCGTCTACCGATATGAGGATCTCCCTGCCCATTACTGCTCCCTCATTCCCATGATCTTTCGTGTCTCTTCGGGGCTGTCGCCGAGTTTATAGCCCAATAGTATGCAAAAGCCGATCAGAGATACGACGCCGAGCATGATCCAAACGAGCTTGATTCCCAGGGGATTATCCTTCGTATTGCCATACGTCTGGAAAAGCAGCGGGAGGATGACGGTTGAGAGGGCAAATCCCACTTTGCGGGAAAAGCCGAAGACCCCGTAGTACATCGCCTCACGTCTTTTCCCGGTAAGCATCTGGTCGTAGTCAGCAATATCCCCCACCATCGCGTAAACCAGGATCATGAAACCGCCAAGGGGGACGCTGACCAGGGGGCAACAGGATAAAGGCCTGCACCATGACCGGGATTCCGGGAATGGATCCAACGAGAAAGATAAGCGGGAAGAAAAGCGCGAGAAGCAGGGAAACAACCTGTAAGAGGCGCCTCTTGCTGTAGCGGTGTGACAGCCACATCCAGAGAGGAACCGAGGCGACCATGCAGAGGATAAACTCGGCCTGGTAGTACATGACGAAAGACTCCGGCCTATCCAGAACGGATTTCACGAAGTAGGGCATGATCACCAGCAGCACTTCGTAACACATGTATAGCGCGACGATGGCAACGCCAAAGAACAGGAACTGCTTATTCGTAAAGGTTGCCTTAAACGAGTCCCAAAGCTTGATCTTCACGTCCGCCCGGGTAAATTCCACCGGAAGCTCTTTTATACCCGGAAGACAGAAGTACATGGTCACCAGTCCAATGACCGCGGTTACAAGCGCCATACTCGTAGGCCCTTTGTTCTGATACAGGGTTGGCGCTATAAAGGCCACCATCAGAAAACCGATAATGGCGTATATCAGCTTCCATGAGGTAAGCTTGACGCGATCTTCCGAGGTGAGGGCTATTTCGGCAAGCAGCGCGTCGTAAGGGATGCCAATGATGTCGTAAAAGAGGAAGTATACGAAGAACAGCGCCATCAGGTAAACCACGTTGGTGCTGGAAACGCCATGAACGGAGGCAGCCAGAGAAAGACAAACGCGATAATCATAAAGGGTGTCCCGATGACTATGAAGGGTTTTCTTCTTCCCCATCTCGTTTTAGTATTATCCGAGATATGGCCGATTAACGGATTGATTATCGCGTCAAAAACCCTTCCGACCGTTAGGATCAGTCCGACCGCCAGGATCGGCACATAGGCCGGTCCTCCCCGAATCGGAAGGAGGGGCATAGAAATACATGATCCAGGTAAACAGGACACCCTCAACGAAGTTCAGCGAGATCGATCCCCAGTTATAGAAGAATATTTCTTTATTGGTGAGGCGTTTGACGACATTCTCTTTCATCTTATCCTCCTCCAGAGCGGATTATCAGATAACGGTAACTGCGGTCGACCACGACCTCTTCTTTCCCGGCATCCGCAGAGGCGCTGGAACGGCTTGACTGAAAAGACACGGGGATCGGTACCCGTGTAAGGACCGATATGGCCGTCGCGGATCCCTTGTGTCATCAGAAGTGCCTGATCCTCCCCCGGTATTTCATATATTCCCTGCTGAGCTCTTCGAGGTTGGACATCTCCATATTGACCGAAACAAAGACCGCCGGCGCCTTCCCCTTTTTCGCGAGTATGTCGACGGCTTCAACGATAATGGACTGAACGATGATCGATCCCATGATGGTGGAGGTGGGACCTACCGGCGCCTTTGCCCCCGGTATGCTGACGGCCGCGTCGCCGATGGCCGCATGGTTATCGATAACGACGTCGGATACCTCAAACAGGAGCTTGCCCGATGGGTGGCTCGATTTGACGCTGCTTGAATGTTTCATGCTTGTTACGGCGATGATCTTTACCCCGAGTTCCTTGAGCTTGAGGGCCATCTCGACCGGGGCCTGGTTCTTGCCCGAGTTCGATATAATAATGGCCGCGTCGCCGCTCCTGATCTGGTGGCCGGCCAGCGATATGGAGGCGGCGCCGGGCAACCGTTCCATGTTCGTGCTGCGCATGGCGCCGTAGGAAACCATGAATGACGGGTCGAGGATCGCGTTAACCGGGACAATCCCGCCCGCCCTGCAGAAGATTTCCTGGGCAACAAGCGCCGAATGGCCGCTGCCGAAGGTATGGATAATCCCGTCCATCTCTATGGTCTCAACCAGGACGGCCGCCGCCTTTTTAATGGCCTGCCCCTCGGAATTGACCGTTTCCTTGATCTGTTTCTGGACCTCTACAATAAACGACTCCCACATATCTGCTAAACCTCCCCGTATTGAGTATGGTTAAATAATCGTTTCACGTTCGGACAGAACGGACAGAACTCCCATGAACAGAGCAGAAAGAAGGGATCGATCGAGAGCATTTTCGGTATCAGCTCCAGGAGCCCTCTCCCCGATACCCGCTGAACCAGGACATCGCCCTGCCGGTGATAGGTGATCAGCCCCTGCCGTTTGAGGGGTTGTTCCACGGCCGTGAAATTTATGCTGCAGCCCGGGTTTTCCGTCGGCGGAAACTGCCTGAGCGAGCCGTCGGGAAGGCGGGCGGTCAACGGGCGGGCGTATTGATCGCTGTAGGGGATGTCCAGGTAGGGGACTCGTGCGATCGCCTCGGCTACGTGAACCGCCGAGTTGGCCCAGTGGCCCACACCCAAGAGGATACTATCCCCTCCCTCCTCGAGCAGAAGATGCACGGGGGAGCCGACACCCAGGGCGGTGGCGGTCTCATGCCCGGCGGCAAGCCGGTCCTTGTGAGCCCCCCAGACCGATACCGAGTGGGTCGGATGAATGCTCCTGACCACATCGGGCCGCCTCAGGAAGGCCCCGGCGATCGCCCCCATAGTCGTCGGGGTGCGGACCGGGTCGAATACCTCCACGGGAGGGAACGTGAAGGCGGGCATCATGACGGTGCCCGATTCGCCGACGGTCGAAAGGATCGCGTCGATAACGGCGTCCGCCCCTCCGCGTATCCATCCGAGGAGCCTCAGGCTCGAATGGACAAGGAGCCTGTCCCCCGGTTTGACGCCGAGGTGCCGCAGGGCGCGGGCGGTATCAAACGATATACCCTGGTTGGGACTCATGATAAGAGAATCCTCTGCCGCCGCAATCGGCCGAATAGGTGTCTTACGTCCGGATGATGTCGGAGCGTGCCATTTGGTTTCACACGGTGTCAGGTATCATGCGTTCGGGTATATGATGAGAAGAACTCGTGCCCGGCCGGGATGAGATGACCGGCGGTTTCCCACGAGGTCTCGGTTATGAATTGTGAGGGACACAACCCGCGCCACGCGAAATGTCGGTTTATTTTATTCCTTTTCTTTGAACATTTACAAGATATTTTTGAACTTTTGACGATTCGTACGGCTTTTTTCCCCTTGAACAAAAATCGACGGGCTGGTATAATTTTATGATATGTATTGATCTAAAAGGACGGTACTCATGAACGCCTACTCCGGAACCGGGACATATATCGCATCGCCAGACCTGATGGATTCGGTAAATGTCGCAATCGCACTCTCCCGGCCACTGCTCGTAAAGGGTGAGCCGGGGACCGGCAAGACCCTGCTGGCCCACTCCGTTGCCGAGAACCTGAAAAAAGAGATGATCGTCTGGAACATCAAGTCCACCACGAAGGCCCGAGACGGCCTCTATGTCTACGATACCGTCCAGCGCCTCAACGACGCCCGGTTCGGCGAAGGCGACGTCTCCGATATCAAAAAATATATCAAGCTGGGCAAGCTCGGGAGGGCCTTTACCTCCGACGAGCAGGTTGTGCTGCTCATCGACGAAATCGATAAGGCCGACCTCGAATTCCCCAACGATCTGCTCAACGAGATGGACGTAATGACCTTCCATATCCCCGAGACCGATGAAACGATCACCGCAAAGCACCGGCCTATCGTCATCATTACGTCAAACGCGGAAAAGGAACTGCCGGACGCGTTTCTTCGCCGCTGCGTCTTTCACTACATAGAATTCCCCGACGAGCCGCTGATGATCGACATCATTCGGGTTCATTATCCCGACATCGAGGAAGAATTGATGGCGGCCGTCCTTAAGAAGTTCTACTGGATACGAACGCTCGATTCCCTCCGAAAAAAGCCTTCCACCTCCGAGCTCGTCGACTGGGTGCGCGCGCTCATCGTTGGCGGGATCTCCCCCGAACGGTTGGAAGAGACGATGCCTTTCCTGGGCGCCCTGCTCAAAAAGCGGGAGGACTATGCCGTCCTCGATCACCAGAAGGAAAACCAGAAGATCTATGACAAGTACCGCACCCAGTATCGATAGACGGCGGGCAAGCCGGCACCGGCGGGTAAGCGCCGCCGGCTGCAGCGGGTAATCCATGTTCACCGACTTTTTCTTTGAGCTCAAGGCCCACGGCGTCCCGGTAACGCTCCATGAGTGGATCGCCCTGCACGAGGCGCTGTCGAAGAACCTTACCGCGGTAAGCCTCGATCGTTTTTATTCCGTCGCCCGGTCTATTCTCGTCAAGGACGAGTCCCAGTTCGACAAATACGATCTCGCGTTCGCTTCGTATTTCAAGGGAATTCAAACCCCCGAACAGATCATTGACGAGATACTCAAAGGACTCAAGAAGGTCGAGGCCCTGGCGCTGACCCCCGAAGAGATGGCGGCCATCGAGGCCCTCGACCTGGAGACGGTCAGGCGAAACTTTGAGCGGCAGTGGCGGGAGGGTCATTATAACGAGCATACCGGGGGAAACCGCGCGATCGGCACGGGCGGCAGGTCCACGCAGGGGGCCTTCGGCTTCCACCCCACCGGGGTACGGATTGGCCAGGGGCAATCCCGGCACAAGCGCGCCGTCCAGATAGCCGAGGAGCGGCGCTTCAAGAACTACGATTCGGACGTCATTCTGGACACCCGCAACATCCGCGTGGCCCTCTCACGGCTCAGGACGCTGCTGCCCGAGGGTCCCGAAGACGAGCTCTCGCTGGAAAAGACGATTGACAAGACCGCGCGGGACGGCGGCGAGATAGACCTTGTTTTCGTCAAGAGCATTACCAACGCCGCCAAGGTGCTGTTGCTGATGGACGCCGGGGGATCCATGGACCCCTATGTTGAGCTCGTATCCCGCCTCTTTTCCGCCTCCAAGGCGCAGATTCGGAATCTCCACTATTTTTATTTCCACAACTGCGTCTATCAGGACATCTACACCGATATGCGGCGTCGGACCGGTTTTCCCACCGGGGACTTCCTGAAGAAATTCGGCCCCGAATACAAATGTATCATCGTCGGAGACGCCGACATGGCGCCCTCCGAGCTCCTGAACCGAAACGGGGCGATTCACTATTTCTACTATAATGACGTCCCGGGTATGGAGTGGCTCGCCCGGATTCGCGACCACTTCAAGAAAACGGTATGGCTCAATCCCCTCCCGGCCTACAGCTGGCCCCGTACCGACACGATCGGGATGGTTCAGGAGGTCTTCCCGATGTACGAACTGACGGTTGACGGCTTGACCCGGGGGATACGCGGGCTCATGCGGTAAGACGAGCGCCTGCCCGACGACGTTGCCGAGACCGGCCGATAACGCGCCCATAACCTGCCCCGGACGGGACCCGCACGACACCTTTATATCGGCCGCCCCCTCCCTTGGCCTTAGATCACCTCCCCTCTTTTTTTCGTTACAGCTAAAAAATGACTTGACAGGGCACGGTATTTAGGTATACTGATACTTAAATACCGAAATAGATCGGATGTGGAGAATCGTCGATGACCACCCTTCTCAGGATCTCCCAGGCAGCATCCCTGGCCGTGCATACGATGGCGATACTGGCCGGAAGTCGCCAACGGCCGCTCTCCGCGGGGCAGATCGCCTCAACCCTCCACGTCTCCGAGGCGCACCTTGCAAAGGTCCTCGGGAGACTGGCCAGGCAGGGTTTTGTCCAATCCACCCGGGGCCCGAAGGGCGGTTTTGTTCTGGCAAACGGCGCCGAGCAGACCCCCCTTATGGACGTATACGAGGCCATCGAGGGAAAATTCCTGCCGCGCGACTGCCTCCTTGAGACCCCCCTTTGCGGGGAGGGAAAATGTATATTCGGCGATCTGGTCGGAAGAATCAACGAAGAGATGAGGCGCTACCTGACCAATACGCGTATTTCGGATACAACCTTTGTCTTTGGAGACAATAATGGCAATAAGAAAGATCATTGAGATTGATTCCGCACGCTGCGACGGCTGCGGAAATTGCGTTACGGCGTGCGCGGAGGGGGCACTGCAGCTGATCGACGGTAAGGCGCGCCTGGTCAGTGACGTTTATTGTGACGGCCTGGGCGCCTGCATCGGCGACTGCCCGGCCGGGGCGATCACCTTCGTCGAGCGGGAGGCCGCCGCCTTTGACGAAACCGCCGCCCGGCCCGGCCCGCACGCAGACGGCGGCCACACGAACGCACCGATCCCGGCCCATACCCCCCCGCAAACGCTCGCCTGCGGCTGCCCCGGCAGCCACGAAATGTCACTCAAAAAAGCCGGTAAACGCGATGCCGCCGGGAGGCCCACCACGGGCCAACCCTCGGAGCTTACCCACTGGCCGATCAAGCTCAGGCTGCTCAATCCGGCGGCGCCGTATCTCGCCGGCGCGGACCTCCTGCTCCTGGCCGATTGCGCCGCCGCGGCATCCCCCAACCTGCACGATCGGCTGTTGAAAAACCGGTGCGTGGCGCTGGGCTGCCCAAAATTTGACGACGTCGAGTTTTCAATCGAACGCCTCGCCGATATAATTCGGGAGGCCCGCCCCGCGTCGATCACCGTGGCGCATATGGAAGTCCCCTGCTGCAACGGGCTTTTCGTTATCGCCGAACGGGCCGTTGCCGAAAGCGGAATGAGAATCCCGGTCACGCGGACAATTATAACCCGAACGGGCGACCCGGTTGTCGAGCGGGACCCGATAACGAGCGACGGACAGTATCACGCCCGCGGGGCAGTTTAAAACCGCCCGGCGGTAACGGCAGGTCCGATACTGCGATAAGAAGGAGCCATGACATGACGCGCGGTAACTGCCCGGGACAGGATACGAGATACTGGAAGCCCGGCGACATCTTCACCGTGGCCTGCCCTTCCTGCGGGGGTACGGTGGAGTTTTTCAAAGACGACGTCTCCCGGAAATGCGTGTGCGGACAGCGGGTCGAGAACCCGAAGGTGGGGCTTGGCTGCGCCGGGTGGTGCGGACATGCCGCCGAATGCCTCGGACGTCCGCCCGAAACTGCCGACGGGGCCGCGCCGGCCACCTTCCGGGGAGAGCTCATGGCGGCGATGTTCGACCAGTTCGGCGATGACACTAAGCGGATAAACCACGCCCTCTCGGTTCTTACCTACGCCGAACAACTGCGAAAGATCGAGGGGGGAGACCCGCTGGTCGTTACCGCAGCCGCCCTGCTCCACGACATCGGGATACAGGAGGCCGAGCGGATATACGGATCACCGGCGCCGCGGTATCAGGAAGAGCTGGGGCCGCCGATCGCCCGCTGCATCATGGAGGGCCTTGGGATCGACGAGACGACAATGGAGCATGTCACGCGCATCATCGGCAGCCACCACAGCGCCGGGGACATCGATACGATAGAGTTTCGCATCATCTGGGACGCCGACGCCCTGGTCAACCTCCAGGACAAGGGACCGCCCCGTTCCCCGGAACAGTGGAAAAAAATCATCGAAAAGGTTTTTAAGACCGGGGCGGGCAAGACTAGGGCGGGCCGGATCTTTATTGGGGGGTAACCGATACGGGCGGCGTATGCGGTAACTGGATACCGCGCCCGCGATCACAAAGGAGGATATCATGACCGACGTTCAAAGCGATAACCGGACCGGAAAAAATAAGCCGGCGATACCCGTGCCGGAGGGGCACCCCATCCACATCCTCATGAAAGAGCACGAATTGATGCTCGACTTTTCCGAGCGTCTCGTCACGATTGCCGGTGCACTTACGGGCTCCCGGGATCAGCGGCTCGCCTCCCCCCATAAGGAGGAAATCAGCCACCTGGTCGATCATCTCGTCGAATCCGAGAACCACTACGTGAGGGAGGAAAACGTCCTGTTCCCGGTCGTGGAAAAGCACGGGATAACCGGGCCGACTCAGGTAATGTGGGCCGAACACGACGAAATCCGTAAACTGAAAAAGGGGCTTTCCGCGCTCGTCGAGAAACCCGACACAACCCCCTTTGAGCAGTTTGCCAACCGACTCTACGAGACGGCCACGGCGCTCGCCGACCTGCTTTCCTCCCATTTCAACAAGGAAAACACGATCCTGTTTCCCGCCGCGCTTCGGGCTATACCCGAACAGGAATGGCCGGAGATACGGCGGCAGTTCGATGAGCTCGGATACTGCTGCTTCACGCCGGCGCCCCCTGCGGCGGGCGCTTCCCGGTCCCCCGCCGGCGCCGAGTTAACCGGCGGCACGGTCACCTTCCCGACGGGGGCGTTGTCGGTCGCACAGCTTTCGGCGCTGCTCGATACGCTGCCGGTCGACATCACCTTCGTGGATAAGGACAATACGGTCCGCTATTTCAACCAGGCAGCCGACCGCATTTTCCCCCGCGCCAAGGCGGTCATCGGCCGCACGGTTCAGAACTGTCACCCCCAAAAGAGCCTGGACAAGGTGCAGGCGATACTTGACGGCTTCAGGGACGGCACGCTTCCCAAGGCGGAGTTCTGGATCCCCATGGGAGAAAAGCTCATATATATCCGCTACCTGCCCGTCCGCGACACCGCGGGCGCCTATCTCGGGTGCCTCGAGGTGACCCAGGATATCGCCCCGATCAAGAAGATCGAGGGTCAGAAGCGCCTGCTGTAATCGTTCCGAACCGACGCGAAGAGCGCGCCCGGTCAAACGCCGTCCGGCGGAGCGAGCGGCCGTACACCCTTTGACATTGGGCCGTCATTGCGGTAAGATGTTTGAAACAGAGGACAGTTAATAGGAGCGGTCGTGCGCGCAGACATCCGCCGACGGGCCGTCCCCCAACGGGTCGGATCGATCAACGCGGCCGGCCGGCGGGCGCAACGCTGTCTGGGGGGAAGGATGATGAAAAGGCCTTTAGGTGAGCGGGCCCTGGTCGGCCTTGTGCTCTTCTGATTTCGCTGTATTGTCTCGCCGCGCCGAAGGGGCTGTCGGCCGATACCGTCCGTGAGATATTCTTTCGGTCAAGAGCGCCGAGGGCGAGGGGGATTTCTTCGCGGTCAATCCCGATTCGGTGACGATTGCCGAAGGCTCCTTTACCCGACCGGGCGCCGCTGAGGCACTGGTCGCCTTCGTCGACGACAACCAGCCCCACGTGGCGCTGCCCGGCGAGCTCTGGCTCCTCGGTTACGGCTCGCGATGGACCCCGGCCCTCATGATCGACCAGTCCGATGAGGTGAGCTTTCTGACGGTGGATATCGCCCGTGACGGTACGTCCGAGGTCCTCTATACCCTCAACCGCCGGCTGACCGGCGGGATCCTCCTCGTCCGGCATACCCTCGTGAGCCTGAAGGGCGGACACGACATGACCATCTATAATGTCGACGGGACGGGCTACGCGTTTCACGAGGTTTGGAGTCAATTCGGGGATAAGGACCCGATCGTCGATCACGAGATACGTCTTGTGGACGTGAATGGCGACGGGACCGTCGAGCTCATCGACACCGAGCTTTCCGGTACGTTCGAATACACCGGCGCCGGCGACGACGAGGGCTGGGAAGTCCGGTATACACCCGTGGCAAGCACGACCTTCCGCTTTGTCATCGATTCCGACAGGAATATCCTCGGCGTCGAGAAGCTCCCGAATACGCCGTAATCCGGCAATAATCCGAAACCCGCCGGCCGGGGACGGCCGAACCGCGCCGTCCCGGTCACGCCCCCGCGAACAGGCGTTTCTTGAGCTTGAAGGCCACGTTGACCAGCGCAATCAGGATCGGGACTTCCAGCAGCGGCCCGATGACCGTCGCGAATGCCTCGTTTGACGATATCCCGAAGATCGCCACCGCCACCGCGATGGCCAGCTCGAAATCGTTGCTGGCGGCCGTGAACGAGACCGCCGTTGTCTGTCCATAGTTGGCGCCGATTTTCTTAGCTATAAAGAACGTCGCAAACCACATGACCAGGAAGTAGATGACCAGCGGCACGGCGATAATCAAAACGTCCAGGGGCCGCTGGATAATGTAGGCGCCCTTGAGGGAAAACATTACGACGATCGTAAACAGCAGGGCGACAAGCGTGATCGGGCCGATCCGCGGGGCGAAGACATCCTCGTACCACTGCTTTCCCTTCAGCCTCAGGAGCGAAAACCTCGTAACGATGCCCGCGACGAACGGTATCCCGAGGTAGACGAAGACGGTCTTGGCCGCGTCCCAAAACGAGATGCGCGCATCGATCCCCTCCACCAGCCCCAGCCGGTTGAGCCCCACCGTGATGAAAAGGTAAATAAAGACGGCATAAAAGAGCACCTGGAAGACGGCGTTGAACGCCACCAGCCCCACCGCCAGCTCCCGGTCGCCCCCGGCCAGCTCGTTCCAGACGATAACCATGGCGATGCAGCGGGCAAGCCCGACCAGGATCACGCCGATCATGTAATGGGGATAGTTGTGAAGAAACAGGATCGCCAGCCCGAACATGAACAGCGGCCCGACGATCCAGTTCTGCACCAGCGAGAGGGCAAGGAGCTTTCTTGTGCTGAAAGATCCTGCCCATCTCCTCGTACTTGACCTTGGCAAGCGGCGGGTACATCATCAGGATGAGACCCACGGCGATGGGTATGGATGTCGTCCCCACCTGGAGCCGGGAGATGAAATCGGTCACCAAGGGCCAGAAGGTGCCGATTGCGATGCCCAGGCCCATGGCGATGAATATCCAGAGCGTCAGGTAGCGATCGACAAACGATAGCCGCTTTTCCTCTGTCTGAGTCTTTTTCATGCCGTTCTCCTCATACCGAGACTAACCGTATAATTATCCATTATTATCTACCCATAAATCCGGAAGATGTAAATCAGGCAATAATAGATCCCCACGAGGATGAAGACGACGCCGGTCAGCCGCCTGATCCAGAGCTCGTATCGGACGATCCTGTTGAAGATCGGGGTCATCTGCTTAACGCCCACCGCCAGCAGCACCGCGAAGACCAGCACCGGAAGGCCGGTCGCCACCCCGTAGGCGGACGGGACTATCAGGTCAGACCCCGACGCGAGGGCAATCGGGATGAGGCTCCCGAAAAACAGCGCCGCCGATACCGGGCAGAACGAGAGGGCGAATACTGCGCCCAGGAGGAACGCCCCTCCCAAGCCCAGGGCGTCAACCCATCGCTCAAGGCGTTTGCTCTGGCCGAATCCGGAGACGTTAAAATTGATCAACCCGACCAGGACCATCCCCACGACAATGAGGATGGGGCCAAGAATCTTATTGACGTTGTTTTGGAGAAAAAAGGATAGATTCACGGCCGCCAGTAGGCTCTTGACCAGGATCACGCCGATGATAACATAGACCGCCGTTCTCCCCAGCGTGTAGAGAAGGCCGGAAAGAAAGACTCTCCAGGAGCTTGTGACGTTTCTCCCGACGTAGGATACGGCGGCGATGTTGGTCGCCAGGGGACAGGGGCTGACGGTGGTGAGGACCCCCAGCCAGAACGCGGAGGCAACGGCAACGATAAGGTCGGTCATCGGTCGATTCCCTTCAGGTAATTACGTGTCTCGCTCACGACGTATTTCTTGAACTCGTCCTTGTCATTGAGGAGGTCCCATACCCCCTCCAGCTTCTTCCATTCGACCCGTTTGCCGTCCACGACTTTTTCGAGTACCACGATGTAGTACTCCAATCCAAAGTCATTCACGTATGCCTCGTTTTCCGGGTCCTGCATGTTGAGGATCCGCATATGGAGACTGCCGTCGCCCAGCTCTGCGAGGAAGGCCCCGTTGACGGCCTCCCGGGTATACATCTCGATCGTCCGGCAGGTGACGCAGCGGTAGTTTCCGTGAAAGTAGTAGACATTGACGTACGTATCCGGCGAGGCCTTTTCGGCGGGAAGCGCGGTAGTCGGCGTCTCTCCCGGAGGGGCGGACGAATCAGGCGCGGGTGCCGTAAGCTCGTTGGGCATTACGACCGCCGGCGTAAGATCAACGTCCCGTTTGCCGCCGATTTGCCCGAGAACGAGATAGACAACGCTGGCCGCGACGAACAGCAGCAGGATGATGGTGATAATTGTCCTCGGCTTCATAGTATGATATCTCCTTCAAGCATGAACGAAAATCCGTACGCCGTTTTACATTTGAGATCGCGATGCCGCACATTCACGAGCCACGACGGGAGACCTCTTGGTGGTCCATGTCCCGGATCACGCGGAAGCGGACCAAGCTCCTCGGAGACGCCACCCACGCATGATCGTGTCATCCGAGATCAGAGAGCCACTCCGCGACGGCCTTCTCAATGTCGTCTCTCAGCATTCTCATCCGAGCCAACTTTTCCTCAGGGTTCCGGTAAACGCGGACGGATCGGCAAAGCTCCAATGCAGCCGTACGGCCGGCCCCGGAAAGACCGGGCAGCGCTGGCCGGACGCCTCGTCACAGACGGTGATGACATAGTCGTATTTTCTCTCCGCCTTGAAGAGCTCAAAGACGTCCTGGGTCCCGTTTTGTGATATGTCGATGCCGGCCTGCTGCATGACTTCGATTGCCAGGGGGTTGATCACTGTGGGCTCGAGCCCCGCGCTCTCGACCTCGAACCGCTCGCCGCCCAGCTTTTTCGGGCACGCCTCGGCCATCTGGCACCGGGCGCTGTTGTGGACGCAGACGAAGAGTACCCTTTTTTCCACCCTGGCAGACTCCTGTCTTACTTACTTTCTAATGTTTGAATACTACACACACTCTGAGTAGTCCGCCGGCTACTTCAGAAACTCCTTGATCTCATCGGGCGTAAGGAGCTTCCCGGCCACCTTCACTCCCGTCAACAGCCAGCGCCGGCGTCAACATGACGCCGAAGGACATGATTTTTTCGATATCGTTTACCTTTTCGATCTCATACTCGATGTCGAGCGCTTTCGCCGCCTCCTCGGCGTTTTCCTGCAGCCGGTTGCACTTGGCGCATCCCATGCCGAGTATCTGTATCTTTTTCATGACCTCTCCCTTCTATACGTTCGTAGCAGGCAATCAGAGACGCCTTTAGACCGCTAATGTTTTTAGCGCTTACACAAAGATCCACCCATAGATCAGTCCGCAGATCGTAGACATCACGACCACCAGGGCAACATACACGAGCGTCTTTTTCGTCCCGATAACACTCCTGATTATCAGCATGCTCGGCAATGATAGCGCAGGCCCCGCCAGAAGGAGCGACAGCGCCGGGCCTTTGCCCATCCCGGCCCCCATGAGCCCCTGGAGGATGGGGACCTCCGTGAGGGTTGCAAAATACATGAAGGCCCCCGCCACGGAGGCAAAAAGGTTCGCCCACAGCGAATTCCCCCCCACGGCCCATGCCACCCATGCCGAGGGGATAATCCCTTCATGTCCGGGGCGCCCGAGCAGGAATCCCGCGACCAGAACGCCAAAGATGAGAAGAGGTAAAATCAGCTTTGCGAAATCCCACGTCGAGGAAAACCACGCGTTGGCCTCCCCCTTATCGGAAGCGGTGATGATCGAAAGGCCCGCCACCCCGACGACAAACGGGACCAACGGATGACCGGGCGCTATCAGCGCCGCCACCGCGACGCCCGCGGCCGCAAATGCCACCCAATAGCCATTTCACGCCGAACCAGCGATGAGGATGAGACCCAACCCCGCGGCAAAAAGGGAAACCAGTATCCATTTCACCGAAGAGACGAGCGCAAAGAAGCCCGTCGAGCCTTCGGGGCTGCTCCAGGTGGCAAATATCAGGATCGCCACGAGGACGAAGAAGAAAAGGGCATTCTGCCATAATGACCTCTTCGGATCGGAGACGGGAAGCGAGGCGAGAGCGGCAGTGCGATTGACCTCTTCCTTTCTAAAGATGAAGTGCATCAAGAGCCCGATCACGATCGAGAGAGAGACCGCCCCCACCGTTCGGGCGACACCCATTTCCAGTCCGAGGATTCGCGCCGTGAGGATGATCGCCAGCACGTTGATGGCCGGGCCCGAGTAGAGGAAGGCAGTGGCCGGCCCCAGCCCCGCCCCCATCCGGTAGATCCCGGCAAAGAGCGGCATCACCGTGCAGGAGCAGACCGCCAGCACCGAGCCGGAGACCGACGCCACCCCGTAGGCCAGCACCTTGTTGGCGCCCGCACCGAGGTATTTCATGACCGAATCCTGGCTCACGAATACCGCGATCGCCCCGGCGATGAAGAACGCCGGAACCAGGCAGAGCAGTACGTGCTCCCGCGCGTACCATTTGGCCAGGGCGAGCGCCTCGAAGACCGCGTTGTCAAACCGCGGCGCGCCCAGCGGCAGGAAGTAGAGGCCGAGGAAGACGGCGATCATGCCGAGCAGGATCTTATATTCTTGTTTCCAGTTCATTTGAAGTCCCTTTAACCTTGGCTAGTTTCCCAAACCGCCATCATTACTGTGAAAAAAAGGCCTTCCCACAATGAAAAACAGCCTCGAACGAACACGAAACTTTTTTTAGAAACGCTCTCATCACCGGGGGTGACGGCCTCCCCCCCCCTTAGCCACGCCAAGTGCTCTCTTGTCTTGCTCGATCACGGATTGTTGCACGTCCGTAACGCACGAGAAAAAATTGAGCACGCATGGCGTCTTCAGAGTGTAGAAAACCTGCGTCCCCCGTTTTTCGTCATCGATGATACCGGCACCCTTCAGGATGGAAAGGTGTTTGCTGACGGTGGACATGTCCGCGCCGATCATCTCGGTCAATTCGAGGACGCACCGCTCGCGACGGCTCAGTTCATCAACGATAAAAAGCCTGGTCGGGTGAGCCAGCGCCTTGAAGATGCGCGTCTTGGCTTCGTAGTATGTCCGCGTCTTGGGGTCCATTAACGGTGTCTCCAACGGAGTTTATTACGGCGCCAACGGGTACGGTCGATTTTCCTGTCCCCCGGGCGCCGCATGACTTTCTTATTTGGCAATATAGCAAAATATAGTGATTATGTCAATAAAAAAATAGCCGCCCGAACTGAACGATACGCAGCCTCTCCTCTTATACGTTACCGGCCCCCTCGACGCGCACGAGCGCATCGGTAGTTCCTCGCCGTTATGTCTGTTCAATCCTCGATCGGCCCAATCTCCCGCAACAACGATTCTTTTATCCAAGGATACTCCGAATCTCCTTGAGAAGCTCGTGTATGTTGAAAGGTTTCGCGACGAATCCCAAAGCTCCCATATTCATGAGGGCCTTGTGCCGCTCCTGCTCGCTGAATCCGCTAACCAACAGGACCTTGGTATCGGGTCTTAGCCGGAGGAGTTGTTTCATTACTTCTTCGCCCCCCATCCCGGGCATCATGATGTCCAGCAAAACCAGGTCGATCTCATTTACCTTTTCCTTAAAGATTCGGATTCCGTCGGCGCCGGAATACGCATCGAGGACCTGATAACCGGCGTCGGTTAACAGCCGGTGGATCATCTGAACTATCTGGGTTTCGTCATCGATAACAAGGATCATTTCGGTCCCTCCTAAACCGGCCACCGATTCCACTACTGCGACGGCCCTCTTCTTTTGCGACGCGGGAAGCAACACGGTGAACTCCGTACCTGCGCCGACTCGACTGTTCACGTCTATCCATCCACCGTGTCTCTTGACGACTTCATACACGACGGACAGCGCGAATCCCCCGGTTTCCTGTGTCCGGTTTTCCGGACGAAGAGGGCTCGATCATCCGTTTTCGGGCCTCCATCTCCGCGCCCGTACCCGTGTCTGAGACCATCATGCACACGTATCTACCCGGCGGTATAGTGTTGCCCGATCGGGTCCTACCATCGGGAGCGTCGAGCATGAACGTCTTGATAGTCAACACCCCTCCCTTCGGCATAGCGTCCCGGGCGTCTATGCAAAGGTTCAAAGCCATTTGCTTTATCTGTGCCATATCCGCATCTATGTTACTGATGCTCTCGTCCAGTTCCACGACGATCGTAACTGATTTATCAAATGTCTTCTGTATCAGTTTGTTGACACCGGCGATGACCGGGTTAATGGAAAACGTCTCGATATCCGTCTTCGAGTGGCGTGAATAGTCGAGGATTTGAGAGGTGAGCCCGGCGGCGCGCTCCGCCGAATCCTCGATAGCCTCCAATCCCCCAAAAAAGAGATCGTCCTTGGTTGCCTTACCCTTCAGGAATGAGGCATACCCGAGAATGGTCGCAAGTGTGTTATTGAAGTCATGGGCGATGCCGCCGGCCAGCATCCCGATGGCCTCCATCTTTTGGGACGTCAGGAGCCGCTCCTGGATCCGCTTCTTTTCGGTAATGTCTACCAGGGCGCCGACTATAACGCTGAGCCTGCCGTCATCGTCGCGAACGGCGGTAAGGGAGACGTCGGCCCACACCGTATCCCCGTTCTTATGGACGTAGCGCTTTTCGGTGCGGTAGGAATCGAGTGTGCCCTCGGCCATCTCGGCCATATATCTCTCGGTAAGCTCACGGTCGTCAGGGTGGGTAATATCACGGTCAGTGAGTAACGAAAGGTCCTCTTGGGTATAGCCGAGCAGCCGGGAAAAGGCGTCGTTAGTCTTCAACCATCGGCCGCTTCGGTCGGTCATACCCAGTGCGACGCCGGTAAAACCGAACACCGCCTGTATGAGGGCCTCCGATTGGGTACGCGCCTTTTCCATACGATTTTCTCCGTAACGGCATTAATCCGCCAAAATACGGTAACTATCCGAAGCGGTCGTTTGGGGGCGATTGTGGGGCCGTTCGGTAATCGCGCTGTCCGCCGTCCCTCAGACCGGCCCCGGCAGGGGAGGCACCACGTCGCTCTCCCAGCTCCCGGGCAATGGATAGCCCCACCAGGACGGCGGGATACTCCGATAAACGCCGTAGGTTTCCAATCCGCGCCTGAATGCCCGTATATTATCCTTTCTCACGCCGATGTGGTTCGGCTGGGGATAAAAATAGGCGCCAAACCCGCCTTCCTTTGTGCCGAGGTTCCTGACCATGTGCCACACCTCGCGCTCGCATTCCTCCGGCGTGCCCCGCGGGTAGATTGTCTGGATATTGACGCACCCCCACATCATGATCTTCCCGCGGAACGGGGCAAGGTTTTGATAACCGGTCATGCGGGGTGAGTCGAGCTCGAGGGCATCCAGCCCCCACTCGATAAGTAACGGTATCAGGGAATCGATCTTTCCGCAGGAGTGAAGGTGGACTTCACATCCAAGCCGGTGAGCGTGCTCAATGATGGGTTGAAAGACCGGCTCGTAAAACTCGGCAAAGAGAGCGGGGTTCATGAACGGCCGCTGCTGGTCGGCCAGGTCATCGTAGATCAAAAAACCGTGGGGAGCGGCGCCGCTTGCCACCCACGCGTCGATGGCCGCGCAATAATAATTCGTAAGACGGCCAAGCAGCCGCTTGAGCTGTTGCGGGTTCTTCCGGTGGTCGATCAGGAAATCGTTGAATCCCCGGATATTGGAGGCCATCGAAAACGGGCCGAGGTTATCGAGGATCGCCATCCGATAGCGCCGCCGGGCAAGTATCCTGGAGGCGGCGGCGAAAAACCGATAGCGGGACCGATCGGCCGGATCTGGATCATACCGGGCGACGTATTCGTCATACCGGGACCAATCCGCCAGGGCGGGCCTGACAGGATGGCCGATCGAGGTAGCCTTTCCGTCCCGCCCCCAGATCACGCCCCACTCATCGATCTCCTCCCGGGGCATCGACATCCAGTTTGTAAAGCGGGGGGCCTTTCGCCCATTCCGGCCGCTTCCAACGCCACAGCCCGAACCGAACGAACTGGTCATCGCCGACGTACGGAAAGAGCCCTTCTTCGTCCCCGGCGTGGCCCGGCCGCCATTTCTTCGGCGGAAGCGGCACAAGCGGGGCCACGTCCGCGAGCCCCGGTATAAAAACCGGGACACGGTCGGGCCCCGTAAAATGGATCGCCGCCTTGACCCTCTGGATTGAATTCATTACCCGACTCGTTTGAAGACTACGGGTGCAAAATCTCCGGCGCATCTGAATGGAAGGCCGACAGCCGCATTGTAGCATGTCTCTTCTATTTGACAAGCCATTAATGAGGCGGCAGTTGTACGGCCCGAAAGCGGGCGCGGGGGATCACCGACCGCGCTAAGGCGGCTCGGCGTCACGGTAAGGCGGAACGCCCCTACCGGAAGAGGGCCTTCCCCCCGATGAGATCGGCGGCCTTGATTACGATGTTCCCACCCTTTACGCTGTAGGGTAGATACGACGGCCAGCAGCCGGATGCGCGGTTTTTTGTCCCGACGTCGTCGATCCGAAAGACCCTCCCGCACGCGCGGCACCGGATATCGGTCCCCCGCTGCTCATATCCCAGCCTCCCGCCGCAGACTTCGCAGGCGTCAAAGGCGACGCGCGGTTTTTTATCGGCGCCCAGTACCGCGAAAAACCGTATCGTGGTCGCACCGTCGGAAAACTCGTAGTAGCGCGCCGTCGTGGACACGTCCGAAACCGGTACGGTATACGGCGCCGGCCGCGTCGGCCGTTACCGACTTTGTGGCCGCCCGGGACGTGCCCGCAACCGAAAAGAGAAGGGAGAACAGCTATCACGGCTATCGAAAAAGCACGTTGTTTCATAACAAGCCTCATAATTTTTTGAATTTCAATAGCAGCGAATTGGTCACCACCGACACCGAGCTCATGGCCATCGCCCCCCCGGCGATGATCGGGTTGAGCAGACCCAGCGCAGCGATCGGGATGCCGATGGTGTTGTAGATAAGCGCCCAGAACATGTTCTGCCTGATCTTGGACATCGTGGCCTGGGAAAGCCGGATGGAGCGCGGGATATCGGCAAGCTCGTTCTTCATGATGACGATATTTCCGGCCTCCATTGCCACGTCGGTGCCGCTGCGCATGGCGATCCCGATGTCGGCCTGGGCCAGCGCCGGGGCGTCGTTGATCCCGTCGCCGACCATAGCCACCGTCCCCTTCTTCTGAAGCTCCATTACGTGAGCGGCCTTATCGGCCGGCAGCACCCCGGCAAAGACGTGATTGATGCCGGCCTGTTTGGCGATGGCTTTGGCGGTCGCTTCATTGTCGCCGGTCATCAGGTAGGTCTCTATTCCCATCTTTCTGAGGGTCGACACTGCGGCGTGAGAGGTTTCTTTTATGGTATCTGCCACCGCGACGATCCCCTTCACACGGCCGCCCTCGGCCAGCACCATGGCCGTTTTGCCCTCGCGCTCGAGTGCGGAGATCTTCTCGGAGACCGGCGCCAGGTTGACGCGCTGTTGCTCCATGAGCCTGACGTTGCCCAGCCGATACGTCTTTCCATTGATCTTCCCGGTAACTCCGGCGCCGGCCACCGCGGTAAAATCCGTTACACCGTTTGTCTTTATCCCCCGCTCTTTTGCCAGCGCCACGATCGGCTCGGCTAACGGGTGTTCCGAATGGCGCTCGAGGGAGGCCGCAAGGGACAGCACCTGGCCGTCCGACAGAGAGTCGACGGAGATAATATCGGTAACGGCGGGTTTACCCGTGGTGATCGTGCCGGTCTTATCGAAAACGATATATTTCAATTTATGCACGGTCTCCAGGACATCTCCCCCCTTGATGAGGATCCCCTCCCGGGCTCCCCGCCCGGTACCGACCATGATGGCGGTGGGGGTAGCGAGGCCAAGCGCGCAGGGGCACGAGATGACCAGCACGGCAATGGCCGCCATCAGGGCAAACGAAAATTCACGGCCCACTAGGAGATACCAGACCAGAAACGTCAGGATCGCCGCACCGATTACCGCCGGCACAAAATAGGCCGACACCACGTCGGCAAATCGCTGGATCGGGGCCTTGGCGGTCTGGGCGTCTTCGATGAGCCGGATGATCCGGGCCAGCGTCGTGTCACCACCGACCTTACCGGCGGTAAAGGTGAAGGATCCGCTCCTGTTCATCGTCCCCCCGATGACGATATCCCCCACCGTCTTATCCACCGGGATGCTCTCGCCGGTAATCATGCTCTCGTCGACCGCCGACCCTCCGGAGACGATCGCCCCGTCCACGGGGACGGACTCCCCGGGCCGCACGATGATCTGATCCCCCACGCGGACTTGTTCAATGGGAATTTTGACCTCTGTGCCGTCCCGAAGGACGGCGGCGATCTTCGGGGAGAGCTCCATGAGCTTTTTGATCGCCTCCGACGTCCTGCCCTTGGCGGCGGCCTCGAGATATTTACCGAGGATGACGAACGTAATGAGGATCGTGGACGTCTCGAAATACTGATGAGACAGCGGATCGAACAACAGCACCCAGAGGCTGTAGAAGTAGGCCGCGCTGGTGCCGGTGGCGATCAGCGTATCCATATTGGCGGTCTTATTCTTGAGGGCTCCCCACATCCCCCGGTAGAACCTGGCGCCGACGATAAACTGTACCGGTGTGGCCAGGGCCCAGAGGATAAAATCTTTGTAGGGGATCATGACTCCCGCCCACATGAGGACCATCGAGATGATAAACGACGGGACCGCCAGAAGCAGGCTAAACAGAAAGAGGTTCCTGATCTCGGCAATTTCGTGTTTCTGCGCCGCTTCTTGTTCGGCCAGATCGGCCCCCGGGTTATAAAGCGCCGCCCCGTATCCCCTATCCCGGACGATAGAGATCAGTTTATCGGCCGTGATTTTCGTTTCATCGAAGGCGACCGTCGCCTTTTCCGTCACGAAGTTGACGCTGGCCTCGCTCACCCCTTCGGTCTTAGTGAGGGCCTTGGTAACCGTGGCCACGCAGTTGGCGCAGGTCATGCCGGTTATGGTTAAAATAGTCTTCTCCATCTTCCTAATCTCCTGTCTTCTCTATTTGATATCGGCCGGCGTCAGCGGGCTGATGTGCGCCATATCGACGATCGAATTGGTCTTCGCGAGGACCCCGGTTATGACGATATCCACCCCGAAAAACCCTTCGATCGTGTCTCCCGGTTTCTTGAATAGCTGCTCAAACTTCATCATGGCCGCCTCCGCGGAGCCGAGAATAACGGGATAGTAGAGTTTGCCGTTTATCTCCCGGACCGTATAGTCGGAAAGCGACCCCTCTGCAAAGGGGAGCTTTATCGGGGGAGCCTCTCCCGTGGCCAGGACAAAAAAGAGCTTTGGGGATTTGTTGTCCTTAATGGCGATGAAGAGCCGGTCCTGTTCTCCCTCCACTTTCTCGTATTCGGACTTCGAGACGAAATGCATGTCATCCATAAGCCCGAAGGTCCTCTTGAGCACGCCGCCGACGACGGGATCGATACCAAAGAGACCCGTAATCGTGTCCCCCTGTCTCTTGAAGAGGCCCTCTCGCCTCATCATGGCGGCCTCTACGCCCCCGATGACAACCGTGTTTTCCCCCGGCACGGACTCTCCCTCCGAGGCGCGGTAGGCCGAGAGGGCGGCGGGATTGGCCAGGGCAAAAACCTTGAGCGCCCCGTCCTTATAGTTCGCCTTGAGCTGTATGTCCTTATAGACCGCTATATCCCTGTCGACGTACGTCATCCCCGGATAGGGAGTGCCCCAGACGAAGTAGGCTATCGAAACGACAAACAGGACAACCGCCGTAAAGGCTATCGAAATCTTTTGTTTCTTGATAATATCAACGATCACATTCATGGCACCACCTATCTGCAATCCAAAGGAAGGTCGATGAATCAGCGCTTTATCCCGCCCCCGCAGCACCCGCCCCCGGAAAGTCCTCCCATCCGGCACGAGCCGCCCGCCGGCGCGGTATATTTGTTCAACTCCTTATCGATGGTCTCTTTATCCGAGAGATCGACGTCGTTCTTCACCAGGAAGGTCCCCGGGATCATCCCCATCCAGCAGCTCCACGATATCGGCCCCTCCCTTGTCGGCGTAAACTCGATGACCTGCTCTCCGGACTTCACCGGAAAGTTCAGTCCGAGGTCCGGAACGACAATCGCGTTGTTGCAGGAGTTGATCTCCTTTCCCGTGATTATCCACTTGACCGGAACCCCTCTTTTCAGGATAAACCGATCCGGCTCCCAGCCGTAGCGGGTCACGTCCATCCGTATGATCTGGTAGCCGTCCTTCATCTCGATACCGGCCCCTTTATCTTCCGATGCGATCCCCGAAGTCACCAGCGATGAGGCATCCAGGCCCGTTCCCGACAGGGCAAGCCCCCGGTTGATCATGATGACACCCAGGATCATGACGATGATACCCGAGGCAAAGAGGATTTTTTTCGTTGCACGGGCAGAGACAACGCCGGTCACCAGGCCGAACCCGAGCATGACCGGAAGCGTGCCCGCCCCGAAGACGAAGAGCGCTTTTGCCCCCTCGATGGCGCTGCCGGTCCCGGCCGCCATGACATATATCGCCTGGAGCGGCCCGCAGGCGATCATCAACCCGTTCAGGAGCCCGATTACGAGGGGGCTCCTGGACCTGTTCGATTGTCGGTTAACGAATCGGTCCAGGAACGCGGGCGACGCGATCCTGATCGATTTCGTCCACGAGAAGACCCCGAGCATCGAAAGCCCGTATAACAAAAGGAATATCCCCGCCAGAATTCCAACCGCCCCGCGCATGACCGGCGTAAAGGTGACGAAGGAACCCAGGAGACCAAAGGCCGCCCCCATGACGGTGTAAGAGAGGAGTTTCCCGGTGCCGTACTGGAGATGCGATAGGGTGGGGCTTACTCCTTGCGCCGCGGCCTTCGTCGTATACCCGACAACAAAACCGCCGCACATCCCCACGCAGTGAAAGCCGGTCAATAGCCCAACAACAAACAGGAGCCCGAGCCCCATCGTCGGGGTAATGTCGGGGACCGTCACCGTACTGGATAGTTTCAAAATAAGATACACGACGACGACAAGCCCCACTATCGCAAAGACAATGCCGGCGGTCTTTGGAAACGCGCGTCTGCTGCCGTTGCCGGCGCCTTTGTGCCCGTCGTCGATTAAGGTAGCATGGTAGCCGATCGAATCCAGCTTGTCGACGATCTGGCCCGGCCCTACCGTAGTATCATCAAACGTCACCGTGCCCCTGCCCGTCTTCCAGCCGACGGATACCGCGGTGACACCGTCCATAGCTCCGAGCGTATCCGCGATCCTCTTTTCGCAGTTCTTGCAGTGCATCCCGGTTATTCGTATTTCCCTGGTTAACGATGCCATTGAGTCCTCCCACCCGGCCCCGATCGGGAATTCAAAATGATTCCGCCGGACCGTAATCAGGTAATCTAATTACTACTAATTTAATATGCTTTCTTACCATTGTCAAACAGCAAATGGAACTAAATCCTTCGAAAAAAGTCGGGGCATTTCCCTTGACATACGGTTTCATTACGAGTATTATACTACTATATCTATTGAATTGGTAGTAAAAAGGTACGTTATGAGATTATCAACACGGGTCAGGTATGGTGTTCGTTTGATGCTGGCGCTTGCAGAGAGCTGGGGTAAGGGACCGGTGCTGCTCAAGGACATCGCCCACCGGGAGGAGATATCCGAGAAGTACCTCTCGCTGATCGTCATCCCGCTCAGGACCAAGGGGCTTGTCAATTCCACCCGCGGGGCCCACGGCGGATACGCCCTTGCGCGGCCGCCCAAGCAGATCACCGTGGAGCAGATCGTTGAGGCGATCGAGGGGAGGCCCTCTCTGGTCGATTGTATCGGCAACAGCGGCCGGTGCTCGCGGGCCGATGGATGCGTTACCCGGGATATCTGGGCATCACTCGGCGATACGATTACTCAGGCCCTCGATTCCGTGAGCCTTGACCGGCTCATCGAGATGAAACGGGACAAATCCGGCAAGACCATAACCTATACCATATAACAAGCCGGGCGGTACTGCCTTTAAGGAAGCGCCGCCCTTCTTGATGATCCGTCATCAATGAGGTCACCTATGAAACATATATATCTCGACTATGCGGCAACCACGCCAACCGACCCCCGGGTAGTTGACGAGATGATTCCCTTTTTCACCGAGCATTTTGGGAATCCCTCGAGCGTCCACTCGTTCGGTCAGGAGACAAAGCGTGCCATCGAAGCCGCCCGTGAGACCGTTTCCGGTCTCGTCGGCGCCGCGCCCGATGAGATCGTTTTCGTCTCGGGGGCAACGGAGGCAAACAATACGGCCTTGAAGGGAATCGCCCTGGCCAAACGTGATAAGGGCAATCACATCATCACGTCGTCGGTCGAGCATCACAGCGTCTCGGAAACGGCCGCCGCCCTCAAGAAGGAGGGGTTTCGCACTACGTATCTACCCGTAGATCGATACGGCATGGTCGATCCCGACGAGGTGAAAAAGGCGATAACCGAAAAGACGATCCTGATCTCGATCATGCACGCGAATAACGAGATCGGGACGATCCAGCCGATCGCCGAGATCGGAAAGATCGCCCGGGAACGCGGGATTACCTTTCACACCGACGCCGTGCAGAGCTTCGGGCATATCCCCGTGAACGTCAACGATCTGGGTGTCGACCTGTTGTCCAGTTCGTCCCACAAATTCTACGGACCAAAGGGCGCCGGCTTTCTCTATGTCCGTAAGGGCACCAAGCTCATTTCGCTCCTCTCGGGAGGCGACCAGGAGAGGCGGCGGCGCGCCGGAACCCATAACACCCCTGGAATCGTCGGGACTGCGGCCGCGGCCAAAATCGCCTGCGAGACGATGGCCGAGGAATCGTCCCGAGAGGCCGCCATTCGGGATAGACTGATCAAGGAGATCATAGGATCAATAGAGGACACGACCCTCAACGGCCATCCCACTATGAGGCTCCCCAACAACGTCAATATCTCTTTTCATTTCATAGAGGGAGAGTCGATACTCCTGTCCTTGACATGGAAGGGATTGCCGCCTCCAGCGGATCGGCATGCACGTCATCGACGCTGGAGCCTTCCCACGTGCTTCTGGCAACCGGGCTTTCCCACGAGGTCGCCCACGGGTCGATCAGGTTTTCCCTGGGCCGGTGGACGACGGACGAGGATGCGGCACGCGTTATAGAAGTGCTTCCCGGGATCGTATCGAGGCTGCGCATGATGTCACCGCTCTATACGGAGAGGACAAGCCATGGAATCGTACAGCGATAAAGTAATGGACCATTTCAGAAATCCCCGAAACGTCGGGGTGATCGATAACGCCGACGGCGTAGGCAAGGAAGGTAACCCCATGTGCGGCGATATCATGGAGCTCTTCATCAAGGTGAAGGACGACACGATCGTCGACGTGAAATTCCGTACCTTCGGCTGCGGCGCGGCCATCGCCACCAGCTCCATGATCACCGAGATGATCAAGGGGAAAACAATCGAGGACGCCCTCAAGATATCGAATAAGGCCGTTGCCGAGGCCCTCGACGGTTTACCCGCCAAGAAGATGCACTGCTCGGTCCTGGCCGCCGACGCCCTCAAGAAGGCGGTCGACGATTATCGGGAGCACCGGAAAACTTCATGAATCGGGTTCTTGTAGCGATGAGCGGCGGGGTCGACTCGTCGGTCGCGGCACTTCTCATGATGAAGGCCGGTTACGACGTGACCGGAGTAACGATGTGCCTCGGGGTAAGCGAGAATGCGGACTCCACCCGGGCCAGCTGCTGCGGGCCGGACGCGATCCAGGACGCCAAGAGGGTCGCCGAGAGGCTCTCGATACCCCATTACGTGCTTGATTTTGCCGGGGAACTCGAAGCGAAGGTCGTCGATAAATTCGTCAACGAGTATCGATCGGGACGTACCCCCAATCCCTGCGTCGACTGTAACCGGTATCTGAAATTCGACGTGCTGTTGTCCCGGGCCCTCGCCCTCGGCTTTGAGAGACTGGCCACGGGACACTACGCAGGGATAAAGCACACCGATGGGACGTATCTCCTAACGCGGCCGAAAGACCGGAAGAAGGACCAGACCTATTTCTTGGCCGGGATTCCGAGGGCCGCGCTCGGGTCTATCCTTTTCCCGCTGCAGTCCCTGACAAAAGATGAGGTGCGCGCGATCGCCAAGACGGCCAACCTCCCGGTGGCCGAAAAGCCCGAGAGCCAGGACATCTGTTTCGTCCCGGACGGGGACTACGGACGATTCATCGACCGAGGACGCGCGCCGGAGATAAGGCCCGGCCCGATCATCGATACCGGCGGCAGGGTAATCGGCACCCATAAGGGTATTGCATATATACACGATCGGTCAACGCGGGGGGCTGGGGATAGCCGCCGAAAGGCCCCTCTATGTAACGAGAATAGACGCCGGGAACAACACGATCATCGTGGGAACAAAGGACGACCTCAAGGCGCGCGGGCTGGTATGCTCGGGCGTCAACGCCCTCGTCGACGATATCCCGGAGCGAGCGACCGTAAAAATAAGATATACAAAGAAGGAGGCGTACGCCCGAATCATGACCGATAGCACAAACACGATGACCGTCATATTCGACGAACCACAGGAGGCAATAACCCCGGGGCAGGCCGTCGTCCTTTATCGTGATGACGTTGTCCTCGGAGGGGGAATGATCGAGTGCGTCTTGGACGACCACTGTACAGTCATTCATCCGTTCCCCCAACCAAAGGGTGTTTAGCGAAGGTATTATGGAAGCATTTGAGATAACGTACGTCACGCGAGACGGCGCCGAGCTGCGGGATGATTGGGTTACCGAGGAGATACCCCTGACCATCGAGATAAACGGCAGGGAGGTCGCCACGCTCCTGGCAAGCCCGACCGGCCTTGAGGACCTGGTCCTCGGTTTCCTGTTTACCACCGGCCTCATACCGGACGCATCCGCGGTACAGTCCATAGCGATTGATGACCGGCTCTGGAAGGCCGGCGTCCGGGTCACGGCCGAAGGTCTTGGGGAGGAGCTTGCATTTAAGCGGATCTATACCTCCGGCTGCGGCAGGGGGATCGTATTCTCCACGAGCCTTGACCTCATCAACCGCGTGAAGCTGCCGCCCGGGTTTACCGTGAAGGCCTCCGCCATACTCGATCTCATGAAAACGCTCCTTTCCGCCTCCGAGGAGCACAAGAAGACCGGCGGAGTCCACAGCGCCGCCCTGGCCGACACATCAGGCGGTGCGATTACCGCCGACGATATCGGCAGGCACAACGCCGTGGATAAGGTCGTGGGCGCCGCCCTCAAACGGGGCGTCTCGTTTTCGGAGAGCTTCCTCCTGACCAGCGGAAGGATCTCGTCGGAGATACTCGGCAAGGTCCTCCGGTGCCGCATACCCGTTATCGTCTCGCCGGGGGCGCCGACCAACCAGGCCGTCAGGCTTGCCCGGGAGGCCAATCTCACCCTCGTTGCTCACACCAGGGGGGCGCGGATGAATGTCTACAGCGCGGCCGAACGCATCGGCTGACGCGCATTCATCCACACCGGATTACCACAGGAGAAGGAAATGACGAAATTCGATATAGACTTGAGACCCGAAACCCTGGCGGTTCACGGCGGACAGGAGCCCGACCCGACGACGGGCGCCCGGGCGGTCCCGATCTACCAGACCACCTCATACCAGTTCAAGGACACCGCGCACGCGGCGAGCCTTTTTTCGCTTGCCGAGTTCGGCAATATCTATACGCGCCTGATGAACCCCACCACCGATATCCTCGAAAAACGCGTTGCGGCGCTGGACGGGGGCGTGGGGGCGCTCGCGGTGGCAAGCGGACAGTCGGCCATCACGATTTCCCTCCTGAACATCGCCAGGGCCGGCGACGAGATCGTCTCGGCCGACAACCTCTACGGGGGGACGTATAACCTCTTCCGCCACACCTTCCCCCGGCTGGGCATCACCGTGAAGTTCGTGAAATCTAATGACCTTACGGCCATAAAGAAGGCGATCGGGCCAAAGACCAGGGCAGTCTACGCGGAGTCTATCGGAAATCCCAAGATGGACGTGGCCGACCTCGAGGGTATCGCCGCGACCGCGCACGACGCGCGCATCCCGTTTGTGCTGGACAACACCGTAAGCCCCTACCTGCTCCGGCCGATCGATTACGGCGTCGATATCGTCGTCTATTCCGCGACCAAGTTCATCGGCGGGCACGGCACTTCCGTCGGCGGCATCATCGTCGATTCGGGAAAGTTCGACTGGACCAGGGGAAACTTCCCCCTGATCACCGACCCGGACCCGAGCTACCACGGGATGCCGTTCGTCGAGGCGCTGGCCCCCATCGGCAACATCGCCTATATCGTCAAGGCGCGGGTGACGCTGCTTCGGGACCTCGGGCCGGCGCTGTCTCCCTTTAACGCCTTCCTGTTCCTTTTGGGTCTTGAAACGCTGCACCTGAGGATGCCGCAGCACTCCCAAAATGCCCTGGCCGTTGCCCGGCATCTCGAATCGCACCCCGGCGTCGCCTGGGTCAACTATCCCGGGCTCGATTCAAGTCCCGAGATCGCCAGGGCCGTCAAATACCTGCCGAAGGGCGCGGGGGCTATCCTCACCTTCGGGATCAAGGGCGGCAAAGAGGCCGGCCGCGCCTTTATAGAGTCGCTGAGGCTCGTATCCCATCTTGCCAACATCGGGGACGCCAAGACCCTGGCGATCCATCCGGCAAGCACTACCCATCAGCAGCTCTCTGAAGAGGAGCAGCGCGCAACGGGGGTAACGCCCGACTTGATACGGCTCTCCATCGGTATCGAACATATCGACGACATCATTGGGGATATCGAGCAGGCGCTGAAGAAGACGGCGGGCCGGTAGGCCCCAGGACTTAAGATATCGGGAGACATCGCCCGTTTTTCCCGCGATACACCGAGCTATTGTATGAGGTAGGTACATGACAAGCATTTTCGAAGATATCACCAAGACCATCGGAAATACTCCCCTGGTCAGGATTAACCGGATGGCGGCCGGCGTCGACGCGACCGTGCTGGTCAAGATTGAATCCTTTAACCCCCTGTCGAGCGTCAAGGATCGGATCGGTGTGTCGATGATCGACTCGGCAGAGCGAAACGGCCGCATCACGAAGGACACCGTCATCATCGAGCCGACCTCCGGCAACACCGGTATCGCTCTTGCCTTCGTCTGCGCCGCCCGGGGTTATCGGCTTATCCTGACGATGCCCGATACGATGAGCGTGGAACGGCGGCAGCTTCTCAAGATCCTCGGGGCCGAGCTTGTCCTGACGGAAGGAGCCAAGGGGATGAACGGCGCTATCCAGAAGGCGGAGCAACTGGCACAAGAGATGAAAGACAGCTTTATCCCGCAGCAGTTTAAGAATCCGGCCAATCCCGAGATCCACCGTAAAACCACGGCCGAGGAAATCTGGGCGGATACGGACGGGGCCGTCGACTATTTTATCTCGGGGATCGGCACCGGCGGAACGATTACCGGGGTCGGAGAGATACTGAAGAAACGAAAGCCCGCTGTTAAGATAATCGCGGTGGAACCGGCGGACTCGCCGATACTTTCCGGCGGCAAGGCCGGCCCCCACAAGATCCAGGGGATCGGGGCGGGATTCGTCCCCGATATCCTTAACCGGGGCGTTATCGACGAAGTCATTACCGTCACCAATGAGGACGCGGGGGCTACCGCACGGAATCTCGCAAAACAGGAGGGAATCCTGGCCGGGATTTCCAGCGGGGCGGCGCTCTGGGCGGCCATCGAGATCGCCAAACGGACGGAAAGCACGGGCAAGGTCATCGTCACGCTCCTTCCCGATACCGGCGAGCGCTACCTTTCTACGTGGCTCTTTTCCGAGACGGCCTCGTGAGATAGAAGGAAGAATGAAAAACATGGAACAGGTTGTGCCTAACGTATCACCAACGGGAGTGGGTCTTGTTGAGACCCGCTCCGTTACCTTCGCGCATCCGCCGGACGTGATCGTCCTTGAATCCGGAAGGCAACTGGGACCCGTCACGCTGGCCTACGAGACATACGGCACGCTCAACCGCGAGCGGTCAAATGCTATCCTCGTCCTCCATGCCCTGTCGGGCGACGCCCACGCCGCCGGATATCATCAGGGAGACAAAGAGCCGGGCTGGTGGGACGGCATGATCGGCCCGGGCAAGGCGTTTGATACAAATAGATACTTCGTTATCTGCTCCAACGTAATCGGCGGGTGCAAGGGGAGCACCGGTCCCTCATCGATTAATCCTGCCACCGGGAGACCCTATGCGCTGGATTTTCCGATCATCACCATATCGGATATGGTGCGGGCCCAGGCGCTCCTCATCGACCACCTGGGCATTGAGAAGCTCCTGGCGGTCGTCGGTGGATCGATGGGAGGGATGCAGGCGCTCCAGTGGGCGGCCGAGTTTCCCGAACGCACTCGGGCGGTGATTCCCGTGGCGACGGCCCTCAAGCACTCTCCCCAGCAGATCGCCTTTGACGAGGTCATCCGTCAGTCGATCATGGCCGATCCCGACTGGCGGCAGGGCAATTACTATGACCATGGACAGCCCGGCAGGGGGCTTGCCGTCGCCCGAATGATCGGCCATATCACCTTCATGAGCGATACCTCGATGGAGGAGAAGTTTTCCCGGCGTCTCAAGAACGGGATATACAGCTACTCGTTTACCGATGACTTCGAGGTGGAGGGGTATCTGCGCTACCGGGGAGACAACTTCGTTAAGCGGTTTGACGCCAATTCGTATCTCTACATCACCAAGGCGATGGACTACTTTGACCTCTCGGACGGAAGGCTCATCCGGGCCGACAGGAAGGGCGGGACGCGATTTCTGGTCATCTCGTTTAAATCCGACTGGCTCTACCCTTCCCATCAGTCCCGGGATATCGTCAGGGAGCTCAAGCGGGGGCACGTCGATGCGACCTATTGTGAGCTTGACTCGACCTACGGGCACGACGCCTTCCTGGTCGAGACCGTCGCCCAGACCGGCCTGATTACCCATTTCCTGGACAACCTGGAGCGACGCCGTGACTGATTCCGCCAGGCTCGACTATCGCGTTATCGCCGATATCGTCGGTGAAGGTTCCCGGGTGCTTGACCTCGGGTGCGGCGAGGGCGATCTCATCGCACTCATGGAGACTGCCAAGAACGTCCGCGCACAAGGGATCGAGCTGGATAATGACGCGGTGAGCCGCTGCATCATGCGGGGGCTTTCGGTTTTTCACGGGGATATCGAGAGCGGCCTGATCGGAGTATCCCGACATGTCGTTTGACTGGGTGATCCTCAACCAGAGCATGCAGGAGACCCGAAAGATCGATTTTGTGATAGAGGAATGCCTGAGAGTCGGCAGATACGTGATCGTGGGATTTCCGAATTTCGCCCACATCACCGCCCGGGCGTCGATCTTCTTCTGCGGGAGGACCCCCGTGACGTCGTCGCTCCCCCACTACTGGTTCGACACGCCTAACGTCCGCTTTCTCTCGATTAAGGATTTCTTTGCCTTTTGTCGCCGTAAGCAAATACGGGTAATCGACGCCAGGTATCTGGGAAAGGCGAAGACGGTACGCTTCTTCCCCAATCTCCTGGCTGTCAACGCGATATTCGTTTTAACGAAAGGACCGCAATAGCGGCCCTTGGTGCCGGATCACCGGGGGAAGAAATAGTTAAGCCGTCTTCCTTGGCGGAGACGGCCTGAGAGTTAGTATTCGTACGCGCCCGGTTTGTGCGTCGCCATCCGACGGTATCGCCGCCCATCAAACTCTGAAACGATACGTCTGATCTTCGCCGAATGAATCGGTTAGTTATCGTTCAAATCCCGAAAGCTGCCAAGGGCCAGGCTCGCAAAGACGACCACCGCCCCGGAAAGAAAGACCACAAGCGAGAGGAAGTTCCCTCCGACCAGGTTGGCGTAGGATTCGGGAAACAACGCGGCCAGGATTGATAAAATGCCGCAGAGTATTGTAAGAATATGCCAGGTCATTATGTAGCCCCCTGTCTCGTAACAGACCGCCCTCAACCGGCGAACCACCTTTTTCTCACATAATTAGTATATCACTCCGCCGCGCCCATATCCAGATAAAAGGTTACTTTCGGGAATCTATTTGAAAATGAACGTGTCGCTTTATACGTATACCTCCTTTATGTGACATGTGTACGATATTATCGTACGCACGCACACCGCTCCATTACCGCCGCATGAAACCTCACCAGCCCGAACCGACCCGGGGATTGACCGTTCATACATATCCTTACACAATGGCTGAACAAACTGAATTGAAGATGGGCAATCCACGGTAATAGCCGTACGGAGGGAGGTAAATATGCGACAAAACACTCTTTTTTTCTTTATTTTTATGGATAATACGATATAGTGATAAATGATCACGACCAGCTTCGAGGAACGATCAATGTGTGACTATTCTTCGACCTATCTCAACCTTAAGGATAATTCCCACGTTACCTATTCGTGTCCCCACCCGGCCAAGAGGCAATCCGGCCCGGCGGCAAAGCGGCTCTGCATTTTTCACGATACGCGAGAAGATAAGGATGCCGAACGGTTCCATCGGGAATTTATAAAACTCTACCAATCCGGACATCATCTCTTCTGCGGTTTCGTCTTTCCAAAACAGTTTGATTTTTCGCGGCTCAAACACGCGGCCGGTTCCCTTGCCTTCACCGATGCCGTCTTCTCCGATACGGTATTCCATTGCCCGGTTGACCTTTCCGGGGCAACCTTTGGCGGAGAATCTGGAGCGAGCTTTATCGAGTCTTCCTTCTTGGGTGACAATACGGTCACCTTCGGCGGGGCGCGCTTCGAGGGGGCGGGCGGAGCCAATTTCAGGATGGCGAAGTTTTCCGGGAACAACACAACGAATTTTTCCCGGGCGGTCTTTTCGGGAGGATCGGTCGATTTTACCTGGGCGAAGTTCGCGGCGGACGGCGGCGTTGACTTCAAGTTAGCCGAGTTTTCCGGAGATGGGGCAGCGGATTTCCACTTCGCCGAGTTTACCGGTAAGGTAGCTAATTTTACCGGGGCTAATTTCGGGAAAGACGGGGGGGCGAATTTTTCCTTAATCCAGTTTTCGGGGGGGGATGGGGCCAACTTTTCCAGCACGAGATTCTCCGGGAAAGGACAGGCGAATTTTTCCACCACCAACTTCTCCGGTAGAGGCGGGGCCAACTTCAACAAGGCCGAGTTTACCTGCAACGGAGGCGCCAATTTCTCGCTGGCACAGCTGACCGGCAAGAGCAAGGCGAATTTCGTTAACGCGAAGTTTATCGGTGACGGCCCGGTTAATTTTTCCCGTGCGCGGTTCTCGGGGGGCAGCGGCGCGGACTTTTCCGACGCCCAGTTCCATTGCCCTGCGGGCGTCTCCTTTTCCGGCTCGACGTTTTCCGGGGGGGGGAGGATACTCTTTTCCGGCAGGACCTTTTATCATGGCACTCCCGTTGATTTTCAGGATATCTCTTTCGAGTATCCGGATCGCGTTACGTTCGCCGTCGTTGACCTCTCATGCGCCCGTTTCCTTTTCACCGATGTCACGCGGGTTAATTTCATTCGAATCTCATGGTGCGGCAGGAGATACAATTCGTCGCTCTTCTCCGGGAGGGTCAAGGTCTATGACGAGCTCTTCCAGGAACGGGGGAGAATTTTCCGGTATAGCCAACGGCTCTTCCGATTCCTCGGCATCGGAGGCCTGTTGCTTACCGCGGCCCGATGGACCCGTTTCATAGACCGCCTCGGCGCGCCGGGGCGCACCGCCCGACTCCCGCTCCTGAAACGTGTAAGGATCTGGGCCGCTCCCAAGGAGGAGAACCACTGGGAGGTTTATCGGCTGTACAACCAGCTCATGGAAAACTATACGCGCAATTACCGGTACCACGAAGCGGGCGACTTCTTCGCCGGGCAGATGGAGATGCGGCGCCGGGAAAACTTCGAAACGCCTTTGGTGCGCATCGGTCTATGGCTCTACCGGCTGGTTTCGCTCTTCGGCGAGCGGCCGGCATACGCCCTGGGGTGGCTTATCCTTGTGGTCGCCCTCTCGGGGCTTATAAACCTCCGCGTTGGGATTATCCAGATACCGCCGGAGCTTACCCCCGTCTCCGTGGAGGAGACGGTGGCTCTCGCACCTCTGCCGGTGAGTTCCGCCTCGAACGTCATCCGTTACGACGCGATCCGGCCCGGCGACATGCGGCAGCCCGCCTTCCTCACGGACTACGTCCGTGCCCTCTCCGCAACGATCGGGATATTCACCCCTGAACGAAACCGCACCCAATACCTTATTGACAACCCCCGGTGGGGAACCATCGTGGTTTTTGTCGAAGCCTTTCTGCTCTCCCTTTTATTCCTCCTGTTTGCCGCCGCCTTGTGGCGTAAACTGGGCAGGCGAAGGATTGAATAGCATCGCGTTCTCGGGCTGCTTTATATCGGAAGGAACCTGGATATGGCGCCTTGTACGATAACTAACGCCCCGCTCCCCTCCAGGGGTGACAGGGCGTTTCCCTTTTCTCCGCTTTATCGTCGGCTGCCGCGCCGCCCCGCTTTTACATCTTCCCGTATGATAGATCCAACCCGCCCTCAATAATACCGCGGATCTGCTCAATGAGCCTGTCCCGATCCTCAATCGTAAGCCCCGCAACGTCTACAATATCATGGATGATCATCTGGATTTTTCCCGGCCTGAGCGAAAAGAGCCCCCCCTTCGGCAGGCAAAAGCGGCTCCCATTGATGGTGACGGGCAGAATCGGCGTTTTGGTTTGAAGAGCCATGATAAACCCGCCCTTCTTGAACTCGAGGAGCCTGCCGTCACTGCTTCTGGTCCCCTCGGGCAAGATGATAACCGAGAGGCCCGACTTGATCTTTTCGTCGGCGGCCTTCATGCTCTCGTGGGCCTTTTCGGGATCTTTGCGGTCGATGATTATCATCCCCATTTTCTTGATTGCAAATCCGAATATGGGGACCTTCATAAGCTCCCGCTTTGCCACCCAGCGCAACTGCAGCGGGAGCCGGGTAGCCAGCGCCAGCACGTCGAAGTTGCTCTGGTGGTTGCTCATGACGATGTAGGACTTGTTCCTGTTTACCTTTTCTGCGCCGATTACATTTACACGAACGCCGGAGGATGTCAGGTTGATCCGGGCCCAGAGGAGTGCAAGGTACCGGTATGTAAACCGCGCCCCCTGATCGAGATGAGGGATAAACAGGATGAGGATTATGATGGGCCCGATGACGATCGTTGAGATGGCGACTATCAGTATCCAGATCGGTATATAAAGGGGATAGATGAAATGAAGGAGGAACTTTTTCATGGAAGGCCCTCCGGAGCTGCCTGATAAAAGTTGTTAGGTATCACTCCCACGAAAAGCCTGCACCGTTCGTAAAATAGGGAGCGTAAAGAGGAGGTATACTTTTGATCTATATTGTTAGACCGGCAGCGTATTTTGTCAAGGAAATAGTTGGGGGAAGAGCCCAGTGAAGTGGGGCATTCATGATTCTCTATGGAATACGCCGGCCAACTCTATGCCTCTCCCGAAAAACAGCCGCCACGGCACTATTACCTACAGCCCCTTCCTCCGCCAGATGACGATGATGCTGAGGACCGACGTTGCCGCCAGCCCGAGGATTATCCAGAAGGCATACGATAAATTGGACAGGGGGATCTTCACGTTCATCGAAAAGGCGCTGACCACAAGAGTCGGGACCATGATCGTGATCGTAATGAGCGTGAGCGTCTTCATGAGGACGTTGAGGTTATTGGAGACGATGGAGGCCCGCGCATCCATCAGGCTTGCCAGAATGTTGGAGTAAATCTCCGCCTGCCGGTAACACTGGTTATTCTCGATGAGGGTGTCGTCCAGAAGCTCCAGCTCCTCCTTCGAAAAGCCGATCTTATTTGCGTTGAGCTTGAGTTTCTCCAGCACCACGCCGTTGGAGTTGATGAAGTTGAGGTAGTAGACAAGGCTCTTCTGCAGCGAGAAGAGGTTGATAAGGTACCGGTTCTCCATGGCCCGGTTGATCTTGTCCTGCAGCTCGTCCGAAATGGCAGAGATAACCTTGACGTGCCCAAGGAAATGGTTTATCGACCGGTTGATGAGCCGAAGCAATAAATACCCAGGGGTCGCCATTTTTATCTGCTGCATTCCATCCAGCAGCGGAACGTTTTCCGATATCACGATCACGAGCCGATCTTTGAAGAGATAGGCGCCGGTGGAGGCGATTCTGAATAGGAACTCGTCCTTATGGCTATAGGGCTCGGGCCGCTTGAAAATGATGGCGGCATGCTTGGGCTCGAATTCGAGGCGGGCCAACTCATCAGGGTCCAATGCGGAACCGAGCGTATGCTCATCGAGCTTGAAATCATCAATAAGGTGCTTCTTTTCGCTCTCGTCGGGATTGATGTAGATGAATAGGAGGGCGTCATTCTCCTGTGTCTCTGTCAATTTGCCGCCGATAACGTTATATTTCTTGAGCATGAGACGACCTCACAATAAAACGCCCCTCACGAAGGGGATTGGGTGAAAAAATGCGGGTGTCGGCGTAGAAATAGCAGCGTAACAGCTCTAAATATATATACCTCTTTTCGGCGTTTTGCAATAGTCTTGTTATGGTAAAACGTAATAATATTAAAGGAACTTAATTGAATTTATCTCTTTTCTCGTGACCCGAGACGATTGTCTCCCGCCTTCATTTGCCTTGACACGCACCGGTCACTTATCTATACTTGAGCGTAACAAAAGACAACACAACACCTCATATATACTCCAATCCAGATACCCAAGGAGGAACCTATGTCTGTCGTAGAATGGAAGAAACAAGGGACCGTTGCCGTCGTCACGATGACTAACGGGGAAAACCGGCACAACGCCGTCTTCGTTGCCGATATGTCCGCGGCGCTGGACGCCATCGAAAAGGATAAGGAGCTTTCGTCGGTCGTTATCACCAGCAGTGACCCAAAGAACTGGTCCCAGGGCATCGACCTTACCTGGTTGACGGAGCGAATGGGAAAAAACGAGACGAAACAGATCAAGGAGTTCCTGTACGGGATCAACGGGATATTCAAGAGGCTCTTAACCTACCCGATGCCGGTGATCGCTGCCATTAACGGCCATGCGGTAGCCAACGGGGCGATCCTGTCATGCGCCTGCGATTTTCGCTTCATGCGCGCCGATAGAGGTTTTTTCTTCTTTCCCGAGATCGATATCGGCATCCCGTTTTTGCCGGGGATGGTCGCCTTCAGCAGGAAAGCCATCCCTGAGTATAAATTTAACGAAATGCTCCTTTCCGGCAAGCGCTACGGCGCGGCTGAGCTCGAGGCGCATCACGTCATCGTCAAGGCCTGCGAGAACCAGGAGGCCCTGATAGCCGAGGCGATGGCCTTCGCGGGAACCTATCAGAAGAAACGCGGGATATTTGCCGAGATGAAGAGGCGAATGTATAAGGAGATGGTTCGGGTAATCGATACGGAGGACCCGCCGATCATAGAAAAGCTGACGCTCATGGTAGGGGATTGATTACCTTTTGACGGCCACTATACAATAATTCAACGGCGCGGTTGCTACCGCGCCGTTTTAATAGAACAGGCCGCCGAGTATCCCGAGGAGCAGGATAATAGCTCCAGCCGTACCCATATCTTTCCTTAGGGCGTCGGTAAAGCTCTCGCGACGGTAGTTCTCAAGAAATGCGCTGATCTTATTATCCTGAATCCTCCTGATAATCCCGTCCCTGATCGCTTTCCTGTAGGCATCCGGCGTGAGCTCATATAGATCCGTGGTTTCGTTATAGAGTATTTTCTCTGAATCTACCGGCTGTTCCAGCGACAATTCAGTAATCATTGCATCGACGTCGGCCTCAGTAATAAGAAGATCATCGCTTGAACTGTTGTGATGAATGATCCACGACGCGGAGGAACATCCGCCTGCTATCACTAACAGACAGATCAGGCAACTCAATATCATAGCCATTTTACACATAGAATAAATTTGTTTGTTTATTCTCCCCATAGATTTACCCCTATCCTTGTCAGCTCTTCGGAGCCCTTTTCTTTTAATCTCGCGGGAATGTACTCTCGTGTTACCTGTTCCTGGGCCTGAAGGCTCCGAGTAGAAACCTGTTTTTGTGTCAGAGTGTCTTCCCGGTATCTCTGAATACCCCAGAGCATTATAAGCGCCCAGAAGATTATGATAATGGTAATAAAGAGGATCCTCTTTTTAGTCAGTATCATATTTCACCTCCACTTCCTTTCCCTTCTTCCCATCAACTAACTTAGTTAGAACGTTTGCACCCATATACGCGGCGAAAATGAGCGCCAGGTTGAAATCAAACCGGCCCGTCCAGACATATACTATGCATGCCAGCACGAGGGCAAGGAACTTGCGCCCTCCGATAGCCTCCCATATCTTCATACTACCGCCTCGTATGCATTATCCCATGATACATAGACCTGCTTTCCCTTCCGTGCTACCGCGCCCCAGCGGGCGAATGTTCCCCGAGTATCAAGATGAAACCCGGACTGCGCCCAATGGGGATAGATCCCGAGCCCTATGTTACCAGCCACCCCGATACCCCTCGGAGGTGCCGATATAAACCCTTCCATCAGCCCGACGGCATCCTTAAACGGTATATCTTCTATCCAGAAGTCAACGGCCTTGCCGACGTAGTGTTGTGATGTCGCCGAGTGTCCCGTCCCCGGACTCCATGCCGACGTGATATGAATCGGTGAGCAAAACAGGTCGCGTATTGTGTCGATAAGAAAGACAATCGACTGCTCCATCATGGAGGGATTCGGGGAAAATTCCTGTGCCTTGAAATACTTGACCCGTTGCCAATCTTGATCTCGCATCTTCATGGCTTATCCCTGAATATCATTACTAGAAACGGTCGCAAGCGACGGGACCGCTCCGGCCAAAAATCCCCACATCCCGGCCTTGACTTTGAGCATGGCGAGATCAACGACGTTGCAGTCCACCTTTTTTTCAAGGTCGTCAATCCGGCGTAGTATGTCCCCCGTCCGTTCGATCATCATGCCCTGAAACCGCGCCTGTGTGATCTGTTCTCCGTTGCCGTCCATCATCGATACACCTGCCTTGTTGTCGTCGCGCCGATCTTCGTTGTTTTCCCCGCTATCTCCGCCTGTCTCTTATCCCCCGAGAGATACCTGATCGATACATAGTCATTGGCGGTATAGTTCACCCCCGATGCCGAATAGACCATGATCCGGCGCCCGCTGGTAAGCTCCACCAGGTGCCGCCCCTCGCCGTCCACGGATATCACCTTTGCCGTGGCGCAGTTATTGACCTGGGCGGCCCGCGCCGCCCGCGCAATGTATGTTTTCAGGCTCATTCAAACGCCTCGTACTTTTCGAGCGTCAGCGTGATCTTCGTCCCCTTGTCGTTCCCGCTCAAAGACACGCCCTGGATATAGAGTACCTGGTTGATCAGTCCAACCTCGGGACACGTCACCTTGATATGCTTTCCCACTTCAAGCAGATACCCGTTCGCGGGATACGGCATCGATACGGTATAGGAATCGATGATCTTCCATGCCTTGTTAAGCTCCGCATACCCCCGGTTGATCGCATCGGCCTCGGTGATGATAAGGGAGTCCGTCACCGCGTCAAGCGGTCTGGAACCGTCCCCGTAATGGCAGGATACGCTTATCATGTGCTCTCCCAGTAGTAGGGTACTTTGACCTTGACCTGTATCGGTGACCATTTCGTGACGCAGGTATCGGAGTCATCGTTTGTCACGTTTGAATTGGTGATGCTCCCCGGTATCGTGATCGAGGCCGTCTTTGTCGTGTATCCCGTTTTCGTCAGCGTCGCGACCCCCGTTATGCCCGGCTGCCCCTTCGAGAACGTCAGGATACCATTGACGTTGGTATATCCGGTCTCGGTATCGTCGCCCCACGCGATAGAATAGTAGGCGTTTTCTATCACCGCATCGGTGTTTGCGTCCTTGACGATCCTCGACCCCGATACGTAGGTCTTGCCCGTGTTGTCCTGGTTCGTGGTGTCGGAACCGGCCGCCGGAAGCTCCTGAAGCGCCTGTACGGTCATGCCTAAATAGGTTATCCAGTGCGTACCCGTTTCATACGCAACGTCCCACTCTACCCCGCTGAAGCCCTGCGGCAGATTTCAAAGACGGCCTTACTGGTCTCGAATCTCGCCCGTCTTGCCGAGCGGACAATAGACCCCGGCAGTGAACCGATGTCTGCCGTCGGAGTTAACGGCCGGCTGCGCCTTTCCCGAAATCGTAATCCAGCGGGTGATTCGGTCTGCCCCGCCGGCGCCACCACCGCGCCGCTCCCGCCGCTCCCATACGGGCTTTCGATGGTGATGAAGGCCGACCCCACTTCCCCCCCGCATTGCGCGACGATCATGTTCTGTATCGAGGTCGTCGGGACCGTCCCGGTATGCCGGATAGGAGAACGTCGTGGTGGCTATCCCGGTGCAGTCATACGTTACCTGAATCGGCGTGACCGAGCTCGGTAATGGGGTTGCCAGCGTGATGGTATTGCCGTCCACCGTGGCCCTGGACGCATAGTTCACGCCGGTATAGGGTAAGCCGTTCTCATACCGATAGATCGAGGTCAAGGAGCTGATCTGGTATTGCGTGGATACCTCGATTTCGGATACGGGGTAGATCGGGTTGTACTGCCCGTTTTCAATCCCCCCGTCGGTGATGGATACGGTCGTGGTCGTGGCCGTCGTCGGGGTAACGACACCTGCGTAGTCTATGAGCTGATCATGCCCGATGACCCGTATATCGACGTATAGCCCGTTGTCGGCGGGGTATCCGTCGGAATCAAGCACCTGTATCTTGACCGTCGAGGTCTCGCCGATTGACACGGAAGAAGGGTCGCAGCTCACGTCCACCTGCCCCACCCGTGGGTCTGCTATCGTCACGGTGAGCTGGGCCGTCTGCGCGTCGAGGTAATCAGCTGATACTATCGCGTACCCCCCTCCCCCGGATGATGCCCGCAGCGTCGCCTCGGCCCGTCCGTTCTTGACCAGTACTTCCGTCGGAGAGATATCGGCGTATGCGTCCACCGAGAAGGTGACGGTGTTGCCTCCGTAGTAGGTGACAAGGTAGGTCGTGTCGGCCATCGCCGTTCCAACGCGGATCGTGCGGGCGTCGATGATCTCATAGGGACCCGCGACGACCGATGAGATCAGACTGCTTGACGATCGAGACGACCCCGCCCTCCGTGTCGATCATGTAGGTCGTGGAGATTTCGTAGTGGTCGTTGGTCGCCGGGGTCTGTTCCTCGTCGGTCTGCAATGTGACATCGGGTATCGTCATGTCCTCGTTCCGGCAGGTCGCGGTGATGGTGCAGGAGTCATAGCCGTTGGATTTGAGCTTGTACTTCGATGCCTCGATGCTGAAATCTGCGCCCACCCGTCGGTGATCGAGGTATCCATGAACCCCTCTACCGTGACCTGATTTTCGCCGTTCGGGACCGTCCGGGATTGAGAGATGGATACGATATCGCCCGAGGAAATGGACACGACCGGGGTCTTCCCGGCGGTCTCAAAGTCCTTATACGCGCACACGAGGTTATCCGAGCGGTCGGTATAGACCAGTCCCCCCCCGGCCTCGACGATCTTCTTGATGACCGATATCGGGGGTTCGTCGTCACAGGCTAAAGCCCCGATAGGAAGGGGAGCGTCAGGGATGCCCCACGTGGTCGTCAGGCTCTTTGCCGTGGCAAGGGCGCTCACCACCGCGTATTTGCCCGTCGCCTCGTCATAGAGCGTCTGTAGCCTTTCGGAAAACGGGATATCGAGCAGGGCAGTCATTGACCTGCCCGAGAGGGTGCAGGAATAGGACTTATGGGCGGCGTTCTCGGATTTGTTTTCGATCAGGAACTCACCTAAAGAATACCCGTTCGCGTCTATGATATCTATCCGGGCGGTGTCGAAGTCCGAATCCGAAAACTTCCGGGTCTGGATAGACTGCGCGTATGCCCGGTCTTTCACGGTTACGGAAACGGTCTTTGCAAAACGTCTGGTCGTCATAGTCGATAGACCAATCCGTGACTTTACTCGATACGTCCGCGCCGTCGATCTCGACCGTGGCCTGGTTGGATAAGTTGCTTACCCTTGATGTTTACCGTCTGCCATGACCCGTCAAGGTAGATAAGCTGCCCCTCGACCCCGATATTGTTCAAGAGGGTGAAGTATCACGGTACGGCGTGTGGTCGAGGATAGAGTTCTTGATGGTGAACGAATCCCGGTAGTTTGTCGTCAGGTTATTGAGTATCGTCAGTATCGGGGATTTCTTGTAGGCCTTCGTCAGGCAGTTTCTTATCGAGAAGCGGTTGCGGTGCGATGATGTCCTCGACGTAGAGAGAATCGAGAATAAGCTGGCCGTAGGTCGGTCAGCAATTTCTGGATCGCCTAACCATCCAATAGATAATCTTTGGTTGTCCCCCGCCGCACTGTGCCGGTCTCGCTGATTTCGGGACCGTCATGCGCATATAGAGAGAATCTGTGTACCGGGATTCCACGTTACAGTAAGAGTGTAAGTGGTATTGACCGCGATTGATATTCCTAACATAGTCCGTAGAATCGACGGTCCACGCGTTTGTCGCCCATCATAACAATAGGGCCGTTCCCGCCGTATCGTAATAAACTCCATCGCTCATAATATGTTCCGCCATTGTTATAATTGATAACAAAAAGATAAGCGTGCCGATTGAATCAATTACAGGGGCTGTGGCGGAATCGGCAAGTGGCACACTGGGTAAATCGCAATCTCCATCGGAGCGATGTAAGTGGTAACTAATTGTATACGAGAATCGAAATCTTGATTGGCTCCTGATAGTTCGGCCTTGGTAATGGCATCCGACACGATCATCGCCGCATCTGTGTTCGCAAAGGTCTTTATATAGCCATAGGTCCCATCTTGATAGACAGTACCGTTTCCGTCAGCATCAGTATTGATGCCCTTCCTGAAATTCATTGTTGGGTAGATTGAAGTATTCTTTTAAAAAAAAGCTCATTTGGCAAATACCGCAAACGTCAATAGCGCCCGCATTATTCGCCGGGTCGGAATCGTGCATCCCATAGGAAAGAACCCCATCATCGCCCAAATCAAGAACCGTATGAGCTCCCGCCCACACGTTTTCCGCTTCCGCCTGCGTGGTAAATGTGATATAGTTGCTTTCCAACGATCCCGCCCGGCCCACACGTCGCAAAGTCACCAGCCGTTTTAAACCCGAGCGTCCCGAGAAAGATATTCCCAGCCGGTACGTTATCATTGTAGAAACCGCTTCACACCGACGACTTTAACCGTCCTTTTACCAGATGATGGATGATACTGCTAATCCCATAACTCCCCGGCGATTCGTTCCAGTCGTACTCGCCGAACTTGCGGGCCATGAAAATATCCCGATCAACTCCCATCCCGTTTCATCCGCATCAATCGGGGTCATGTAGATAATCCCGGTCAGTTCCGGCAGGGGTTCCATGTAGATAACTCCCGTCATTCGCCGGGAGGGGGTCATGTAGATGGTGTCGTCAGGCATTACGCCGTTTCCCCATCCAAGGTGAAGGTACACTTGTTCCCGTCATAAGCCGCCGTAGAGGCAGGCACGACCCTTTAAACCACACCCCCTTTGCCGACGGGGTGGTCGTGAATACTATCGTATCCCCATTGGCCCACGTCCCGCCCCAACAGGTAGCGGGGATTGAGAAGTAATAAGACCCCCAGTGCGCGGGTGTGAAGGCCGCCGCCGTCGTACCTGCTCCCAAAGAACCTCGGTAGCACCGGAGACCGTGAAGTTTGTCGCGTCCGAGAAGGTTACGGTGAAGGTGTCGCGGCAGGCCCCGAGGTCATAGTCCACGATGTTGTCGGTAAACGTCCCCAGCGGTCGTCCCGCCCCAGCACGAGGTCGGAATCGAGAAGTAATAACGACCCCCAGTGCGCGGGCGTGAAGGCAGTGCCTATGGTCCCTGGCTCCTAAAGACCCTCTCCGTAGCCCCGCAACCGTGAAGTTGGTTGCGTCGCTGAGAAGGTCACGGTGAAGGTATCGTAGCAAGCACCGAGGTCATAGTTCACAATGTTATCCGTAAACGTCCCGAGATGGCGAGGTCTTTACCGGCGTTGAATGAGAAGCCGCGATCGTCCCGAGTTCCAGCACCCCGGCTACCACCGTCCCCGTAGTCCCATAATGAACGGAGTTATCAAGGCCAAGCTCCGTGTCGGCCGTGGAGTCGGAAAGTACCTGTATCGAGTTTTCGGCGTAGTAGTCGTCAGTCGCTATCTCAACCTTCGTACCGGCCAGGCGGAGGCCGTACACCCCGTCGTAGCGTCATTGATCGACCGTGGCGACCTGGGCCGCGGTCATGTCCATCGGCAGAAAAGGTCACGGTCTGCGAAGTCCCCCCGTTGACTTGAATAACCAGCGTGAGCCCGTTAAGATCAAACGTCTCGTCCTCTGTCCCCGTCACCATACCCTTCGTCTTTACCGCGTGGTTCGAGACGCAGGCGGTGGAGATGGTGAGCGTCCCTTCCGTCCCGGCCCATGAGGCCGCCGTGACAAGGCAGTATTCAATCGTCGGCGGAGTAGAAACGTCCCAGTCTATGAGGGCGATATACTGACCCGGCAGGACACACGCCGTTACCTCAAAATCGGCCACGACGGAAGTATCCGCCCCACCCGTGAGCGCGGTATTAAGGTCTCCCGAGCCGGTGTACCAGGTATGCACGATGTCGGTTGTCGCAGGGTCGGAACCGCGTATCATCGTAGAAATCGTGGAATGGGTCGTGTCGATATATGTCGCTACGGCAGCAATCCCCCGGAAGGCCCCGGCAGCCGTTGTAAAAAGCAGGAGAGTCCCCGGCGCGAGCGCGGCCTGCGCCGCACCTAACGTGATCTGCCGGGTTGGTAATGACCATGTAATAGTGGTATTCCATCCGATATCATCTGCCGTCAGCTGCGTATCATCATCGCCGCCTCTCGTGATGGCGAAATAGTCCCCGGCGGTAGAAAGGCGGTCGATCATAAACTTGGCATTTGTCAGGGTCCCGGAAAGTTTCTTCAGGAACGCCTTTCTGTACCTCGTCAGCCCCGCCGTCCGCTGCGCCTCGGTGACGTGGGGAAAGAGGTTTTCGGCGGCGTTATCGACGACGGCATTATTCGTGATAACACCGCCGTTTCCCGCCTCGTCCGAAATGACAGAGGATTTATAAAGTCCGGTTGTTGCGCTCACTTTGCACTCCTATCCGTTCGTACGGCCCACCATAAGACGATGAACCGGGCAAGAAGGGTTGATACGTTCAGTTCGTTCATCCCACGCACATCAGGTAAATGGTGCCGTACCACCAGTCGTCATCACCGGGATTCGAGAGCGTCAGTAATGTCTCCATCTGTATCGCCCCGCCGGATTGCTCATTACGGAAGCGGACGGTGTAACTCGTTCCGTTGAGCGTGAGCGTATAGTAAGCCCCCACGACTGCCGAGAGTGCCCTGAGTGATGTAACGGTAGACCCAAGTACCCATCCGGTTTCTTTGGTAGATTGCAGGGTGATGGGGTAACGCTGTTCCCGCTTATGAGACCGGACAATTTCAGTACCGTCAATTGCTGTCGCTGTTTCGGTACATACGTCGCTTTGTCGGTTTCTGTCAATCCAAAGAGGAGTACTATCGAGAGATATGCCGCCAATACTACAGCTCACTACTCACCTTCCTTCCCCACCAGGATATCGTAAAGCCTCATCAACGCGTTCATAGTGCATATGATACATAGACTCTCAGTCCTTGCTCTTATGAAAGTATGACATAGAAGGATACTAGTAATTCAATCGATGAATTACGAAATGCGTACGCTATGGCGTGTATATTTCCCAGCGTCCGTATGCTCCGTAAACTCCACCGACATCTTTTAGGAATCTGATTCTACTGGCCACACCCGCCCACGAACCGCCATCCCCGGGTTTCAGGGGGAGTTCCGTCGTAGAAGAGAAGCTGACCCTGCTATGGGTTATCCGCAGGTTGTCTCCGTTAAGCAAGGGCTTAATGAGGCGTACGGTAAAAACGGAAGGCGCCGGATTTTCGAAGATATTAAAGCACTTGCCGGCATAGGTGTTATACGCATAATCAACACATACCGTCTGGCCCTCCCCGATTGACCCACCTGCGATCCGTTTCAGATGCCCGCCTTTACGGTCCAGGTAGTAATCCTCCCCCTCGATATAGGTAACGCTGCCCTCCCGGTTAGTGACGTCTACGGCGCTATCAAAGGTAAAATCGGCTGCATGGGCAAGCGCAATCCAGTCTATCCCCATCATTATCACGTCTTCATTTACTACCGTTTGAATACCGGCTGTCGTTGTAGTTATGCTCCCGCCGTGTAATACGATTACCCATAAGCCTATATCGGCGATCTCCTCCCACGTGAACTCGATTTCCACATCCACGTTACCAAAGACCGTTTTATCAACACCGCGCGGATGCTCAGAAACATCAAAATGGGTAATCTCTTCCCCGTTAACGCGTACGATTTCTTCTCTGATGATCCCAAGGACTTGCCAACCGGAACCGCCGTTGATTTCAATTGTCCCTACCGCGGACCGATCGAGGTTTTCCGTTCCCATACGGTTATTCCTTTTTTATATTCCTTAATCGCCCTTCGGCAAGAACTGAAAAGATATCGTATACCTATAGTCAAAGAGGCCCGCCCCGGTAATCACACCGTCTCTTCCGTCCTCGAAGACGTTATAAACAATAAACCGGGCCGTCAGGAAGCTCTTCCTGTGTAACAGCCCTCGAAGCCTCCCCTCGATTGCCGCCCTCAGATCCCGGGCCTCGGGCCTGGTGAATATGTGCAGGCAATACCGCTCCGTCCTTTCTTCAATTGCGGAACCGAGGAGGACCGGCGCGGGGGCAGGCATGGTCTCTATCACGATATAGGCCGGTTTGCCCGTGCTTATCCTCTGGGTTTCCGAATCACTCAACGAAAGATTGATCCGTCTATCGATCTCGTCCCCTCCCAAATACGCTGAGAGGGAGGAGTCCCCGGTCAGTATCCCGTATACCAGCTCCTGGATGTCGCTTTCAAACACCGTCATTTCAGGCACCCCACATAAGCATCAGACTGAAAGGTCAATTATATGTCCCGGACTTCATCGGTTTGCCTGAGGAGGAATTCAAGGTGTGTGTCCCGATCTTCAAGGGCGGCGACAATAAAATACCTATCGTTGATTGTTGTTCGATCCCCTTTTCGAATATCAGCGGTTGCCGCCGCAAATCCCGTAAAATCAATTGAGTTTTCGATCCCTCGAAAAGACCTTTGGTATAGGGAGTCCCGAGGCTGAAGATATACTCTAACGGCCGGTTCTGATTCTTCCCATGCACTTCCGTTATGCCGCTGGAATCCCATGCTATCTCCTAAGAAAATCAATGATATGGGATGCGATATCAATCATGGATCGATCAGGTAACGCCGGCATGGGCCCCTCCTCCTCATTTCTATTGGCCCGGGAGAAGGGGAATAGTCCCCCTCTCCCAGGCTCTATAACCCAGGATTATCGTGACCTCCAACGCCCATCCCCTCTTTTCCTTCACGTATCTGCGGAACTCGGGAGAAGTACACGTAACCTTGGGCCGACTGCCCTTCTTTTCTGATAATGAGTATGTCACGCGAAGCACGTTGAGATGAATAATATGAATCGTGAATCTCGACAAAAAAGGAAGGTGTGGCCGAAAGGAATAAGAAAGGGCGGAGGAAGTATTTCCTCCGCCCAAATAATAAGCAGTTCTACCAACGACTATATAATGCCGTTAGATCATTTTATCGCCTGGGTAATAAACCCGGTTGTTATTATGTATTTCTATTTTGTAAGAGATACACTATCTCCTCCGAACGCTCGACACTCTTATCATTTCACCGTTATAGGACGTCCGACAGGCGAGCCCGCCCTTGCCCGGCACAATGTAACGGCCAGAACAAGAAACCAGCTTAGGGGGGAATACAGTGACGATTGCATGAAGTTCGAGATCAAAAGCTATCGATATTCTTCAGTAACTATACCGGGGGCGGTTGGAAATCCCGTTAGGAGCACTATAGGGATCACCGGTTCCCTCACGGTAGACGGCGCTCCAGTTGCCCGCACCTTCCTTTGAATAGACCTTCAGGTAGAAAGTCCCCGCACCCATAAGCTGGATGATCTCTCCGTTATCGAGGTCAAAGTCACCTAAAACCTCGACTGCCGTCTTCGCCGATGACCCTGACCCAGAAATCTGCCGTCCCCTTCGGATAGCTAAAGGTAACTTCAACATAATCGATTTTCGCGTTGATAATGAACGTCCTGAATTCGCCGGGACCGGAAAGATAACCCGTTTCAAGGCTGGTACCGTGAGGAAGCTTTGCCTTGTCAGGGAAGGGTGGGAACTTCGGCGCCAGGGGCGCCGCCGGGCTTTCTCCTTCGGACGGACTCGTGCCGAGTGCTACGGTCTCGGTTGGTGGGCCGCCGAAATAGAAAGCGGTGAACGAGCCGGCGCCATTCCGTGAGTAGACGGTTATCAGATATTTTCCTCTCTTGTTCAGGTCAATGATCTTTTCGTTCTTCAGGTCGAAATCACCCAGGACCCTCTTCCCATCTTCGGCAATTACTTTTACCCAGATATCCGCGCTTCTTGCCGGGCTGTCGAAATAGATGCTGATCCCATCGGTCTTGGCCTCAAATGGAAACTCCTGTTTATCCGTTCCTCCTTTAAGATCGCCCTCGGCAATAATATAGGCCTGGGGGATAGGAGATCCCGCAGGATTGAACCTCGCCATAAATCCTCCCGAACCCCTCGTGGAGTAGACAGTCAGATAGAAACTGCCCCCGCCATAAAGCTCGATTATTTCACCTTTATCCAGGTCATACTGACCGAGCACCGTCCGTTTATCATCGGCCACCACCCTGACCGAGAGAGACATGGTCTCTTTCGGATAATAGAAAGCCACTTCGACATAGCTCGATTCGGTCGGGATCCGAAAGACATGGGTATCACCCGGTCCCGCGAGCCTGCCGTTGATGGTAACCTCACTGGATTTGGGCGAAGGATTGCTGGAAAGCGGGGTGGAAGGTGGCACAGGAACGACGCCGGCAGGCGAGGACACCGGCGGGGAGGCGGCAAGATCGAACTCGGCGGTCCAGTTGCCCGCACCGTTCCTCGAATAAACGGTAACCGTGAAGAGACCCGCGCCGATTAACCGAATCGAGTCCCAATTGTCCAGGTCGTATCTGCTGACGGTACCCGACTGATCAACGGTACTGACCCAGAAATCAACCGATCCCTTCGGGTAGGAAACCGTGATATCGGTCGTTGGGCCGGGGCTTGTAATCGTGAAGGAAGACGAATCCCCCGTACCCTTAAGATAGCCGTGCTCGGTCCGGGCGTAAACGGGAGAAATACCGGCGGCCGCAGAGATCATGGCGATTACGCTTACCGTGAGGATAACGATCCGTTTCATTGGCTAACCGCCCAGGAAGTATGATTAGGTAAGTATTATAGGTTTTGCATCACCCTCCTGTCAAAAGAAATATTTTGGTTTTCTAACCGTTAATTATGTCAATACCTCCCGAACGATATGGGCCATTCCAGGCCTCTTGGCCCCAGGCGTCTGCCCGCAAGAAGGACTCAACAATCAGGCGATATGGACGGGCCAAGCATCTTTGAATCAATTATCTCTATCCGTCTATACCGTCGATCACGGCCTTTCCGAACCTCATCCCTTCCCTGCCGGCCAGGTCGGCCATTATGACCTCCCGCAGACGGATGAGCGCGGCCAGGGTCTTTTCCTGGTCGACACTCAGCTGGCCTATTGAAAAGGTCCCGGCCTTAAGGGAAGCGATCTCGGCCTCCACAGCGCCTAACTGCTCTTTCGTGAATCCCATCAGTAGACCTCCAACCGATAGGGTTCCGCCCCGCTCTCTCCCCGCAGCCATATCGCCCCGTGACGGCAGAAGTCCATCTTCCGCGTTTCCCCGGGCATTACCCTTCCATGAGCGTTAAGTCCGTCAAACGAGTATTCGATCCAACCGCTCTCGGCGTCGTTGAAAACCGTGATGGAAAAAGAGGCGAACCCGAAGTCAAACTCCACGAACGAATCGGTGAGTGCCCTCATAACATCGTTGGAAAACCAACCGTGTTTCGAAACCTGAATATCGCTGATAATCGCCATGCCCGTCTCCTTAATAATAACGGGGGAGGTTCCCCTCCCCCCGAAATAGAACCCTATCAACTCGTGGCCACGTTACACCCGTACCAATAGCGCCATTGGACCACGCCAACACCGAAACGTCGCTTTATCTTGGCAAACCAGGTATCGGTGGCCTCATCACGATAGACAGTGATCTTGGCCGGCTGGCGGTCATAGAAACGAACACCCCGACGAGCCACGCCCATATACCAGGCGTTATCGTCTTCGATATATCGCCAGTAGACCGGTGTAAACATCCCTTCCAGGACGTTCTTGTTCCCGTAGGCGTCTATCTCGTAGACGGACTGTAGAATCTGATCAAGGACAAATCGGTTCTTGGGATTGGTAACGATAACATTGGGCTCGATCTTGACCCGCTCTCCCCGCTCGTTTACCGCATTGGTAACGGCCATCGCCGAATAGACGGTCTGGATAGTATCGTAGCTCATATCCAGGCTCGTGGTGAGGTTATTCAGTCTGACTGAGCCTTTGAGCTTGAAGGGGTGACCGTCCGCCCCGGCCCCGAAGAATCCCTTCCCGTCGTAAATGAACTTCGGATACGGGTCGTCGTTGTTGGTGAACGAGCCGTTAAACGCGATACGGTCGCCGGCCGCCATCGCTCCCTTGTTGAAGACCCGGGCAACCGCCTCCTCTTCGGTAATCCTGACTCCCTCGCCCCAGCCCCTGGCAAATTCCATGAGATCGGCGTTAAGTTTCCCCGAATTGAGGTCACTCAGCATATCGTCGGTAAGCGCAATCTGGTCCTTGTACGTCTTGAACTTGATATACCAGGTCCACCCCTCGGAGGGCTCGGTGAGCGGTATCTCCTGCCCGTCCGGGACTTCCTTGAGCCGGGAAACCCCGATAACCTCGGTACCCTTTATTCCGTCTCCCGTCGACACCGGCACGACCTCGACGATCTTGTCATAGACCGTTCCTTCGGCGTCGTATGATTCGAAATACCATTCGTAGAGATCCTGGGTAAGAAGCTCGGGAAAATTGCCTGATACCATAATTCCCATACACGTTCTCCTATTGTGTTATTAGGCACCTGCCGTGCCGTAGTCGATGTCCGATCCGGTATCATTTTCCGAAAACGGCCCCTTGAGCATCGCATAGGCCAGGCCCATTTCCTCGTCAACCTCGACGATCCAGGCGTTCTTGTAGGTATCGGCCGCAATGTTAACCGACTGGGCCCCGTTGATATCGCAGGTCTGGAAGCAATGGCCCCGCCCAACACCCTGGGCGGGATAAACGAAGACGCTACCCGGCATCGCCAGCACGATTTGTATGGATTCATCGCCGTCGGCATCGGGCTTCTGATCAACCTTTTCGAGCGCGACACCCACGATGGGATCGGACGCGGCGCTCCACTTCTTGATGTATCCGGCTCCGGCGGCCCCGCCCACGGCGTCCAGGACGACGATATCGCCGTCATCGATCGTACCGGTATCCGCCACTCTGGCCGTTACAACGACCCGGGGACCGTAGCTGTAACCATATTTCATGTAAGTTGCCATGTGTACTCCTCTTCTATGACTATTCATTTGTTTCGAGAAACGAAAGCCTGTTAGCGCGAGGGATCCTCCATATCTCGGAGAGCGCCGCATCGCCGCGCACCTTGTCCGACCTTTTCCTGACAAGCGCGGCGGCAAACTCAGGGCTTACTCCGAGCGTCCGCGCCAGGCCCTCAACCTCTTCAGGATGAGAAGATGGCCCTTTAACCGGATTGGTCTCCGTTCCGATGTCGATCTGATGGACGATGAAAAGATACGGCCTCTTCTCAAGGAGGGTATTGACCGCCGCGTTCGTACCGGTTACTTCCTTAGTCTCCAGATTAGCCGTTACGCCCGTCAGGTCGGCAAGTTTATAGGCGTCGGCAACCATGTTAGGGCTCATCCCGAGATCAACGGCCTTCTGGAAAAAATCCGTGTAGATCAGTGCGTCGGCGGCCGCTTCAATTTCCCGGGCTACCACCTCCCTCGAAGCGCTATCACCGTCAGCACCCGGTTTCTCGCCAAGCGGCGCCATCAATTCCGTGAGGGTCTCAAGCCGTGCCACGAGTGCCTCCAGCAGCTGGGTCAGCCGCTCCAGCGGCGCAGCATCAAAACCGTCACCCGTTTCTACCGCATCACCACCGGACGGCGCGCCACCGCCGGATGCCGCCGGCTCGATACCCGAACGGATTAGCGCGGGATCGGGAGCAATCGCCGTCGGCCCTGATATAGTGAACCTGTTAGCATCAACCATACGTACTCCTCTCTAAGATATTCTTGATGATCATTGTACGGGTAGGGAGGTCGGGCTATTAAGAATATGAATTTCAATAGACATATTTCGTCCGATCTAATAGTATTATTGAGCCGAATATGTAACGATTTTTAGTGAGATATGAGATGGTAAAATTATGGACGTAATCTCTGCAATCCGTATCAGACGGAGCATCCGCAGGTATGATCGAAGGCCGGTGGATCGGGCGTTACTGCTGGAGATGGTAAACGCGGCCCGGCTTGCCCCATCGACGGTTAACCTGCAGCCCCTCGAATATATCGTCGTCGATGATGAGATCACGGTCTCCGGGCTCTTTCCATATACCCGGATGGGCGCGCTGTTACCTGAGAAGGAGCGGCCGACGGACGAGGTACGCCCGGCCGCCTATATCGCGGTGCTTGTCAATACAACGATCATGAAATCCGGGTATGAATACGATGTCGGATGCGCCGTTCAAAACGCGCTGTTAGCTGCCGTTGCGCACGGTCTTGGTGCGTGCTTCATCCGCAACATCGATCGTGATCAAATTCGCAGTCTGCTGGCGGTCCCCGCCGGATACGAGATTGATGCGATGATCGCGGTGGGATATCCTGCACAGAAGCCGGCGGCCGAGGATACCCAGGGAAACGACGTTCGGTATTATCTGGATGAGGCGGGTTCCCACCGGGTGCCGAAGCGGACGATGGAACGGATCCTCCATCTCAACCGATTTGGGCGCGGGTAGACAAGACTCCGGGCAAGCCGGTGTTGAGAGCTAAAGGCGGGGGAATTCGGGAGACAAACGGCGTTTGCAGTAGTCGAATATTGCCCAGGCCCGTCCGAGCATTACGGGCCGGGGCTGCCGTTCGATTTGAGGGCACTGGAGGGCCGGTGGCGTTATAGCGAAACTCTACTACTCTTCGAGTGTTTTTCTCATCCGCCGGTATTCTTCTTCTCCAATCTCGCCGGCGGCAAATCTCCGGTCCAGGACTTCCCGCGGTGTCTCCTTCTTCTTGAAGACGTTGAGAGGGTCTTTGTCTCCGGTGCCGAGTTTCCCCTGGGTATACAGGATATAGAGCACTACCGCAGCGACGATAATAAGCAACAGAAATAGTACCATCTGATTATCTCCATTTCGATTCACAACATTCCACGAATATCTCTACAGGCCACTCGACCGGCCGGCCTTCTTCGTTTCTATCATGAAAAGGCAGGGGCTCGTCTCACGCAATTTTCCAGAGCCGGTTCTTTTTGACAAGATCAAAGAGCTCACGGCTTCGCCGATCGATCTGTTCGAATCCCCATCGGTCGTAACTCAACAAGGCATTGGTAATAGCAAGCTCCGTGTCCCAGTAATATTTCTTCTCCTTTTTCTCGGAGAATGCACGGTTGGAGTGCCCCAAATTCCAGTCTCCGGTGACGAGGGTTAGGTTCCCGATACGGCCCATGTTTTCCCGATGAAGCTTGAGAATCTCATCTTTTGATCCCACGTCATTGATAAGTTCTTCCCGCCACCGCGTTCCAAGCACCACCGGCATGATGTGTTCGGTGGTAACAAGGCCAATATCCACCGGCTGTTCGTCCGGTTTCATGACCTGGGATAGTGTCAAGAGTATATATTTAGTTCGAGACTCGTTACCTTTGAAAGGCCGTGAGACGAAATTGCGGGCAAATGTCCTATCATCAATGCCGTTTTCCAGCAATTCCTCTGCAAGCGTATTTGTTATGAACTCGCGGTATTGGGACGGGTCATGGCCCGCAAGCTCGAGACAGATCGTGTTGTAAATCTGATCAAGGTTTCCGGTAAAGCGGCCGGAGATCCCCCAACGAATGTGGAACGCCTCGATGGCGCGAAGGATATCGCAGACGTCTTGCTCGGATATATTTCGAGTCCCGCGCCTCAAAGGCCGAAAAAACCGGAAGGAGAAGGGAATAAGAAGGCGTTACCTCAACGAGGTGAAGGTTTTTAAGGCGTCGGTTTACGGCCTCCGACGAAAAACCGGCCCGAACAATCTTATCGTAGATTGCCGCCTTTTCGGCCATATCGGCGGTAAAGGCCTTGATATCGGCCGGCTCGGCATGAGCGAGGGCAACCATGATCTTCTCATAGAGCCGGGCCTCGGGGACCTTTCCTTTAAACCGGGACAGCACGTAGCGCCTGAGGAACTTAACCGGGTCCTTATCCCTGACCCTCGTGAACATCTCGTTCCACAAGAAGATAGTTTCGTCGAATATTTCGCGTATGCCGGATACTTTCATGAGCAGGAAGTTCTTGACCAGATCAACGGAGGAAAGCTCCAGCCCTCGATCGTTGAGGGTATCGAAGAGCCGGAAGGCATTGAGATGAGAAAATACGTTGATATGCACGATGGAAATCTTATTGAGAAGGCCGGACAGAACATCTTCCTCGTTCTTATCACGATAGTAGGCATAGCATTTATTCAGGAGGCTCTCGTTCGCGCGGCGGGGGTTCCCCTCGAGGATTTCCTGAAAGAGCGGGTTGTCGAATTCGCCGAGGGTGAGTTTCGGAATCCTGGTGAACTGCCCGTCGCTGTATTGGGTGATAAAGAGAAAACCGGTCAGGTAGTCGGCCAGCTCCGTTTCGCCCCGTTGCCTGAGGGAATCCCGCAGGGCCGCCAACCATATCAGGATCGTGGCCAGGCGTTGTTGCCCGTCTACGACCTGGTAATATTCCACGGCGGCACTCGTCTTCTGATCGCTTACGACGACCACGGAACCCAGGAAATGGACATCTGAATCGGCCAGCCCCAGCAGGTCGTCGTAGAGCTCCTGCCACTGCTCTTCGCTCCAAACGTAGGGCCGTTGATAGATCGGAACCTTATATGCCCGGTTTTTATCCAGGAGAAGGTTCTGCATCGTAATCTCGTGTGCATCAAGGAACTTCATGGACGCATGTTTCCGTGAAGGAATGATATTCCTGCTATTTCGAGACGATCGGCCGCGAGGGGTGTGATATCCCTCAATGCCCGACCCTGCGGTACGCACCGAATCTAAATCCTATCACATTGCCGTGCCGTGCCGCTCCGTTTCCGACACCGTCTCCGGACTACTCCAGCTTTCTCCGTTTCTCGATGATCCGCTGGGCGATTTTTAGAATTGCCTTGATATCGTCGATGTCCGACGGAGTCAATTTATCCAATTCCTTGAAACCCTCGAAGGCCGATATCAGCTCGGGATCATCTATCCGGGGTATAGTGAGGTATATTTGGGACCGGTCGTTGAAATTCTCCTGCCTTTCCGAAACCGCTCCAATGTGATCGGGGTCCGCCGCGTCGGGTATCCTGTGGGATGCGTTGTCCATGTCCGTTCTGACGCTGAGCCGCCCGGAATCATAGATAATTCCGTCATTCCTGCGAGTGCTGCGGTCTTTCTCGTCTACGGGAGGGTCATCCGAAGAATCGAGCCCTTCCACCAACCATTCGAGGGGGACGCGCAAGGGCGGCGGCGATGCTTCGCATCGTACCCAGCGTCACTTCTCGCTCACCCGATTCCCACCGGCTGACGGCCGATTTTCCGACACCTAACAGCCTCCCGAGCTCTTCCTGGGTTAATCCCTTTTTTCTTCGTATATTCTTAATATTTTCTCCATCGCTCATAGTACCATAGTAGTAGTAAGTTTCTGATATGTCAACTATATTCGCACACTCTCAAATAAATCGAGATAATCGGGGATTAGTTGACGTATCGGGAATAATATCGAGAAATTCGTTGCCATACGTGGGATACCGGTCAAAAGAGATGTTGACATATTGGGAACTATTTCATAGTGTATCGTCCGGTCATACACAAAAGGAGTCAGTATATGTTTAATCCCGACTGCTACCTCCCATCGGAATCCTTCTTCTCTCGATACGAAAAGGCGCTTATGGAACTCCCCGACGATGATCTGTTCATTTGGCTGATGCACCGGGCCGGTAAGAGTCAGGAATGGATCGCCCGCAAGCTCAGCCTTAGCCAATCAGCGGTCAGTCATCGGATCAAGAAAATAGAGCGTCATTTTAGACGACGGGTGACCGGTAGAGCGGAGACGGGTAACATCCGTATTAGGAAAAATTAATTGAACTGCTTGACTTTTACGGGAAATTGATTATATAATTAAAGGTCTATACTCGGAAAGTTACGGAAAGAAATGAACTCAATTAAGAAAACATCCATCCTTGTTGCTGTCCTCCTCATTCTATCGGTCGTTCCCGAATCGGCGCTGGCCGGCAGTTGGTTTACCGACTGGAAAGGCAAGATCGTTTACTATCATGAGCTCCTCGAGAAGCTTGTGTTTCTCCCGGATCTCCCGGCGGCCCCAAAACGGATTAACGTCCTCATTCTTGGCCTCGACGGCCGTCGAGGCCAACACGATCGAAGGGCCGATGCCATTCATCTCATGACGCTCCTCCCGTATCAGGGCAAAATTAGAATCACCTCGATTCCCCGGGGGACCATGAGCGAAAAAATCATGGATGGCAAGGAGATCATCGCCAACACATACTCACTTGAGGGTCGTGAGGGAACCATTAAGGCCGTCCAGGATTACCTCGAAGTCCACGTCGATTATTACATTATCGTCGGTTTTTCCGAGGCGGAGGCGCTCTTCGAAAAGCTTGGCTACAATGGAGAAAAGACCCTGCAGGTTCTCCGCTCTCGCAAGGCATACGGGATGGGTGATCCCCAGCGATCGCATAACCAGGCCTTTTTCATCGCCTCCGAGATTATGCGCAACTATCCTCTTTTCAAGGAATACCCCACGTTGGGCCGGGCGCTCCTATTCGTTTCCCACGAGATAGTCGAGACCAATATGCCCTTCGAGGTAATGGTTCAGGTGTCGGACCTTTACCTTGCCAACGGTCTGAACGATATCACCCTCCTGATGCAACCAAGTAACTACATGTCAAGCCTCAAGGACATCAAGCTCACTCCCGAGACGATCGATACCGTCCTCAACGAACAGAAAAGGAACATGGAAAAGAATGAGGAAGCCCAAAAAGACATGGAGGAGATGAAAGAGAAGCAAGAGGAAGAGGCACCGATGTCCCAATACCTTTCGGGGATTATTACCTACAATAAGCGGTTTCTCGGAAAAGAGGACCGTAAGGTCATCAGTCGGACCTCAATGCACTATGAACAAAAACTCTGGTACCAGGTAAAGGATAAAAGGCTTGCGGAGAAACTTCACTTCCAGTTCATGGAGCTTCTCTACCAGGCCTATTTTAACCTGGGGGAATACGACAAGGCCCGTTCAGTTGCACAGGGTTTTATGGACGAACGCTCGTTGGACCTGATCAATAAGGACTTCCAGCTCCAGGTCGGCGATATGATCAAACGGTGTGAAGAGCGTCTTTACGCCGACAAGAGCGGTGCGGTAGAGGTTCACCTTGCGTAGTCGGTGGACCGGCTATTCCTCGGGTTCTAAGCGCGGGCTATGTAGCGTCAATTATATAATACTTTTTACCGGTTTTATACTATGAGAGAGAGCCAGGAACAAGGAAGCATGACCGGCGTTTCGGACGGCGCGGATCGCGCGTGTTCTCGAAGAGCGTTGACATGGGGATGGCCGTCGCCGGATTACCTGCCCTGGCGGTTGTGCGCCGCTTTGTTATATTGCCTATCGTTCTCATCTTACCCCTGCTCTTCGGTTGTGCAACGTTACTGGGTACGACCCTCCGAGACGACGGCTATACCGCCCCTGGATAGCAGTGGACTTATTCAGGAGAGCCCGAATCCCTACATTCGGGATACGATTATCACTCACGCGAGTCTCCCCTTTGAGCCGTTGGGTAAAGAGTTCCCCTTTTATCGTACCCCCTTCTGGGATACGTTCTCCCTGGGTCATTTCGAGCTCCGAGTAACGCCTGAAGACGAGCGCCCCAATTGCCTCGGCGGAGTCCAGATGAACTACCCCAAGTGGGTTATTGCGTTGGCGCGCGAATTCGGGTACACGAACGCGGTGGAGATGCTCTACTGGGGTGTTGTCTTTACTGACGTGGTGCGGGGAAAGCTCGAGCTGACGTGGGCGGGAAGCCTCGAATCATCCATGAATAAGGCGCGCCGCCGGGATTTCTATTCCTTATTTGACTACATGGATCTCAATTACGCCGAGTTTTCGTGGATATATTTCGAGCGAGACATACAACAACCGGTGGATCGTTGCGATGAAGAAGAACCCCGAGACCGGCCTGGACGCCTTCGTCTATTGGAAGGAACATAAGAAAGAATTCCCCGTACGGGTCAGGCTTCCACGGGTAGACAGCTTTCAATATATCCCCCGGGAAGGAGATATCGTGGTGGGTCTATACAACCAGACAAACTACCCGACCAGCTACATCAGCCATATTATGTTTTGCGTTAAGGGGGGAGAGGACCCCGTTTTCGCCGAGCAGCTCGAGGAGTACGGCTATTTCTCACCCTATTCGAACCTCATCAAGAACGAATTCGACTATGGGATCGAGGCGGTTATCCGCCCGTTTTATCCGGTGGATCCCTCGCGCTTCGACGAGTTTGTTAAGACGCCCCTGACTTCTTACGACGAGCCAATCCCCGATGGTTCGATCTTCCTTGCACCGAAGGCATTGATCAGGCAGCACCTCATGGAAACGATAAAAGCCCCGGGGGCCGTTGAAGCGCTGGACCAATCCCGATAGTCAGCCAGTCTCATCGTGCCGTTCCAATATCCGGGATTCCCGGATTACTTCCTTCTTAAAAATCTCGGCCAATGGTCAATAACGCTTGTCTACTTCCCGTTCGTGCGCCGGTAACCGGCACCAGGGTTGTATCGTAGCGAGACGGTTATCGCAAATGCCGGGGTTGCCTCCCGTTAGCCCCATGATCGAAACCACGGAGATGTCTTCTTCGGGCGCTTTCCCGATGCGATACCTTACGCCCAGAATACTCATTGACACATAACCTCCGATCGAGTATTCTATAGAGGTAATAAGAGGCGCACCTGGCGATGCATGTTACCTGTCCGTCATGTAAATTCGGTGGAACAGTACGAGACGATCAGATTCCTCCTGACGGAAAAGAAGTCTATTGCCCTAACTGTAACGTAAAGTTTCGCATAAGGAAGGGACGAACCTCCCCGCCAAAACCTCCCCAAGACCGGGAGGAAGCCGTCACGGCGCAGACTGAACAACCTGAATATCTCTCGGTTTCCTGTCCCGTTTGCGGGTTCACGGGAAAGCTCAAACGAAGCAGTATCGTCGGCGGTCAATCAAAGAAGATTACCTGTCCTTCATGTAAGAATCCATTCACGTTCACCCCGCCTGACGCCGCCCCCCTATCCGATAACGAAGTGTCGACTACCCGCACGGACGAGAACACGCCCTCATCGTGCCCGAGTTGCGGTTCATCCATACAGCGTCTGTTACCGGTCTGTCTCTCATGCGGCAGGGTGCTCACGGGAACTAAGATTTATTGTCCGTCGTGTAAATCCGCGAATGTTGGTATCAGCGGGAATTCCCATGGTAATGGAGGATCACAGTGGGAAACCACGGTATTTAAACCCGTTTCTCGCGCGGCGGAAAATTCCGAGGATATACGCATCCCCATGTCATGCCGGGATTGCGGCATGACATGGATCGTACAGCCCACTCTTGCCGACACGACCGAAGAAACGGCCGGATGCTACCTCAGAGGAGGATTGAACGCTCGTTTCGCCCCTATTTCTCCCTTTGCAGAATCCCAGGTAACTGAGTTTACCGCGATAATAGCCGGCAGCAGAATAACCGAAGACACGTCAATTCATCAACTTCGCGTAATCCATTTCTCCGACGTTTCCCAACCTCAAAAGAGAAATCCCTTTCCTTTTCAGTGGAGATAGGCTATACTCTCAGGTGAAAGCCTAATCGCCGATTCCTTTATTCTTTGCCCTCCAGGATAGATTCATGATCGAGCGTTATACCAGGCCGGAGATGGGTAACATATGGGAGCCGAAAAGGCGCTTCGAGACATGGCTTGCGATTGAAATCGCGGCTTGCGAGGCATGGTCCTCTTTGGGAAGAATTCCTTCGGCCGACGCGGACGTGATACGGAACCTTCGGGATTATCAATTTACCGATTCGGATATCAAGGAGATAGCCGATATCGAGGAAGTTACGAAGCATGACGTGATCTCGTTTGTGACTTTCACACAAAAGAAAATCCACGCCTCCTCCGCCCGATTCATCCACATGGGTTTGACCTCTTCAGACGTTCTGGATACTTCACTTGCCCTTCTGCTCATCCAGGCAGCAGATCTCATTATTGCCGATATCGATAAACTCATGGTAGTCCTCAAACGGCGCGCCTTTGAGTTTAAAAATACGATTATGGTCGGCCGTACCCACGGCATCCATGCCGAGCCGATCACCTTTGGCCACAAGCTTGCCGTCTGGTACGAGGAGACAAAGAGAAACCGCACGCGAATGGTGGAAGCCCGAAAGTCAGTAGCGGTCGGCAAATTATCGGGAGCGGTCGGGACGTTTGCGAACCTTGATCCGCGGGTGGAAGAAATCGTGATGGAACGGCTTGGTCTTGTACCGGAGCCCGCGGCAACCCAGATCGTCCAGCGGGACCGCCATGCGCAGTTCTTTACGACGCTGGCCGTCGTCGCGTCTTCCGTTGAGCGATTTGCCGTTGAGATCAGGCACCTGCAACGAACCGAGGTGGCCGAAGCCCAGGAATACTTCTCCGCCGGTCAGAAGGGATCATCGGCCATGCCGCACAAACGAAACCCGATACTCTCCGAAAACATCGATGGTTTGGCGCGGATCATCCGGGCCAACGCAGTGGCGGCGCTTGAAAATGTCGTTCTGTGGCACGAGCGGGATATCAGCCACTCGTCGGTTGAGCGGGTCATCGCGCCCGACTCGACGATCCTTCTTGACTTTATTCTTGTCCGTTTTTCCAATCTCGTAGACAAGCTTGTCGTCTATCCGGAAAGAATGAAACGGAACCTCGAAGCGACGGGCGGTCTCATCTATTCGCAAAGGCTCATGACGGAGCTTATCAATGTAACGGGAATGGGGAAAACGAGAGACGATATTTACGAGCACGTTCAGAGTATCGCGAAGAAGGCCATGGATGGAAAGACCAGTTTTATTGAGTTGGTACAGCAGGACGAGAAGATATCGGGTTTTCTTACTCAGGAAAGGATCAAGGAGATATTCGATCCCACGTGGTATGTCCGCTATACGGATTACATTTTTGACAGGGTCTTCTCGTGAGAGTTCTCTGTTCCCTGCAGCGTTTTATCGTGATATAATGAGTTATTAAGAACCTATCTATCCTACCAACCATGGACAAGCTTCACGAAGAGTGCGGGGTATTCGGCATCTGCTGCGACGGGGAGGCCAGCAAGCTCACCTATTTGGGCCTGTATGCCCTCCAGCATCGCGGTCAGGAGAGCGCCGGGATCGTAGCCCACGACGGCAGGCGCTTTTACGCCCACAAGGCCATGGGGCTGGTCAACGATATCTTTGACGAGGATACACTGGACGCCCTCAAGGGCCATATGGCCATCGGGCACGTACGATACTCCACATACGGATCTACGATAATAGAGAACGCCCAGCCCCTGGTCGTCAACAACCATCGGGGTGGGCTCGCAGTCGCCCATAACGGAAATCTTATCAACGCCGGAAGGATCAGGCACAGGCTGGAGGAAAGCGGCTCTATCTTCCAGTCCACCTCCGATACCGAGGTAGTGATACACCTCATGGCCCAGTCTCGGCGAGAGTCCCTTATCGACCGCCTTACTGATGCCCTTACCATGTTAAGGGGATCCTATTCGCTCGTGATGCTTACGGAAGGAAAACTGATCGCCGCCCGCGATCCGCGGGGCTTCCGACCGCTGGTGCTGGGCGGCCTTAAGGATAGCTATGTCGTTGCTTCAGAGACCTGTGCCCTTGATCTGATTGAGGCCCGCTATATTCGGGACGTGGCCCCCGGCGAAGTCATTATATTCGATGAAAACGGGTTGCAGTCCTACTTTCCCTTTCCGAAGGAGGATCACTCGTTCTGCGTGTTCGAATATATCTATTTCGCGCGCCCCGATTCGATCGTTTTCGGCCAGAACGTCTATACGATCAGGAAATCGTTTGGCGAAAAGCTGGCCCGCGAGGACGATATCGAGGCGGACCTCGTAATCCCGGTGCCCGACTCGGGTGTCCCCGCCGCCGTCGGGTACGCCCAAACGGCCGGTATACCATTCGAATTCGGTCTTATAAGAAACCACTATGTTGGAAGGACCTTTATCGAGCCCTCGCAGGGAATTCGCCATTTCGGGGTGAAGATCAAGCTCAATCCCGTCAAACAGGAGTTATGCGGAAAACGGGTTGTGGTCATCGATGACTCTATCGTGCGGGGGACTACCGCAAAAAAAATCATCGGGATGATCCGGGGCGCAGGCGCAAAAGAGATCCACATGCGCATCAGCTCCCCGCCAACTACGCATTCCTGCTATTTCGGGATAGATACACCCACCCGGCAGGAGCTCATCGCATCCAACCATACCGTGAAAGAGGTATCCGACTTTATTGAGGTGGATTCCCTTAAGTATCTCTCCCTTGAGGGACTGATGGACTCCGCTAATCAAACGGGACTGTCGTTCTGTAACGCGTGTTTTTCCGGCAGATACCCGATATCGGTGGGCGAGGATATCGACGACGAGGTATTGCAGCTCGTACTCTTTCCCAAACGAAGCCGGGCGATGGGAGTGGTATAAGTGATCAGGTTGAATCTGCATAATACGGACGTCAACCTGAAAATTGTTATCATGGGACCGGAGCGATCCGGCAAAACTTCGATTATCACCTATCTTACCCTCAATACTAAGAAACAATTCCGTTCTCCCCTCACCTCTCATGCAAATCCCGTTGGAAGGACGACGTTTTTCGACCACCTGAGGATTACTTTCGGTATGGTAGGGGACAAACGGGTAACTGTTGATTTATTCACGGCACCCGGAAGCCCCTATCTCTCCGCCCGGCGCAAGAAGGTCCTATACATGGCCGACGGAGTTATCTTCGCCCTTGATTCAAGCGGACAGGGGAAAGTGAACAATCTCAAGGCGGCGGCCGAGTTTATCAGTTGGCTCAGGTCCGATGGTATCAGGCCTTCACGCTTTCCTATTGTCTACCTCGATCATAAGGACGACGTAAAGAACCGATCGTCCCTCAGGATATTTAAAAGACTCTTCTCGCTTTCGCGTGCGCCATTGATCCACGGTTCCTGCTACGAGGGAAGGGGAATATGGGAAACCCTCGATGCGGCGGTAAAAATCGCGCTTTCTTACAAGGGGAAGAAGCTTACCCGGGCTTTTGCTATACGTGAAGATGTCCCGGTAATCATGAGGGAATTTGAGGATATCTATAAGTCATACTACCTGAGGAAGGCGGCCTTTGAGTTCGATCGACAGCTCTCGTTCGGTCAAAGGGTCTTTAGGATCGACCCATGTTCCGAGGATTTTCTATTGACGCTCTCTGAGGCCTTTGAAAGGCAGGGTAAGTTCGAAAAGGCGCAGAAATATCGTCAATGGGCCTCCCGGCAGCACAATCCCGAGAATCCGGGAACGGCAATCAGGATCATAGATACGGAATCAAGGAACCCGATCAATACGTTCGAGCGCTCCCGGTACCTCGCAGCTTCACGCGTCTTTATTGAGCAGGGCTACGATGAGCGGGCTCAGAAGGCCGTTAGGGCGGCCATCGCCGGTGAGGATGACTTGTTCCGCCATCTGATGCTAATGAAGCGTTTGGCCGAAATGAAATTGCGTGTGGGACGGCAGGAAGAAGCGCTCAACTCGTTCTCGAGGATTGCAAATCGATTGGCCGCGGCCGGGTATAATCGACAGGCACTATGTCTCTTTTATCGAGTGCTTTCCGTACGCCCGCGGAGCCTTGAATGCCTGCTCGGAACCGCAAATGTCCTGGAAGCCCTGGGCAGGTACGTTGACGCCCTTAGCTATTTTAGAACGGTTCAGCAGATCATGAACGAAGCCAAGATCGTCGTGGGCAGGACCGACGTACAGCAAAGGATCAGCGCCATCACTAAAAGGATAGAAGATACACGGAAGGTAAGCGATAGAATTCAGGATTCAAATCCATTAGATGGCCCGCCGTAAGTAGTAACCCACCGATCTTCAATTGTCAGCCCCTTTATGTATCACGTTTCCCGCCGTTTGGGACGTGACTTGATCGTGTCCGAAGTCGATTATCTTTGATCGACCGGCGTGTATAATTCCCTCGACTTTCCATTTGTGATAATATTTTTTCTTGACATCTTCACCGGAACCGTTTAGGGTATTAACATGAAGTAAAGAGTATATTAACATAGAACATGTTTTGTCGTTGCTTTTTATTTATTTCTCTACCTTTATTTATTTCCACCGTAAATGTCCCTTACGTCCCTTTTCTCCGGCAAATTGGCGCCGGGATTCTAATAGAACCTGAGCATATGATAAACCGCTGTTTTGTCTGCTTCGCGTTCTTTTAGATCCTGTTCCGCCCTTCTCGAGCGTACTAGAACCGGGATAAACGACGGTAATAGAACGCGTCCACGAGACAAGGCGGCTGTTTCGGAAGACGTCCATGTCCAGACAAGACACCGATAATAGCGGGTTTATATCAGAGACGCCGGTCGGAGATGATGCGGATATCTCCGAAAATACCGCGCCCGACGTAATGCCGCAAGATCCCGGAGGTGATTATCGTCTTGTCGTCGAAAACGCCAGCCAGGGAATTGTCATTGCCCGCGAGAATACCATTCGCTACGCGAACCCTACGATTACCCACTATACCGGATACACCCGTGAAGAACTGACGTCTCGCCCCTTTATCGAGCTCATACATCCCGATGACCGAGAGATGGTTATTAAAGAACACCTTGATGTTCTCCTCGGGAAGGTGCCTGTCGGGCGCCTAAATCACCGTATCGTAGATAAAGAGGGACACATCAAATGGATGGAGGTCACCGGCGTTCCGTTCACGTGGGAGGGGGCGGCCTCTACGCTCCTTTTCATTAGCGATATAACAGAACGAAAGGGAACTGAAGACCGGCTCCAGACAATCCGAAGAGAGATACCGGAACATGGTAGAGCATACCGGTGACCTTATCTATGTCACGGACAGCGAAGGGAATTTCAAATTCATTAACCAGACAATTGAGCGAGAATACGGCTTTTCCGCCGGCGAGCTTCTCGGTAAGCGATTTAAAGATATTGTCACGCCTGAATCTTACACATTTGCTATTGAAACCTTCAGAAAACAGGTGAAAGGTATTGACGTAGGTATCGTTGAATATAGCCTTTACGATAAGAATGGCCAGATCAGAACAATCGAGGCCAACGAGCGTTTGGTATGGGAGGGCGACCGGGCGGTCGAGATTTACGGTATTGCCCGTGACGTAACCGATAGGAAACGAGCGGAGGCGGCACTCAGGGAATCGGAAGAAAAGTACCGGCTGATCCTCGACAACGCGGTAGAAGGTATCGCCATTGCGTACGAGAAAGGGCTCGGTTACGTCAATCCGCAAATGACGAAATATATCGGGTATACCCGCGAGGAACTGCTCGAGCGGCCGTTTATAGACTTCATTTACCCCGATGATCAGGAGGAAGTCATTAATACTCACCTGGCGCTCATGCAGGGAGGCAACGAGACTATTGCAGCGACACTCCGTTTCATTGCCAGAAACGGCGCCATTCTTTGGGCCTCATATACGTCGGTCCCCGTCATATGGGACGGGCAACGCGCGGTGCTCTCTTTCGTGAAAGACGTGACGGATCAAAAGAGGGTACTGGACGAGCTTGCCGAGAGCGAGGAGAAGTACCGCCTCGTTGTCGAAAACGCCGAGGAAGTAATCATAGTCGCGGTGGACGGGTATTTAGCGCTTTATAATAAGAAGACCTCCGAATTATTCGGCTATTCGGAAGAAGAGCTGGCGTCCACCCCGATCATCGAGTTTTTTCACCCCGATGACCGCAAACTCGTCCTTGACCATAGAAGTAAACGGGATAGCGGCGATCCGGAGCCCCAGTTTTTCACCGCCCGCATGCTCACGAAGGGCGGCACGATAGTCTGGATGGAAAACAGCGTAGTGACTTTCCTCTGGCGGGGGAAACGTGCTGCACTTGTAATTGCCACCGATATTTCGGAACGGAAGCGGGTCGAAGATACCCTGAAAGAATCCGAGGAGAAGTACCGCCTTGTTGTTGAAAACGCCAACGAAATAATAACGGTATCCGTGGACGGCACCTTACGTTTTGTTAACATGAAGGCCCTGGCCATATCCTCCTACCGTGAAGACGAGCTGTTGGGGACGCCTACAATCGACCTCGTTCACCCGGACGACCGTCACTTGCTTGATCGAGCATAGGCGAAAACTCGGTAGAGGAGAGAAAACACCGCCGCTGCTTATCATGCGGCTTATCACTAAGGACGGCAACATCATATGGACCGAAAATAGCATCGTGCCTATGTTATGGCAGGGGAAACCCGCCGCACTCAATATAGCCACTGACATCACCGAGCGAAAGCGAATCGAGGATGCCCTGAGGGAATCGGAGGAGAAGTACCGGCTGGTCGTCGAGAATGCCAACGAAATCATCGTCATAACGCGAAACGGAATCGTCGAATTTGCCAACAACCGAGTCATGACTCTTTTCGGGGTTCCACCGAGCGCACTGCTTGGGAGGCATCTCACCGAGTTGGTTATTGGGGCTGACCGGGAAAAACTACGCGACGAGCTTAAAGACCTGGTCTCCCGAGTGGACGATTTCCCCTATTATCGATATCGCATGCGTGATGCAGGGGGAAATATCCGCTGTATCGAGGTCAATGGGATTCCGATTATATGGGAGGGGCAACCCTCAGTACTGAGCTTCGTCTCCGACATAACCGAGAAAGTTGACGCGGAAGAAGAAATAAAAAGAAGGCTTCGTTACGAGCAGGCCGTGGCCTTCTGTTCTCGTGAGCTTGTCCCTTTGGCCGACCTCGAACTGACGATGCAGAAAATCGTCCATCATCTTCTTGAAAACCTGGGGGTTGGGGGGGTCTTTATCTGCAAGAACGTGATGGACCCCGTCGAAGGCATCAGTATGCTGACCATTGCTGAGGCGTTGGACGACCGCCATGTGCCGCGGCTTGACTTCCCGATACCGGACAAGGTGCCATACAAGTATCGCTCACGGGAGATGTTCGATGCGTTGAGTAGTGGCCGCTGGTTCGGAGGGCCGACAAAAGACTATCCCCCGGTTGACCGCGAGGTCCTTGCAGTCCTCGGTTCTTTATCCAGCATAATGATCCCGATCTTCGTTGCCGATACATTCTGGGGTTTCATCGGTTTTGATGACTACGAGATAGAACGCGTCTGGGACGAGCAGGATATCCTCCTGCTCCAGACCGTCTCCTCGATAATAGGAACGGCCGTCGCCCGCAAAGAGGCGAAAGACGCCCTCACCGAATCCGAGAAGAAATATCGCGAATTGGTGGACAGCACACACGATATGATCTATGTGGCAGACTTCAGGGGAAATCTCAAGTTCGTGAACAACGCGGTGCGGCAGTTGGGATACGAGCCGGACGAAGTAATCGGGAGAAACTTCTACGACTTCTACGCCCCCTCCTCCAAGAAATACGCGCAGGAGCTTTTCCGCCTCCAGCGTTCCGGCGCCCAGCTTCACGGTTATGAGCTTGACCTCCTCAGAAAAGACGGGCAGGTCACGAACGATCGAATTCAACGACGAACTGAAATGGGAAGGAGAAAAAATCGTCGAGGTCCGGGGGGTCGGAAGGGACGTAACCGACCGCAAGAAGATGGATGACCGGCTCAGGCTCGTGGCGGGAAGCCAGGAGGCTGTTTTGAACAGCCTGTCCGATATGGTCTTCTTTGCCGATCTAGCCCTGAAGATCACGTGGGCTAATAGCGCCACTTCCCAGTTAACGGGCCTTTCGATCGAAGAGATGGTGGGTCGTTTCTGCTACGAGGTATCGCGCCAAACAAACGCTCCGTGTGAGGGGTGTCCTGCCGTTGCATCTCTCTCCACCGGCCGGATCGAGAAGAACGATTCCATAACCTGTTTCGGCAAGAACCGCAGGATTACCGCGTACCCGGTGCCCGATCTTTCGGGCAATATCACCGGCATGGCGGTCAGCATCGGCGGTATAAAGTCAAAGAATCTCCTTGATATTACCGAAAGCCTTTCACAGATCGACGACGATATTGAGGATGACGGCAGCTCCGAAATCTTCCTGGCGCCGCTGGACCCGAACTATATTTATCCCTTCTCCCTTTCCATTGATGTTCAGAAGGATACCTTCCTCATTACCCTCAGGTGGGATGAATACCCCAGGGAACACGTGCTCAAACGGCTGGCAAGGTCCGAGTCGGCGGTTGCCCGTCTTATATACCTTGCCGCGCGCATGAAGTCGGACGGCAGCGGGTGGGTTGATAAAGACATCATCAGGGCCGGGACCATGGATACCAACCTCAATAAGCTGCGATCGCTCCTGGAAGAATCCAATGTGCCGTTTCTTGACCGTTTTTCGTCTCGAATGTTGATACGGAGCAACAGGGAAGAAAAGAAGAAGGTGCGGCTGGCCCTCTCCGCATCGAACATCGAGATATCTCCAAACATCAGGGATTTCCGGTCCAAGAAGCATCGATACATGGACGCCGTCTCAAAAAGGATCAGGACTCTCGAGCGGGAAATGAAAAGACCCAGCCAGCCGAAGGAATACCTGATCAGTGAGCTGTCAATACAACATCAGAATGAAGTCAATCTCAAGAAGAGTATTGAAGTCGTAGAGACGCTCATCGGTGATTCGGTGATCCTTCTCAAGCTGTAGTTCGCCTAAGACCTGGATCTCCCGCTAATCCCGAAGCGGCGCCTCGGGCCGTACAAAAAAAACGGGGCATTATTTAAAATACCCCGTTTCCCCCTTAAAAAGGCATACTACTTTTTCTTCTTTTTTGTCTCGCAGGTATTTATTCCGAAGGGTACATACGCCGGGCAGAACGAGAAGGTCGCCGTCGCCAGGACAAGAAGGCCCAGGAGCCCCCACCAGCTGTTATAGTAATAGCCCACAGCGATAATGACCGCACCGATGATGAATCGAATGACCTGATCGACGCTTCCTACATTCTTTTTCATGACAACACCTCCCAATACATTGTTATATATAGATGCGTAAACGAGAAAAAGAATTCGCGGTATTTATCACGCAAACGGCTTAAGCACGAAGGCCGGCGTACCCATCCGCTCCACTATCTTCGTCTGCCGCCCCGGCCAATCTGGTACCGGTCTCCGGATATAGGCCGACGAAACCGCTACCTGCTCGGCTCCACTCTCGAATTAACGATACCCAGCTCGAAGTGATCGGAAACGAGCACGCAGCTGTAGATAAATCCCTGGATAAAAACCCTGCTCCCCCTATCGAGGGAGGAAGACAGTTCGTCGGCCTGTTTGAGCCCGACATAGACCACGCTCCTTATCGGATTATCCGATTCCGCCTCGGCCTCAATGTCATAGCTGTAGAGCGTAAGGGGAAGCGTCTTCGCATACATCGCGTCCAGCTTGCCGACGTCCCTGACGATGAAATAGCCGACGAGCATTTTCCCCACGAGGTCCTGGGCGAATCCCTTGAGATCAAGCTCCCTTTGAAGGCCGGTCACCTCGGTCTCCTCGTTTAGCTTCCCATCGATTTCGGTAATATCAAGAAAGACGTCGCTGGTGAAGCTCTCCTCGAGGATGAGGGGCTCCGAAGGCTGTGCGGTATCGGTGTCGAGTGTTTTGATGGGGGCCGTGGAAACGGGGTCTCCCGTCGCTGTTGTTGAAGGTTCACCGGCCGGTGACGCCGGAGTCATAAGGCCGGCAGGCGCGGCCTCCTTTTTTTTGAGCGGATTGTTGAGCGTATAATCGTGCGTATATCTTCCAATCGAAAAAGCCGATTACGAATACGGCCGAAAGAGACAGTGCAAGAACGGCGATGCGGGTAACCATGCGGTCGGCCCTCACGCGCGAAACCCGTTCCTCACGCTGCCTGGAGGGGATAAAATCCCTCCCATCCACGTCCACCTCCCGCCGCGCGTTATTGCTTTTCGCGGGCCTCACCATGGCGCCGTCTTTGTTGACCGTAAATGTGGCCTTGCATTGGGGACATCCGACGGTCCTGCCTCCCTCCGGAATCAGGTCGTCTTTGATGTCCCCTTCGTAGCCGCATTCAGGACACTGTGTTTTCATAACCTCCCCGCATATGTGCGAAACAAACCGGCCGTTACTGCAGTAAAAGTTCAATGAGGCGTTTGGTAAGACTCTTCTTGATTTCCGGGGGACGCGAGCCGGCCTCTCCTTTTCGGTGCCCCTCAATGATCACGTCGACAAGGGCGACGCGCGTCCGCCTGTCGATAACCGCCTTCTTGATGGTTCCCGCGAAGAGGACCGTATCCCCGACACCATAGCTGAGGAACTCATCTGAATACGATTCGTCCAGCAGCAGCTCGACGTCATACCCCTTGTGGGTAAGCGGTGATGATCGTTCCCGGCGCGGTCAGGCCGAAGAAATCGAGGACGGTCGATCCCATCGTCTTTTCGATATTCGCGACGGTACCCATCCCCACGCACCCCTTGCCGACAAGGCCCTCCTGATACGAGGTGATCTGGAGCTCGGTCATGGAACCGGGATCGATTGCGATGGAATTGAGCAGGAGATACCCCGGGTATTTTTCACCGAGTTTCTTCAGGATATCGGATTCCTTGCTTTCCTGGACCTGCCGCGAGATTCCGTTGATGAGGAAGAAGATCGCGATCCCGATCGCCAGGGCGGCGACGGCGATAAGACAGCCCCAGAGAAACGGGCGCCGCCTTTTTTTCTTTCCGTCCCGGTATGGCGGCGCGGTATCGGCCCCTCCGGCGATCGGCCCGCCGACTGCAGCACCGTCCGGGCGGGGGACGGATCCTGGATTTCCCGGCGGCTGATCGCCGGAAGGCACAACGACCAGGCCGACGGAAAACCGGTGGCCGCATGACGGGCAGATGACGCGCTTCTTATCCCGTCCGTCTTTGCCTTCCGGAACCCTACCCCTGAAGCCGCATGCCGGGCAGCAAATGATCATCGGATCACCGATAGTTATTCTTATTAAGGATATCAGAAACAGGCGATATGTCAATGGAATTTCGGACGCGATGTGGAGGGGCCGTAGTACGGCGCCGTGAACGCACGTACCCTTCTTTGGATATGACGGGGCCGCCGTCCCATGAGGGACGGCGGCCCCGTCGTTTCGCCGGACCGCCCGCGGCCCGGCCGCTGACTGCCGGCTACGATTCCAGCCGTCGGATCAGGGGTCTTGCCTCCCCTTCATCTTCTCTACCATCTGTTCGTCGTAGCCGAGTTCCTTGAGCGCCTCGGTCATAAACCCCCGGTCGGCCAGGAACTGCGCCCGCGCCAGCACGTGCTGGGGGTCCTCGCCGGAGAGAGACGGAAACGATACCGTCGCCACGAAGAGGCCGGTGCCGAACTTGACCGCGAGGAACTTCTCTATCAGTTCCTCGAAGCCTCTCCTCAGATAGATCAGCTTCTTTTCGGTATACCGCTTGAGGCCCTCGAGCAGCGTGTTGAGCGCCTTGGCCGACGTGGCCGACGAGGCGACCTCCTCCCTGAGCTTCCGGGGTACGCATCCCAGCCGGTAGAGGTGGTCCAGCGCGTCCTCGAGCTCGCGCTCCACCGCCGAGAGGTCAACGTCGCCCCCCACCGCCTCCAGGGGGATCGGTGAGAGCGCCCCGGGCGATACGGTGATGGTCGTGCCCGGCTGCACGTGGCCCGATTCCTTGGGCGCCCATACCCGAAAGCTGTTATATTTCGTGGCCCAGGCCCGCTTGGTCAGGGCCATGTTCACGGCCAGCTGCCCCTCGACCAGGTCCTGGATTCCCGAGCGGCCGTAGGGGCTCCCCTCCGATTCCTCCCGGAGGATCTTGACAACCGGGATAAAGCCGAAGGCATGCGCCTCTCTCTTTACGAGCCTTCCGTCGATATAAAAGGAGAAGCCCTCCGCGTCGATCTCTTCCCGCATGGCCGACATCCTCACGCCTCCACCCTCCAGCGTCGCCGCCTCTTCCCACCCGAAGACGTATTTCTTGACTTCGAGGTAGTTCTTCTCGTCGGTGATGACTTCCACGTCCTGGGAATACATCTTCTGGACACAGACCTCCCCGCCCCTGACGAAGAGCTTCAAAAAGAGCGTCCCGTAGTTCTCCTGCGTCAGGTAGTAGCCGGGCAGCGCCTCCCAAAAGGTGCGGCCGCCGCCGAAGTTGCGGGACTTCAGCCACGCCGTTACCTCGCCGGTCAGCCCGTCGTGGGGCGCGGTCTCGCCCCTCCTGGTCACGACAACGTCGAAGGTCGGCGGCATGAAGTTAGCCCTCGTGTCCTGGATGACCCGGATGTCGTTTTGAAAATAGAAGTCCCTGATAGATATCCGCTGCTCTTTCGGCAGACCTTCGGCAACCCGGCGGCCCGTGAAATCTTTGAAGATTGCCTCCCGGCGGCCGTCGTAATAGTCCAGGAAGAGCTTCATGTCGTTTTTGTTCATATGATTCCCTTTCGCGGGCCGTGCCGGTAAACCGGCCGCAACCGCGGGAGAAAGTCCGAACCCCCTACAGGGCGGCCTTCCCAAAGTCGTCCTGGGAGACCTTCCGGCGCCTGACGAGCCTCGCCCAGCGGACCGTATCCATCGGCAGTATCGCGGCGACCCTGAACCACCGCCGGACGACGACCGCACCGTCGCGAACGTCTATCGATCTCACGTTTGAGAAGGACCGCGTTTCTCCGTCCGTAAACCGCACCTCGGCATCCATACCGGCTCCTGTCATCAAAAACCAAGCGTCCGTTCAAAGTCCGACTGGCTCACCCTGATCCCCCTGATCCCCCACGCGGCAAGCGCCAGCGATATGACACAGTCATCATGGAAACCCGCCGGCGCCCCGTACGAGACGCCCCCTCCCGGGAGGTTTTTCAGCTCGAACATCGCCAGCTCGTCGACCAGCTCCTGTATCGGGGGGATACTGATCTTCCGCTCGTCGATCAGGAGGACAAGGTTTTCGATGAGCGCCGACTTTGATTCGTTGGTGAATCGAAAACCCCGGCAGGCCGCCCCCATCCGTATCAGGTCTTCGAGGATCGGATCGCCCACGCCGGTGGAATCGACCCAGGCGACGGCCCGGTTGTACCGCCTGATCGCCGAGACCACCCGCCGCTTCATCGCCGTCCAGGTCGTCCCGGAGAAGCGGTCAAAGTAGACGACCGATCCCGTGGCGTCGACAATCGTCAGCACCGTGTAGTCGCGGTGCCTGCCGATATCCAGTCCCGCGGTATACCGTCCGCCGGGCAGCGGGTCGGCCAGTCCCCCCGTGACGATGTCGTTGACCCCCGAGAAGACGCCCGCCCCGTCGTCGATGAACCGGGCCAGGTACTCCTGGGCGAAGACCGCCTCGGGCAGGGTCCGCCGCGCGTCCTCGATCTCTTCCGGGCGTATGTACGGGTTATTTTCGGTGGGAAAGGTGAAGGATTGCCAGCCCGCCTGCTCGCTGTCCATCCCGCGGGAAAAGAGGCGAAAAAACCAGTTCTTCCCCTTGGGCGTGCCCACAAAGAGCGCCTTGCCCTGCCGGTCCGAAAGCGCCGGCCTCAGGACCTCCTCCCAGAGGTCTTTCGAGAGGAAGGCCGCCTCGTCCACCACCAGGAAGTCGATGCCGAACCCCCGCAGGTTTTCCGGGATCTCGGCGCTCCTGAACTCGAGCACCGACCCGTTGACGAGGCCGACCCTCCGGTCGGTTTTGTGGATATCGGCCACCGCCCCCCTCGGCATCCCCCGCCTCACCAGGTCAAAGGCGATCGCGCTCTGGCGCAGCACCGGCGCCACCCAAAACGAGAGGGAGCCCGGCTTTTCCCAGGCGTGCCTGACCATCTCCGCCGTGGCGGCCAGCGTCTTTCCCCACCTCCTGCCGCACGCGGCCACCCTGAAACGGGCGTCCGATTCGTGCAGGGCCTTCTGGCCCGCGTGGGGGCGGTACAGCTTAAGTCTCTTGGTCTTCGTCATCGATAAAGGTCGCCTCGTAAACCACTTCGTCTTCGTTGCCCGTCCTTTCCGAGATGAGGTCGATATACTTGAGGTAAAGCTCCTGGTACTTGATGTCTCCCTCCCCGGCCTTTTTGACGATGTCCCGAAAGACCGCGTCGGCGCCCCCCGCTCCGGCGGCATCCCCGTCACCGGCGGGAGCGCCGCCGTCGGGCCGCGCGGGCGGGGCGGCCCCGGTCCCCTCTTCAATGCATTTCTTCTTCATTCACCCGCCGCTTTAGATAGTCCTGTATCCGGTCGATTCGATAGGCCACGTCCGACTGGGTAACGCCGATGCTGTCGCCGATATACCCCTGGGAGTATCCCCGCCGGTGCATCAGCCATATCCAGAGCTCCATGTCGGGCATTTCCATCAGCGCCCGCTCGTAATCCACCACGAAATTATGCTCCGCAAAGAAGGTGTCACCTTTATACATAGTCCGTACCTCCAAATCTGTACGTCCGATTCTACCGGGTAATGACCGGACGCTATGAAGATTATGAGAAGCGAGGAGTGAAAAGTGAAGCGCTGGCGTAGGCGTTGACAAAACGGGCGCGGTATGATACGTATCATGACACGATACATGCCACAGGAATCCGGGGCCCCACGGCGGCCCCGTCTATATTCTGGAAGGAACTAACGGTGAAAGACAGACAATCTCCCGTACGCGTCCGGTTCGCCCCGAGCCCCACCGGCCACCTGCACATCGGCGGCGCCCGGACCGCCCTCTTCAACTACCTCTACGCCCGGCATACCGGGGGCGTTTTCATCCTCAGGATCGAGGATACCGACCGGGAGCGGTCGCGCGACGAATATACCGAGGCGATCCTGGCCAGCATGACCTGGCTGGGGTTAACGTGGGACGAGGGCCCGGAGTTTCAGAGCAAGCGTGACGGCCTGTACCACGCGGCCGTCGACCGGCTGGTGGCCGAAAAGAAGGCCTACCGCTGCTACTGCAGCAGCGAGCTGCTCGAGGAAAAGCGAAAGCGCGCCGAGGAGCGCAAGGAAAAGCCGATGTACGACGGCACCTGCCGGGATAAGGACCTGCCCGCCCGGGACGAGCCCTACGTCGTCCGGTTCCGCTCTCTCCAGGACGGCGTCACCGAGTTCAACGATCTCATCAAGGGGCGGATCGTCTTCGAGAACAAGGAGCTGGACGACCTGATCATCCGCCGCTCCGACGGTTCCCCGACCTACAACCTCACCGTCGTCGTGGACGACATGGACATGGGCGTCACCCACGTCATACGGGGCGACGACCACGTCAACAACACGCCCCGCCAGATCCAGATATTCGAGGCCCTCGGCTACCCGGTGCCCGCCTTCGCCCACGTCCCCCTCATGCTCGGGCCCGACCGCTCGCGGCTCTCCAAGCGCCACGGGGCAAAGTCGATGACCGAGTACATCACCGAGGGCTACCTGCCCGAGGCGATGGTCAACTACCTGGCCCGGCTGGGCTGGAGCCACGGGGACCAGGAGATCTTCTCGATGGCCGAGCTCATCGAAAAGTTTGACATCGCCGACGTGGGAAAATCGGCCGGCGTCTTCAACCCCGAAAAGCTCGAGTGGCTCAACGCCCACTATATCAAGGAGTCCGACCCGCAGAGGCTTGCCGAGCGCCTGCTCCCCTTCGTCGAGTCCCGCGGATGGGGCCGGCCGGACGTCGGGCAGGTGGCGCGTGCCGCCGCGACCCTCAAAGAGCGGTCAAAGACCCTGGTGGAGATGGCCGAGATGGGGGCGTTCTATTTTGCGGACGAGATCGAATACGACCCGAAGGCCGCCGATAAATTCCTGACGCCGGACGTCGAGCGCCCCTTTGCCGCGCTGGCCGAGCGTTTCGGGACGCTCGAGCCGTGGGAGTATGCCGCCATCGAGGCGGCCTTTACCGAAGTGCTGGAGGGGCTGGGGCTGACGCTGGCCAAGCTCGCCCAGCCGCTGAGGGTGGCGCTCACCGGCAAGACCGTCAGCCCCGGGATATTCGAGGTCATCGAGGTGATCGGGAGGGACAGGCTGATCCGGCGGATCGGTAAGGCGGTCGCCTATATCGGGGGAAAGAAGGGCTGATGCGGCAGCGCCAAGGCTGACGTAACTCACAGCCAGGGAGCCGTGACACTGTTCAATGAAGCATAAAAAAAAGCCCCTCTCCTTGGAGAGGGGCTTTTTCGTATCCTGTCTGATGGCAGTCTCGGTGCAGTTTACGCCTATTCGCCTTTCCGCTCGTGGGTCGGGTTCTTTCCGTCGGTGGGGTTGTTGGGTTCGTAGTAGTCCTCCACCACTCCGCTTTCATGGCCGAACGGGATCTTCTCGGCGTCCTTCGTGAAGAGCAGCAGGACGTCCCCGTCCTTAACGGTCAGCGATCCGGGGGTGGTGATGGTCCGCAGCTTGTAGTCGATGACGATCGGATCGTCGAGGTAGGTGATCTTCCCGTCGCGGGAAACCACCGCGCCGTCAATCTTGCCGGCCCCATCCGGGTTGGGGATGGAGATGAACTCCAATAGCTCCGCCTCGCAGATACTGCCGTCAAAGCTCAGCGCGCCGGCCGGCAGCGTGACGTCGGGCGTGTACTTGGCCTGGTCCTTGCCGACCCTCAGCACCATCGACTCGATGGACGGAAACACCTTCGCGTTCTCCGCGACAGACATGGTGGCCGTCTTCACGAGGCCTTCTGTGCTCGACACCGCGTCCTCGCCGAGGACGTCCACGTTGACCACGCGCACCTTGACCACCGGCGATGCCGCCATCGCCACGACGGCCAATGATAAGACCGCTATGATCGCGACAAATAATATACTCTTTTTCATAACACGCTCCTCCTAAAGGAAACTTTTTTTCTATTAGTCAAAAAATCAGCATGACCCTTTATACTATCTATTCTATCCCATTTGTGCGTCCGGCGTCACACTTTTTTTCGTATCGTGCACGAAAATATGCCATTGTGTGACATGACTCACCCGGCCGGTCGGCAGTTGACTATGACATACCCCGCAAGAAAACGCCCCTCTCCGTGAAGAGGGGCGTCGTCGTACCGAGTCATAACCGGTAATATCCGGCTACGAGGCGTTACCTCTATTGCCTTTGATCAGGGCCGGCCTCGTGGGATTGTTCGGTTCTTGATGATAGAAGTCCGCCACGCGGTTCCGGCGTTTCGTGTCCGAACTGGATCGGCTCCGCGTCCTTTGCGAACAGCAGCAGCACGTCCCCGTCGTTTGACGGCCAGCGATCCGGGCGTAATGATGGACCGCTCTTTGTAGTCGATGACGATCGGCTCGTCGAGGTAGGTGATCTTTCCGTCGCGGGAAACGATAACACCGTCAAACTTGCCGGCCCCCTCGGGGTTGGGGAGGGAGATGAACTCCATCATCTGCTCCTCGGTGAGGCTCCCGTAAAAGCTCAGCGCACCGGCCGGCAGCGTCACGTCCGGCGTGTACTTCGCTTGTCTTTGCCGACCCTCAGCACCATCGTCTCGACCGCCGGGAAGACGTTCGCGTTCTCCGCGATCGACATCGTGGCCGTCTTCACGAGGCCCTCGGGGGTGGATACCTCGTCCATCCCGAGCTCGGTGACGTTGACCACCCTGACCTTGACCACCGGCGACGCCGCCATCGCCGCCACGGCTAGCGACAGGACCGCTATGATCGCGACAAAGAATATACTCTTTTTCATGGCACCCTCCTCCCTCAGGAAATTTCTTTCCTGTTAGCCAAAAAATCCGTATAATCCTTTTATACTACCTATTTTATCGCATTTTTGCGCCCATCGTCACACTTTTCTTCATATCATACACAAATATGATTATTTTGTGACATGACTCACCCGGCCCGTCGGCGGCTATATCGGTGCGTACCCCCGCAAAAAAGCGCCCCTCTCTCTCGAGAGGGGCGCTCGTATATACGTTCGGTGTCGGAAACGCTCATTGCCTGCCTGCTACTGGTGCGTCAGGCTGCCGCCGTTCGGCCTGCCGGGATTACGCTGGCTGCGGTGGCGGTCGGTGTCGCCGCTCGACTTTTCATGGCCGAACGCGATCGGCTCCGAGTCCTTCGCGAACAGCAGCAGCACGTCTCCGTCGCCGACTGCCAGGGATCCGGGGGTAGTAATGGACCTCACCTTGTAGTCGATGACGATCGGATCGTCGAGGTAGGTGATCTTCCCGTCCGGGGAAACGATCACACCGTCAAACTTGCCGGCCCCCTCCGGGTTGGGGACGGAGATGAACTCCAGCATCTCCGCTTCGCTGATGCTGCCGGAAAAACTCAGCGCGCCTGCCGGCAGCGTGACGTCGGGCGTGTACTTCGCCTGGTCCTTGCCGACCCTCAGCACCATCGTCTCGATGGACGGAAACACCTTCGCGTTCTCCGCGATCGACATGGTGGCCGTCTTCGCGAGGCCTTCCGGGCTCGACACCGCGTCCTCGCCGAGGACATTGAGGTTGACCACCCTGACCTTGACCACCGGCGATGCCGCCATCGCCGCCACGGCCAATGACATGATTGCTATGATCGCGATAAAAAATATACTCTTTTTCATGACACCCTCCTTACTGGCTTGTTTCCTGTAATCTGATATTTTAGCGTGATTCCTTTATACAGCCCGTTTTCCCCTATTTTTGCGTCCCCTGTCACACTTTCTTTCATATCGTTCATAAATATGATCATACTGTGATATGACTCACGCGCCGCGCCTAAACAGCCGGTATGCACTGCTCCGCACAGGCTGCCGCTTAATCTGGAATTTTCGCAATGGAATTGAAAGAACGATACCGGAGGGGCGATCAGAGGAGTAAATTCGCGACAAGATAGGCCGCCGCGGCCACCGTGAGCACGAACAGGACCGGGAGCCACAGCAATCGATAAATGCCGGAAAGCTGGGCCCGGTAGTAGCGCGCCGTCAGCACGAGGCACAGGTGCACCGGCGACAGCATGATGCCGGCGTAGCCCCCGGCGTATGCCAGCATGAAGGCGATCATCGGGTAGTCGCCGGTGGTAAAGTAGGTCAGCAGGATCGGAAAGGTGATGCCGACGTAGGCCATCGTCATGCCCGTGGACATGGCGATAACAAACGGCAGGATGATGAGGACGAAAAACGGGGGGATGCCCAGCGAGGTGAGGTTTCCGGCGATCTCGGCGGCGGCACCCGTCGCCTCCAGAACCCCCTTGAACGCAAGGATTCCCGCGACGATGGATACGTAGGCGAACGAGAAATTCTCCCTGACGATCCGGCCGACCTCTTTGGGCTTGGCCCGGTATATGAGCATGCAGACCAGGAAAACCAGGATAAGCGTGAGGCCCAGGTCGGTGTTGAACACGAGCACCGACACGATCACGACGATGAGCGGCAGGGCGCTGATAAAAAAGTTGAAAAGGAGCTTGCGGGAGATACGCCGTTTCCGGTCCCCGTGATAGGCCACCCCCCGCAGCCCGAAGAAGAGGCCCGCGGCGGCGGCGGCAAGCGTCAGCGGGAGGTTTGCCGCGGCGATCGTGGAAAGCCCCACGCCGAGGATTGCCGCGGACAGTATCACGCCCGGGTAGGTGGGAAAGGTATATTCCCAGAGGTGGCGGAACCAGTAGTTGAGGAACGTCTTTTTTTCCGGCGAGAGGCCCAGCTCGTCGGAGGCCTCTTCGACCATCGGCGCCGAGATCATCGCCCCGCCGATAATCGGCAGAAAGCCGATAATCGCGGGGACCAGCACCACTACCCCCCGGGGGTCGCCCAGGAGCCGCCGAAGCGAATCCACCATGGTCTTGATCCGCCCCTTTCGCTTCATCAGCTCCGAGAGGAAAACAATCATGAGGACCGCGACGAGGATCTCGGCCGCCACGAGGTTGGCCGTCGACCGCAGGCAGACAAGCGCAAGCTCGCCGACGTCCATGGCGTACATGAGGCCCAGCGCCACCGCCGCGATCACCAGTGAAAGCCCGAGGTCGAGCTTCCTCTTGATGAGCAGGACCAGCAGGACCGCTATGAGGGTAAATCTCAGGATGCCCATTGTGTAATCCGGCCGCACCGTTTCATAATCACGCGCCCGCCGTGCGGCTGACGGCGGCCTAAGCCGATATCTGCCTCAGGCCCGCCAGGACGCGCGCCGCCTGGGAAAGCTCGAGGTAGACCGGTATCCCCGCCTCGCGCATCAGGCGCGTGAACGGTTCAAAACTCGGGATAAAGCCGAAGAGCCACGACACGACCGGTTTTTTCGTTTCCTGGACGGCGCGCCTGATCGGCTCGATATCCATTCGCTCGCTGATGGGGGACGCAAACGGGAGGATAACGGCCGCGTCCACGTTTTCGTCTTCGAGGACGATCGGGATGACCATCTGGAGCGCCTCGTTTATTCCCCGAAGCTCCATCGTCGGCCAGATATCGACCGGGTTTTTCGGCGGCATCCATGCCGGGAAGATCGGCGTGAGCCGCTGGATGGTCTTTTCGGTGAGATCGGCAAGCTTCAGCCCGTGATCGTTGATCAGGTCCGCCGCCACGATGCCTCCCCCGCCGGAGACCGTGATCAGGGCGATATTCGCGCCGCCCCGCGCGTGAGGGAGCGTCGCCAGCGCCTTGCCGACGTTGATAAGCTCGATAAAATCAGTGACCCTGATAACGCCCGCCTGGGCCAGCGCGCCCGTGACAACGTCGTCGCTGCCGGCAAGCGTCCCGGTGTGGGAGAGGGCCGCCCGCCTTCCCCCCGCGCTCCTTCCCCCCTTGAGGACGACCAGTGATTTCTTTCCCGAGAGCGAACGGGCGACGTCCAGAAACTCCCGCCCCCGGGCGATCCCCTCCAGGTACATCAGGATGATGCGGGTATGCTCCTCACCGGCAAGGTACTGGATGATATCGACCTCGTCGATATCCATCTTGTTGCCGATGGCCGCCACCTTGTCTATGCCGAAGTAGCCGCCGTCCAGCACCTGCAGCAGGAAGCCGCCTGCCATCATGCCGCTCTGGGCGATGATGGAGACGGGGCCCGGGATGAGGAGCTTGCGGAGATCGGGCGCGGGCATGAAGGGGGAGAAGAAGAAGTCCCGCGCGCTTACCGAGCCCGTGCAGTTGGGACCCCAGACCCGCATGCCGTGCTCCCGGGCGATCTTCATGACCGCCTCGGCCCGAAGGGCCCCGTCGGCGCCCACCTCCGCAAATCCCGCGGCCTGTATCTGGACCCTTTTCACGCCGAGGCGCGCCGCCTCTTCGATCAACCCGGGTATGGTCGCCGACGGCGTGAAAACAATAACGAGCTCAGGCCGCTCGGGCAGGTCCGAGAGCGTTTTATAGACCGTCTTTCCGTCGATATCCTCGTAATTGGGATTTACGGGATACACGGCGCCCTTCGTATAGTAGGTGGCCAGGTTGTTGTAGATGTGATAACCGCCCTTTATCTTGTTGGGCGTGGCGCCGACCACCGCGATGGATTCGGGGCAAAAGAAGCTCTTCATAACGACTCCGGAAGCATAAAGGTTTTAGTATACCACACTTCCGGACGGCCATAAAGGATTTTTGGATTTGCGCCGGGGTTTATTGGGAATGCGGGTCGTACGCGGCCAATCCCGTTGGGCCTTACCGGCCGCCGACACTCACCGGTTATCCGGCCGCCGTATGAACCGGCGGGGGTCGGCCTCTCCCATTTCGTAGAGGATATCATAGAGCGCTTCGACGATCGGAAGCTCCACCCGGTATCGCTGCGCCAGCTCCATGGCGGCCTTCGTCGCCGCGTAGCCCTCGACGTTTTTCTTGGCGTCCTTGAAGAACCTCAGCGCGATCGGAACCGGCCAGCGGACGAGGGCCTTGCCGAACTCGCTGTTCCTCCCGCCCCGCGCGGTCGCCAAAAAGTCGGCCATCCACGCCTGGCCTTCCGTATCGAAGGTCTCGGGGTCGGCCCCCATCGCCAGGGCCAGCGTCTTGATCTCCGCGGAGATACGGGTCACGAGCGTCGCGGTGAAGTTCACCGAGGCGTCCTTCGATCCGTCGGCAATCCCGTAGGCGATGGCATAGACGTTCTTCATGGCGCCGGCCAGCTGCGTGCCCAGGAGGTCACTGGAGGGGTAGACGTAAAAATCGTCCGTTGAAAAGATATCGATGAGCCGCGCCCTCAGCTCGCCGTTTTCTGCGGCAAGCTGGGTTGCCGTCAGTCTTTCCTCCATGATCTCGCCGGCGAGGTTTGCCCCGGAGATTACGGCGATCTGGACGTTGGACCTGCCCCGCCTGTCCATCTCCTCCCAGGCCGCCTCGACCGGCAGGAGAGATGTCTCGGCCTCAAATCCCTTCGTGGCGATCACCAGCACAAACGGGTCGGGGTGGGCGTCCAGAATCGCCCGCGCCGTCTTTACGGAAATAGTTCGAGGGGGTGGCCACGACGACGATCTCGGCGCGGCCGATCCCCGCCCCGAGGTCCGATTCCACGTGGACGACCTTCGGCAGCACGCTGCCGGGGAAAAAGTCGGGGTGCGACCGGTTCTCCGCTATCGCCTGCACGATATCCCTGCGGGCGTCAAACAGCACCAGGCTCCAGTCGGCGTAGGCCGGGTCGGCATCGAACTTCCTCCCCAGGTGGGTGGTCAGCGTATAGCCGAACGCCCCGGCGTTGACAACCGTCAGGTTGTGGCCCGACCACTGGGGATAGATCCGGTGGTCGAGCTGGTTTGCGTAGAACCGGCCCAGGACCCGGTTCGAGACGTAGAAGCGCCGGGGGAGCATCAGGCCCTTCTTGACGATACGGCGCTCCGTCATCGGTAAAAGCCCCGCCTCCACGGCCCTCCCGATGCCGCCCGAAAACGAATCGTCCAGATCCGGCGCCGACCCGTAGCGCTCCCGGTGAAAGGCGACCAGCCGTTCGAGCTCCTCGGCGGCCGCCGGGTGAAGCTCCCGTTTTGTCAGCCGCTCGCGGCTCATGAGCGTCCCGGCGACCAGGTGCGTGGGGAGCACCTTTTTATTCCTGGCCGTCTCCTCCATCGCCCTTCTGGCGATGGTATCGGCAGGGTCGCGCCCGGCCGGCGCCTCCCTGACCATATCCCCCTTCAAGAAGGGTTCGCCGAGCGTCAGGTACGCCGTGCCGTAAACGCCCGGCATACCGTCGAGCACCGCGCTGAACAGGCGGCCCCACCAGCCGCGGCCGAATCTCAGGTAACGGGTAATCGGGACGTCGGCGCTCAGGTCGTTTCGGCTGAGCAGGCCCGCCAGCGGCTTGTGGTAGGTCAACGCCCGGTCCTCCGGCACCCGGGAAAACGAGAGCGTCAGCGGGACTACCAGCACGTCCCGCTCGGACGATAGCAGCGCCGAGATAATCCAGGGCGGTATGGTCGCCCGCATCGTCCCGTCGATGCTGCGGGTAGTATACCGAGAGGCCTCGCTGTGGACGACCACCCGGGCGCCCCCCTCGAAGAGGGCCTTCATATATTCGGAGAGGATCCGCTCGTAGGCCGGGTAGTGCGGCGCCCAGAGCTGGGACTTGGTGATCTTGATGACCCTCAGCCGCTTCATCTCCTGTTCGACAGCCACGCTCGGCATCAGCAGGTCGCCCAGGGCCGAGAAGGCGAGCCCCAATCCCAGCGCGTCGAAAAAGACCGCGATCATGACGCTGTCGAAGTGGGAGTTGTAGTTGGGGACAAAGAGGACCGGCCCCTCGTGGGCGCGGATCGCGTCGGCGTGCCGCGCCTCGCGCCGGTCTTTCGAGAGGAAGGGGGATGCGGGATCATCGTGGGTGAAAAGGTAAGACGAGAGGTACCAGGCGATCCGCCGGACACGCTCGTGGAGGTCCCGGTCATAGGCCGCGGCCATGTCCGAAAGGACGGCCGGCGGGGAAAAGCCGGGAGGCACCGGGCCCGGCAGCCCCCGCTTGCCCAGCTTCTTGAGGGCGGTCCGCGCCCGGGCAAGCGCGTGCGGGGCCAGGCGGGTATCCTCGGGACGCGGCGGAGGGATAATCTTCTCTACTTCGGAGAAACCCTCGCGCTCCTCAAAAAAACGATAGACTTGTTCGGGGGCAAGTCTATCGGCAAGGAAGCTCCTGATGGGATATTTTCCCACGATATCCTATGGCACGATGAGGATCGGACAGGGCGCCAGGTGGATAACGCGGTCGGCGGTGCTTCCGATGAGAGGCCGGGTGCCGACCCTGCGGCCGTGGGTCCCCATGACGATGAGATCGATCTTGCTCTTCTTGGCGTACGTCACGATCTCGTCGGCGGGAAAGCCCTCCCGGATGGCCTCCACGACCTTCACGTCCCATCTCTTTGGCGGTATCCTTGACATCGCGAAAGTATTTCCTCCCCTCGTCCTTGAGGCTCTCCAGCACTTCCTTGGCCTGGCCCTTGCCGAGGCGCTTGAAGTTTTCCACCACCATCTCGGATATGACGAAGATGGCGTGAAGCTCGGCATTCGAAAGCCGGCAAAAGTTTACGGCAACCCTAACCGCCTTTTCCGAACAGGACGAACCGTCCACTGCAACCAGCACTTTCTTATAACCGGACATATAATACCTCCACAGCACAAACCGGGTTTTAACCTCTGTATCGCGCCGCTCAATAAAACAGTAATATAATATCGTAATCGGAGAAAACGTCAAGTCAAAAGGTAATGCCGATCCGGGCGGATGTCGCCCCGCAACTTTCCGATGCTTCCGGCGGTATTTTCCCTTTTCTTTTTTTACCGTTCATCATATAGTTGCCGGGTAGTCGTCATAGGGGCCGTAATGTACTCGATCTGCCGCCTGATACTGATCCGTGCCGTACTGTGGTTACCGCGGTTGGCGCGTTTTCTATTGGCGCCGTGTGTGCTATCGCTCCTATTTGCGGCCGTACCCGCCGTGGCCGGCGACGCAGACGATCGTCGTCAGGGTCCTTGAGGATAGGGTTGCCGACCGCGTAACCATCGGCGCGCCCTCTCCCGTTCGCGTCTCGTTTCCCGGCGGCGCCCTTGAACAAAGCCCCGTTACCCTTACCATTACCGTCACCGTTACCGCCGATGAATCGTCGATATTGACCCTCACCGCGGGCGGTCGAACCGTGCGCGCGGCCTCTCCTCTCACGGTCGCCCCCCTGTCCGGCTCGGCGGTCCTTACCGTCACGACGCCGACTGACGACCACCGCTACAGGGGGGCTCTCACGGTATCGGCAGAGAAGGGCGTCATCGTTCTCTTAAATACCGTGCCCCTCGAAGAGTACCTCCTCTCGGTCGTGCCCGGCGAGCTCTCCACGAGGGAGACGGCCGCCCTGAAAGCCCAGGCCATCCTGTGCCGCACCTTCGCATTGAAAAACAGGAAAAGGCACACTGGCTGTGACCTGTGCGACCTGACCCACTGCCAGTACTACGGCGGCGTGGATACCGAGACCGCCGCCGGCACCCGGGCCGTCACGGAGACCGCCGGTCTTACGTCGACTTCGGCGGCAAACCGGCCGAGGTCTTCTACCATTCCAGCTCCGGCGGCATGACCACCTCGCCCGCCTATGTCTGGGGCGGGCCGGCCGTGCCGTACCTTGTCCCGACCAGGGACGCCTTCCGCGGGCGGGAGCTTTCGGCGGCAAGCCCCGATTTCACGTGGACATTTACCGTCGAGAGGCGGCGAATCTCCTTGCGGCGCTGACCGAAGCGCTCGGCCGGCCGGTGACCGGCGTCGGCGTGGCGGAACGGGACCCCTCGGGACGGGCGGCGTAAGATGCGGCTCTCGGGGGCGGATACCGAGCTTATGGGCGAGGAGTTTCGGATCATCGTCTGCCGCCGCTTCGGGTGGGGCAGCCTCAAGAGCACGCTCTTCGAGATGCACGAAACCGGCGGCTCTTACCGCTTTGACGGCAAAGGGCTGGGGCACGGCGTGGGGATGAGCCAGTGGGGGGCGGTAGAGCTCGCACGCATGGGTAAGGATTACCGGCAGATAATCGAGTTTTATTTCCCCGGGACGGGAATCGGGGCGATCGGTAAATAACCCGACGACTCGCGGCCGTCCCAAACGGCCGGTACACACCGCTGCCTCGACAGATACGGAGACTTTTATGATGGACGCAACCATACGCGAGGCCAACCGGGAAGACGTCCCGGCTCTTGTCGCGGTCATCGGGGCCGCCTTCAAGAAGGTGGCCGACCGCCTGGGGCTCCCCCCGGATAGGGACTCCAAGCACGCCTCCAATATAACGGATTCCTGGGTGACCGAAGACATGGGCAAGGGCGTGCGCTACTTTATTGCCGAGGCAGGCGGCAAGGCCGTCGGCGCCGTGACGGTGGGGCACCCCAAACCCGATGTCAGCTTTATCGGCAGGCTCTCGGTGCTGCCGGAATACCAGGCCCGGGGGTTGGGAGAAAGCTTTTCACGTACGCGATCGACAGGGCCGCCGAAACCGGGGCGAGCTATATCTCCGTCGGCGTGATCACCGACGAAAAGCACCTGGTCGAGTGGTACGGTCGGATGGGATTTACCGTAAACCGCCGGGTCAGGTTCGAGCATTTCGCGTTCGAGGTGACGCTGATGAGACGTGAGTTGAAAGAAAAACCGTAGGGACGCGATGAATCGCGTCCGGCATCGGGTGGTACCCGGCGTTATTGAAAATCGGGCGGCCTAACGGCCGCCCGCCTCAAACAGTCTGGTAGTCAATCCCGCCCAATCGTCAACAGCAGCAGCACCCCTCGGACTTCGCCTTTGCTTCTCCTCCCGGTTTTATTGCCGAGACCTTGATGCTGGCGGCATAGGGCTTGCCGTCGTCGATGATTCCTGCCGCCTTTGCCTCCTCGATCATCGGCTCAAGCGAGGGATCGGCCATGAGCCATTCGGTGGGGTAGACCGTCTCGCCGATCACCTCCACGTCCTCAAAACCGGCGGCCCTGATTGCGCCAATATACTCGTCTTTGCTCAGCGCGCCGGCCACGCAGGCCGTATAGGCGTCCACCGATTTCCTGACCTGCTCCGGCAGCTCCCTCAGCAGCACGATGTCCGACACCATGAGCCTGCCGCCGGGGGTAAGCGTCCGGTACGCCTCCCGGAACACCTGCGGCTTATCGGGCGAGAGGTTGATGACGCAGTTGGATATGACGGCGTTCACGGTCCCGTCCTCAACGGGGAGCTTTTCGATCTCGCCCATCCGGAATTCGACGTTGTCAAAGCCGCCCCTTTTCGCGTTGGCCTGGGCCTTCGCGATCATCTCGGGGGTCATGTCCACCCCGATGACCCGGCCGGTCTTGCCGACCTTCTTGGCGGCGATGAAGCAGTCGACTCCGCCGCCGGAGCCGAGGTCAAGCACCACCTCCCCTTCGCGTCAGCGAGGCCAGCGCCACGGGGTTGCCGCAGCCGAGGCCCATGTTGGCGCCGTCCGGCAGCCCGGAGAGATCGGACTTGGAATACCCGATCTTTTCTGCGATGTCGCCCGCGTCCATCTGGGGCCCGCAGCAGGACTGGGCCTGACCCGCGGGCGTGCAGCCGCACCCGGCCGAGGACTCGGCGATGCTTCCATAGCGGTCCCTCACCGCCTTCTTGATTTCTTCCTGTTTCATATCCATACTCCTTGTGTGTCTATTGCGTTTATTTCGCGATAACGTGCGGCATTAATTCCTTTTATCTTTTGACGGAATCCGGTACGGGATAAGCATGGGCACCTGCCTCTGATACCTCCGGTACGAGTCGCCGAACTCGCCTACCAGATCACGCTCCTCCAGGAACGAGGCGACCACGATCCAGGCCGTCCAGAGGATGTTGAAAAGCAGCCGGTCGGCGGTCAGGTCCGGGTAGGCCCAGATCATCAGCACGATGAAGAAGTAAAGGGGATGGCGCACCCAGCGGTACGGCCCCGCTGCCACCAGCGGCATGGGCCTGGGCTCTCTGCCCCTCATGCGGTTGATGATCGGGCTTGTCCCGAAGGGGTCGAAGAACTTGAGCGACCGTACGCCCCAGACAAACCCCGCTATGGAAAGAATCGGCACCGCGCGCAACGCCCACCTGACGGCGCCGTGGGCCGAGGCGATGACCGCGTCTGATTCCTGCCAGAACGCGACCATTACCAGGAGCGCGATGCCGGAGGCGACCGTGTAGAGGACGCCGAAATATTCCGGGGAGACCAGGCGGGTCATCCACGTGCGGAATGATTTACGGATCATCACGCTGTGTTGAATGAAAAACACGAGCGACAGCCCTGCGTCAAGCCAGAGGAGGCCGCGCTGACCCAGCCCCAAGTCCAGCGGACTCACGGGGCCGATCACGAGAAAGGCAAGAAACGCCAGGAGCGAGGCCCAGCCGATAAAGACGGCCGCGCCGATCGCCGTGTGTGCGATACGTGTGTTCATGGGTATCTCCCTTGAGGTGTGCCGGAATTCGGCCTACAGGATATCCTTCATGACGGGCCCCAGCACGCCTTTGACCACGTCGGTCAGCGCGTCGATCTTCATCAGCGCGATGCAGCAGACCTGCCCCGTCCTTCTCCATGCTCACCACGGCGAGCTTGTCGCCCGGGCCGATGCCGGCCTGCTCCCTGATTTCCTTGGGCAGCACCATCTGGCCCCGCTCGTCGACCGACACGATCGACTGGACCCGGCAGCAGGAAGGCTGCCGGCCGGCTGCGGCCGCGTCTTTCTTTTTAGTATCTTCCCCGCTCATCGGCAACTCCATGAAATGTAGTGAATCTTGAAATAGCCAATTAATCAGAATAATCAGTATAGTCTGATTATGAACACTCGACGGCTGAATGTCAAGCACTTTTTTCGGTTTTTTCTGTGACGGCGGCCAGCCCATCCGCACGCTTGACAATCGTCTCCGCTGTAGTATGCTACATGCACGTACCTGTTTCACTTCTCCTTTTATTATTCCGGGATACGCATCATGACGCCTGCCGTTGAAATCTGGTGGATATGGATAGCCGCGGGGATCGTGCTGGCCGTCGTGGAGATTATCGTACCGGGAGTATTCATCATCCCGTTCATAATCGGGGCGGTTGCCGCGGGGGCGCTGGCCTACGCCGGCCTCGGACCCGCGGTCCAGTGGACGGCGTTTGGGGTCGTATCCGGCGTGCTGCTCCCCCTCGCGCTGCTTATCACGAAAAGAATCATGAAAAGGATCCCGCCGCCGATCGGCGCAAACCGGGTAATCGGCATGCGGGGTCCGGTCACGATTGCCGTGGATAACCGGACAAACAAGGGTCATGTCCGTCTCGGGGGCGAACTCTGGCGGGCCGAGAGCGAGCTGGGAGGGGACATCCCCGTTGGGATCGTCGTGGAGGTGACGGCCGTCAAAGGGATCCGCGTCGTGGTCAGGGAGATCAGCAAAGAACGCTAGCCTATAGCTACGCTTGACAATCGTTTCGCCGGGAGTATACTGGTCGGCGTTTCCATATATAACCGGGGTGACACTCCTCCCAATCTCCACGTCCGCCTCGATCCGCCGCCCCGCGACTCTAACATCGTGTCACCGTATGGCTGCTCTTCATTTCCACCCATTCATAAGGAGAAATCCATGGCCGGCATTAAAGAATACGTAAAATACGATGCCCTGGGGCTGGCGGACCTGGTAAAGAAGAAGAAGGTCTCGGCCGCCGAGCTCGTGGAGGAGGCGATCGGCCGTATCGAGGCCGGAAACCCGAAGCTCAACGCCGTTATCCACGCCATGTACGACATCGGCCGGAAGGCCGCAAAAGGCAAGCTCCCGAATGGGCCGTTTACGGGCGTGCCGTTTCTTCTCAAGGACCTGCTGGACGCCTACGCCGGTGTCCCGCTGACGAGCGGGTGCCGCGCCTACCGGAACTTCGTGCCTGTGCGCGACAGCGCAATGGTAGAGCGCTATAAAAAGGCGGGCCTGGTGATCGATCGGCAAGACGAACCTGCCGGAGTTCGGGCTGGTGGCCTACACCGAGCCGGACCTCTTCGGGCCGTGCCGCAACCCCTGGAACCTCGACCGCACCCCGGGCGGCTCAAGCGGCGGGTCCGCCGCGGCCGTCGCCGCGGGCTTTGTGCCGATGGCCTCCGGCGGCGACGGGGGCGGGTCGATCCGCATCCCCTCATCAAACTGCGCGCTCTTCGGCCTCAAGCCCTCCCGAGGCCGAAACCCGACCGGGCCGGACTACGGCGAGCTGTGGCAGGGGGCCGTCGTGGGCCACGTGCTGAGCCGCTCGGTGCGCGACAGCGCGGCTGCGCTGGACGCGCTGGCCGGGCCGGACCCGGGCGCGCCCTACGTGATCGCGCCGCCCGAGCGTCCGTACAGCCAGGAGATCAGGAAAAACCCGGGCAAGCTCACGATCGCGTTTAGCACGGTCTCTCCGGTCGGAAAGCCCGTGGACAAGGAAAATATCGCGGCCGTAAAGAAGACGGCAAAGCTTTTGGCCGGCCTCGGCCACCGGGTCGAGGAGAAGACCCCCCCGGTGGCATTCAGGGACCTTGCGATCGGCTATTTCATCATGTACCTGGGCGAAATGGCCGCCGACATTAAGATTGTCAGGGACACGTACGGCAGGCGCGCCGCAAAGAGAGAGGTTGAGCTGGTCACCCGGACGCTGGGTCTGTTGGGCAGGGCCGTCACGTCCGGCGAGTTCGTGGCGGCGATCAGGGAATGGGACAAGGCCGCGCGGGTGATGGGGACGTTCTTCGAGAAATACGACCTCTTCCTGACGCCGACGACGGCCCGCCCCCCCGTAAAGATCGGGGAGCTCAAGCCCAAGCCCGCGGAAGTCGTGCTGATGAAGATCGTCAACGGCCTGGGGGCGGGAAAGCTCCTCAAGGCGACCGGCATCGTGGAGCAGCTTGCCATCGATAACCTCGCGGCCACGCCCTTCACCCAGCTTGCCAACCTGACGGGGCTGCCGGCGATGTCCGTGCCGATGCACTGGACGGCCGACGGCCTCCCCTGCGGGGTGCATTTCGTGGCGCCGTTCGGCAACGAGGCGCGGCTGCTCTGCCTGGCGGCGCAATTAGAGAAGGCCGCTCCCTGGTTTAATAAACGGGCGCCGGGGTGGTAGGAGAGCGGATTAGATATGCGGGAGGGAACGCCGGATTCGATAATCGCGATCCCTCCCCTTTCGCCCTGACCCTTCTATTTCCGGCATAGTAAGGAATAACGGATTGGAGGAGGTGTGGAGATGCCTACCGGTATGAAACGGACAATTACCCTCGCGGCGGTCCTTTCCTTCACGCTCGTCTGTGCCTCGGCCGCATGGTGCGCCGAGTTTACGGCCGACGTCGATATCAATCAGAACGGCGCGCTCACCAGCGGCACGGCCTACGTCAAGGGCGCCAGCGTCCGGTACGAGCTGATGACCGGAGCGGGCGGGAAGGTCATCATCTACCGCTCCGATTTCGGCGCGCAGTGGACGATTTTCCCACAGCATGAGGCTTACGACGAGGAGTGGGACAGCGACGACGATGATTTCATCGTCCCGGAGATAAATCCGCGGCTCATCGAAATCGCGACGGACGAATTACTCGGGACCGAAACCGTAGGGGGATTGGCCTGTGATATCCATTTCTACCGCTTTGACGATCCCGCCCGGGGGACGCTCACGGTCTGGCGCGCCCGGGAAATCGATTACCCGGTTAAGATCGAGCTGAAGACGAGAGACTACTTCCTGACAAAGGAATACCGGAATATCAAGACGGGTCGGCTCGACGATTCGTTGTTTGAGCTTCCCAAGGGTTATAAGATGTTTAAATAGGAATGAGGCGGGCGCTATGTATGGTGCCCGCCCCACCTACTTTGTGCCTCTCCCCTACACCTCCTCGTACCTGACCACGAACGTGCACTCCGACGCGCCCATGAGCTTGCACTGCGTCTCCTCGACGGTTGTCTTCATCAGGTCGGGGCGGGAGTTGGTAAGCTCGGTAAGCGCCCCGACTACGATGGCGCATCCCGGCCTGGTAATATCTTTTGTTATCTCTTTATCCTTACAGATTTCGACGCACTCGTTGCATTGGGACCGGTGGATGAAAAATGTCTTCTCGTCCGGGAAGTGCCCCAACGTCTCTTCAGGTTTCATGCCGAACATGTAGATGTAGGCGGATAGCAGCGTCACGAGCTTTTCGACAGGTTGTTGCGGGCTCTCGATCAGGGCGCGATAGGCCGGATTCCTTTTTTGCGCATCTTTTACCGCGCTAATCCCCGCCCGGAAGACTATGGGGTTATAGCCCTTGTTCCCGAGGATAACACGGACCCCGCTCCAGAAGCACTGGTACTCCTCGGTGGTTATCCGCTGCTCGGGGTCGTAGTCGGGGGGGGTCTTGATATACTGATCGAGTTTCGTATAGTTAAGGATCGCGTTCTTTCCGTTAGTGCCAATACTGTCCTCTATCGAGTCCAGGACGAGCCTAAATCCCAATCGGGTAATTCCCTGTATTTCGCCCATTTGTAACCTCCACGATGTCGATCTGCAATAAGGGAGTAAAAAGCTTTATAATCCAAATACTATTTAAGCAAATGACGTGCCAGGTATGAGCGGGGAAATCTTGTGGCATAGGCATCCATTATTGCGGGGATAGTTTATTTTATGATACCAATGGTCGATTAGCTTGCCGGATGTGTTGACTGCAACGGGAATTGTATAGACAACGTGCAAAAGTATTTGTCACCGAGTAGGTAGTGTCGCCAGATAACGTCTCTCCCCTTCTCGCCCTCCCTACACCACCTCGTACCTGACCGTGAACGTGCATTCCGGCGCGCCCATGAGCTTGCACTGCGTCTCCTCCACCGTGGCCGTCAGGAGGTCTTTGCGGACGTTGGAAAGCTCCGTAAACGCCCCGACGATGAACGCGCACCCCGGCCTGGTGATGTCCCTGGTTATCTCCGCGTTCTTGCAGATCTCGACGCACTCGTTGCACTGGGGCCGGTGGATGACGACCGTTTTCTTGTCCGAAAGGTGCTCCATCGACTCCTCGGGTTTCATGCCGATCGCGTAGAGGTAGGCAGACAGCAGCGTCACGAGCTTATCGACCGGCGGCTGCGGGCTCTCTGCCAGGGCCTGGTAGGCCGGGTTTCGTTTCTTGGCGTCGCCGATGAGCGTTATCCCCGCCCGATATACGAGGGAGTTATACCCCTTGTTGCCGAGGATGACGCGGACCCCGCTCCATAGCTGCTGGTATTGTTCGGTGGGGATGCGCCCCTCGGGGTCATACTCGGGGGGCTCTTTTATGTACTGATCAAGCTTCGTGAAATTAAGGATCGCGTTCTTTCCATTGACGCCGATATTTTCGGCCAGCGAGTCCAGAACGATTCGAAACCCCAATCGGGTGATTCCCTGTGTTTCGCTCATGAATGCCTCCACGATCGCGTTAGGAATATTCCACCATAACGGGCAATCGTATCCGTTGCATTACGCAGAGTTACCTCAATCGATCGTTGTCGTTTCAGCTATTCCGTTTTCTTGTGAGGAGCTCGTCCGCTATCCGATAAAAAGCCTTCCATACCCTCCCCTGGTCTTCGGGGGCGAGCCCGGATACAATCCGGTCGATCTCGGCCACGAGCGTGCGCATCCGCGATACGAAGCGTTCGTCGGCCGCCCCCATGCTGATCCTGCCGAAGACCTCCTGCGCGAAGGGGGAAAACGTCGCCCCCTCGGGGCCGATCACGGCGAACTTCACCCGCGCCAGGAAACGCATGCCGTTATCGCCGGGAAATGGCCGGTTATGGTTGAAGCCTCTCAGGACGATCTCGTCCGGTATCCCCTCCGGGAATGCGTCGCAGGCAAAAAGCCCGCTATTATCCTCGTGAAAACGGACGCACTTCAGGCAGAGCGGCGCGGGTCCCATAATCATGGGTCATTACTCCAGATAAAACGGTAGATACGGCAAACACGGTGACTGCTGTCAGCCCAGCCCTTCCATGAGTCCCTTGACCTCCCGCATGAAAGCGCCGCGAACCTTGAAGGTCAGCTCAACCGGCGAAAGGATCATCCGGTCGGGATCGGTCAGGGAGGCCCGGTTGCCGGCCTCGATGAGGGCCTCGCGCGCCCGGTCGGTATTCCCCGTTCGGGTGCGGATCACCCCCCGAATGGCCGCAAGCGTGGCATAGACTCCCTCCCGAACCGGCCCCTCCGGATTACGGTAGGCGGCCAGCGCCCGCTCGAAGTGGGGGGCGGGGTCGTTGCCGGTCTTATCGACGATCCTTCCCATCAGGTAGTGTTCTTTTGTCCCCATGACCTTCCCCACCCGGTCTGCCAGCGCTTGTTGGGCCTCGGCGTATCGACCCGTATGAAATAGGCACAGAGCCATGTCGGCGGCCACGTCCGTCCGCTTCGGAGAAAGCTCCAGCACCTTCCCGAAGGCCTCGGCGGCCGGACGAAAATCGGCCCGTTCCATCAGGATGAATCCCCGGGCGTCCCACGCCACGGCATTGTCCGGCTCGTGGTCGATGATTGTGCGGAAATAGGCCAGGCTCTCGTCGAACCTCCCCAGTTCGTACAGCAACAACCCGCAGTGGCCCCACGCGGGCACGTTAATCGGCTCCTTTTTGATCATCATCAGGAAGAGGTCGAGAGAGCGCCGATAGAACTCCTTCCGCTCGGCGACCTCGATGAGGTCGGGGACGTCCCTGAGGGAGACGACGGTGGCGCGGTGCGTGGTCGGTTGTCGGTTGGATGGCGCCGCTCCTGTGTATTGACGGTAAAACGGGCGGTCGCCCGTAGCATGTGACAGACACTCCCGGCGGGCGGCGTGACGAAATCCGGCCGCAGCATGGCCCCGGGCAGCGCCCGCGACACGAGAAAACCGGGGCTGTTACCCTTGTTCGGGACAATTGTAGCCTCCCAAACACCTTGCGTCAAACCTTTTTAGGACGGTAGTTCATTTTTTTCGGCGTCGAATCACTTTTTATGGGAGGTATACATTATGCTTGAAAATAGCGTTTAATTCTGGTATGAATAGATTGTCGTATTATCTTATTATGTGAAGGATTATGAAAACGTTACAAGCTCTCGCATGTCTTATTGTCGTTCTCATCGCGGCGCCGGCGGCGTTTGCCCAGTTCCCGATGCGTCCGACTTCGGAGATACCACGATACCGATCATGGTGTCGGCGGATATGCTTTCATACGACCGGGAGAATAAGATATACACCGCCGAGGGGAACGTCGAGATCACCCGCGGCCCCATGGTCCTGAAAGCCGACCGCGTTAGCATGAACGGGGAGACGAAAGAGGCGGAGGCCACCGGGAACGTCTATTACTTCAACGGCAGCGACGAAATCAAGGGCGATCGCTTCAAGCTCAATATCGACACCCAAACGGGCGTCGTCTATAAGGGGATGATGTTCTACGCCGACAAGCATTTCTATATTACCGGCGACGAAATGGAAAAACTCGGCGAGAAGACCTATCGCATCCGCGAGGGGAGCCTTACCTCGTGCGATGGGGCGGTCCCCGCGTGGAAGATTACCGGGAAACGATCCGAAGTTACGCTGGAAGGATACGGCAAAATCTGGAACGGCGCATTCTGGATCAAGAATTTTCCGGTTGCCTATATCCCCTTCGGGATATACCCTGCGCGGACCAAGCGGGCATCCGGGTTCCTCTTCCCCTCCTTCGGCCAATCCGGCAAAAAAGGCTTCGAGGTGAGGAATGCCTACTTCTGGGCCATCAATCGGAGCATGGACGCAACATTTACCGCGGACGTCATGACCGAACGGGGAGTACTCGGGGGCCTTGAATACCGCTACTTCCTCAGGCCCGACCTAAGAGGAATACTGAATTACACCTTCATCGATGACGCCGGATACGACTTCGAGGACGGGACGAAGAGCGAAGAAGGCTTCCGATGGGGTGCCGAGTATTATCATCGGCAGACGCTTCCCGGCGATATTAAAGCGCTGGTCGATATCAACCTCGTTTCAGACGATACCTATCTTGAGGATTTTGCCGATAACGTCAATATGAGGACCTCCTCCTACCTGGAATCGAGCGCGTCGCTGCTCAAGGAGTGGTATCCCGTTTCAATGATGCTGGACGCGTCCTGGTTTCAAAACCTGAACGATAAGATCGACTCCGATCGGGCGACCGTCCAGCGGCTCCCGCGGTTTACCGCGTACGTACGTCCCGCATTCCTCTTTGGAACACCGGTGGCCTTTGAGATGGACGGCTCGGTGACCAATTTCTACCGCGAGGAGGGAGTCAGGGCGCTCCGCCTTAATGTCGCCCCACGCCTCACGGCAAATATCGCGCCCGGTTATTTCTCCATTACCCCGTGGATTGAGGGCGATTTCAGCTGGTGGTGGATCAATGGGGACAGCTCCTATCCGGACGAAATGGATCGGGCCACGTACACCGCCGGCGTGGAGTTCTCGACGTATCTGGCCAAAACGTATGCCCTGGATTCGGAAACATACTCGTCCATGAGGCACATCATCAAACCGGTCGTCGGATACCGATACTCGCCGCCGATGGATGAGGAGTCCTACCCCAACTTTGACGACAAGGATAGGATCAGGAGCACCAGCCTCCTGTACGTATCACTCATTAACCGGATTCTGGCGCACCGGACGAAAGCCGAGGGCAACGGGTTCTCTGACGAGCTTTTGTATGCCGAGATCGGGGTCGGGATCGATTTCATGCCGGATATCCCGTGGCTCGGGTACTCGGTTGACGACCCCCATACGGTCAGCTACTTCGAGCTGAGGTATTCGCCGTCAACCTATATCACTTTTCGGGGTAAAGGGAAGTTCGATCATACTATTGACCGGGTCTTATACCTGAGCACGGACGTTCGGCTTAATGACGTTCGGGGCGATGCACTCTCGCTGGGTTACGTCCTCCAATCGGACCTCCTCTATCAGGACGAGAATGAGCACCTTTTCGGGTCGCTTAAGCTGGTTGTGAACAAATCAATGGACGTTACGCTTGGGGCGCGATACTCCTTCGACCAGGACGGTTTACGCTACCTCGGCGGGAGCATCAACTATCACCGGCAGTGCTGGGGGGTCGACCTTACCGTCTATAACAACCTGTACCCGGAGGGCAACGAACCCGATGAACTCGGCGTTTTTATGAGCATTACCCTGACGGGCCTCGGGACCCTGCCGAGGATCAATCTCGGCCAGACGACCTACTAACCTTCGGGAGGCGCGCGCAGCCCCGCACGCCCCGGGCGCCCTATGTGCATATATCGCCAAGTTCGGATTTGGGCGCCCCTTCGGAGGGGAATCCGTTGCCTGCCTTCAAACAAGGCGCACCCGAGCAGTATGCGTACCCGCTCAAACGCGGCGGCCGCTTTCCGGATCGTTGCGAAAGTCCCCGGTCTTTCTACCCTCCGAAACGCCACGGCAATCAAGAAAGGATCCATCGATGGTAACGCTTGACTTTAAGAAGATCGGCGGCCTTGTCCCCGCCATTATCCAGGATCACCTTACCGGGGAAGTCCTCATGCTCGGATTCATGAACGAGGAGTCGTGGAACCTGACCCTGAAGGAAGGGACCGTCGTCTTCTACTCCCGGTCGAGAAACAAGCTCTGGAAGAAGGGCGAGACATCGGGGCACGTTCAGATCGTAAAAGAGATTCGCGTGGATTGCGACGACGATAGCCTTCTCATCAGGGTGGAGCAGGTCGGCGGAGCGGCATGTCACACGGGCTACCGATCCTGCTTCTTCCGAAAGCTTGACGGAAGCGATCTTGTTGCCGACGGCGCCCCCGTATTCAACCCCGAAGACGTATATAAGAAATAGTCCTATTACCCATTACCGATTCCGGTCACTACACGGTCCTCGTTCCGGCCGAAAGAGCCGGTACCGCCGCCGCGATACGTATCCGCACCTCAGCGGACGACCGTTTCAAAGGTACGATTCAGTCGTGCCCGGTCGATCGGACCTTCGGTAGGGGAAATACCGGGCCGGGGAGACCACGTGTAAGGTGGTGGGAGGCCCGCCGTGCCTCTTCAAGATCGAAGCGCGGCAACAGCCGAGAGGCGGCAGAGGCCGTCCGTCCGGCAGACTATCCTATTATTTCAGGAAATACGCCATGCAGATCGAAATCCCCCGCCGACTCTGGTACGATAACTCGTCATCGACTATCGAGCTTCCCGATACCTGGGATGTCCGGGTGCTGACCATGCGCGGGCGCGACCGGGCTCCCTTGTCGCCCGAAGGTATCGAGCACGCGGTCAAACACCCTATCGGCTCTGCGGGCCTTTCCGAGCTTGCCCGGGGAAAGTCGAGCGCGGCCATCATCTTCGACGATATCACCCGCCCAACCCGGATATCGGAGATCGCGCCCGTTGTCATTCGTGAGCTGGTGGCCGGGGGCATGAGCGAGGACGGTATTTCCTTTGTTGCCGCCCTCGGAAACCACGGCGCCCACACGCACCACGAATTCAGGAAGAAGCTCGGGCCGCGGATTACGGAGCGATTTCCCGTCTACAACCATAATCCGTACGACCACTGCACGTTCGTCGGGACGACCTCCCGGGGAACGAAGCTCGCCGTCAACCGGGAGGTGATGGAGGCCGACCTCAGGATCGGCATCGGGTGCGTAACCGCCCATATTAACACCGGTTTTTCGGGCGGGGGAAAGATCATCCTGCCGGGCGTCGCCTCTGTAGAGAGCGCCGCCCATTATCATATTCATGTCAAGGAGCTGGCCCCCCAGACAACGGGACCCGGCACCGGCGACGAAAATGTCATGAGGCAGGATATCGAGGAGGCGGCCCGGATGGCCGGCCTGCACTTTAAGATCGACGCCGTCGTCAACGAGCGGGGGCAAACCACGGCCCTCTTTGCCGGGGACCCGCAGGAGGAGCACCGGCGCGCGGTGGAGCTTGCCCGCGAGGTCTATTCGGTGGGCCCGCGCCCCGAGGGCCGCAGGCTCGTGATCGCCAACGCGTTCGTGAAGGCAAACGAGATGTTCATCGCCGCCCGCATCGGGGCATCGGCGCTTTCAGACGCAACCGGGACGGTTGTGATCATCGCGGACTCCCCGGAGGGGCAGATCCCCCACTATCTCCAGCGCAGCTTCGGGCGCAACCATGGCGGCCGCCAGATGTCGCCGACCGAGATCCCGCCGGGGGTGCGTATCATCGTCGTCGCACCGCAGTGGGACGCCACCTTCACCGACTGGGTGAAGAATCCCGGGGCCATCACCCGGACGAGGGACTGGGGCGAGACCCTCACGCTCCTTGCCGGCGAGTTCGGGCCGGGCACGCCCGTAGCCGTGCTTCCGGAGGCAACCATCATATACTTCGAGCAGTAAGTATTCGGGGCAGAGCAGCGGCCCTGTGACGGATTCGGCTGCCTTTTTATGACGGCCCTCCCGCCGGGATACCCGAAAACCGCGTCATGATTTTTCGTTTACAATTCAATTCCGGAAGATTACAATACTAAAAGTGAGGGTCATGAAGCAGGGTGCGTCGATGGAAAAAGAGTACGACGTCATCGTCGTGGGCACGGGGCCGGGGGGCGCCGCCGTCGCCCGCGAGTCGGCGAAGAATAAGAAGAAGGTCCTCCTCATCGAGCGCGGAGGAAGGATCAACCGGGTGGGTAATACCGTATCGATGGCGTTGATGGCCAAGCGGTTCGGTCTGACGCTCTCCCGCGAGGGATACTGGGTCGTCAGCGTTAACAGCTACGGCGGGGCCTCGAACGTCGCCGCCGGATGCGCCGTTGCCCCCCCGCGCGAGGTCTTTTCCCCCTTCCGAATCGACCTTACCGAGGCCGCTGCCCAGGTCAGGAAAGATCTCCGGGTGCAGCAGCTGCCCGACGAGCTGGTGGGTAAAGCCAACCTGCGCATCCTGGAGACGGCAAACGACCTCGGCTACCACTGGACGAAGATCGAGAAATTCATTGACCCCGAAAAATGCGTCCCGGACTGCGCCGACTGCATGCTCGGGTGCAGGCGGGGCGCCAAGTGGACCTCACGCGTCTACGGCGACGAGGCGGTCGCATACGGGGCCGATCTCGCCCTCCATACCCGGGTGACCCGGGTGATCACCGAAAACGGCAGGGCAACGGGCGTCCAGGCCGTCAGATGGGGTATGCCCGTCCGTTACTGGGGGAAGGCCGTCGTCATCAGCGCGGCGGTCGGCTCGCCCGTTATCCTGAAAAACAGCGGTATCGAGGAGGCGGGCAGGGGATTTGCCTGCGACTGGCTCCAGTTTGTCGGCGGGATTGTCCCGGGTATGAACACGCTTCACGCAAATCCCATGAGCGTGGGGACGCTGGAACACCACGAGTCCGACGGAATCGCGATCCTGCCGGTATTCCCCGGCTGGTCGGCCTTTATGCTGCAGCTGATGCTCGCCGCGCCGCGCCAACTGCCCAGGCTCATGCAATTTCCTCGCTACACCGGGATCATGGTCAAGATCGCCGACGAGGTAGCCGGCGAGGTCGTCTCCGATACCTCGTTCTCCAAACCGATGACCGAACGGGACGGGAAACGGCTCGCCAAGGGTGTCGGGATCATCAGGAGGATCCTCTCCAAGCTCGGCGCGCCCGATCATTCAATCATCGAGCTTCCCCCGATCGGCGCCCACCCGTCGGCAACCTGCCGGATCGGTGTGGTGGTGGACAAGAACCTCGAGACGAGGATCAAGAATCTCTTTGTATGCGATTCGAGTGTCTTTCCCCAATCCCTCGGCCTGCCGGTGGTATGGACGGCGGCCGCCCTCGGCAAACGGCTGGCGGCCCACCTGAACGAGAACCCCTCGTAACCGGTATGCCGCCCGGATATAAAAGATACAATGCGTCGTTATTAACCATAACAGGAAAGGACTAATCGATGAAGAAGTACCTGAAACTCGGCTATCTGCTGCTGGCTATCTGGCTCATCGCCTCGGGGGCGCTGGAGCTCCTGGGAATCAGGCATTCCCTCCTGACGCTGGCGCTGCAGATCCTTGCCGTTGTTACCGGGGTCGTTATCCTCGTAGAGCTGGGCAGGATGAACTGGCCGGAGCGCCTGGGGATGATCTTCCTGGCAATCTGGCTTATCCTCGTGGGGCTGATGCCGTTCGTCGGGATGGGCCTTCCCTTTGCCAGCGAGATCACGATCGTGCTGGCGCTTCTGGCGGGAATCCTTCTTTTAGTGGGGATGAAGGGCAGAAAGACCAGCGCCAGGATCGGGATGGTGCTCCTGGCGGTCTGGCTTATCGCGTCCGCCGCAATCTCGCTCCTGGGCCTGATGATCCCGGCCTCCGGTATCATCCTCGCGATACTGGCCGTCATCTCCGGCATCCTGCTCCTCATCGGGCGATAGGCGTCCAGCTGACTCTTTGTGTGTCAAAACCAGTGGCGTGGTGTGATATCCATGCGGAACGAACTGCCGATACGGACGATCGTTCGGGTCGGGTACCTGCTCCTGGGCGGATGGCTGCTGTTGTTCGGGCTGGCCAGCTACGTCGGCGGCCGTGATCCAATCCTCGCCTGGGTGCTGCATCCCGGCGCCATGATCGTGGGGATTATCTTTCTCTTTTGCCTGTTTGCCGTATCAAAGAGCGAGCTGGCGGGGACGATACTCCTCTCGGTGTTTCTGCTGGCGATGGGTGTTATTCCGTATGAGTCGGTGTTTCGTTTTGAGTCGGGCAATCTCCTCGGAATGATCATCTGGGGCGTCTCGCTTCTGGCGGGATGTCTCATCCCCCTGGGACTGGCCGAAAAGGGATGGGGAGACCGGTTCGGCCTGGCCCTTTTGAGCGTCTGGCTCATCATCTGGCCGCTGCCGGTAATTGCAGACGAGCCGCGTATCGGCCTGATGATCGATGCGCTGCTGCCGGCGCTAACCGGGTGTGTCATCCTGACAAACAGCCTGGTGGTTCTACTGCGTCGTAAAAAGGAGATGCCGTAGTCCGGACGCCTGCCCGCCCGGCCCGTTCTATTCGCCCGCGGATGTGAAGGTTACCGAGAGAAGGCGGCGCGTTTTGTCCGTCGGGGCAAATCTCCCGTCCGCCCCCCACCCCATGACCCACATGATATCTTTGCCGGAGACGAGGACCGGGACGAGGTTCCGTTCGTTTACCGGTACCTTCTGGTCGATAAATAAATCCGAGAGCTTTTTCGTGCCCGCGCCCGACGGCAGAGTTACCCGGTCTCCCGGCCTGCGGCCGCGCACGGCGGGGGGATGGGATATCCGCTCGTAGTCGAGCAGCGCCGTGGTCTGCTCTCGGCCGGACGGCCGCCCGTTCGTGCCGCCGGGGTGATCGTGGTCGGTTACGGAGGGGATATCCTCGATGATACGCGCCGTGACCATGAATCCCCCCGAAGGGTAAAGGATCGCACCGGGGATAACAAGGGGCGTTTCGGGCAGGACCGGGCCGTCACTGCCGGGGCGGGCCGCGGTACGCAAAATCGCGAGCGTATCGTAGACACGCCGGGCGACCAGCCCTCCGGGGAGCCTCACCATCCGGGTGCCGTGGGCGGGGTCGGCCGCAAGCCGGAGGACCGCCTCGATATGGAGGCGGGAAAGTCTCAGGGGGGTTTTACGCGGCCCGGCCGCCTCGAAGATCAGGAGCTTGACGGCCTCCGAGGCGACCGCCGGTTCAATCGCCGAAAGCTCCGCTACCCGGAGCGTACCGCCTTCTGCGTGCCGGGCCACGAAATCGTCCGCCGCGGCCGAAAGAAGGGCGAACGCGTCCCGGCAGGACGCAGCGGCCTCGATGAGCCGTTCCTGTGCGGACGGGTTTACCGCGGCGAGCGCCGGCATGATCTCGTTTCTGATCCGGTTTCTCAGGTAATCGCTCTTCAGGTTGGAGGAATCGACGATCCAGGGGATACCCCGCTCCGCCAGGAACGCCTCGACCTCGGCCCTGGTCGTCTCGATGAGGGGGCGGATATAAGGCAGGCGAACCGGCGGGATGCCCGAAAGCCCCTCGGGCCCGGCCCCCGTGATCGAGCCGCATGAGAAAGGTCTCTGCGTTGTCGGACCCGGTGTGGCCGGTGGCGATCTTCGTCGCGCCGATCTCCTCCATGAGACGGCGGAGATACGTGTCACGGACGAAGCGGCCCGCCTCCTGGGTGGAGAGCTTATTCTCTTTCGCGATCGTCTTTACGTGGGCCCGATGGAGGTAATACGGGATGGCGAGGCCGCAGCGGCCGGCGACCTCGGCGGTGACTTTCTCGGCGAACGCCGCGTCCCGGTCGGCCTCAGCCCCCCGCAGCCCGTGGTGGACGTGGGCGGCGGAAAGTTTCAGATTATACCGCGGCGCAATCTCGGCCATCGCCACCAGCAGCGCCACCGAATCCGCCCCGCCCGATAGCGCAACGATCAGGTGGTCGCCGTCGGCGATCATCCCGAAAGAGGAGATGGTGGAAAGGATACGAGTTAATGGATCTTTCGGCACGTTTCTACTGTAACACGAAAATTAGATATGATAAAGACCGAAGATCATTGTCCGGATGGGGCGTATTTGCTATACTATAAAGATTCCGGCGGACGAAGGATTGAGGGAAGCCGGGCGGCATATATGCCGCCCCTACGGGTGTAAAGCCGTATGGTGAACAAACAAGATCCGGCGAATAGACCTGACCGCCGTTCAATCCGGCTGAAGCACTACGACTACTCCTATCCCGGATACTATTTTGTCACTATCTGTACGGGCGATAAGAAAACGTTCTTCGGGACTATTACCGACGGCAGGGTCGTCCTCTCCGATCTCGGTAAGACCGCAGATAAGTGCTTCATCGATATACCGAACCATTTCCGTGACGCGACGATCGATCAATACGTTATAATGCCGAACCATGTTCATGGGATTATCGTCATTCAATCCGTAGGGGCGGCATATATGCCGCCCGCAAAATCCTCACCCGGCGCACAGTTACCTTCGACGCCGGGCCTTCTCTCGGAAATTGTCCAGCAATACGAATCAGCGGTATCGCGATGGTGTGGAGGTACCGGATATCATGGGTTTTCGTGGCAACGAGGGTTCTACGAACACGTCATCCGCAACGAAAACGATATGAACGATATCCGAAACTATATCGTAAATAATCCGCTGAAATGGATGGACGATTCGGAATATATTTCGTAAGGCTGGCGGACGCGATAAATCGCGTCCCTACGGCTTATTAAGGTGTAGCAGGAAAAAACGGGCGTTATCGCTATAAACGGTACTCGATGAAAACGGATACAGTAATTCGCACGCATCTGAGTACCGACAACCCTGCGCTTAAGATAACCCCTATAAACTCACCCGCATCTTGTAGACGCCGTATTCACATTTCCTCTCAACGTCAAGGCCCGACTTCTCGAACACCCTGAGCATCGGGGAGTTGTCTTCGAAGACGTCGGCCGTGAACGCCACCAGGCCCTGCCTCCGGGCAAGATACACCAGCTGGTCGACCATCACCGTACCGAGGCCCCTGCCCTGGTACCCGTCCCTAACGACCATCGCGGCTTCCGCCGTCCGCGTCTTTTCGGTGATCTTGTACTGGCCCATCCCGATGACGATCTCCTTTTGGTCCTGCATGATCGTGGCAAGGACGATCATCTCCCTGGTGTAGTCGATGACTGCAAACCGCTGGAGGATCTCGTGGGGCATGTCCTGCCGGCGGGAAAAGAAACGCTTGTAGAGCGACTCCGGCGAGAGCGCGTAGAAAAAGTCCTTCAAGAGCGGCTCGTCGCTGATCTTGACGGGCCGAAAGAGCACCGTCATGCCCGTCCCCATCGTCCGCCACCGTTCCAGGTGCTCGGGGTACTCCCCGGCCTTACCCGTAATGAAGGCCTGGTCGCTATACACAAGATTAAGCCGGCGCGCCTCCTTGATGAGCCACGGGCGAAAATCAGGGTGGGCAACCGCGATCAGCTCCATCGCCCGCTCCCGGATGTTTTTGCCCGCCAGATACGCGATCCCGTATTCGGTCACCACGTAGTGCACGTCTCCCCGGCCGAGGGTCACGCCCGTCCCGTCGGGGAGCAGCGGGACGATCCGGGAGACCTTCCCCTCCTCGGCGGTAGAAGGCAGCGTCAGGATCGTCCTTCCCCCGGGCGACAGGATCGCCCCCCGCATAAAATCGGCCAGCCCCCCGATCCCGCTGTAAAAGGAATAGCCGATGGATTCGGCCGTCGCCTGGCCGGTCAGGTCAACGGCCAGCGCCGTGTTTACGGCCGTCATCGCGTTGATCCGCGCGATAACCAGCGGGTTGTTGGTATACTCGGAGGTCCGAAACTCTATGCCCGGGTTGTCGTGGATATAGTCGTAGGTCGGCCGCGTGCCCATGCAGAAGCTCACCACGGACTTGCCCTCGTCCACGCCCTTGGCGGAGTTATCCACGGCGCCGCACCGGATGAGGTCCACCAGCCCGTCGGTCAGAAGCTCCGTGTGTATGCCGAGGTGCTTCTTTTGCCCGAGGTGGCCCAGGATCGCGTTTGGCAGGCTCCCGTAGCCGACCTGGATCGTATCGCCGTCGCGGATGATCGGTGAGACGTAGGAGCCGATCCGATCGGCGATCTCGTCGGGGGACTTCTCGGTATATTCGGGAAGCTCCTCGTCGTGCCGGATAACGGCATCGACATCGTCAAGGTGGACGAACGCGTCGCCGTGCACCCGGGGCATCCGGCGGTTCACCTGGGCGATGACGATCCGGGCGTTTTTAACGGCGGCCTTCGTGATATCGACGCTGACGCCCAGGCTCATATACCCGCAGGCGTCCGGCGGGCCGACCTGGATGAGCGCGGCGTCAAGGTCGACCGACCGGCTCTTCAGAAACCCCGGCACCTGCGAAAGAAAGATGGGAGAGTAATCGGCGCTCCGCCTGGCCACGCAGTCGCGCTGGTCGCGCCCTATAAAAAAAATATTCTTCCTGAAGTTATCGTCAAAGGGGTCCCGGTCGCTCGGGACCACGCCAAAGGAATAGAGATGGTAGACGTGATCGGGCGAGACGGGCGACGGGTGGGCTCGGGCATAGGCCGCCAGCGACTCGGCCAGGAACGTTGGGCGGCCGCAGCCGCCGCCGATGAACACCCGGTCGCCCCGGCGGACCAGCGAAAGGACCTCGTCGAGGGGACGGGTTTTTTCGGCGTAGAGCTTCTTTATGGTTTTCACGGCCATCACGTCTCCCGGAATCGAGGTGGGCACGCAAGCGCCGCGGCCGTATGCGGCAGAAGTTGTGCTTGAGGATCATGACGCCGCCGAGGCTTTTTCTGGTGAGCTCAAACCCGTTTTCCTCGAAGACGTGCAGCATCGGCGTATTCTCCGGGAGCACCTCGGCGGTAAAGCCCAGGAGCCCCTGTTTCTGGGCCAGGTACATCAGGTACTTGAGGAGCTCGGTGCCGATCCCCCGGTTCTGGTAGGAATCCCTGACCAGAAACGCCACCTCCGCGGTCAGCGAGAGCCGGTCGATGACATACTGCCCCATCCCGACGATGACCTCCCTGTCCTCCTGCTGGACGGTGGCCATGATCACCGCCTCCCGCGTGTGGTCGATCACCACGAACTTCTGCAGCTTCTCATGGGGCATGGAGATAAGGTAGATAAAGAAGCGCCGATAGATGCTCGTGTCCGAGAGGTCGTAGAAGAAGTCCTTCAGGAGCGGTTCGTCGCTGATCTTGACCGGGCGGAGGAACAGGTCCAGGCCCTCTTCGGTGGTCCGGTAGGCCTCCAGGTGTTCGGGGTACTGCCCCTCCTTGCCGGGGATGAACGCCTGGTCCTTGTAGATCAACGACAAACGCCGCGCATCCTCGATAAGCTTCTGACGAAAATCAGGGTGCGCCACCGCTATCAGCTCCATCGCCCGCTCCCGGATGTTCTTGCCGTGCAGATACGCTATCCCCCACTCCGTCACCACGTAGTGTATGTCGCCGCGGTTAAGCGTCACCCCCTCACCCTCGCGCAAAAACGGCACGATCCGCGATACCTTGCCGCCCTCCGCCGTCGAGGCCAATGCCAGGATCGTCCGGCCGCCGGGCGATAAAATCGCGCCCCGCATGAAGTCCGCCTGGCCCCCGATACCGCTGTAAAACGTCGTCCCGATCGATTCCGCCGTCGCCTGACCCGTCAAATCCACCGCCAGCGCGCTGTTGATCGCCACCATGTTCCGGTGCTGCGCGATTACCAGCGGGTCGTTCGTGTAGTCCACCGTCCGGAACTCTATCGAGGGATTGTCGTTGATGAAATCGTACGTCTCGCGCTTCCCCATGCAAAACGTCGTCACCGTCTTGCCGCGGTTGATCGTCTTCTTCGAATTGTCGATCACTCCCTTTTGCATCAACTCGGCTATCCCGTCGGAAAATAGCTCCGTGTGCACCCCTAAATGTTCCTTGTTCTCCAAATTCGCAATGATCGCGTTCGGCAGGCTCCCGTAACCCACCTGGATCGTATCCCCGTCACGCACAATCCGCGCCACGTACCGCCCGATCGCGTGCGCTATCTCGTCGGGCGTCGTGTCCTCGTAGACCAGCAGCTCCTCGTCGTGCGGTATGATATAGTCGATCGCGTCAATGTGCACAAACCCGTCCCCGTGCACCCGCGGCATCCGCGAGTTCACCTGCGCTATCACCGTCGTCGCGTTGGCCACCGCAGACTTCACGATGTCCACGCTCACACCCAGGCTCACGTACCCGTGCTCGTCAGGCACCGATACCTGCACCAGCGCCACGTCCACCGGTATCATCCGGCGGTCCAACAGCCCCGGCACCTGCGATAAAAATATCGGCGTGTAATCAGCCGCACCACGGTTGATCGCACCCCGCGTGTCGTTCCCAATGAAAAACGAGTTGTGCCGAAAATTAGACTTGAACTTGTCGTCCGTGTACGGCGCCACCCCAAGCGTCCAAACCTGGAATACCTCCGAGTCGAACACCGCCTTCGGGTGCGACTCAACAAACTTGATCAACGCACCCACCAGGTACTGCGGCTCCCCGCATCCCGTGCTGATGAATATCCGGTCACCCCGGTGAATGTTCCCGAATACCTCGTCCTCCGAAACAAACTTCTCGGGGTTGCGCGATCTGACCTGTTCGATCGTATGTCGGAGGCCGGCTTCCATATCGCCCCTAATCCACGAAGTTGAGCTTCATCTCGTAGACGCCTTCACTCCCCCGCTTTTCGATATCAAATCCCGTCTTCTCAAACACGTGGATCATGGGCTTATTTTCCACGAGGACTTCGGCCGTGAAGCTTGTCAGCCCGTGCCGCTTGGCCAGATACGTGAGGTAGGTAAGAATCTCGGTGCCGATGCCGCGGTTCTGGTACTCGTCTTTGACGATGAAGGCCACCTCCGCGGAGAGCGAGGTCTCCTCGATGATGTACTGCCCCATCCCGACGATGACCTCCTTTTCTTCCTCCATGATCGACGCGAGGATAACGATCTCCTTGGTGTAGTCGATAATGACGTAGCTCTGCAACCGCTCGTGCGGCATATCGGGACGCATGGTAAAGAAGCGCCGGTAAATGGTCTTGTCCGAGAGGTCGTAGAAGAAGTCCTTCAGGAGCGGCTCGTCGCTGATCTTGACGGGCCTCAGGAATATCGTGAGCCCCGCGGCCGTCGTCCGGTAGATCTCCATGTGCTCGGGGTACTGGCCCTCCTTGCCGGGGATGAACGCCTGGTCCTTGTAGATCAACGACAAACGCCGCGCATCCTCGATGAGCTTCTGACGAAAATCAGGGTGCGCCACCGCTATCAGCTCCATCGCCCGCTCCCTGATGTTCTTGCCGTGCAGATACGCTATCCCCCACTCCGTCACCACGTAGTGTATGTCGCCGCGGTTCAGCGTCACCCCCTCACCCTCGCGCAAAAACGGCACGATCCGCGATACCTTGCCGCCCTCCGCCGTCGAGGCCATACGCTAAAATCGTCCGGCCGCCGGGCGATAGGATCGCGCCCCGCATGAAGTCCGCCTGGCCCCCGATACCGCTGTAAAACGTCGTCCCGATCGATTCCGCCGTCGCCTGTCCCGTCAAATCCACCGCCAGCGCGCTGTTGATCGCCACCATGTTCCGGTGCTGCGCTATCACCAGCGGATCGTTCGTGTAGTCCACCGTCCGGAACTCTATCGAGGGATTGTCGTTGATGAAATCGTACGTCTCGCGCTTCCCCATGCAAAACGTCGTCACCGTCTTGCCGCGGTTGATCGTCTTCTTCGAATTGTCGATCACTCCCTTTTGCATCAACTCGGCTATCCCGTCGGAAAATAGCTCCGTGTGCACCCCTAAATGTTCCTTGTTCTCCAAATTCGCAATGATCGCGTTCGGCAGGCTCCCGTAACCCACCTGGATCGTATCCCCGTCACGCACAATCCGCGCCACGTACCGCCCGATCGCGTGCGCTATCTCGTCGGGCGTCGTGTCCTCGTAGACCAGCAGCTCCTCGTCGTGCGGTATGATATAGTCGATCGCGTCAATGTGCACAAACCCGTCCCCGTGCACCCGCGGCATCCGCGAGTTCACCTGCGCTATCACCGTCGTCGCGTTGGCCACCGCAGACTTCACGATGTCCACGCTCACCCCAAGGCTCACGTACCCGTGCTCGTCCGGCACCGATACCTGCACCAGCGCCACGTCCACCGGTATCATCCGGCGGTCCAACAGCCCCGGCACCTGCGATAAAAATATCGGCGTGTAGTCAGCCGCACCACGGTTGATCGCACCCCGCGTGTCGTTCCCAATGAAAAACGAGTTGTGCCGAAAATTGGACTTGAACTTGTCGTCCGTGTACGGCGCCACCCCAAGCGTCCAAACCTGGAATACCTCCGAGTCGAACACCGCCTTCGGGTGCGACTCAACAAACTTGATCAACGCACCCACCAGGTACTGCGGCTCCCCGCACCCCGTGCTGATGAATATCCGGTCACCACGGTGAATGTTCCCGAATACCTCGTCCTCCGAAACAAACTTCTCGGGATGCTTCTTCTTGAGCGCCTGAATCGTTGGCATGGCTATGCTCCATTATCGGAAATAGCAGGATGGTACTATTGTAAATCGGGCAGGCTGATTAGTCAACAGAATGAAGGAGCCGGGCTTACCGATCGTATGTATGCCATAAAAAAACCCGGCAATGCCGGGTTTTTGTCGTATCGGACGCCTATGGGGCCCCGATTCGTTTGTACCGCTCTTCGATGAGCTCCTCCAACTGGGCCGGAGACGGGATCGACCCGGGCGGATTGCCGAAGAAATCGACCCGCGCGTCCCCCGCGACCGAGAGCTTGACGTCCTCCACCATCTGGCCGGTGTTGAGCTCCACCACGAAGAACTCCTTGACGCGGCGCGACAGCTCCAACAGCGGCGCGTGGGGAAACGGGAACAGCGTGATCGGGCGCAGCAGCCCCACCTTCATCCCCTTCTCCCTGACCCGGTCGATCGAGGTGCGCACGATCCGGGAGACCGAGCCGTACGCCGAGACGATAAGCCGGGCGTCGTCGACGAGGTACGTATCGTACCGGGCATCCTTTGCCATCGAATCGTACTTTTCCTTGAGCTTCCAGTTATGGACGGTCAGCTCCCCTTCCGCCAGGTAGAGGGACTTGAGAAGCTGCGGCGGTCTGCCTGCCGCTCCCGTCAGCGCCCAGGGTTTGGCGATCGGGGGGGCGACGGCCTTGTGCCGCACCATCGGCTCCTTTATCTGGCCCAGGATCGAGTCTCCCAGGATCACGACCGGATTACGGTAGGTGTCGGCAAGATCAAACGCGGCGATCGTCAGGTCGTAGAGCTCCTGGACGGAGTTGGGCGCCAGCACCATCGTCCGGTAGTCCCCGTGGCCGCCCCCCCGGGTCGACTGAAAATAGTCGCCCTGCGAGGGCGATATGCCGCCCAGCCCCGGTCCGCTGCGCGAGATGTTGACGATTACCCCGGGGATCTCGCTTCCGGCCATGTAGGAGATTCCCTCCTGCATGAGCGAAATGCCCGGGCTGGACGAAGACGTCATGGCACGCTTGCCGGTGGCCGCCGCGCCCAGCACCATGTTGATCGAGGCGATCTCGCTCTCGGCCTGGATGAAGGCGCCGCCGGCCTTCGGCAGGTGAAACGAGAGATACTCGGGGATGTCGTTCTGGGGGGTAATGGGGTAACCGAAGTAAAACTTCAGCCCCGCGTCCAGCGCCCCCATCGCGATTGCCTCGTTGCCCTTGATGAGCTCTCTCCTGGTTTCAGCCGGGCGTCCGGCGGTTTCGTTCACTTGAACACCTCAATAGCGATATCGGGGCACATCTCGGCGCACAGGGCGCATCCCGTACATGTGTGGGCATCGTCTTCCCAGACTGCCGTAAAGTAGCCCTGGCCGTTGGGCGCGTTTCCGATGACGATGATCTTTTTTGGGCACGCCTCCACGCACAGCTCACACCCTTTGCACAGCTCGGCGTTGATGGTCACACTCGGCATCGATTCAGTTTTCCTTCTTACGACAACGCAATCAGGTGCATAGCCGTATCGCATGTATCGTATCGTATTGGTTCTTGCTGCCGTTAAGCGTCGACGGTCTACCCCTGCACGTATAGGGTGACAGTCGGGAGATTGCCTCGCCCCGTCGGGGCCCGAAATGACGGTGGGGACAGCTCCTCCCTAAACGGGGCTCTCAAAAAGACGGGGTTCCCCCGATGGGGGCGGTTTAGGGCCACCCCGTCCCGATCTCCGGTTTATAGCTCTTGTACTTATCCTTGGCCGCGATATCCTTGAGGGCCTTATCGGCCTCCTCTTTGGTCTTGTACCACTTAATCCCCACGCGGGTTGTGCCGTCGCCGAGGTCCTTTGAATAGGCCGGGTATCCGTCGTTCTTGAGCGACGTGACGAGGTCCTCGGCCTTCTTCTTGTCCTTCGTGGTGATCACCTGGATGAAATAGAAGACGGTCTTGTTGGCATCGTCCGGCTTGGGACCGGTGGCAACGTCCGTCGGGGGCTTGGGCGTCTCCGGTTGCGTCCCGGGCGGTGTATACGAGCCCATCTCCTCCGTCGGGACCTCTCCCTCACCCAGGGTATCGTAGAAATTGACGGCCGGCTTTTCGCCTTCCGCAACCAGGTCACCGGAAGGCGTCGGGACAAGGCCCGTTTCCCCGCCGGGAAGACCGGCCGTCTCAATCCCCTTGAGGGCCTGGGACTTGCCCGTGATATACCCGACGGAAAAGACCAGCACGGCGACAATCAGACCCACGACCACCAGCAGCGCCATATGGCGCGACTCCAGCGAGAATTCGTAGGCCTCCTTGTTCTTGCGGTAGTCCCGCACCTTCTTTTCGTCATCATCGTCGGTGAAATATTTCATATCTCTTCCCTTCATCTCATACCCCCTTATGCGTCTATGAAATAAATACCCTTACATCCGCTCCGGCGCGGATACTCCAACAATCGTAAGGGCCTTCCTGATCACGACGCCAATCGCGGTGACGAGGCCCAGACGCGCCGCCGTCAGCGCACGGTCTTCGGTAATCACCCGGTTACGGTTATAGTAGCTGTGAAAGTCAGACGCAAGCTCGAAGACGTAGAAAATGACCCGGTGGGGCTCCATCTCACGGGCGGAGTCCGTAATCACATCCGGGAACCGCGCCAGCACCTTCATCAGCGAAAGCTCCTCCGGCAGCTTCAAGGGCGACAGGTCGATGGTATCGGGATCGGGAACCGCGGCCTGCCCCGCTTCCTCGGCCTGGCGGAGGATGGAGCAGATCCGGGCGTGGGCGTACTGGACGTAATAGACCGGGTTCTCCTGGGACTGCTTGGTGGCCAGGTCAAGATCGAAGTCAAGGTGGGAATCATAGGTGCGCATGAGCATGAACCAGCGCATCGCATCCTTACCCACCTCGTCCATCACGTCCCTGATCGTCACGAACTCACCGGCCCGCTTGGACATGGAGACGGGTTTCCCCCCCCTGACAAGGTTGACCAGCTGCACGAGGATGAGGACAAGGTTTTCGGGTTCGATCCCCATCGCCTTGACCGCCGCCTTCATCCTGACCACGTAGCCGTGATGATCGGCGCCCCAGACGTTGATGACGATGTCAAATCCCCGCCGGTGGAACTTGTCCCAGTGGTAGGCGATATCCGAGGCGAAATAGGTCGGCTCATTGTCGCTCTTGATAACGACCCGGTCCTTGTCGTCCCCGTAGTCGGTGGTGTCAAACCAGAGCGCCCCCTCCTTCTCGTAGATCAGGCGGCGTTCCTTGAATTCCTGGATGTATTTGGAAACAAGCCCCTTATCGTAGAGGCTCTTTTCGGAAAACCATTCGTTGTAGACGATCCCGAAGTCCGAAAGGTCCTTTCTGATCTGGTCGAGGACTTCGCGGCAGGCGACGTCCTTACAGAGAGTTACGGCGTCCGCCTCGGGTATTCCCAGCAGCCGATCCCCCTGGGCATCCCTGATCCGGGCCGCGATATCTTTGATATAGTCTCCCATGTAGTAGTTATCTTCAAAGACAACCGACCGCCCGAAAAGTTCCTGGTAACGGGCGAAAACGCTCTTGCCCAGGTTTTCCATCTGGACGCCGGCGTCGTTGATGTAGTACTCCCGCTCGACCTCGTAGCCCGCGGCCGAGAGGATGTTGGCCATCGCGTCGCCGACCACCCCGCCCCGGGCGTGGCCCACGTGCAGCGGCCCCGTCGGGTTGGCGCTGACGAACTCGATCTGGACGCGCCTGCCGCCTCCGAGGTCGACGTTGCCGTAGGTTTCGCCGCCGGCTGAGCACGCGGCGGACGATATCCCGCCAGAAATCCTCCGACAGCGTGATGTTGATAAACCCCGGCCCGGCGACCTCGACGCTCTTGACGAAGCCCCCGCCCGATTCGGACCCGTTTGTGGTGATTGTGTTTACGATATGTTCGGCCAGCTGCCGTGGGTTCTTTTTCTCGGCGGAGGCCAGGATCATGGCGATATTGGTGGCAAAGTCGCCATGGCTGGAATCCTTGGGAATCTCTATCTGGGCGACAGGGAGGGGATCCGTAGAAATAAAACCGCTGTCCTTTAGTTTACGCAGGCTACCGGTGATGATCTCGCGCAGATTTTCCTTTACCAATACAAGACGCTCCCGTTACCACTTCCAGTATTTATCTTTTTTCTTCATCTCGGCGTCTTTCATCTTTTCGTCGAAAGCCCGATCCAGTGGCTCTTCCTTGATAGAAAGGTCCTTGGTGAAATCCGAACAGTACAGGGCCCCCGAAACCCCGGATGAGCTTGAGAATTTTTTCTGGCAGTTCCTCCTCCATGCGCAGACCGCACAGAGCTTCTTTTCCAATGTCATTGGGAACCCTCCCTTCTCTGGGTGTTGGTATCTCGCTATCTATCCCGCATATCGCCCGGCACACACCGATGGGGCGGTTGCGCGGTCATGTTACTTTCCGGCCGGCGGTCTCGGGGGCCGCCGCATCCGGCCGATACTCATATAGAGGAATATACGCTCTATCCCTCCATTACCATTATACCAGAAGAGGCCGAGGCGCGTAAATAGGTTATATGAAAAAAAGACGTGTTTCTTTCGTTTTCTCTCATCATGTACCGCGGCCGGTTTTTAGACCGCGGTAGACATCCGGCCGGCGGTCGCCGAAAAAAGGCCACATCGTCCGGGCCCGCTCGACGTCGGCCGTGTCTATCTCGAATAATGATACCGAGTCGTTCATTCCGGCGGGCTGCCCGATCAACTCCCCATCGGGATTGGTCGCGAACGTTTCACCGTAAAAATCCTGGTTCTCTTCGCTGCCGGTCCGGTTGACCCTGAGGCAGAACACGCCGTTGACAATCGAGTTTGCCGCTATGGCCGTCTGCCATCGCTCGTGGGTCTTCATCGCCGCCGCCGTGGGGGCGACGATGAGCTGGGCGCCGGAAAGCGCCAGCGACCGGCTGCCCTCGGGAAAGAAGTTGTCCCAGCAGATCTGCACCCCGAGCGTCAGGCAGCTGGTCTTGAATACCGGAAAGCCCCCGTCTCCCGGCGCAAAACAGTCCTTCTCGTGCCAGAGGGGGATCTGCGGAACATGCACCTTGCGGTAGGCTCCCAGAAGCGACCCGTCGGCGTCTATGACCGCCGCCGAGTTGTAGCAGCGGGAGCCCTTCCGCTCGGCCAGCGGCAGCACGATAACCATGTGATAGGCGGCGGCCAGCCGGCAGAACTCCTCCGTGAGCGGGCCGGGGATGGTTTCGGCAAAGGGGGCGGGGTCCGCCTTGGGGCGGTGGGGAAACCACGGATTGCAGAATAGCTCAGAAAACGAGACGAGCTGCGCCCCCTGCTCGTGAGAAAGGGACAGCAGCTCTTTTGCACGAGCGACGGAGCGTCTCGACGGTTTCGGTGACCGCAAACTGTATCCCGGCAATCTTCACCCGCTGTTCCGTTGCGTACCGCCTCATTGGATTATCGTTACCGGGTATCATATACCCCTAAAAAAAGCCAGTCAAGATTTTTAGTTTGACAGGCAATAAAAAAACGCCTACCATTTTATGGCTCGCCGGGGCGGCCCGGGGGTGACACAAAAGGGATAGTAGACGCCATGACATCAGGAACGCGTAAGGTCGCCGTGATTCTCAACAAGAACGCCCGCAGATACACCCGCCGGCTGTCGGGCGAAATTGCGCGGATCATCCCCCGGCGGCACATCTGGGCCACCGGGTCTCTCGCCGAGGCCCAGGGCGCCGTGCGCGAGATCCTGGAGGGCGGCTTTGACGTCATCTTTACCGGCGGGGGCGACGGGACGATCGTCACGACGCTCTCGGTAATCCGCGACGTCGTCGGCCCCGGGCGCGCGTCCGATGTCCCGCCGGTCGGCATCCTGAAACTCGGGACCGGCAACGCCTGGACCTACGCGGTGGGGGTCAAGGGGGGGCTCGGGCAGCTGGCCTACGTGGCGCGGGGCGGCGCCTTTTCTACCGTCGCCAACCCGCTCATCGAGGTCGGGGGGCTGTTGTGCCCGTTTGCGGGAATGGGGTGGGACGCCCAGATCCTCAACGACTACTACGACCTCAACAAGGAGCACGAGGGCCGGCTCCTTTCACCCTTTACCAGGAACCTCTTCGGCTATTTCCTGGCCGCCGCCACCAAGACGCTCCCCCGGTTCGCGGGCGGGGCCAACGTTCCCGAGATAGAGGTAACCTGCACCGGCGGCCGGCTGTTTCGGCCGGAGCGCAACGGCGACTGCGTCCCCGTGACCGGCCGTCGTAATGCCATTCTCTACCACGGGCCGGCCTCCTTTATCGCGGCGGGCGTTATCCCCTTTTTCGGGTACAAACTGCGCGCGTTCCCCCACGCCGGGAAGGTGCCGGGGACGATGCACCTGAGGATAGTGAACCTCGATCCGGGGGTTGCCGTGCGTCACCTGCGCGGTTTCTGGAAGGGTACCTACCACAGCAACGACATCATCGACTTTTTGACCGACGGGATACGGATCACCTCGGCCGACGAGCAGCCGATCGAGGTCGGCGGAGATCCCAAGGGTTACAGCCGCTCGGTCGAGTTTACCATATCAGATTTTGTCGCGACCATTATCGACTTCGAGGGGAGGCCGTAATGAAACTTACCGCGCTGGTTGCGTTCTTTCTCGTCCTTGTTTGCGCCGCGCCGCTCCTGGCCGGGCCCGATATCGTCATCGAGGATACCTCCGGCTGGACCATCGGGCATATCCGGGAAAACGGCGACGTGGAGGACTCATCGGGCTGGACGATCGGCCGCATCCGGGCAACCGGCGACGTGGAGGATTCCTCGGGCTGGACAATCGGGCGCGTTCGGGAAAACGGCAGCGTGGAGGACTCATCGGGCTGGACGATCGGCCGCATCCGGGAAAACGGGAGCGTGGAGGACGGCTCGGGCTGGACCATCGGGAGTATCGGCTCCGGCACGATCGAGAGCTCGTCGGGCGTGACGGCGCTCAGGTTTTCCGGCCCGGCCGACTATACGCGCCTGGGCGCGTATGTCTTCTTTTTCAACAAGGTCGTTGAAGAAGTAACGGGGGCATATCCGACCCGGCTACTCCCCCGACGGCGCTACAAAGGACGTGACTCTTTTCACCCTCACCCTTGAGTGGGATCCTTCAAGGTAAAGGAGAACAAACCATGAAATATGAAAAGAAGACGGTTGATTTAAAGAAAGGAAATTGCTACACGCGTGCCGTAAAATACTCGACAGGCGCGCTTATCTGTTTGGCGGTTATATTTTGCACTATTGGTGTGGCACGCGCGCAGGAAAAATGGCCTCACGTCGTTCCTTCCAGGGACGGCGCCCCGATTTCTTATGAGGTATACGGCACCGGCGAGCCGACCCTCGTGTTTGTGCACGGGTGGAGCTGTGACGCCCGCTACTGGCGCGCCCAGGTGCCGTATTTCGCCAAGGACCACCGCGTCATCGTCCTTGACCTGGCCGGCCACGGCCACTCGGGGCTGTCCCGCACAGACTACACCATGAAGGCGTTCGGGGAAGACGTGAAGGCGGTGGTGGAGGCAACGGACAGCCGCCGCGTTATCCTGATCGGCCACTCCATGGGCGGCGCGGTCATTGCCGAGGCCGCCCGGCTCATGCCGGACCGGGTGATCGGGCTTATCGGCGTAGATACGCTGGGAAACATCGAATATCCCCTGAAAGCCGAACAAATGGAGGAGATGATGGCACCGATTAAAAAGGATTTCGTGTCCGGGAGCCGGGCGTTCGTCTCCGGAATGATCTACCCTGAAACGGACCCCGCTCTTCGCGAGTGGATCCTGGGCGATATGTCGTCCGCGCCGCCCGTCGTGGCCCTGAGCGCTATACGCGAGTATCTGTCGCAGTATATTACCGGGGAAGCGGCCGGGATATTCGACGAGATCCGCGTTCCCGTCGTTGACGTAAACGGGCAAGTGGAACCCGTCGACTTCGAGGCGAACCGGCGGCACATGTACTCGTTCGACGCGATTGTTATAGAGAACGCCGACCACTTCCTTATGATGGACCGCCCGGACGAATTCAACCGGGCGTTAGCCAAAGCACTAGAAATGATCCTGGAAAAAAAGGTTAAATGAAATTGACTGCGCGATCGAGGCTGGCGGACGAAGTCGAGTGTAGGATCGCCGCGGTCGCGTTGTTCCTACGCCATGACGGGTAAGACGTCAATCGGATAGCATAAACGGCGGTCCCGCGGGTCACGTTCGCGTTACTTCCGGTTGGATCATCGGGAGCATCGGCTCAAGCACGATCGAAAGCTCGTCCGGCATGACGGCGCTCAGGTTTTCCGGCCCGGCCGATTATACCCGCCTGGGCGCGTACGTCTTCTTTTTCAACAAGGTACTGAAAAGATAAAGGAGAGGACCATCGGTCCTCTCCTCAAATCGTTATCAATCATGCGGTTGGTATAGTGTCCCATCTCGTCTCTAACGAGGCGGCTCCTGCGTGTCCGGGGGGTCGGGCTGGGTGCTCGGCGTATCTTTCTTACCCTCGATCTGCTTCTTTTCCCCGAACTGAATCGGTTTTACTTCCTTGACGAACGTCAGGATTACGTCTCCCTCTCCGACGGTAATTTCTTCATTCGTGTTGAGCGTCCTGCTCTTGTAATCGACGATTACCTCTTTGTCCACCTTCACTACGGAGCCGTCCGGCCTCACGATGGCAAGGTCGTATTTCGGCGCGTCGCTCGTCGACGGCATGGATACGAACTCCAGCTTGTCCTCTTCTTTCAGGCTTCCGGATATATCAATCGGGCAGCTCAGTACACACGTAATGCTCGAATCCGAACCGGTGGCAACCTCGGCGCCTGACTTAAGGACGAAATCGGATACGAAGGGAAATACATCCGGGTTTTCCGCGGCCGACAAGACCGCCAAACGCGCCAACTCGGCATCGTCGAGTTTCGTGGGCGAGCTCAAAGCGCTCAGATCGACTACCCGAACCTTGGCGATAGGGGGCTCGGCCGAAAAGGCTGAAAGGGCTGAAACGGCCGATAACAACGCTACCACTATAAACAACGAGAGAAGTTTTGTCTTCATAGCATCCTCCTGCGGATCGTTTAAGGTTAAATACTACTACTTTAGTAGTTTCTTTGTCACTTATTTTGATGTACCTGTTATCGAATAGATTCAAGCTTTTTTATCGTGATTGTGCGGCGAGGGATACCGGACACAAGGCATGACGATGGCTCATAAAGGAAAAAAGCGGTCGGCCCGGGTGCCTCCCGCTTTTTTTAAATGGATCGCCGCAACTCGTCGGCCCGCCGGGCTACGTATATGTTAACACGGCGGCAAGAAGTCCGAAGGAGGGTACGAGGGGCCCGCCGTGGGCTCGCGGTAGTAATCGCAGAAGGCCGGGGTTGAGCTCGGTTCTTCATAATCCCTGGTCTCGAGGCTCCGGCCCCAGTCTATCGGGACCGGTTCTTCCGCTGAACCGAATATCTCGATAACGTTTTCCTGGGCCACGATAATCGGCCCGGTACCACGCGCCTGGCCCTGATAGTTTACGATCGTCTCCGTATCGAGACGAGCACCGGAAGCCGGCGCGCTCAGGTCGGTAACCCGTACCGCGGCCGCCGGCACCGCGGCGAATGCCGAAAGAGCCGATACGAGCGCCACTGCAACAAATAGAGAGATCAGTTTTATTTTCATGATAACCTCCTTTTTTACATCGCGGTTCATGGTTAAATACAACCATACTGCTAGTATTTATCTCTTTAATTTTGATGCGGGAATCTTCGGATCGATTCGATCGTGTTTCGTGATTAAAACCAAAAGACCACGTGGGTCAACGGGCGGGGGGTATACAGGGAAGGGAGCGCCGCCGGTATTCGGCAAACGCCCAAATGAGTCCGCGCCCGGCCGGTGCCTTGCCGTTCGGGCGCGAGTGTCCGATTTATTATTTCTTTCGGTTCTGACGGCACAAGCGGCGCCGGTCATTCCGCCGATCGGAAGGCACGCATCAGCCCGCCGAATTCAGATACTCCCGCGCCTCGGCGTTCAGCCACTCCCCCACCCGATTCATCCCCTCGGAAAGGGAAACCTTCGGCCGATAGCCGAGTATCGTCTCGGCCTTCGTAATGCTGACCGGCGCGCCCGAGGTGAGGATTCCCACGCCCAGCGGCGTCAGTTTCGGCCGGATGCCGAAGGCGGCGTACAGGGCGTAACTGACGTGAGCCACGGCCACCGCCGCGGCCTTGGGGACGTTCTTGGTGATGGGCCCGTAGCCCGCCGTTTTTGCCAGCAGGTTGAAATAGTCTCCCCAGGTGGTGTCGTGCTTGCCGTCGCTGATGATAAAGACCTCGCCGGGCGCCTTCGGGTGGCCGGAGGCCAGGACCGCCGCGTCTATCAGGTTATCGACGTAGACGTGCCAGCAGAGCCCCCTGCCGGAATCGACGAGCACCATCTTTCCCTGTTTCATCAGCGAGAGCGGCCGCAGCACCCAGTTCGCCGACCCGGGGCCGTAGACCACCGGCGGCCGGAGGATCACGCCGGGAAACCCGTTTTGTGCGTGCCGGTCCCGGATGATGCGCTCGGCCATCCCCTTGGATATCCCGTAGTGCCCGCCGTTTGTCGCATAGGGGGCCGATTCGTCGGTGACGTGTGCGCGCTTGATGCCGGTAACCGCGTTGGTGGAGATATAGACGAAACGCCCCGCGGCCGCCCTCTCGGCCGCGTCGACCGCGCCCGAGTCCCCTCGACGTTGGTGTGGTAGTAGCCTTTTTTCGGTCCGAAGTCCCCGACCTGCGCCGCCAGATGAAAGACGCGGTCGGCCCCCCGGCACCCGCGCGCGAGCGCGCCGGCGTCGTCAAGGTCGCCGGGGATGATCTCGGCCTCGTCGTCAAACAGCGCCCGCGCCTTCTCGGCGCTGCGCGCCAAGACCCTGACGGTGTGCCCCTCGGCGATCAGCCTGCGTACCAGCCGGGAACCGATAAAGCCGGTCCCGCCGGTGACAAAGGATATAGTGGACATGAGATGGATTCCTTTTAGAAAATATTTCCGATGGTTATATCACCGTTGGCCGGGCGGGTCAAAGGTTTTCAGCAGCCACCGCGGCACGGGCCCTAGCACGCCTATCGATCGCCCTGTCCGCCCTGCCCGTACCCCCTTGTTTTTTTACCGCAACCATGATATAGAGAAATGGCATATCTCAGGGAGCACACGATGGACCAGATATCCGGGAAAGCGGTGATCGCCCAGGGCGGGGGGCCGACGGCGGTCATTAACCAGAGCCTAGTCGGGGCCGTCCTCCAGGCCCGGCGCTACCCCCACATCACCAACTTCTACGGGGCCGTGGGCGGCGTCGAGGGGTTGATGAACGAGAACTTCATCGACCTGACCCAGGCCTCCACCCACAACCTCGAGGTGGTGGCCAGGACCCCCGGCGCGGGGCTGTTGTCGTCCCGCAAGAAACCCACGAAGGATGACTGCGCCCGCATCTTCGAGGTGCTCAAGGCACACGACATCCATTACTTCTTTTACATCGGCGGCAACGACTCGGCCGAAACCTGCCGCATCGTCAACAAGAACGCGATCGACGCCGGCTATGACCTCCGGGTCATCCACATCCCCAAGACCATCGACAACGACATCAAGGTCACCGACCACTGCCCCGGATACGGCTCTGCCGCCCGGTTCGTGGCCCAGGCCTTTGCCGGCATCAACCAGGATAACCGCAGCCTGCCGGGAGTCTATATCGGCATCGTCATGGGGCGGCACGCCGGATTTTTGACCGCCGCCTCGATCTTCGCCAAGAAATACGACAACGACGGCCCCCACCTGATATACCTGCCGGAGCGGCCCTTCTCGCCCGACGCCTTCATCAAGGACGTGGACGCCGTCATGACGCGCTGGGGCCGGTGCGTCGTGGCCGTATCGGAGGGGATCGGGGATGAGGAGAACAAGCCCATCATCACCACGCTGACCGACCGCGTTGAGCATGACGCGCACGGCAACGTGCAGCTGTCCGGCATGACGTCGCTGGGCGACGCGCTGGGCGACCTCGTCAAGGAGCGGCTCAACATCAAGCGCGTCCGGGCGGACACGTTCGGTTACCTCCAGCGGTCCTTCCTCGGCTGCGTGAGCGAGGTGGACGCGCAGGAGGCGCGGGAGGTCGGGGAATGGGCGCTGCAGTTTGCCACCTGGCATAAGGTGGACGGCTCCATCGTCATCGAGCGGGTGGGCGACTACGCCGTGCGGTATAATCTCGTGAGCCTGGCGGACGTTACCGGGGGCACCAAGAAGATGCCGGACCATTTCATCGAGGGCACCAACGACGTGACGGTCGCTTTTAAGAACTATGCCCGGCCGCTGCTGAGCACGCTGCCGGAAAACGAGCGCATCCACGCCCCCGAGGTGGCCAAGGTGATGAAAAAATGAATACGAAAAAGATCCTCAGGCACATCGCGGGCTTTATGATGGGCGGGACGCTCTTCGCGATCCTGATCCCGGCGGGGCTCTACTACCTGTCGCGGGCCGTCGACCGGTGGCTGGGCCTGCCGGCGTTTGCCGATAGCCCGGCGAGGCTCGTGCCGGCCGTCCTTATCGGGGCGATCGGTCTGTTGTTTGTCCTCTGGTCCAACCTCTTCCTGGTCGTCCGGGGAAAGGGCGGCCCGGCGGAGGGCTTCGGCATGGCGGTATCCCCCCGCACGGAGCATCTGGTTGTCACCGGCCCGTACCGCTGGTCTCGAAACCCGATGGTCTTCGGGGCGCTTACCTGTTACGTTGCGCTGTCGCTTTTATGGGGGACGATCGCGGGGTTGATTATCGTCGGCGTACTCTTTCCCCTCGCGATGCTCTACATCAGGCGTTTCGAGGAGACGAGGCTGCTCGCGGATTTCGGCAAGGAGTACGAACAATACCGGAAGCGGGTATCCATGATCGTGCCCTGGCCGAAGCGTCGGTAAACGGCATCCCGGCGCGACGATAGCGGTTCGACGGTATAGAAAAGGCCCCTCTCGGGGCCCTTCTGCTTTGGCTTGTTTTCGATAAAATCGACGCGCCGCCCGTCAATCCACCGGCAGGATCTCAAACCGGCAGGATTTGTTCCCCATCGCGATACAGGCCGTCTCCACCGACTTCTTATCTCTTGATACCCATCCATTCGATGAGCGAATCAAAGTACCCGTTGTAGATGCTGCAGATCGGTTGATCGTACGTGACGTCCTTGCAGACGGAGCACTGGGGATTGTCGTAGACGATCACGTCGCCCTCTTTTGATACCGTTCCCCTCCCCGTAACCATGGCGTAGAGGCCGACAGCCTTGAAGAGCTTCTCGTCGGGCGGGAGGTCCTTGATGGAATCATATACCCCGACCTCGATTGTTTTTTTGCCGCTGGCTTTTCCGATCAGGCGGAAGACGGCCCGGGCCCCGTCCATGCCCAGGACGGCGGCAAAGCTGGACGAGATGCCCCGCAGTTGGTCGTCGGTGAAGTTCTTATCAAAGGAATAATCAGGTCTGTTCACCAACAGGTCGGACAGCCCGGAGAAGTTGAGGATCGCCTTTACACCGTTGACGCCGAGCACTTCCTCGGCCCCGTCAAGTACGACGCGAAATACCAGGTTCGATACCGTCTTTTCCGCCATCTTGTGTGCCTCTTTCGCTGAAATAAATGACACGAAAAAGAGCCGGCCCGTAAAACAGGGGCGGCTCATCGATACGTACTGTATTGACGGCACGATGCCGTCAGAGAGATTGTGCGGCGCGGCCCGGAGCACCGGGCGGCGTGCGTCATTCAACCGGCAGGATCTCAAACCGGCAGGACTTATCTCCCATCGCCATGCAGGCCGTCTCCACCGTCTTCTTCCCCTTGACCCCCGACCATTCGATCGTCGTATCCAGGTACCCGTTGTAGAGGCTGCAGATCGGGTGGTCGTGCTTTACTTTAGCGCACAGCGTGCACTGGGGATTGTCGTAGACGATCACGTCCCCCTCCTTCATCACCTTTCCCCTGCCGGAGACCAGGGAGTAAAGCTCGATGGCCTTGAAGAGCTTCTCGTCGGGCGGTAGGTCCTTGAGCGACTCATATCCCCCGATCTTGATCGTGTTCTTGCCGATCGCTTTGCCGATCAGGCGGAAGATCGCCCGTCCGCCGTCCAAACCGAGAACCTCCGCGAAGCTGGACGAAACCGCCCGGAATTCGTCATCGGTGAAATTCTTCTCAAACGAATAGTCGGGCTTGTTCTCCAACAGGTGGGCCATCTTGGAGAAGTTGAGGATCGCCTTGAGCCCGTTGGTTCCGAGCACCTCCTCCGAGGCGTCCAGCGTCAGCCGAATTACGATGTTTCCAACCGTTTTATCTGCCATCTCTCGCTCCTACCTTAAATGGATTAAGGATGGAAGAATGGGTCTCAATCCGTTAAAGTATACATACCGGCGTCGCGCGGGTGTGCGCTTCATACCAGCTCGTATCGGCAGCTCGTATCCCCCATGGCGATACATTTCGTCTCTACGGTCCTTTTATCCGTAACGCCGGCCCATTTGAAGTATTCATCGAACATGCCATTGAGCGCGGTACAAACAGGGGACTTATCCTTCAATCCGACGCACGCCGTGCAGTGCGGGTTATCGTAGACGACGGCGCCCCCCTCCCGAAAGGCCTTTCCCTTCCCCGTCGCCATAACGTATATCTCCAGCATCTTGAGGGTCTTTTCGTCGGTCGGCAGGTCCTTGAGGGAATCAAAGGCCCCGGACGAGAGGACCTTGCCGCCTATGGCCTTGCCGATCACCCTGAAAAGGGCCTTGGCGCCGGACGTGCCGAGAATCGAATAGAAACTGGCGGTTAGGGCGCTGAATTCGCGCTCCTCGTAGTTCTTGGCAAAGGAATAGTCGGGGATGTTTTCCAGGATATAGCCGAGCTTCGCGTAGTTGAGGAGGGCCTTGAGGCCGTTATCTCCCAGTATCTCGCGCGTGGCGTCTATCGTGGCGCGAATCGAAATATTGGATACCGTTTTTTCCGCCATTAGTGTCTCCCGGATGGGTACGTATGAATAAACGCTGATACCGGCCGGATCAGCCCCGATTACCAAAGACGAGATACCACTGATGTATGTATACAGTATATCGGTTTACTGCCGGCGCTTCAACTAAAAACGTATTGAAATTAATGATAAAGATTTCTTAATTTGATGCACGTATGAATACGCGATCCCCGCCCGTTTGCCGTCCAAACAAAACCCCCCGCGGAGTATCCAGGGGGGGTAATGGCGGCGCGCGTGAGCTCTAAAACTCAATAGGCGTAGAGGTTGCCGTAGGGCCTCAGTGATTTCGGGTAGTATTTGTAGAACGGCTCCGACATGATCTCGGCGGCGTCAAGGTCAAAGTCTTTGGCAAAATCGGCGATGAAGAATTCGAGTATCTCTTTGTCCTGCTGGTTGGGCTCGGCCACACCGAGCTCCTTGCCGAGGTGGTTTTCATCCACCGCGCCTCTCACGAAGATCGCCCCGCCGTGCATTCCCGTTCCCATGAAGAGCCCCGCGATCGGCCGCTCGGGATGTCGAGAATACATCCCTAACAGGATGAGCCTTCCTCCCGCCATATACTCCCCGAAGAAATCCCCTGCCTTGCCCCCCACCACGATCACGGGAACCTTCTCGTAATACTCTTTCATGTGGATTCCAACCCGGTAGCCGCAGTCGCCTTTTATGTGGATCTTTCCGCCCCGCATGGCGTAACCGCAGACGTCCCCAACCATGCCGTCCACCACGATCTTGCCGCCGTCCATAGTGTTGCCGACGCCGTCCTGGGCGTTGCCGTGAACGCGGACGATCGGGCCGTTCATGAAGGCGCCGATGTCCTGGCCCGGGGTGCCGTGTATATCAATGGTGATTTCGGCCTTGAGCGCGTCGGCGATGTAGCGCTGGCCGTTGACATTGACGAGGTCGAAGTGCCTGACGCCGGAGCCGATTTTATCCCTGACGACCTTGTTGAGGTCTTTGTAGTAGACCCCCGCCGAATCGATCCTGAATGCTGAGTCCTTCTTCTGAATCATCTGTGTTTCCCTTATACCGCGGCCGCATCCGAAAGGAGCGTGACCACCGGCTCTCCGGCGATGGGCGCCCAGACCTCATCAACATCCGGGCATATCTCGCGGATGGCGCTCTCCTCCGAGGCCAGGTAGACGAAGTCCCCCTGCTCGGCCACGACCAGCGGCCTGAGCTTCACCCGGTCGTTGAGGCCCACGAGCCCCCGGTTGTTGGCAAACAGGATCGCAAAGGGGCCGTTGAGAAGCGACGATCCGTAGACCATCCTGATTGCCGTCAGCGCCTGGGCCTCTTCCTTGTCCATCAAATCGATCTCGTGCCAGAAGGGAGAGGCCAGCGCCTTGCAGGCCACCTCGTAGGAGAGGCCGTGGCGCCGTATGAGCAGGTCGAGCATGTAGGCCACCACCTCGGTGTCGGTCAAAAGTGTGCACTTATACCCGAACATCTCCAGGTAGCGCTTATTGATGCCGTATGAGGATATCTCGCCGTTATGGACGATTGACCAGTCCAGGATCGTGAAGGGGTGCGCCCCGCCCCACCAGCCGGGGGTATTGGTGGGGAACCGGTTGTGGGCGGTCCAGATATATCCCTGGTATTCATCAAGACGGAAGAACTCGCTGATGTCCTCGGGAAATCCCACGCCCTTGAAGGCCCCCATGTTCTTGCCGGACGAAAAGACGAAGGCCCCGTCGATATCGTGGTTGACGTGCATGACGCGGCTGACCATGATATCGTCCTCGGTGACCGTGCCGACGTCCACCTTCTGCTTTTCCTCATTGGAGAGCGACGGCAGGACGAAATAGCGCATCAGGAGGGGATGGTTCTGGATCTTTTCCGTCTCCCGGATCGGCATCCACTCCTGGTGGTGGATGATCATCTTGTCTTTCAGGAACCGTTCCGTCTCCTCCAGGGCCCGGTCGTGACTGTACATGATATGGAAGGCGTACAGCTCGCGGTAGCTGGGATAGATCCCATAGGCGGCAAATCCGCCCCCCAGTCCATTCCCGCGGTCGTGCTGGTTCCAGATGGCCTTGGTGACAACCGAGCCGGAGATGCGTTGGCCCTTCCTGTTGATGATGCCGGCAAGCCCGCATCCCGAGATATCTTTCTGATAGCTATGGTTCATGATCTCTTCAACCTCTGTGTCCTGACCTCTTTATCGAAGTGGACGTGGCCGAAGTCCGTCGAGAGCATCTTCTCTTCCATGCCGGTCACGGGCGTCCCGTCCCTTACCAGGCCGAAAAAGATGCCGGCCCGCGCCACGTCACCCACGAGGACCGCGCCCACGAGCCTGCCGTCGTCAAAGATGAGCTTTCGGTAGATGTCGCACGCTTCGTCCAGGCGCGTCACGACCCGGTACGGGGAACCCTCGGCCGGGTTAACCAGGCCCACGCTGATCGACGAGAGCCCGTAAAAGCCGATCGAGTTCATGGGCAGCCCCCCCTCGTACGATTCGGCCGCCCCGGCCATGTTGCGGCCTGCCTGCCGCCCCTGTCGGGAGGCGTTGGGCAGGATCGGCGTGACCCGCCGGTCCTTTGCCGCCAGGTCGTATGCCTCCACCACGTCGCCGGCGGCAAACACGTCCGGCGCCGACGTCATGAGGTACTGGTCAACGAGTATGCCCCGGTTGACCTTGATGCCGGCCGCCGCGGCAAGCGCCGTATCCGGCTTTACCCCGACAGCCACCACCAGCGCATCGGTATCGATCGTCGCGCCCGAGCCAAGCTTTACCGCCGATACGGCGCCGCCCGCGGCCGTAACCGCCGTAACGGAGTCTCCGGTTATTACGGCGATCCCGGCCTTTTCGAGCCGCTTCTTCATCAGGTCTCCGGCCGTCTTGTCGAAGGCCAGCGAAAGGATTCTGTCCATGAGCTCGACGACGGTGACCGAAATCCCGATGTCGTTGAGGGCCTCGGCGGCCTTGAGCCCGATGAGGCCGCCGCCCACCACCACCGCCCGCTTGATCCGGTCCTTCTTTGCCGAGATCGTCAGGGCGTCGTTGTAGGTGGTAAAGGTAAAGACCATGTCGGTCCCCGCGATCCCCTCGATGGGGGGGATGATCGGGGCGCCGCCCGTGGCCAGGAGCAGCTTATCGTAGGCAATCGTCCCCGCGCGGTCAGTGGCGACCGTCTTCTTTTTCGTATCGAGCGTTACCGCCCGGGTATCGGTGAGGATCGTTACGCCGGCCTCCCGGTAGAAGGCCTCGTCGCGCAGCGGCATGCCCCAGTCGGCAAGCTTCCCCGAAAGCCAGTAGCTGATCCCCGGCCGCGAATAGGGGGGAAATGCCTCGTTGGTTACGAGGGTAATCTTTCCCGTGGCATCGATGGAGCGGATGCCGTCGATGGCCCCGAGGGCCGCCACACCGCCGCCGATGATGAGATAGTTCATCCGACTTCCTCCTCGACGACAACCAGCGCCCTGTTCGGGCAGGCCTCTACGCAGGCGGGGGTCAGCCTGTCCCCACAAAGATCGCACTTGACCGATCTATGGGCCGCCTCATCCATCGCTACGGCCCCCACCCGGCAGGCCATGACGCACGACCAGCACCCGACGCACTTATCGGTATCCACCAGCACCCGGCCGTCCGGAAGCTTATGCATGGCGCCGGTGATGCAGGCCGAGACGCACCAGGCGTCTTCGCAGTGCCGGCACGTGATCGAAAGGGAGACCGGCCCTTCTTCCTCCACGTGGGCGCGGGAGATGGGACGGCCTTCTTCCCGGTAGGTCTTGACGATGTCTTTGGTTCGGGAGTGTTCCACGATGCAGGCGACCTCACAGAGCCGGCACCCGATACAGACCTCCTCTTTCGCCACAACATATCTCATGGGATTATCTCATAAATAGTCGTTCTATATAATTCCCGGGATTTCTATTCCCCCGCGTGCTTGATCCCCAGGATATCCAGCTCCACCCGGGAAAGATCCACGCCCCGCAGCCGCTCGCGGTTGCCCCTCAGGCTCTCGATTGCGTTGAGCCCCATGCCGCCGAGCATCTCCTGTATCTCGTGGCCCCAGGCGTGGACGAGGTTGATGAGCCGCTCGGTGGCGACCTCCGGGTTGAGCCGCTTGGCCAGGTATGGGTCGTTGGTGGTGATCCCCCAGGGGCACTTGCCGGTATAGCACTTCTGGCACATCCCGCAGCCCATGGCGATGAGGGCCGCCGTGCCGATGTAGACGGCGTCGGCCCCCAGCGCGATGGCCTTGACCACGTCCGCGCTGCAGCGGATGCCGCCGGCAGCCAGTATCGACGCCTGGTTTCTGATCCCCTCCTGCCGCAGCCGGTCGTCCACCGCGGCCAGCGCCAGCTCCAGCGGTATCCCGACGTTATCCCGGATCATTACGGGCGCGGCGCCCGTGCCGCCCCTCAGCCCGTCGATGGCGATGATGTCCGCGCCTGCCCGCACCATGCCCGATGCGATGGCCGCCACGTTATGCACGGCGGCGATCTTGACGGAGACCGGCTTCGCGTAGCCGGAGGCCTCCTTGAGGGCGTAGATGAGCTGGCGCAGGTCCTCGATGGAGTAGATATCGTGGTGCGGCGCGGGCGAGAGCGCGTCGGTCCCTGTCGGGATCATCCGGGTCAGGCTGATCCCCTCGCTGACCTTCTCGCCGGGCAGGTGCCCGCCGATGCCCGGTTTTGCCCCCTGGCCGACCTTGATCTCGATGGCCGATCCCGCGTTCAGGTAGTCGGCGTGCACGCCGAAGCGCCCCGAGGCTACCTGGACGATAGTCCACGGCCCGTAGTCGTAGAGCGTCTGGTGGAGCCCGCCCTCGCCCGTGTTGTAGAGTATGCCGCACTCCTTGGCGGCCCTCGCCATGGCAAGGTGGGCGTTATAGTTGATGGCCCCGTAGCTCATTGCCGAAAAGACGATGGGATAATCGAGCTTGACCTGGGGTTCGAGCGGCGTCTTGAGCGTGAGCTTCCCGCCTTCCCTGACCACGTCCACGGCGTCCGGCTTTCGCCCGAGGTAGGTGACCAGCTCCATCGGCTCCCTCAGCGGGTCGATAGAGGGGTTGGTGACCTGGCTGGCGTCCAGCAGGATGTGGTCCCAGTAGATCCTGTAGGGCTTGTCGTTGCCCATGCCGGTCAGCAGGATGCCGCCCGTGGAGGCCTGCTTATAGAGGTTCTTGATGTAGTAGGGGGTCCAGCTGGCGTTTGCCTTGAAGTTTCGGGGATTTTCCCGGATTGACAGCGCCCCGGTGGGGCAGAGGGCCTCGCACCGGTGGCAGTCCACGCACTGGGGGTTATCTTCCTTCATCGAGTCGGTCTCGGGATCGTACACGTGTGCTTTATACGAGCACTGCCGCTCGCAGACGCGGCAGTTGATGCACAGGTCCTTGTCCCTTTCGATGACGAAATCGGAAAAAGTATCGTACGGCGCTTTGTAGAGCAACGGTTACCTCGATGTCTCTTTCGTTATCGATAAAACGAGTAATCTCTGATACTTCATTAAATGGGCCGCACTATGCTCCGGCGGCCCATCAACAGTGCTTTATATAGGAAAATAGGGATTCCGTCAAGGTGAAATGCGTTTCTCCCGTCGAATTTTGACGGGGGAATTATGAGAACAATCATGCCTTCTCTCACCGGCGCGGTCGTGGCGACGCCTCGCGTACGCGAGGTGAGGTCCTCCATTTAAATCATGACTTATTCTATCATGTATTTTGCCGATGCTCAAGGCTTTTGTGCGCCCGCCGCCTCCCCGAAGGCCCGGCCCAGTATCTCCCAGACCTTTTCGTGGTCCTGGCATTTGTGGTTCCAGTAGGCCGACCCGAGGTACGCCCAGGCGGCGATGTTGGTTATCCCTTCCTCGGCCATGATCTGGACCGCCCGCGCGACTTCTTCTTCCCGGTCCTTCCAGATCAGAAACGCCTGCACCCAGAGCTGGGCCTCTTTTCCGGTCTTCCCGCAGATATCCATCACCCGCCGCGCCGTTGCCCGGACGTACTGTTCGAGGGGCCGGTCGAAGACCATCCAGTAGGGATCGGTGCCGAAGATATCGAGGCTCTCTATTTCGGCAAGTCCGTCCCATGTGGACAGGCCGACCAGCGGGTTCTCGTCCGGCAGGACGCAGACGGCGTTTATCATGCCGTGACCCGCGGCATGGGCCGTAATCTCGGAAAAGAGGTCAAGTACGACCTCGTCCCTGAATGCGATAAGGTCGTCATCCATGTTCGCCGGCAGGTCGCGGCCGAACCGCTCGGCAAAGAGCGCCCGGCACCGGTCGCAGGCGCAGGCCCACCGGTCGCGCCCGGCGCCGCCGAAAAGCATCTCGTGGGTGTAATAATAATGCGGCTCGTCCCAGAAGACGACGTCGGCCCCGGTGGCGGCCGCCTGGTCGATCCAGTATTTCACGTAGTCACGAAAAGGCCGGCTGACCAGGCACGCGATCGGCGCGTGGCTGCCGTCGTTCATCTTCTGGCACTGGTCGGGCCGCTCGGCGATCCAGTGGGAATAGGGCTCCGGGCCGCCAAAGACCCGCCCCACCCCCCAGGGATTGATGTAGACCTCGAGCCCCATATCGTGGGAAAGCGAGACGATATCCTTCATCACCAGCGTGTTGAAGTTGAGGTCGTACTCGCTCATGGTGTGGACGACAAAGGTGCAGTTATGCGCCACCATGTCGGCGAGATCCTCCTTAACGTGCCTGAGGTTTCTCGTCTCGAAGTAGGCGACGCCTGTTTTCATCTGTCTCTTTTCGACCACCGTATGTACCCTCCCTTAGGGTTAACGATAAGGGCTCAGTGCCCGGCGATATTGAGGCCCACCACCCCGGCGATGATCAGGCAGATCGAGACGACCTTGAATGCGCCCAGCGGCTCACCGAAGATGAAATATCCCGCCACGGCGATAACCGCCGTGCCCAGCCCCGACCAGACAGCGTACGAGACGCTCACGTCGATGGTCTTGAGCGAGAGCGCCAGCGCGGTAAAGCTTATCCCGTAGAGCATCGAACATCACGATGGTGGGGATGAGCTTGGTGAGCCCCATCGAGAGCTTCATACAGATGGTCCCCGCCACCTCCGAGAGGATGGCGATCAGGAGAAATAGCCAGCTTATCATCGGTATTCAACACCTGTAGGTATAGGGTTGTGATAAATCTTTATCGGACCTCATCTCGGTGCGGTGACGCCTCCATAACTGCCGGCCGTTTCCTACCCGTTGAGCCGCCATATCGCCCCGTTCAGCAGGGCCGCAAACGTCACCCAGCCGAGATACGGGACGAGCAACAGGCCCGCCGCCCTCGATATTCGGAAGAAGAGGACAAGACAGATGACGATGGATACCCAGAGCGCCGAGATCTCCACGAGCGCCCACCCGGGCGACTTCAGGCCGAAAAAGACATACGACCAGAGGCCGTTGAGGCAAAGCTGGACGGCAAAAACGCCGGCGGCGACCTTCACCCGCCGCTCCGTAAGCCCGTCTTTGACGACAAGGAAAAGGGCAATCCCCATCAGCAGGTAGAGGAGCGTCCAGGCCGGCCCGAAGACCCAGTCGGGCGGGTTGAAGGCGGGCTTGATCAGTCCCGCGTACCAGGTCGGGATCGCCGGTGCGGTAAAGAGAGACCCGACGGCGCCGGGGATGAACGAGACGACGACCGCCGCCGCCAGAGACAGGGCCTTTCGCATGGTCATGGCCTCCTCACGGTTTTGCCTATCATAGCATATCGCCGCAAAACCGGTAATAAATTTTTCGGTATCACATCGTCGCCCCCTTCCGGTAGGTCCCCAACAGCTTCAGGTACTGGGTGCTCTTTTTCAGCTCGCCCAGCACGTCCCCGTAGGCCGGGTCGTTGATATCGATCTCCATATCGACGTAAAAGAGGTAGCTCGTCGATTTATCCGGCACGGGCCTCGATTCGAGCTTGACCATATTAATAGTTCGGTCGGCGAAGACCTTGAGCGTCTCAAACAGCGCGCCGGGCCGATCCGCCACCGAAAAGACGATGGACGATTTCTCCTTCGGCCCCTCGAACGGGTCTTCGGCCGCGATAACCGCAAAGCGCGTGAAGTTGCGGGGGCTGGTCTCGATCCCCTCCTTGAGAACGGCAAGATCAAAGAGCGCCGCGCTCTCCCGGCTTCCGACGGCCGCCTCGTGTTTTCCCTTCGATTCCTTCACCCGGATAACCCCGGCGGTGGTGTCCTTTACGGCCACGGCGTCCCACTGGGGGTGCTGTTCGAGAAAACCCGCGCACCGCTCGAAGACCTGGGGCGTGGCATAGACCCGCCGGATGTCGGCCAGCGCCGTGCCCTTGCGGCCGATCAGGCTGTGGACGATCCTGAGCGTCAGCTCGCCCACGATCGTGAGGTCGTGCGCCATCAGGTGGTCGTAGTTCTCGTGGATGCTTCCGGTCAGCGAGTTTTCCAGCGGGATGATCCCGAAGGCCGCCTGGCCCGCCGCCACCGCCTCGAAGACCTCGGCAAAGGTCGGGCGCGCCTCGCTCTGGTCGGCCCCGAAGAACTGGGCGGCCGCCCGGTGGCCGGAGGAGCCGGGCGCGCCGCGGTAGACGACCCGGGCCGGCGCCTTGGCCTTCCCCACGGGCCGCGCCATGATGCGGGCCTTCTCGATATACCCGAAATCAAGCTGCTTGCCCACCACCGGGGCGATCACCGAGAGGTCCCGCATGAGCTGTTCAAACTGGTACGGGTAGAGGCTCTGGGGCCCGTCGGAGAGCGCCTTTTCCGGCTCGGTGTGGACCTCCACGATGATGCCGTCGGCCCCGGCGGCAATCGCCGCCCGCGCCATGGGGCTGACCTTTTCGCGGATGCCGGTGGCGTGGCTCGGGTCGACGATGACCGGGAGGTGAGAGAGCTTCTTGACAACCGGGATGGCCGTGAGGTCAAGCGTGTTTCTGGTGTAGGTCTCGAACGTCCTGATCCCCCGCTCGCAGAGGATGACCTTGTCGTTTCCCTCGGACAGGATATACTCGGCGGCCATGAGCCATTCCTCGATGGTGGCCGATATCCCCCGTTTCAGAAGGACCGGCTTGTTGAGCCGCCCGACGGTCTTGAGGAGCTCGAAGCTCTGCATGTTGCGCGCCCCGATCTGGACCACGTCCACGTACTTCATCATCAGGTCGGCCTGGGCCACGGCCGTCATCTCGGTGACGATGCCCATGCCGGTCTCTTCCCTGACCTCGGCCAGTATCTTGAGGCCCTCCTCCCCCATCCCCTGGAAGGAATAGGGCGACGTCCGGGGCTTGAACGCCCCGCCGCGGAAGAGCACCGCGCCGCTGGCCCTCACGGCCCGGGCGATCTCCAGGGTGCGCTGCCTCCCCTCCACGCCGCACGGCCCGGCGATGACCACCAGCCGGTCCCCGCCCACGGCCACGTCGCCCACGGTGATGACGGAGCTCGCGGGGTGCATCTCGCGGCTGACGAGCTTGTAGGGCTTGCTGATCGGGATGACCTGGAAGACGCCGGGCAGCGTCTCGAAATAGCGGATGTCCCGCTCGATCTGGCCCACGACGCCGAAGATCGTTTCCTCAACGCCCTTCATCTCCTTTATGATCAGGTTCTGGGCGCGCAGCTCGTCCCGGAGCCGCTCTTTCTCCTGGCTGCTGATGTCTTTGTTGAGCACGAGTATCACTGGATGTCCTCCTTTTCACGGTACGATTGCGTTATGACGCACCGGGTTCTCACGCCGCCGCACCAGGCGAAAGCGCTTCGGCGTCAGACCGACGGATCCGGCGTTAGAAATGATAATAAATCAGGGATGAGTGGGATGAGGTTAAATGACTACCGCGGACAAGCAAACGCCTGTCCGCGGTATAAACGTAAAAAAGCCAGCGGATACTATGACGGTCCGTGGCCGGTTGATGCAATCATATTCGGATGTGCTCAGGCAAACCCCATTGGGTTGGGTGCTCCTGTATCGGTCCATATAGTGCCGCTATTCTTGCATATCCCCGGCACCGCTGTCAACCTTTTTTTGCGGGGATCACCTCCGCGTCAGTGCGCCCGGTTGTGCGCCCCGATCTCCTCCAGCAGCGCCTCCAGCCTCACGAAGAAGGTCTCCTCGCTGTACTTGCGCACGTCGGCATGGTCCACGTCCACCATCACCGTGGGGATGCCGAAGGCATCCTTGACCCGCCGCATCAGGTCCATCTGCATGACCGAGTAGACCTTGCAGCTGCGGTTGGACGAAAAGACGACCCCGTCGATCCCGATAGCGCTCGATCAGCCGCGCCATCGCCTGGAACCGGAGGTCCAGCCCGTAGGAACAGATCGTGAAGTTCTGCATCCGCGCGACGTTCCTGAGGGGATCGGGGTCGATAAGCTCTATCGCGTCGATCTGCCCCTCGGCCGACCCGATGCAGGAGGTATAGGTGGCATACACTATATTCGCCGAGAGGTCTTTGAGCCTCGTGGACATCGCCCGGAGCTGGTGCCAGGGGGCGATGTTGTCCCAGAGGAGGCGGTATTTCTCGTCCGGGACGGGATAGATCCCGTCTGCGAGCTGCCGCTCGGCCTCGTCGGCAAGCATCGTGAAGTGGTCCACGAGGGTCCTGGTGCCCCGGTAGACGACATAGGGCGCCATGTGGACGAAGGTATCAAAGGCCGTAATGGCGGACGGCCTCGTTCTGGCCAGGTCGTAGAAACGCTTCCATTGCCGGTTGGCCTCGTCGGTGAAGGCGAGGGCCTGCCTCGTCTTTTCGATGTCGAAGCGCTGGCCCGTGAGGCGGGAGATCAGGTCGATGAGATCGGAAAACTGGCGCACCATGTAATCCACGTCTTTGGCCTGCTGGGGCCCGTAGCAGAAGGGGACGTCCATCACGAAGTGGGGGACGCCCAGCTCCCGCCGGTAGACGTCAAACCATTTGACCAGCAGCGTGCAGTTGTTGTTGTCCGAAACCAGCAGGGAGGGCCTCGGGCAGCCCCATGCCGCCGCTGTCGGCCGTGCCGAAGAAGCTGCCGATGTCGATGCGGGCATACGAACAGAGATCCATGGAAAAGCCCATGCCCTCTGCCTCTTCGGAAAGCGCCCCGCCGATGCCCCGGGCGGCGCAGACCGCCGAGTGGTTTTCGGGGGCTATCACGACCAGGTCAAACCCCTTCAGTATCTCGATCGGGGCGTTGACCGCTATCCAGACCACCGGTATCCCCTCGGCGGCCCGTTTGTGGTTGCCGAGGAAGTAATCGGTCATGATCTTCGTGAGGTGTGCCTTGGACTCGACAAAACGCTTCGGTGCGGTCATGGGATGCTCCTTTCGTCACGTCGTTGGCGGGGTATCACAGCATCTCTCCGAACGCCTCGATCCTGGTCTTTATCGGCCCGAGGTTCCTGTCTTCGGCCGATATCTCCAGGACAATCGTCTTTATCCCGCGCTCCCCGAGACGCCGCGTTACGTTCGGTATCTCGAAATATTCGTACTCGCAGAACTTCTCGCCGATAACGATGAGGCCCGCCGCCTCCCGTTCATCGACAAGCCCGAGGAGTCGATCCACCCTGGCGTCCGAAGACCCGATGAGCGTCGTGCAGGGGAAGTGGTCGCGGTAAAAACGGACGTAGTAGTCGGCCGGGTCTCCGGTCGGCCCCGGGCCGGCCCCGTAGGAGCGCGACAGCGCCGCGATATCGTTTCCGACGACCGTCATGCCCGCGGCCTCGATCATCGATATCACCTCCGGGGACGGGGGGTGGATCCCGGTAAGCACGACCCGCTTCGTAGCACGTTCCTGCTTCGGCGCGGCATTGCCCGCATGACGTTTACAGAAGGCCGAGAGCCGGGCGATGCGCTCCTCCACCCCGAGCAGGGTGTTTCCCATCATGAGCGCCGAGAACTCGGAAAACGAGGCGGCGCCCTCCGGCTACCAGCTCGTCGGCATCGGCGCGCGAGCCGCCGCATCTCGTCGTACCGGGAGATGCTCTCAATAAACCGGTCGGGCGAAAAATCAGCCTTAAAGAAATCTTCGAGCGCTCCGACGAGGTCCCGGATCTCGGCGGCCAGGTACGCCCCGCCGTAGTCGCGGCCCAGCGCCTGCACCGGGACGTGGATGCGGAAGACGGCCGGCATCTCCATCCGCCGTACCTTTCGGCCGTCCGCGATGATCTCGGGGAGGTTCCTGATCGGATCGCACGCGTTATAGAACAGGAGCCCGGAAAGCGAGGCGGAATCCTCGGTGAGGAGAAACTCGGTGACGTTTCTCACGATCGAGCAGACGTAGTTCTGGATGTGGCCGTCGGCCTCGGGGGTCCGCCGGATTGCGTCCTTGAACCCCCACAGCACGGCCGGAACCGCCCCGAACGAATGGATCAGCTCCTCGGGGGGGTACAGCGGCAGACACCCGATTATCGGCCGCCCATCCTGTGCCAGTTTCGCCAGAGGCCCGCCCATTACCGTATTATTCCCTCCCGATATCGGCAACCGCCCCGATCCGTTCCATCATCCGGGATACGAGCGTTTCCATATCGTCCATCTTGAGATGCAGCGCCCCCCTCGGGCAGACCTCGACGCAGCGGCCGCACCCCTTGCAGCTTTCCGGCACCACCGCCGCGCCGCCGACGAGCTTCATCTCACCGATAAAGCAGCGCTCAACACAGATCCCGCACCCGTTACACTTCTGGCACTCGACCGATACCGATATCCCCGGCAGCCCCTGATAGGCGCGGTCAAGGTTCGGCCCCCGGTGTTTCATGTGGGTGCGGTAGAGGCAGCAGCAGTCGTCGCAGAAGCAGATGAACATGAGCCGGGAAAAGGGCACCGTCCAGAAGGCCACGGGGTCTATCCAGACATGGGCGACGCTGGCGATAAGCCCCGCCTTGGCCGCCCGCCTGACGTGCGCCATCCCCTCATCGACCGTGACAAAGCGCCCGTGGGACGGGTGCATCCGGCGCGCGGCGGGCCCCAGCGCAATGCAGCCGATATCTTTCGGGTGGTTCGTGCACGTAAGCAGACCGCGGCAGATGCACTCGTCCAGCACGAAGATATCCGACGACCGTTTCAGGACCTCCTCGAGGATTTGGGAGGGCAGCGCGACGCTGTCGGGCATCGCGATCTCGGCGTTGATCGGGATCGCGGTTACCTCGTTGTGGGGATGGGCAAAGAAGGGATTGATGACCCATTTGAGCAGGGGGACGTTGCTGAGCCGTTTTGCCGCCTGCATGAGGGGCCAGCTCAGCGCAACCGAGAGCTTGACCATCCTCCTGTTCGGTCCATATCTGAAAAGACCCGGCATAGTATCCTCCTTGTGCCTCGATCGCACTCCCTCTGCGCCCGGTTACTCAAAAACCGGCGGGCGGAGGGATCGGGCGGTCAAGAGAAGGTTTTCTACTCGAAATCCACGACGCCGCAAGGCGCCCGGCTATGCTCCTGACCGCCGCATCGCGGTCGGTGACCATACCCTCCGTGGCCCCCGTCGGGCAGACCGCCGCGCACCTGCCGCATGCCTTACAGAGCGCGGCGTCCCGCACGACGATCCCGTCGGAAATCGAGAGCGCCCCCATAAAGCAGTCCCGGACGCAATCGCCGCACAGCGTGCAGCGCTTCGCGTCGGTGGTAAACGAGACTCCGGGCAGCGCGATGAGCGATTTCTGTGCCTGTTCGGGAAGGTACTTGCCGGAGGCAAAGATCGTGCAGCAGCAGCGGCAGCAGTGGCAGATCGTTAAAAGCTTTCCCCGGTCCCGGACGCCCCAGATGAAGTTGTCGAGCTTGACGCGGCCCACCATGGGGATGAGGCCGTCTTCGAGTGTACGGTCGAGGTGGGCAAGCGCGTCTGCCACCGAGACGTGCCGGGCGATACGCGGGTCTATCTCTTTTGTCCCCTCGCCCAACAGCGTACAGCCCAGCGTGGCGGGATGGTCGGCGCAGTCGCGGGCGTCCCGGCAGGTGCAGCGCTCGATGATCGCCCGGTGGGAAGACCGCTCGATCAGCTCCCGGACGATCTCGCGCGGGAGATAAGAGCTGGGCACCCCCTGGAGGTCCTGGTTGATCGGGATGTAGGATATGGCGAGGTTCTTTTTGGAGAAGAGGGGTAACGCCGTCGCGGCGACGAGCCTCCCCACCACCGGCCACCGGGTCGCCCGGGCCGAGATCCAGGTCAGCGGCCAGATCTTGGCCAGGACGGACAGCCACCAGTTCGGACGTCGTGACATACGGATCTCCTTGATTGCCGGGGCCATTGTAGCAGAAACCGCCGGCGGTGTAAAATATTTATCGTCCCGGACGCCGCGCCCTTCCCGATAAGAGGCGGCACCCGACACTCACCACTCGCCGACCCCGGGCTCCCCGTCCCTACATCCGATGAATTCCGTTGACAACGGCCCGGCTTTGGTATATTTAAAATATATAGGCGCCCGGCATCGGAAGGCCGGCGGCCCGAACTGGCGTCTTTATCGTATCTGCATGGAGGATGACGGTAATGCGACGAATCGGAATCGGTGTTGGGATAATCCTCGCGATCATCACCCTGGTCGCCCCGCTGCTCATCTCGGGGTGCGGCAAGACGGGTAAGGTCAACCGGATGATGGTCGGCCGGTGGGTAAGCCCCGAGCGGGAATACACGACGAACCCCGACGACAGCGTCTACTACATCATCCGTGACTATACCTTTACCGACGACGCCTTCCGGGCGGTAACGTCCGTCTACGGCGACCCGCTCTCGGATATCAAGTTCTACACCGCCGTCGTGGACGGCACCTACGAACTGGTCGGGGAATCCGAGGTCGTGGAAGGTGCGACCGATATCGACTTCACGTTTGCCCAGATAACCATGGAACCCGATTCGCTGGCCTTTATCGATATCTTCATGAAGTCAAAATGCGGGGACGGTATGTGGGGGCTGGGCATGCCCCAGGACGTGAGCAAGATGGGATGCCTCTCGTTTCGCCCCATCGCCGATTACCCCATCGAGTACGATATCGTCAAGGTTCAAGGCGATTCGCTTCAGCTGGGGATACGCCCCATAGACGGCGACCTCGGTTCGGATGAAAAGCGCCCGGTGGAGCTGTCCTTAAAGGCGTTGATCAGGCAGCCCGAGGAATAGACCGCCGCAGAAACCGGGCTCATGCCGGACTGTTACCCCGTACGCCGGGGGCGGTAAAGAGCACCCGCGTAAACGATAGCCCCTTCATCCCCCCGCGGAACGGCGCGCCGCCCGCTCAATCGGCCGGCCGCGCCGCCCGAAGCCCCCGATACTCCTGATACCTCACCACGCGCGCCAAAGCCCGAAGCGCCCGGTCGATCGTCGGAAAGACGACGCACCCGGCCGCCTGGAAGACGGCCTCGGCCCGGCGGAGCTCCGCTTCGAGCTCCAGGTCCTCGTCGCTCGTTGAGGTCGAAGTCCGGGGCAGCACGGCGATGATGGGCTTGCCCGAGGCCTTCGATATCTCCCCGGCGCCCTCGGCAAGCCTCGGGTGGTGGGCAAACAGCGACAGGGGAGACCCTGCCTGACCGGCGACCCGGCGCATGAGCACCTGCGAGTGAAACAGGAGCTGCACCACGAAGATCGCGTCGATTGTGTCCCGCGCGGCGATGATCTGCATGATCTCGACGAGGGGGTCGGCCGGGATGAGGGGATTTCCCGTATCGACGGGGTTCTTGGCGCTCTTGCCGAACTCGGGCAGGCGTTTATTGATCTCGTCCTGGACCTGCTTCTCGAAGACCGGCACGACCAGGCCGAGTTCGTCCACCAGGTCGGAGGCCTCTACCCCCAGCGCCCCGCCGCCCCCCATCACGGCGATGCGCCTGCCGGCCCGGGGATAAATCGAGTTGAAGGCCGCCAGCGTATCGATCAGGTCATTGAGCCCCCGTACCTTCACCGCGCCGGTCTGCCCGAAGACGGCCTCCCATATCGCGGCCTGGCCTCCCATCGACCCGGTGTGGCTCATGACCATCCGGGCGCCGGTTGCCGACGTGCCGCCCTTCCAGATGATTACCGGCTTTTTCCGCGGTGACCTCGGCCAGAAGCCGCAGGAAACGGGCGCCGTCGGAGACCCCCTCGAGATAGGCGGCGATGATCGACGTGTTCGGGTCGTGGGCGAAATAGTCCAGCATGTCCAGCTCATTGACGTCGGCGGCGTTGCCGTAGCTGACCATCGCCGAAAACCTCACGCCGCGGCCGATGGCTATCTGCCCCAGGTCGGCGGTGAGCCCCCCGCTCTGGGCAAAAAAACCGACCGGGCCCGATTCCCGTGAGAACCCGGAACCCGGCAGGACGGTGATCCCGGCCTTCGGAGAATAGACGCCGAAGCAGTTCGGCCCGATTACCCGGATGCCCCGCCGGGCGATCTCCCTGACCCGGGCCTCAAGCAGCTTGCCCTCGTCGGTGTCTTCGGAAAACCCCGCCGTTATCACCACTGCCCCCGGGATGCCCGCCGCCAGCGCCTCCTCGAGGGCCTCCGGGACGTGGCGGGCAGGGATCGTGAAGATAACCGCGTCCGGGACCTCCGGCAGGGCCGCGAGCGAGGGATAGGTCTTGTAGCCGAGGATTTCATCGGCGTTCTTGTTGATGGGGTAGAGGTTGCCGGAAAAGCCGATGTGGATCAGCGATTTGAGGTATAACCATCCAAACTTGCCGGGTGTGCCCGAAACCCCGACGAGGGCTAACGACCGGGGATGGAGGATACGGTCCAGTTGAGCGCGGGAGTGAGCGTCCATGAGTGGGTCATTTCCTTTCGGCCAGACGTTGCGAATAAAAACGCCCCCGCCCCGATCCTATGCGGCGGGACGTGGGGCGGGAAGGTCTACGCGTTCTTTTTCTTGTCTATCTTGTCCGCGAGCCAGCCGACCCATGCGTCCAGGCCCTCGCCGGTCTTCATCGAGACCGGGAAGATCGTGGTCTTCGGGTTGAGCGACATGACGGTCTTCCTGAAGGCATCCATGTCGAAATCGGTATGGGGCAACAGGTCTATCTTGTTGAGGATGCAGGCCTGCGTCTCGATGAACATGAGCGGGTACTTCTGCGGTTTGTCGTGCCCCTCCGGCACCGAGAGGATCATGACCCGCACGTCCTCGCCGACCTCAAACTCTGCCGGGCAGACGAGGTTGCCGACGTTCTCGACGACCACGAGGTCTATCCCCGTCGTGTCGAAATCGGCCACCGCCTCGGCCACCATCGCCGAGTCTATGTGGCAGGCCCCGCCGGTGTTGATCTGGACGACCGGGATGCCGCGTGCGTCCATCTTGTCGGCATCGACGGTGGACGTGATGTCTCCCTCGATGACGGCTGCCTTGACCGCGGGCGCGAGCTTCTCGATGGTCTTGAGGATCGTGGAGGTCTTGCCGGCCCCCGGCGACGACATGAGGTTGACGACAAGGGTCTTCGACTTCTTGAAGCGCTCCTTCAGGAGCGCAGACATTTCCTTATTGTCCTTGAGGATGTCTTCCTTGATGGTAACGAGCTTGACTGCCATGGTAACTCCTTTGAGTATTTATTCCTTATATGTATATTTATTTTGACATAAAGTCACGAATTATGTATAATTAAGCTAGCAGGTGTGCGTGGGAATAATCTCAGGTCGTCCGTGAGGACGGCAGCCCCAAGTGGGTGGGATCCTGAGACCCAGGACCTGCTTTTTTATTGCCGGTAATTACTATTTATCCAACCCAATTCTTTATTTGCCTTGATCATATCGTCAACTTCTCGCGGCCAGACTTTCAAACCGTAGCCAATAAAGTCACCACGATGGTTATATAAAACGGGCTTTAGCATAACCGCGTATCGTGGTTCTATATGTCCGTAACGCGTGGGATTGACGGCATAAAAGAAACTACTCGCTGCGGCATCTGCTATCTGTAGTCCGAGCATTTTCCCGGGGGCGAATGGTTTTATTTGTTCCTTATTGATGACCGACCAATCAACTCTGACGTTTCTTTGATCCTCCTTAAGGATACCCAAGTAGTCCTTCATTTCTTCGTATGACATCCCCGATCTACTTGAAAATACTATCTGCGCGCTCCCGTCCCCAATATCTCGATTTGTTTTATGGTCCCTACAAAACCAAGACACACGCTCAAGTAGTAGTCTAACGGAATAGAAGTATAGACGATATCTCTCACGGAATTTCTCCGGTTCTTTCAAAGAAGGCTTATGGACTAGTATATTTATGATTCTCAACCTTGCATTCGAAATTTTATCAATATAGGGGATTCTCTGCTCGTGTTTTAAATCCCTAAAATGAAGTACTTTCTTCTCAGGCTTACCTAGTAGTTGCCGTACATCGTCTACTAATCTAACAGTTTCCAGATCATTATGAGCTCGCGTAATTACGCCCGAAAGGACGAACCATTCTGAGCTGAATTTATGAAACTGGAATCCTTCGTCACCCGATTCGTCAACATAGACAAGAAAACTCGGGTTCGATTTCATTGGATTTGAGTTAGTCATCTCAGCTCTTATTCTATCTCGATACTCTTTACCGTGAACTCCCTGCCCCGAACCAGCTCCGTCCCCTTTTGACCGCAGACCGGGCAGTTGAAATCAAGCTTCTTCTTGTCCACCACAAAGGGCTTGTTACACTGCCCGCACATCACCGTGATCGGCACCCGCTCGATGATGAGCTTAGCCTCGGCCGCGACGGTATCTTTGGCCAGGTATTCGAAGTAGCGCTGTACCCAATCGTCGATGAGGTCGGTCAGATCCCCGATGACAAGGTTTATTCGGACGATCCGTTTGGCCCCGTTTTTTTCGCCGTGGGTCAGCGCAATTTTCAGGATATCCTCGGTGATCGGCAGTTCGTGCACGTTTTGGCCCCTGTGGATGAAGTCCTATCTTATCGAAAACCGGCGACGCCTGCAAATGAAATCTTAAAAAACCGCGTCGACGCGCGGATGGCCCCGGCAGGCAATGGTTCGCTGATACCCTGCCGCCCGGGCCTATCGCCCCCTTTTGCCCGCCTTCGTTCCGAACTTCACCACGTATCCGCATGTCTCCGGCAGCCAGTCAAACCGGGGGAGGTTTTCGCCGGTAAGCTTGATACAGTCGTGACAGACCCGAAAGCGGGTCTCGTATATCCCGCACAGCCGCGTGTCCGGGTCGAGGTACTCGCACATCGTGGAGGCCGTCAGATTGTCGTCTTCATCGAATATCAGCTCGATACAACACTCCCCGCAGCGCAGGCAGAGCGCCTCCCACTCGGGGGAGCCGGGCTTGATGTCGATGATCGGGCCTGCGTCCGTCGTTTTGCCTCTTATTTTGCCAAGCAGCGAGAGAAATATCTTTGCCATGACCTCGTAACCGTCACGGGGTCAGTCCCCGGACACGCCTAAAAACGCTCTGTCGAAAAACAACCGCCGGGAATCCGGCGGCGGAATGCGGCAAATATGCCCGATCAGGTTGGTAACAACATTACAGAGGCGGCGCTGTCTTTCATAGTACCGCCTCGCCGTTCCCCTGTCAAGATGATGCGCCCGGATCCCGGTCCTCTTTTTTTACCGCCCGGTCCGGGTCGCTTTAACAAATACGTTGCGATTTCAGACCCCATACGGTATACTCATCGTCACTTTTTGCCGGCGGATTTTTACCGGCGGGACACCGGTTCTTTGATGAGGTGGAAAATGATCGTCAAACAGCTTGAGGTTGGCAGGCTTGCCGTCTTCTGCTACATCATCGGATGTGAGAAAACCAAGCGCGCCGCGCTCGTGGACCCCGCCGCCGATACCGACCGGATTCTTGCCGAAACGGCCTCGCTCGGCCTGGCGATAGACTGCATCATCAACACACACGCCCATCCCGACCATATCTCGGGCAACGCCGATATCGTTGAGCATACGGGCGCCCCGATCATCATCCACGAGGCAGAGGCGTCGTGGCTTTCGAGCCTCGCCAACAAGGCCTTTCTCACGATGATCGGCGGCAGGACGTCCCCCCCGCTGACCGGACCGTAAAGGACGGTGATACGATCCCGGTCGGCGATATAGCCCTCCGTGTTATTCATACGCCCGGCCATTCGCCCGGAAGCGTCTGCCTGTACGACGGCACAAAAAACCTCGTTACCGGCGATACCCTGTTCGTCGGCGGCGTCGGGAGGACGGATCTTCCCGGCGGATCGATGAAGACGATGATGGCCTCCATCAAGGATCGGATCATGACACTCCCCGACGATACGCTGGTATTGCCCGGCCACAACTACGGCCCGACCCCCACATCAACCCTGGCCGACGAGCGGGAAAACAATCCCTTCCTATAACCGTAAATAAATTTTGTCGGAAATCCTTGCAGCGGTGCAAAGGCATATACGAAATATTTAGCGGAGCAGCAAAATAGCTGTTTACAAAGCGTTTCGGATAGTATATAAGATTTTAATATCGGTAGATTATATTAGGTGCAATGCGATTTAATTTCGACAAGAAAGAGATGATCATAAAGATCGTCTTCTTTGGGCCAAGCCTCGGCGGCAAGACCACGACGCTGCGTGCTATCTACGCCCAGCTGAGCCCGGATACAAAGGGCCAGTTCATGTCCATCAATACGAAGGACGACCGGACCCTCTTCTTCGACTTCTTCGACCTTTCGACCACCGCGAAAGTCCACGGCAGTAACGTTAAGGTCCGCTACGAGCTCTTTACCGTTCCCGGCCAGGTCACGTATGGGGAGACGCGCAGGCTTGTTATGAAAGGCGCCGACGGTGTTGTCTTCGTAGCCGATTCCCAGGCCAGCAAGATGGCCGAAAACATGGAATCGCTGGAAGACCTCAAGGCCATCCTCACGCACTACGACAAAGACCCCGCCTCCTTTCCCACGGTCATCCAGTACAACAAGTGCGACCTTCCGGACGCCGAACCCATCGAAAAGCTCCGCGCCGCCCTCAACGCGGGCGGGCGTTCCGAGTTTTCCACCGTCGCCCTTACCGGGAAGAACGTCATGGCAACGCTCGACGCAATATCAGCCGAATGCATCAAGGCGGCAAAACGATAAGCGCTCCGTTTGCTCCCCGATAATCCATCATCACCCCGTCGTGCCGCCCCTTCTCCGCGTGCTACGGTCCATAGGATAGCGCCACTGCGGTAATTTCCCTCTGATCCCGCCCTCCGCGACACTCCGCCGTGTCTCACCGGTTATGGCATGTTGTGTCTGATCGGGCACAGTTCAGCGTACCGGCAGTAACGGGGTCCTTCTCAAGATAGATTGACTGAAAGGGCCCTTTTATGCGAAGGAAGCGACGGAGACGTTTGGGAGGTACATAAAAAAACCATGACACAGGAGTAACAAATGCCAAAGGCAAAAGCGAAAGAGTATCCGGTGGGGGGAATGAGCGCGCATAGTATTCTCATCGTCCTTTCCCTCCTCTGGATGATCAATTTCATGGACAGACAGGTGATGTCGGCGGTTCTCGAACCGATGCGCATCGACCTCGGCCTCTCCGACACCCAGGCCGGGGCGCTCCATACGATCTTCCTTTTAAGCATCTCGTTCTTTTCTCTCCCCATAGCATTCCTTATCGATAGATGGAGCCGTCGAAAAGCAGTCGCCATCATGGCCGTGATCTGGAGCGTCTTCACCTTCGTAACCGGGTTGGGCCGGAGCTTCGCGGGCGTATTTGCCCCCCGCATTATTGTCGGCGTCGGAGAGGCGGGTTTTTCGGCGGGAGGCACCGCGATGATCACCGCGGCGTATCCCCCCGAATCGAGGGCACGGGCAATGGGTATCTTTAATATCTTTGTCCCGCTCGGCGCCGCCCTCGGCTACATCCTCGGCGGCTATCTGTCGGCCAACTACGGGGGATGGAGGACTCCTTTTTACGTCTTCGCGGTCCCCGGTGTCATCCTCGGGATCGCCTCGTTTTTCCTGAAAGACTATCGCACCGTATCGGCGCCTGATTCCGGCAAAAGGCCCGGGTTTCTCACCACGCTCGTTTCCCTGTGGAAGATCCCCACGCTCAAGTGGCTCTACGTCGGGCACGCCATGCACAATATCATGGCGGTCTCCATCCTCGTATGGCTTCCCACGTTCCTCATGCGGACCCATAACGTCACTGAGGCCAAGGCGGGCATGACGGTGGGTATTATCAGCCTGATGGCCATTATCGGTTCGCCGCTCGGCGGATTTCTTGCCGACTTATGGCAGAAGACCAATCCGCGCGGGAGGATGCTCGTTCCGGTGATCGGTGACCTGACCGCCGCGGCCCTGCTGGTTCCCGCGCTGATTATGGATGTGTCCGGGATCGGGTTGATCCTGATGTTTGCCTTCGGGATCTTCCTGATGCTGGGCCTTCCCTCCATCCACACCATCACCCAGGACGTGGTTACGCCCGGGATGAAAGGGATGTCATGGGGGATGATCATCCTGGTTATCTACCTCCTGGGAGGCGGATGGGCGCCCGCGGGGATCGGGCTGATCTCCGACTCTCTCGGCGGCGGGGCCTACGGGGTCAAGATGGCGCTCTTTATCGCGCCGGCGGCCGGACTTATCGCCGGAATCCTCTTCCTCATCGGATCGCGTCACTACGCTGCCGACGTCAAGAAGGTAAAACACGAGATCATCGAGGAAGAGACGGCATAGACGGAACGATCAGAGACAGATGAAATAGAATAAATCGATGCGGGGAGGGAGCGCTTGGGCGCTCCCTCCCCGTTTATTGATAGAGGCATATATACTACCCCGTCAACGGGGTCGATTCATTTCACACCCGAAACGTTTCCGGCAGAAAAGGACATACTCGCGGCCTTCCCTCGGCGCTCGGCCGATGCGCGTGATATCGCTCTCATCGGCTTCCGTGAAGGTCCCGGATGAGTAAGAGGCTGGTTACCCGTGGAGGATTTTCGATCAGTTCTGGATGAAGTAGAGGGGATCGACGTGCAACCCGTTGATAAGCACTTCGTAATGGAGATGGGGGCCGGTGGTGCGGCCGGTGTTTCCGACCGTGGCGATCTTGTCGCCCCGCTTGACCTTATCGCCCGCCTTGACCAGGGCGGTATAGAGGTGGCCGTAGTGGGTGGTAATCCCGTAGCCGTGGCCGATGCATCAGGAAATTGCCGTAACCCTGCTTGATGCCGATAAAGATCACGACGCCGTCGGCCGGGGCCGTGATAATGGTGCCGACCTTGTTGGCGACGTCAATGCCGGCATGGAGCCTGCCCCATCGCGCGCCGAACTTCGAGGTGAGAAATCCCCTGGTGGGCCAGACGGCCGGCGTCGAATCCATGATGTTTCTCTGCTCTTCCAGGATACACGTCAGCTCGTTAAAGCTCTCTTCCTGCCGTTTCGACTCGGCAAGGAGACGGTCAAGGTCCTGCCGCACCTGATCGGAAAGATCGTCATGGCGCCGTTCGAGCTCGTTCAGGGAGACTTCCTCGTATTGCGGTCCGCCTATCCCAAACAGCTCTCCCTGTTCTTTCGGCCCCTCGGTGGCGGTTAAGGCCCTCAGTTCTTCGTCCATCTCCTTGACCGACTTCAAACGCGCCGAGACCCGATCGTAGGAATCCTCGAATTCATCGAGCTGGCCCCTGAGATACCCGTTTTCCAGTCGGAGGGTGGAAATCTCCCTGATCTTGACGGACGTGTTCAAATAGGCATGGAACATGAAACCGAAGCCGATAACGCCTCCGAGAAACACGAGGCCGAGAATTGCGAGGGTGATGTTCGAGAGCGTGATCGTGCGGAACGTATGGGCGCGTTCCGAACGATCGCCGGCGATAATAATGGAAAAGTAGGACTTCTTAATCATAATAGCGACCGGCCCACTGGTACACATGCACGATAATAGCATTTTAAAATATGTGCCACAGACTATAAGAAAAAAACAAATGGCTGTCAAGCCTATTAGGAAATTTTAATTAATGTATTTGACCAATAGATCATTATTTCGTGCAAAATAGAATAATACGTGAACAGCCCCCGGGGCCTTAAAAATGCTCTCAAAAAAATGTGTGGCGAACGATCCGTCTTTATGATATAAATCAATAAGGATCAAAAAAAAGGAATCGCCATGAATAGAATACGGAAGACCTTTTCGGTCTCAGCCGTTATTTTTTTCGTTATTTTGTTGGTTGTCTTCTCCTGCGGGCGGCAGGGGACGCCCGCCGAGACCGGTGCCAGGCCGGCCGTCGGGGCGGCGGCGCCGGATTTCGTTCTCAACACGGTTGACGGGAAAAGCGTCCGGCTCTCCGACTACAAGGGACAGGTCGTCTTCCTCAACTTCTGGGCAACCTGGTGCGGCCCCTGCCGGTCCGAGATGCCCTCCATCGAGCGCCTGAGCAAGGAGATGCAGGGGCAGGATTTTGTCATCCTGGCGGTGAGTATCGATGGCTTTGAAACCACGCAGCTCAGGAATATGATTTCGCCGAGCCATTACAGCTTTACCGTCCTGCATGATCCCGATCAGAAGGTGGCGGATACCTACCTCATCTCGGGAATCCCCACCACCTACATCATCGACAAGGACGGGACGATCGTCGATAAATCCGTCGGGGCCGAATATCTGGGATTCGAACGAGCGCGTCAAACAGTTCCTGTCGCTGGCCAAGTAGGGTTCGTCCCTGTAATATCCCGGGCCCGTCACCGCGCCCCTGCGCTATCGCAGGGTGGCGCGCGAATCGAGCGCTATCGTGTCGGGCACGTACGGCGTCGAGCGCCGTGCGGTTGCGGGCGTCCGTTGCCTTTGTCGGCCGGGCCCGGCCGCGATGGCGGCCCGACGGTCGAAGCACAACGCACCTGCTTTTTGGTAACGATGGAACAGCTCTTTATCCACCTGCTTCAAACCCAGGCGCTCCCAATCGCCGTTATTGTCCTCTTTCTTGGCTCCATTATCGAGTATGTCTTCCCCCCGTTTCCCGGCGATACGGTCTTTCTCTTCGGCGCCTTCCTTGCCGGACGGGACATCCTGCCGATGTGGCTGGTTTTTCTAACGGGCTCGCTCGGCAGCCTCGTCGGGTCGCTGGGCATCTATGCCCTGGGCAAGAGCAAGGGAAGGGACTACTTCATCAAGAAGGATTTCCCGTTCTTCTCCGCCGATAAGGTGCGCGCCCTCGAGAACCGGTTTGCCCGGTGGGGGGGAATCATTATCGCGGTAAATCGGTTCGCTCCCGGATTTCGGCCCTTCTTTTTCGTTGCCGCGGGCATCGCCCGGATGCCGCTGGTCACGGTGGCGGTCTACAGCCTGATATCGATCACGGTATGGAATGTGGGGATATTCTATCTCGGCTACCGCCTCGGGCAGCAGTGGGAAAAGATGAAGCACTTCGTTCAGGTCTATTCCACGGTCGTCTTCATCTTCATCGGCGCCGCCCTTATCGTGTATATCGTCGCCATGGTGATCGCCGCGCGGTATAAGAAGGAGAAACCATCCGGTCCCGGCAAGAGAGGTTGACCCATGAAACCTATGGAACCAATTGAATTTCGATCGATTACCAAGAACGCGGTCTTCTACGATCCCTTCAACAATTTCCAGAAAACCCAGCGGCCCACCGAGATCAGGATCGATCCCCTGACGGGCAGGTCGTCGCGGATCATCTACTTTCCCGTGACCCTCCCCCCGCCGCCCGACCAGAGCCAGCTTGCCGAGATCACCAGGCAGTTTTGTCCGTTCTGCAGGCCGGCCGTGTTCGAGAAAACGCCGCGGTTTCTTGAAGACATCGCCCCCGAGGGGAGACTTGTCCGGGGCAGCGCCGTCGTATTTCCCAACGCCTTCCCCTACGACGCCCACAGCGCGGTGGCGGTCGTAACGGAGGGGCATTACGTAAAAATGGACGCCTTCGACGTCCGCGAGCTCGAGGACGGGCTCCTGGCGGGCCGTGAATACCTCGCGCGGGTCAACGCACTCGATCCCCGGTGCGCGTATCTTTCGATCAACATGAACTATATGCCGTCTGCGGGGGGAAGCATCCTGCACCCCCACATCCAGCTGATCGCGGGAGACGTCCCCACCTATTACCAGCGCGAACACGCCGACCGCTTCCGCGAGTACAAACAGACACACGGCGCCGGCTATTTCGACGACCTGATCGAGCGCGAAGAGCATAACGCGGAGCGTTTCATCGCCCGGACCGGAGACATCGTCTGGCTCTCATCGTTCGCCCCCCTGGGCATCACCGAGTTCCTGGCAATCTTTACCGACGGCGGCCCGATCACCCGAACCGACGAGTCGGTCTTCAGGACCTTCGCCCTCGGCATGGCGACCGTCCTGCGGTACCTGGCCTCCCTGAACTTCGCGAGCTTCAACATGGCCCTGTTTTCGGCCCCCACCGACAACCCCGCGTTCCCCACCCATGCGCGGATCGTGCCGCGAACCCTCCTGCCGCCCGTCGGCGCAAGCGACGTAAATTACTTCGAGCTGCTGCACCACGAGGTCCTGACGATTATCAGGCCCGAGGACTCGGCCCGGGGTGCGGCGGGGTTTTTTGAGGAGGCCTTCGGAAAGCGGTAGGACCGCCCGGACGGCCGCGCCCGCACCTCTCCGGTTACCGGCAGCGCAGTGGATTAACGTCGGATGTGGATTGGTGAGGGAGACGAGATTTTCGGCCGGGCTGCCGTTTCATAGCCCCTGGCCCGGAAACGGGAGGTATGGCGCGGTCACTCATCGTCCCTGCCGGCCCGTGCGCCTATTTTCTCTAATCTCAGCGCGTCCGTCAGGTAGGTGACTTTTATATTATCCGGGTCCCCGTTGGTAACCGCCACCGGCTCGCCGAGCCGGAAGACTAACGTCCCATCGTCTACGGCGTCGGTTACCCCGTCGGCCGCGGCGTGCTCGTGGGCCTTCATGATCAGGTCGTAGCGAAAGGCCTGCGGCGTCTGGATGATGGCGTGGCGGCCGCGGTCGATATATTCGGCAACCAGGCCGTCCCGTGTCAGGCAGGAGGCCTCCGCCGCCGGGACTGCCGCCACCGCCGCCCCATGTCGCCGGGCCGCCTCCACGGCGTCCCGAACTGCCCGGCCTGTCACCAGGGGGCGCGCCGCGTCGTGGATTACGACGATCTCTACCCCCGCACCCGCCAGCGACATCAGCGCCCGGCCGACGGACTGCTGCCGGGTTGCCCCGCCCGCAACAACGGAAACGGGCGCCGTATCCGTCAGATACCGGGTCACGAGTTCCCGCGTGCGGTCGATCCAGTCGGCTGCGGCCGCCACCGTGATCCCCTCAACGGCCCCCGAATCCAACAGGGCCCTCAGCGTATGAATCAGGATCGGCGCCCCCGCCGCCTCCCGGTATTGCTTGGGCTCCCCCGCACCCATCCGTGTGCCCGCGCCCGCGGCCGGAACCACCCCCCATACCTTCATCCGGCCATCCCCCGCTTTAGCATGAACCGCCACGCGGTCCCGACCATATCCGTAAGATCGGTGTGGGCGGGACGCCACCCGAGCTCGGCCGCCGCCCTCTGCGAGGAGGCGACGAGCGTCGGCGGGTCTCCTGCCCGCCGGGGCCCGATCCTGACGGGAAACGAGCGGCCGGTCACCGTCCGAACGGCCTCGATGACTTCATTGACCGAATGTCCCTTCTGGCTGCCGAGGTTGTAGTATCCGTTGCCTCCTCCGGCAAAAAGCCGGTCAAGGGCGCACAGATGCGCGTCTACCAGGTCGGTTACGTGAATATAGTCCCGGACGCACGTGCCGTCGGGCGTCGGGTAATCGTCGCCGAAGACGACGGTTTCGTCGCGCTTGCCGCCGGCCGCCATGAGTATCGCCGGGATCAGGTGGGTCTCGGGATCGTGGCGCTCACCCAGCTCGCCGTCCGGATCGGCGCCGGCCGCGTTGAAGTAGCGAAGCGACACGAACCTGAGCCCGTAGGCGGCCGAATAGTCCTCCATCGCCCGTTCCATGACGTACTTGGTCATGCCGTAGGGATTGATCGGGTCGCGGGGGTGATCTTCGGTGATGGGAATCTCCCGGGGATTTCCATAGACGGCGGCCGTGGAAGAGAATATGATCTTGTCGATCCCGGCCTCCCGCATGGCCGAGAGCAGGTTGATGCATCCGGTGACGTTGTTCTCGTAGTACCTGGCGGGGTCCTCCACCGATTCCCCGACGTAGGTCAACGCGGCAAAGTGCATAACGGCGTCGATCCGGTAGTCGATAAAGGCACGGGCAAGGGCCTTGCCGTCGGCCAGGTCTGCCCGGATGAAATCGGGACAGAGCACTGCGTCCCGGTGGCCGCGGGAGAGGTTATCCAGCACGACCGGGTGATAGCCCTCCGCCATGAGGGCTTTTACCGCGTGGCTCCCGATGTAGCCCGCCCCGCCGACAACCAGGATCGTCTTCACAGCGTTATGCCCGCCTTAAGGATGTCGTGGATGTGGATGACCCCGACCGGACGATTACCGTCATCGATGATGACCAGCGACGTAATGGCGTGATCCTCCAGCACCCGGAGCGCCTCCGCGGCCAGCTTGTCGGCCTTGATGGTCTTCGGGTTTCTCCCCATGAGGTCGCCGACCGCCATCGTAAGGGGGTTATCGTATTTCTGGAATACCCTCCTGAGATCGCCGTCGGTAATAACGCCGACGAGCGCGCCGTCTTTACCGGTTACGGTGGTCATGCCAAGCCCCTTGCTCGTCATCTCGTAGATCGCGTCTTTCAGGAGGATCGTCTCGCCCACCTTCGGGCACCGGTCGCCCCCGTGCATGAGATCGGCCACCGAAAGCAGTATCTGCCTGCCGATGGCCCCGCCCGGATGCCGGTGCGCGAAATCGGACAGGTCGATCCCCTTTTTCTTGATGAGTGTTACCGCCAGGGCGTCCCCGAGCGCAAGGGCCGCCGTCGTGGAGGCGGTGGGAACGATATCCCAGGGGCAGGCCTCCTTATCGACCCGGATGTCCAGAACAACGTCGGCCTGCCGGGCCAGCTCGGACTTCGCCGCCCCGGTCATCGCGATGATGGGTACCTTCATCCAGCGAAAATAGGGGATGAGCTTCAACACCTCCTCGCTGGTACCGCTGTAGGAGAGGGCAAGCACCAGGTCGTCGGCGGTAACCACCCCGATATCACCGTGGAGCCCCTCGGCCGAGTTGAGAAAGACCGCCGGGCTCCCGGTAGAGGAGAGGGTGGCGGCGATCTTCCGCGCCACGATCCCCGACTTGCCTATCCCGGTGATGATAATGCGGCCCTTGACACCCGACAGCAAATCCACCGCCCGGACGAATTCATCCCCGAGGCGGTCTATGAGGCTGCCGACGGCGTCCCGCTCGATGACAAGGACGTTTTTTCCTTCTTGTACCGTATCCATAGTATTTATTCGCCGATCACGTCATTAAAGAGTTTCTCGAATTGTTGCGCTATGACCTCCCAGGAAAAGCGCTCCTCTACGTCCCGCCGGGCCGATTCCGTCAGTTTCTCCCGCAGGTCCCTGTCCGTCGCGATTCTCACCACGGCCCGGGCGATCGCGTCCGGGCGACTGCGGGGGCACCAGGAGCCCGTTTCGTCCGTCCCTGATGATGTCGGGTATCCCCCCCACCGCGCTCCCGATAACGGGGACCCCGGCCGCCATTGCCTCCAGGAGGACCGTCCCCAGCCCTTCGGTCTCCCCGCTCGGGAGAATAACGGAGGGCAATACGAAGATATCGTGTTCGCCCAGGAGACCCGCGATCCGCTCGTGCGGCAGCCTCACCGATAAATCGTACGGCGTCGGCAACGCCGGACCTCCGGGCGTGCCGCAGCAATGAATCCCTGTCCGGGCCGTCTCCTACCAGCGTAACGGCCGCGCCGGGGATCTGCTCCCTAATCGCCGGCAGCGCCCCGATCAGGTGCCGCTGGCCCTTGAGGGCGATGAGCCGCCCCACGCAGATGATCCTGGGGGGAGCATCCTTTCCGAACGCCTCGGCCCGTTTTTTTGCCGGCCGGAAAGCCGCGGCATCGACCCCCATCGGGATGACCCTCAGCCGATCGGCGCCGACAAACCCGGCCGCGCGGGCCGCCGTGGCCGCGCTGTTGGCGGTCACCGCCGGCGCCCCCGAAAGGCCGAAGCGGATGATACGCCGGCCCAGCGACCCCAAGCTCAGGTTCACGTCGCTCCCGTGGAGGCTGACGACGGCCCGCACCCGAAAGAGCCGGGCCGTGACCCCCTGCGGAATCAGGAAATGCGCATTGACGATATCATGTCTGCGTAACAGCGCCCTCATGCGCATCCCCAGCGCCAGCATATACGGCGCGGCCAGGAGCATCCGCAGAGGGTTTGCCCTCACGTTGTGAAGCATGCCCCCGCCGTAGGCCAGCGTCTGAAGGGATTCCGGCCACGCATAGCGAAAACGCTCGATACGCACGCCGTCCATCTCGTCGCGCAGCGGCAGGCCCGGGGCATGAGGGCAGAGGACGGTTATCGCGTGCCCGCGCGCCGCCAGGGCGCGCCCGAGGCTCAGGATAAATACCCCCGCCCAATCCCCCGGCCGGCGGGGAAAAGAGCTCGTTACCAGCAGGATTTTCATTCACGCCGTCAGGTTTGTATATCGGATCATCGTAGGCTTTTATTATACTCCATGTCAAACCACATGGCAAAGAAGAGGGACTGGAGCCCCGAGATGAACAGGAAGGCCGCGAAGAGCGCGCTCGTAACGGCCACCCCGTGCCCGAGGACCCTCAGGACGAAGAGGTATAGCCCGAATATCCCGCCGACGGGGGCCAGCACCAGGCCCATGACGTAGAAGAAGACCAGCGGATGAAAATCGAAGATGATATACTTCCTGGTCATCCGTGTAAAGAAGCCCTCGATCAGGAGCCAGGTAATCGTGGGAATGACCTTGTAGAGCCTGATCCCCGATTTTTCCCCCACGTTATAGACGGGTTTGACCGGCACGTCCCTGACCCGCGCGCCGACGATGTTGAGCTTGATGAGTACATCGTTGGGCATCCCGTAGCGGGGGTAGATGTCGTCGAGGTCGATCTTGGCCAGCGTCTCCCGGTTGATCGCGGTGTATCCGGATTGGGAGTCGGCCACGTGCCAGTACCCCGATGCGACCTTGGTCAACAGCGACAGGAAGGAATTGCCGAGGTACCTGACCTTGGGGATCATCTTCCAGGCCCCGCCCATGAAGAGCCGGTTCCCCTTGGTATAGTCGCAGTGGCCGCTCGCCACCGGGTCGATGATCGCCGGGAGATCACCCGGGTCCATCTGGTTGTCGCCGGCCATGACAATCGCCACATCGTCTCCGTGTTCCAGGACCTCCCGGTACCCCCGGGCGATAGCCTTGCCGACCCCGGAGTTCTTCGGCAGCGTGATGAGCTTCACCTCCCCCTTGAAGCGTCCCCGGTATTTGGAGACCCGGCGCGCGGTATCGTCGGTGCTCGCGTCGTCGACGACGACCGCCCGGTCAATGAAATCGGGAAGCCCGTCCAGCACCCGAACTACCAATATGCCGACGTTATACGCCGGAATGACTACGCATACTGTCTTTTTCTTTCTCATACCCTTTACCAATGCGGCCGCCGCGCTTTTCGCTTGCGGCGGCGGACGTGCTTATTAACGACCTTTGACCGCGAGGACGGCTATGCAGTGCGAGATAGGGGAAAAACCTCCCGTAGTACCCGTAGTCGATAACCGTTAGGTCTGCCCGCGCAAGGCAGGAGAAAAGGCTCTTTTTCGTGAAAAACCGGATATGGGCTCCCTGAGCGTTAAAATGGGTTTCGAAGTCAAAAAGGGCGATCAGGACGTTCTTCACGGTACCGTGATACGGGGTCGTCACGAGGATTTTCCCCTGCGGCTTCAGCACGCGCGACAGCTCGGAAAAGGTCTGTTGCGTGTCATACACGTGCTCGATAACCTCCGAGGCCATGATGAAGTCAACTGACTTGTCGGGCAGCGGAATGGGACCGCCGTCGTCTACCCGGTGGAATTCCACCGAGGGAAACTTGTGCTCCGCGAAATCCAAGGCCACCTGCGAGACGTCCACGCCGACATACCGCGCTGACGGATTAATCCCCATCATCGCCTCGATGAGCTTCCCCTTTCCACAGCCGAATTCCAGGATTACCCCCCCGTTATTCGGGACGTATTTTACAATCGCGGGCCATTTCGTCTGAAAGTCCCCGCCCCCTGGCCGGGAAGACCAGTATCTGTCGTAGAACAAAGACATATCTCGTTATAATCCCGGTTCGGTTATGATTCCGAACAATCCTGACATACCTGCCCGTCAGGTCGGCACGGTCCTTCCCCCGGACGACGGCAACTACGAGTGGTCCGGAATCAGGCTAATCCGTATCAAGAGGTTCTTCTCCATGCATTCCTGCAGTTCCCTCAGCAGTTGCCTGATCTGCTCCTTTTCCTCCTCCTTCGCCTTGCTCGTCGCCGACTCCATCGCCTTTTTCAGGAGCCTTTGGGCTTCCGCCTTATCCCCCCGGTCATAGGCGACCATGCCCATGCCGTAGTAGGCGGAGAACTTGTCGCCCAGCCGGAGCGCCTCCTCGAATTCCTTCTGCGCGTCTTCGTACTGTTTCTTCACGAGGTAGAGGCGTCCGAGCTGAACATGCCCCCGCTTGTCGGTCGGCTCTATCGTGAGGGCCTTCTTGAACGCGCCCTCGGCGTCTGCAAGCTCCCCGAGATTCATCAGTGCGATCCCGGTATCGACCATCTGTTTGGCCGTCAGGGAATTGAAAAGCGCCGAGAATTGCAGTACCTCCAATTCCACGTCCCACAATTTCCGCTGGATGAGGAACGAGGAAAGCGTGTTAAAAATAACCCGGTAGTAATCGGCAAAGACCTGGTCGGTGAAAAAATCGTCCCCCATCGTCTCGATCTGCCGCTTGGTAAAACGATCGATCCGCTCAACGTATTCTTCATAGTATCCGTCCGGCGGCGCCTTTGCCTCCTCCTCGGTGACCAGTTTGAAGAAGAGGACCTCCGGCAGGAGCCGGTAGGTGAGTTTCATGACGATATCCTCATCGGGCCCGATATATACCGGACGCTGCCGATAATTGAGGAATATAAGGTTTTTGAGGAAGTTTAAACCGGTGCTCCTGTCCAGGTGCATTTCCGGAACGACCAGGTCCGGAAATCTTTCCGGCGTAAAGCGGTTGAAATAGTCGGGCTGGATGATATCGCCGACCGCTATAATTACCAGGTCCTCACGGAGCCGCTCCACGTCCTGGAGGCAGAAGAAGTTCGGCCAGAGGAGGTTTGTCACGACCATGGCGCCGTAGTCGAACCGGTAGAAATCGGAGGTGGTGAAATCCTCGGCCGCATAATAGTCGGACTTTGTTTAGCTTGCCGAAGTTGAACAGGAGGTTGAAGCAGACCAGGCCCGCCGCGATGACGGCCAGGATCCGCGCCGCGTTTACCCCGCGGGCGCCGATTGCAGACAACCGCTCGTAAAGGAAAAAGAGCCCCGCTCCGCCCGCCGCCATGACCGCCGCGTAGAACGGCATATAGATCGTCCCGACGCTCCAATACCAGATGAAGAAGGCGATATGCACCGCGCCGAAGAGGGTAAGAAGAGAAAACAGCCTCCAGTTCTTTTTGAAAACGAGGTAGAACCCGTAGAGCGCCGCGAGCGGCCAGACGGGGGTCAGCTCCCGGATAAGCACGTAAAAGAAGGTGCCGATCTTTTCAAGAAAACCGCCCCGGGATACCGCGAAGTGATACGCCGTATCCTTCTTGTCGAGGATCTGGATAAGAAAGCCGTCTAATGTTTTCGCGTTTCCCCAGTCTATGTCGGGGACCGGCCGCCGACCGAAAGGGAAGGTATATATAGATCGAAAATCCCACGATAAAGAAAAATAGGATCATGACCGGGTCGGCGGCCTTGAGCCGTCCCTTGTAGTGGAGGATAACGAACAGCACCAGCGCCGGGGCAAAGAAGGCGGCGGTGGCGTGCAGCCCCGCGGCAAGCCCCAGGAGAAACGATCCCGCAAACAGGAACCGTATATCGGCCGTTTCGGCCCAGATGATCGACCATAACAGCAGGAGCGCCGACACCATTGCGATACCGGCGTAGACCTCGGCCGATACGGAGCTCTCCCATAACGAAAACGAGAAGGCAAACGCCAGCGCCGTCGCCGACGAGAAAAAGAGGGCGCGGCCGTTATGTTCTCCCCCGAGGGAACGGATAAGGCGGAGGGTCAGGAAATAAAGGGCGGCCGACGCGCCCGCGCCCATAAAGGCCGACAGCAGGTTTATCTTAAAGGCGATCGGCCCGAAGGGGAGATAGGTCATGAGGTTGGCCAGCGGCAGGTAGGTCGGGAACCCCGCCGGGTGCGCCACCCCGAGCGCGAAGGCGGCGTCGACAAATTCCGCGGAATCACGCCAGTAGAAGGTCGGGCACAGCGTGACGAGGTAGACGAAGAAAGAGGCCGAAAAGACAAGCCACGGAAGATAGCGGGAGGCGTTTCGTTTCAGGAGCGGGATAATCTTCATGGGTTATATATATCATAAAATTAAAAAAAAGGCAGAGTTTTTCAAACTCTGCCTTAGATTTTCCGATAGGAAAAAACTACGGTATCAGCATCAATCCTGCGAGACGTCGTCGCCGGTAGGCCCGGTAACCTGGGTTCCCGGAGGATCAGTGAGGGTACGAACCATACCCGACGGGAGAACGTTCTGCGGCTCACGGGAGTCGTCAGTCTCGACCCATCCATCCCTGAAGTCGTCACGGTCGATGTTTGCCGAGGTCGTCGAAGTGAAGTGGAAAACCGCATTCGCGGTGATCCAGCCTGCGAGCGCCGGGTTTACGTAGTACTTGGGGACGGACGCCGGCTCAAAGCCGATCAATTCCGCGTTGCCCGAAAACGTATTCTCCGTCGCGAAGTAGCCCATCTCCGCCTCGTAGACACCGGTCAACAGCGTCCTGGCTTCGGACTGCTTGGACTTGGCCTGGAATTTGAGGAAGTTAGGGATGGCGATGGCCGCCAAGATCGCGATGATAGCCACGACGATCATCAACTCGATGAGGGTAAAACCCTTTCTGTTACGCATCTTGTTTAGCATGAAGACACCTCCTTTCTTTTTAAAGTCATGCAGTGAGTTATAAGTGCAATATCAATGCCAAACTAATTTCACCATGTTCCATTTATCTTTTTGTAACATGCTGAATATATTACATAAAATAAGTTTCCCAAAACCGCCCCCCGTCGGGCAGCGATACTCGGGGCGCTCGAATTGCGCAAATACAAAAATCTATTGCGAAACGGCAATTGACGCAATCGACGCAATCGCCGCCGTATTCGCGGCCGAAGGCCGGCCGTCAATGCCCCGTGCCCAGCCCGTACTTTTCTATTTTGCGCAGCAGCACCCAGTAGCTGATGCCCAGGATCCCTGCGGCGTCTTTCTTCCTGCCGCCGCATCGCGCAAGCGCTTCGCTGATGAGCTCCTTTTCCAGGTCTTCGATATAGCGTTCCATCGAAAATCCCCTGGTGAGAATATCGGCGGCCTTTTCCTTCCGGTCTACCGCCCCGTTCCACTTATATACCGATAGCGCCAGGCTCTCCGGCAATACGATATTGGAATGTTCCAGCGCCACCGAACGCTCGATGATATTTTCCAGTTCCCGCACGTTTCCGGGAAAGGCATAGTCCTTCAGCACCTCCAGCGCATAGGACGATATTTTCTTTATCTCCTTGCCCTGCTCGGCCGAAAACTTCTTCAGGAAATGTTCGGCCAACAGCGCGATATCTTCCTTCCGTTCGCGCAGCGGGGGAAGCTTTACCTCGATGACCTTGAGCCGCCAGTACAGGTCTTCCCGGAACTTCCCGCTGATTACCTCCTGCTCGAGGTCCTTATTGGTGGCGGCGATAATCCTGACATCCACCGAGATATCCTCGGTCCCTCCGACCCGCTTAAAGGTCCTCTCCTGTATTGCCCGGAGCAGCTTAACCTGGATGGGCGCGGTCAGCTCGCCTACCTCGTCCAGGAAGAGCGTGCCCGTATCGGCGACCTCAAAGAGGCCTTCCTTGTGCGATATCGCCCCCGTAAATGACCCCTTCACGTGCCCGAACAGGTCACTCTCCAGGAGGTTCTCGGGCATACCGCCGCAGTTGATCACGACGAAGGGGCGGTCCTTTCGCTGGCTCTTATTATGTATTGCGCGGGCGACCAATTCCTTTCCCGTCCCCGATTCGCCGGAGACGAGTATATTGGTCTTGGTCTGGGAGACCCGCTCCACCAGGTCAAAGACCTTCTGCATTACCGGCGAAAGCCCGATAATGTTCTCAAAACTGTGTCCCTTGTCCAGCTCCCGTTTGAGGAAAAGGTTCTCCCGTTCGAGCTTGCCCCGTTCGAGCGCCTTGCGGATAATCACCTTGATCTCTTCGACGTTGAACGGTTTGGTGATGTAGTCGTACGCCCCCTCTTTCATCGCCTCAACGGCGCTCTCCGTGGAGGCGTAGGCGGTAATCATGATCACGACCGTCTCCGGGTGTACCTCCTTCACCTTTTTCAGGACCTGGGTGCCCTTCATCTTGGGCATCATGATATCGGTTATTACCAGGTCGTATATCTTCGTGTCGAGCAGGGATACCGCCGCCGTGCCGTCTTCGGCCGTATCCACGTCATAACCCTCTTTGGCGAGCATGATGGAAAAGAGGTTGCGCATGCTGATCTCGTCATCGACGACGAGTATCTTTGCCGCCTTCTTTTTTATTTCCTCTGGCATGGTTTGTTGTCCACTCTCCCGGTAAGAATCAGTCCCGGTGTTCCTCGACCACCCGCAGCCCGATCGCCCCCACCAGCGGTATCGTATCGATGATCGATTCCGGGCCGCCCTCCGAGAATTTTATATGGGTAACGTCGGCGGGGAACTGGCCGAAGGAGGCGTCCACCCCGACCCAGGAGCCCAGATAAACCTCGTTCCACGAGTGGTAGGCGAACCCGCCGATATCGGTCGAATAGACGATCCCGGACACGACCTTGGCCGGTATCCCGGCCGCCCGAAGGAGCGCCGCCGCGAGCCCCGCATGGGCCTGGCACTCTCCCTCCATAGAGCTGAGGGTATCCAGCGCGGACGTGCTGTCTACCAGCCGCTTCTTGAGGTTTTTGAAAACCCAGGTGTTAATCTTCCTGGCGTCCGTAAGGGGATCGGTGGGCTTGCCGACGATCTTTCTGGCCGTATCGGTTATTTCCGCGCTTCCGCTTTCAACCTCGAGCGTCGGCACCAGGTACTGGTTCATCTCCGGGGGAAAGGCCCCGTATCCGGGGACGGAAAGCCCCGAAAGATCCGTCTCTGTAATTGCGTAGGTATATCCCCCCGCCTCGTCCGGGCCGGTAATCGCCTGCGTGTCGCTTGTCATGGGGATGATCCCCTTGGGGATGCCCGTTATCCTGACCGTCAGGGCCGAGAGGCCCGCCGGATCGGCAATCGGCCGGTCGGGGGTGACCAGCGAATAGTCGATAATGGCATACATCGAGAGGCCGGACCCCGGGTCCATCCGCATCGCCTGCTCTTTGGTCTCGCGCAGCATCACGAAGTTATCCATCGTGACCTGTTTGATGACGGCGCCGTTGGCGCGGACGAAGGAGGTGATCGTATAGCCGCGGATGGTCCCTTCAACGCGGTAGGCCGTCTCCGTTTGGCCGTTGACGGTTACCTCCTCCTTGTCCAGGACCCGGATGGTGATGTCTTCGGTGAGCCTGAGGCCCTCCAGGAAGACCCGGTAGGTATAGGTCTTGCCGGTGGAGATATCCTCGGTGAGAGAGAAGTAGGAAAGCGCCGTTGCCGGATAGATACGGGCCGACTCGTCGAACTTGATCCTCTGGACCCGCCCCCCGGACGTGATATCCACGTACACCACCCCCTCTTTTTCCTCGCCGACGATATCAAGCGTGTGCGTCGCCTGGGACTGCGTGTAGCTGAAACCGAGCAGGTGCCGGTCAGGGGTCATGAAGACCTCGCCGGCGGTGCTAAACGTCATCGGCGGTTGATCCTCATCGATTACGTAGAGGACGTTTCCGTCGTCCCGGATACGGATGACATCCTTGCCGTGAAGGACGCCCCCGGTGATCTCGATGTGCTCCCACCCGACCTTCCGGTCCGAGAAATAGACGCCGTACCAGTCGTCCATGAGCGGCCGGTTCGATTCAAATCCCTCGAACCGCGCCTGGTAATCGACGGCGCTCGCGCACGAAAGCGGCAGGAGCGCAATCAGCAGCACCGCGAACCGCGATATCTTATACAATCTTCCCGTCACGGTACACCACCTTCCCCCCGACGATCGTGAGCTTCACCCGGCCCCGCATCGTTTTGTCCGCAAAAGGGGTATTTCTGCTCTTGGAATACGACTTCGAGACATCATAGACCCACTGCTCGTTGGGGTCAAAGACCGTCACGTCTGCTACGGCCCCCGCCTTAAGCGTCCCCGCGTCTATCCCGATGATTGCGGCCGGCGCCGCGGTAAGGGCCCGGATAAGCCCGCCCACGGAGAGCCTTTTTTGTTCGACCAGCCCGAGGGACAGCGGCAGCAGCGTCTCCAGGCCGATCATCCCGCTCTTGGCGTAGATGAACTCCACTTCCTTGTCATCGTTTACGTGGGGGGCGTGGTCGGAGGCGATGGCGTCGATCGTGCCGTCGGCCAGCCCCTCGATGACGGCGTCGACATCTTCCCGGGTCCTGAGGGGCGGGTTGACCTTCGTGTTGGTGTCAAACGTCCGCACCGCGTCGTCGGTGAGCGTAACGTAGTGGGGGCACGTCTCGGCGGTTACGGCAACCCCCCGTCTTTTGGCCTCGCGGATGATCGCAACGCCGCCGGCCGTCGTCACGTGGGCGACGTGCAGGCGGGCGCCGGTCAGCGCCGCCAGGGTAACGTCCCGGAATATCATGATCTCTTCGGCCTCATGGGGCGAGGCCGGCAGCCCCAGCTCCGTGGACACGAATCCCTCGTTCATCACGCCCTCGCCCACGAGGCCCATATCCTCCGAATGGGTAACCACGCACAGGCCGAACGTCTTGGCGTATTCCAGCCCGCGGCGCATCAAATCGGAATTCGCAATGACGCTCCCGTCGTCGGACAGCGCCACCGCACCCGCTTCCCGCATGTCGCCGATCTCGGCAAGGGACTCCCCCTTCTGGCCGACGGTCACCGCGCCGATGGGATAGACCCTGACGACCGCGCCGGCCCGCGCCTGCTTCAGGATGAACTCGGTAACGGAGCCGTTGTCGTTGACGGGATTGGTATTTGCCATGCAGGCCATCGAGGTGACGCCGCCTGCCGCCGCGGCCCGGCTGCCGCTGGCGATGGTCTCCTTATATTCATAGCCCGGCTCCCTGAGGTGGGTATGGATGTCCACGAACCCCGGGCAGACGATACAACCCTTCGCGTTGATAATTTCCGTTTCCGCAGGGCCGGCGCCGGGATTGACGATTCCGGCGATCCTGCCGTCTTCGATGACGATATCGGCCGGCCCCTCGAACCCCGCCGCCGGGTCGATTACCGTCCCCCCCTCAATGAGCATCTTCATAACCGCCTCCTCTGCCCAACAGCAGGTACAGTATTGCCATGCGCACGGCAACGCCGTTCGTTACCTGGTCCAGTATGACCGAATAGGGGCCGTCGGCCACCTCGGAGCTTATCTCGACTCCCCGGTTAATCGGCCCCGGGTGCATGACGATGGCGTCATCGCGCGCGTCACGCATGACCTCGGCGGTCAATCCGAAAAATCGGGAATAGTCCCGGACCGAGGGGAAGAGCACCTTACCCATCCGCTCTTTCTGTATGCGAAGCATCATAATCACGTCGGCATCCCGCACCGCCTCCCGGATGGTGGTAACCACCCTGACGCCGAGCCGCTCGACTTCCCGCGGCAGCATCGTGCCCGGCCCCGAGACGGTGACCTCGGCCCCGAGTTTGGTCAGGCAATAAATGTTCGAGCGCGCCACGCGGCTGTGGGCGATATCGCCGATCAGCGACACCCTGAGCTTCTTGAATCTCCCCTTCTTCTCCCGAATGGTAAAGGCATCCAGTAAGGCCTGGGTGGGGTGCTCGTGGGCGCCGTCGCCCGCGTTGATGATCGAGGACGCAAGGCGGGAGGCGAGGATATAGGGGGCGCCCGGGACATTGTGGCGCATAATAATGGCGTCCGGCGCCATCGCCTCGAGGTTCTTGGCCATGTCTATCAGGGTTTCCCCTTTCTGGACGCTCGACGTGGAGGTTGAGATATTTACGGTATCGGCCGAGAGGCGCTTTCCCGCTATCTCAAAAGAGACGCGCGTGCGGGTGCTGGCTTCATAAAAGAGGGTGATGACGGTTTTACCCCTGAGTGTCGGGACCTTCTTGATATCCCGTTCGGAGACCTCTTTGAAGGATTCGGCGGTGTTAAGGATCAGCTCGATCTCTTCGGTGGACAGGCCCTTGATATCCAGGAGGTCTTTTCTATCCCAGGAGATCTCCTTTGCGGCGTGCGTAGTGGTTTCTGGCATTATGGTTTCCCCGAGGTATTATTGCTTGCGTTTTTCGACCACCGCCCCCAGCAGCACCCCCTTTTCGTCGAACAGGACTTCGACCGTCTCGTCCGGAAGCACCGTCACGTCTTTACCGACGAAATCGGGCCTGATGGGCAGCTCACGCTGGCCGCGGTCAATCAGGACCGCCAGGCGGACCGTCTTGGGTCTGCCGTGATCCATCATCGCGTCCAGCGCCGCCCGTGTGGATCTTCCGGTAAACAGGACATCATCCACAAGCACGACGTCCTTTCCTCCCAGCGAAAAGGGGATCTCCGTCTTCCTGACGAAGTGGTGCTGGTTGGTGGTCGTTATATCGTCCCGGTAGAGGGTGATGTCCAGGACCCCGATCGGCAGCTCTATCCCCTCGCTTGCCCTGATCTTGTCCTGAAGTATCCGGGCAAGCAGTATTCCGCCGGTCCTCATCCCGATAAGAACCAGGGTGGAGAGGTCAGGGTTTTTCTCCAGGATCTCGGAGGCCAGTCGGTTCAGTATCCGATCGATCTCCTGGGGAGAGAGGAGCATCCTTCTGTTTTCGGTTGTTTCCATGTCGTCCCCTGAAAAAAAGCCTCCCTTGAGGGAGGCTTGGGTTTTCACGCGGTAAGAAGACGATGGGATTCTATCGCGCCGTCTCCTCGATATGAAAATTGAGGGTCTTCTCGAGCTTATCCTTGATTATTACCACCGTTTCCGAATAGTCGATCACCAGCGTCGCCAACCCCCCTTCCTCCTGCTGAACGGTTACGTTTTCCGGATTAACCTCGATGCCGGACTTCCTGGCCATGCTGAAGACCCGGTCCAGGATGGCGTCGTTACCTTTTTTGCCGACCGAGTTCATGACATCATAGGCGATGTTTTTCATCTTGAGATAGTCGACAACGGGTGGGACAAACTGGATAGCGGAATAAATAACGAACACGATAATGGCAAGGATAAGGAGCGTGGCTAATTTGCTTTTTCCCCGTACATTGCCGAGCGATCTCATGAAACCGCCCATTCCTGATTCCCCCGTAAATATGATTTCATCTTCTTACTAATTATCATTTCCCGCGCCGGATGTCAACGGATTTTTCAACCCTTTTTTAAGCCCCCGCCGGCGGGAATTCGGGGAAACCCTCCCTTCTGCGGTTCAGGACGGTTCGTCGGGTCGGCGTCGGTCTCACGTCCTCCTGATAGACTCCACCGGCCGCGCCTCCACGAGCGACAGCGCCCCGGACGGGCAGATCAGGGCGCAGTTGCCGCACCCGAAGCACTTGTCGATATCTACGACGGCCCGCTCATCCATCGTGATCGCGTGAAGCTGGCAGCGGTCCTCGCACAAACCGCACCCGGTGCAGGAATCCTCGTCGTATTTCACCACGAACCGCGAGCGGGCGTAGGCCTCCCGGTAGCCCAGCTCGTTGATCATGAACAGTCCCGTGCAGCAGCATGAACAGCAGTTGCACATGAACATGTCTTCCTTGACGTTATTGCGCACCAGGTGGACCAGCCCCGCGTCCTCGGCCTCGCCGATGCGCCTGAGCGCCTCGGCGCTGGTAAGCCGCTCGCCCACCCCGCGGTCGATGACCGCCTCGGCAAACCCGTTGGTCTGCATACAGACTGACGTTTCCGGCGCCGGGCAGTCCGGCGACCTGCCGACCGCCTTTGCCTGGGTCCGGCAGGGGCAGGGGACCGCCGTGATCAGCGCGGCCTCGGTAAATATCCGCCTTGCGGAATCGACGTCCAGCACCGCACCCCTGGGATTGACCGTCTCCTCGATGGGCACCGCCCTGAGCATCGGCGGAACCTTGAGCTGTCTGAAGGCGGGCACGAGCGCGGGCATCTCCTGACGGACGAGCTTTTCCCATAGCGGGATGAGCTCTTTCGGGTGATCGTCGATCATGACGGTGGCGTCCCGAAGCTCGATCATGGCCGGAAAGAGGCGGTAGCTCCCTTTCCTGATAACGTGATTGACCACGCCCTTGCGCGTGAGGTCTGCCAGCATCGCCTCCACGCGGTCCTGCGGGATGCCGGTCTTTTGGGCCAGCTCCGCCGCCGTCCCGGGCATGGCGGCGGCAAGTAAACGGGACGGCTCGTCGTGAAAGAGGATGGAAAGGATTGCGCCCATCGTCTCGGAGGTGGGAAATCCGAGCCTGGCCGCATAGTCCTTAAGTTGATCCGGTATAGGCATGGGACGCTCCTTGCCGTAGATTATGGTTGGATGCCTGACGCATGGAAAAGTGCAACCGCGCCCGGCCGCTTACGTGCCGATTTGCTCCGGTTACAAAGCTATCCGTAGCTGTTATGTAGCATTTTTCCCGAGGGGCTGTCAATGGGAAACCGTTACGCCGGCATCTAATGGGAAGAATGGCCACCTTTTTTCTTGACCGGACGATTACTATAAACTATTATGCGTTTTTATGCTGATTTCATTACACATATGCTCAATGCGTACGGCTTCCCGGCGACTGTGGTCATAATCGTCTATAGATTATTCACCCGGCGTCTGCTGACGCAATACAGTGGCTCGGAATTATTATCGGATCGTTACCGGGAACCCGATCCGAACGTGAACCGCGTACCTCATGACCAACCCATACGATAACACGGCCCTCGATATCAATACGGCTCCGCTGTGGACCGATCCTTCGGGTTTTGCGCCGTCAACACAAGATGATACCCCCAGCCCGATAGTTGCCGACGGCCGGCCCGCCGTCCGGGCCGTTTACGCGGCCCTGTGGGGATACCTGCGGCGCCCGCTGAAGGTGATCGACCTTGGTCACAGCCCACACCGGCAGCACTTCCCCTATTTTATTATGGACCCTGGATCGGCCTCGGTCTGGCCCGATAGCTGCGACCTGGTGCTCTGCTCCGTCCCCCGTCAGGACGAGAACGGGCGCGTGCGAGAGGCGCTCCTGGATGCCGCACACGGTTGCGCAAAAAGGGTTGGAGTTTTGTTGTTTGAGACGGTATGGGACGACCGTACCGCGGGACGGCGTGACGAAATCCCCGGCGAGCTCAAATACCTGCGGAGCAGCTTTGCGTTTGTCCACACGGTCTCGGAATCCGACGATGACGGCACGCCCGGGCGCCGGGTTCTCCTGTTTTGCAGCAACCGGTACTGGTACGCCGACGGTCACCTGGGCGCATTTGACTCGTGGACAGGCGGTCAGACCGAGGTCGCCCTATCCAATCGTCAGGATACGCGCCGGCTTTTCTTCAACGCCGATATAATCGTAAAGAACTTCCTGTTCTTCGGGGCTTACGCGGGCAGTAACCGCTCAGACATGGAGCTTGAGACTTCGTTCTTGTCTGCGCCCCCGATCGAAGGAAAATCCATACCCCGCGTCTTCGCGCTGGATATCGGCGGTCATAGCGGTGTCCTGGCTATGGAACGCCTGCCGGGCATTCGTTTATCTACGGTCATAAGCCGGAAAATGGACTATAATCCGGCGTTGGTGCTGATGAGCTTGCTGGAAACTCTGGATGCGCTTGAGCGGCTCGGTCTCTACCATAATGATGTTGAACAAAATAACGTCCTCATCAATGATGACGGGACTCCGACTCTCATTGACTTCGCGTCCATTACGGGCGAGAATCGCTCCCCCTGGATGCCTTACAGCCTCGTCCTCTGTTTCTTCCTGTTTGCCCAAAACGTAATCAATCGGCGGCTTCCGGCCGATCCTACCGTCCTCTTCCCATTCATTCCCTTCAGGCTTCCCCGGCGCTATCGGCGCTGGGCCGCGCTGGTATGGGCCCACCCGCCGGAACAACGGAATTTCGCCCTGCTCAAGACCTGTCTTGTAACGGCGCTCGACGGGCACCCGCGAAATCATCTAAGGCTCGGGCGTTTACGGTAAAGCTATTACGATCGTATCGTCGATTCCTTTATTGGCGGGCGCTGATCGCGCTGCAGATGTGTTTCTTGCCGGGATGGGTGAAACAAGGTGGATTACGGAGAGTAGGCGGCCGCGCTTTGGGCTTAATGATCCGATCGTTAACGGCCCGTCCCCTCACGGCGCTGGCTCCCATCGGCCGACCGCATTCGACAGGCTGACGAACCGTCGTTACCCGCCCCTACCAGTATACCAGCATCACCTTCCCGACGATCTCGTCCCTGGTCACCGCCCCGAAAAAGCGGCTGTCGGTCGTACTGTCCCGCCGGTCTCCCATCACAAAAAAAGCGTCGTCCGGCACGACCACGGCCGCCATGTTATCGCGGGCCGACAGGGCCTCGGGGTAGACGCGGTCGTCCGAAAAGGCCGCATAGCCCTCGGAAAGCCGCTGCCCGTCTATCCAGACCTCTTTGTCGGCAATCGAGATCACCTCCCCCGGCAAACCCACGACCCTGAGCACCGCGGTGATAGTCTCGTGGCCCTCGCGCCTTTTTTTGATCAGGACGATATCGCCCCGCGCGGGCCGGCCCGTGCGCACGACCTCGCCGATAAACGGCAGCCTCAGGCCGTAGGCGGTACGCCGGACCAGCAGGTAGTCGCCTGCGTCAATCGCCGGCTCCATCGCCGGCGATTCCATTTTTACGTTGGCAAATAGCGCGAAATAGGCCAGGGAGATGAGGGCAAGGGCCGAGAGGAGGATAACCAGGGGGGCGTTCCGTTTCATGTATGCCCTTACTTGTTGAGCAATACCATGCCGAGCCTCCCCCAGCGGATGTTCTTAATCTTCTCGGCCAGCCCCCCGGAAGAGATGTCCCACGACCAGTAGATAACCACGGCGTTGCCGACGAGCTCGGCGTTATCGACGAATCCCCAGAAGCGGGAGTCCCGGCTATTGTCCCGGTTGTCGCCCATCATGAAGTATGAGTGGGGGGGACGACCACCGGCCCGAAATTATCCCGTACCGAGATCGCCGAGGGGAGCGTCTCGGGGTCCTCGTATTGGGCCGGGGGCACGGTGAATGGTTCCCCGTTTACGAAGACGGCCTTATTAATGACCTCGATGGTATCGCCGGGAAGCCCGATGAGCCGCTTGATGTAATGGATGCCCCTGTCCTCCGGGTATTCGAAGACGACGATATCGCCCCGACGCGGCTCCCGGACTGTCAGGACCTTCACGTCCGAGAGGGGTACCCGCGTTCCGTAGATGAATTTATTGACGAGGATCTGGTCGCCCTTTAAAAGCGTCGGGATCATCGACCCGGACGGGATCTTGAAGGCCTGGATGAAAAACGTCTTGATGATCAGGGCAAGGATCAGCGCAAAAATGATGGCCTCGATATACTCGCGGGTTGCGTTGGGTCTGGTGCGTCGCTCTTTATTGTTTGTCATAGGTCAATCCTGTGCGATAAGACAAGGGTTAGTGATTACCCGGCCGACCTGCCCGTCCCGATGGAAGATGTCACCGATCCTCTCCCATCGGATGGCGCGGACCCGCTCCAGGACGGAAGGGGCGGTGATATCCCACGACCAATAAATCATGATCGGTTTTCCGGTAAGCTCGGCCTCGAGAACGAACCCCCAAAATCGGGAATCGTAGCTGTTGTCCCGGTTATCTCCCATCATGAAGTAAGAGCCCGGCGGGACGACGACCGGGCCGAAGTTGTCCCGCACCGACGACCAGCTCTCCATAATGCCCGGATCGTCCCAGTGGGCGTTGGGGACCGAAAACTCGCTCCCGTTGACGTACAGGCGTTTTTCTACGATCTCCACCGTATCTCCCGGCAGGCCGATCACCCGCTTGATCAGGTGAACGTCCCGCCCCACCGGGGATACAAAGTTCTGTGGGGGCAGGAAGACAACGATCTCGCCCCGCGCCGGCTCCCTCAGGGGGAAAAGCTTGACAGCGGTAAAGGGGATCCTCGTTCCGAAGACGAACTTATTGACGAGTATCCGGTCGCCCAACAGAAGCGTCGGGATCATCGATCCGGACGGTATCTCGAACGACTGGACGATAAGGGCCATCACGACCAGGGCCATCATGAGGGCAAAAACCACCGATTCGATAAGTTCCCGAACCTGGCTCTTCTTAATCTCGCTCTTCCCTTTGTTCATAGACAACAATCCGTCGGTCCGTGTTCCTATCGGCCCCCGTTGCTCGTGCCGTGTCGCCAGGTAGTCCCGCAGCGCCTCCGTCCAATCGCCGGGGAGTGTGCCCGGTATCCTTTATTAGCTTGGCCATATCAAAAACGGAGTTCTTCGGCCTTGTTGGCCGGGGCGTTAAACTCCTCCGTCGTAATCGGGAGGACCTCCACGTCCCGCTCTGCCGTCTCAAAGATCCTTCGGGCAAAGCCGCACCAGGTGGTCTGGCCGGCGTTGCTCACGTGATAGATACCCCGGAGCCTTCGTTCCACCAGCTCCGCGATTACCCCGGCGAGATCGACGGTCCAGGTGGGGCTGCCGCGCTGATCGTCCACCACCGAGAGGGTCTTCCTGGTCTCGGCAAGCTTCAGCATCGTCTCGACGAAGTTTTTCCCGCCCGCCCCGTAGAGCCATTGCGTGCGGACGATCAGGCAATCGGGATCAGCTTCCCGGGCAAGCCGCTCGCCCACCAGCTTCGTATATCCGTAGTAGTTGACAGGGCACGGCTCGTCGTCCTCCCGATACGGCCGCCCTCCCGATCCGTCGAAGACGTAGTCGGTCGAGAGCAGGACGCTCCGGCTTTGCGCCGCCCGGGCCCCCGCGGCGACGTTCCGGGCGCCCGTGGCGTTGACGGCCAGCGCCGCCTCTTTTTCCTTCTCGGCGTTATCGACGGCCGTATACGCCGCGCAGTTGATCACCACGTCGAAACGATCGCGCCCAAGCGCCCCGTGGACGGCCCGGGCATCGGTTATATCGATATCCTCGATATCCCACACGGTGACCCGGTGTCGGTCGGGCCGGCCGAGAAGGACCGCTTCCAGGTCGCGGCCCAGCATTCCCCTGCCGCCGAGGATGAGGATGTTCACGCGTCCTACTCCAGTGTCCCGTAGTGTTTGCGGTAATAGTCCTGGTACCGGCCGCTCTTGATGGCCTCCCACCAGGGGCGGTTTTTCACGTACCAGTCGACGGTCTCGGCCATGGCCTGCTCGAACGAAAAGCCGGGCTCCCAGCCGAGCTCCCGTTTGATCTTCGTCGAGTCGATGGCGTAGCGCCGGTCATGGCCGGGACGGTCGGTAACGTATCGCTTGAGGGAATCGGGTTTGCCCAGCGCCTTCAGGATATAGTCGGTAATCTCGATATTGGTCCGCTCGTTGTTGCCGCCGACGTTGTAGACCTCCCCCGGTTTTCCCTTCCTCAGCACGGTCTCGATTGCGCGGGAATGATCCTCCACGTATATCCAGTCCCGGATATTCTTGCCGTCGCCGTATATGGGAAGGCTCTTGTCTTCCACGGCGTTGGTGACAAACAGCGGGATGAGCTTTTCCGGGAACTGGTACGGCCCGTAGTTATTCGAACAGCGGGTCACCGAAACGGCAAGCCCGAAGGTCTTGTGATAGGCCAGGGCCAGGAGGTCGGCCGCCGTCTTGCTGGCCGAATAGGGGCTCGTCGGCTTGAGGGGCGAATCCTCGGTAAAGAGCCCCGTGGGGCCCAGCGAGCCGTAGACCTCGTCGGTGGATATCTGGATGAATCGCTCGACCTTGTGGTCCCGCGCCGCCGTCAGCAGGACGTTGGTGCCCAGGACGTTGGTCCTGATAAAGGCGTCGGGGTCCATGATCGAGCGGTCCACGTGGGACTCGGCGGCAAAGTTGACCACCGCGGTGATCCCCATGTCCATTACCGTGCCGACGGCCCGGGTGTCGGCTATATCGCCCCTGACGAAGGTATAGCGAGGGTTTTGCTCCACGGCCGTGAGGTTTTCGAGATTGCCGGCGTACGTCAGGGCATCCAGGTTTACGATGGTAACGTCGGGGTCATTCTTGAGGAGATAGAGGATAAAATTGGAGCCGATGAACCCGGCCCCTCCGGTAACCAGTAGTCTCATGTAACGATCTCACAAAATCGGGTCAGACGATTACCCGGGCGCCTCTCAATTGCGTCACACGCCCGGGATGATAGGATCATAACAACGTACGGGCGGGGCACACGCGGCCCATTAACCGTAGTCCGGCCCGCCCCGCCGGCCCGATCTCTCTCTCGACAGGCCCCTGCGAAGTCGAAGATTTCGGGGTGATTACCCGTCCTTTCGCTCCCACTGATAGGGGATGTCGTTGTCGTGGGGGTGAAGCCGGTATTCGTCGGGCTGTGTGCGGTTATAGACCTCCGTGGGGACGTTTATGACGATCGCCTCTTTCACGGAGATGCACTTGAACCCGTGGTAGATCATCGGCGGTATCGTCACGAGGCACGGGCGGTTCTCCCCGAAAAAGATCTCCATGACCTCGCCTTTCGTGGGGCTTTGTTCCCGCCCGTCATAGAGCACCAGCTTCATCATCCCGGAGACGACGGCCATATTATCGGTCTGGATCTTATGGTAGTGCCATCCCTTGACGACCCCCGGATATGCCGTGGTCATGTAGACCTGGCCGAACCGGTCGAATGTAGCCTCGTCGGATCGCAGGATCTCCATAAGCCGTCCCCGCTCATCGGGGATGACTTTCAGCTCCTTGATTCTGACTCCGTCTATCATCTGCCCGCCCTGACTTGTACTGGTTTAGTCCGTCAAATTGGCGCCGGTCTTGGCCACGAGGCTTCCCGCCGAAAGCAGGGAATCGAACGTCCCGGCGTCGGTCCACCAGCCGGTAATCTCCCCCCAGCTGAGCGTCCCCCACTCGATATATTTATTGTTCACATCGGTAATCTCGAGCTCCCCCCGGTCGGACGGCGAGAGGCCCGATATGATATCAAATACCCTCGAATCGTACATGTAGATGCCGATGACGGCGAAGTTTGATTTCGGGTCCGTCGGCTTTTCCTCTATCTTAACGATCTTGTCTCCCTCAAACACCGGCACGCCGAAACGCTGGGGGTCCGGGACCTTCTTGAGGAGGATCCGGGCGCCCCCTTTCTGTTTTTCGTATTCGGCCACCTGGGCCGCGATGCTCTTTTCAATTATATTATCGCCGAGGATGACGCATATCTTCTCCCCCTCGGCGAAGTGCCCCGCCAACGCCAGGGCGTCGGCGATCCCCCCCTCTCCCTCCTGGTAGGCGTAGTTGAGGCGCTTGAGGCCGAAATCGGTGCCGTTGCGCAGGAGCTTGAGGAAGTCGCCGGCGCTGTTGCCGCCGGTGACGATCAGGATGTCGGAAATTCCCGGCGTTTACGAGGGCCTGGATCGGGTAGAAGATCATCGGCTTGTTATAGATGGGCAGGAGGTGCTTGTTGGTGACCCTGGTCAGGGGAAAGAGCCTGGTGCCGAGACCACCGGCGAGGATGACGCCTTTCATGAGATACCTCTTCCTATATTCACGTTTTTTCCGGCCGCCGCCGGGCCCGTATGTGTTGATGAAGGCGTTGCACCCCGAACGCCCGGGGTTCGGCCTCCGTGAGGACCCGTTAGGGCATAGAACGCTTAGATACCACAAAAAACCGGTAGTTTCAAGCAAATTAAGGCAATAGCGGGCATTTGTTGGGCGGCGGGCTACGGAGACAGACGATTTCGCACCACGAGAAGGCCGCCGTTACCCCGCAAAAGGTCAGCGATACCTGGCGGTAAAATACGAGCCCCTTACGGCGACTTGATCCAATAGGCCGCGGCCTCGACCCTCGTCGCCTTACACTCCGGGCAGCGGGAAGGCTTGGCCTACCTTCTGCGTTCCTTGAAAGACAAAGCCGCAGGACTTGCAGTGGGCCGGTGTGACTCTCTATCCGGTATTTCGCTCCGGCCGTTTCCAGCGCGTGCGCCAGGTGAAAGGTCGCCTCCCGCTCCGAGACCCGCAGCAGCCCCGAGAGGTCAAAGGGCGTCACCGGGCCCCGTTTCATCAGCTCGATGATATCCTGCCTGATCGTGGCGCTGCTCTCGCGCGGGGCCTTATCCCGTTTCATCGGAGTACCTTTAGTCTATTACGAGCACACGTATCACCAAAATTCAGAAGTTTTCTTCTCCTGTCGACCTGCCTTGGTCGGGGCCCCCAAAAGCCTGCTTTTCGGGATGTCGTCAGTACTGCGTCACGACGCAGCGCTCCCCGATCGGCGCGGGCACGATCCCCCGCGACTTCAGGTACTCGAGGTGGCCCACCATCTTGGCCAGGGCGTTGAGCGCCCGCTCCATCGAGGGGTAGACCGGCGCCCCGGCGTTCAGCAGGGCGTGACGCGCCTTACGCCACTCGATCTCGAGTTCTACCTCGTCGTCGTTTTCGGAGGTCGCCGTCTCGGGGAATACCCCGATGACGGGTTTACCGAACTCGTGGCAGATCTCCCGTATCCCTTCGGCCAGGACCGGATACGTTGCGAAGGTCGACAGCGGGATATCGGCCTGGCCGGACATCCGCCGAAACAGGATATAGACGTGAAAGAGGAACTGAACCACCATCAGCGTATCGATCTCGGGAAGCGCCGCTGCCATCTTCATGATCTTTATCAGGACGCTCGGGTGCACCACCGGGTTGCCCGCGTCCACGGGGTTGGTGGGCGCCGACCCCGCACCCTGCAGCAGGGCCGCGATCTGTCCGCTCACCTCGGCCGGGAACAGGGGAAGCCTGAGCCCCGAGAGCTCCGCCAGGTCGGAGGCCTCCACCGCAAGACCCCCTCCCCCGCCGACGATCGCCACGTTTCTTCCCCCGCGGGGGTAGACGTAGGCAAGCATCATGAGGACGTCCAGCATCTCCTCCAGCCCCCGGACCCCGATCACGCCGGTCTGGGAAAAGAGGCTCTCCCATATCTCGCGGCTTCCCCCCATCGATCCGGTATGGCTTGCCGCCGCGCGCCCCCCCGCCTCGGTGATCCCCGCCTTCCAGATGACGACCGGCTTTACCTGCGCCACCTTTTTGACCAGCTCAAAGAACCGCCTGCCGTCCTTGACCCCCTCCATGTAGGAAGCGATAAACCGGGTGTTCGGGTCCTCCGCGAAATATTCCATCAGCGCGATCTCGTCCACGTCCACGGCGTTCCCGTAGCTGACCATCGCCGAAAAGCGGATGCCCCGGCTCATCGCCATCTGTCCGAGGTCGGCCGTCATCCCGCCGCTCTGGGCGAAGAACCCGACCGGGCCGGTATCGCGGGAGAATCCCGCGCCGGGGATCAGGGTGATACCGGCCCTCGGGGAATAGATCCCGAAGCAGTTGGGGCCGATGATGCGCATGCCGCGGGCGGCGATATGGGCGATGTGCTCCTGCATCAGCCTGCCCTCGTCGCTCAGCTCGGCAAACCCCGAGGACATCACCACCGCCCCCGGCACGCCGAGGGCCAGCGCCTCCTCAAGGTAATCGGCAACGAACCGGGCGGGCACCGTCACCACCATGAGGTCGGGCACCTCGGGGAGGTCCCCGAGTGAGGGGTAGGTTTTGAACCCGAGGATCTCACTGGCGTGATCGTTGATGGGGTAGAGCCTGCCCGAAAAATTGATGTCCATCAGCGCCTTGAGATAGAGCCAGCCGAATTTACCGGGGGTGCTGGAGGCGCCCACCACCGCAACGGACGCAGGGTGGATGATACGGTCGAGCGTCTTGAATTCATCAGGTTTCATAATGTACTGTCCTGGTATTATCCTTGAATTGGGACCGGTGGCAGTCCCGACATTATCTGAAATCGACGTATTTCCCGATACGGGCGGCCACCTCCGGCCCGGCCGTTTCAGCGTCCACCGTCACGGTAATCGCCCCCTCGGGGCAGACGGCCGCGCACCGCCCGCAGGCCTTGCATCGCGACCCGTCGCGGACTGCCACCCCGTCCACGACCGCCAGCGCGCCCATGAAACACTCACGGACGCACTTCCCGCAGCCCGTGCAGGCCGCCGCGTCTGTCGTGACCGTTACCCCCGGCAGCGGCATGATCGACGCGTGTATCCCGGCCGGCAGGTACCTGCCCGACCCGAGGATCGTGCAGCAGCAGCGGCAGCAGAAACAGACGGTCAGGAGCCTGCCCCGGTTTGCGACCCCCCACATGTAGTTGTCGATCGGGGCCCGCCCGACCAGCGGCATCAGGCCGTCGGCCAGGGCCCGGTCCAGGTGCGCCAGGGCCTCTTCTTTCGTGACGTGCCGCGCGATCTTTCCGTCTATCTCGGCGGCGCCGTCCCCCAAAAGCATACACCCCACGCCCGCGTCATGATCGGCGCACTCCCGGTCCATCCGGCAGGTGCAGCCATGGATGACGGCGCGGTGGGACGACTGCGTGATGAGGTCGGCCGTGATTGTACGGGGCAGAAAGGCGGACGGCCTTCCCGAAACCTCCCGGTTGATCGGTATATAGGTAAGGCTCTGTTTGCGCGGGGAAAAGAGGGGGAGCGTCATGAAGGTAAGCAGACGCCCGAGCAGGGGGACGGGGTACATCCGGGCCGCAATACGCGTACAGCGGCCATATCCTCGCCAGGAACCTGATCCACCACGCGGGCCGAAAGGTCATACGAAAACCCCGAATTAGGCCGATTGCCGCAGTACCGGATGCTCTGTTACTGCTTATTTTATAGTACCAGACATCACGCCGAAAAGGAAGGCCAATTCCGGCCACGGCAGGAAGAGACGGCAACCGTCCCCATACACCGACCGGGAGACCGAACCCTGAAGACAAAAAGACGTCATGAAAATAAAAAATAAGAGACCACTTTTTTCTTGACATATATCACTATGATATATATCATACTGCTATAAGGAGAGTAGACATGCCGAAGGAAAACAAGACGAAATATGCCATTCTCGGTCTCCTGTCCCTGGCCCCGATGTCCGGCTACGACATCAAGATCATTACCGACAACTCCATCGGCCACTTCTGGAACGAGAACTTCGGCCATATCTATCCGGTGCTGGGGCGCATGGAAGAACAGCGCCTCATCTACCGCGAGGTCCGGCACACGCCGGGACGGCCGGACCGATCGGTCTTTGCGCTCACCGACGCGGGCGCATCGGCGCTCAACGACTGGCTTCATCGTGAGCCGGAAGAGCAGCCCTCGAGGATAGAGCTCCTCCTCCAGCTCTTCTTTGCCAGGGTTGTCCCCCTTTCGGTCGTCATCGAAAAGGTCAAAAAAGAAAAGGAGCTGCATGAGTCCAGGCTGGCCGTGTACGATACCGTCGAACGGCACATCCGCGAGGGTGACGCACACCGGGAACAGGGAGATGTCCCTTATTGGCTCATGACGCTCAGCTTCGGGAAACACAGGTCCAGGGCTACGATTGCCTGGTGTGAGGAGACTATCAGGACCCTTCTTGACATGCAATCCGCCGCCGGGGACCGGCCCCCAAAAAGTGAGCCGGGCGGCTTCACGCCCCATCACGATCTTTAGCGAAACCGGTGGGATGAAGATACGGCGAGATCCGCCCTTCACCTCCTGAAAGGCCGAAAGAAGCCTTGTCGTCAAAAGAAGTCTTATAGAGGTATGAAAATGAAGATCACGATTCTCGCGGGAAGCCCCAAGGGCGACCTCTCCGTCACCATGCAGTACGTCAAGTACATCATCAAGAAGTTCCCCGAGCACGAGTATGCGACCTTTCAGGTCGCCCAGCAGATCAGGAAGATTGAGAACGACCCGGCGGCCTTCTCGGCGATCATAGACTCCGTGAAGAAATCGGACGCCGTCCTCTGGGCGTTCCCCCTCTATTACCTGGTCGTCCACGCGGGGCTGATGCGGTTCATCGAGCTGATCGGGGAGCGCGGCGCCGGTGCCGCCTTTTCCGGCAAATACGCCGCGTCGCTCTCCACCTCGATCCACTTCTACGACCAGACCGCCCACAGCTACATCCGCGCGGTATCGGAAGACCTCGGGATGCAGTATGTCGGCTATCATTCGCCGGAGATGCACGACCTCATGAACGAGGCCGAACGCCGGCGGCTTATCCACTTTGCCGGGGATTTCTTCCGCACAGTCCAAACGAAGACCCCGACCAGCCGCCTCTTTTATCCGGTCCCGGGCTCAGCGTTCCGATTTAAACCGTCGCCTCCCGCGGCCGCGGTCGACCCCGGCGCAAAACGTATCGCCGTCATCACCGACATTACCGGGGACCAGCCTAATCTCGCCGGGATGATCGACGTCTTCTGCCGCTCTTTTTCCACGAAGCCCCAGGTCGTCAATCTCAACGATATCGATATCGCCGGAGGGTGCCTGGGCTGCATCCGGTGCGGGTGGGATAACACATGTGCCTATACGGGAAAAGACGGCTTCGTCGAATTCTACCGGAAAACGGTGATCCCGGCAGATATCCTGGTACTTGCCGGGACGGTCAACGGGCGTTACCTCTCGTCGCGGTTCAAGCTCTTCTTCGACCGCTCGTTCTTCATGACCCATATCCCGGTTCTCGAGGGAAAGCAGGTCGCCTGCCTCGTCTCCGGCTCCCTGTCTCGCAAACGCACCGCTGGCGGAGGCCCTGCGCGGCTACCTCGAAACCCAGGGGGCAAGCCTCGTGGATATCGTCTCGGACGAGATCGCGGATTCGGCCCGGCTTTCCGGCCTCATTACCGGGCTTGCCGGGAGGCTCGTGGAGGCCGCCGAGACGGGGTACCTCCGGTCGATGACGTTCATGGGCGTCGCGGGGCGCAAGATCTTCCGTGACGACATATGGGGGAGGCTCCGGTTCCCGTTTGTCTCCGACTACCGATACTACCGGGAACACGGGCTCCTTGCGTTTCCCCAGAAGACGGACAAGAAGTTCCGGAGGATAAATTTCCTTTTGACGCTGCTGGCGCGTATCCCGCAGATACGGAAAAAGATATACGGCACGATGATAAAGACCGAGATGGTCAAGCCGCTGGCGCGGGCGCTCGAACGGTATTGAGGGAGATCGGGACGGCCGGAATTCGCGGAGGCAATCAGAGATCGATGAGCGTCACCGCGCCCTTCTTGATCTCCTTTTCCAGCGCCTGCCTGACCTCGCCCTTGGAGGAGAAGTAGAGGACCTGCCACCCCTCCCGGACGATATCGGCCAGCATCCGCATCTGCAGCGCGAGCCGGTCGGGGTCGGAGCGGATGAAGGGGTCGTCCATGATGAAAAAGCCCGCGCCGTCCGGGGCGATGCGCCGGCCCAGGGCCAGGCGAACCGCCAGGTAGAGCTGGTCGTAGGCGCCGGAGGAGAGCTTGTCGGCGGTAAGCACGGTTCCGTCGTGATTCTTGACGCTGATGAGGCCGTCGGCGGGATTAAACAGGACGGTGTCATAGAGCCCGCCGGTAATCGTCGAAAAGTAGTCCGATACGGGGCTCTCCTCGCCGAAGAGCTGCGAGACCTGCCGGCGCTCCTCGGCCTCGATGCCGTCGAAGACGGCCAGCGCCGTCTGGGCATCGTCCCGGTCGTCCTCGATGCCGGCAATCAGGGACCCAAGCCGTTGCCTGGTCATTGCGAGATCGGCCGATGTCTCGATCGGGGCGGGGTCGGCCGCCTCTCCGAAAATCCCGTCGGCCTCCCGCCCGACGGCGGAAAGCTCCTTCCTGAAATGTGATAGCGAGTCGTTCAAGGACTCAATCGTTTGTTCCACCGTCGCCCGCTCACTCTTCAGCGAAGAGACGGCCGCGTCGTCGTAGGCAAGGTCTGTTCTTACGTCTTTGAAAACCGAGAGCGCATCGATGTTCTCCTCCCAGACCTGAAGGTATTCTCTGAGAGATAGGTTCAGGTCTCCGAAGATACTTCGCAGCAGCCTGGCCTGCCCCCCCCGGTTCTCTTCAAATTCCCGTTTGCCCCGCAACGCCTTGCGCAGGTCGGCGGGGGTTTCGAAGCCCGTCTTGACCCTGATCGCCTCGATAACGCGCTGAGCGTCGGCTATCTTCCGCTCCGTCTCGGGAAGCTCGCGCCCGGTCGTTTTTTCGATCTCGTCGTCGCAGGCGTCCCGCGTTGCCGACAGGCGGTTCAGCTCCCCCTCGGCACTCCGGTACCCGTCTGAAAATTCCTGGATTTTCGCGAATATCCCCTCGATCGTCGGCGCGGCGAGCTTATACCTGGAGGCGGCCACCGCGATGCGTCGGTACAGGCCGGAAAGCCACGCCTCCTGCCTGACAGAAAGGAAGAGATACACGAGCGCAACCAGGAGCGACACGCCCGACAGGGCCGCCGGCACGTACCAGCCCGGCGACGGACGTACCGCCAACCCGAAGAGGCAGCCGCTCAGGACGGCGGCCGAAGACAGCGCCCAGACGGTGTAAAACCGCCGGCTGCCCGACCGGCGGGCGGCGTCTCCGCTCTTGATTTCGTAGTTCTTCAGCTCGGGGATAAGCTCGTCATCCAGCCGCTTCTTCCGGTCGCTCAGCAGGGTAAGGTCCCGTTGACGCGCAGTCATCTGCTGGGTCAGGTCGTCCCGTTTCTTCTTGAGGGAGGCCAAGGCTTCGGCTGCCCGAGCCCGCGATTCGGCGAGCCGATCGAGGTCCCGCACCGCGTCGCTCCACGCACGCTCGTCTTCCTCCGTGACATTTTCAAGCTCTTTGAGCCTGGCATGAGAGGCGATTAGTTGGTCATAGGCCGCCCGCGCCTTCTCGTAGTCCTCACGTTTGCGCGCCGATTCGTACCCTCAATTCGCTGCTCGATAACCGACTTTCGCTCTCGGCGCGGCCACGAGCATTTCCTCCATCTCGTCGAAATGCTCCCGTTCGATTTGGTCCTCAAGGGCGGCTATTGTCTCGATGAGTTTCTTCGCACTGCTCAGGCGCTTCTTGACGGGCTCGGCCTGTGTGTCGCGGATGTCGTCGCCCTTGGGAGTGAGCTTACCCGCATTCCTGAGGGCCTTCTTTATCTTGGTGATCTGCTCGGTCTTCAGGCCGGTCAGCCGGTCGGTGACGGCGGCGTAAAAATCCGCCTCCGGCTCTTTTTCGTCCCTGCCGATGGAAAGGTCGCTGGCCCTGACGATAAAGACGTTGCGGCACTCGGCCTCCGAAAGCTCGCAGACGTCGGTCAGGGTCTCTTTAGCCGCGAGCTTCACCGGCTTGCCGCCGACGGTTACAACCACGTGACCGGAGGGTTGCCCGTCCACCCGCTCGATCCTGTCAAACCGTTTTGCCTCTTTACCGAGGAGGAGCTTGACCAGCGCGTCGATCGTCAGGGTCTTGCCCCGCTCGTTCTTTCCCCAGAAGAGGGTGAAATCCGACGGCGCGAAGGGATCCTTGTAGTGAACCGGGCCGTAGCGAATCACGTGGAATTCGGAAATCTTCACCGGCCGGCCTCCATCATGGCCCCGATGACCATCCTCGTGATGCGCTCCCTCCTCTCCTCGTCAATGTCCGGCGCCGCCGCGAGCCGCTCCCTGAAGGCGGCAAAGAGACCGTCCGCCAGGACGGTGGAAATATCCTTGACACGGTAGTCTATTTCGGCCCGTTTTCCCGCGGCCTTCCTGATCTCGGCAATGAGCTTTGTCTCATCGGTCCCCAGCCGCGCGCCGTCGATGAATCCCGTTACGGAAAGGAGCGGCGCCGCGTTCGGGTGGAGCCGGCCGATCCATTGTTTGACCGCTGAAACCGGGTCCTGGTCCGAAAACGGGTTGCAGGCGATTTCCTCCCGTACGAAATGCGCGGTGTCGAGCTCCAATCGGGCGGGCGTCTTGCCGATTTCAAAAAGGTTTACGGCGCGCTGCCCGGTCTCTCTCTTCGTGACGGATACGGGCGATCCGGGATAGACGAAGTAGCCGCCGTCCCCGAACCGAAAGATGTCAAAGGAGGTGTGGAAGTGGCCCGACAGGACATAGGCAAAATTGAAATCCGCGAAATGGGACAGCCGCGCCGGCATATAACGCTCGGCCCCCTCGTCGCCCAGGTCGGAGCGGTCGAAGATCTTGTCCGTCAGCTCGCCGTGGTAAAGGAGTATATTGGGCTTTTCGGCGGTCACCAGCTCTCTGATCGAGTGGAGGAGCGCGAGCACGCCGTGCTGCTCCCGGGGCGTGAAGGGAAGCCCCCAGAACCGGACGCCCCCGATCTCGACGGGGTCCCTCAGTGACGAGAGGACCCTAACCCCGTCGCCGAGAAATATCCCCGCGGGGTAGGAGTCGTGGTCGTGGTTGCCGGGGAGGATCAGGATGGGAAAGCCGGCGTTATCGGAGAAGACGGGGCGGAGCTTATCGTAGAGCCTCCCGGCGGCTCAGGCGCTGTCGAAGAGGTCGCCCGCGATGACCAGGACGTCGGCCTTCTGCTTTTTCCCGATGTCTACGACGGCCGTCAGCGCCGCCCACCGCTCATCGTTCTCGGAGCGCAGGTGGAGGTCGGCCGTATGGAGGATCTTCATGGATTGCCCGCCCGGCATGGGTATGGATTTACTGATTATAGAGTATCCGGGCGACGGCGGTCAAGGAGATTGTCGGGGCTGTTTCATTACGTATGATGAGGATCGTCCGTATCGAGCAAGCGGCGGGAGATCCCCTCGAAGACGATAAAATAAGTCTACGAATGCTTCACATAGGTATGTATATGAATATTCTATCATTTTTTTTATTGCAATATGCTAATAGATGGAATACAAGTATTTAGGATAAGACTATAAGACAGAATCCCTGATACATTCATATACTGACGGAAAAGGAGACTGCTATGGTTTACAGACCCCCTAACCCCGAGGAAACCCTCGAACAGATCAAACAGTCCATCACCGTTGACGAAGGCGGCATGTTTATCATGCTCGGCAACCGGATCGTCATCACTCCCCAGGGGACCTTCGGCAACATGATGCGCTCCGCCGCGGACCTCGGCGGCATCAACCTCGCCAAGGTCTTCATGCGCAAGGCGGGATACGATATCGGCATGTCGATGTCCAAGATCATGATCGATCTCCTTAAACTGACCGGCGACGACCTCGTGAAGTTCTACGCCGATACGGCGGGAAAGCGGGGGTGGGGTTTCAACGTCATAGACAAAATAGACGGCGCAAACGGGATATTCCGCACCGTCCTCCACTACTCTCCGTTCGTGCTCGGTTTCAAGGAAAAGACGGCCGTCACCGTGTGCGATTTTCAGGCCGGCGCGCTCGAGGCCATGTTCCACGCGGCGGGATTTAAGGGAATGCAGATTATCGAGACCGCGTGCGTCGCAAAGGGCGACGAGTCGTGCGTGTTCGAAGGCTCAAAGAAATAACCCGGCGTATTGACGGCCCCCTAAAAAAAGGGGGGGCGATACCCCCCCTTTTTTAATCGTCCTTTTGTGGGATCGCCCGCACGGCACAACCGGCGGCGGGACCCCGGCTATCGACAACGATGCCGCGACCGGAGGCAAGCCGACCGCGTCACCGCAGGCCGTCCGGCCCGAGCATATCGGTGAAGCTGCCGGAGCGGGACGCGAGGAGTTTTTCGACGTCTTCGCGGACGGCGCGCAGCGCCATTGTATTCTCATTCTGAAGGTTCCTGATTTCCATGATCTCCCGTGAAAGGCCCTCCAGCGCGCCGGCGGCCGCCATCCCGGCCGGGACCTTCCCTTCCCCCGCCATCCTGTTTACGGCATCCTCGATCCGCAGGGCGGCCCGAAAGATCTCCTCGATCCGCGAGACAGCCTTTTCCATCACCGCGGCCGCGTTGCTTTCGCTTATCATGTTCATGTACTCCTTTAGTGGATAGATAAAAACAGCGTACCCCAAAGCCGGCCGGGCAACAAAAAATATCACCGGGGGAAATGGCCCTCCGGTCATTTGCGGGGACGGGGTCTTCCGCCGCGGCACTGCCGCCGATCCGGGGATTAATTCCTTGACCCGAGGTCACTATCACGATATGATTAATTTATTTCAGATTCGTGGAGACTTCCCATGAGACAGCCGATCGGTCCCGCGCTCGCCGCCCTTCTTTCCCTCTCCATCCTGTTTGCGCCCGCCTGCAAGAACGACTCGCCAATCGGAAACGGATCGACGGACACGGGCCCGGCCTATGGGGACGCCATCATCATCGGGTCAATCGGCGACGCCAGCAACCTGATCCCGATCATCTCGTCGGACAGCTCATCGCACGAGGTGGCGGGCTTTATCTATAACGGGCTGGTGAAATACGACAAGGACTATACCATCGTGGGCGACCTGGCCGAGTCGTGGGAGGTCTCCGAAGATAACCTCACCTTCACCTTTCACCTCAGAAAGGACGTGAAATGGCAGGACGGCGTCCCCTTTACGAGCGACGACGTGATGTTCACCTACAAGCTGATGATCGACCCGAACACGCCGACGGCCTATGCCGCCGACTTCCTGCTGGTCAAGGAGGCGAAAAACCCGGACCCCTACACGTTTATCGTGACGTACAATGAGCCGTTTGCCCCGGCGCTGATAAGCTGGGGTATCTGGATCATGCCGAAACACCTGCTCGAAGGTAAAGACATCACCACCTCGGAGCTGGGCCGAAACCCCGTCGGCCTCGGCCCCTACCGTTTCAAGGAATGGTCCACCGGAGAGAAGATCGTCCTGGCCTCGAATCATGACTATTTTGAGGGCAGACCCTATATAGACCAGGTCATCTACCGCATCATCCCCGACACCGCAACGATGTTCCTCGAGCTGAAATCGGGCGGGGTGGACTGGATGGGCCTTTCCCCCATCCAGTATAAGCACCAGACCGACGACGCGTCGTTCAAGCAGAATTTCGTGACCTATAAATACCTCGCCGACGGCTACACGTACCTCGGCTTTAACCTGAAGGACCCGAAGTTCGCCGACAAACGGGTGCGCCGGGCCATATCGTACGCGATCGACAAACAGGAAATCATAGATATCGTCCTCCTGGGCCTTGGCGAGATCGCCACGGGGCCGTATAAGCCCGGCACCTGGCAGTATAACGCGGACGTCCAGCGCTACGACTATGACCCCGATAAGGCAAAGGACCTCCTTGCCGAGGCCGGCTGGAAAGATACCGACGGCGACGGCATCCTCGATAAAGACGGCGTCCCGTTTTCGTTTACCATCGTCACCAACCAGGGCAACGAGCTGCGCGCCAAATCCGCCGAGCTCATCCAGAACAAGCTCAAGAACGTGGGGATAAAGGTAAACATCAGGATCGTGGAATGGGCGGCCTTCCTCTCGGAGTTTATCGAGCCGAAGGACTTCGAGGCGGTAATACTGGCCTGGAATATCCTGCAGGACCCCGATCTCTTCGACGTCTGGCATTCCTCGAAGATCGGCCCCAACGAGCTCAACCACATCTCGTTTGCCAACCCCGAGGTGGACCGCCTCCTCGAAGAGGGAAGGCGGACGCTCGACAGGGATGAGCGGAAAGAGTATTACGACCGCATGCAGGAGATACTGGCCGACGAGGCTCCCTACGTCTTTTTGTACGTCCCCTACGCGCTGCCGGCCATCCAGGCCCGCTTCAAGGGGATAGAGCCGGCGCCCGCCGGCATCAGCTACAATTTCAACCAGTGGTATGTACCCGAGGAACTGCAGCGATACACCGACCTGCGGTAGTTGGGGGCGGCTCTCATGGCGCGATACATCGTCAAGCGGCTCCTCCTGATGATCCCGATCCTTTTGGGAATCACCATTATCTCGTTTGGAGTAATGCAGCTTGCGCCGGGCAAACCCACCGATCTTGCCACCGCCGAAAACCCGAAGGCAACCCCCGAGGCCAAGGAGCGCCTGACGAAACTGTACGGCCTGGATAAGCCGCTCCACGTCCAGTACTACAACTGGCTCAAGCGTATCGTCAGGCTGGATTTCGGCGAGTCCTTTTCTCCCGACCGCAGGCCCGTCTCCGACAAGATCAAAGAGACCATTCCCATCACCATCGGGATCAACGTCCTTTCCATGCTGCTCATCATCTTCGTGGCCATACCGATCGGGGTCTTTTCGGCCACCAACCAGGACTCCTTCTTCGACAAGGCGTCGACCGTCTTTGTCTTCGTCGGCTTTGCCGTCCCGACGTTCTGGCTGGCATTATTGATGATGCGTCTTTTCGGCATAGACCTCGGGTGGCTGCCGATATCCGGCGTGAAATCGATCATGCACGATACCATGAGCCTGCCCGCCCGGATATGGGACGTGGCCAAACACCTGCTCATGCCGGTGACGCTCTCGGCCTTCGGCGGGCTGGCCGGGCTGTCGCGTTACATGAGGAGCACGATGCTCGAGGTAATCCGGCAGGACTATATCGTCACGGCGCGCGCAAAGGGATTGCCGGAACGCGTCGTGATCTACAAGCACGCCCTGAGAAACGCGCTCATGCCGGTCATCACGATCCTGGGCCTGTCCGTGCCGGGGCTCATCGGCGGCAGCGTGATCTTCGAGAGCATCTTTTCGATCTACGGAATGGGGCGCCTTTTTTATTCGAGCGTGATGGCGCGGGACTACCCGGTGATCATGGGGATACTTGTCATCGGCGCGGTCCTGACGCTCCTGGGAAATCTCCTGGCGGATATCTCGTATGCCGTTGTCGATCCGCGCATCAGAAAAGGATAGGTGCGGTCATGCAGACGAAAATGAGACTGGGCGAGTTTCTCGTCTCGAAGAACATCATCACCCGGGACGATCTCTCGCGGGCGCTCCGTTATCAGGAAAACTGGGGGGCAAGCTCGGGGAGGCGCTTATCAGCCTCAGGATCATCTCTGAGGATAAGTTGCTGGCCGCCCTGAAATATCACCTGAACCTGCCGGTAATCAACCTGGAAAACGCGAGCGTCCCCCCCGAGGTCCTCCGGCTGGTGCCCAAAGAGACCGTCAAGAAGTTCAAGGCGGTGCCCGTCAAGGTGGGCGATTTCGGCGGCAAGCGGTCCCTCTTCGTGGCCATGGCCAATCCCCTTGACCTCACGGCCATCGAGGAGATCCAGTTCGCGGCGGGCATGCGGGTGCAGCCGGTCCTGTCGCGTGAGAAGGGCCTCATCTACGGCATGCGCCAGCTCTACGGGATCGACGTGGAGTATTACGCCCCCAAACAGCCCGAGGCCATGACCGGCGGTTCTGACGAGGGGATGACCATTATCCGGGCCGGGGAAGAGGTAACCATAGAGCGAGGAAGTAAAACCGATTCCCGTCCCGGAATCCATCGAGCCCGACGTCCCGGCCGGCGCCGAGCCCGCCGCCGCGCCGGTAGAGCGAAAGATCCTGCAGGCCCTCGTCAAGCTCCTGATCGAGAAGGGCGTCATCACGCTGGCCGAGCTGCAGGAAAAGGCGAAGGAATAGCGTCCCGGGCGGCCGGGCCGTTCCGCAAGAGAGAAGGCATGAAACCACCAATCATCCGTTCCGATTTCTGGCGCAGATTCTTCAGGAACCGGCTTGCCGTCTCGGGACTGGTGATCGTGGGCTTTTTCTTTTTTGTCTCCATAGCCGCCCCCCTGATCTCCCCCTTTGACCCCAACGTGCCGGACAGGGATCACCTCCTTTCCCCTCCCGACTCGACCTACTATTTCGGAACCGACGAATCGGGGCGCGACGTCTTTTCCCGGATGGTCTGGGGGTCGCGGATATCAATCAAGGTCGGGTTCGTGGCCGTGGGCATCGCCATCCTGATCGGGACGATGCTGGGCGCCGTGGCCGGATACTACGGCGGCCTGCTCGACGGGGCGGTCATGCGGTTCGTGGACGTGATGCTCTGCTTCCCGTCGTTTTTCCTGATCCTTGCCGTCATCGCCATCCTTGAGCCCTCCATCTATAATATCATGATCGTCATCGGCATCACCGGCTGGATGGGGGTCGCCCGGCTGGTGCGGGCGGAGTTCCTGACGCTCACGAAACGGGACTTCGTCCTGGCGGCCCGCTCCCAGGGGGCCGGGGACTTCAGGATCATCTTTTCACACATACTGCCCAACGCCATGGGGCCCATCCTCGTATCGGCGACCCTCGGCGTGGCCGGCGCCATCCTCACCGAGAGCGCGCTCTCGTTTCTCGGCATCGGCGTCCAGCCCCCGACCCCGAGCTGGGGCAATATCCTCACCGAGGGTAAGGACTCCATCGAGGTGGCCTGGTGGCTGTCGCTCTACCCGGGGCTGGCGATCCTGCTGACGGTGCTGGGCTATAACCTCCTGGGCGAGGGAATCCGCGACGCGCTGGACCCGCGGTTGAGAGACCGGAGCGCGTGAAATTCGCGGCGATGCCCGTTGATCGGGGTTTCGAACATGACCGAAAACCGGACGACCACTATGGCGCAGCGGCGGATAATCGCGGGATGGGTTTTAATCGCCGTCTCTCTCCTCCTGCTCTTTGCCGGGGGGCTGAACGTCCTGGAAAGGCTGAGGGCGGGACAGGCGCCCGAGCCCGTCCCGTTCATCTCGGTTGTCGTCGGGGCGGCCGCGATTTTCATCGGGGCTATCCTGTTGATCGACGGGTGGACCGCCCGGTGGCAGGCGGAAAAGAAGAGCGGGCGCGAAAACCGGCGGTCGGCATCCTCCCGGTTTGACGCCGCATTGTCCGAGAGGGACGCCGCTCCGGCTCCCGGGGAAGACCGGGAACGTTCGGGCGCCCGCGGGGCCATCCCCGGACGCCGCAGTCTCGAAGAGCCCTCGACGAAGAAATGCCCCGGCTGCGCGAAAGACGTCTATAAAGACGCCCGCGTCTGCCGGTTCTGCGGCCACGCCTTCGGCGTGACCCTGCGCCTCAAGGTCTACCCGCCCGAGGACAAAAAGCAGCGGGAGCGCGTCGTGACGCTTCTGGCCAAAAAGCTCTCGATGCCCGCCGACGAGGCCGCCCACCTGCTCGATCTGGGGATGCGGTTCAAGTACGATTCGCCCGACAAACTCGCCGCGGCGCGGGAGAAGTTCGAGTCGCTGGGGTGCAGGACGGAGGTGTATGAGAAGGCGGGGAGGGAGTAAAGGAGTCGAATCGGCGCAAGCTGCTTCACGATCGGGGGAAAGGTACGGCGGGATTTCGAAATCACCGCCCTCTTTCCCCCACCTTCACCACCGGAAGTCCAAACCGGTACCTGATGGCCAGGAGCCTCAGCCCCGTAACCGAGGCGGCGGTCGAGAAAAAGACGACCGCCTGCGGCACGCCGGAGGCCGGCCAGCAGGAAATAGACCCCTCCCCCCAGCAGGCAGGCCGTGGCGTAGACCTCGCTCCGGAAGATCAGCGGGACCTCGTTGACCAGCACGTCCCGCAGCACCCCGCCCACCACCGCCGTGATCACCCCCATGAGCACCGCGAAGATCGGGAGGACCCCGGCGCCCAGCGCCCGGTTGATCCCGATGAGGGTGAAGACCCCGATGCCGAGCGCATCGAAGAACAACAGCACCCTGCCGTACGCAAGCACGTGGCGGGCGAAGAGGAAGACGACAAAGACGCCCGCCGCGATCACCAGGAGGTAGTTCACGTCGGTGAGCCAGAAGACCGGCGTCGCCCCCAGGGTCAGGTCGCGGACCGTCCCGCCGCCCACGGCCGTCACGAACCCGACGGACAGCGCCCCGAAGAGGTCGAACTTCTTGCCGGCCGCCGACAGCGCCCCGCTGACGGCAAAGGTAAACGTCCCGAAGAGGTCGAGGATATAGATGATTTCCATGGGATTGGCACCCGATACCGTTTAGACAGTCAGACTGTTCTATTTATAGCCGTTTTACGAATAAAATCAATCATTTTATCGAGCAATCACCCCGCCGATTCCAAATAAAAACCCCCCCAGGTTTCCCTGAGGGGGTTTTCGGGTTCTGTTGTCTTGCGACTGAGAACCTTAGAACTCGTAGATCAGGTTGTTGTTGACGGTCCAGATCGGGCCCCATTCCTGCTGCGTGCCGCCGATCGCGATAGTAGTCAAACGAATCGCCCGGTGAACAGGACGCCGGTTGCCAGGCTGTAGGTCAGGCCTTCCATGATCTCGTAGCTCAGGCCGAGGTCGATTTCCCATCCCAGGTCCGTCGGGCATGGCCGTACCATGAGCATATCAGTTGCCGACATAGTAGTTGACCGGATGGCCGTAGTGGGTGCCGTGTCCGACGTCTTCGGTCCACTGCGCCCAGATAACCGCCGCGTTAAGCGAGAGCTTGCCGTCGCAGCAGAGCGGGGTGATCTCGAAGTAGAGCTTGGCCGCCGTCAGGTTCTCGATGTCGTCGCAGAACCCGAGGCCGCCGCCCCAGGCGTCGTTCAGGCCGCCGTTGCCCGAGGCAATGATGTTGCCGAAGACAAACTCGTCGGCCGTGATGAAGTTCATGTTGTAGTGATTGGCGTCAGTAGCCGCTTGCGTCTCGCCGCTGCCCATCACGAAGGCCAGCGCCGGCCGTCAGCAGGTCGTTGTGGTACGCGGCGTCGAGGTAGAGGTTGTGCCCGCTGAGCCATGACGTCGTCGGCCACTCGCCCAACCGTGAGGTCGTCATCGGCCGAAGAGGTAGCTGAACTCGCCCTTGACGGTGATCATGTCGGCGAACTCGCCGGTGTAGGCAAGGCCCACGAAGCCGAGGTCGCGTGACGATCGTCATCGGTCGGATCCGACGACTACAGTAGCCATGTTATGGGTCGCGGGAACGCCCGTCCCGTACTGGCATAGCCGCCGAAGAGCTCGATCGTGTGGTTGTCGTTCGGGGTGATAGATGAGGTCCAAGCGCCAGAGGTCGCTGTCGCGGTTGTAGATCGATTCGGACGCCGCCCTCGAGCCGACGTTGTCATCCCACTTGAAATACATCGCCGAAACGCCTACCGGGCCCCACTTGTTGGACCACTTGATGCCGTCGAGATTGCCGCAGCTGTCGGCGAAGGCAAGGCCGTACCCAAGAGACCACCGGCTGCTTGCCGACGGTGAACGTCCCGATCTTGGGAAGCGTAAACTCGATGTACGCCTTGCGGACGAATTCGCCCGCGTCGCTGTTGTTGATACGGAAGTTCCTCTGCTGTCCCCAGATGTCCTCAACGAGGTCAAGCTGCACGACGGCTTTCAGGAACTCGCTCCTCGTGTGCGTGATGGTGAGCCGGAACCTCTGGTCGAAGTACCCGTCGTACCGGCCCCTCTCGGAAGTCCGGAGTGGTTCGGCTTCTTGTCGAAGTTCCAGTTCTCCATCCGCGGACCTTGATACTGTCCCTCGAAGGTCGTCTCGGCCGCAAAGGCGGCGCGCTACCGCCACGACCATGAACAGCAGCGCAAACGCAAGATATCAATAACTTTCTTCATCCATTTACCTCCCTATTAATGTCATAATCATTGCCGCTATCATAACCAATTGCAACCATTCTAATTAAGCTTATAGAATATCATATTATAATACGGCGCTCAAATGTCAAGAAAATAATTAGAGTTATTCTAATTCAATTATCAGTGCTATCATTATCGTCACTTTATGCGGCTATCTTCCCGGCTGCCGAAGGCATCTAGAATGACGGTCTTCCGTTTCTGCTCTCGCCCCGGTATATAGACCTCCCTCACCCACCGCTCGATCTCGGCCAGCGCCTGCGCCTCGCCGACCCTGCCCGTCCAGCCGAGCTCCTTTTTGGCCCGCGCCGTATCCACGTCGAGGTTTCTGCCCATGACGCCGGCCGCAAGCCGGGTGAGGGGCGGCCGTATGCCGAGGGGCGAGAGGAGCGCCTCCAGGCGCCGCGCCGAGCTTCCACGCGAGCGAAAAGGGGAGGCTGCCCGCCGGGCGCTTGCCGATCAGGCCGCCCAGGAAGCGCTCGTACCCCTCCCAGGTGATCCGGTAGTCGTCCCGGAAGTGGTAGGTCTTGCCGGCCGCGGCCGGCAGCTCCGCCGCCGCGATCGCCCCGTCGGCGAGGTTGGTCACCCAGACGAAGGCCCCCGGCGCCCTGCCCCCGTCGATCAGCGGCAGCGGCCCGCGGTAATAGGCGTCCAGCACGTCCGTGACCCAGACGCTGCCCGGCCCGATGACGTTGGCGGGCCGCACGATGACATGTTCGATACCGGCCTCCGCGCAGAATCCGGCGACCAGGTCCTCGGCCTCCCCCTTCGTGTCGCAGTAGGGGACGCCGCACACCACGCGCGGCGCGTCCTCGTTCAGCCCGTCGATATCCCGCCCGAGGCCGAGGGCCGCGACCGAGGAGAAATAGACGAACCGTTTTATCTTACCGCGGCCCTCGCGGAGGAGGTTTTCGGTGCCTTCCACCATGATCGCCGGAAGACCTTCATGCTCCCCCAGTCCGCCACGCGGGTGGCCAGGTGAAAGACCACGTCAACGCCGTCGGCGGCGCCGGTAAGCGTCTCCGGTTTGGTCAGGTCGCCCCGGAAGACCTCGACGCCGAGCCGTTCGGCCGCCGCCGCGTCCTCGCCGGGCAGAAAGAGCCCCCGGACGGAATATCCCCGCTCGATCAGCCCCCTGCTCAGAAACGAGCCGATAAATCCCCCCGCGCCGGTTACCAGTGCCTTCATGGAAGTACCCTCACTGAATGTGCGAATCAGAATTATCGTGCATCCGCATGATCCAGACGGCCGCAGATCCTTATTTCGTATGATGCCTCCGGTACCACTCGTACATCGCCACCGCCGCCGACACCGCGGCGTTGAGCGATTCGCTGCCCGCCTCCATCGGGATGCCGATGAGCCGCTTTTGCCGGAACCGCTCCGGCACCCCCGGCCCCTCGACGCCCACCAGGAGCCCCATCGTCCGCGGCAGGGTCGTCTTGGCGATGTTTTCTCCCTCCGCCGACAGGGTAAAGAGGGGCACCGCCCTGACCGTGAGCGCCTCGATGGACGGCCCCCTCATCAGCGGCACCCGGAACAGGCCCGCGCCCGCCGCCCGCACCGCCTTGTGGTGGTACGGGTTGGCCGCCCCGGCGAGGAGCACCACCCGGCCGGCCCCGAGGGCCGCCGCCGACCGGATGACCGCCCCCACGTTGGCGGGGTCCTGGAACGGGACGAAGAGGGTGAGCCCCTCGTTTTCCTCCGAATCCTGCCACTCGGGCATCTGGGGCACCGCCGCAAGGACAAGCGGCCCGCCCGTGCCGTGGACGTCAAGCTCCTCGAAGAGCTTGCCCGAGAGCCGGTACCACGGCACGCCGGAAAGCGCCTCCGGCGGCCCGCCGGCCTTGCCGGTGCCGATCCACCCGACGATGTCGGCCGGGTGCCGGCCGACGATCTCGTCGATGACCTTGGCGCCGGAGATAAGGGCCGTCCCCTCCTTCTTGAGGCCGCGGCCGGTAAGGAGCCCCCTGAACTCCCTGAACCGCTCGTTGGCCTCGCTCACGATATCGACGACCCGCCCCGTACCCCGGGGCGTCCCCGCGCCCGCCCGCCCGGAGGTCCACTCCTCGCCGGTGCGCCCGAAGACCAGGAGCCTGCGCTCGTAGGGCGTGTTGGGCACGGTGTAGGGGATGTCCCGTTCGAGCCGAAAGAAGGCCCCCGCCCCGGCCAGGGCCGGATCGACCTCGTCCGGCCCCCGCCGGCCCCTTCATGAGGATGACCCGCGCGCCCGGCGGCCAAAAACGGCGCGCAGCGCAGGAGCGTATCCCCGGCGGCCTCCAGCGCCCGCGTGATCACGCCGGAGACGGGCAGGGGAAAATCGGGCATGACCTTATGGGGGTAGACTTCGGCGTTGGCAAGGCCCAGAGAATCGATCATCTCGAGGATAAAGGCGACCCGTTTCTTGCGCGGCTCGGAAAGCACCATCGAGAGGCCGGGATTCATGATGAGCAGCGGCAGGGCCGGAAACCCCGCCCCCGTCCCGATATCCAGGAGCGGCGACGGGAGATCGGCGAGGCGGCCCGGCATGACCGAGTCGATGAAGTGCTTTACGACGATGTCCTCAAAGGTCACCAGGCGCGTCAGGTCGGCCTCGGGGTTTTTCTCGACGAGCTTTTTATAAAGGAGCCAGAACCGGTCGACCTGAAAGTCGGACAGGCCGATCCCCGACCGGGAAAAGAGCTCCCTGATGCCCTGTTTGCTCTCCTTCACGCGGCAGCCCCGTATCGATACGTTTTTAAGGTGAAAAAACGGCCGTCCTGATGTATCCTTATATCACACATTAACTGCCGGATAAAGATGAGAATCGCAATCGACTGGACATTCGAGATGATCGGGAATCTGGTCCTCTTCGAGGATAACCACCTCCTGGCAATGGTAAAACCGACCGGCATGCTCACCCAGGCCGACCGGACGGGGGATATCTGCCTGATGGACCTGGCAAAACGGTATCTCGCCGAAAAGTACGCCAAGCCGGGGGACGTCTACCTCGGGCTGGTGCACCGGCTGGACCGCCCCGTGGGGGGGGTGATCGTATTCGCGCGGACGAGCAAGGCGGCCTCGCGCCTCTCCGAACAGTTCCGGGAACGCGAGACGAAAAAGACCTACCGGGCGCTCGTGGAGGGGATGCCGAAGCTGCCGTTCGGGGAGCTGACCCACTACCTGGCCAAATCCGGGACGATGATGAAGGTCGTCTATCCCGAAACCCCCGGCGCCTTAGAAGCGCGCCTGCTCTTCAGGACCCTCGAGATCAGGGGTGGAGACGAGCCTCGTCGAGGTGCAGCTGATCACGGGCAGGAAACACCAGATCAGGGCGCAGCTCGCCGAAATCGGCTGCCCCATCGTGGGGGACATCAAGTACGGCGCAAAACAGATACCGGGCGAGGCGCGCAGGGCCGGCGACGTCGTTAAGGGGATCATGCTCTGGGCATACTCGGTGACGCTGGCCCACCCCATCGACCGGCGCCGAGATGACGTTCACCGCGCCGACGCCGAAGACGTTTACGACAAAGAAGGTCTATGACCCCGGCCCCAGCTGGGACACGGCGACGGAGTAGTCGGGATAGTTAAAGGAGAGGGAGTCGCGATGATTTCGGGAAAGAAAACTGCTGAAGATCGGCTGGTACATGCTGGCCGTGCCCTTTATCCTCATGGCGCTCGTGATCCTGGTGACCTACCTCGCGTCCGAGAAGCCGTTTGCCGGCAGCGTGGCCGCAAATATCATCGTCGCCGCCCTCGCTTTTGTTATGCTGCTTTCGATATTCCCGATCGTGGCCGGCACCACGAAGATCATCGCCGAAAGGCTCGCGGGCGGGCGAAAGGACAAGTCGGAAACGAGAAAGATAGGACGCCGCTCACCACGCCTCACGAATGGGGATCACCCCCCCACCCCGCTCAGCTTCGCGCTCAGTCCCCACAGCCTCGCCGCCGCTACCGGGTCCTTCCCCTTGGGGAGGATATCCTTTTCCTTCGTCAGGAAAAAGAACCTCGCCGCTGACCCCCTCAAGCGCCGGCTCCGTCGCCGCCCACACCGGCGCGACCGCGCCCTCTTCCGGCGTCTTCATGAACCGCTTCCAGACCCTGACGGCCGTGTCGAGGACCCCGGCCGTATCTCCCTGCGCCAGCCTCGTATTGATCACGCCGGGGTGCAGGGCGTTGACCGTCACCACCTTCGGGTCGAGCCGCCGCGCCAGCTCCACGGTAGACAGGAGATTTGCCTGCTTCGAGTTGCAGTAGGTCAGGAACCGGCCGAAGTCTTCCCCATAAGGCGTCCGTTCTAAGGTCGAGCCTGCCGAAGACGTAGAGCCCCGCGTTGACGTTGACGACCCGGGCCGGCGCGCCGGCTTCAAGGTTCGGCAGCAGGAGGTTGGTCAGGATAAACGGCCCGAGGTGGTTGACCATGAAGGTCGTCTCGATCCCGTCGGCGGTAAGGACCTTTTTGGTCATCCAGACCCCGGCGTTGTTGATGAGGCAGCCGATCTTCGGGTACCGGTCCCGGATCGTCTCGCCGAGCCGCCGGGCGTCGGCGACGGTGTTGAGGCTGCCGACCACCAGCTCCACCGCGCCGCCCCTCATGCCTTTCGCGGCGGCGCGCACCTCGTCGGCCGCGACCCGGCCCTTTTCGGCGTCCCGGCTGACCATGACCACGCGCCGGCCCATGCCGGCGAGTTTTGCCGCGATCGCCTTGCCGATGCCGGCGTTTGCGCCGGTAACGATATAGGGAAGCGTATCCATAGCCCCTCCGGAAAAGTAATTACGATGCGGGAATTAAGGTGACACTATACTTAATTAAGAGGCTCTCTGCTCAGACCGAGAAATGATAATTAAATATGGTGTCACCTTAATTCGCCGGGGTCTCAGCCTTTTCGGCCGGGATGTTCGATCACTTCGTAATGCGCCGAGCGGTCGTCGAAGCGCGACAGGAGCTTCCGCGCGGCCGGGGGCACGACGGCGGCCTCGTAGTCCTCCCCGCAAACGCCCTCACTGCCGCAAGCGAGTCAAACCACATGATCGTCACGAACTCGACGCCCTCGTCAACGTCACGGCGCAGCAGGTGGATCCCCCGGTAGCCCTCGATCGCCCGCTCGGCGACACCCACAAAGATCTCGGTGCGCAGCAATCCTCGTACGCGTCAGCGTTTTCGCGGCTCGTCCATCCGTGCCATATTCGGCTGATCATTTTCGGTCCCTCTAATGATTAATCCGGGAGACGGCTCTCCTGGTTCTTCCCCTACATCCTCTTGCCCCCGTTTTCGTAGTGTCGATGATCTCGTCCGTCGCCCTATATCGCCGACAGTATATCGGGGTCCAGGTTCTCGAACTTGGCCAGCCACGCCTCCCGCTCCTTCCTGAGCACCTCGGTGAGGCGGCGGTACTCTTTGTCGTCGTAGAAGCGGTGCGGGTCGAAGCGTTTAATATCAATACCGGGCACCGACGTGGCCACCTCGTAGCCCCAGTGGGGGTCCTTTTCCCACTCGATCTCGCCCCGGGCGATCTCGCGCATGATCGCCGCGGAGTCGGTGACGGTGATCTTCTCCCCGTCGGCCCCGCCGACGCGCCCGGTGTTCATGAGGAAGCACTCACTAGTCCGGGTTGCTGCGCAGGAACTTCATAAAAATATTACCCTCTTCGGCCTCGTCGCCGACGATGAACGGGTTTGTCCCCACGACGCGCTTGGATTTGCCCGCCTGGGTCGGATCGCCCGCGGAGGTCTCGATCGACTCTCCCAGCATGAAGAAGGCCGCGCCCTGCTCCGGGCTCAGGCGCACGACGGGAGGGACGATGTCGTTGCGCCGGGTGATGAAGATGATAATATCGGCCCTGGGCAGGTCGATGTCCTTGTCGGTGAAGCCCACGTCCTCCCGGTAGACGACGCACCGGCCGTTGCTGGTGATCTTCGAGTCAAAGAAGTCGATCGAACCGTCGCGGTCAACCGAGATGTTCTCGAGGATGGCGCGCTTGCTGGTCGCCGCGGCAAAAAGCAGCGGCTGGCCCTTCGGCTCCAGGCCCTCGGTCTTGATATAGTAGTTGCGCTCGGTGCCCACGCAGTACATGTCCGGCTGCATGAAGATGACGTCGTCCTGGCGGATGACGATCCCCTCGTCACCGGTAAGCCCGTGGTTATGGCACGAGAGCGACGTCTTGCCCGTCCCGGACAGCCCGAAGAGGATGGCCCCCTTGCTGACGAGCCTGCCGTCCTTGGTCTTGACGTTGATGATCTTGCTGCCGGCGTGCAGGCCCAGCCCACCCTTCTTCTTGGCCCGGTACATCCCCATCCTCAGGTGGGCCTTCTTGTTTTCGCCCAGGTAGTCGGTCCCAAGGATATAGGTGATCCCGAGGTCGGGCTGGACGAGGACCTTGCGCTCCCGCCACTCGGGAACGTAGATCGATATCTGGTCGGGCGCGCGGTTTGGATTCTTCGGCTCAAACAGCGTCTCGTTCCACATGTACGCGATGCGGGCGTACTCCTCGGTGATCAGGAGCCGGCAGAAGATCACGTGGTCGGGATTTATGCACATGTCCCGATCCACCTGGATCATCGTCTTCCACGTGAGGTATTCCTGGACGTCCTTGAGGATCTTTTCCTGTTCGGGCGTAGGGTCGCCGAAGATGACCTCGGTGAACTTGGCGGAGCGGTTCCTGACGACGCTGATGTATGCGGCGCTGCCGTGTCTCGTGGTGCGCTCGTCCTTCTTGGCCAGATCACGAAGCTCGTCCGTGGAGAGCCCCTTGAGGATGTGATTCGCGTCGATGGGGTTTCTGAAGATGTCTTTTCCCGCCATAGATATAACCTCCTGAGTGTGGTTTAGGTGACCGTTGCTATCCGTTCCGAAGTATCGTCTTAATCGTATGGGCCGCCCTCACGAAGGCGGCAGGGTATCGATGACCTCGCGCATCCGCCGGATCGTCTCCGGGGTCGTGCCGCAGCAGCCCCCCACGATCCGCGCCCCGGCGCGGATGAGATCGGGCGTCTTTTCGGCGTAGACCTCCGGCCCGTCGGGGTAGGTCATGACGCCGCCCGATATATCGGGCTTGCCCGCGTTGGGCTGGGCGATGATCGGGACGCCGGTCGCCGCCTTCATCTCGGCCACGACGTCGACCATGTCGTCGATGCGAAGCGAGCAGTTGGTCCCGACCGCCGCGGCCCCGGCATCGGCGAGCGCCCGGGCGACCTCCCCGGGCCGGTTTCCCATGACCGTGAAGTAGCCGCGCGGCTTCTTGTCGAAACTGGCCGTCACGAAGACCGGCAGCCCCGTGGCCCGTGCGGCCTCAAGCGCGATGAGCGCCTCGCGCAAATCTATCATCGTCTCGATGATAAAGAGATCGACCCCGCCGTCGGCCAGCGCCCCGGCCTGCTCGGCGAATGCACCGGCCAGCGCCGCCTCGTCGGCGTCCCCGACGGGTTTGAGGAGCTTTCCGGTGGACCCGATCTCCCCGGCGACGAACCTGCCGGGGGGGCAGACCCCTCTGGCGAGCTGCGCCGCCCGCCGGTTGATTTCGATGACCTTATCGGCCAGCCCGTAGTGCGCGAGTTTGAGCCGCGTGGCGCCGAGGGTATTAGTCTGCACGACGTCCGCGCCGGCGTCAAAATAGGCCCTGTGCACCGCCGACACGTCGTCGGGGCGGCTCAAGCACCCACGCCTCGCAGGTCTCGCCCGCCGAGAGCCCCCGCTTCATCAGCTCGGTGCCCATCACGCCGTCCAGAAGCAGCACGCCTTCGTCGATCTTATCCAGTATGCCGGCCACAGGGTTACCGCCTCCCTCTTTTTACCGCCTCCGCCGGGCCGCTCCAATCCCCTGCTATCGGATTTTATCGATGACTTCGCGCATCCGCCGGATCGTCTCCGGGGTCGTGCCGCAGCACCCCCCGACGACCCGCGCACCGGCGCGGATCAGGTCGGGCGTCTTTTCGGCGTAGACCTCGGGCCCGTCGATATAGGTCGTCACGCCCCGTTCCGTCTCGGGATTGCCCGCGTTGGGCTGGGCGATGATCGGGGTATCGGTCGCCGCCTTCATCTCGGCCACCACGTCGATCATGTCGCCGATGCGAAGCGAGCAGTTGGTCCCCACCGCCGCGGCCCCGGCCGCCGAAAGCGCGCGGGCGGCGTCCGCGGGCTTGTTGCCCATGATCGTAAAGTAGCCGCGCGGTTTCTTGGCAAACGAGATCGTCGCAAAGACGGGAAGGCCCGTCGAGCGCGCCGCCTCAAGCGCGATGAGCGCCTCGGCCACGTCCATCATCGTCTCGATTATCAGGAAGTCCACCCCGCCCTCGGCCAGCGCCTTGGCCTGCTCGGCGAATACACCGGACAGCGTCGCCTCGTCGGCGTCCCCGGCGGGTTTGAGGAGCTTTCCGGTGGGGCCGATGTCCCCCGCCACGAATCTTCCCGCGGGGCAGGCCTTCCTGGCAAGCTCGGCGCCCTTCCGGTTGATCTCGGCCGCGCGGTCGGAGAGCTTATAATGGGCGAGCTTCAGCGACGTGGCGCCGAACGTCGCCGTCGTCGCAACGTCGGCCCCGGCGGCATAGTAGGCCCGGTGGACGGCCTCGATCTCGTCGGGGTGGTCCAGCACCCAGGTCTCGGCGGTCTCCCCCGCCTTGATCCCCCGTTCCATGAGCATCGTGCCCATCGCGCCGTCAAACAGCAGGATGTCGCTTGTGAGCTTCTTTTCTATCTCGTGCATGGTCATATCACCATCGTATTATATATTATTCGGACGCCAGAAGCGCGCGGGCCGTGGGCTTAGGCCGTCGTCGGGAGGCTCCCGTCAGTAGTAGAGCCCCGGCCCGAACAGCTCGCCCATCACGTCGGCCGCCGCCGCCCGCACGCCCCGGTCAAAGAGCGAATAGAGCCACGGCCTCCTGACCCGCATCTGGATAACCCGGTGCGGTTTTACGCCGACCTCTTTTGCCAGGGCGTCGGTCGCCGCCCTGAGATCCCCGAGTTCGTCCACCAGGCCCAGCTCCTTGCCGCGCCGGGCGGTGAATATCTCGCCGGTGGCGATCTTTCTCACTGCCTTTTCGGGCAGCTTCCTGCCCTGGGCCACCGCGCTCACGAAGTCGTTATACACTTCCCGGTTGATGGCCTCGATCTTCTTTCTGCCCGCGGGCGTCATCTTCTTGGTCGGCAGCGTGTCGTCCTTGAGGGCGCCCTCCTTGAGGACCTCGACCTTGATCCCGATGCGGTTCATGACCCCGGAGATGTCGGGCTTGAGGAAGATCACGCCGATGCTGCCGATGACCGCCGACGGTACCGCCACGATCCGGTCGGCGACGGCCGCCGCGTAGTAGCCGCCGGAGGCGGCCATGGTCGTCCAGACGAACAGGGGCTTTTGCTCCTTGAGGCGCCTGAGCGCCATGACCAGGACCTCGGTGGCGGTGACCGATCCCCCCTGGCTGGAGAGGTTCAGCAGCACCCCCCTGATCCGCCGAGCCTTTTCGGCATACTCGATCAGCTCCACGACGGACGCGACCGACTTCATCGTCAATACGCCGGAAAAGGGGATGACCGCTATCACGCCGCGCCGGATGGATCGTATCATGGCACCTACCGTCCCTGAAATAAAATGCGGGATACTATATCAGGACTAAAATCTGTTGTCAAGAAAAGAAGACGTAGCGGCGTCCGCTAAAAGAGGATAGACGCCGGGGAGTTCCATGACGTGTAGAGGTGGCCGTCCTCGAGGAAAACCAGGGAGCGGACGTTGTCGCCGAGGTTATGCTCCTGGATGCAGTAATCGCTGTAGGAGAACGAGACGCCGCCGCAGTCGTAGACCTCCACCCCGTGGTTGAGCGTGCGGATGAGTTTCCCGTGCTCGGATACGAATAACCGCGCCTGCTCCATCAGCGAGCGATAGTCGCTGTCGTGGGCGTGGCGCGCGATCCAATCTGCCGTCCGGGCGTCCTTCGGGTCTTCGGGGGTAACGATCCGCCTGAGCGTGAGCTGGGAGATTTCGTTTGCCCGGCAGTAGGCCAGAAGCTCCGAAAAGGTAATTTCGCCCAGGAGGTCGGTGATATTGACGGTAATGCGCGAGATCAGGCCGGCCCGCCCGATCCGCGAAAAAAGCTCCCGGTAGACGTCGAGCTCTTTCCTGTTGTCGATGGATACGGCGATCACGTCAAACCCCGCGTCGTAAAGCCCCGATAGTAGCGAATCGTCGCCGCCCGACAGCCCGATCCCGTTGGTCTGAAGCTCCAGCGGCCAGAAGTTGAAGAGGCCGGCCAGCTCGATGAGCTCCCGATAGGCCAGTATCGGCTCCCCCTTGCCGGTAAAGAGGACCGACGTAACCTCGGCGGCGCGGGCGACGTGGATGACCTTATTGACGTTGCGTAGCATCTTCGGGTAGTCGTTCTCGACGTAGCCGGTCATGCGCGAGACGCAGTAGGGGCAGTTCTTATCGCACCCGGCGTTCGGCACCGAGATCGTCAGGTTTTCGGCCTTTAGGTCCCGTCCCACGGAATGATCCTTCCTTTCGTTTTTCATCTACCGTATCATATGATACCCGGAAACGCAAACGGAGCGGCGGCGCTCCTTCGCTTTTACCCTCACCGGCTTAACTGACCGCAGTTATCAGGCCGGCACGGAAAATGAACCTCCCTTACTAATTCGCCACGTAAGGGGTTAGTTCGTAGAATACGGATCAGTATGCGAGTTATTAGCGTTGACTTTTCGTACGCCGGGCATTACCATGAGTCTCTGGAATAGTTCGTCCGTATGCCGCGGCGAATTATTCGTTCATACACTACGATAGACAGGAAACCATGACCGACAACGTATACCGGCGACTGGCAAAGCGCCTCGACGATCTGCCAAACGGCTTTCCGCCCGCCGACGACGGCGTGGAGATCAAGATCCTCGAGAAGATCTTTTCGCCCGAAGACGCCGAGACCGCGCTCCTGCTCAAGGCCATTCCGGAGGACGCCGAGACCATAGCCGCCCGCCTCGGGAGGCCCGTAACGGACATGGGGGCGACCCTGGACGCCATGGCCGAAAAGGGCCAGATCGGCTGCATCAGCTGGGAGGGCCGGCGGTTCTACCTGCTGATGCCGTTTGTCGTGGGGATATACGAGTTCCAGATGTACCGCATCGACGCCGAGCTTGCGGCGCTCTGCGAGCGGTACTGGCCCACGCTGCAGGGCACGATCGGCAGCTTCGCCCCGGCCCTGGCCCGCGTGGTTCCCGTCAACGCGCCTATCGATAAGCGGGGCGAGATATTCGCCTACGAAGACGTCAAAAAGATGATCGCCGACGCGCAGTCGTTCCACATCCACGAGTGCATCTGCCGTAAGGAACGGCACCTGACGGGCCACGACTGCTCGCAGCCGCTTGAGGTCTGCCTCTCCTTTTCGGCCAGGCCGAACTCACCGGGGGATTTTTCGCTGGGGGGGCGTGACATCAGCAAGGAAGAGGCGTTTTCCATCCTTGAGGACGCCGAGCGGCGGGGGCTCGTCCACAGCGCCTTTTACAACACCCAGACCGGCCACTTCGGGCTCTGTAACTGCTGCCCGTGCTGCTGCGGCCTGTTGAGGGGCATCCGGGAGCTCGGCGCGCCGCACCTGCTGGCGCGCAGCGACTACGTCGCCCACATAGACCCGGCCGCCTGCTCCGGCTGCGGGATCTGCGCCGAGGAGCGCTGCCCGGTGGGGGCAATCGACGAAGATAACGGCGCCTATTGCGTGGCCGCGGAGCGCTGCATCGGCTGCGGCCTGTGCGCGACGGCCTGCCCGGCTGGATCGATCACGCTCGTGCAACGGCCCGACACCGAGCGAAGCCTGCCGCCGGAAAATATCCTGGTCTGGCTCTACCAGCGGGCGCAGAACCGGGGGATCGAGTTTAAGCTCGATTAGTCTAATTACGGGGATCGAATTACGGCCGGTGTCCCTCCCTTCACGGGCAACCGGGGTTGCCACGCCCCTTCGGGGCTCGCGATGACAATAGTAATGGCCGCCAAAGGCGGTATCCTTACGCATTGCCCATGCAACCTTCCGCACGGTTTATCACCACAAAGGCACAAAGACACGAAGAGGAAAGCGAAAAAGTAGGACTTAGTGCCTTTGTGTCTTGGTGGTGAAAAGAGGCGCTTTTCGGAAGGGACGGGCGACATCAATATATGCGAGCCAGAGCGTTAGGTACGTGTCCCCGTAATTCCCCCCGTAATTCCTCCGAGTCCAATAAAAAAAGGGAGGGAATACTCCCCCCCTTTTCTCAGTCGAAATCGACAGTCGGATTAGTACCGGCTACGGTAACCGCCGCCGCCGCTTCCGCCACGGTCGTCCCTGCTCTTGGGCGGCTTAGCCGTATCCACGTTCAGTGACCGTCCGGAAAAGTCGGAGCCGTTCAGGGCCTCCTTGGCCGCATCGGCCTCTTCCTTGGTGGACATCTCGACGAACCCGAAGCCCTTGCCCTCGATGACCTTGGCCTCTACGACCGATCCGTGGTTGGCAAAGAGCCCGGTGAGATCCTCGGAAGTAACCGAATAGGTAAGGTTTCCGACAAATAACTTGTTTTCCTGCATCTTCAACTCCTTTTCTCTCCTGCTAACAATAGTCGTCTGAGGAGGTTAGAGTGAGAAATGCAGCAAGACCTCTTAACAGAAAACATCATTACACACGAGAATTAAGAATAAAAAAAGCCGCCTGAAAGTTCGCTGATCACCTCAAAGAAGGTAGTCAGACTCCCTCTCCGGCAGCACACAAATCAGAATCCATATCCTGATTTTAACTAATTTTATACGGGTTTTTATCAAATGTCAAGGAAATAATCGCGGGCTCCCGTAAAAAGACCCACTATCGTACACTATCTGCGCGTACGGACCGGTAAAAGGCCCCCGAATCGGTATTCAGTCTCCCTACCCGAACCTCGTCCTGAAACCTGCCCCCCCTTCGGGCCAGGAGAAGCGGACGGCCTCGCGGTCGCAGATGTACCAGCAGGAGCCGCACTCCATGCACTCGGCAAGGCTTACGACGCGGGCCTTCTTGTTCTCGACGGTAAAGCACCCGCCCAGGCATACCCTCATGCAGTCGGCGCAGCCGTTGCACCTCTCGGCGTCTACCGAGATAAAGTCGGCCGCCGCCTTTACCCACTCGACACCCGGGAATCTCTGTGACGTCGTTGTCATATCAGCTCTTCCCCTTTTTCAACCGTCCGCGGAAGACCGAAGAATCGGCGTTCACGGTATATGCGATAAGCCGCTCGCTCATGCGCGCCGCCACGCCCTTCGTTATTCGTATGCCCCCTGTATAGAGCGGCTCGATTATGGGAAGTGCCAGCCGCGCAAGGGGGTTTGCCAGCCACACAGGCAGGATCGACAGCAAAGCCAGGAGCCTGATGACCGGCCCCAGGATAAAGAGCGAGGCGTCGAGCAACCACCAGGCGGCCGCCGAGCCGCGCCTGCCCCCCTGCCCCTCCGTGGAACCCACCGCCACCCGCTCGTTTCTCGCGGAGCCGTAATCGAACCGCTCGTAATGCCAGTTGCGGTAGTAGCGGAAGAACATCGCCAGCCACGCGGCGATTACCCGCGGGTTCTTTACGATCTCGACGAGCGCCACCCGCAAAATCGGGGTGCTTATCTCCCCGAGCGCGGCCAGCCCCCACCCCTGGTGGACGTATTTTCTGAGCTCTTTCTCGTCATGGCTTTCCTGCGCCTTCCGGAGGTTGTACCTGTTCGTGGCCCGTATCGACCACTGGATGATCGGGTGTTTCCGAACCTTCCTGTCGTAGCGGGAGAGGAACCGGGCGGACACGTCGCCCTTTTTGACCGCCTCGTATCGCCACGTCGGCGGCGATATCGGCGGAAAACCAGGCCGCCGGCACCCCGTCGCACAGCTCGGTCGACTCCAGGCCCGCCGCGTCCCCGATGAGGATCATCCCGTCGGTGTGGTTCGGCATGGCGGCCAGCTTGTCGTCAAGGCCCACGAATATCTCGAACCCCTCCCACATCCGGGCCCTCAGCGTTATGTGCGGGGCGATCTCGTCGGTCCACCAGGGGAGCTTCGTGGTGACGTTTGTGTGGTATTCGTCGAAGGCCTTCTTGAGATTCACCACCCGCTTGTCGTCAAGCCTCAGGCACTGGTCCTGCATGAAATGCAGGCTCTCCCGGTAAGGCCATACCATGAGCCCGTTTCCGTGACCGAGCGGCGGCGCGATCCGCTGTTCGTCCCATCCCCACGAGAAGCGGATGGAATAGCCCATGATCCTGTCGACCGTGTCTTTGGTCATCTCGTAGTCGTACGTATCGGCAAGGGAGATCGTCTCGGGGGGGTACCGTTTCCGGACGCCGGCGCGCACGGCCACGAGCCCCTGGGACCCCTCGGCGTCTATGACGATCTTCGAGCGGATGCGCCGGTCTCCTTCGATGACGACGCCTTTCACGGCCCCGTCCTCCACGATCACGTCGGTGACGGTCGTTGAGGTGACGAGCTCGGCGCCCGCCTCCACCGCTTTCCTGGCCTCCCACTCGCAAAACGGCATGCAGTACGCGTTGTAGCCGAACGCCACGATCGGCGAGAGGGGTTTCGGGATCATGAGGGTATCGTCGACCTCTATATCTCCGCTGTCGATATCCTTGATGATATAGTTGATGATGCCGTCCACGGGACGCTCGACCGGCGGGTTGCCGTCCCGGATGAACTTTGGCCCGAACAGGAACCCGTAAATGGGAATCGTGAGGCCGGATATGACCTTTTCCCCGACCTTCTCCGACCGCTCGATCATGAGGGTCTTCAGCCCGTTTTCCGCGCACTTCATTGCGGCGACGGGGCCGGCAAAACCCGATCCGATAACGATGACGTCGTAGGACTGATCCATAGTAATATGCCCCTCAACAGATTAGTATGGCGTAACGGCAGGATGCCCCATTTGACCACACTATTACACATATGAAAAGAAGAATTTTAGGTAATATCGAACGTACCGACGACCGCTCCGTGTACAAGTCTATGGCCGGCAAGGGGGAACGCGGCCGCAAAAGTTTGGTCATAATCATTGAACGTCCTTTAACCCATATCGGAAATATGATATAGTCAGTTTTTTCGTTACCCACCGAAAGTGAGCATGCCCATGATAACTGCGTCCCGCATTAAAAGACTTGCCGCAAAGGCCGGCGCCGACCTCTGCGGCGTCGCCCCGGTCTCCCGGTTTTCCCAGGCCCCGCCGGGGTTTGCCCCGGCCGACATCTGGGCCGGCGCGCGGTCCGTGGTGGTCGTGGCCAGGCGGCTGCCCGAGGGGGCGATGCGCGCGCCCGGCCCGGTCCCCTACACGTGGGCCAACGAGGCGACGCTTACGGAGGTGTTCCGGCTTACGCGCGATATGGCGATCCTGCTCGAGGACAAGGGGGTCGGGGCGGTTCCCGTCCCGAGCGAGCCGTACGAATACTGGGATGAAGAAAAGCGCGAGGGGCGGGGGATCCTCTCCCTGAAACACGCGGCCGTTTTGGCGGGATTAGGCGTGATGGGCACAAACACGCTGCTGACCAACGACCGGTTCGGAAACCGGATCACGTTGGGCGCCCTGTTGGTCGACCGGGACCTTGACGGCGACGCCGCTCGCCGCATACAGGCTGGGGTGCGACGACTGCCGCGCCTGCGTGACGGCGTGCCCGGCGGGCGCGGTCGGGGACGCCGGCGTCACCCAGAAATTATGCCGGTCGAAGTCTTCGATTACCACAAAGAAGGGGTATTCGCTCTACACCTGCCGCACGTGCAGGGCGGTGTGCCCGAAAGGCCGGGGCCTCTCCTGACGGGCCGCCGGACGGCGGTCTTTCTCAAAAAAAAGGAGGGATAGTTCCCTCCTTTTTTTGGTTATAAACCGTTTGGCTTAGTACCGGCGAAAGCCTCCGCCGCCGCCGCCTCGGTTACCACCGCCGCCCCTGTCGTCCCTGCTGCGCGGCGGCTTTGCCGTATCCACGTTCAGGGTCCTTCCGGAAAAGTCCGTGCCGTTCAGGGCCTCCTTGGCCGCGTCGGCCTCTTCCTTGGAGGACATCTCGACAAACCCAAAGCCCTTTCCCTCGATAACCTTGGCCTCGACAACCGTGCCGTGGTTGGAAAAGAGATCGGTGAGTTCCTCGGTCGTTACCGAGTAGGTGAGGTTTCCGACAAACAACTTGTTTTCCTGCATCTTCAACTCCTTCTTACTCTCCTGCTAACACTGAACTTCTGGGGAGGTGGAAGTGAGAAATGCTGAAGGACCTCTGCGCACAGAACAGTATGTTAAACACGAGAATCAGAAAATAAAAAAGCCGCCTTAAAGTTCGCTGATCACCTCAAAGAAGGCAGTCAAACTCCCTCTCCGGCAGCACCAACGCTCGGGCACCTATACCCGATTTTTGGTTATTTTCGCACGGAAATTTATCGGTTGTCAAGAAAAAAATGGGGCATATTTCGGTATATTTCAGGCATATTTCAGTATACCCGCGGCGGGTAACCTGACGGTATGTTTACCCCGCGAAAAGCCGAAAAACGGGCCGGGCGCCGTTTGTTGACTTTTCGGGCCGCTTCTGGTACAAAAGGGACGTCCGCTACCCAATTCAATACAGGAAATAAGTAGACCGACATGGACATCATCAAACCACGGATCATGAAGGGCACCCGGGACTTCCTCCCCGACGATATGCGCGTGCGTGAGCACGTCATCGGCATCATCAAGAAGCGGTTCGAGACCTACGGCTTTGCCCCGCTGGCCACCCCCGCCATGGAGTATTACGATATCCTCACCGGCAAATACGGCGACGAGGGCGAGGGGCTGATCTTTGACCTGGCCTACAAGGGAGGCAGGGAAGTGGCCCTCAAGTATGACCTGACCGTGCCCATGTGCCGGGTCATCGCCCAGTATCAGGACAAGATCGTCATGCCGTTCAAGCGCTACCAGATCCAGCCGGTCTGGCGGGCCGAAAAACCCCAGCGGGGGAGGCTTCGCGAGTTCTTCCAGTGCGACGCCGATATCGTGGGGGTCAGGGACGCCGCGGCCGACACCGAGATCATCGCGCTCATTACCGACGTCATGGGCGACCTGGGTTTCGAGAGCTCGGTGACGCTCGTCAACCACCGGAAGCTCCTGGCCGGCATCATGGCGCACATCGGCATCATCGATACCCGCGCCGCCGCCGCCATGCGCGTCCTGGATAAGCTCGACAAGGTCGGCGAGGAGGCCGTCAGGGCGGAGTTTGCCGAGGCGAAATTCCCGGCGGCGGCGATAGACTCGCTCTTTTCGCTCACCGAGACGACGGGGGACGCGGCGGCCGACCTCGCCCGCATGGGCGGCGAGCTTTCCGGAAACGAACTCGCGGCCGGGGCGCTCGCAGACCTCACGAAGATATTCCGGCTCCTTTCCGAGGCCGGCATTGACACCAGCGCGCGTCTCGTTTGCCCCGCGGCTGGCCCGCGGCCTTGCCTACTACACCGGCCCGGTCTTCGAGACGGTGGTCACGGCCCCCAAGATCGGGAGCCTCGCCGGCGGCGGGCGGTACGACGGGGTGATCGGGCTCTTCACCGGCATCGACGTGCCGGCCACGGGCATGGCCCTGGGGCTGGAGCGCATCATAGACGTGGTAAACGAGATGGGCATGTTTGCCGATGAGGGCTCGAGATCGACGGTGCTCGTGATCGCCTTCGGGGAGGCCGAGATGGGCCCGGCGATGAAAATCGCCCACGAGCTGCGTGCCGCCGGCGTCAATACCGACGTCTATGCCGACAGCGGAAAGCTCAAGAAGAAATTCGCCTATGCGGACAGGACCGGCGCCGCACAGGTCGTCATCGTGGCGCCCGACGAGCTTTCCCGCGGGATGGTCAAGGTCAAGGACATGAAGACGGGGCAGGAGAAAGAGGTCGAGATCTCGCAGGTGCGAAGCTCCCTGGCGGGTAATTAACATGGATGATACGGCAATGCGGGATTTCGGGAAAGACTGCCCCCCGGGGGATATACTTCAGAAGGACGAGCGGAGGGTCGCCTATTTCTCGATGGAAATAGGCATCGACTCGCGGATCGCGACCTACAGCGGGGGCCTGGGGGTCCTGGCCGCCGATACGATACGGTCGTGCGCCGACCTGGGCGTGCCGATGGTGGCGGTCAGCCTGCTGACAAAGAAGGGATACTTCCGCCAGAAGATCAACGACCAGGGATGCCAGGAGGAGCTGCCGGACGAGTGGAACCCCGGAGAATTGCTGGCCCCCCTGCCCGCCCGCGTCACGGTGCAGATAGAAGGCAGGCCCGTCGTCATCCAGGCGTGGATGTACACCGTCCGGGGGGTCGCCGGCCATTGCCTGCCGGTGATATTCCTGGACGCCGACGTCCCGGAAAACACCGGGGCCGACAGGGAGCTGACCTATCACCTCTACGGGGGGGACCGGCGCTACCGCCTCTGCCAGGAGGTGATCCTCGGGATCGGCGGCCTGACGATGCTGCGGGAGCTGGGGTATACCTCGCTCGACCGGTATCATATGAACGAGGGGCACTCGGCCCTGTTGGTGCTCACGCTCCTCAACGAGTCAAAGAAAGACTGCGACCCCGTCTGGGACATCCACGGCGTAAAGAAACAATGCGTATTCACCACGCATACGCCCGTTCCGGCCGGGATGGACCAGTTCCCCTACGATCTCGTCCAGCAGGTCCTGGGCGACTACGTCCCGCTTGACTTCCTCCGGGAAATCGGCGGCAACGACGCGCTCAATATGACGCTGCTCGCGCTCAACCTCAGCCGTTACCACAACGGGGTCGCCAAGCAGCACGGGAAGGTATCGCGGGAGATGTTCCCCGGATACCAGATCGATTCGATAACCAACGGCGTGCATTCGGCGACCTGGGTGTGCGAGAGCCTGGCCAGGCTCTTCGATACCTATATCCCCGGATGGCAGCGCGAATCGTTCAGCCTCCGGTATGCCCTGAGTATCCCCAAGGACGAGATATGGGCGGCCCACCAGGAGGCGAAGGTCCGGCTCATCGACTGCGTGAACGGCCGCACCGGCGCCGGGCTCGACCCGCATATAATGACCATCGGGTGCGCCCGCAGGGCCACCGCCTATAAGCGGGCCGACCTGATCTTTCACGACGTAAACCAGCTCATCGAGATTTCCAGGGAGGCCGGGCCGATACAGCTCATCTTCGGCGGCAAGGCGCACCCCCACGACTGGCCGGGCAAAGAGCTGATAAAAAGGATACTGGACCTCTCGCGGCAGCTCAAGAACGATATAAAGGTCGTCTACCTCGAGAACTACGACATCGAGGTGGCAAAGCTGCTCGTCTCGGGCGTGGACCTGTGGCTCAATACGCCCAAGAAGCCGCTCGAGGCCTCGGGGACGAGCGGCATGAAGACCGCCCACAACGGCGTGCCGTCGCTGAGCGTCCTGGACGGCTGGTGGATCGAGGGGTGCATCGAGGGGCTCACCGGGTGGGCCGTCGGGCAGGCGCGCGAGCAGGAAAGCAGCGACAAGGAACACGCCGAGTCTCTCTACGGCAAATTGGAGTATGTCATCATCCCGATGTTCTACCACGAGCGGGACGACTGGATTAACGTCATGCGCAACGCCATCGCCATCAACGGCTCGTTCTTCAACACCCACCGGATGGTGCTGGAGTATTCCCTGAAGGCCTATTCGGGTTAAGGGGATTTCGGGGAATTGCGGTGACACCGCACGTAATTAAATAATCCCATCTCCCATAAATTAAAGGTATAATTAAGTACTGTGTCACCGTAAATTCCCAACGAATGCCGCGGGGATAAAGACGGCAGGTGAAAGAGGGAGGGCTATAAAAAAATGACAGCCGACCGACGAAAGAAGATGAATGAAGTTATGTCCGACTATCTCCGGGAAGAACAGGACGTTTCCCGGCGGGAGCCGACCGAATTCATGCTGCCGGTGATCACGGCCGCCCGCCACGCGCGGTTTGCGCCCGGCGGCAGGCTCGCGTTTGCCGACGACGGAAAGGCCTCTCCCGAGGCGCTGGCCGCCCTCAACGCCTCGCCCTGGATCATGGTGTCGGACGTGGAGGGGTTCGAGGGCTTCTCCCAGCTCGTCAAGTCCGGCGACGGCCTGTGGCTGGTGGAGATCGGGTGGAGGGAGGGGGCTTCCCCAGATTGAAAAGATGAAGTCAATAAAAGCATTTTGCGTCAATTCAGTATACAGTTTTATCTATTGTTAGGTCTATCTTAAGAAGCAGACCGGCTTCTCACCATAAGAGGTTAAGAGTTTAATGTGGACTACAATCGGATTTGATAGTCCCTATAGTTTTACCGAACAATACTGCGAAGTCGACTACGATCAGTATAAAATAGAGGTTTGCCAAGCGTCTGAGACCAATTGTCACAACATATATATTGAATTCCTTAGAGATGAAGAATCATTTGTTTCACTAGGGGCTGGATTACGATTTCTAAGCGAAATTTCGTGGCTTTATAGAACACCAATCGACTACATTGGAACAGTGTCAGGCGGCCCCAAGACCCGCGTTGGATCGGAGAATACTAAATACAAAAGGATTATAAACGGTATTTCTCTTAAAAACTATTCGCAAGTAGCTTTAAGAAAGGACCAACAAGTCGGGCTCGGTATTTACAGGGAAGGTATTAGCTCAAATAGTAGGTTTTATGAGTTTTTATCGTATTTCCGGGTTTTTAATATTACTCTTAAAACAGCATCTGAGCAGATCAAATGGATTAATGAGCACATTCAACAAGTAAAAGATTATCATCGTGTTCTACCGAGGATAAGGGAAGTGGGGATTTTGAATACAGAGGAAATTGGCGAACATTTATACCGATCTGGCCGATGTGCGATTGCCCACGCATCTTTACAATCAGGTAAGGAGATTGCCGATCCTGACGATCCGAACGATATACTTCGTATCAACTTAGAAATAACTTTAGTAAGAGAATTGGCAGAACTATACATCAATACTGTACTTGAAGTACCAACGCTGACCGAGATGTATAGCAGGATGTAACAATAACGAAAATTCGAATACAAGACTATACAGGAAATTACTCTCAGGAATGATAGCCTAACAACCTTAGACTTTACAATCAAGTCTATTAGTATTTTGGTTGTATGGATCTCAATCCAGAGGTGAAAACAAGTGCAATTACCAAATTGGTTCAAGGTTTCTTGGTGGGCTCTATTACTAGTAGGTTTGGTTTATATTTTACAGGATCGCTTTTTCGCGATTATGAAAGGTCAGGCGAATAATATCGATGCCTTTCTCTTCTTATTGCTTGCTGTTTTATTCCTATTACCGCTCTTCCAAGAATTTGATTTCTTTGGGCTAAAACTGAAGAGCGAACTTTCGAGTCTAAAGGGCGAAATAAGGGAACAGATACTTAATATCAGAAGCGACATAAATAGCATACGTATCAATACTCAAGTAAACCCGCAATTCATTCTACAAGTCCCTTCTGACAGTCAAATACCTTCTATTGAAACGGAATTTAATAAAGCTTTGCAGCAGACCTTAAAATCCTACAACATTAGGCAGCCCAGGAAAGTCCAAACCGAATTCGAAGTACCTAGCGACATTGATTACCTAATTAAGGCGAGGTACGCATTAGAAAAAGAAGTGAGGAAATTAGGTAAGTCCGTAATGGAAAAAGAAGATGAAGACCGCGTCTACCCATTAGCCTTTCAACAGATAGTCCGTTCATTAAGAAAATCGGAAATAATAAACGCCGACCTTGAAGAAGTTTTAAAACAGATTTATGCAATCTGCTCAAAAGCGGCCCATAGTGAGCACGTGTCTGAAGCTAAGATTGGATTCGTGAAGGAAATAGCTCCGGATTTAATAGCTACTTTAAAAGCGATTCAGAGAACTAGAGAAAGGCGATAAAGCTATATTCAGGGAGCCGGATTCCCGCCATTTCTTTCCGGAAATCCGGCTCCTCTTCTTGTCTCTTTCCTACTTCCCTGCCCTTCCCTCTTTCTCCATCTCCCGCTGGATCATCCGCTCCGTGATCCCGCCGCGGAACACGAATACCGAAAGGAAATGAAAGGTCAGGCACATGCCCCAGCCGACCAGCGGCCAGGTGAACCACGCAAAGTTGACCGTCCCGGTCTCGTTGAAGCTCACCAGAAACAGCACCGCGTTCACCGCGGCATAGATGCCCAGGTGGGTGTAAAAGCCCATCCGCGCCTTGACGCGCCGCTTGGCCCTCTCGTACAGTTCCTTGTTTTCCATGATAATCCTCCTTTGTTTTGAAAATCTCACCGCCCGGCTCATCCGGGCGTATTATTCGCGGGGCCACCGCGGCCCCTGTAAAACCATCTTACACGGCCGCCCGGTCCCCGATAATCTCCCTGACCTTCTTCGCCACCGCCGCGGCGATCCCCTCGCACCGGTCGATGCCGCCTTCGGAGAAGTAGCGGCCGGCCGCCTCGGACTCCCGGATATCAATACCCGTCAGGTCGGCGCAGCGCGCGCTCCCGTAGGTAACGGCAAACCACTCCATGAGCACCTGCCCCCGGTTGATGGCCGGGTTGAAATTATTAACGTCATCGCGCATCATGTCGCCGCCCATTAACATCCTCGCCATCATCGCGAAGACCCGGCCGTAGCTGTTCTCGACCCGGCCCGTCGCAAGGCCGATCGCCAGCACCCCCGCGGCGGCGGCCGAGCACGTCCCGCCCGAGAGCGCGAACCCGCCGACGAACGGGTAGGTCATATCCGTCAGCCGCCCGCATTCGGGGACGATGCCGGAAAGCTCCGAAAAGACGCGGTGGACGCAGTGGAACTGCCGCGCCTCGCAGGCCGCCGGCAGCCCCGACGTGCGGCAGTCGGGACACGCATCGCCGGCGGGCGTCACGTCGGCGCCGATGACCTCCCGGACGAGCTCCGGCGCGCTGACCATTGCCCGCATGCAGGGCAGCGGGTTTTTCCCGCCCTTCCTGATCTCGTCGCAACGGATGCCGCCGTGCACCTCCCCGAACCGGTCGATCAGCCGCCGTGACAATGTGATCGACAGCGGGACCCCGCCCGGCCCGGCCCCTTCCCCTTCCCCGTACCGGTCGCCCAGGTACAGGATCGACGAGGTCAGCGCGCCGCACTCGCGGCCGCTGTTGCCGATGCCGCCGGCCATCGCCGAGGCCAACAGCACGGCGCTCTCCCGGCCGGGGTCGTCGTCGGCGAGCAGCGCCGCCATCACCGCCGGCGCGCAGTGCCCCATCTTGAGGGCCGCGTCGAGCGACCGCCGGTGGCCGGGGCGCATCGGCCGTATGCTGAATCCCGTGCCGCCCTTCGCCGTACCGCCGGACGGCTCCGGCGCACCATCATGCACGCCGCACGCCCCGGCCCGCCCGCCCGCTTCAGTCGGCCCCGCCCACGCCGCACATCCGTCCCTTCTCCCGTACGTCTTTCATCTCCGTTCCCTCCGTTCAACGATCTGAAACTAATAGCGAATACTATATTCATTTTATAGACAAAAAAAATCAACTGAGAAACTTCGCGATGCCCATATAGTGATAGTCGAAAAAGCAGTCGTAGGCCGCCGCGATATCGTCCCTGCCCTCGAACCGGGTCAGTATCCCGGCGATGGCCCCGTACATGTTGTCATAGATAAGGGCGAGCACCCGCCGCTTGGTCGGGGTCAGATCAACCGGCTTGCCGCTTACCGTGTGCAGGTACCGGAGCGCCGTATCGATGGTGAAGTTGACCAGGTCCTTCCTGAACCCCTCGTACTGCGTACCGGCCGCATGGACAAAGAGGATGACGATGCGCAGCCGGTTATCGGCAAAAAAGGATTTCACCGCCTCGTCCCTGATCTGCATGGGCTTAAACTCCTTGACCTTGTCCAGTTCGACGCCCTCGGCCGTCTTCATCTTCATGCCGATCTGGTTCGTGAAGTCGCACACGAAATCGGGGGAGAGCACCGAGTAAAAGAGTACGTCCTTGCTCCGGTAATAACGGTAGATGTTGCCGACGGACAGGCCCGCCTCGCGCGCGATATCGGCCATGGTGGTCCCCACGAAACCCTTCGTCGCAAAGACGACGAGCGCCGCGTCTTCGATCCTCTTTTTTACGTCGTCTTTCTTCGTCTGGATCATTCCATTCCCTCAATAGCGAACAGTATATTCATTTATGGAATGCGTGTCAAGCTTTTTTTTGCCTCCTGTTCGTTTTTTTTGTTGCCCGTTCCCGGCGTCCCGGCGCTAAGTATATTGTATTTGTTGTTGGCAGGCGATCAAATATATGATAGTAAAATACAACTATATATTCGTTAGAGGCCTTATATGTATATATCATGCCCGGTATGCAAATTCAAAGGGTCCATCAGCGACGACCTGATACCCGAACAGGGCAAGCGCGTCAGGTGCCCGAGATGCAGGGCAAAGCATATTCGTCAGGAAACCGGTTATATCGTTGAGCGGCCGGAAAGGACGGGCCGCAAAAGTATCGTCCCCGGGTAGACCGGTCAGGAGACTATGAGCGCTATCCACGGCGATATGACGGGTACCAGGGTCGACTCCGCCACACGCGCTGCCAAAACTGCGGCGGTGAGATCAAGGTGCCGGAGAACAAGGAAGATGGTGCTCTGCCCCGGATGCGGCGCAAATATCGTCCGGCAGGTCGTTGAAGAAGAGCTGGAGCCGGGATTCATCGAGTACTCCGTGCAGGCGATCGGCCAATCATTCCGGTCCGTTTTCAAGGGGTGGGGACCCTATCTCAAGAAGCGGAGTATCAGGCGCGCGGCGGGCGTCGCCCTGGCCCTCTGCGTCCTGCTTGTCCTCTCCTTAGCGATTCAGCGGAGCAAGGAATTCCCGGGCGGTCTCTTTCACCGGAAGATCGACGTTACGTTCAACGTCCCCGCCCCCGGGGATGACCTCTCCTCCGGCAAGGAAGGAGAGCGGCTTCCTGAGGAGTCTGATACGGGACGGACATCGATGCCTCCGAGGAACAGCAGAAGGAGGAGGTCCGCATCTATCAGATTGTCTTCAAGGACGGCAGCAGGAGCGACTACTTCAGATATTACCGTCGTGATGGGGGGATCGTCTTCATCATGCTTCCCGGACGGGCGGGGAGGGGCTTACGAGCAGGAGCTACAAGGACTTCGATATCCAGTCGATCAAGAGGATTCGAAAAGTCCCCCCGGCGACGTTAAGATATACGGCATCAACTGACCGGCCGGCCCATCGCCCGCCTGTGACCCGCCCTCTGCACCGCCTCGCGCCGCCCCGCTCCCCCCGCTTCGTCCTCCGCTACACCCACACCACCCGCCGCGTCCCCGTCACGGCGTCCACCACCTGGTCTATGCTGCCGGTCTTTCCGACCTTGAGCCCCTTTTCGAGATCGTAGAACTTCAGGCAGGTGCCGCACGAAAAGACGTTGACGCCTTCTTCGGCGAGCTTCTTCACCTGCGGCACGACGCTGTCTTCGGTGGTCGTCAGGCGGACCCCCGCGTTGAGGAAAAAGATCGTATGCGGCAGCTCAGCGCCCGCCGCCATCGTCTCGAAGAACCGGATCATCAGGATCTTCCCGAGCGCCTCGTCCTTGCCGAGCGAGTCGGTCCCGACGATGAGGAACGTCTCTCCGACCGCAGGGCCGCAGACCGCGGGCGCGTCGGCGTCCGTCCCCGCCTTGGTGACACGCACGCGCCAGCATTTCCCCTCTTTGACGACCGAACAGGCAAGCTTCTGCGACTGCGCGAGCCGCTGGAGGTTCCCGACGGCCCCCTCGTTGTCCACGAGGATCTCGACGGTTCCCTCGTCGATCATCCCGAGGGCCTGTTTTGTCTTGACCACGGGCTCGGGGCAGTCGAGCCCGCGCGCATCGATCTTCATCATATCTCTCCTTCTTTCATGGTTGTCGGGGTAAAAAAACGCGGATCGTCCGTCCCCGGTTCCAGCCCGGTCCGGTCGTACGATACTGGTAGTGTGAGTCTGTGAATCTGTGTGCACGGCCCTCTCCATCATCCCGGAGAGGGCGTGGATGGTTAGCCCTTTCCGGCGGGAGCGATCGGCGGGGCGCTGTTGCGGGACCGCCCGGGCCCCGGAACAGTGCCTCATCGGCGAGAAATGATGCTTACGCATGGTATATGGTTTCATTGTATATATCGAGTAAATCCCTACCGACCCGCTGAATCCTACTTCCCGTCGATCGTCTTGGCGATGTGGCGCAGCATCTGGCCCACCACCATCTCCACCACCGGCCGGGGCAGGAAATAGCCCTCGCCCTTACCGCCCATCATGGAATCGGTGATCTCGACGGTGCTTTTCGGGATGTCGCGGGTCTTTTTGTACGATTCCTCCAGGAGCGCGCGGGTATCCTTGGCCGCGGCGATCGCGCGGTGTATAAAGCCCTTCCCCTCGGCCCCGGTGAACGCCCCGTAGTGCTCCGAGAGATGGACCTCCACGTCGTAGGTCGCAAATTTCTCGAGGGTCTGTTGAAACTGGGTAAAATTGCTGTTGCCGGCGGCAAAGACCGTGTCGCCGTAGGGGATGCCGCCGGCGTCCGACGCAAAGAGCGCCTTGTCCGCCGGCAGGTACGCCGCGATGGAGCAGGAGGAATGCCCCGGCGCGTCGATGATCTCGAGGCTCGTTGCCCCCCCATTCGACCCGGTCGCCCCCCGAGACGACCCCGTCCACCCGGATGCCGTCAAAGACCAGGCCGAACTCCTTTGCCTCTTTTTCCATCTTGTTCATGGCGATCATTCCCTCGTTGAGGGCCTTGATCTGCGCCGCGACGTCCGGGTTGGCCAGGAGCTCCTTTCCCCGGGGGGAGGTATAGACCTTCAGGTTCTTGAGCCGCTTTTGCAGCACCGGCACGGCGCCGCAGTGGTCAAAATGGGTGTGCAGCACCAGCAGCCGGGTGATCGCGTCCTCGTCGATGCCGAACGTCCTTGAGCTGGGAGAGCACCTCCGGCACGATATGGATCATCCCCCCGCCGATGATCGCGTGTTCGGCGCCCTTGATCCCCTTCAGAAGATAGATGCAGGATTCTTCCCTGCCCAGAAGCACAATCCGGTCGGTGACCGGTCCCGGTTTCTTAATCCACATAAGCGTTCCTTACCTCTGTTTTTCCATTAACGGCGCGGTGGTTGAACCGGGGGAATAACGCAGCCCCGGGCTTATCCTTCTCCCTTCCCTTCCCCGCCGGGGCCCCAAAGAATCGTAGATTCTTTGGGGTGGCGTTGCCCCTTCCACGAAAACGAAGTTTTCGTGGAGAGTTATTTTGCCCCGGTGTAAAGGACCGCCAGTATCTTGGCCGGGGCATTGCCCTTGGCGCCCACCCGGTGGGGAATGGTGGAGCTGTAGTAGATCGAATCGCCGGCGGCAAGCACGTCCGAATGGTCGCCCAGGGTCACCTCCATCTCGCCTTCCAGCACAAAGATAAACTCCTCGCCGTCGTGGGTCGACTGGGCGGGCCTTCTTGACCGACTCGGGATCGAGCGTCACGATGAAGGGCTCCATCTTGCGGTCCTTCTTGTCGGCGCCCAGCGACTCGTAGGAATAGCCGTAGCTGACCCCCTCCTTGCTGGCGACCCGCGAGACCGAAACCCGCTCGTCTTTCCTGACGATCACGTAGTGGGATTTCGGCTTTTCCTTGAAGAAATAGCCCGTCTCCACCTCCAGCGCCTTGGCAAGCTTGATAATCGTGCCCAGCGGCGGGGATATCATGTGGTTTTCGATCTGGGAGAGGATGGCCGATGAGAAGCCCGATTTCTGGGCGAGGTCGGGCAGGGAGAGTTTCTTCTTCTCCCTGAGGAGCTTGATCTTTTCACCTACCTTGAGGTCTTCGGTCATGGCTTTCCCCCGTTTTTGGTGGCAAATTCAATGCCCGCGGTGATCATCTCGACGTTCTTGGGAATGAGGCGGTGGTACCGCTCGTCCAGCACGTGCGAGAAGGAATCGAAAATCGACTGGGGCCGGACGACCCCGATCAGCTCGAGGAACGCGCCGAGCATCACCATGTTGGCCATCTTGTCGCTGCCCAGCTTCTGCGCGATATCGTTCGCCGGGACGCGGACCTGCCTGAGGTCCGGCCGGGATTCGAGGGAGTCCGGGATCAGCGATTCGTTGATGAGCACCAGCCCCCCCTCTTTGACGGTCGGGCCCGAAGCGCGTGAGGCTCGGCCGGTTCATAACGATAACGCTCATCGGGTGGCCGATGATGGGCGAGCCGATGACGGTGTCGGAAATGACGACGGTGCAGTTGGCGGTGCCGCCGCGCATCTCCACGCCGTACGTGGGCATGTAGGTGACCTGCCTGCCCTCCTCCATCGCGGCGTAGGCAAAGAGGTTGCCGATGAGCATGATTCCCTGGCCGCCGAACCCGGCCATCGTTGTGTCAAAGTACATTTTACCAAGGATTACCTAATGAAGATGCCTGATGATAGCACCTGTTCCCGCCGTCGACGATAGCGCGTCATTGCGAGTTAGCAATCGTCGAGCCGCCGCTCCTGCAAACGGGCGGCAGATGCCGCCCCTACGGCCGAAATCCAGTTTCTTCTTCTTCTTCTCACGGGCCCGCGGAAACGTTTCCGCGGGTGTCGCTTTACATAACGTCAGACATCGTCCGCTCTTTGAAGACGCCGAGCGGGAAATAGGGCACCATCTCCTCCTCCACCCGCCATGCCGCCTCCTTGGGCGTCATCCGCCAGTTGGTGGGGCAGGTGGACAGGACCTCGACGAACGAAAAACCGATGTCCTCTATCTGCATCTTGAAGGCCTTCTTGATCGCCTTCTTCGCGGCGATGACGTTCTTGGGCTTGTTGACGGCAACGCGCGCCACGAAGGCCGAACCCTCCAGCGTCGCCAGCATCTCGGCCATGCGGATCGGGTAGCCGTCCTGCGAATACTCCCGGCCGTAGGGCGAGGTGGTGGTCTTCTGGCCGAGCATGGTCGTGGGGGCCATCTGGCCGCCGGTCATGCCGTAGACGGTGTTGTTGACGAAGATCACCGTGATCGGCTCCCCGCGGTTGGCGGTGTGCACGATCTCGCTCATCCCGATGGAGGCCAGGTCCCCGTCGCCCTGGTAGGTAAAGACGATGTTGCCCGGCAGCGACCGCTTGACGCCGGTGGCGACGGCCGGCGCCCTGCCGTGGGGCGCCTCCAGCACGTCGATGGCAAAGTAATCGTAGAGAAAGACGCTGCAGCCCACCGAGGCAACGGCGGTCGTCCGGGGGACGAGGTCGAATTCGTCCAGCGCCTCCCCCACGATGCGGTGGATGATGCCGTGGTTGCAGCCGGGGCAGAAGTGATACGGTTTATCGGTGAGGCTCTTGGGCCGCGAAAAAACTTTTTTTGGCTCCGTCATGGATGCTCCCGTTATTTTCGGAGGTGGTCCGAGTCGGTCAAAAGTAATAAATTAGTATATTAGCCGGATGGCAAGGAAAGTCAAGAGGATTGTCGGGAAAATGTGGCGGAAGGTCTGCCGGACCTCACGTCCGGAATCAGTTGACACATCCGGGCCGCATCAATGTATAGTATATACGAACGTAAAGAGAGGGCACCGCCGACAACGGGTGATGGCCGTCGGCGGGTATATCGCCGCTCATGAGCCGTCCTCCGGAAACGAAGGACGAAGGGAATCATCGATGGACGACAAGAAGAAAGCAGCCCAGGGAAAGGTAACGAAACGGCCGGAAAAGCTCAGCCGGCGTGAGGCGCTGGTGCGCATGGCCAAGGGCGCCGCGCTGCTGGGCACCCTCGGCGTCACCGCCGTCGTAACGCAGGGCCAGGACGAGTGCTCCGGCGGGTACGTGAACCTCTACTATAACTACTCGGACGGCGGCGGGGGCGGCTACAACAACTACTATAACTATTCGGACGCCTTCAACTACTATAATTATTCCGACAGCTACAGCGACATGTACTACAACGTATACGACAACTACAATAACACGTACACCGCTTACACGAACTCCACCTACTATAACTATTCGGACGCCTTCAACTACTACAATTATTCCGACAGCTACAGCGACATGTACTACAACGTATACGACAACTATAACGACACGTACTATAACTACTGAGGCCGGGCCGGCACTTCACTAATATTCCGGATCTCACGGAATCCGCTCCCGGAACCGGCTAAATCCGCCTGGCCTATTACCGCCACCATCCCTTCACTATCCTAAATCGTAGATTACCGATAACGACCACCCGCAACGAACGGGTACGAGCCCGTCTGCCGGGTCGACCGCTACTTCCCCAACGCCTCTGCCGTAAGTCCGGAGCTGCGGCCGCGGGAACGCGCCCGGTTTTCTCCGGCCCCGACGACAACAAAACTTGCACGTATGCACAAATCTTGATACTATATCCTCGTTTTGTTCCTCCACATCTTGACTGGTACATAACTATTCCCTTACAAAAAGGCACGGCCACGAGGGGCGCGATCAGGGCCTTAACAATACCGCGTGGCCTATTGTACTATTGTACGAAATACCAATAAGGAGCAGAAGATGGCGGAAAAAGTATGGTACAAGTTCTATCCCCCCGGCGTTCCCCGGAGCGTAGACTACGAAAAAGTCACTATCTCCCAGGTGCTGACCAGGACCGCGGAGAGGTATCCGAACAGCCCTGCCCTCGAATACATGGGCAAGAAATACACCTATAAAGAGCTCAACGATATGGTCAACCGTTTCGCGAAGGCGCTGGTCGGCCTGGGTGTGAAGAAAGGGGACAACGTGGCGGTGTGTCTCCCGAACATCCCCCAGGTGGTCATCGCGGACCTCGCGATCTTTCGCATCGGGGCGGTCATCGCGCAGAACAATCCCCTCTATACCGAGCGCGAGCTTGAGTACCAGCTCAACGACTCAGGCGCAAAACTCATCATCACCATGTCGCTCCTGGTGCCCCGCATGCTGGGGTTGATGCCCAGGACCAAGATAAAGAAGATAATCGCCTGTCATATTCATTCATACCTGCCGTTCCCCAAAAAGCAGCTCTTTCCGTACGTGAAAAAGGCGATGCACCGGGAGATCGAGGAAACCGATACCGTCCTCGAGTTCAGCAGCCTGATAAAAAAATACCCGAAGGACGCCGTCAGGGACGCCAGCGCGTGGGATAACCTCGCCACGATCATCTACACCGGCGGGACCACGGGGGTCAGCAAGGGCGTCATGCTCTCCCACAAGAACCTCTCCGCGAACGTGCAGCAGGTTCAGGCGTGGTTTCCCGATCTCGAGTTCGGGAAGGATTCGATGGTGGCGACCTACCCGCTGTTCCATTCGGCGGGCAACTTCATCAGCTGCTTCATCATCTGGATGGGCTGGCAGCAGATCCTGATACCCCGTCCCGAGCCGAAGGGGATCATCGAGATGCTCAAGCGGACCAGGCCGCAGTGGCTGCCCGGCGTCCCGACGATCTTCGTGGGGCTCCTCAACGACCCGGAGTTCCGTAAGATGAACCTCGCCTTCATAAAAGGGTTCTTTTCCGCCGCCGCGCCGCTGGCGCCGGAGACGCTGCGGGACCTCAAGGACCTTACCGGCGCCACCATGTCCGAGATCTACGGGATGACCGAGGTCTCGCCTGCGGCGACCATGACCCCCAGCAGCGGGACGATAAAGGCGGGGACCGTGGGCATCCCGCTGCCCGACACGGACGTCAAGGTCATGGACGCGGATACCGGCAAGAAAGAGCTCGGGCCCGGCGAGACGGGTGAAATTATCATCAAGGGCCCCCAGCTGATGATGGGATACTATAACAAACCCAAGGAGACCAAAGAGGCCGTTAAGAACGGGTGGTTTTATACCGGTGACATCGGGTTTTTCGATAAAGACGGCTACCTCTCCATCGTGGACCGGAAAAAGGATATGGTCATCGCCGGGGGGTACAATATCTACCCCGTAGAGATAGATAACCTCCTCTACGAGCACCCGAAGATCCTCGAGGCGTGCGCCGCGGGCGTGCCGGACAAGTACCGGGGCGAAACGATCAAGGCGTTTATCGTCGCCAAACCGGGAGAGACGCTGACCGAGGAGGAAGTCATCGCCTACTGTAAGAAGAACCTGGCCGCCTACAAAGTCCCGAAGGCCGTCGAGTTCATGGACGAGCTTCCGAAGAGCGTGATCGGAAAGGTCCTGCGGAGAAAGCTGAGGGAGATGGAGCTGGAGCGGGCAAAGAGGGGCGAAAAAATAGGGGCGTCCTTCGAAGGGGCCCCGTAACTGAAGCTGTGACGGCGCTGCCCGGATAAACCGGGCAGCGCCGTTATAATTTCATCAGCGATCCAACTTACCCGACCACGACCCCGGCCTTGATCTTGGGATCGACGACCCCGCCCTTCAATACCCGTTTCCCGTTGATGAAGACGTATTCGATACCGGTGGGCGCGTTGCTGGTCTCCGACACCGTATTGTTGTCCTTGACGGTGTTCCAGTCAAAGACGGTGACATCCGCCGGTGCGCCTTTCCGTAAAAACCCGCGATCCGTGACGCTGAACCGCTCGGCCGTGGCGCCGGTCATCTTCCTGACCGCCGCTTCCAGGGTAAGGAGCTTTTTATCCCGCGACCACTCCAGGAACCTCGGGAAGCAGCCGAAGGAGGCCGGGTTCTGCACGCCGGTTACCGCCACGTCGGCGTCCGTCATGAAGAGCGATTTCGGATGCTTCATGAGCTCCTCGACGATCTCCACGTTGGAGTAGCGGTGGTTGAGCACCCGGGCAAGCCCGCCGGACCGCTTGGTAACGTCGAAGAAGTTCGTGAAATTATCCATGCCGCGCGCCCGGGCGATCTCGGAGAGGAACATCCCGTTGTACTGGTTAAGCTCGTCATTGTTGGCGTAGGTAATCTGGATGTCGTCGAACCCGAAGCCCAGGACGTTAACGATGAACGAGAACTGGAGCTTGATCGAGCGCAGCGCCGACGGGTCGTCGTAGACCTCCGGCGCCCGCGCCAGGAACCAGGGCGGGAAGAAGACGTTGATGTGGGATTGGCCGCAGTGGTACGAGTAGGTATCCAACGCCACGTCCACCCCGTCGGCGATCGCCTCGTCGATCATCGAGAGCGCCGTGTCGTAGTTCTTCCAGGTCAGCGACCCGACGAAGATGAGGTGGGAAAGCTGCAGCTTGACCCCGGTCTTCCTTGCCGCGTCCAGCATTTCTTTCAGGGCGATGATGTTATGGGGCGCCCCGAGGGGGGTCATCGGGTAGGTGCCCGAGAGGGTCGAGTAGGCCTTGGAGTGTACGGTGACGACCTTGTCCTTCTCCTTGACGAGCGCGCAGACCTGCTCGATCTCGTCGGTCGTGGCGAAGAGCCCCGGCTCGTACTGCAGGCCGAATGATACCCCCCGGGCGCCCTGGTCCATTGCGTCGGAAAGCAGGCCCAGCATCTCTTTCATCTCGGCATCCGAAAGGGGTGACGGGTCAAAGCCGCGCATGGAGGCGCGCGTCATGCCGTGGCCGGTCAGGTTTACCAGGTTATGGGTCATACCCACCTGCCTGACGCGGGCGAAATAGTCCTCCATCGTATCCCACTCGACGGTAAACAGGCCCTTGGTGCGCTCGTTGACGAGGTCCATGTGGGTCGACCCCTTCTGGAAGCCCGCGACGCCGTATCCGCAGTTGCCCGCCACAAAGGTGGTGATCCCCTGCGCGGTGAACGGCGTCTTGAGCTCCTCGTGCCCCGCGACCGGCAGGTACCAGTCCATGTGCGAATGGGCGTCGATAAAGCCGGGGGCGATTACCTTGCCCGTACAGTCGATGACCGCGGCACCCCCTGCGCTTAGCGTACCGGGGGCAACGTCCTGGATGGTATCACCGGAAATCAGCACGCTCCCGATGTATCCCGCCTTGCCGGTGCCGTCGACGACCAGCCCGTTGGTCAGCAGCGTCCTGGGGCCTGACCCCGACGCCGTAATGCCCAGGCCCGTCGGTACGGCCGCAGCGGCCCGGGAACCGAGAAGCGGGACGGACGCCAGCGCAAGCAGCGTTTTCGACGCCGAGCCGAGGAAGTCCCGGCGGTTCAGGTATTTTGAAAAGGCCTCTTGCCATTCTTTCTTCATGATGACACCTCTTTAAAAAAGGTCCGCTCTATTCTGCCCGGGATTCGGCTCCGGAAGTCCGGGATACGTCCAAAGGCAACCTCCTGTATATTGTATCATTCTCATAGTGTTATTCAAGACATATTTCGGGGGCAAGCGGCGCGCATCCGCGGGGTGGGTAAGCATCCGGTATTGACAGCTTCCCCCCCATGTCGTATAATGGCGAAAATATCTTTGGAGTACCTTGATGCGTAAGACCCTCAGGCCCAACATAGGGATAGTCCTGGCGCTCTTTTTCATCTTCATGGGCGTATCGTACTGCGATAACTACACGCCGCCGGCCGCCGACTTCACGATCGTCTACAGCAACGATCTCCTCGGCGAGACCGAGCCCTGTGGGTGAAAATCCAATCAGCTTGGCGGTCTGCCAAGGAAGGCGACATATATCGGGACGGTGCGGGAAGAGGTAAAGGACCTCCTCCTGCTGGACGCGGGCGACCTCTTGTTCCACGACTATAACTACGGCGACGACCCCGACATCACGCTTGCTATCCAGGGAAGAAAGATCATCGAGTCGTATAACGCGATGGGATGGACCGCCCTGGGGCTGGGCGAAAAGGAATTCGCGCTGGGCCTGGACTACCTCAAGGACCTCGAAAAGACGGCCGATTTCCCATTTATCGCCGCCAACGTACTGGACGCGAAGACCAACAAGCACGTCTTTGAGCCCTATACCATCGTCAAGATCAACGGATTTCGGATCGGCATAACCTCGGTTATCGGGAAGGATACGGACTTTAAGGCCAAGCGTTTGGAGGAGCTCGGGATCATCCTGTCCGATCCGGAGAACGCGCTGGCTGCCGCCATCAGGGAGCTTGAGAACAAGGCCGACTTCATCGTGGTACTCGCCCATACCGGCACCAACGACGCCAAGGTCATGGCGAAGGGCTTTGACGCCATTGACCTGATCATCGTGGGCCACGGGGGCGATATCAACCTCTACCAGCCGATCACCGAGAAAAATACCCTGATTACCGAGATATTCGCCCGGGGCAAGTATGTCGACCGGCTGGATTTTTCGATCGGCGACCCCAAACGTCCCTACAACTTCTTTATTGCGGGAAGCGAAAAGTCGGACTCCTACGAGCACCAGGAACTCATCATGAGGAAAAAGCAGCTCGATATCTTCATGGCCGACATCGAGGCCCAGAAGAAGGAGGGTAAAGACGTCGCAGCGATCGAAGAGGTCGTCACCGACGAAATGGAGCAGGTCAATAAGAGGCTCGAAAAGCTGGGAGAGGGGCCGGATACTGAGCATCCGAACACCGTGAAGGCGTCCCTGATCGCGCTGGATGCGAGCCTTGCGGACGACCCGGACGTAAGGGGAATTTTCAAGAAGTACGCCGACCAGCTCCTGGAGATAAAGAACCAGGAAAAGGAATCGCTGCTCGAGGAAGGCAGGCGTGATACCTCCTCTCTCTCGGTCGAGCCCCATTACGTGGGGATGGAAAGCTGCAAAGTGTGCCACGCCAAGATATACTCCTTTGTCTCCGGGACGGCGCACGTGAAGGCCTACGAGACCCTCCGGGAAAAGGAGCGGCAGTTCGAGCCGAACTGTATCTCCTGCCATACCACCGGGTACCGTAAACCCGGGGGGTTCACCAATATCCTGACGGCGAAGGACCTGCTGGGCGTCCAGTGCGAGGTCTGCCACGGGCCGGGGAGCCTGCATGTCAAGGACAACACGGCCAACAAGATGCGCCACCTCACCTCGGCGACGGACTGTATCTCCTGCCATAACCCGGAAAACGACGACAACTTCGTCTACGCCGAGGACCTGAAGAAGATCCAGTGCCCGGCGAAGTAGTACGGTCCGGATACGTTCCCGACGGTTTGCGTAAAATCCTCTCCACGTGAGAGGTTTTTTTGTTTCCCGGTCAGACGCCGAGAGGGGTTACCGCTCAAATAGCCGGTAACCTCGCCGACGCCACTGGAGACTGCCGAGAGAGCCGGCCTTTCGGTGGTCTTCCTGCCGCCGCCAAAAAAGATATTGCTTTCCCTGACCGCGCGTATATAATGTGGGAAATAAATCAGTCATACAATAACGGAGGCCAGTATGCCGGGCGGATTCACGGGAAAATACCTGATCATCGATCTGGGAAAGAAAAGCTTCGACGTTGTCAAGCCGAAAGAGGAATTCTACAAGAAGTACCTCTCGGGCTATGGGCTGGGCGCCGCAGTCATCACCGAACGGCAGAAACCGGGTATCAACCCCCTCTCCGCCGAGAGCTACCTCGGCTTCTGCACGGGGCTGTTGACCGGGACGGGCGCGATGTTTTCCGGCCGCTACATGGTCGTCGGCAAGTCGCCGCTGACCGGCGGCTGGGGCGACGCCAACTCGGGCGGCTTTTTCTCCAACGAACTGAAAAAGGCCGGGTACGACGCCGTCTTCTTCACCGGGGCGGCCAAGGAACCGATCTGGGTGCATATCGCCGACGAGAAGATCGAGTTCAAGGACGCGAAAAAGCTCTGGGGTAAGGACGCCGTCCAGACGGAAGAGACCATCAAGGCCGACCTCAAAGACAAGAACGTCCAGGTGGCCAGCATCGGTCAGTCCGGGGAAAAGATATCCCTCATCTCCGGGGTCGTTACCGACAGCGGCCGGATCGCCGCCCGCTCCGGGCTGGGCGCCGTCATGGGCTCCAAGAAGCTCAAGGCCTTTTCCGTCCGCGGCAAGGGCAAGGTTGTGGTCGCCGACCCGGAGAAGATGAAAGACCTCAACACAAAGTTCATGAAACAGTTCAAGAAGATCGGCCCGCCGGACAAGATCTCCGTCATGCTGCTCAACTTCATCAGCAAGATCATCGGGCGCACCGGCGTTTCCATCCCGACCCAGCCCTCCACCGTCCGCCTCCTCATGAAGCAGTACGGCACGGGCGGCCTGACGGGCTATTCGGCGGAAGTGGGCGACAGCCCGGTCAAGAACTGGGACGGCGTCGGCTACAAAGAGTTCCCGGTGGATACGATGAGCTACAAACTCTCGGACAAGGAGCTCATCAAGAACGAGAAGAAGAAATATCACTGCCAGTCCTGCCCGCTGGGCTGCGGCGGTATCTTTGACATCAAGACCGGGAAGTACAAGGGAACCGAGGGGCACAAGCCCGAGTATGAGACCCTCTGCGCCTTCGGCGCGCTGATGCTCCACGACGATCTGGACGCCATCGTCGAGATCAACGAGATGTGCAACCGCGCCGGCATCGATACGATCTCTACCGGCGGGACCGTGGCCTTTGCCATAGAATGCTTCGAAAAAGGCATCATCACCGAAAAGGATACCGGGGGCCTCAAGCTCGGCTGGGGAAAGTCCGCCGAGATCAAGAAGCTCGTGGAGATGATCATCGAGCGCAAGGGAATCGGCGACCTTTTGGCCGACGGCTCCCGTAAGGCCGCCGAGGAGATCGGCAAGGGCGCGGACAAATACGCCGTGCATGCGGGGGGCCAGGAGCTTCCCATGCACGATCCCAAGCTCGACAAGGGTTTTGCGCTCGCCTACCAGTGCGAGCCGACCCCCGGCCGCCATACCATCGCCAGCCTCCTGTACGGCAACCTCTGGGGGGTTAAGAAGATCTTCCCCAGGGCCAAGAAGGAGATCAAGGCGGCCAAGGGCGGGATGAAGGACGTTGCCCTCTACAAGGCGACGACGGTCTATATGCAGATCATGAACGGCTGCGGGATGTGCGAGTTCGGCCCGTTGACGAGCCCGCTTCCGATCATCGAATACATCAACGCCTCGACCGGCTGGAAGCTCGGGCCCGACGATTACTGGGTCATCGGAGAGCGGCTGCTGTCGCTGCGCAAGGCCTTCAACGTCCGCGAGGGGCTCAAGGCCAAGGACGCCGCCATGCACGGCCGCGGATGGGGAAATCCCCCGATGACGGCCGGCCCCCACAAGGGCCTGACGCTCGATATGCCGGGGCTCGAGAAGGGCTTCTTCGATATGATGGGCTGGGACCGGAACACCGGCGGCCCGACGAAGGAAAAGATCAAAGAGCTGGGGCTGGGAGAATTGAAGCTGTAGGATCGATCGTAATAGAAACATAAAAGGGGGCCTCGGCCCCCTTTTTTATTTATCCATGATCTTTTTGACCGTTTTCAGGAGCTCGGAAAGCTCCGGCGGCTTCTGTATGAAGCCGTCCGGAGACAGCGAAACCATGTCCCTGGCCTGTCCGTTGGCGCTGTATCCCGAGCACCCCAGCACCTTTATATCCGGTTTTATTTCCCTCAACCGCGGGATGGCTTCCTTGCCCCCCATGCCCGGCATGACCAGGTCGACGATAACGAGGTCTATCTCGTCACGCCGCGCGCGGAAGAGCTCGATTCCCGTCTGGCCGTTCTCTGCGACAAGAACCATAAAACCATGGCTAAACAGGAAACGGCCCCACACTTCCCTGATACCGGGATCATCGTCGATAATGAGGATATAGCCTCCACGCCCTCCGTTTTGATCGGCGGTATCGGCCGATTGATCCGTCAGGGCCGGGAAGTAGAGCCGGAAGGTCGTCCCCTTGCCGGGCTCGCTGTATACGGTTATCTTGCCCCCGTGAGTTTTCATGATCCCGTATACCGTTGAGAGCCCCATCCCTGTCCCGCCGGCCTGCTCCTTGGTGGTGAAAAACGGTTCAAATATCCGTTCCTTGACGTCCGGGGTCATCCCGACGCCGGTATCGGAGACCGACAGCACCACGTGGTCCCCCTCGCGGAGCCCGAGATGCGTATCCGCGAAATCTCTATCCACCCGCCTGTTCGTCGTCTCGATGACGAGCCTGCCGCCGGACGGCATCGCGTCCCTGGCGTTGATGCAGAGGTTGAGCACGCTCTGCTCCAGCTGGCCGGCGTCGCCCTCGATGATCAGCAGGTCGCCGCCCAGGCTCGTCGTGACCTCGATTGCCTTTTCAAAGGTGCTCTCGACGAGCGGGAGAGTGCCGGTCACGATGTCGTTCAGATTAACCCTGCCGGGGCGATACTGCCCGACCCGCGCGGCGTCCAGGAGCTGCCCGACGAGCGTGGACGCCTTGATGGTTCCGTCGTTGATCGTCTTGAGCGCCTTATAGTCTGGGTCACCCACGTCCTTCTTGCTCAAAAGGTACTCGGAATACCCCATGATGCCGACGAGGATATTGTTGAAGGTATGGGCTATGCCTCCCGCCAGGGCTACGATGGCCTCCATCTTCTGGGCCTGGATGAGCTGCTGCTCCAGGTTCTTTTTCTCGGTCACGTCCTTTATTATCCCGTGAAATCCGATGACGTTGCCGCCCTTATCTTTCCGCTGCGAAGCCGTAACCAGGCAATGGGCGACCGACCCGTCTTTCCGTATCAGGTCCAGCGCAAAATCCTTCACGAATCCCTTTTCTACGATCGATCCGATGAAAGGCTCCCAATCGCGGGGATTCGCGTAGCTCTCGGCTATGCTTTTTCCGATGAATTCCTCCCGCGTATACCCGGAAAGCTCCAGTCCCGCCGGATTTATGTCGACGATCTTGCCCTCGAGCGTCGTCAAAAAAATAATATCCCGGGACGTTTCGATAAAATTCCGCCATTTTTCCTCGAACTGCCGGAGAACCTCCTCGGTCTTCTTTCGGTCGGTGACGTCCTGGATGAAGGAAAGCAGGACCTGTTTCCCCTCCCAGAATGCCGCTACGGCGCTGACCTCGGCCCATCGGAGCGATCCGTCCTTACCGACGAACCTGAACGTAGTGGGGTACGTAAGCTGGTCTCCGGATAGCTTGCGTTCGTACTCGCGCGCCGCCTCTTCTCGTTCTTCGGGGATAACGAAATCAAGGAATCCCCTGCCGATCAGTTCGCCCTTCGGATAACCCATGATCGAGCAGGCGGCCGGGTTGAGGTAGCTGATCAGGCCGTCCCGTACGATCGCGACCCCGTCTACGGCGTTTTCCACGACCAGGCGGTATTTCTCTTCGGATTCCCTGAGGGCCTCCTGGGCCACTCTCTGGGCAGTAATGTCCTGGGATGTGATGATGGCGCCCCGAGAAAAGGGCGAGATGGTTATCGCGAGGTAGCGGTCATCGTACTTCTGCGCGGGGAAGTGTTTGACCGTTCCGCCGCCGATTGCGTCCATCAGCTCCCGCCGCATATCGTTTTCGTGGCCGGGCGCAAAGTCATGATACATCAACTCACCGACCTTCGGCACCCTTCCCTCCGTCAGCCGTTTGGCGCGGTTGAAGTTAACGATCTTCCCTTCGAGGTCGACGACGATGGTCTCTATCGGGTTGTGCTCGAACAACGCGAAATTAAATTCATTGCGCTCGGTCAGTTCCTCGGTCATGTGCCCCAACCGGGCCATCTGCTCTTCGATTCTCCTGTCTATCTCCTGCTGGATGGTTTCGTTTCGATCACGGTCGGGCCTCCCCCCGATCGCACGGCGGGCCGCTTCCGCGACCGTAACGCCGTCTATCCGTCCCCTGATCAGATAGTCCCGGGCGCCCTCACGGATCACCCGGGCAGCCGTTCCCTCGTCTTCGGCGTCGGAAATCACGATAACCGGGACATCCGGGTGGCGGACGAGTATCTCCCGGAGCGTATCCGTACCTGATCCGTTGGAAAGATTAGCGTCAAGCAGGACGGCGTCGAAGTTCTCCCGGTCGAGGATGCCCAATCCTTCGGCAAGGACGGCAACGGCATCCACGACGAACTCCCGGCCCGCCGCCGCGGTAAGCATCTGACTAATGCGCTGTGTTTCAACGGGATTGTCTTCGATAATCAGAAGGCGCATCCGTTGTTTTTCTGGTGCCATGTGCGTAAATCCGTCGATGCTCAGAATAAAAGGAAGATAATCCGCGACACTGCCCGGTGGTGATGCGGCACTCAGGTTCGCCGTCCGATATCTCTCTCGCCGGTCCTTCTTGGCGTTGGATTATACACTCCTAAATAACTCTTTTCAATAATAAAATATTACGTATTTTTATTACTTAGCTGCCCGGACGGGCGCAATGCGTTTGACCGCATGAGCTGAAAACGAAAACCCCCTTCCTTTAGGAAGGGGGTTTTCAGCTCTCTGAGCGGGCTTTTACCCCATTCGGTTATCGCTGGTTTCCCCAGATGTACCAGTCGGGGTAGACATAGACCCAGTAGCCGGCCGGGATATTATCATATCCGGCGTATGACGTGCTCGAATAGTACCCGTAATCGTTAAAATCGCCGTAGGAGCCCTTATCCTGGGGGACATTGATCATTTTAAGCAGGTTGTAGTATTTCCCGTTGACGGAGGCCTTCGCGAGGTTTGTTCCGCCGCCCGCCGAAACGTCCTTCCAGATATACCAGTTCGGGTAGACGTAAACCCAGTAGCCCGCCGGAACATTAGTATATCCCGCGTACGAGGTACTGGTATAGTACCCGTAGTCGTTGAAGTTGCCGTACGTGCCTTGATCCTGGGGCACATAGAGGGTCATCAACAGGGTGCTGTACTTTCCGCTTACCGATGCCGTGGTCAGGTCGTCGGCCAGCGCAGGACTCACTCCCCCGACGATGACCAGGCAAAACAGGGTAACGGCAAATAATGACGAGAGAATAGAGACGCTTCTTTTCATCCTCACTGCCTCCATCATGTACTATCTAATCACCATGAAATGTACCGACTCATAACAGAATAACGTATCTGCATCAAACGGGGCGTAATCCGTATCACAGTTTGCCCACTTTATGCGGTGGTTGCCGCCCTCCCGGCAAGCGGGTAGCGACAACGGGTTATGGCCGTGGATACGGGCATACCCTACCTTCCCGCCATCAGATCCGCCGCCGTTTTCAGGAACCGGTCCCGGTCCGCGACCGATATCAACGGGTAGCTCCTCCGCTCCTTCAGGCGGATCTCCACGGTATTTTTCAGCGTCTGGTTCAGCTTGATGGGCCGGTTGGAGAAGAACGTAAAAATAGTGCCCTCTTTCAACTCGGCGATCCGTTCCCAGGGATAGGTGACGTCGTAGAGAACCCCGATGATTCTGATCCCGCCCGGAACAATAATAATATAAAGGGGAAACATAGGCCGAAGGAAAAAGAATACCCGTGTCATGAAAGATGGCGCCGCCCTCTCGAAATACGGAGAGTTGAACAGGGGTGTGGCCGCCGCCTCGACCGATTCCTTTGACCTTCGATACAGTATTCCCAGGGTGACGAACATCGCGAGGTATCCGCCGACCAGGCCGACGATGAAGGGCAGGATATCCATCGCGGCGGCCAGAATAGAAAGATAGAAGACCGCCGTGAAGCCTTCCACGATCCAGTCGACAACCGCCATAATATATCCGGGCACTACGCGGGAAAAGAGGAAAAAGTCGAGCAACACGGTAACGGCGTGCGCGACCAGCATGAAGCCGCACATCGCGATGAGGAAGACTACCGGCGCCGTGGCGGAGGCGGGGTTATCCGGGGACGCGAAATCGACCGCCATCGGATTCGGCAGAAAGGGCAGCAGCCCGAGCCACAGCCCGATTGCGACGATCATGATCACCAGCGCCGGTACGTGCCGGCGATACGTTGTCCATATCATAGTAATTACCCCGCCCGCGTCTTATATCAGAATCGAGAGCGACAGCGCCATCACCGCCATCCCGATGAGGAGCCCCATGATTGCGATGTGCTCCTCGCCGTGTGAAAACGAAACCGGCAGCAGTTCGTCAAACGAGATAAAGACCATGATCCCCGCGACCGCCGAGAGCGTGCCCATCAGCACCGGCTCGGTGAGGAAGGGGCGGATGATCAGATACCCGAAGGCGGCGCCGATCGGCTCCGTCACGCCCGAAAAGAACGAATAGAGGAAGGCCTTCTTCCGGTCCCCGGTTGCATAATAGACCGGCATCGCAACGGCGATCCCTTCCGGTATATTGTGCAGGGCGATCGCCACGGCCAGCGATCCCCCGATCGTCAGGTCGTGCATCGAGGTAAAGAGGACGGCCATCCCCTCCGGGAAGTTGTGGATGGCTATCCCCGCGGCCGTCATGAGGCCGGCGTTCATGAGCCGCCTCTGATCGGAGGTTTTACCCCCGCGAAAGCGGTGGCCGCCGTGATGATGGTGAAGCCGTATCTTTTCGGCCGGCGCGTCGGCCGGGAATGCCGCGTCCTCTTCACCCAAATACGCGTGTGGGATAAATCGTTCGATGAACGCGATCGCAAGGATTCCGCCAAAAAAGCAGAGGTTGCTGGTCACCAGCCCGATCTCGGTAATCGACTTTCCCAGGAGGTCCACGAACGCCACGTAGAGCATTACCCCTGCCGAAAAGCCGAGCATTACCGAAAGGTAGGTGTGTTTGAACTGCCTGACAAAAAGCGCGGCGACGCTCCCGACGCCGGTGCACAGTCCCGCCGCCACGGTGATAAGAATGGGTATCAGGATTTCTTGTTGCATATGTATCAGTATCTCGGAGGCAATTCCCGCGGCCGGCCGTTTCGGCCAACAGGATCGCCCCGGCGCTATGCCGGGCCGATACCGCCGTTTTCCTCGTGTTTTCTCATGACGGCGATCCCCGACTTGACGATGTCCCGGATTCCGAAATGCCTGATGAGCGCCAGGATCGTGTCGAGCTTGGCGGGCGTCCCGGTAAAGGCCACGGTCAGCTTATCGTCGGTGAGGTCCACGATCTCGCCGTAGTAGTGGTTGACGACCTGAAAGATATCCCCATGGTTTTCGGGGGTATAGGTCAGTTTCACCAGGACCATCTCGTATTCGACGAACTCATCGGACATGGAGTTTTTGACCTCGATGATATTGATGAGCTTGGCAAGTTGCTTCACGATCCCTTTCAGGCCCGTGGGGGTCGCGTAGAGCTTGATGATGATCTTGTAGACGTCGTCGGTCATGGTGCCGGCGCCGATGAACGACGTGATGTTGAAGCCGCGCCGGGAGATAACGTTGCTGACGTTGGCCGTCACGCCGGGCTTATTTTCGCAGAGGATGTAGAGCGTATATTCCTTTTCATCTTCTTTCGGGTAGATCCGAAGGATCCGGTCCAATTTTTTGTCCATAGGTTTTTCCCCAACCCTCCGTGCCTCGTGCCGGGGGTATAGAAGGCCCGATCGTTACCCCGCCAGCTTGATCACCTTCGTGGGGGCCGACAGTGACTTCTTGCCGCGGTACATGGATACCTTTCCGGTCCTCACCGACTCGATAATCCCATACGGGATGAGCCGCTCAATGAAGGCGTCGACGCGGGGTTCCTCTTCGGCGATCTCGATGATGGCCGCGCCGTCGAAGATGTCGATGACCCGGCCCCGAAAGAAATCGACCAGGTGGATGATCTCGGTCTTGGTGCTTTCGGTGAAGTTTATCTTGATCAGCGCGTATTCCCTGAGCTGCGAGTTCTTGCTGTCGTGCTCGGCGGTGCGGTGGACGTTGAGCAGCTTCTGCACCTGTTTCCTGACCTGCTCGAGGACGCCCTCGTCGCCGTTTACCGTGATCGTAAAGCGGCTCTTGCCGGGTATCTCGGTGCTGCCCACCGACAGGGCGTCTATGTTAAAGCCCCGGCGGTAGAAGAGGCCGGCAATCCGCATGAGGACGCCGGGCTTATCTTCCACGAGAATAGAGATGATCTTCTGCATGGTCAGGCTCCTCTATCATCACTCGTCGTACGACTGGTACGGGATATTTTCCTGGGACTCGATAATGCACTCCACGACGAAGGTCCGGTCGGAGGAAAGCCCCTTCTCCACGGCCTCCCCAACCTGCCCGATATCGGTAACCTTCGTCCCGTCAAGCCCCATGGCCCGCGCCAGGCCGACGTAGTCCACGTCGGGCGGGAAGGCGCACTCGACGTGCTTCTGGTTGTAGAAGGCGTCCTGGAGCTGGCGGATCATGCCGAGGTGACGGTCGTTCATGACGACGGCCACAACCGGGATGGCGTGGTGGCTCGAGGTGGCAAGCTCCTGGATGTTCATGAGAAAGCTCCCGTCCCCCGTGATCAGGACGACCTTTTTGTCGGGGTGGGCAATCTTTGCGCCGAGGGCGGCGGGCAGCCCGAAGCCCATCGTCCCCAGCCCACCCGAGGTTATAAAGAGGCCGAGGGGGAGCCGCGGGCTGTTGTAGTACTTTGCGGCCCATATCTGGTGGCGCCCCACGTCCGTGACGATGATAGAGTCTTCGCCCCGGTCCGACAGCGCCTGCACCACCGCGGGGATGGAAAGCGGCCCCGACCCGTCATACCGCTCCAGCCGCGCCTCGGGCGCCTCCCGTACGGCATATCGTCCCCTCTTCCTTTTCCAGGCGATTGTTGATCCCGTGCAGGACCTTCCTGGCGTCCCCGACGATGGGGATATCCACCTCGACGGTCTTTTCGATCTCGGCCGGGTCGATATCTATCTGGATGAAGCGGGCAAGCTTCTCGAATTTCTTATAGGACAACACCGCCCGATCTCCGAAGCGCGCCCCCACCGCCGCGATAACGTCGGCGCCCTGGAGGGTCTGGACCGCCGCGCGGCTGCCGTGCATCCCGATCATGCCGAGGTAGTACTCGAAGTCCTGCGGCACGGCCGATTTACCCATAAGGGTCGTGAGGATCGGCGCCCCCAGAAGACGCGAGAGCCTGAGCAGCTCGTCGGTCGCCCGCGACCGGATAACCCCGCCGCCGGCCACGATGACCGGGGACTTGGCCTGGGCCAGCAGCTTTGCCGCCCGCTTGATCTGGCCCCCGTGCCCCTCGAGGATCGGGTTGAAACCCTCGATGGCCACCTCCTGGCGCGGGTCGAAGGGTGATTCCTCCTCCAGCACGTCCTTGGGGATATCGAGGAGCACCGGGCCGGGCCGGCCGTTTCGGGCAAGATAAAAGGCGCGCTTGACCGCGCCGTAGATATCGCCGGCCGACATGATGTGTTCGTTGTGCTTGGTGATGGGGATGGTGATCCCGACGATGTCCACCTCCTGGAAGGCGTCCGTCCCGATGAAGCGGCGCTCTACCTGGCCGGTAATCGCCACGACCGGCGAAGAGTCGAGATAGGCGGTGGCGAGCCCCGTGACGAGGTTAGTGGAGCCGGGGCCGCTGGTGGCGATCGCCACGCCGACGCCCCCCGAGGCGCGGGCGTAGCCGTCGGCCATGTGGGCCGCCCCCTGCTCGTGCCTCACCAGTATATGCCGGATGGGGCTGTCGCACAGCCGGTCGTAGAGGGGCAGGATCGCCCCGCCGGGATACCCGAAGGCGACCGTGACCCCCTCGGACAGGAGGGCCTGGATCAATATATCGGCGCCGCGCAGCTTTTTCATCGGTTTATTCACCTTCCGGGGACTTCCCCGGTACGCGTGTGTTTTTCCGATTGTATCCGATAGAGTCCCGATATTCAAGGATTTTTTCCGACCGCTTAAAATTGGGGGCTCAGATCGGGCCGTTTCGTGATATAGTGGCCGAAATCCCATACGAGGCCCGCCATGGAATCAAAACCCTATCCGAAAAAAGACCTCATGACCTTCGGCCCGCCCGCCCCGAAAGAGGGCCGGTACCTGGACGAGATCGCCTTCGGGCTGGGCGGCATCGGCACCGGCACGATCGCCCTGACCGGCCGGGGCCAGCTGGTCGACTGGGAGATCCAGAACCGGCCCAACAAGGGGAGCATCAACGCCTTTTCCTTCTTCACCCTCTGGGCGCGGGAACAGGGCAAGGACCCCGTCGTAAAAGTGCTGGCCGAGCGCCCGATGCGGATGCTCGCGGGCTCCGGCCCCGGCCTCTTTTCCGGGTCCGGTTTCGGGGCCAACCGGCTCACCGGGTCGGGCCTGCCCCACATGAAGCGGGCGCGCTTCACCGGCCGCTACCCCTTTGCCGAGATCGAGTTCACCGACCCGGATATGCCGCTCGAGGTTAACGCTGACGGCCTATAACCCGCTCGTCCCCCACAACGTGGAGGACAGCTCCATCCCGGGCGCGGTCTTCCTCTTCGAGCTGAAAAACCCGCGGGCCGTCCCGGTTTCGGCGACGGTGCTCTTCAACATGCACAACTGCGTGGACGGGGACTTCACCAACTACAACGAATTCGTGGAGCGCGACGGCGTGCGGGGGATCAACATGACCTCCGAGAAGAAGAAGCCCGAATCGCCCCGCTGGGGGTCAATGGGGATGTTCACCCCGCACGCGGACGTTACCTATACGCGGGCGTGGGCGCGGGGGGCCTGGTTCGAGAACCTGCTGACCTTCTGGGACGAGGTGCAGCCCGCGGGCGAGGTCGTCGACCGGACCTACCCGCCGCTGGCGGGCGACATCGCGACGCTGGGGATGAAGGCGGCCGTCGGGCCGGGGGAGACCGTAACGCTGCCGCTGTTCGTGACCTGGTCGTTTCCCACGATGGAGGGATACTGGCGGCCGGACGTGACCGAGACGCTGCCGGACGGGACGGCGATCACCGGGAAGCCCCGCTGGCAAAACCACTACGCCCGGCGCTTCCCGGACGCGCTGTCGGCGGCGGCCTTCCTCGCCGAGCACCACGGCCGGCTGCTGGCGGGGACAAGGCGGTTTTCCGACGCCCTCTTCTCGTCGACACTGCCCGACTACGTGCTCGACGCCGTATCGAGCCAGATTGCCACGATCCGCTCCACCACCTGCATCGTATTGCCGGACGGCACCCTCTATTCGTTCGAGGGCTGCCACTGCGGGGACGGCTGCTGCGAGGGGTCCTGCACCCACGTCTGGAACTACGCCCAGACGCTCGCCTTCCTCTTCCCGACGCTCGAGCGCTCCATGCGCGAGGCCGAGTACCGCTACAGCATGGCCGACGACGGCCGGATGGCGTTTCGGATCTCGGTGCCGCTGGGCGCCAAAGCCGCCGAGACCACGCTTGCCGGCACGTCCGGGCTGGGGGAGCGGTTCCACCCCGCGGCGGACGGCCAGATGGGCGGGGTCATGCGGATATACCGGGACTATATGCTCACCGGCGACCGGGACTGGCTGGCCGGCCTGTGGCCCCCGGTCAAAAAGTCCCTCGAGTACGCCTGGAAATACTGGGACGCCGATAAAGACGGGGTGATGGAGGGCCTCCAGCACAACACCTACGACATCGAGTTTTTCGGCCCCAACACGATGATGGGAAGCCTCTATGCCGGGGCGCTGATCGCGGGCGCCCGGATGGCCCGCGTCATGGGGGAGGAGGAGTCCGCCGCCGGATACGAGGCGCTGGCCCGCCGGGGCGCGGCATGGATGGACGCCGAGCTCTTCAACGGCCGCTACTATATCCAGCGGATCGACCCCCATGCCGACCGCCTCTCCCCGGTTGCGACCGACGTGTCGCTGGGGGGGCAGGAGCGCGACGATCAGGGTAACCCCAAGTACCAGTACGGGCAGGGCTGCCTGTCCGACCAGCTCTTCGGGCAGGCGCTGGCGCGCCTCTTCGGGCTGGGATACCTCTTTGACGAGAGAAACGTCAAGAAGGCCCTGGCCTCGGTCTTCCGGTACAACTGGAAGGCCGACCTTGCCGGGCACATCAACCCGGAGCGGGTCTTTGCCACGGAGGGGGAGCCGGGGCTGATCATCTGCACGTGGCCCGACGGCGGCCGGCCGCGCCTGCCCTTCGTCTATGCCGACGAGGTCATGACCGGTTTCGAGTACCAGGTCGCCGTCCACCTGATCGGCGAGGGGTTCATCGACGAGGGGCTCTCCATCGTCAGGGGCATCAGGATGCGCTACGACGGGCAGTACCGGAACCCCTTTAACGAGGTCGAGTGCGGCAACCACTACGTCCGGGCGATGGCCAACTGGGGGCTGGTGATCGCGCTCTCGGGCTTTACCTTCGACGCGCCGGGCTCGCGCCTACGGCTTTGCCCCGAGGATCAAACCGGACGATTTCAGGACCTTCTGGTCGACCGGCACCGGTTGGGGGACGTTTGCCCAGCGCGTAACAAAGGGTAAGGCGCGCGCCGAGCTGACGGTTCTGTACGGGAGGCTGGAGGTCGGGCGGCTGTCGCTGGGGGCGATCGGGGACACGGCAGGACGGGCGTGACGGTCACGCGGGGCAAGGAGAAGATTGCCGGACGTGTCGAGCCGATGAAGGGCGGGACGGCGGTCGTGCTGGATACGCCGGTGACGCTTACGACGGACGAGACGCTGATAATCGAGTTTTCGTGAAGACCCGGGTCATACGTTGACCGGACGGACGCTTAACGTGTCTATACAGGAAGGCCGCAGCACAAGCTGCGGCCTTCCTGTAATGGCACGATATTCTATTTTTCCGGTACCAATACCACCCGCTCCACCTTGGCAAGGTCTTTCGTGTAAAAGAAAGACCCGGCAAAGAAGCAGGCCGCTCCGATCGCCAGGAAGATAGGGAGGTATTTCAGCCCGGCCGTCAGGCCGATAGCGGGGTCGGCGGAACGGTCGGAGATAAATCCCACGAAGATCGGGCCGAGCGACCCCCCCAGCAGGTTGTGGACCACCATGCAGAGGCTAAACGACATGGAGCGCAGCCCCGGGTGCACGACGTCCTGGGTGACGGCGGCCGACCCCGCGATGAACATCGGGATGGTCAGCCCCATCGCCACGAGGAGGTAGTACTGGAGGCTGCCCTCGAACAGGTAGAACGCCGCAAACAGGAGCCCCGCGGAGACCAGGCAGCTGACCGTCGGAAACACGAGCCGCGCGCTCTTGACCCTCTTCTGCAGCATGTTGGTCAATAACCCGCCGAGCGGCGCGCCGACGATGGCAAGCAGGAAGATAATCGACGACTTCATGGACGCCTTGTCCATGGCGAGCCCCTCGGTGCGGTTGAAGTACGAGGGGAGCCAGAACAGCAGGGCGTTGGTGACAAACACGCACCCGGCGTAGCCGAGATAGGTAAACAGGAGCGACGGGGTGTGGAGGAAATCCCTGACGATGTCGCCCACCTTCATCTCGATCTTTTTGCCCGCCGTGGCGCCCGCCACGGTCTTCAGCAGCTTGACGGTCTTGTAGTCCCTCATCAGGAAAAAGAGGACCGCCAGTATCAGCCCCGGTATCGCCACGATCCCGAAGGCGTGCCGCCAGCCGTACCGGACCCCGATGATGCCGCCCAGTATCGTGCCGCCGACGACCCCGAGCGGGATGGCGGCGTTCCAGATGCCGATGATCAGGTCGCGCTTCTTCTCGGGGAAGTATGCGGCGATCAGGTTATACCCGCCGGGGACGTACCCCGCCTCGCCGACGCCGACGGCGACCCGCGCGGAGAGCAATTGCGGGAAGCTCTTGGTGAAGGCGCAGATTCCGGTCGCAAAGCTCCAGAGCAGCACCATGACCCCGAGGCTCTTTGCCCGCTTCCACCGGTCAAGGAGTATCGAAAAAGGAAACGTGAGGATAATCATCGACCAGTATATGACCGACATCATCAGCCCGCACTGGGTGTCGGTGAGGCCCAGCCCCCCGGCCTCGACCGAGGCCTTGAGGTAGGGCACCACGCCCGACACGACGTAACGGTCGACGTAGTCGATCATATAGATGACAAACAGGACGACAAAGACGTAGTAGGCGTACCGCTTTGAGACGAGATAGCCTTCGCTGGTGTATCCCTCCTTCATGTGGCCCTCCATACTATGAGTGATATGGACAGATAATACGGTATGGGAATACTATAGTAAAGCGTAAAGTACGAACGGCTGCGGAGGAAATTACATATAGTTGGTCTGTTGCGTGGCGGTTAAATGGAGTGTTTCTGCCGCTCATGCCGTTCTATTTCTATTGACAACCCCCCCATTTTCCCCAATACTTTCAGGTATTCGTATACATTACCGCGTCGGGTAATCCCTTTTCATCGCTTTTATCGGATGCCATGCAAAGGACCGCCTCCACATATCGGGCCTCATCCCTGCTCACCATCCTGGGCATAGTCGTCACAATTGTCATCCATCGCCCTCCCCGCTCCATCGCCGGGGACCTGCCCGGCGGCGGGTATTTGAGGACGAGCTATTCCATCGACGGCTATTACGAATCCGTATGGGGTAACCGCCTCCTCTCCACGCTCGACGTGGATTCCGAAACCGGCGACGCGTGGCATTACGACGAGAACCTGAGGATCACCCTATCCCACCCGCTTTCCTCCGGCCTCGGGGTCGAGTTTGCCTTCTGGGGCAGGCACACGAGCGACGCCCTCCTCCAGCGGACCCCCGGCGAGGAATGGATGGCAAACGAGGTCCGCCTGAGGCTGACCGGCGAGACCTTCGAGGTCGGCCTGGGCGACCTCTCGGCCGTCTATTCCAACTACACCTTCAACAACGCCTTCTTCGGGGCCTCGGCCACGCTGCGGCCCACGAAGGGGCTGACCCTCTCGGCGCTCGGCGGCATCAACCGCTGGCCCAGGACCGATACCTACGGCCGTGCCTTCGGCGGCCTCCGCGTGGAGGTCGCCCCCGCGCCCGGCCTCTCGCTCTCGGCAAACTACGTCCATACCGAGATCACCGACCTCTACCCCGGCGCTACCGTGACCGACTACGCCAACGACGTCTGGTCGGCGGCCGGCCGCCTCGCGCTGGTTGACGAACGACTGATCGCCGCCGGCGAAATCGCGGTCAGCCGTCATATCGCCGACCGCGGCGCCGATTCCGAAGCCGAGTGGGGCACCGCCGCCTGGTTTGCCCTCTCCTTTACCCCCCTCAGGAACGAGCTTTCGATCCTTGCCGCGTGGGAGCGCGTGGACCCGGCGTTCGTGGGCGCGATGGGCGCCTATTCAGCGGACCGGGAGACTATGTCGATCGGGGCGCGCTATACGCCGAGCGACGCATTTACCGCCACCGCATATTTTCGTTATTACGAGGGGCTGGTGACCGATTACTACGGCGCCGGGTACCACGCCGTCACCCGCGACCCCGCCGTCACGCTCACCTGGCGGCCGTTCATGTACGACCCCGGCTCCCGCTTTACCAACCTCGCCCTCGACTGCACGATCTCGTATACCTCCGAGCGGTCCACCGAACCCGGCAATACCGTCTCGTTCGAGCGCGTCTATGCCCACCTCGGCCTGACCGACACCCGGGGGCCGTGGCGTTTCGGCGTCGCGTATGACCTGGAGCAGGACGACGACCTGACGGCGGCTGACCTCGACACCCTGACCAATACCGTGGGCCTTTCCGCTCGGCTGGCGGCGCGAAGCTGACCGCTATACCCTTTCCACGGACCTCATGGCCCAGGTGAAGCTCGAGTCGGTAGACGACAATGTGGCCGGCAGGCGTTACCTCGACGTGAGCCCGCGGGTCGTGGCGGGGATTTCCGCCGTCATCAACCCCGGCTCCAATTACCCCACCCGGTGGTCGCTGCGCTACGACGGGATATTCTATCAGCGCAGGTACGCCGCCGACCTCTCCGAGCACGGGTTCGAGGCCCGGTTCGAGCAGGTCTTCCTGGCGGCCGGCGGGATAACCGGCACCCTGGGGATGGACGTGAGGTTCCTTTCCGTGGCCTCGCCCGATCCTGCGCTGTCCTACGGGGAGGTAGTCTATGGCACCTTCGTGCGCCTGGAGTTTTAAACAGGAGAATGTGACGATGATACGACGGTCTATCGCCCCACGGTCGACGTGTTCGATATCCCGTATCTCCGCGGCGCTGGCGCTCTCCGCGGCCCTGGTCCTTTCGCTGGATATGAGCGTCTGCGCCGCTTCCGCTCCCGTCGCGCGGATCGTCCGGAGCCGAGGGAGCCAACGGCGCGGTCTCCGTCAAATACCGGGGCGCGGACGCGTTCGTCTCCGTCTGGCGGCACGAAAAGATCGGCGCCGGCGATACGATCGCCACCGGCGTCCGGCGGCGCGGCCGAGATCGCCTTCCCCGGCGGGACACGACTGGTCCTCGGGTCGCCGGCGACGCTCGAAATCACGGGTATCGCCCCCCGGCGCGCCGGGGACGGCGGAAGCGGCCGGGTAGTCTACGACATTTCGGTCCGCCTCGAATCGGGCACGATGCGGGCCGCCGCCCCGCCGGGGGGAGTGTTGACGCTCACGATGGGCGGCGGGGCGATTACCGTAGTGACATCTCCCAGGACCGGCGCCGATATCACCGCGGCGATGGGCGTCTTCGCGTGGGGAGAATACGCCTCCGTGGGGGCGGGGTGCGCCTATTTCACCGGACCCGGCGGCGGACCGATCCCCCTGTGCGCACCGGACGGCCGGCCGTCCGGGCTGAGGTTCGGCAGGGGCGCCCCGGTGCCGGCCGACGAATCGCTCGGTTGATGAATTGCCGGTCGACCTCGTCTTTTCCGGAGAGCCGCCGGCCATAGAGACGGACGCGGGACGTATCTCGGAGATCATCATGGACGAAAAGGCTCTCGCGCCCGTCGCCGGCGGCGCATCGGATATACCCGCGGAGGAGCCGCCGGTCGGGGAATCGGAGACGGCCGATCCCGAGGCCGTGGCCTCCCGGTTCGTCCGCGCCTTTACGGCGGCGCTGGCCCGGGGGGATACCGGGGCGCTCTCGACCCTCGTCTCGCCCGACTACAGCGGCTCGGCCGGTGGCGCCGGCCGGTCGGCCATGCTCAGGGGGGTGTCGGATTTCTTCAGGGCCGGGGGGACGCTTTCGGTCAGCGCATACGTCACGGGCGCGAGCACGGCGGACGGTACCGTCATCGCGACGATGAGCTTCTCTTCCCGCGTCAACGGGGCGCCCAGGAGCGGAAACCTGAGGCTCTGGCTCACGCCGGACGGCACGCTCACCCACGCCGAGGGGCAGTGGGTGCTGTAGAGCCGCGTTCGGATATGCGGATATGATATACCCGCTGCCGCCGGCGGGCGACGGCGTCCAGCTATCCAGGTATACAATAAAAAAGGCGGGGGAGATCCCCCGCCTTTTTTTGCTTCGGTAGTGAGCGTTAGATTATTGGCCGCCCAGCGTCGCATACTCTTTACATGCCACGTCCCAGCCGCCGTCGCAGGCAACCTTGAAATCGGCCAGGGCCATGTCGGTCTGCCCGAGCCGCTTGTAGACGTCGCCCCGGTTGTAGTAGGCGATGGAAAGCGCGGGGTCCAGCTCGATGGCCTTGTTCAGGGCCGCCAGGGCCTCCTCGTCATTGCCGGAAAGGATCAGGTCAACGCCCTTGCGCTGCCAGTCGATGGCGGTTACGGGCTCCGCGGCCGTATCGGGACCCACGGTCTCCATGGGGGTGGTTTCTTCGGTGGCCGGCTCATCGGAGCCGGAGCATCCGGTAAACAACATGAGCATCAACAGCGACGCAACGATCGCAACGGCAAACAATACGCGTTTCATTCCTAATCTCCTTTCGTGTTCAATAGCCCGGATAAGGCGACGGCGGATGCTCTATCCGCCGCTCTTGTATATATGACAAATATACTATAGGAAACCGGTTGTCAAGTATAATAGGCAGGCACGCAATCAAAAGGAGGCATGTGTTTCTACGCGGGACAAAAGATCGACCCTGCCCATTCGAAATCCGGGACTCTCACGTACTCTGCACCTTGTTCACCGTCTCGCTGTCGTTGATTCCGAGCAGCCTTCTGATGCGCGGTTCCGTCCAATAGCAGGGGCTCGGCTGGAGATAGATGCGCCATCGACCGTCGGATGTTTTTTCGGCGATAAGAACCGGTTTGGTCGAGGAGTTATCGTATATAGACACGACGTCGGCAATACGCGCGGCCTCGGGCAGAAGCCTCATGCTCCGCTCGTATCGTGATACTATTTTTCCCTCCGGCACGTCATGGCCGCCGTCTCGAACCCTGTTACGGACACGCGCTACGTTAATGGCCGGGTTCTGTGTTGTTATATACTCCAAATGGATATGGTATCCCTTCCTTTTGGCCTCGCGCAGCATTTCCACCTTTCCCGGGGTAGACATGACCGTTTCCATGACAAACGATACACCGGCGGCGATCGCGTCGTTTCTCAGCCGTTCCGCCTCCAGGGCCGCCCTGTAGGCGTCTATGGAAAGGTCTTTGGCGATGGAATCGGCATTGATGTAGAGGCGGGGCAAACTCCGTGGAGTTTATATAACCGATCCGGGTTAGCGTGGTCTTGCCCGATCCGTTTGGGCCGGCAAAGACCGCCAGGATCGGTTTCTGATCAGTCACCCTACTCGTCCCGATCGGTATCGGTCTACGTATTCCTTTCGGCCGTCGGGATAGAGGCGATATACGCCATCTTCGTCGCCGTGGGTCGTGTATCTTCCCCCGGCGTGGTGCCGGGCGACTTCGGCCGCTATGCCCTCCGCGTACATGGCGGTCCTTTCTTCACCGCTCATATCAAAGAAGCTCTTTTTCGCCTCGGCGCCGGCGGCGATGGCCCCGTCTATCAATTGGAGGAGTTTTGCGCGCATGTTGGTTTCTTCGTCCACGCATATCTTCTTGAACTCCTTATACGTTTCCGCCGGCACGACCAGCTGAATGTGGCGTATCCGTCTCTCTTGCCTGCTCGGCCATAGTCTCCCCCGCGTTATGATATATACGATATAAGTATATCATATATATTACATGATACAAGATATTTTTTACCGGAAATAAAGAACGGACACCATACCGGTGTCCGTCCGATCTAAATCCCCGCAGGCTATACAATACTGCCGGTGGTTTATGCCGTCGGCAGGTATATCTCTATCCGCTCCTTGCCGCCGCCGATGTTATTTCTCTTGAGCTTCACCTGCCCGACCTCTCCGGTCTTTTTCGGATGGGTTCCCCCGCAGGCGACCTCTGCAAAACCGTCGATGCGCCAGCGGCGGCGCTGCTCTCGTTCGTCGGTGAATTCGCTCACGATATCCAGGTTCGCGTCCACGAGCTCCCTGATTCTGTTTTCGAGGAACGGAAAGGTCTCGGCGATGCTGCCGTTCCAGTAGAAGTCCACCCGCGCCTTGTCGGCCGTGATGTTGGCCCCGATCTTTTCGGGCCGGCCGTAGTTCTGGTAGACCAGTTCGAGGACAAGCTCGGCCGCAAAGTGGAGCCGCATGATCCGGTGGCGCTTGTCCCGGTCGATGGTCACGGTGACCCTATCGCCGGTCTTCAGGGTATGGCCCGCCGGGATGGTATAGCGGATCTCCAGCCCGTCGCACCGCGCGTCGAGGATTTCGTATCCGCCGATCGTCCCCGAGTCCGACTGCTGCCCGCCGGAAAAGGCATAGGCGATGGTCCGGTCGAGCGTAACGACGTCGCCCTCAACCGACGGTCACGCCGCCTCGATCTCGGCCAGGTACGGGTCTTCCCAGAAGAGTTTTTGGACGGGCATGGCAAAACCTCACGTCAATCGGATCGAATCGCACGACTATCGTTACGCGCCGCGGGTCATCCGGGGCGGGCCATAGAAAAACGGCGGGCCGTGCCCGCCGTTTCGTCAACGCAGCGTTACGGCCGATCTACATCCCTTCCACGATTATCGCCGCACCCTGCCCGCCGCCGATGCACAGCGTGGCAAGGCCGTATTTCGACTTGCGCTTCTTCATCTCGAACAGGAGCGTCGTGAGGATGCGCCCGCCGGAGCCGCCGATCGGGTGCCCGATGGCGATCGCCCCGCCGTTGACGTTGACCTTATCCATCATGGTGTCTAGTCCCAGGTCCTTGACCACCGCCAGCGACTGCGCCGCGAATGCCTCGTTGGCCTCGATGAGGTCCAGGTCCGTGACCTTAATCCCCGCCTTTGCCAGCGCCTTTCTCGTGGCCGGGATCGGTCCCGTCCCCATGATGGCCGGGTCCACCCCCGCCGACGCGTAGGAAACGACCTTTGCCATGGGTTTGAGCCCCATCGCCTTTGCCTTCTCGGCGCTCATCACCACGAAGGCCGCCGCCCCGTCGTTGATGCCCGAGGCGTTTCCCGCCGTGACGGTGCCGTCCTTCTTGAAGGCGGGTTTGAGGCCCGCCAGGGCCTCGGCGGTCGCGCCGAAACGCGGGAACTCGTCGGTGTCAAACACCTTGGGGTCGCCCTTTTTCTGGGGGATCATCACCGGGACGATCTCGTCCTTGAAGCGCCCCTCCTTGATGGCCTTTTCGGCCCGCTTCTGGCTCTCCAGGCCGAAGGCGTCCTGCGCCTCGCGCGTCAGTTTCCACTGCTCCGCGACGTTCTCGGCGGTTATTCCCATGTGGTAATTGTTGAAGGCGTCCCACAGGCCGTCCTTGATCATGACGTCCACGATCTTGCCCTCGCCCATCCGGTAGCCCCAGCGGGCGTCGGTGAGCGCGTAGGGCGCGTCGCTCATGTTCTCGGTTCCGCCGGCGATTACCACGTCGGCGTCTCCGGCCTTGATGATCTGGGCCGCCAGCGACACGGACCTCAGGCCCGAGGCGCAGACCTTGTTTATCGTGAGGGCCGGCACCTCCTGGGGGATGCCGCTTGCCATGGCGACCTGCCGCGCCACGTTCTGGCCCTGGGCCGCCTGCAGCACGCAGCCGAGGATTACCTCTTCAACGTCCGCGGGTTTGATCCCCGCCCGCTCGATCGCGGCCTTTATCGCCGTTGCCCCGAGCTGTATCGCCCCGAAGCCCTTCAGGGTGCCCCCGAAGCTGCCCACCGGCGTTCGCGCCGCCGATACGATGACCACATCTCTCATGAGTCTCCTCCATTCTCGTATAGTATGACTGTCGTTAGTTCCGATTTCACAGGATATCAAATATGAAAGTAATAGTATATATGACTATTGCGGCGGACTCAAGGAAGTTTTATCGAAGGATACCGTGGATAAAAGGGAAAGACGGATTAACGGGCCGTGTGGAACGTGGCAATACCGTTGAGGGGAGCGTAGACGACAACGCCGTGTATGCGGGAGCGATCGGCGTATCAATCCCGGGGCTTGAGCGCCCCGGCGATGATCCGGTTCACCTCGGTGTAGGGGTCCGTGGCCCTTTCGGCGATCTTTTCGGAGATCGCGTCTATCGCCTCCTGCCCCCCCTGTACGTCCAGCACCGCCGAGAGCAGGCCCTCTTTCAGGAGCTCGATCAGCTCGTAGCGCGCCCGCTCGACCCGCTTTTTCTTCAGGCCCTGGCCGCCCTCGATGAACGCCCGGTGGCGCCCGATCGCGTCCAGGAGCTCTTCCATCCCCTCGTCATAGAGCGCCTCGGTCTTGACCACGGGCGGCCGAAACTCGTCGGCCTTCCACCCCCTCATGGAAAGCATCGTTTCAAGGTCGCGGACCGCCCGGTCTGCGCCCTCCCGGCGCGCCTTGTTGACCACAAAGACGTCCCCCACCTCGAGGATACCCGCCTTGATGGCCTGGATCTCGTCGCCCATCCCCGGCGTGAGGACGACGACCGTCGTATGCGCCGTGGAGACGACCTCCGTCTCGTCCTGGCCGACCCCCACGGTCTCGATGATGACCACGTCCTTTCCCATCGCGTCAAGCACGTTCACGACGTCGTTGGTGCACCAGGAAAGGCCGCCCAGATGTCCCCGGGTCGCCAGCGACCGGATGAAGACACCGGGATCGGTGAAGTGGTGGGCCATTCGCACCCGGTCGCCGAGGATCGCGCCGCCCGTAAAGGGGCTCGTGGGATCGACAAGGACCAACCCCACGGTGAGGCCGTCTTTCCTGAGGCGCTCGACGATCCGGTTGACGAGGGTGGATTTGCCCGCACCGGGAAGGCCGGTAATACCAAGCAGGTAGGCCTTCCCGGTGTGGGGGTATAGTTTTTTCAGCTCTTCGCTCGCGTTCGGCATCCCGTCGTCGATGTCGCGCATGAGCCGCGCCGCGGCCCGCACGTTGCCCGAAAGGATCCGTTCGGCAAGCGATGGTGTGTTAGAGACCAAGGTTCCTCGATATAACGATGCGCTGTACCTCGCTGGTTCCCTCTCCAATCTCAAGCAGCTTCTGATCGCGGTAGAAACGCTCCACCGGATATTCCTTCATGAGCCCGTAGCCGCCGTGGATCTGGACGGCCTGGTTGACCGTCCGCGACATGACCTCGCTGCAGTAGAGCTTGGCCATCGCCGCCACCTGCCCGAAGGGCTTTCCCTGTTCCCTGAGCCAGCAGGCCTTGTAGAGGAGGTTCCTGGCCGCTTCGATCTCCATGGCCATGTCGGCCAGCTTGAAGGCGTTTGCCTGGAACTTCCCGATGGGTTTGCCGAACTGCTCGCGCTCCTTGGCGTATTTGAGCGCCTCTTCGAAGGCGCCCTGCGCCCCCCCCAGCCCCATCGCCGCGATGGAGAGCCTGCCGCCGTCCAGCGTCTCAAGCATCTGGTGGAACCCTTCGCCCCGCTTGCCCAGCAGGTTTTCCTCCGGCACCTTCACGTCGTCGAAATAGAGCTCGCCCGTATCGGAGGAGCGCCACATCATCTTCTTGGTCATGTGGACTTTCTTGAATCCCGGCGTGTCGGACGGAACCAGTATGCAGGATACCTCTTTCTTGCCGTCCGGACGGGTCCCGCTGACCGTTTGAACGGTGCAGACCCCGGCCATCGGGGAGGTCGAGTTGGTGATGAAGATCTTCGATCCGTTGATGATCCAGTGGCCGTCCTTGAGCACCGCCGCCGTCTTGCTGGCGCCGGCGTCCGACCCCGCGTTGGGCTCGGTCAGTCCAAACGAAGCAAGTATCTCGCCGGAGCAGAGCCGCGGAAGCCACTGGTCCTTCTGCTTCTTGCTGCCGAAGTAGTAGATCGGCCCGATGCCGAGCGAATTTGCCGCCGCCACCGTCGCCGCCTGGGAGCCGTCCACCCGGGCAATCTCCTCCACCGCGATGATGTAGGAGATATAGCCGACGTGAGACCCCCCGTACTCCTCGGAGACGAACATGCCGAAAAGCCCGAGCTCGCCCATCTGTCTGGTAATATCGACGGAAAATTCGGCCTTTTCGTCGAGCTCTTCGGCCTTGGGCTTGATGACCTTCTCGGCGAAATCGCGTACGGTCTTGCGCAGGATGTTCTGCTCTTCGGTTAGGTCATAGTTTAACATGCTGTCCTCTCACTAATTAGGCCGGCTCAAACCACATCAGCAGCATCGGATGGCCCACCGGCACCTTGGAATAGGCGACCTTCACCGGCATCCCGGTCTTGATCTTGGTCCGGTCGGTGCCCCAGTTCCTGAGCTGATGGGTAAACAGAGAATCGGCCCCGTCCAGCTTGACCATCGTCAGCACGTAGGGAAGCTCGACCTTCATGAAGGCCGGCACGAATTCCGAAATCGAGTAGCTGGCAAGCGTCCCCGTGCCGGGCAGCTCTTTCCACTTCGTGATCGCCAGGCAGTCGGGGCAGACCGGCCGCGGGATCGCGTAGACGAAGCCGCATTTCGGGCACTCGGTGGCGAAGAATTTCTTATTTTCAAGCTCGATGAAGAACTTGGAGTATTTGCCGAGGGAGTGGCGATAGGTGATCTCCATCTTCCACTCGACACGCATGATCTCCCGGAAGTCCTTCCACGGGTCCTGGTCGGGCCGGTGGATCGGGTCCCAGTGGAGCTTGGGTCCGATGGGATCGTCGGCCTTGAAAACGTGGAGCTTCGTGGAGACAAGGCCCCGGTCTTTGCCCGGCGCCAGGTCGTTTATCTTCGGGAGCTTGGGATATAACGTCTTTTGAGGATCGTCAAATACACTTTTTGCCATGATTGTTTCTCCTTTCTCTTAGTCCACGCGCCGGAAGATGTTGATGGCCACGAAGGTTCCGGTTCCGCCGTGGGAGTCCATGCCGCCCTGCCCATTGATGATCTTGGCCTGGCGCTGGGGATGGACCTCCTGCCGGAGCTGTTTCATCACCTCGATACCCTGGTTGATGCCCGTGGCGCCGACCGGGTGGCCCATGCCGATGAGGCCGCCGGAGGTGTTGACCGGAAGCTCGCCGCCCAGGTCGAAGTATCCCTCCTCGTAGAGCTTGCCGGATTGTCCCAGCCCGCAGAGGCCGAGGTCTTCGCAGCTGACCATCTCCACGCCGGAATAGGCGTCGTGCACCTCGAAGCAGTCCAGCTCCTTGGCGGGGTTCTTGATGCCGGCCATCGCGTAGGCCTGCTGGGAGGCGAAGCGTTTTGACCGGAAGTGGGCGATGCCGGGATAGGGGGACGGCCGGTCGGCCAGCCGCATCGTGTCCGTCCCGCAGCCGGTGCCCGCCACTTCGATACGCGGCTTGCGATACCACGAGGTCGAATGGGCCTTGGCCCACTCCTCGGTCGCGAAGATCAGGCAGGACGCGCCGTCGGAAAGGAGGCAGTTGTCCAGCACCTTGTAGGGCGAGGTGATGAGGGTTGAGTTCATAACGTCGTCCACGGTGATCCGCATGGGGCTCTGGGCGTACTCGTTGTAGATGGCGTTGCGGTGGTTCTTGACGGATACCCGCGCGAACTGCTCTTCCTTCGTCCCGTACATATCCATGTGCGCCCGCATCATCATGGCATAGTAGGCGACATAGAAGCCCGCCACCTGGACCTCCCAGTCGGTGTCGGAGGCCAGCGCGATGAACTGCTGGGCCACGTCCGAGGGGACATGGCGGCCCATGTTTTCGGTGCCGTAGACGATCATCGAGTCGCAGAGGCCCGACTTGATGTAGGCGTAGGCGTTGCGGATGGCAAGCCCCCCGGTCCCGCCGCCGCCCTCGACCCGCACGTTGGGCTTGGGGCACATCCCCACGCAGTCGTGGAAGATCGCACCCTGCTTCAACTGCTTGTCGAAGTGGTCGGAGAAGTACGATGTCGTGGCATGGTCGATGTCGGCGATATCGACGCCGGCGTCCACCACGGCCTCCATGACCGCTTCCACGACCCAGTCGCGAATATTGCCGTCCGGGCGTTCGGCGGCCATCTTGGAGATACCGCCCCCGAGGACGTAAACCCTTCTGTCGCTCATAGAAATCCTCCTTGTCTGGTTATCTCTAAATCAGTCACATCGATATGACGTAAAATCCCGATTGTCTTGGACTCTCCCGCTTGTACCGTCGCTTCCGGCGGCCCGCATATACACATATCCTCGCATCCTCGCGCGATTACCGGGGGTTGATATTGCCCCGGATCCACTCGATGATTCGGTCGGTGCTGTCGCCCGGCAGGAATATCTCGCCGACGCCCGCGGCCTTGAGCGCCGTGATGTCCTTGTCGGGGATGATGCCCCCGCCGAATACGACGATGTCGTCGGCCCCCTCTTTCTTCAGGAGCTCGATGACCTTTTTAAAGAGGTGGTTGTGCGCCCCCGAGAGGACCGAGAGCCCCACGGCGTCCACGTCTTCCTGGATGGCCGCCGCCGCGATCATCTCCGGCGTCTGGTGAAGCCCCGTATAGATGACTTCTATACCGGCGTCCCTCAAGGCCCGTGCGACGACCTTGATTCCCCGGTCGTGGCCGTCCAGCCCCGGCTTGCCGAGGAGTATCCTGATTTTTCGTCCTTTGGTCATGGGTTGTGTCTCTATAGATATCGTTTATGTAGTATGGTTTATACGTAACCCGGGTCCCGGTACTCGCCGAAGACCTCCCGCAGCGTATCCACCATCTCCTGGAGCGTGGCGTAGGCCCGCACCGCCTCGAGGATATGGGGCATGAGGTTATCGGTGCCGCCGGCCGCTTTTTTGAGCGCCGCCAGCGCCTCGGCGACCCGTTTGTTATCCCGCCGCTGTTTCATCGCTTCGAGTTTCTTCTTCTGCTCGTTCTCGACCGCCTCGTCGATGATCAGGGTGTCGATCGGCGGCTCCTGATCCATGACGTATTTATTTACCCCCACCATGACCTTCTCGCCGGACTCCAGCCGCCTCTGGTAGTCATAGGCGGCATCCCCGATCTCTTTCTGGGGGTAGCCCCGCTCGATGGCGGCGATGATCCCGCCCATGTCGTCGATCTTATTTATATAGTCGAGCGCCTTTTTTTCCATCTCGTTGGTGAGCGCCTCCACGAAATACGAGCCGCCGAGCGGGTCGATGGTGTTGGCCACGCCGCTCTCCTCGGCGATGATCTGCTGGGTGCGGACGGCGATCGTCACGGACTGCTCGGTGGGCAGCGCCAGCGTCTCGTCCAGCGAATTGGTGTGCAGGCTCTGGGTGCCGCCCATGACGGCCGCCAGCGCCTGGATCGTCGTGCGGATGACGTTGTTCATCGGCTGCTGCGCCGTCAGCGAGCATCCCGCCGTCTGGGTGTGGAAGCGCAGCATCCACGAGCGGGGGTCTTTTGCCTTGAACCGGTCCTTCATGACCCGCGCCCAGATGCGGCGGGCGGCGCGGTACTTGGCGATCTCCTCGAAGAAATCGCTGTGCGCATTGAAGAAAAACGAGAGCCGCGGCGCGAACTCGTCGGGGTCTATCCCCGCCTCGATGCCCGCCTGGACGTAGCCGATGCCGTCGGCCAGGGTAAACGCCAGCTCCTGCACCGCCGTGGAGCCGGCCTCCCGAATATGATAACCGGAGATGGATATCGTGTTCCAGCGCGGGACGTGCTTGGCGCAGTAGGCCAGGACGTCCGTGATGATGCGCATGGAGGGCCGGGGCGGGAATATCCACGACTTCTGGGCGATATACTCCTTGAGGATGTCGTTCTGGATGGTGCCGCCGATCTTGTCGAAGCCGACACCCTGCTTTTCCGCGACGGCCATATACATCGCCAGCAGGATGGAGGCCGGGCCGTTGGTGGTCATGGAGGTGGTGACTTTATCCAGCGGTATGCCGGAGAAGAGGTCTTCCATATCGGCCAGTGAATCGATGGCCACCCCGCACTTGCCGACCTCGCCCGCGGCAAGCGAGCTGTCCGAGCAGAGGCCCATGATGGTGGGCATGTGGAAGGCCACCGAGAGGCCCGTCGTCCCCTGTGAGAGGAGATATTTATATCGGAGGTTGGTCTGCTGCGCGGTCGAAAAGCCGGCGAACTGGCGCATCGTCCAGTAGCCGGCCGCGGTACATCGTCGGGTGGATGCCGCGGGTGTAGGGGTGCTGGCCGGGGAAACCCAGGTCCCGGGTGTAATCCCAGTCGCCCAGGTCCCACGGGCCGTAGAGCCGGCCGATCTCTTCCCCGCTGATGGTCGTGAAGTGCTCGGACCGCTCCGGGGCTTCGTCGAGGCGTTTTTTAAGGGTCGTCTTTTCCCACGCCTCTTTTCCTTTTACGACTTCTTCATCGATTTTCTTGGACATACACGCCTCCACGGGAGGATATTGCTTTACTATATTATTTATCTGTCGTCTACCGTTCTATCCCCAGCCGCGCCTCGACACCGGCGTTGTACGGGTGCTTGATCTCCCTCATCTCGGTGACGAGGTCCGCGCGGTCGATGATCTCCTTCTTCGCGTACCTGCCGGTAAGTATCAATTCCGTCTCGGGCGGCCGCGCGTCGATCAGTGCGATCACGTCGGCAAGCTCGACCAGCCCGAAGTCCAGCGCCACGTTGATCTCGTCCAGCACCACGATGTCGTACCGCCTGCCGGCATAGGATCTCTTTTGCCAGGTCCAGGGCCTCCCGCGCCAGCCGCACGTCCTTGGGGTCGGGGTCGTTCTTGTTCACGAAATCGGGCCGGCCCATCTGGATGATTTCGAGATACGGGGCGAGCATCTTTGCCGCCCCCAGCTCGCCGTAATAGATTTCGCCCTTCATGAACTGGATGACGCAGGTCTTTTTCCCGTGGCCCGCCGCCCTCAGCGCCAGCCCCAGCGCCGCCGTGGTCTTTCCCTTGCCGTTTCCGGTGTAGACCTGGACAAGGCCGCGCTGGTCTTTTTTTACGTCATCTCCCACGGTTACCGCCCTTTTCTATCCGCCCCCTACTCCTGCTCCTTTTTGAGCTTATCCCGCATCCGCTTCTGGAATTCATCGATCTCGGCCTTGAGGAGCTTGAGCTCGTCCATGCGGTGGTCGATCGACCGCTTGTGGCTGTCAAACAGCTCTATGATGCGGGGGAATACCTTGGAGTTTTTCCGGTGGGTCTCGTAGATCGCGTTGAGCTCCTGCATCTCGGCCAGCGTCAGCCCCAGTATCTTGAGCTTCTGGATGAACCGGATGCGGCGCAGGTCATTGTCGGCAAAGACGCGCTTTCCCCCCACCGTGCGCTTGATGGAGTCAAGCAGCCCGATCTCTTCGTAGTAGCGGATGGTGCGGGGGGAGATATCGAGCCTCTTTGCGAGGTCGCTGATGTTCATGAGGGGCAGTCCCGAGCCGGAGCCGGATGAGGCAATCGCCCTATCGGCCTTTCCGGCATCGCGCATGACGGAATTCGCGTTGTTTTTCCTGACGGCCATTATGTTTACCCTCGGCTGCCCTGCCTTTCGGTCGGTGATAATCTGTCGATAATCTGCCATGTTACGTAAACTGGCAGATTATACGCCGTTTGTATCAAAGGGAAACCGGCTTGTCAAGAAAAATGTGAATGATTGGTCAATCAACTGCTTCTTCCTAGGCGGCGCTGGCGGGCGGGGACGGATTTTGTAAATGTTAAATTCTTGACAGAGCCGTATATATTCGCTATGGTAATTGACAGTTCTTTCAAGGAGACTGCGTATTCTTGGAATAATACAATCGGAGGGTAATAGATATGAAACGATGCGAACTTTCTCTTATAGTTTTAGCGGCCCTTTTCGTCCTCGTCCTGATCCCCGCGGTATCGGCGACGGCACAGACTGCCGAGGAGTGGCTGGACAAGGGGCTGGAATATGGAGAAGCGGAGAACTGGGAAAACGCGGCCGAGTCGCGACGAAGGCGATAGAGATCGACCCGTCCAATAAGTACGCCTGGGCAGACCGGGGGATATACTACACCGAGTTGGGCCGATACGACGAAGCGGTCGCCGACTTAACCAAGGCGATCACCCTTGAGACCGGTTCGCCTATGCCTACAACGGCCGGGCTGGGCTTACTACCTTACGGCGCAAGTACGACATGGCACTCGAGGACGTCACGAAGTCCCTGCGACTCGAACCCAAAATGGATATGCTCTCGACACGCGGAGCAAACGTCTACCGGGAGCTGAAGCGCTACGACGAGGCCATGGCGGACATCGAAAAGGCGATAAAGATGAAACCTGCGCGACCCATTTTACTATCTCACCCGCGGGAAGATCTACGAGGCACAGGGTATGACGGAAAAGGCAAAGCCGACTATAAACGCGCCTGCGACAACGGCGAGAAAGAGGCCTGCGAGGCGCTGAAGAAACTTACAGGAGGGAAATAGCATTCTAAACAAACGCATAGACGACTGCCCCGTATAGTGGACAATAAACGCGGGGACCTTAACGTCCCCGCGTTTGTATTTCAAATATAAAAAGTCCACGAACTACAGCAGCTCTTCTGCGTCGTCACCTCCTCGGGCCGTTTGTCGTCAGCAGCTCACGGAACCGGTCCACCCGCTGGATGATCTTGTTGCGGTGGGTCATGATGAACGTGCACGCGGCGGCGCCCATCGCCGTGCAGGTGATTTCACGGGCCTCCAGCGGGATATCGAAGCTCGAAGAGCACCACCCCGCCGAATAGCCGGCGTTTATCCAGCAGATCGGGTGATCGGCCTTCATTCCGTTATTTATATACGCATCGGCCTCGAAGGAATTCGGGTGGTTATAGGTCAGGATGTAATCCTCGTCCGGGCTCGGCGCGCTGGACGGCAGTATCTCCACGAACGCCCATCCCGAATAGGCAAAATAGACGGGGCCGGCCGCAAGCTTCTCAAGGGGCTCGGTGAGCCCGAACCGTTTGTGGAACGTCGTCCCCTCGACGGCGCCGAGGGATTTACCCAGCTTATAGAGGATCTGCTCGGCGCCCTTTTCGCCGTATACGCCGGTGAGCGTCTCCCTGAAGGCGGTCGCCAGTCCCTCGCTCTGGGAATAGCGGAACCTCATCCCGCCGATCTCCATCTTTCCCATTTCGGGCATCATCGTCACTTCCGAGAAGAAGGCCTTGATTCTCAATTCCATGGCGGCAAAGGCATCAACAAATTGCGGAGGGGCAGAAACGGCGGTCAGGGTCATATCCGTCTCCTTTTTATAAAGACTGGTAATATAAATTATAATTAATGTATGGTAAAATAATAGATGTGTAAAGGGGGGTTAATTAAGGGGGGTATGCGGCGGCGGAACGGCTTAATTTGAGGGAACTCCATATTTAATTACTATTCTTGTAGTCCTATTGAAATTCCCTGTAATTAATTATGGTGTCTCCTTAGTTCCCCCGCCTTTTTCCCTTGACAACCGTCCCCCCCGACGCCTACGATAGAGTCCATACAAACCGTAATCCATACAGGAACCAGAACGCCCATGGACCTTACCGTCCTCATCGTCGCCCTCGGGTTCGTCTTCATCATCGAGGGGATTCCCTATGCCGCCTCGCCGCAGGCCGTCAAGCGCTTCACGGCCCTGATCGCCACCATCCCCGACCGCGTGCTGCGGGCCGTGGGGTTTACGGCGCTCCTGGTCGGGCTTATCCTCGTCTACGTCGGCGCCCGCGTCCTCACGGGCCTTCTCCACTAATTTCTTGACAATAGTTCATAAAACTGTTTAAAATACAGAATTTGGCAATTCCCTTTTTTTCCGGCGCGGGGATGCAGAAGGAGCGGGAGAGGAGTGAAATTCCCTTTGGGCCCTTCAGGGGCGGGCAACGGCCCGGCGGAGCCGTGAATCTCTCCGATTTCGACTACGACCTGCCGGAGGATCTGATCGCCCAGCGCCCCCCGGAAACAAGGGGCGGCTCCCGGCTCATGGTATTGAACCGGGACGGATCGGACGATCGAGCACCGCGCGTTTGGCGATCTCGTCGGTTACATTCGTCCCGGCGATCTCCTGGTCGTCAACGACACGAAGGTCATACCCGCCCGGGTCGAGGCGAGAAAAGACGACCGGTGGCAGGCTCTCGATCCTGTTTCTGGACGGGGACCGGGCCGGGGCGACCTGCCTGATCTCCGGCAAGGGCATAAAGCCGGAAGCGACGATCGTGCTGCCGGGAGAGATAGAGGCCCGGATCATGGGCCGGGAACCGGGTGAAGGCGGAGCATGGAAGATCGCCGCCCGCTTTCCCGATGGGCTCTTTGACTATCTGGACACGTGGGGCAGACCCCCGCTGCCGCCCTATATCAAGCGCGGCGCGGGAGACGACCCCGCGTCCGACCGGGACCGCTACCAGACCATATACGCGCGGGACCCCGGGTCGGTGGCCGCCCCGACGGCGGGCCTGCACTTTACCGACGCAATGATGCGGCGGATAGAAGATGCCGGCGCGAGGTTTTCGGCGGTGACGCTCTCCGTGGGTATCGGCACGTTTCTGCCGATCCGCACCGAAGAGATCGAGCGACACCGGATGCACGCCGAGCGCTACGATATTTCGCCCGAGACGGCCGAGGCCGTCAACGATACGCGGGAGCGCGGCGGCCGCGTGATCGCCGTGGGCACCACGACGACCCGGGCGCTGGAGGGCGCGGCGGCGCAGGGGCAACAGGATCGGCTGAGCTCGGGGCGGGGCGAGACGTCTCTCTTTATCACGCCCGGATTTCCGTTTCCGGGTAGTGGACGCGCTCGTGACCAACTTTCACCTGCCGAGATCGACGCTGTTGGTGCTGGTCTCGGCGTTTTCGGGACGCGAGTTCATCCGCGAGGCGTACCGGCAGGCCGTGAGGGAACGCTACCGGTTCTTCAGCTACGGCGACGCGATGTTGATCACGTGAGCGGGGGATGAGGAGGGCGGGCCCCGGTTCTCATTCAGACAGCTGCCCGGCCCGAAAGCGAGGCCGGCGGTCGAATCTGTGACGAAAGGGGCCGATGTTCTCGTATACGATAACAAACACCAGCAGCGATACCGCGGCCCGGACGGGAGCAGTATCACACCCCCCACGGGACGTTTCATACACCGGCGTTTATGCCGGTCGGCACCCAGGGGACGGTCAAGGCGATGAGCCCACGGGACCTCTCCGAGATCGGCGCCGAGATTGTTCTTTCAAATACGTATCACCTGTATCTGAGGCCGGGGCACCGCGTCGTGGCGGATCTCGGCGGGCTCCACTCTTTCATGGGGTGGGACCGGCCGATCCTGACCGACAGCGGCGGGTTTCAGATATACAGCCTCGGGGCGCTGAGGAAGCTCTCCGAAGAGGGCGTGAAGTTCGTCTCGCATCTGGACGGCTCTTCCCATTTCTTCAGGCCGGAGGACGCCGTAGCGATCCAGGAGGCGCTGGGGGCCGACATCATCATGTGTCTGGACGAATGCACCTCCTACCCCTCGTCATGGGACGAAACGCGGGCCTCCATGGAACTGACGCTCTCGTGGGCGCGGCGCTGCCGCGACGCCCGCACCCGCGCGGACCAGGCCCTTTTCGGGATCGTGCAGGGGGGCATGTACCCCGACCTCCGGCGGACAGTCGGCCGGGCGAACGGTCGAGATGGATTTCCCGGGGTACGCCGTCGGCGGGCTCTCGGTGGGGGAAGCCAAGGGGCTCATGTACGAGATGGCCCAAATCGCGCTCGAACAGCTCCCCCCCGACAAGCCCCGGTACATCATGGGGGTCGGCACGCCGGAGGATCTCGTTATCCTCTCGGGGCTCGGGGCCGATATGTTCGACTGCGTCATGCCGACCCGGAACGCGAGAAACGGGACGCTCTTTACCTCCACGGGCAGGCTCGTCATCAAGAACGAGCGCTACCAGAGAGACGAGGGCCCGGTAGACGAGGCGTGCGGCTGTTATACGTGCGCCAATTTTTCCCGGGGATACCTGCGCCACCTGTTCATGGCGCACGAGATCCTCTCTTCGACGCTCAACACGATTCACAACCTCTCCTATTACCTGTGCCTGATGGGCACAATTAGAGAGGCGATTGCCGCGGATCGATACGCGGCGTTTCAAAAAGATTTTTTGTCACGTACAGAGGGAGAAAACAAAGATGATACCGATTGAGATATTTTTCGCCATGGCCCAGCCCTCCGGCGAAGAGGGCGGCCTCCTGGGCAGCGTTACCGCGTTTCTGCCGATCATCCTGATCTTCGTGATCTTCTATTTCCTGTTGATCCGGCCGCAGCAGAAGCGGCAGAAAGAGCATCAGCGGATGATCAACGAGCTGAAAAAGGGCGATAACGTCATCACCGCCGGCGGCATCCACGGGTCGGTCGTTGGAGTTGCCGAGAACGTCGCCACCGTCGAGATCGCGCCTAACGTCAGGATAAAGGTCACCAGGTCCTCGATTGCCGCGGTCAATAATATGGGCGACACCGGAAAGTAACAACAGACCAGGATAACGGCGTCCCGCGTGTTTAACGCGGGGACGCCGTCCTGTAATACGAACTGCGGCCCCCTGCCGGTCTCTGGCGGGGGGAGGGCCGCTGACCGCGACGGCAAGACGGCAGAATAGCCGCGAAAGCGTCCCGGTCGTGCCGGCTCGCCCGTAAACCCTGTCAGCTACTGGGGAGAATTGCAATGATCAAAGACTTACGAATCAGATTCGCCATTATCCTCGTTGTGCTGTTGGGCGGCCTCTTCTACCTGATGCCGACGCTATCGGGCTATTTCGGCTTCGGGCTGCCCGATTACTGGAAGGAGCCGCTTCCCACCAAATCCCTCCACCTCGGCCTTGACCTCAAGGGCGGCATGTACCTGCTGCTGGGGGTCAACCTCGACGAGGCCCTCGAGAATTCCATGGATCGATCGACCGTCGAGATCAAGGGCTACCTCGATGACGAGAAGATCCCCTACTCCTCGGTGACCCGCAAGGGCGAAACGGCGATCTCCGTGGTTATCACCGATCCGGAAAAGGAAGGGGCCGTACGGGACTACATCGAGAAGCGCTACGATTATCTCGAAGTTACCGATTCGGTCACCAACGAGGGAAATACCGATATTACCTTCACCTACAACGAGAAGTCGCTGAACGCCTTTCGGGAGCGGACCATAGAGCAGACGCTGGAGACCATCCGCAACCGCGTGGATGAGCTCGGGCTGGCCGAGCCCGAAATTACCCGCCAGGGCGATTACGACATCCTCGTGCAGCTGCCGGGACTTCCGATCCCGAATCGGCCAAGTCCCTCATCAAGAAGGTCGCGCTGCTTGAATTCAAGCTCGTGGACGATACGAAGGCGACCTGGACGCGGCGCTGGCCGGCGAGGTTCCCGAGGGCGACGAGATACTTTACGAAAAGGTGCGGGATATGGAGTCCGGCCGGATCATCGAAGAGAAGCCCTACCTGATAGAAAAGAGCACGCTGATGACCGGCGAGGCGATCTCGGACGCCGGCGTGAGGTTCGACAGCAGCAAGGGGGCGAAACCCTACGTCCAGATCGAGTTTAATTCCTCGGGAGAGGCCCACTTCGCGCAGGTCTCCGGCGACAACGTGGGAAGGCGGCTGGCCATTGTCCTGGATAACAGCGTTTATTCGGCCCCGGTCATTCAGACCAAGATAACCGGCGGCTCGGCGATCATCACCGGTAGCTTTACCGAAGAGGAGGCCAAGAACCTGGCCATCGTGCTGAGGTCCGGGGCGCTTCCGGCCACCATTACGGTGCTCGAAGAGCGGACCGTTGGGCCGTCGCTCGGGTCGGACTCGATCCGCCGGGGATTTTTCGCCACGGCCGTTGGGGTCGCGCTGATCGTCCTGTTTATGGTCATCTACTACGGGGTATCGGGGCTCGTGGCCGACACCGCGCTGATACTGAACCTCATCATCATCATGGCCGTCTTGAGCGCCTTTCAGGCGACCCTGACGCTGCCGGGTATCGCCGGCATCGCGTTGACACTCGGTATGGCGGTTGACGCCAACGTCCTGATAAACGAGCGGATCAGGGAAGAGCTCAGGCTGGGCAAGACGCCGCGGGCGGCGCTCGAGGGGGGCTACGACAAGGCGTTTACCGTCATCATGGACGCAAACCTTACCACCCTGATCTCGGGGCTGGTCCTCTTCCAGTTCGGGACGGGGCCGATCAAGGGATTCGCGGTGACGCTGTGCATCGGTATCATCGCCACCCTCTTTACCGCCATCTTCGTCACGCATGCCATGTTTGATTTCGCTATGTCACGCATCAGAGTCAAACGACTGAGCGTATAAACGGGGGATATCCATGGAATTAATCAAGCCGGGTACGAATTACGATTTCATCGGAAAGCGTAAGATCGCCTATATTGTTTCGCTGGCGCTGTTGGCCGTCGCCGTCGTCTCCCTGGTCGTTCACGGGGGGCCGAGGTACGGCATCGATTTCTCCGGGGGTCACCTGATCCAGGTGAAATTCTCAAAGAACGTGACGATCCCCCAGCTCAAAGACGCGCTGGCCACCATCGGTCTTACCGACGCCACCGTCCAGGACTTCTCGGGAGGACTGGAAAACGAGTACATCATCAGGGTCATCAAGACCGACATGGATAACACGGTCCTGGCGGCCAACGTGGAGGAGGCCCTCACCACGGCCTTCGGGGCGGGATCGTATGAGGTCAGGCGCGTCGAGATGGTCGGCCCGAAGGTCGGAAAAGACCTCCAGAAAAAGGCCCTCTGGGCGGTGCTCCTGGCCTGCGGGGGGATCCTCATCTACGTTGCGGTCCGCTTTGAGCTCCGGTTTGCCGTCGGCGCCGTAGTGGCCCTCGCCCACGACGCCATGATCGTCATCGGGGCCTACTCCATCACCAACATGGAGGTGAACCTCCCGGTTATCGCGGCGGTGCTGACCGTCATCGGGTATTCCGTCAACGACACGATCGTGGTCTACGACCGGATCAGGGAGAATCTGAGAAAGGCCGGCAAGACCCCCGAGGCCGAGGTGATGAACAAGAGCATCAACGAGACCCTCTCCAGGACGGTCATCACCGTGGGCGTGACGATGCTGGCGGTCTTTGCGCTCCTCTTTTTGGGGGGCGGGGCGATTTACGAAATCGCCTTCGGGCTCGCCGTCGGTTTCATCATGGGGTGCTATTCTTCCATCTTCGTCGCGTCACCGCTGGTGCTTGAATGGAGCAGAATCTTCCCGCACAAAGGTCCGGGACAGCGAAAGAGCTTCAAACGATAGCCGCCCTTATCCCGGCCTATAACGCCCGGGAGACGATCGGTGCGATCGTCTCGGGCACGAAAAGGCACGTGGGGTACGTCCTGGTAATTGACGACGGCTCCGATGACGGCACCGGGAAGGAGGCCGCCGGGGCCGGCGCCACCGTCATCAGGCACCTGAACAACCGGGGCAAGGGAGAAGCTCTCAAGACCGGGTTCCGTTTTCTCGTCGCGCGGGGTTTTGACGCCGTGCTGACGCTCGATGCCGACGGCCAGCACGATCCCGACGATATTCCCGCCCTGGTCTCCCGGTTTGAGGAGGGCGCGGCGGGAATCGTCATCGGCACCAGGATGGCCCAGCGCGACAAAATCCCCCGTTATCGTCTCATCCCCAACCTCGTGGGCAACTTCTTCCTCTCGCGCGCCTCGGGCCGCCCCATCGCCGACAGCCAGTGCGGCATGAGGGTCTACGCGGCGCGGGTGCTCAAGCGAGGTTTCCTTTGCGTCTTCCCGTTTCGACGCCGAGGCCGAGCTTCTCATCAAGGCGGGAAGGCGCGGGTTCCCGTTTGCCTTCGTCCCCATATCGACGATCTACCGCCAGGGGGCAAAAAGCCACTTCATCCCCGTAAAGGACACCTTTCTGATCTGCATGGTCTATCTGAAGAGCCTTTTCTGGAAGAGAGCGTGACTTCCGTCCGGCTCCCGATTGCCGGCGTGGATTCGTTCCGTCGACGGGCAACCTTCTTGTGTAATATAAGAGTATTATACTATAGTATTAATCCTTTTTCCTTGACGGCCGGAGGAAATCGTACTACAATTTTTGAAATAGGATTACTGAATGAAACTATATGACGATTTTAGACGTTTCGTGCTCGTAAACACGCTCCATCATGGGCTCGGCGTCCTCTCGACCTTTTCCGACAAGAACCTGATCAGGACGACCTACCTGATGGAGAAGATCACCACGCGCGATCACTACAAGCGGGCCATCAAGACGATCCGTACTCTTTTTGAACAGGACCACCCCAGCTTTACCGTATTCAAGAAGGTCTTGAGGGAGACAAACACCCATCACCGAAAACGGCTCGTCAAGGCCTTCATCATCAACCAGCTGTTGATCGGCAGCAACCGCCGCAAGGCCTTCTCCGAGTCGCCCGGCGGGTTTTATCCCCCGGGACTCCTGGTAATCTCTCCCACGATGCGCTGCAACCTCAATTGCTACGGCTGCTACGCGGGCAGTTACGACAAGGGCAAGGACCTCCCGATCGAGGTGATGGACCGGGTCCTGAACGAGGCCAAGGAACTCGGCATGTTTTTTGCCGTCATCTCGGGGGGAGAGCCCTTTATCCGTGACGACGTCGTGCAGCTCTTTGAGCGCCATAAAGACGTTGCGTTTCAGGTCTACACCCACGGCGGGCTTCTTGACGAGAAGATGATCGCCCGGATCATCAAGGCCGGTAACATCCTCCCTGCCATCAGCATCGAGGGATTCGAAGAGGATACCGACCGCAGGCGGGGGAAGGGCCACTACAAGAAGATCATGAACGCCATGCGGCTGTTGAAGGAAAACGGCGTCCTGTTCGGCTTCTCCTCCACCCAGACGAGGGAGAACTCCGACCTCATCACGAGCGACGCCTTTATTGACCACATGGTGGATATGGGCTGCACGGTCGGCTGGTACTTTACCTACGTCCCGATCGGTCGGAACCCGAACCTCAACCTCATGCCCACTCCCGAACAGAGGGATTCGCTGAGGCGGTGGGTGCTCCACGTCCGCAACACAAAGCCTATCCTGGTGGCGGACTTCTGGAACGACGGTCCGGTGGTGGGTGGCTGCATCGCCGCCGGCCGTAAATACCTTCATATCAACGCCAACGGCGACGTTGAGCCGTGCGTCTTCTGCCATTTCGCCGAGCACAACATCAAGGACACGCCCCTCAAAGTGGCCCTTAACTCCAAGATCTTCCGGTTTATCCGGCAGACTCAGGACGACAACCCCAATCCGCTCAGGCCCTGCATGATCATCGACCATCCGGAGGTCTTCCGCGAGGCCATATCGATGGACGGCGTCTATTTCACCCATGACGGCGCCGACAACGTCGTGACCGACATCTCCGAGTTCCTCGACCAATACGCCGCTGACTACGCACGCTATTCGGAAAAGGCGTGGAGAGAAGAATACGGTCATGATTAGGCCCGCGCGGTTTCTTTTATCGCTCCCGGCATTCCTGCTCCTGGCATCCTGCGCGCTCCCGGCCGCAAGGCCGACGACGCTGATGCCCCCCCTTATCGAGGCCTCCGAGGCAGTGGCGGCGTTGACCGACGCAGACACTGCCATCAACGATATCCGGGGAACCGTCACCCTGAAGACCTTCGACGGCACCGGGAAGCCCGCAAACTCCGTCACCGGCTACATGGCCTTTAAATCCCCCGACAAGGTCAGGTTCACCTACATCGGCCCGTTCGGCATCGTCCTGTTCGAGGCGCTCGTCAACGGTACGAAGACGATCCTCTTTCTCCCGCAGCAGCTGCTGGCATATTCGGGGAAAACCGACGCGATCAAGGACAGCCCCTTCTCACCGTCGCTCATGGGAACCGCGTTCCGCAAACCTGCCGGCCCGATCTTTGTCATAGAACATGACGGCGCCCTGAGCACCCTGTACTCCATTTCGGAGGATGCCGATCGGCACAACCTGGCTGAGAAGATCGTATTTGACCGGTTAACGATGCGGCCGGCCGTGCGCGAGAGCTACGAGAACGGGCTCGGCCGGTATCGTATTACCTACCTGACCTACGAACAGTCCGGGGGGGTCAGCGTCCCCACCAGTATTACCCTCGAGGACCTGGCCTCCGGCTCCCGTATGGAAATCACCATTCGGGACTACATCGTAAACTCGGGCATCAGCGACGAGGTCTTCGACACGGCGGTGCCGCCACCGTATGTCGAAAAGCCTCTCGATTCGTTTGTGCCGCCCGAATATTAGCGGGAGGCGCGAAAGAAGGCGGCCCCGCCAGGGGACGCATATTGACGACGTTTCTCAATGGAGGAGACAATGAAAAGAAAGTTTGTTCTATTCGCTCTCGTTTTCTCGTTTCTCGTCATGAGCGCCGTATGCTATGCCGGCGACATCTCGATTACCAAGGGTATATCGTACGATAAGTGGATCACGCTGAACCTCGAAAGGGAAGGTCTCGTCGTCAAGGAAGTTATCTTTAAGTCCGATACCGAGGCCAAGACGGGCCGCTTCGGCCTGGGGGTTACCCGGGGCCCCTACATGACGTTTGTCATCGTGAACAATAGCGGCCACGACCTGGAGTATGGGGTCGCCGTCGCCCTGTTCGATAAGGACCACGTCCTTATCACCGCGGCCGATTTCGCCCAGGTGGGCACGCTGGATGCCGGCGAGCGGAATGAAAACGATATCGTCTTCGGGCCGGTTAACCTGAGATATAAAGAGGCCTCCTACTTCAAGATCGTTCTTGAAGCCAAGTAGGCGCTCGTTCGATTACGCGCCGTGCTGTACCTATTCCTCACTCCGGTTATATCAATAGTAGCGGCCCTCATAAGCGGATCGTCGCTTGTGGGGGTCGTTGTTTTTATAATCCTTACTATCTGGGTCGGGTCGGGAATATTCCTCGTTGGGGTGCCGTTTATCTCCCGGCCCATTACCCGGGTAAAGACCGACAGGCCGCTGGTGGCCCTGACGTTTGACGACGGCCCCCACCCGGTGTATACCGGGCGGATCCTGGAAGTGTTGGCCGCCCACGGGGCCCACGCGACCTTCTTCATCACCGCGGCCAACGCCGAAAAACACCCCGATATCGTCAGGGCCGTCATCGCCGGGGGTCACGACGTCGCCAACCACTCCACGGATCATCGGCACCTCCTGTCTCTCTTGCCGTACCGGAGTCAATACAGGGATATTCGAAAGGCCCAGGGCATCATCGAGCGGATTTCGGGCGCAACGCCCCGCCTCTACCGCCCCCCCATGGGCTACAAGACCCCCGAGACCTTTCTGGCCGCCGCGCGCGCGGGGCTTACCGTCTGCGGATGGGACGTAAAGGGCCTGGACACCGTACTGACCAATCCGAACAGGATTGCCGACCTCGTCGTTTCCCGGGCCCGGCGAGGCTCGGTCATACTGCTCCATGACTCGGGCAGCCTCGACAGCAGGCCGGCCGACAGGAGCGCGACCGTCCGGGCCCTTCCCCGGATACTGGCGGGACTGGCCGAAAAGGGTCTGCGCTCGGCCACGCTGTCTGACCTCATACAAAAGGAAGAATGACGTATGAAACGAATTCCGATCGCCCTCATAATCGTCCTGCTTACCTGCGCTTCGGCACAGGCCGCAAGCGTCGATGAGGTCCTGACCGGCCTGCAATCATATTGGGCGAACCATCGATACCTTTACCGCGCACTTCGTACAGAAAAAGCAGCCTTGCCCTGCTTTCCGGAGACGTAACGTCCCGCGGCACGTTTGCCTATCAAGAAACCGGGCGACATGGTCTTTCGATACGATCCTCCCGACGATACGATTATCGGGATTAAACCGGGCCTGGTCACCTACTATTTCCCGACCCTGAAAAAGGCGAAGCGGATACACCTCTCGACCGGCACCGATACCTCCCAGTGGATGTCGTTCGGTCTGGGTCCGATAAACGACATCGGGGCCCTCAAGGATGCGGCCGCGGTGACCGTCTCCGAGGCAAACGGCGTAACTGTCCTGACGTTCGCACCGAAGGACACGAAAGGGGCCATCAAGGAGATTTCCGTCTCCATGAGCAAGGACTACACCCCGCTGAAAATCAGAATAGCTCGAGAAAAATGGGGATTTTACCCTCATCGAGTTTACCGAACAGCGGGTGAACCCCCCGGTGAGTGACGCACTGTTCGACGTAAAAATCCCCCGCGGCGTGACCGTAGAAGATATTGGAAAATAGCCTCAAAAGGCGCCCGTGTCCCACCGGGCCGCCCCTTTTCATACGCCGAAGGCCCCGAAAATGGGTGCTAAACACCGCATTACGAGAAAAATAGTTTGACATGTGGTGTTTTTTTATATATAATTTTGCAAAAGTTATATATACTTATATATAAACCTGTACGAAGCCTTCCTTGATGGGGTGACACCATGAAGCGAAAAGTCGTTTTGGCGTGTATCCTTGCCGTCTTCCTGATGCCCGGCGCCGCCGGGGCCTGGGATAATCAATTTCATATCCAGATGGTCAAGGACGCCGTTGCCCTGTGTCCAACCCAGCTCAGGACGTTTCTCAAAGAAAATATCGGCGGAGTCCTGCACGGGGCCGTCGATCCCGATATCACGATATCGACTCCTATCGGCTACGCCTACGGTTACCGGCAGCACTACTATATCCCGGAGACGGACAAAGGCAACGGCCCGGACGAGGTCAAGAGGCTCAGTCTCTCGGTAGTCGATCTCCTGTCGGACAACTTCCCCGACCGCCAATTGATAGCCCGGCGCATGGGACTGGTGAGCCACTTTATAGCCGACTGCCTGGAGCCCAAGCCGTATATCGGCCTGGCGCCGAATTATCCTAAGGATTTCATCGCCGAGGCGTATCGAAGCAAGGAGGTTGCCTACCTCCCGGTCATCTTCAACGGCTATAATCCGATAGATGACTTCTCCGCCGACCTGAAGACACACGCGAAAGAACTCTGGTATCAGAATCTCGACCGACGACCAGTACTATGACATGGCGGTTAACTATATCGTTGACGTATGGATTTCTATATGGGAGAAATCGGGAAAATCGTACGGCGACATGGTCGTTACCGGCTCAATGATTCGTCCCGAGGTCGCCAAAGAGGCGGCAAAACCCACTACGGTCTTTTCCCCTTCCGACGTGCTTGATCTCAATGTCCTCGGGGAGACCACGGGCACGACCGGCACGTACGACGAGAGCACCTTTGATATCGATAAATACGGCAAGGAAAAGGAGCCCACCGGCGAAACCGAAGAGGCGCCGCTTGAGAAGAAATCCCCCGAGGAGATCGAAAACGCTACCGGAACGCCGCCCCCGACTCCCGGGACCACCCAGCCCGAAACCGAGACCGAGACCCCGCCGGCCGAGGATACGCCGGCCGAGGGAGACGAAACCGGCACAACCCCCTGACGCCGCCCGAGCGATAGATAAAGGCGCTCGTAATCGTGAGCATTCAAAAACCCCGGTCGAATCATCGACCGGGGTTTTTTATGATCGCATCCGGAGATCACCAGGGAGATAGCCGGACCATCGGGATGCGGCATCACCCCCGCTCCTCCGCCCGGACGGGCGGCGACGCACCGACGTCTGCCGGTCCTCACCGGGACCGCCGGTTAGATCCCCATGAGCCGTTTGACCAGCTCGACGCCCGATTGCGCGTCCTCGCCGTACCCGTCGGCGCCTATCTCATCGGCGAACTTCTGGTTAAGCGGCGCGCCGCCGATGATAAACTTAAACTTGTCGCGAAGACCCGCTTCGGTAAAGACGTCGATCGTATCCTTCATGGAGGGCATCGTGGTGGTCAGGAGGGCCGACATCCCGATAATATCCGGCGTATCCTCCTTTGCCCGCGCCAGGAACGTCTCCGGTTTCACGTCCACACCCACGTCTATCACCTCAAAACCGTTACCCAGAAGCAGCGCCGAAAGGATGTTCTTGCCGATATCATGGATATCCCCGAATACCGTCCCGAGCATCACCCTGCCCCTGGCCTTGTAGTCCCCTTCCTTGAGGAGGGGTTCCAGGACCTTGAACGAATTATTATAGGCCTTGACCGACATGAGGACGTCCGGCAGGAAGTACTCCCCCTCCCTGAAGAGCACCCCTACCCGGTCAAGGGACGGCAGCAGTCCCTTGTTTATTATCTCGACGGCGGTAACCCCGGACCCAAGCGCTTCCTTGGTAAGCCCCTCGGTGTCCTCGAATCGCATCTCGATGACCGCCTGTCCGATCTTTTCCAGCAGTTCGTGAGCCATGTGGTCCCCCTTATCGTATATATACCCGTATCGCCGGCACGACGGCATCTGCTATGCCTCCCACTCGGCGGCGTAATATTCGTCCAGCGTCCGTTTCTTGACCATCTCGATGTAGTCATCCATACCCTTCATCACGGCAGGGTCGAGGTCCTTTTGGGTATGCTTGGCAAGGATCGCCAGGGCCTTTTCCCGCGCCCTGCCGACCATGTCCTTTTTACCCGCCTTTTCCCAGATGTCCCGTTTATCCCGGTCGCAGAGCGAAGGGATGAAATGCTCCGTGCGGAAGTATTTCTGGGTATGTTCCTGCATCAGGTAGTCGCCGCCCGGCCCGACCTTCTTGATGATCTCGACGGCCTTTGTCGTCTCGTTGACCTCGATGCCCCTGATGGCCCGCTCAATCGAGCCGATAAGCTCGTCGTCGATGACCGTAAGCTCGTGGGCGCCCGCGGTCGTCGATTCGATCGTCCCCACGCAGGTGATATAGTTGACTCCTCCCATTGCCGCCATCTGCATCGTCCGGGCGCGCTCGACGCCGCACTGCAGGTCCAGGAGCTTGGATTCGGTGCCGCCGGCCACCCCGCGGCAGGGGATGTTATAGGAATGGGCGATCTGGGCGATGGCCGCACTGATGAGCCCGGTTTCTACCGATCCCAGCGCCACCGTCCCGCGGCGCATCTCGGCGATCGTGGAGACGGTGCCGAATAAGACGGGGGTCCCGGGATTGACCGCCTGGGCCATGACGATGTGGGCCAGCACCTCGGCGTTGTGCTGGATGAGGAGGCCCGCCAGCGTGATCGGGGCGGTGGTGCCGGCCATCGCCTCGGGCGAGAAGATCGCCGGCTGGCCGTACTCGGCAAGGATCATCAGCCCCTCCAGCTGAATCTGGGCGCTGGAAAGGGGGCTGACCGTATTGACGATGGTCATGTAAGGGTGCGTGTCTTTGATCTTGTCTTTACCCCCCATGACGATGAGGAGCATCTCCATCATGTCACGCGTCGGCATGACGCCGTAGGCGCCCATCCCGAACGACTTCTTGCAGTTCATTGCCCAGGTCCGGATGGCCTCAACCGGGATCGTCTGCATCGGGATGTCGGAGGGCCATATGTCCATCTGGTTGGACTGGACGTGTTCCAGGCTGTCCAGGATGATGAGGTGACGCCTGAGGTCCTCCATCGTGGCGGGGCCGTACGCGCCGGTCTGGAGGTCATACATATTGACGGCGGTCCCCAGCCCACCCCAGACCCTCGTTTCCGGGCTGATCTTCCAGGTGAGGCTCCGGTCGTTGCCGCACAGCGTGAACTCCCGGGGCGCCTTGCCGACGTACGTCTCGACGACGCGGGGCGGAAACTTCACGACCCTGGTCTTCTCGTCCACCGCGCAGCCCAGGTCTGCAAGGATCTTCCGCATCTTCTTGACTTCCACCTTGATGCCCGCCTGTTCGAGCACCTCAAGCGTGGCCTGTCTGATCTGGTCGATCTCCGGTCGGCTGAGGACCTCAAATCTCGTACTCTTCATAACTCGCTCCACAAAGTACCTGTAATAATCATTTTATTGCGTACGGCGTAAAACCGAAAAACGGGGCAACCCGCGACCGCACGGCCGCGGCAGAAGTCCCCGCTCCGGGTGGCGCGTAGCGGCCAAAACGGACAAGGGACAATCCCGATTCCGCCCGTCACTGCCCGCGCTCCTCCATCGACCGCGAAAACGCCCCGCAGCCTGCCGGTGGCTTTCAGGAAAATGAGGTAGGCGATCCGCACCGCGTCCCGCCGGTTCATCGTCCGCCTGAAGATGTTCTTAATCCGGCGGGGCTTACCGTAGAACTCGGCGGGGATGGCCATGCCCTCCCGCTTGAGGACTTCCCGGTCGACCGTGTTCGGCCAGAACACGAAGTTCATGGCGCTCATCTGCTTCCAATCCTCCTGGAAACTGCCGTATTGCGAGATCGTGCGGTGTATGTCGCTGCCGGGATAGGGAGTGAACTTCGATACGTTGATCAGGTCAAAGGGGAGCCGGTCGATGAACGCCTTCGTCCGCTCGATGGTCTGGACGGTCTCTCCCGGCACGCCGATCATGAACAGGCCCTTCGCGATGATACCGGCCTCCCTGGTCAGGCGCACCGCCCGTTCCGCCCGGGCAAGCGACAGTGACTTGTCCAGAAGCTTGAGCAGCTCGGGGTTTGCCGTTTCGATCCCATAGCTGATCATCCAGGCGCCCGCCCGTTTCATGAGGGCAAGCATCTCCTCGTCCACGAGGTCGGCCCGGGCGTCGCAGGCAAACGTGATGCGAAACGGCAGCCGCATGATCTCCTCGCAGAGCGCCGCCAGGTGGCGCTTGTCGGCGGTGAAGTTATCATCGTAGAAGATAAAGTGGTCCGATGCCGTGGGCCTCTTTGAGCCGCCGGATCATATCGACGATATACCCGACGCTGTGAAACCGATACCGGTTGCCGAAGACCCCCCGGTCGCAGAAGGTGCAGTGGAAGGGACACCCGCGCGACGTCACCAGCGTAACCGCCCTTCCCTTCGGGGAGTGGAAGATCGGGGGGTGGTACGCAGTTGGGAAACCCCGGCAACAGCTCGAACGCGGGAGGGGGGATCGTATCCAGATCGTCAATCAGGGCGGGACGCTCATTGACCCGAACCGCACCGCCTTCCCGCCGGACCGCGCCGGCAACGCCCGCCGGGATCTCGCCGTCAAGGATAGACTGAAACAGGTCGGGAGCCGAACGCTCTCCCTCGCCAATCAGCCCGTAGTCGAAATCGGCAAAGGCCGTCATCGTCTGTTCCGGCACTGCCGTGACGTGGGGCCCCCCGATGACCGTAACGACGCCGGGGAGCGCCGCTTTGATGTCCCGGGCGATCGCGGCGGCCGCGTGGACCGACGAGGTGTATCCGGTCAGTCCGACGGCCGCCGGGTCCATGGAGACCGCCCACGCGACGACCTCTTTCGGGGTCATGCCGAGGGCCTGGGCGTCGATAATGAAGACCTCGATCCCCTGTTGCCTCAGGACGGCCGCCAGAGAGGCAATCCCGATCTGCGGCAGGGTATTGAGAATCGGCGCAAGGCGGCCCTTCCCCTCCCCCAGACCTCGGCGGGCGGATTGATGAGAACGATCCGGCGATTGGTTCCCATCGGTATTGTTACCCCTGCTGTTTTCTCGCTGTGGCTATTTGAAAAACTCGATCATTACCTTCTTCTTAAGCGCCCCGGCCACGAGATCGGCAAATACCGCCGGGAGGCTGTCGATGGTGATGACGTCCGAAACCAGGCGCGCCGCTTCATCGCGCCGCCGCCGGATGAATGCCAGCGCCGTCTCGTTATCGACGGCCCTGGTGGAGAAGACCGGGAAGATCGAGACCTCCCGCATCGTGATCGCAATCGGGTATATCGTCAGCGGCTCGAAGGTGACCCCCACCAGCGCGGCCCGGCCGCCCGGCCTCACGATATCCAGGGCTCCCTTTATCGCGTCGGCCCTGCCCGCGAATTCGAGCGCCGCGTCGGGCCCTGCACCCCCGAAGTCGTCCCGGAGGCGCTGCTGATAGCCCTCCTCCCTCGGGGAGCAGACGAATCGGGCTCCGAACTCGGCGGCAATCCGCTGTCTGCCTTCGTTGACCTCGACGACGCCGAGCCGGCCCGCGCCCATCTCGGAAAGCACCATGAGTGCCGAAAGCCCGATCGGGCCGGCGCCGAAGATCACCACGTCTTCGCCTGCCCGGACGTCGGCGCGGGCGATACCGTGGCAGGCCACGGCGATCGTATCCACCAGCGCGGCGTCCGCAAGCGAGACGTCGTCCGGGACCGCCATGAGCATCCGCTCGGGGACGCGGATATACTCCGCGTACCCCCCCATCTGCGACCCCGTCCCGACGGCAAGCTTGGCCGAGCACAGGTGGGGCAGGCCCCGTCCGCACATGAGACAGCTCCCGCACCCGGCGGGCCTCACCACGACCCGGTCGCTTACCGAAAAGGCAGAAACGTCTTTTCCCGTCTCGACGATTACCCCGGAGACCTCGTGGCCCATGACGTAACCGTCTCGCAGCGTCCCCGAGGAAAAGAGGGTGAGGTCGGACCCGCAGATACCCACGGCCGCAACCCGGACCAGGACCTGGTCCGGCCCCGGAACGGGGCGCTCAACCTCGGCGACAACGAGCTTATTTTGTTCTTTAGAAAAACAGGCGGCCTTCATAGAACGTGTATATCCCTTATACCCGGTGATATCGATAGGCGTATCATGTCCAACGACAGACCCGTGCCCTGCTAAAACGCCATATAGTAAACGAGCTCCTTGGTCATCGCCACGAGGTCCTCAACAAAGACGAACTCGTCGGCGGCATGGGCCAGGATGTTTGAGGCCCGGATCACGCCGAAGCCCGCCGCCTCGATTTTGGCGGGTTTCAAGGCCTCGGCCACGAACCCGAGATCGGTCGATCCCGATATACCGCCTTCGATGAAATACTCGTATCCCTTAACCGCCTTCTTGGCCTCCTTCATCTTCTTTACGGCCCGGTTTTCGGGGTCCAGCTCCACCGGCGGATAGGAATGGACGACGTTGACCGTCATATCCAGCAGCTTCGAGTTATTCTTGCCCTTGTTCAGCGCCGCGGTGATCTCGGCGATCACGTCGTCGTAGCGCTCGTCGATGATGTAGCGGCGGTTGATGGTCAGCCTGCATTCCCCCGGAACGATGTTTTCCTTCGTCCCGCCCTTAACGATGTTGAGATTGAACATCGGCGTCATCTTATCGGAGGGGGCGCCGGGCAGCGGAAAGGTCGGGATGCGTGACACACGCTTTTCGACCTCACGCTTGAGGGTCATCAGCTCCTGCATCACGGGGACCAGCTCTTCCACCGCGTTGACGCCTAGGTAGTTCATGCCCGAATGGCAGCTCTTGCCGATCGCCGTCACGTCTATACGGATGGAGCCCGCCGCCCCGATGGTGACGATCGGCTCCATAGCTCCCAGCTCGAGCCACATCAGGTGCGGGGAGAAATAGCCCTCCTCGGCCAGGTACCGCGCGCCGGGATAAACCCCCAGTTCCTCGTCGGTGCAGAGATTGCAGCCGACGTCGTACAGCGGCTCGATCCCGAGGTCATGAAGCACCTTCATCGCCCCCAGGAAGCAGGCGATCGCGTTCTTCATATCCACGGTGCCGCGGCCGTACAGCTTCCCGTCGACGATCTCTCCCCCGAAGGGGTCTTTCGTCCAGGGCTCGTCCACCGGCACCACGTCCATGTGGGCGTAGGCGGTAACCGGGGGTTTGCCGTTGCCGAGGGTCGCCACCAGGTTGGTGCGCTCGCCCGTCAGTTCCCAGGGCATCTGCCTTACCTTATCCTCGGGCACGACCACCCGTTTCGTTGAAAATCCGAATTTCTTATATTCCGGCTCTACGATGTCGATGAGCTTGGCGTAGTTCTCTCCCGGTGGCACGCTCGTGTCCACCGCGATGACTTTCCTGAGGATATCGACGATATAGTCCTCGTTCTTTTCAACCGCGCGGAACGCTTCATCGTATTTCACTTCCGACCTCCTTGCTACATCATCCCCTCGCCCTTGACCCATTTCTTCTTGTACATGATACGCGCCGCGATTATCGAGAGGATGACCATCGGCGGGATAACGATTGACGGCGGCAAGTCCGGCTTGATAAAGGCGATAATCAGGCCCAGGCCCAGGGGTACGATCCCCAGCTTGGGAACCCGGAAGAGGAAGACACCGCCCAGCGCCCCGAAGAGGGCCCACAACACCTGGTCAAGGGCCACCTTCATCGCCGAGCCGCCGGCAGTGATTGTATCGATGAAGGGCAGAAGCAATAAAACACCGAGGATCATAACGAGCTGCCCTCCGATTATCGAGCCGGCAATGCTGAGGGTGGAGACGATCTCGGCCTCCGGCGTTCCCTCCTTGGTGCCGACCACCTGCTGTGCCGCCGCGGAAACCGGAACCCTGAGGTTCAACACGTTTCCCACCAGAAACGACATGTAGGTGCCCCCGAAACCGAGGATGGGATAGTAGACGATCGGCTCCACGACACCCATGATGGCCATGAACGACCAGACGGCGACGATGGCCGAGACCATGCTCCAGAAGGGCGGAATGAGCCCGTGGAAGAAATAGAGGTACAAGACCCGGGATGAAGAGACAAATGATCGCGACGATCAGGGTGATCATCCCTATGTTCTTAACCGGGCCAATGAATCGATCTTGAAATATCTGATTTTTATCTGCCATCTTACGCTCCTATCCCAAACCAGAGGTATGCCAATCCTGCCGCCGCCATTCCGCCGATGATAGCCAGCGCCAGCGCCCACTCCTTGAGCCAGTTCTGTTTGCCGACGGTAATGACCGCACCTACCAGAACCATCGATACAAAACCCCCGATGAGGGCCACGAGAGGCGCGTGTCCTTTCACGACCGGCTGGGCCACCATGTAGCCCACGGCGCCGAAGAAGGCCGCCGCGGTCATAACCTTGAGCCACCCCTCGTCGCCTCCGGCGATCTTGTCTTTGAGCTTCATGATATGCGGGGTGAAGAAGGCCACCATGATCAGGTTGAAGATGCACCCGATGGACATGGCCCAGACGGCGCAGGAAAAGGCGATTCCGTTCATGTTGCCGGAAAGGCCGTCTTTGACCACGGCACCGGCCCCGATACCCGCGGCCATCAGCTCGTAGGAGACCGAACCGATGACCGAAAGCCGCATCCACGGGAACGGCAGGCCGAGCTTCGGGATCATCACGGCGAGGCCCAACAGGACCGCGATGGAGGGGACGATGGCGGTGGTAATCCCCGTCCGGAAGGCGCTCAAAAGCTGCTTTTTGGTCATCCCGATCTCTTTACCCGCCCGAAAGGCGATGGTGGAGATACGGATGGCCTGGAAGAAGACCACGACGATGATGGCGGCCGATGCCAGCCACATTCCCCAGCTGTTGGCGATCGAAAGGTAGTTGTCACCCATACTGAACCTCACTCAATGAATGGATCAATTACCCAATGAGCCACCATAATACGGGAACGATCGGGAAAAATCAACGAAATAGGCGCGGCCCTTGCGCCCGGGCGCTTTAAATAGTATACTTGTATGCGTCAATTTGCATGTTTTACAGGAGGCGTAATAATGATGCGCACGATTGCACGGCCGTCGGCCGCGGTGTTATTGCTTATGGGGCTATCCCTCGTTCTGGTCTTCTCCGGCTGCCCGAAGGGGCCGTTCGGCGGGGCGCCGACGGAATTTGCCTGTGACTACCAGGCGGATTTTGCCCAGAAAATAGTCAGGGGCGGCGTCGGCGCGACCATCATGGAGGGCACGATCTACACCAACTGCGAGCTGACCCGTACCGAAAACCGGATGGTTCAGCCGGGAGTCCCTTCGTTCACCATGATCATGATCAACCGTCCCGACAAGGGCGTCAACTGGCAGCTCTTCCCGAAGAGCATGAAGTATGTCGAGACGCCTATCAAGCCGGTCGACACGACCGAGGGCGCGCCACTCTTGATCAACCCGAAGGATGTGAAGGTGGAATCCGAGCGGCTCGGCGAGGAGACGGTCAACGGCCACCCCTGCATTAAGTGGAAGGTCACGATGACGCTGCCGGACGGGAAGCCCTTCTTCTACTATTCCTGGGCGGCCCAGGACCTGGACAATTTTGCCATCAAGAAGGAGTTCGAGACGACGCCGGGAGAATCGATGGTCATCGAGTACAGCAATATCGTCCTTGGCGATCCGGACGCTTCGGTCTTCGAGATACCCGCCGGCTACGCCCAGGCCCCGGAGTCTGAAATGAACGCCCTGATGATGAACGAGATGGGGATCTCGCTGCCGTTCGGTATCCCGTTCGTACCGCCCGCCGATAACCAGTAAGAATCGGTAATCCCATCGAGGGAGGTTCGCGGCCCAAGCCGACCTCCCTTTTTTATTCACATAGACCGGCTGGTATGATATGGTCTTGTCGCCTTCACAGCGCGTCGCCCGATTAGATTAATATCCATACCGAGGAGAACGTCCATGCCCGACCTGTTCGAAAAGACCGCCATTAAGTCAATGGAGCTGAAAAACCGCCTCGTGCGCTCGGCGACCGTCGAGAGGATGTGCGACGACGGGGGACTGCCCTCGCAGGACCTATCCCGCCTCTACGAGCGGCTCGCGAAAGGAGGGGTCGGCCTCATCATCACCGGCATGACCTACGTCTCGCCGGACGGAAAGACCTTCCCGACGGGATCGGCCGGCATCGACCGGGACGAGTCGGTGGCCGCCTGGCGCGCCCTGACCGACCACGTACACGGCCTCGGGACCGGCGTCAGGATCGCCATGCAGATCGCCCACGGGGGCAGGCAGACCACGCGGGCCGCCACGGGCACCCAGCCCATCGCGCCCTCGGCGGTTAAGGACGGATCGAACTTCGTGACTCCCCGGGAGATGACGGAAGACGACATCGAGCGGACCATCGAGGCGTTCGCACAGGCGGCCCGAAGGGTCAAGGAGAGCGGGTTTGACGCCGTCCAGCTCCACGGTGGCCACGGCTACCTCGTCAACGAGTTCCTGAATCCCTATACCAACCGGAGGACCGACCGGTGGGGGGGTCGCTGGAAAACCGGATGCGCTTCGTCTCGGAGATCTATTCGAGGAGCCGTAAGCTCGTCGGGAACGACTTTCCCATCCTTATCAAGATCAGCGCCTACGACCACATGAATAAGAAGGGTAAGCGCGGTATCGAGATCGGCGAGGCCGTCAGGACGGCGGAGGGGCTTGCCGCGATGGGCATTGACGGCATCGAGGTAAGCTGCGGTATCGCCGAGGACGGGATGAGTACGCTCAGGGGGAGGCTCCCGCTGGACGTCTTGATCGAGGACCTCGGGATGTTCAGGAAAAGCGCCCTCATGCGCTTCGTGATGCGCCGTTTCGGTGACCGGCTCATGAAGACCGAGCCCTTCACCGAGGACTATAACCGGAGCGCCGCGCGCGCCATTAAGGAGCGGGTTACGGTGCCGGTCTTTGCCGTCGGCGGTATCATCCGGCCCTCGGTAATGGACGATATCATCTCGAGCGGCGACGCCGACTACATCTCGCTTTCCCGCTCGCTGATCTATAGCCCGATCTTCCCCAAGAAGATCCAGGAGGGGAGCCTGGAACCGTCAGGCTGCATCCACTGCAACCACTGTCTCTTCTACCTGGCGCTTGGCCCGCTGAGGTGCTACAACGGAAAGAGGATAAAAAGGCGGCGGGATGAGCGTGATAACGTCAGTGCAGGTTTGTACGGGCGGCATATATGCCGCCCGTTCTGTTTTACCCTTTAGCGGGTCGCATATATGCTGCCCGTCTTCACCGTCATTGCGAGGCCCCGAAGGGGGCGTGGCAATCTCCGGTTATACGGTGACAGTCGGGGGATATGCTTCGCGTCGTTACACTCCCTCGCAATGACGGCGGGGGATAACGTCTTCTAAGCTTTGGGCCTCGCTAAACGCCGTGCGAACTCCTTCTCGCTATTTATCCACCTGGGCCACCGCCCGAATCCAGCCGGCCGAGGCCGCCTTGATCTTGACGGGAAAGCAGTAGAAGGTAAACCCGAAGGGCGGCAGCTTATCGAGGTTGGTCAGCTTCTCGATCTGGAAATACCCCTTCTCGATGCCGGCAAAATGCGCCTCCCAGATGAGCGACGCGTCCTTGGTCTTGGCGTAGTCCTGAGCGATGAACGGCAGCGGCCGGTCCCAGCTCCAGGCGTCCGTCCCCACGACGTTGACCCCCATGTTCAGGATGTGCAGCGTCGATTCCTTGCCCATGCCGCAGCCCGTCAGGAGATATTCGAGTTTGCCCCAGTTACGGTCGGCCCCGGTCATGATCAGCACGGCGTCGTTCGGCTTTATTTTATAGCCGATCCGCTTCAGCTCGTCATCGACGTCCTTGGGCGTCACCTTATACCCGTCCGGGAACGTGCGGAAGTCCAGCACGACCCCGTCGGCGATGCACCACTCCAGCGGCATCTTGTCGACGGTCAGCGCGGGCTTGCCCTTGTCCTGCGTGGGGTGGTAGTGCCACGGCGCGTCGATATGGGTGCCGGCGTGCGTGCTCACCGAAAGCAGCTCCACCGCCCAGCCGAGGCCGCCGGGCAGGTCCTTGTCGGGATCGATGCCGGGGAAAAAGGGGATCATGGTCCCCGCCCCCTGCTTGTGGTCGACGTACTGTATCTTGGGGATCATCAGGGGCGGGTCGGATGGAAGTCCGTCCTCGATGGCGATAGACAGATCGATGAATTTCCTGGCCATAGCATCCTCCGCTGGTATTTTAACTGCATTGTATCAGATTTATGCAGGCGACACGCATATCGCCCGTCTTAATGCGAGTGGTTTTACTTCATCGCCTCCACGATCCGCTCGCCGGACATGGTAGACCTTTCTTTACATTCCCCTTACAGGAAAACGCCCGGTACCGGAATTATAACATACAAAACTCGCCTTGTTAATGACGTTTCTTTCGTTAGCACAATGTGGCCCTCATGGTACGGCTGTCCCCTTTATCCGCGTACCCGATACTATTCCTTTACCACTGGCTACCCCAATACTAAGAATACCTTACGATACTGACCGGGCGTATCGGTCATCACCCGGCAAAAGAGCAGCGTCCGGGACATATCGCAAAGACCATATAAGAGCCTCAAATCGGGTTGCCTATACGCCGATTGGGCAAGCGAGAGTTAGAGCCTATATAAAATGCTACCATGGAGAACGTTTTGTGCTAGTATACGATCAAGGGCCGAGTTTACGGCAGGAAGTTTCGGGTACGCCCGGTATGTATAATCGTCTCAGGCCCCGTGGCATGCGAATGGGCGAGAACGATGGAGTCGCGTATAGCCGGTCGTGTTACATACCCCGATAAGCCCTGATAAGCCCCGATTAGATATTCCCGTTATTAATCAAATAGCGGGCCGGGGTATAAACCCCGTTACGGTGGGCCATGTGATTACTTCGCCTTAGTTTATAGTAAACCGCTCACTGTCTTTCTATCGGGTCTAATTATGAAAAGATACCTGCCGATAGCGTCGATCGCCATCTTCACGGAGCATCTTTATGAAGTTATCAGTCATTATTCCGCTCTACAACGAAATTGAGACCATCGAAGAGATCGTGGTTCGGGTTCAGGAAGTGAAAATCGAAAAAGAGATTATCATTATTGATGACTCCTCGCGGGACGGAAGTCGTGCAAAAGCGATTGAATTGGCCGGGAAATACCGTAACATTCAGACGATATGTCTGGAGTATAATCAGGGGAAAGGCGCTGCCCTACGGAAGGGATTTGCCGCAGCCAGTGGTGATATAATTATCATTCAGGACGCTGACCTCGAATACGATCCGAAGGAGTATCCGGCTCTTATAAAACCGATATGCGACGGAGATGCCGACGTTGTATACGGATCGAGGTTCCTGGGCGGTCCTCGAAGGGTACTATTCTTTTGGCATATGGTGGGCAACAAGATCCTCACCTTGCTAACTAACGCGCTATATAATATCAGCCTTACCGACATGGAGACATGTTATAAGGCCTTTAAGAGGGATATAGTTAGCCAATTGACGACCAGGTCAAAGAGATTCGGATTTGAACCGGAATTCACGGCAAAAGTGGCAAAGAAGGGATTTCGAATTTACGAGGTTCCGATAAGTTACCGGGGACGCGGCTATCACGAAGGTAAGAAGATAACATGGTTTGACGGATTCAAGGCCCTGTTCTGCATAGTATGGTTTCGTTTCTTTAACTAACGGCCTTGATTGAATCAAAGCATGACTCCATTTCCCTATTGCCGAGGAGGTAACCGTGTATAGACAAAGGTCAACAAGGGGTTTCGGCCTTCTCGAATCATTTCTTGCAAGACGCAGAGGGAGCCTGGCTAAATCGTTGATACCGTTAACCGCCCTAAAAGGAAGGATTCTCGATATCGGGTGCGGGACATTTCCGTCATTTCTGTTGAGTCTACATTATCAAGAGAAATTCGCCGTCGATAGGCACGATCCATCGTCGTTTGATAACCTACCCGGTGGAGATGTCATCTCTTATCATCAAGTCGATATCGAAAAAGCGGATAGGCTTCCGTTTGATCGGGATTTTTTTGACATCGTGACGATGCTCGCCGTTCTTGAACACCTTCAACCGGAATGCGCAAAGAGAGTCGTAGCGGAGATATTTCGAATACTCAAAACCGGCGGGATATGCATACTAACCACTCCCGCGCCGTGGACGAAAAATCTATTGAGAGTACTGTCGTTTGTCAGACTAGTCAGCCCGGACGAAATTGGGGAGCATAAATCTGCCTACAGTCATGCCGACATGAGAGCCGTGTTAGCGGCATGCCGGTTTAAAACGCGGCGCTTACGGCTCGGCGCGTTTGAACTTCAGATGAATCTTTGGGCCGTGGCAAAAAAATAGGGTGTTGTCGCGGTTGGCGTCACTGGAGTTGTCTATTATAGTGTCTGTATCCGCCGCCCGGCATGAGAATCCGATAAAATAATAACCCCGGCGTGACGCCCGGGGTTATTTTATATCCGCGAATGACATCGTCTCATTAGAGGCCGTCTCGCCGGTGATTTCTCCTCACAAACGTATCGCCTCCACGATCCGCTCGCCTGCCTCGGTGAGCCGTTCTTCCGGGGCGCAGAGCGTAAACCGGACGTAGCCCTCGCCGCTCGGGCCGAAACCCGACCCCGGCGTGGCCACGATGTGGGCCTTCTGGATGAGCATCGCGGCAAACGTCTCGGAGGTCTGGCCCTTCGGCGTCTTAACCCAGAAGTAGAAGCTCGCCTCCGGCATACGGTATTCCAGGCCCGCGGCGCTCAAAGCCTCGGCCAGCACGCCCCGCCGCCGCTCGTAGACCGCCCGGATCGGGGGCGTCAATTCTTCCGCGTGGTCGAGCGCCCAGCCCGCGGCAAGCTGTATGGGCTGGAACACCCCGGAGTCCATATTCGATTTAACTTTCGCAAGTCCCCCGACGATCTCCTTTTTTCCCACGGCAAAGCCGATGCGCCAGCCGGTCATATTAAACGTCTTGGAGAGGCTGTGAATCTCCATCCCCACTTCGCGGGCGCCGTCGATCGCAAGGAAGCTCACGGGCTCCTTGGCGCCGTAGTAGACCTCGGAGTAGGCGGCGTCGTGACAGACAACGATGTTGTGTTTATCGGCAAAGGCAACGACGTCTCTGAAATAGTCCGGGGCGGCCGTGGCGGACGTGGGGTTGTTCGGGTAGTTGAGAAACATCAGCGCCGCCCTGTCCGCAACCGACTTCGGGATCGCAGAAAGGTCGGGCAGGAAATTATTTGCGGCGACCAGCGGCATGTAGTGGACTTCGGCGCCCACGAAGGCCGACGTAATGCCGTAGACCGGGTAGCCCGGCTCCGGGACCAGCACCACGTCTCCGGGATTGACGAAGGCAAGCGGGATGTGGGAGAGCCCCTCCTTAGACCCGATGACCGAGATGACCTCGCCGTTTGGGTCGAGCGTTACCCCGAAGCGCCGGGAGTACCAGCCGGCCACCGCCGTCCGGAGGGCCGAAAGCCCCACGGTGAAGGGATACCGGTGGTTCTCGGGCTTCGCCGCCTCCCGGGAGAGCACCTCCACGATCGGCGCGGGCGTGGGGATATCAGGGTCGCCTACCCCCAGGTCGATGATATCGGCGCCCTTGGCCGCCATTTCGTTCTTGATCCGGTCTATCCGCTCGAAGAGATAGGGGGGGAGATTCAAAATCCTGTCCGCATAGGTAATCTTCATGCCGCGTAGTGCTCCTGCTCGGTCCGGTGTGGATGGTTATGGTAAACGTCTGGTCTGGTTGGCGAGGGTCCCAATGCCCGTGATGATCACCTCCACCCGGTCGCCCGGCGCCATCGGGCCGATGCCGGGGGGGGTACCCGTCGCAATGACGTCGCCGGGAAGCAGCGTCATCACCGAGGATATGAACGATACCAGCTCATAGGCCCCCCACTTCATCTGGGCCGTGTTGGAGCTCTGGACGGTTGCGCCGTTGAGGCGCGTCTCGATCGGCAGGCCGTAGGGATCAAGCTCCGTCTCCACCCAGGGCCCGATGGGGCAGAAGGTATCGAACGACTTGGCGCGGGTAAACTGGACGTCTTTTGCCTGCAGGTCCCGGGCGGTCACGTCGTTGAGACAGGTGTAGCCGAAGATATAGCCTTTGGCTTCGGCAACCGGGACGTCCTTGGCGCGCTTTCCCATGATGATGGCAAGCTCCCCCTCGTAATCGACCCGCGTGCTGCTTCCGGGCATCACGATATCGTCGCCCGGCCCGATGACCGAGGTGGAGGGCTTGATGAAGAGGATCGGGTCTTCCGGGGGCGTCATCCCCATCTCTTTGGCGTGGTCCAGGTAGTTGAGCCCCACCGCTACCACCTTGAGGGGGGCCGTGGGCGAAAGAAGCCGCACCGTGTTTATCGAAAAGACGTTACGTCCCTTTTTGGGATCGGAGGGATTGGAATCGGCAAGCTCCACGAGCGATTGGCCCTCGACGATTCCGTACCTGACCGCGCCGCCGTGCTCAAACCGTGCTATCTTCATGGACTACTCAGCCTTTCACGGCCCGCCGCTCCCCCGGGGCCGGTTACCGCTTCCTCCGCAACGCCAAAACGTCCTGCATGTCGTACAGGCCCGGCGGCTTACCGCCCACCCAGCGCGCCGCACGGACGGCCCCCCGGGCAAGACTCATACGGCTGGTCAACCGGTGGACAAGCTCGACCCGCTCTCCCTCCGAGACAAACAGGACCGTGTGCTCGCCGACGATGTCCCCCGCCCTCACCGCGTGGATGCCGATCTCGCCCGGCGGGCGTTTGCCCACCATCCCCTGCCTGCCGTAGACACCGACCTGCAGGGGATCGCGCCGGAGCGCGCGGGATATGATCTCGAACAGCCGCCGCGCCGTACCGCTGGGCGCGTCGACCTTCTGGTTGTGGTGTGCCTCGATGATCTCGACGTCGAACTCGTCGCCCAGCACCCGCGCCACCTCGTCGGAAAGGGCAAAGAGGAGATTGACCCCGACGCTCATGTTGGGCGTCATGACAATGGGGATCTTCTTGGCAAACGCGTTGACCTTCGCGACGTCTTCCTCGGAAAGCCCCGTGGTCCCCGAGACCGCCGGCATTTTCCGTTTCGCCGCCTCGGCGATCGCCGCCACGGACGACCGGGGCCCGGAAAAGTCTACGACAACGTCTGCGTCGTCGAAGGCCGCGGCGATATCGTCCGTGATGATAATCTTGTTGTCGGGTAATCCCGCGAGAGCCCCGGCGTCGCCGCCCAGGGCCGGGTGGCCGGGCGCCTCCAGCGCGCCGGAGACGGCTATCTCGTCGTCTTCGGCGATCGCGGTGATTACCTGCCTGCCCATCCTGCCTGCCGCCCCTGATACAACCACCCTGATCATCACACACTCCTCAATGACATAGTAGAGGCAACGGCCAATACCGGCAATATCAACCGCGGCCGTGTCGTATAAAGATCGAGCTTCTCCCCCTTCTTTCCCGTCGGCCGCCTCGAAAACGAAACTTTTACGAGGTGATTTTATCGTATCAGCTTTTCGGCCGCCTGTAAATCATTTATTCCCCGCCTTTGCCGCCGCCTCGAAGATCACGAAGTAAAGCGCCTCGAGCTTCCTGAGCCGGTTTTCGTACCAGGCGTAATAAAAAATATACGGAACCATCAGCACGAAGAGGAGGGCCTCCAGGAGCACGAAGGCCAGCCGGAACTGATCCTCGAATGTCCGGGGAAGGATGATGAAGAACAACAGCGTAACCAGCATGAACGCGAGGAAGTGCATCTTTCGCTCTTCCTTGAAATAGTCCACCTTTTTTTCGTGGACCGCCAGCAGGAACGACAGCTCGTCCTTCGAGAGGCCGCCGACGGCGGTGAAATCCTTCTTCAGGTGTGCTTCGTAGAGCTCCATCGTTTTTCCCATGGTATCCCCCGTGCGTATAGGAAGTCCCTCCATTATAGGGGCGCCCGCCCTCCCGGTCAAGGGAAACGAGAGCGGCCCGATTATCCCTTTTCAAACCCTCCGAATCGTGGTACGATGAGCCCTGTTTGAGCCGGCCGGGACAGGCGCCCGGCCGTATCGGGTATTATGGGTATTATATATATGCGGGAGTTACTGACGTGAAAAAGCTTGCACTGCTGTGTGCCGTCCTCGTGACGATCGTATCCGCGGGCTGCCCCCCCCTGCCCCCTGCGGGACCGGGGACGACCGGCACGCCTGCCGGGCCGGACGCCGAGAAGGCGGCCGATCTCTATTCCCTGGGTCTCATCGCATTCAACGCCGGGAACCTGGACGTATCGCTTGACTATATCAACCAGGCGATGGCCTTTACCGGGGTCGACGGGCCGACGCGGCTGAAGATGCGCCTGTTGCGGGCGGAGCTGTACGCAGGCCTCGAGAAGTACGACCTTGCCCGGGCCGAGATCGACGTGCTCATTGCCGAATTCCCCGATTCGGCGGATGCCTATTTCCTGAGCGGCCTTCTGAACTACAGGACCGGAAATATGGCGACCGCCGTGCGTGATCTTACGCAGGCGTTGACCATCAACCCCTCCTTCGCCCGGGCGCAGAACCTCCTGGGCAACATCGCCAAGGAGCGGGGGGACCAGGAGAAGGCCCTCTCGTGGTACAACGAAGCGATAACCAGCGATGACACATTTGCACCGGCCTACTTCAACCGCGCCGAGGTCGATATGGCCCTCGGCTACTACGACAGCGCCTTGTCCGACTACTCGAGCGCAATCGCCCGCTATTCCGAGCTGCAGACGCCTTACCTCGCCCAGGCATACTGCGGCAGGGCAAAAGCCTTTCTGATGAAAGGTGATATCGACATGTCCCGCCGGGACCGGGAAAAGGCCGATTCGCTGGTCACCGGAATCTGCGTTGAGGAAAAGCAAACGGGCCCGCGGTGGGGCAAGGGAGAGATCAAGCTCCAGTAGTCACCCCGGCGATTCGGGGATTCTTACTCCCCCGGATTGGGGAGCGAAGGAACGATAATTTATACGGGCGCGACATGTCGCGCCCGTTTTTTTTCAGGGATTTACAAGGAACCGGGGCCGCGGAACGCCCTCCGAGTGTAGTCGAGCATGGACCTGGCCCCCCACCGAACTTTTGCCGTCGGTTATCGAAATGTGTTATATATAACCAGGGAGTATACTATATGGAGGGAAAATAGAATGGCCGGCACGTATAAGAGGCTCATCTATGAACGGAAAGGGAAAGATGGGGAAGTGCTCTACCTGACACTGAACAACGAAAAGATGATGAACGCCATCACGGAGACGATGCAAAACGAGCTCGTCGAGGTGATGGGCGAAACAGCCCGCGATAGCACGATTCGATGCGTCGTTTTAACCGGGGCCGGCGGAAAGGTATTCTCGGCCGGAGGGGATATCCGGCTGTTTCAGACCCTGGACCACGTGAGCGCGTATGACCTCATGTATCAGAAGGGAAATATCCTGCAGTACTATATGACGCATATGGAAAAACCCCTCATCGCGGCGGTAAACGGCATCTGTTACGCCGGAGGGCTCGAATTAGCCCTTTTTTGCGATTTTATCTATTGCGTTGAAGATGCGACCTTCGGTTTCCCCGAGATCAATATCGGGCTGCTTCCCGGCTGGGGCGGTACCGTTCGTCTTCCCCGGGCGATCGCGGTCAGAAAAGCAAAGGAGATGATATATACCGGGGAGATACTCACGGCCGAAGAAGCGCGTCAATGGGGATTGGTCAATAAGGTCCTCCCGACAAGAGAAGCCCTATTTGAAGAAGTGGAAAAAACAGTCGCCGCCATGATGGCGAAACCGCCCCTGACGCTCCGGGCGGCAAAAAACGTGATCGTCAATTCGATCACGTGCGACAGCATTGAGGCGGCCCTTGCCATCGAGCGGGGAAGCATTATGTGGCTTGCCTCATCCGAGGATACGCGGGAGGGGATTTCCGCGTTTATCGAGAAACGTCCGGCTCATTTTAAGGGCAGATAAGGGAATCCGCATGAAGTGTTATTCGGGGGAACCTTTATCGAAGGTCCCCCCGAGGGTATTTTACGCCTTTCCCGCGCATCCCAGCACATTGACCAATTTATGCCGGACGACCTCCCTGATCGCGTCCCGGGCGGGGCCCAGGTATTTGCGGGGGTCAAACTCGGCCGGGCTCTCGGCCATGACCCTCCTGATCGTGGACGTCATCGCCAGCCTCAGGTCCGTATCGATATTGACCTTGCAGACCCCCATCGCCGCGGCCTTGCGGATCAGGTCCTCGGGCACACCCTTGGCCCCCGGGAGGTTTCCTCCGTATTTATTGGCCTCCTCCACGAATTGGGGCAGGACCGATGAAGAGCCGTGCAGCACCAGCGGGTAGCCGGGCAGTTTCTTGGTGATCGTCGCCAGCCGCTCCATATCCAGCGTCGGCTCGCCCTTGAACTTGTACGCCCCGTGGGACGTTCCCACCGAGACGGCCAGCGAATCGCATCCGGTTCGCTTCACGAACTCGACCGCCTCGTCGGGGTCGGTAAAGACCGACTCCTTGCTCTTGATCGCGTCCTCTATACCCGCGAGTTTGCCCAGCTCCGCCTCCACCGGCACCCCCCGGGCATGGGCGTAGACCACTACTTCCTTGGTGAGCCGGACGTTTTCCTCGAAGGGGTGTTTGGATCCGTCTATCATTACCGACGTGAACCCGCCGTCGATGCACGACTTGGCGATTTCGAAGGTCTCCCCGTGGTCCAGGTGCAGTGCGATCGGGATGGTCGTGGTCTCTACCGCCGCCTCCACGAGCTTCCTCAGGTAGACCGGGTTGGCATATTTACGGGCGCCCGCCGAGACCTGCAGGATCAACGGCGCGCGCTCGCCGTCGGCCGCCTCCACGATCCCCTGGATAATCTCCATGTTGTTGACGTTAAACGCCCCGACGGCATACCCCCCGCGATAGGCCTTTTCGAACATCTCTCTGGTTGAGGTTAGTGGCATGTGTCCCTCCTGTCACGTAGCGATGGTATATGAAGGTGAGTTGTTTTCCCGTGTGGCCTGTTCGGCGAATCCCGCCGCACCGATGATCTCGACGTCCTCGTTGACCACCGCCCAGACCGGTATCCGCTCAAGGAGGCCCCTGAACCTTCCCTTATCGAGGAAGGCGTCGATAAAGGGCCCGCTCTTGAGAAGTGAGAGGTTCTTCCGGGCGATGCCGCCCCCCACGTAGACCCCTCCCGTAGCAAACAGCGTGAGCGCCAGGTCGCCCGCCTCGGCCCCGTAGGCCGACAGGAAGACGTCAAACGTCATCCGGGCAATGGGGCACTCCCAGCCGGCGGCGCGCTGCGCGATGACCGGGTTCGGGTCGGGGCCGGCCAGGGCCTGTTCAATCTGGGGATCGGGATCGAGGCGTTTGACGTCCCGCAGGAACTCATAAATGGCGGCGATCCCGCCACCCGAGACGACCCGCTCGGTGCTGACGCGGCCGAACCGCCTCCTGAGGTGCCGCCAGAGGTCGGCCTCCGTCTCCGTCCGGGGTGAAAAGTCCGCATGGCCGCCCTCCGAGGGCAGCGCCCTGAACGAGCCGCCGCCCGGCGTCGGGACGAGGTACCCCTGCCCCAGGCCCGTCCCGGCCGCGATCACGGCGCGGACTCCGCTGGGATCGGCCGCCCCTCCCTTGAGGGGGACGATATCCGGGGGGGAGAGGCCGACGACCCCGAGCGACAGGGCCACCAGGTCGTTCAGCAGGAAAACCCGGGCCCCGGCGCCGACGGCCGAGGCGATCTCGTCCGCGCTAAATTTCCAGGGGAGGTTCGTCGCGCTGACCCTTCCCCCCTCCACCGGACCCGCCACACCAAGGCAGACCGATCGGACCGTTTCGCCGGTAGTGATAAAATCCTCAAGGATCGAAAAGATCGACGGGTGCTCCCGCGAGCGGTAGGTCTTCTTCCTCGTACAGACCAGGCCCTGCTCCGTTGGCTCAAAAAGCCCGAGCTTGGTCTTCGTGCCGCCGATATCGCCTCCAAGGATCACCGAAAGCTCCCGAATTGAAAGAAAATGATACCATAAACGGGGTAATTTGATAACAAAAAACCACCCGCGCGGTTTGGATAAATTCCTTGACATCTCGTGCACTTTTAGTTATTTTTATCTGACAGAACAACGTTCATTCGGGGTTATCCGATGAAACCATTTTCCGACAGAGAGGAGATGGTCCGTATCCTCACCATCCTCTGGGACAAGATCCTCTCCAATCCGCAGATAATCAAGAGCGTCGGCCAGTCCAGGATCCTGGTAAAGTTCCGCCTCACCGATCCCGATGCCGACCTGTACGTCGACACCCGGGGGGCCGTCCCCCGGTTCTACTGGGACCCGAAGGCCCCCGAGGACCCGGACGTGGAGATGATCCTGTCCGGCCAGACGAGCCACCTGTTCTGGATGGAGCAGCTCAACGTCCCGCTGGCCATCGCCTCTCGTAAGATCATCGCCAAGGGGTCCATCCAGAAGGCCCTCAAGCTCCTGCCCGCCCTCAAACCGGCATTTGCCCTCTATCCGGGGGTCCTCCAGGAGGCCGGCAGGGGAGACCTTTTGGAACAGGTCCGGAAGGTCAAAAAGCTGCGGCGTTTTTCCTGGCTGCCCGTGCTGAAGAAGCGGGGGTATGATCTCGCGGCGCTGGGCTCCGTGCCGCTTGCACTGGTCGACACGGCGCCGAAGGCGGCGCCCCGCCCGGCGAAGGCCGCCAAGCCGGCCGCCCCCCGGGACCTCGATATACTCAAGACCATGTCTCTTGTCCGCGCCTTTGAAGAGCACCTGTCAACGGCGTTCAGGGCGGGCGCGATCCCCACGGAGGCCATCCACCTGTCCATCGGGCAGGAGGCCGTGGCGGCCGGCGTATGCCTGAACTTGAGGCCCACCGACTACCTCAACACCACCCACCGGGGGCACGGCCACGTGATAGCCAAGGGGGCCGATATAAACGGTATGATGGCCGAGATATACGGAAAGGCCTCGGGCCTGTGCTCCGGCAAGGGCGGCTCGATGCACGTCACCGATGCGGCATTGGGCATCCTTGGGGCCAACGGGATCGTCGGGGCCGGCTACCTGCTTGCCATGGGCGCGGCGCTCACCATCAAGAAAGAAGGGCGGGACGACGTCTCGGTCGTCATCGCCGGCGACGGCTCGGTCAACCAGGGGATGTTCCACGAGGCGGCCAATATGGCGGCCGTCTTCAATCTTCCGGTACTGTTTGTTATCGAGAACAACCGCTACGGCGAGTTTACCGCGGTGGAGCGCCACTCGGCCCAACCCGAAATATATAAGCGGGCCGCCGCCTACAATATCGAGGCAATCCGGGCCGACGGAAACGACGTGCGGGAGGTCTTCGAGAAGGTCGGCGCCGTCATCGAGAAGATTCGGCGGGACAAAAAGCCGCGCCTGGTTGAACTCATGACCTACCGCTGGCACGGGCATATGGAGGGCGAGCCGGAGAGCTACCGGAGCGCCGAGGAAAAAGAACGATATAAGAAAGAGTGCCCGATCCGGCGGTTTTCGGCCTTCCTTGCCACGCGCGGCGTATCCCCGGAGGATATCGACGCCGTCGGGCAGGAAGCCGCCGCGGTGGTCGCCGAGGCGGTGCGGTCCGCCGAGGCCTCTCCGGAGCCGGCGCTCTCTACCCTCACCGAGCATACATACGCGCCCGACGACCGTTCGTTGTTCGAGGGCGCTTTTCTCGACGAGCCGAAAGGGAAGGCTGATTTCCGTTGGACAGGCCGTCAACGAGGCCCTGGCCGAAGAGATGGAGCGCGACGGGCGCGTCTTCATCTGGGGGGAGGACGTGACCCTCGGCGGCTACTTCAACGTTACCGAGGGGCTGGTCGACCGGTTCGGGAACGACCGGGTCATAGACACCCCTATCTCCGAAAACGGGATCATCGGCGGGGCGGTCGGCGCGGCGATCACCGGGCTCGTGCCCGTCCCCGAGATTCTCTTTTCCGACTTTCTGACCTGCGCGATGGACCCCATCCTGAACCAGGCCGCCAAGATCAGGTACATGACCGGCGGGCAGGTCTCGGTCCCCTTGACCATACGCACGCCCGTGGGCGGCGGCATCGGGATGGCCGCCCAGCACTCCCAGTCGATGGAGCGCTTCTTCTTCGGCATCCCGGGCCTGATAACAGTGGCGCCGTCGGACCCGTATACCGCAAAGGGGATACTGAAGGCGGCGATTCGCTCACAGAACCCGGTTATCGTCTTTGAGCATAAGCTGCTGTACCCCCAGACAGGGGTGGTGCCGGATGGAGATTATACGCTGCCGCTGGGCAAGGCCCGCATCGTGCGGCGCGGCGACGACGTAACCATCGTAACGCACCTCCTGGGCGTGGGCGTGTCGCTGGAGGCGGCAAAGCTCCTCGATCAGGCCGGGATACAGGCCGAGATAGTCGACCTGGTAACCCTCTATCCGCTTGACATGAAGACCGTCCTTGACTCGCTGCAAAAGACGGGAACGCTGGTCTGTATTGAGGAGGGGAGCGCCACGGGGGGGATCGGCTCGGAGGTGATCGCGCGGACGGCCCGGGCGGGCCTGGGCCTCCTGAAGAGGGCGCCGGTCCTGATCGCCGCCCCCGAATGCCCCATTGCCTACGCGAAGGGCCTGGAAACGGCGATGATCCCCAGCCCCGAATTCGTGGCCGACGAAATCCGGCGGCTGCTCGCGAAACGATAGCCGTCGCCCGTATCACTGAGGCCCCGGCGTCAGGATACCGCCCGTTCTCGACGGTCCGCACGGAAACAGCGACGGTAACAGCGCCGGAAACAACAGCATATATCGAGCCGATTCTGACAGAGCCGCTCGTATTTTTCACCGACACTTTTGGATGAGGAACACACATGGCACAGTCCTACAAAGTCTTCGAGATCGAAAAGAAAGATCACATCGCGTGGTTATTCATGAACCGCCCGGATAAGCTCAATGCCTGCGGTCCAGTTTTTTGGAAAGAAATCATCGACGTCATGCGCGAACTGGACACCGATGACGACGTGCGCGTCGTTATCCTTGCCGGGCGCGGCAAGGCGTTCACCACCGGCATCGACCTGGTCGGGATGGTCTCCGAGGTGCCCGCCCTCACCGAGCCGAACGTCCAGGGCAACAAGCGGTTCAAGTTTGTCAAGGATATCGTCCGCCTGCAGGAATCCATGACGTGCGTGGATCGATGCAGGAAGCCCGTCATCGCCGCCGTCCACGGCTGGTGTATCGGGGCGGGCGTTGATCTCATCACCGCCTGCGACATCCGCCTGGCAAGCGCCGATGCGCAGTTCTCGGTTCGCGAGGCGCGGATCGGCATCGTCGCCGACGTAGGCACGCTTCAGCGTCTTCCCCGGATCGTCGGAGAGGGGCACGCCAAGGAGCTCACCTATACCGCCAAGGACATCTCCGCCTCCCGGGCAAAGGAGATCGGGCTCCTGAACGAGGTCTATGCCGATAAGGACGCGCTGTACGCCGCGGCCCAGGAGATGGCGCAGGAAATATCCGATTCGTCTCCCCTGGCCGTCATGGCGGCAAAAGAGGTCATTAATTATTGCCGGGATAAGTCCGTTGCCGACGGCCTGGACTACGTGGCCAACCGGAGCGCCAACATATTGCCCTCTGAGGATTTTTATGAGGCGATCGCGGCGTTTTCCGAGAGGAGAAAACCCCGTTTCACCGGGAAATAGCGGCGTTGAATACTGCATGGCGGACAGATAATTGCCTCCGTCACGCGGCAACGGGGGTCGGCGTATCCCGGCCTATACAGGCTATCCCGTAGCGCGTCGATACAGCGCCGGGATACAGCCGGGTATCCCCCGTCACAAGGAGGTGAAGGGGCCCGCAAAAAGGATGGACATTGGTGGTTTTCCATGAACCACCGGGGTATAGAGTAATTTCCCACTTACCTGTTCGGAGGCATCTATGTCAAAAGAACTCACCACCGCCCGGATATTTCTGCAGGCCGTCCTCCCTCTCTTCGAGGAACTGCCCAAGGGCGACGACGCGTCAAGGAAGGCGATCAAGGGGCTGGCCGGCGTCATCACCTTCAGGGCGCCCCAGGGTCTTGCAGCCCAGGTCGAGATGAAGGACGGGACCATCACCGTTACCCAGGGTAAAGAGAAAAAGAGCTCCATTACGCTGTTTCTCCCGACAGTACGGATGCTCAATAACCTCTTCAAGAATAAGGGATTTGCCCTGCCGCTGCCCGTCTGGGGCATCTGGAACCTCAAACTGGTCAACGCCTTTACGAAGCTCGGCGAGCGGCTCAATTTCTACATGGCCCCCAATCAGAAGAAGCCGTTAAGCGCGGGCGAGACGAAGCTTGCCGCGACGCTCCTCCTGTTCGCGGCAACCCTCGGCGCGGCCGTCGTGGGTCGGGACGCAGGACCGAAGGTCGCGGCAAAGATCCCCAACGGGATCGCCCAGTTCGAGATAAAGGGCGAGCCCTCCGCCTATATAGACAAGCGACAGACCGATTTTCGCGCGGCGAAGGGCAGGCCCCGCGATTACAATATGTTCATGTCGTTCCGGGACTACACCATCGCCTACAACATGTTCGTCGGCAAACTCGATTTCATGGCCGCAATTCCGATGGGTGATGTCACCCTTTCGGGGTCCCTGCCGATGGCCGACCAGCTCTCCCAGCTTATGCTCAAGGTAGGGGAATACACCCAATAAATCTTCACCGTCCGGGCTTTCCGGACTCTACGATAAACACGGAGGCACGTATGTCCGAAGAAAGATATAAGAAATCGATACAGCTCTTCAAGCGGGCGGCAAAAGTCATCCCCCAGGGGATCTACGGCCACCTGACCCCGGTAATGGCCGGGCCGATGGCCTCACCCTACTTTACCGCGAAGGCGAAGGGATGCCGATACTGGGACGTGGACGGAAACGAGTATATCGACTACATTTGCGCCTACGGGCCGATGGTCCTGGGCCACAACCACCCCGAGGTGGACGCCGCCGCCGATAAACAGCGCAAGCTCGCCAACTGCACCAACCATCCGGGCGAGGTCATGGTAGAGCTTGCAGAGCTCATGACAAAGCTCATCCCGATGGCCGAATGGGTCGTGTTCGGAAAGAACGGGGCGGACATGACCAACCACGCCCTCCTGATCGCCCGTGAGCATACCAAGAAGAGAAAGATCATCACCGCCAAGGGCGCCTATCACGGCACCGGTCCCTGGACCGAGGCAAACCATAACGGAGTCCTGCCGGAGGACCGCGCCCACATCCTGAGCATCGATTGGGGCGACCTGGAGGGATTCAACCGGCTGGCCGAGGAGTACCGGGGCGATATCGCCGGGGCAATCTTCACCCCCTACCACCACCCGACCTGGGCCGACCAGGTGATGCCGCCCAAGGGGTTCTGGGAAGGCGTCCGCAAGACCTGCACCAGGGAAGGGATCGTCCTGATCCTCGACGACATCCGGGCGGGGTTCCGGCTCAACCTGGCCGGCTCCCACGAATACTTCGGGTTTACTCCCGATATTTCCTGCTATTGCAAGGCTATCGCCAACGGGTACCCCCTCTCGGCGATGGTGGGCAAGGAGGATCTGCGTATCAGCGCGTCCAACGTCTTCTATACCGGGAGCTACTGGTTTTCGGCGGAGCCCATGGCGGCGTCCGTGGCGACCCTGACGATCCTCAAGCGGGATAAGGCCATTGAGAAGATGAAGAAGATGGGCGAGCTGCTCAAGACCGGGCTGGAGGAGATGGCCCAGGCCCACGATCTCGAGATCTCGGTAACCGGCCCCGCGGCCATTCCCTTCATTACCTTCGTCGGGGGCGAGGATTTCCGAAAAAATCAGCTGTTTGCCGCAGAGTCCATGAAGCGGGGTGTTTTCTTCCACCCCCATCATAACTGGTTTTTATCGGCGGCCCACGAAAAAGCAGACATCGAGAAATCGATCAACGTCGCCGATGCGGCGTTCAAAGAGGTCAAGCGGGTTTTCGGGTAACCGCCGGCCCAGGCGACACCGGGAGGGTGACCACACCAGGTCACCCTCCTTTTTTTATCGGGTTAATGACACTCACTTTTCGATTGAAGGATTGTTCTATTTATGTTAGATTGCTCACACTCTTCTTCGCTCTCCGTTGATATAGCTATGCGTAATCGAGGGTCATTCAACAATTATTTCGAGGTATCATATGTCTTCATCAGCAAGAGAGATCGCCTGGGAGCCCGCCGGCGGCGCTATTTACCTCGACGGGGGCCGCGGCAGGGATCGCGTTATCCTGACCCGCAAGGGGTTCATGGAGGCGTTTTTTGACGAGATCGAGCTGGTGGGAGGGAAAGACACCCTGACCATGGTTTTTCGCTCCATGCTCGCGAAGCTCGGGGCGCCGGACGCTTTGCTGGAACATCCAACGCTTGCCGACGTTACCCGATTCCATGACGAGGCCATCCTCCCCTGCCGGTACGCCGACGGAAATCTACCTGCGGGTTTCATCCCGGTTGCCGACACGCGGGAGCTCACCGCGTACGGCAACACCGTCTTTACGGTTCAAACCGTCCGGCTGCTCCAGCAGTTCAAGGAGGCGATGGGCGAGATACTTACCGATCGGGGCGCCGCGGCCATCCTCCACCGTGTAGCAAAACGGGGGGGGTTCGCGGTCGCGCAAAAGGCCCTGGCCGACTACAACTGGAAGGAGCTCGATCCCGCGATGGAATCGATGGACGCGGTGCTTGGATCGGTGTTTCCGCTCTATGGGTGGGGGCTTTCCCGGACGGTCACCGGCAGGGGGAAGGAGAACCGGCGGGTGTTTTTCCTCAAATGCGCCAACATCTACGAGGCCGAAGGGATCACGTCGGCCAGGCCGCAGTGCATCGTCCACCAGAGCTACCTTGAGGGGATCGGCGAGTGCCTCTCCCAGACATTCGAGCATAAGGCGGTGGAATCCCGGGAGGTAGCGTGCAGGGCAAAGGGCGACGGCTACTGCGCCTTTTTCATCGTGCAGAAGGGAAACGACGAGAAGGGTATCGACTGGAAGGAGCTGGAAGAGGACGCGGCACGGCTGGACGCCGCGCTGCCCGCGCCCGGCAGGTAGCCGGTAGTTTCGTCACGACATAAAAGAATGGGGGGCTTAAAGCCCCCCATTATTGTCTCTTGCCTCGCCGCTGGCTGCTACGGGATGTTGCAGATCTCGAAGTTGTCGAAGTAGGCGTTGTAGTCGTTGCTGGTTTCGTTGTAGAGCAGGAACCCCGGCCCGCCGGTCTTGAGGGTGGAGTTCGTAACCGTCCCGCCGCCGATAAACGTTGTCGTACCCGATCCGATAATTGTCCTGTAGGCTCCATACCAGATTGTCGATCCGTTGACCGATACCACGAGGCGGTAGACCGCGTCCGTCCTGTAGGTGTACGACGTGTAATTCGTATCAAGGGTCGTGTTGGACCAATCCGTCAGGTTGTTATCGTAATAGAGTCTGAGCCTCGTATTCCCGCTCGAATTGGATATCGCCAGGAAGTAGCCCGCATTGGACGTGGTGTCGTTCCTGAAGAAGAGCCCGGCCCTGGTCGAGGTATTCGTCGGGCGTATGTCGACTTCGACGGTGTAGTCGTCGTAGAGGTCGACCGCATCATGGTTGCTCCAAATGGCGCTGTACGTACCGGCCGATGCCCTGATCAGCTTGACGCCGCTGTAGCTCACGTTCGAATAACGAATCCCCTTGCTGTTGCCGTTTGCAGCGTCCTGGGCGACTACCCATGACCCGACCCATGATGCAAAACCGGTGTTGCTGAGGCTCGCGTCGCTTGCATCGAAGTTCTGGGTCATGCACGTCGGCAGCGGCGGCGGCGGCAGCAGCATCGCGATGCACCCCAGGGCGTCGATCGCGTCAAACTCGTCCGGGAAGGCCCCGGTAAGGCTTCTCGTAAAGACGACGGTCGCCCCCGTGGACGGGTTGCTGCTGAAGGTCCCGCTGTCGCTCGGCGTGACAAGCCAGTCCACCGGGCCCGGGGCGGGCAGTCCGTAGATGGCGTCTGTCACCGAGAGCGTCACGCCGGTCTCGGTGGGGAAGGTCAGGTCCGACGCCGTGATCAGAAGCGGCGCGCAGCCGCAGGCCTGGACGTTGTCGAACTTTGCGATAACGTCCTTGACCCCGAAGCCGATGCTCCCGTGCGTGTAGTTCTTGTCGACGGCCGAAGACCCGCCCACTGCCGACGGACCCGACATGCCGTCGAAGTCCAGCAATACGTCGTCGAAGTAGATATAGAAATCGTTACCCTCCAGGATGATCTCGGCCTTGTGATACTCCCCGTCGTTGAAGGGGATAGCAAAATCAGTCCCCGTGATGTCCCCGCCCATCTGCACCACTTCCACCGTTACGGGGTTCGTGTCCGGATTGATCCCGTCGAACCGGTAGAGCCTGGCTAACGGGTTGCCGCTGGCATCCTCGGTCCATACCGCGATGTAGCCCCGGTCGAGCACGTCCATCGTCGGGTCCCCGTCAAGTGCGGTCATCGTGACGTTGGAGGACGCCGTCCTGAAGAGGAAATAGACGCCCTTGTCGATATCGGGAAGGTAATAGTCGTCGATCGTTGCCGTGACGCTCCCGTAACCCACGTCATCGGGATCGCCCATGGTCTTGAAACGATACGAAACCGCCAGGTCCGTCCAGTTTTGTTCGGATGCGGGAATCCCGACGATATCCTCGTCCAGGTCGACCCACACGAAGGATTCGACGTTTCTCCACTTGGCGGCAGGCGTCGTGGACGGCGGGAAGGACACCGCGGCCCCGTTATAGAAGTACTGGGCGTAGATCGAGCCCGACAGGTACATCTCGTCGCAGAACTGGAGCATCAAATACTTGATCCACGAAGCGCTCGGGGTAATACGTGGGGCTGAGGGTCCTCCTGGTTATGTTAAGGGTTGAGAACCCCCGCCAGCTCGCGGGATCGGCCAGTGCGAAATTCGTCATGTTGGCCGTGAGCCCGTCGTACGATGATTTGGCGTAGTTTTCCACGAACCGTATCCCCTCGACGCACTGGTCCAGGATCGTCAGGATGCTGCCGGTATCATAGGCAAGAAACTCGTTCAAATCGTCGTCGACGTATCTGACGTTGACGTACGAGCCGTTGACGATATCCAGCACCGTATCGTTATAGCTTGAGCTCCAGCCGGGGGGAAGGGCCCTGGTCTTGATCTTGCCGCGGAAGACGCCCGTGTTGTTGCCGGTCTCCGTGAGGATTACCGCCTCCGAGTCGTTGGTGGCGGACAGGAACGAGTATACGGTGGCCGTGGTAGTGTCGGCGGCGCCGGTGCTTTCGTTCTGGTTACAGTCGAGCACCTCGAGGTAGACATAGTCATCGGTACGAATCCCGTTGGCCGGGCTCAGGAGGTCCTTATAACAGCTGTCCCGGTAGGCAAAGACGATATGCTCCTCCCCGACCGGGAAGGTGATGGTCGTCGTGTCCGTATAGACCGGCGCGGTTCCATTGGAAGTGGTCGCGCTGATCACCACGTCGGCAAGGGACGTACCGGTGAGTTTGAGGCCCGCGAAAGCTATACCGTTGGTGCTGTCGGTATTGACGGTCGTCGTGGTGAGGGTCGGGTTCCCGCCGGCGTCCAGGAACCGGGCGCCGCCGCTGACTACCGTGAAGGTTACCGGGTTAAGGATGACCTCGTCGCATATGGTCGTCGGGGGGATGTTCAGGGTGACCTCCGCCACGACGTCGATATTGTTGTAATCACACCCGTTCTGGTAGAAGCCGTCGGTCAGCGTGCCGGTACCGCCGCTCGTATGCGGCTCTTTCCCGGTAAGGACGATGTTAATCCCTACCGGGCACTGGGCCAGGACTACCGGGTCTATGTGACCCTCGGCGCCGCCCGCCGGCGGGCCGGAAGGATAATCCGCTAACTTATAGTTGAAAACTTTAATTTTTTCGCTCTCTGTACCGAGGGCGCATCCCGTGGTCACGAACCTCAGCCGGTATTTCTGCTCATGGGAGTCGTATACCATCTTGGCGTCCTTGACACCGAGGGGGGCTCCGTGATTATCTAAAAGCGTCCCGACGATATTGGCGGAATCAGGGTACGGCAGATCGTCGGCGCCGAAAATCGACGCCCAGATGGCGTTGGTCCCGTAGTCATTGAGGCTTCCGCAGTCATACCCGGTAACGTAGAAATCGAAATACTCGTTCTCGCACCCGGACCCGTCGTCATGGGCGGCAGGAAGGACGGTAATCGTGTTTACCTCGCCGGGCAGTATGGTGATACTGCACGTCTTCTCCGGGTTATCCGAAAAGCCCCAGCCGTCCGGCACGGGGTCGGTCAGCTCTTTATTGTCGAAGGCCGTCGCCTCGAAGGCGAGCCCCAGGCTCGGCAGGTAGGTTGGTACCGCGGGATTGGTTATTATCGGAGACGCATACCAGAGGTGGTATTTCCCGTTGTCGTCTTCGTTGGTCGAAAAATCCACCATATTGCTCGGGATCGTGAGGGGGTTCGTCCTGTTCTGCTCTATGTGAAACGAGCCCGGATTGATATTAGCGGCAAGGGGCGTCCCCGGAGTCGCGGGGTTATACGGCGTCACCTTGATTATCGCGCCTTCCACCGGGAACCCGTTGCAGTCTTCCGCGTAGAGGGAGAACTCCTTGATGGAGGTGGTCAGGCACGCGGTGGCGTCCGTGGGCGTGTTGAGCAGCTCGAGGGTCACCGGCGGGCCGACGACGAACGGGACGACGACGGACGAATAGATCGGTATCGACCGGTCGACCCCGTCGACGGTAACGGTGATGGCGGTATCCGCGGATACGGTGACGGATACCGGCTTCTTGGTGCCGTCGGCCATCACGAGCGCCTTCAGGGTGATGCCGGTTACGACCCCGTTTTCGTCGGTGATCGGGTCACCGTTCACGTCGGTATCCGATACGCCCGTATAGTCGAGTTCGGACACCAGGGACGTCGAATAGAAATTGACCACCGCGTCCTCTATCGGGTCTCCTTCCCGGTCCCTCAATGTGGCCGTGAGGGTGGCGGAGGTATCGGGGCACCTGATCTTGACCGGGTCAACCGTCAGGGTCAGCTGCCCGTACGGGTTGAGAGTGAGGTTCTTGGGGGTCACGCTCGAAGTCAGCAGGAGCCGGCGGTACTGGTCTTCGTACTCGACCTTGTTATCCGTAAGCGTCGGGTAGGTCTTGTTGTTGCAGTACCGGTAGAAGCAGTCCCAGTCCGACAGGCCAACGCAGCTGACCAGGTAGGGCGCCCCGGCGCGAAACTCGGTGTCGCCGCACGACCAGCCGGCGGGCTTGCCGCTCGAGTCGTAGGTCGCCACGGACCCCGCGGGGTACGACCCCAAATCGGTCCACTTGTTGTCGGCCCGTGTCGAACGCAGGAGGACCTCGAACTCGACCCTCCTGATCCGGGTCATGTCGTCGCGGGTGAGCATATACGGCGGCTTGGGGGTAATCCTCCTGCCCGCGTCGTCGAACGTCGCCGGCAGCGGGAGGTTCTCTTCGTCGTAGTAGCGGATAATGAAGTTGTCGACGTTATCGGCGATCAGGTCCGGCGCCGGGTTGACGATAAAGGGGTTGCCGAGGCTGTCATATGCGACGCTATCGTCAAGGAGGTTAAAACTGTACCGGTAGACCGCGTAGGGCGGGCCGTCGGCCAGGTAGAGCCTGATAGCGTCCTTCTGGTCGAGGCTGCTGTCGTCCCGCGCCGTGTTGAGGTTATATCCCGACGTGAACTTCTCGGCATCCCCCACGGTGCCGTCGCCATCCATGTCGAAGTAGGCGTCAAACCCGAACGACCTCTTGCCGGCGGTAAAATCGTCCTGGCTGGGGTCCCGGACCAGCTCGGTCGGCTGGTCTACGGCCTCGATTTCCCGGGTCGGTTTATTAAGGACGATCGCGATGACCTCTTCGGGGCTGATGACGTTGTCGTTGTTTTCGTCCATCGCCGTGACAAAGTAATGGTCGGAGGCCGCCTCGAATTTCATCCCCTGCTGGATGTTGTATCCCGAGTTCTGGATGATCCTGGTGAGGTATTCGATGGCGAAGTCGCCGCGGTTTTCCATCTCCAGCACGGCGTCCTCGGTGACGTAACGCCGCTTCTGGGCGATGAACACCTCGAACACGGCGGCCAGGATGATAAAGGAGATGACAACGGCGATCAGCATTTCGACGATGGTAAAGCCCCGCCGCATCGTGATCCATCGGACTGCAGTTTTATATGCGCGCATCATGTTCCTCACTCTTCGTTAGGATCCTGAATGAATTCTTCGTCATACTCGTCGCCCTGGTACCAGCCGACCCTCTCCACGCTGTAGGCCGAGGGGCAGTAGGGCGGCCAGTACTGGGAGTCCTTGAACCCCGGGTCCCATCCCCAGAAACGGTTCGGCGGCCGGTACACACGGTCAACCCCGGTTGAGACAACATCGAAAAACCCGAGGGCCTGCCGGGTAAACCAGAGGTTGATGAACGATCCGCTGATGGTACAGTTAAAAGTATTCCAGTTCTCCGCAAACCCGACGAAGTTGTGGAGCCCCTCCGTCTCGTCGTTAAAGGCGCCTCCGCGGATGGCGAAGTCGTTCAGGTCGTCCCTTCCGGTGAAAAAGGCCGCGTTAAACCAGGTATTCGTCGCGTCGGTCAGGGCAAGGGTCTTGGCCACGGGGGGCCTGCCCTCGATCTTGCCCAAGAGCTGGGCATGCCAGTTGTTGGAGAGGAGCGTCACCAGGTCGGCGATGACGGCGCACCCCTTCTGGGGGGAGTTGTAGTTGAAGTTGCCCTCGACGTAGACCGGGTTGTCGGTGGCGATCGTCGTCGGGCAGACGAGATCGTCGCTCTTCCAGATCTTGATGGCCTGCAGCACCTGGAGGGGCTTGTTGTCGTAATAGGGGTAGGGCGGCCCGCCGTCCACGGTATACCCCGCCCAGCCCGGCACCTCGGCTACCGTCGGGGTGCGGCTGATGTAGATGACGAGCTTGGTCTTGTTTCCGGTAATCTCGTCGGTCTGGAAATCTGCGATAGACTGGTTGCCCGGGTTGTCGTCGTACTCGGAATCGAGGTACACCTCGTAGAACCACTTCTCCAGTTTCTCCAGGTTGACCACCGTCAGGGCGGCCCCATTCATGTCCTGCCGCTGGTCGTTGCGTTCCAGGTAGACCGGATACGCTGGTTCAGTATCGCTGATAGGAAACTTCCCCATGGGCCCCCAGTTGTTCCGAAACGTCTCCGGAGAGAAGACGATATCGCCCTGCGTGCCGCCGCCTATATCGGAGTTGTTGCCGGCGTTGAACACCAGGTCGGTCACGTCCTCGATCTTCACCCCGTCGGGAAAGGTCTTGTAGTCGTGGGCGAAGTCCTTGGTGGCGGCGTAGATATGCAGCGTCCCGGTCACGTCGGTCGTGGCGTTTCTCGGCGGCCAGCTGCCGCCGCCGTTGCCCTCGATGACGATGGTAAGCCCGAAATACTCGCTGCGCTCCGGCGCCCGGGCCCTGCTCTCGTAGAAGCCCTCCCGGAAGGTGGCGTTAAACGAAATCGACGGGGACTTGGGGACGCCCGTCATGACGTATGAGCAGCCGTTGGGGTCCGTGAAGCGGGCCTTCTCGGCAGCGGCGTTGGCGGAGGTGATATCGCTGTTTATTTCCACGTAGTCGCCGGCCGGGTTGGTTCCCGCATTATAGAGGGTCTGGTTATCCGTCGTCGAGGTGAGGTGATAGACCCGCATGCGGACGGTCCCGCCGCGGGTCTCCGTCGGGACCATACCCAGCACACGGTCCTGGTAGATCACGCCGGAGGCGGTGACGAAATGCTCGACCATGACGCTTCCGCTCGTGAGGTTCTTGAGGTATATAGCGCCGGTAGGCTCGGGAGAAAACCAGATGCTGCCGTTGGTGTGGATCCTCCCCCATGCGTTCATCGTCGGGCCGGGGTGCCAGGGCAGGTCGTCGTCAAAGAAGACGAAATACTGGACCAGCGGCGTCTCCAGTACCCGGATCTGCCGCTTCAGGTACTGCGTCCCCCCTATCCCGCTGGTCGGTTCGGCTACCACCTCGATAGCGTAGGGATAGGCGTAGTGGATCATCTCCGAGCAGGAGACGTACGTCCGGTAGAGGAAGCGGTTCTTCTGCGGGTCGGGGTTTTCGGGGATGACGCGGTACTTGACCTTGACGTCGTTATAATCGTCAAACAGCGTCTGGAACGGGTACCCGTACTTCGTTTCGTTGTCGCCCTCGTATTCGCTCCGCGCGGTGCCCGAGAAGGGCTCGAGCTGGCCGAGGATTTCTTCGTGGGTGATGCGCATGGCCACGCCGAGCCCCGCCTCCGCCGCGTTCAGGACGTCCCGGTTGACGCGGTAGTTCCTGGTGATGGAGGTCTCCAGCATGACGTTGGAGACGTACCCCACGGCGATGACGGTCAGGGTAAGCATGATGATCAGCGCCAGCATCATGATATACCCGCCCTTTGCCCCCGTCAGGGGGTTCACATTAACCTTTTTCTTAGACACGGTGGCCTCCGCCGTTACGTTCGCATGATATGAGCCGCGGGCGTTTCCCGCCGCTCCTTTTTGCCCGATCATCGGGCTGTCCACGTGCTGTCCGTTGTTTAGGTAGACCCGCGGACAAGCAGGGTATTATAGTTAACCGACCGGGTATTTCCCGTCATATCGGTCCACGAGCTTATCACCGTCAGCTGCGCCACGTCGGCGCCCGTTGTTGACGTGCCCGTCAGGGTGGCGTGGGAGAGCGTCCGCTTGTATTCAGCCCCGCCTACCGCCACGAGCGTCATCGGCTCGAGGACGGTCCTCCGGGTCAGCGTCCAGCGCCATTGCTTCTTCTCGGCCGCCGTGAGGTTTTCGTATTCGGGCTGGGGCTTGACCTCGCCGGTATCCATGTTGATATATTCGATGCAGCTCCAGATACCGTCGTTGGCCACATCGTCGCCGTGTGTCTCAAGGCCGTCGTCATAGAGGATCTTGATCTTATCCTTCCGCGCCTGTTTTTCTTCGGCGGATATCCCCTTGGCGTCAATGCTGGCCACCGCCGCGGTATAACCGGCGGTGCCGGAGAGGAAGCCGGGGGTCGCATAATTGTCGATGGCGCCGTACGCGGCGTCCCGCGAAAGGATATAGTTGAAGTTCAATACGGTGTTATACCGGACGTCCACCTCGCTTTCGGATATCTTCCTGATCTCCTCGATCCGGTCGTAGGTTGAGGAGACGGCGAAGTTTACCTGGCGGTTGAGCACGCGGGCCCTCGTGGAATAGACGAGCATACCGCCGATCGCCATGATGCCGATGGTAAAGATGCTCAGGGCGATCATCGTCTCCAGCAGCGTAAACCCTTCGGCGCGCGCCGAACCGCGGTGGGAGATAGAACAGATAAGCCGATTGACGTTCCCGACGTCCCTGTTAATTCTCATCATTAGACTCCGGCTCATTTGCCCTCCTCTTTCCACGGGTTTTTGCCCGCGTCAGCCAGTGACGTATGGTAAAACCAGCCGATTGTCCTGCCCGAAAGCCTCTCGAGAGATACCGCCCTCCGGTTTTGGTTGATGTTCCTTTCGAGGCTTTTCTCGGGAATTATATAGACTTCACCGCCTTCGTCGGCGTTCCCGCGGGGAAGAAAGGTAACCTTGTTATCCGAAAAAGCGATCCCGTCCCGATTCTGGGCATCGGCCGCGATATTATTGATATCGGGTTGTCCTTCCAGGTCGTATATGATACCGCCCGGGAGGTCCTCGATTCTGGTCGTTTCGCCCGTATCCTTTGCGCCGTCCTTATCTATATCGGCCAGCATCTCGATATAACTCCTGGACTGACCCTTGCTGACAGTGGGGCGGACGGAGAACGTAACGATATAATTGCAGTTCTCGGCGACGGCCCGTATCCGCGCGTAGTTGAGCGCGAGGGAGACCCTCCGCACCGCCGTATCGGCCCTGATGCGGTCGAGGTTCGTGTTGATGCTGTAGACCGCAATCGCCGAAAGGACTGCGATGATACCCACGACCGTCATCAGCTCCAGGATGGTAAACCCTCCGGCCGGATGAAAGGGCGCACGTTGGCCGCTTTCGGATCCGTTCCTGCGGCGATCCGGGGAAGCGACGAGAAGACAGATATATCGGATTAGCTTCATATAGACTACCCCTGTTTTCTATAATGCATTATCCATGCCAAGTAAAGGGACAATTCTGCCATTAGACGGCCGGACAGCGCCTCGTATCTCCTTGAAATGACGGACTTTTTTCGCCACCGTGGCCGTGCCCGCGCGGCACGGCACGGGAATGTGCAAATAGTGCATAGGCAGTGTGTAAAGAATGCGCATATTCGCGATTCGCGCCGCTATCGAATGCCGTATTCCTTGATCTTATAGAGCAGGGCGCGGTAGCTGATCTCGAGGAGTTTTGCCGCCTTCGTAAGGTTTCCGCCGGTCGCCGCCAGCGCGTCGGCGATCAACCGCTTTTCGATAGTCCGTGACGCCTCCTTGATTGAAAAAGACGTCATCGAAAGGGACACCGCGCTGCCCGCCGCGGCCGTCCCCGCGCCGGCGATCTGGTGCGGGAGGTCGGCCTGCCTGATCACCTCCGAGTCCGACAGTATCATCGCCCGTTCCATGCAGTTTTCAAGCTCCCGGATGTTGCCGGGCCACCGGTATTCCATGAGCGCCGAGAGGGCCTCCCGATCGATTCCCTTCGTCGAAAGGCCCAGCTTGGCGTTGAACCTCCCGATGAAATACTCCACCAGCAGCGGGATATCTTCCGTCCTCTCCCTGAGGGGGGAAGCTTCAGTGAGATGACGTTCAGTCTCCAGTAGAGATCGTCGCGGAATGACCCATCCTTTATCTCGTGCTCGAGGTCCTTGGCCGTGGCAGCGATGATACGGACCGAGACTTTTGTCGAGCCGGTAGCCCCGACCCTCCTGACCTCCCCCTCCTGAAGAACCCTGAGCAGCTTAACCTGCAGCAGGACCGGAAGCTCCCCGATCTCGTCCAGAAAGAGGGTGCCCTGGTTTGCCTCCTCAAAGAGGCCCGGCTTATCCCTGACGGCGTCGGTAAACGCGCCCTTGACGTGACCGAAAAGCTCGCTTTCCAGGAGGGTTTCCGGTATCGCGGCCAGGTTGACCGGGACAAAGGGGCCGCTCTGAAGACTGCTCTCGTAGTGGATCGCCCGGGCGATCAGCTCTTTCCCGGTGCCGCTCTCCCCCATAATCAGGATGCCCGTCGAATATCCCGACACCTTCTTGATGGTCTGGAATATCTTGTGCATCTGGTCATTCTTGGTGATGATGTCGTGGAAGGTGTACTTACCGGCCAGCTCCCGCTTGAGACGGATGTTCTCGTCCCGGAGCATCCGGCTCTCCTGAACTTTGCCGATGGTCAACAGGATCTCGTCAAGCCGAAAGGGTTTTGCGATGTAGTCGTAGGCGCCCAGTTTCATCGCCTCCACTGCGTTGTCAATCGTGCCGTAGGCGCTCATCATGATCACCGTGGCCTCGCTGTTTATGTCCTTGAGCCGGCGCAGCAGCTCAATGCCGTCCATATTCGGCATGACCACATCCGAGAGAATAATATCGAACCGCTCCTGCCCGATTCGCGCCAGCGCCGCCGTCCCGTCCTCGGCAACGGCCGCGGCAAATCCCTTCTCTGCCAGGAAGTCCGACAGCATTTCGGCCATGGGCGTGTCGTTTTCGACAATCAGTATTTTACTTATCCCCCCCACGCGTCCTCCGTTCTTTCAGAATTAACATCTTTTGGCATTATACAGTAACTTTTGCCCGTTTTCAACACCTTCGCTCCGATCCGTTTGCCTTTGACGATCGAACGTGCTATTATGCCGGTGGGAGTCATTGCCGTGATAAGAAAAGGCGCCGTCATCCTCATTGAAGACGATCCGTCGGTGCTCTCGGCGGTCGGGCGGATATTGAAGCGGGAAGGATACGACGTGGCGGGATTTGCCGATCCCTTCGCGGCGCTATCGTCCCTTGGGGAATCACCGTCCGTTTTTGATCTCATAATCATCGATATCAACCTTCCGGGCATCGACGGGTTCGACACGTCACGGCGTCTCAGGGAGATCCGCCCGCTTGCCGACGTTCCAATAATCTTCATCTCCGCCATCCATACCGACTCCGAACGAATGCTGCAGGGGCTTGAGCTGGGCGCCGTCGACTATATTATTAAGCCGTTTGACCCCGATATCTTCCTTAAGAAGGTGGAGAACTTCGTCAGGCTCAAGCAGAGCACGGAGTATATAGAGTCGCTGAGCCGCCGTTACCGCCTGCTCTTCGAGGAATACGCCGATCCGACATTCATCCTGGATCGCAAAGGGACGGTGCTTGAAGCCAACTCCGCCGCGCGCATGAATCTTGACGTAGATACGGCAGCGCAAGACCCGGACTTCCTGGGCCTGGTTCATCCCGACGATCGCAACGACGCCGAACAACTGATCGCCGATTTGACGTCATCGTCGACACCCGCCCTCCCCCGCCTGATCAGGATGAGGGATAAGGACGGCGGTTACCGCTTTATGGAGGTCAACGGGGGGGCCTTCGTACACGAGGTAATGCCGACTCCCGTGCCCACTCCTGTGCACATTACCGCCCGTGATGTGACCGAGAGGATTACGCTCACCGCGGGACTCGCCCTTCTCTATAACGCGTCGCGGCGCCTCTCGACGGCGCTGACGATCGACGACATCTTCCCTATCCTTGTCACGTCCATCAGGGAGGCGGTAGCCGCGGATAGAATCGGGGTTATCACCATCGATCCCGAACAGGGTGCCGTCATCCGCGCGACAACGGAAAAGGGGACGGACCGCTTTTCTCTGCCCTATCCCATCGACCTTTCCCACTATCCCGAATACCGGAAGGTCATTAACGAGAAGCGTCACCTTTATATCGAGGACGTGGACAGCGCGCCGCTTTTCTTTGCCGATGAAGACCGAATCAAGCAGGCCGGCGTCAAGACGCTGCTCCTGATACCCATTGTAATGGGCGCGAAGGTCTTCGGCCTCATCAGCCTTGCCCGTTTGAGAGAGAAAAAGCCCTTTGTATCCTCCGAAATCGACGTGCTCAGGTCCGTGGCGGACCTCGCGGCGCTCTCAATGGAAAACGCGCGGCTTTTCGGGGAGATCAAGAAAAACGAGGAATTCAAATCGCACCTGATTAACGTCTTCACCCACGAAGTGGGGACCCCCCTCGGCACGATCATGGGGCACGCCCAGCTTATCATGGAGGCCTCCCGGGACGACCCGAAGATTCAGAGGCATCTGGCCGCGGTTTTCGCCGAGTCCGAGCGGCTCAAACTCATCATGGAAAACTTCCTCGACATAACGAGGCTTCGCTCCGGCAAAATCAGGCCGCGGCGCGACGAGGTCAACCCCCATATCCTGGCCCAGAAGGTCTTTCGTGATTACGACGAGCGGCTCACCAATAAGAAGATCGAGCACCGCCTGGTTCTCTCGGCGGACACCGTGAAGATCGAGGGTGACCTTTCTCTGCTGGAGGTCGCCCTGACGAACCTGATCAAGAACGCCTTGAAATATACGCCCACGGGCGGGTCGGTCACCATGACGGTGGCCGCCGTCGCCGGTTTCGGCGAAACGCCGGCCGACGCCGGGCGTTCAAAGCGCCGCCTGGTACCCCCCCTGGTATCCATCGCAGTGGCCGATACCGGTATCGGGGTGGCCCCGGAGGAGCGCAAGAGGATCTTCGAGGAGTTCTACCGGGGGAAAAACGTCCCCTCGAGTGAAAAGGGGGCGGGGCTGGGGCTGGCGATCGTCAAGGAGATCGTCGAGGCCCACGGGGGCGCTATTGACCTCATCAGCCCCACGGAGGGGGGCAGTATATTTGAGATCATGCTTCCGGCGGCGCAACAAAAGGCTTGATTCCACCGCCGTATCGTGATACGTGTCGTGCAGTATACCGTGCCGGGGGCCCGCGACACCGCCTCTGCCTCCCGCGGCGATTTAGGTTCACATTCCTATAGAATACCGTGCCATGCCCCCTTACCGGCTCCCCCTCATACGCCTCGTTTTCTTTTCCATGGGGCTTTTTGCCGTCCAGACCTTCTGGGGTTTCCTGGGCGCCACGCTTCCGCTCTTTCTGATCGAGCTGACCCCTTCCGAGACCGTCGTGGGGCTCGTCTTATCGGCCTCGGGGATCTTCGGGATCGTTATGCCGATCGCCGCCGGGACGCTGTCGGATCGTCTCCAGTGGCGGCTCGGCAGGAGGAAACCGTTCATTGCCGTCGGTTGGATTGTCGCGGTGATCGTCCTGATGGTCCTGCCGTATGCGGCGTCACTTTCCGCCGCGATCCCCCTCGTCCTGATCCTCTTTGCGGCCTTCTTCTTTACGATGGGCCCCTATTTTGCGTTTCTGGCCGATATCTCGCCGCCCGAGCGGCGGGGAAGGGCCGCCGGGATCATGTTTCTTGTCGGCGGGACGGGGGTCATCCTCTTCCTGCTGTTCGGCGCACCCCTCTGGGACACCGACCGCCGGCTCGTATTCCTCTGGACGGCGGCAGTCATCGTCGCGTCGGTAACGATCCTCTTTATCGGCGTCCCGGAGCGGCCTATCACCCGCGGCGAGGGCCGGCGTCCCGGTATAGTGCAGATGATCACGGGAGACCGGCGGATCATGACGTTTTTCACGGCCATGATCTTCTGGTGGACCGGCATCTGGATGGTCAACTTCTTCTTTGTCATCGCCGCCAAGGACCTGTTTTCCGCCACGAACCAGCAGGCGTTTTTCGCGCTCCTGCTGACCACCGCTACGCTATGTCGTATTGGCATTTCCCGTGGGCGTGTTGGGCGATCGGATAGGACACCGGCCGGTCCTTATGGGGGGGCTCCTCATTCTGTGCCTGGTCCTGGGACTGGTCCCCTTCGTCTCGGATATGAGGGGTATCTATGTGCTCATGGTGGGGGCCGGCGCGGGTTATTCGGTGGCGCTCTCGGTGGCGTACGCCTTCTTCGTCCGGCTTATCCCGCCGAATCGAACCGCCCGGTTCTTCGGTTTGTACATGGCCTGCCAAAACGGGTCGCTGGTCATCGCCAACGCCCTCGGGGGCGCCGCCGTGGAGTATCTCGGGCCCTCCTTTCTCTTTATCGGCGCTGCGCTGTTTGTCTTGTGTTCGGTTGTGATTGTTTCACGAATGAGGGGGTGAGTTCGGCGCGGCCGCGCCCTTTTCGAGGAAGAGCTTCTTGATCCAGAAAGCGATGAGAAAGAGGGCGAAATTGACCAGCACGATCGTTCCCCCCGATGGGAGATCGAGCCAGAACGAGATCACGATCCCCGCGACCACCGATAGTATCGCGGCCAGCGCCGCGATGATCAGGGAGCCCCGAAACGTGCGTGAGAGCTGAAGGCTGGTAGTGGCCGGCAGGATCATCAGGGCGGCCACCAACAGCAACCCCACAACCCGCATCCCCACCACCACCACGAAGGCCGAAACGGCGGCGAAGAAGTAGTTATACCGGTCAACCCTGATCCCCATCGCGCGGGCGGCCTCCTCGTCAAACGTCATCGCAAAAAGATCGTGGTAAAACAGGAGGATAAAGACAATCACGATACTCGATATCACGGCGGAAACGATAAATTCCGTCTTGCCGATCGTCAGGATGCTCCCGAAGAGGTAGCTCATCAGATCAACGTTGAAACCGCCCGCGATGCTCGCGATAACAACACCCACCGCCATGCCTACCGCCGATACGATCCCGATGGCCACGTCCGCGTAGACCTTTACCCGCTCCTGGAGCTTGAGTATCCCGAACGAGGAAAGGAGCGTCACCGCGAGCGCGGCCCAGAAGGGCTGCCCGCCGAACAACAGCCCCACGGCGACCCCCCCGAACGCGACGTGGGTCAGGCCGTGTCCGATCAGCGCGTATCTTCTCAACACCAGAAATACGCCGAGGACCGCGCAGGCCGTGCCGACGAAGAGCCCCGTGAGCATCGCCCGCTGGATAAACCCGTAGGTAAACAGCTCAAACATACCGTAAACCCCGCCATTGTGGGCGCGCCGCGGCGGCGGCCGCCTTAATCATCTCCCGTTTCCTGACCGTCTTCCGCGTGCTGGTGACAGATCACGTGCTGATATTTTCCGAAATAGTCCGACATGTCCTCGGCCAGGCAGAACTTCCCCCCCTCGCCGAAGAAGACCTGCCGCCGATTGATATAGAGGATCTTGTTGTTGTGTATATTCATCCCCGCGATGTCATGATTGATCAGGACAATCGCGGTCCCCTGTGCGTTCAGGTCGTCGACAATCCCAAAAAAGTCCTGCCTGACGGACGGCTCGACGGCGGCGGTCGGCTCATCCAGGAACAGCAGCCGGGGGTGTGTTATCAACGCCTTTGCCAGGAGCACCCGCTGTAGCTGACCGCCGGAAAGCTCCCCGATACGCTGATCCCTGATATGTTTGATGCCGACGCGCTCAAGCGCCTCTTCCACCCGTACGCCGTCGCCCGCTCCCGGCCGGAGATGACGGCCCCGTTCCGCGAGGAGCCCCATCGCACAGACTTCTTTCACCGAGGCGGGAAAGAAGGGATCGAAAAACGCTATCTTCTGCGGGACATAGGCGACCATGTTCCACTGGTCAAATGCCCGGAGGTCCTGCCCAAAGAGGCGGATTACGCCCGATTTCAGCGGCAGGATACCCAGGATGTTCTTGACGAGGGTCGTCTTGCCGGACCCGTTGGGCCCGATCACCCAGAGATAGTCGCCCTGGGAGAGGCTGAACGTGATATCCTCGATAACCGGCCAGTGGTTATAGGCAAACGTAAGGTCTCTCACTTCCAGGACGATGGGCTTTTTCATTGACATGAGAGACCCCGCCTGAATTCTTCAAGGTTCGCCTTCATGATGTCCACGAGCGTAACCCCGCGTTCGAACTGGTCCCTCGAAACCTCATGGCCCGATGAGACATACAGGATTTCGGCCCCGGTCTCCTCCCGAACCGACTCGGTAAGCCGGGGGTCAAGCATCTCTTCGGCAAAGAGATAGCGGGTCTTCTCGCTCTTGACCAGGTCGATAATCTCGGCTATCCGTCTGGGCGTCGGCTCCGCGTCCGGCGAAAGGCCGTAGACCGACGTATAGGTAAGGCCGTAACGGGCCGCAAGATAGCCAAAGGCAAAATGGCCGGAAGAAACGATCATGTTCGTTTCGCAGTGGCCTAAGCCCTCCCGGTAGAGCGTATCCACCCCATCGAGCGCCTGCTTGTAGCCCTCGGCCCTGCCGCGATACTCCGCGGCGCGCGCGGCGTCTTTCGATTCAAAGGCCGCGGCTATTGCGTCGACCTGTTTCTTGGCGTTATCAACATCAAGCCATATGTGGGGGTCCCATCCCCCTTCTTTACCCTTCTCGGCAATGAGGGTGATTCCGTCACTCGTATCGACGACCAGCAGATCCGGGTTCTTGAGTCCCGAAAGGATCCCATGGACCCAGGGCTCCATGTCGGCCCCGTTATAGATGAAGACATCGGCCTTTTCCAGCCGGACGATGTCGGCGGGGGTCGGCTCGAACGTATGCGCCTCGGTGCCGGGGGGGGTAAGCAGCGTGAGATCGACATCGGCTCCGCCCACCGCGCGCGCCATGTCGTACATCGGGAAAATAGAGGTCATGACGGTGAGCTTGCCTGGCGCCTGATCGTTAGCCCGGCATGATACCAGGGCAATGACAGCCGGGACCAAAATAATCAAAGCAACCGACCGTCAGTAACCGCTTCATCGCTGGTTTCATGTGAATTCCCTCACTCGGTAATGCCGTCACGGTTCCTTTACTTCTTGTTGCAGCGGGCGCAGAGTCCCGAGAGCACCAGGTTCTCCGCTTCAACAACGTACCCCTCTGAGCCTACGTCCAGGTGCGGCACCGAAATCTCCTCCAGGCAGTCCATCTTTCCGCAGGAGCGGCAGGTAAAATGCGGGTGGTTGGCCCTCCCCCGATTGAGGGCGTAGCGCGACACGTTATCGGCGCCATCGATCCGATGGACGATCCGCCGTTCGGTGAATACCGTAAGCACCCGATAGACCGAGGCCGGGTCCATGGCGTCCCTGCCGAGCAGCGCGATAAGCTCGGCGCCGGTCAGCGGCCTTTGAGCCGACATGAGCAGCTCGACTATCTTGACCCTGCCGATCGTCTTCCTGAGCCCTGTTTCCCTCAGAAGCCCGTCGCCCGTTTCGTGCTCAGCCATTGGAAAATGGTTATCGGTCATTGTGACCCCTCCCCCGCCCCGGATTCCGATGCGTTCCCATCAGCGCGTTCCTGCCGGCAAGCCGCCAATAACGGGGAAATCCCCGATATTCGGCGGTGCCGTTTTCTATTCGCCGACAGGTGATACGAGGCAGTCCCCGTCAGTCCTGTATGATCGGCATGAATACAATAGTATTACATATGCAAGTCAATTGCAATAACTTTTCTTTCCGACGGTCGTCAATAGCATTGAGAAGGGCAGGCGGCGATGCGGTCTTACCGCGAGGGATTGGCGGAGGGTTTGCAGTCGGCCGAATCGATCGGTCTATTTCTTTCCGGCTTCCCAGCCCACGAGCGGGCTGCCCGAGGTCAACAGCCCCCCGTAGAATGTATCGTTTCCGACAAACGCCCCCTCCATCCTGAGGAAGATCATGTTGCCGAGATGGTCTTTCTCGGACTTGGGGGCCGAGTTCGGATCGACGCCCGTATCAATCGCGTCCAGCTCGATGGAGAATTTCCCACTCTCGTCAATTCGGCCAACCGCGTTGTTCGATGCGGGGAAGGTGTTTTCGACGGAATAGATTGTCTCGTTCTTCACCACCTTGGTATATGCGACGTATCCCGGGGCATATTCCACGTTGAGCCGATAGGGGCCGATTTCGGCATCGGTCGACGACACGGTTACAACGATGTCGCGGACGTTTTTCCCTTCGATAAACAGGGTTACGTCCACGAGCGCGCTGTCGCCCGCCTTTGTCGCGTAACTGAGCCTTCCGCTGTAGTTGCCGGTAAGGTCGGCCGGCACCGAGATCTTGTCCGGAAGGCGATCTTCGTAGGCGTCGGAAACGACGACCTCCTTGAGGCCGAAGGTAAGGGTCTGGATCTCGTCTTTGTATTGGTAGATGAGCAGGCCGGCGGCAAGCGCCGATACGAGAAGCAATATCTTGAAGGCCGGGCTGCCGACCACCGATTTTTTCGCCTCTTTGGCGGCATAGAGGCTCTTGACCTTATCGAAACGCTCCTTTGTCAATCCGAACGCCTGATCGGCGGTATACACTTGTTTTGCCTCGAACTTCCCGCCTATTGTCCGCTTCGGTGGCGGCGCGGGCATATCGGCCCGGTCAACATCGTCGAACACGCCCGAATACTCGTTGACGGGGGGGGATTCACCGGGCGCCCCCGCGTCCGTCGCGGTCATACTTTTGAGCTCATCCTGTGATTCCGCGTGGCCGTGAACAACCCAGGAATCGGCGGATTCACCGCGCGGCGGCGCGCTTACCGGTATGGGCCCGTGCGCCTCGATCCGGCGGAGGCTTACCTCCCCCCCCATTCGCTTGATCTCCATCCCGAACTGCCTGGCCTTCTCAAGCTCATAACTGCCGATTTTCACCGGGAGCTTCTTGCTGAAATCCAGCATCCTTTCCGGGGGGATCTTAAATCTGGAGGAAAACGCCGAGATGAACGCACGGACCGCTTCCGGTGTTCTTCCCATTGATACGATATATACGGAGATTTTATCCGACATCGTTTGCCGACCGAGACTGTTTAAGGATTGAGAGGAATCATGATATGATTATTTTTATAGAATGTCAACTCCCCGCACCTCTTCGCCCGTTCTGTCAGCCGTTCGCTGCGCGGTTTTTCCCGGCGGCGCGAACGGCCCCTCAGGGAAGGAAGTAGAGCGGATTGAGGGCGATCTCATAGTACAGGATCTCAAAGTGACAGTGGGGTCCCGTGCACCTGCCGGTGCAGCCCACGGACCCGATGATATCTCCCGCCTTGACCGAGTCGCCCTCTTTGACCACCGTTTCCGAAAGATGGGCGTACCGGGTCGTAAAGCCGTCGTCGTGCTTGATCTCCACGGTAATCCCGTATCCGCCGTAACCCGACTTACCCCCCGCCACGATCACGATCCCGTCTTTTGCCGCGACGATGGGCGTTCCCCGTGGGGCTGAGATATCGATCCCTTCGTGGAGCCTTCCCCAGCGCGGGCCGTAAAGGGAAAAAATTATCCCCTGAACCGGCCAGATAAAAACGCCCTTTTGGATCCTGGCCGCCAATTCCTCGATGCTCAGGGGAGGAACCGCGAGCGCCTTTTTCGCGCCGGGGATAAATATCGTATCGCCGGCGCTGACGTCATCCGGATTGTATATTCCGTTTACCTCCGCCACGATCTTCGGGTCCACGTCATACGCATCGGCGATGCGCCACAGGTCCTCTCCCGGCCCAACCGTATAAAGAATCCCATTCTTGACGGGGAACATCGTTGAACAGGCGCTCAGGAATATGATAACGAGCAGCGAAAGATAGCGCCAGCTATGGGTATGCTGTCTCAAACCGTATCCATGTAAAAGGGTGTCACGTCAATCGAACCGGCGTCCCGCGCGTCGTCACCGGGGCGCCCGGCCGCGTCAGGAAAGACGGGCCCCGTCCTTTTTCAGCTCCGATTGCAGCTGTTCTATATCGATCTCGGAAGGCCCTATGCCGCTGCCCGCCGCCAGGGCGCACGCCGCGCCCGCCGCCTGTCCCTCGGCCATGCAAACCCCCATTACACGGGCGGAAGCCAGGGCGCCATGATCCATTGAGATGGCCCTGCCGGTAACCAGCAGGTTTTGCGTCCCGGCAGGCAACAGGCTTCGATACGGGACGCCGTAATAGTGCCCCTCCGGCAGCAAGACCATCTCGGGCTCCCTGACCGTCCTCCCACCTCTCAAGCGGCCACGAGGAAAGACAGATGGTATCGGGGAACTTCCTGCCGGCAAGCACATCCGCTTCGGTCAGAACATATTTCCCGACGATCCTGCGCGTTTCGCGGATGCCCACCTGGACGGCCGTATCGGACAAAAATGCGTTTTCGAAACCCGGGATCTCCTTTTTCAGGAATTCCATGGTAACCTCGGCGTCGTCGCGTCCTTTGAGCTCCGCGTACGTAAGGTCTGATACAAGGCTGCCGTCCAGCGCGCGTCCGTCCCGGGCCAGCGACGAGAGCTTTATCATCGCCTCGCCCTGGCGAAAGGTCGGGATGACCAATCCCTGGCCCACCGTGAGCGGATAGCTCTTATTGGCGATCGCCTCCCGGATTTTATCGTTGAGGATGGCCATCCCGTTCTGCTGGTAGGCGATCAGGTCAAGTCCCTGGACGGTAAACATCATCGTGGGGTTCATGACCACCCCCCGGGAGTCGCCCTTTTCGGTCGTGACGCCGGCGGCCATCGCCACCGACGCGTCTCCGGTGGCGTCAATATAAATTTTGGCGCTAACCGCATACAGGCCCTCGGGGCTTGCCACCAGAAGCGACTCGATCCGGTCCGCCTTTCGAACCACGTCGGCCACGTAGCTGTGCAGCATCGGCGTGATCTTCTTCTCCCGGCCGATCCACTCGTCCAGGAGACGCTTCAGGTGCCACGGGTTATAGAGGAGCGCCGTAAAACCCTGGCGCATGAACGGGCCGAATGCCCCCCCCCGCCCGACGAGGGCCTCGGCCAGCTCCTTGGCGAATCCCTCGATGATATATTCAACCCGGTCGGGATGGTGAAGGTAAAGGCCGCAGACGGTCCCCACCGAACCGGCCGTTGCGAGCCCGCCGAAAAAGCCGTAACGCTCTATCAGGACGACCGAAAGGCCCTTTCGCGCCGCCGTTATCGCCGCGGCAAGGCCGGACGGTCCGCCGCCCGCGACCGCCACGTCTGCGACGGCCCGGATCGGTACCTCGCGCCGGTCAACGACTATGGTCTCGGTATGCATGGGTTCCTCCCCGTTTATGACAGCGCCTTCATCAACGCCACCAGGTATTCGTTTTGACGGTACTCGGCGTTCGGCAGCTTCGGGCTCGGTACGAGGTGACGCTTCAGATGGGTCTTGTCGAAATCCACTACCATCGCCAGGCGGGTCCCGGAGCGGACGATCGGCTGATGGCTTATTCCGGTTACTATTCCCGACAGGGGCGACTCGATATCTTCCGTCTTGTAGCTGGTCGGGTCAATGATGTCGCCGATGATATCTCCCTTCTTGACGAACTGCCCCAGCACAATTGCGGGCTTGAATATCCCCCCGAAGGGGCTCCTGATCCATGCCTCATTGGACTGGAGCAGTATCTGCCGATCGGGGATCGAAGCCTTTTCGTCGATCATCCCGAGGACGGCCATGACGTTTTTCACGGCCGTCGTTCCCACCAGGACGTCGGACTCCGTAATGACTCCCGCCGCCCCGATCTCGATGGTAACGCAGGGAATCTTGCTCTGAAACGCCTGGGTCTGGAGCATCCCCTTGATCGACGGTCCCTTCCAGACCGCGTTGATACCGGTGGACGCCACCAGGTCAAGGTAGGTCCTCGTCGGTCGGTCAACCCGTATGCGGATATGGGGGATCAGCTCGTCGGGAAACTCCGCCGAATGGAGATCGATGATATAGTCCGCCTGCCGGGCGAAGATCGTAAAGAAGCTGTGGGCGACGCGCTCGGTCATCGTCCCGTCGGGGTCCCCCGGGAAAACCCGGTTCATGTCGATATTATCGTACGGGTCCCAGCGCTGCCCCGAGGTAAAGGCCATCGGGTTGACGATGGGAACGACAATGAGGTTGCCCGAGAGTTTGTTCGGGTCAATCTCGTCAACGATTGTTCTGACCACCTCCACCCCGACCACCTCGTTGCCGTGGACCGCCGCGTTCAACAGCAGGGTTGGGCCTTTCCTGGCGCCCCACAGGCCGAAATAGTAGAGGCATATATCCTGCCTGCTCGCGCTTTCGGCAATGGTGATCCGATCCGATACCTTTGTGCCCGCGACGGGCTTCAATTCAGCGAACACCGGTGCTCCTTTCAATAATCAGCTCTCTGCAGCGCTTCCTGACCGATTCCGAATCGACGAAAAAGGGGATAGTCACCCGACGCGACAGCTCTTCCATGAAAAGCGGCAGAGAGGTAATGATTCCCGAGATGAAATCGGGAACGATGCCATGAACACGCTCAAGATAGGTTATCATACCGTAGGCCGAGACGCTGTCCGTCGCACAGGCAACGGTCATCGTTACGTCCCCCATGATCCGCCGGGAAGAAAGGATCTCTTCGGTCTCCCGTTCAAAAATACCGTCGGCCGCCTCCGTTACGATAACGTCGACCCCCCGGGCGGCAAGCTCGCCCACCAGCGCCCGGTGAATCGCCTCGAGGCCTTCCGAAGACAGGCCGCAGGTGGAGGGCCAGCCGGCATCGAGAAAATCGACGACCTCCGCCGCCCCGGCGGTCTTCATCCTGAAGAGGTCCTTCATCCGGGACGTTCCGGTGAGCTTGGCACCCCCGACCTTAAAGCCCAATTGGGCAAGCATCTGGATGATGAAGGCCGCGCTGGTTGTTTTGCCGGAATCCATGGCTGAGCCGACCACGAGGATTACGGCGGGCTTTGAATCCGGCGGGCCGGGCGCGATCGGACTATCAAACGTCGACAGTTTTTTACCGGTCTCATCGGTCGCGTGGCCGACATAGGTCAGGACGGTCGGGTTGGAAACGGCGCTCCTCTCCGGTATGACGCGTCCGGCTATCCCGCCGACGTTCAGCAGGTCAAGCCGTTCCCCCGGGGATAAGCGCCCCGGTATATCAGCGAAAAATTCCGCCGTGGAGTAGCGGCGCCCGAGGACCACGCAGCAGCAGTCTCCCGCGCCAATGGGGCGTTCCAACCCCTGGACGGTCTCGATCACCCCGTGGCGGCCGACGCTCGCAACCCTTCCGACGACGACATCCCCCACCGCGCAGGGCTCGCCCGCCTCGCGGACTTCCTGATTCTCGGATACCCGGGTTCTCCGGGTCGCCGAGCAGACGACGTCCATACGCACATACATTGGCAAATCGTAATACATTTATGCGGTGTTTTCAAGAAAAGAATTATCCCCCGTTTTATCGCCCCGGGGCGGCGAAATGGGCCGGCCGACTCAAAGTACTTGCCAAAGTACTTGCCAAAATACTTGATTTCCCGGCCGCCGGCCTGTATCATGAGACGCGGTTATCGTCCGCTCGCGGATGGGAATAGGGAAACTCGCCCCTCGGGTTAGGGCTGAGGCGTATCCTATCGGGACGCCCCGCGGACGGTTTCCGGTATCGTTTGTATCGGTCCTTTCATGCCCCGTTCATGGCCCTTTCATGGCCATTCATGGCCATTCATGGAGGTCCCCCGTGGATAAGATCAAATTTGCCCTCGTCGGATGCGGCCGGATCAGCGACCTGCACGCCCGGGCATACGAGCAAAGCCCGGACGCCGAGATATTTGCCGTCTGCGACGCGAACCCTGATCGGGCGGCACAGCGAAAAGACCAGTGGGGCGCCCGTAAGGCCTACACGGACTACGAAAAGCTCCTCAAAGACCCCGACATCCAGGCCGTTGAGCTGCTCGTACCGCACCACCTCCACCGGGATATGACGGTGGCGGCCGCCCAGGCCAAGAAACATGTCTCGGTGCAAAAGCCGATGGCCAACACCGTCTCCGAGGCCCGGTCAATGATAGCCGCCGCTAAGGAAAACGGGGTACTCCTCAAGGTATTCGAGAACTTCGTCTTCTACCCGCCCTATGTCAGGGCCCGGCAGTTAGTCGCGGAAGGCGCTATCGGGACGCTTATAACCGTCAGGATGCGGCTGACTAACGGGGGGAAAGGCGGCTGGGTAGTGCCGGGCGAGGCGTGGATGTGGCGGATAGAGCCCGAAAAAGGGGGCGGCGGGCTTATCGTCTTCGACGACGGCTACCACAAGTTCTCACAGGCCTATGACATCGGCGGGGACGTCCAGAAGGTCTATGCATGGATCGACCATACCAACGTCATAGTAGACGCGCCGGCCTTCATCATGTGGAAATACCATGAAGGGCAGCGCGCCCGCTACGGGGCCTACGACATAACCTTTGCCCCCGATATGCTGGTTAATTCGGACTATTATGCCGGAGACGACAGGATGGAACTGGTGGGAACGGAGGGCGTCATCTTCGTCAACCGGTGCACCGGCAATCTCCTGCAGGAGCCGTCGCTGGTCCTCTACCGGGATGGAGAGACGCGCTGTTTCCACGCCCTGAGAGACGACTGGGCTGATTCTTTCATCGACTCCGGCAGGCATTTCTTCTCCTGTATCAAGAGCGGGGCAGACCCGATCCTCTCCGGCCAAACCGGGCTTTCGGTCCTCCAGTTCGCCCTGGCGCCGGAGATATCGGCCCGGGAGGGGCGCGAGGTCGATCCGGCCGAGATTAATTTCTGAATCGGGGCGCGGCCGACCGCCAGAAAAAGCTTTCATACGCCATAAAATAATGGTATATATGGCTAATTTCCGAAAAGGAGGATAATCACATACCATGAGAGATATAGAGGTTGCCCTCGTACGGGTGCCTGAACATAAGCGAGATGATGAAAACACCCTGAGAGAGAAATTCAATACCCTCCTCGATATCGCGGGGGGGCTGGCTTTTGTCAAGCCGGGGGATTCGATTCTGATCAAGCCTACCGTCGACTCCGGGAAACCCTATCCGGCCGGAACGGACCCGAAAATCGTCACGATGTTGATAGATCTCCTGGTAAGAAAGAACCCCTCGGCGATTTTTGTCGGAGACAAACCGTCTTTTTTCAGCGATACGAAAAGGACGCTCAGGAAAACAGGCATAGAGTCAGCCGTTACGGAGGCCGCCAAGACCTACGCCCCCCTTCCTATAAAGCTCATATATTTTGACGATTACGTCTGGAGAGAGCGGTACCCGAAACCGGACATGGAGGATCAATGGGAGATGACGCCGGGCAAATACCTGTTCCGGATGCCCAAGATGCTCTACGAGAGCGACCCGTATCTCCAGCAGCAGAATCTCCCCCCGAAAGTAGACCATATCATTGTCCTGGCCAACGTCAGGACCGACACGCTGGCCGGCTTTGCCCTCGGCATGAAGAGCTACGTCGGTTTCATGGATACTGAAAGCCGCTACCTCCTCCACGCGCTGCCCCATCGCAACTACCTCCGGTTGGGCCGGATCAAGCCGCTTTAATATCGACCGTCTCCAGGAGCGGATCGCCGAGGTCCTCTCCCTCGCGCCGCTGCCGAAGCTCATCATCCTCGACGGACGAGAGCTTGCCGTCACGGGTGGGCCTGACTCGAATAGCCACGTACAGCCGGTTCCATCGTTGGGTAAAAGCCCGTACGCCGGTATCATGCTGGCAGGGTCGGACGTATTGGCCACGGACGCGGCAGGCGTCGCCCTCCTGAAGATCCAGAAACACGTGACGAAATGGATCAGGCGTCATTCGATCTGGGAAATGCCGATCTTCAAGCGGGCATGCGATCTGGGCCTCGGCGCCACACAGGGCGATAAGATATGCCTCCATACCGACAGCGAGGACGACCTCTTCGTGTCGATGGCCTGGCATCTCCAGTAGGCCTATCGATCGGCAGGCCAATAGTTCAATGGGCCGGTATGTCAGTTGGCGGCCCGGCGCCGGGAGCGCGAAAAGGCGGCCGGTCCATACCGGTCAAGGACCGCTATACGAAATCAGCAGGTCACGCCAATGAGTATCTTTGATATAATCCTGATAATCCTCATCAGCGCAAGCGCCATCTACGGCATCACGAAGGGTTTCATCCGGGATATCTTTTCTCTGATTGCCGTTATCGTCGGCGTCGCGGCGGCCTTCATCGGATACGCCTGGGCGGCCGGCTACCTTGCCAGGATCATCCCCGCGGGCCCGCCCGCCAATATCGCCGGCTTTGCCGTCATCCTCCTCTCGGTCTCGATCGCCGTATCCGTGCTTGGCGTCGTCATTGCTAAGGCGATAGCGGGTGCGGACCTCTCGGTGTACGATCGCGTCGCCGGGGCCTTTTTCGGCCTGTTCGAGGGGATTGTCGTGGCCTGCTTTATTACCGTCCTCGCCGCCACACTTATCCCTTCGGCCACCTCGTCTTCCCGAATCGCCCCTCACCTGCTCAGGGTCGTCAATACGGCCGTAGCGCTCCTGCCCGCCAATAGCCAGGAAAAAATCGACGCGGCCAAGGGCACGCTGGAAAAGATGCGGGACGAGGCCGTCACGGCGCCCAAGGCGCAGGAAGGGCCATAGCGCCTTTTTTCACGGACCGCCATTCATCATGGGGGTTTTTCCATGAAAATTATTAAGGTACTCGTCGTTGTTCTGATCATTCTTATCGCAGGCCTGTACGTCTTTTATCAAGCCTTCTTCCGCTCGGCCGTTCCCCCCTATTCCGGCAGCATTGAGCTTTCCGGCCTCTCGGCGCCCGTGGAGGTGCGCACCGATGACTACGGTGTCCCCCACCTGTTCGCTGAAAACGAGCATGACCTCTTCCTTGCCCAGGGTTACGTCACCGCCCGGGAGCGCATGTTCCAGATGGACATGACGCGCCTGGCCGGCCGCGGCGAGCTCAGTTCCCTGTTCGGGGAGGCCACCCTCGATACCGATAAGTACCTCAAGACGCTGGGCTTTTACCGCACCGCCCGCGCCGAGTACGCCGCCATGCCCCAGGCCGAGAAGGAGATCATCGCGGCCTATACCGCGGGCGTCAACGCCTATCTCTCGACGGTAAAAAGGCTCCCCCGCGAATACGCCATCCTCGGGACGAAACCGGCAGCCTGGGAGCCGGAAGACAGCGTCGTCGTCGGCACCCTCATGGCCTACAGCCTTACCCGTTCGGTGAAGGCGGACCTCCTCCTCTACAATATCGGCCTGAAGGCGGGGCCGGATATCCTCACGCTCCTTACGCCGGGCTATCCCGGTTTTGCCCCGACCGTCTCCCCGGAAGAGGGGGAGCCGTCGCTGCCCGCGGACGGCGCGGATACCGCCGCATTCGTATCGACGCCGGCGCGTCCCGCAAACGTACCGGTCGCTTCCCCGTTTATCCCGGAGGTCCCGGCCAGCAACTGGATGATCTTCGCCCCCGCCCGGACTACGACCGGAAAGGCGATCTTCACCGGAAGCCCGGACCTTGAGCCGAAGATCCCCGCCCTCTTCTACCTCATCGGCCTTTCCGCCCCAGGGTTTACCGTCATGGGCGGCTCCACGCCCGGGGCGCCGGGGGTCAACGTCCTGGGGACCAACGGCGTCATCGCGTGGAGCACGGTCAACGGGCGGGTGGACGAGCTTGATTACTTCATTGAGCAGGTCAATCCCGATAACCCGAACCAGTACCTGACCGAAGAGGGTTACCGGGATTTCGAGGTCATCGAGGAGACCCTGGCGATCAAGACCAAGGAGGGGATCAGGCACGAAAAACTCACCGTCAGGGTATCCCGGCACGGTCCCATTATCTCGGACGTGATCAAGGAGGCCCCCGCCAACACCGCCATGAAATGGGTCGGCTTTGAGCCGGCGGGTATCTTCACGGGCTTTCTGGCGCTTAACCGCGCGCAAAACTTCAACGAATTCAGGGCCGCCCTGTCCCTCATTGCGACCCCGACGCTCAACATCGGCTATGCTGACGCGGAAGGGAACATCGGCTACCAGTATATTGCGCGGGTCCCCATCCGCATGAACGGGAACGGTACGGTGCCGGTGCCGGGGTGGGACGGAGTCCACGAGTGGGTGGGATACATGCCCTTCGATGAGCTTCCCTACGACTACAATCCGGCAAACGGCTACCTCGGCTCCTTTAATAACCTGCCGAAATCGACCACCTACCCCATGACGAACTACTACCTCTTCGAGCGGGCGATGCGGTTTGACCAGATCATGAAGAAGACGGAGACGATCGGATTGGAAGACGCCCGGGGCCTCCAGACCGACACGGGATCGGTGGTCGCCGAGCGGTGGATACCCTATATAACGGCCGCCTGCAAGACGACCGCGGAGCTCAAGGAGCCGATTGCCCTTTTTGACGATTGGGACTTCCGCATAGATAAGCAGAGCGGGGCCGCCGCGCTTTTCAACGCGTTCTATTTCCGCATGATGAAAAACACGATTGCCGACGAGATCGGCGACGATCTCTTCCGGGAGCTGTCCGCGCCCTACCTCGTCTACATCATCGACCTCGTGCTGACCAAGAACATCGGCAGCCGCGATTTTGTCCTCTTTGACGACGTCGCGACGGCAGATATAACGGAAACCCGGGACGATATCATCAAAAAGAGCATGCTCGAGGCGGTGGACGAGCTCTCCGACCGGATCGGCAATGATCCGTCGGACTGGCGCTGGGGGGATATCCACACCATGCGGTTTGAGCACCCGATGGGAAAGAAGCTTTCCTTCTTCAACCTCAGCCCGATACCCACGGGCGGCGACGACTTTACGATCAACGCCGGCCTCTGGGACAACCTCGAGCCGTTCGAAATGAAGTCCGGCGGCGTCATCAGGATGATCGTTGACTTTTCCAACATGGAAAACTCCACCTTTGTCTCGCCGCCCGGCCAGTCGGGACTCCTCAAGAGCCCCCACTACGACGACCAGGCCGGGTTATGGGCCGACGGCGGCCAGATCCCCATGCACTTTGATACGGGGCGGGATCTGAAAGACGTGCTGACATTGACGCCCGCTCCGTGATAACCCCACGACGCCGAACATTCCGTGTTACCGGGCGGCCCCTCTCCGAGGGGCCGCCTTTTTACGGCCCGGCCCGATGCGCCGGTACTGCCTCCGGCAACGGTATCAAACGGCGATTCCGCCGGATTTACTATTGAAAAGCCGGCCGGGGTATGGTATCGTTTATCCGCTTTATCGTATGTGCCCGCGCCGGCGCTTTCGGCGTCGCGCCATTGAAACATCAAACGAGGATAGGAAGTGTGAAATGAAGGCATGGTTAAACGGAGAAATGGTTGACTGGGATAAGGCTACGGTTCCGCTCCTCTCCCACAGCTTTTCGCGGGGTTCGGCAATCTTCGAGGTGGTGGATATCGTCAACACGGCGAAGGGCCCGGCCCTCTTCGGCCTCTCGGAGCATATCGAGCGTTTCTTCAACTCCGCCGCCCTCACCTTTATGGAGCTTCCCCTCTCGCGGCAGGAGCTCAGCGGCGCCGTCATCGCCACCGCCGCCGGCAACGGCGTCAAAAGCGGCGCGGCCAAGTTCTTCGCCTACTATCCCCTTATCGAGTTTTCCGTGACCCCCTCAAACCCGAAGGTCGATGTCGCGATCTTCTGCCTGGATTACGACCTTTTCGGCGTGAAACAGGAGGTCCTCTCGGCGCCGGTCAGGGCGGGGATCTCGTCTTTCAGGAAGATCCACGGCGGCACCGTCCCCGTCCATGCCAAGGTCGTGGGTAACTACGTCAATGCATTCCTGGCCAAGATGGAGGTAAAGAAGAAGGGATACGAGGACGTCATCATGCTGGATACCGCCGGTTTCGTGGCGGAGGGGGCGACCTCCAACGTCTTCTTTGTGACCGGCGATACGGTAAAGACCCCCACGCTCACCTCGGCGCTCCCCGGTATCACGCGGCGCGCGATCATGGAGCTTGTCCGGGACATGGGGTACACGATGAAAGAGACCGACATCAAGCCGGAGGAGATGCTCGGTTTCGACGAGGCGTTCTACTCGGGGAGTATCGTCAAGGTGCAGCCGATCGCCTCGATCGACGGTAAAGAGCTGAAGAAGCCGTGTCCCGGCCCGGTTACCTGCGCCGTCAAGGAGCGGATGAACCAGGCCATGCGGGGCGAAATCGATAAATACACCAAATGGCTGACCATGATATAGGAGCGGCCGTACCGCCTCCCGTGGTATCCGGCCCTGACGGACGACTCCCGTACCGCAGGATGGAAATTACTAACGGGGTACGCCGAGGCTTCGCGTAGAAGTCCCCGGCGCACCCCGTTTATTTTTCTCCCCGCCGACGGCGCGGCGCCGTGGGAAAGCCTATAAGCCCATGGTAGGCCTACAGCCCCATCAGCCGCGCCACGATCTCCTTCATGATCTCGGTGGTCCCCCCGGCGATCGACACGGACCGCAGGTCGGGGTAGAGGCGGGCCACGTCGTATTCGGCCATGCACCCGTACCCCCCGTGTATCTGCGTGCCTTCGTACGCCGCCCGGTTGACCATCTCGCCCGCGGTCGCCTTGAACATCGATATCTCCTTGGTCACCTCCACGCCCGCCGCGTAGTTCTTTGCGCACTGGTAGCCGAACGCGCGGTTTATCTCGACCGCCGTGGCCATGTCGACGATCTTGTGCTTGATTACCTGGAACTTCACGATCGGCTTTTTGAAGGCGACCCGGCTCCGGGCGTACTCGATCGTCTTTTCCAGGATTACCTCGGCTATCGAAACGCAGAGCATGCCGACGACCAGCCGCTCGAGCGCAAAATTCTTCATGATCGCGTAGAATCCCTGGCCTTCGCCGCCTAACAGGTTTCCGACCGGCACCTTCACGTCCTCGAAGAAAATCTCGGCGGTATCAGAGGCGTGTCCGCCGGTTTTTTCGAGCTTTCGCGAGACGACCCCCGGCGTATTTTTTTCGACAAGGATAAGCGACACCCCCTGGTGGGCCGGCTCGGCCTTCGGGTCGGTCTTGACCGCCGTAACCAGGAGGTCGCCGTAATGGCCGTTGGTGATAAACGTCTTCTGCCCGTTGATGATGTAGTGGTCGCCCTTCTTTTCGGCCCGCGTCGTGATGGCCGAGACGTCCGATCCGGTGCCGGGCTCGGTCACGGCGATCGCACAGACGGCCTCCCCCGTGGTGCAGGGGGTAAGCCATTTGAGCTTCTGCTCGTGCGTCCCCAGGAGGTTGACATAGGTGGTGGCCATGTCGTTGTGGCCGGCCACGGCGACCCCGACGCCGCCGATCATGCCGCGGGCCAGCTCTTCGGCCATCACCACGCGAAAGAGGTCGTCTGCCCCAACGCCGCCGTACGCGGGATCATAACAGAACCCCAGGAATCCCATGGCCCCCATTTCCTTCCAGAATTTCCGGGGGATCTCGCGGTTTTTCTCCCACTCCGGCACGTGGGGCGCCACCTGCTGGGCGAGGAATTTTCTGACCTGCTGCCTGAACTGCTCGTGTTCGCTCGAAAAGAGATCGTACTGCATGTGTCTATCCTTATATATCCAAGAAGTGTTCTCGATCGGCCCGGCCGCACTGATTCATGTTGACCGTACCGTGATGACATACGACGATTTCTAAACGTAGCGTCCGAGATTGCCGCGCCGCCTTCGGCGGCTCGCAATGACAATATCAATCGGTATGCATCGGTCGCTCACGCGGCCGATGAATACCATTCTTTAGATTTTTCTCTCCCGCCCCTTCCAGAACGGCTCCCGCAGTTCATGCTTGAGGACCTTGCCCATCGCGCTGCGCGGCAGGGCATCGACGAAATCGACGCTCTTGGGCTTCTTGTAGCTCGCGATGTTCTTCTTGCAGTGCTCGATGACCATCGCCTCGGTCAGCTCGGCCCCCGGTTTCTTGACGACGATCGCCTTGACCGCCTCGCCCCACGTGTCGTCCGGCACGCCGATGACCGACACGTCGGCGACCCCCGGTATAAGCTGGATGGCCTCTTCCACCTCCCGCGGGTAGATGTTTTCCCCGCCGGAGATAATCATGTCTTTCTTCCGGTCCGCGATGAAGAGGTAGCCGTATTCATCGAAGTAGCCCATATCTCCCGAGTAGTACCAGCCGTCCCGGATCGCCTCGGCCGTCGCCTCGGGCATATTGTAGTATCCCTTCATGACGTTTTCGCCCTTCCCGATGATCTCCCCGATCACGCCGGGCGCGCAGTCCTTGCCCTTTTCATCGACGACACGGACCTGGACATTGCTGACGGGGCGGCCGGCCGATCCGAGCCATTTGACCTTGTATTCGGGACCATCAAGGACGTGGTCCTCCCGGACCAGCATCGTCAGGGTGGGGCTGGTCTCCGTCATCCCGAAGAACTGGATAAAGTCGCAATCGAACCTCTTGATCGATCGTTTCAAGAGCTCCACCGGCATCGGCGCGGTGGCGTAGATGATCGTCTTCAGGGAGCTGAGGTCATATTTGTCTATGTCCGGGTGGTCCAGGAGGAACTTGAAAATGACCGGGGTAAACGCCGTGACGGTAGTCTTTTCCTTCTGAACGATCTCGAAGATCGCCGCGGGGTCAAAGGAGTGCACGTAGGTCACCTTCGCGCCGATCCACACCATGTCGATGAGGACGAATATGCCGACATGGAAGATCGGCAGCAGCCCCAGGATATTCCAGTCCCTGGTCATCTCCATCTCGATGATGGTAGAGACGCAGTTGGCCAGCATATTCTTGTGCGTCAGCATGACGCCCTTGGGCCTGCCGGTGGTCCCGCTGGTGTAGAGCAGCAGCGCCGTATCGTCCTCGGCCACGGTCACCCGGGGTTCGTCCGGCTTGTACTTGGCGATGAGCTTCTCGTAATCGGTCATCTCTTTATTGAAGACGCCGTCCACGGCAACGAAGCGGTGCTTTTTCTTGAGGTCGGCCTTCATCGGCTCGAAGAGATACTCGAACCGCTTGGAAAAGAAGACGATATCCGGCCCGGCGTCGTTTATCAGAAACGCGAGCTCCTTGGGGGAAAGACGCCAGTTCAGGTTCGTCGAGGCGGCCCCGATCTTTGCGCAGGCGAAAAAGATCTCGGTAAAGTTATGGGAATTATGGCAGATGACCCCAACCCGGTCCCCCCGCTTGACCCCCATATCTATGAGCGCCGCCGCCAGCCGGTTGGTGCGTTCGTTGATTTGGCGGTACGTAAGGCGCGTCTTCTCAAAAACGACGGCCTCTTTTTCGGGATAGCACCGGGCGGCCCTGGTAAGAAGATCTCCGATACGCATACGATATCCCCCTATATATATAAGCAGATCGTTATGGATATGCTTTGACGTAATCGGCCCTGTCGGGATGAAAGACGCGGAATATCTCGCCGGGCTACATAGTCCGTCAGCGCCCCCCCATGATTGAATCGATCCGGCCGACGGCACGCCGGGCATCGCCGACGATATCGTCGACGATCTCGCGGATCGTCTTTATGCCGTCGATCAACCCAACGTCCTGGCCCACGGAAAAGAGCACGTCATCGATGGGGAGGGTCGCGGCGGCATACGCGCCGATCCTCTCTCCGGAGTATGACAGGACCTGTTCCATTGTCGCGCCTTCGGCCTCGAGGGACGAGACCGCGAGCGCCGCCTCGTTTCGTATCGATCGAACCGGGGTCCCCATGGACTTGAACAGGACCATCGTGTCGTTCTCGGTAGCCCCAAGTATCCACTGTTTCAGTCGGTCGGCGACGGGCGCCTCCCGGGAGGCCAGAAACCGTGTCCCCATTAAAACGCCCTCGGCCCCGAGGGCAAGCATCGCGGCCAGCCCCCGCCCGTCGGCAACGCCGCCGCCGGCGATCACCGGTATAGACAGCGACCGCGCAGCCCTGTTGACCAGGACAAGCGAGCCTACGTCGCCCGACCCGACGAACCCGCCGCCCTCAAACCCGAGGATTATTACCGCATCGGCGCCAACGGCCTCGGCCCGGACGGCGTGCCTGACCCGCGGGACCTTATGGATGATGGGGATTTTGGCCTGTTTAATCCGGCCGATCAGGTGCTCCGGCGAGCGGCCGGCGGTCTCGAACGCGCCGACCCGCGCCTCGATACCGGCCCTCACGAACTCGTCGGTCAGCGCCCCGGCGTCGGCGCCGGGCAGCATCGAGATATTGAGGCCGATCGGCCCGTCAGTCAGCCCGCGGGCCTTATCCAGCTCACGTCTGAGCTCTTCCGGGACCGCAAACGATGCGGCGGGGATAAACCCGATGCATCCGGCATTGGCAGCGGCGGCAACCATTTCGGCCATTGTTATGTAGTGCATGGCGCCCATGAGTATGGGATAGCGGATGTTGAGGAGCTCGGTGATCCTGGTCGTAAGCATCAGACCTCCGCCGACCGGTCGCGCGTGTCGGGTTCCGGGCAGGAATCGGAGCAAGAGGCAATATAAAGGGTGAAGTTGCGCTTTAAGCTCTAACATACCTGTCGGCATGTGTCAACAGTTTTCGAACATCAGTTACTTAAATTTTTCTTACCGATAAGATTCCGGAGACATGAACGGATAGTCGAGGTTTTCGAAAGGGCCGGGGTCGGTGACGTATCAATCGGGTACGCCGACGCCCTCCGACAGCCGGCCTGCGGCCGGCGCGCTATTCAAAACGCATCCGCTTGGGAATAACGACGATGCCGGTGGGGCTGGTGTCGAAGTGGGCGGCGTCGGCGGCGCTGTCATGGCCGATGGTCATCCCCTCGGGGATGACCACCCGCTTATCGATAATGGTCTTTTTCAGCCGTACGTTCCGGTTGATCTCCACGTCATCCATGATGATGCACTGCGAGATCTCGCATCCCTCGAGGATCGTGACGTTTCTCCCGATGATCGAATCGTCCACCCGGGCCCCGACTATCTGCGTCCCGCCGGATATAATCGAGTTCCTGATCCCTTCGCCGGGGGTACCGGCGGAGATGATATGGGCCGGCGCCAGGGGCGGCTCATAGGTATAAATCGGCCAGGAACGGTCGATGAGGGGAAACTCCGGGTTTTTCGATATCAGGTTCATATGGGCTTCCCAGTATGCCTCGATCGTGCCGACGTCCCTCCAGTAGGCGGCGCATTTCGTTTTCTCGTCGACAAACGGAAAGGCAAAGACCCGATCACGCCCGATCATCGCCGGGATGACGTTCTTGCCGAAATCGTGGGAGCTCTCGGAGAGCTTGGCGTCCTCCATCAGCCGGACCACGAGGTTTCTCGTATTGAAGACGTAGATGCCCATCGAGGCCAGTATCTGGTCGGGTTTCCCGGGGATGGTCGCCGGGTCTTCCGGTTTTTCCTGGAAACCGGTAATCCTGGAGTTCTCATCGACGATCATCACCCCGAATTGGGTTGAGGTCTCTCTCGGCATGGGGATTGCCCCGATGGTCAGGTCGGCGCCGTTCTTCAGGTGCGACGCAATAAGCTTACGGTAGTCCATCCGGTAGACGTGATCTCCCGAAAGGACCAGCGTGAGATCGGGACGCTCCTGCTCGAGGATATATATATTCTGATAGACCGCGTCGGCCGTCCCCTGATACCAGTCTTCGCTGATCCGCTGTTGGGCGGGGACGATCTGGACATACTCGCCCATCTGGTGGGAGAAAAAGCTCCACCCCCGCTGGATGTGCCGGTCAAGCGAAAAGGATTTGTACTGGGTAAGAAGGACGATCTTTCTCAGGTCGGAATTGGCGCAATTGGACAGCGTAAAATCTATGATTCGGTAGTTGGCGGCAAAGGGGACGCCGGGCTTGGCCCTGTCCCTCGTCAGGGGATAGAGCCGCTCCCCCTTCCCCCCCGCCAGGATCACGGCCAGTACTTTCATCTACTTCCCCTGGCCGGCTCGGTCCAGGATCTCTTTGATCTTTTCTTTGAGAGCGCCGGTATCCGACGATTTGACTACATAGGCGTCCGCCCCCCAGCTCCTGAAGTCATCCTTATAGGAGGAGTATGCCGAGTTGAGGATAATCGGTATATTCTTGTGCATCGCGATAATCTTGCCGAGGGCCTCGATACCGTCCATCTCCGGCATCCTGATATCCATTATAATCAGGTCCGGCGCAAAGGTCTTGAGCATCTCGATGCTCTCCTTGCCGTTGGACGCGACCGCTACTTCGTAGTTCTCTTCTTTGAGATCCTCTTCGTAGAGGGCGCTGATATTTTCATCATCATCGACGATAAGGATCCGTGCCATAGATTCCCCCACTCGCCGTCCGGACAAAGCGTGTGCGTATCCGGAGGGTCTTTCGGTAGTCCATCGGTTCACCAACCGGCTGGCGGTATATCGGGCAGGCGTGAACCCCGCCGATCGATACGGCCGTCTTAGTCGTCGGCATGGTACTGCGCCGCCGGATAATTGTACCAAGCGGATGCGGCCATGTCAATATCAACCGTGACGATGCGGGCCGATTACACGCTATTTCATTTTGACATGATAACGCCAAAAGTGCTATACTGCCTCCATATACCGATCCTGGTGAGACCTCGATGGAAGAACAACCGGAAGGTAAAGGAGCCTTTACGGCGAAAACCGCGTACATGCCCGCGAGCGTATAAAAATAAAAGTCCAGTACAAGAGTATCGAACGGCTCCGGGAAGACTGGACGGAAAATATCAGCTTCGGCGGGATGTTCATACGATCAGATAAACCGCTTCCCATCCAGACCCCCGTCGAGGTCTCCCTGACGCTGCCCGATCACGAGAAGACGCTGATATTGGCCGCCGAAGTGGTCAGGACGATTGACACGAGGGAGGCCGGGGAACATGGATTGAAACCGGGATTTGCCCTCGAGTTCCATGATTTCGTCAAGAATGAAAGAAGAGCTGGACGACATTATCGGGAGGCTTACCGGAGCGGGCGGCGCCGCCTCCGGGGCCGCTATTCGTCTCGGCCCGCCCCCGGAAGAGCCGGTCCCGGCCCGGCAGCAACCCTCCCCGCCCCCGGAGGATGAAGGGGAGGCCTCCGAGGATGAATCCGAGCATATAGAGATCAAGGCTATCCAGATCAAGAATATGTCCGTCAAGGACAAGATGCTGCTGGCCCCGAAGGCGGACAAGGCGGAGCGGGCGGTGCTCCTGCGCGATCTCAATTCATCGGTGGCGCGGCTCTTGATCCGCAACCCGCGCATCGCCGAATCGGAGATAGCCCAGTTGGCAAAGGATTTCGCCGTTCCCGCCGACGTGCTGGAGATGATCGCGAAAAATAGAAAATGGATACAGAATTCGGAGATCAAGCTGGCGATCGTAAAGAACCCCCGAACACCCACCCCGCTGGCCGTCGCCCAGCTCAACTACCTGCAGGTAAAAGACCTGGCGGTATTGGCGAAAAGCCAGAGCATCCGGGAAACGATTAAGAACGAGGCATTCAAGCTTCTCCTCAAGAAGCGTGACAAGGCCAACTGAGGATCGCTCATGCCCCCGTACCAATCTTCGTCGTGCATAAGCACCAGGCGAAGCGGCTCCATTACGATTTTCGCCTCGAAAAAGACGGCGTCCTGGTATCGTGGGCGGTACCCAAGGGCCCGTCGATGGCGGCCTCCGAAAAGCGCCTCGCGGTTGCCGTGGACGATCACGACCTGTCGTATGCCGACTACGAGGGTGTCATCCCCGAGCCAAGCTACGGCGCGGGCACGGTCATGGTCTGGGATACGGGAACCTACCGGGATATGTCGCCGGCCGGCTGGGGCACGGGACGGATCGAGGTGGAGCTTGCCGGCACCAAGCTCGCGGGGAAATTCGCCCTCGTCCGCATGAAGGGACGGGGGGATAATAACTGGCTGTTGATGAAGATGAAGGACGGCAGGCAACAGGAGGACGATATCCTCCAGGCGGCCCCCAACTCCGCCAAGACCGGCAGGACCATGGAGCAGATCGCGGCCGAATCCCCGACGGCGCCCCCGTGCGAGGTAAAGGAATAAGAACACCCCGGGAATCTCCACTATATCGGGGACCCGGAAAAGCAGGGACGAAAGGGTGCTCTTCTTCTCCCCATCGGGGCCCCCAAGAATGCTTGCATTCTTGGGGTGATCAACTGACGATGATCCCCGCGTACCCGACAACGCTGCCGTAATCTCCCGACGTATCCCCGGAGGTCATGTAGCCGACGAGCTCGGCCTCTGTCGCCCCAGGGCGCGCGCCGCCGAAAGCATGACCGTCACCGGGACGACCCCGCACATCGTGATCCGATTATCCCGGACTGTCTCGTAGACCGCGTCCGGGTCAAGAGCGGAGTATCCGGTCGATGACCATCCGGTCCTTTTTTTCCGCGGCCCGGGCCGGCTCGTAGTGCGTCATGTCGCTGCTTGCCACGATCAGGACGTCGCCGCCGTGCCGGCCGACGGCTCCCGCCAGCTCCTGGCCGAGCGCCAGGCATTCGGGCAATGAAAGCCGTCCCAGCGCGATGGGGACAAGGCGAAAATCGGGCCTGATCTGCTGGATGAACGGGACCTGGACCTCGAGAGAGTGTTCAAGCGCGTGCGCCCGCTCGTCATCGGCGGCGGACTCCGAGGATTCCAGGATCAGCCGGGCAAGGGCTTCGTCGATCGGAACGTCCCCGAACGGCATCTCCCATGATCCCCGGGCGGCAACGGCCACGTCCCGGCCGACGCCGCGATGATTGGGGCCGAGGACAATGACGCTCGGGGGCACCTGAATCCGGGAAAAGACCATGCCCGCGATCAGCGCCCGAATAGACGTATCCCGCGTGGGGAGAAACGACCCCGACGGCCCGTTTCCTTTGGCCGCCCGGCGCCAGGAACGACGACACCTCGCGTTCGAGGGTCTTCGGGTTGAGGGGGTAAAATTGCCCCGCGACCGCCGGCTTTCTCTTCATCTCGTCTCCCCTCCTTTGATAGACTGTGCACAACCGTTTCTCATGGTGTTCATATTTTACTCCTGCCCGACTGCGCCCGCAAGGCCAAAGAGGGGAGCGTCTTTCTCTTTTTCCCTTGACTAACAAAAGGAGCATGGGGTATCATAATATGATAATAAAACTAATCTTTTTGACATGAAGACAATTGAAGACAATTAGACTCCGGCCGTTTTCCTACTCTTTCTCTTTACCCTCCTTTTTCCCCTGGTACTCTCGTGCGGCAGTGACGAGAAACAGACCGATCCGGAGCTGATCAAGAAGTACCTTGCCGCCGAAGCGCTCTTCTCCGAAAAGAACTACATCGAGTCAAGGACCGCCTACGAGGAGATACTGGCCGAAGACCCCAAGGACTACAAGTCGCTGACGCGCATGGGTGAGATATCCTATGCCCTGCTGGATAGCGACGCCGCCGTCGACATACCTCAAGAAGGCGATAAAATACGGCAACGACTATATACCCGCCTACTCCGCCCTCGGCAGTATCTATATGGACCTCGAGCAATGGGATGACGCGCTGGACATGTACGATGCGATCCTCGATATCGCGTCAGATAATTATGACGCCATGGGCAGCATCGGAGAGATATACTACCGCCAGGGAGAGACCGAAAAGGCGGAGAAGTATTTCAAGAAGGCCACCCGGATCAAGTCGAATCATTACGTCTCCTGTTACAACCTGGGCAAGATCTCATTTGCCCGAAAAGAATATGAGGACGCCTGCGACTTTTTCCTGAACGCCGTCAAATCCAGCCCGTCAAGCTTCGACGCAAACTATAACCTCGGGCTTACCTACTTTCACCTCGGCCGGTATGACGAAGCCATCGGCTTTTTCGGCCGGGCGATGAAGACCAACCCTGACCGGGTGGAGCCGATCTACGCGATGGGCCGCTGCCTCATGCTCATGGAGATCTACGACGAGGCCGAGGCATGGTACAACAAGGCGCTGGAGATGGAGCCGGGGCTCTATCAGGTCTATAGCGACCTGGGCCTCATCAATATGGAGACGGCCCTGTTCACCGACGCGGAGAATAACTTCAGGAAGTCCCTCGAAATAGAGCCGAATTATTTCGACGCCAACTTCAACCTCGGCAGGCTCTACTTCGACGAGGAACAATACGGGCGGGCCGATACCTATCTCTCCCGCGCGGTGTCCATCGACGGGACCGACGCCGATGCCCTCAAGTACCTCGTCATGAACAGGATCAAGCTCGGAAAGGCCGAGGGGACGCTCTCCATCCTCAAGGACGCCATCAACGCCTCTCCGGAGGACCCCCAGCTCTACGTCAGCCTCGGCAACATCTACCGGTCGATGGGTAAATACTCCGAGGCCCTCGACGCCTTTAAGGACGCCATCGACCTGGACGCCGGAAGTGCCGATGCGTACGTCGGCATCGGCGATACCTACCTGAAGAAGGGGGACAGGGACGAGGCCGAGGAGGCGTATCTCAAGGCGGTGGAGATCGCCCCCACGTCGTATGAATCCTACCTCAATATGGCCGCGATGTACCGGGAGGACAACCAGCCCGCCAAGGCGATCGCCGCCCTCAAAAAGGTAATCCAGATCAAGCCCGATCTCCACGAGATCTACGTCGACATCGCCGAGCTGATCCTTTCGATCGACAGCCAGGATAATAAAAACCGCACGAAAGACCTCAACGATGCCCTGAACCTGGTCAACACCTCTCTCAAGGCCTACAGCGACTACAGCAGGGGCTACCAGGTCAAGGGCGAGATACTGATTGCCCTGGGCAAGAAGTCCGAGGCGGCAATAGAGCTCAAGAAGGCGCTGAAATACGATTCCGAAAACAGCAAGGCAAGAGACCTGCTGGCGGCGATTTCCCCGAAAGACTCGACCGGCGAGACGGATTCCCCGGACGGGACCCCTGCCGACGGCGCCACGCCCGGCACGGATACCGACGGCGCCGTTGACCCGGGAAAAAGGACGAACCGCCGCAGACACCCCCCCCCGCAACAACGGATAAAAAGGAGTGAAAAGATGAGACGTTTCCGCGCGCTCTATCTGGTCCCGGCGGCGTTTTTGATCCTGGCATGCGCCCCGTCGCTCATACCCGCACCGACGGCCGAGGGAATCGCCGATGTCAGGTCCAGGAGCCTCACGCTCACGAAGGAGTCAATCACCATATCGGTCTACGCGGACGCCTGGCGGTACGATCCGATGGACGTGGGCAGCGCCTTCACCCCGTTTCTCGTCGCCATTTCCAACAATACCGACCAGGATATCGCGATACACGAGGATTCGGTTTTCATGTACGACGATAACAACGTGCAGTACGGCGTCGTTCCCGCCGAAGCGGTAGACCGGGCCATGGTATCGGCCTATGCCTATCCCCCCGTGGTCTTCTGGGGCGGCGGCTATAGTGAATGGAACCACTGGGGCATGGGGTGGTCTCCCTACCACTATCCCTATGACCGATACGCCTCCGACGTGGTGCCGCTGGCCTTTCGATTCGGCCCGGTTACCGCCGGGGCCCGCATTCACGGTTTCGTCTATCTCCAGAGGCTCTCGACGACGATAGGCCGGGTCAAGCTCGTTATCACCCCGACCACCGCAACGGGCGGGGCCGTCTCGTTCACTTTTCCCTTCGTGTTCGAGCAGTAACTGCCCGGACGCTCGATCTCATCGCGCAACGGCGCGCCTCCCCGGCGCGCCGAACTGCTTAAGGAGGCCGCCTGTGGAATACCACGATCTCACCGTATCCCGGGACGGCCCCCTCGCCCTGGCGGTCCTCTCCCGCCCCCGCGCGCTCAACGCCCTGTCCGTCCGCCTGCGTGACGAGCTGGAGGCCTTCCTCGCGGCGGCCGGGGCCGACCCCTCGGTCGAGGTCATCGTCATCTCCGGCGGCGACCGTTTCTTTTGCGCGGGCTTCGACCTGAAGGAGGCCGTCCAGACGAAATTCGGCTCGTTTCGCCACCGCATCCTCGAGTTCCACGAGGCCATCTACTGCTGCCCCAAGCTCATTATCACCGCCGTATCCGGCATCGCTTTTGCCGGCGGCTTTGACCTGGCGCTGGCCGGCGATATCATCCTGGCCGCCCCCGGGGCGTCTTTCGGCCACGTGGAGGTCAACTTCGGCATCAACCCGCTGGTCTTCCCCCTGGCCCGGCGCGTAGGCACGGCGCGCGCCGTGGAGCTTTGCGCAACGGGAAGGGTCGTGCAGGCGGCAGAGGCCCGCGAGCTTGGGATTGTCTCAGAGATCATCGACTCGGCGGACTTCATGGCGGCGGTAAGCGAGCGCGCCCGCGCCGTCGCCCGAATAAGCGGGGCGGGCGCACGCTTTCCGCGATCAAGGAATCGGCCGCGGCCCTTTCGCCGGTCACGGTCTCCGAGGCGCTGACGCGCGAGTTTGCGGTAACCGAGGACCTGATCCGGGACCCCGCCCTCCTGAAGCGCCTGTCCGAGTATCTCGCGAGTATCGGGATCACGGTATAACCGGCCTTCTATCCCGCCGGGTCCCCATACCTTCACGTACCCGTCCCCGTGCGTTTGTCTGTTGACAAACCGCCCCCCTGACGCTATCCTACGGCATCACCGTTTATCACGAAAGGACTCATCATGTTTTATACCCTCACCGAAGAAGAGATCAGGCAGGGCAAGGTCACCGATATCTATTTCGTCCGTACCAAGCAGGTCCTCGATGCGAAGAAGATCAAACGCCGCGTGGCCGCCGAGGTCTTCCTCAAGGGTTTCCCGAGGAACTGGGAATGGGGTGTCTTCTGCGGGCTGGAGGAGGTGCTCGACCTCCTGTCGACACACGATGTGACGGTCAGGGCGCTGCCCGAGGGGTCGATCTTTTACCCGGGAGAGCCCGTCCTCGAGATCGAGGGCGAATATACCGACTTCGGCGTCCACGAGACGGCGATTCTCGGATTTTTATGCCAGGCCACGGGGATCGCCACCATGGCCGCCCGCTGCCGGGTGGCCGCCGGGCACCGGCCGCTGCTCTCGTTCGGCGCGCGCCGGATGCACCCGGCCATCGCCCCGATGATCGACCGGGCCGCCTACGTCGGCGGGTGCGACGGCGTCAGCTCGGTTGCCTCGGCCGAGCTGCTGGAACTGCCCCCCACCGGCACGATGCCGCACGCGCTCATCCTGATGATCGGGGATACGGTGGAGGCGGCGACCTCGTTTAACGAGATCATCGATAAAGCCGTCAACCGGATCGTGCTGATCGATACGTTCAACGACGAGAAGTTCGAGGCGGTCCGGGTGGCCGAGGCGCTCGGCAAGGACCTCTTCGGCGTGCGTCTCGATACCCCCGGCTCCCGCAGGGGGAACTTCAAAGAGATCCTCGCCGAGGTGCGCTGGGAGCTGAACCTGCGCGGGTTCTCCCACGTGAAGCTGCTTGCCAGCGGCGGGCTGGACGAATATTCGATCAGGGAGCTGAACCCGCTGTGCGATTCCTACGGCGTGGGGACGTCGATCTCCAGCGCCACCACCGTCGATTTTTCGTTTGATATCATCGATATCGAGGGAAAACCCTTCGCGAAGCGGGGCAAGAAATCGGGGAGGAAGGACCTCTACCGGTGCGACACGTGCGCCCGGCATATCGTCGTCCCGCGGGGCGAAAAGGCCGAAATGCGAGTGCGGGGGAAAGGCAACGCCGCTCCTGAAAGAATACCGCCCCAAGGACGCGCTCAAGGGCTACCCGAAGGCGAAAGAGATCAGGAAGTTCGTGCTGGAGCAGTTGAAGGGATTTGGGGAGGGGGATATAAGATAGGTCGAAACTGCCTTACGAAATCGCAGGGGAGTTCCGTACTGAAGAGTGATCGCTTCGCCGTTGCTCGCGATCACCGATTAGGTTCCGCGTCGGCCTATCGGCCTCCTCGCAATGACGAGTGCTGTTTTAGCTAAAAGGAGAGCTCAGGAGTTATTAGGATATCGCTATAAAGAACAAACGACACTCGTCATTGCGAGGAGCGAAGCGACGAAGCAATCTCCTCGGTGCGGGTGGCAAAGGGCGTTGGTTCAGCGTTTAAGATGAATAGACGTTACTCCGATTTCGGGACTCGCGGGTAAAGTCCAATGGCAAGACAATTCTTCGTCTACATCATGACCAACAATAATAACACTGTCCTCTATACCGGAATCACGAATAACATCGTGCGAAGGGCTCAGGAGCATAGGGAGGGGATGGACCCCGGTTTTACCGAAAAATATCGGGTTACAAAACTCGTATACTGTGAGCCGTTCCCGACCGCCGAAACCGCAATACTGAGAGAGAAGCAGATAAAGGCCGGCTCCCGAAAGAAAAAGGAAGAATTGATCGACAACCTCAATCCCGAATGGCGTGACTTATCTGACGACTTGTTCTGAAGAATGATCCTTCGCCCCGCTCGCGATCACCGAGGAGATTGCCGCGTCGGCCTGTCGGCCTCCTCGCAATGACGAGTGGGGTTCGCGGAAACTGAGTATCGGAGCCTTTCACAAGTTACCGCGAGAGGGACGTTCCGACTGGCGATGGGCCGTTTCTTCCCTCCCTCCCCCCTCTACACGTCCTTTACCGGCGGTATCTCGCCGTCCTTCTTGATCGGCACAAAATAGGTCTTCACCCAGGCGATCTCCTTTTTCTTCTGCTCCGCGCTCCAGCCCAACAGCTTCCCCATCAAATCCGCGCACCGTTTGAGCGCCTGCGTCCCCGGGGTTGCCGATGGTGCCCATGCCCGTCCTGCGGAAGATCACGTCGTCGAGATGCAAAGCCATCTCGTCGGTCACGGCGTATGACACCTGGGCCATGATGTCCGGCCTCTTGTCGGCCGCCTTTTCCTTGAGCGATTCGTCCTTCTCGGCCACCGAGAGCACCCTGCCGTGCTCCGTGCCGTACTGGTAGATCAGGTTCTCCATGACCTCGGCCTTGTACTGCCGGGCGTGTTTCTTCAGCTCCTTGTCGAGGTAGCGGCGCAGCGGCCCGGTCGCCCCGTCGTAGAGCGGGGTCGTGTCGGTCAGGCACTCGGCCGGCTCCTGCTTCAGCTTGGCGTAGATCATGTCCACGACCTGCCGGGCGAGGTTGCGCGACGTGGTGTATTTGCCGCCGATGACCGTGATGATCCCCCTGACGTTGTCGTCTTTCTCGTGGTCGTAGATCTCGTATTTGCGCGAGGCGTCATAGACGTCGATATCGGTGTCCTTTTCCACGATGGGCCTGAGCCCCCCGTAAAAATAGTGCACGTCGCTGCGCTTGAGCTTTGCGCCGGGGAAGTTCTCGTTGGTGTCGTCCACCAGGCCCTGGATATCCTCCTCGGAGACCTTGAAGTGGTCGGGGTCGCCCTTGTAGAGGCGGTCGGTGGTCCCGATGAGGGACATCCCCCGCCACGGGATGATGAAAAAGTGCCGCCCGTCCCTGGTCCTGAGCACGGCGCCGTATTCCGTGGTCAGCGAGCGGGTGATCAGGTGTATCCCCTTGGAGCGGATGAGCCGCTTTTCCACGTCTTTCCGGTGCAGCATCCCCAGCGTGATATCCCCCCAGGGGCCGGTGACGTTGACGACCACCCGTCCCATGATCTCGTATTCGGCCCCGTCGGTCAGGTCCCTGATCCGCACCCCGACCACGGAGCTGCGGTTCTTGAGGATATCGACCACCTGCGAGTAATTTGCCACCTCCGCCCCGTAATCGGCGGCCGACGCCACGAAGTCCAGCACGTGGCGCTCCGGGCAGCTCATCTGGCAGTCGTAATAGACGGCCCCCGCGTTGAGCCCGTGGGTGTGGACGCCCGGCAGGAGCTTCTTGACCTGGCCTTCCGATATGATGCTGTGGTTCTTGATGCGCTTGTCCTTGTCCTTGAGGTCTTCCTTGTCGTAGGCAAGCAGGTCGTAGACCGATAGCGCCGCCTGAAACGGGAGGCGGCTCTCCATCCCGTGGCCGTAGAGCGGGACGATAAAGGGGATCGGGTGGACGAAGTGCGGCGTGATTATCTCCATGATCCGCCGCTCCGCGAGCGACTCGCGCACGAGCCCCAGCTCGAAGTTCTTGAGGTAGCGCAGGCCCCCGTGGATCAGCTTGCTTGTCGCGGCGCTGGTGGCGTGGGCAAAATCGTCCTTCTCGAACATCGCCACGGAAAGCCCGCGAAGGCTCGCGTCCCAGGCCACCGCCGCGCCGGTGATGCCGCCGCCGATGATGATCAGGTCATAATGACGCTCGCTCATCTTTTTGATGTCTCGTATCATAGCCGCCTCGCTTGAACGGTTAGTGGAGATTTCGGCGCCGGCGTCCTGATAGCCACGCCGCCCATCCGGCGGGATCGCCCGTGCGTCTGTTGTTTATTATACCCCGGGACGAGCGGCAATACAAGGGCCGCGGCCCCCTAGTAAAGGGCGCGGTATATGGTATACCGTACCGGAACGCTCCCCTTCCCCGCCGGCCTCGCGGCCGATGGAACGGCGGCAAAAAGGCGCGGAAAAATAAAAAAGTGTTGCATGTTGTCTTGATTTATTTTAAAATTATCTTTCACCCTAAGAACCAGTATGGAGGTTACGATGTCCTACAAGATTACCGATGAATGCATCATGTGCGGTTCCTGCGAACCGGAATGCCCCGTTACCGCGATCAGCGAGGGTGATGACAAGTACAAGATCGACCCCGCCGTCTGCACCGACTGCGGCTCCTGCGCCGATGTCTGCCCGGTAGATGCGTGCGTTCCAAGCGAGTAACCAGACCGGCCGGATGGTTCATCCGGCCTTTTTTTTTAAACGGTGACAACCATGACTACTATATTAGATGTATTCGCCAGGGAGATCCTCGATTCCCGGGGAAATCCCACGCTTGAGGTTGACGTCATCCTCGAATCGGGGACCCTGGGCCGGGCCGCCGTCCCCTCCGGCGCGTCCACGGGCGAGCACGAGGCCGTGGAGCTGAGAGACGGCGACAAATCCCGCTATCTGGGAAAGGGCGTTTTGACGGCGCGGGACAACGTCAACGACATCCTGGCCCCCAACATCGTCGGGATGGACGCGGCCGACCAGATCGAGCTGGACCGCACCCTCATCGAGCTTGACGGGACCGAGAACAAGGCCCAGATCGGCGCCAACGCCATCATGGGCGTATCGGTTGCGGCGGCAAAGGCCGCGGCCGAGGACCTCGGACTGCCGCTCTTCCAGTATCTCGGCGGCGTGGGGGCGCGCCTTTTGCCTGTGCCGATGATGAACATCATGAACGGCGGCAAGCACGCCGACAACAACGTCGATATCCAGGAATTCATGATCATGCCGGTCGGCGCCGCCTCCTTCGCCGAGGCGTTGAGGATGGGGGCCGAGGTCTTTCACAGCCTCAGGTCCGTCCTGATCGCCAAGAAATTCGCCACCGGCGTCGGGGACGAGGGCGGTTTTGCCCCCAACCTCAAGAGCAACCGCGAGGCGCTGGACCTGATCGTAACGGCGATCGAAAAGGCCGGCTACAAGCCCGGCACGGACGTCCTCCTGGCGCTCGACTGCGCCGCGTCCTCCTTCTACAAGGACGGCAAGTACACGCTTGCCGGCGAGGGCGCCGCCCCGATGGACGCTGACCAAGCTTACGGACTTCTACGAGACTATCATAAAGGACTACCCGATCATCTCCATCGAAGACGGCCACGACGAAAACGACTGGGACGGCTTCATCGAGATGACCAAGCGCCTCGGCGGAAAGATCCAGATCGTCGGCGACGACCTCTTCGTCACCAACACGAAGCTCCTCAAGAAGGGTATCGAGACCGGCGCCGCCAACTCGATCCTCATCAAGGTCAACCAGATCGGCACCCTGACGGAGACCTTCGCGGCCATCGAGATGGCAAAGAAGGCGGGATTTACCGCCGTCATCTCCCACCGGTCCGGGGAGACCGAAGACGCCACCATCGCCGACCTGGCGGTGGCCGCCAATACCGGCTTCATCAAGACCGGCTCGGCATCGCGCACCGATCGGATCGCCAAGTACAACCAGCTGCTGCGCATCGAGGAGACGCTGGGCGACGCGGCCCTCTATATCGGAAAGGACGTGTTCTACAACCTGAAAACGAGGTAACGACCCAGCCGTGGCATCCCGGGCCGAGCGCGCAACAGACGACCGCGCCGATTTCAGGTTCAAGACATCGTCACGCGTGATGATGTCCCATACCGATCAGGAAGGCATCGTCAACAACATCAGCTTCTTTACGTACCTGGAGATAGGAAGGTTCGAGTATTTCCGTTCGCTGGGCCTGCGGCTGACCGACGTCAAGCGGCAGGGGATCGGCATGGCGATGGTCGAATCGTGCTGCTCCTTCCTGTCCCCCCTCTTTTTCGACGATGTCATCGAGATTTCCGCCCGGATCGACCGGCTCGGTAATTCGAGCTTTCGGATGAAATACCTGGTCTACGTTCCCGAACGTGACGTCGTCTCCGCCCGGGGGCAGACCGTCTCCGTCTTCACCGACCCCGCCACCCACACGGTGCGTCCGATCCCGGACTCGTTCCGCGATACGGTCGTCGCCTATGAGGGGGCAGGTAACATCGAGATAGCCAAATAGACACTAACCCCGATCCCGCCGTTATCCGGGCCTATTAATCCCCCCGGGCGGGATCGGGCCTGAGGATCGGCCGCCCGTCTGAAGAGGCCAATTGCCCCTATGTGGATATACCGGATCATCACCGTCAACGATCGCATCACCGATAACATCGAGGAATTCCTCGGGCAGGGGTGGGAGATCGCGGGGGTCAACTTCATCCCCAGCGGATCGAGCGTCCACTACGGCCCCTACTTTCGTATCCGCATGTCGTTTGAGGAGCGCTGAAGAATGGTCGCTTCCCGGACCGAGAAGATCAACCCCTTCATCGTCATGGACGTGCTGGAGCGCTGCCAGGAGCTGGAACGATCCGGCAGGGATATCATACACCTCGAGGTGGGCGAGCCCGATTTTGACACGCCCGCGGTCATCAAGGACGCGGCCGTGGCCGCCCTTGCCGAGGGTAAGACCCAGTATTCTCACAGCCTCGGGCTGTTGGAGCTGAGGCAGGCCATCTGTGACGACTACCGGAGCCGCTACGGGGTACGTCGTCTCGCCGGACCGGGTGATCGTCACCAGCGGGACATCCCCGGCGATGCTGCTGGTCTTCTCCGCCCTGCTTAACCCGGGCGACGAGATCGTCCTTTCGGACCCCGGGTACGCCTGTTACCCCAACTTCATCACGTATGTCGAGGCGGTCCCCGGCTACGTCCCGGTCTTCGAGGACGCGGGCTTTCAGCTTGACCCGGACGACGTCAAGCGGAGGCTCGGCCCAAACACGAAGGCGATCCTCATAAACTCGCCCTCAAACCCGACGGGTAACCTCCTTTCGGCCGACCGGATGAAGGAGCTGGCCGCGATGGGCCCCACGATCGTGTCCGACGAGATCTATCACGGGCTGGTCTACGAGGATACGGAGCACTCGATCCTCGAATTCACCGACAACGCCTTTGTCATGAACGGCTTCTCCAAGCGCTACGCCATGACCGGCTGGCGCCTCGGCTACGTGATCGCCCCGAAGCAGTTCGTCCGCCCCATTCAGAAGATGCAGCAGAACTTCTTCATCTCGGCCAACACCTTCGTCCAGTGGGCGGGAATCGCCGCGCTGACTCAGGCGGGCGATGAGGTGGACCGGATGCGCTCCATCTATAACGAGCGCAGGCGCTACATGATCGGCGCCCTCAAGTCGCTCGGGTTCGGTATCACCGTCGACCCCCAGGGCGCCTTCTATGTCCTGGCCAACGCGAAGAAGTTCACCAAAAGCTCCTACTCGTTTGCCTTCGAGATACTCGAGCGCGCCGGCGTCGGCGTGACCCCCGGCATCGATTTCGGCGCCAATGCCGAGGGGTATATCAGGTTCTGTTATGCTAATTCGATGACTAACATCGAGGCGGCGATGGAGAGGCTCGGCGTGTTTCTGACCGACTACCGCGCTCCCTGAGGGCGCCCTTCTTCCGGACCGTTCAAATCACTCCAAACGGCAAACCGTGGTTTCAATCCTAACGCGGCGACCGCATATCGCTGAAGATAGTAGACGGCGATGCCGTTGACGATGCCGGTGCCCAGCGCGAAGAGGCCGAACGCGGGCAGGATCAGGAAGATGTCGGGGTGCCGGATAAAGACCAGGTAGGCAAGCACGACCTGCACGACGTTGTTGATCCACGCACCCGCAACCGAAATCCCGACCACCGAAAACCACCTCCCCCTGAACAGATCGAGCATCACGGCCATCACGGCCAGCGCCGCCGCCCCCCCGACAAATCCGAGGATAAACGTCGGCGAGAAGAGCTTTCCGATAATCAGAGATCCCACGAACGTCCTGATGCAGAAGACCATAAAGGCAGTGGGGGCCCCGAAAAACAGGAGGGCAAAAAGGGTGATGATGTGTGAAAATCCGAGGCGAAGCCAGGGCGACGGCGTCGGGATGAATGACTCGACGGCATAGATCACCACCGCGAGGCCGGAAAGAAGCGCAATAATGACGAGCCGTCTGACGTCTTTCATGGTATCACCGTGAGATGAAATCGGTCTTCACCCGGTTTTCGCCGAGGACCCGGATCATGACACGATTCGGAACGCAGACCGCTATTTCTCCGGCGTCCTTGACCGGGGCCGACTCGACGCATTTCTTATCGACGCAGGGCGATTGGATGAACCGGGCGCCGCTCTCGTCAATGCGGATGGTCGTCGCGCCGAGCCTGCCCTCGACCGTAATGTCCCGGTCCTGGTCCAGGCGGACCACCATTCCGGTCTCCCCCTCCACCTCGATCTCAAGGAACGAGGCCCCGGCCGAAAGGTGCCTGATGGCCGGATAGGAAGCCGCCGTAAGGACGATCAGCGTAATGATGAGGATTTTATCGGCTCGGGTAAACACGCTGTCTGTTCTATAATGGGTAATGGTAGAATCACATCAACTCGACGGGAAAACCGGGTCGGACGTGAGAAGGTTCCCGGCGGGCGATAGGCCCCCTGCCGGGAGGGGAATTCCCCCCGGCGGCCGGTAATCCTCAATCGACCGGCTCCATGATCGTGGAAAGGCCGGGGGATGAGATCATTTCCCCGTCGTCGGTAACGATCAGCACCTCAACGCCCGGCTGCGACTCGGCGAATTTCATTCCCGCCTCGGGGCCGAGGACGAAGATCGCGGTGGACAGGGCGTCTGCAAGCACAACGTCCGGCGTTACCACCGTTACCGACGCGCACCCGCGCGCCGGGTACCCCGTCTTGGGATCGAGGATATGGTGATACCTGACCCCGTCCACAAAAAAACATCGCTCATAGTTCCCGGAGGTGACGATGGCGATATCCTTCGCGTTTATGACGGCGCACAGTTTGCCGGTATCTCGCGGGTCCTGCACGCCGATCCGCCAGGGCTTACCCTTCTTGTCCCCGATGACGGCGATATCACCGCTGATGTTGATAACCCCGCTCTTTATCCCCCGTTCCCTGATAAGCCTTTCGACCTCCCCGGCCGCATATCCCTGGGCGATGCCGCCCAGTTCCAGGCGCACGGAACCGTCGGCAGGCGTGATCGTTGACGAAGCCTCGTCGATTGCTACCCGGTGATAGTCGACCCGGGAGAGTTCCCGCTCTATCTCCTCGCGTGCAGGCAGCCTTCCGCCGACGTCAAATCCCCAGAGGTCGACCAGCGGCGCCACCGTGACGTCAAACGCGCCGCCCGTGAGGTCGGAGACCTTCCGCGAGATCGCCAGCATCCTGAGCATGTCGGCCGAAACGGCAATCGTTCCCGGGGCCTTTCTCCGGTTGATGGCCGATATCTCGCTCTCGGCGGTGAATCGGTCGGCCACCATTTCGATCTCGGTGATCCGCGCAAACGCCGCGGCCATCGCTTCTTCCAGCGCCGCTTTATTGTTACCGATGAGCGTGATCTCGACGACGGTCCCGAGGGTAAGGCGGGAGTCACTAACGGTGACCGTATCCTTTTTGACGTACCAGAGACCGACAAGAGCAATGATTACCGCTGCGCCGACGATATACTTCAGGAGATGGGTGGTTTTCACGGATATTAGGCTTCTTCCTCATCGGAGCTGGTGAACGCCAGTTTACGGTATTCCCGCTCTTCCTTGAATTCCTTTTCAATGATCTTCGATCTCTCGTTTTCGGCCTGGCAGTTCACGCACAGCCGCGCAAACGGCATGATTACAAGGCGTTCCTTCGGTATGGGCGACTCGCACTCCACGCATGTCCCGTATGTGCCATCATCGATCCGTTTGATGGCGTCCTCGATCTGAAGGAGCTTTTCCCTGTCTCGATCGGAGATCAGGAGATTGAGCTCCCGGTCCCGTTCGTTGCTGGCCAGATCATATATATCCCCGACCTCGGTCTTTACGGTATCGTCGCTCTCGGATCGGGCCTTCTGTTTGATCTCTTTTATCAGGCTCTCCCGCGTCTTGAGCAGGGATTCTCGCAGCTCTTTGTAATTTCCGTCCACTTTATCTTTGTTCTTTTCGTCCATTTTATCTCCGCTGAAAAATGACAGATGAAACAGGCGAAAACGCACGATTATCTTTTGATGCGTATGCCGGTAATAAGTTTTGAAACTATATACTATTTCTTCTCTTTGTCAAGCAAAAATCAGAAATGAACGGTCCCGCGCCCGCTCTCGTGCCTATAGGATCGCCCGCGCCGCCAGGTCATAGGGATACGCGTCGGTAAATCTGACGCGGATGACGTCTCCCGGCGCCGCGCATGACCCGGAAACGACGACGATGCCGTCAACCTCGGGGGCCTGGCCGTAGAACCTCCCCGCGAGCGATACACCCTTCTCCCCGTACGGACGTTCCACCAGCACGTCCGCATCGCCGCCGACGAGGCTCTTGTAGTGCGAGTGGGATATCTTCTCCTGGATGGACATGATCGTATCGCGTCTCTTCCTCGCCGTATTCTTCGGCACCCTGCCGGAAAACGTTGCGGCCCGTGTTGTTTCCTCCCGGGAATACCGGAATACCCCGACGTGATGAAACCGGCCCTCGGCGATAAAGTCTGCCAGTTCGCCGAACTCCCTGTCTCCCTCACCCGGAAAACCGACAATGAGGCTCGTCCGCAAAAATAGGCCCTCGATCCGGCCCGTGAGCCGCTCCAGGAGAGAGACGATCCCGGCCCGGTCGATCTTTCTTCCCATCGCCGACAGGATCCCGTCGTTAATATGCTGGATAGGGATATCCATATAGTTGAGAATACGGTCCCGGTCGGCCACCAGGTCGATGAGCCGGTCGCTGATGTGCGCCGGATGGAGATAGAGGAGGCGTATCCACGGCACGCCGGTCTCGGCCAGGATCGTTTCGAGGAGCCCGGGGAGACCGTCCGTCTGTGCCGAGGTCCGCGCCGTACGCGGCAACGTCCTGGGCGATCAGGTTGAGCTCCACCAGCCCCCGTTTTTCGAGCCACCGTATCTCCTCGACAATATGGCCGACCGGCCTGCTCTGGAGAGGCCCGCGGATGGACGGAATAACGCAATAGGAGCAGCGGTTATCGCACCCCTCCGAGACCTTGACGAAGGCCGACCAGGGCGGCGTGGACGGGATGCGGTTTCTCGTATCGACCGGGCTCTCTCCGGCCTCTCCCACCGAGACCCGCGCCGATCCCAGCAGGTCGGCGATCCGGTCGTGCCTGCCGACCCCGACGAAGAGATCGACCTCGGGCATCTGTTCGGCCAGCTCTTTCGCGTAGCGCTGGGCCAGGCAGCCGGACACCACGAGGGCGGCCCCCGCCCTCTTTCCCTGGGCCGCTTCCAGTATGACCGAGATCGATTCCTCTTTGGCCTCGTCGATAAAGGCGCACGTATGCACGATAACGATATCGGCCGCCTCCGGCGTCGGCACGGATACGAATCCCCGGTCGATGAGGCACTTTGCCGCCGTTTCGGCGTCGATGATGTTCTTGTCGCACCCCAGTGCGATCATACAGTAGGTACGCATACAATGGCCCTAAAAATAGGCATGAGGCCCCGGAGGGGCCTCATGCCGTACGGAACAACAGGACAACCCTATTTCTCGTTGTCCTCGATAATTTCGATCTTCACGTTACCCTTCGCCTTCGGCGGGGCCTTTGTCTCGATCTTGAACGTCTCAACACCCGACGGGACGATGAAATGGAACATCGAGTCCTTGAGGCCCGAGTTGAGCGCGATGTCCTTGAACCCGATTCGTATGACGCTCCCGAGCACGTCATAGGTATTGAGCTGCTTGATCAGGTAGTCGCTCTTGGAAACCAGGATCAGGACCCGGTCGATCGTGGATTCCGCGCTCTTCGGCGCCAGGACGAGGAGGTAGCTATTTGCCGCCTCGCTCTTGTCGAGCTCTCCAAAGGACGCGGTGAAATCATCGGATATCTTACCCTTTCCGAACAGGAAGTTCAAGAACGGCACGTTTTCGAAGGCCTCGGCCGTCTTATAGATCCGTACCTGCTTGTCGTCCGGGAAGTAGAGCCACGACGTCACCCCGTCGCTGATGATCTGCCACTTCTTGGGATCGGTATAGTCAATCCGCATCATCCCGGGCTTCTTGATATAGATCTTCCCGTTCATGATGGCCGGCGCGCCTATGCTCTTGGAGACCGTCTCCTGGGTAAAGGTCGCGGAAAAGTCCTCCGTCTGGTCATAGCTCGCCTGAAGCTTATTGATGACCTCGTTGACGCTCTCCTCGGCCGCCGCCGAAATCCCGTAAAGCCCAACGATGATCCCCACGAGAATCGAAATGCCTGCTATTCGTTTCACAATCGGCTCCTTTTACTATTTATGTACGAACACCTCTCGAGGCTTTACGCCGTCGGAAGGTCCAATTAAGCCGTCCTCCTCCATCTTCTCGATGATCCGGGCGGCCCGGTTATACCCGATGCGCAGGTGCCGCTGTACAAGAGAGATGGACGCCTTCCCGGACGCCGCGACGAGCGCCACGGCCTCATCAAATTTTTCGTCGTAGTCGTCCCCGGCACCGCCGCCGATCTCCTGTTCCTGGTCGAGGTCGATTTCCTCATAGGTCGGCGTCCCCTGGCTGCGCACGAAGCTGACGACCTTGCCTATCTCATCCTCGGAGACGAAGGCCCCGTGGACCCTGATGAGCTTGGAGGTCGACGGGGGTAAAAACAGCATGTCACCCTTGCCCAGCAGGTGCTCCGCCCCCGAAGTATCGAGAATCGTCCGCGAATCGACCCGGGAGGACACCTGGAACGAGATGCGGGCCGGGAAATTCGCCTTGATGACCCCCGTCAGCACGTTTACCGACGGCCGCTGGGTCGCAAGCACGAGGTGTATCCCCGCCGCGCGCGCCATGTGGGCAAGCCGGGTGATCGATTCCTCCACCTCCTTTGAGGAGGTCATCATGAGGTCGGCAAGCTCGTCGATGACCACCAGCAGGAGCGGCATGCTCTCATAGTCCGGGCCTTCCGGGGCGCGCGCGGGCTTCGGGCCCTCGATCTTCGCGTTGTATCCCGCGATATTCTTGACCCCGAGCTCGGCCATGACCCGGTAGCGGCGTTCCATTTCTTCCACGACCCACCGCAGCGCGACCGCCGCCTGCCGCGGGTCGGTCACCACCGGAAGCAGCAGGTGGGGAATCCCGGCGTAGAGGGAAAGCTCCAGCATCTTCGGATCGATCAACAGGAAACGGACCTCCTGGGGGGTCGCCTTGTAGAGTATCGAGAGGATCATCGTGTTGATGCACACGCTCTTGCCCGCGCCCGTGGCGCCGGCCACCAGCAGGTGCGGCATCTTGGCCAGGTCGGCCACCATGGGGTTACCGTAGATGTCTTTTCCGATGGCGCACGAAAGCCGCGACTTGGACTGGTCGAAGCGCTCCGAATCGATGATGTCCCGGATCATGACGGTCTGTCTGAACTCGTTGGGGATTTCGAACCCGACCACCGCCTTGCCCGGTATCGGGGCGATAATCCGCACGGAGTAGGCCGACATCGCCATCGCGATATCGTCGGCCAGCGCCGCGATTTTATTTATGCGCTCGCCGGCGGCCGGCTCGAACTCGTACAGCGTGATGATGGGTCCCGGCCGCACTTCCGTCACCCTGCCCCTGACCCCGAAATCGGCAAGCTTCTTTTCGAGGTTGCGTGCCGTCGTCACCAGCACCTCCCGGTCGACGCCCGGCCCTTCGCGGTCGGACTGTTTCAGCAGGTCTATCGGCGGCAGCCGGTAGCCGCCCGCGGGCGGCGTATACCCGATCGGGGCGTGCCCTTCTTTCTGCGTTTCGGGCCGGGCCTCCTTCTTCTGGGGAGTCTTGATCACCGGCGGGAGGTGTTCGGCGGCGTGCGCCTCCTCGTTTTCGTCAACGGGGTCTTCGGGCTCTTCTTCGTCGTCCTCTTTGTCCCCGGCCCCGCGCGGCGCCGATGCCGCCCTGACCTTTACTCCCCGTGGCGGCGCATCATCGTCCGAATCAGGCGCCTCCTCCCGGCGCATCAGGCCGCCGAGAAACCGCACCGACGCCGAGGCGGCCGAGGCCGCGCTGTTGACGACGTCCCCCATGCTTATCCCGAACAGCAATACGAGAAAAAGGGCCAGCGCTAATGACGAGAAGACGAACGCCCCGGCCGTGTTAAAGAGGCCCGTGAACAGCCGCGGCAAGCCCGCCCCCGATCAGCCCCCCGGCGTGGACGGTATCCGAATAGAGCACCGGCCCTTCGCTGAAGATGAGCCCCAGGATTGTCATCGCCGAAAGGCCGACGAACAGGCCGCAGACGAGATCGTATCCGAGGTAGCGTATCCCTTCCTTCTTGAAGAAATGGATCGCGGCGACCAGGCAGACCGGCGGCACGGCAAAGGCGATAACCCCCAGGTACGCGAACAACAGGTGCGCCAGCCATGCGCCCACGATCCCCCCCAGTTGAGGACCGCGCCCGCCGATTCGCCCCCGCCCGCCGGCCAGTCGGAGGCAGTGGAACGATACGAGGCTCATCCCGAGGAAGACCGAAAGGGCCAGCAGGAAAAGCCCGGTTACGTCCCGGTAGACCGCCTTGCGTATGATGAGGAATTTCGCCATATTCTCACAGCCTTACAGCCCTACATCCATATCCTTAAGCCCTACACGTATCGCAGGGCGATGAGGATTCCGCCCGCAACGACCAGGTAAAGTGAGAAGACCCAGAGCCGTTTGTTCACCACGAACCGGAAGGTCAGCCAGATGGCCCCCAGCCCCACGAGACACGCGACGGCCGCGCCGACGACAAACGGGACGGTCACGCCCGTCATGTCGCCCAGCGAGAGGAGAAAGGCGCCGAGTACCGCGGGTATCGAAAGGATGAACGAGAAACGGGCCGCGGCGTCCTTTTCGAGCCCCGTCATGAGCCCCCCCGCGATGGTCGAGCCGCTGCGGGAGATGCCCGGCATGATCGCGACGGCCTGCAGCAGCCCGATGATAACGGCGTCCCGGACCCTCATGGACCGTATCGGTCTCTCGGGCCGACCCAGCCGCTCCCCGGCAAACAGCAGCACGGCCGTCACGATGAACATGTACGGCACGAGCGAAACGTCGGAAAAGAGCGTCTCTATCCGGTCCTTGAAGCACAGCCCGACGACGCCCGCCGGTATCGTCCCGATGACGATGAGCCAGCCGAGGCGCCGGTCGGCGGCCGCCTCAACATCATTGTACCGGAAAAACGACGCCGCGATGTGTTTGATATCACGGAAGAAATAAATAACGAGGGCAACCAGCGTCCCGAGGTGGAGGATAACGTCAAAGGGCAGGGGCGCCTCCGAGAACCCGGGCAGGTAGTGCTGCGCGACGACCAGGTGTCCCGACGAGCTTACCGGTAGAAATTCCGTGAGGCCCTGGATGAGGCCCAGCATGATCGCGACGAAAAACGGCATAGGAACCCCTTGAGTATAAAATTATAGCCTATTTTCTTACTTTGTCAATCGAATCGTATGGGGGTTGGCGGATGGTGTGCCGGGGGCCGCCCCGGTCGGGCGGCCGGGCGGTGGAGGCCGGGGATTTCTTCGCCCCGCGCGGGCGTCATGCGGCGCCCGGCCTCTTCGTGAGCTCGGATATGCGCGACCGGATCGTATCGGAAAGCGCCTGGATGTCCTGGCGCGTCTGGTCCTTCCCCTTGATCTTCGGGGCGTGGATCGGCCGCCCGATAGAAAGGCGGACGTCGGTGCCGGCGATCTTCCCCCCCACCGCGGCTGGTTTTCAAAGGCCCCCGATATGCCCGCCGGTATGATCGGCACGCCGGCCGCCAGGAGGAACCTGATCGTCCCCTTCCTGAACGGGAGCATCTGGCCGTCCCACGTCCGTTCTCCCTCGGGATAGATGCCGACCAGCCCCCCGAAGGAGAGCACCCTCATCGCGTTTCTCAGCGATACCGGGTCGATGTCGTACCGCCGGACGGGGAACGTGCGGGAGAGGTAAAGGAAGAACCGGACCGGGGCGGACGCATACTCGGTGCTCTTGGCCATGAAGTAGATCTTCCGCGGAAGGAAGCAGCCGATAAAGAAGGAATCGGCCACGCTCGTATGGTTGCAGATAAATACGGCCGGGCCCTTCTTCGGGACGTTATCCACCCCCTCGACCTGAATCCGGTACATGCAGCCTGAGCCCGGTCTTTATGCAGAACATGATAACCGCGTAGACAATATCAAGAAACACGGTGCGCTCTCCTGCAGCTCATCGTTAATGAAACGTGATTCTCGGGTGATATTCCGCTATCTTCTTCGGCCGGTAAAACGCGTCGACCGCCTTCCTGATGTAGTCTTCCCATTTCTTTCCGCTCTCCCGGGGAAACGAAACGGAAAACGCGTAGCCGCGCTTCGTGTTCAGCATAATCACGTGCGATTCGATCGTCACCGACGAGAGCTCTTCCAGGCCGATCTCGTAGTCCCGCGTCCCGTGGAAAAACAGGCGCCTGTCGGTCAGGTAGAGGTTGCCGGTATCGATCAGCGAGAACCGGTAGAGCTGCGCCCCGATATTTTTGTATCCCCGGAACATCCCCGCCTTTTCTTCCTGGAAAAGCTCCGCCCGGCTGCTGGCCGCCCACAGGCGTTCGCCCTTTTTGGGGGTAAAGGCCCCGTCGGAGCGCGCCGTGAGCCCGCCCCCGCGTATTTTCTCGTACGCCTCCCTCAGCGTCATGGTCTGTTTCGTGTTCCCCGCCGTAACCTCCAGCCGGTAGTCCTCCGTGAACGAAAAACGCGCGCCGCACTTCCGGCAGGCGGCGTCTCCCCCCTTCGCGGTCTCGATGGACTCTTCGGCCATGCAGACGGGGCACTTATAGAGGAATTTCTCGATCATAGCCTATTCCCCGGTAATCCTTATTTAGTCATTCGCCGGACTCACCCACTTCGCCGTCATTGCTAGGCCCCTTTAGGGGCCGTGGCAATCCCCTGACTGTCACCGCGAATAGCCCGTGGGGGCGGCTCGGGAGCCGCCCACCGAACCGGAGGGCCGTTCGCGAACGGCCCCTACGAACGCGGAACGCATTTGAACCCGTAGGGGTCGCATTTATGCGACCCGCGAAACAAACAGGGCAACGGGCGGCATGAATGCCGCCCCTACACGTTCTAAAAGGGAATCGGCGTAACAACGTCGCCTGTGGCGGCGAATATCATTGTCATCGCGAGGCACCCCCCACTTATTCACTCCGGCGCTGATAGTTCATTTATACGGCATTTTCCCGTCAAAATCAACCCTTTTCAGGTGTTCCCCCGCCGGCGGATATAAAAAAACCCCCTCAGGTTTCCCTGAGGGGGTTTTCGGGTTCTTTTGTCTTGCGACTGAGAACTCTTAGAACTCGTAGATCAGGTTGTTGTTGACGGTCCAGATCGGACCCCATTCCTGCTTCACACCGCCGATGTTGTAGTCAAATGACTCGCCGGTGAACAGCACGCCCGTTGCCAGGCTGTAGGTCAGGCCTTCCATGATCTCGTAGCTCAGGCCAAAGTCGATTTCCCATCCCAGTTCCGTCGAGGCATAGCCGAACGGAGCGTAGACGGTTCCGTAGTAGCCGACCGGATGCCCGTAGGGGGTGCCGAGGCCGACGTCTTCCGTCCACTTGGCCCAGATAACGGCCGCGTTCAGCGAGAGCTTGCCGTCGCAGCAGAGGGGATAGATCTCGAAGTAGAGTTTGGCCGCCGTCAGGTTCTCGATGTCGTCGCAGAAGCCGAGGCCGCCGCCGAAGGCGTCGTTCAGGCCGCCGTTGCCCGAGGCAATGATGTTGCCGAAGACAAACTCGTCAGCCGTGATGAAGTTCACGTTGTAGTGGTTGGCGCCGTAGCCGCTCGAGGTGTCGCCGCTGCCGTATACGAAGGCCGCGCCGATCGTCATCAGGTCGTTGTGGAACGCGACATCCAGGTAGAGGTTATGCCCGCTGAGATACGAGTTATTGGCCAGGCCGAGGTCCAGAAGGTCCGCCTCGCCGAAGAGCCAGCTGAACTCGCCCTTGACGGTGATCATGTCCGCGAACTCGCCGGTGTAGGCAAGGCCCACCAGGCCGAGGTTGGCGTCGACGTCATCGAAAGGCGATGCCGGGGCTGGTACCGCGAAGCCGAAGTTGTACACGAAGTTGTGGGTGGCGGGCATGCCCGCGTCGAAGTCAGCGTAACCGCCGAAGAGCTCGATCGTGTGGTTGTCGTTCGGGGTGATCGCGATGTCCAGGAGCCAGAGGGCGCTGTCGCGGTTGTAGAACTCGGTCGCGCCGCCCAGCACGACGTTGTCATCAAACTTGAAATACATCGCCGATACGCCCACCGCGCCCCACTTGTTGGAGTACTTGAGGCCGTCGAGGATACCGCCGCTGTCGGCGAAGGCAAGTCCGTACCCTAAGAGGGCAGGCTGCTTGCCAACGGTAAACGTCCCAACCTTGGGAAGCGTGAACTCGATGTACGCCTTGCGGACCATGTTGCCGACCGTGGAGTTGTTGATACGGAAGTTCCTCTGCTGTCCCCAGGTGTCCTCAACGAGGTCAAGCTGTACGACGGCTTTCAGGAACTCGCTTCTCGTGTGCGTGATGGTCAGGCGGAACCTCTGGTCGAAGTACCCGTCGTACCGGCCCCTCTCGGAGGTCGGGTTGGTAACCTTCTTGTCGAAGTTCCAGTTGCTCCATCCGCGAACCTTGTACTGTCCGTTGAAGGTCGTCTCGGCCGAGTAGGCAACGCCCACCGCCACGACCAGGAACAGCATCGCGACTAAGATTGTCAATGCCTTTTTCATTAAATTCCTCCCTTAAATTTCTTGGTCTTTATGTTCTCGTAAAAACCAATTACAAACGCCCGTCCTAAAACTCGTAGGTAAGCGTATTGACCCACCGGTAGATGTTGCCCCAGTCGTGGTCCTGGCCGTCGACCGGGCTCCAATAGTCGAACGCGTCGCCGGTGAACAGGACGCCGAACTCCGAGTTGAGGCTCAGGCCTTCCATGATCTGGTAGGTCATGCCGAGGTCAACTTCCCATCCGAGGTCGTGGCTGCCGTGCGCCGGGACGTACTGGCCGCCGGCGCCCGTGCTAGGAAGCGTGTAGTTCATCGGGTGCCCGTAGAAGGGCTGGATGAACAGGCCGTAGGTCGCGCCCGCATAGCGGCCGACCGGCTCGGTGTACTGCGCCCAGATGACCGCGCCGTGGATGTCCAGCTTCTCCATCGGGTTAAACGAACCGTAGACCTTCACCGAGGTCACGTTCTCGGGGCTGTTGCCCAGGCCAAGCGCGAAGGGTCCCGAGGCTAAGCAGGGCCGCGTCTCCCGGAACGATGACGTTGCCCCAGTGGAAGTCGTCGTTACCGGTCGTGTTGAAGTTGTAGTGGGTCTGAGCAAACGGACGCCAGTGCTTCTCGCCTGAGCCGTACAGGAACGCCACGCCGACCTTGGCCACGTCGAAGTCATAGGAGACGTCCGCGTAGACCGTGTGCCCGTCGACGGTGATGTCCTTGAGCCGGTAGATGGCAGGAATACCGCCAAGCGTCGCATTGTACGCGTCGCCGCGGCTGTTGAGCTGCCCGCCGCCGAAGATCCGGTCGTATTCCGCCTTCACGCGGAGCTTGCCGTCCATGAACTTGAGGTCGGCGTACATGGCCGCGACGTGCAGATACGCGTCATACATTCCCGCGCGGCCGAAACCGAACGCGCCGAACGTGGCACCCGGGGTCGGCCAGTGGCCGGCGCCGCCGAAGGCTGCGTACCCGTCGCCTCACCCGCGAAGAAGCCCGAGTCGGAGATGCCGCCGACCAAAAAGGCCGCGCTGATCGTCTTGGGGTCGTGGATCATCTGGTACAGGAACCCGAACTTGTAGTTGCTGGTGATGTAGTGGGCCGTCATGACCCACGTGTTGAGGTCGTCATTGTTGAACTTGGAGCCGGGTCCGCCGATGGTATTAGGGCCGCCGGGAGGTCCCGGATATACCGTGAACGGGACACCGGTCTTGTTAGCGAAAACCGTGTCGACCAGGTCAACGTACTTGACGTAGCTGACGGTGGCCACGAAGTTGTCGATCTTCATGCCCCACGTGATGCCGGGGTTGCCCGCGTTGCCCGCGTTCATCCCGCTGTCCGACCACGTCCCGTGTCCGAACCGGCCGCCGATGTTGTCAACGCCGAGCTTAAAGAGGCCGACCTTGGTGATCGCCTCGATGTAGGCCGTGTTGATGAAGCCGTCGGTGGCGCCGTTCGAGTAGTTGCCCATGAAGTTGCGCTGCTGGCCCCAGACGTCTTCAGCGATGTCGACGCTGACGACGGCCTTCAGGAACTCGCTGCGCTTGTGCGTGATGGTCATCCGGAAGCGCTGGTCGAAATACCCGGTATAGAGGTTGTGGTCCGTCGCGGCTATCAAGCCGGCCGCTCCAACGAGCACGGAGACTCTATTGCCGTAGTTCCAGTCCGACACTCCGCGGATCCGGTAGCTGCCCGTGATGGTCGTCTCGGCCGCAAACGAAGGAGCGGCAACGGCGACAACCAGCATGGCTGCTACTGCTAAAATCCATAATTTCCTCATTAAATTACCTCCTGATTTTCCCATTAATTATCTTTCCTGCTCGTACTTTGAAAAACCGTGAACATATAAACCTGTTTTTCAACCAGGAAAATAACCGTCTGTCTCCACGTGACGGCCGTTCATCATCACCTCCTTCCACTCTCGTTCGTCCGAAGCCCGGTACGGAAAGCAGCCTTTCTGGAGGTCCTGCCGCCCCCGGGGCCCGGAGATATTACATTAATATAAGGAACATAAAGGTGTATGACGATACTGCTATTCCAGCATTTCAGCATTTTGTACCATTCCGGGAAAGCTTTGTCAAGAAAAAAATTAGAGGAATCTAATTGGTTTTCCCTTATTAGTGCGCCAGTAGGGGGAAAGTATCGGTTCCAAGGCGAGATCGGGGAGGATGGGAGGCGGCCCATTCGTCAAAACTGGTCATAACGGGTCAAAGGGGTCTAAACGGGTCGAATCGGGTCCAAATCGGCCGGACAGGCCGATAATATACGGTACGACGGGCCGGTCACCCACTTTGCCGTCATTGCGAGGCCCCGGAGGGGCCGCGGCAATGCTTAACGACGTCGCCCTTGGCGACGATTACTATTGTCATTGCGAGGCCCCTTTAGGGGCCGTGGCAACCTTTTGACTGTCACCGCGAATGGCCCGTAGGGAGGGCTCGCGAGCCGCCCACCGAACCGGAGGGCCGTTCGCGAACGGCCCCTACGAAAGCGGGACGCTTTCTAACCCGTAGGGGTCGCATTTATGCGACCCGCGTAACCGGGAAAAGGAACGGGCGGCATGAATGCCGCCCCTACGGGTTCTAATACGGAACCGGTGTGCGGTTGTAGGGATACGATTCATCGCGTCCGGCGGCCCAGGAGACAACCGGGATTTAACTTTCATGCGGTACACGTTTAGTATCCGTAGGGGTCGCATATATGCGACCCGCTTGGGGAATAGGAACGGGCGGCATATATGCCGCCCCTACGGGTTCTAATACGGAACCGGTCTATCGTTTGCTTAAAACGGCCGCCGCGTCGGCAACACGATTTCCTACTTCTTGACGACGTCGAGGTTCTGCGCGCACCAGCGAGGAAAGACGGCGGCGACAAACGGGAGCACGGACGACGAACAGCGCGCTCACCAGGGCAAAACGGACCGGCTCGGGCACGATCGTCCCCAGGACCAGGTTAACGATAAGCCCCAGGACCCCGAGGCCGAGCAGGAGGTAGACGTACCCGAAGATCGGGCCCGCCTTCCCGGTGAATTCGAACTCGACCGTCCGTTCCAGCCCGATGATGTTGGTGTAGCGCGCCGCCCAGGCCAGCAGGCCCCGGATGAGCGAGGGGACGATGAGGAAGACGAAAAAGGGAGCGACCGCGAAGCCCACGCCGTACCAGAAAAGGGACCCCCCCTTGCCGGAGAAGGAGGGCCGGAAGTCGGTCCCGGCCTTGATATCGGTGGCCCCCAGGCACCAGGAAACCGCGCCCGTGAGCGCCCACGGCAGGGGAAGGCCCGCGGCAAATGCCGAAAAGAGCATCTTCAGCCCGTGCCAGAGCGCCGTCGTCCCCTTCCCGGAAAAGGCGAACGTCACCGGGACGGAGCCGACCGACGCCTTCGTATGGGCGACCGTGTAGGCGCGCTTGGCGGCCCAGAGCCACGCCTGGGGCAACAGCGCGAGGACGGAGATCGTGATCAGGAGAAACGTCAGGAACCCGTCGGACTTTTCGGTGATCCCGAAGAAAAGCGAGACGCCCGTCACCGCGAACAGGACGAGAGACGGTATCCAGTATTTCAGGAGGGCCGCCGCGCTCCCGTCAAACGAAATGGAGACCGGCGTGCCCGAATCGGTAACCGAGAGGTTGCGGTAAAACCATTTCCGTATCGCGACCGTCACGAACGGCAGGGGGACCAACGCCAGCGCGCCGCACAGGACGAGGGCGGCCGTGTATCCGAGCAGGGCCGATCCCGTCCCGGAGAACGCGACGATCGTGGTCTTTACCTTCTTTTCGGCCGGCTCCTTCTTTTCGATCGGTTCCTTCTTCTCGGCCGGTACCTTCTTCTCGGCCGGTACTCTCTTGGTTTCGGCCACGGCGCCACCTCATTAGTGCGGTTAAAGTGTCATTGCGGGACGGCCGCCCAACCCGGCACGGTACAATGCCCCGGTTGTCACCCACTTCGCCGTCATTGCGAGCCCCCGAAGGGGGCGCGGCAATCCCCCGACTGTCACCGTGCTTCGTTCCATCCGCAATGACGATGGGGGGGCTGTTGCCCCCCGCCGGTTATTTCTTCTTTTCCTTGATCACCGCCTGCGCGGCGGCAAGCCGCGCGATCGGCACCCGGTAGGGGGAGCAGCTCACGTAGTTGAGGCCCGTGCGGTGGCAGAACTCGACGCTGGCCGGCTCGCCCCCGTGCTCCCCGCAGATGCCCACCTTGAGGTCTTTGCGCGTCGGCCCGGCCCTTCGTGACGGCCATCTCGATGAGCTGGCCCACGCCCTCCTCGTCGAGGACGGCAAACGGGTCGTTGGGCAAAATCCCCATCTGGACGTACTTCGGCAGGAAGGACCCGGCGTCGTCCCGCGAGAGGCCGAAGGTCGTCTGGGTCAGGTCGTTGGTGCCGAACGAGAAGAACTGCGCGATCCCGGCGATCTTATCGGCGGTGAGCGCCGCGCGCGGCAGCTCGATCATCGTCCCGACCAGGTAATCGACCCGCACCTTTTCCCTGGTAAAGACCTCCTCGGCGACCTTGACCACGAGGTCGCGCTGGAGCTCCAGCTCCTTGACGTCGCCCACCAGCGGGATCATCACCTCGGGGTGGACGTCGATCCCTTTCTTCTTGACCCGGCAGGCCGCCTCGAAGATCGCCCGGGCCTGCATCGCGGAGATCTCGGGATAGATGATGCCCAGCCGGCAGCCCCGGTGGCCCAGCATCGGGTTGAACTCGTGCAGGGACTCGACCTTCGCCTTTATCGTCTCGGCGGGGACCTTCATCTTTTTGGAGAGCTCGTGTATCTCCTTATCGGTATGGGGGAGGAACTCGTGCAGCGGCGGGTCCAGGAGCCGGATCGTCACGGGGCGCTGCCCCATCGCCTTGAAGATGCCCTCGAAGTCCCCCCGCTGCATCGGGAGTATCTTGGAAAGGGCCTTCTCGCGGCTGGGACGGTCCTCGGCGATGATCATCTCCCGCACGGCGTCTATCCGGTCGCCCTCGAAGAACATGTGCTCGGTGCGGCACAGGCCGATGCCCTCGGCGCCGAAGCCGACCGCCACCTTCGCATCGTGGGGGGTATCGGCGTTCGTGCGCACGTTGAGCCGCCTGATCTCATCCACCCACCCCATGAGCGTCCCGAAGTCGCCGGACATCCCGGGCTCCACCAGGGGCATCTGCCCGGTCATCACCTGGCCCCGGCTTCCGTCCAGCGTGATCCAGTCGCCCTTCTTTATGGTCTTGCCGGAGGCCTTGAATTCCTGCTTCTCGTAGCTGACGGCGATCTCGCCGGCGCCCGCCACGCACGGCTTTCCCATGCCCCGGGCCACCACCGCCGCGTGCGACGTCATGCCGCCCCGCGCCGTCAGGATACCCTGGGCGGCGTTCATGCCGTGGATATCCTCGGGCGAGGTCTCTATCCGCACCAGGACGACCTTTTCCTTTTTCTCGGCGGCGGCCGCCGCCTCGTTCGCGGTAAAGACGACCTTGCCCACCGCCGCGCCCGGCGAGGCCGGCAGCCCCTTGGCGATGACGCTGCGCGGCGCCTTGGGGTCGATCATCGGGTGCAGCAGCTGGTCGAGCTGGTCGGGGTTGATGCGCATGACCGCCTCTTTCTTGGTGATGAGGCCGGCCGCCACCATATCGACGGCGATCTTGACCGCCGCGTGCGCCGTCCGCTTTCCGGTGCGGGTCTGGAGCATCCAGAGCTTGTTGCTCTGGATGGTGAATTCGATGTCCTGCATCTCCTTGTAGTGCTTTTCCAGCCTGTGGTAGATGCCGACCAATTCTTTATACTGCGCGGGCATCTCCTCTTCGAGGGAGGAGAGCGTCTTGTCGCGCTTCTTGGCCTTGTTGATGGGCTGGGGTGTCCTGATGCCCGCCACCACGTCCTCGCCCTGCGCGTTCTTGAGATACTCGCCGTAGAAGACGTTTTCGCCGGTGGAGGGGTCGCGGGTAAACGCGACGCCGGTGGCGCAGTCGTCGCCCATGTTGCCGAAGACCATCGCCTGGACGTTGACGGCCGTCCCCCAGTGGGCGGGGACGTTATTGAGCGTGCGGTAGGTGAGCGGCCCGGGGATTGTTCCAGGAGCGGAAGACCGCCCCGATCGCCCCCCAGAGCTGCTCCATCGGGTCTTCCGGGAATTCCTTCTTGAGCCGCTGCTTGATGACCTTCTTGAAGCGGTTGGCCAGGTCCTTGAGGTCGGCGGCGCTCAGGTCCATGTCGATCTTCGCGCCGACCTCGTCCTTCTTCTTCTGGATAATGACCTCGAAGGGGTCCTCTTCGTCCTCCCGCTCGGGCTTCAGGCCCATGACGACGTCTCCGTACATCTGGATGAGCCGGCGGTAGGAATCGTAGACGAACCGCTCGTTTTTCGTCTTCTCGATGAGCCCCGCGAGCGTCTTGTCGTTCAGGCCCAGGTTGAGCACGGTATCCATCATGCCCGGCATGGACGCCGGCGCGCCGCTGCGGACCGAAAACAGCAGCGGGTTCTTCGGATCGCCGAATGCCGCACCCATCGCCTTCTGGACCTTCGCGATGTTCTTGGCTACCTCGCCGGTTAGCCCGGCGGGGAACTGCCCGTTGTGCTCGTAGTAATAGGAGCATACGTCGGTGGAGATGGTGAATCCCGCGGGAACGGGGATCTTGAGGTTGACCATCTCGGCCAGGTTTGCCCCCTTGCCGCCCAGCAGCAGCTTCATCGACGCGTCGCCCTCGGCCTTCGAGTCACCGAAAAAATAGACATACTTCTTGGCCATCGTCAGTCTCCTTTTGAGTCGGATCTATCCAGTGGAGTGTATATATATAATTACAGTTACAGGCGGCGCCCCGGTGCCCTTACGCCCTTATATATAGGGGCCCGTCATTCGATCAGCGAGAAATCCCCGAGTTTCATGAAGAGCGAGCGGACGAGGTTCAGGAGCGCCAGGCGGCTGTCGCGGATCTTCTCGTCCTTGTCCATGACCATGACGCCGTTAAAGAACTCGTCGATCGGGGCCTTCAGTTTCAGGAGCACTCCCATCGCGGAATCATAATCCTCCGACGAGAGGAACGTGTCTATCTCGCCCTGCGCCTTGTTGTACGCGGCAAGGAGCTTTTGCTCGACGTCCTCTTTCAGGAGCGATTCGTCGGGCGCGCCGGTCTCCTTACCCTTGAGGATGTTGGCCACCCGCTTGATGGAGCCGGCCAGGTCCGAGAATTCGGGGCGGCCCTTCCATACCGAGAGCACCGCCGCGCGTTTCTTGGAAGAGACCGCGTCGTCCATCCATACCGAGAGCACCGCCTCCACGACGTCGGCGTGGTATCCCTCCCCCACGAGGATGCCGGAGAACCTCCCCCTGAAGAAATCGAGGACGTCGATCTTCGTCTGGGCAGGCGTCTTGGTGATCTTGCCGGAAAGGTTGTTGACCGCCGCATCGATGAATTCCACGAGCGACAGCCTCAGCTTCTTGCCGACGATGATGTTGAGGATCGCGATGGTGTTTCGCCTCAGCGCGTAGGGGTCCGCCGCGCCGGTCGGCGTCTGCCCCACCCCGAAGAACCCGCAGACGGTGTCCATCTTGTCGGCCAGCGACACGAGCGTCCCCTCGATGCCTTCCGGCAGCGGGTCTTTCGCGCCCTGGGGGAGGTAGTGCTCGCTGATGGCGGCCGCCACCGACGGCTTGATCCCTTCCCGGATGGCATATTCCCTTCCCACCGCTCCCTGGAGCGTCGGGAACTGGGCGACCATGCCGGTGTCGAGATCGGCCTTGGCAAGGAACGCCGCTGACAGGATGTCTTCCTTTTTCTCGGGCGCCAGCCGGTCGGCAAGCCATCCGGAAAGCTCCCGGTACCGCATTACCTTTTCGTAGGACGTCCCGAGCTTGGAGTGAAAGACGACCGTCTTCAGGGCCTCGACCCGGTCGGCCAGTTTGACCTTGAGGTCTTCCTCGAAGTAGAAACGGGCGTCCTCGAGCCGCGCCGCCAGGACGCGCTCGTTTCCCCGCATGACCAGGGAGATATCCGTGGGCTTCGTATTGTTTACCGTGATGAAGCGGGGCACGATTTCGCCCCGGGCGTTCACCACCGAGAAGTAGCGCTGGTGGGAGCGCATTGCGGTGACCATCACGTCCTTGGGCAGGACGAGGTACTTCTCGGGGATGGCGCCCGCCGCGGCAAACGGGAACTCCGTCAGGTATACGATCTCCTCGACCAGCCCCGGATTGGGCAGCACCGCGCCCCCGCAGGACGCGGCGACCTCGGCCACCTGGCGCTCGATGAGGCCGCGCCGCTCGTCGGGATCGACGATAACGAACGCCTCCTTGAGCTTTTTCCGGTAATCCCTGGCGTCGCTGACCGCGATCGGCTGCGGCGCGTGAAAGCGGTGCCCCCGGGTGAGGTTACCGCTGGTGATATTGCCGAAGGTCAGCGGGACGACCTGCCCGCCGAAGACGGCCACGATCCAGTGGACCGGCCGCACGAAGCGGACCGATTGGTCCATCCAGCGCATGCTCTTCTTGAAGGGGATATCGGAGATCAGCCTGGTCAGTATCTCGGGCAGCACGTCGGCCGTGGGACGGCCCTTGTCCTCCCTGACGGCCGCCATATATTCGCCCTTATCGGTCTTTACCCGCTTGAGGTCCTCGACGGCAACGCCCTGCCCCCTGGCAAACCCCACGGCCTTTTCGTTGGGTTTTCCGTCCGGCCCCAGGCATACCGATACCGGCGGCCCGATCTTTTCGACGGTTTCGGGCCGCTGGCTTTCGGACACGCCCTCGACGATCAGCACGAGCCTTCGGGGGGTCCCCAGGGTAGTGATGGCGCCCGCGTCGACGCGGTACGTATCCAGGAGCTCCTTGCAGAGCCCCCCCATCGCCGTCAGCGCCGGGTCGACAAATCCGGCCGGGATCTCCTCCGTACCAATTTCAAACAGCAGTTCTTTTGTCACAATCGGTTCCGTAAATAAACAGGTAGATGAATCCGGGGACTCCGCGTCCGATCGCGGGCGGGTCAGTATCCTCCCCTTCCGCAGCCGCAACCCACCCCGATCTCGGCCTTGATGTCCCTTCCTTTGATACGCGAGGCCGGGATATACGCGCCGTACGTATCTTCGCTTCCCATGAAGAGCTTTATTCGCTTCTTTCCCTTGTAGATTACTTTTCCGTCCTCGGTATAGACCTTGAGGTAGGCGCAGCCGAGCAGGACCGAGTCCAACGCGCGGACCTTCACGAATACGCGGGCCTTGCCCCGGTTATTGCCGCTGATGATATAGTTGAGGCCGTACTTGACGACCTTCAGCCCCTTGGGGCAATCGTTGAATTTGAGCGTAGCCGGCTTGGCGACCGTCGTGCCGGCGTACGCGACCGTGACCATCGTGAAGAGCGCAAGGAAAAGAATCGCTATCTTCTTCATATCCTTACTCCTCCCGAAATCTACCGATGAACTTACGTATTTTTCCAGCGCTTCAGCAGCGGATAACCCATCCGCTCGCGCTGGGCAAGATAGCCGAGGGCGCAGGCCCTCGCCAGGTCCCTGACCCGCCCGATGAACCGGGTGCGCTCGGCCACGCTGATGGCCCCCCGCGCGTCCAGCAGGTTGAACAGGTGGGAGCACTTGAGGCAGTAGTCGTACGCCGGCAGCACCAGCTCCTTGCCGATGAGACGCTTGGATTCCGCTTCGCACATGTCGAACATGGAAAAGAGCATCGTCTGGTCGGACTCGTCGAAGTTGTAGACCGAGTTCTCCACCTCGCCCTGGTGATGGACGTCGCCGTAGGTCACGCCGTGGGCCCATTGGAGGTCGTAGACGTTATCGACCCCCTGGAGGTACATGGCGATCCGCTCGATGCCGTAGGTCAGCTCCACCGCGACCGGGGCGAGGTCCACCCCCCCGGCCTGCTGGAAGTAGGTAAACTGCGTGATCTCCATGCCGTCCAGCCAGACCTCCCAGCCGAGCCCCCATGCGCCGAGGGTGGGAGACTCCCAGTCGTCTTCCACGAACCGGATATCGTGGGCCAGGACGTCGATACCGAAGCTCTTGAGGCTGTTCAGATAGAGCTCCTGGACTTCGAGCGGGGACGGCTTGAGGATTACCTGGTATTGATAGTAATGGGAGAGGCGGTTGGGGTTCTGGCCGTACCTGCCGTCGGTCGGGCGGCGGGAGGGCTCCACGTAGGCGACGTTCCACGGTTCCGGGCCCAGGACCCTGAGAAAGGTGGCCGGGTTCATCGTTCCCGCGCCTACCTCGATATCGTACCCCTGCTGAATAATACAGCCGCGCCCTCCCCAGTATGTCTGGAGCGCGATGATCAGATCCTGAAACGTGAGCGCCACAATCTCCCCCTGAGGAAAAATAGTATATTAAACTCCGCGCGTTGGCAATGTCAAGAGAATTGAAATCTCGATTATTTTATTGTACTATCACGGCAATCCATATTATATACTACGGTGAGTAACGAACATGCGGCCGGGCCGGGCCCCGTCGAGGCAATTGCCGCTACGGATAACCGACGAGGTTCCCGGGGCGTTTCGTGTCAGCGGACGCACGCCGTTATCACCCCGGCGCAAGCGGAACGAAGCGCCGCGGGCCGTGTCGTATCGAAGACGGATCGTGGAGCAGTAGAAATCCAATGACGAAACAGAGAATCTTACCGGCGCTCTGGTTATCCCTGATGCTGGTTTCCTGCCTCCGGGTTCCGGCCTGGTGCGGGCAGTTGGAGATCATCGACCACCGGACGGCGGAGGAGGGGCTCTACGATAATACGGTCAACGCCGTCTCGGCCGCCGGCGACACCGGCGTCTTTATCGCCTCGGCGGGGGGGCTGCATATCCTTTCGGATTACTACTTCCTGCCGATCTTTCAAAAAATCCCGGCCGTCGCCCTGTCGCAGGACCCCGCCGGGGACCTCTGGGCCGCCACGTCCGCCGGGTTTATCTACCGCATTATCGACCGGGACGGCCTCTGGACGGCGTCGCGGTTTCCCGTAGACCCGGGAAAGAAGATCACCGCGATTGCGGCCCGGTTCGGCGCCGTGACCATCGGCACCGATTCGGGCCTCTACTACGCCGGCCCCGACGGGGCGCTCCATACGATCATCAAGGAGACGGGCGTCACGGCGCTTGCCGCGGCCGAAGACGGCACGATCATCGCCGGCGCGCGCGACCGCGCACACAGGAAAGGCGGCCTCCTGATCATCGGGGGCGCGTTTGCGGGAAGGACCGGGTGGGTAAGCGAGCTTTCGGGCCGGGCCGTCCGGGCGCTCCTGGTCGACGGGGACCGCCTCCTGATCGGGACGGCTGCCGACGGGGCGTTCGTGCTTTCCGCCGACGGCCTGCGTAATGTTGTGCTGCCCGAAAATCCGGGCGCGATAACGGCGTTCCTCGTATACGGCGAGACCACCGTCATCGCCTCCGATACGGGGCTCTATGCCTCGATGAAGGGCGGAGCGTTTGAATCCTTTTCGGCGGAAGGCAACGCCCCCACCGGGGTCACCTCGCTTACGGCCGGGCCGGGATCAACCCTCTGGGTCGGCACGAAAACGACGGCATTTACCTGGTGCGGGTCCGCCAGTAGGGCCCCTGAGGCCCCATTGAGCATTTTCCGGCGTTATGTAATCGGGAATTATCCTATGTATGACGAATCCGTTATCAGGGACACGCGGGCCGTTATCGACCTCTCGGCGGTGGCAGGCTCCATTAAGGGGATCAGGGGGCTGGTTGGAGATAAGGTCCGAATCATGGCCGTGGTCAAGGCCGACGGCTACGGGCACGGCGCCGTACCGGTTGCGCGCACCGCGCTCGGGGCCGGCGCGACGCACCTGGGCGTCGCCTACGCACAGGAGGCTATCGAAATTCGACAGGCCGGGATTTCGGCGCCCATCTTGATCCTCGGCGCCGCCCCGCCCGAGTCAATCGAGACCGTCCTGAGATACGACCTGGCCCAGTCGGTTGCGGACACCGAAAGCCCGCGGGCCCTCTCGGCCGGCGCCTCGGCGGGGCGTCCCGCCCGAGTCCACGTGAAGGTCGATACCGGCATGGGCCGCATCGGGCTCACCCCTTCGGATACCCCTGACTACATCGCCTTTCTCAAGACGCTCCCGAACCTCGTCATCGAGGGGATATTTACCCATTTCCCGAAATCGGACGAGGCCGACCCGGCCTTCACTAATAAACAGATCGAGACCTTCACGGGGCTCCTCGGCGAGCTTTCTTCCCGGGGGATCGACATCCCCATCCGCCACATGGCCAACTCCGGCGGGGTCCTTGCCTTCCCGGAATCCTACCTCGACATGGTGCGGCCGGGGATCATGATCTACGGGCTCTACCCCTCGCGGGAGGTCAAACGGTCGATACCGCTTACGCCGGCGATGAGCCTCGTGACGAAGATCCGCTTTCTCAAGCGCGTCCCGCCGGGCACGCCCATCAGCTACGGGGGCACCTACGTCACGAAGCGGAAACGGCCGTCGCCACGCTCCCGATAGGATACGCCGACGGCTACCGGCGGCTCTTGTCCAACAACTACGAGGTGCTGGTGCGCGGCGTGCGCGCCCCGGTCATCGGGCGCGTCTGCATGGATATGACGATGATCGACGTAACGCACGTCAAAGGGGCCGAGGTCGGCGACGAGGTCGTCCTCATGGGAAGGCAGGGCAAGGCCGAGATATCCACCGACGAGATGGCCGAGCGCCTTTCGACGATCAACTACGAGATCACGTGCCTCGTCGGCAAGCGGGTGCCGAGGGTGTATATATAATGGGTAATGACGATGGTTAACAGGCGTACGGCAATGAGGAAGGACTATCGGAATCCCCACCCGGCCTCACCGGAAACCGCCCACCCCCGGTTTCGTCCTGCGCACGGAAGGAGACACGACCCTTATCCTCCAAGAAGAAATACGAGAGCTCCAGCCCACTATCGGAAATCCTGACAGGGGATCCCCGCCTTCACGCAGACGGCACGGACCGCACTTTCCGGCGGCCGGGGATCGACGTCCGTCCACGCGATTGCCGGGATCGGCGACGTCGTGCTGCGCCGCTACCGGCGCGGCGGACTTATCGGGAAGATCCTCTTCGACCGCTACCTCTGCTCCTCCCGGCCCTTTCGTGAGCTCGCCGTCCTGGCGCGGGCGCGCACGCTGGGCGTCCCCGTGCCGGAGGTCGTCGGGGCATCATCGACACGCGCAGGCCTCCTCTGGCACCGCGGCCGCATCGTGACCCGGCTGATACCGGGCTCATGGACGCTTCCCGTATTCATCGGGGAAAACAGAAACGACGCCGCGCTTGTCGCCGACGTCCTCAAGAGAGCAGGGGGCGCGATCAGGAAGATGCACGAGGCCGGGATCGATCACGCCGACCTCAACATGAACAATATCCTCGTGGATAAAAAGGGCGCGGTCTTCATCATAGATTTCGATAAGGCGGCGGTTCATCCGGAACTCGGGCAGCGAGGGCGGATACGAAACCTGAGGCGGCTGCTGCGCTCGCTGCGCAAGCTGAAATCGATGGGGCGAAATCGTTCGAAGACGAGGATTTCTCAATGATTATAAAGGGATACGCGGAAAACGACACGGTCTCTTGGCCCGGGACATCGAAAGGGCAACGCTCCGGTCGTCGCCTCTTGCTGCTTCCGATCGGCGTTACGGAATGATCTTCAGGTTGAATTAGCGCGACACCCTGCGCAATTGACCAACCTTTCGTCTAACTAAAGGGATGAAACGACGGGCGGCATATATACCGCCCCTACGGGAATAAACTCGATTGCCTAATGCATCACGGATAGATTAAGTATAGTGTCCCCTTTAATCCCCATATCTCATCGTTACTCCTTCGGAAAGTGCAGATCGACCGTCGCGGCGGCCTCGGCAAGCCATATCTCGCGTCCTGCTTCGGTGCTCGTGACGACGACCGAAAACGTTCGCCGGTAGTGTTGGGTTATCCCGCAAAAATCGAAAATGGACGTCTTCCAGAACGCCGCCAGCGGATCGCCGAATACGGCAAGCTCCCGTTCGCGGGCGGTGTTCGAGGTGTTGAACACCAGCGCCTTCTTCCCGGCAAGCAACCCGATCGGAACACCCTCCCCTTTATCGCCCTCGCGAAACCGGTACGCCACCCCCGGCCGGAAGACCCGGTCTACCCACCCCGTCAGGATCGCCGGCGGCATCCCCCACCAGTTAGGGTGGACGATGATAAGGCCGTGGGCCTCAACGAGCTCCCCGCAGTGACGCTCGATAACGGCATCAACCTTTCCATCCAGGGGTATCTCGGCGGCGGGCAGGATCGGATCGAATCCCTCCCGATAGAGATCGTGGACGACCGCCTCATACTCGTTTCGGGTAAGCGCCTCGGCGCACCTGGCGGCGATGGCGGCGTTAAAGCTCTTCTCGTCGGGGTGGGCAAGGATCACCAGGACCTTCTTCATTCAATTCTCCTGAACGCATGATTCAGCATTTCTTCGCCGTATAGATGGCCGTCGGTGGGAGGTCCTCCCTGAGATTCTCGTCGACGATCAGTTCGCACTCGACGTTTCCGAAGACCTCCGTGAGCGTCTCTTCCAGGAGATCGTCCGGCCGGTTTGACCAGACCGCGAGGACTCCGCCGTCGGCCAGAGAGCGCCTGATCTTCTTCAGCCCTCCCCTCGCGTAGAGCGGGGCGTTTCCTTCGAAAACCAGGAACGACGGCCCGTTGTCCACGTCCATGAGGACGGCGTCAAAGGTCCTGCGGCTCTTCCGGATGACTTCCATGACGTCGCCCTCCCGAACCGTCACCCGCCCGTCAAAGAGCGCGCCGTTGTTGAATTCCTTCAGGTGGGTGCGGTTCCAGCGTATCACCGCTGCCTCCATCTCGCCGACAACGACGTGCCCAACGCGCGGGTCGGCAAGCGTCTCGGCAAGCGTCAGCCCCAGCCCGAGCCCGCCGACCAGCACCGCGATACCGGCGTCCTTTTTCACAAGCGAAAGCGCCGCCGTTGCCAGGCGCCGCTCTGTCGGCCCGTCGGAGGCCGCCATGACGAAGTGGCCGCCGATCGTGATCTCGTAGCGGATGCCGTCCGGGGTCCGGCGGGAAAAGAGGATGATATCGCCGCCTGTCCCCTCGAGGCTTTCGATGACGCGCGGCCGTTCTGCCTGATCTTGTTTCATACTCGATAGTTATATTTTTCTATGCATATAGCTCATGTATACAATCCAACGGCCGCCGTTGGATAACCTGTTGATAAATGAAGGCGGCAGGTATGTAACATCTCGAAATGACGATTGATTTCCGATAGTGCCTATTTTTTAAGCAGCCCGATAAGTTAATATATTCAATAGGTTATGGCATTTTCCCGGGATATTTTATGTACTTATCACAGATATTATTACCCCGCCGGGACGGTCAATCAGCCGCGGTTTGGTCCCCCCGATAATAGCCGTGCCCCGGCCTCGTAGACCTCGGAGGCCGTAACCGATTTCATGCACCGATGGTCGATGGGACAGCTTCGCAACAGGCAGCGCGAGCACTCGAACTCGTGCCAGATAACGGCCGACCGGCTCGTCGGCGCCATGGGCGAGGTCGTATCGGGGTTGGTCGGCCCGAATATCGCGACGACCGGTACGCCGAGGGCCGCGGCGATATGCATCGGGCCCGAGTCGTTAGTGATAAAGAGGCTGCACCGGGAGATAAGGGCGATCAGGCGTTTGATCGTGGTGGCGCCCGCGGCGCTGATCGGCGGAGACTTCATCGAACGGGCAACCTCCGCCTCGATCGCCCTGTCGTTTTCCCCTCCCACGATGAGGACGTCGCCCCCGAACCGCCCGATCAGTCGGTCGGCAGCGGCGGCAAATCGGTCCGGAAACCACCGTTTGGCGTCCCCGTAGGCCGCGCCGGGATTTATGCCGATGAGCGGCCCCTGCCCGCGCCCCGCGGCGGCAAGAAAACCGTCGGCCCACGCCAGGGCCTCCGCCTCGGGCCTGATATGGGGGATGACCAGGGGGCCGGGATCTCCGAGCACCGATACGAGATGCCGGTAGTAGTGGCTCTGATGGGTGGCCCTGATCTCGGGCGTCCTTGCTACTCCATCGGTCAAGAGGAGCCCGCGGCCGTCCGCCAGATACCCGACGCGCCGCCGCGCGCCGCCGAAGTAAACCAGGAGCGCCGAATGGAGGGAGCGAGGAAAGATCACGCCGATATCATAGCGCGTGTGCCTCATCCTGCGCACCAGGTCAATCTCCCCGGAAGGCGTCGCTTCGTAGTCGAGCACCGAATCGATCTCGGCGAAACCGCCCACCAGATCGCCCAGCGGCCGTTTGAGGGCGATGTCTATGGCGGCGTCGGGAAAGATAGCCGAAAGCGAATGGACTGCGGGCAGAGACAGGAAGACATCCCCGATCCAGTTCGTCCCTTTGACGATGATTCGTTTCATGCCCTGGCTCAATCGACCTTCTTTGCCTCATCGATGAGCATGATGGGGATATCGTCCTTTATTTCATAGAGGAGTTTGCACTTCCTGCAGATCAGGCCGTCCCCCTTCGGGGTCAGCGTAACGTCTCCCTTGCATTGGGGACATGCCAGTATATCCAGAAGGTCCTTGTCTATCGCCATGACTATTCCTCCTTGTTAGCGCTCGGATAGTATGCGGTCAACCGCTTCGGCCAGGTTTTTTACGACAAAGTCGGGTTGGATACCCTCCCCCCTGAGCTTCTCGATCTCATCGGCGCCGTGGCCGGTGGCCACGAGTATCGACCGGGCGCCGACGTTTTTCGCCAGCAGGATGTCCCCCCGGTGGTCCCCGACGACGTAGGAACGCGGGACGTCGATACCGAGGTCCTCCTGGGCGCGCTGGACCATGCCCGGGGCCGGTTTTCGACAGCCGCACTCCCGGCGGTACTCGATCCACGACCCCCTCGGGGTAATGGGGGCAGTAGTATATCGCGTCAAGACGCGCGCCGCGCCGCCTGAGCCGCTGTGCCATCGTCTCGTTGACCCTTTCAACCGCCTCCTCACTGAAGTATCCCCGGGCCACCCCCGACTGGTTGGAAACCACAACCACCAGGAACCCTGCCTCGTTGAGCCGCCTGATCGCGCCCGCGCTGCCGTTAATGAGCCTCAGATCCTCCGGGCGCGAAAGGTATCCCACCTCCACGTTGATCGTCCCGTCCCGGTCGAGAAAGACCGCCGGCCTTGCCCTGTCGTTCATGCCGTCCTCTCCTTCAGCCGTTTGGCAATCATTTCGATCAGGGCGTCATCTCCGGTAACCTCGAGATCCATGACGAGCGCGGCAACCGGGAGTTTAAACATCTTCCCGGCCGAAAGCCGCGCCAGGTCCTTTTCGGTGGTAACCATCAGCCCGGCCCCGGCCTCCCGTGCCCGGCGGTTGAGACGGTCCATGTCGTCATCCGCGTAGCGATGGTGATCCGGGAAGGCTTCGCGATCGGCCGTCACGGCCCCCATCCGCCCGACGGCCTCGAAGAACCGCTGGGGTCGGGCGATTCCGCAAAACGCCAACACCCGCGTCCCGGCCAACGTTCGCGCCGGAATCGCCTTGCCCGCACCCGTCACCAATCCGCCCGGCACTATCCGTGCCCGGACGATGGGTTTGCCGCCCAGAAAGGCCGTTAGCCCGGCGGGTAGTCTCTCCTGCTCCTGCCCGTATAGCCAGACCGCGTCGGCGCGTTCCGCGCCCGACAACGGCTCCCGGAGGGGGCCGGCCGGCAGAACCAGCCCGTTCCCAACGGGATTGGCGCCATCCACCACGAGGACGTTGATATCGCGGAAGAGGCCGAGGTGCTGGAACCCGTCGTCCATGAGCAAAACCTCGGCGCCGAAGCAATCCAGCGCGGCCTTGCCCGCCCGGTATCGGTCGGGCGAAACCACGACGGGGACTCCGGGGAGCTTCCGGGCGGTCATGAGGGCCTCGTCCGGGGCCTGCCCGGCCTCCCGGAGCGGGCCGTCCGGGCCGGAGACGATGAGGTAGTCCCCGGTAACGTGAAAGCCATAACCCCTCGATATCACGGCTGTTTTAATGCCGGAACCGGCGAGCCGCCGCGCGAGGTGGATGACCGCCGGCGTCTTGCCCGTTCCGCCGGTCGTAATATTGCCCACGCAGACCACCACGGCGGGCAAACGCCTGACCCGAAACACCCCAACACGGTAACACCACCGCCTGACGCGCATGACGGCGCCGTAGACCAGCGACGCGAGATACACGGGAAAGAGCCCGGCCATGACCCACCATCCGGCGCGCGGGTTCTGATGGAGCGATGTGATGATTTGCATAATCCTCATGCGCCGTCCTCACCCGCCTTCTGATAGATAACGGGCAACGGCCGCCGCCGTCTGGGCCGTCGCCCCCCGGTTGGCGCGGACCAGTTCAAGCGCCTGCCGTCCCGCGTCTTCGGCAAAGGCGCGGTCCGCAATTAACCGCGCGGCGATTTCGGCAAGCTCATGCGCGTCGCGTACCGCGAACCCGCCCCCGGCCTCGATCAGGCCCCGGGATATCTGCGGAAAGTTGCCCATGAAAGGTCCGAAGACGGCGGGCTTGCCCACCGCGGCCGCCTCCAGGACGTTATGGCCGCCGATCCCGGCAACGAGGCTGCCGCCGATAAAGACCGCGTCCCCGAATGCCAGCAATCCCGCCAGCTCGCCGAGGGTATCCAGCAACAGCACCGCTTGACCCGGCGACCGGCCGTCGGCCGGCAGCCGGCTCCGCTTTACATACCCGATCGTCCGGCCCTTCAACAGCCGCTCCACGTCGCCGGTCCGCGCCAGATGGCGCGGCGCCAGTATCAATAACAGGTCGGGAAATCGTCCGGCCAGGCGCGCAAAAGCGTCCAGGACGATCTCCTCCTCGCCGCCGTGCGTGCTCCCGGCGATCAGGACCGGCCGCTTTCCCGCCGATATGAATCGCTTCAGGTCATCGGCCACGTTCTCTTTGGCCGGACCGATATCATACTTAATATTGCCCGTGACGAGCACCCGGGCCGGATCACACCCGAGCGTGGTATATCGTTCCCTGTATTCCGCCGACTGTGCCGTGACGAGCGAAAAGCGGCCGAGTACCCGCCGAATAAACCCGCTGATATACCGGAAGCGTCTATAGGTCTTCTCCGACATCCTGCCGTTGACCAGGAGGAGGGGAATCTTCCGAAGAGCGGCCTCCCGGACAAAGGCGGGCCATATCTCGGCCTCCATGAAGATGACCGCGCGGGGTTCGATCCGGTCCAGCGCCCGCCGCACGACCCAGGGGAAATCGAGGGGGAAATAGCAGACCGTCCCGCCCTTCAGCCGCGCCGCGGCGATTGAGCGCGCGGCCGGGGTATTGACCGAAAGGACCACCGGGATATCCCCCCTGTCGGCCCTGATCTGCTCGATAAGGGCAACGGCGGCCGCGGTCTCTCCCACCGAGGCGGCATGTATCCAGAGGGGCCGGCCTCCAATCGGAATCACCCCGCCCAGGCGCTCGCGCCATCCCGCTCTCCCCTGCCTCCCGGCAAGGATCCCCCTCCCGTACACGAAAAGGATAACCGGAAACAAGACAGACATAACCGCGGTGTAGAACAGAAACCATCCCGTATCGCCGGTATCGCGCCGGCCCGCGGCCTCCTTCCAGGAGTTACGAACCTTCCTGCTCAGCAGAACGACGACGAACCCGCTGATCGCGCCGACAATGATCCCCCCGATCGCGTCCGACGGCCAGTGAACGCCCACCGAAACGCGCGACGCCGCCACGATCAGCGTCAGCGGGATCACGACGAGGGCGCTCATGGGGACATATCCGATCAGCACGGTTGCAGCCGAACTGAAGTTAGCCGCGTGCGAAGAGGGAAACGAAAAGCTTGACGGGCACCGGGCCAGCAGGTGGACATCCGGCAGGGTATGACAGGGACGAATGCGCTCGAAGACGTTCTTGAGCAGATGGGATGACAGTTGATCCGTAAGCCCCACGGCGACACCGGCAAGGACGATCACCCACAGCGCCCTGCCCCGCCACTTAAAAACCGCGTAGATCGAAATAACGGTGATCATCAGGACCTTGGAAAGATCCATTTTCGTCATGAAGAGCATAAAGGCGTCCATGAAAGGTGAGCTCATGGAATGATTGATGAAGTAAAAGAGCGCGATATCAAGGGAATGGAGCCGCTCCAGGATATCCACGATTCGAATCCTCACACGGAATTCAGTTTACGGCCGTCCTCGGCAACCACACAATCCGTCGGTCGATCGCGGACGCCCGGGGCCGACGGCGAACGTTATGGTGAGGAAACCGGCTCCCCATACGTGATATCGGAAGTATCACGGAACTGCATGTCGTAGAGCTTCTTATACTCACCCGATTTGGCGAGCAGCTCATCGTGGGTTCCCTCTTCCACGATCTTGCCGGAAACCAGGACCACGATCCTATCCGCGTATTTGATCGTGGACAGGCGGTGCGCGATAACGAACGTGGTGCGGCCTTTCATGAGATTTTCCAGCGCCTTCTGAACCTCCATCTCGCTTTCCGTATCCAGCGACGAGGTCGCTTCATCCAGGATAAGAATCGGCGCATCCTTGAGAATTGCCCGTGCAATCGATATGCGCTGGCGCTCCCCGCCCGACAGCCGCATCCCCTGTTCCCCGATCAGGGTATCATATCCATCCGGCAGCCGCCTGATGAATTTATGGGCGTTTGCGGCCTTTGCCGCGGCGAAGATCGCCTCATCGGACGTGTCGTGTGTGCCGTAGGAGATATTGTTTTTGATGGTGTCGGAAAAGAGAATCGTCTGCTGGGTCACGATCCCGACATGGGACCGTACCGATTTCATGGTAACGTCGCGGATATCGATCCCGTCAATAGTAATCGATCCCTTCGTGACGTCATAGAACCGGGGGACGAGGTTTACGAGGGTCGTCTTGCCGCCGCCGCTCATGCCCACGAAGGCGATTACCTCGCCCGCCCGAACCCTGAGGTTGATATTCCTGAGAACGGGCTGGTCGTTGTAGGAAAACCATACGCGAGAGAACCTCACCTCGTTCTTGATAGGGCCAAGGTCATGCGCTCCCGGTTTATCGACGATATCCGGCTTGGTGTCAAGCACGTCGAATATCCGCACCGCCGCCGCGACGGCCTCCTGAATCGAATTAAATATCTTGGTTATCGAGCGGATGGAGGGCCAAATCATTGCGATGGCAACGGAAAAAGAGATGAAATGCGAAAAGTAGGTCTTATCTTTAAACGACTGGTATCCACCGTAAATGAGAACCACCGCCAGGCCGATCGTGGCGAATACCTCGATGATCGGGTCGTTCATCGCTTTGACGCGCGCGCTCCTGAGGAAGGTCTTGAAAAGCTTGAAATTTTCCCGCTCGAACCGCTCGGTCTCATACTTTTCCATCCCGAAGGCCTTGACAATCCGCGCGCCGGAGAACGTCTCCATGAGGATCGTGGTGATATCGGCCGCCTTCACCTGTCCACTGGTCGAGAACTTCCTGACCTTTCCCGCTATCCAGGCCACCGGCAGGACGATAAACGGAAACACCACGAAGGTAAAGAGAGACAATTTCGGGTCCATCGTGAAGGCGACGACGATCAGCCCGATGATGGTCAGCGGGTCCCTGACGATCCCCTCTATTGCGTTTACCGATACGGTGATCAGGTTCACATCGTTAGTGATCCTGGACGTAAGAACGCCGGTGTGGGTCCCGGAAAAGAACTTGAGCGAGAGCTTCTGGATGTGTCCGTAGAGCTTATTCCGTACATCTCTGACTACCGAAAAGCCAACCGAGCGCAGCAGGTATGTCCCGACAAAATTGGCGACCGCCCTCGTGACGTTTATTACGACGACCACTATAGCCAAGACAATCAGGAACCTGACGTCTTTTGCCTCGATGATCTCGGCCATGAGGGGCTGGATCATATACGCGACGCCGGCAGAGGTGGCCGAATAGGCAATGTTCATGGAAATCGCCCAGATGAACCTCGTCCGGTACGGCTTGATATATGTCAACAGCCGCTGGTATATCAAAAAGACCTCGTTGGCCGAGTCATACCGCGCCTTGATTCTCAGGATCATTTCTTTGATTTTTGTGACTAACATTCCTTTTACGATATCCATGCAGATTTATCTGTGCCTCCGGAAAAGCCGGAGGATCATACCGGGACACCGGGCGCCGGCGTAAACACGCACGGACACGGGCCGTGATTATTTTCACGGCTTCCGCTCACCCGACCGCCTCTCCCTAAAAATGCTTTATTAACACATCAGACTATCACACCTATCGGTCATCCTCAAGGAATCTTTTATACACCGGCGGTTACGCGGGAAATCAGCGACCATCTCGCCGGTCCGCCGGGTGCCCGCCTTTTTTACTCGCCGATAGCCGGGAAATACGGACGCTGCCGGTTTGACCGGGCCCGCTCACCCGGCCTATGCAAACCCGAAGAATGCCGCGGCGGCGCAAATCAGGAGAGACATAATTATCCCGAGCACTGCCCCGACGATGACGTCGATCGGAAAGTGGATGCCCAGGTATATCCGCGAAAAGGAAACGACGATCGACCAGACTAATATCAGTGGCGTGTACCATCCGGCCCAGTACCAGGTTATTGAAATAAAGGCGGCCAGGGCCGTTTGGGAATGTCCCGAGGGAAACGACTTCTTTCGCGCACGCTCCAGCACCGTATGCACCGAGACCTTCCCATTCCTTATATCTTCCCTGAATGCGGACAACGGCCGCCGTCGGCCGATGATGTTTTTGACAATAACGACAAGGATTCCACCGAGGATTACCGTGGCCGCTATAACGATAAGCCGATGGGAGAGCCAGATTCCTTCAACCCGGTAGAGGATCAGCGCCAATATCGGCACCAATATCCATCCGTTCCCGGACTGGCTTATACCCACCATGAAGACGTCAAGCACGCGACTGTGAAAGGAGCCGTTGAGGAACAGAAACGCCCCGCGGTCGGCCTCTAAAAGACGCTGCCGGAAGGATGTGTTAGTCATTCGATTTGCCATGACAGTTACTAATCAAAAAACACCCTGACGTCCGAAAGACCGTCACCTCGCGCGAAAATCCCGATCTCCGTCATGCTACGGTTGCGTTGCCTTTTTTCGCCGCGCAATGAGATGCTTTCCCTTTTCCCACGCCACGCACATCCCGAGGCCGCAGGCCACCCCGACCAGCGCCCCCGTGGCCGTATCCAGCGGAAAGTGAACGCCCAGGTACACCCGTGAAACCGCGACTGCGGCAGCCAGGACGAAAGTTAGCGGAGTATACCATCCCCGGTAATAATATGCGATGGCCGTCGCCGTCCCGAAGGCGGTCTGGGAGTGGCCGGAGGGAAACGAATTGCCGCGCCACCGTTCAAAGACGGTGTGCACCCAGACGGCCCCCGTTCGGATCTCCTCCGAGAACTCGGCCAGCGGCCGCGGCCGTCCCACGGCCTCCTTGATAATGTTGTTGACCAGTATCCCGAGGAGCACCGCTGCGAGGATTACCGGGCCGCGGGATTTGAAATGGCGCCGATCTCCGAAATAAAAGAGCGGCGCCACGATGCCCGCCAGGAAAAGCCCGTTTCCAAACAGGGTAACGAAAACCATCACGATATCCAGGGCAGGCGACGCCCACGATCCGTTAATGGCAAAGAAGACCGCCTTGTCTATGACGAGAAGTTGATCGATGCCGTTTCCCATTGTCCGCCCTTTTTACGCTCGCGTGTCTTACGATCCATCTCCGGGCCACGTATACTATATGAGCGCCTCTTGGCTCAAACCCCGCGGGCGCACTCGGGGCTAATCCTTGCGGCTCAGGAATTCCACGACCCTGGCGGCAACCCGTCGCGACGCGCCGGGCCGGCCGATGATCCGCGTGACTTCCCGCAGGTCGGCCTTCATCCGCCGACGCGTCGCACCATCATTCAGGATGGCGAGGGCCTCCCGGGCGATCGCTTCGGCGTGAGCCTCATGTTGAATCAATTCCGGCACCACGAGCCTTCCCGCGATCAGGTTGACCATGGCGATATAGGGTACCCTGATCAGCATCCGTGCAAGGAAAAACGTAAGCGAATTGAGCCGGTAAATGACCACCATCGGGGTCCCCAAAAGCGCCGTCTCGACGGTGGCCGTTCCCGAACTGACCACGGCGACGTCCGCCCCCTTGACCACCTCGTGGAACGCCCCCTCGCGCAGCCGTATCGGTACGGGCGAATCGGCGAGGTAACGCGCGATATCTTCGGGGACGAGCGTCGGGGCGAGCGGTAGTATGAAGGACGCATTCGGGAGCTTTGCTGCAATGATGCCCGCCGCCTCCCGCATGACCGGCATATGACGCTCAATCTCGCCCTTCCTGCTCCCGGGAAGCAGCGCAATGACGGGGTTTCGCCCCCTGGCTGTCGTAAGCCCCCTGGTCTTCCGGCTTACTTCATCCACGAGCGGGTGCCCCAGGAACTCCACGTCGATCCCGGCCTTTCGATAGATGTCCACCTCAAAGGGAAAAATCACGATCATCTTGTCGACAAGCCTCGCCAGCGTCTTGACCCTGCCCCGGCGCCACGCCCATACCTGCGGGCTGATATAGTAAAAGACCGGAACGCCCGCTTTGCGGGCGGCCCGCGCCACTCGGAAGTTGAAGTCTGGAAAATCGATGAGAACGACGAGGTCCGGCCGGCTGCTGCGGATCGAATCGGTGACATTCTTCAGCGCCCGCCTGATTACCCCCAGGTGGCGGATTACCTCGAAGAGGCCCACGACGGAAATATCTTCGGACCGGGAGAGGACCGAAAGCCCCGCCTCCCGCATGGAAACGCCGCCGACGCCGAAAAACGACGTCCGGGGGGCAACACGGGTCACCTCCCGGATCAATTGGCCGCCGTAGAGATCGCCGGACGCCTCCCCCGCCACGATAAGGACCCGTTTCTTTGCCGGCCGGCCGTCCGCAGCGTTGCGCGTATGCCTATCGCTCATGGGGTGAGGATCCCCTTCTCTCTGAGCCGCGCCATCGACTCTTCGAGCCGCTCCCGTATCAGCATAGCCACCTCGAGTGCCCGCTTGCCGTCCCGGCCGGTGACGGAAGGTGTTCCCCTGGTACGGACCGCCTCGACGAAGGAACGGATCTCGTCGCCGAGGTAGTCGGACGGGGATATATCCATGTCCTGTTTGACGATGGAAAAATGATCCTTTCCTTCGCCGATCCGCTTATAGACCTCGATCTTTTGCGCGGCGTAATCGATCGAGATATAGGCGTCGGATTGAAATATCCTGATCTTTCTCATCTTCTCCACACTGACACGGCTGGCGGTAACGTTAGCCACGCATCCGCTCTCGAAATTAAGCCGCGCGTTGACGATATCCACCTGATCGGTGATGATCGGCACACCTACCGCATCGATGTGTCTGATCGGGGATTTCACGATGTTGAGGATGATGTCGATATCGTGGATCATCAGATCGAGGATCACGTCTATATCAACGGATCGATCGGGGAAGGGGGAGAGGCGATGAGATTCAATGAACATCGGTTCCCGCATCGTCCCAGTCAGGGCCAGGACCGCGGGATTGAAACGCTCCAGGTGCCCCACCTGGAGGACCAATCCCCGGGATTCCGCCGTATCGATAAGAGACTGCGCTTCGACAAGGCTTGTGGTGATCGGTTTTTCCACGAAGACGTCGACTCCGGCGTTCAAAAAATCTATGGCGACCCGATGATGATGCACGGTCGGAACGACGACGCTGACCGCGTCGACCGTACCGATGAACTCCCGATAGTCGCCGGTATAGGGAATCCCGTTTTCCTCGGCGATCTTTTTTCCGACTTCCTTGTTCGTATCGCAGATGCCGACAACGTCAACCCCCTGGATGCCGAGGTATTTTTCGAGATGGTATTTGCCGAGATAGCCGACGCCGATTATACCGACCCTGATTTTTCTGTCTGTAGTGTTCACCGCTAATCCTATGACGGCGCCGGTGCGGCGGTCATTTTGGTTATTTCCCTGACCGCATACATTGCTTCCGGCGCGGTTTCACAACGCCCCTCCCGAACGGTGGCGGCCGTCGCCCAGGTTCTTCCGTCGGGCGTCCGGTCGGCTATCGTGCGATGCCGCGGGTCGAGGAACGGATAAAGTCCAGAAGATAGTCTACCTCCGGGACGCCCCCGAGCTCGGTCTGTGCCTGCTCGAGCGCCTCGGCGCGCAGTTTCTTTGATCTCCAGATGATCCGGTAGGCCCGTTTGAGGGCCTCAATCGTCTCGGGCGTAAACCCTCTTCGCTCCAGCCCGATCGTGTTGAGACCGATAATCCGGGCCCGGGGATTATCACCGTGTGTCGCTTTCATGAACGGGGCGATATCCATCGGGATCATCGTACCTCCGCCGATAAACGCGTTCCTCCCGATCCTGACGAACTGGTGGACGGCCACCAGGCCGCCGAGCCCGACGAAGTCCTCAATCGTGACGTGCCCGGCCAGCGTTGCGACGTTGGCCATAACGATGTTACTGCCGAGATGGCAGTCATGGGCGACGTGAACGTAGGCCATAAGGAAGTTCCCGTCGCCCAGGCTGGTCACGCCGCCCCCGTCCGGGGTGCCGGTATTGACCGTAACAAATTCACGAAAGACGCACGCCTTACCAATTACAAGCTTGCCCCCGGTCCCCGAGTCTTTGAGGTCCTGGGATTTCGCCCCGATACAGGCGTGCGGGTATACGACGCAGCCGTCGCCGAGGACCGTGTCGCCCTCGATAACCGTGTGGGAGCCGATGGAAACGTTATCGCCGAGCCGGACCCGCTCTCCCACGATAGCATAGGGTCCTATGCAAACTCCGTCGCCCAGCTGGGCGCCCGGCGACACAATGGCGGTTGGATGAATTGTCGATTTCATAGCTCTCACTAAACCGTAACGCTAAAAAGTGCCTGAATGAAAGTATCCGGGCCGTCACTGAGCCGCCCCGAAAATACCTTCTCCGATCCCCTGTCTTCTTTTAACTCTACCGCGACCGTCACGTCGCGGGGTGGAGTTATCGGGCTCACGAACCGGGCCGACGAAACGGAACCGAGGCGCATCGCCCCGTCCCGGCCGGTCCCGGTTTCCAGCATGAGGAACAGCTCGGCTGCCTGGAACAGCATCTCTATCCCGAAGACGCCCGGCATAATCGGGCGCCCCGGGAAATGGCCGGCAAAATAGGGTTCGTCGTCCCGAATTGCCGCCGTGCAGGTTATGGCCTCTCCCTTATCGTACCGGATGACCCTGTCGATGAACCGATACGGTTTATCGTGTATCGGCGGTATCCCCGTCTCATACACGGTCGTATTCACGGCTTGACCGTCTTCTTCTCTAACTGCTCGATCCGTTTTCCCAGGGTCTCAATTTCCTTTTTAAGCTCGGGGAGCCTCCCCATTACCGACATCACCCTGAGCCACTTCTTGTGCGGCATCATGGGGAAGCCCGTTATCACCTCGCCCGGCGGGACGTTCTTGGTGACGCCGGCTTTTGCCGTCACGACGGCGCCATCCCCCACCGTGATATGCCCCACGAGCCCCGCCTGCCCGGCCAATACGACCTTTTTGCCGATATGGGTGCTTCCCGAAATGCCTACCTGCGCAACCAGGATGCTGTCCTCTTCCACGACTACATTATGCCCGATCTGTATGAGGTTGTCCATCTTGACGCCCCGGTGAATCCTTGTTTCGCCGAGGGCGGCCCGGTCAATGGAGCAATTTGAGCCGATCTCCACGTCGTCCTCGATAACGACGATCCCGATCTGCGGGAATTTCACCTGTTTTGCCCCCTCGTGGGCAAATCCGAAACCGTCGGCGCCGATAACGGTCCCCCCGTGGATGATGACGCGGTCCATTATGATACAGCGATCCATGACCGTCACGTTCGGGTAAAGGACCGATTCCTCTCCCACGGATGCCCCATCGCCGAGATAAACACCGGGATAGAGCACCGCCTTGCGCTTTACCTCGGCGCCCTTTCCGACGTAGACAAAAGGATAGATGGCGCACTCGGTATGGACGCGGGCGTCGGGATGGACAAACGCATCGGGCGACACGCCGAAGTAATCCCGGGTTCCGACCGAAAAGAGGGTAACGACCTTGGCAAACGCCAGATAGGGGTTATCGATCGTGATGTGTGGTTTTCGTCCCGGATCTACGTCCGGGGCGACGATGACTGCCGAGGCGGCCGTCGTTTCGAGAAACTTCATGTATTTCGGGTTGGCCAAAAAGGTGATGTCGCCGGGGCCGGCCTCTTCGATCCCTTTGACGCCCGTAATCAGGGTTGCCGTATCTCCCGCGGCCGCCCCCCCGAGAAATTCCGCCAATTGTCCAAGAGTCTTTTCCATCCTGACAAACCACCGAAAGACGATGTTTTTCAAAGGACCGTTACCGCGTAACGATGCCGGATAAAGGCCCCGGCCCGTCGATATATGCCGGCTCACTCGGCAAAACGTACACTCTTGCCCTAAGCCGATGCGGTTTTTTGCGCTATTTCTTGTTCAGCTTCTCGATGACTTCATCGGTCAGGTCTACGGTATCGGAATGATAGAGGACTCCGGAAGAGGTCTTTTCGAGGATCAACAGGTATCCCTCGCTGCCGATCGTGCTGACGACGCCCTCCACGAGGGCCATCATGGTGCTGTTAAGTTCCTGGTTTTTTTCCGATAGCTGGTACTGATATTCTTCAAGTTTGCGCTGGTACTCGATGAGCTTGTCCTGATACCGCCGTTCTTTCTGCGCCAGCACCTCGGCCGAAAGGACCATGGCGTTTTTCTCGATCTCTCCTTTCATCTCGACAAGCTCCGACTCCCGCTTTTCGAGGTCCTTCCCGGCCCCTTTGAACTCGTCGGCCATCTCTTCCATCGCCTTTTTCCCCTGCTTGGACAGATCGATGACCTTGGTCATATCCACGACGCCGATTCTCTCTTCCTGGCACCAGGCGTAGCCGGTGAAGCATGCCGTCAACAAGACAGCCGCCGCGCCGACCGACAGACACATGACAGCCAATCGTCCCTTCATGCGTGCTCCATAAAAATGGGGGAGGAGCGTACGCTCCTCCCCCCGACGTGTATCATCAGACAGTTAGAAGCTGGTGCCGACCGAGAAGTTCCACTCCGACTGGTTCTCGCTGGGTCGGGGATCGAGGTTGTAGCCCCACTCGACGCGGATCGGTCCGAGGGGCGAAATCCACCGGATGCCGGCCCCGATCGAATACCTGAGATCGCCGAAGTCCCAGTCCTCGTCCTCTCCCCAGACGTTACCGGCGTCGAAGAACACGACACCCTTCATCTTGATGTCCTCAAAGAGCGGGAAGATGAGCTCGAGGTTGACGAGGATTTCCTTATTACCGCCCAGGTATTCACCCGTGACCGGATCGATCGGCCCAACGCTGGAGGGCTTAAACCCGCGCAGCGAGTTGAGGCCGCCGGCGAAGAAGCGGGCATAAATCGGTATTTCCTTGTCATCCAGGCTGGCAATATAACCGACTTCAAGCCGCGGATGGAACACCAGTTTCCAGACCACCGGGAAATACCAGTTCGATTCCGCAACGGTCTTGACGTAGTACTGATCACCGCCGATACCCGCGTAGAATACCGACAGCGAGTTCACCGACCCCTGCTGGGATCAAACGTGCTGTCGCGCGTATCGTGTACGATCGCCGCCTCAATACCGCTGGTAATCGTATGTCCCTCATAGTCCCAGATATCCGGGTCCGCGCCCGCATCTATATTGAACAGGTTCACGTCATTAAAGATATACGCGACGTGGAGCGAGGTATCCGACCAGAGGGGGTGGCCGAACCCAAGCTCAACGCCAAAGGTCTCTGCATCGTATGTATCGTACGATCGGGTCAGATTGTAGACCTTGAGGCTGACAGACAGGTTCGTGTCAAGGAAATAGGGATCTATGATAACGCCCGAGTAGTTGGTGCTGATGTTGGAAAACTCGGCCGATATCTGGACCTTGTAGCCCCTCCCGAAGAGGTTCGTTTCCTGAACCCTGATCATCCCGGTCAGCTCGGCTATGCTCGAATACCCGAGTCCCGCGGAGATCAGTCCGGTGGGCTTTTCCTTGACATCGATATTGATGACGACCTTATCGTCGGAGCTTCCCCGCTCCGTTGCGAAATTGACCTCATCGAAGTACCCGAGGTTGTTTACCTTCTCCCTGCTCCTCTGGAGGTCATCGCCGTTAAACAGGTCCCCTTCGGCAAACTTGAGTTCACGCCGAATGACCTTATCGAGCGTCTTGACGTTTCCGCCGATATTGATCCGCTCGAAATAGGTCTTCTTGCCTTTCAGTATGGCGTAGTTAATGTCGACGATCAGCTTTTCGCTGTCCAGCTTCGTCTGCGGCTGAACGTCTACAAGGGCGTATCCCTCGTTGTTGTAATCAAGTACGAGGTTTTCTATGTCGGTGATGACGTTCGTGCGCGAGAAGATGTCGCCCGATTCCACCGTCAGTTTCTTGGCGATGATTTCCTTGGCAAAAATCAGATCGCCGGAGATATCGACCGTGCCGATCCGGTATTGCTTGCCTTCTTTGATGTTATAGGTGAGATAGATGTCATCGCCCTTCATCTCAACGACGGCGGGCTCTACTACCGCATCCAGGTACCCATTGTCGTAATAGACTGCGGTAATTCGCTCGACGTCGGTGTCCAGCTCTTCCTTATGGAACTTGCCCCGTTCGGAGAGCCACCAGAACCACCCCTTATGTTTATTGGACAGTCCCTTCTCGATGGTCTTGCCGGATAGCTGATCGTTTCCGATAAATGTGATCTTCTTGATCATCATCTTCTCGCCTTCGGAGATCGTAAACTCCACGGCGACTTCGTCCTCTGCGATCGGCTCAACTTTGTAATCTACCGTTGCGGCGTGGTACTGTTTTTCGTAGTAGAGGTCTTTCACGCGCTCGAGGCTATCCTTAACATCCTTGATCGAGAGCACCTTGGGAGGCTTTACCGTAATGACCTCAAAGAGGTCCTTCGAGGAAACCTCGTCGTTTCCGACGACCCTTACCTCGCGGACCAGGGGTCTCTCCTTGACGGTGAAGATGACCTCGTTTCCGCCTTCAACCCTTTTAGTTACAACGGTAACGTCCTCGAAGTAGCCCATACCGGTGATCGACTTCACGTCTTCGGCCAGGAATTTCTCGTACGGGAGCGTCCCCTCACGGCTGATGATGTTGCCCAGGACCTCTTCCTCGGTCAGACGTTTCAGGCCGACGATGGTTACCTTGACGATCTTATCGGAGGCGAAGATGCTCTCGTTGATCTTCTTGGCTAATTCCCCGACACGATCCAAAACCGTCGCCGCTCCATACGTCTCCACGTAGAAACGCTCCGCTTCCTTTCTCGATCGGGGATCTACCAGCCTGGCGTCCAGACTGATGGTTTCGCCGACCTTGGTCATGCTCCCGATAACTACGTAGTCGGCCCCCATCTTCCGGCCCACTTCGCGCGCGTAGTTCTCATCCATCTCGGAAGGGAGCTTTCCCGCTATGACCTTGCCGAGCTTGTCAAGGTCAAGGGGTTCGATCCTCTCGTGATAGGCAAGCGCCGACAGGAGGACCTCCTGGATATCCCGCTCATATGCGGAAAGGTCTTCGGCAGAATAAATGGAAAAAGGAAGAACGGTTACTTTGATCTTCCTTTCGGCAGCGGCGGCCCATGAGGTAAAGAGCACCGCGATGCATGCAATAATCAAAAGAAAAACTAGGACTCTTTTTTTCATTACGTCCCCCAATTAAGGCATATAGAGCGCTGAAATTATACCAAATCAATCCCTTTTGTAAAGGAAAAAATTATCACCTGTCCTTTATCTTCCCGTCCTCAAGTATCATCGATCTGCCGTCCTTTTTGGCGAGTTTCAGATTGTGAGTGACGATGATCATCGTGATGTTCATCTCCCGGTTGAGATCCATCAGCACCTGGTGGACCTCCTCTCCGGTCTTGGTGTCGAGGTTGCCGGTCGGTTCGTCGGCCAGTATCACGTCGGGGGAAAGCAGGATCGCCCGCGCCACCGCCACGCGCTGCTGCTCCCCGCCGGAAAGCTCGCCGGGCTTGTGGTCGCCCCGGTCGGCAAGCCCCAGCCGATCGAGGATCGCCTGCCGCGCGGTGTCTGGCCTCGGCAGGCTTGATGCGCGCGATCAGCGCCGGCATCATCACGTTCTCGATTGCAGTGAACTCCGGCAGCAGGTGATGAAACTGGAACACGAAACCGATCTTTCGGTTGCGGAAGGCCGCCAGGTCCCGGTCCCCCATGGAAAACAGGGAAATCCCGTCGTGGTTGACCACGCCCGATGTCGGGCGGTCCAGCGCGCCCAGGATATACAGGAGTGTGGATTTCCCCGCGCCCGAGGCGCCGAGGATATTGATTACCTCGCCCCGCTCGACCGTAAGGTCGATCCCCCTCAGCACGTCAACCCGTTTCCCGTCCGTGACAAAGGATTTAGTCACATTCTCTACACGTATGAGCGCCATAGCCTACACCAACCCGCTTTCCATTTTTCGGTTTTTAAACTGCATAAACGTCGATATGGTGTTCTCCACCCGCATCTGGATAAACTGCGAAAGCCGCTCTTCGATCTCCGGGTGCGCACCGATCGCCTCGGCACCCTGCTCCTTGAGGCGCGTTATGTTCTGCCGGGTATCCTTCACCTGCTCACCCATCGGTCTATTCGTAGCGCATGGCCTGGGCCGGGTCCATCCGGGAGGCCTGCCATGAGGGGTAGATCGTCGCCAGTACGCAGAGCGCCAGCGACGAAACGATGATGATCCCGATATCAGACGGCACGATTTTTACCGGAAGCGCCGAGATATAAAAGACGTTCGGATCAAGCCGGATGAAATGGTAGTGCTGGAGCAGGATGCACATGCCCCACCCGAAGACCGCCCCGATTGCCGTCCCGAACGCGCCGATGATCGTCCCCTCGAAGATGAATATTTTCATGATGCCGGCGTTCGCCGCGCCCATCGCCTTGAGTATGGCGATATCTTTTGCCTTCTCCATGACCATCATGATGAGGGTCGAGGCGATGTTGAAGGCCGCCACGAAGACGATCATCACCAGGATGACGAACATGGCCACCTTTTCGAGGGCCAGCGCCGCGAAGAGGTTCTTGTTCATCTCCATCCAGTCCAGGGCGTGGAAGCGGTCGCCGAGCACCGGTGACGATCTCATCCCCGACGGCCTTGGCCCGGTAGATATCGGCGACCTTGATCTCTATGCCGGAGGCCACGTCCGGCAGGTCCAGGAACTCCTGGGCCGCCGGCATCGAGACGTAGGCGAACGACGAATCGTACTCGAACATCCCCGCCTCGAAGATCCCCACTACCACGAACCGTTTCATCTTCGGCGTCATGCCGAGGGGGGTTATCTCGCCGCCCGTCGGCGAGAGCATGACCACCGGATCGCCGTAGGTTACCCGGAGGAGCTTTGCCAGCTCCCTGCCCAGGATTATCCCGGGCGCCCCGTCGCGCCCGCCCGTCAGCTCGTTCAGGTCCCCGATCTTGAGGTCTCTCTTGATGGAGATAACGCCCGGCGCCGTCTCGGGGTCGATGCCCCTGAGGATGGCGCCCGATATCCCCCCCTCGGTGGAGAGCATGATCTGGCTCTCGATATAGGGGCTGACCGCGACCACGTCTTCGTGTGCGGCGATCTTTTTCATGACGGAGGGGTAGTTCGTGAAATAGGGCTTGCCGGTCTGGACGACGAGGTGTGCGTGGGCGCCGAGGATCTTGCCCTGGAGGTCATCCCTGAAGCCGGTCATCACCGAGATGACGATGATGAGCGCGGCCACCCCGATCGCGACCCCGCCGACCGAGATAACGGTAATCAGCGATATGAAGGACTGTTTGCGCTTGGCCCGAAGGTAGCGCCGGCTGATGAAGAATTCGTACATAGTCCCATAGGTAGTTCGTTTCTCGAAATGCCGGCAGCGTGTCATTGCGAGGAGCGGACCGGCCGACGCCGCGACGGAGTGCTAGCGACGTGGCGGGACGAAGTAATCCCCCTGCCATGGAGTAGAATGCGTCCCGAATCCGTCTCTCCGAGTAATCAGGGGTTCCACGTGCTCTTCGTGCCCTCGCAAGACGGGTGATGCCTTCGTGGTGATCCACGTTATTCCTTTCTTATTCCTTCTCCCGCATCTGCGGGAAGAGGATCACGTCGCGGATCGAGGCCGAATCGGTAAAGATCATCACCATCCGGTCTATCCCGATGCCCTCCCCCGCCGCGGGGGGAAGCCCGTATTCGAGGGCGCGGATATAGTCCCGGTCATATTCCCTGACCCCCTCTCCGAAGTCGGCCGCCTCGAGCTGGTGCTGGAAGCGGCGTTCCTGGTCGTCCGGGTCGTTGAGCTCGGAGAAGGCGTTGGCGATCTCCATCCCGGCCATGTAGAGCTCAAAGCGGTCTGTGTAGCCGGGCCGGTCGTCCGACGGGCGGGATAACGGCGAGACCTCCGTGGGGTAGCTCGTCACGAATACCGGGCCGGCGAGCTTATCCTCGGCCGTCTTCTCGAAGAGCTCTATCAGGAGTTTGCCGTGGCCCCAGCCCTTCTCCGGCTCCACGCCGAGCGACTTCAGCCGGTCGCGCATCTTGGCCTCGTCGGCGATCACCTCTTTTTCTATCCCGCCGTATTTGACGACGGCATCGGCCAGCTCTATCCGCTCCCACGGGGGCTCGAGCTCGATCTGGACGCCCTGGTAGGTGAGGGTCGTGGTGCCGAGGACCTTCCGGGCGACCTGCGCGAAGAGCTCTTCGGTCAGCTTCATGAAGTCCTCGTAGGTCTTGTAGGCCTCGTAGAACTCGAGCATCGTGAACTCGGGGTTATGGTGCGTGGAGATGCCCTCGTTGCGGAAGTTCTTGTTTATCTCGAAGACCCGATCCATCCCGCCGACCACAAGCCGCTTGAGATAGAGCTCCGGCGCGATCCGCAGGAAGAGGTCCATGTCCAGCGTGTTGTGGTGCGTGACAAAGGGTCGGGCAGCCGCCCCGCCGACCACCTGGTGGAGCATCGGGGTATCGACCTCGATAAAGCCCTTGCCGATGAAAAACTCCCGCACCGCCGTGATCACGCGGCTGCGCGTCAGGAAGACCTCCTTGACGTGGGAGTTGACGATGAGGTCCACGTAGCGGCGCCGGTATCTGGTCTCCACGTCGGAAAGGCCGTGCCACTTTTCGGGAAGCGGCCTGAGCCCCTTGGTCAAAAGCCGCGCTTCGGTGGCGTTGATCGTCAGCTCGCCGGTCTTGGTGCGAAACGGCGTGCCGGTGACCCCGATGATGTCGCCGATATCGTAGGTCTTGGTTTCGTTATAGCCGTCGCCGAGGGCGGAGGCCTGGAAGAAGAGCTGGATCTTGCCGGTGCCGTCGAGTATATGGGCGAAAGAGGACTTGCCGAAGTCGCGCTTGGCCACGAGCCTCCCGGCCACGGCCAGCGCGTCGGTGTTGCCCTCGAGGTCTTCCCGGGTCTTGCCGGCATATCGCTCGGCGACCTCGCGCGCGCTTGCCGTGGGGCGAAAGTCGTTCGGGTAGGGGTTCTTTCCCGCCGCCTTTACGGCGTCCCGCTTTTCGCGCCTGATTTTGATGAGCTCCTGCTCCGGGGCCTGCGCCCCGTCCCGCTCCGCCACCGTTTCCTCCATTCCGAGTAAATGAGTAAGTTTATCGTATTGGTAGGGGATAGTCAAGGGTAAAGGGAGCGGTGACGTTGCGATACCGTTTCGTGAGAGGAGAAGAATCGTACGTATTTCTTGCTCGGAAATCTTGACTTTTACGGTCATTGTGCTATCATAAAGATGCTTTCCTTGCGGCATTTCTAAAAATGCCAATCCCGATTGAAATGAGTTTCCGACCAAACCGGAGGGATAAGGCTCGCATATGCCCTGTATCCGTAAGACGCTCCGCGGAGGGAGGTTTTTCTTCTCACGGTCCATAACGAGGGTTTCTGAGAGTTTTTCGATAATGAAGCGGGAAGTGCGGAAGAGACGAAAACGGTAATTCGGTGAAAACGGGAGGCTAAAAAATGAAGGAACTGATTAAGGTGATTGCCCAGGCCCTGGTTGATAATCCTGACAGCGTTACGGTTGACGAAGTTGCGGGAGAACAGACGTCGGTCATCGAGCTCAGGGTCGCGAAGGAAGACATGGGAAAGGTGATCGGTAAAGAAGGGCGAACGGCTCACGCGATGAGGACGATCCTTTCGGCGGCATCCATGAAATTCAACAAGCGCGCCGTATTGGAAATTCTCGAGTAATCTACCCGGGAAGGGTGCTTTCCGGAAGTCGGAAACCCCGATATCGGCACAAACCGGAAGCGCGGGCGGTAATCCGGATTGCGGTGATGCTGAACCTGTGTTAATAGGGTACCTGTTTAGGCCGGGAAGTCATATATAATATACTGTCACCGTAACCCGCACTAACCGCGCAAACCCCAACCCCGTCATTGCGAGCCGCCGACGGGCGGCGCGGCAATCTCATCGGTGATCGCACGCTAAGCGAAGCGATCACTCTTCAGAGCCGCTCTTCAGAGAGATCAGGCCGACCTCGGCTATCTCTCAGCTGGCGGGGACCGTTAGCCACGAGGAAAATAACAACCACACAAGAACGGAACGCGATGATGAGATTGCTTCGGTCGCGCCGCTCCCTCGCAACGACGGAACCGGATTAGATCCTTAAACCTCGATTCTCCCCCAATCCCCGCACGAGTAGATATTGCCGAAGATCCGAACCCCGTTCGTCCAACCGGCCTGTCCCTTCTTGCTCTTAACCTCGGCACGCCATACCTCGTCACTATCCACCGTATCCAGGATAAAAGACCTATTGGCCCTACTCCGAATAGTACCATCGTAATTCTATTAACGGATTATAATATCAGACCGGGTTGACAGGTGATTCCGTACAGTCTATTATTCTCAGAATCAAATTTTGAACAGGAAGGAGCCTCACGGTCCGGTAATGTTCATGGGCATATGCATCGTAAGCATACTGCCCGGCCTCCTATCTCGATGATTCGGCTTTTGGCGATATTCCCCTTTAAAGATGCATGAACGCAGCATATTCCTGGGCGGTACTTATTTCTACAGATATACATATTGTAAGGGGCTACCCTATGAGCAAGAAAACGACAGCGGAAAATGCGCCGTCTTCCCGCGGTGCGGATACGGCGGAGCTTCGGATACATATGGCGGAGAAACCTCGAGCGCGTTCCATCTTAAATAGAGGCAATCTCAGAAACGTCCTGATCACCGTCTCTATTGCGCTGTCTCTGCTGCTGCCCGTCGGTATCGAGCCCGTTCGAATCTCCTTCGCTCTTTTTCTCCTGCTGCTCGGCATCAGTCTTCATCTACTTGTCAAGGGGCAGCTTATTCGCGACAGGGTCCTCTGCACCGAGGGGGCGTATGGTTTGGCCAGGCACCCCTTCTACCTGGCTAACTTCCTGGTTGACATAAGTCTTTGCCTGATTGTCGGAAATATCTACCTGATCGCCCTTTATCCCTTCTTCTTTTTCTGGGCCTACGGGCCGACGTTTAAGGTCGAGAACAAGAGGCTCTCGAAAATACACGGGGAGGCATATGCGGAATATGAATCAAAGATCCCCGAGATATTCCCGAGCCCGCTGTCGATCGGGGCGCTTCGTACAATCTTCCGGGGGTTTTCCTGGGCGCGCGTAACGCGAAACGAGGTTTCGCGGATAATCAGGTTTTGCTCCGTGGCGGCCCTCCTTGCCATCATCCAGGACGTAAGGACCGAAGGCATTGGCGAGATAATCTTCCCGTTGACTAACTCCCGCCCCATCGACTATGACGCAACAGTCCTGGTCATGGTGCTGCTGTTTTTGTTCGTCCTCTATATGTCGACGTATATATATAAGTTCATACAGAATCGAATCACGCGGCGGGTTATGAAGCCCGGGGCTTCGCGCATGTGAAACGATAAGGGCGGCCGGTTCAGGTCGCCCTTATTTTATCGCTTATTGTTGTGTCCCGTCGTTTCAGCCGGGGCGTAGGGCCCCTCATTTCTTTCCGCCTTCTTAATCCCCGCACGAATAGATGTTGCCGAAGTGCCGAACCTCGTTCGTCCACCCGACCTGTCCCTTCTTGTTCCTGATCTCGGCCCACCAGATCCAGACCGGCTCCGCCTTCATCACGACCGACCCGTATCCTTCCACCCCGTCGAGCATCTGGCCCTTGAACCAGACCTTGTAGAACCCCTCCCCCTGGTAGGTGAGGTATTCTACGACGTCCCCCGGCGAGGCCTGCCGTTCGCCGAGCTTCATGGACTTCGTCACCTCGCCGCGCCCCGGCGACGTCACGATCACCACGCCGGTCAGCCCCGTCACCCACTCGCCCGGCTTCACGGTAAAGGCCGCCGGGGCCGTTTCGTACCGGTCGGTCCTGATGACCGTCTCCTTTTCCACGCTCCATTCCCGGTAGGCGCAGCATTCCATGGGGCAGGCCCCCCAGTCCTCGAACGGGAAGGCAGGGCCTCCCGGCAGCATCACCGGCTCGAACGAGGGCGCGGCCGCGGGGTCTATGGCGATGAAACGGCCGAAGATAAATCCCGAGTCTTTCCCGTACGTGACGTAGTACCAGAAGGCGGAATCGCCGCCTATCGTCTGGTAGACCTGCGACCGGTTGACCACCTCAACCCGCGTCCCTTTATTGAGGGTCGTGATGATCTCGGCGTCGGTTCTCGACTCCCAGCGCATCCGCACGCCGTCGCCGGTGATGGTCGCGTTGTCGGCGGCCGCAGCCGCGTACGCGATAATGAGGCAGACGAAAACTTGTATAAAAAGGCCGATTAGTCGTCTCATGTTAATTCCCTTCGTATTGCTACCGTGTCCGTTACTCGTACCGGATGGCGTCCAGCGGGTCCATCCGGGAGGCCCGCCAGGCCGGGTAGACGGCCGAGGCCAGACAGATCGAAGCGACGCGCCGATGATGATCGCCACGTCCGAGGCCACGACCTGTACCGGAAGCGTCGTGAAATAGTATATCTTCGGGTCAAGGTCGATGAAGTGGTATCGCTCCAGCAGGCGGCACGCCCCCAGGCCGAGGGCAAGCCCGATCATCGTGCCGAACGCCCCGACGACGAACCCCTCGAACATGAATATCCGCATGATCCCCCCCCGGGTGGCGCCCATCGCCGTGAGGATGGCGATATCCTTGTTCTTCTCCATCACCACCATGATGAGGGTCGAGGCGATGTTGAAGGCCGCCACGAAGATGATGAGCGTGAGGATCACGAAGAGCGTCGCCTTCTGCAGGGCCAGCGCCGCGAACAGGTTCCTGTTCATGTCCATCCAGTCCAGCACGTAGTAGGAAAACGAGAGCGTGGCCCGGATGAGCTTTCCGGTATCCTTTGCCCGGTAGACGTCGGCAAGCCTGACCTCGATGCCGGTGACCGCCCCGGGCACTTCGAGGAAGCCCTGGGCGGTGCCGAGCGAGACGTAGGCAAAGGTGCCGTTGTATTCAAACATGCCCGAATCGAAGATCCCGACGACGGCAAAGCGCTTCATCTTCGGGGTCATCCCGAAGGGCGAGACCTCCCCTCCCATCGGCGAGAGCATGACCAGCTCATCGCCAACGCCCACCCCGAGCTTCTCGGCGAGCCCCGTGCCGAGGATGACGCCCGGGGCCTGGTCCTGGGCCCTCTCCAGGTCTTCGAAGCTCCCCTTAACCATGTCCCGTTTGACGGAGATAACCGCGGGCGCCGTGGCAACGTCCACCCCCCTCAGCACCGCCCCCGTCATTTCGCCGTCGACCCCCGTCAGCATCACCTGGGTCTGGATGAAGGGGGTGGAGGCGACCACCCCGGGGATATTGCCGAGCTGGCCCATGATCTCGGGGTAATCGATGAAGGGCTCCCCTTCCTTGAGGACGACGAGATGGGAATAGACGCCGAGGATCTTGTCGGTCAGCTGATGGGTGAAGCCGGTCATCACCGACGTGACGACGATAAGGGCGGCCACCCCGAGGGCGACCCCCCCGACGGAGATGAGGGTTATCAGCGAGATGAAGGCCTGTTTGCGTTTGGACTTCAGGTAGCGGCGCGCCGATGAAAAGCTCGTATCGCATGGGTTACTCACTGGATTGCCGGTATGGGGGCATATCGTGGTGATGGGTTGTGGCTATTTGCCCTCGTCCGAAAAGAGCCCGAGGGCGCCGATGAAGTTGAGGACAAGCCCGAAGAGGTTGATGCCCACCGCCAGGCCCCAGGCGAGGGTCGAATCGTAGAGGAAGGTGCGGCCGGTGGTATAATTGAGCAGATGCACGACCACGCCCCCGTAGCCGAGCACCAGCACGCAAAGGCCCATCAGGATGCGGTAGATCCTCGCGTAGCGGAGCGCGCCAACCGCCAGGCACCCGCCGTAGACGGCCATGACGATCAGTCCCGTCACCGGGTTGGTGGGGGCGAGCGTCGTGCCGCCCGTCTTTGAAAGGACGAGGCTCACGAGGTTATAGCCGACCCCCAGGAGGCAGTAGAAGACCTGGAGCCTGAGCAGCAGCCCCAGGGTAAGTCCGCCCCGCGGCGGCGACGTCGCGGCGGCGCTTCTGAGGCCGTGGTTGATTTTTTCATCGCATAGTATCCGATTTCACTTCCTATGGCGTCATGGAATATGCGTCTATATATACTGATGATAGGCTGCCCGTAAACGGTTGACGCCTTGTGCCTTCGGCCGCCCCTGGTCGGCATCTTCAAGGCGCGCGGCCGCTTTCCCTGTAGGCCGGTGCCTATTCTACACCGGCAGGGCGGCCGTTTCAAGCCCCTTGTGACAGGGCTGTCGACGTCCCCGCCCGGTTATACCCCGCCCCGACCGATACCCGCCGACACCTTTGCCACGTCCCGGTCGTGGAAGCGCGCCGCCAGGAAGAAGAAAAGCGCCCCGAGAAACGCCACCGGCGGGACGAACATGAAGGCCGCCGTCAGGTTCGGCGCGCCTTCCGCGCCCAGCATGTCGGAGAGCCACCCCACCACGACCGGCGAATACGCCCCCAGCGTCCCGTAGGTGATCAGGACCAGCAACCCCATACTGATGCTGCGCATGGACCGGGGCGCCAGGTCCTGGGTTACGGCGTAGGCGGGCGCCGTGTAGGCGAACATGAGCACGCCCGAGATAACGAAAATCAGGTAGGAGGCCGAGAGTATCCCGGCCAAATCGACGAGAAAAGCCGAAATAGAGAAATACGCCCAAGAAGAGGGCGAACAGGGCCGCGGTCAGCGGCCGGGCGTTCGTGCGCTTCTTCTTCCATCCGTCGGCGAGTATCCCGCCGAGGATCGGCCCGACGCAGGCGATCAGGATAATCCCGCCCATGAGGTAGGATGCCTTGGCCACGTCGATCGAGCGCGTCCGCACAAAATAGGTGGGGAGCCAGTACCCCACTGCCCCGCCCACGAAGCTCAGCGCCCCAACGCCCAGAGAGGTAAAGAGGAGCGTCGGTGTCTTCAGGATGATCAGGAGCCCCCTGCCGACGCCCATGTTCTTCTCGCCGGAATCGGCCGCCGTAATCGGGGTCGTGGGGTAATCGCGGGTAAATAGCACCAGGATTCCCAGCAGGACGCCCGGAACCGCAAAGAGGAAAAAGGGCGACCGCCACCCCATCCCCCAGAGGTTGGCCTGCGCCGCAACACCGGCGATTACGATCCCGATGATGGAGCCCAGCGGCTGGCCCAGGTTGAAGACGCCCGTGACCCTGGCCCGGGATTCTTCCCTGAAGGAGCCGGAGATATACGCGATCCCGCCGGGGGTAAACCCCGCCTCCCCCACGCCCACCCCTCCGCGGGCGGCAAACAGCGGCAGGAAGCGCCCGCTCAGCCCGGTCAGGAAGGTCGCCCCGCTCCACAACACCGCCATGATCGCGAGCGACTTCTTACGGCTCCACCGGTCGCAGAGGATCGCCGCCGGTATCGTCAGCAGCGCCACGACGATGAAATAGATAGTCCCCAGCCAGCCGCACTGGGCGTCGGAAAGCATAAGGTCGGCCTTGATGAGCGGTAACGTCGCCGACAGCACCATGCGGTCCATGTAGTTGACGACATAGAGCATCGTAACCACGACGAGCGTGAAGACGGCCGGCCGCCCGCCGACGGTAAACTCCGGTGATGTATCCTTCTTTTTCATAGGTGATGTCCCTTTGTTGGCGGTCTAAACCGCAATCGTCAGCTGTTCGAGGCCGTCCGGCGCCTCGGTAAGCCTCACGTTTCCTGTCTTGGTGATCAGGACCGAATCGGAGTGCCTGAAGCCCCCCTTGCCCGGGATATAGATGCCCGGCTCGATGGAGATGAGCATCCCCGGCTCCAGCTTCCGGTCGTCTCCGAGGGCGAGGTAGGGCGCCTCGTGGCCGGTTATCCCCAGCCCGTGACCCGTCCGGTGCAGGATATATTTCTCGTAGCCCGCGTCGATGATCACCTTGCGCACCCGCCGGTCGATATCAGAGAGTACGGCCCCCGGCTTCGCCAGCTTGTAGGCCAGTTCCCTGGCCTCCATCATGACGGCAAACGGCTTTCGGGCGTCCTCGGGCACGCCGCCGAGGAAGAAGCTCCGCTCCATCTCCATCCCGTAGCCGTCGGCCTGGGCCGTCACGATCGAGACGTGCGGCCCGCCCTCTTCCATCGGCAGGTAGGGCGTGGGAACGCGGTGCGGGTCGTGCGATATCGAGGGGGGCCACACCGCCCCCACGAAGCGGGAGACGATCAGGTTTGCCTCCGGGATCTCCGTGAGCACCTTACCCATCATGGCCCGCACCACCTCGCCGTAGATGGCGATCTCCAGGACGCCGGGACGGGTCACTTCCAGGAGCTTGGCGTGGCCGAAGTTCACGACGGCCGACGCGTGTACCGACCGGCCGATCTCGTATTCGGTCTTGACCAGGCGGACCTCGTCTATTATGTCGGTCACCACCACGACCCCGCCGGTCCGGTGGGCGATCCCTACCGGCATCGCCTCCTCCACCCCTACCCGGGCCTTGGCCGGGATGAGCGTAGCGTAGAGGTCAAACCAGTTTTGCCCGGCAGGCGCCGGGAACTCGTAATAGGTGACGTACTCGAGCTCGCACCGGGCGCGCGCCTTGACGTGGCTCGTCTCCAGAAGCGGGCAGAGCATGACCGGCGCGCCCTTTTTCGCGATGACCAGGATGAAGGGCCGCTCGTGGACGTTGTTGGCGAAATTGGTCAGGTAGTAGACGTTGACCGGGTCAAAGGATATGTAGTAATCAAGGCCTTCGCGTTCCATGAGCGCCCGAACCCGCGAGAGCCTACCGGCAAGCTCGGCCGCGTCCGGAGGCGTCGTGATTGGCGTGGGAATCTGAGACATGTATATATCCTCCTGGCGTCTGTTTTAATAAAGGCCGCGCCGGTGTTTCCGGACGTCGCGGCTGGCCTCGTCGTCCCCGCACCACCCCGCTTCGGGATCTTACGCGGGCGGGTCGCCCGCGCCGTCGGGCGGATCACGAGCGGGGCGGCTCATCGATGACCCGCGTATCGGCCGCCAGGTCCCCGACCCGGAACCCGTTCACGTCAACGATGAGGTAATAGAACTCAAAACCGACGATAATCAGGCCGACCGTGGGGATCAGGACCCACCGGAGGTAGGGGATGAGATAGAAGAGATAGATGACGGCGTACATCGAGTTCCTGATCAGGGAATCCTTGAAGGTGATGGGACCGCCGTCGGCGGCGCGGACGACCTTGAGCCCGATGATTCGCTTCCCAAGGCTCTGCCCCCCGAACAGGCCGTCGGCAATCGCGATATAGGTCGCCCCCGCGAGCACCCCCACCGGAAACAGGACGAGGCAGAAGGCGGCGCCGATCAGAAAGTCAATGAAGCGCGCCAGCAGCCGGTGTGTGAGATCAGCCTTTTTGAGCGCTGTCGTCATTGTGGTCTTCCCTTATGAAAAGGATAAAGGCCATCGCGGGCCGCTTACTTGCCGGCCCCATGGCAAATTGCATCGTATCGAGCCGCCATCCGTCCCGAACGTGCCGGTTGAGCGCCTCCTCGATCGTATCCTCGGTGACAACGGTCAGCTCCGCTACTTTATACGTGATCATTCCCCGCCCATTACTGACGAAACCGGCCGGCCCATGAACCCCTCAGGACGGGTCAAAGACCGCCCTGATCTTGTAGGTCTTGACCGCCGGAAGGCGTATGACCGAGATCCCGGCTTTTCCCTCGATATCGCGGATGGTGCGGTCCAGCTCGTCCTCGTCCCGTGCCCAGACGGTAAACCAGAGGTTGTAATCCCCGTCCCGCTCGTAGTTATGGGTAACCTGCCGAAAGGAACTGACGGCGGCCGCCGCCTCCTCGATCCGCTCCCGGTCCACCCGCGCCGCGCACAGCATCGTGGCAATGCCCAGCGACCGCGCATCCAGCACCGCCCCGATGCGCCTGATAACGCCGGCCTGCTTGAGGGCCGCGATCCGGGAAATGACCTCGGCCTCGGCAAGCCCCAGCGGGCCGGCCACGTCGGCAAAGGGGGTATCCGACAGCGGAAATCCTTCCTGGATAACCTTCAGGATTTTTTTATCGGTAGCGTCCACGTCGGCTGTGACTTCCCGTATCGCCCGATATCGCCTGTATCGGCGCCACCCCGTCGGCCCGTCGCACGGGCCCCGGCATACAGAGGAATATAATGATATGACAACGAAATCGGAATAATGTACCGCGTTGGGCTCTTTTTCATTATAAAGGAAGGCGGCTTTTTGTCAACGCAAAAAGGGAAAGTCCGAGGAGTGAGGGCCGCCCCCCATCGGTCCGGGTCCGAGCCGACGGGCATGAAGTAACGCACCTCACCATTACGGCGTAAAACAATCGGGGCGGCCCCTCTCCGGGGAAGCCGCCCCTATTTTCAATTAAGGTGTCTCACTTTTACCCCGATTTGCCGGGTAAAGGATTCCTCACCAGGTACGTTTCGAGAAAGCGAAGATCGCGCCCTGGATGACCCTCGTGAGATATACGCCGTGGTCGAGCGTCAGGTAGAGGCCTTTAACGCCCTTGTGGGCTCGACGGTATTTCTTCGCGTCTTCTTCCGACCGGAAGAACACCGACTGTCGTCAGAAGGAATCGATGATGCTGGGCTCGTCGAGCTTTATCGCATCGACCAGCGGGACAAACACCCTCATGCCGCTCTGCTTATCGTCGACCCGGTATCTCAGGTCGCTGTCGATGGCAATCTCGATGGGGTCTCCGCTGTTCTTGCACTCGCTCCTGATGACAAACGAGAGCGGCCGTTTTATCAATTGCCCTTGCACGAAGGGCAGCGCCAAGGCGTCGATGGCTCAGGCCGCATAGATCTGCTCGCCCGTGCTGAACGTCACGTGGTGGGGCGTCGGCTCTGCGGTCACCGGGTAGGCCCAGGTAACCTCTCCATGCTCGTTCCTGAATAGAAACACCTTCCACTTTTCGAGCTCATCAATAATAGCCCGGACCCGTCCGATGGGAAGGTCCAATTGATGCGCGATGTAGTCCGCGGAGAGAGACGCCGCCTTTCTCGGGATCTCGGTCACGACGAAATCCCGCACGAGGTGGTGCTCCGGGGACAAACGGGCCAGCAGCCTATCCGCCTGCCGGGCGCTTCCGGCCGCCCCCATCCTCATCAGGCACGGCGGGATAGGGAATCATGTAGCGCCCGAGCCCCAGGTAGAGCCGTCCTTTCGCGGCGATAACGCCGTCCTTCGGCGACTGTTCGCTTCTCATAATTGATCTCTCCTTTTTCTTCTATCTTCTTTAATGAATACGACCGCACGGCTGAGGGCAACCTTCGGGCGCTCGGAGACGGCCAGACCCGCCGCAGCGGCATGCTCGATCATGTTCCAGGAAATCGCGCCGTGTCGTGTGAAACAACGGCTCGGCGACAAAGAAACGCCCGCCCGGCGCCAGCATCGCCGATATCTCCGCACAAAATGCCGCGGCGTCCGGCACCTCGTGCAGCATCCAGAACGCGAGCACAAAATCGACCGGCCCTTCAACACCGACCCTGTCCGGGGCGCACCGGTGCGTCTGGATTCGATCGGAGAGCCCGTTCCTTTCCGCCCGATCCCTCACCATCCCGAGCATCTCGGGTTGGAGATCGGCGGCGATCACCTTCCCGCCGTCACCGACCAGCCGGGCAAGCCCGAGGGAAGCAAACCCGCCGCCCGCAGCCGACGTCCACGGCCGTCATACCCGGCCCGACGTACGGACCAAAGAGCCTCCGTGAGTCATGCACGAGCGGCCGAAGGAAATTATCGAAAGACTTCACCGCCCACCACGGGCAGACGACCTGCTGTCCGCCCCGCACCGCGGTCATATTTGTCTTCTTCACCAATGCACCCCCCATCTAGCTTATTGTTTAGCACCTAAATTATACGGCGAAAAAAAATCAGCGTTGCCTCATCCGCTCCTCGAAAACGCTGAGAATAGACGAAAGCTCGCCGACCAGCCCGCGGAACCGCTCAAATGCCGGCGCCAGCCCGTCGCCATAGTGGTCTCTGAGAACGGCCAGTATCTGCCGGTGGAACGATTCGTGGTTCTTGAAGGCGCGCCTGCCCAAATCGCTCAGATCGATCATGACCTCCTTATCGCTGCCCGGCATCCGCCTTTTATCTATCAGCTTCTTTTTCTTGAGCCTGGTCAGCATCTGGGATACCGCGCCCTTCGTCACGCCCATCTTATCTGCGAGCCGGGTTACGTTGATCCCCGGATTTTTCCCGATGGTTTCAATCGTGTGTATCTCGGAGCGATAGAGTGGCACTCCCGTGCCGAAATCAAAATACGGGGCGTGGAACGATTCAGCCCGTGCGATGAGGCGGGTAGCCTCGTCCATGAGCAATTCGAATGTTTCGAGGTCATCCGGCATTCTTATAGTATAGCAGCTAAACTATATTTGTCAATACTTTTTATATGGTGCATTCCGTTGATACGCTTACCCGCGTTTCCCGTATTCATCCTATACCCGCCTCTTGATCAGGCGCGTGAGCATCAGGGTACAGAACCGATACGGAGACCGCAGCCGGGCGGGCAGCAGTTTCTCGGCGGCGGCGAGTATCTCAAGATCGCCGGCACCCAGCGCCCCGGACAGCGCAAGGGCAACCGGGTAGACAACGGCCGCCGCCGCGATTGCCAGCACCATGAAGCCGAGGCCGCCGTTGATCGTAATGACGGCCTTGGCAACCAGGCCGCAGATGACCGACGCGACGGCGATCCTCAACAGGTCCTCCCAGGGGATCTTCGGTTTGACGGTTACGATGATAAATATGAAGATCGCTATCCCGCCGAAAACCTGCCCGATGAGGTTAGCCCACGCCGCGCCGTGTATACCGTAGCGGGGGATCAGCAGCAGATCCATCCCGATATTCAGGCATATGCTGACAATACCTATGGTCAAGAGGACGGATAGTTCCTCCATGGCGCTCAAAAGGGACGCCGAAGAGCCGAAAAAGGCCGCTATCGATGACGAAAGCAGCGTAATCCAGAAGATGTCCGCCGCGGGCTTAAATTCGATCCCGTAGAGGTTCGTGATCAACTCCGTCGAAATGAAAACGCCCCCGGCAAAGATAGGGGCGATGATGATAAACAGGTACTTCAATGAATAGGTATAGACCGTATGCTTGCCCTCGGTATCGCCGATCGAGTGCTTCTCGGTAAATATCGGGAGCATGATGTTTGTCAGCGAATAGGGGATAAGCTTCATAACCTTGGCGGAAATGGCAAATGCGATCGTATAGAACGCAACCGCTCTGAAATCGGCGTAGATGTTCAGAAAGAAAACCTCGAATTTTTCGAATACGAAGACATCGATAAGGCTGATAGCCAGCAGCTTGTACCAGAAAGTGAATATCCTCTTCTTCAGCGTTCGGTCCAGCCCGCCGTCCGCCGGGGCCTTCGGCTGCGGCATCGCCCGCCGCAGGAGAAGGTGAAACACGATGATCTGCGCGGGGGCAAGGATAAGCGGAAGGACCAATAGCCCGCCGACCCCCATCCCGAGATAGAGCCCGATAATTACGGCAAGGACATAGACCGGCGTTACGATGAGGCTGGTGATCGCGATGGCGTCAAACCTGAGCAGCCCCTTGAACGTCGATGCGTACATCGCGAACAGGGTAAGCGGCAGGAGGTTTGCCGCCACGAGGATGATATAGACCCGGATATCCGGCCCGTAGAAGAAATAGGCCGCCGCGACGACGACCCCCGACACGACCAGGAAGACGCCGACCTCAAAGAGCAGCAGCACATAAAAAAGGCGCCTTACCTGGCCGGCCTGCCCGGTAGCGTTGAGTTCGGAGATATACCGCGTATTGGTATTCGGGATTCCCAGGAGGCAAAAGACGGCGGTGAATCCGAGGAGCCACGTGCAGTAGCTGTAGATCCCCATTTGTTCGGGGCCGAGCAGCCGCGCGATGACGATGGAGAGGATAAAACCCGTAACCAGCGTGATGCCGTTATTCAGGGCGTTATAGGATACGTTCTTTATGAGCTTTTCGAGCGTTGACATAGCGTACTTATTAACGGCATCGTCCACGTCGGGGACTCCCGCGCGGTAGGGATCCTATTCTTTTACGGCCCCGGACCGGCGGGACCGGCCGGGGACGGCCGACGGCCCTCCATTCGCACCTCCGCCGGCCCTTTTCCTCTGCTCCGCTCCCTTCCCGTCAAGGAGCGACTGTGAGCGGGCATACACGTCCTCGACGGATATCCCGGCCATGCAGAGGTTCTTTCCGTGGATGCACGGCATCTGCCCGTTGCGGTAACAGGGCGCGCATTTCATCCTGCTCTTTATGATGATGGTTCTCTTGCGGTCGCCCCACGGCCGGTTCTTGACGGTATCGGTCGGCCCGAAGAGCCCGATCAACGGTGTCGAGACCGCCGATGCGATGTGCATGGGCCCCGAATCGTTGCCGATAAACAGCGCCGACCGCCTGATGACCTCGGCCGTTTCTTTGAGTGTCAGGGACCCCGCCGCGACGATCGGCCGCGCCCGCATCAGTCCTGAGATGTCCCGGCACAGCCCCTCTTCGTCCGGCCCGCCCAAAAGGACGACCCGGGCGCGGTAGTCGCGCACGAGCCTGTCTGCCGATCGCCGCAAAATGATGTTTCGGCCATCGTTTCATCTCGTGGGAGCCCGGGTGCATCGAGATAACGATTTCGCCGGGCCGGATTCGGTTGTCGGCAAAGAATCGGTCGACCCGCTCCCGGTCGGCCGGCCCGATAGAGAAAAACGGCCCGCCACCGGGCCTTCCCCCGGCTCGGCAGGCCAGATCGAGGTTTGACCTCCCCTCTCCCCTCCGGTAGTCTATATCGAACGGGTGCGTGTAGAGGTTTCCCCTGACGGCGTCCCTGAATCCGAAGCGGCGCCTGATGCCGGCCATCGCCGTTACGAGCGGCAGGTCCACCACGCCCATCGGATAAAAGACCAGCATCAGGTCAACGTGGAGTGATCGCAGCTTCTTCAAAAGCCCGGTATCGATCGCGGGCACGTTGTCGAAGTATATCACCGAGTCAACGACACTGCTTCCCGAAACCACCTCCCGCGCGCCCCGGTCGGACACGAGGACCGTGATTGTTGCATCCGGGTAGCCGTTTCGCAAGGCCTGCAGGGCGGGCGTCGCCAGGATCATATTACCGATACCGTACAGCCGCACGGCCAGGATCGTCCGTATCGTGCTTCGATCGACCTCCCCCCGGTAGAAAATACGCTGGACCTTCGTCCTGACGATCTCCCGAATATAGATCAGCTTCCAGAGGATTTTATAATGACGGGCTATGGACATGTGTTCGAAGGACCTATCGGTGAAAAGGATTTTCTTCTCAGTCTAATCCACGGCAATCATCGTGTCAAAGAGATACGAATGCCCGCTGGTGAGGAACGCCGGGGGATCGGCCGGCCCGTGCCGATCGGCCAGCTATCGCGGCGCGCCCGTCTGACCCGGCGTGCCCGGGTACCGTACGGGGCGGGTTTGCCGGCAAGCCGGATGTCTACTTGGCCGGCTTCTTCGTTTTTGGGGCGGCCGGGACTTCCTCCCGCTCCGCCCGCACCTTGGTAATACGGTTCTTATCAACCTCCAGGATCATGAACTTGTATCCGCTTTGGTGGATAACCTCGCCGCCCTTGGGCATCGCCTGGAGCCGGGAAAGGAGCATCCCCGCGATCGTCTCGTAGGCCTCGGAATCGGTCAGGGTAAGCCCCCAGATGTTGATCAGATCGCGGATTGACGTTGAGCCGTCGATGAGCATGATTCCGCCCTTGAGTTTCTTCACCATACCGTCCGCGCCGCCCTTGCCCTCGTCCTCTATTTCCCCGACGATCTCTTCGAAAAGGTCCTCCATCGTCACGAGCCCGGCGATCGCCCCGTACTCGTCCACCACCAGGGCCAGGTGCGTCCTTTTTTTCTGCATCTCCTTGAGGAGGTCGGATACCGCCTTGAACTCCGGGACGAAAAACGGGGGGAGCATTATCTCCCTGATCTTAAAGGGTTTCCTGCTCACGAGCCGGCTGAGGACTTCCTTGCTGTTGAGAACCCCCACGACGTTATCCAGGGCGTTTTCGTAGACCGGGTATCGGGTGTATCCCTTTTCGACGATAAACTTGAGAATCTCACCCTTATTCCAGTCGATGTTCACGGCCTGGACGTTCGGGTGGGGAACCATGACCTCTTTGACGTGCCGGTCGGAAAAATCAAAGATCGAATGGATCAGCTCATGCTCCGTCTCGTCTATGACCCCCTTTTCTTCCCCCTCCTTGAGGACCTGCAGGATCTCCTCCTCGGTGATAAACGACGAGTCGATTTTCTTTGAGAGCCCCACCAGCCTGAGGATGAGGTGATTGGATGTCGTCAGGAAGCGTACGGCCGGGTACGTGGCCTGGGAGAAGAAGCGGATCGGCCCGGCCACGAACAGGGCGATCTTTTCCGAGTACCTGATGGCGAGCGACTTGGGGACGAGCTCGCCCAGCACGAGCGAAAAGTAGGATATGATTACCACCACGATAATGATGGAGACGGCCTCGGCCGATTCAGCGATAAACCCCACGGGAACCCGCTTGATGAGATCCGGGCAGCACGTTGACGGCGGCGGCGCCGCCCACCGCGGATGCCAGCGAGCCGACGATCGTGATCCCGATCTGGATGGTGGAGAGGAACTTCTCGGGGTCTTCCTTCAGGTCCAGCAGGTCAACGGCCCCGCGCTTTTTTTCTTCCACCAGGGTCTTTACCCGGCTCTTGCGGGAGGTAATAATGGCAAGCTCCGAGCCCGCGAAAAAGCCGTTGGCAAGGATCAGGACAAATATCAGGATTGCCTCGAGGATAAACGTTTCGATGTTCATGATCATCCCTTATCGTTAGGATATACTACACATATTATATATTATATAGCATCGGCCGGAAAGCCCCCAGTACATATACCGGCTTGAACCATCCCCGCGGTCCGACACATACCCTGTCCCGGTAACCGGGGATCCGATATCGCCGACGGCGCGGCCGACCGTATCGGCGACCTGTTCATGCCGCGCGCAGGGCGCGGCTGCCGGCCGTCAACAGCGTCGCCACCAGAAGCGCGGCCCCGGCCGAAAAGAAGACGGCCGCGAGCCCGGCGCCGACGAGGACGCCCGTCAGCGCGTATGAAGCCGGCTCAAGCCCGATAGCCGCTACCGCGGTAATCCCCATGATGCGCCCCCGCATCCCTTCTCCCGACTGAATCTGAAGCCAGGTGGTAATGATCACCTCGATCCAGCCGTTGGAGAGGCCCATGACGAAATTGATCGCCAGGACCACGGCAATAGGGGGCAAAAACCCGATCGAAAGGATCCCCGCTCCCATGACCGCGCTTGCCCCGATCAGCGCCGTCCCGACCCGCCGTACCGGCGACATCCCCGCCGCGATCGCGCCGATAAAGCCGCCCAAACCCCACGACGATATGATCAAACCGAAGGTCCGCGCCCCCCCGAAGTGCGTTTCGGCAAGTACGCTTCCGCCGATCACGACCGGGCCGATGAGGGTGAGGTTGATGGCCGCCAGCAGTACGATTACGGCCCGAATCGGCCGGTTGTTCCACGAATAGGCGAACCCGTCGCGTATATCTGTCAGGAAGTCCCGGCAGCCGCGCGCCTGTGCGTCGCTTTCGGGGGGCGAACCCGCCCCGATTCGGGTGAACACTGCCGCCGAGAAGCCGGCGGCAATCACTCCTGCCGCCAGCGCGGCCCCGGTCCCGAGATACCCGACGACCACGCCCGAGAGCGCCGGCCCGATGACCGTGGTGGCGTAGGTCATGAGGGTGAAGACCGAGTTGGCGGTATTCAGGCGTTGGGCGTCTACGATCCGGGGGATCAGCACGTTGGCCGCCGGGTACGCCACCGGGTCAACAATCCCCAGGAGTATCGCCGCTGCAAAGAGGTGCCATACCTGCACGGCTCCCGTAAAGACGATGACCGCCAGCGCCGCCGTGATGACCGCGTTGCCGGCGCTTGAGAAAATCAGCACCGCCTTCGGAGAAAACCGGTCGGCCACGGCCCCGCCGAATATCATAAAGAGCGCCCGGGGCACGGCCGAGGCCGCGAGAACCGAGCCCAGCACCAATCCCGAGCCGCTGATCGTAAGCGTCAACCAGGTCAGTGCAATGAAATAGAACATGCTCCCGACCAGCGATGCCCCGTATCCTATGGCGAGCCTGCGGAAGTCCGCGATTTTCAGGGGAACCAGCAGGTCCCTTGCCGCCGGGAGCGACGCGGAATCCACCATATCGTATACCTTCCCGGCGGATCACCGCGCCCGATACAGGCACACGCGACGCTCCGGCACGACGGTAAACCGGAGCGCTTCCGGCAGATGGGCCCGATGGATATGAGATCGTCGGGCCTCCTCTTTGAAATGACCCTCTGATTTCATTGCCCCTGACTTCGCCCGGATCGCGTACCCTCGACAGTCGGGAATAGTGCTATATTTCCGCCGGTGTTATTGGTCGGGTTTTGTAAACGACGTTACGATGATATCTTCCTGGGGTTTCTTGGATTCGTCCTTGGGAACGAAGGTCGGCTCATATTTCTCGGGTTTGCTGGCCAGCACCGCCCGGTTGTACGCCCAGCTCTTGATCCGCTTGATCTGTTCCTTCATCGTCTTGCTGAGGGGAACCATCCGCCCGATGGCCCGCATCAGGTCGTCCATGGTCAGCGCGCGTTTACCGTTGAAGGCGTCAAAAAGGGCCGATAGCACGCACTGCTCGATTTCCGCACCGTTATAGCCCTCGGTCGCCTTGGCAAGGTCAACGAGGTTATACGCGGCGGGGTCCTGGTTCCTCTTTTTCAGATGGACGCCGAATATCTGCTTACGCTCGGTAATCCCCGGCAGGTCCACGAAGAATATCTCGTCAAAACGCCCCTTGCGCAGGATTTCGGGGGGCAGCATATCTATCTCGTTGGCGGTGGCGGCCACGAAGACGTTGCCTTTCTTTTCCTGCATCCAGGTGAGAAACATCGCGAATATCCGGCCGACGACCAGATCGCGCTTCTCGCCGCCGTAAGACCCGATGCCCTTTTCCACCTCGTCGATCCAGAGCACGCAGGGGGCCATCGCCTCCACGGTCTTGAGCGCCATGAAGAGCGTCTCCTCGGGCGAGCCCATTACCCCGCTGTATACCCGGTTCATATCCAGGCGCACCAGCGGCAGGTTCCAGTAGGAGGAGATGGCCTGGACGGTGACGCTCTTGCCGCAGCCGGAGATGCCGGTCATCAGCACACCCTTGGGCGCGGTGAGGCCGTACTTGCGCGCCTCGGCTGAGAAGCTGCGGGTCCTGGCCTCGAGCCAGGCCTTCAGGTTTTCCAGCCCGCCGATCTCGTCGATGGTCGGCTTCTTGGCGATGAACTCGAGGATGCCGGTCTTGCGTATCAGCTGCTGCTTTTCCTCGAGCACCGCATCCAGGGCCGTAATGTCAAACATCGACCTTCCGAGCATGGCCTTGGTAAGGGCGTTCTTGGCCTCGTCTATGGTCAGGCCGGTGACCGCCTGGACGAAGAGGTCCTTCTGGGCGTCGGTAAGGGTTGCCTTCATCCCCTTGGACTTGGCAAAAGACTCCAGCACCTGGGCAAAGAGCGCCGAAAGCTCCTCCGGAGCCGGCAGGTCGAAATCGACCACCGACATCTCCTTGCTGAGCTCAAACGGCATCGTGAGGACCGGCGCCGTGATGAATATCGTTTTGTACGAAGCCCCCAGGCTGTCGTACGCGTCCCGGAGCTTCCGTACCAGGAGCGGGTTGATCTCCATTTCCTTGTGGAGGTCCTTGAAAAGGAAGAGCGCGTTTTCCTCGATAGCCATTACGCGGTCCAGCGCCGCAAGCGGGTCCCTGGTACCCTCGACGACCCTGCCGCCGAGCGTCAGGCCCGTGGTGGCCTGCCAGATAAAGAGCTTGATCGGGGCGGAAAACATGCTCTTGGCCAGTTTGTCCACCAGCCGTTCCAGCCGGTCTTCCTCCCACGTCACAACGTAAATGAGGGACTGTTTTGCCGAGATCAGTTTCTTAATGGTCTCAAGGCTCTTGCCCCGTTCACGTGTTCCCTCCATGGCTCACCGCTTATATAGAGTGTTATGTGTCGTGCGTCATCTTTGGCGCAGCCGTCCGCCCGCTCTTCCCGGACCGTGCCGTTTGCGCCACGCAGCAATATTGATTATAGTTTACTAATCATCTCATATCAACGCCGCGATTGTCAAGGTTTTAAAGGATTGACGGGACGCACGGCGTTTGATACAGTAGCGCCATTACCCACACCCTTGTCGAGAAATCCATGACCGGTCGAAAAATGGTCGCCCTGATCGATGGGAGCTCGTACATCTATCGGGCGTTTTATGCCGTGCGGGGGCTGGCCAACTCCCGGGGCTTCCCGACCGGGGCCGTCTACGGCTTCGTCGGCATGCTCCGAAAGGTCGTCAACGACATACGGCCGGACTATCTCCTGGTTGCCTACGACGCCAAGGGTCCCACGTTTCGCCACGAGCTCTTTGCCGACTACAAGGCCCACCGCCCCGAGATGCCCGACGACCTCAAGCCCCAGATAGCCAAGATCAAGGAGGTCGTCTCGGCCTACAATATCAAGAGCCTCGAGATGGCCGGCTTCGAGGCGGACGACATCATCGCCCAGATCGTCAAGACCCTTCCTCCCGACGTAACTGCCGTCATCGTCACCGGGGACAAAGACCTGGGCCAGCTCGTCTCGGACCGCGTCACGCTGCTGGATACCATGAAGGACCGGGTTACCGACGAGGCCGCCGTCCGGGAGAAATACGGCACGGACCCGGCGGGGCTGGCGGAGGTCTTCGGCCTGGCCGGCGATTCGTCGGACAACATCCCCGGCGTCCCCGGCATCGGGGAAAAGGGCGCCGTCGAGCTCATCAAGAAGTACGGGACGATCGAAAACCTCCTGCGACATAAGACGATTTAACCGGGAAGAAACGCGAGCTCCTGGAACAGCACGGCGATCTGGCCCTGTTGTCCAGGCGGCTCTTTATCCTGGATCATCCGGTCGCCGTTGAGGCGGGCCTGTCGGATATGGAGATCAGGCCGCCCGATACGGAACGGCTCAAGGCGCTCTTCGCCGAACTCGAGTTTCACACCTACCTCAAGGAGCTGGAGAGGCCCGGAACGGGTATTACCGTCCCATACGAGACGATCACCGACGAGGCGGCGCTTGCCTCCCTGATCTCGCGGGCCGGGCAGGCCACAATGCTGGCGGTCGACCTCGAGACGACGTCCCTTTCACCGGTCGACGCCGAGATCGTCGGAGTATCGCTCTGTTTTTCGGACGATGCCGCCTACTACATCCCGCTGGCCCACCGGTATCTCGGCGCGCCAAAGCAGCTCGACCGGCAAAAAACGCTCTCGGCGCTCGCGCCGCTCCTGGCCGCCCCCGGCGTGCCGAAGGCCGGCCAGAATATCAAGTACGACTACCTGGTCATGCGTAACAACGGGATCGATATATCGCCGGTCGCCTTCGATACGATGGTGGCCTCCTACGTTATCAATCCCTCCCGGCGCACGCACAACCTGGAGACGATCTCGCTGGAATACCTGGGGCACCGGCCCATCAGCTACAAGGACGTGGCGGGCAGCGGCAAGGGCCAGGTCACCTTTGACCAGGTCGATGTGGAGGTGGCCTCGCGCTACTCCGCGGAAGACGCCTACCTCACCTACCGGCTCATCCCGATCCTGGGCGCGAAGATGGAAGAGCTTTCGCTCTGTCGCCTGTTCGACGATATCGAGATGCCGCTGGTGATAGTCCTTGCCGATATGGAGATGACCGGGGTGAAGGTGGACGAGGCGGCGCTCGGCGGCGCTCTCCCGGGAGTTTACCGAAAAGCTCGCCGTGCTTGAGCGCGCCATCATACAGGAGGCCGGCGGGGAATTCAACATCAACTCGACCCAGCAGCTTTCCCGCGTCCTCTTCGAAAAGCTGGGGCTGGGGGGGGCAAAGAAGACAAAAACGGGCTTTTCCACCGACAGCGACGTGCTGACGGCCCTTGCCGACGCCCACCCGATCGTCCCCCACATCCTCGAACACCGGACGCTCTCGAAACTCAAATCGACCTACGTGGACGCGCTGCCGCGCCTTATCAGCAAAAAGACCGGCCGCATCCACACCTCCTATAACCAGACCGTCGCGGCCACCGGCAGGCTCTCGTCGTCGGACCCGAACCTGCAAAACATCCCGATCCGCACGCCGGAGGGGCGGCGCATCCGGGCGGCCTTCGTACCCCGGCAGGGATGCAGGCTCGTGAGCGCCGACTATTCGCAGATCGAGCTGAGGCTCCTGGCCCACTTCTGCGGCGACCCGGCGCTGACCCGGACCTTCTTTAACGACGAGGATATCCACGCCTCGACCGCCGCCTCTGATATTCGGGGTAGACCGGGCCGACGTGACGCCGGACATGCGCCGCAAGGCAAAGACCATCAACTTCGGGATCATCTACGGCATCTCGCCCCACGGCCTGGCGCGGGAGCTTTCGATCACCCACGCGGACGCGAAGGTGTTCATCGATACCTACTTTGCCAAGTTCGCCCGGGTCAGGGACTATTTCGAGACCGTGATGAAGAAGGCCGAGACCGACGGGTACGTCACCACCATCATGGACAGGCGCCGCTACCTGCCCGAGCTCAAGAGCGGCGACCGCAACGTCAAGGCCTTCGCCCAGCGGATGGCCGTCAACACCCCCATCCAGGGCAGCGCCGCCGACCTCATCAAGATGGCGATGATAAACCTCTACCGGCGGATAGGCAAGGAAGGGCTCAAGGCCAAGATGATCCTGCAGGTGCACGACGAGCTGGTCTTCGAAGCTCCGGAAAACGAAGAGGAGCGCGTCTGCGCGATCGTCAAGGAGGAGATGGAAGGGGTGATGAAGCTCAACGTACCGCTGAAGGTGGATATCAACAGCGGGAAGAGCTGGGCCGAGGCGCATTAGTCTCCCCAATGAGCGGATGCGCCCGAGAGACCCCGCCGGGAAATCGATAATAACAGAGAGGATCGTCTATATGCCCCCGAAACCCCCGTCACCTTTCCGTCCGGCGATGTCACCCTCGAGGGCCGGCTTTCCGTCACCGACCCGGAGGCGGCGGCCGTCGTCATCTGCCACCCCCACCCGTCCTACGGCGGCAGCATGGATAACAATGTCGTGTATGCCGTGCGGGACGCGGTAACGAACGTCGGCCTTACGTCGCTGCTCTTCAACTTCAGGGGCGTGGGGAGAAGCGGCGGGAGATCGACCGGGGAGCTGACCGACTCCCGGGACGTGGGGGCGGCGGTCGATTTCATCGCCGCGCAAACCGGGCCTCAAGCCAAAGGCGATCTACCTGGTCGGCTACTCCTACGGCGCGTGGGTCGGGATATTCCATGCCGTCTCCGACGCGCGGATCGGCGCCTGGGTGGGTATTTCTCCGCCGACCGGGATGTTTGATTTCTCCTACCTGACCGATAGCCCCGTCCCCAAGCTGATCATCACGGGCGACATGGACGACTTCGTGGCGGAAGATTCACTAAAGCAGATGTACGACCGCCTCGCCGAGCCCAAGCGCTTTATCTCCGTCCACGGGGCCGACCACTTCTACTGGGGGCAGGAATCCGTCATAAAGAAAGAGGTGGAATATTTCTTCACGGATATGGCGCCGTAACCAGCCGCCTGAAAGACGATTCCGTCTGGAGATATCCCCGAGTCCGGGCCGTCGACCATTCGCCGGTTGTCGCCGACGGCGGCAGGATAGTGACCTCGGGCCGGATATTCAAGGGCATCGGCGCGGCCTACCGGCTGGTCGGGCGGTTGTACGGGGATACGGTGCTGGGAAAGGTGCGGGAACGGCTGGGGCAGTAGGACAAAAAAATCCCCCGGTACCGGGGGATTTTGTATTCATACTTATTTGATCCGTGAATATCGGGGCCGTTCGAACCGCACGCATACCGAAGTATAACCGGTATGCTACGGCCTCTGGCCATCCCGCTTCTTCCGGTCGACGATCGTCTTGATCAAGAGCATCATCGCCAGGAGCTTGCCGGCGTCGCCCGACTGTCCCGAGTGGTTGCCGTCTTCGTCCCGCCCCATGATGTCTTCGTAGATCTCGAGCACGCGCGGGTTATCGGGGTCCATCCTGAGCGCCCGGGTGATCTCCTCCTTGGCCTCGGAGAGCCACCCCTTGTCGGCCATCGCGAGCGCAAGGTAGGCCCGCGCCATCGGGTCTTCCGGGTCGACCTGGACGAGGTGATTGAAGGTGGTCATCGCCTCGTCGATCATCCCCATGTGCCCGTAGCAGATGCCCAGCTGGAAGTGCCAGTCCGTATCGGTGGGGCACTCCTTCAGGTAGGCCGTAATCTCGTCGGCGGCTTCCTCGAACATCCCCAGGCTCATGAGGCAGTACCCCAGGCGGGCGTTGAGGTAGGTGTTTTCCGGGTCTTCCACCAGGATCTTGCGATAGTGGGCCACCGCCTCCGTGAAGCGCTCCTCTTTTTCGAGGAAATGGCCGAAAGATATCCGGGCGTTGATGCTGTCCGGCTCGAGCTTGAGCGCTTCCGATATGAAGCTCGCGGCAAGGTCGTTTCGCTCCATGGTCAGCGACGCGTCCGAAAGGCCGGAGAGAATGTCGGCATCCTCGGGGCACAGCTCGTTGGAGATGGAGAAATAGCAGAACGCCTCCTCCCCCGCCCGGTCGTTAAGGGCGCAGCACCCCATGAAATAGAAGATATCCGGCTCGTCCGGGAATTTCGTCGACGCATCTTTGAGGAGTGAAAGGGCTTCCCGATAGAAGTTGAGATCCATCAACTCCTTGGCCGCTTCCAACACGCGGTCGACTTCGTCCATATGTATTTGCCCCCTCCGGGGATTGTGCGTAAAAAAAATGGGTGACAGAACCACCCATCAGTCATTCAAACTGTCCAAGAACCGGAAACTATGTGTGATGCGTAATAACGTTTCGCTTGTACTCTCCTCGTTTCCTTATTCTTAGTATAACATACGCAATAAAAAAAACAAGTATATTCTACACCGGCACCCACAAAATTGTAAGGTCGGAAAACAGGACGTCGCTCTTTTCCAGCGGGATGCTGACCTTCTCGACCTCCGAGACCTCCTTCTTTTTCCTGTCGCTGATGGTCGAAACCGTGTCGTTGAGCTCGTCGGAAAGCTCGGTCAGCTGCGCGTTGAGCTCCTTGATTTCGGCCTCGGAATCCTCCAGCCTCGCCTTGGATTTTACCGTCATCATGCGCTTGCCGGAAGCCCTGGTGATCCCCGAGAGGCCCTTCCTGCCGAAGACAAGCCCCAGGACGGTCGCGCCGGCCGAGATCAGCTCGTCCCGCTTGCGCTCGCCGTAATCAAGCTCGTGGATCGAAAGCTCCCGCTCTTGCTTTTGTATCTTGAGCCGGAGCGCCTCGATCTTGTTCCGATAGTCCTTGGTGAGCTTCTCGACCTCACGCGCCGCCGCCTCGTCGGCCAGGGCGGCGCATCTGGCCAGGAACGCCTCTTTTGACTCCCCGATGGTGGAAAACAGCGAGAGCGCGGGACATTTGAACAGGGCAAGCGTAAGAGAGGCGTTGATATAGTTAACGAAATCGGCCGAGAGCTTCTTTACCTCGTCCTTGGTAGTCAGCCATTTCGGCAGCGGCATGAAACCGGCGACCTGGTCACGGGAGACCGGGTTATCCTCGAGGAATTCCGAGTCCCCGCCCAGCTCCACCGATTTCTCCCACCCGATACGCCCGTCAGGAAGCGGGAAGAGCACCCGCGTGATCGCCTGGGTCACGGCCACCTTGGCCGCCGGGTCGTCAAACCGTGCCTGTGCCCTGGCCGCCAGCGCCGGCACGAACCGAAAACCGTGCTGGTCGGACGTCTTTTCTATGGGGACCAGCCGCGAGAAGGTCGGGTAGGCGGCGCTCCGGGGCGAAAGATAGCAGTTCTTCAGGCCGACGTCGGGCGCCATGGACAATACCGCCGCGCCGGCCGCGACGGCGGCCGCCCCCGCGGCTGCCTTCTCCGGGCCGGGCACCGTTGTTTCCCGGACCTCTTTCCCGACGCCCGCGGTGACCGGCGCCGAGGGGAGGTCCTTGAGCCGCTCCTTTCCGATCGGCCCGCGCAGGTAGTTCATGGCCCAGCGCGTCCTGAAATGGGTAACGGAATCCTCCCGGACGTTATGGAGCATAAAGACCCGCGGGGCAAGCGCCGAGATCATATCGTCGAGCTTGGCGGCGGGCACCCCCCCCTTGGAGGCCGCGGTGAGGCCCTCCATGACCCGCTCCTTGTCGTTCTTGGTCTGCAGCCTGCCGATAAACCAGGTGCCGGCGTTGGTCAGCACCTTGTAGTCGATATCCACCGGGTTCTGGGTCGCCAGCACCATGCCGATGCCGTAGGCACGCGCCTGCTTGAACAGCGTCATGATCGGCCGTTTGGTGGGCGGGTCTTTCGGGTAGGGAGGAAGCAGCCCCACGGCCTCATCGATATAGACCAGCGCCCTCAGCCGCGCCGACCCCTGCTGCGCCCGCATCCAGGTAATCAGCCGCCATAAAAGGAGCGTCACGAAAAACTCCCGCTCCTGGTCCGAGAGGTGGGAGATATAGAAGACCGATACGCCCGGCTTATCGCCGCGGGGCTTGAGGAAGAAATCGATATCCAGCGGCACGCCCTTGCGCCACCCGGCAAACGACGGCGACGCGGCGACGTTGTTGAGCGCCACCGCGAGCTTCATCCGCTCGGCCCGGGGATAAAATCCCTCCAGCTCGAAGACCCCCACCCGCTGCAGCGGCGGGTCCTGGATAAACGTGATGATCTTTTCCAGGTTGAGGTCCTGGTCCCGCGACCAGGAGTCTTCCCAGATCTTCGAGAGCAGGATGTGCTCGCGGCTCGTGATGGGATCGGCCTCGATGCCGATAAGCGACAGCAGCGCGGAAACCGACCCGGTGATCAGCTCGAGGACGGACTCCTCGTCCTTCTTTATCTCTCCCCGCGGGACCTGAAACGAGTTGAGGACGTTGATCGGGACCGACGCGGTGCTGCCGGGGGTGTAGACGACAAAATCGGCCGCATCCTTGTACCGCCTGATCCGCTCCCCGTCGATCCCCCAATCGGCAAGTCCCTTCTTCCATACCTCGGCGGTGTCGGCGGCAAAGGCCTCCGGCGTCTTGCCCTTGCGCTCGGCCTCGGCCGGGTCGATCCAGGGAGCAAAATCGGACGGGCTCAGGTTCGGGAACGACAACAGGAGGTTTCCCATCTCCGCCTTGGGGTCGATCACGAGGCACGGGATGCCCGAGAGCACCGCTTCCTCGATCAACCCGACGGCCAGCCCCGTCTTGCCGCTGCCGGTCATCCCCACGATTACCCCGTGGGTAGTCAGGTCGCGGCCGTCCATAAGGACGGGTTTGTCGCTCAGTTCGTTCTTGTGGGGGTCAAAGACCCTGCCGAGGTAGTATTTCTCTTCGGCCATGGGAAATCCCTATCTTAATATGACTGGAATTACGATCAGCATGTTTTCCGGAGGCCGGCGCCGTCCGATACGACGGGGCGGCAGGCCGGTTACTTGAGATAGTCCGATATCGTTGCCATGTGGGCCAGTATCTCGGAGGCCAACTCCCCCTCGGCGACGGCCGGCTGAAAGCCGCAGGTCACCGGGATCATCTCGTACGATTTCACCCCGTCTTTTGTCAGGGTCAGCTTCAGGATAACGCTCCGGGTCTTCCAGACAGAGTGCTCGGTGGTCTGGTGATAGGCAAAATTGCCCAGCGAGTAGATGATAAATCCGTTGTTGTAGCGCTCGATGCCCTGGGGGACGTGCGGATGCCCGCCGAGTATGATGTCGGCGCCGGCGTCCACCATCTCGTGGGCGAACTTCACGGTCTCATCGGCAGGCCGGTCCTGGTACTCCGCGCCCCAGTGGGCCGCCACGATGATAAGGTCGACGTCTCCCCGCACCTTTTCGATGGCCGGGCGTAAATGTTCCATGTCGGCCCAGGCCGTATAGGTAAACGCCTCGTGCTCCGCCCCCCCGAAATTGAAGATCCGGGTCGCCGAAAAGAAGGCGATCCGCGTGCCCTTGATATCGATGATCGCCGGGGTAAATGCCGCGTCGAGGTTTTCACCCGTGCCGGCGTGCTTGATACCGACCGTATCCAGGTGCCCCGGCGTTTCCAGCAGCGCCCGCTTGCCGAAGTCCCAGACGTGGTTATTGGCAAGCGACACCACGTCAAACCCGGCGTGGGCCAGTGTCTCGGCGGCAACCGGCGGGGCGGTGAAGCACCAGACGCCGTTTTGCGTGACGCCGTTCTGCTCCGAGATGGTGCTCTCGAGATTGCCGAAGGCGATATCGGCCGCCGAGATGATGTCACGTGTCTTGGCGAAGGCGTAATCCACGTCCCCGGCAAGGATGATCCGCCCGGCCTTTCGCCCCAGGTTTATATCCCCCACGGCGACCAGCGTGATCTCCGGGGCAGCGATCCCCAGCGACCCCTCGGCATCGGCCACGGGCTTTACTTCCCCGGAAAAGCCAGCGCAGGAAAACAGGCACCATATCAGTAACGAACCGACGACATATATGACGGCACGCCTCACCTGAATCCTCCCTGATCAATATCGGATGGGGTGAAAAACTCGCCCTTGACACGTCGGGGCAAACACCCTACAATAGTAGCAGATTACCTTTTCAAAAAAAAGGTTTTTTATTGTCCGGTCAGTTCCGGCTCCCGGACGATACGGGTTAAAAGGAAGATTATGTAAACCGCTCTACCATTCAGAAAGGCGACTGCATCACTATGAAAAAGAGACAAAAAAACCTGCGTGCCGTCATTCTTCTTTCTACGCTTCTGGTCCTCGCCGGCTGCGCCACCGTCCCCGCGGAGGTCGCAATTCCCCCCTATACGCCGCTCTACGGCGTCTTTATCAACTACATTATCGACCAGGCTCTCGAACCGCTGCTGCCGACACTCCCGGCGGAGCCGCCGGCAACCCTGCCGCCCTACTGGCACGCCCTCATGGACGACGGTATCCTCACCGTCGCCCTGTGCATCGGCACGGAGGACCTGGTCAATAAGATCTATGACGAGAAGGGAGGCGGCGGCGTGCTTGACGTCAAAGTCAGGGACGCGAAAATTCCCGTGACCATCTACGGCAAAAAGGTCATCATCGATGCGACGGTGGTTACCAACAAGGAACAGCTGCTGAAGGCCTTCAACGAACGGGAGGTGATCTTCGTCTATTCCCATTCCCGTTACGGAAACGGCTGGGCGCTGCACGAGCAGGGACTGGACGAGCCGTTCCTGATGCAGGCGGACAACGTCAAGATACCGAAAAACCAGATGCACGGCTACCAGGGCAAGGTCATCGGCGAATCGGGCGGGTACTACATCCTCAAGGGGAGTACCGAGGACCTTGACAAGGTCGTCCCCTATCCGGGCTATCAGGTTATCGTGGCGCTCTCCTGCACGAGCAAGGGGCACTTCATGAAGGAGCTGCTCAAGATGCGGGCGGGAAACCCGTCGACGATGATCCTGACGACCAATGCGGGGGGATTCCTGGAGCTGCGTTTTACGATCTTCAAGCGGTTCCTGACAGGGATCATTGCCGGCGAGGACATGAAAAAGCTTGTCTCCGGCATGAACGACACCTGGCAGAAAGTGCCCGATGTCTTTTTCGAAATGTATAAGGTCCGCACGAACGTCAAGGCGTACCGCGTGATTGACTACTCATACGACGACATGAAATAAGGGAAGCGGCCGTGGCTATGATGAACGCCCAGTCTTACGAGGAGAGCCTGCGCAGGCTCAAGCTCGTCGTCTACCTGTTCGGCAAGCGCGTGACGAACGTCGTGGACGACCCGATCATCCGCCCCTCCATGAACGCCGTAGCGGCCACCTACGACCTGGCCCACAGGCCAGAGTACCGGGAGATGCTGACCGCCACGTCGCATATCACCGGGGAAAAGATCAATCGCTTCTGTCACATCCACCAGAGCACCGACGACCTGGTCAAGAAGAGCAAGATGGGCAGGCTCCTCGGGGCGTACACGGCCTGCTGCTTTCAGCGCTGCGTTGGGATGGACGCCCTCAACGCGCTCTCCATGACGACCTATGATATCGACAAGAAGTACGGCACCGGGTACAACCGGCGCTTCCTGGACTACCTCCGGTACGTCCAGGAAAATGACCTCGTCTGCGACGGCGCCATGACCGACCCGAAGGGTGACCGGGGCCTGCCGCCCCACAAGCAGCCCGACCCGGACGCGTTCATACACGTTGTCGAAGAGAAAAAAGACGGGATCGTCGTCCGCGGCGCCAAGGCCCACCAGACCGGCGCGGTCAATTCCCACGAAGTCATCGTCATGCCGACCCTTTCGCTGAAAAAGGAGGACGCCGACTGGGCGATATCCTTCGCGGTGCCCAGCGACACCGAGGGCATCACCTACATCATCGGGCGGCAATCCAGCGACACCCGAAAACGCGAGGGCGGTACGATCGACCGGGGCAACCTGGTTTTCGGCGGGCACGAGGCCCTGATCGTGTTCGATAACGTATTTGTTCCCTGGGAACGGGTCTTTATGTTCAGGGAATATGAGTTTGCGGGGGAACTCGTGGAGCGGTTTGCGTCCTATCACCGCCAGAGCTATGCCTGCAAGGTGGGCGTGGGCGACGTGCTCATCGGCGCGACCCAGACGATCGCACAGATGAACGGCATCGACAAGGCGTCACACGTTCGGGACAAGATCATCGAGATGAACCACCTCAACGAGACCCTCTACTGCGGGTGCATCGCCTGCGCCTCCGAGGGCAGCCGCCAGCCCTCCGGCACCTACTGCGTGGATACGCTGCTGGCCAACGTCCACAAGCAGAACATCACCCGGTTCCCCTACGAGATCGCGCGCCTTGCCCAGGATATCGCGGGGGGTATCCTGGTTACGCTTCCGTCGGAGGAGGATTTCAGGTCGCCCGAGGCGGGCAAGTGGATCGCCAAGTATTTCAAGGCCCGCGCCGACGTCCCGACGGAACACCGGATGCGCATCCTCAGGCTCATCGAAAATATCACGATGGGGTCGGCCGCGGTCGGCTATCTTGTTGAATCGATGCACGGCGCCGGCTCGCCCCAGGCCCAGCGAATCATGATTGCGCGGCTTGCCGACATCGAGAAAAAGCAGAAGCGGGCAAGGGAGCTCTGCGGTATCGCGGACGAATGCGTAGAACCTTACAGCTCGTTGAGCTGCTCAATCACCTCGTTGAACTTCTCGTAGTTGTCGGCCTGTTTGTAGAACTCGGCCGCGTCCATCAGGAGATTACGCGCCTCGTCTGTCCGTCCGGCCTCCACCAACAGCCCGGCCAGCTCCCGCATGGTATCGGCAATATCGGTCCCGCGTACTTCGCTTAAGTGGTTAGCCGCGAAATCCAGTCCCTCGAAGTAGACCTCAACGGCCTCGTCCCTGTCGCCCGACAGATAGTACCCCCGCGCGATATAGGGATAGACAGTAAAGGCGCTGTACGTATAGCCGGCCTCGTTGAAAAAGGCAAGGGCCTTCTTGAACTCGACGATCGCCAGGGCCGTCTTCCCCTCGTTCATGAGCGCCTTGCCGTAGTTGAGGGCGGCATCGGCGTCTTCCGCCTGCGGATTTACCCTCACACACGAAACGGCAATCACGGCAATGAGCAGGATAAACAGGCCATACGTAATATTTCGTTTCATTATGCTCCCTATATATCAAAGAGGTCAAATATAACGCTCTCCAGGTCCATGAAGAGGAGCCGGCCGCTGATCGGCTCTCCCCTGTTCGTCAGGACCTTGATTACCTCCACGGTCTGGATATTTGCCACCGTTCCCACGACCCCCGGCAGGTTTCCGAGGGAAACCTCGACGCCCTTCTCGGGAAGGCCCTCTCGATCCCCAAAGATCGCGGCAAACCCGCCGGCCGCGGGCCCTATCACGGCGACCTGCCCCGCGAATCCCGCCACCGAGCCGTGGACCAGCGGGACGCCTGCGGCCGTTGCGGCATCCGAGAGCGCAAACCGGGACGGGATGCTGTCCAGGGCGTCCACGGCCGCGGCGCACCCGGGCAGCAGTGCGGTCAAATCGTCGGCGTCGACCCGTTTTTCTATCGCTGTCACCTCGACCGCCCCGTTGATCTTGGCGATCTCGCCCGCGGCAACCTCGACCTTCGGCCGATCGATGACTTCTTCCGACGAGAACTCCTGGCGGTTGAGGTTATCCTCAGAAAACACGTCGCCGTCGATCAGAACCAGCCCGCCTACCCCCACCCGTGCGAGGTTACGGGCGATAGTTCCTCCCAACCCCCCGATCCCGACGACGGCGACCTTCGACCTGAGGAGCATGATCTGCCCGTCCATGCCGAGAGTACCGAGATTACGCAGGTAGCGCCGGGGGGTGATCCCCGCGGAAAGCGCGGCTATCTGGACGTCACGCCGGGATACGCGATGCCGATCGGCGATTTCACGCTCGGCGGCAAGCCCTATCGTCCGAACCGTGCTTCCGTCCGGGCATATCGCGCTCTCGGCCGCGTGTCGTATCGCCGCGAGAAGCTCTTTTCCCTGTATATCGCTCATTGCCTTGCCCCGGGGCTCACCGGTGTCACGCCGCTATATGTCGCAGCGATCCATACCGCCCCCGCATACCGCCGCGTATTTATACCGTAATCGGGACTCGGAGAGGCCGCCCCCGTCAGTTCCGTTCGATCGCGGCTGTCCGTTCGAGAGAATGGCGATTGGCGGCGGCAAATAAAAAGGGGGAAGGGCTTTAGCCCCCTTCCCCCCAACAGGTATCGTTGGTGCGGTTACTTGTAGACGATATCGAACTCAACCCGTCTGTTTTTGATCCGACCGGCTTCGGTCGCGTTGCTCTCGGCGGGCATATACTCGCCCCAGCTGATGGTCGAGAGCCGGGATTCGGGAACCTCGTAGATCATGAGGGTCTCTTTGACGGCATCCGCCCGCTTCTGGCCGAGCCAGCAGTTGTACTTCTCGGAGCCGATATCGCAGGTATGGCCCTGGATCTCAACGGAGACATCGGAATACCGAGCCATGGTATCGGCCATATGATACAGGACAGGATAATACACGGGCTTGATGGCATATCTATCAAAGTCAAAAAGGATGACTTTGCAGAGTTTGAGCTTGTCTACGCCCTCTCCGATTTTCTCATTGGCTTTCGCCAGGTGCTCTCTAAACGTGTCGATTTTAAGCTCGTTGAGGTTATGCTCAGCGAACTCAAGCTCGGCCTCGGCAATCGCGTACTCCACGGGGGTAGCACCCTTTCATTCCGAGGGCCGTAGCTTTCTCAAAGTCGGCCTTTGCCGCATTCAGCGCGTCATAGCTGGGACCGGAGGTAACTGCTCCACATCCCACCAGAAGCGCCATTGCAGCAAACGCCAGGACTGCTACAATGAGTTTCCCCTTCATTTATAATTACCTCCATTAATCCATCATCGATAAGCACGGTGATACTGCGCACGGAGGAGCTGCCAGAGCTGCGTCGCCCATCTTCTTGGACTTGTTGGCCCACTCCAACGCCATGCACCAATCCTTATCTCCCCAAGCCTCTTTGGCGCCGCCGAGATACGCGATGGCGCTGGCCGTCTCGTAAGGAGCACAGGTAATGGTACCTTTCGCTTTGGCCTGATCAACCGCCGCCTGAGCGTCCGCGATCCCTCGCTTGGCGTTCATGAAGCAGCAGCCAAACAGCGTTGCCGCAAATGCCACAACCATAATAACTATTAATGCTTTCCTCATCAGGTTTTTCACCTCCTTTCAAGAAAACAACTAAAACTCTTCCTATTGTTTTCCCAACAAAACATACAAAAAATACCCCATGGAGTTAAAATAGTATAATATTAGCAACCCTTTGTCAAGCAAAAGATTGCCGTAAATTAGATATTCTTAATTAATATCCCCCGCGGACGCCTTTTCACGCTCTATGCCGTACCCGTGAGCCCCGGCGCCGGATTACCCGGCGCGGCCGTCGATCAGCTGACCCCTCTTGCCTCCCACTGTTTGGTGAGGACGTCCACGGCAGCCAGACGCCCCAGCAACGCGGGCAGGTCCTTGAGATAGAACTGATTGGTCGCGTCACAGAGTGCGCGGGGAGGGTCCGGGTGCACCTCCATGAATATACCGTCCACCCCGACCGCCGCCGCCCCAAGGGCCAGGTAGGGGATAAACCGCCGGTCGCCGCCGGTGGTCGCCCCCTGGGCGCCCGGCAGCTGCACGCTGTGGGTCGCGTCAAAGACCACCGCGGGATGCCGCCCCGGCGGGAGCGTCGTAGGCGCGCCGTCTTTTACGATCGGCAGCTCCGTTCGCATGATGACCAGCGACCGAAAATCGACCACGAGGTTGTGATACCCGAAGGACGCCCCCCGCTCGGTGATAATGACCGAATCGTTGCCCGCGCTTCTGACCTTTTGGACGATGCCGGACACGTCATCCGGGGCCATGAACTGCCCTTTCTTGACGTTGACCGGCCTGCCGGTCCGGGCGGCGGCAACCAGGAGATCCGTCTGGCGGCAGAGGAAGGCCGGTATCTGGATCACGTCCAGGACTTCGGCCGCCCGGGCGACCTCGTCTACGGTATGGACGTCCGAGAGCACCGGTACCCCGATCTCCCGCTTGACCCTTTCCAGTATGGCCAGCCCCTTTTCGATCCCCGGACCCCGGGCGGAATCTATGCTCGTGCGGTTGGCCTTATCGTAGGACGATTTGTAGATGAAAGGCATCGAAAGCCCGTCGGCGATTCGCTTGATCTCTTCTGCCACGGCAAGCGCCATCGACTCCGTCTCGATCACGCACGGGCCGGCAATCAGGACGAAGGGCCTGCCGCCCCCCATCGCGATTTGCCCGATCTTCACCGTCATGGTCATGATGCCGCCGCCTCGATGAATGAAACAAACAGCGGGTGGGGCGCCGTGGGGCGCGACTTGAACTCCGGGTGGAACTGGCACCCGAGAAACCACTTATGATCGGGCAGCTCGATAACCTCGACCAGGTCGCGCTGGGGGTTGACGCCCGAGATTACCATCCCCTTGTCTTGTACCTCCGGGCGGTAGGTGTTGTTGAACTCGAACCGGTGGCGGTGCCGCTCACTGATGGTCGTCGTCCGGTAGGCCCGGTGGGCTATGGTCCCCTCCTTCAGGAGGCACTCGAATGCCCCGAGGCGCATGGTGCCCCCGAGCTTATCGATATTCTTCTGATCCGGCATCAGGTCGATGATGGGGCAGCTCGTCTTGTCGTCGAACTCGGTGGAGTTGGCGCCCTCGTACCCGCAGAGCGTGCGCATGAACTCGGCTACGGCAACCTGCATGCCCAGGCAAATACCGAAATAGGGTATGTTGCGCTCCCGGGCGTAGCGGGCCGCCATCACCTTCCCCTCGATCCCCCGGGAACCGAACCCTCCCGGCACCAGGATTCCGTCGGCCGCTCCAAGGAGCTCTTCGGGCCCCTCGGCCTCGATCCGCTCCGCGTCCACGTAATCCAGTTTTACCCTGATGCCCTTCGGAATCCCGCCGTGAACCAGTGCCTCGTTGAGGCTCTTATACGATTCGACCAGGTTTACGTATTTCCCCACCACGGCGATTGTTACCTCGGAGGCGGGGTTCTTGAGCTTATGGACGATCCCCTCCCACACCGAAAGGTTGGGGGCCTTGGTCCACATGTTGAGCTTTTCGATCAATCGGTCATCCAGCCCCTCCCGGTTGAACATCAGGGGCACCTCGTAGATCCACTCCACGTCCGCCGCCGATACGACCGCATTCACGTCCACGTTGCAGAAGAGCGCGATCTTTTTCTTGATATCCATCGACAGCACCTGCTCACCGCGGCAAATCAGGACGTCCGGCTGGATACCGATCTCCCGAAGCTTCATGACGGAATGCTGGGTCGGCTTGGTCTTCAGCTCGCCGGCGGCCTTTATGTAGGGGACCAGCGTCACGTGCATATAGAGGGCGCTGTGTTCTCCGAGGTCCCAGCGCAGCTGGCGGATCGCCTCAAGGAAGGGGAGGCTCTCGATGTCGCCCACGGTTCCCCCGACCTCGACGATCACGATATCCACGCCGTCGGCCAGCGACAGGATATGGTTCTTGATCTCATCGGTGATGTGGGGGATAACCTGCACCGTGCCGCCCAGGTATTCTCCCCGCCGCTCCTTGGTGATGACGGAGTCGTAGATCTTCCCGGTCGTGATGTTGTTGGCCTTGCCCAGCACCGCCGAAGTAAACCGCTCGTAGTGGCCGAGGTCGAGGTCGGTCTCGGCCCCGTCGTCGGTAACGAAGACCTCTCCGTGCTGAAAGGGGTTCATGGTGCCGGGGTCGACATTGATATAGGGATCGAGCTTCAGGAAGGTGACCGTAAGCCCCCGGCATTCCATAAGCGCGCCCACCGAGGCCGCGGTAAGTCCCTTGCCGAGAGAGGAAAGGACGCCGCCTGTGACAAAAATAAACTTCGTTTTTCTCATAAAACCAGCTTTCCGTCCGCGATAAGCCGCTCGAGCCGGACGAGGTCCTGCGGTGTGTTTATATCCGTTCCGGTATACGGGGTGGTTATCACCCTGATTGGGTAGCCGTGTTCGAGGGCGCGCAGCTGCTCGAGGTTTTCGGCCTTCTCAAGCGGCGTCTGGCCGAGGCCGATAAAGGTCAACAGGAAATCACGACGGAATACGTACAGCCCGATGTGCCACCGGTATTGTCCCGACGATACGTCGTAATTCCCCTCCCGGGAACCGGGCAGCACGCTCCGGGAAAAATAGAGCGCGTTACCGTTGATATCGGTGATGACCTTGACCACGTGAGGGGAGACGAGGTCGTCGATATCGGTAATCGGCGTGGCCAGCGTAGACATCGCCAGCGTCGTATCCGTCAGGAGCGGCGCGACCGCCGCATCTATGGCCGCCGGGTCCACCGCCGGCTCGTCCCCCTGGACGTTCACGACGATATCGCACGGGATGTCCCTCACGGCCTCTCCGATCCGGTCGGTGCCCGTGGGATGATCGGCCGACGTCATAACGACCTCTCCGCCGAATCCCTTTACGCAGGCAAATATCCGCTCGTCATCGGTCGCCACCAGCACACGATCGACAGACGCGGCACGTTTCGCCCTCCTGACGACATATTCGATCACGGGCCTGCCCGCAAGCATCGCGAGGAGCTTCCCGGGAAACCGGGTGGACCCGTACCGGGCCGGTATCACCGCAACAACCCTGTTCCTTATTTCGCCCATCGGCCCCTTTCTTGGGAGTAACGCGATACCGCTCCCGCCTGCAGGTTCGGTCGTTAGTGGCGGATGTCCACAATCGTCCCGACTTTGACATACGACATCAGTCGTTCGAGGTCTTCGTCTCTCATCCTGATGCATCCCTCGGACACCGCCGTTCCGATTTTGTCCGGCTCGTCGGTGCCGTGAATACCGATGCCCGAGAAGGGGGGGGTGGCCAGGCTGATGAACCACGGGCCATAGGCCGGCCTTCCTTCGAATGTCCAGGCGGAGCTGTCCTCGATGCCGGATACCGTAAACGAGCCCTCGGGGGTTCGATCGTCTCCGGCTTGTTTCTTGTCGCCAAGGTCGGGGTTCTTGCCGATGGAGACCGGAAAGGAGGCCAGGAGGTTGCCGGAGAGATCGTAGACGAAGAGCGTGAAATCGGTCTTATCCACGACAACCTTGACCGCGGGGACCTCGGCCGCTTCGGGTATCCCGAGGCGTTCCTTGGTCTTGGGGTCAAACTCAAGCCCCAGCACTACGACGATGTCCTTGAGTTTTTCGACCGGCTCCATCCTGCCCTTCCCCACGGCGCCAAAGACCTCCTTTGCCGATACCTCCAGTGACGGTGGATAGTAGGTCACCGTCTCATAGAAATATCGATCGGCGTCGTCGGAGGTGTAAAAATCGTATTTCTTGGTAAGCCCGCGATTTATGTTGGTGGACATCTCCTTGGCCAGACCCCTTTTTCTGGTGGAGTTGAGTATCAGAATCTTGTTATCGATTTCCATTGTGGGAAAGGCCCCGACGACCGAATCCATACCGAGGATGACCTGTACGCCGCCGGCGGCAAGATCCTGCTGCGGGATGAGCTTACCAACCTCCAGGGTCTCCTGGATATCCTTCGCCGCCCGTTCATCGGCAGGGTTGTAGACGATCTCGGTAATAACTTTATAGTTGGAGAGGTTTTTCGGTTCCCCGACGATATACTCCGCCTCGACCAGTTTCTTGTTGATCTCCCGGGCGAGCCCGACGACTCCGACCTTTGTGCAATAGGAGTTGCAGCCGTTATAGACGTTTACGAAGGGTTTAGTCCTGCCCGGTATTATCGGTGAGCCGCAACCGGTGATGACCAGAAGGACCATAAGGCCGACGAGCAGTACGGCGTTTATTCGACGCATAGGGTGGACCCCCAAACAGGCAATCAATGATGAGGTAACTAATGAATTATAATGGAGCGGTCGTATCGATGTCAATAAAAACCGCCCATTTGTCCGGGAAAAGGCGGCCTGCGACGGCCGATAAGAAGACGCCGACGGGCAGCGCCGCAATTCCGGCAGCCCTAGCGTGAAGGGACTGAATTATCGTCCGAATTGCCGACGGCGCCAATTCGGGCCGTGGCGGGGAGATCTCCGGTTCGGCCCTCACCGGCAAAAGCCATAACAGGTACCATTAATTGGGCGCCTGGAGCAAAAAAGACGCCCCTGCTCCCCGTTTTACCGCTAAATCATTTACAAAGCGATCTAATATAGGTATACTTTTTGTATATTTTATTATTGACGGCCTTCAATGAGAATCAATTGGACCAAGAAAGAAATGGTCATGAAAATCGTCTATTTTGGTCCCAGCCAGGGCGGAAAGACCACCAACCTCCGTTATATCCATTCTCATCTATCACCGGAAATCAAGGGGCGGTTCGTCTCCATAAACACGATGGAGGATCGGACGCTCTTCTTCGACTTTTTTGACGTCTCCCTGACCGCGCAGTTCGGCAGGGGCAGGATCAAGATGCGCTTTGAGCTCTATACCGTACCGGGACAGGTACGGTATGAGGAAACCCGCCGGTCCGTCATGAAGGGGGCCGACGGTGTTGTCTTTGTGGCCGACTCGCAGAAGAACAGGATGCCCGACAACCTCTTCTCGCGGGCCGATCTCGATGAAATCCTGGTTACCCACAACCAGGATCCCCGGGTATTCCCCGTTGTCATGCAGTATAACAAGCGGGACCTCGCCGACCTCTTATCCGTCGAGGAGATGGCCGGCGCCCTTAATCCGAGGAACAATCCCGAGTTTCTGTCCGTCGCCGTCAGCGGTCAGCAGGTCATGGAGGCCCTCAAGGGCATCACCACCGAGGTCATCAAGGCAAGCAAGAGCAGGTTTCTGTAGCCATATAAGGATATGTACCGGACACCCCCGCCGGATCGACGGGGGTGTCTTACTTTTAGCGCCGGACCGCCGTAAAGAAGCGGAGGGGCGGCCCGCGCCGCCCCCCTGTCGCCTATTTCTTCAGGTAGATGAATTTTGCGTTGGGCCTTCCGACGTAGCAGATCTTGGTAAATCCGTAGTACTTGATGATATTGTAGGCCTTCTTGGCGTTCTCCTGGTTCTGGTCGAAGTCAAACATCCAGTGGCTCCCGTCCACGATCTTCCAGCGGCCCGAGACATACTTGACCTCGATGGTATTGGGGTTGAACGAGATGCAGTCCTCCCCGCCGACATTGCCCACCGGTGCGGCGCCGCCCACCAGCCAATACTCGAAGGGAGCGTTGGGCCTGCCCACGAAGCAGTGGCTGTCCATCCGGTAGTACTTGATGATATCAAGCGACCGCTTGGCGTCCAGCACGTTAAGCCCGAAATCCAGGAGCCAGTGGCTCCCGTCCACGATCTTGAACGAGCCGTTGATGAACTCAACGGTGAGGTTATCCACGTTGTGGGAGATGCAGTCCTCGGCGGGCGGGGCGATCGGGCCTATCGGACACGAATCGGACCAATCGGACCAACCGGACCAACCGGACCGACGGGACCAACCGGGCCTATCGGACCGATCGGGCCTATCGGACCGATCGGACCGATCGGGCCAATAGCCCCGGTTGCCTTGAAATAGGTCATCGAAGGATAGGGCCTGCCCACGTAGCAGATCTCGGAAAATCCGTATTTCTTGATGATATCGTATGCCTCGTACGCCTCGGCCTTATTCTGTCCGAAGTCAAGAATCCAGTGGCTCCCCTCGACGATCTTCCAGTTCCCCCCCACGAAAGAGACCTGGATGTTGGCGGGGTTAAAGGAGATGCAGTCCTCCCCGGCGATGCTGCCCATTGGGGCCGCCCCGTTGACAAGCCAGTACTCCAGGGACGGATCGGGTCTCCCCACGAAGCACTGGCCGTTTAGCCGGTAATGCTTGATGACCTCCAGCGCCTTGTAGGCCTCTTCCTTGTTGCCGCCGAAGTCCAGGAGCCACATGCTCCCGTCGGTAATCTTCCAGTTCCCGCCGATCAGCTCGACCTTGCAGTTATCGGGATTAAACGGGATGCAGTCTTCGGCAAACGCCGGCACGGCAAACAGAAAGGAAAGCAGGAGAATAATTGGGATAAAGAGCTTTTTCTTCATGGTCCCTCCATACCATTGACAAAGGCAATAAATCATTATACCACCAAACGGCCTTTTATACTGCCGGCCCTGAATTATCACCGTAGCGTAAAAATAATTATCGTGCCGTGCGCCGTATCACCCTTTTTTCCGGCAACGGCGCCGGTGGGGTAGATCGCGGGCCTGTGCGGTTGTCAGTGAGCAATCCCGCAACGAAAGAAAAAGCGGGGTGACGGGCCCGATGCCCTGTCACCCCGTGGTGTCGGTAAATTGGACGAGCGAAACGATTCTACTCCTTCGGCCGGAGGTCCAGCACCCGCGTCGCCTTGAGGGCAGCGGTGGGGTCGAATATCTCGGAGGGGGGCACGAATATCACGTCCGGCCGCATCTCCACGGCCTGGCGCGCCGCCTCGATGACCTCCCGTTCCACCTCCTTCTCGTCATGGTCCGGGGTACCAATCTTGATAAGGAGCTTATCCATCGAGTAGGGGTCCTTATCGTCCTCCTTGGTAAAGATGATCCGGTATTCCGTGACTCCCCTGATGTTGGCGATGGCGTCCCGCAACGTCTCCGGGTTGATGAGGGTCCCCACGCGAGCAAGGATCACGTGGGCGCCATTACCCGCCCGTGAGCAGCGTTACCAGCTTCACCCGGTCGCCGTCGGCCAGCGGCTCGTCGAGTGGCCGCTTTTTCTCGTTGACATACGATACCATCTTGAGCTCCCGGGGAATGCCCAATAGTTCGATGAGTCCGCGCGAGGTGATGCCGTCCTGCACGTCCCGGTCGCCGGCAGACACGTATTTCTTGATAAGGCCGATCGGCTGTATTGCTATCCGCATACTCTGTCTACCAGACGGCCGCCGCCTCGTCGGCCATGCCGTAGTCCGACAGCGTCTGTCGGGTGGGAATCCCCTTGTCCGGGTCAAAACCGACGAGCTCGTAGAACCGCTCCTTCATACCGGCCAGGTTCACTTCGATCCCCTCGGGTTGGCCGTCGCGGGCAGGTTCGAGCATCCGGGGCGTCAGGTCGTCGTCCTTTGACGTCAACCCGAAGCGGGAATTGATGAGCCGCTTCAGATAGAAGACGCGCCTTCCCGCCCTGAGCATCTCGGCGGTGTCCCACCCATAGCCGGCCACGGTATTGAAGAGATCCACCCACTGATCGATCTTCATCTCGCGATCGGCGAACTGGCACCAGCAGGCGCTGTTTTCGATGCTGCCCATCTCCCATGACGTAACGGCGGATTCCGGCTTGTTCTCGTCGGTCATCGGCTCCAGCTCGTACTCGAAGCCGATCTCCGGCCAGTAGCAGGCGCCCATCTCCATGAAGAGCATCGGCGTGGCGACGTGGCAGGCCCCGCGGGGGCTCGTGGCGTACGTGAGGGCAAGCCCGTGCCCGCCGCCCCGGGGATCGTGCATGGGCGCTTCCATCCCCTTGCTGTGGCAGGTATAGTCGATGGAGCCCTTGCCGATCTTCTTCGCGGCGGCAACGCTCCCCTCGGCCAGGAGTGCGCCGAGATTGCCTTTGCGCTGGCCGATGGCCGGGACGATCGTATTTATGACCGTCTCCATGTCCGCCCAGTGGATTTCCACCCCGTCGGTATCGGCCTTGGTCAGGTGCCCCTTCTCGAAGGCCTCCATCGCCCAGGCGATGGTCATGCCGCAGGAGATCGTATCGACCCCGTAATCGTTGCAGATGCGGTTTACCTTGACGGTGGCGGCCAGATCCGCCGAGTTCAGCAGCGATCCGAATGCCGCGATCGTCTCGTACTCGGGCCCCGGTCCCTCGGAGGTCTTCCATGGCCCCTCTTTGACCTCGGCCACGCGCTTGCAGGCGATCGCGCAGAATGCGCAGGCCCCGCGCTTGGTAAGGTATCGATCGGTCAGCTCGGAGCCGGTCAGCGTGGCGCCCATCTCCTCGTTGTAGTTCGAGGAGAAGTTCTTGACCGGGACGTCCCCGTTGACCATCCCGCCTTCGAGGTTGGCGGCGGTGCCGTTCTCGTTGAGCACGACGGCGGCCAGCGCCTCCTTCAGGGCGGGGTTGACCTCCTTTCGGAGCTTCTCGTAGGCGGCCGGGTCCGCGAGCGTCATCTCCTTTTTGGATGCCTTGACGACGATGCCCTTGAGGTTTTTTGAGCCCATCACGGCCCCAAAACCGGCGCGGCCGAAGGCGTGGTGGGCCTCGTTCATGATATTGGCGAACTTGACGAGCTTTTCTCCGGCCGGGCCGATAAGTACGGTCCGGGCGTCTTTTCCGTATTGCGCCTTCAGCTCGGTGTTGACCGATTCAATCCCTTTTCCCCAGTACGGCCGCGGCGGCCTCGAGCGTGACCTTGTCGTCCTGGATGACAATGAGCGTGGGGGCCGCGGCCTTTCCGGTGATGACGATGCCGTCAAGACCCGCGTACCTGAGCTCCGGGGCAAAATAGCCGCCGCAGGAGGAATCGCCCCACACGCCGGTCAGGGGAGAGCGGCCGGCAACGCTGTTGCGGCTGGCGCCGGACATCTTGAGACCGGCAAACGGCCCGTTCATGAAGATGAGCGTCGCCTCGGGGGCCAGCGGGTCCGTCGTGTAGTTTGCCCTGTCCCAGAAGAGCTTTGCCGCCAGCCCGCTGCCGCCGATATACTTTTTATAGTATTCCTCCGGCAGGGTCTTTCGCTCCACGGCGCCCGTCGTAAGATTCACCTCGATGATCTTTCCCGTATTCCCAAACATACGTTCCCCCTTGTTGTGGTACGAATGAAGAGGCGGTGCCGGGTGCGCAGATAAAGACAAAACAACAGCGCGGACCCGTGGTTCGACACATCCGGTGACGGGACGTCTCACGGGCCGTATTTAAAATGACAATTATGCTGCCGGCACCGCCTGTTTTCGGACACCAATACCAGGAAGCGGCCTGCCCCTCCTACTTGAGGATTTTAGACTCCTGGCCCGACTCCTGGAGGACCTCATTATAGAGTTCGGCGACCCTCTTGAGCTTCGGGGCCAGCTTCAACAGCCCCGTGGCCGATCCCTTGACCTTGATCTTGCCCCGGGTGATGGCCATGACCGGGTTGAGCTTGTTGGACCAGGAGCGGTGCGCGTCGTCGGCCGACAGGCTCATCACGAGGTCCGGCTTGTCCGCGGGCTTGCCGGGACCGGCGGTGAGCTTTCCCCCGCGGGTGTCGATCCAGAAGGAACAGTCGGGGCCGTCCTGGGTGTAGTCAAACAGGATGACCTGGTTGACCTTCTTGAGGCCTGCGGATAACTCGGGGTCTTTCATGCACTTCTCGAACATCTTCAGAAACGCGTCGATAGGCTCTTTGGCGTCTTTCCAGAATTCCATGGTATCCTCCACATAAATCTACTAAATGATATCTATCGTTTACTCGCACAAATCACGTAATCATTTAAACGCCGCGGCGATTATTTCATTGCCTTGAGGTAGAGATCCAGGATGTCGGATTCCTCGATCGGGTTCGGGTTGTAGCTGATCTGGGAATCTCCCATGGCGGTCTCGGCCAGGGGCTGCAGCTTTTCGCGGTCGTCCGGGACGCCGAGGCTCGCCAGCGTATCGGTAAGCCCGATATCCTTCTTGAGGTCCCTGACCGCCTTGACCGCGGCCCTGCCGGCCTTGACCGGGTCCATCCCTTCCACGTTTATCCCCATGGCATCGGCGGCCATCATGAAGCGCTCCGGCGTCGCCTCGACGTTGTAGTCCATCACGACCGGCAGCATGATCGCGTTGGCCAGGCCGTGGGGGATGCCGTAGACGCCGCCCAGCGCATGGGCCGTGGCGTGGACCGCCCCGGTCATGGAGTTGCCGAACCCCATGCCGGCGATGCAGCTGGCAAGCAGCATCCCGCCCCGGGCGTCGACGTTATCCGGCTCCTTGACGGCAAGCGGCAGGAACTTGAAGACCATCCGGATCGCGTGAAGGTTGAGCGCATCCGCGATCGGCTCGGCCGACGTGGCGGTAACCCCCTCCACCGCGTGGGTGAGCGCGTCCATACCGGTAAACGCCGTTATCTTGGGCGGGAGCTTCACCATCAGCTCCGGGTCGAGCATCGCCAGGTCGCACGTGCAGTAGGGGTGGGCCACCGAGAGCTTCGCGTGGGCCGCCGTATCCAGCACCACCATCGCAAACGTCACCTCGCTGCCGGTCCCGGCCGTCGTCGGAAACGCGATATGGGGGGGAAGGCGTTTCGCGTCGTCATAGAGCGCCGCCTGTTCGGCCAGCGGTTTGAAGTCTTCGTGTCCCTGGCCCACCATGATGTTGACGGCCTTGGCGGTGTCCATGACGCTGCCGCCGCCGATGACGATCATACAATCGGCGCCGTTCTTCTTGTAGAACCTCGTCCCCTCGTTGATGATGTCGATCCGGGCGTCCTGGACGATCGAGTCGAAAATCCCCACGAGCTTGAGGTCGGACTTCTTCACCTCGTCGGCGACCATGTCGCAGACCCCCGCCTTGACGATCCCCTGGTCGGTGAAGATTACCGCCTTCGTCCCCCCGAGCTGCCCCATCTCGTAGGCGACCTCGGCCCGCACGCCCGGGGAATACAGGATCCGGGGCCGGTGGACGAACGTGAAGAAAGGTTCAAATGCAATATCGGGATACTTCATAGGAGGCCTCCATTATGTGTCTGTATTAAAACGATCTATAACTGCGGCTTGAGAGCCGTCCGCTGCTCCGTCTCGGCGTCCCTCCCCGCGTTCACACCCCTACACGCTCGAAAGTATTTCCTGGACGACCCGCTCCCGCATAACCCCCAGGTCAAACGCGCTCGGGTCAAAGATATATTGCAGCGATACCCCCAAGACCCGCGCAATGATGGCCGATGCCGTAAGGCTCACCGCGAGCCCCGGCGCAAACACGCCCCGGTCCACGCCGAGCTTGAGGATCTTTTCGATCTCGCGCCGCCAATGCGAAAAGAGCTTCGCATTTATCTCTCTCATAAACTGCTTGTGGTGGACGTGAGTCCAGAAGACCATGATCACCCGGTAGAACTCTATATGCTCATTGATGATATCCAGGCTTATCCTGATGACGTTTTCGAGCTGCTGCCGGGGATCGGGGTTCTCTCTCCTGACCTCGGCAAACCGGTTGTCGATGACCCCGATAATTGAGTTGAATAGGGATACCATGACGTCGTCTTTGCTCTTGAAGTAGTAGTAGACGATTCCCTTGGAAAAGCCGGCGTGATCGGCTATGTCCTGGACGGTGATATTTTCGTACCCGTTCTTTGCGATAATCTCGTAGGCGGCGCGGGTTATCTGGGTTTCGCGGCGGTTCTTGAGCTCTTCCTTTGTCGGCATGAGTTGTCCTTGGTTAGTTTACTGACCAGTCAGTATTCTACCGTGACGCCCCGCCGTGTCAACATTTTTCTTCGCACGGACCAAAGGGCGCGCTTTTTTCACGGGTATGTCTCGTTTGCCGCGTCCGGGGCGATCGTGAGCGCATCCAGCTCCCGTATGAATTCGGTCAGCACGTCGAAGGCTTTCGAGAGCATCTCGGTCCGCACGACCCCGGCGCCGGTCCCACCCGGTCCCGAGGAGCCTGATATCCTCCGGGTCGATGCCATGGATCGGTGATCGCGGGATAGCCCGCCTCCAGGAACGGGATCGAATCGGACTTTACGCCCCTGACCGATACCGGCCCCGAGTCGATCCGGTTGAGCTTGCCGGCTGTGATAAACATCTCCTCCAGCGACTCCGACGACCCCTCCTCCCACGAGCGGGGAAACGCGACGCCGAGGCACTCGAGGTTGATGACGGCCAGTGACCTCCTCCGGCATATTCGGGCTTGACTCGATGAACCGGCGCGAGCCGCTCTGACCCTTTTCCTCCCCGTCGAACGCGGCAAAAACCAGCGTATGCTGGTGGGTCCGATCCGAAAATGGTCCAGCAGCATCGCCACCATGACCACCCCGGAAAAATCGTCCACCGCCCCCTCGCCCGATCCGGCCCGGTCCAGGTGCGCCGAGACGATGATCGCGCCGGGCGCGGACCCCGGCAGCACCGCGATCACGTTTCCCGGGCACGTCTCCCGCCACCCGACGCCTCAAGTACCGGCTCGGCCCTCCCGGCCTCCGGAACATCTCCCGGACCGCCTCGCACCGCTCCCGGTCCGCCGAGGGGGACGTCGCGCGTCCCATACATCTCCCTCAGCCCGGGGGTCGTCTCGAAATAGCGGCTCCAGAGCGGCTCCGCCGTGCCGTAGGGGTCGCCGCCGGCCAGGGAGCACAGGGCCCGAGCAGGATTACGGCCCGGTGCCATTCGTTCCCTCGATTCTCATGAAACACTCACGCGACGTCCCTCCCGTGATGCGGCGATTCTCACCCTCCCAACGCGGTCTTTCACGCGGCTCCTTACCACGGTTTCACGTCCCGCAGCGGAGAGTCCTCCCGCGGTATCATGAACGTCGCCCCCACTTCGCAGACGTCGGCGCAGCGCCCGCATCCCTGGCAGTTGAGCACGCGGGCGGCCGTCCCGCTGAGGCGGGTAGCCGTTTCGCCGCTGCTCCGGGCGGCCCGCCCGTCCGCCGGACACGAGCGCCCGCTCCTCGAAGGGGCAGGCCTCGATGCACGTGCCGCAGGCGCGGCATTTTGCCTCGTCCACCGTCGAAACCGAGCGGGAGGGAAAGAACCGGTACGGCTCGTCCTTGAAGAGGCGGTAGGCGATGATCGGGACGCACGATTCCTTGCAGCAGTTGCAGACGACAAAGTAGTTTTCGCTGTTGCGGTAATAGAGGTGCCGGTCGATCGACTGGATCATGCCGGCCTTTCGCGACGTCCGGCAGATCTCCTTGGCCTCCTTTTTGGTGATCACCCGGTAGTCCTTCGGGAAGAGCTCCTTGTACCAGATGGGCGCCGTGCGGCGGATGACGATGTCGGTCATGATCTCGTGGTCGCAATTGCGGTTGCCGATCCGGCAGCGGCAGGGCCCCACGGCCAGGGCATACTCGTCGGGAAGGTCGTCGATGAAGGCATGGGCCTCGGCGAGCGTCGCCGCCTGGCAGACCACCCCGCGGGTCCCCAGGAAGTGGGCGAAGAGATAATAGAAGGGTTTTCGAAACCAGGCCCGCTTCATGATCGCAAGGCGGCTGACCCGGAAGAGAATTTTGAGGAGGTCGACCTCCCGCCAGGCGTAGCCCTTCAGGAGGAGCCGCCTGAGCGGGCTCGCCTCGTCGGTGATATGGCCGATGAATAGGAACGATACAACAGTGAGGATATATTCCATCTCTTGAGTCCCTCGACCCCGTGAGCAAAGTATCCCGAAGTGCCGTCGTCGTCAGAGAGAGTGGAGCGCCGGTGAGAATTATCGGTGGACGTAAGGAATAGACTACACGAGAACGGTCCGGGTATCAATCTAAAAATGCGCCTTCGGCGGACGCGCACGAATCCATCTCCGAGAGGGCTTGACAATGACGCCGGCCGCTGATATGGTTCATTTTTTTTCTGCAAGCGGAGAGGCGCGATGGGTATCGAGATCATCCTTACCGAGGGCGTAAACCCTCCCGAATTGACCCACGGCGGGACATTTGACCCCGGCCGCAATGCCGTCGTGCTGCCCCGGGGGGCCTTCATCATCGGGGTCGGGGGGTTTCTTTTCGACGAGGTGTCGGCCGACGGGAAGATGACCGAGGCGACCAGCCGGTTCTGGCTCAGGTTTGTCGACATCAAGTACATCAAAACGGCCGAGGGGAAGGTCCTCTTCCGAAACTTCGACCTCTGCCCTGACTGCGACGTAATGGATCACGTCTTCAGGAACGACCGAAAGCGAGGCGTGGTGCGCTCGTGCCGGAGGTGTGGGCGGGAGGTCCCGGTGCGGGAGTGAGGGACGCCTCCGAAGGCCTGTCGTGGGCCGGGTTGATTCGAATCAAACGGAGACAGTGCCCTTTTTTTCTTATCAATAGTGTACCCGGCGGGAATTACGGCTATTTGAAGCCGTTTGCGCGAAATTCAGAAACGTCTTTGCCTATTTTTAAAACAACCTGAAGAATAATTTGCGCTTTGAGTCAGATTAAAAGCCAGTAATACCGTGCAACTCGCCCGGGTGCCAAATATCTGGCACTTTGCGTTCATCCAGCCCCTTCGTTCGGAAGGCACGTTGCGGCCGGTTAGGTCATACGTGCAACGAACACCTCCATTTCCTTAAAACGAACGTGAATAGTTCCAAACCTCCCTATTCCAGCTTGGTATAGTAATTGCTTTAGTATTGCTGGGCTTCAATCCCTCACTCGCCCGGATTGAGGGTCGTGCGATCTGCCGGGCACAGTGCGTGCGTGGTAGAGACATTCGCGAGACCCGGCCCACCCCGAGGCCCAAGCAGCGCAAACGCGATAGTGCAATACCGTTCTGTTTCCGAACAACATATTTATGGGAGTCATTCATTATGTGCAGCGACGAGAAAAGGGCGACGAATATGTCCATTCGGGCGGCAGTCGATTGTTTTACCGAAATCCTGGGGAACAACGGCGCGAGGATAGTCTTCAGGAATGCGGGGTTCGAGGACATCTATGATGCTCCCCCCCCGTACGATTTGAGTCCCAGCATTTCCGTGGAGTCACAATCCCGGCTCTATATCGAGGTCGCCGAGCTCGTCGGGCTCAAGGGGGCGTTGAGCATATGGAGGCGGGTCGGATACGCGGCCGTAAAATACGGGAATGAGTTCGGCCATGCGTTCGACTTCTATAATGACCTTCCACCCGACGACAAGTATAACAAGTGCAGCGAGTTCCTCTCGATAGTCATCGGCAAGGGGAAGACGGTGATGACCGGCACGGGGAGGGTCGATTTCGACTGTTTTGACTGCACGGTGTGCTCTCCGTATCACTCATCGGGCACGAACAGGCCGGTCTGTCTTCAATATACGGGTGCGCTTCAATACATCGCCGATTGGGCGTACGGCAAAAACGCCGCGCTGGTCATAGAGACGAAATGCAAGGCAAAGGGTGACGACACATGCTACTACGAGCTGAAGATGTCCTAGCCTTCCTGATACGACCACGCGCACGGGGTCGTTCGCTCATGCCGGAGGTGCGGGCGGGAGGTCCCGGTAAAGGGAGTGAATGAAAACGTCAGTTTTTCAGGGCGGGTTACTGAAAACCGGTCCACGACATAGCCCCAACCCCTTAGAAAAATCCGCGCCTATGCGCGGATTTTGTTTATCGGGGCGGCGGGCCGCCATAACGCGACGGGCGATGGTTGACGTGTTGGAGGACGGGTGGTAGTATTGTCGTTACCGCCCGGTTCTTTAAATAGCGCTCCCGGGCATTTAAAAGGCAAACACGCAGAAATTACGGAGGTGTGTGATGAGCCTGTTGAAGGAGTTCAAGAATTTCGCCATGCGCGGAAACGTGGTCGATATGGCCGTCGGTATCGTGATCGGCGCGGCGTTCGGCAAGATCGTCAGCTCGTTTGTAACCGACGTCCTCATGCCGCCCATCGGGATGCTCCTGGGCGGGGTGGACTTTTCGAACCTGGTGATCACCCTCAAGGACGCGTCCGGCGAGGTCCCCGCGGTCGCGGTCAAATACGGCGTCTTCATCAATACGGTCATCGACTTTGTCATCATCGCGTTTGCGATCTTTCTGGTGGTGGTCGGGATGAATAAGCTGCAGAAGAAGAAAGAAGAAGCGCCCCCTGGGCCCTCGAACCAGGAGAAGCTGCTGGCCGAGATCCGCGACCTCCTCAAGGCCGGGAAGTAATCGGCGCTGTTCGGGGACGGCGGTAAACAATCCATACGATACGGCCCCCCTCCGGCGCAATAGGAGAAGTGATACGTCGGATAATTGCCCTCCGGATACCCGCGGGGCCCTCCACCGCCTTCTATTTCGTATCGGCATGTCGATACGATGAGTGGCTGCTGTGACTTGAGCTGCTTTGTTGAATACGTTGCCGGGAGATTGGGATAATGGCGGATATACTTGATTACTTACGTTTGATGAATCCGGCCTCGCAGGCGCTTGCGGCCGGCATTTTCACCTGGGCGCTGACCGCGCTCGGGGCGTCGGTCGTATTCGCGACAAAGGAAGTCAGCAAGAAGCTCCTTGACTTCATGCTGGGGCTTGCCGCCGGCGTTATGATCGCCGCCAGTTACTGGTCGCTGCTGGCGCCCGCAATCGAGCTGTCGCAAGGGCACGTGATCGCGTCGTGGTTTCCCGCCGCGGCCGGTTTCCTGCTCGGGTTCATCGTCCTCCGATCGATCGACGCGGTCCTGCCACACCTTCACATCGGGTTTCCCACAAATGAGGCCGAAGGAATACGAACCTCGTGGAACCGGAGCGTCCTGCTGGTGCTGGCCATCACCCTGCACAACATCCCCGAGGGGCTGGCGATTGGGGTTGCCTTCGGGTCGGTCGGGGCAGGCGCCTCGTTCACCACGCTTCCGGCAGCAGTCGCCCTGGCGGTGGGAATAGGAATCCAGAACCTGCCTGAAGGACTGGCGATATCGGCCCCGCTCCGCAGGGAGGGGATGAGCCGCCTGAAGAGCTTCTGGTACGGCCAGCTGTCCGCGGTTGTCGAGCCGGTGGCAGCCGTAATCGGCGCAATGGTGGTCGTCATGGCCAGGCCGCTGCTCCCATATGCCCTGGCGTTTGCGGCCGGGGCCATGATCTTTGTGGTAGTGGAAGAGGTGATCCCCGAATCCCAGCGCGAGGGTAACACGCACCTGGCCACCGGCGGCACGATGCTGGGTTTTCTGATTATGATGATTCTGGATGTGTCGTTCGCGTAGGAGAGGCGTAGATACCGCCTGGACACTCGTAATGACGGCAGAGGTATCGGCGTTCTTCGGTAGTCCGCAACCTACGGGCCTGCCGACTCCTTCTTCGTGGCTATCGAGAGCTTCTCGAACCCCGCCCGTTTGGCGGCGTCCATGACCGAGACCACCGCCCCGTGGGATGACTTCTCGTCGGCCTGGATGGTAATGGTCTTGCCCGAGTCGTCCTCCTTGATCGCCGTGAGCTTATCCAGGAGCGTATCGGCGGTGTAGGGCTGCCCGTCAAGGATGATCTCGTTTTCCTTCGTCACCATCACGACCACCTCTTCCCCGGCCTTTACCGTCTCCTCAACCGCCGAGCGCGGCAGCTCCACCTTGAGCCCCGAGGGGCGGACAAAGGTCGTCGCGAGGACGAAGAAGATGATCAGGTTGAGCACCACGTCGATCACCGAGGTCAGGTTGATGAAGACCTCGCCCCCCGATTTGGCCCGTTTGGTAAAGTTCACGGCCTTACCCCTTCGTCGTCTCCCTTGATGAGCTCCACCAGCCCGATGCTGTACTGCTGCATGTCAAGCACCAGGTCGTTGACCTTGCCCTGCAGGTAGTGATACCCGATGAGCGCGGGGATTGCCACCGTGAGCCCGCCGGCGGTGGTGATCAGCGCAACCGAGATGCCGCCGGCCATCTGCGACGGGTCGGCCACGTTGCCCGAGACGACCTTGTTGAAGACCTGGATCATCCCCTGCACGGTGCCCAGGAGCCCCAAGAGCGGGCTCACCTGCGCGATGACCGATAGCACCACCACGTATTTGTTGAGGTATTCGGCCTCCTGCCCGCCGACCTCTTCTACGGCCACCTTGATGGTCTCGCGGCTCTTGCCGTAGTTCTTCATGGCGGCAAGGAATATCCTGGCCATCGGCGAGCGGTCGCGCCTGAGGAGCGCCAGCACGTCGTTTACCCGGTCCGTTTTCAGGAGGTCCTCCACGTCTCTCAGGAGGTCCTCCGGGATGATCTTCTTTCTCCTGAGGTAGAACAGCCTTTCGAGGAAAACCCCCAGGGCGATGACGGAACACAGGATAATGGGGATCATCAGCGGCCCGCCGCTGATGATCAGGTCAAGAAAGCTCTTCATGAGTATCCACCTATTTCTTCAACAAACCGCTTGCCGGCACCACCTGCACCTCCGACCCGGTCAGCCTCTTTTCCATCTCCTTGAGCGCCTTGATCGTCGCCGGACGCGGGTGGCCGATGCCCAGGGCAGTGCCTTCGGCCTTTGCCTTTTTAATAAGCTCGTCGATCTGTGCCTTGACGCTCTCGACGTTTGCCTCGTTGTCTAAAAACACGTCTCGCTCCAGCGCCGGAACCCCCAGCTTTACCGCCGCGTCGTACGCCACCGTCTTCGATGTCGTGCGGGAGTCTACGAAGAAGAGGCGGCGCTCCTTGATCGCCGCAAGGACGATTTCCATCTTCTCCCGGTCCTGGGTCAGGAAAGAGCCCATGTGGTTGTTCACCCCGCTGATATGCGGGACCGCCGCCAGGTCCTCGGCCAGGGCGGCCCTGAATTCGTCGGCGGTCATAAAGGTGAAGAGCGCCCCCGTGCCCGGATTATACTGCGGGTAGTCCATCGGCTCCATGGGAAGGTGAAGGATCACTTCGCGTCCCTTTTTATATGCGGTATCGGCAGTCTCGGTGGATAATTCCAGAAACGGGATGACCGCAATGGTCACGGGATACTTGAGGGAAATGAGGTCGTTCAGCGCCGCCCTGTTGGCGCCCATATCGTCGATAATAATGGCCACCTTCGGAAGCCTGGCGCCCGGGGGGGCGGAGGAGGCGGCGAACCGGCCGTGGTGGAAAATGAAAGGCCCCGGATCGGCAGGCCGTAGGCGAAGACGGTCATCTCGAAACCGCCCCCGGCCGTCTCGGCCGTTTCTTCGGAGAGGACACCCCGGAATTCCCCGACATAGTCTTGCAGGTATCCCCTGACGCGCTCGGGCCGCATGCCCGCGGGAACGGCATAGTGCTCCTGGATCCGGACGTATTTTATATCGGGCCGGCTTTCCCCGGCTCTCCGTCACTTCCGACGCCGAATCGGGTGAAAGCCCGAGATCGGAGAGCGCCCCTGTTATTTTTTCATTCAAGGCGGCAATCCGGGCCCGGGTCTCGTCCGGGGTAAGCGGGGAGCCGATCAGGGGGGGCGGGGGGGCGGTGGCGACTCCCTCATTATCCGGCTGCATCACCCGGATCAGCAGCACTACCGCTAACGTCAGCACGATCAGGAGGACAACCGCCGCCAGTACATAGCGACGAACCCGGCGGCGGCCCGGCTTTTTCCGTGCGGAAAAGATCGCGGCTTTTAGTGTCTTCTTTCTTCCTCGCTGTTTATTCTGTTCCATAGCCATCGATATACGTTCGCGCCAATCCGGTTGAGGTCATCGGGTTACATACGGGGCCGCGATCCCTGAGCCCGGCCCATGCCGAAAACTTTAGGGCGCGGCCCCGTGCGGTATCGCCTATTTTGAAAGCATCCCCTTATACGAGTTCCAGTTGAGGATGACCTCCTTGGCCTTATCGAGCTGGGCGTCGGGCAATTTCTTCTTTTCTTCGGTCCCGGTTACCGCGTCGCCGTTGGCCGGCTCCTCCGGTTCCTTATTCTCGAGAACGATATCCGGGATAATCCCCTTGTCCTGGATCGATACGCCGCTGGGGGTGAAGTACTTGGCGGTCGTGAGCTTGAGGCCCGATCCGTCGGGCAGCGGGATGATGGTCTGCACCGATCCCTTGCCGTAGGTCTTCTCACCGATGAGGATGGCCCGCTTGTGGTCCTTCAGGGCGCCCGCCACGATCTCCGAGGCGCTGGCGCTTCCGCCGTTGACCAGCACGACCATCGGGATGTCGGTGGGCAGCGTTCCGTCTTTCTTGGCGTTAAAGGTTATGTCGCTGCCGGAGACCCTCCCCTTGGTATAGACGATGATCCCTTCTTCAATGAAGTCGTCGGCGACCTCAACGGACTTACCCAGTAATCCGCCCGGATCGTTCCTGAGGTCAAGGATGATCCCCCGGATGTCGCCCCCGGTCTTCTTGACGACGGCGTCAAGGGCTGCCCGCATGTCCGTCGAGGTCCGCTCCTGGAACTGCACGATTCGCACGTAGGCGATATTGTTGTCAAACACCTCGTATTTGACGCTCTTGATCTTGATGATTTCCCGGGTGATGGCGTAATCCCTCGGCTTGGTAAATCCCTCCCGCATAATGGAGATGGTGACCTTCGTGCCCGGTTTACCCCGGAGCTTCTTGACCGCCTCGGTGATCGGCAATCCGTCGGTGGATTTACCCTCGATCGCCACGATCTTATCGCCCGCCTTCAGCCCGATACGCCAGGCGGGGGTATCCTCGATGGGCGAGATAATGCCGGGGTAATTATCGATGATGCCCAGCTCTATCCCCAGGCCGCCGAAACTGCCGCTGGTCTCCACCTGGAGCTCTTTGTATTCGTCGGGGGAAAAGAAGGCGCTGTGGGGGTCAAGTCCGGAGACCATCCCGCGGATCGCATTGGTGATCAGCGCGTTCGTATCCACCTCGGTGACATAATTCTCCTTGACCAGATTGAGGACATCGATGAACTGTTCGAGGTTCTTGTACGTGCCGTTCGAAGAAGCCGCCAGAACCTTATCCAGTCCCTTTCCCGCCGATACGCCGACGAGAAAGACCAGGACAAAGACGATAATAATCCTTAACCTGCCGTTACCTGCTGACATGTTCTGTCTCCTTTCTTGTGTATCCCAAGACGGGCGCCCGGCCGTCGGTCATTCATTTAGCCGCCAGCCACTAGCTCGGGATCGGCCGTGCTGCCGTGATGCCTGATCTCAAAATAAAGCGTTGGGCCCTTAAGCGACCCGGTGTCGCCGACCGTCCCGATTTTTTCTTTTGCCTTTACCTTGTCACCGACCTTTTTCGTTAAGGTCTGCGCATGAGCATATACCGTATAGTAGCCGTCGCCGTGATCGATGATAACGAGGTTGCCGTAGCCCATAAAATAGTCGGAATAGACAATCTGGCCGTCGGCAACGGAGATAATGGGGCCGCCCAACGGGGCCTTTATTTCTATCCCCTTGCTGTAGACCGGGTTGTCGTACTTGGGGTCCTTACCCTTGCCGTATTTGGTAATAATGGTGCCGCCGGTTGGGTAGGGAAGCTTCCCCTTGAGACCGGCGAAATTTACCCCGGAAGGCACCGATGCAGGTTCCTTTACCGGAACCGTTTTCTCTTTAGTATCTTTCTTCGCCCGCTCCTTGGCCTCCCTCGCCTCCCGCTCCTTGCGCTCTTTTTCCTGCTGCAGCAGCTCGATAAGCGCCGAGAGCTTCTTCTGCGCGGTCTCCAGCTCCAGGAGCGCCTGCTCGTATGACGACTTTTTCTCCCGGATGCCGGACAGGTACGACGTTCGCCGCTCCTTTTCCCGCAGCAGATCGAGGGTCTTCCTATCTGCGTTTTCCCTGAGGAGTACGAGCGCGTTCTTCTCGGCCTTCAGCTCCTGCATCGAACGCTCCAGCTCGTCAAGGTCGGCCGCAAAGGAATCAAAGAGCGCCCGGTCCGAATTGATGACCGCCGAGAGGTATTTCCCCCGCCGCTTGACGTCATCTGCATCCGCCGCGCAAAACAGGACCGGCAGATACCCCGCCTCCCCCAGTTTATAGAGGGCGACCAGCCGCCTTTCAATCTCCTTTCGCTTGGATGCAATCCTCCCCTTGATCTCGGCAACGGCAAACTCGAGCTGCTTTATATCCCCGTCCGCCGCGTCGATCTCGTGTCCGATGGACACGATCTCTTTTTCCTTGCCCGAGAGCTTCTTGTCCATCTCCGAGAGCTGCGAGAGGATCGATTTTTCCTCTTTTGCGGCCTCTTTGATTTTTCGGCGCTTTTCCTCGATCTCCTTCTTGATGGTGGTCAGCTCTTTGGTCTTGTCCTGGATCTCCTCCGCCTTCGCGACGGGGACCAGGGAGATCATGACCAGCAGAACGACGGCTCCCAGCCACACCCGCATACTACACCTTTAACAGCCTCCCGAACGATAGCAGGCTTCCCGCAAGACCCAGCAGCGTGCTCGCGCCGATGACGGCGCCGATAATAGGCGGCGAGAAGAAAGCCAGCACGACGGGACCGACAAAGAGGCTAACGGACTCGTAGAAGTGCTCCATGAAATACGAGAACAATAGCATAAAGCCCGGCAACGGCGGCCGCTGAGCCCACAAGCCCCACCAGCATTCCCTCCATCAGGATCGGGGTCTTGATGAGGGAATTCGTGGCGCCCACGAGCTTCATGATCTCTATCTCCTGCCGGCGGGAGAGGATGATGAGTTTGAACGTATTGGCGATAATAGCGACGGCCACCAGCGAAAGGACTGCCCCAATGGCAACACCGGCCGCCTGTACGAACCGCACGAATTCGTGAAAACGCGTCAACCACTCCCGAGGATAGACAACGTCATCGACGCCCCTCAAGCGCCCGATCTTATCGGCCACGAGCCGTATGGACTCGGGCGTCCGGCTGCTCTCAAGGAGGGTCACCTCGAACGAGGCGGGAAGCGGATTGCTGTCGAGCCCTTCAAGGACCTCGGCCTGATCCTGAAATGACTCTTTCAGGAACGCGATCGCCTCCTCCTTGGAGATGAAGGTAGCGTCGTCGACTTCCCTGATGGAAAGGATGGCGCCCTTTACTTCTTCGATCTGCTGCTCCTCGAGATAGTCGGATAAATATACGGTAATACGGACGGTCGTACCGACCCCCGCCAGGAGCCCCGTAAGATTAACCAGAAACAGGAGGTACGCGCAGAAGAGAAAGACGGAAAACGCGACGGTGGCCGTGGCCAGCGTGGTCACCAGGGGATAGGCCTTGAGATTCGAGAGGGCCTTTCGTAAAAAATAGGAGAACCTGACGAAAAACATTCAGTTTACGATCCTTCCCCTGGACAGCGAAATAAGCCGCATATGAAACCGTTCAACGATGTCCTTGTTGTGGGTCGCCATAATGACGGTAGCGCCCCGCTGGTGGATATAGTTCATGAGCCTGATGATATCCATGGTGAGCTCCGAATCCAGGTTGCCCGTGGGCTCGTCGGCTATCAGGATCGGCGGCTCGTTGGCGACCGCCCGGGCGATGGCCACCCGCTGCTGTTCCCCGCCGGAGAGCTCCAGGGGTTTCGCGTCGTACTTATCCTGGAGCCCGACAAATTTCAGGACCCGCATCACCTGCTTTTTTATCTCGTGGCGCGGCATCCCCATGACCTCGAGCGGAAAGGCGATGTTCTCCGCCACCGTCACGGAGGTCAGGAGCTTGAAATCCTGGAAGACCACCCCCACGGCCCTGCGGAGGTAGGGGATCTTTCGTTCCTGGATCGTGCTCGCGTTGACCCCGTTGATAAAGACCTGCCCTTTCGTCGGATGTTCCGCAAGATAGAGGAGTTTGAGGAGGGTGGTCTTTCCGGCGCCCGACGGGCCGGTAAGGAAGAGGAATTCCCCTCGGGCGACCGAGAAGGTGACGTCAACCAGGGCATCATGGCCGGTGCCGTAGTTCTTATATACGTGGTGGAGGCGTATCATGGGTTCAGTCATTGTATTAAAAAAAAATCATCGCCCGAAAGATCTCTTGCCCCCACCTCTCGGAAATGATCCCGGTGCCGTACTATTTCTTTGAATCCGTATCCTCTGCGGCCAGGTAGTCAAGGATGACTTCATCCAGCGATTTTTCCGAGATCACGCTGTCTCCGAAGACTACCTCTTCCTTCTTCGTGTCGGCCACAGCCTCCTTTCCCGCCTTCTCAAATACCCCGTTCTTGAGATCGAACAGCATCAGCTTATGCTGTTCCTTCATGATTTCCTTGACCACCTCTTCCATCTTGTCGGAATTGACGATGTCCGAATAGCTGGTCCGCTTGGAAGAAAGGATGGTGCCGCCCTTGTAGAGGAGCGTCGTCACTACGGGATTTTCAATGCCGCTGTCCTCGGTCTGGATGTGGTAGAGGACCCCCCGATATCGGATATTATGATTGAATCCCGGAATCATGCTGCCAAAAACCCCTCCGAACACGGGAGAGTCTCAGGATACCAGTAGGGAAAGATCGTAAGAGAGTGTTTCAGATGTATTAAGTTTGTATACCATACGGGTCTCTTTTTCGCAAGGTATTTATTCAAAGAGCTGCTTTTGCCGTTTCGTGGCCTTCCGGTCGAGGTGCTCGTAGGCGCGACGGGTAGCGACCCTCCCCCGCGGTGTCCGGTCGAGATAGCCCTCCTGTATGAGGTAGGGTTCATAGAGATCTTCGATCGTATCCTTATTTTCCCCCAGGGCGGCCGACAGCGTTTCGATGCCCACCGGGCCGCCGTCGAACTTATCGATGATGGCCAGCAGGAGCTTGCGGTCCATCTCGTCAAATCCCGCCTCATCCACCTTGAAGAGGGTAAGCGCCTCGTGGGCCACGCGGCCGTCGATGATCCCGTCGGCCCTGACCTGGGCGAAATCCCTCACGCGCCTGACGAGCCGGTTGGCGACCCGGGGCGTGCCCCGGGAGCGGGACGCGATCTGGGTTGCGCCCTCTTCGGTTATCTGTATACCGAGGATCGCCGCAGATCGGCGCGCGATGGCCGTCAGGTCCTGGTCGGTGTAAAAGTCAAGCCGCGCCACTACCCCGAATCGGTCCCGGAGCGGTGAGGTGATGAGCCCCGCCCTTGTGGTGGCCCCCACCAGGGTATAGGGAGGAAGGCCCAGCTTGATGCTGCGGGCGCTCGGTCCCTGGCCGATGATCACATCCAGGGAATAATCCTCCATCGCCGGGTAGAGGATTTCCTCCACGGCGGGCGAAAGACGGTGGATTTCGTCGATAAAAAGAATCTCGCGCTCCTCGAGGTTGGTGAGGATGGCCGCCAGGTCACCGGCCCGTTCGATGACCGGGCCGGAGGTAGTTCGTATCGTAACCCCGAGCTCGTGGGAGATGACGTGGGCGAGTGTCGTCTTGCCCAGGCCCGGCGGCCCGAGGAGCAGCACGTGGTCCAGCGCCTCGTTACGCCGCCTGGCCGCCTCGATAAATATCGAGAGGTTTTCCTTGATCGCGTTCTGCCCCACGAACTCCGAGAGGCTCCGCGGCCGCAGGCCCTCTTCAAAGAGCCTGTCGTCTTCGGTGGGCTGGGGGTTGTTGATGCGAACGTCCATCGGTCACCTTACCATTTTGAGAGCGCCTTCAGCGCCCTCTTCAGGATCTCGCCGAGGTCGGTGGCGCCGTCTTTGGTCGCCTCCCGGACCGCGTCGTGGGCCTGGGCGCGGGTGTAGCCGAGGTTGACGAGGGCCTCCACCACGTCGGCGGGCCCTCCTGCCTCACCCTCACGGGCCTCGCCGCCCGCCGCCCCTCGTTTGGCCAGCTTCTCCTTGAGCTCCAGGACAATCCGCTCGGCCGTCTTCTTGCCGACGCCCGGCAGACCCACAAATCCGGTTACGTTGCCCCCCACGATATAGGACCGAACCTCGTGGGCCGACGCGCCCGAGAGGATCGTGGTGGCGAGCTTCGGGCCGATGCCGGAGACCGAGATAAGGTCGACGAAAAGCTCCCGCTCCTGTTCCGAACAAAAACCGAACAGCGAGATCGCGTCTTCCCGGACGTGGGTATGGATATAGAGCCGGACGGCCCGGTCGTCGTCGGGCAGGGCCGAGAAGGTCGAAAGCGGGATCAGCACCAGATAGCCGACGCCGCCCACGTCAAGGACGATGTGGTTAAGCGCCTTTTTGACTATTGTGCCGGTAAGCTCTGCGATCATACCATGCCCCGTATCTCGCGAAACCGGGCGCCGTGATAGTGGCAGAGCGCCACCGCCAGCGCGTCACAGGCGTGACTGGATACCTTTCCCTCGACACAGAGGATCACCCTGATCATCGATTCGACCTGACCCTTTTCGGCGGCGCCGTATCCGGTGACCGCCGATTTCACCTCTCGGGGGGAATACTCGAAGACCGGGATGTCGTAGCGCGCCGCCGCCAGGAAGACAACACCCCGCGCATGGGCAAGCGTCAGCGCGCTGGATACGTTCTTGGCATGGAAGAGCCCCTCCACCGCGAGGGCATCGGGGGAGGATTCGGTCAGGATGTGCTGGATACCCGAGAAGATAGCGTCGAGGCGCTGGGCTAGGGGCAGATCGGCCTTCGGGCGAATCTCACCTTTTGAGACCACCTGGAGCGTCTTCCCTCCGCGGATAACACCGTATCCCGTAACGGTGATCCCCGGGTCGATCCCGACAATAACCCCGCTAGATATTCAGCTCCTCCATGACTTCATCGGGAATATCGAAATTGGCGTAGACGTTTTGTACGTCATCGTTATCCTCCAGCGCATCCATGAGCCGGAGCATCCTCTCGGCGTCCTTACCCGTTACCGCCACGCTGTTTTTCGGCAGCATTGTCACCGATGCCTCGGAGATCGGAAAGTCCTTCTTTTCGAGGGCGCTCCTGACCGTCTCGAAATCCGACGGCTCGGTTATGACCTCAAACGTGCTCCCCTCGTCGACGACATCCAGCGCCCCGGCGTCAAGGGCATCGCCCATCAGCCTGTCTTCATCAATGCCGCTCTTGTCGATGGAGATAACCCCTCGTTTTTCGAACATATAGCTCACGGAGCCGGTCTCGCCGAACCTCCCTGAGTTCCTCGAAAGGATATACCTGATATCGGCCACCGTGCGGTTCCGGTTATCGGTCAGGACCTCTACGATGAGGGCGACGCCGGCCGGCCCGTATCCCTCGTAGACGACCTCCTCGTAGTGAACTCCATCCAAATCTCCCGTGCCCTTCTTTACGGCCCGGTCGATGTTGTCTTTGGGCATATTGGCGGCCTTGGCCGCGGCGATGGCCGTACGAAGCCTCGGATTGAAATTCGGATCGGCGCCGCCCATCCGCGCGGCGACCGTCAGTTCCTTGATCAGCTTCGTGAACGCCTTACCCCGCTTGGCGTCCACGGCCCCTTTTTTGTGTTTAATGCTCGCCCATTTTGAATGGCCGGACATACTCTCCTCCCTGTCGTAGTGGGTCTCTCTTAATCCAGTTATAAGAACCTTATCTGGTTAATAATAGCACAAATACTAAAGACTTCAATCAAAAAACAGCGCCGGTTTCCGCGTTACGGCCGCGGGCCGTCGTCGGCGCTCATCGTCACAGGTCGGGCTCGGTGTTTATCACGATGTCGCCGATGGGTGTTGCCCCCGGCGCCTGCGTGTGAAACCGGGCGCCGATCTCTTTGCCGTCGATGACCAGGTTCACCCCGTCTTTGCCCTTTTGGACGGTAAACAGGCTCTCGGCTTTTTCGCCCCAGTACCAGGCGACGCGCACCGTTGAGCCCTCGATCGTGTAGCTGCCCCGGACGAGGTCGGCCGTGAAGTACTTTCTCGTAACCCGATGGCCCGTCGTCGCCATATCGAGGTTCCACTGGAAGGATAGATACTCGGCCGACCCTTCCGGCTCGAAGGTATAGATGACCGGCGGCGACTCGTCGAAAAGCGCCCAATCGCCGATGATATCCTCGGGCCGTACCGTTACGGCGGCGAGCGTCGGCACCTGGGGCGCCGGCGCCCCCTCCGCGGGGATGGCCGCCCCGGTGTCCAACGCCAGGAACCGCCCGAATATATATCCCTTCTTTCCCTGATACAGCACGGCATACCAGGAATCCAGGTGCCCGTCAATGGTCTCGGTAAGGGATGCCCGGGCGGTCACGGCAAGGCGTGTTCCCTTGTTGACCGAGCCGATTATCGCGCCGGACGTCCCGGGTGTCTCCCGTATCCTCACCCCGTCGCCGGAAACGGAGGCGTTTTCCCCCGCGGCAAGCGCGATCGCGCCATAGGAAAGGATACCGAGGACGAACAGGAGCAAAAGTAATCGTTTCATACGAAACCTCATTAGTGCGATGTGGCAATTACGGACGACGCGGCCGATAGCGTATAACGCGTGCCCGGCCGGGCCGCCGACGAAATCACGATACCGTCGTCTCAGGGGAATACCGGATCGCCTTTCTGGGAAAGGAGCTTGATGACGTCGGCGTTATATCGGACGAAGATGGCCGTGACCCTCCCGAACGTGATTTCGACGCCCGGGACGTCCCTCCGAGTAATCGTCTTGCTCCAGTCGGCATCCATGAAGATCGTACCGTCCTCGGATTCCCAGATTCGCTCCGGTCTCACGTCCAGCTCAATCGAGACCGTCGTTTTCAGGCTATCTTCGAGGGCCGTCTGCAGGTCCTCGTAGCCCCCCAGGTATCGGGCCGAGACCAGCGTCATGAATCCCGGCGCGTCGCGCTGCTCATAGGCGCTCACGAGCCTGCCCATGACGGCGGCGGCTGAATCGGCCGGGACGGTCTTTGGCCCGCCGGTTGTTGACACCGTCGTACAGCCGAGGATGACGATAATGGCGGCGGTCGACGCGATACGGAAGATGGGCTTTTTCATCGATTACCTCACCATCGATCGGATACGATTATATATACTACAAAGCAGGCCTCTCCGAAACCAAAAAAAGGCCCCGCAACGCTGCGGGGCCTGGTTGTTGACTGGTGAATGCGGCTCTTACCGGGCAATTAACATAATCTCCACACGGCGGTTGCGCTGCTTGTTATAGCCGGTATCGTTGGGGACCAGCGGGCGGTCTTCGCCGTAACCATAGGCGGTGATCCTCCGCGGATCGACGCCGTACGATATCAGGGCGGTCCTGACTGCGTTGGCGCGCCGCTCCGAAAGGACCTGGTTGTATTCCCGGGTCCCGTCGCTGTCGGTATGACCTTCGACGATTACCGAGGTGCCCGGGTCGCTGTTGATGACACCGGCCACCCGCTGCAGCTCGGCGTAGGCACCGGGCATCAACTCGGAGCTACCCGTGGAAAACAGGGTATCGTTCGGGAAATAAGCGGTAACGCGGTCGCCGTTACGGGATGTTTCGTATCCCATGTTCTTCAGGTCCTGCTCCTGCCTTTCGAGGGCGTACCCGATAGCGCCGCCGACCAACGCCCCGCTCACCGCGCCGATAGCCGCCCCTTCGCCGGTGTGACCGGTCGTGGAGCCGATGGCCGCCCCCAACCCCGCGCCGACGACGGTGCCGATCAAAACGCCGCTGCCGGTCTTGGTAAGCCCGCCTCCGGGGGCGCATGAGGCCACCAGGAAGACCAGCACGGTCCCTAATGTCCAAAACGAGAAACGTTTCTTATTCGCGTATATCCAGTTCATGGTGATTTCCTCCTTGCTTTTAAAAGTATTACTGCGTGTCGTACCCGGGGGACATTACTCTCCGATTCTGTTTCTGGTAGTACTCCTCGGAATATACCGGAGTGCCGGTATCCGCCGAGTCGTACGTATCGTCCTCATAGGGTATCGGATCGTAACCGCCCGTATCGTACGCGGGGTCCTGCCGATAGTACGGATCGTAAGCGGGCGGGGCGCCGCGGTCCCCCCGATAATCCGGGTGCCGGGAGTAAGGGTCGTAATTACGGCCGTAGTAGGGATCTCATAGTAGGGATCATGGCGCGGTTCCGAATATCCATATCGGTATGGGCCTTCCATGCCGTACCCGATGGCGCCGCCGATCAGAGAGCCCGCCAGTGCGCCGATTCCCGCACCCTCCCCGGCATGTCCGGTCGCGGAGCCGATCGCGGCCCCCAATCCCGCACCGTAGAGCGCGCCCATAAGGGTCCCACCCTCGGCATACGTGAGCCCCCTGCCGTAGTAACAGCCGGAAACCAACAGGGAGAGCACGCCGAGGACGACAACAATGCCTTTTGTCTTCATTAAAACTGTCATACCCGTGCCTCCTTTCGCGTTACTGCATACCTCTATGATGATAGTAGCCCCTTTCTGATTCAAATTCTATGATACCGGTCACACTCGGTAAAGGCGTCGGAGAGGATTTGCGGAAGAAAGGGGTTACGAAGATCATGATCCTCATAATCCGGCAAGAGCGCCCGGGGCCGAGGAGATCTACAGGGCAATGCAGTAGAGCCAGCCTTGATCCGTCCCGAAGAAGACCCTCCCGAAGTAGACGACCGGATTGATCCATATGCCGCCCTCAAGCTCGATACACCAGAGCGACCTTCCCGTTGCCGACGAGAGGCATTGTACCCAGCCCTGATTGTCGGCAATGATCAGGAACTTCCCGGCCAGTACCACCTTACGGATATTCATCCTGTCAATATCCGTCTCCCAAAGGGTCCGTTTTTCGGAAAGGTCGACCGCCGCAATGCGCGAGTACCCGCCGGGGTCTCCGGAAGCCGTCCGCATGTTCCCGTTGACGAAAGAGAGCCCCCCCGCGGTATACATGGTGCCCCTCGAGACAATCGGGACCGACGCGGCTTCCACCGCATTGAGCCCGATAGAGCCCAGATACCGGCGCCATGAGTTGTAATGGGTCTGCCCGTTCTTGGTTCGGTAAGGGATGAGGTATTCGTCTCTGAGGAGGTAGACCGTCCGGTCATGGACCAACGGGGCCGAAAAATAGATGACGTCCCGGTATCCCTCTTCTTTCTCCTTACCGGTAAGCTTTGTGATCCACGCGGTGCGCCCGTCAACCGCCGCTACTGCAACGAGGTGAGAGAGGGTCCTGAAGTAAACCTTTTCTCCGTCGGTCACGGGGGGAAACTTAAGGATGATTCGATGCCCATCCATCTCCCGTTCCCACACAACGCGCCGCTTCTCCAGGTCAAACGCGATCACGGACGACCGGCCCCATTCGTTGACGAACCCGAAGAAGGCCCTGTTGCCGACCGTGAGGGGGGCGCCGGCAATACCGCCGTTTTTCGTGTATATCTGCCGGCTGGAGGCCAGGTCCCAAATCCGGTTTATAGGCGGCCGCGTGGGCCTGGACCGTACCGTCGGCCGGAGCGAATTCCGAAGAGGCCACGCCGGAGAAGGAAAAATAGTGGGCGGCCCTCCCTTTCATCCGCAGGCTGTATTCGGCTTCATCGGCCATCGTGCCGTTGACCGCGTTGAACGCGTAGAGGTATCCCTCCGATTCGAGGATCAGATATCGGTCGACGATCGCCATCGGGTTGGATACCCCCTCCGAAAGCCTCCGCTTCCAGAGGATGGTGCCGACCGGCAGGCGCTCTTCCTGCTTTTGCTGCAGGCGCACATCCATAGTCGTACCGTTTGTTTGTGGGGGGATATTATTGTAGCACAATGGGCCGGCCAGTCAACACAAAACATGCGGTATACCGGCAGTGTAGTCCGCTATCTCTCCGCGCTATAAATATAGGCGATGCCTCCCGTCAACCGGATAGCCTCGGTATTGCGCAGGCCGCAGGCCGCCATCATCTCCAGAACCTCCCGGGGCTCCAAAAAACCGGCTATGGTATCCGACAGGTGTTCATAGGCCGACCGCCTGCCGGTCAACAGCCCCCCGATGATCGGGATCACGAACCGCAGATAGAGGCGGTAGAGAAACAGGACGCCGCTGTTTTTGGGCGGCGCAAACTCGAGTATCAGTACCCTGCCCCCCGGCCTCACGGCCCGGGCCGCCTCCGCTATCCCCGCGCGGTAGTCGGCGAGGTTCCTCAGCCCGAAGCCCATCGTCACGACGTCAAAGGCGCCGTCGCCAACCGGGAGCGCCGTCGCGTCCGCGCAGATCAGGCCGATACCGCCGCCGGCGCGCCGATCTTTCGCCTTTTTTGCCGCCACCGAGAGCATTTCCCGCGAGAAATCGATACCGATAACCCGCGCGCGCGCCGGCCCGCCGAAAGGCCAGGGCGATATCGCCGGTGCCGCAGCATACATCGAGGACCGAGCGGATATCGCCGCTCGCCGCGGCCAGTTTGACAAGCCGCCGCCGCCAGAGCCGGTCAATCGAGCAGGACAGGACATGATTGAGCAGGTCGTAGCGGCCCGCGATCTGGGCGAAGAGGGCTCTGACGGTCCGGCGATTCGGCATAGTACGCATTGGAGTCGTTTATGTAGTTCTAAGAAAGCATCCGCCGACGTGCCCGATCGCGTATCGTACCGGCCCTCGGCGCCCGCACCGACAAAATGGCGCGGAAACGATCAGTATACCCGAAACGGCCCGGCGCGGCAACCGGAATTAACCGGGACGTTAAACCGTCCAATTGACAGGCCGCGTCTCCTCTGATATGATCGCGTCCTGGTATCTACGAGAGGGGTCCTCAATGGATCACAAACAGAACTTCGGCCGTATCTCCCAATCTATCGTTACGGCCCTCAAGAAGCGGCAGGTCGATTGCTACGAGGTCTTCTACAGCGCGTCGCGGCGCCTTTCGATCGAGGCCGAGAAAGGCGCGGTCGAGGATTACCGGTTTGCCCAACCCTACGGCGTGGCGCTGCGGATCATCGCCGGGGGCGGCATGGGGTTTTCGTTTTCGACCCGGCCCGATGAGGCCGCCGTAGAACTCATGGTCGCCGCCGCCTTCGAGGGCGCCCGGCACTCCACCCCCGACGAGCACTACGCGTTCGCCGAGCCGCCGGACCGCCTTCCCGAAACGGGCCCCCTCTGCGACGAGACGATCGATTCGATACCCCTGGCGGAAAAGATCCAGCGGGCGCTGGCCGTGGAGGAGGGCGCGCTTTCGGCCGACCCCCGGGTGGTCCGCGTGCGCGGCGCCCACTATGCCGAGTCGGTATCCGAGGTCTATATCATGAATTCCCTCGGCCTTTCGGCGGGCTACAAGAAGAGCGTCGTCACCGCCCAGGTCATGGCGACGGCCGAAGAGGGGGACGACCAGGAGATGGGATACGACGGCGACTACTCGATCACCTATGCCGGGCTTGACCCGGCGCTCGTGGGAAGGCGCGCGGGGATTATCGCGGCCGAACGCCTGGGCGCCCGCCCGGCCCCGACGGGCCGGTTCCCGGCGCTCCTGACCAATGAAGTGGCCGCCGAGCTCCTCGGCGTCCTCGCGTCGTCGTTCCTGGCAGAAAACGTCCTCAAGGGAAAATCGGTGCTGGCCGGCAAGGAGAATTCGCGGATATTCTCTCCGCTCGTCACCGTCATCGACGACGGCATCCTGAAGGCGGGGGTCGCCAGCGCCCCTATCGATGACGAGGGGGTAGTGCGGCGGCGCATCGAGCTCGTGAAGGACGGCGTCCTGGGCGGCTTCCTCTACGACCTGTTATCGGCACGCCGGGCCGGAAAGCAGCCGACGGGCTGCTCCGGGAGGGACGGGATTGCCTCCCCGCCCGCGCCGGGAACGGCCAACCTCTTCGTCGTACCGGGCAAAGCCGGACCTGACGACCTCCTGAAGGAGGCCGGGTCGGGCGTGGTCATTACCGAGCTGATGGGGGTGCATACGGCAAACCCGGTGACCGGGGAGTTCTCCGTGGGCGCCGTGGGGTTTGTCTGCGAAAACGGCAAGAAGAAATACGCGTTCAAGGAGGGCGCCGTGGCCGGCGACCTCGTGGCCCTCTTTGACCGGGTCGTGGGCGTGGGCAGCGACCTTCGGTTCTTCGGGGGTGTCGGCGCCCCGTCGCTGTTGGTGGAAGGGCTGGATATCAGCGGGCAGTAGTTAGCGGGATACGTGTTCGCGATCGACGCCGTTGCGGCGCGGCAGGAGCACGGCACAGTGATAATAGATACGGGCGGCCGGTTCGTCGAATCGGCCGCCCGTTTCGTTTTTCTGAGATTCTTACCTGACGATAAACGTCTCCCGTCCATTCAGGCGCGGCCGGGGCCTTGCCGTCGGCGAGCCTCGCCTTCCAGGTCTCGTCGGTCATCCGGCCCGCCAGCGGCACCGTGAACTCGTAGGTGGAAAAGACCCCGCCCCTCGTTACCATCAGCTTGCCCGTCCCGTCCGGAACCACGACGTAGATCTCGTTGATCCTGCCGGTGGCAAGCTCGAGCACCGCCCCGTTGGGGTCGGTGGCCACGTCGGCCACCAGCGCCGCGTCCGTATCCTCGAAATAGGGCCTCCCCTCCCCCTCGGTATCGGCGGCCGACAGCGTCAGCCACTCCAGGTGCTCCCCCCAGTACATCAGCCGGTCATTGGCGGCCTCGGGGAGCGGCTGGCGGTTCAGCTCCTTGACCGATACGTCCAGGAGAAACGACACGTCGCTGTCGAGGCTTTCCATCATCCGCGCGTGGTCTTCGGACAGCATCCCCCGCCCTCGAGCCCCTGCTTCATCATCCGCACCAGCGACAGGAGCCGGGAATAGACCAGCGGCTCGGGCTCCACGAAGCCCTTCATCGGCTCGATCATCTCGCCCCCGGCCTCGGCCATGACCTGCTTGGCGTAGAGGATCGTATCGTGCTTCAGCTCCGTGTAGGAGCCGACCGCCGAGTTGAGGCTCTTGGTCGCCCAGGGCGCGGTCCGCATGAAGGCGGGGTAGCGGGCGTCCTTTGCCTCCAGGAGCGGCATCAGCGCATAGAGCCAGGCCGAATAGAGGGTGCGCGTCCATTCCTGCGCGGACAGCGCCGCGATAGCGGACTTCATCCGCCCCATGTTTTCGGGATAATTCTTGTATCGCGGTTTCCCCCTTTTTATCGAGGATGGCGTACGCCTCGGCCGACCCCATCGCCGCCATCACGTCCAGCGGCGAGGGGAGCATGCGGGGGTTATCCATCGTCCCCACGCGCCGCCAGATCAGGTTTTCGAAGATGAAGGCGTCGATCACAAAGCGGCTGCCCATGAACCGGAATCCCCGGGTGGCCTCCTCCTCGTTTTCGAAGATCGTCACCCACATCGAGTTGATCCGCGGGGCGGGCAGCTTTTCGGCCTCTTCGATGAATTGGGTCAGGAGCTGCGTCGTCGGCAAATTTCTCGGGGGAGGCACCGGCCCCGAAGACCCGGTCGGCTATCGCCTTATACTCCTTGAACGACGGGTCGTCCGAGCCGCCGACGAAAAACGAGGTCGGCTCGTAGATCCGCTCCCAGAGCGTGGATGCCGCCGTACCGTCGGCGGCCTTCGCGTGGGTCAGGATGTAGGTGACCAGCAGCGCCGACTTCGGTCTCGGTCTTGATCCTTGAGCCGAAACGTGATGCGCCCGTAGTACATCATCGCCCTGAAATACCGTTGGAGGGTGTCGCTCTTTGTATAGTGGCCGCGGGGGATATACTGGGACCAGTCCTCGACCAGCTTCGGGAAGATAACGCTCTCCTCGAATCCCGCGGCCCCGTTGATGAGCGCGAGCTCGCCCTTGACGAGCCCCGCGACCTCCGGCGGAACCGGGGCGCCGGGCGCCAGCAGGCTTTCGACGGTGGAGAAATAGGCCAGCACCCGCCGGGCGGGTTCGGCCATCGCCGTGCCCGCGAGCGTCCGGTACGTGCCCTCGGCCTCTTTTCGGCAGGCCGTCGTGAGGGCGATCAGGTCGGGCGAGAAGCGCTCGCGCTCCAGGTCCCGCAGGACCTTATCGAAGATGAGGTGAAAGACGTGGAGCATGGAGTCGGTGGTGATGAACGGGGGGTTCTGGCTGTAGGGGGCCTCGTTGTAGAGATGGAAGAACTCCTTGTACGCCCCCGGCGTCACGAAAAACCCGTTTTTCAGGAGCGCTTTTACCTTTGTCTCGGAAAGCGTATAGTGGCCCAGGTTGGCGATATCGCCCCGGTCGATCGGGAGCCCGTACCCCGTGTAGGAAGCGGGCAGATTGACGGGGATCTGCTGTATACGAAGAAAACGGGGCCTTCGTCTCTTCGGCAGCCGACACCGCGAGGCCGAAGACGAGCGATCCGATGATGACCGAAATCACCACCAGGCCCCAGACGCTGTGATCCATCTTCATGATACCCCCCTTTCTCTCATCGAATAATGATATCAAGTATACCATCGGTATCCCGATCGTACAAGTGGAGCTCGCGGAAGCGCGCCTGCCCGGAGCGGTGGATAAGGACGAAGCCGAAGACGTCCCACCGCCAGACGTCGATCCGGCGGGCCGGGCGGCGGGGATTATCGGCATATTCGGCCTCCAGCGTCACCACCTCGGCCGCCCCGTCCCCATCGATGTCGCCGGCGGCAAGCGCCCTGATCGGCAGCGGCAGGGCCGAGCCGGCCCATATCTCGTCGCCCGCCGGGGTAAGGAGGACCAGGTGAGAGCTTTTGCCCTCCCGGTCGCTGAAATCCGCGATGGGGCTCTCCCCGCCGTGCCAGCCCACGATCGGCCAGTCGCGCCAGGGGCGGCGGACGGCAAGCACCCACTCGGGCGTGCCGTCGCCGGTGACGTCCGCGATCGCGGCGTCCACGACCTCCCAGGTTTCGGGGACGGGCGGGAGCGCGGCGGTGATAGTCTCGGACGGGGGGGTAAAGGACGGGGCGACGGGGGCAAACGAGGAGTCACGCGGGGAGTAGACGAGATACGGGCCGGGGGCGCAGGAGGCCGAATAGAACAGGAAGGAAGCATGAAGAACCGTGAAGTGAATACCGATTAGCGGGATTTGCCGACCATACGTTATTCCGCATGGCAAACTGAGTTTGTCGTGCCACCATCTCTTCGCCGTCATTGCGAGGAGCGTGCAGCGACGAAGCAATCCCCTTACTACGTAGGAGGAATCCGGAATTAAGCGACCGGGTTATTATCGCTCGCCTTCTGATCATCGGACTAAGCTGACAGATTCATTAGCCGCCATCGGTGACAGTCAGGGGATTGCCACGGGGCCTACGGCTCCCTCGCAATGACCGGACGTATTCACGGGATTTTAAGAAGCACCTCCCGGTTGAACTTGCGGTCGAACCGGTGGATCTCGGCGGTGACGTCGCCCCCCGTCACCGTCAGGACGGCAAGCGACGAGTGCTCGCCGCCGGGGTAGATTTCGCCGGGGTTGACCAGCAGGATCCCGCCCCGCTCTTCCAGGTGCGGCCGGTGGGTGTGGCCGAAGAGGACGGCCGCCGCGCCGATTGCGCTCGGCCGCGCGGACAAGCCCGTCCATGCGCTCCTCCCAGGCCTCTTTCGGCAGATACGGATTCAGGTCAAACAGGTGGCCGTGGATTGCCAGGAGTTCGAGGCCCGCGGCGGGGATCACCAGCTCCGACGGCCCCGGCTCGGCCCGGTCCTCGTTGCCCAGCACGCCCACCACGGGGCACGGGAGGTCGGCCGCCAGCGCCCAGATATCGGCGATGTGGTCGCCGAGGTGGACCACCAGGTCAACGGCGGCCACCGTCGAGAGGATGAGCGACGCCCCGTCGACGTTGCCGTGGGTGTCGGAGATGACGACGATGCGCATGGGAGGCTACTGCTCCCCCCACAGCTTGCGCGCCTTCTTCTCCCACTTCGCCAACCGCGCGGGATTTTTCGGGTAGGCCTCGTAGTGCTTCCTGATCTTGCCCGCGATTCCCATCGCATTAAGCAGCGCCTTGAAACCCTCCTTGGAGAGCCCGCCGGAAATCCGGCCCCCGATGAGCCTGGCGGCAACGGAAATGAGCCTGCCCAGCCCCATCTTCACCTCGAAGTCGGTGTTCATCGACTCGAAGTCAAAGGAGGAAAAGATGATGTCCTTCTTGAAGAGGTAGTTCACGTCGCCCCGGGAGAGCTCGGCTGCCGCCGGAAGCTGGGCGAAGAGCCCCGCGAACTTGGCCCCCTGGTCGGTGAAATAGCGGTGGTTGAGGGGCCAGAGCGCGGCCTTCGACACGTCGCCGTTTTTAATCGCCGCGTCGATCGTCTCCACGGCGATCTGGCAGGCCGTGAACCCGGACGTGACGCCCTCCCCCGAGAAAGGCTTGGTCATGAAGGCCGCGTCCCCTACGGTCATGAAGCCGTCGGCCACGAGGGAAAAGGGCGGCCGCCGGTAGGGGGTGCGTCCCCAGGTCTTCTTGACCAGCGTATGTTTGACGTTGGGAAAGCGCTCGGCCAGGAACTCGTTCTGTACCTTTTCGGCAAGCTTGAGGCGCTCGGGCTGGCCGATCCCGACGATCGCGCCGTCGCCGTAGCTCGGGTTGATGAAGGCCTTGTGGAAGGGGTAGAAGTTGAGGCCGGAGGGGAACGTGCCGGTCTTCTTTTCCTCGATGTTGTCCCAGTACTGGAGGATGACGTAGAGGAAATCCGTCGGCCTGATGGCATCGGTCTCCAGCCCCAGGCGGTCGGGAAGCGTTTTGCGGACGGCCGAGTCAACCCCCGAGGCGTCCACGACGACATTTGCCAGTATCTCGACGGTCTCTTTGCCCTTGGCGACCTTCACCCCGATGACCTTATCGCCCGAGACCACCGCCCTCTCGCACGAGGTGCCGAAGAGATAGTCTGCGCCGGCCTCCTCGGCGTATTTCTGGAGGCGGCGGATAAACAGGGGCAGCTCCATGACCAGGAAGGTATAGCTGACGGTCTTGGTGGCGTCGCCGTCCGGCGGCCAGGCCAGGCCCGTTTCATGACGTCCGATGAGCTCCTTGCCGTCGGGCAGCGGTATGTCGAACTGGGCAAACCTTATTTCGTCCATGTGGAAGATGCCGATGTTCTCGCCGAGGGTCCCCCGCTTCTTCTTCTCGACGACGACGACCTTGTACCCCCGCTGGGCCAGCCGCCAGGCCGTGTACGAACCCGCCGTGCCGCCGCCGACGATTGCGACATCCACACTCATCCGTTTCATGCTTTCCTCCCTGCCATACCGTATGACGGCCCGCCGGCGGCGGGCCTATGTGAGCCTATGTGAATATATCCAGAGATTTCGTTACGATCATTACCCGATCTTTCTGATCATTGCCGTCTCGTCACACTCCGGAAACTTGCGCGCACTTGAGGCATTCCGACCAGACCTTGTGGGGGAGCTTGGCCTTGTCGAACTCGGCAAACCCGACCCTGTCGAAGAACTCGGGGATGTAGGTCAGCACGAAGACACGGCCCACGCCCAGATCCACGGCATCGCCGAGGCAGCGTTCGACGAGCTGCCTGCCGATGCCCTTTTTCTTGTGCTCCTTGGCCACCGCCAGCGACCTGATCTCGGCCAGGTCATCCCAGGAGACGTGCAGGGCCGCCACGCCGACGATCGTCCCCCCCTCGTCCTCGTATAAAAAAAACGACCGGATGCGGTCGTAGAGCTCCGAGAGCGAAACCGGCAGCATCACGCCGTTTTTACCGTAGGGCTCGACGAGCTTCTTGATGGCCTGAATATCCTGAACCTTTGCTTTCCGTATCATGGTGTCCTGCTGTCGTATCCGTAATCCAATCCGATTGCAATAATAACATATCCCGATAGCCGTCCGTCGCGCACCCCCCGGCGTGAGTGCGCTCGTAACAGCGGCTATCGGGAGGTCTGGATGATCTCTTTCGCGTGGTTGATGGTCGTCTCGGTGATCTTTTCACCCGAAAGCATCCGGGCGATCTCCATCACCCGTTCGTCGGCCGAGAGCCGCTCCATGGAAGTCACGGTCCTGCCCTCCCTGGCGGATTTCGCCACCGTGTAGTGGGTGTCGGCAAATCCGGCGATCTGGGCCAGGTGCGTAATGCAGATGACCTGCTGATATCCCGAGACCTCTTTTAGCTTCTTCCCGACGACCTCGGCCGTGGCCCCGCCGATGCCGGCATCCACCTCGTCAAAGATCAGCGTGGGGATGACCTGCGTCGCCGCCAGCGTCTTTTTGATGGCCAGCAGTATCCTCGAAAGCTCGCCTCCCGAGGCGATCCGGGCCATCGCGCGCGGCTCCTCCCCCACGTTGGGGGAGATGAGAAACTCGACCCTGTCTATCCCCCGGGGCGTGAGGATGAGCCCGTCCGCCGAAAGGTCGTCGGAGGGCCCGGCCTCCATCCGCTTCATCGAGACGGCGAGCCGAGTCCCGGTCATGTTGAGGGAGGCGACCTCCGCCTCGACCGCGGCCGCAAACTCGCGGCCCGCCTGGGCGCGCTCTTCCGAGAGCGTAAGCGCCAGCGCAAGCGTCCGCTTCTTTTCCGCGTCGATCTCGCGCTTGAGCTCTTCGATGCGCTCCTCGCCCCGCTCGATTCCCGAAAACTCGGCTCTGGCGCGATCGAGGAAGTCCAGCACCTCCTGGACGGTGCTGCCGTATTTCTTCTTGAGGCTGCCGATCAGCTTGAGCCTCGCCTCAAGCTCTTCCAGGCGCCCGGGGTCAAACGAGACGCGCGAGGCATAGGCCGAAAGCTCCTTGCCCGCGTCCTGGACGGCGTAGAGCGCGCCGGCCAGCGATTCGACCTGCCCGGCAAGCCCCTTGTCGATCTCGGCGATTTCCTTGAGCCTGGCCACCGCCGCCCCGATCCGCTCGGCCGCCGACCCCTCCATGCCGTAGAGGAGCTCGTGGGCCTCTTCGGCGCTCCGAAAGAGCTTTTCGGCGTTGACCAGCAGGTCCCGCTCCGCTTTTGTGCTCTTCCTCCTGGCCGGCGACGAGCTTGGCCTCCTCGATCTCGGCGATCTGGAACTTCAGGAAATCGATCCGGCGCGCCTTTTCTTCCTCGCTCATCGAGTGGGAACGGAATTCCTCCAGGAGGCCCTTGAGCCTCTTCACGCCCGCGGCGACCTCCTGGCGCATCGGGATCAGCCGTTTGTAGGCGTCGATGATGTCGATGTGACGGTCCGGCACCAGCAGCGTCTGGTGCTCGTGCTGGCCGGAGATGCTGATGAGCTCCTCGCCGACCTCGCCGAGGGTGGCCAGCGTTATCTGCGCGCCGTTGATGAAGACCCGGTTTTTCCCCGTGCGTGAAATGACCCGCCTGATGATGAGCCCTTCGGTCGTGTTATCGATCCCCTTTTCGAAGAGGAACTCGTGGATCGGGTTATGGTCGGGCAGGGTAAAGACCGCCTCCACCACCGCCTCGTCGCAGCCGGTGCGTATCAGGTCGCCGGCCGCCCGGTCGCCGAGGATGAGGTTCACGGCATTGATGATGATGGATTTGCCCGCCCCCGTCTCGCCCGAAACGACGTTCAGGCCGCGGGAAAAGGTCACCGTAAGCTCATCGATAATGGCAAAATTGCGTATGGAAAGGTCAATTAGCATACCGCGTTACCTTCCCCAGTTCAGTTTCGTCCTGAGTATCTCGAAGTGGTCCCGATCCGGCGGCTCCACGAGGAGGATCTTATGCGCCGATTTACGGACGGTAAGGCGATGGTGCTCGGAAAACTCGGCGCCCACCTGGCCGTCGAGCGTGACCGAGACGTTGCCGTCGCCCGAGACGAGCTTGACCTCTACCACCGAGGATTCCGGCACGACAATCGGGCGGTTCGTCAGGAGGTGGGGGCAGATGGGGGTGATGATGACGGCGCACAGTGTCGGGTGGACGATCGGCCCGCCGGCCGACAGCGAATAGGCCGTGGAGCCGGTCGGCGTGGCGATGATGAGCCCGTCGCCGTTAAAGACGGTGAGGAACGCCCCGTTGACCCACGCCTGCAGCCGGATCGTCCGGGAGAGGTTCCCCTTGTTGATGACCACATCGTTGAGCACGGAGAAGGTCTCTGTCTTCCCGGACCCGTCTTCTACCACGGCCTCGAGCATCATCCGCTCCCCGACCGTAACGTTGCCCGAGATAAAGCGCTGCAGCGTGTCTTTGAGCTCCGGCGCCGCCACGTCGGTCAAAAAGCCGAGGCTCCCGAGATTGACGCCGAGGATCGGTATCTCGCGGCCCCCCATAAGGCGCGCCGCGTAAAGCAGCGTCCCGTCGCCCCCCAGGACGATCATGCCGTCTGCCTGCGCCGGGATATCCTCCGGGCTCAGCTCGGAAGCAAGCCCGGCCTTTTCGGCCGTCTCACGGTCAATGAGAGGCACAACCCCTTTCCCGGTAAGCCACGGGGCGATTTCGGCAACGATCTGTGCGGCCTCTTTCTTGTTTTTCTTGGCAATGATACCGACTTTTTTCACGGCTCCTCCCAACCCACCGTTACCACGGTCAGTAACACATATCACAGATCACTTTCGGTGTCCATAGTTTTTGGCGTCGGCGCGTACCCCGCTGCCGTTCGGCCGCCTCCAGGGGGGAGTTTAGGCCTTGACTTTCGGTCGGTATCGTGTAAAAGTATTAATAATTAGTTCTTTACTTTGATTCCATCCACTTCGTATCCAACTAACGTCCCGGTGGACGTTCCGATGGTGTTGCTTATGAGCACCCCGGTCGAAAAACAAAAGAAACTGCTGGAGCTCCTGGACGATGACGATATCCGCGACCTGATCACGGAGCTGGGGCTCTATCACCCGGCCGATATCGCCGAGTTCCTCCAGTTTCTCCTGCCGCATGAAAAGAAGCTCGTCTTTTCCGTGCTGGACACCAAGACCGCGGCCGACGTCATCGTCGAGCTGGACGACGCAACGCGTGACCTGATCCTGAAAGACATCCAGACCAAGCGGCTTTCGGAGATCGTCGACGACCTCGAATCGGACGACGCGGCCGATATTATCGAGGAGCTGCCCGACGACCAGGCCAAGGAAGTCCTGGATCGAATCAGCGACGAAGACGCCGAGGAGATCCAGAAGCTCATGCGCTACGACGAGGAGTCCGCCGGCGGCATCATGCAGACGGAGCTGGCAAGCGTCCGTGAAGACGAGAGCGTCGCCTCGGCCATCGAAGAGGTCCGCGAGATGTCCGGAGAGGTGGAGGATATCCACAGCGTCTACGTGACCGACCGGGCCGGAAAGCTCGTGGGGGTCCTCCCGCTGCGCAAACTGATACTGGCCTCCCCGAAAGCCACGGTGTCGACCGTCATGGAGAAGGACCCGATCTCGGTGGCCGTCGATCTCGACCAGGAGGAGGTGGCCCGGATCGTGAAGAAATATGACCTCGTGACGCTTCCGGTAGTGGACGGGTCCGGCAGGCTCGTCGGGCGTATCACCATCGACGACGTGGTAGACGTACTCGAAGAAGAGGCCACCGAGGATATCATCAAACTCGCCGGCGCCACGGATGACGAGCATGCCTGGTCGTCGTCGGTCCTCAGGAGCGCCGGCACGCGCCTGCCCTGGCTCTTTGCCAGCTGGATCGGGGGATTGCTCGTCTCCCTGATCGTCGGGTATTACCGGGAAACCCTGGCCGAGGTGGTGGTCCTGGCCGCCTTCATGCCGGTCATCGCCGGGATGGGGGGAACGTCTCGGCCCAGTCCTCAACGCTGGTGGTCCGCGGTATCGCCATCGGGAGCATCGACGTCAAGAGGCTGGGCACCGTCCTCTTTCGGGAGCTCAGGGTGGGGATCATCCTGGGCGTCACCTACGGGGTCCTCCTGGGGATCGTCGCCCACTTCCTCTATCTGGATATCGTCAAGCTCTGGCTCGTGGTGGGTCTCGGCATCTTTGCCTCCATGACCATCGCGTCGGCCATGGGAACGCTCGTGCCCATCACCCTCCACAAGATCGGGGTCGACCCGGCCATCGCCTCGGGGCCGTTTATCAGCACCACAACCGACATTCTCAGTATATTTCATGTACTTCACCCTTGCATCGCTGATCATCCTCAAATGAGATCGCGTGAATCGCATGCCGTTGTTCTCGGCACCCGGGATATGGGCGAGTCCGACCTGCTGGTGGAGCTGCTGGTGCGCGACGCCGGAAGGATCGTCGGCGTCGCCAAGGCGGCCAAGAAGAGCAAGAGGCGGTTTGTCAACACCTTTGACCTCGGCCACGTCATCCGGGTGAAATATTACCTGCCCCGGGGCAGGGAGCTGTTCCTGATAGAAGACGCGTCGCTGCTCGATCCCCACGGCAGGCTTACCTACGACCTTCGCTCGATGGCCTACGCCGCGTACGTCATCGAGCTGATCAGGGAGCTCTTCCCGGAGGCCCAGCGGTCGACGGACCTCTTTGAAACGGCGGCCCTGCTCCTGTCCCTCCTGGACGAGCGGGGAGGCCGGGAAAACCTGCTGTGGCTCTTTGTCCTGAGGATCCTCAAGATATCGGGTATCGCGCCCCTCTTTTCGGCCTGCGTTCGCTGCCAATCCCCTATTATCAACACGGCGGACGTCTTTTTTGTCCCGGAGGCGGGGGGGCTGGTCTGCGGCGCGTGCCTGATGCCGAGGGACAGGGCGGTGATGCTGGCGCGCGCGACGGTCACGGCGCTTGCGGCGGCGACCGAGGCCACCACCGACCGGCTCTCCCGCATTGCGCTTTCGCCCGCGTCGATCTCCCAGACCCGGGAGGCCCTTTTTTCGTTCATCGACCACCAGCTCGGCAAACGGATGCGGTCTGCGGACTTCATCGAGCGGTATATTCGATTGGCCGATAGGCCCGTAGTCCGATAGACCGATAGGCCGGCAGCTCCCCCGGGAAAGCCCCGGTTCAGCCGGGGATGAGCATGAGCCGATACCGATATCGCTTGACAATCGGGGGAAAAGCGTTACATTATATAGAATATAGGAGGTGTACCGATGATATTTGATCCCGTATATCTGCTCTTGATGGCGCCTGCCTTCATCTTTTCGCTGATTACCTCGTTCTGGGTGAAGAGCGCCTTTAGGAAGTACTCGAAAGTGGCCACGGCCTCCGGGCTGACGGGCGCCCAGGCGGCCGCCCGCGTCCTGAGGAGCGCCAACGTCAACAACGTCCAGATTGAGGCGACCCGCGGTTTTCTGTCCGACCATTACGATCCGTCAAAAAAGGTTCTCAGGCTTTCGCCGGACGTCTACCAGGGCAATTCCGTCGCGTCCATCGGGGTAGCGGCACATGAGGCGGGCCACGCCATCCAGGACGCGGCCGGCTACGCGCCGATGAAGCTGCGCACCGCTATCGTCCCGATGGCCAGCATCGGCTCCAATCTCTCGTGGCTCCTGTTGATCGGCGGGATGATACTGGGGTCGGTGGGGCTCATCAAGGTCGGCGTGGTCCTCTTTACGGCCGTGGTGGCCTTCCAGGTGGTGACCCTTCCGGTGGAGATCAACGCGAGCCGGCGGGCGCTGGCGGCGATATCCTCCTCGGGAATCCTCATGGCCGAGGAACACGCCGGGGCCAAAAAGGTGCTTACCGCGGCGGCGATGACCTACGTGGCGGCGGCGGCAACGGCCATCCTGACGCTCATCTACTTTCTGATTCGCGCGGGGCTGCTGGGCGGGCGGGACTAATCGCCCGGGCGGAGCGCCCGACCGTGAGGCTTCCGATAGACTATCCGCGCTGCGCACCGTCTTTCGAACCCGGCGTACCCCTCACCCATATCTATAACGCGATACCTGTGCGGGCGGCGCAACCGCCGCCCACATAGGCCGGCATGGGATAGCGGACGCGGCAGGGTGTTCCGTGCCCGCGCGCAGCATCCCATACGGCACCGTGAACAGGGCTGTGATGTCACGACACCTTCGCATATCGGGCCAGTTTATCCTCTCTATGGGCGCCTTTGTGGCGGTTATCCTGTCGTTTACCGCCGCGGCGTTTATCATCGGCCCGGACGCGCAGTTCGTCTACGTGATTATCCTGTTCCTGGTCTTATTCGCGGCGCTCTTTATCCCCCTGTCGCTCATTGCCCGCCCCCTCATCGAGCGCGACGGGATTACGGCCTACCTTGACGGCGTACAGAAGAAGGTGACGGCGTGGGCCTTCAAGGAAGAAGATCTCAAGAATCTCAGGCGGCTTGAAAAGCGGCTGTTCAGGAAGAAAGGCCGCGGCCGTTTCCCGACGCTGGCGGCCCGTGTCTCGTTTCTCATCGCCGAGATGGAACGGCTCGAAAAGGCCCGGGAGTCCTTTTTCTGGGACGAGCACGAGGGGATGATGCACTGAGGGACCGGCGGCAGGATAGCGCCGACCCGGTCCCCATCATGAACCGATCGATATCCCGAAACTATGCCCCCTGCTATCGTCCGAATCCTCCGACAAGGGCGGTATGTCCCTGCCTTCACCGAATTCGAGGACCCGAAATTCACATACCGGTACACCGTATTTTTTCAGGGCGTCGGCCAGGTCCTTTTCATGGGCGTCTATGGCCTGTTCCGGGTGTTCCGCAAACGTGGCGAAATGTATCCCGATGCTCATCGGCGGCGCCGAGGGCCCGGTGGGCCATGACGGCGTCTTCCGGGTTCAGGTGCTGCGATTTCATGAACCACCGCTTCTCGTAGTTGCCGATCGGCAGGACGGCAAGCCTGATCCGGCCGAACCGCGCGGCGATATCGTCGATAAACTCCCCGTAGCCCGTATCCCCGGCAAAATAGACCTGCCCGCCCGGCAGAATCGATAACAAACCCGCCCCAGAGCGTCCTGTTTTCCATGAACGGCGCCCGACCCGAGCCGTGCATGGCCGGAACAAAGGTCAACGTGACGCCGGCATCCCCTAAAACGGTGCGACTGCCACCAATCCAGCTCGACGACGTTATCAATCCCGTGCGCCCGAAGGAGCCTGCCGACTCCAAGACCCGTCATGAATACCGGATCGTGCGCCTCCTTCAGCCGTTTGAGCCGTCGGGATATCCAGGTGGTCGTAGTGGTCGTGCGATATCAGGACATAATCGATCGGCGGCAGGTCCTCGAAGGCCACGCCGGGCGCCCGAACCCTCTTGCTCCCCAGAAACGGGGCCGGGCCCGCCCGCGTCGACCAGATCGGATCGGTGAGGATGTTGATACCCTCCGTTTGGATCAGGATCGTCGCATGATTGATATAGGTTACCCGAAGCCCGTTCCGTAAACACGCTCCGGCGGCGGTGGCTGCGGCACGTCCTGGACCCAATCGGGCCACGGGACCCGCTCCATCTCCCAGAGCCACCTGACCATATCGGCAAACGAATGGCCGGGTTCGGGATTAAAGAAGACGGACCCGTCGCAATGGTCCGAGACCGCCATACCGCCTGCCGCAGCCGATGGGATAAAGGCCAGAAAAAGGGCCGGCAGCATCAGTACGATGCTCCCCAAAAAGGTCTTTTCGACATCTTACTTCCCGCTCACCTAGCTGACCATTCGAATATCAGGGTTTATTCTGAGATTCATTTTTATATGGCACAAGTCCGTGGTCGTACGGGGTCGAAAACCAGCCTTGGTGCCGTATCATGCCGTCGTTGGCGGTCATAATCTTCATAATCCGCTTCGTCTCTTCCTTCGTATCCCCGAGCTTGTAGGGGATAAACAGGAGCAGTCCCACGAGGCAGGAAGCGGCGCAGACCACCCAGACCACCTTCACCCCGGTCGGGTTTTCGGCGCTGTAGCCGAAGGCCGCCAGCACCGCGTTGAGGATAACGGCGGAAAACGCCCAGCCGGTCTTGCGCACGAAGCCGTAGATCCCGTAATAGATCGCCTCCTTGCGCTTTCCGGTCTTGAGCTCGCCGTAGTCGGTGAGGTCGGCGATCAACAGGAGCGACATCAAAAAGACCCCGCCCAGGGGAATCGCCGCGATGGGAAAGATGATCATCGCCTGGACGAAGGGCGAGAGCACGGGATAGTCCCCGATGAAAAAGCTCAGCCCGAACCCCGCGATCATGGCCACGATCACGCCGCGGAAGACCTGCCGCTTGGGGTATTTCTTGACCAGGAAATACCAGAGCGGGATCGATATCGCCATGGCGATGACCACCTCGGCCATGAGGATCGAGGAGTCGGTATCGGGCCGTTTTAGGATGAGCGAGACGAGGTACGGGGTGTTCATCAGCATGAGCTGGTAGGTCAGCTGCACCAGCGTGATCATCGCGGCAAAGGAGAATATCTGCTTGTCGGCAAAGGCCTCCTTCATCGCCTTGAAAAAGCCCGGACATCTTCTCGGACTCGTCGATCCGGTGGCGCTGCTTGATCCCCAACAGCGTCAGCTCCCCGGCGATAAAGGCGACGGCCCCCAGGATAAGCGCCATGACGAAGACCCCGAACCGCGATATCAGCGTGCCGTAGAGCCCCCCGGCCAGCAGCGCCCCGAGGATGCCGAGGGCCACCCCGATGGACGCGATCTTGGCCCGGACGTCTTTCTTGGGGCTCATCTCCGGCAGCACCGCGAACCAGGGGATCAAGACGGCCGTGTAGGCCCAGTAGTAGACGAAGAGGATCGCGGCAAGATAGATGATATTCGTGGCGCTGGCGCCCGCGGCCGGCGGCGTCCAGACGAAGATAAACGTCAGAAAGAGGATCGGGTTGGCGATGAAGATATAGGGTTTCCGCCTCCCCCAGCGGGTCTTCGTGTGGTCGCTCCAGTAGCCGATCAGGGGATCGGTAACGGCGTCCAGGATCCTGCCCCCGAAGAGGATCGCGGCGATCGTGAAGGCCGCGGCCGGCAGGTACCGCACGGCCTCCGACCCTTCCGGCGGGTTGTAGAAGTAATTCACCCAGGAATAGAGGACGGTGTCGTAGACGTTAAACGCCAGCCCCGCCAGGTTATAGAGGATGATTTCGGTCATGGTAAGGGGCCCGGTAAAGAGCGGGCTCTTGGTGCGCGATGGTGACATGGTACCCTCCCGATGGGATGATGGATAGTCCAACTCTACCCAAACCCGGCGCGATGTCAAAGGATTTTGCCGCATGCCGGACGGCGCGCCCGGGCGATACAAGGTGTTTGACAAATGACGCAGTATTGTGCATAATATGACTAAATTTTGTATCATTGTCAGTGGAGGCACACATGGATCTCAAGCCGTTTATCCAGCGTATTATCGACGAGATCGGCCCCCGCCCCGCGGGCAGCGACGCGGAACTGAAGGCGGGCCGTGTAATCGCCGCCGAGTTCAAAAAACGGGGCGCGACAATCTCCACCCAGGACGTCCCGGTGGCCCCGGGGATCATCACCGGCCTCATCAACGTTTTAACCGGGGTCTATCTTGTCTCGGCCGTCTGCTACTTCTTTGTTCCCGTGGTCTCGGCGCTGCTGGTGGCGGCGTTCCTGGCCCTGCTCATCCTCTCCCGCCAGTTCGGAAACGGGGTAATCGACTGGATGTTCAAAAAGACGACGACCCGGAACATCATGGGGACCTTTGCCCCGAAGGGCAAATCGGACGCAGCACCCTCATCTTTTCGGGCCACCACGACAGCCCGGACATGATGCCGATGCTGGGGCTCAAGACCAAGCGGTACGTCCACCTCATCGAGCAGTCCATCGTCATCGGCATGGCGCTGCTATCCCGGCGGGGATCCTCCGCGCGATACTTGCGGGACCGGTGATCTCGCGCCCGTTCGGCCTGGCCTGGTATGACGTAATCTTCGGGATATCGCTGGTCGGCCTCGTGGTGGGCGTCTATTTCCGGTCGCAGATGATCACCGGCGTCAGGAACCTCGGGCGCCAACGACAACCTGTCGGCGGTGCCGTGCTGGTGGGGATCGCCGATTACCTCAAGAAGAACCCCCCGAAAAACGCGAGGTCAGGCTGGTCTCGTTCGGGTCCGAGGAGCCCTTCATGTACGGCTCGTGGGGGTTCGCCCGGGGCCAGCAGAAGCTGATCCGAGACGCGATAAATATCAACATGGAGACCGTGGGGTCGGGCAGGCTCGGGATCATCGAAAAGGAAAAGATGTACATGAATCCCTACAGCCCCGAGGCCATCGAGCTCATCGGGCGGGCGGGCAAGCGCGCGGGGATCGATCTGCCGAAGGATCGCCATCACCTACGGCGGCACCGATTCCTACTCGATCATCAAGGGAGGGGGAAAGTCGGCCTGCCTCTTCGGCATGGATGAGACCGAGCTCTTCTCCCTCTGGCACTCGCCGCTGGACAACCCCGGCAACATCGAGGAGGAAAAGCTCCAGACGGCGCTATCGATCTGCATCGAGGCCGATCAAGGAGATGGAGGGGAAGAGCTAGGCGGACGGAAGGCCGTTGCAGTGGTACAAAAAAGGCCGGGGTAACCCGGCCTTTTTCATTGTGATGTGCGGCGGCGGTCATTTTAGGGCGGGATGCAGCGGGGCGACCGGGTGCGCCGTGGCGTTTTCGGCCGAAAGCGTCCCCCCCTGGGGGAAATACGCGGCGATCCGGCCGGCGTTATCAAAGATGCCGGCCGAAAGCCTCCGGGCCGTTTCGCCCGGGAGATCGGCTCCCGCGATCAGGTAGGTTCCCTCCGCGATCACGTGGAACCGGGTCGGGGTGGAAGGCGTAGCTACCCGCGGGTATCGTCGACAGGAACAGGGGCATCCCCGCCCCGGCGAGGGCCGAATACCGCCGCTTCGTCGGCCGGGATAAGCCCGTAGAGGCCGCCGGAGCCGCCGATGATGTCGCGCACCATCGGGTCGCCGACGGGGCCGATAACGATCGCCCCGTCAAGCTCCTGTTTCACAAAATCGGTCATGACCGAGAGCAGCTCGGTTTCGGCGACGTCCCTGGTATGCCGGTACGGCTTGATGCCGAGGACGGCCAGTATACGCCTTGCCGCGATTCCGTCAGGGCTCGCCTCGGGCCCGAGATAGAGCTTTCTCTCTCCAGGTCGCGCATCGTGCCGGTCTTGATGAGCTTCTTTATTGAGCATAACGTGGACCGGCCTCTCCCAGCACGACGCGACGGTGACGATCGGGGAACCGGGGTGCTCGGCCAAAAAGCCCGCCAGCGCAATGCCCGAGACGAGGGCGATATCGGCCTTCCCCGCGGCGACCAGGTCGATGTTCTCACGATCACCGGCCGTCTCCACCACTTCTGCGGGCAGGCCCTCCTCGCTCCAGATCCGGCACAGCTCCTTTCCCATGACCCAGGAGAAATCACCCGGCTGCCCCGTGGCAAGGGAGAGCGGCCCGGCCGCATAGGCGCCACAGCCGCACCACGCGGCGATTACCGCCGCGAGGATACACGAACAGACCACCCGTCGTCTCATATCCGCTCCTGTCCTTTTTATCGAAGGCCGGTACCGACGTGATCCGCACGACGTACCGCATACGCCCCGATCCTCTTATGCGCCTCCCTCACGTTTCTTTTTCTCTTCGGCCACCAGCGCCAGCCGGTTGATCTTGCCGGTGGGAAGCAGCGGCAGGATCGGCCTGACCTCGAACTCCTTGGGCACCTTGTAGTTGGCCAGGTGTTTTCTTGCAGAGCTCCCGCAGCTCCTCTTCCTTGATCTCGGTGCCGGGAACGGGCATGATAAACGCTTTGCCGACCTCCTGCCAGGTCTCGTCCGGGATGGGGACGATGGTCACGAAGGCGACGTTGGGGTGCATCTCGATGACGGCCTCGATCTCCCGCGGGATAGACGTTGTAGCCGCCCGACTTGAACATCTCCTTGGTCCTGCCGACGATGGTGATGTAGCCCCGCTCGTCCATCGTGGCAAGGTCGCCGGAGCGCAGCCACCCGCCCTCCACGATCGTCTCGGCGGTGGCCGAGGGGTTGTTCCAGTAGCCCTTCATGACGAGGTCACCCTTCATCCATATCTCCCCCACCTCGCCTTTGGGTACCTCTTTGCCGTCGTTGTTCATGAGCTTGATTTCAAACGCGTCGTCGCATTTGCCGACGGTCTTGATCAGGTCGTCCATGGAATCACCCGGCTTGCTGTAGGTGATGAAGCCGGCGTTTTCCGTCTGCCCGTAGCCGGTGACGAGCGTTGCCCCGGTGGCCGCGAGCTTCTTGACCATCCCCTCCGGGGCTGCCGCCCCGGCCCACATGTAATTCCTGATCGACGAGAGGTCGTAGCTGTCGAAATCGGGGACTTTGAATTCGAGCAGGAACATGGCCGGCACCTGGCCGAGGACCGTGATCTTTTCCTTGGCGATGGTCGCCAGCGTCGCGGCGGCGTCGAACTTATCCATGAGGACCATCGGGACCCCGGAGTATATGCAGGCATAGGCGATTTCCACCGCCCCGGCCACGTGGTTGATCGGGAAATGGAGCAGGAACTTCCCCTCGCCCGGCTCATGGTTGACCATGAAGTGCTTGACCTCGACCTCGGTGGCGGCGATGATGTTGCGGTGGGTCAAGAGCGCCCCCTTGGGCTTTCCGGTCGTCCCCGAGGTGTAGATGACCAGCGTCGGGTCGTCGGCGTTTGACCTCGGCCATCCGTTTTTTCAGCTCCTCGTCGAGCTCGGGGCGGTCCTTTTTGACCTCCTCTTCCCACGAGAGCGTCCCCTCCCAGGGCTCGCCGATCACCACCAGGTGCTTGAGGCCGGGGTTGGCCTCTTTGACGGCGGCCATGTCTTCCCGGTAATCCTTCTGGAGGAGATCGTACGTGCGCACCACGAAGCCGACCGTAGGTGTTGCGTCCGCAACCTGGTACAGGAACTCATTGACCGTATAACGGGGATTCAATCCGTACCAGATCGCCCCTATCATCCCCGCGGCCATGTAGTGGTAGAGCCACTCGTCCCGCGCGGCCGACAGGGTAAAGATACGGTCCCCCGGTTTTACCCCCAGCGAGAGGAGGAGCTTTGCCGTCCGTAGGGTCGTGTCGTAGAACTCCTTGAAGGTTACCCGTTTTTCCCCGAAGATAAGGGCCTCTTTGTCGGGCCGCTCGTCCGCCCACTTTTTAACATAATGCCACGTAAGTGTCTCCCGTGCCATGACTCCCCCCTGATAGTATTATATATAGTCATAATCGCGCAACATCCTCGAAAAAAGGATACGTCATTTCGAGCGGCGGTGTCAATTGTAATGACGCCTGCCGTACCCCGCCGATGGGCCGCACGCTGTCCGTCGTAAAAGCGGAATAATTATACTTGTCCGGACGGGAATTCCCCGACTAAAGGTTGACAGATTGATTAGTCAATCATATAATCGGCTCAACCTCGCCATCACACACATAAGGGAATCTCATGAACGACACCAGCCGGGCGCTTCACCGGATACTCAATCCCCGCTCGATCGCCGTTGTCGGCGCGTCCAACAGCTTCACCAGCCCCGCCACAAACCTCATGGCCTCGGTCATCTCGGCGGGTTTCCCCGGGCCAGATCTACCCGATCCACCCGAGGGAAAAGACGGCCCTGGGCCTGACCGCCTATCCGGCCCTGACGGACGTCCCCGGACGAGATCGACCTTGCCGTCATCGTCGTGCAGTCCAAGCTCGTCCCCGGGATACTGGCCCAGTGCGGGCAAAAGGGCGTCCGGCAGGCGGTGGTGATCACCGCCGGCTACCGGGAGATGGGCTCCGAGGGTGCCGCCCTGGAAAAGGAGCTGCTGGCCGAGGCAAAGAAAAACGGCGTCCGCTTCATCGGGCCCAACTGCATCGGCGTCATCAACAGCCACGCGAAGCTTGACATATCCATGTTCCTCTACGAGGGCGCCGCCGGGGGGATGGCGCTGGTCTCCCAGAGCGGCAGCTACATCACCCAGCCGCTGCCCTATTTCAAGAGGCTCGGGATGAACCTGTCTTCGGCCGTATCGGTCGGGAACCAGGCCGATATCGATATCGCCGACTGCATCGGCTATTTCGGCGAGGACCCGACCACCAGGTCGGTGGCGGCCTACATGGAGGGGATTTCGGACGGGCCGAAGTTTATCGAGACCGTGAGTAAAACGACCGCTAAAAAGCCGGTCGTGGCGCTCTACGTCGGGGGGACGGAGGCGGGCTCCCGGGCGGGCCGCTCCCACACCGGGGCAATCGCGACGCCCGACGCGATCATCAACGGCGTCTTTGCGGGCAGCGGGGTGATCCGGGTGGATACGGTGGAGCAGCTCTACGATACGGCCCACGCCTTTGCCACCCAGCCGCTGCCGCGGGGAAACCGCGTGGCCGTCATCACCAACTCCGGCGGGACCCGGGACGTCGATGGCCGACGCCGCGGCGCGCCTGGGGCTTGCCGTGCCGGAATTTTCCGAGTCCCTCCAGAAAAGCTTGAGGGCGATCGTCATCCCCACCGCGCAGGTGAGAAACCCGCTTGACCTGACGATGGATTTCGACATCAAGCGTTTCTTTATCGACGTGCCCCGGATAATCATTGACAGCGGCGAGATCGACGCCGTTCTTTTTTACGGCGTCTTCGGGGCCACCCACGGCAAGAAGAAAGTTCGGCTCGCTCATCGGCGACATGGACGACGCGATGGTGGCCGGGTATGACGGCTACATATGCAGCAACGCTGAGGGGTTTGACGATATCCTCAGGAAGGCGGGCATCCCGGTGCTCTCCTCGTCGTTCACCGGGATAGAAGACGCGCCGGTGGCGCGGATGATGGAGCTGGGCATCCCGGTCTACCCGACGCCGGAGCGCGCGGCCTTTGCTTTGGCGACGATGGCGCGCTACGCGCGGTGGAAACAGGGCGTCACGTCGTAACGGCGGAGCGGCGAAGGGGAATCCGCCGCCACACGCTACCTGCCGTCATTGCGAGCCGACTGAAATCGGCAAGAGAGCTATCCCACCGGCACAAAGACACTGCAAGAGGAGCGAAGACGAAGCAGTCCCCCGACTGTCACCGTATATCAGAGGATTGCGGGACTTTTCGCTTCGCTTCGCACTTCTCAACCGGAAGGTTCTTATGCCGCCGTTTCCCGGTAAATCCGGTACGTGCACTGCGGAAGTCCCATCGCCATGCACCCGGTCTCCTCGACATTCCACCCGTTATTGCCGACCGCCCAGGCAACAAGCCCGCCTACGAAACCGGCCGTCGTGTAGCAGACGGGGGTTTGGCTCTTCCGATTAAAGCAGTGCGTGGCCGCCTCGTCTTTATAATAGTAGACGTCCCCTTCCTGCTCGATCCAGGTCTTGGTGTTGAGCTGCTTGGTTATCGTATCGGCCGTGTAGTTGAGGATGACCTTTACCCGGTCGCTCTCGCTCATCTGGGACATCGCGGCCTTCGCCGAGCCGGCGATTTCCGGGTTCTCGTCCACCCCCCATTTGGCCTGCATCCTGCCCACCTGGAGGAGTATCGCCCGCGCGCCGTTTTTCCCATAGATTTCTTCGATACCCTCGCTGAGCCTTGCTACCTCGGATATTTTCGGCTCCGGCTTTCCGTTGTCACCCGCGGGAATCATATCTGTATATCTTGTGAGACCGGAGTAGTTGAGGATCGATTTTAAGCCGTTCTTCCCGACGATCTCGATGACGCCTAAGAGGATGACCCGGTACGCCTTGCTCTCAATGAGCCTGTCTTCCACGGTGCCCTCCTATGTTTAAACTATATATATACAATAGATATATATCGTTTATGTATAATGTCAAGAAAAAATGCGCGCCCGCCGGCCATATTTCCCTTGACAAAATGAACTGCGTTTAGTAGCGTAAACGCTGTTCATACCACCCTGTTTCTGGAGGAAATACTATGCCAATGTACGACTTTTTACTGACGCCCGAGGAGCGGGCGCTCCGGGACGAAGTGCGCCAGTTCGTCCGGGACGAGGTTACCCCCGATTTCCTGAGGGCGATGGACAACGACGAGATCGTCTACCCCCGCGAGTTCGTGGAAAAACTGGCCAAGTATAACCTGCGCGGCATCCGTTTCCCCAAGAAGTGGGGCGGCCGGGGGATGAGCTGGGTCGCGGACGTGGCGGCCACCGAGGAGATCGGCTGCCTCGGCATGGCGCTCGGGTGCGCCTTCGTCATGCCCTCCATCGTGGGCGAGGCGCTCAATAAGTTCGGCACCGACGCCCAGAAAGAAAAGTACCTCAAGCCCTACCTCGCCGGCAAGCTCGTCGCCGCCGAGGCCCTCACCGAGCCGAGGGGCGGGTCGGACTTCTTCGGGGCCACCACCAAGGCGGAGCTCAAAGGCGACCACTTCGTCCTCAACGGCCAGAAACGGTTCGTCGTCGGCGCCGACGGCGCGGATTTCTTCGTGGTCTACTGCAAGACCAATTTTGACCAGAACGCCCACAAGTACGGCAGGATCAGCCTGCTGATCGTCGAAAAGGGGCCCGGCGTCGAGACCGAGTACCACTACGGGCTGCTGGGCTGCAAGGGCGGCGGCACGGGAAGGCTCGTCTTCAGGGACGTCAAGGTCCCCAGGGAGAATATCCTGGGCGAGCTGCACGGCGGCGCGATCTGCTTCAACCAGATGATGATCCCCGAGCGCCTCACCTCGGCCGCCGGCTGCCTGGGCGCGTGGGGCGCGCTGGACGTGGCGGTGCAGGTACTCCAACAAGCGCGCGGCCTTCGGAAAACTGATCCGCAAGTTCCAGGCGGTCAACTTCATGGTGGCCGATTCCATCACCCAGCTGGACGCCGCCCGCGGCCTCACCTACATGGCGGCGCGCGCCGTGGACGATAACTACCCCAACGTCCGCCGGATCGTCAGCGAGGCCAAGAAGTTCGCCACGAAGGCGTCGTGGGACGTCGTCAACAACGCCATGCAGATCATGGGCGGCATCGGCTATACCGACGTCTACCCCATCGAGCGGGCGCTGCGCGACATGCGGCTTGCCCTGATCTGGACCGGCACCAGCGAGATCATGAACCTCCTCATCCAGCACGAATACTACGACGAGGTCCTGGTCCAGCCCTACAACCGGCGCGAGATGGAGCGGGACGCCATGAACCCGGACGAGAGCGAGCGCTGCTTTACCGACGACGACATGTGGCAGGTGCACAACAAGGTCGCGGACTGACCGCTTCGCCTGGGGGAAAATCCGACGGGAAGCATACCAAGAGAAGGGCCGGCCGGCGGCCGGCCCGGTCGGGCTAAATAAAGGAAACACCATGTCCGTCGTCACGTTCAACGACCTGAAAGACAGCCAGCGGGAGGCGCGGCGCGCCCTGATACGGACGTGCGCCCAGAAGCTCTTCGCCCAGCGTGATTTTGCCAGCGTCACCGCCCGGGAAATCGCCCGGGAGGCCGGCGTCAGCCCCGGCACGATCTACCGCTACTACGAGAGCATGGACGACCTGTTTCTGGACGTCTTCTTCGTCGGGGCCGACGAGATTTCCGCCCTCGTCCAGGCGGAGCTCGCAAAACCGGGAGGGTGCTCGGTCAGGCGCCTCTGCGAGATCTACATCGGCTTTCTGAACGACAACATGACCTACTACCAGATGATGAGCCATTTCATGATCGGCGGCAGGCTCTCGGAGGCGGCCATCGGCCGCCTCAACCCGGTCATGCGGCGCCTCATCGACCTGATCGAAGACGTGATACGGGACGCGCGCGTCCCCGGCGACACCCGGATGACCTCCCATACCCTGTTTTCGGCCCTCAACGGGATCATGATCAGCTACGCGAAATACCCCGGCAGGAGCCTCGAAGAGATCAGGGCACATACGATGCGGCTGGCCGGGATCGTGGCCGGCTTCTTTGAAGGCGGACGATAACGGAAAGCGGCGCGCAATAGGACCGGCGCTCAATTCGTCTTATAGTATATACGGCCGGGTCTTGCCGTCGCGGGGCGGGAGAGCCGCCGAATATACGGCTAACGCATATACGAACACCATTAATGGAGAAGGAATATGGCAGTCCAGCGTGAGCTTGTGGCCCCCTGCGGCCTCTACTGCGGCGCCTGCGCCATCCGGGGTGCGTACCTCTCGGATGACGCGGCCTTCAAGGAGAAGGTCGCCGCGGGCTACGGCGTCAAGGTGGAGGACCTCCGGTGCGAGGGGTGTCTCTCCGAAAACCCGTTCCTCTATTGCCGGACGTGCTCCATCAAGACCTGCGCAACCGAAAAGGGGTACGAAGGCTGTTTCCAGTGCAGCGACTTCCCCTGTTCCCACGTCGAGAACTTTCCGTTCCCGGCGGGAAAGGCGGTGATCCTCGCCGAGATCCCCCGGTGGAAAGATCTCGGGACCGAGAAATGGGTCGAGTCCCAGGAGAAGCGATACACCTGCTCCGCGTGCGGCAGCCCCCTCTTCCGGGGGTCCAAGCGGTGCCGGAAGTGCAAGGCCGAGGTGCCCGCCGTCTAACACTATCCGCGGGAAGACCGTGTTCTTCCCGCGGGTTTTCGCCTTCCTCGAATAAAATCTATCTTTTTTAACCCGGAATCTGGTATCATATGCCTCGTATCCTTTTCGGGGGATCCTATGCGGCTCAACAGCGCCCTTATCGTCCTCCTCGCCCTGCTCGTCCTGTTATTCGCCTTCAGAAAGCCGATCCGCCGGTATCTCGAGCGGAAGTTCAGGAAATACAGCCGCGCCGCCATCCACCGGTTCCGCGCCCGCGTCGAGCGCTTCAAGCTGACCCAGAAGAAATATATCAAGTACCAGCTCATGAAGGAGCCCGCCGTCTGGCAGGCCATGGAGGCCCACGAGAGACGAGCATCATGTATCCCCGGAGCGGACTCTGGAGCGGGTCGAAGGATATATCGACGAGATCGTCCCCCACTTCAACATCCTGTCCTACTACGCCTTCGGGTACCGGCTGGCCCATTTCCTGCTCAACCTCGTCTACAACGTCGTGATAGATAAGAAGAACTTCGAGGAGCTCAAGAAGATACCCGGGGACAGCGTCGTCATCTACATCATGAACCACCGCAGCAACGTCGACTACGTGCTGGTGGCCTATATGCTTGCCGAGCGGATATCCCTCTCATACGCCGTGGGGGAATGGGCGCGGGTCTGGCCCCTGGAATATATCTTCAAGAGCTTCGGCTCCTACTTCATCCGCCGAAAATACCGCGAACCCCTCTACCACACGGTGCTCGAAAAATACATCCAGCTCATCAGCAAGAACGGCATCACCCAGGGCATCTTCATCGAGGGGGGGCTGTCGCGGGACGGGAGCCTGCGGGAGCCCAAGATCGGGCTGCTGGACTACATCATACGGACGATCCAGGACCCCGGGTTCACAAAGGACCTCGTCTTCGTCCCCGTGGGGATCAATTACGACCGCGTGCTGGAGGACCTCAGCCTCGTCGGGGAGGCCCACGGCGCCCCGCCCGAGAAACGGGGGCTGGGAAAAGTCCTCTCGGGGCTCTCGGTGATCGTCACCGTCCCGCGCGTGATCGTCAGAAACGGCTTCTATTATATATTTAAGGGAGTCCGAAAATACGGCTACACCTCGGTGGCCGTGGGCGAGCACGTCTCGCTGCGGGACTACGTCGCCCGGCTCGACCGGGACATCTTTTCGCTCGACGCCGACGAGTACAAGCAAGAGGTCAAGCGGTTTTCCCAGCACGTGCTGGAGGGAGTCGGCCGGGTCGTGCCGGTTACCCCGGTTACGTTCGTGGCCTACGCGCTGCTCGCCGACGGGCGCGCGGTTATCCCCCAGGCCGACCTGGTCGAGCTGATGACCGAGATGAAAAAGGCGCTCGTCCTCACGAGCGCCCGGATCGTCCGGGGCAAGGAGTTCGTCGACCTGGATGATGGAAAAGCGGCGGCTGGCCTTCGAGGCCGACGACCGCACCGGCGAGCTGTTGTCGTTCGAGCGCGGGGTCATCGACATGGAGGAGATGCAGAAGACCATCGACCTGGCGATGGAGGTGCTGAGCCTGAGGAAGATCGCCCGGAAGAAAAAGGACACGATCGTCATCAACCCGAAGCGCCGCGAGGTGCTGACCTATTACGCGAACTCGATCGGCCAGCTGTTCGAGCGGCGCCGATAGGTTACCGGGCGATTACCCGTGATCGTGATCGCGGGATGGAGCACGAAAAAAACGGGCGAACCCCTCACGGAGTCCGCCCGTTATGAATATCAGCCGAAGCGTATCGTCTATTTACGCGTTTTTGTGGTCTTGCCCTTCGCGGGGGCCTTGGCCTTCACCGGGGCCTTCGTCTTCGTCACGCCCTTCTTGCCCTTCTTACCCTTCTTCCTGAATACCCTGTACAGGACGTAGATAATCAGCGCCACGATCAAGCAGCACGAGTATCAGCACGCCCAGCCCGATCCAGGTCAGGTAATTGCCGTGCGCCAGGAGCTTGACGGGGTTCCAGCTCGGGGCCTTGACGAACCTGCCCTCCGGCTCCCGGTACCGCTCCGGGATGTTGGGAACGCCGTCGCCGTCGGTATCCTCGAAGGAGGCCACGTAGTCGGCCAGCGTCGTCCATTCCTTCATCTCCTGAACGCCCGCCGTGTTCGGGTCCGCGTCGACCCTGAACGCGGTCATGTCCTCGATCGGATTACCGTCCTTATCCTTGGGCACCATCGTCAGGATATTGTTGGTGAAGCTCCCGACGATCTTGATGAACATGGAGTTATAGTAGTTGCTCGTGATCTTGTAGAGCGTCTTGTTGTCCTCGGACCAATCCAGCGGGACGTAGTTTCCATCCGCGTCCTCGATGAGGATCTCGGTCACCCGGTCAAAGATCATCCGGTGGGGATTGTAGGTGACCTTGAGGCCCGAAACCTGGAGGTAGTAGTCGCTCCCCTTGAGGGGATAGATGGACGTGGGCACCTCCATCGCCTTCTTGATCTCCGACCCGTAGAGGTAAAACGTGATGAGCGGATAGGCCATCGTGCCGTCGACGCCGATGCCGAGGGGCACGATATTGACGAGGTCGGCCAGGATGACCTGCCCGGTCTCGCCGACGAGGATGTCGTTCCTGATCATCCCGTTGGACTGGATGGATACGCGGGTCTTCGTTATCGGATCGGCCGGGTCATACTCGGCCTTGTCCACCGCCCAGCGGAGCGAGTCGGCCTCCATGTTGCCCAGCCCCACTTCCTCTTCCTTCAGGCGCATGTCGAAATCGGTCTCGGCTATGGTCTTGAAAAACGAGAGGCCGTGGGGCGCCAGCACGTCCCTGTCGATTATTGCCTCGTAGCCTTCGATGGCGCTGTCGATCGCCGGGTCTCCCGGGATTGCGTCGTCAATGGGGATATACTCGTACTTGGCTACCGTGGCGCCGCCGGCCCCCACCGACACGTCCAGCACGCCGATGACCTTGCCGTTTTCCCATGCCTGGACGATGATGGTCTTACCGACGACGATCGGCTCGGGGAGCTTCGTGTGCGTGTGCCCGGAAATGATAATGTCGATGCCGGGGACCTCCTTGGCCATGATCTCGTCCTCGGACTTATCCTTGTTGTCCCTCAGCCCCGCGTGGGACAGGCAGATGACCAGGTCCACCTTTTCGGTCTCGCGCAGCAGCGTTACCATCTCCCGGGCCTTTTCCTTGTAGTCGGAGAAGCTCACCGGGTCGGCAAAGGGCGCCACCTCGGAGGAGTCATAGCCCATCAGCCCGAAGAACCCGATCTTTATCCCGTCCATCGTCCTGTACGACGTAGGGCTTCACCAGCCCCCGGTCGAAATCAGCCTTCAGAGTGTCGTCATCGGCCGATTCATCGGAAAAGACGAGGTTTGAGGAGACGACCGTCGGGAGCTTGCCCTTTCGCTCCGCCGATTCCAGGATGCGGGCAAGGCCCGCGGGCTTGAGGTCGAACTCATGGTTGCCCAGCGCAACGATGTCATAGCCCATGTCCTTCATGAGGCACAGCTCCGCGGCCTCCTCGCGGCAGATCATATGAAAGAGGGAGCCCATCAGGAAATCCCCGGCGTCCAGCACCAGGACGGGGTTTGACCGGGCATCCCGCTGCTTCTTGATTTCCGTGGCTATCCTCGCCCAGCCGCCGACCGTCTTGTCGTCACCGGTGGTCATGGGCGTATAGTCTTTGTTGGGGTAGAGCCCCAGTAACTGGGAGTGCATATCGTTGGTGTGGATGATGGTCAGCGTCTTGTCTTGTTGCCCGCCGGCGACCATGGTAAGCGAAAGGAGCGCCAGCAACGGCAAAACGAGGTACTTGGCTTTCATAAAAACCCTCCGTATGACTGCCATGTTTACACGAAATTTACCGCATCTTTATCATTAGTTCAAGATAAAAGATACCCGGCTGCCGCCCCCCTCCCCGGGGGGAAGATAGTGAAAAATCGGCCCTTGTCGTCCGGCGCGCCCTGTGGTAGTATACGGCACGTATATGCCGGCCTTCGCGCCGGCGTCGGAAACGGGAGGACTATTCGATGACCGATTTTTCCCGGCTCTTACTGGATCGACGATCGATCAGGAATTATCAGGACAAACCGGTGCCGACCGATCTCGTGCGGGAGCTGATCGAAACGGCTACGATGGCGCCGAGCTCCGGCAACGGCCAGCCCTGGAAGTTCATCATCATCAACGACCGGTCGCTGATCAAACGCCTCTCGGACGAGAGCAAGAAAAACCTCGTCGCCGACATCAGGGCAAATCCCGAACACCCGTCGCTGCGCTACGAGGCGGCGCTCACGAACGAGGACTTCAACGTCTTTTATAACGCGCCCTGCCTGGTGATCGTCACGGGGCCGCCGGCCCTCTACTCGACGCGGGTGGATTGCGCCCTGTTTACCGCCTACTTCATGCTGGCGGCAACGGACCGAAACCTGGGCAGCTGCTGGGTCAACCTCGGCTCCCATATCAGGGACCCGAAATTGAAAGAGGAGATCGGACTGCCGGCAGATCAGATGATCGTCGCCCCGATCATCGTCGGGTGGCCCGCGGCAATCCCGCCGGCCCCGGAGCGCAAACCGCCGCATATTCTCAAGGTTATCGAGGGATAGCGGCGATCGGCCCGTAATCGAACAAAAGAACGGAGGATTAAATATGTCTCAGCGTTTGACGGCGGGCGCGGCCGCGCCCGATTTTACCTTTGACACCCCCTGGAAGAAGGGGGAAAAGCTTTCCGGTTTCACGAAAAAGGGGACGACCGTCCTGATGTTCCTGCGCTACATGGGGTGTCCCATCTGCCAGATGAAGATCGCCGAGCTTAAAAAGGAGTTTCCCCTCTTCAAGAAGCGCGGGGTATCGCTCCTGGTCGTCCTGCAGAGCACGCCCGCCAACATCACCCCGATGATCTCCCAAAAGGATATGCCCTTCGTGATCGTCTGCGACCCGCACGAGAGGCTCTTTACCCTCTACGGGGTCAGGCCCGGCTCGATCTTCGGCTACGTCACCCCGACCACGATCGTGCGGGCGATCAGGGCCACCCTGCAGGGCTTCAAACACGGCAAGTACGAGGGAAACGAGAAACAGCTCCCGGCGACCTTTATCATCGACAAGGCTGGAAAGGTGACGTACGCGCGCTACGGGAAAAACGTCGCCGACGTGCCGAAGACCGGGAAGCTCCTGGCCGAGATCGACCGGAAGTAAGGGCCCCGGAAATCTCTTTTTCGGGCGCGCTTATCACGCGCCCGAAAAATACGGTTCCCGTCGGCCGGACCGGTCGGCCTATTCGGTGATGTCCTTCTGCAGTTCATCGATGGTATCGTTGACCATCGCCTTGAGCAGATCGCCGTGATCTATCCAGTCCAGCGGACCCCACGAGCGCGTATCGACGAACGTATCCTTGGGCCCCCAGCTGGACTTCTTGAGCACCTTGAAGTCGTTTTTCGTTTTAATAAAATGGAAATTCATTAGTATCGCGGCGATTACGATGACCACCACGGCCACCACCACCGGCACTATCAGGTTCTTTTTTGTCCCGCCCTTGCGGGACGAACCCTTTCTTGGCATCGGTTCCCCCTGTTTTAGGTTATATGACGCATCCGCGATGCGCCGATAGCGGAAGGGATTGCCCCTCCGATTATCCCCTCGATTATACCACTCATCCCCTCTGTCCGAAGATCGCCGTCCCCACCCGCACCATCGTCGCGCCCTCCTCGACGGCTACCTCGTAGTCGTTGGACATGCCCATCGAGAGCTCCCGCATGTCCACACGCGGTATCCCGAGAGACGCAAGCTCGTCGAAGAGCTGTTTCATCCGGCGGAAATAGGGCCGCGAGGCCTCCGGCTCCCGCCCGAAGGGCGGCATCCCCATGAGCCCCGTTACGGCGACGTGGGGCAGCGGCGCGATCGCGCGGACAACGTCGGCCAGGTCCTCCTCCATCACGCCCGACTTCTGGGCCTCCCGGGATATGTCCACCTGGATGAGGATGTCCATCACGCGCCCGTCCGCCGCCGCCCGCCGGTCGATCTCGGCGGCCAGCTCCAGCCCGTCCACCGAGTGGACCAGGTCAAAGAGCCGCACGACGTATTTCGCCTTGTTCTTCTGCAGGCCGCCGATGAAGTGCCACCGGGCGGCCTCACGGCCAACGGCCTCGATCTTTGCCCTCGCCTCCTGGACGTAGTTTTCGCCGATGTCGGCGGCGCCGGCCCCGATCGCGTCTCTGACCGTGGCGGCGTCAAAGGTCTTGGTGACGACGATCAGCCTCACCTCGTTCGGGTCGCGGCCCGCCCGCGCGGCGGCCCGCCCGATCCCGTCCCGCACCGCTTGAAGGTTTTCCCTGATCTCGTCTATTCCCGACACGGCATTGTCCCTCCCGGCCCCGTCTTATATCGGCTCCACGGCCCCGAGCGTGAGCAGGAGCCCGATAACCTCGGCCGTCGGCAGGCCCACCACGTTGGGGTAGGACCCCTCGATCCTCGTGATGAAGGCCGACGCCATCCCCTGCACCGCGTAGGCCCCGGCCTTGTCCATCGGCTCCCCCGTGGCGACGTAGGCCGCGATCTCCTTCGGGTCAAGCCCCCTCATGACGACCGCCGTCCGGACGACCTGCGCGTACGCGTCCTGGCATTGAGACGGGATGATCGCGATGCCCGTCAGCACCTCGTGCGTCCTGCCGGACAACATCCCGAGCATCCGGGCGGCGTCTTCCTCGTCGGCAGGTTTGCCCAGCACGGCATTGTCCACCACCACGACCGTATCGGCCCCGAGCACCAGGGCGTCGGGGTTCCGGGAGGAGACCGCCCAGGCCTTCTGCCCGGCGAGCCTCAAGACGTGCTCCTCCACGGATTCGCCCGCCGTCATCGACTCGTCGAGGTCCGTCCCGATTACCTCGAAGACGATCCCGAGGGCCGTTAAAAGCTCGCGCCTGCGCGGCGAATGGGAGGCCAGGATGATTCGTTTGATTGTTCTGTAGAGGCCCACACTGTTGTTCAGTATCATAAAACCGTCCGATTTGTCAACTGAGCCGGGGTACCGGCGCGAGATTATAGCAGAAATGGCTTGAAAAATACAGGCAACAATGATATTTTTCGTCAACGTCCGGCAAGGCGGGAGGCGGTAACGTGCACGAGTTCTCGGTTCAGACAAAACGGCGCATCGAGATGATCGACATCACGTCGGCGGTCGCGGCGGTCGTCCGGGAGTCGGGGGCCGGGGACGGCATCGCGGTCGTCTTCGTACCCCACACGACGGCCGCCGTCACCATCAACGAGAACGCCGACCCCGACGTGCCGGCCGATATCCTGGCCAAGCTCTCCGAGCTCATCCCGGAGCGCGGCGCCTGGCGGCACGTTGAGGGCAATTCCGACGCCCACCTGAAATCGAGCCTCGTGGGCGCGTCCGAGACCGTGATCCTGGAGGGCGGCAGGCTCGTGCTCGGCACCTGGCAGTCGCTCTTTTTCTGCGAGTTCGACGGGCCGAGAAGCCGGCGGGTGTATGTAACGGTGATCCCGGGTTAATAATATAGTCACCGCAATCTCGCGTAACTACTACATGAACGAAAGGAATAACTGATGAGAATTCTCTCCGGCATCCAGCCCTCGGGGACGCTCCACATCGGCAACTACTTCGGCATGATGCGAAGTATGATCCGCTACCAGAAGGAGCACACGCTCTTTTGTTTCATCGTCAACTACCACGCCCTGACGACCGTGGCCGAGGGGCCGCGCCTTGCCGCCGATACGCTCGGCGCCGCCGCCGACTTCCTGGCGCTGGGGCTTGACCCCGAGAAGAGCTTCTTCTGGGTGCAGGGCGACGTGCCGGAGGTCACCGAGCTTACCTGGATACTCAGTAACGTCACCCCGATGGGGCTGTTGGAGCGCGCCCATAGCTATAAGGACAAGATCGCCAAGGGCATCGCCCCCAACCACGGGCTCTTTGCTTACCCGGTGCTGATGGCCGCCGATATCCTGCTCTACCAGGCCGACCGCGTGCCGGTCGGCAAGGACCAGAAGCAGCACCTCGAGATGACCCGCGACATCGCGATCAGGTTCAACTATCTCTATGGCGACACCTTCGTCGTGCCGGAGGCGGAGATCGACGATGACCTTGCGGTCATACCCGGCATCGACGGCCAGAAGATGAGCAAGTCCTACGGCAACACCATCGATATATTCGAGGACGAGGCCGAGCTGAAGAAAAAGGTCATGAGCGTGGTGACCGACTCCCGGGGCGTGCAGGAGATCAAGGACCCCGACACCGATAACCTGTTCGCCCTTATATCGCTGTTTATGACATCGGAAGAAAGGGCCGGAGCTGAAGGCCAGGTACCTCGCGCCGGGCCTGAAATACTCCGATGTGAAGAAGGATCTGTTGAGGCGGGTCTGGGAGTTCTTTGCCCCCTACCGTGAAAAACGCGCGGCGCTGGTCAGCCGGCCCGACGACATCCGGGATATCCTCAAGACAGGGCGCCAAAAAGACCCGCGCCGAGGCGGTCAAGACGCTGGACGTGGTGAAGCAGAAGGTGGGGCTGGTCTATTGATATTCAGTGGCACATACGGATACAACTAATCCGCTTCAACCAGTCATCATTCGGGTCACGTCTGGAGCCGATTAAAAAACCATATCAAGTACCAAGGAGAAAACCGCACATGAAAAAGTCTCTGTATCTGACCGCGATCGCGCTATCCTTATTGGCGGCCCTGTGCCTCGTTGCCTGCTCCGGATCGGAAGAGCCGGCGCCCCAGGCCCAGCCCGCCGCCCCCGCCCCCGGCGTCGTGATCCCCGCAACGCTGAGCCTGGGCCGGGACGTCTATATGCCGGGCGACACGATCAACCTCGTCTACATGGCCCCGGTGGGTCTGCCCACCAACGCCTGGATCGGGATCATCCCCTCGGCCGTCCCCCACGGGTCCGAAGAGGTAAACGACCAGAACGATATTTCCTATCAGTATCTCGAACGGGACGACTTCCGGGATCATGGAATTTATCGCGCCGTCGGTACCCGGCTCCTATGACCTGCGCATGAACGAGAGCGACGACGGCGGCAGGGAGCTGGCGTCGATAACCTTTACGGTGCAATAGCCTCCCGGACCAGCGATCGGGCAAAAAATGAGCAAGGGGACGGGCTCTCCACGTCGGCAAATCCGGGACGGGGGGAGGCCCTCCCCTTCTTCCGCCCTATCCCCATGATTTAGTCCCTTGACGTCTTCCCAAAAATGTGCGATAGTTATTGTGTCCATTTTTACTCACCAGAAAAACTTTCCCCACAACAAAGGAGGGCTTGATGAAAAGACGAGCATATGCGGCCTTTGTCGTTGTTCCGCTGGTCATCCTCGGCGTCATGGCGCTGGCGGCGGTTGCCGTTGCCCAGGATCTTCTGGTCGATAACGCCTGGAACTTCTCGGAGGGCCTGGCGCGGGTGGAAGTCAACAAGCAGGTCGGTTACATCGACAAGACCGGAAAATTTATCATCTCCCCGTCGTTTATGCGGGAGTCGATCTTCTACCCCCCCGCCTACGATTTCAAGGACGGCAGGGCCCGCTTCATCTCCGGCGGCAAGCACGGCTTCATCGATAAAAAGGGCGCGGCCGTTATCCTGGCAAACCTCGAGGACGCGTGGGACTTTTCCGAGGGCCTGGCGCGCTTTGAATCGGCAGAGAAGATCGGCTTTATCGACGTGAACGGGAAGGTCGTGATCCCGGCGACGTATGACGACGCCGAGCCGTTTGCCGGCGGCCTCGCGGCCGTGCAGACCGGGGACTTGACCGGCTTTATCGACAAGAAGGGGACCGTCGTCGTGCCGCCGACCTACGAGGATACGGGTAATTTCTCCGACGGCCTGTGCGCGGTGCAGGTGGGCGATCTCTGGGGATTTATCGATGCCAAGGGGACGATGGTCATCGCGCCGGCGTTTGACGATGTCAGGCCGTTCTCCGAGGGTCTGGCCGCGGTCGAGGTAGGCCGCGCGTGGGGTTACGTGAATAAGACCGGGGCGCTCGTTATCCCGGCGACCTTCAGGGACCCGGGGCCTTTCTCCGGCGGCCTGGCGGCGGTGGAAACGAAGGGGGGCAACGGTTATATCGACAAGACCGGTACGTTCGTGATCCCGGCAACCTTCGAGTATGCCGATACCTTCAAGGAAGGGCTTGCGGCGGTCAAGCAGAGCGAGAAGTGGGGCTATATCGATAAGACCGGTAAATTCATCATCGAGCCTCGTTTGACCACGCCAACGAGTTCGCAGGGGGGATGGCCGCCGTCCAGGTCGGCGAGAAATGGGGATTCATCGACAAGACCGGAAAGATGCTGACGGCAAAGTAGCCGGAGTACATCAAAGATTAGCATCGCCGCGGCCCCTTCACATGAAGGGGCCGCGGTTGTTTTACCCCCTAAAAAACCCGATACTTTCAACCCGATTTCGGGTATACTGCACAAAACCGCGAATGGAGGAAACCGCATGGACGTAACGATCAGGGACGAGTTCATGGCCAAGTGGAAAAAATACTTCAAGAGCGCCGATCTCCCCATCGTCTTCCAGTATACCGACACGGCCGACCGGGCGCTGCATACCCAGGCCGACCAAGGCCCCCCACCGCTGCGTCATCGCGGATATCATCGGCCGTACGCAAGGGCAAGACGCTCGCGCTGGATAACGACGCCATCGGCTGCGCCGGGGGCAGGCGGTACCTCGGCTTTTCCCAGGCGCTGAGGCCGGGGTTTGAGTTTTTCCTGTCCTGCGGCATCGAGGGGAAAATGGAGGGGGAGCGCTATAAGAAATCCCCCGAGATCGTCAAGGAGCTGCTCAAAAACGCCAAGACGTTTACCGCGCCGAAAAAGTATATCGTCTTTACCCGATGGGACCGCCTGACCGAGGCCGACAGCCCCGACGTCGTGATCTTCTTTGCCCCGCCCGACGTGCTCTCGGGCCTCTTTACGCTGGCCGGCTTTGAAGAGTCCGACGCCAACGGCGTCATCTGCCCGTTTTCCGCCGGGTGCGGCTCCATCGTCGGCTACCCGATGCTGGAGGCGGCGGCAAAACGGCCCCGGGCCGTCCTGGGGATGTTTGACGTCTCGGCCCGGCCCTACGTGCCCGAGGGCGTCTTGACGTTTGCCGTCCCGATGAAGAAGTTCACCCGGATGGTCGCCGACATGGACGAGAGCTTCCTGATCACGCCCTCGTGGGGGAAGATCAAAAAGCGCATCGGGTAGCCCCGATCCCACGAGAGACTGCGGCGGGCCGGTTGACGCGCCGCACGTTTAGTCTTGACTTTGGCCTCCGTATCATGGTAGGTATTATTTTTTATATATATAGAAAACTCGCGACTCTATGAACGATAAGAAAAAGGCCCCCGGCCAGGAGTTTCAGTACAAGCCCAAATCGGTCTGGGATCAGGTCACCGACGCCGAGAAAAAGGAGATCACCTCCCTCGGCGACGACTACCGGGCGTTTCTGACGGCTGCCAAGACCGAGCGGCTGGCCGTCCGCGAGATCGTCCGCAGGGTCCAGGGCGCGGGCTTCACCGAGTACGATCCGGGAAAGCCCGCCAAGAAGTTCTACCGCGATTACCGCCACAAATCGGCGGCCCTGGTCCTGATGGGGACCGAGGACCCTTCCCGCGGCGTCAACCTCATCGTCTCCCACATCGACAGCCCCCGGCTCGACCTCAAGCAGCGCCCCCTCTATGAAGACGTGGAGATCGCCCACCTGAAGACCCATTACTACGGCGGCCTCAAGAAATACCACTGGGTTGCGCGCCCCCTGGCGCTCTACGGCCTGGTGGTCACCGGGGACGGCAAAGAAGTCGAGATCGCGATCGGCGACGGCCCCGACGACCCGGTCTTCCTGGTCTCGGACCTCCTCATCCACCTGGCCGGAAAGGCCCAGATGGAAAAGAAGATTTCGGAGGCCCTGCCCGCCGAAAAGCTCAACATCATCTGCGGGAGCATCCCGATAGCCGACACCGAGGCAAAGGAGCGGGTAAAGCTTGCCGTCCTGACGCATCTGCACGATACCTACGGCATCACCGAGGAGGATTTTATCAGCGCCGAGATCGAGGCGGTGCCGGCCGGCCCCGCCCGCGACATCGGCTTTGACCGGTCGCTCGTCGGCTCCTACGGCCAGGACGACCGGGCCAGCGCCTACTCGGCCCTCTCGGCCGCCCTCTCGGCGAAAAACCCCGCCAGGACGTGCGCCGTCTTCTTCCTGGATAAGGAGGAGATCGGGTCGGAAGGGGTAACCGGCGCCCGGGGCCGGATCATCGAGGAGATTGCCGCCGATATCCTTACGGCGGCCGGCAAAACGCCCGCGGCCTCCGACGTCTCGGCGATGCTGGCAAAGAGCCGCTGCATCTCGGCCGACGTCAACGGGGCCCTGGACCCGGATTGGCCGGAGGTGCACGAGAAGACAAACGCGGCGCTCCTGGGCTACGGCCCCTGCATCACCAAGTTTACCGGCTCCCGCGGTAAATACATGGCCTCCGACGCCTCGGCGGAGCTGGTCGGGTGGGTGCGCCGGCTCTTCAACGGCGCGGGGGTCGTCTGGCAGTACGGCGAGCTGGGAAAGGTCGACGAGGGGGGCGGGGGAACCATCGCCAAGGATATCGCCGAGCGGGGTATCGACGTCATCGATATCGGCCCGGTCCTGCTCAATATGCACTCACCCTTCGAGATTTCCAGCAAGGCCGATATCTACATGAGCTGCAAGGCATTTCGGGTATTCCTCGAATCAACATAAGAGGGGCCGGAGGTACGGGGACCATGAAACCGACGGGAAATCGAAACAGAAGAACGCTCATGGCGGCCATATCGCTTGCGCTTGCCGCGGCGATCTTCCTGGCATGCTTTCCCCCGTATCTGGGCGCGGCCGAAACGGCCGACACCGTCCGGGAATCGGGCGTCATGATCGTGGGGGTGCGGGCCGGTTACCTCCCCTTTTCCGAGGCGATCGGCCAGGGAGATGAAATCGCCTATTCGGGGTTTAATGTGGACCTGGCCCGGGCGGTTGCGGGGCTTATCGGGGTCCAGACCCGCTTTGTCGTCGTAGAACCGAACGTCACCGTACCGATGGCCGCCGAGGGGATTATCCAGATGGCGCCGGGCCTCAATCACCGGATGAGCTGGGAACGGGTCATCGACTTTTCCGTCACCTACCTCTACGGCGGAACGATGGCGATGGTCCCGGCCTCGTCCGGGATATACTCTCTTTCCTCGCTCAGGGGCAAGCCAATCGCGGTCGTGGCGGGTACGGATACGGCCGGGGTGCAAAAAAAGGTCCCCGGAACCACCATAATCGAGACGGACAGCCCCCAGGCGGGGCTCGCGCTCCTGACGAACCGGGAGGTTGTGGCGCTCGTCGGCGATTTCAAGGACCTGGTTAATCTGGTTACCGAAAGCGAGAAACCCTGGGCACTCAGGATTATCAAAGAGCCGATCGTCCCGACTCCCATTGCCATGGGTCTGCCCCCTGAAGACGGAACCTGGCGGGAGATCGTGGACCGCGCCCTTATGGATCTCTGGGTATCCGGGAGATACGCCGAGATATACGAAACGTGGTTCGGGAAAGGGGCAGTAGTTCGCCTTCCCCTCGACTTCACCATGGAGGTCTGGCCGAAATAGCCATGCTCACTTTAAGGAAAATCGTGGTGGCCGTGGACGGCTCCGAAGTATCGCTGGCCGCTTTTGACTGGGCGCTGGAACTGGCGGCCCTTTTTTCCGCCGAGATCATCGTCGTGACGGTTTCGGACCGGCGCACGATAAACGGGGAAGACGTCTATCCCGCCTTTCTTTCCGATAGGAAGGTCAAGGAGTTCCTCAAAGAGTACAACGAGCACGACAGGGGAGTTTTCAAGGACATAAAGACCAGGAGCCAGCAGCGCGGGGTAAAGGTCAGCACCGTCGTGCTGTACGGCCTGCCCTCCCAGGAGATCGTGGAGCTGGCGGCGGAAGAATCCGCGGACATTATCATTATGGGGTCCCACGGCAAGAAGGAGGAATTCTATCACGAATTCAGCTCGACCTCGGAACGGGTGCTGAAGAAGGCCTCGTGTCCCGTGCTGATGGTCGTCCCTCCGCGCACTCCCCCGAAACAGGAAAAGAAGACCGCAAAGAAGGGTCCCTACCGGCCCATTCTTTACAGCACCTGATCGTTCGTGTATGGAGGCCGCGACCTGAAATCAAGATGGCAGTAATTTCATATGATAATCTTTAAGGACGTCCACAAATACTACGGAGCGTTTCACGCCCTCAAGGGGATCACCCTGGAAATCAAGCGGGGAGAAGTCGTGGTGGTGTGCGGGCCATCGGGATCGGGTAAATCTACCCTGATCCGCTGCATCAATGAGCTGGAGCTCATCAACAGCGGGACGCTCGTCGTCAACGGCCGCAACCTCGCCGATCCCAAGACCGATATCAACCGGCTCCGCGCCGAGATCGGCATGGTCTTTCAGCACTTCAACCTCTATCCCCACATGACGGTCATGGACAACATCGTCCTTGCACCCGTCAAGGTCAAACAGATGAAAAAGGAAGAGGCCAAGAAGCTGGCCCTTTCCCTGCTCAAGCGGGTCCAAATCACCGAGCAGGCCTATAAGTACCCTTCGGAGCTTTCCGGCGGCCAGCAGCAGCGCGTCGCCATAGCCCGCGGGCTGGCGATGAGGCCCAAGATCATGCTCTTTGACGAGCCTACCTCGGCCCTCGATCCCGAGATGATCAGCGAGGTTCTCAACGTCATGAAAGACCTCGCCCGGGAGGGGATGACGATGGTGGTCGTCACCCATGAGATGGGATTTGCGCGGGAGGTGGCCGACCGCGTCATTTTCATGGATCACGGCCAGATCATCGAGGAGGGAACGCCGGATCATTTCTTCACCAATCCCCAGGATGAGCGCACCAAGACATTCCTGAAGGAAATTCTTTAGTCGTAGTGTCATATAGGAGGAACGAATGAAGAAAGTTGTCTTTATCTTGCTGATTGCCGCTTTCGTATGCGGCCTCATCGCCTGCGGTAAGGCGCCGGAGGGAACCATGACCTCCGAGGTAGGCCTGGCCCCCGGCCAGTCGACGCTTGACGCCATCAAGGAAAAGGGCGTGCTGGTTGCCGGCGTTAAGGACTCCGTCGTCCCCTTCGGGTACGTTGACGAGAAGTCCGGCGAGCTGGTCGGCTTTGACGTGGATGTATGCCGTTACATTGCGGACGAGCTGGGCGTGAAACTCGAGCTTCAGCCCGTCACGTCCTCAAACCGCATCCCGATGCTCACCGAGGGCAAGGTCGACTTGTTGGCCGCCACCATGACCCACAAGATCGAGCGCGACGAGGTCATCGATTTCTCGGTTACCTACTTCATGGACGGCCAGCGGCTCCTGGTCGCGGCCGACGGCCCCATCAAGAGCTATGAAGACCTGGCCGGCAAGAAGGTCGGCTCCGTAAAGGGGTCAACCAGCGAGAAGAATATCCTCCTGGTGCAGCCAAAGGCGGAGGTGATTTCCTTCGAGGGTTATCCCGAGGCCTTCCTGGCCCTCAAGCAGGGCAAGGTCGTGGCCGTCACCACCGACTCGGTTATCCTCGTCGGCCTCAAGGGTAGCGACCCGGACCCCGCCAAGTGGGCGGTCGCGGGTGACTTCTTCTCGAGCGAGCCCTATGCCATCGGCGTCAGGGAAAACGACTCCGAGTGGCGCGATTTTGTCAACTTTACGCTGATGAAGATGTACAAGGAAGGCGAGTGGGAAAAGATATACACCAAGTGGCTTGGCCCCGATACTAACTACTACCTGCCTCCGACCGGCTGGGCCGTGGAGCTCTGGCCGTAATCGTAATCGTTACCGGGGGGGGATATCCCCCCCCTTTTTTCCTATTCCCCTGAACCGGAACCATGAAACGAGACCCGAGACAGCTTTTCATCGACCTCAAGCTCTGGAGCGATACTCACAAGAAGATCGCCTACCCGGTCGCCGTCGGCGCGGCGGCCCTGGTCGTGTTTCTTATCTACCGGGTGATCGTTACCTGGATCCTGAATATCCATTTTGCCTACGAGTTTGATTTTTCCGTCTTTTTAAGGCAGCGCCTCACCGACAAGAGCACCTACCTCACCCTCCTCATGTGGGGGTTTTTAACAACGGTCAGAATCTCGGCTATATCTATCGTCCTGGCCATGATGCTCGGCACGGTGATCGCCGTTCTCAAGCTGAGCAAGGTCAAGGTCCTCGTCTTTATATCATCGGCCTACATCGAATTTTTCAGAAACACCCCGCTTTTGATCCAGATATTCCTCTGGTACTTCGGATCGGACCCCTTCCTGCCCACCGCGGTTAAGGACTGGATCTATTCGCGCAACATCGAGTTCGCCTACGGCGTGATCGCGCTGAGCACGTATACCGCCGCCTTCATCGCGGAAGAGATCAGGGCGGGGATTCAGTCCATTCCCCGGGAGCAGATGGAGGCGGCCCGCTCCCAGGGTTTTGGCTTCCTCGAATCGATGCGCTACGTGATCCTGCCCCAGGCGTTTCGGATCGTCATTCCGCCGCTCATCAACCAGTCGCTGAACCTGGTCAAGAACTCGTCGCTGGTCATGGCCATCGGCGTCGTCGAGCTGACCCACGCGGCCCGGATAATCGAGGCCGAAACCTCCCGCGTGTTCGAGGCCTTTTCGATGGTAACGCTCATCTATCTGGCGCTGTCGCTGATAATCTCTTTTGCGATCAACCAGTATAACCGGCGATACCTGAGGTACATTAAGTACTGAAATGTCAAACGCGCGCACCAAGAGGCTTACCCGAATCGCGATTTCCGCGACGACCTTTTCCTTCCTGGGGATTCTCGTCATCCTGGAGCTTGCCTTCGGCTCGGTCTCGCAATTCCTCTTTAATGCCGTCACCGGAATCGGGCAACTTCACTTTGAGGTAATCACAAGAAATCTCCGGTATCTCGTCCTGGGACCGCCGCACCGCATGGGCGGGATCGTGTTGACGCTGTATCTTGCCGGTATCAGCCTTGTCCTGGCGTTCGTGGTGGGCCTGATCTTCGGCCTGATGAGAAACAGCGCCCGCCCCTGGATCAAGTACCCGGCAGTTGCCTATATCGAGCTTATCCGGGGGATGCCGCTGATCATGGTCATCTTCTGGTTCGTCTTTCTGCTGCCCAAGGTCTTCGGCTACGTCATTGACGACGTCTACAACGTCATCATCGCCTTCGTCTGCTTCTCCGGGGCCTATATGGCCGAGATCGTCCGGGCCGGAATCCTCTCCATCGGCAGGGGCCAGATGGAGGCGGCCAGGTCCACCGGCCTCACCCGCGCCCAGGCGATGATCTACATCATTCTTCCCCAGGCCCTCAAGAACATGATCCCGTCGTTCGTCAACCAGTTCATGAGCCTCACGAAGGACACCTCCCTGGCCTGGTTCGTGGGCCTGTTCGAGCTGACCACCGTATCGTCCCAGGTAAGCAACCGCGTCCTGATCGCCCCGACCGAGATATTTCTCTTCTGCGCGATGATCTATTTCGTCATCTGCTATTCGCTTTCTGCCGCCAGCCGCTGGCTCGAGAGAAAGCTGCGCGCTGGGGCACGATAGGCGTCCGCTGCCGTCCCGTCACTCTATAATCATGAGTATTGTAGGCTTTAGCAAAGGACGGGCGGCATATATGCCGCCCCTACGGTTTCTAACAGAATATGTCTTCGCGGCCCGCAGGGACACGACTTGTCGTGTCCGGCAGCTTCTCTTCATGGGCAACCGCAGGTATCCCCGTGCCACCCGTCGCGAGGCAGAGAACAGTCCGACGCGAGGCCCTACTTGACGATCTTGACCGTGTAGGCCATTCGCTTAACGGCAGTTTCAGGCTTTTCCCAGGGCCGGTAATAGAGATAGGTGAGGGTCACCTCACCCTCGGCCTTTGCGGTAAACTTCCAGACGGTGACAACCGGGGCGCCGACCATCGGTTGGGCCACTGCCCCGAAGCTTTCCTTTGCAGACTCCTCGGCAATATCCGCCGGCGCCGCCGTGTAGGCCCACCGGTAGCCGGTGGAGGCGTTTTCCTCCAGGACAACGGCAAATTCACCGCCGACCGTGACCGTTGCCGGGGCGCTCGGCGACAACACCACGGCGCCCCCGATAAAGGCGTCCATCTCGTCGTTTGCGGGCTGGCCCGGCGAAGCCGCCGGGGCGGCGCACGAGAGAGCCATGCACACCACGATGACCGCGAATAATGATCCGTATCTCATCTGACTACCTCCCTCTTATTTCGGCCATGAATCGCTTATCGTGACACCCTCCTTCTCGGAAAGCGCCAGGAGGAGCGAGCGGACGGTTTCCGGGGCCTCCTTTTCCGGCACGACGACGACCTCTCCGGTCCGGCGCACCTTGAGCTCAACTTCGCCCTTGACGACGAGCTTCTTGCTGACGACGGCCCTGATCGGGATGCCCAGGAGCTCCGAGTCGGCAAATTTAACCCCCGCCGATTCCTGCCGGTCATCCAGCAGCACCGAGCAGGTCTGTGAAAGGGCGTGCGCGGCGCGGTCGGCCGCGGCGATGACGTCGCTATCCGCGCCCAGGGGCAGCACCATGATCTCGAAGGGGGCAACCGTCACCGGCCAGATCATCCCCGCCTCGTCGTGGTGGACCTCGATGACGGAGGCCATCGCCCGCTCCACCCCGATCCCGTAGCATCCCATGACGACGGGCCGGGACTTGCCCTCCTCCGAGAGGTAGGTCAGTCCCATCGAATCGGAGTATTTCGTGCCGAGCTGGAACGTATGGCCCAGCTCGACGCCCCGCACCAGCTCGATGGCGCCCTTGCCGCACCGCGGGCAGGGGTCGCCCTCGCGCACCGAGGCGATATCCACCGCATCGGGCGCGGGAAAATCACGCCCCGCGACCGCGTTCTTGACGTGATAGTCGACCCGGTCTCCCCCCATGACATAGGCCGGCTGCGACAGGACCGTGCGGTCGAAGAGGACTTTAACGCCGGCAAGTCCGGCGATCCGGGGCGAGATGAAACCCGGGACGATCCCGGCGTCGGTAAGCTTGCGGGGATCGGCCACGGTAAGCTCGCTGGCGCCCAGGATATTTTTAAGTTTCGTCTCGTTGATCTCGTAGGCCCCGTTGATAAAGGCCACCACGACCGCGCCGTCGGCCTCGTATGCCACGGCCTTGAGGAACCGGTCGTGCCCGACCCCGAAAAACGAGGTCAGGGCGTCGATGGTCGTCATGTTCGGGGTATGAACCTCCTCGGCGGGGGGCTGGTCGCTGTCGGCGGCCGCGGGCGTGCTGACGACCTCGGCCTTCTCCACGTTGGAGGCCATGCCGCAGGAGGCGCAGCGGGCAAACGTATCCTCGCCGGACCCGGACGGCTGTAAAAACTCGTGGGAGTCGCTGCCGCCCATAGCGCCGGTATCCGCCTCGACGGGGACCGGCGTAAGGCCGATGCGCGTGAATATCCTGAGGTAGGCGTCGTAGACGTCCACGTAGTAGGCCCCGAGGTCCTCAAAGTCCCGGTGGAAGCTGTAGGCGTCCTTCATGAGGAACTCGCGAACCCGCATAACGCCCCCCCGGGGACGCGCCTCGTCGCGGATCTTGGTCTGGATATGGTAGAGCATGAACGGGAGGTCCCGCCAGGACGATACGTAGCCCCGGGCCAGGTCCGTTACCGTCTCCTCGTTGGTCATCGCCAGGCACATATCGGCGCCCCGTCGGTCGGCAAAGCGTATCAGCTCCGCGCCGACCGCGTTGTACCTGCCCGTCTCTATCCAGAGCGAGGCGGGGTTGAGGACCGGCATCAGGAGCTCCTGGCCGCCGATCCGGTTCATCTCCTGCCGGATGATCTCCATGATCTTTGTCATCACCCGGAAGGCGATCGGGGTGAAATCAAAGACGCCGGCGGTGACCTGGCGGATGAAGCCCGCCTTCACGAGCAGCTTGTGGGAGGGGATCTCCGCCTCGGCGGGGTCTTCCCTCCGGGTGCGCAGGAGATATTTCGAGTAGTAGGTGATGGATTCTTTCACAGGTCAAAAACCTCCGGTTGGGGTGTAGCAAAGATGAAAGAATACGGTATTTCAGAGGAAAAAGCAAGGATTGACCGGGTAAAATAATGCCGGATAATCTTATCCGGCAATCAGTGAACCCATCTGTTTTGCAGGCCGTCGCGCAATTACCGAAACATTCGGAAATTCCCCTCTTCTTCGTCTTTGACCATCTTATAGAATTCGCATTCCTTGCAGGCTACTATTTTCATGGCAAAGGTTCCCTGTACATCGCCTTCGCAGAGGGTTTTTCTGACCGCCCAGCAAAAGCGGCCGCCCTGCTTACCGCCGTTGACGCCGGTCGATTCCGCGCTGACCGCCGCGGGACAGACCCCCAGCTCTCCCGCCTTGGCGCCTCCCGGCTCCCTGCCGCACCGTTTGAATTCCCAGCAGTTTACTTTATTCATCAGAGCATACTCCTTACCGTTTATAATAGTATACTGGCCGGCCCGACAGATCAATTCCCTATTGTAATCGTATAGTATATGCGTGCTCCTGTAAAGTATGTGATTGTTCTTCCGTGTCAATATATGACTAATTTAACGGAAAAATTGAAAGGGTTTGCGTTTTTTAGAGGATATAAAAGGGGTGATCGTGTCAGTCTTCGAGGATTACCGCCGTCCCCGTCGCCGCTACCAACAACAGCTGGCCTTCGGCCAGGGAGGCATACGAGACGGAGAGCCCGACGACGGCGTTACCGCCCGCCTTCTCGGCCTCCCGGGTCATGTCTTTTATGGCCAGGGTTCGGGCATGGCGCACCTCGTCCTCCAGGACGATAACCCGCGCGCCGAGCACGTCCTTGATCCCCGAGATGTAGCTCTTGAGCGACCCCGCGCCGACGATGCACTGCCCGGAGACGGGCCCCAGATGTTGGATAACCTTCTTGCCCTCCACGGAGGGCGTGGTGACGATGAGCATGGTATCCTTCTTTTAAATTACAGCCTTCGTTTGAGCATCGCCCCTTCGTGAAACTGGGTAGCCGTCAGGTTCCAGTCCACCAGCACGCCCGTCGTTATCCGCGGCTTCGGCGGAACGAACCCTTCCATGCGCCGGGCGATCTCGTCATCGGTGAGGTCCACGTCGATGCGCCTGTTCTTCACGCTGATGCTGATCCTGTCTCCGTTGCGGACGGCCGCCAGCGGCCCGCCCACGTAGGCCTCCGGGGAGATATAGCCCGCGTAGAGCGCCCCCTCGGTGGCCCCGGAGAAGCGGGAGTCGGTGACTACCGCCACGTCGCCGAGGCCCAGGGCGTCCAGGATCAGCACAACCTTGAAGTTCTCGGAGAATCCGGGCCCGCCCCGCGGGCCCTGGTAGCGGATGACCATCACGTCGCCGGAATTGACGGCGCCCGTCAGGATGCCCATGAGCGCGTCAATCTGCGTATCGAAGCAGACCGCCGGCCCCGTGAATTCCCCGCCCGAGGGCGAAACCACCGTGTGGCGCACCAGCGCCCCCTCGGGGGCGAGGTTTCCCCGCATCACGACGATCCCGCCGGTGGGGAATAGCGCGCGGTCCTCCGGCCGGATCACCTCCTCGTCGGCGATTACGGCCGAGCCCGCGAGCTCTCCCATCGTCTTTCCCGATACGGTGGGCCGGCCCGCGTCTATCCGGCCGCCGAGCCGATTCAAGAGCCCCATAACGCCGCCGGCCCGGCCGAAATCGACCATCGAGTAGCGGCCCGAGGGCCGAAGCGGGCAGAGGTAGGGCGTTCTATCCCCGACGGCCTGGAAATCGTCGAGCGTAATCCCCAGGTCCATGGCGACACCGAGGGTCAGCAGGTGCAGGATTCCGTTCGTGGAGCCGGAGACGGCCATGACGGCGGCCGCCGCGTCCAGGATCGCCCGCCGCGTGACGACCTTGTCAAACGTCAGGCCCTCGGCGATCAGCCGCATGACGGCGTGCCCCGTCCGCCGGGCCTCGTGCACCTTTGCGGTCTCGGCGCCGGGGGTCGTGGAGGCGCCGGGCAGGCACAGGCCCATCGCCTCGGTGGCCAGCATCGTCGTGTTGGCCGTGGTCAGCTCCGGGCACGCCCCCGCGCACGTGATCCAGCACGACTCCATCCGGGAAAGCTCCGCGAAGAACTCCTCCTCGGACAGTTCGCCCGAGAGCACCATGTTAAGGCCGCGCACCAGCACGTTGGTGGGAAAGACCGTCTCCTGATCCCGCCACCGGCCCGGGTAGGCCGGCCCGCCCGGCAGGAATATCGTCGGCAGGTTGAGCCGCGCCGCCCCCAGCCACATTCCGGGGATGATCTTGTCGCAGCTGCCGATGCAGACCAGCCCGTCCGCGCCGTAGTTCATCATCTGGATCTCGATTGAATCGGCGATGACGTCCCGCTGTGGGAGGTCGTAGAGGAGGTTTATATCGTCGGTGCTCTTTGTCTTCGTATACCCGGCGCAGGGGGCGATGACAGAAAACTCGATGGGTGTGCCGCCGGCGGCGTAGACCGATTCCTTGACGTGGCGGGAGAGTTCCCGCAGGTGAACGTGCCCCACGCCGGCGTCCTGGGGGGAGTTGGCGATCGCAACGATGGGGCGCGCCAGGTCCTCGTCGATGTAGCCGGAGGCCTTCCAGAAAAAGCGGTGCGCCTCCATCTTGCTCAGGATGCCGAGGGCCCGGGCCCGTTCTTCGGGGGTGAGTTTCTTGCCCATATCGTCCTCCCTGGTTGGCCGGCACGACCGCGCGGTCGGATGCAGGTATGTATCTTACGCGATTCGGGAGGCGATGAAAAGAAAAGGGGAAAGGGGAAACGGGAGCGGGAGGCGTAATCGGAATCCCCGCCGGGCGGGCCCCGGCGGGAGGTCGTTAGTGCACCGTCTCTTGTTCTTCGTCGTCGGGCGGTTCTTCGGCCGGTATCGTATAGACCTCGTTAAACCAGCCCGAAAGATCGATCAGCCGGCACCGGTCGGAACAGAAGGGAAAGAAATCGGGCACCGACGGGCGGCCGCAGTAGGGGCAGGGGCGTGCGCTACGGTTTTTCTTTTCCATCGGCGTCACCGTTACCGTTACCCATCCTGGCGGCAAGCGCCGCTGCCCGTCGATCGTCCCCGGCCTGCTGGGCCGCCGCCAGGGCAAACGCGAGTTTCCCGCGCCCTTCGGCGTTTTTGCCCAGAGCCGAAAGCTCGCCTGCCGCCATGTCGCGTCCCAGGTATGTCATCGCCTGACGATAGAGGAAAAAATCCCCTTCGTCTACGGCGCCGCGGGCAATACGCTCGATCCCTTCCGTGAACCCGGCGCGCCAGAAGAATTCGAGGGCGTCGGTAGCCCTTCCCTCGGATTCATAGGCCGCTCCATATTCCGCGAGGCGCTCGGTACTTGCCGCCGTGTGCGTCTGGTCCCCGTAAAGGATAATGCCCTTTTTAAGCGGGTCGGGAAATCTCATAAGTCCTCTTCGTCGTCCTCGGGCTCGCCGTTGATCACTTCCAGATCGTCCTCTTCGGCGTCCAGGACGTGCTCCTCATCGAGTTTCTCGTTATACGCCTCGAAGATGTCCCGTTCCGGAACGACAAGCTCCCCGATGTTCTCGAAGCTGACCTTTCCGGCGGCGATCTCCCTCAGGGCCTGCACCACCTCTTTGTTCTCCGGCGAGTCCACCATGATTGCGGAGCCGCGCCTGAGCTGTTTGGTGCGCTGGGCCGCAAGGTGCACCAGCTGAAAGCGGTTATCGACGTGCTCAAGGCAGTCTTCTACAGTAATCCGCGCCATGTTGCTACCTCCCTTCCTGTATGATATCGGCCTCGTAGATGATTGCGTCCACGAGGTCCGTATTGACTTTATATACCTTCTCAAGTGACGACGAGACCGCGGCCGAATACCGGCCGTCGACGGTCTCTTTGGGCTCTCCAAGCAAGATCGTTCCGATCTCACCGTCGGCGCCCGTCAGTGTGATGGTAGTCCCGGGCTCATCGAGCCCCCAGTCCTTGAGGCCTTCTTTCGTCTCGGCCAGGACCTCCACATAGGAAAGGCCCCCGATCGCCTCGAGCAGAAATTTCATCGATTCGGCGTCGATCTTCTTGCGGGCCGGCTCCGTCATCTTCCAGGCGTCTTTCTTCCGCGTGAAGTCGTAGGTCTTGTCGCCGACGGCAATGGTGATCCCGGTTACCGTATCCTGGTCATACGAGAGCAGCGCCCTGTCTTTCAGCGAGGCTAGCGTGGGGTTGACCGCCGAGATCGTCTCGGTGGGGATCGAGAAGATAAAACCACCCGTCGATCCCGATGAAAGATACCCGTATGAGGTTTCCCCGGCGCCCCGAACGATTTTCAGCGTCGACTTTCGCTCCTTGTCGCCGTCCTTGACCGTGACCGAGACGGCCAGCGTCGGGGCGTCAAGCCCGTAGCGCCCGAGGTCCTTGGCGGGCATCTCTTCGATCTCGGAGAGCTTCATGTCCCTGAGGTCCGAAAGGAGCGTATTGACGGCGTTCCTGTCCCCCCGCACCGCCTCGGGCTTGGTGATCTTCCAGCCCCGGCCGTCCCGCACGGCAGATATCGTGCCGTCAGGGCCCGTTAGCTCAAAGGCCGTTACGTCGGAGACGATATAGGATAGCAGGGATTTGTTCATGATGAAATCAGCCGATACCGTCAGCTTGTTCTTCACCTGCTCGGTGACCATGAATATAGACGGCCTGCCCTCCCGCATGGCCCAGTAGTTGCCGTCGCCGGCTTCTTTCCCGATCAAAAGCCGGGAGGTCGCGCCGTCCGCATCTACCAGCAGGAGCGTGATCACCGGGGACGCAAGGCCGTAGTCCGCCGGTTTGGCGTCCTCCGGAGCAAAGCCGACCGCCCCCTCCTCGGAGATGAAATCCAGGATATCGGTTATCTCGTCGGTGTCCGCCGAAAATTCGAACGGCTCGGTGATCAGCCACGAGTCGTCGGCCTGCCGCTTGACCGTGACGGTCTTTGAATCGCGCGTGACCGCGAGGGTGACGATGTCGTCGGGTGAAAAGGCGACCAGCGCCTTGTCCCTGAGTGTCGTCGTATCTTTATTGATGTCTTCCATGACGAAGCCGTCGATCAGGAAGACCTGGTCGCTCCCGCTGGCCATCGCGTATACCTCGTCACCCGAGGCGACTGCGTTTCCGAATAAAAGGGCTTCAGTTTCGTCCCCGGAGCCCAGCGTTACGGTCAGCTTCGGCTTATCAAGGCCGAAATCGGCAAGGCTGTCCTTGAGTTCATCCTTGGCGCCGAGCTTCCGGCCGATCTGGGCGTCCAGCGCCGTGGCGATGAACGATTCCACCTCGCCCGTGTCCGTCTCGGTCTTGATGGGGGCGGTCATCATCCAGCGGTCGTTTTCCTTGACGAGGATGATCTTCGTGGTTTCCGAATCGATCGTGATGAGGTCAAGGTCTTCCCGGACCAGCGAAAAGACCCTGTCTTCCTTCTCCTTGGCCTTTTCCTTCTTCGGGAGATAGACCTTCTCGAAGACGACGTAAAAGGAGACGACCAGCACAAACGCCGCCGCTACAATCAGGAGGGCTTTCGGCCTCATTCCACAAACCTCCTCCTGAGATAGACAAAGACCCCCGCCCCGAGCACGGCCAGGGGAACGAGGACCACGCAGACGATAAATATCACCAGCCCCTGGTACCCCGTGAGGAAGAGCGGCGATGCCTTGGTTTCCTTGGCATGGATGCTGATGAGGTTCTCGTTACCGGTAAGCCAGTTGACACAATTGAGGAAGATATCGACGTTGGAGGCGTTGGATTCGGCCATGAGGTAATAGCTGTTGGCAACGAAGCTCGAGCTGCCGAAGACCACGATCCGCGCCTCTTGGGCTGGCCTCGCCTTCGGCCTCATCGTCGCGTCGGAGATCTCTTTTGCCCCCTCGACCGCCACCGCCACGGGGCCCACCGTATCGACGCCCGGGGTGAACTCCGCCTTGCCTTCGCGCAGCGCGCCCAGGTCAGTCTCGGCCCAGCTGTTCGGGCCGGTGTTGACCAGGTAGCCGAGGCTCCACCCCGCGCTCTCGGCGGCCGTTTCATCAATCAGTACCGAGCGCGTATAGGGATAGAACGAGAGGACCGTCAGGTCATTCGTGATCGGGTGCTTGAGGTAGGTGCTTGCCACCGGCAGCAGGTAGTCCCCGCCCAGCACCTTGCTGTCCCGGTCGATGACGACATCATTGGGCATCGCAATCCCGACGGATTTAAGAAGCGCCGCAAGCCGGGGGACGTCAATGCCCGGGTCCATTATCACCAGGAGCGATCCCCCGCCGGCGAGGTAATCGCCGATGGCGGTAATCTCCGCGTCAAACAGGTCTTTCTGGGGACCGGCGATAATCAGGGCCGCCGCGTCTTCCGGCACCGTGGGCGCCGATAAGAGATCCAGCGGCTTGACGACGTAGTTCTGGCTCTCCAGCCGCGTCCCGATCCGGGAAAATCCCTCCTCGGCCTCCAGCGCGATGTCCCGCTCTCCGTGCCGCGTGAGGAAATAGACCGACTTGGCCTCGGTGGATGTCACCTTGAGGATCGCGTTGGTCAGCTTCTGCTCCCCGGACCCCATGAGATCGGTCTCGGTCAGCACTACCCGCTCCTCGCGGTCGCCGTAGATGAAGACGATGGTGTTGTCCTCGGTCACGGTGTAGGTCTTGGCCTCTCCGGGGGAAAGGTAGAGGTCAACGAAGCGGTACTCGAAGTTGCCGCCCGACGCGTATTTATACTGCTCCAGGAGGTCGCCGACTTTCGTCTTGACCTCGTCCTTGGTGCAGAAGGCCACGGCCTTGAGCTCGCCGGTCAGCGATTTGAGGACGTTGGTCGATTCCATCGACACGGTGTACCGCTTATCCTCGGTGAGGTCAAACTGCTTGTTGTGTTTATAGGAGATCACCTCGAGAAAGACGACCATGGCCAAAACCAGGATCACCGCCACGACCGTGCTCACCCCATATTTCTGGCCCCTCGTGAGGGGCTCGAACTCGATTCGTTTAAAGAAGTCTCGTATGGTCGACCATAGTTTCTTCATCATTTGCTCCTCCACGTGCGGGACTGCAGGGCCGTGAGGGCCAGGAAAAGGAAGAAGGAGGTAAAGAGGACGTAGTAGACGATATCGTGGGTGACGATCACCCCCTTCGTGAAGTTCTCGATATGGGAAAGCAGCGAGATGTCGTCAAGGATCGTGCCCACCGTGAAGCCCGCCAGGTCCTTGGCCCAGTTGATGACCCAGATGAGGATCAGCGCCCCGAACGTGATGACCGCCGCCACCACCTGGCGCTCGGTCACCGACGACGCGAACAGGCCCAGCGAGACGAACGCGCCCGTCATCAGGATCATGCCGAGGTAATTGGTGAGGATCACCCCCCATTCCGGCTCGCCGTAGGCAAACAGGAAGATCGGGATGGGCGCGGTCAACACGAACATGGCAAGGAGCACCGTCTCGGCGGCAAAGAACTTGGACAGCAGCACCTCGATATCCCTGACCGGGTACGAGAGGAGGAGCTTGAGCGTTCCCGACCGTTTTTCCTCGGCGATGAGCCGCATCGTGAGTATCGGCAGCATAAAGAGGAGAATCACCGAGAGGTTGCCGAACAGCGGCCGCACGACCCACTCCCCGAGGTTCAGGTAGTCCATGTATTCGGGGTAGTTCATATACTCGGAGGTCACCTTGGAAAACGAAAAGATCATCGAGAAGAAGAAGAACCCGGCGATTACCAGGAAGATAAAGATAATCACGTACGCCACCGGCGACGTGAAGTAGGAGTTCATCTCCTTCTTATAGAGAGCCCATATATTTTTCATCGGTTAGGCCTCCGTTTCTTCCGTAACGAGTTTGATAAAGATGTCTTCGAGCGTCACGTCTTTCGCCTTGAGCTCGATCAGCTTGAAGTTGCTCTGCACGACGGCCTTTGCCAGGTCGGGCCTGACCTCCTGGTCGTCCTTGGACTGGACAAGGTAGGTCGTCCCGAAGAGGCTCGCCTCCTCCTGCTTGACCCCCGTTACCCCCGGCACGCCGGAAAGCGTCTTGGTGACCTCGTCCGCGGGGCCCTGGACGGTAACGATGATGCGGCCCCTGCCCTTCATCCGCCGGCCGAGGTTGGCCGGGGTATCGACCGCGATAAGCTCTCCCTCGTTGATGATGATGACCCGCCCGCAGATCTGGCTCACCTCGGGCAGGATGTGGCTGCAGAGGAGGATCGTGCGCTGGCCCGCCAAGCGACTTGATCAGGTTCCTGATGGAGATGATCTGCATCGGGTCCAGGCCGATCGTCGGCTCGTCAAAGATCAGCAGCGGCGGATCGCCGAGCAGCGCCTGGGCGATGCCCACCCGCTGCAGGTACCCGCGGGAGAGCTTCTTGATCCCGCGGCCGGCCACGCCGCCGGTCTCGGTCAGCTCGATGACCTTATCGACGGCAGCCTGCCGTTCTTTCTTGGCGATTCCCTTGATCTCGGCGACGAACTTCAGGTAGCCGATCACGGTCATATCGGTATAGAGGTAGATGTTCTCGGGGAGGTAGCCGATCTGCCGCTTGACCTTGATGGGGTCGTCCAGGACGTCAAACCCGCCCACGGATGCCGAGCCCGAGGTCGGCGGAAAAAGGCAGGTCAGGATGGACATCGTGGTGGTCTTCCCGGCGCCGTTGGGGCCGAGGAACCCCAGGATTTCCCCCTTCTTTACCGAAAAGCTCACGTCTTTGAGCGCGGCGTGAGGGCCGTAAAACTTGGTAAGGTTCTTGACCTCGATCATATCCATACAACTTCCCCTCTGGAATGTGGGTTGGTATTTCGAATGGTTGATATTTAATAGTACGGTTTGGGTTTTCTTACGGCATGCCTGCCCGGGTTATCGAAAAGCCGATAGCGGCCAATGGAGACAATGGAAGCAACAGAAACTCGTGCGTCAAACGGCACAGAGAAAAACCGCGGATCAGAAAATCGGGGAAATGAGCTTTCATCCTTTCTTCCACCTCGCGAGGTTCGTCTCCACATAAATAAGTGATTTTATTCGATAAGCACGGTGAAGTCAAGGGGATTCGCGGTTTGTTTAGAGGGCGTGAAGATTATATTAGTCTAATTTGTCGGATTTGGGGTGATCATATCAGCACCATTGGAGGCGGTCGCGTTCTGACCGGGGCCCCGCAAGGCCTGCCATTGTGAGGTGATTACCCGTGGCAATCCCCTTGTGTGTACGGTGACAGTCAGGGGATTGCTCCGCTTCGCTCGCAATGACGGTGAATCGCACGGGGCAAATCCCGTCCCTTCTCACTCCCCCTTCAAGAGCTTCGAAAACGCCTTGAACTCCGGCGTGCCGGCCTTGCCCAGGAGCGCGAATACGATCGTCTCGGCGGTCGTGATCTCGGCCCCGGCCCCCTCCATCACCGAGAGCCCGGCCTCCCAGTCGAGCCGCTCCCGCGAGCAGACGGCGTCGGCCGCAACGTAGGGGACGAATCCCGCCTCCGCGAGGTCCACGGCAGACTGCATCACGCAGACGTGGGTCTCCATACCGCAAAGGATAACGTTACGTCTCCCCAGCCCCCGCACGTCTCTGGCGATCGCCTCCTCCCCCATGATGGAGAAAGAGACCTTTTCCGCCGGCCGGTACGCATCGCCGAGGACGGAGCGGACCTCGTCCATCGTCAGCCCCAGGCCTTTGGGATACTGCTCCGTCACGACGATCGGGAGCCCCAGGATAAGCGCCGATTTAATCAGCAGGATCGTCTTTTCGAGCGTCCGTTTCCCGACCTCTTTGTCCATCGTCGAAAAGAGCGACCCCTGGAAATCAATGACGGCCAGCGCCGTGTCTTTGACCGTAGGGCGCACCAGCCTCGTATCGTCCATATCGTCCTCCCGAATTTAGGCGACACCATACTTAATTATACGGTGACAGTCAGGGGATTGCCACGGGATCCCCACAGGGCAGGCCTTGTGGGGACCCCGATCAAACGCACACCTCGCAATGACGGTGAACCATCGAATTTTAATGACACGATACTACTACCACGGCACGCCCCTCATGTCAATGCGTCACCCCACCCGCCCCTCCCCCGGCCACACCCCTTTTTAATTGACAATCGCTCCAAAATCGTGTTAGCTAACAAGAAACGATTCGGAGGGACTATCCATGAAACTCGATTATAGGAAGACCTTTCTTCTCGGTTTCGGTTTTCTGGGCGTTTCGGTCGTCTGGACGTTCTATAACAGCTTCGTCCCCATCCTCCTCAAGGGCTTCATAGCATCCAACGCCCTCATCGGGCTCATCATGACCTTCGACAACATCCTGGCGGTAACCATCCAGCCGATCATCGGGGCCGCCAGCGATAAGACCAGGACAAAAATCGGCAGGCGTATGCCGTATCTCTTGATCGGGGCGCCGATTGCCGCGATCTTCTTCGCGCTCATCCCGGTCGCGCAGACGCTCACGCTCATGTTGACCTTCATCGTCCTGATGAACCTCTCGATGGCGCTCTTCCGCTCCCCGGTCATCGCGCTGATGCCCGACATCTTCCCCTCGCCGGTGAGGAGCAAGGCCAACGGCGTCATCAACTTCATGGGCGGGGCCGGCGCGCTGGTGGCGGTCTTTGCGGGCGGGGCGCTGTTCAACATGAACCGGGACGTCCCCTTCTTCGTGATCGCCGCGGTCATGCTGGTTGCCATCATCGTCGTCTACCTCACCATCAAGGAGCCGAAGGACATACCCGCCGAGGCCGCCGAGGATATCTCGTGGCGTCTCGTAAAGGTTTCCACCATCGCGCTGGCGGTGGGGGTTGTCTCGTTCCTTATCCTCAACAAGACCGGCGTGCTGGATTCGTTCCTCACCTTCTTCAAGGAAGAGGCGATCTACCAGGGGCACATGCTGATTGCGCTGGCGGTATTTGCGCTGATCGTCTTCATCACCATCCTCAGGTGGGTGCACAAGAGCACGGTATTCATCTTCCTGTCGATCTTCTTCTGGTTCTTCGCCTACAACGCGGTGGAGACCTTCTTCACGCTCTACGGCGTAAACACACTGGGCTTAAAACCCGGCACCGCCTCGATGATCCTGGGGATATTCATCATTACGTTCATCATCTTCGCCATCCCGAGCGGGTTCGTGGCAACGCGGGTGGGAAGAAAGAAGACCATCATCACGGGTCTCCTCCTCCTGATCGTCCCGATGTCGTTCATGGCCTTTACCACGTCGATCCCCGCGATAATCGCCGTCATGTTCATCTCCGGCGTGGGATGGGCATGCGTCAATATCAACTCGTTCCCGATGATCTGGGACATCAGCACCGAAGAGATGCTGGGGACCTACACGGGCCTCTACTATTTCTTCTCGATGCTGGCCCAGACCATATCCCCCCCGATCGTCGGGGTATTCATCGATTACAACGGCGGCGACTACAAGACCATGTTCTACCTCGTGCCGGCCTTCTTCGCCCTGGCGCTCATCACGATGCTCTTCGTGAAGGGGGGAGAGGCAAAGAAAATGACCGCGTCCGACAGCCTGGGGCAGATGGAGGTGTAGGTTCTATATGGCTGACCGCACACAGAAGATCACCGCCAAAGAGGTCGGATACGTGGCAAAGCTCGCCCGCCTGGAGCTCTCGGAGCAGGAGACGAAGGGCTTTACCGACGTCCTCAACGACATCCTGACCTACATGGATACGCTCAGGGAGATCGATACTACGAACGTCGAGCCGATGACCCACGCCATCCCCAACACAAACGTCATGCGCGAGGATATCGTCCGGCCCTCCGGAGACGCGGCGGCCATTATCGGCAACGCGCCCGACGCCAAGGGAACGCTCCTGCGCGTTCCAAAGGTAATAGAATAGAAGCAGCCATGGACCCGACCGCACTTACCATTCACGAGCTGGCCGAACTCCTCGAAAAGAGGGAGATATCGTCGGTCCGGCTGACCGGGCAATTCATCGAGCGGATCGCCCGGATCAACCCGAAGCTCAACGCATATCTCGCCGTCACCGAAAGCCAGGCGCTTGCCGCGGCGGAGGCGGCCGATGCGCGCCTTGCCAAAGGGGAGGCGGGCCGGCTTGCTGGGCGTTCCGCTGGCCATAAAAGACGTTATCTGCACTAAAGGGGTCCCCACCACCTGCGGATCGCGGATGCTCAAGGACTACGTCCCGCCGTACGACGCCGCCGTCATCGAGCGGCTCAAGGCAGCCGGCGCCGTGATCCTGGGCAAGACCAATATGGACGAGTTCGCGATGGGCTCCTCCACCGAGTCTTCCCATTTCGGGCCGACGAAAAACCCCCACAATACCGACTACGTCCCCGGCGGCTCCAGCGGCGGATCGGCGGCGGCCGTCGCCGCAGACCTGTGCGCGGGGGCGCTCGGGTCCGATACCGGCGGCTCCATCCGCCAGCCCGCCGTCATACACCGGCGTCGTGGGTCTGAAGCCGACCTACGGCCGGGTAAGCCGATACGGGCTGGTCGCCTACGCGTCGTCGCTGGACCAGATCGGCCCCATGACCAAGGACGTTGCCGACGCGGCGCTGCTGCTGTCAGCGATCGCCGGCCACGACGGGCGGGACTCCACGTCGCTCGATATCCCGGCGCCCGACTACCTCGGACCGCTGGCTGCCGGCGTGAAGGGAATGAAGGTGGGCCTGCCGAAGGAATATTTCGGGGAGGGTCTGGACGGGGAGGTGTCGCGGCGCGTAAACGAGGCGGTGGCGCTGCTCAAAGAGGGGGGGGCGCGGATCATCGATATCAGCCTGCCCCACACCAATATGCCCTGGCATCGTACTACATCATCGCGCCCTCGGAGGCAAGCTCCAACCTCGCCCGGTATGACGGGGTCAGGTACGGGTTCCGGGAGGTCCGCCCCGACGACGGGCTGATCGATATGTTCCGGCATACCCGGTCGGCGGGCTTCGGGGCGGAGGTAAAGCGCCGCATCATGCTGGGTACCTACGCCCTTTCGGCCGGCTATTATGACGCCTACTACAAAAAGGCCCTCCAGGTCCGCCGCCTCATCCGGGAGGATTTCGACCGCGCCTTCGGCGAGGTGGACGTGATCGCGTGCCCTGCCGCCCCCACGGCGGCCTACCGGATCGGGGAGAAGGTCTCCGACCCCCTCTCCATGTACCTGGGCGACATCTATACCGTCACCGCCAACCTCGCCGGCATCCCGGGGATATCGGTGCCCGCCGGGATAAACGGGATGGGGCTGCCGATCGGCCTGCAGCTGCTGGGGAAACCGCTGGGAGAGGCCGATATCCTTACGGCCGCCCGCTTCGTGGAGGCCCACCGGACGGCCGAAACCCCCAGGCCGGCCCTGTAGCAAACGGCCGGCCCACGCCCAGAAGCGCACCCCGAAAACCGGCCGCCTGTCCGACGTCCCTCGCTTTCTTTATCGCACATAATCGATGTCGCAAGGCCGGCCCCCAGCCCGAAACCTGCCGGGCGCTTCACTCATTAGATATTTATAATAGTAATTAAGTCAGAAAACGCAACACGCGTGCCGATTATTTGGTATAATACGGCAAATTTCTGCGGCCTTGAGGCCGGCTGTGCGGCATTATACGAGCATTCATTAGGCATTCATTATATGGATTACCAGGCGGTCATCGGACTCGAAGTCCACGCCCAGATGCTGACGGACTCGAAGATCTTCTGCGGCTGCTCCACGAAATTCGGGGCCGAGCCGAACTCCTCAATCTGCCCGGTGTGCACGGCGCAGCCGGGGGTCCTGCCGGTGCTCAACAAACGGGTCGTCGAATTCGGCATCAGGACGGCGTTGGCCACCAACGGGGAAGTCTGCGACGGCTCATGGTTTGCCCGGAAGAACTATTTCTATCCCGACCTCCCCAAGGGATATCAGATATCCCAGTACGAACACCCGCTGGCGAAAGGCGGGTATATCGAGATCGAGACCGACGGCAATAAAAAGAGGATCGGCCTCACCCGCATCCACATGGAGGAAGACGCGGGCAAGCTCCTGCACGACGAGCGCGCCCCGCAGAGCTACGTCGACCTGAACCGAACGGGGGTTCCGCTCCTGGAGATCGTCTCCGAGCCGGACATCAACACCCCCCAGGAAGCCGGCGCCTACCTGAAAAAGCTCAGGAGTATCCTCAGATACCTCGAAGTCTGCGACGGCAACATGGAGGAGGGCAGCTTCCGGTGCGACGCCAACGTATCGGTGCGCCCCGCCGGGGCGCGGGAGCTCGGCACCCGCGCCGAGCTCAAGAATATGAACTCGTTTCGAAACGTCGAAAAGGCCCTCGAATACGAGATTAAGCGCCAGATACAGGTCATTGAGGACGGGGGCACGGTGACCCAGGAGACCAGGCTCTGGAACGACGCGCGGGACATTACCGAGTCGATGCGGAGCAAGGAAGAGGCCCACGACTATCGATATTTCCCCGATCCTGACCTGGTGGCCCTGATGATCGACCGTCAGTGGATCGAGCACATCAAGCGTGAGCTCCCGGAGCTCCCCGACCGCAAGGTTGAGCGATTTGTGCGCGACTACGGCATCCCCCACTACGACGCGGAGGTACTCTGCGCGGAAAAGGAAATGGCCGACTATTTTGAGGCGGTCGTCGGGCAAAACGTCCCTCCCAAGCAGGCATCCAACTGGATCATGACCGAACTGATGCGCGAGCTCAAGGAAAACCGGCGCGACATCACGGATAGCCCGATTAGCCCCGTGAACTTTGCCGGCCTTATCAACCTCATAGAGGCCGGCACCATCAGCGGCAGGATCGCCAAGACCGTCTTTTCCGAGATGGTAAAGACCGGAAAATCCGCGGGCGATATCGTCAAGGACCAGGGTCTTACCCAGATCTCGGACCCCGCACAGATCGAGGAAGTGATCCGACGGGTGGTGGGCTCTTTTCCCAAGGAGGCGGCCGACCTCAAGGCCGGGAAGGAAAAGCTGCTGACCTTTTTTGTGGGCCAGGTAATGAAGGAGACCAGGGGGAAGGCAAACCCCCAGATGGTAAACGACCTGCTTAACAAGGTGCTTTCCGGGTCCTAACGGCCCGATACAAATCGACGGATCGTACGGAGTTCCGTCATGACCCGAACGGACCGGACACGAGGCTTCGTGAGGGTGTGCGGAGAGATTGGCTATGACAAGACGAACGATCACTACAATCTCAATAGTATCGTGCGCGCTTCTGATCGCCGTTGCCTGTCTGATCTTCCTCCCCAAGCTGATCGATACCTCCGAGTATCGTCACGGCATTGCCCTGTGGCTTTCTGAGCGGCTCGGGCGCTCCGTAACCGTCGGCGACCTTACCTTTTCGGTCATTACCGGGCCGAAGGTTATCCTGAAAGACCTCAAGATCGCCGACGATCCCGATGTCTCTAACGAGCCGTTCGTGACCGCCCGGGAAGTTGACGTGTCCGTCAGACTGATGCCGCTGTTACTGGGCGTCATCGTCGTGGACGAGATCGTCGTTAAAGATCCCGTCGTTTCGATCATAGAAAAGGACGGCGCTTTGATGAATCTGGTCACGCTTTCGGACGGGACAAACCCGGGGATATCGATTGATATCCTGAAGGCGAGCCTCTTTGATCTGAAGGTTGCGCCGTTTATGGGCCGGACGATACTGCCCGACGAGATTAGGGTGAAGAACGCCGACGTTAGCTATATCACCAGACCGGTGGACGCCCAACCCGAAAAGATCATCCGCATCAAGGATATGGATATCAAGATAACCCGCATTGAGGCGGCAAAGCCTCCGGGAGCCGGCAGGTCGCAGATGCCGTCAATCCCGTTTTCGGGGGACATTTTTATCTCGATCTCGACCGGCAGCGCCAAGGAGCTGGCCTTCGATGGATTGATGCTCACCGGTAAGATACACGACGATACGCTCAGGATCGATGAGATGGAAGCGTCCATATTCGGGGGAAAACTGGAGGTCAGCGGATACTGTAATATGGCCCCCCTCAAAAAAGAACTTGTCGTAAATGCCCGGCTCTCCGACGCCATGGCCGATAGGCTCCTTACGATTATCCGAAAGGACGAGAACACCTGCTTTGGCGTTTTGAACTTCGAGGGGACCTTTACCGCCACAGGCAAAACCACCGCTGAAATGGTCGACAATCTCTCGGGCGAAGGGCTTATCCGTATCGAGGACGGCCACATACCGGCCTTTAATATCAGGACGGAGCTTTCGTCCCTCGGCCTCATCTCCAACGACGAAATGACCACAGTCCTGGACACCAGCTTTTCTATTATCGGCGGCAGTTTTGTCTTGTCCGGCAACCGGTTCGTCACCTCCAAGCTTGCCATAAAGTCCGAGGAGTGGGACGCCGTTATCAAGGGTGAGATCAAACTGACCGGCGTTGTCGACTTCAACGGGAATCTATTCCTCTCTCACACAATGGCGCTCAATATAAAACCCGAGTATATTGCCTCCCTCTTACAAAATCCTACCGGAAGGCTCTCGCTTCCCATCTCGGTCACCGGCGACGTCGAAAACCTTGAGTTTCTCCTCAGGCCGGAATTCCTGACCGAAAAGGATACCGACGAAATATTCGAGGAATTCAAGCGGGAGATCAAGGAGCGGTACGAAGAGGGGTACTCCGTCAAGTTTTTCAACCGCATTTCGTTTTAGCCTTCCCATGTCCTTTATTACCATCCAGTGGAAAGAAGACGGTATCCGGATACTCGACCAGCGGCTGCTGCCGTCGGCCGTCCGCTACGTCACCCTCAAAGACCCGGCCCAGGTGGTTGACGCGATAAAGACCCTGGCTGTCCGCGGGGCGCCCGCTATCGGGGTTGCCGCGGCGATGGGGGCGGCCCTCGGCGCCCGGCAGATACGGGCGACCGCACGGCGCCGGTTTCTTTCGGAATTCGACGACATTGTCTCCCTTCTCGCCGCCGCCCGGCCCACCGCACGAAATCTCTTCTGGGCGCTGGAACGGATGAGGCGGTTGGCGCACGGGCACGAGGGCGATCCTCCCGATATTATTCAGGCGCTGGAGATGGAAGCCCTGGCGATCTACGAGGAGGATATCCGGACCAACGAAGCGATCGGCCGGCACGGCCGACAACTCCTTTCCGACGGTGATACGGTCCTGACCCACTGCAACGCCGGGGCGCTGGCGACGGCCGGCTACGGCACCGCCCTCGGGGTAATCAGGGCGGCCGTCTCGTCCGGCAAGCGGATTTCCGTAATTGCCGACGAGACGCGTCCGCTCCTGCAGGGAAGCCGCCTTACCGTCTGGGAGCTTATGGCCGACGGCATCGACGTTACCCTGATCACCGACGGTATGGCCGGATACTGCTTCAAAGAGGGCCTCATCGACAAAGTCATCACGGGCGCCGACCGGATCGCGGCAAACGGCGACACCGCAAACAAGATCGGGACATACACCGTCTCGATCCTGGCAAAGGAGCACGGTGTTCCCTTTTACATCGCCGCGCCCTGCTCAACGATCGATCCGGAAACGAAAACCGGCGCCGACATCCCTATCGAAGAGCGCGATCCCGATGAGGTCAGGTCGTTCATGGGAGTTCAATCGGCCCCGCCCGGCGCCGCGGTCAAAAACCCGGCCTTCGACGTTACACCGGCCGCGTACATCGGGGCCATTATTACCGAGCGGGGCGTGATACGTCCCCCCTATACCGACAGTATCCGGGAGATTATCGGGACGGGCGAAATCCCGCCGCGCGGCCCCGTCGGGGAGCCCTGATATTTTCAGGGGATTGTTACGGCAGCGGCAATAGGAGGGCTGCCGGCGAAACGGCACAGATAACGCCGTCTGATTATGCCTCCCGTACCGATCTTTAGTAAAAACTACGCGAACGTAATAAAAACTATTGAAATATTGTAAAATATCGCCTATGATAGTACGTAACATGACTGTTCGAGCCGTTATTTGTTGAACCTCATCATCATTGTGACTACGTGGGCTGGCTAAAAAATACAATTTCCGAGATCTTCTCCTCTTTTGGAGCTCAGCAGCCTGAGAGGGAAAGCCTCCCTTCAGCGCTACTGACGCCTGAACCGGTAATCCTCCCCAGAGACAAGCATCCAATCTCCAGGCGGAATATCGATCCGGACGCCCTTAAGGTGCTGTACCGTTTGCACAACCACGGCTACAAGGCCTATCTGGTCGGAGGCGGGGTTCGTGATCTCCTCCTGGGAAGAAAACCGAAAGATTTCGACGTAGGCACGGACGCCGACCCGAAGGAGATCAGGAGGATGTTTGCCAACAGCGTCATCATCGGGCGGCGCTTCAAGATCGTACACATCCGCTTCCGAAACAATAAGATCGTTGAGGTAACCACCTTCCGGAAAAAGGCCGAGGAGGACGAATCGCGTCCCGGCCTTCCCATGATGCGGGACAATACCTTCGGCACGCCGCTGGAAGACGCCTTTCGCCGGGACATCACCATAAACGGGTTGTTCTATAACATTAAAGACTATACGGTCATCGATTACGTTGGGGGCCTTGAGGATCTGCGAAATAAAGTGATCAGGATGATCGGTGACCCGAAAACCCGGATCACCGAAGACCCGGTCCGGATTATCCGCGCCATCAGGCACTCCGCGCGAACCGGGTTCACCATCGAGCCCCAAACCCGGCATGCCATCAAAGAGATGCGAAACAACCTTGTCCACTGCTCCGCCGCGCGTTTTCATGAAGAGCTTGTCAAGGAGCTGAAGGGAGGGTATTCCCGGGAAACCCTCCGGCTCTTCAAAGAATACGGAATCCTGGAAGTCCTGTTTCCCGAGATGCACAAGGCCGTTGACGAGCAGGAGGTCATAGCGGAATCGTTTTATTCCTGCCTCGGTCTGCTGGATGCGATGACCCGGTCGGGAAGGGAATTTTCCGTCCCCTTTATGTTCTCTGTCCCCATGATTCCGGTGGTAACGGCGATGGTGCGTTCGCATACCCGTTCGCCGGAGGCGAGGGTCGATGTGCCCCGGCTCATCGGCGGTTTCCTGTCGCAATCACTGTCCAGGGTGGGGGTCTCCAAGCGCACCGTGGACAACATGCGCCATCTCCTGTATATGAACTGGAAGATGCTCGGGATGTTCGAGCACGGCCATATCTCATCAAACCTCAGGCACAAGGCCCACTTCCCGGAAGCCTTCGACCTTCTTGCCATCACCACAAAGGCCTCCGGAGCCTTCCCCAACGCTCCATGGCCCCCCGGCCCCGACGGATTTGAGCCCCTCAAGCGGCTTATCCGCGCACCCAGGAGGAAACGACGAAGGGGTGGGCACGGCAGGACTCAGCAGGTTGCGGCGGCCGATTAGGGGACCGTTGCAGTGTATCCTCTCGCGCCCGTGTCAAACGGGCAGCTCGTGAGCCGGACGCTCTATACCGGCTTGATTTTATTACGGGCGTTGCGGTATAATTCATCTATCGGGGCGTAGCGCAGACCGGTTAGCGCACCTGCTTTGGGAGCAGGGGGTCGGAGGTTCAAATCCTCTCGCCCCGACCAATACCTACCGCCAACACTCTTTTACCGTGTCAATCCCAAAACTCCCTGTCCGCGCGTTACCCCTGCGGCACCCCCACGTGAAGCGTAACAAACACCGTCGGCCCATCGCCCGTTCCCGAGACCCGAAAAGAACGCAGTGCCGCTCGCCCGCACCCCTTTTTACTTGATTTCCGGCACAATAATTGGCTATTCTAATTCACCACGATACCGCGGGCGCCGTCATTCAAAACTACCGGCCCCGAGAGGAATTGACCTATGCTCAGACCGATAACGTTCCTGCGGGAGTTGTATCACAAGAGCCCCCGGCTCTATACGCTGGGTGAATTATGTATCGTGCTGGGCGGCATATTTCTTATTATATGGGTGCTGCGTTTCTCATACTGGGGCCCGTACCTATCCACGCTCGCGGGGATCATCTCCGGCCTCGTATTCCTCAGCGGTTTTTTCGTGCACGAAGACACGCTCAAGGACCTGGGCATCCGGGTCGATAACCTGGGCCGGTCCTTCAAGGAAGTCGGGGTCGCGACGCTTTTTTGTGTCGCGGCGATTCTCTGTATATTCATGTTTTACCGGGAGAGTTACCGGCACCATGACCTCGGAAGGGTCCTGCTGGACCTGCTGGGTTATATCTTCTGGGGCTCCCTGCAGCAATTCGCCCTCAATAGTTTTCTCTATCTTCGGCTGAAAAAAATACTCGACAATAACTACGCCGCCATTATCTCGGCCGCGGCCATTTTTTCACTGCTGCACGTACCCAACGTAGCCCTGGTAATCTTCACGTCGGTCGGCGGGCTCCTGTTCTGCTTCCTCTTTTCCCGAAACAGGAATATATTCGCGCTCGGCGTCATGCACGGGACGGTGGCGATTGTCGCCCTGACGCTGCTCGTGCCCGGCCTCATGTCCGACTTTCGCGTGGGGCGGCAGGGATTCGAGCGCTACAATACCTATGGAAACTCCATGGTCCTCTGTTCGGGGGACGTAAACGGCGACGGGAAGGACGAGATACTGGTAAACAGGGGCCCGGCGGAGGGAAACGATTCGGAGAGTCATCGTGTTTACCGGCAGACGGCGTCCCCGTGGACCGTTTCACCGCGTTTGAGGTGCAGTCACCGTACGGGGCTAACCTTGCGGCGGGCGATCTGGACGGCGACGGCAAGGACGAGGTCATTGCCGCCAGGGGGCCGTACCGTAAAAACGATACGCTCATTACGGTCCTGACGGGCACAGGCAAACGGCTCACGAGCTTTATCGCGTTCCCCGGCAGGAGTTACGGTGTAAACGTCGCGTCGGGCGATCTCGACGGCGACGGTAAGGACGAGATCATCGCGGGGCTGGGCCCCGGCCAGACCTACCGCCCGGTCATCAGGGTCTTCACCGGCACGGGGCAGCTGCTCGTCGAGTTTCAGGCCGACGACCTTATCCACAACGATGAGTATTACGTCTATATGCGCCACGGCATACGCGTTTCCGCCGGCGATATCGACGGTGACGGCTCCGACGAGATCATCGGCGCACCGCCCTACCTGCACGCGTACCGCACTCATTTTATCGCCGTCGACTTTCCCGGCGGCATTACGGCGCCGAAGCAGTCTAAATGGTACTGGGTCTATTTCCGCAGGGGTTGTCTTTACGGCCTCAATACGGCCGCCGGCGACGTTGACGGCAACGGTACCGACGAGGTCCTCGCGGCGCCCGGACCGTACATGAACTCCGCCGCCGAGCTCCTGGTCATGAACGGGAAGAGCGATATCCTCTTCAAGACGTTCCCGTTCGACACATTCTTCGGGCTCTTCGTGGCGACGGCGGACCTGGACGGGGACGGTATTTCGGAGATACTGGCGACCACCGGGATCGGGGCGGAAAAGGACGTCGGTATTGTAAAAGTGCTTGACCTCGGCGGCGTGAAGAAGGAGCTGGACCTGCGCCCCTATCTCCAGTGACGGCAGACGCCGCCCGGGCGGGACTTCGCGCGGTTTCCGTTCGGGCGGAGCCGTGGCGTATAGGGGATACGGAGCCTCCCCGCCGTCGGGGACCGTTCATGAGCAGCCTGTCGACGACAAAGGGGCGCGGCAAATACTGCGCCCCTTTGTCTTTCCCGCCGCACGGGCGTTACGCGGCCGCGACGGGTTTTTCTCAAATATAACAAATAGACGAAAAATCCATTAGATTTGGCGGGCCCCATCTGCTATAGTTGCACGGTACGCGCGACCAACGGACTAACGGATTATTACTCTTTATCTACCATAAGGAGCCGATTGACCATGGCCGAGAAATTCTTAAGCGAAAGGAATTTGAAGTTCTTGCTCTATGAGGTGTTTGACGCGCCGTCGCTCCTGAAGTACCCGCGTTACGCCCATCACGCCCCCGAGGTGATCGATATGGTCATCGATACAGCCATGAAGATGGGTAAAGACCTCCTCAAGCCCTGCTTCGAAGAGATGGACAAGCAGCCGCCCCGGTTCGAGGCGGGCTCCGTGAAGGTGCACCCGTCGGTCAAACGGCTGATGAAGGAGTGCGGCGAGGGCGGATGGATCTCGGCGGTGGCATCGACCGAGGTCGGTGGCCAGCAGCTGCCGTTTACGGTCGGGCTCATCCCCACCTTTGTCTTTTCGGCGGCCAACTATTCGGCCTCCAATTATCCCGGCCTCAACATGGGCGCGGCGCATCTCCTGGAGTCTTTCGGCTCCCAGGAACAGAAAGACACCTACATCCCGCTCCTGTTTTCGGGCGCGTGGCAGGGGACGATGGCCCTCACGGAGCCGCAGGCCGGCAGCTCCGTCGGCGATATCACGACGACCGCATCCCCTACCGATAAGGATTACTACCTGATTCGGGGACAGAAGATATTTATCTCGGCGGCCGACCACGACTGCGTCGATAACGTCGTCAATATGATGCTGGCGCGGATTGAGGGCGCGCCTCCGGGCTTGAAGGGGATATCGATGTTCATCGTCCCGAAGAAACGCTTCGGCGATGACGGGGGCCTGGTACCCAACGACCTGACGGTCATGGGCATCTACCACAAGATGGGCTACCGGGGATGCCCGATTACCCAGCTCTCGCTCGGCGATAACGGCGACTGCCGGGGCTGGCTGGTCGGCGAGCCGAACCGCGGGCTTTTCTACATGCTCCAGATGATGAACGAGGCCCGCCTGGTCGTCGGCATGAACGCGGCGGCCATCGCCTCGGCGGCCTATTATACCTCGCTCCAGTATACCAAGGAGCGCCCGCAGGGCAGGCCCATCACCTCCAAAGACCCCTCCATCCCGCAGATCCCGATCATCGAGCACGCCGACATAAAAAGGATGCTGCTGTTCCAGCGCGCCGTCATCGAGGGCTCCCTGGGGCTCCTGTTTCAGTGCACCGTCCTGACCGACCTCGTGCTCTCCACCGAGGGGGAAGACCGGGAGAAGTACTCGCTGCTTCTGGACCTCCTGACGCCGGTGGCAAAGACCTACCCCGCGGAAATGGCCGTCCATTCGGTGAGCCAGGCCCTCCAGTGCCTCGGCGGGTACGGCTACTGCGACGAATTCCCCATCGAGCAGCACTACCGGGACACGAGGATTCACCCGATCCACGAGGGGACCACCGGCATCCAGTCCCTGACGCTCCTGGGCAGAAACATCGTCATGAAAAACGGGAAGGCGCTCACGCTCTATTTGGCGGAGCTCGACGCGGCAATTCAAAAGGCCGAATCCAACCCGGAGCTCTCTGTCCAGGCGGCCGAGCTAGGCAAGGCGGTCGAGCGGCTCAAGGAGGTCATCGGCCATCTGGTGAGTGTAGCCACGGGCGGCAACATCGACCTGTTCCTGGCCGACGCGACCCTCTTCATGGAGTTCTTCGGTACTATCGCCGTTGCCTGGCAGTGGCTCCTGCAGGCGCTGGCGGTGCAATCGGCGCTCGCAAAGGGCGCGAGCCCGTCCGACGAGTCCTTTTACGCGGGCAAGATGTACGCCTTCCGGTTCTTCTTTGCCTACGAGCTGCCCAAGATCGAGGGGATGGCCAAAAGCCTCCTTTCCAAAGACGGGCTGACGCTCTCGGCCAGGCCGGAGCATTTCGACGACTAACCACACCTTTACGGGGGCACCCATGGACTATACGACAATCACCTTTACCGTGGACGGGCCGATCGGCCTCTTGACCCTCAACCGGCCGGCCAAGCTCAACGCGCTCAACCAGGCGATGATCGAGGAGCTTGACCACCTCCTCGGCGCCCTGTCGACCAACCGGGACATCCGCGTGGTGATCCTGACCGGCGCGGGCGAAAAGGGGTTCTGCTCGGGACTGGACATGACGGAGACCGCCGCCCAGCTCTTCGAGGTGACGCCCGACCTCATCTATTTCTACCAGAGCCGCACGTCGATGCTCTTCTACAAGATGCGCCGCATCCCGCAGCCGGTCATCGCCGCCGTCCACGGGGCCGCGGCCGGCGCCGGGTTCAGCTTTGCGATGGCCGCCGACGTCCGCGTGGTCACGCCACAGGCGCGGTTCAACGCGGCATATATTAATATCGGCCTGGGCGGCGCCGACCTCTGCAGCAGCTTCTTCCTGCCCAAGCTCATCGGAACCGGCAGGGCCTACGAGTTTCTCATGACCGGTGACTTCATGAGCGCCCAGGAGGCAAAGGAGCTCGGGTTCGTCAGCCGGATCGTCGAAAAAGAAAAGCTCATGGAGACCGCCTACGAGATAGCGAATAAGATGGTATCGAAGGACCCGGTCGGCCTCTGGATGACCAAGGAGGCCATCAACATGAACCTGGACGGCGCGTCGCTCGAGCAGGCGCTCCATCTCGAGAACCGCAACCAGGCATTCATGATCACCGCCATGAAGGTGCCGAAGAAGTAGCCGGCCGATGGGTAACGGCGTCGTCTTCGCCGACTTGAACGTCAAGGGGGACATACCGGGTGTGTGTCCCCCTCATATTTTTCCCGTCCCGGTGGTTGAGATAACCTCCCCGCCGCACGGCGCAACGCAACGGTGAGACGGAAACGTTACATATCTGAAACGCCGTTTTAGACCGCTCCCCGTGACCCGACCACGCGCTCGACTAACCTGCCGATATCGTTAGATAATTACTAATCGTGGCGCGGTCGCTCCATTGGCATACGAATTGCTTAATTTATAGCTTGTTTGACCGTTATGCTCCCTGGAGGAGTATGCTGCGGCGGAAATTGAGTGCGCGTATGGATTGTTTTGAATTGATTTAAATATATCTATTTCGACAGAGGAGGATCCCAATGAGCTTTAAGCGGCTTCTTTGTATCGCGCGTCGTCCTTGCCGCGCTGGCGGTTGCGCTTCCCGTCTCGGGACTGGCCGCCGACAGCGCCGGCGCCGCGGACGATTGGACGATCTATCTCCGCCCCGCCGTCCGGTTCGGCTCGGACGACCGGGTGCTCTTCATCGTCGATACGCTCGTGCCGGTCTACCGGGGCGCGGACGACATCGTCTTCATCAATGGCAAGTTCACGCCGGACAACCGCGAGGCGTGGGAGATCAACTTCGGCGCCGGCTACCGCAAGATGGTGGTTGCCGATAAGCTCGTCCTGGGCGGGAACTTCTTCTACGACCACCGCAAGACCAGGTACGGCTCCCATTTCGACCAGCTCGGCCTCGGGTTCGAGGCGATGGCGGATCTTAACGGCGTCGGCCTGTCGACCCGGTTCAACTACTACCAGCCCGTCACCGGGGCCAACCGGGGCGCGGGCTTCGCCTACGCCTTTTACGGAAACGGCATCTACTCCGCGGGCATGGAGGAGCCGCTGACCGGCTTTGATTACGAGGCAGGCGTGCGGATTCCCTGGGTGTCCAACTACGTGGAGACCTGGGCCTACGCGGGCGGCTATCACTTCTTCGGCCGGTACGTGCCGGACGTCAACGGCGTCTCGGCGCGGCTCGAGGCCATGCCCACCGACTTTCTGAAGGTCAATTTCGAATACCGCAACGACAACATCAACCACGACGAGTACTACGGGGAGGTCGCCTTCGAGGTGCCCTTCTCGATCGAGAACCTCGTGACCGGCAAGAACCCGTTTGAGGGCATCGGCGACGTACTGACCGGAAGCCGCACGCTGAAAGAGCGGATGGTGGAGCCGGTCCGGCGCGACGTGGATATCGTCGTGGGCAAAGAGACCCTGTCGCCCGCCGAGTCATCCGAGGGCGACCTCGTCGCGGGCATCATCTTCGTCTCGGACGCGAACCCGGCCGCGGGCGACGGCACGTACGAGAACCCGTATAATGATCTGGCGCTTGCCGCGGCGGACCCGCGCCTCGGCGTCTCGGCCAGCATCGTCCACGTGATGACCGGCACCGGCTCGGGCGTCGGCGGCGGCTATTTCGACGACCCGGGCGTCACGATCTGGGGCGCGGGCGCCGAGTACGCGGCCTATCCCGAACCTGGTGAACTTCGTGCAGGGCTACCCGGTCGTCCTCTCGACCCTGACGATGGACGCGCCGAACCCGACGGTCCTGGGGCTCCAGTTTGACCTCGGCTACGGCAGCGCCTACGGCATCGAGCTCGGGGGCAACGCCGCCGACGCGGGGCTTTCCATCTATTCGAACATCATCAATAACGCCGGCAACTTCGGGATCACCTATGACGCGCGCCGGCGGCCTCGGAACGGCCGCCTCGCCGGCGATCATCCGGGAAAACATGATCTACGGTACCGGCAATGCGGGCGGATGCGCGGGCATCTACTTCGAATCCGACAACGGCTCCATCTACACCAGTATACTCAACAACACGATAGACGGCGTATGGGCTGCCTACTACGCGGCAGGCATCTACGTCGGCGCCGAGGGCAACCTGACGGCCGACATCCTGGGCAACAACATAACGGACATCGAGTCCGACGGCGATAGCGGCGCCTATGGTATGGACCTGCACGCCTACGGTGACATCGCCGGGGCGATCTCGGGCAATTACATCGGGGACATCAATTCGTACTATGATGCGGCCGGTATCTCCGCGTGGGCGGACGGGGACTTCACCGCCCCGATCAGCGGGAACACGATCATAGACGTTAACGCCTATGACAACTTCGAAGTCTACGCGGCGGGGATCTACACCGGGGCGGACGGCAGCTACACCGGCTCCATCTACGACAACGTCATCCACGACGTCGACGCCGAATACGCCTATGTGGCTGATGGCGTTCGGCATCTGGGTGGACGGGTACGGCGAGTTTACGGGCAACATCTACAACAACACCGTCACCGACATCGACGCCGAAGACGCCGAAGCGAGTCGTCGCGGGCGGCATCGGGATAAACCCCTACGACTGGTGGGATGGTAACGATACCGGGCCGGTCTGGGGCTCGATCTACGGCAACACGGTCGACGACGTCAGGGCCTATTACGGCGAAGAAGCCTATGCGGTCGGGATACTCGGATACACCGGCGACAACGACTACCTCGGCGACATCTACGACAACACGTCTTCGATATCGAGGCCACGGACGGCGACTACGAAAGCGAGGCGTACGGGATCCTGGCCGATGCCGGTGGCGGCGACATGGTCGGCGACATCGTCAGAAACGAGATCGAGGACGTCTGGGCCTGGGGAGACGGGTACGAGATCGAAGAGGGCTACGCCTACGGGATCTACGGCCGGGCCGACTACGACTACCGCGGCTCCATCTTCGACAACTCCGTTACCGACGTCGGGGTCGAGAATACCGACGAATACGCCGAGGCGTTCGGTATATACGGCTGGGCGGACGGCGCCTTCCTCGGGGACATCTACCGCAACACCGTCTCCGACATAGCGATCGACGAATCCGATGAGGACGCCTTCGCTCACGGGATCATGGGCGGGGCGGACGGCGACTTTGCCGGCGGCATCTTCCGCAACACCGTCACCGATATCTTGGTTGAGGACGCTTATAACGCGGTCGCGCTCGGGATATCGGTAAACAGCGCCGAAGACTGGTGGGAAGGGTACGACACCGGGTCCGTCAGCGGCTCGGTCCACAACAACACGATCAGCGGCATCCACGCCTACGATGCCGACGAGGCCTACGCGTTCGGGATCCTCGGATACGCCGGCGATAACGACTACACCGGCTCGATCGTCGCCAACACCATCAGCGATGTCACCGCCGAAGTATGCGGAATACGCCGACGCGCTCGGGATCACCATGGACGTGGGCGGCGACTTCACCGGCTCTATTTACGGCAATACCATCGGCGGGATCGTCGCCGAAGACGCGTGGGAAGCCAGCGCATACGGCATCCGGGCCGAATCGGACGGCGATTTCATCGGTTCCATCTATTCGAACGCGCTCAGCGGTATCGTCGCCGAGGACGCCTATTTTACCAGCATGTACGGGATCTACGCCGACTCGGACGGCAACTATGCCGGCTCCATCTACGGGAACAGAATCAGCGGCTCCAGCGCATTTGACGCATCCGAGGCCATCGCGACCGGGATCAGGATCTTCACGGACAACGACTTTACCGGCTCCATCTACGAGAACAGCATCAGCGGGCTCGACGCCTATTTTGCGGAACATGCCTATGTGTACGGGATCGAAGCCGGCGCGTATGATGGTTTTCTCGGCTCTATCTACGCCAACAGTCTCAGCAGCCTCATCGCCCACGACGCTAACTATACCTACCTGTACGGGATTTCCGCCAGAGGGGATTATGCTCTTGCCGGCATGGTTCACAACAACAACATGACCGGCCTCACTGCCGGGGACCTGGCGATGGGTATTTACCTGAACACCTTTATGGGCGCGGTCACCACCTCCGTCATGACGAATTACATGACGGTATCCGCCACGGAAGTGTACGGCCTGAATATATTCGCTTCCTACCCCGGGGGCTCAACCATCGGGACGGCATCTACGCCGCTGCTCTTCGTCAATAACGGCGGGACGCTCAATGGGACCGCGGCCTATGCGGCCTGGCTTGATGCAAACGACCCTGGCGGGAGCAGCGTCTCCATCGGCAACGGCAGCCTCGGCATGGGCAACAACAAGTTCACCACCACCGGCGCCTGGAACGGGACCTATCCGGTTGCGGGCGGGCCGATCTGGGCCAACGACAACAGTTTCATTCATCCGTAAGGATCTGGGCTTAAAGCCATCGACAATGGGGGGACAAACCGTCCCCCCTTTTTTTCTCCCGGCAGCGCCGTTGTGCCCGGCACGGCCGCGTCTCAAGCGGCCGGAATATTCTGTGTTGAACCTGAACCGCCCCGTTGACCCGTAATTGCCAGTTTACGTAAACGGAAATCACATATCCGCACGATTTTCTTTGACAAATCCGCCGGAAAATGATACCTCATTCATAATTCTGTTGTGGTTCTCTTCGCCCCGCCGGCGTCTCGTCCGGGGCGGGGGCAGGGCGCGCCCATTACATGGATCGGGAAACCAGGGTCATGTAAACCGCTAAGACACATTCCGACAAACGACGGCAATTTACAAAATCCCTTTATATATCTGATATAACCCGACACGAAAACAGTCGAATAAGGACAACGGTATGGCATACGAAATTTTTACCGAGGAACACGAACAGTTTCGAATACAGCTCGCGAAATTCCTCGCCGATCGGGTGACCCCGTTCGTGGCGGAGTGGGAGGCCAGGCGCGAGATACCCCGGTAGTATCTGGAACGAGCTGGGGCAGATGGGGTTTCTCGGGTTCTGCTACGACCCCGCCTACGGCGGCCTTGGCGTCGATCCCCTCTTCCGGGTGGTCATGGCCGAGGAGCTGGGCAAGTGCGGCTGCCTGGGATTCGCGGTCTCGGTGGCCGTCCATAACGACATGTCCACCACCTACCTTGCCGACCTCGGCACCGACGAGCAGAAGAAGCGCTGGCTTTCTCCCTGTATCGCCGGCACCGCCGTCTGCGCCATCGCCATCACCGACCCCGGCGCGGGGTCGGACGTGGCCGGCATCACGACCGCCGCGGAAAAAAAGGGCGACGGCTGGGTCCTCAACGGGCAGAAGACCTTTATCACCAACGGCCATTACGCGGACGTCATCGTCGTGGCCGCCAAGACCGACAAGAAGGCCGATCCCCCGCACCGCGGGGTGTCGCTCTTCGTCGTCGAGCGGGGCACGGCCGGATTGACCACCCGAAAGCTCGAAAAGATCGGCTGCCACGCCTCGGACACCGCCGAGATATTCTTCGACGACGTGAAGCTTACGAAAGACAACCTCCTCGGGAAAGAGGGCCAGGGGTTCTACGCGCTGATGGCAAAGCTCCAGCTCGAGCGGCTCATCCTCTCGGTCGAGGGCATCGGGGCCTCCCAGTACGTGCTGGAAAAAGCCATCGCGTACGCCCGCGAGCGCAAGGCCTTCGGCAAGCCGATTACGGGCTTCCAGGTGATCCGCCATAAACTCGCCGACATGGCGACGGCCGTAGAGCAGGCGCGGTCGTTTGCCTACGTATGCGCCGACCGCTTTGCGAAGGGCAAAGACGCCGTCGCCGAGATCTCGATGCTCAAGGCCTCCGTGGGCGAGATGGTAAACCGCGTCGCGTACGACGCGACGCAGATCCACGGCGGGTACGGTTACATGGCCGAATACGACGTATCCCGCATGTATACCGACATCAGGTCGTTTTCGATCATCGGCGGGACCACCGAGATCATGAAAGAGATCATCGCCCGCAAGATGGGGATATAGTCTCCGTGTGGGCCGTTTCCCGGCGGCCGGGCGGTCGATCCCTCGTACCGCCGGCCGTCCAAACCATAGAAAGACGTTTGAACGCGAAATTATAAGGGAGCCTAAATCATGAAAAAAGTGTTTGTTGTCGGCGGCGCGCAGTCGCCGTTTACCAACGCCCAGCAAAAGACGCAGGTCGAGCTCTTCTCCGAGACCGCGGTGGATGCGATGGCCGCCGCACAGGTGAAGTCCAAGGATATCCAGGCCATATTCATGGGCAACGTCCTGGGGGATTTCTCCGAGGGCCAGGCGATGATTCAGGCGTTTGCCGCCGAAAGCATCGGGTGCGCCGGCGTACCGGCCAACCGGTACGAGGGGGCGTGCGCGTCGGCCTCGGTCGCCGTCCGGGACGCCTTCATGTGGGTCGCGTCGGGCTTCTATGACATCGTCCTGGTGGGGGGTGTCGAGCGGGCGGCCAGCCTCGGGACGCCGCTGGCCACGCGCACGTTTGCCATGGCATCCGACAGGAGCTACGAATTCCCGAGCGGTCTGACGTTTCCGGCGGTCTTCGCGATGCTGGCCCACCTCTACGCCAAGACCTACGACAAGCCCATCGAACAGGTCAAAGAGGAGATGGCCACGGTTTCCGTGCAGTCCTACAAGCGCGGCGTCCACAACGAGAAGGCCCAGATGAGAAAAGAGGTGACGATCGAACAGGTGCTCTCCTCCTTCATGGTCTCTACGCCGCTGCAGCTTCACGACTGCTGCCCCTTCTCGGACGGGGCCGCCGCCGTTATCCTCGCCTCCGAGGACGCCGTGAAGCGGCTGACCGCAAAACCCGTCCAGATCATCGGGGTGGGGCAGGCATCCGCGGGGCCGCTGCACAGCCAGAAAAAGACCCTGCCGCGGATCTATTCCCGCGAGCTTTCGGTAAAACAGGCCTACGGCATGGCCGGCGTCGGGCCGAAGGACATAGACGTCTGCGAGCTGCACGACTGCTTTTCCATCGCGAGCCTGATCGCCGCCGAGAGCCTCGGGTTCTTCGACTACGGCAAATCCGGCGACGCATGGATGGAAGGCAAGGCCGATATCGGCGGGGTCGTCGCCATCAATCCCTCCGGCGGCCTGAAATCGAGGGGGCACCCGATCGGTGCGACGGGCGCCGCCCAGGTATACGAGATTTTCAGGCAGCTCAGGTCCGAAGTCGAGCCCCAGCGGCAGGTCCCCGACGCCAAGGTCGGGATGACCGATACGCTTGGCGGCGACGGCGGGACGCTGGTCAACATTATCATGAAGAGGGGTTGGTAACATGGAATCCAAACTTACCTTTGAGGCCTACAACAAGGCCCTCAAGAAGAATAAGCTGTTGGGGCTCTCCTGCAAGGACTGCGGCGCGATAACGGCCCCCCCGCGGATGGTCTGCTCGGAGTGTGCCGGGACCAATCTGGACATCATCGAGCTTTCGGGAAAGGGGACGATCAAGACCTTTACCCTCAATTTTGTGGCGGCCGAAAACAGGGAGCCCGAGGCGCCCTATACGATCGTCCTGGTGGAGCTTGCCGAGGGTCCCTGGATCATGGGAAACCTGATGAGTATCGACCCGGACGTGGTAACGATGAATCTCATCGGAAAGAAGGTGAAGATGGGTAAGCTCGGCCCCAAGGTATTTCCGGGAGATAAGTATTCGGCCGGCGATTCCGCACGCCCCCTGTTTAATCTCGAACCGTAGGGTTGTGCATTTCACTGCCCCTGCCCTTAATCACGGGGCCGGCGGGACCCACCCGCCGGCCCCGATTCACCTCCTCAACCCCCGGTATACTCCTCTATTCAAGGTCCGGACTTCCGAAACGATACGAAACGCAACCGGTTTCCCCGCGAAGGGCGTCCACGGTCGACCGCCTATTTTTATAGACAATCGACACACAGACGTGATACAAGTGTAGACATCATTGGTCCCCGCGCCATGAACGCCGACCGTTCCGGCATGCGCATATCGTTTTTGAGAGATCAGCCCGAATAAACGGATTCCTTACGCCGTCCCGTTTGTATGGATACCAATGGACCAAAAATCCGTACAGGTCAAGGTTCGATATAACTCGCCCGAGGCCTTTCTCGGCCAATACCTCAAGTACATCAAGAACTCCAGTTTCCAGCTGACCTCGTCCCAGGCGCCCGCCGTCGGCACTCCGATAGAGCTGACGATCCTCATCCCGGGGTTTGACGACCCGTTTGTTATCGGCGGTTTCGTATCGTCGGTTGTCAACCTCGAAAGCAGGACGGACCCGCAGCCGAAGAAGGGCATTACGATCCGGTTTGACCCGATACATGGCGAACGGATCGGGCGGCTCACCAACGCCCTGATGCAAAACAATACCTACCGGCGGCTGCTCGAATCCGCCGGGGGCGATGGTAGTGCGCCGGCCCCATATCCGGGCGGAAACGCGGGCGGTGAGCCGGCCCGCAGCCCGGCGCCGGGCAAAGGTACGGTTCACCGCGCGCCCTCGCTGCCGACACAGGAGCGCCGCTTTGAGTGGTTGCAGACCATTATTAGCGACCGCGACTCCGTTCCCCGCGTGTCGCGTAAAGGGGGGGCCCTTCCCCCGCCGGTCATCTCTACCGCGGACCACGTACGTCGGGAGTTCGCTCCCCAGGAGCGCGAGCGGATGCAGCCGGTGGCCGCGTTTATACTCAACATCGCCAAGGCGATGCTCCGCTCGGGCTATTACGCCCCGGAGCATCCCGGCAGCAAGAAGGCCAAGGAAGGTATCTATACCGAATTCAAGACGGCCGTCGGTGACCGGCCCGACGTCACTCTCACCAGTCAGGAATCACAGGGGCGGTTTGACGTGCTGATCTCGGGCATTCTTGACGACCAGGTGAGCCTCAGGGGGCTCATCGGGATCGAGCAGGCCGAGATATACATGCCCAAGTTAAAGGACTATTTCAACCGGAAAAACCTCGTCAGCTTCTCGATAAAGCGGGGGCTGCCCCTGGCCCATTTTGAGGATTTTATCGATATTATGAGCGATCCGGTACGCGACCGGGGGGTGGAGGGGGAAGTCGGCAACCTCCTGACTTCGGCCCTGGTCGAGAAAGGAATCACCGAGGTCTCCGCGATATTCGTGGACGACATGATCATCTTCGAGCTTAAGCTCCCCTGGCGGGTGGAAATGGCCATCCAGCGGTTGGCCAAAGACCTCAAGGTCCTGCCGCTGTTCAAAGATAAGACGCCGGACGAGATTCAGGAAATCAAGATCCACATCATTAGGGACATCATGCGGCCGCTGCGCGAGCCCCACATGCTCAAGGATATCGTCGTCAATGCCCACGTCATCGCCCGGAACGTGGCGGCAGTTGACGCGGAAGATCTCGAGCAGACCATCGTCAAGACCTTCCCGATGGAGATCCTCCTGCCCACGTCACAATACGTCTTTGAGGAGCTCACGCGGCTCAAGGAGGAACTGGTCCATAAGCCGGGCCACAAGGGATTGACCAACCGGCTGGAGAGCGTAAAGCGGATCCTGAAGTGGATCTCGACCCGCGTTCTTAACGAAAAGATGGACGCCGGCAACGCGTTTTTCGAGCAGCTCTATTTCCAGGAGATATTGACGTTTGATGAGCTGCCCGACGTGATCAAGGACCATGTCAACACCCTCCTGCTGGTAAAGGACTACCAGGAAAGCCACGACTTCTACGTGGAGAAGTTTGTCGGCGCCGACAGGCAGGACGAGGTATTGTTGTTCTTACGGTTCTTCAGGCGCATACTTCCCTTTCTCCTGGAACAGCGGCAATACGACCTTATCGCACTCTTCAACAGGGCGATATCCGCAAAATTTGCCGACCACCCTGAATATCGAAATAGCGAGCTTATCCCCCTGCGAACGCCGATTCAATTCATCTGGAAAGATTCCTTCGATATACTGGGCGGTCTCTTCGAGGAAGAAACTAAGGAGGCCCGTGGCACGATCGAGCGGATCGTGAAAGTGCTGGGACCTGCCGGGGTATCGATCCTCATCCACGTCATTGTCGAGAGCAAGAACAGGAACGCGCGCAGGAGCGCCGTTGAAACCCTCAGCGGAATGGGGGAAGCCGGACGAACCGCGATAATCAAGATTCTCTCGGCAACGGGCAATCAATGGTATGTCTATCGAAACGCCCTGCTGGCTTTTTCGCGCCTGGGGAAACCCGACGAGTCGCCGCTGGTGAATCGGTTTCTTTCCCACGACAATCCGCGGGTGCGCGAGGAGGCCGTTGCCACGACCTGCGCCCTGGAGGGGCCGGCATCCGAGCCTAAGCTCGTCAAGGCGTTGTTCGACCCCGACCTGGGCGTCCGCCGCCGCGCCGTCGTGTGCATCGGAGGTATTCCCCTCACGTCCCCGAGGGTTGTTTCGGCGCTGGTCACGACGCTCGCCCTCGAGGAGGAGGCCTTCCCCGCGCAGAAGAAAGAGCTGTCTGAGCTAAAGGTCGAGACGATCGGCGCGCTGTCGTCCGTCGGAAACCGATCCGTGGGCGACGGCAGAACGGTCGAGGAAGTTCTCCTCGATCAGGTGCTGCCCGAGAAGAAATTGGGCAGGAAGATACTTGAAAAGATTACGCCCGTAATCAGGAAAAGAGAGCCGGACTATATCCTCCAGACAGCCGTCCTCAAAGCGCTCTGGAAAGTCGGCACGAACAGGGTCTTGCCGGGCCTGACGGAGTTCATCACGAAGGCCGATGCGGTCATGGTCAACCGGGCTAAGGAAACGGTACGACAGATCCAGATGAAAGAGCGGGGCGGGCCGGGCCATACACCGGCCTAACGGCCGCCCCGGCTGCATAGACGAACGATCCCCCGCATACACGTACCCAATAATCCGGTAACCCGGTGGCCCACCGCCCGGCGCGGCTGCCGTCACTCCTTCATGATCTCGATAAACCGCGCCAGCTTCCCCTTTTTCTCAAGAATTGTCATACCCATATCCCTGATGGTAGGGGCGATCTCCGGCCGCGTTTCGCGGGGAATGAGGGATATCGCCCCCGTCGGGCAATCGGCCACGCAGACCCCGCAGCCGATGCAGCGATCGGCCGTTATCCGCGCCACGTCGTTTTCTATCTCGATGGCTTCCATCGGACACCGCTCGTCCCTGCAGATGCCGCAGCCCGTGCAGAGATCGGCGTCGACGGTGGCCAGGAAGGCGCTGGGGGCAAACGCGTGCGGTATGTTGAGCTCGGTCCGGCCCCGGAGCACCGTGCAACAGCAGGGGCAGCAGTTGCAGATCAGATTTCCCCGGTCGGCGCTGTTATTGGAGGTATGAACAAGGCCCGCGTCCGCGGCCGTCTTGAGCACGCCGTAGGCCTCCTCTTTTTCGATCGCCCGGGCGTATCCGCGCTCGACAAGGAATTTGGCCGTAGGACCGAAAACGAGGCAGACCTCCCGCGGCTTGTCGCATGCGTTAACGCTCACCCGGCACGCGCACTCGGTCACGGCGGTATACGAAGCGCCGTCAACCAGCGACCGGGCCCGCTCGTAGGGGAGCACGCCGCCCTTATTTTCTATGGTCGCCTCAACGGGCACAACGCGCATGAGCGGCGTGTCGGTGCCGGCGAATTCGGAGCCGAGGGCCTCGTGGTGATACTGCTGCCAGAGCTTGCCCAGTTTCTCGTGAACCGGCTCCCCTCCACCCTTCATGAAGGGAAACTCGAAGAGACCGGGGATAGTAGGCAGCAGCGCGTAGGAGTCTATCCCGTCTTTTGAGCGGCTCTGGATTATGGCCTTATCGGCCATCCCTTCCAGGAGCCGCCCGGCGGCCTCCTCGGTCAGACCGGCCCTGGCTGCAAGGTTAGCCGCGCTCCTGAACGCGAAGCTCATCTGCACCGCCAGGGCCGCTTCCTCCGGCGTAAAAAGAATCCTCAGGATTTCGTCGAAGGCTGCCGATTTGGGCGCCCCCGTCGGGTGTGAATCCAGGATCTCCTGCAGTCGTTCGTAGGTTTCCATGCCTCCTCCTAAGACGGAATTATTACAGTTTGAAGACGCGCCGCGCGTTCTCGGAGAGAAAGAGCCGTTTAGTCTCCTCGTCGAGGTCGAGGGAACCGAGGTCCGCCAGGCACCGGGATGCCGTTATCATCGGGTAATTCGTGCCGAAAAGGACCTTCTTCCTTCCGTTTTTCTTCATATAGGTAACCAGCTCGGGCGGGAACCGCTTCGCGGTGTACGCTGACGTGTCGATGAATACGTTCTCGTGCTTGGTAGCCACCGCTATCATCTCCGTCGTCCAGGGATAGCCGATGTGGCCGCAGACAAACACGAGCTCCGGGAAATCGAGGGCCGCTTCGTCGATGTAGGGAATCGGCCTGCCCGGCTCGGAGGGGCACAGCGGCCCCGTGTGCCCGACCTGGAGGCATACCGGAATCCCCAGGTCGACGCACGCCGCAAAGAGCGGGTAGTACCGGCGATCGGTTGGCGGAAGGTTCCAGAGCCACTGAACGATTCGTAAGGCCTTGAATCCATGATCGGTAACGCACCGCCTCAGCTCCCTGACCGCCTCCATCGGCCGGTAGAGGTTGACCGAGGCCACGCCGGCAAATCGATCCGGGTGTGCCGATACGAGGGCGGCCGTTTCGTCGTTGGAGATCAGCGATCCCTGCGGCCCCTCCCACGCGCAGATGAGCCCCGTACGCACCCCCGCCTGATCCATAATCCCGATCGTAACGTCTGCCGGTATCTCCGCCTCTATCGGTCCCGTCCCCGTCCACCGGCGCAGGGAGTCGAACATCGGCTGGTTGATGAACCGCATCGTGGGGTGTTGCATCCAGGCGTCGATGATTGGGTATTGCTGTCCCATGCGAATGCCTCCTTCTCGGCCGCAGTTACGGCGCCGCCCGCCGCGCCTTTTCTTCATAGTCCGAGAGATTTGCCAGGATGCGCCTGAGCGTATCCTCAAAATCCCTGATCTCTTTTTCCGTTAGCCCGGACAGGCTGATTCCCGCCATCTCCTCGGTTACCGTCGTATACGTGTCCTGCAGCGACCGGTCCTTCTCGGTCAACCGGATAAGGATTTCGCGCCGATCCCTCTCCGAGGGGACACGGACGACAAATCCCTGTTCCTCCAGCCGGTCGAGCATAGTGGTGAGGGTCGATTTGGACAGTGACGTCCGCCTAACCAGTTCCTGAATCGGGACATTATCGCTTTTCCAAAGTGCAAACAGTATTCTCCCCTGCGCCGGGGATATCTCGGAGAGATTGTATTTTCGGAGGATCGTTTCAAATATCCTCCCGGATATCTGCTGTATGCGGGCTGTCAGGAACGCCGCCTCGTATTTCACGCTCATCCCCATACAAAGGACCCCTTCAATAAAGTGCGATGATGAATGGACGGTAAATAGTATTATTTCGTACTATCCTATATAAAACTATTATTACCGCCGATTGTCAAGGGAAAAGATGCCGACCCCGTCGTTTTTTCATGACGATCCGCCTCGACCGGCGTTTCCTATCATGCCTGCCAATAAAACATCTAAAAGTTTAAAACCTTTTTATTTTACTATCAAACTTTGCTTGTACATCTGCCCGGTTGTATCGTAAAATTGATATACTGAAATACAGATACGAGCCGCCCCGCGAGAGCAGGCCATCGGCGTTATACGTATACCGTTTGTCTCGTCGGACGGCTCGCACCCCGATAGGATCGATTCCGTTGCCCCATGAAAGGCCAAAGATGCCGTCAATGAAAACAGGATACCGTTTCATTACCTTTCGATCCATACTGGTGTTCTTCGCCCTGCTTTTCCTGATTCATCTGGCGATGATCACTTTTATCATCACCGATGAAGACCTCAGTTCGTCCTTCAGCACCCTGGCCGCCCCGGCCGAAACGCTGCTGGCGACAATGGGGCTCTGGTGGGCCGCGCGCCGCAGCGGACTTCGTTCCCGAGAGCTGCAGGTTGCGTGGGGACTGTTGGCCGTCGCCCACGTAAGCTGGCTTATCGGCGATATCCTGTGGGCGGTCCTGGAACTCGGCCTTGAGATCAGCCCCTTCCCATCCATAGCCGACCTGTTCTATCTCCTCTACTACCCGCTCTTTATAGCGGGCGCCCTGCTGATTCCCATGAGGCGTTTGAACGGCGGCGAGTGGCTCAGGCTCTCGCTGGATATGGGAATCGTGACACTGGCCAGCATGCTGCTGTTCTGGTATTTCTGGATCGGCCCTCTTGTGGAGACGGGCGGGAGCGACGTGATGACCATGGCCCTTTCCGTGGCCTACCCCGTTGCCGATTTTCTCCTCATAACGGCCCTCTTCTTCGTTTTATCCCGGAAGTCGGAATATCAGCCCGCGGGCCCCATCTGGTTATTGGCGGCAGGCGTCGGGCTTCAGGTCCTGACCGACGCGATCTTCGGCTACCAGTCTACCGCGGGGACGTACGCGGGAGGCATCCTCGATATGGGTTGGGTCGCCGCGGTATTCCTCGCAGGAATAGCCGGCTTCCTGCACGCCGAAATGGTTGGGAGATCGGCGGCCTCCCGCGTGAGACCAGGTCCCCGACAAAGATTCCGGCGAGGGTACGGCGTCATGGGTTATCTATATCCCCTTCGTCTGGCTGGCGGCCGCCTACCTCCTCCTCCTCTGCTCAGCAGCGGCCGGCGCATACCCATGACGTTTCCCACCCTGATTATCTGGGTGGGCGTCATAATCCTTCTCGTGGTCGCCAGGCAGGTCACCTCGCTGAGGGAGAACGTTACGCTCCTCGAAGAGCAAAGGCGGACCGACCGGGCCTTGAGACAATCGGAGGGAGAAATACCGCGCCGCGGTTGAAAACGCAAAAGAGGGAATCGCCGTGGTCCAGGACGGCCTGTTCAGGTATCTCAATCCGGCGGCCGCTCGATATGACGGGATACCGCCGCGACGAAATAATCGGGAGACCCTTTCTGGACATCATAGACCCTGAAGATACTCGCGACTTCTGCCAGTGAATACGAGCGAAAGCTGACTCGGGTGACGGGCAAACGTTCCCCACCCAGTATCGTTTCATCACGAACGGAGCGGGGATTGCAAAATGGTTTGAAGGCGCCGCGAGTGCTCATCGAGTGGGAAGGACGACCGGCGCTCATGACCTGTACGTGCAGGATATTACCGAACAGAAACGCGCGCGAGCAGGAACAGGAAGAGAAAAACCGGAGGATCATCCGGTATCAGGCGGTGCTCCTTGATCTGGCCAAGGCCGACCTCTCCGACCTTCCGGCGGCGTTTTCGAGGATAGTCGAAATGGCCGCCCGGACCCTCCCGGTAGAGCGGGCCGGCATCTGGCTCTTCGATGAAGATCGAACCAATCTGGTGCTCATGGATCTCTATAAGTCAACGGAGGACACTCATGAGACGGGGGATCGGCTCGATTCCGCCTCGTACCCCCGATATTTCTCCGCGCTGGATCAGAGCCGACTTATCGCGGCCGACGACGCAATGGCCGATGAGCGCACCGGTGAATTTGCCGAGACCTATCTTGTCCCCCTCGATATCCGCGCCATGATAGATGTCCCAATACGGCTCCGCGGCGCCCTGGTGGGCGCCCTGTGTTTTGAACACACCGGGTCGGTGCGACTCTGGTCGCTGGAAGAGCAGGAATTTGCCGCGTCTTTGTCCGATACGATTTCCCTGGCTATGGAGGCGGACGAGCGAAAAAGCGCTGAAACGGCTTTACAGGAATCCGAGAAACAATACCGCACCCTCTTCGAGACTTCTCTCGATACGCTCTTTACCGTCGATCTGGGCGGAACGTTTACCTCCATCAATCAGGCCGGTGAGGACCTGATAGGGTATCCCAGGGATGAGCTGATCGGCAAGAACTTCCGGACCTTCTTGAGCCCCGAAATGGCCGATACGGTCTTCTCGGCGTACAACTCCCTGTATAAAACCGGGGAGCCGTTGAGAGGCTTCAGGTACTCCTTTACCAGAAGCGACGGACAGGAGCGAACGGTCGAAGGGTACGTCGCCCTTCATCGGAAGGGGGAAACCGTTATCGGTTTTCAGGGAACAATCAGAGATATCACGGAGCGGTTGAAACTCGAGCAGCAGCTCATCCAATCCCAGAAGATGGAGGCGGTGGGCACGATGGCCGGGGGAATCGCCCACAACTTCAACAACATCATGGTGGGCATCATGGGGTACTCTGAATACCTGATGATGAAAAAGAAATCGGATGATCCCGATTACAAGGCCCTCTCCGTTATTCACGAGGGCACCGTCCGCGCCTCCGAGCTTACCAAACAGATGCTGGGCATCTCCCGGGGCGGCCGGTTCAACCTTACGGCCGTCAAGCTCAATCAGCTCATCGAGAGGATTCTCCCGCTGGTCACCGGCACGCTGAATAAGGCGATAGACGTCCAGACTCATCTTTCCCCCTACCTCATGACGATGGAGGGGGACGTAAGCCAGATAGAGCAGTGCCTGCTCAACCTCTGCATCAACGCCAGGGATGCCATGCCCGAAGGCGGCAACCTCATCATAGAGACGCGTAATCAGATGCTGGACGATGATTTTGTTAAATCCCACCTCGGCGCCTCTGCCGGCCCCCATGTAGTGGTGGCGATCACCGATACGGGGATAGGGATCTCACCCGAGATTCGGGACCATATCTTCGAGCCCTTCTTTAGCACGAAACAGCAGAAAGGTGGAACGGGAATGGGACTTGCCACGGTATACGGGATCGTTCGCAGTCACCGCGGCATCATCTCGGTCTACACCGAGCTTGGTGAAGGGACTTCCTTCAAGCTCTATTTCCCGGTCTCGACGACGGCCGTAGAGGAGCGCCCCGTAAAACATGAGGTGAGCCGTTCGGTGCCGGGGGCGACGATCCTTTTGATCGACGACGAGCCGGTCGTTCGGGAAATGTGGGGTGATTTCCTCACCCAGAAGGGATACCACGTTATTACTGCCCGAGGACGGGCTGGAAGGAATCGAGCGTTTCAAAGAGCACAAGGGCCGAATCGACCTGGTGATCCTGGACCTGATCATGCCCAACCTCGGGGGCAAAGAAACCCTGGAGGCCCTCAGGGAGATCGATCCGGCGCTGAAGGTCCTGGTCACCTCCGGGTACAGCGAGAACGGCCAGGCCGGCCAGATTGTCAATCTCGGAATCGACGGATTTGTGCAGAAACCCGCCCGGCTGACCCACCTCGAAAAGCAGATCGTTGAAATACTGAAAAAGTAGTCCCCCGGGAGCCGAAAGGCCCGCGCGGCATGAGGGACCTCTTCGAGGCCCGTCTCGGCGGGAACGCTCCCCGAGAAAACCATTGTCATCGGCATACCATTCTGATAGAGTAAAGTGCCAGCGGGGGACCCTCCGCACACGCCCCAAACAGATCCTTTTTTCGGAGTGACTCAACGTCTATGAAAAAGAGATACGTCATGGCCCTGGACGTCGGCGGCGGATCGGGCCGTTGCCTCCTCCTGGACCCCGATTCCGGCGGCGTCTGGGCCGCGCAGCAGGCATGGACACATCCGGTAGCACCCAACACTAACGGGCTCGGATTTGACCTGGACACCGGGGATATTATCACGAAACTCGGACGGGCGGTCAGGGATACCCTTGCCAAGTCGAAGGCCGCCCCCGGCGAGGTCGTCGGCATAGCGGCAACGAGCATGAGGAACACGACGGTCGTGCTGGACGCCGACCACGCCGTCCTTATGGCAACCCCGAATCGTGATGCCCGCGCCCTCGGCGAGGGGGCGGTCCTCGCAATGGAGCGCGGCAGCGAGGTCCACAAGGTATCGGGCCATTGGCCCAGTCCCCTCTTCCTGGGCACGAGACTCCTCTGGATGAAAAACAACGCCCCCGATCTGTTCGAAAAGGCCCGCACCGTCCTGTCGCTCTCGGACTGGGTCGGACTATGGCTTTCCGGCGCCGTCTTCGCCGAGCGGTCCCAGGCAGGGGAAACCCTCCTCTTCTCACAGGAAAAGCGGGAGTGGGCCGCCGACCTTATCGAATCGCTGGGCCTTTCGGTCTCCCTGTTCCCCCGGACGATAGAACCGGGCGCCCGTCTGGGGTCGCTGACCAAGGCGGCGGCGGACGTCCTGGGATTGGTGCCCGGCATACCGGTGGCCGCCGGCGGCGCGGATACCCAGTGCGGCCTCCTCGGGGCGGGAACCGTCGGCGACGGAGAGCTCGCGGTGATCGCGGGCACGACAATGCCGCTTCAGCTTGTCACCGACCGGCTGATCATCGATCCCGAGGGCCGTCTCTGGAGCGGGCAGCACGTCGTGCCGGGCCTCTTCGTCCTTGAGAGCAACGGCATGATGACCGGAGACGCCATAGACTGGTTTTCCCGGATCATGTACGGCGGCTATGCCGATCCGGTTGCCGCCCTCTGTGCGGAGGCCGCCCGCTCGGTTCCGGGGGCCTCGGGGATCTATTCGACCCTCGGGGCGGCGATCTTCGACGGAAGAGTCCTCGGGATACCCGTGGGAAACCTTTCGCTCTCCCACATGGTGACGAAAGACGCAACCCGCGGCCGAGCGGCCTTCGCCCGCGCGCTCCTGGAGGGCATCGCCTATTCCGTCCGCGCCAACCTCGAGCAGATCGCCGCCGTTTCGGGCCGCACCGTCGAGAGGATCACGGTCACCGGCGGGATGTCCCGGAATGCCCTCTGGACCGGCATCATCAGCGACGTCACGGGAATGCCGGTTCACGTGCCGAAAACCCATGAGGCGAGCGCCCTGGGCGCGGCGATACTCGCCGGCGTTGGGGCCGGGATCTTTCCCGATCCGGCGGCCGGCGCCCGCGGCGTCACGCAAATGGTGCGGGAGCATCAACCCACCGGCGCCTCGCCGAAATATCAAAGCCTCTACGCGGGGTGGCGTCAGGCCCATGACAAGCGGCGCGAGGCCGACCAGGAAATCGGAAACCTCCTCACGATGTCGCTCTTCGAGGCATCGCCCGCGGCCGCCCGCGCCGCCGACCCCTCGTTTCGCCCCAGGATCCTGGTTACGGCCTCCATGGACGACCGGGCCCTCGAGTCGCTGCGAAAGCTCGGGGATGTCACCTACGGCGACTGGCGCTCGACGATGACTATATACGACGGCGGGCAGAAGCTCAGCAGCGCCCTGGCCGGGGTCCACGTATTGATTACCGAGATGGATATCGTCGATTACGAGGCGATACGCGACGCCGCCGACCTGCGGATGGTCGTCTGCTGCCGCGGCAATGCGGTCAACGTCGATATCCAGGCCGCCACCGCCTTCGGGATACCGGTGGTCAACACCCCCGGCAGGAACAGCGACGCCGTGGCGGACCTGACGGTGGCGTTCATGGTGATGCTGGCCAGAAAGATGCCCGCCTCCGCCGATTTCCTCAAGACGGGAGGGATCAAGGCGGGGGATATGGCGCGGATGGGCGAGGCCTATCTTGCCTATCAGGGCAACGAGCTCTGGAGAAAGACCGTCGGGCTGATCGGACTGGGGAGCGTGGGCGCCGCCGTGGCCCGGAGGGTTACGGCCTTCGGCGCCCGGGTGATATATTTCGATCCCACCGTTGACGAGGGGGCGGGGGCCCTGCTGTCCGCGCGGAAGGTTACGATGGACGAGCTCCTTTCCGAAAGCGATTTCGTCAGCCTCCATGCCCCGGCCATCGAGTCGACGAAAGGGATGATGAGCAAGGAGGCGTTTGCCCGGATGAAGAAGGGGGCCTTCTTCATCAACACGGCCAGGGCCTCTCTCGTCAACGACGATGCCCTTCGGGAATCCCTCGAATCGGGGCGGCTTGCCGGGGCGGCGCTGGACGTCTTTTCGGTAGAGCCGCCGGCCTCCGACGATCCGATCGTCAGCCGGCCGAACGTGATTGCCACGCCGCACATCGGGGGCAACACCGCCGAGACGGCGGCCCATCAGGGCGCCATAGCGGCAGAAGAGCTCGACACGGCTCCTCGAGGGCCGGCGGCCCGACCATATCCTCAATCCCGGGGCGCTGGAATCGTTCAGCTGGACGGGATCGCGCCCCACCCCCGATGAAGAGACTAAGACGAGGCTTTCCAGGAACAAGCGGCCGACCATGACCTCGTGAATATAATGGCAGGTTTGGCGCCGGTTACCCGGTATTTCGCCTGACTCGAACCTGCATGACAAGGAGATGATAACAGCATATGGGAAACTACGAAAGCGACAGAAAGGCGGTGCTCGAGGCGAGCCTCTGGCTCTGCGAACACGGGTTCTTCGGTTCGACCAGGGGAACCGGCGGCAACGTATCGGCCCGTATCGAGGGCGATTCCCTTATGGCGGTAACGCCGTCATCGGTTAAGTATCATGAGCTTTTGCCTGAAGATATCTGTGTTGTCGATCTCAACGGCGCCGTTGTCGAGGCAAAGCGGGCGCCTTCGGTCGAGGCGGGGATGCACGCGGTCATCTACCGACACCGCCCCGATGTCAACGCCGTCGTTCATACCCACCAGATCTTCGCCAGCATCTTTGCCCTTATCAATCACCCGATCCCCGCGCTCTTCGACGAGGTCTCCTTTACCCTCGGACCTGCGGTCGAGGTAGTGCCGTACGGCCTTTCGGGAAGCTCCGACCTTGTTAACAACGTTGCGTCCAAGTTATCAAACAACGCCAACGCCTACATCATCCAGAACCACGGGATCATCGCCCTCGGTAAGAACCTCGACAAGGCGATGCTCGCCGCCGAGCTCCTCGAAAAGGTCGCCCATATCTACTCCCTCGCGCTGGCCACGGGAATACCCGTCACCGAGCTTCCCGCCGCGACCCGTGAAATGGTGGAATCGATGCGAAACTATGAGGTGGCCGAGGCGCAAAAGAAACGGGATAAAAAATAGGGGGGCGCGAGGCGCCCCCCTGATATCGGACCGGTCCGTAACGGCGGCCTCATGGGCCGTCGTTATTTTTTGTCCGTCTTGCCCTTCGGCTCTCCCTCTTTGGCCCGTTTCATATATGCGTCGAAGGCCGCCTTTCCCTCGTCGTGCCAAAACCGTTTGTAGTTGTGCCACCACTTCATCGTGCTGTCGACACCCATAGGCCGGCCCGTATCGCCGCACATATTCGACCGGCCCATATCCCCGCACATGTTCCGGTAATGCTCAAAACGATCTCCCCCGTGTCTGCGGCCGTGCCAGTGGGGCCTCTTCCATCCCATCCCGAGCGTACCCAGCACGAGCCTGGCCAGTATCATCAGCCCGAAGGCCTGCCAATAGGTGATTACGGCCGCGCCCAGCAACCCCGGCATGAGCCAGTTCCACAGCCACATGACAACGACCGCCAGGACAAGGGCGAAAACGACGACAAAAAAGAGCCTGAAGATCATCATCCCACAAAACCGCATCGGCGCGGCAATTCCGCCGAATCCGAATCGCCGCTTCTTTTCCTGATTTGTGTTACACATTATCAACCTCCAATTCTTCCTCGAGATCGGCCAGTGCGTCGGCGATCTTGGCCAGCGCCCGGCTCTTGCGCGACAGGAGGGTCCCCAGGGGAACCCCCCACTCTTCGGCCAGTTCCTTAAAGGTTCGCTCGTTCAGTTCCGTCTCGATAACGACCGCCTTTTCGTCGTCCCTGAGCGCCTCGACGGCCTCGATTATTCGATATCGGACCTCCATGCTGTACGTCTCGTCAAACGCGCTGGCCGACGTATCCGACAGGAGCGACGAGAGAGAAAGCTCGGCATCATCATCCAACGCGGCATCAATTGAGGTCATGTCCCGTCTCTTCCTGAACAGGTCGATAACCCTGTTTCTCAGGGCGCGATATACATAGGCCTCAAGGTCCTCGATGGGCCGGTTGACGTCAAGCTGCCGGAGGATACTTTCCAGGACGTCCTGGACCACGTCCTCTCCGTCCCTGTCGGCGGCATCGCCGATAAGGCCCCTGACGTACCGGACCAGCCGGTCCCGTTCCACCGTCCAGAAATCGATGAGATGCTGTCTGGTCAAGCTCGCCTCCATACCCTGTAAGACGGTCGGCCGTCCGCTTTATTGCAGCGGAGCAGAAGAAAGAATCCCGCGGTTAGTCGGCGCCTCTATTGTACCCTAAAAACCGCCGTTCCATCGTCCGAAAATCGTCGGCGAATCTGTCCTCCGGCACCGCTTGCGCCGCGGAAGAGCGGGGTACGCATGGAGGCGTCGTCTGGAACATATACCGTGCTGCCGCCGGTTGCCCTGTTTAGTATCAGGCTCGCTGAACAGGAGACGACCGATCCTCCGTTGCACCCGGGCTGAGGGCGCCGCCTCTTCTTCGAATAGCTCCCCGGATAGTATGAAAAAGGTAGTGTGCAAAAATGTTCGTCACCGCAAAGTTTGTCTGCGCCGATCCGGGAGGTTTCCCGTAGTATAACTATCTGTATTTATTGATACTTTAGGGATTCTGCCCATCTTTTGCCTGCAATCCGCGAAATACCTCATAAAAGACAACAGAATTCGTTAGTAATATCATTATGTTAGCGTGCCATCGCGGGTCTTATTCTGGCATATTGCTTGCATACATTATTCCGGGTACGGGATACTTCATAGAAAAGAACCGATGAGCAACATGATAGAACGTAAAAAATCCATAATTCCAGATATAGTGCGAGTCTTTTCTCTCCATGGCGGGCCGGCCCGAAGCGTTGCACGGCGCGGCGGGAGGCCCGCACTTTTTTTCGTTTTACTGCTGATCCTGACGGCGGGCTCGATCGCTCATGCGGACGATTCGCCGTATGCGCCGTCCGCGGGCCCGACCGCCGGGACAAACGCTTCTCCGATTTCGCTGTCCGAAAGCCCGACCTGGATCGACATACGCGCCGGGCTCACGACACCGGAGCTGATCGAGCAGTACCTCGGCTCCTGTCGGATTACGTACAAGGGAGAAAGGCCAAGCACCCTGAACCATACCCAGTCTCCCGAGGAAACGATCAGGGGCATGTCGGGCGACTGCGAGGACTATGCCGCTCTTATCGCCGACGCGCTCATCTATCACGGATACGAGGCCGGCATCATCTCGGTGGAGGCCAGGACTTCGGGCGGGCTGCTGATTCACGCCGTCGCGGTATATCGGGACGCAGCGACCGGCCAGTGGCATTACATCCACGGCTACCGATTCAAGGGGCTCACGATCGGGGTCAGCAAGGGATTTGATACACAGGTCGATATGGCGCGGTACATCGCCGAAAAGATGAACGGCAAGCTCTACCAATACTTCGTTATGTCTCCCGACGCATTCAAGAAGGTATATGATGCGATGCTGAATTAAGACCATTCGGCGGTCGTACCGCCATAACAAGCGCTTCTTTCATACTGTTAATAAAAAGGCCCTCATTAATGAGGGCCTTTTACTTTAGGTTTTTCATATCGATCTTATTCATATCACCTCGTAGACACCTGACTTAGATCCCTGGTTTAGTGCTTATCATCGTCGTCGTCATCATCATCGTCGCCATCGTCATCGTCATCGTCGTCGTCATCGTCGTCGCCGTCATCATCGTCATCGTCGTCATCATCGTCGTCGTCGGCATCGTCATCGTCGTCGGCGGCGTCGTCGTCGTCGGCGTCATCGTCGTCGTCGGCATCGTCGTCGTCGTCGGCATCGTCGTCGTCGTCGTCATCGTCATCGTCGTCGTCGTCATCGTCGTCGTCGTCGTCGGCATCGTCGTCGGCGTCATCGTCGTCGGCGTCATCGTCGTCGGCGTCATCGTCGGCATCGTCATCGGCGTCGTCATCGGCGTCGTCATCGGCGTATCGTCGTCGGCGTCGTCGTCGGCGTCGTCATCGGCGTCGTCGTCGGCATCGTCATCGGCGTCGTCGTCGGCGTCGTCGTCGGCGTCGTCGTCGGCGTCGTCGTCGGCGTCGTCGTCGGCATCGTCATCGGCGTCGTCATCAGGAAGGTCGCCTGGGACGTCATTGCCGTTTTCCTCGTTCCCTGCGCCGAGCGCGCCTGTAGGCCCAGCCGCCGGCGTCCCTGAAGGCATAGCCGCGTCAGCGAACAGCAGGACAACGTCTTCAGGATTAATCAGGAGACATGTGTTAGAAGTTAAGGTCTTTCCGCTGATGTCCAGACCCATCGATTCTTCAATACGCATAACGGATCCATCCGGCTTGACCACTGCGGCAACCGGAGACTGTCTCCGGGGATGCGGGGTCGGTGATGGATGCGAACCGATACGGGTACGGATCATCGATCTTTCCCGAAAGGGCGACCGATTCGCTCGCGGAACCGGGGAAGCTTAAGCCCGTCGTCGGATAAAGAACGGAACACCCCTGGATCAAGATACCGAAATCCGCAGTTGCCGGGAAGAGATCGGGTTTCTCCAGCATATCCATACGCGCCAGCTTCACGATGTCCGCATCCGTCAGGCTGCTCGCACCGAGTACTTTGAGATCAACAACCCTGACTTCCGGCTTCTCCGCCGCCAGCGCAGGCACCGTCAATAGAGCCGCTATCAGGAACCCCAACACTACCTTGAGATATTTCTTGTTCATGGCTTTTCTCCTTCCTCTATTTGTTTTACTACTACATTAGTAGTACTATCGTTTCGGTAGTGATATAGATGGCCGTTCATCCCAAAGGATTCACGTTCCAGGTTCAACTTTATTAGATTTTCTTTACGTAAAATCGGCCGTGGATCAGGTGACCGAAGAGACAATATCGGTTACAGAAGGACAATTGAGACGATTTCGGGCTCCCATCACCGACGAGTTCATCTATCATGGGTATCCGATCGGTATGAGCGTGAGGTAATGGATTTCACGACCTACCGGGCGAGATCGGAGGTTGATCACTCTTCCCCTTTAACGCCCGGGCTCTGGCCCGCGCCTGTTCCTGTCTGCGGTGCCGTATCTTTTTTTGTACGTACTGGACAAAGAGCAGAGCGATCCGAAACGAGACAATGAGACCCGCAAGCAGGGAGGGAATAATGAACGGCTTCTTGAGAATCGTTAGGATATCCATAGTGACTCGCAGTCGGTAAGCGGTTAAGACTGTTCCCGCTCGATCCTCCCGGGCATTCAGTCAAATATCTTATTCCCATGCGCCTTAATGAGCGCGTTCGTGGCGTGCTGGGTGTAGTCGTTTCGCTGGTTTACCTTCTTGAGAGATTCCTTGAAGCCGCCGTTCGCCCGCGTAGGATTCTTTACCCAGAAGGTATTCTCGGGGGTGAACTGCATTTGCAGGACAAAACGTATTCCCGCCCGTAACGAGTCACGGTATTTCTCGATGTGCCGCCGGTTACCGAACAGCAGGGCCGTCCGGTAGGCGTCGTTGATACCCTCCATGTAGCTCGAGGTGGAGTTGCCGGGATTCTCTTTCTTGAATCCCCCGATCTTATCGGGATACTCGTCCCTGAAGATCTGATAGGTATCGATGAGCCAATCGCTCATTTCGTAGACAAATTCCTCCAGCTCAGGGTCCTTATTGTGCTGTGACAGAAGGAAATAGGTTTGCGTGTGCCACGGGACAAACGCGGTGTTCTTGTTGCCTCTCCAGTAGTCCCGGTAGTAGGGGAACGCCCGGGCGACCGAATCGGCAAGTCGCGTGTCGCCGGTTACCTGGAAAAGCCGCATGAGCGAGAGCATCGCCTCGCCGGGGTAAAAGTCGATTCCGCTAACCGTCCCGTCAAAGGACGTGGCGTATGAGCCGTCCGGCCGCTGAAGCGACAGTATCCCCTCCGCCAGTTCGGCCGCCCACTCCAGCGATCCGGGATAGTCGGGCTGCCTGATAAGCGAGAGGATCATAAAGGCGTTAAAGGCTATTTTCGTGCTGCCATCGAGTTCGATATAAGAATACTTCTCGGTCCTTTTGACCTTCGTGAGGTAATAGTCAGTCGTATTCTCGATCAGATTATCCAGGGACCTGTCGCCGAGGAAATGGCCGAGCTCGGGCAGGATGTAGAGGACCGCGAGATTCCTCACCTCGTTATTATCTTTGGAGTAGCTATTGGTGACGGGGTAATAGAGATAGTTGACCCTTTTGGTCTTTGGATTGACGTTGTTCAGGTACCAGTCCCGGGCAAGTTCCAGCCGTTCCTCGATTAAGTCGTTGGACATGTCTTCGTCCCTGACCAGGATCGAATAGCGGAACAGGTCATCGCTTTTGCCGGCGCGTTTGCCCTTGAACGTGTACATATCGGACATTAAGATCTGTGCGTCGGGATCCGTATAGGCGTCCGATGGGAGCTTCGCCTTCTTTGACAGCCTCCTGAGTGATGCCTTCAGGTCCAGGTTGGAGGTGATCGGGACGTTTTCGAGGTACCAGGCGCCGTATTTGCCGAGTTGGACCTTAAAGGCGTGGACGCCAAGCTCGATCTTTTCCTTGAGGTAAGCGAGGTCCGTCTTCCTCAGCGTAACGATGTCCCGGTTGATATGCACCACAAGCTCGAGGTCCTGCACGTCGCTCTTGGTGATATCGTCGATGAACCGCGTGTCATCAAGGCTCCTGTTGGTCGAGATCCTTACGGCGTCCAGAAACGACGCCTGGGTCGTCGGCTGGGCAATAACCCTCCCCTTACACGCGATTACCTTCCTATTCTTCAGGAAGGCCACCCATACCATTTCGAATTCGTTGAGGGAAAAACGATGGGAGAGGACGGGCGCGGTGACGGCGGCCGCCCCGTCGAAGCGGCTGTCGATGAGCGCAAAGACGTAATCAAGGATTCGCCGCTTGTCCTCATCAATAAAATCCGGTGTGGCCAGCGCGGCGGGCGCCTCGATCGGGCGAGAGGTGATCAAGGCAGGCCGAGGAGATCGCCAGCCCGACAAAGGTTCGGCGTGTTACGATTAAACGTCATGGACGACACTCCTGCATTGGGGTCTATCGCAGCAACCGGAACAGCGCGGCTGAAACAGAGCCGAGGAGACTGATCAGCGAGGTTACGTAATTCGAAATATATATTAGTCTATAGTCACAATACTGATACGTCAAATGAAAAGTAGAAACCCCCGCGATTATCGCTTTTCGTTCGGCGGGGCCCGCCAAATCCCCCGGGCCCGTCGGATAGAGCCGGAATATGGCAAGGAATGTGGTCCGATACGCATAAAAGAGTTGACATATTAGAATACTATATTCTATTATACGATAACACTATGGGAAGAAACGCACGATTCAGCAGCGACCAGGTCCTCTCGGCCGCCCTCGATCTCCTGGCCGAGCGGGGGCCCGAAGGCGTTACGATGTTGGGCATCTCCCGGCAAACCGGGGCGCCGATCGGCTCGATCTACCACCGCTTCCCGTCGCGGAACCTGATCCTGGCGCTGCTCTGGCTTGACATCGTCGAATCCTTTCAGGAAGGATTCCTCGAGGCCCTGGGGCGCGGGGACGGCCTTGCGGCAGCCCTCTACACGCCGCGCTGGGTCAGAGGACATTTCAACGAGGGGCGGGTCCTGCTCCTCTTCAGGAGGGAGGAACTGATCGCGGGGGAGTGGCCCGAAGAGGTGAGGGGACGGGTAGCGGCGCTGTCCCGAGAGCTGAGCGAGGGCGTCCTCGCCTTTGTTAAAGGGCGGTTCGGGAGTGACACGGAGGAGGCGCTCTCCACCGCCGCCTTCGCCCTGATCGACGTCCCCTACGCGGCCACGCGGCGCCACCTCGATCGGGGGCAACAGCCGCCGGCCATCGTCGACCGGCTGATTGAGACAACGTATCGTTCCGTTATGGGAGGTAGTGATGAAGATATGGAACGTGCATGAGCGGCGCCTCGAAGCGCCGCCCGAGAATGTCGGGGCAATACTGAATACGCCTCTCGAGCAAAGACGACCGGCTGTGGCCGGGCGGCCAGTGGCCTCCCATGCAGTTTGACGCACCGCTCGGGGTCGGGGCGCGGGGCGGCCACGGCCCGATTCGGTACTCCGTATCCGCTTACGTACCGGGGAGGATCGCGGAGTTTCGGTTTGACGGGACGGGGTTGACGGCGCGCTGGGACGGGAGGCACGTCTTTGAGGTTATCCCGCGGCGCTCCCACGTGATCCTCCGCCACACGATAGACGCGGCGGCCGATCCGAAGACGTGGCTCACCTGGTATTTCATGATCCGGCCGATGCATAACGCCCTGTTGGAGGACGCGTTGGACCGCGCGGAATCCCGGCTCGGCATCGGGCCAAAAAAGCCGGCCCGGTGGGGGCCATGGATCAGGTTTCTGCGGAAGATGGCGGCAAAGAAGGCCGCCCGCGTGGCCGGGAAAATCAGCGGCGGCGTAGGCCGCCGCCCTCTTATCGGACCGGCACCAGCTCCGAGGCGCCAAACGGCTCACCGTGGGACGAATAGATCGTTAGCGCTCCAAACTCCCGGAGGCGCCGCCAGCTTGTATAGACCTGCTCAATATCCTTGATATAGATCGGACGGTGCTCTATCCCGCAGATCCCGAAGAAATTCATCGCCACGTCCCCCACGAACGCGCTCCCGTCGGCAAGCACCACCGAGATCGAGTCATCGGTATGGCCGGGGGTGGAGATAATCACGCCGTTGACGCCGATCCGCTTGAGGATAGCCCCGTTATCCCCGCCTATGATAAGGTCCGTTTCCCGCGGCACAAACGGGGGAAATACGAACTCGTGAAATCCCGAGAAGACCGAAAAGACCGCCTTGACGCACCCATTGACCGGACGCATATCCTCGACCGACGCGCCGGCCGCCAGCGGCCCCAGCGCCTTTTCGTGAACGATGACGGTCACGTCGTGTTTTGAAACGAACTCCGCCGCGAATCCGGCGTGGTCGTCGTGGTGGTGGGTTAGGAGCAGGTAGCGTACGTCGGCAGGATCAATGCCGATTTCCCCGGTCTTTTTCAGATACTCCCCATAGTCCCCCGGGTACCCGCAGTCTATCTGAAGCAGGCCCCCCTCACAGGGAATGAAATAGATATTCGTGAAGCCGACCTTCACCGATTTCACCGCGTACTCTGCCGGCGCCTGAGTACATGCCGAAAGCAACGCTCCTGCCGCAAGCACGGCCAGGATCGCGAACACCCGGACGCCGTCTGACGGTTTGCCGTTACTACTCATTTGTTCCTCTTTTCATGTAGCCCTCCGAAATAACGTCACCCGGGGAACCTCCCTTCGGGCAGCAACAACATCTATACCGAAATAATATGAGATATATCTCATATTGTCAAGACAAAAGTGAGGTTATATCTCATATTTATCTTGCTGCAAACTCTCCGTATTGATAGAATATGGTATCCTATCCGGAAAGGATGTCGGGAGTCGTTGAAACGCCTTCCGCCGATACCCTCACCGGGTCGCCGTTGGTAATAGTATAATGGAATCAAAGTTGAAAGCGGTGCGGGACCCCGTACAGACCCGGGGGATTAAGACGAAGGGCCGGATCATCGAGGCGGGCAGAGACCTGATCTCCGAGCGGGGCTACCATAACGTAACCGCCGACGAGATCGCCGCCGCCGCCGGCGTCAGCGTCGGGAGCTTTTATGCCTACTTTCCGGACAAAAGGACCCTGTTCATCGCCCTCGTGGACGAGTATCTCGAAACCGGCGGCGCCGTCGTATCGGAGGGGATAAGGGCCTTTCCGGCGGGCACCGAACCCGACGTATCGTCTCTCATCACTCAGAGTATCCGGCTGCTCCTGGCCGCCCACCGGCGTTCCCCCGGTCTCATGAGAGAGCTGTTAAAGATGTCGCTGGCCGACAGTGAGATAAAGGCCCGCCTTTCGGAAATGGACTCCCGCATGAAGTCCCTCATCGCCGAGACGCTCATCGCACGGGGGGTCGATCGCCGGAAGGCAGCGGCCGTCTCGTTTGCGGTCTATCACGCATCCGAGGGCGTCGTCCATGCCCTGGCCTTTGGCGAAGGCGGGATCGACGAGGAGGCGGTGCTTGCCGAAACGACGCGGCTCTTGACCGCATACGTGAGAGATATCCTGTAATCCGCGGACGACGCCCCGGCCGGGTTGCCCCTGCGACGAAACCGGGCCGATTTTTTACCGCCCGATAGTTATAACGCTTGACGCGGGCGCCTATTTGCGATAAAACTATGACTCCCTGCGTGAGATAATACGGACCACCGCAAAAACAACTAAGAAGTCCAATGGAGATGTCGTCATGAAGAACTATGATGTCGTCGTCATCGGGGCGGGCAACGCCGGACTTACCGCCGCCGCGTCCCTGGCGCAAAAGGGGGTAGGCGTCCTGGTATTGGAGCGGCACAATATCCCCGGCGGATGCGCCACAAGCTTTGTCCGGGGCCGGTTCGAGTTCGAGATCGCCCTCCACCAGCTCTCCGGCCTGGGAACCCCCGAATTCCCGGGGCCGGTGAGAAGCCTCTTCGATTCACTCGGAGTAACGGATAAGCTCGAATTCATCGAGATGACCGACCTCTACCGGGTGGTCGTGCCCGGCGTCATTGACGTCACCCTCAAGCCCAACCGGGAAGCGATCGTCCGGGAGCTCTCGGAGCGCTTCCCGAAAGAGAAGGACTCCATCGAACGCTTCTTCGACCTCATCTACCGCTTCTTTATGGAACTGATCACCGCGGCGGGCCGAAAGGGCGACAACCCCCCGACGCGCGACGAGTTTCCCCTCTACTTCAGCCATCTCTTCAGGAACGCCCAGGAGGTCCTCGACGAGTACTTCACGGACCCCTACCTTAAGCTCGTCGTCGCGGCCTACTGGCCCTACGCAGGTCTGCCGCCCCGCCTGCTTTCCTTCTCCTACCTGGCCGGGATGCTGTTCGGTTACATAGAATTCAAGCCGTATCATGTCCTGGGCGGCTCCCAGGCGATGTCGAACGCCCTGGCCGACGTCATTATCCGAAACGGGGGAGAGATCCGCTTCAATTGCCCGGTCAAGAGAATCGTCATGAAAGACGGCAGGGCCGCGGGCGTTGTCACCCAGGATGGAGAGACCATTTCCGCCCGCTACGTCGTCTCCAACGCGTTTCGGGCCAACACCTACCTCGACCTGTTTGACCCCGCCGAGATCGACCCGTCGGTCATCGACGGGCTCAGGGGAAAGTCGGTCGGCCCATCAGCTCTCTGCCTCTACATGGGCTTTGACTGCGAGCCCGACGAGATGGGCATCACCGAATCGTCCAACTTCCTCTATCCCGACGCCGATATGGATGCCGCCTATGACCAGATGCGGTCGCTCTCAACCGTAAATAATGCGATGATGCTGTCCTGCTACGACAAGATGCACCCCAACTTTTCCCCGGAGGGGAGCTGCCAGGCGGCCCTCGTCAATCTTAAATATACCGATCCCTGGCTGCGGGTCGAGCCGCACCGCTATTTCGAGGAAAAATTCAAGTGGGCGGAAATCATGCTGAAGGACGCCGAAAAGGTCTTCCCGAACATTCGGGGCCATATCGAGGAGATCGATATCTCCACGCCGCTGACCCACGCACGGTATCTCGGCCATATCAACGGGTCCATTTACGGCTTCGACCAGTATATGAAGGACCAGCCGCCGTTCGTCACGCCGAAGTCCCCGATCGCCGGCCTCTTCGAGACCGGGGCGTCGGTAGCCGGCGGCGGATTCCAGCCAACCCTTGAAAACGGTGCGAAGGTCGCCCGGGTCATCCTGCGCGAGATGGGGGCCTGAACGGGAGGAAATAATGAAGGATTCATTCTTGAGCCAATTTGACGGGTACGCCGCGGTGGCGGCGGAAAAAGAGGTGGCACAAAAACTCGGCGTGGGGCTCAGTTACGAGCGGGGAGCGACCGAGGCCCTCATCAACCGGCTTCATCCGAAGGACCTTACCCTTGCCGTCTCCCGGATCATACAGGAAACGCCGACCACCAGGACGCTGCGGCTGGTCCCGACAGACCTCGCGCTGCCGCCGTTCCTGCCCGGCCAGTACACCACCGTCACCGTTACGGTCGACGGGATCAGGACGGGCAGGCCGCTGTCCATCTCGTCGGCGCCCAACCAGATCGCCTACTGGGACCTGACCGTCCGCCGCGTCCAGGGCGGGCTCGTTTCGAACTACCTCCTGGACCGGGTAGCCGTGGGGGACACGTTGACCTGCTCCGGGCCGGCCGGCAATTTCTACGTCAACCCGCTCGTCCACGACGCCACGATCGTCGCCATCGCCGGCGGCAGCGGCGTCACGCCGTTCATGAGCATGATCCGCCGGGCCGTCGATTACGGGAGTAACGAAACGATCTTCCTTTTCTACGGAAACCGGAACATGGACGATGTGATCTTCCACGAAGAGCTGACCCGGATAACGCAGGCCAATAAGAACATCCGCTACATCCCGGTGATCGAATCGCCGCCGAAGGATTATACCGGCCGCCGCGGCTATATCAGCGCCGACGTGATCAAGGCCGAGATCGGCGACGTTTCCGGGAAAACCTTCTTTCTCTGCGGCCCCCAGGCCATGTACGACTTCTGCCTGCCCGAGATCGAAAAGCTCAAAGTCCCCGGGCGGAAGATCAGGCGCGAGATGTACGGTGCGCCGACGGCCATCACCGGATATCCGGGCTGGCCCTCGGCCGTAAAAGAGGGGCACGCCGTTTCGGTGAAGGTTCACGGCAAAAAGACCGTTACCGCCCCGGCGACCACCCCGCTGTTGACGACGCTTGAAAAGAACGGGATCACCGTACCGTTTCTCTGCCGCTCCGGCGAGTGCAGCATGTGCCGGGTGAAGCTCTTGAGCGGGGTCGTCTACCAGCCCCCCGGCACCCCGGTGCGCAAGTCCGACACCCAGTTCGGCTACGTCCACTCGTGCGTGTCGTACCCGATCGAGGATATCGAGATACTCCTCTGATCGGAATCAGGGCCGGGGTACACGCCGTCAAGACGACCGGATAGATACCGGTAATGCCGGCCCGCCCGCCCGAACCACGGGGCCCCCGGAACAAAAACAAGGCGCCCGCACTACGTGCGGGCGCCTTGTTCATATTACCCTCCTACAACGGTCAGCCGGCCTTCCTCATGACGAAAAAGACGTACCCGTAATAGTCTGAGTATTTCCGGTACATGTCTTTCTCGCGCTCCATCTCCTCGCACAGCTCGGCTACCCGTGCGTTGCCCGGGTACCGTTTCCGCATACGTCCTATCTCCTCTTCCACCGGGCGGTAGTATTCGTCCCGCCAGGACGATTCGGGCAGCGTGAAACTGCCGACACGCTCATAACCCGCCCGGTCGATACCTTCGAGGCATTCGGCCGCGGTCAGAATGGCCGGGTACTCGATCCCGAAGAAGGCCGCGATCTCCCGCGGCGGGTTATCCCTGATCCAGCAGAGATCGGTGACGGCCATGTATCCGCCCGGTTTCAACAACGGCTTGAATTGCCTCCAAACCCTGCCTCAAACCCGATGATGAAGATGGCACCTTCCGACCAGATGATGTCAAAGCTTTCCTTCGCAAAATCAAGCGAGAACATCGAGCCGTTGACTATCTTGATCCTTTCGGTAAAGCCCCTCGCGGGATACCCTGCGGTCCAGCTCGTCCAGGAACGGCTGGTGGCTGTCCAGCGCGGTTATCGTGCCGGAGGTGTTCCTGGCAAGCTCGATCGTCTGCGTCCCCGATCCGCACCCGATGTCAAGGATGCGAACGTCATTCGGGAGCGGCTGTATCATGGCCAGCGCCTTTTTTGTCGACTGGCTGTCTCCCGGGCCCTGCCGCGGGAGACCTTCAAACAGCTCATAAAAATATGAGTCTAATTCCATTGTTTTTCTTCCTTGTTCTGATCCTTAGATAATTCTCACGTTTTTGTCCCTTTAAGGATCCAACAAGCTCCAAATGGCGTCTCATACAATCTCCTCTTTTGACAGGTAAGAAACTGCCGGTAATTATACTGGAAAGGACCCGGATTGGCAATCATAATCCCCTATGCGCAGCCGTTTGCCCTTCAAACCTTCGCCGGCATCGGGATTGTGTGCGTCTTTTGATCGTTTTTTGCCTGAAATGGGTCCCTTTTGCCCGCGGGGATAATTTAAATCTTGATTTTACTATCATTTCCTTGTTAATATTGCAGGGATTGAATCTTTGCATTACAGAAAAAGACGCAAAGGAGGCTCTCATGATACGCGTTACGACAAGGAAAATGCTCGTCGTTTTCTCTTTGGTTCTCCTCATCGTGCCGGCGGCCCTGTTCGCCCAGGACGATATCCTGATCAGCGACATCCTTCAGAACCCGGCCCGGTTCCTCAACAAGACCGTCACCTTAACCGGCAGGGTGGATACGTCCTATCCGCCGCAGGGCACGATGCCCGGCTATTACATGCTGGTCGACGACAGCCTCGAGAGCATACCGGTTTCGACCTTTACCCCGCCCGGCCCCGGCTCCGAAATCACGGTCGAAGGAGTCGTGATGATCGAAGAGGGTACGGGACAGCCCTATCTCCAGGAAAAGAAGATCGTCTCTGGGTCTCCCCTGCTCATCTATGCGATTATCGCGGGCATAGTGGTGCTTATTCTCATCATTGTCCTGGTGATGATCCTCAGGCGCCCGACTGCGGCCCCGAAGCCCGCACTTGCGACGGCCCCCGGAACAAAAGCGGCCCCGCCCCGCACCGAAAAGCTGAGTGAGACCGAGGCGCGTGCCCTGGCCGGCCGCCCGAAGACCGAAAAGATCCCCGGCAAACCGGCGCAGCTGTCCGTACTCACGGGCGAGAAGAAGGGCGAGGATATCTTCCTGGTGGCCGAGAATGTCATCGGCAGCGACAAAGGCAACATCAGGTTGAAGGACCGCGGAGTATCCGGGGAGCACGCCCGCATCAACTTCGTCGGCAACAAGTATATCCTGACCAACGTAAGCCTGACCAACCCCACTATGGTCAATGGCAAGGCCGTTGATACAGACTATGAGCTCAAAGATAAGGACGAGATCCTTATGGGAACGGTCAAGGTCAAGTTTGCCCTCATGAAATAAGGCGCAAGCCCTCGAGCCCAGGAAAGGGGGAAAGGAGATAGATCGGATCGATTTTCCCCCTTTTATTTAGTTTCACCCGGTCGCGGGCTGCGTTGCCTTCTGTAACGGGCCGGGGCGCGTACGCCCGGTCCGATACTGTACGGGTTTATCCCCTGCTGTAAGGAGTACTAAGAGATGACTGACCCGACGGGTGATCCCTTCGTCGGTACGATAATTGACGAGCGCTATGAGGTAATCAGCAAGATCGCCGAAGGCGGCATGGGCGCGGTTTACTTTGCCAAAAACAGCCGTCTTGACGTAGACGCCGCCATCAAGATCCTCCACGCAAATCTCGCCCGAAACAAGAAATTCCTTGTCCGTTTCGAAAACGAGGCCAAAACGGTGGTGCGCCTCAGGCACACTAACATCGTGCAGGTCTTCGATATCGGCCCCATACAGGACACCTACTACATCGCGATGGAGTTTATCGAGGGCGAGGACCTTGTCGGGGTCATCGAGCGGGCCGGCCGGCTTACCGTCGAGGAGGCGATGCCCATCGCCATTCAGATGGCCCAGGGGCTGGCCTATGCGCACGACCGGGGGATTCTTCATCGGGACATCAAGCCTGCCAACATCATCATCGACCCGCAGGGGAGGGCCGTCATCACGGACTTCGGGATATCCAGGACCGCCAAAACCAGGGGAGACACCACCCTCGGTTCGATCGTGGGAACCCCCGAATATATGAGCCTCGAACAGCTTAAGGGAACGGAGATCGACGAGCGGTCGGATATCTATTCGCTCGGGGTTATGCTCTACGAGATGCTTACCGGCGTTTCGCCGTTTCGCGCCGAGGAGAGCGTACAGGCGATCGCCAGGGTGCTCAGCGAAGAGGCCTCTCCCATCGAGACGCTTGTCCCCGACCTACCCCCCTGGGTGGCGGAGATCGTCGGCAAGGCTATGGCGAAGGACCGGGACGACCGGTTCTCCTCGGCCCGCGAATTTCTCGGCGCCGTCAAGGAGCATATGAAAGACGCGGATTTCGCCATGCCCCATGTCGTCTCGGCGCGGCGCAGGGGCGCCAGGAAGGGCGACACGTGGGTAAACACGGTAACGTCCGCCATCCAGCAGATCCCCCGGGAAAAGAGGCTGTTGACCGGCGTCATCTCTTCCCTCATCGTCATCGGGCTGATCGTAACGGTGGTGCTCCTGGCCAAGTCCGTTTCCTTTTCCTTCCGATCGCACGGCCCGTCCGAGCCCCCGCCGCTCGGCACAACCCATCTGGCAGAGCGGGTATGGGCCTTCGAAACCTTAGGCCCCATCACCGCGTCCCCGCTGGTCACGGGCGGCGTCGCCTACGTCGGCAGCAACGACAATGCCCTGTACGCCGTAGGGACCGATACCGGGGAGCAGGTCTGGATCTTTAAAGCCGATGATGATATCCGCACGACTCCGGCCGTTTCGGGAAGGGCCCTCTTTTTCGGCTGCGATGACCACTCGCTATACGCCCTCTCAACGAAGGACGGCGACCTCCTCTGGCAATTCACCTCGGGAGGAGCGCTGCGATCGTCGCCCGTGGTCGCCGATAAACTGGTCATCTTCGGCAGTAACGATAATACCGTGTATGCCGTGGACAAGACAACAGGCGAGGAGGTCTGGAGATTCCTGACCGGGGGAGACGTGGTCGGGTCTCCGGCCGTTTCCGGCAGGGTCGTCTATTTCGGGAGCTGCGACAATACCCTGTACGCGGTTTCCGTCGCCGACGGTACAGAGCTGTGGCGCCACAAGGCCGGCGGCGACATCCGGTCAACGCCCGCCGTCACCAGGAACGCGGTGCTGTTCGGATGCGACGACGATTACCTGTATGCCCTCAACAGGGAAACGGGTGAAGAGCTCTGGCGGTTCGAGACGGGGGGAGACGTCGTCTCGTGTCCTGCCGTCAGCCGGAACACCGTCTATTTCGGCAGCCGGGATAACGGCCTGTACGCGGTCGATATCGAACAGGGTACGCTCGTGTGGCGGTTTGAGACAACCGGCGACATTAACTCGTCCCCGTCTCTCACGGAACGGTCTGCCCTCATCGGCAGTGATGACGCCAACGCCTATGCCGTAAACCTCGCCGACGGGGTCGAGCGGTGGCGGTTTTCAACCGACGGCAAGGTCAGGTCGGGCCCCGTAGCTACGGGGGGGGTCGCCTACTTTGGAAGCCGGGACGGATACCTCTATGCCGTGAAGTAACACGCGCCCCTTCGGGCGTCGGCCCGCCCGATAAACGGGCCGCGCCGGAGCGCCCCGGGGTATGGATAAACTAAGACTATGTCAACGCCGAAAGAGTTAGCGATTGCCGCCGCGGGACAGAGCAACGTGGGCAGCGTCAGGGAAGAAAACGAGGACTCCTTTTTTGTCCGGCTCATCAAGCCGCGGCATCGCGGCCCTTTTGCGATCCGGGCCGTTCTGGCGGTAGCCGACGGCGTCGGCGGTCACGTCGGCGGGCGGCAGGCAAGCGCGGCGGTGGTCTCCCTTCTGTCCGACCTCTTTTCACCGCGGCACTCGGCCGCCCAGGCCCATTTTGGCGACGATGTCGACTCCTTCATCGAGGGGGTCATCCGCGAGGCCGACGGTCGCGTGTTTGAGCTGGGAGGCGGGGATTCCAAGGCGCCCGGCACCACGTTCACCGGGGCGTTTATCGTCGATGACCGGGCCCACATCGGGCACATCGGGGACAGCCGGGCCTACCAGATACGAAACGACGAGATCATCGCGCTGACCGACGACCATTCCTACGTGGCCCATCTCGTCCGGCAGGGAAAGCTCTCCCCCGAGGAGGCGCAGGATTTCCCGCAGAAGAACGTGCTGATGAGATCGCTCGGGACAGAGGGCGGGGTAACGGTCGATGAACCGGTGGGCGCCCACCTCATGGACGGGGACGTACTGCTTCTCTGCACCGACGGCCTCTGGGACCTCGTCTCGAAAAAGGAGATCGTCTGGATCGTCCAGGGGCACAGGGACCTAAACAGGGCCTGCTCCCGGCTTATCGACCTGGCCAATGCCAGGGGCGGTCATGATAATATCACGGTGGTGGCTGCCCGGTTCGGGCGATTCCGGAAGGTACGCCTCGCGCCGCCCGAGACCTACGACGCGGCCGGCGGCCGCACGGCCGGCCGGATCGGACGGATACTCGCCCGGTCCATCGCCCTCGTCGGCGTGCTGGCGCTCTCGGCCCTGTTGGTTCTTATCGTCCTGTTTATCCTCAACGAGCTGGCCGTTATCGAGACCGGGCTTCCCGCCCAGCTCCTCGATTGGCTGCTCTCCCCCCAATAATCCCGGCCGACCCGGTCGATCCGACCGGACAGCCCCCACGGGATATTTTTCGCGGTCGGTCACTGGAGCATGCCGGAGGACCGGCGCTCCTTTCGTGACCGGATGAAGAGGTCGATCTCTTCGGCGGTCGGCAGCGCCGCGATGGCGCCGGGCCTCGTAACGGCGATTGCCCCGGCGGCGTTGGCCCGCCGGAATATCCCGATAAGATCAAGATCGGTAAGGGCCGCGGGCTCTGTCGCTTCCGTCTCCGAGTAAGCGGCCAGCATCGCCGCGCAAAAGGCGTCCCCCGCGCCCGTGGTATCCACGGCATCGACCTCATAGCCGTCCACCTCCACCGCGTAGCGGGCGGTAACGGCGACAGACCCCCTGCTCCCGAGGGTAACGGCCACGAGCCCCGGGCCCATCATGAGGAGCTCGAGGGCCGCCTCCTTGGGGGTCTTCCGGGCGGTAAGAAACGCGGCCTCCTCCTCGGAGAGCTTCAGGATATCGGCCAGCGGGATAGCCGCGAGGATCGTCCTCCTGGCGGCCGCCGCATCATCGAAGAGCAGCATCCGGATATTCGGATCAACGAAACGAGCGCCCCCGCCTTCTTGGCCGCATCGACCAGCCCGAGCGTCGTGGAGCGCGCGGGTTCGGCGATAAGGCTGATCGAGCCGAAGTGGAAATACGATGCGCCGGAAAGATAATCTGCCGGAATGTCGCCGGGCGTGATCAGCATATCGGCCGAGGGGTGGCGGAAGAAGACGAAATCCCGCTCGCCGGATTGGGAACGGGTCACAAAGGCAAGCATCGTGCGCGCCTGTTTGGAAAACGAGACGGCGCGCGTATCGACGCCTAATCCCGACAGCGCGGCGGCAAGCCCGCGCCCGAAGGGGTCGTCGCCGACCTTGCCGATAAAACCGGCCTCCTTCCCGAGCCGCGAGAGCCCCGCCGCGACATTGGCCGGCGCCCCACCCGCAGACGGGATGAAGGAGGGGACGCTGTGATCAGGTGTCCGGCTCGGCCCGCCGACCGGGGCAAGCCAGCCGGCCTCCCCCCGCGCCGACGAGATAAAATCGACCAGGAGTTCCCCCATTGTCACGAATCTGGGCATTGTCTTTCCGTATTGAATCAGGAAACGCCGCGACCGGCCGTCTAACACGCGGGCGCTGCCCGGCCGATCATCCCGGCCCGCTGAAGGACCTATCAGACAAAAAGCCCGATGCCCGCCCGGACAAGCGCGATCCAGGCCAGGTGCAGCCCGATCATGATGGGGGTGCTCAAAACGCCTGCCAGGACCTTCACCCACCCCTTCCACCGCCTGCTGCTGACGATATAGACGCCGATAAGCATGATAGCCCCGAGCCCCGCGTAGCCGAACACGACCATGAGCGGCGCACCCCCCCAGACGGCGACATCCGGCGTAAACTTCCAGAGCACCATCGGGTAGACCGACGCCATGGCCTCGTTGGCGGCCGCATACGCCCCCATGAAAACCATGGAAATGAGGATAATTATGAAAAGGCGCTGCCCCTTGACAAAATCCCCGTGGACAAGGCGCTCCGAAAGGGTCATGGAAATATAGGTCGAAAAAGACCAGAATACCGTGAGGATGGCAGGCGCCGCCCCGATCCAGAGGGTAAAGACCTCGGGGTTGTAGGCGTAGAGGTCGGTAAGCTCGGCCACGACGTTCTCGCGCAGAATCCCCAGAACCGCCCCCGTGAGGAAGAACAACAGCGTAAAGGCCCAGCCCCGGACCATAACGCCGTGAACGATCACGATCCCGGCAAGAACAAACGTGATGATCTCAAACGTGAGGATCATAGGCTGCTCCCATAACGGACGGGGTTCGTCGCCGCCTCCGTATCAGCTCCGGCCGGGCGGCTGTCTCTCGTGTGTTCCTTCCCTTTTTCCACAGGGTATAGTATACTGATACCAAAATCAAGTCTTTTGTCGACGGGCATGGTTCGGGCGGATCGCCGTGAAGATCACCGTGAAAACCTATAGCGGGCACAAGGCCGACGAGCGGCCCACGAGCTTCTTTCTGGGCAAAAACGAGCTTACGGTTATCGAGGTGGTAGACCGGTACTACGACCCGGATGAGGACATCTTCAAGGTAACGGCCGATGACGGCGGTACCTACCTCATCGGACATGACCGCCGTCACGACACATGGAATCTCAGAGGTTATTACCGGCCGTAAGCGGCCGGGCCGTACCGTCACCGGGGCAATGGGTCGCACGCGGCTTATACGTCCCCCGGCGTACCGCCTATTTCTCCTTCTTCTCATAGGCCCGCTCGAAGTACTCGATCTTATACTGGGAGCGGGGCAGCGTTTCCGGCCCGATCATCCGTATGACCGGAGTAAATACCAGTTTCTTTTTGATCGTCTCCCGTATCTCGCCGGCCAGCGTTTCAATCTCGGTCCCCTTCACGTCCGTGGCATACTCAACCTTGATCTCGAGGTTCGTACCGATGGCCGGTCCCGGCTCGGTGAGGACGATGCGCATCTCGCCGGTAACGCGGGGGATGAAGGACGAGATCACGTCCTTGACGGCCGATGGAAAGACGTTGACCCCCTTCACCTTGAGCATATCGTCCGATCGGCCGATGACGTAAAAGCGCATCGAAGTCCGCCCGCAGCGGCATTTCTCGATATGGGCGCGCACCATATCGCGGCAGCGATAGCGGATGACCGGGGTCGCCTGCCGGCTGATGGTGGAATAGACGATCTCTCCCTCGACCCCCTCCTCCATCTTCTTGGGCGCGAGCGTGATCGGATCGATGATCTCGGCCGTCACCGCGCCCGCGCCGCAGAAATGCAGCCCGCAGGTATAGTCGCACTCGCTGGCAAGGTCGGCCGCCACATCGGCAAGCCCGTAGAAATTCCGCGCGACGATCCCCCAGGTTTCTTCCATGGCGGCCCGGTCTTCCTCGGTCAGCGCCTCGCCGGCCATGAAGCCTTTTTTAAAACCGAGGTCCCGGGGCTTTTTCTTGAGCGTGCTTTTAACGTATTCGGCCAGGAAGACCGTCGACGACGGCGTGGCAAAGAGGACCGTAGGCCTGAATTCAAGGATCAGGTCGAAGAGTTTTTCGATTCCCGTGGTGCCGAAGGGGGCCGGGATAACGCAGAATCCCATCGCCTCCGACGAGACCGCTTCCGAAAGGCCTCCCACGAAGAGGGTGAAGTTGGCCGGATTTATATAGGAATCCCCGGGCCGGATCCCCCCCGTCCACGCGTGGCGGGCAAACAGCTCCTTCCAGAGGTCCGCATCGGCCGCCGTCAGGCCGACGTAGAGGGGGCGTCCCGTCGTGCCGCTCGTCCCCTGGATCCGGACGAGGTCCTCCCGCGCACAGCACTGGTGCCCTCCCAGCCCCCCCAGCTTCTCCTGGGTCTTCCTGAGGTCGTCCTTGGTCGTAAAGGGGAACTTCCCCAGGTCCTTCATCGACCTGAAGTTCTTTGGCGAGACGCCGGCGTCGTCCCACTTTTCCCGGTAGAAGGGCGACCGGTCGTAAATGTAGCCGAGCTCGTCCCTCAGCAGCCCCTCCTCCAGGCGCGTGAGCTTCTCCGGCGGCATTGTCTCCATTTCCTCGTTCCAGTATTTTCGCTCGCCCATTAATCTATCTTCCTCCTGCCGTTAAACGCGCCTGCCGCCGTCGGGGCTCGTTACGTTCTCGCGCTGATACCGCGCCTTCGCACGACCAGGAAATAGTAGATCAGCCCGACCGCGGTCAGGCCGAAGAAGAGGGCGGAACCGATGACCCTGCTCTCCTCGTCCTTTATGATGATGTAGATCGAAAAGAGGAACGACACCACCGCCCCGAAGATCGCCAGGCTCGCCACGATCCTGGGCGCCCGCAGCCGGTACGGCCGTTTCATCTTCGGCTCTTTCTTCCTGAGGATGAGCAGGGAGACGCAAACAAGGATATAAGCGAGCAGGATTGCCGCCGACGCCACCACGAATAGCGTAAAGAGGAACTGGAAGAAGGCGCCGAGGATACCCACGAGCGTCAGGACAATAATCCCGAACGAGGGCGTCCCAAATTTGGGGTGGATATATGAAAAGGCCCCGGGCAGGACACCGTCCCTGGCCATCCCGTACATGAGCCTGGACGACCCGATGAGAAACCCGTTGAGGGTGGTGATGAGCCCCATGAGGCCGGCGATGATAACGACATAGAACCCGGCATTACCGAGCGTCTTGGCGGCGACGATCTCGATGGGGACCTCAAGGGTGCTCTCGGCGATCTCGGTGTAGGGGACAACGCCCGCGGAGACGAAAAAGACCCCGACGTAAAAGATGAGGACGAACACGACCGACAGCGGAATGAGCCAGACCACCTTTTCTATGGGGCTCTTGATCTCCTCGGCCGCCTTCGTCACGATGTCAAACCCCATGAAGGCCAGAATCGCTATCGGCACCATCATGAACATGCCCCCGATACCCTTCTCGAAGAACGGCCCGGTAATGTTTGAGAGGCTCACCTGGGGAAGGCCCCCGAAGATGTAGATCGCCATACCCACGAATAGCAGAACGGTAAATACCAGCTGGACGATCGCCGAGAGTCTGATACCGACGTAATTGATCGCCCCGAAAAAGACGGCCGCAACCACCCCGACGATAATCATCGCGGCGGGGGGGAACTGGTAGCCCAGGGCCGTCGGCCCCGGGGTCAGCCAGGAATCCGGCATGAGGGTGCTGGCCACCTTCGAGAAGATGATCACCTCGCCCGGCATCATCGAGGAGTAGGCAATGATGAGAAACCAGCCGGTCAGGAAACTGGCGAAATTACCCATGGAGCGCTTGGTGTAGTAATACTCGCCGCCGGCAAGCGGCATGGCCGCGCAGAGCTCCGCGTAACAGAACCCGATGAGGACGCAGAAGAAGGCCGCGATGATCGCGCTCAGCACTACCGCGGGGCCGGCGTAGGCAAACAGCGTATTGGTAAGCGTCGCCCACGCCATACCCACCATCGCCCCCGTGATGAGGGTAAAGACGGTCGCGATGGTCAGCCCCCGCACGAGCGTCCCTTTTTTTTCTGCCATGATTGCCTCCTGATTTGTGCCCTAATAAATTGGTGCGGGTCAGGATGTTATGAACCACGGGAAAACCGATGGCGGCGCCGCGAGGGTCCTGCCGCCGGAATGAGCGCGATCAGCCGTCGATCTTGAGGAGCCGCGCGGCATTCTTGTAGAGCCACTTTTCCCTGACTTCGGGCTTGAGCGGCAGAGCCTGCATGTCAGCCTACCGCTGTATCGAGCATGACCAACGGCCATGCCGTCGCAAAGAGGATCTTGTCCTGGAGAAGCGTGTTGCCGTAATGGAGCAGCGGTTCCCATCCCGTATTGTGCATGCCCATATACTTCGGCCTGATGCCGGAGGTATCCGCGTAGACGTTTTCATGCCGCCAGAGCAGCGCCACCATCTCGGTAACCCAGGGCCAGCCCGCGTGACCGGCGATAATCTTGAGATCGCCGTACTTCACCGCAACCCGGTCCAAAACGAGCGGCCTGCCGTATTCCATGGGAATCACGTGGGAAAAATTGAGCGAGGTGTGAATCCAGATGGGTATATCGTGCCGGATACACCTCTCGTAGATCGGGAAGTACTTCTTATTGTCGGAAAAAAGCCCGTGCTCCCAGGGCGCGACCATAACACCGCAGAGGCCTTCACGCACCATCCGGTCGATCTCTTTGAGGGCCTTTCTCCCTTTGTGGGGATCGACCCCGATAAACCCCCGGAAACGGCTCGGATATCGATGGACGAGGTCGGCGACCACGTCATTGCTGATCCGCCGGCCGTAGGTGCTCTCCATGTCTTCCCCGTGGAGCACGGAGATCCCTATCCCGGCGGCGTCCATCAGGCGGAAGAAGTCTTCCACGGTCAATTTCCCGAGCGCCGCGAGGGCCTTTTCGCTGCCCTTGAAGAGGCGTGAATACCCGAGGAGATGCTTCGGCAGGTCGGCTAATCCGGTCAGAATTTCGGGCAGAGGGGGGCTAACGCAGATATCGATAATCATGGCGCGGAACCGCTAATAGATAAATTAGTATATTATATACTAATTAAGGACAGGGTATATGTCAAGCTATTAGAGATGCGCGAAGGTTTTTGAAGTTACTTTTAGACGGAAACGGGTAAGCGGCACCATCGTTGATCCCGGCCGGCGGCGTAGCCTATCCATTGCAGTCGCAAGCCCGGGTTCGGTGATCTGCTTTTTCACAGTCCATCTGAAAGGGCGCTTTATTCGTCTTTATCGGTCTTCTTGTTCCGGTCCCCGGAACACTCGTCCGGTGACATTCAGGTCCTGACCCCGAGGCGCGGCAGTATCCAGCGCTGGAGTACAAACCAGAGTACGATTATCCCGGTCAGTATAATTATGTCTTTCATGTTCATTAGATGAGTCTGCACCCGATCGGATTCAGTATAGGTATCGCTTTTCGGGTGGTAAACTTAAAATACTTGACAATCTGATATCAAAGTAATATTATACAAACTTTTCTAAATAACCTTTTTGATACTGGGTACGTTTATGAAGGTCCCGCTGAAGTCAGTACGCTACTTTGTTGGTGAGGCGGTCCTGGATGGCCTCGAGAAAGCCGCGGCAAACATGCCCCTGTGGCTTGTTCGCCTGTTCATGGACACAATCTTCTTTTCCCTGTACCCGGTCATCATCGCGCTGCCCTCGTATCGAAACACGACCATCAAGAACCTGACGATGAGTCTGGGAGGTGAGCTGTCGAGAAGGGAAATCCGGCGCATCGCCCGCAGGTCCATGCGAAATATCTTCCGCATGCCGGGAGATGTCCTGTTCTACGGTTCACCAAAACACCTCGATCGTCTCAGGCGGGACGTAACCATCAACGGCACCGAGCACCTGACCAAGGCCTTTGCCAACGGCAAGGGCGTTATCGGATTGGGCGCCCACATGACCGGGTTCCTCCTCCTTACGATGCGGCTGGCTAATTCGGACATCCCGTTTATCGTGCCCACCAAAGATCCGCGAAACGAGATGCTCAAAAGAAAGCTGCGCGGCTGGCGGGATGAATGCAATGTCAAGTATATCGATGTCGATACCCCCGACAAAGGTAAACGACAAATCAGCGAGTCCCTTGCCGATAATAAGCTCGTTTACCTCATCGCCGACGAGCGAAAGAAACGGGGCGGTGATCGTGGTCCCGTTCTTCGGCAGAGATGCGCTTACCGCGGTAGGCTCGGCGGTTTTTTCATTAAAGACCGGCGCCCCGATCATCCCAATTTTCGTCGCCGACCACGGCCAAAGGGTTCGCCATCGACATCTTTCCCCCGCTAAAGCGCCCCAGGGGAGATGACGATCAGGCCGTATACGAGCTGACGTGCCGCGCCAATCAAGCCATCGAGGATTACATCCGCGCCCACCCCGACCAGTGGACATGGGTTCAGCAGCGCTGGCGAATGTAAGGCCGGCGCAATTCTCCCCCCACACGGTGACATTCATACGGCGCGATCACTATCGTTTGCCTCGAATCGCCCGGAAATCACACCCGCTCTCGTCAGAATCCTGACCTGGCAGGATTTTCAATTCCCTTAAACCTAAAAGCTTGACTAACTTTAGAGTAAACGCTATTATTGCAGAAAACCATCTGGATGATACGTGTTACCATGTCTTCACTCAGCAAACGGTTTCGTTACTCTGTCGGGATCATCGTCGTAGACGTCCTCGCTTTTATTATCCCTCATATTCCCGTCCCCCTTCTTTATGCCGGGCTGGACGTTATCTGGATGCTTTTTTCTCCCCTGCAGTGGGTGTTCCCGGAGGTTCGGAAGAACCTGACGGCAAATTTCAATATCGTATTCGGGAACTCCCTTTCGAAACGGGAAAAACGCGGCATAGCCAGGCGCGCCGTCAGAAACCTTCTGAATGTGCCGGTCATCTCGGTTTACTACGCTCACCCGAAGAACCTTCCAAACCTTCTCGACAACATAACATTCGTGGGACTTGACCACCTCAAACAAGCCCTGCAAAGAAAAAGCGGCGTCATCGGACTGGGCGCTCATATCGGTAACTTTATCCTGCTCAACATCGCCCTCGCCCAGACCGGTCTCCCCTTTACCACCGTCACCAAGGACCCTCGTGAAAAAAGCCTCAAGCTTCGTTACGATCGATGGAAAAGGGCCTGCGGCCTGACCTGGATCGACGCCAAAGATGGAACCGCTACAACCAGGCAAATCCTTCGGGCCCTCAGGGACAACTATATCGTCCAGCTGATCTCCGACGAGCGAAAGAGGCGCGACGGGATTATCGTCCCGTTCTTCGGAAAACCCGCCCTGACCGCGGCGGGACCGGCGGTGCTGTCATTGCGCACCGGGGCTCCGATCGTTCCGATCTTCATTTTCGAGCACGCCCGGCACAAACACACGATCGAGATACTTCCCCCCCTTGAAGTGGAAAAGACCGGCGATTACCAGCGGGATATCTACCTGCTCACCGAAAAGGCCAATCAAGCCATCTCGGACATGATTATACAGCACCCCGATCAATGGGCATGGACAAACCCTCGCTGGAAACTAAAATAGACACCCCACCCCCGATGTATGTCGCCTCTCATGTAAAGGATATCCCTGATAATCGGGTGTCGGATCGCGTATCTACCGCTGTTTACGCGCCGGTTCGTGCGCAATCGTCGTGCGACGCCGGGGCATAAAACCCGTCAAATGAAAGGAATACGTATGAAAGTATCGGCCGTGCTGATTATCGCCGTTTGCCTCGCTATCGGGTTGGCCACGCCGGTTTGTGGCCAGGAACAGGGCCCGGCCCCCGTGACGTTCGTCGTTGAGCCGATATACGAGACGATCGGGCCGTTTTCAGAGGGGTTGGCGCTGGCGGCAACGGGCGGCAAGGTAGGGTATATAGACGCCGGAGGGGCCGTCGTTATCGATGCGCAATATGACGGGGGCGGCACCTTTTCCGGCGGCCTTGCCGTGGTCAACATTAGCGGGGATCATTGTTTCATTGATCATACGGGGACCGTCGTCGTCCGAACCCCGTATGACTGGCTGGAGCCCTACACCGAAGAGCGCGCCCTTTTCCGGTATCACGACGCGTACGGATTCATCGATCGGGCCGGAAACGTCGTTATCGAGGCGGTCTATGACAGGGCCACCCCCTTCTCCGAGGGGCTGGCGGCGGTCATGGTCGGCGGCATGTGGGGCTACATCGATAGCGAGGCCGGGGTCGTCATCGAACCGTCGTTCGAAGAGGCACTCCCTTTTGCGGGTGGGCTGGCCGAGGTAAAAATGAAGGGGAAGTGGGGGATCATCAGAAACCCGATGAGTCGATAGGACGCGTCCGACCCCGACTCCCCTGTCCTCAGCACATCTCCAGCGCGTCCCGGATTTCCTGCAGGACCCCTCCCTCGGCGCCCGGCAGCAACCCTTCAAGGGCGACCCGTGCGTCCGATCCGCCGATCCTCCCCAACGCCCAGGCACACATGCTCTGCACGCGATCGTCCCCGTTTTCCGAAAATCCCCGGGCAAGCTCCGGCACGTAACGCGGGTCAAGGCTGTTTCCCATTGCCCGGGCCGCGTTCATCTTCCAGCGCCAGGTCTCACCCACCGGCATGTAGAACATATGGGGCCAGATCGCGGTCTGATAGTAGGTCAGGTCCATCGAGAGGATGCGGGAGAGATCGAAATCGGCGGCCTTTTGCGCCGCGCGCGCGTTGGGCGGCAGGTCCTGGGCAAGCCAGGCGCGGTTGCGCGGGCAGACGTTCTGGCACACGTCGCACCCATAGATCCACATGCCCATCGGCTCGCGGAGATCGCGGGGTGTCAGGCCTTCCCCGTAGTAGCTGAGAAAGGAGATGCACCGGCGCGGGTCCATCCGCTGGGGGGCGGTAATGGCCCGGGTGGGACAGGCGGCTATGCAGGCATTTCGGCACCATTCGGGGCACCCGATCCCAAACGTTGGCTCATTCGGCTCGAACGCGCGGTTTACAACCACGGCGATCGGCAGCACCCATGAGCTCTTCCGCGCGACCCTGTTCGAGTAAAAGAAGCAGTTCTTGCCGAAGTCGCCCAGGCCCGCGCGGGCCGCCGCCAGGCGCTGGGAAAGGTTGAACGGGACCTTGGACTCAATCCCGTTTTCCCGGAGCCATCCCCGGAACGCCTTGATCCGTATCGACAGTCCGTCTTTCGTCATCCGGTCGTCGTCGTGATAGCATCGGCCGAACTTCCCCTCCAGCGAGCGGGGGAAAGACTCCCTGAAGTAGTTTTCCATGAGCACGATAATGGACTTCGCGTCGGCCAGCGCGTTTACCGGGTCCGTGCCGCCAACGAGATCCAGCCCGATCCTGATGAGGGGGGCGTACCCCTCCTCACGTTCCCGCAGGACGTCTCTCTGGAATTCAAAGGGATCGGCGCCGGTAAAGCCGACATCCGCAAACCCGAGCTCATACGCCTTTTGAATCACGCTGTTTTCAGAAACCATTCCTTACCCCTCACCGGGCCGGTTAAGAGCGGGCAATCGCCCGCCGCGTACGACCGTCAGCGTTTGTTCTGCAGGTAGACGACCCAGCGATCCACGAAATCGTCAAGAGAAATCAGGAGGCTTGCCTGGACCGCCTGATCGACGGTTTTGCCTTCCTTGATCCCGGCAAGGATCGCCTTTATAGAACTCATGCCGTATTTTATCCTGAGAAAATCGACGGCCGAGAGGCTCATCATATAGGCGGCGTAGGCGTTTTCGGAGGACATGGTCGTGAAACTCCCGCCAAGGCTCCTCAACGGTATTGCGGAGCCCTTCAGTCTCACGTAGTCCATCGCAACGGCGTCCGCCCCATCCACCGGTGCCCCCTCCATTATCTGTGCCAGCCCCTCGTTGAGCCACGTGGGGCACTCCTGCCCCGCGAGTTCGAAGACGACGGCGTGGGTATATTCATGGATGACCATCTTCCTGAGGAGATCGGCGGAGTCCGACGCCCCCTTGACGGGAATCCTGATCTTTCCGTCAAAGATGGCCCCTGCCCAGCCGGGGGAGTCCGTGGCCGCCTTGAACTCCTGATCGGTATACAGGATCACGGTGATGTTTCGATCGGGGTAATAGCCGAGTCTCTCGCCGACGACCGCGTAGGCGTCCTCGAGAATCGGCAGGAGCCAATCACCGACCAGGTTCTTGTTCGAGCCGGAATACTTGACGGTGAAATGGCCCGTTTCACGGGTATCGAGGCCGTTTTCCACGGGGCTTTCGCGCTTTATCTTTTCGATATAGTATTTTGCCGTCTCATCCGAGGGATTGGCCTGGGCGTACTCCGTCAGGCTTGCCAGAGCCTGGTCCAGCTTTTCCCGGTAATAGTATACGATCCCCAGGTTGAGCATGGCGCCTTCCGCCTGCGGGTTGATCTCGAGAGCCTTGAGGTAATGCTTCTCGGCCCCCGCCAGATCGTCTTTCTTGCTGGCAATGTAGCCAAGCCCCTCATATGCCTGGTATTGCTCAGAGTAGGTCAGGGATTCGGTGAAGTTTTTTTCGGCCTTATCAAGGTCATCTTTGTTTAGCGCCTCCCAGCCGATCGCCAGATAGCAGACCGCAACGTTTTTTTTGATCCTATCGTTGGCGGGATCTTTTTTCCTGGCTTCGAGGTACTTGTCCAGAGCATCGGCGTAGAACCCCCGTTGAAAAAGGGAGAGCGCCTCGGCCGCCGTCGGGTCCTGCGACGGTAAAGCGCTCTCTTCAATGATGATAGCGGGCGTCTCCCGGAGCGGAATATCGGCGGGTGGGATAGTACCTTGTCCACCTTCGTCGCCCGGCGACAGGAGGGGGGACCCGGGGGTCGGTCGATCCATGCCCGGCTGTGGATTATTCTTCTGCTGTTCGTAAAAATTATTGTAATAACGCGGAAGGACGATAAAGAGGACTATGAAGGCGATTATCGCTACGGCGCCGAGGATGAATTTAACGCCGACGACACGCTTTCTGGTTTCGGTTTCAAGACGTGCAACCGACTTCGGAATAGGCAGCGGCTTACCCTCCGTATAGGATTGCTTCAAGGGCCGCTTGAGTTCACCGATAAGCCGGGCCTTTTCCTGTTCGTTTTCAATAATCGGCACAAAACGCGTTCGGGCGCCGAGGCGGGTAAGCGTCCCCTCAAGCTCGCGCGCCTTCTTTTCGTCGACTTTCCTGGCGACGACCAGGGGGAGGGATTCGAGGCGTTTTACGACGTCGCCGAGCGTCGCGCCGGGGGTTTGGGCGGCGAGGAATTTTGCGGTCTCTTTCTTCGCGGTGTAGCCGGCAAACGAGACGAGGATGACCTTATAGGTGTACGCCCCAAGATTCTTGGGGAAGAAGTTCTTGCATTTTGAACACCGGGGGGAGCCGTCGGGGATGTTAGCCCCACATAGATTGCAGAACATCGTTTACTCGTCGGTGAATATATATATTATTTCTCCCTCCCGCGCCATTCCCATACGGGATCTAATGAACTGCTCCTGATAGTCGGGCCGCTGAAGCCGCTTCAGTTCCGCGGCGAGGTCGCTGTTCTCTTTCGAGAGGCGGTCTATTTCCTCGGTAAGCTTATCTTTCTTCTGGCTGAGGCTGATAAGGGAAAAGACTCCCCGTTTCCCAAAGGCGGCCAGGGAGAGCACCGCCAGCGAGATGACGAGAGACGCGATGATGAGTAAACGTCTTGTCTTCATACCAACCGGTGTGATACTATTGATACCATGATATATCACGGGGTGGCGTTAAGTCAAGGCCTAAACGCCGGGCCGCCTATCCACGGCTACCCTTCGCCGATACGGCGGTGCCCCCGGCCCCTCTGCGACGCGCCGTAGTGTGCCTTCGTTTCGCCCCGTACCGTACGGGGTATCTTCACTGCACTTTGATGAGGTCTTACCATGAAGGAAGAAGGAATTCTCGGACTGAAAAGGGTGCTCGGCCTGCCGGAGGTAGTGGGCATTGAGGTGGGTCAGACCATCGGCGCAGGCGTCTTTGCCATGACCGGGATCGCCATCGGTATCTGCGGGGCGGCCCTGCCCGTCGCGTATGCGCTGGCGTTGATCCCGGTGGTGTTTTTTATGCTGCCGATCGCGTTTCTCGGATCCGCGATCCCGACCGTCGGGGGTAACTACACCTATCCCTCCCGGCTTTTTTCACCCGCTGCGGCATTTATGGGCCTGTGGATCTACGCCATCGGCGCCTTCCTGGGCTTTTTCCCGCTCTACGCGGTAACGCTCGTCGAGTATTTGAAGCACTTTTTTCCGGGTATCAACGTACCGCTCTTCTCGGCGCTCGTCCTGACCTTCTTTTATGTCGTCAATATATTCGGGGTCAGGTTTGCCGCCCAGGTCCAGGGCCTGATGGTCCTCGTGATGATCGGGGCGCTGATTATGTATACCGCGCTGGGTATTCCCCACATAGAAACGGCCAACCTCGGGCTGACCGCGCCGCAGGGGATGCTCTCGATCATTTCCGCGGCGGCGCTCCTTACCTTTCCCTACATGGGGGCAAACGCCATCATCGAGTTGGGCGGAGAGATCAAGAAACCCCATCGGACGATCCCGATATCGCTTCTCATATCCATCCCGCTGGTTGCCGTTATCTACATCGCCATGAGCTTCGTGGCCGTGGGAGTCACGGGGTGGGAGGCTTGCGCGGACAAGTCCCTGATCGAGTCGGCCCGGGCCTTTCTCTCGCCGGCGGCGCTCAATTTCTTCATCATCGGCGGGGCTATCCTGGCCATAGCCACGACGCTTAACGCTACTTTCATGTGGGGAACGAAGTCACTGATGATCGTCGGAAAGGACGGGCTCCTCCCCGGCGTCCTCACGCGGGTCAATCCGCGGTTCGGGACCCCGGTCTATATGCTGACGCTCATCTGGGCGCTGTCGGTCATCGCGGTCATCTCCGGGATTCCGATAAAGTCCTTTGCCATCTACGCATCAATCGGGGGACTGGTGATCTTCGTGCCGGTAATGATCGCCTCGGTCATGCTCAGGCGAAAGATGCCGGACGCGTGGAAGGCGGCCAAGTTCAAGGTGCCCAACGGCCTTTTGGTCGCCTGTGTCGTCGTGGGTGTCCTCTTTTTTGCCGTGGCCACGGCGGCCCTCTTCATGGAGCTCTTCAACTCCGATCGGTTCATGTTCTGGTTCTTCTTCGTACTGGTGGCGGCGGGCGTCGGTTATTACCTCGTTATGAGGAAGCGCGCGGGGACTAATAAGGCGGACCTGGACACGACGATCCTCGGGAAATGATAGGCCGCCCCGACGAATGGCGCCGTCGATTCGGTATTCGGCAGGGAGACGCTGGGACTAATCCCGCGCACATACGGCGACCGTATAGCGGATTTGACATGGATGTCTCATATCGCCTCATGCGGCCGGGCGAGGAAACACAGATCAATGACCTGATCGTCCGGGTCTTCGAGGAGTTCATCGGCCGTCACTATCCCCCCGAAGGGGTGCGGGAGTTCCTCGCCTATGTTGAGCCGCGCTCGCTCAGGGAGCGCTTTCTTTCCAACCACTTTACCCTGTTGGCGACCCACGGGGACCGGATCGTGGGCGTGATCGAGGTCAGGGACAATAGCCACGTCTGCCTCTTCTTCGTGGATAAAATCTCCATGAACGCGGGATAGGCAGGGGGCTGATCGAGCGGGCGATCGAAATGTGCCGGCAGAACCGCCCCGACCTCGCAGCCGTCGACGTCAACTCGTCCCCGAATTCCGTGGGCGTCTACAAACGCCTCGGTTTTCTGCCGGTCGGGTCCGGAAAAAACGGTAAACGGGATTACGTTTGTCCCGATGGTGTTAACGCTGCCAACGGCCTGACGTCGACGGCTGATAATCCCACAATAGAGAGCCCCGGCCGCCAAAAGACGGCCGGGGCTTTACGTTTCTACTTAAAGGTTGCGTTTTGAGATCGGTGAAAATATCGTCAGGTGCCGAACTTGATTCGGATGATGTCGCCGTCGCAGACGATGTAGTCCTTGCCCTCGACGTGGACCTTGCCTTCTTCCCGGACCTTGTGTTCGGAGCCTGTCCGCACGAGGTCGTCAAATTTCGTCACCTCGGCCCGGATGAAGCCGCGCTCCATGTCGGTATGGATCTTGCCGGCCGCTCTGGGCGCCGGCGTCCCGCCGGGGATCGACCAGGCCCGAAGCTCGGTTCCCACCGCCGTGTAAAAGGTCATCAGGGAAAGCAGCCGGTAGCCCGCCCGGATCACCTGGGCAAGCCCCGTCTCGGTAAGCCCCAGCTCGCGCAGGAACTCGGCCCGCTCGGTATCGGGCAGGTCGATGAGCTCGGCCTCGATCTTGCCGGAGATCATGACCATGTCGGCGTTGCGCTCCTTAGCGAGCGCCTCGACCTCCTGGGAGTGACGGTTGCCGTAGGGGATGCTCTTTTCGTCGATGTTGGCGATAAAGAGGACGGGTTTGGCGGTCAGGAGCCCCAGCTCCGCGAAGATCGGCTCGTCCTCGGGGCTTGCGCGGTAACCCCGCGCGGGCTTTCCTGCCGAAAGGAGCTCATTGATCGGCTCGGCGACGGCAAGCGCCCTCTTGGCCTCCTTGTCGCCGGCCTGCGCCGCCTTGGCCTGCTTGGCGATACGCCGGGAAACGGTATCGAGGTCCGCCAAAAGGAGCTCCGTCTCGATGATCTCGACGTCCCGCCGGGGGTCGACGGCCCCCTCGACGTGGGCGACGTTTTCATCCTCGAAGCACCTGACCACGTGGGCCAGCGCCGTCAGGTTTCGGATATGGCCCAGGAACTGGTTCCCGAGCCCCTCCCCCTTCGACGCCCCCCGCACCAGGCCCGCCACGTCTACGAACTCCACGACGGCCGGCGTTACCTTCGTATGGCCCGTGATCTCCGCGATCTTTGCCAGGCGCTCGTCCGGGACCGTCACCATGCCGGTGTTGGGCTCGATGGTGGTAAACGGGTAGCCCGCCACCGCCGCCCCGGCGCGCGTCAGGGCATTGAAGATGGTGGACTTCCCCGCGTTGGGAAGGCCGATGATGCCGACTTCAAGGGACATGGATTAGCCTCTGAGGAGAGTCATCTCGGGCAGAGAGTTACTCCGGGAAACACTTCATTCATCTTCAGGGCCTCCGCGGGAGCGCCCACGCATCCTTATACCGCGTCACAGCCCCACAGGACGCTGGATATACATGCGCCAACGATAGTCCCGCCGTCATTGCGAGCGAATCGAAGCAATCCCCTGGTTCTCGGTGACAGTCGGGGGATTGCTTCGTCGCTATCGCTCCTCGCAATGACGCGCAGGAGTAAGCCTCCCGCGACTTAAACCCAGTTCACCAGCCGTTTTCCGGCCTTGATCACCGAGTTGTATATAAACAGGCTCGCGTCACGGGGATCCAGTAGCGGGCTGCTCATACCGAAGGTGAACGGGAGCATCAGGAAGAGCTGCTTTGTGCCGAGGGGGCAGCCCTTGACCCGTACGATCTTCCCGGCCTCCAGCTTACCCTCCACCCGCGTGCAGTCTCCGAGCATGAGGACGGGCTCGTTTGGATGAATAACATCGCCCTTATAGATGCCCATGACGATACCGCCGGCCTTGGCGTTCTTGACCGAACCGGGCCTGCGCGCGTCGATCGTTCCAAGGGCCCCCTTGAGGGCCGCAAGGCATCCGCCGTAGCACTCCCGTCCCCGGTCGGGATCGACACCGGTGTAAAACTTCATACGGGTGTCGACCTTGTGGATGTCCTGGTATTCGCTGACGATGTGCCGGGTCTTTTTTGCAAGCTCTTCTATCGAAACGTCCCCGGTCACTTCGATGTCCTTATCGTCGATCGAGCCGTAGCCCCGCTCGGATGCCATGACCAGGTGTATCACATCGGTCGGCTTGAAGTTGAGGATCTTCGCCGCAACGGCGTCCGCGGCCAGCGGGTCATCGGCAACCATGATCATCCCGAGGTCAAAGGGCTTGGGGGCCGACTCATATCCGTGGGTGATCTTGATGGCGTCCGAGATCACCACGTCCGGGAAACCCACTTCCAGGAGATCGACGATCTTTTCGTTGAGCCGGTCGTCATGGTAGAGCATCCGCTCCTTGTGGGTGAGGATGCCGATGTTGAGCTTGAGCGCGTTGGTGACAGTGCAGCAGATGTGGTATTTCAGCTTGGGCATCCAGACCTTGAAGTCCGCCTCGGCCAGCGCCTTGGAGGCGATCATCGACTTATGCCACATGCCCTTCTTGAGGGGGATGGTAACCTGGGCCTCCTCGTTGAAGTCGATAAGCCTTACCTTTTTTTCCTTGGCGAGGTCAAAGTACCCCGCCTCCTTGAGGAAGAGGCGCGAGGGGATGCCGTACCCGCTCGACTCGCCCACAGTGATGTCGGAGACCTTGTACTCCCTCAGGACGTCGATCGCCGCTCCGACTACCGTGGGGTGGGTATATGAGTCAAAGATATAGTTCTTGTTCGCAGACACGACATTCGGCTTGATGAGTACCTTCCCCTTCGGTTTCTTTCCGAGGTCGGCCAGCGATTCCCTGATGATCGAGCCGACGCGGTCGGGATCATAGGTTGCGCATTTTCTCAGGATTACCCGTTTCTTGGTGCTCATAACCTGACTCCTTAGACAAGATTATAGTAATAGTACCAGATAGCAACTACGAGGTCAATGACAGACCATATTGTAAAGAAAAATTAATTCATTAGCCTTAGAAGACACCCGGCTTGCTATTTGACGTTGCGTCACGTATAATTTATGGCATTATTAGTAAAATCGGACGCTATAGACGGAGTAGTATCGTATGGAAGTAACGATCAACAAGAGCAGGGTCGTCCTCGTGCAGGGCGATATAACTACCGAGACGACCCAGGCCATCGTAAACGCGGCCAATAGCCGGCTTGCCGGCGGGGGCGGGGTAGACGGCGCCATTCACGCCGCCGGGGGGCCGTCAATCATGGCCGAATGCCGCAAAATCGGCGGATGCCCCACCGGGGAGGCCGTCATCACCACGGGCGGCAACCTCAAGGCGCAGTACGTTATCCACACCGTCGGGCCTATCTACCGCGGGGGAGCCCACGGAGAGGAGAAGCTCCTTTCCTCGGCCTATCGGAAAAGCCTCGAGCTTGCCTCGAAAAAGGGGATACGGTCGGTCTCGTTTCCCTCGATCAGCACGGGGGCATACGCGTATCCGATCAAGGAGGCCGCGCGGGTCGCCCTGAAGACCGTCGTGGACTACCTCACCGATCACCCGGAGGTCGAGCTGGTTCGGTTCGTGCTGTTCGGCGCCGTGGACCTCGAGGTGTATGAGGCGGTCTTGAAGGATTTGACGAAGTGAAGTTTCATCCCGATCGCTGCGACCGGTGCGGCCTGTGCCTCGTTGGTTGCCCCGAGCTCTCGATGGAAGAAGGGGCCGCACGGCGGGCGATAGCCGAATTGATCGAGGGCAAACGCGGCAAGGGGGCGCAGGCGGTTCTCTCGGGCTGTTCCTCGTGCTTCACCTGCAATACCCTCTGCCCGACCGGGGCCGACCCCTATTTCCTGGTCCTGGAGCGCTGGGGGGAGCTCTATGAAAAACGGGGCGCCCCGCCGATTTACCGGTTCGTCTGCCCCAACCGGACGGATAACATCTGGAGCAGCCTTTCGAGCCTGGCCTCCGAAGACGAGAAGGCCCTCTTCCGGCGCTGGCACGATAACATGGATCGTCCCGGCAAAACGTCCGCTTGTCCTGGGCAATTACGCCCACCTCTTCCCGCATATAGCCGATTCACCGGTTTTTGACGATTTCACGCTCATCGATCCGATCGGCCATTGGGAGTGCGGGGCGTATCTGACCCAGGCGGGGTACCTTCCCGAAGTTGGAAAAATCGCGCGCATCGTGAAAGCCGACCTCGACCGGCAGGCGGGCCGGGAGCTGTTTTACCTCACCGATTCGGTCTACCTGCTTCTTACACGAGCTTATCCCCGGGCATTTCGGGACCTGCGTTTGCGCCCAAGCTGAAGTCTTTCACGATGTGGCTGGCCGAGTCGCTCCGGGAAGGCCGGATCGTACCGAAAAGGCCGGTGAATCTCACGCTGGCCGTCCACGACAACTGCTACGCCAAGGCCTGGGGAAAGCCGCTGTACGACGCGGCCCGCGGAGGTCCTCGCGCACACCGGGGCGCGCGTCGTGGAGCTGCCGCACAATCGAGACGAATCGTACTGCTGCGGGTTCGGGCGGGGCGCTGCCGATATCCCCAAGGCGACGGTCCCCTTTGAGATCATGAAGGGGGCGATGCGAAAGATCAGGGAGGCGGAGGAAGTTTCCGCCGACGGGCTGGTTACCTACTGCACCGGGTGCATGTACCTGTTGTGGGCGGCCCGGGAGCTGAGCGGCTCCAGGTCGCGGTTTACCACCTCGTCGAGCCGGTCACGATGGCGATGGGGGCATATAAATACGCCGACCTCGCCCGCCAGCGCGAACGCGCGTGGGACATTATCGCACTGATCACCGTATCATACGCCAGGAGCTTCTTTCAGCGCCGCTTTTATATCGGCGACCCCGCCGACATACGTTACCGGCCCGAGGACGTCCCTCGAAACTCCGTGTTGAGGATAATCCGCCGGCTCCTCTCGTTTCGGGCCGTCCGTGCCGCGTATACAGCGGGCTTTCGGACGGCCGGAAGGCTATTGACGTAACGATCGCAGAGATGCGCCGATCGTCGTTACTCCAGCGGCGTACCATGGTTTGAGGGAAATACGCGTAATATTAAAATTCTTGTTTTTCAACATCCCGAATAATAAAATATAGCTCCATTGCATGAACTAACAGAAGGCGGCCGCGTAGCGGTGGCCTTTTTTTCCGTCTGGTTCGTACGGTGGTTTTTTTCGGGCTAACGTGGATTGTATATGGATCAGCAGAAGCAGACGTTCACCAAACGTGCCAAAACGCTCATCATCGGGGGAGCCAAAAGTCCCCACGACAAGACCCTCTTCCATAAGCTTTCCCTCATCGCCTTTTTCGCCTGGATAGGGCTTGGAGCAGATGGTCTCTCGTCCTCCTGTTACGGACCCGAGGAAGCCTTCCTGGCGCTAGGACAGCACCATTACCTCGGTATCTTCGTCGCCCTCATGTCGGTAGTGACGATCCTCGTGATCGCGGCCAGCTATTCGCAGATTATCGAGCTCTTCCCAAGCGGAGGCGGCGGTTACCTCGTCGCATCCAAGCTCCTGTCACCGGGCCTTGGGATGATCTCCGGGTGCGCCCTCCTTGTGGATTATGTATTGACCATCGCCCTGTCGGTAGCCAGCGGGGCAGACGCCTCTTCTCCTTCCTTCCCCAATCGCTGCTTGCCTATAAGCTCGAATTTGCGATAGTCGGCGTCATCGTCCTGATACTCCTCAATCTCCGGGGAGTTGAAGGAGTCTGTCGTCCCCCTCGTCCCGATCTTCCTGGTCTTCGTCATTACCCATGCCTTTGTCATCATCTGGGTGCCGTTTACCCATATCGCCCAATCCCAGGGAGTGCTAACCGGAATGGCAGCCGACATCCATGCGGCGACCTCCGAAATCGGCATTCTTGGTGTCCTTATCCTTATAATGCGATCGTATTCGATGGGGGCCGGGACCTATACCGGGATCGAGGCGATCTCCAACGGCCTGCCTATCCTCAGGGAGCCCAGGGTCAAAACTGCCCATCGTACGATGCGATACATGAGCATCTCGCTGGCGGTTATGGTATTTGGGTTAGCGATAGCCTATATCCTCTATGAGGTGGGCCCTGAGTACGGCAAGACCTTCAATGCCATTGTCCTCGAAAGAATAACGGCGGGTTGGGGGGCGTGGGGGCCACGGTTCGTTCTTATCACGCTGCTGTCCGAGGCCGCGCTGCTGTTCGTGGCTGCTCAAACCGGTTTCTTGGACGGACCCCGCGTCCTTTCGAATATGGCACTTGACCGCTGGGTACCCACTAAGTTTTCAAGCCTCAGCGACCGATTTGTCATTCAGAACGGGATCCTGATCATGGGTGTGGCCGCGCTCATCATGATGCTCATTTCGCGTGGATCCGTCCGATTCCTCGTCGTCCTCTATGCGATCAATGTCTTCGTAACCTTCTCCCTCTCCCAACTCGGGATGGTACGGCACTGGTGGATATCACGAAGCGACTCCCTGAAATGGCGGGGACCAATGCTCATAAATTGTCTTGGTCTTGCGATGACCCTGTTTATCCTCGTGACGATGACGATACTGAAGTTTTTTGAGGGGGGCTGGATTACGATTCTCGTTACCGGTACGCTTATCGGCGCGGCAGTCTTGATCAAACGTCACTATCGCGGTACCGTGCGAACTCCTTTCGAGGCTGGACGCACTTGTCGATGCGGCGCAGTCCTCGGCCACCGCGTACCTCGATTCAGATGGGAAGAAAACACAATCGCAGACCGTAGATCTTTCGGCAAAGACCGCCGTCATCCTCGTGAACGGTTTCAACGGACTGGGCCTGCACACCCTTTTTGCCGTCATCAGGCTCTTCAAGGATACCTTCAAAAACTTCGTCTTCATCCAGATCGGGGCGCTGGACGCCGGAAATTTCAAGGGGACCAAGGAGCTCCAGAATCTGAAGGAACACGTCCACGCTGAAGTAGACAAATATGTCCAATACATGAATCTGCACGGGTTTCATGCCGAGGGATTCACCGCCATAGGAGTGGACGTCGTCGAAGAGGTTCAGAAAATCACGCCCCGCGTAATCAAACGGTTCCCAAACGTAGTCTTTTTCGGGGGCCAGCTCGTCTTTCCAAAGGAATCCTTCATCACCCGGTTCCTGCATAATTATACGGTCTTCGCCGTTCAGAGGAACCTCTACAGGGAGGGGATTCCCGTCGTCATCATGCCGATACGGGTTTAGAAAGATCCCGCACGGGAGACCCACCCGAGTCTCCCGCAGCGGTTTACGGCCCGCTACGGGCGAAACTCCACCCCCTGTGCCTTCAGAAACGCGACCACCTGGTCGTAGGTCGGGATTCTATCGCCCGTGACCTTCGTGCACAGGAGCGCAGAGGCCGCAGAGGCAAACACCGCCGTGTCCTTTAGCTTCCACCCCTTGATCAGCCCCAGGTAATACGCCCCGTGAAAGACGTCGCCCGCGTTGGTGGTGTTGACGGCCGTCACGGGAAAGGCCGGGGTATGGAACTCTTCGTCTTTCGTCATGGTAACGCAGCCTTTTACCCCCTGCGTTTCCGCCACGAGGCGCGGGCCCATCGTCAGGGTCTCGCGCATCGCCTCTTTGAGATCGGCCTTTTTCGTGAGTGCCTGGTAAAATCCCTCGCCGGTGATCAGGATATCGGTCAGTTCAACGAGCCGCTTCACCTCCGGGACGACCTCCACGCCGGTGGACGTCCCCAGGTCTACGGCGACCTCTTTCCCGGCATCCTTCATCATCCGGGCCGCCGCAATAGACGGCTCCAGGTAGAGCGCGTCCATATGGAGGAGTTTGGCCGACGTGAGGTAGTCCTTGTCGATCTCGTGAGCCTGGGGCGGGCCTTCGATGAACCGCGAATTGGGGGCAAACACGCGCTCCCCCGTCCCTTCCTGGACGTAGACGAACGACACCTGGCCCTCCGGGGCGTCCCGCTTGATCATCCGGCTCGTATCGACGCCGCACTTGGTGAGGTACATCCGCTTGAGGTCGGCGATCTCATCGTTTCCGATGGCGCCGATGAAACCGGCTTTGGCGCCGACCCGCGCCGCGGCGGCGACTGCGGTGGCGGCCATCCCCCCGTTCTGAAACGCGAACTGGCTCACCCACCCGCCGTACTGCCAGTTGGGCATGTCCTTCATCACCATGACGACGTCAAGCGTCGATAGCCCGAAACCAACGATATCGAGTTTTTCCATGATCTACCCCCGCATAATATACTGTGATGAATAGTAAACGGCTGGACGCGGTACGTCAAGTGAAAAGGGAGGCTCTGCCTGAGTGTCTATTGGGGAGGGGATATGCGGCGGCCGGCGCGGCCCATTCGGTTTTATGGTACCGGCCTGTTTCCGTTACCCGGCCGTCAGAACGGGCTCAATCCGTTCCAGCGCCCAGTCGATGTCCTGCTTGGTGATGATCAGCGGGGGGGCGAAGCGGATGACGTTGTCGTGGGTCTCTTTGCACAGGAGCCCTTCTTTCATGAGCCGCTCGCAGAAGCGGCGGGCCCCTCCCGCCTCCGGGTGAAGCTCCACGCCGATAAACAGGCCCTTGCCCCGTATCTCCTTAACGGCCGGGGACTTGATCGAACGGAGGTTATCGAGGAAATAATCGCCCATGCGCGCCGAGTTTTCGACCATCCCTTCCTCGACGAGGACCTTGAGCGCCGTCCTCGCCACCGCGCAGGCCAGGGGATTGCCCCCGAAGGTGCTGCCGTGATCGCCCGGCATGAAGACCCCCAGCACGTCCGCGTTTGAGAGTATCGCCGACACCGGGTAGAAACCGCCCGACAGCGCCTTCCCGATCAGGGTGACGTCGGCCTCCACACCGTCGTGCTCTTCGGCTAACAGTTTACCCGTCCGCCCCAGCCCGGTCTGGATCTCGTCGGTGATCATGGCGATGTTGTGCCTGGTGCAGATCTCGCGCACCCGGGCCATGTAGCCGGCGGGGGGGATGACGACGCCGGCCTCCCCCTGGATCGGCTCAACCAGGAAGGCGACGGTGTTTTTTGTGATCGCGTTTTCCAGCGCCTCGGCGTCCCCGTAGGGGACGACCACGAAACCGGGCGTAAACGGCGCAAATCCGTTCCTGATATTGCGGCTCGGTGGAAAAGCCGACGATGGTAATCGTCCTGCCGTGGAAGTTGTTCTCGCAGACGATCACCTCGGCCCTGCCCTCGTCGATCCCCTTGGTCCGGTAACCCCACTTGCGCACCGCCTTTATCGCCGTCTCGACGGCCTCGGCGCCGCTGTTCATGGGCAGCACCAGGTGTGAATTGGTCAGGGCGCACAGCTCCTCGTAGAAGGGGCCCAGCTGGTCGTTGCGGAACGCCCGGGAGGTCAGCGTGAGCCGCTGGGCCTGCCGGATCATCGTTTCCATGATCTTCGGGTGGCAGTGGCCCTGGTTGACCGCGGAATAGGACGAGAGGCAGTCCATGTACCGGTTGTCCGTCCACGTCCCAGACCCATATCCCCTGCCCCCTGGTCAGCACCACGTCCAGCGGCTTATAGTTCCTGGCGCCGTATTTTTCTTCGAGGTCTATGAAGTAGCTTGTATCCATCGCCATCGCGTACCTTTCGGCCCTGATGATAAGATGATAAAATCCAATAGAAATACATACGTTTACTGCAGGATGTTGTCAAGGAAATAACGGTTCTATCGTCAAAATATGCCGGGCTACGCCCTGGCGAGACTCTAACCTAATCGCGAAACCTGTTAGCCCGTTACTTCCGACACGAAAAGTATTGACATATCGTTTCACCCGGATATAATAGGCCATAAAATTCTCCGATCCTTCTCGCCTAAGGGGACGCCCGTAACGGGCTGCCTACGGCGAAAGGACGATACGGTTTGACTGGAAACGGTCAGGCCCCCCGTGTTTGGAAAGGAGAGTTCAGTGGAAATCCCTATCGTACTTGCGCGTTTATTCGCGCGTCCGCCTTCCCAGCAATTCCATAACGCAATCCCAACCGACACCGGCGCCTGGCTTTTATATTCACTGCTCTTAGCAAGGAGGATTGCATGAAAGCAAAAAGAGTTTTATTTTAGCCACCGTCATGGCGCTGGTACTGTTCGGGTTCGGGTGGGCGGTCGCCGCCGACCGGTATATCACGCTGGCCACGACGACCAGCACCGTCG